>NZ_CP069242.1:4800000-7180276 GCF_018343855.1 Rhodococcus sp. USK13 | reverse complement strand
TCCAGTATGTGAGCGCGCCGCATCCGGACGGATTTGATATATCGCGGGCGGTCAAGGGATGGTTTCCAATTCGAATCCCGGTTTCGCTTGATCAATGGAATCGATGTTGCTTATCGATGTTGCTTGTGGAATAACTGCACCGATTGAGACCACGCCTTGTGGGCATCTGGGGTTGTGCCAGACAGTGATTTGTCGGCGATAGTTTGTTACGTACGAGTGCGCCGGCTCTGTTCAATGCGGTCTTGGTCACGGTCGTATTCGATGCTGCCTTCGGGCGTAAATGCGCGGTCACCGGCATCATCAGTCGACGCGGCCGGCCGAAACCGTTGTCGGACTACGACAATGTCTACATTGCACCAGTACCGATCGCGCGCACGACACCGTGGTGCCGACCAGACCCATACACGACCTACAAAGAGTTCCGGGCCTCGGCCGCAGCCGGAATCCGCGGCGCAGGAAAGACCATGAGGTGAATCTCGTCCAGCGGCATACTCTTGAACCGCGGACGAAGAGAGATTTGTCCCAGTCATCTGTGACGCGATAGCTCCGCGCTCGGCTTCGCTACCGCCGAGGGTGCCAGCGGCATCTGAAACTGACTTCGTTCCGGCAACCGAAATTTGGCCCTCTGGGTTGGTTGGTTAGTCCTCGGTGGTTCGGCCGGTGGGTGCTCGGCGGGACGCGTCGGCTAGCGGGCTACGCGGTAGCGGAGGTAGACCACTTTCGAATTGAGGGTGCGGGACTCGATGAGATCGAGCTCCACCCGATTCTCGCGTTGGGGAAAGAAAGTGCGGCCGCCGCCCAGCAGCACCGGGTAGACCCTTGCCCGGTACTCGTCGATGAGCCCCAACGCGGCCGCCTCGGCGGCGAGAGTCGCTCCGCCGACCGCGATGTCGCCCTCCGCCGGTTCGGCTCGCAATTGCTCGATCTCATCCGCCAGACCGCTGGACGCCAGGCGGGCGTTTCCCTGCACCGCCGACAGTGTGGTGGAGAACACCAACTTCGGGAGCCCTCTCCAAAGCGCGGCGAATTCGAGCGTTGAGTAGTCGAGCGACGGGTTCTGGTCGGCGGTCTCCCAGTACAGCATGGTCTCGTACAGCCGTCGTCCGAGCAGATGGACGCCGACCCGGCGTACCTCGTCAGTGGCGAGGTTGAAAACCTCTTGGTCGGGTGAGCTCCAGTCGAAGGACCCGTCGGGCCCGACGACGTAGCCGTCCAGCGACACGGCCATCGAGTAGGTCACGCTGCGCATCAGGAGCTCCCCTCAGTAGCGGATTCGACTTCATAGTGAGTTGACCATCGCGCAACCAGTCGTGTCACGCGGCTTGCCGATGACCTCCTGATTCGTGGTCGTCGGGTTTCCGATGAGGATGCCCTTCTCGAACTTCGCGTCGGCGCGGACGAGGGCGACGAGGTGGGGTGCGTTCACGGCACGCCATCCGGATGGGTGGGCTCATGAGTGTGAACGCCTTCGCGATACCGGCGCGCGGGTGCCGGGTCCCTTGGTGACTCAGTGCCGGAGCCGCACGGTGGTGAAGGTCGACTCGAACGGGTGGTGTGCAGGGGGATCCAGTGCTCGGCCGGTAGTCATAGAAAGAAGGCGAGCAGCACATCGAGGTCGTCGGTGACCTTTGCGGTCGCCTTGGGACACTTGGAGGCGTAGTCGGCGGCGAACGTCTTCGCCGCGCCCCGGGCGTGCTCCTTTTCTTTGGTGTTCCAGATCTCGGCTAGTGCAGCCTTTGCGCCAGGCTGGGCGGACCTGGGCAGCGCGTTGAGCACGTTGGCAATCTTGTGGAACCAATAACCGCTGCTCGCCGGTGTCGGGGAGCACCTGCCGCAGGGCAACCCAGAACCCGAGACCGCCGACGCCGATGCGAGCACCGGGGCCTGCAACCTGCGACGCTTGCACGAGCGGAGCAGGTCGAGCCAGGACTCCGAAATTCGCGGTGTCCGTCGTCGAAGGCGACCAGTTCCTTGGTGCCGTCAGCACGCACGCGACGATGACCAGCAGGCACACCTGTCCTGCTCGAGTCGGACCTCGGGTGGATCCCGTCGACCCCCCACATGCAGACGAAGTCGGTGTCCGTCAGCGAGCGCATGTTGAACGCCTTAGCCTCCTCCTGCCAGTGCTTGGTCATCCGGGTGATGGTGGCCGTCGACAGGCCGCTGCTGCTGCCAAGGAACTGCCCCAACGCCGGGCCGAAGTCCGAGGACGACAGGCAATGCAGGTACAGCAGGGGCATCACCGCGGCGGCCTCGGCCTGCAGTGCCGCCGGAGCATCTATCTCGTTCGGGAGGTGCGCCCGCTTCAGGTCACCCGCCGAGGGTGATCCACAGGTTCTGACTATTGCTCGATGGTGATCGAGCGGTGCTCACCCTGGAAGGCGCGGATCGCGAGCCGATCGCCAGAAGAGTCTTGCTGGTGCCGGGCGGTCCGAAGACCACGTTGCCTTCCGCGGTCACGAAGCCGAGGGTTCCCGGGTCCGCGAAGGTGTCTCGCTCGAGGCCGCGGGCGTAATCGAAGTCGAAGTCGAAGGCCTTTAACGAGTTGCGGGCGGGGAATCGCGCCGCCCGCATCTGCGATCCACCGTCGTGGCTTCCATGGCCGGACCTCCCGCTGCAGGCAAGCGACCAGGAATACTTCCTGGGTCCAGTTCTCGGACGGGCGCGCTCGATCAATCGGCCGGCAACGCCACGCAGGGTCGGCTCTTTCAGAGCGCGGGTGAGGAGGCTCAACCCCGCTGTCGGGTCCCGATCCGGCGTTCTAATATTCGCGGTCATTAAGCCACCACTCCGTCGTAGTCGCGATCCATCTCGGTGGTCCGGTCCTGTCGGTAGACCAATGCACTGCGGTCCCGGCCCAGTGCCGCAGTGGCTTTCACATGATCGGGGGTTGCAGATGTTTGTTGTGTCGCCGTTGGAGTCGAGGCGGATGTAGTGATCGCGGGCCAACCTGTAGTGATCGCGGGCCAACCGGGTCAACTGCTTCCCGCGGTGACTGGGGGACCGGGGGCAGGGCGAGCATCGAAGCCCTGGCCGGCGTTCGATCCATTGCCGCGGAAACCCTGCCTGGGTCGGTTCGCGTTTTGCGTGTGCCGACACCACCGGCTCGCGCCTTCGCCATCCCGCACCCTGGGCACCGTAGCCCGCGAACGGGTTCTCGGCGCCGCGGGTATGCGCCAGCACCCGATAGCCACCGCGATAGCCGCAGGTCATCGTCCGGACCGGTAGTTTCGTCGGCGTCCGCGCCCTCCTTGGTTGCACGTGCTTCGGGAATCACGCTCTTCGTGTGTCGGGCCGGCGCTCTGGAGGCGACGGCGTTTCCCCGTGAGTAACCAATCAAACTATGAGGCAACGGTTCTCGACGCCTTCATGTCCTCAGATCGAAAAGTCTCTTTGTCTATGGTCGTTGAGGTGGCGCGGTTCAAGGCTCCTACCGACTCCTCGTCCCGTCATCACCCGGTTGGCCATGCGTGCCGAGAAGTCTCCTCGGAAGGTTGAAGACGCCCAGAGGTTTATGACGCGAAGAGGTGTGCGCTCATGACTGGTTTCTGCAGGCCGGCGCCGACCAACGGCACGGTCACCTGCACGGCCGGGGTGTCGGAATCGGCGTACTCATCAGCGGCTTGGGTCGATACCAGCGGCCGCAACGCTGGAATCCGCTGGCCCCTCCGGAAGGCGGGAACTGAGGTCTGCTGCGCCGCTTTGGAAGGTTCGAGTGCCTCCTCGGTCCTGGTCCTTTGCCGCGGTCACCGGGTGCGTTATCTCAGTCACCACGCTGAGAGCAGACGCCGACATACGCGGGCAGCGTGACTGCATCGAGGGTCTGCCCGCGCTGCTTCGCTAGGCATCCGACCCCGTCGCGCTCAATGAGCCGGCATTCTGTCGATTGGTGATTCCCGTACTCACCTCAGGAGTGCAGACTCCCATGGTTGTCGACACTTCACTGGGTGCAGTTGGATGTAACGACGGCCGCACGAAGGGCGCTCGGTCATCTTCGACGGCACCCTTTTGACTGCCGCCGAAGATGAAGACTGAGCCCCCGCGTTGCATTCACATCTACCCGATCGCGTGGGCTGGGCTGCCCCGAGGCCGAAGAGCTGTAGCGGTGTCGATCGCTCTCGGCTCGTTGTTGAGGGTGACCATGTCGTCCGATCAATCCCGCTCCACCGGCGGGCTGGATGGTTGCCTCGTTCGGCGCGACCAGCTTCGGCCAGAACATAAATGAAACTGGCGAGTTCGGGTTCCGCATCGGGGCCGAGAACTCTCAGAAGGTCATAATCCGCGTGCGACCTGGCGATTTGGAATGTACGCCCCTGTCGCGTAACTTATTCGAAGTCAGAGCGACACGGACACCGACTCCGCCCGCAGGGCTGGGACACGAGGTTGTACGGAGTGCCTGGCGAAAAATCTTGAAGTCGGCCATCGTGTATGGTTGTGCTTCTTCCCCGGAGAGTTTTCATGGAGTACTGGTTTGCGCTGGTGCGTCCGGGGAGATAAGGTGGAACGGTTGCCCCGGAGCGGCTAGCGAGTGTGCTGGTGGTGATGGTGTGTGCGTGTTCTTTGAGAACTCAACAGTGTGTCGATGAATGTCAGTGCCAAATGTTTTTGGTACTCCGCATCACGGATGATCGGCTGGGCCTTTGGGTTTGGTTGTGAGTGGTGTGGGTATTTGCTGGCTCTTTCTCCTTCTTCCGTCGGAGAGGGGGTCAGTGTGATTGAGCTAGTTTGAGTTTTTGATCGCTAGTGATTTGACTCGATGTCTATGACTGATTGGGGTTCGCCTCTTTCTAGAGTCTTCAACGGAGAGTTTGATCCTGGCTCAGGACGAACGCTGGCGGCGTGCTTAACACATGCAAGTCGAGCGGTAAGGCCCTTCGGGGTACACGAGCGGCGAACGGGTGAGTAACACGTGGGTGATCTGCCCTGCACTTCGGGATAAGCCCGGGAAACTGGGTCTAATACCGGATACGACCTTCGGCTGCATGGCTGGGGGTGGAAAGGTTTACTGGTGCAGGATGGGCCCGCGGCCTATCAGCTTGTTGGTGGGGTAATGGCCTACCAAGGCGACGACGGGTAGCCGACCTGAGAGGGTGACCGGCCACACTGGGACTGAGACACGGCCCAGACTCCTACGGGAGGCAGCAGTGGGGAATATTGCACAATGGGCGAAAGCCTGATGCAGCGACGCCGCGTGAGGGATGAAGGCCTTCGGGTTGTAAACCTCTTTCAGCAGGGACGAAGCGAAAGTGACGGTACCTGCAGAAGAAGCACCGGCTAACTACGTGCCAGCAGCCGCGGTAATACGTAGGGTGCAAGCGTTGTCCGGAATTACTGGGCGTAAAGAGTTCGTAGGCGGTTTGTCGCGTCGTTTGTGAAAACTCACAGCTCAACTGTGAGCTTGCAGGCGATACGGGCAGACTTGAGTACTGCAGGGGAGACTGGAATTCCTGGTGTAGCGGTGAAATGCGCAGATATCAGGAGGAACACCGGTGGCGAAGGCGGGTCTCTGGGCAGTAACTGACGCTGAGGAACGAAAGCGTGGGTAGCGAACAGGATTAGATACCCTGGTAGTCCACGCCGTAAACGGTGGGCGCTAGGTGTGGGTTCCTTCCACGGAATCTGTGCCGTAGCTAACGCATTAAGCGCCCCGCCTGGGGAGTACGGCCGCAAGGCTAAAACTCAAAGGAATTGACGGGGGCCCGCACAAGCGGCGGAGCATGTGGATTAATTCGATGCAACGCGAAGAACCTTACCTGGGTTTGACATATACCGGAAAGCCGTAGAGATACGGCCCCCTTGTGGTCGGTATACAGGTGGTGCATGGCTGTCGTCAGCTCGTGTCGTGAGATGTTGGGTTAAGTCCCGCAACGAGCGCAACCCTTGTCTTATGTTGCCAGCACGTAATGGTGGGGACTCGTAAGAGACTGCCGGGGTCAACTCGGAGGAAGGTGGGGACGACGTCAAGTCATCATGCCCCTTATGTCCAGGGCTTCACACATGCTACAATGGCCAGTACAGAGGGCTGCGAGACCGTGAGGTGGAGCGAATCCCTTAAAGCTGGTCTCAGTTCGGATCGGGGTCTGCAACTCGACCCCGTGAAGTCGGAGTCGCTAGTAATCGCAGATCAGCAACGCTGCGGTGAATACGTTCCCGGGCCTTGTACACACCGCCCGTCACGTCATGAAAGTCGGTAACACCCGAAGCCGGTGGCCTAACCCCTTGTGGGAGGGAGCCGTCGAAGGTGGGATCGGCGATTGGGACGAAGTCGTAACAAGGTAGCCGTACCGGAAGGTGCGGCTGGATCACCTCCTTTCTAAGGAGCATCTCCAGTCATGTACCGCTGAACAGTCAGTGGATGATGGTCTGGCAGAGGCCATTTCGGATGCGTATGTCATCCGGTGGTTGCTCATGGGTGGATCGCTGACAAGTATTGGTTCTCAACTGCCGGCCTGTGTGTTGGTGGGAGAGCGAATTATATCGACATACTGTTGGGTCCTGAGAGAACACGTGAGTGTTTTTTCTTTCAGGAATGTGACGATCCGGTTCGGATGTCAGGCAGACCGCATCACTTTTGGTGGTGGGCATGGTGCTGGCGGAGTTCGAGGCGGGTGTGTTGTTTGAGAACTGCACAGTGGACGCGAGCATCTTTGTTGTAAGTAATGAAGAGCGTACGGTGGATGCCTTGGCACCAGGAGCCGATGAAGGACGTAGGAGGCTGCGATAAGCCTCGGGGAGCTGTCAACCGAGCTGAGATCCGAGGATGTCCGAATGGGGAAACCCAGCACGAGTGATGTCGTGTTACCCGCATCTGAATATATAGGGTGTGTGGAGGGAACGTGGGGAAGTGAAACATCTCAGTACCCACAGGAAGAGAAAACAATAGTGATTCCGTGAGTAGTGGCGAGCGAAAGCGGAAGAGGCTAAACCATGGATGTGTGATAGCCGGCAGGCGTTGCATTCGTGGGGTTGTGGGGTTCATCTTGTCAATGCTGCCGTGTTGGCCGACAGTAAGAAATCATGGTGTTAGTGGAAGTGGTCTGGAACGGCCTGTCGTAGAGGGTGAGAATCCCGTACACGAAAACATTGTGACTGTCGTGATGGAAACCCAAGTAGCACCGGGCCCGTGAAATCTGGTGTGAATCTGTCGGGACCACCCGATAAGCCTGAATACTCCCTGGTGACCGATAGCGGACTAGTACCGTGAGGGAAAGGTGAAAAGTACCCCGGGAGGGGAGTGAAATAGTACCTGAAACCGTGCGCTTACAATCCGTCAAAGCCTTCGAACACTTCGGTGTTGGGGGTGATGGCGTGCCTTTTGAAGAATGAGCCTGCGAGTTAGTGGCATGTCGCGAGGTTAACCCGTGTGGGGTAGCCGTAGCGAAAGCGAGTCCGAATAGGGCGTTCATAGTGGCATGTTCTAGACCCGAAGCGGAGTGATCTACCCATGGCCAGGTTGAAGCGACGGTAAGACGTCGTGGAGGACCGAACCCACTTAGGTTGAAAACTGAGGGGATGAGTTGTGGGTAGGGGTGAAAGGCCAATCAAACTCCGTGATAGCTGGTTCTCCCCGAAATGCATTTAGGTGCAGCGTCGCGTGTTTCTCACCGGAGGTAGAGCTACTGGATGGTCTAGGGGGCCCACAAGCTTACCGAAATCAGCCAAACTCCGAATGCCGGTGAGTGAGAGCGCGGCAGTGAGACTGCGGGCGATAAGGTTCGTAGTCGAGAGGGAAACAGCCCAGATCGCCAGCTAAGGTCCCTAAGCGTGTACTAAGTGGAAAAGGATGTGGGGTCGCGAAGACAACCAGGAGGTTGGCTTAGAAGCAGCCACCCTTGAAAGAGTGCGTAATAGCTCACTGGTCAAGTGATCCTGCGCCGACAATGTAGCGGGGCTCAAGTACACCACCGAAGCTGCGGCATTCACACAATGCACCCCCATTTTCCTGCGGGAGGGTGGGCAGTGGTGTGGATGGGTAGGGGAGCGTCGTGTGGCCATGGAAGCGGCGGGGTGACCCAGCCGTGGAGGCCACACGAGTGAGAATGCAGGCATGAGTAGCGAAAGACGAGTGAGAAACTCGTCCGCCGAATGACCAAGGGTTCCTGGGCCAGGTTAATCCGCCCAGGGTGAGTCGGGACCTAAGACGAGGCCGACAGGCGTAGCCGATGGACAACGGGTTGATATTCCCGTACCCGTGTGAACGCGCCCCTGGTGAATCAGTGATACTAACCACCCTGAAACCGCGTGTGAACCTTCGGGTTCGCAGGTGGCGGATGCGTGGGACCTGATCTGGTAGTAGCCAAGCGATGGGGTGACGCAGGAAGGTAGCTGAGCCAGTCAGTGGTAATACTGGTGTAAGCCTGTAGGGAGTGACCTAGGCAAATCCGGGTCACACATATCCTGAGAGGTGACGCATAGCCGAATGAGGCGAATTCAGTGATCCTATGCTGCCGAGAAAAGCCTCTAGCGAGCTTTCACACGGCCCGTACCCCAAACCGACACAGGTGGTCAGGTAGAGAATACTAAGGCGATCGAGATAACTATGGTTAAGGAACTCGGCAAAATGCCCCCGTAACTTCGGGAGAAGGGGGGCCTCGTCTGGTGATCACTCTTGCAGTGTGAGCTGGGTGGGGCCGCAGAGACCAGTGAGAAGCGACTGTTTACTAAAAACACAGGTCCGTGCGAAGTCGTAAGACGATGTATACGGACTGACGCCTGCCCGGTGCTGGAAGGTTAAGAGGACCGGTTAGCCATTTCGGTGGCGAAGCTGAGAATTTAAGCCCCAGTAAACGGCGGTGGTAACTATAACCATCCTAAGGTAGCGAAATTCCTTGTCGGGTAAGTTCCGACCTGCACGAATGGCGTAACGACTTCTCAGCTGTCTCAACCATAGACTCGGCGAAATTGCATTACGAGTAAAGATGCTCGTTACGCGCGGCAGGACGAAAAGACCCCGGGACCTTCACTACAGCTTGGTATTGGTGTTCGGTTCGGTTTGTGTAGGATAGGTGGGAGACTGTGAAGCGCTCACGCCAGTGAGTGTGGAGTCGTTGTTGAAATACCACTCTGATCGTATTGGACCTCTAACCTCGGACCATGATCTGGTTCAGGGACAGTGCCTGGTGGGTAGTTTAACTGGGGCGGTTGCCTCCCAAAATGTAACGGAGGCGCCCAAAGGTTCCCTCAGCCTGGTTGGCAATCAGGTGTCGAGTGCAAGTGCACAAGGGAGCTTGACTGTGAGACTGACAAGTCGAGCAGGGACGAAAGTCGGGACTAGTGATCCGGCACCGGCAAGTGGAAGCGGTGTCGCTCAACGGATAAAAGGTACCCCGGGGATAACAGGCTGATCTTCCCCAAGAGTCCATATCGACGGGATGGTTTGGCACCTCGATGTCGGCTCGTCGCATCCTGGGGCTGGAGTAGGTCCCAAGGGTTGGGCTGTTCGCCCATTAAAGCGGCACGCGAGCTGGGTTTAGAACGTCGTGAGACAGTTCGGTCTCTATCCGCCGCGCGCGTTAGAAACTTGAGGAAGGCTGTCCCTAGTACGAGAGGACCGGGACGGACGAACCTCTGGTGTGCCAGTTGTTCCACCAGGAGCACCGCTGGTTAGCTACGTTCGGAAGGGATAACCGCTGAAAGCATCTAAGCGGGAAGCCTGTTCCAAGATGAGGTTTCTCACCCCCTCGAGGGGGTAAGGCCCCCGGCAGACCACCGGGTTGATAGGCCAGAACTGGAAGCCCAGTAATGGGTGTAGGTGACTGGTACTAATAGGCCGAGGACTTACCACAAAGAAGCTACGCGTCCACTGTGCAGTATCTGAAACAACACACAGATACCCGATTCCCTTCACGGAACTCCCGACAGTTCCGCACCCCACCGGGTGCGTGGCCCCAGGGGGAAACCGGAAAAGGGATGAAGGGTGTGTGACAGTTTCATAGAGTTACGGCGGCCATAGCGGAGGGGAAACGCCCGGCCCCATTCCGAACCCGGAAGCTAAGCCCTCCAGCGCCGATGGTACTGCACTCGACAGGGTGTGGGAGAGTAGGACACCGCCGAACATCCGTTACCGGAAGCCCCCCAACACCTGTTGGGGGGCTTCCGGCATTCCACAACAAAATCCTTTCGCCGACGTTCATCGCGCCGCGGCCAATTCCGTCGTTTAGCGCGCGGTGACTCGTTCGCCTGCGTAACGTGACCCGGGCAGATCCGGGTCGGATCGTGCCACGTGGTGCGCCCGGCCGGATCACCTCAGGCAACGAAGGGAATCCGTGGTGAGCAGCACCAACTCGAAACGACGTCCTACGGTCCGAGCCGCTGTTGCAATGGCGGGACTCGTCGTAGCAGCGGGCTCGGTCGCAGGGTGCACGAAGACCGACTCGAGCAGCGGCGATTCACTGCTGGAGCAGCTCCGTTCCGAGGGAACGGTAACCGTGGGATTCGCCGGCGAGGCCCCGTACAGCTTCGAGCAGGACGGGAAGCTGACAGGCGCCACCGTGGCCCTGCACCGGGAGATTTTCAAGAACCTCGGAATAGACAATGTCGAAGGCGTCAGCACGGACTTCGGAGCCCTCATTCCAGGACTGCAGGCGCGCCGATTCGACGTTGTCAGTGCCGGAATGTCCATCCTTCCGCAGCGCTGCGAACAAGCAGCGTTCAGCGAGCCCGAATTCAACTACACGACAGCGCTGATGGTGCCCAAGGGCAATCCGGCGAAGCTCACCGACATGCAGTCGGTCAAAGACAGCGGCGTCCGCATGGCCGCCATGACCGGCGCAATCGAGTCCGACTACGCACAGGACCTCGGCATCGAGGCCACACAGGTGGCGTCGCCGCAGGATGGCATGGATGCCATTGCGAACGGCCGCGCCGACGTCTTCGCACTGACGGGAATCTCGCTGAACTGGCTGGCGCAGAACAACCCGCAAGTGCCTGTGGAGGTGACTGATTCCTTCGTCGCAGAAATCAACGGGGTCCCCCAGGTAGGCGCCGGCGGCACCGTCTTCCGTAAGGAAGACACCGAGCTGAGGGACGCCTACAACGCCGAACTGGCAAAGATCACGGCGGACAAGGACAAGTACCTCTCGATCGTCGGTTCCTTCGGATTCACCGAGGCAGAGCTTCCCGATCCGCAACTGACCACGGCGAAGCTGTGCGAAGGGCAGGGCTGAGTCGGACGGGACTCTGTTGTGAAGGAGGATTTCGATGCCCTCTTCGATGCCTGGCCGGGCATCCAGGAGGGAATCATCATCACCCTCGAACTCACTGCGGGCGGTGCTCTCCTTGCTTTCGTGCTTGCAGTGGTGCTCGGGTTGGCGGCTCGTTCACACCAGGTAATCGTCAGAGGTTCGGCGCGCGTTTTCATCGAATTCTTCCGCGGCACGTCACTGCTAGTGCAGTTGTTCTGGCTTTTCTACGTGGTCCCGCTGTTCGGATATCTCATCGACCCCGTACTGTGCGGGATACTCGCCCTGGGCCTCAACTATGGCGCCTACGGAGCGGAAGTCGTGCGGGGAGCGATCAATTCGGTACCGCAGTCGCAATGGGAAGCTGCCACGGCGTTGGATTTCACGCACTGGCAGAGGCTTCGTCGGGTGGTGTTTCCACAGGCCTGGGCCGAGATGATCCCTCCCCTGACGAATCTTCTGATCCAACTGCTCAAGGGCACTGCCTTGGCCAGTTACATCCTGCTGCAGGACCTGACATTCGAGATAGATCAACTTCGGCGTACGACGGGCAACACGCTCTTTGCGTTCGGGGTCGGGCTCGTCATCTACTTCGTCATCGGCTACGTGCTGACGCTGTTGATGAATGCGCTCGAGGTTCGGGCGAAGAACAGACTGGGTACCGGTCCCTCCTTGCGGGAGATCTTCTCGCTGGCGCCCTCGGACCCGCGCGGACTGGAGGCTGCTGAAAAATGAGCGTCCAGTGGAGTTGGGATCGCGCGTTCGAGGCGCTACCCGTGTTGCTCGACGGATTCAAGATCACCCTCGTCGCAACCGTATTGGGCTTCCTCATATCCGTGGTGCTCGGCCTGGTCATCGCGCTGATCCGGCAGGCCGCTCCGCGCTGGATCGCAATGCCGGTGCGGGCGGTGAGCGAATTCATCCGTCTCACACCCCTCGTCGTGCAGCTGCTGTTCGTCTTTTACACGTTTACGACTCTGTCACCCTTGCAGATCGGGGTAGTGGTCCTCGGCATCCACTACTCGACCTACATGGCGGAGGTGTATCGGGCAGGGATCGAGGCGGTACCCGTCGGCCAGTGGGAGGCAGCGAGAGCGCTGTCCATCGCACCGGCCCGTACGTGGCGGGCGATCATCCTGCCGCAGGCAATCCGCCGGGTAGTTCCGGCTCTCGGGAACTATGCCGTGTCGATGTTCAAGGACACCCCGTTGCTGTTCGCGATCACGGTGATCGAAATGGTGACGGCGGCCCAGCAATTCGGGGCCCGGCATTTTCAGTACCTCGAGCCGTTGACCCTCGCCGGTGTGATCTTCCTGATCGCCAGTTACCCGACCTCCCTGCTCATACGGCGATTGGAGAAGCGTCTTGCCGCATAAAGCGAACTCAGGCACCCCGATGATCAGGTTCGACGACGTCGTGAAGCGGTTCGGCGACCACGTCGTGCTCGATCACCTCGACTTCCAGGTGGAGCGTGGCGACCGGGTCACGTTGATCGGCCCGAGTGGTTCGGGTAAGACGACGATTCTGCGATTGCTCATGACCCTCGAAAAGGTGAATGACGGGATCATCTGGGTCGACGGAGAGCGCCTCACCCACGAGGAGCGGGGAGGCAAACTCGTCCCGGCGTCGGAGAAGTACGTTCGTCGCATACGGCGTCGAATCGGAATGGTTTTTCAGCAATTCAACCTGTTCCCCAACATGAACGTGATCGAGAACATTACCGAGGCACCCATCCACGTCCTCGGGCTCGACAAGTCGGCGGCAGTGAAGCGCGCCCGTGAACTGCTCGACACAGTAGGGCTGTCGGACAAGGAGACAGCGCATCCGACGCAGCTGTCCGGTGGCCAACAGCAGCGGGTTGCGATCGCCCGAGCGCTGGCGATGGATCCCGACATCCTGCTGCTCGACGAGGTGACGTCGGCCCTTGATCCGGAGTTGGTGGCGGACGTGCTGGACGTATTGAGGAACGTGGCCCTCACCACGGACATCACGATGCTCATCGTCACACATGAGATGCAATTCGCACGCGACGTATCGAACAGGGTGATGATGTTCGACGCCGGCCGCATCGTGGAAGAGGGGGATCCGGTAACCATGTTCTCCGCACCGAAACACGACCGAACCAAGACGTTCCTCAAGGCTGTGTTGGCCGACTGAGCCGGGGTCCGATGCCTCGCTCTGGCAGCGAGAGCGTATAAATACATCTTGTGTCTATGTTGTATTCGGCAGCGGAGCAGGTTTACCGCGAGGTGAAGGAGCTCATCCTGTCGGGTGGGTTGCCCGGTGGTGAGTTGATCAGCGAAGGCGAGATCGCGGAGCGCGTGGGTCTCAGTCGCACACCCGTCCGCGAGGCCTTTCTTCGTCTCGAGGCCGAGGGATGGATGCGGTTGTATCCGAAGCGGGGCGCTCTCGTCGTCGCGGTGGCAGAGGGGGAAGCCGAGCACATCGTCGACGCGCGACAGCTCGTCGAGACACACGCCGTTCGGATCCTGGCGGAGCGGCCGCACGCACGTGAGGTGCTCGTCGCCCGGCTGCGCGCCAATCTCGAGGAACAGCGGCAGATCGCCGCAAGAGGCGATGTGGCTGCCTTCAGTGCGTCGGATGCCGACTTTCATCGCCTGATCGTCGATGCCGCGGAGAATCCACTGCTCGCGACGTTCTATTCGAGCCTTCGGGAGAGGCAGCGCCGGATGACCGCCCACTCGATCACCCGCGACCCAGGGCAACTGCCGAGGATTCTCGCGGAGCACGAGCAGCTGACCGACCTGGTGAACGACGGTGACGCGGACGGGTTCGAGGCAGCGGTGCTCGACCACATGCGCCGAGTTCACGCTCTGAATCCGAGGGGAGTGGCTCGATGACCTCCGTGCGCGAGTCGCAAGCCGCACTGCCCGACACCGTGGTGTCCACGCGGGCGTGGTTGCAGGTCGCCGCGACGATGTTCGCGGTCGCGTGGGGAGGCAACGAATTCACGCCGCTCCTGGGCATGTACCGCGCCGACCACGGTTTCTCGCCGGTGACCGTCGACCTCTTCTTGTTCGCCTACGTTCTCGGGATCGTTCCCGCCCTCCTCCTGGGCGGACCCCTGTCCGACCGGCTCGGCAGGCGTCCGATTCTGCTGCCCGCCCCGGTGCTGACGGTGGCAGGTTCGGTACTGCTCGCACTCGGCGCGGACTCCGCGGCCATGCTCATCGCAGGCCGAATCCTGTGCGGCGTCGCGCTCGGGCTCGGAATGGCAGTGGGGGGAAGCTGGGTGAAGGAGCTGTCGACCGCGCCGTGGGATCCCACCGCGACGGAAGGAGCCGGTGCCAGACGGGCCGCGATGAGCCTCACCGGTGGGTTCGGTCTGGGCGCCGGGGTCGCCGGCGTCCTTGCGCAATGGGCTCCACTGCCCAGTGTCCTGTCGTACCTCGTCCACAGCGGAATTGCGATCACCGCGGCCATCGCATTGTTGCGTGCGCCGGAAACCCGTGCAGCTCAACCGCTCTCCGACCGGGTGTCGCTCGCTCGGGATCTGGCGATTCCCTCGGCGGCACACCGGCGTTTCCTTCTCGTCATCGCACCCCTCGCGCCCTGGGTATTCGGGACTGCGGCCGCCGCGTATGCGGTACTTCCGGCGCTCATGTCCCAGCACGGCGGTGGGGTGCCCCTCGCGTTCTCGGCACTGATGTGCATGGTGGGCTTAGGATCCGGCTTCGCGATCCAGGCGCTGGGCCGCAAGATCGATACGCCTCGCAATACGCGAGCAGTCGTCGTTGCCCTCGTCTTCGTCATGGCTGGGATGGGGATGGCAGCGGCCGCGTCTTCCGCGTTGACCGTTCCGCTCGCACTCGTCGCTGCGGTGGTGCTGGGTTGCGGATACGGCATGGCCTTGGTGTCCGGGCTGCAGGAAATTCAGCGCATTGCCGGACCGGACGATCTGGCCGGCCTGACCGCGGTGTTCTACTCGCTCACCTATCTGGGCTTCGCGATGCCTGCGGCAATGGCATTTTTCTCCGAGAACTTCGCCGCGGTGACCTACCCGCGAATGTTTGCTTTCGGCGCCATCGCGGCCGCGGGATGTCTCCTCCTCGCCGTCGTCCACTGGCGCTCGCATCTGCCCTCTGCCCGCGAAAGCTCGTAACAGCGTGCGCCACCGAATCGGTCGGTCGGGCGCACGCGGAAGGGCACAGTTTGGTTTCGGTTCGACGCATCGGAGAACTCAACTCTTAACCTGAGCCTCAGCCGTATACATTTGCCACATTCCGCTCGGCTGGGGTCCACGGTAGGGAGCAACGTGCAGAAATCTGATGGCGTCGAGGCGGAGTCATGCGTGCGGCCCCCCATGGGACGGCGAAGACTGCCGCGACGGGGATGGATCGTGACGACTCTGTCTCTGCTCGCTTTGATGGTGCCCGCGTCCCCGGTGGCGGCGAACCCCGTCGTGGAGCCCGTTGCTGCAGACCCCAGCGTGGTCCGTGCGGCCGACGGTATGTACTACATGTACACCACCGCGGACGACTGGGGCGACGGCCAGGGCATGCACAACATGTCGATGTTCAAGTCCTTCGATCTCATGGACTGGATGTATGTGGGCGACGTGTTCCCGAACCTGCCCGAGTGGCATCCGGAGGGAAAACTTGCCTGGGCCCCGCACGTCCTGGAATCGGGCGGCGGGTATAGCCTCTACTACTCGCTCTACGACGAGTCGAATCCGTGTATCGGACTCGCGACGGCTCCGGGTCCGACCGGGCCGTGGACCGATCTTGGTCGCCCGGTGTTCTGTGCGCAGGACGTGGGCATCGAGGGCACGATCGACCCGTTCGTGTGGGACGACGGAACGTCGAAGACGATGGTCGTCGGCAACTTCCGCGGCATCTACGCAATCCCGCTGGACGGGGACGGTGCGGCGCCGGTGGGCGAGCCGGTGCAGATCGCGGACGACCGGTTCGAAGGCCCCTTCATCACTTTCCGCAACGGCTACTACCACCTGTTTCTGTCCGCCGGGAACTGCTGCAACGGCGGGGACACCGCGTACCGCGTGGTGGTCGGCAGGTCCAGATCGCTGACCGGGCCCTACCTCGACCGCAAGGGGCAGGACCTCAACGAGGGGGGCGGCGCGCTCATCCTCGCGGGCAGCGACCCGTGGGCCGGACCTGGACACAACACCGTGGTGACGGACGACGCCGGGAACGATTGGATCGTCTACCACGCCATTCCGCGCGACGACGTCACACTGCCCAGCGGAGCTCAGCGCCGCGAAGGAATGATCGACCGGATCGTCTGGGCAGACGACTGGCCCGACGTCGGCGACGGCTCGCCTTCCTCGACACGACCCCAGCTACCCGACACCGACCTTCCGGTGCGGGTGTCGCTGACCGCGGACGACTCGACGACCCTGCCCGAGAACGGGGGAACCATCGCGGCGACGATGGTGGTGGCGGCACCCGAGGATCAGCCCTATGCGGGGCAGGTATGGGCAAGCGTGACGTCGCCGGACGGCGGGATCAGTGATCCGATCTTCGGGCCGATCGACGTCGACCTGGCTCCCGGGGAGGTATACGAAGAGCCGATCAGTTACGCCGTGTCGGCAGACGCCCCGAACGGGACCTACGACGTCTACGCCTTTGCCGGCATCTTCGACACCGAAACGGTCGAATTCGGGGCGCTCAACGGGGTGAAGTCCGGCCCGCAGATGACGGACGTCGCCAAGCGCGTCTCCGCCGTCGTGTGGCGAGACGGTGCATGAGCGTCGGCGTCTCTCAGAGAGGAGGCAGCGCCTTTTCGCCCAGCCAGGTGTCCCAGAGGGTTCGTAGCGACTCATCGGTGTACCGCGCGGCGAGATCGGTGAACTGTTCCGCGCTGACGCTGGAGTGGCTGTGCGACCGGGTCCACTGCTGCAGCAATGCGAAGAACCGTTCGTCACCCAGCCGAAGTCGCAGTGCGTGGAGAGTGACTGCGCCGCGCTTGTAGATGCGGTCGTCGAACATCAACTGCGGCCCAGGATCCGCGACCACCAGATCCTGCGGTTTCCGGGACAGACCCTGATGGGCCTGTAACGCGAGTTGATGCGCTGCGGGTCCGCCGGAATTCTCCGACCAGAGCCATTCGGCGTAACAGGCGAATCCTTCGTGCAGCCAGATGTCCCGCCATTGACGCAACGTGAGGCTGTTACCGAACCACTGGTGGGCGAGCTCGTGGGCCACCAATCGTTCGAAGGCGCGGCTGCCCGTGCAGTGGTTGGCGCCGAAAATCGACAGTCCCTGCGCCTCGACCGGAATCTCCAGGTCGTCGTCGGTGACGACGACCGTGTAATCGGCAAACGGGTACGGGCCGAACAGTCTGCCGAAGACATCCATCATTTCGGGTTGGCGTCCGAAATCGACATCGAACGACGAGCGAAGTCGCGGCGGGTGCACGGCGAAGATCTTGACGCCCCCCGAATTCACTCGTCGTCGCTCGTACGGGCCGATCTGAACCGTGGCCAGATAGCTCGACATCGGCTCGGCCTGCTCGTACACCCACGTGGTCTGGCTGGCCCGGGTCTGCTTGCTCACCAACGCACCGTTGGCCACCGTGTAGTACGGCGAATCGGTGGTGATGGACATGCGGTAGCTGGCCTTCGAGCTCGGGTGATCGTCACACGGAAACCAGGATGCAGCGCCATTCGGCTGACTGGCGACGAGACTGCCCTCGGTCAGTTCCTCCCAGCCGACCTCGCCCCACATGCTGCGGATCGGCTTCGGGGAACCGCCGTATTGCACCGTGAACACCAGTGCACCGCCCGCCGGGATCTTCTGCGCGGGGGTGACGACGAGCTTGCCGTTCCGATGAACCCATTTGGTGTTCCGTGCGCCGTTGGCAGCGACCTTGGTGACATGGAGGTCGGACGCCAGGTCGAGCGCGAACCGGGACCGCGCCTCGGTGGTGACAGCGGTGATCGTGGCCTTCCCGGTAAGCCGGTTGCTGTGGACCTTGTAGGTGAGGTCGAGTTCGTACCGTGACACCCGATAGCCTCGGTTGCCATTCTGAGGGAGATACGGGTCGAGGGGTTCGTCGAGCCCTTTACCGGGCTTCACGTCGCCGCCCACGGTGCGATGGGGTTGCCCTGCCACCTGGTGGAGGGCGGTACGGTGTCGCCGCGCATGACCAGTGACGCAGGTCCGACCGTGGCGCCTGCACCGATTCCGGCGGCGGGCAGCGCGACACAGTGCGGGCCGAGGGTGGCGCCGGCTCCCAACGTGACGGTGTCCATGGACATGATCCGATCATGGAACAGGTGAGTCTGCACGACGCACCCCCGTTCCACGGTGGCGCCGTCGCCGAGGGTCACCAGATCGGCTTCCGGGAGCCAATAGGTTTCACACCACACCCCCTTGCCGATGGTCGCGCCGAGGCCGCGCAGCCACACGTTGAGTACGGCGGTGCCCGTGGCGGCGCGCGCGAACCACGGTGCGGCGACGGTCTCGACGAACGCGTCCGACACCTCGTTACGCCAGACGAATGAACTCCACAGGGGATGCTCGACCTTTCCGATGCGCCCCACCACCAGCCACTTGGCCGCTACGGATATCGATCCGGCCACGGCGCCGGCGCCGAGGAGGACCACGCCGCTGGCCAGGGCGGCCAGCCAGAAGCCGATCAGGTCGGCCATCACCTCGAGTGTGAACAGCACCCCGAGCCCAATTCCGAACGTCACCATCACCGGGATCAAACGGCACGTCTCCACGATCGCCCGGGCGACCTTCAGCCGGAACGGCGGATGGAAAGTGCGTGCGGCGTCGGTGTCACCCGGGGCCCTGCGCAGGCGGACGGGTGGGCTCCCCAGCCAAGAAGAACCGGACTTGGCCTTGGAGGGCGCCGCCGACAGCACCGCGACGAGCCCGTTCTTCGGCACCCGTCGTCCCGGGCCGGTCATTCCGGAGTTGCCGAGGAACGC
Source organism: Rhodococcus sp. USK13 (assembly GCF_018343855.1). Lineage (NCBI taxonomy): Bacteria > Bacillati > Actinomycetota > Actinomycetes > Mycobacteriales > Nocardiaceae > Rhodococcus > Rhodococcus sp. USK13. Next base: position 7,161,178 of record NZ_CP069242.1, on the reverse strand, counting down.
CCGCTTGCCGATTTTTGCGTCCTCGATGTGCATCCAACCGCCGCCGAGCTCGTAACTCGCGACCATCGTGTCGTCGGCCAGGAACGCGCCGTCCGCGACCGTCGTGAACTTCGGCAGCAGCAGCACTGTCGAGGCTTCGACGTTCTTGCCGATCCGGGCGCCCAGCAATCGCAGCCAGCCGGGTGTCAACAGGCTCGCGTACAAGGGAAACAGGAACGTCCGGGCTGAGTCCATGAGCCGCTCGGTGGCCCACACCTGCCATCCGGTGCGACTGCGGACCGGGTGGTACCCCTCTCGCAACCGGATCGACAACAGCCGAACGGCGATCACGGTGAGAACGGCGAACACCGCAAGGCTGAGAACAGTGGCGATCGGGAGAACGATCAGCGACTGCAGTACGGCGGATCCGATCGTCCCGGCATCGCGGATCCGCCAGCCGATCAGGGCGATGCCGGACAGGAGGGCAAAGATCGGGAGGCCGGCGATCAGCATCGACGTGACCCCGAACACGGGCACCCAGTACGACGCGCGTCGCGGGGTTTCTTCGGGCCACGGGTGGGCGGCCTTGCCGACCTTGACGGCGGGTGAACCCGCCCAGTGCTGACCCGCCTTGACCCGTCCGAACACCGCCGAACCGGCCTCGACCTCCGCGCCTCGTCCGATGCGGGCGCCGGGCAGCAACGTGGACCGGGCACCGACGGTGGCCCCGGGACCGATCTTGATCTCGCCGATGTGCACGAGGTCACCGTCCACCCAGTGACCGGACAGATCCACTTCCGGCTCGACCGAACAGCCGTCACCGAGTTCGAGCATGCCGGTGACGGGCGGAAGTGTGTGCAGGTCGACGCCCTTCCCGACGGTGGCGCCCAAGGCCCGGGCGTAATAGAGCATCCACGGTGCGCCCGACAGGTTGGCCGCGCCGCTGGCCTCGGTGAGTCTCAGCGCCACCCACAGCCGGAGGTGTTCACTGCCCCCGCGGGGATAAGTCCCTGGCTCGAGCGTCCGGAGAAGGATCCGCGAGCCGATCACCGAGATCGCCATCCGGCCCACCGGGCTGATGAACACGACGAATGCGGCCAGGACCCACCACCACGACACGGTGGGTGCCCACGACGCGTCCGCGACGTACGCGAAGACGTTGTTGGCGATGGCAAGCCAGGTGACCCACTGCAGACCGGTGAGGGTAGTGAGCGGAACGGTGGCCGCGATCTGCAGCAGTTGGCTGCGACGCGGAGTGGGGGTGACGAGACGGGGTTCTGCGGCATCGATGGGTGCGAGTTCGTCGAGATACTCCGCCAGCGAGCCGAGCCGCGGATGGTCGTAGAGTTGCGCCACGGTGACCTCGGGGAACCGCTCGCGTAGCGCAGTGACCAGCTGGGCGGCCGCGAGGGAACCGCCGCCCAGCTCGAAGAAGTCGTCGGCAGGGCCGGTAATCTGCGCGCCGAGAATCGACGTCCACAGCTCCGCGACCCACGCCGATGTGCCGTCGAGTCCCAGGTCCTCCGCCACGTCGTCGATCCCGGGCGGCGGCCAGGGCAGTGCATTTCGGTCTACTTTGCCGGACGTGCGAGTGGGAAGCTCGCCGACCAGAACCAGCCGGGGCACCAGCGCGGCCGGTAACTGCTCCGAGAGCGTCGCGTGGGCTGCTTTCAGATCGAAGTCGGGATCCGTGCTGGCGAGATAGCCGACGAGAATCTGGTGACCGGCGCCGGTCCTGCGTACGGCCGCGGCCGCACCGCCGACTCCCGGCAGATTCTGCAGGGCATTGTCGACCTCGCCCAGTTCGATACGCCGGCCACCGAGTTTCACCTGATCGTCGGCGCGTCCCTGGAACAGCAGTCCGCGCCGATCCAGACGGACGAGATCACCGCTGCGATAGGCGCGATCCCATCCGAGGGTCGGCATGGGCGCGTACTTCTCCGCATCCTTCGCAGGGTCGAGATAGCGGGCCAGACCGACACCACCGATCACAAGTTCGCCCACCTCGCCCTCGGACACCGGCTCCCCGGAGCCGTCGACTACCGCGAGATCCCATCCGTCCAAGGGAAGGCCGATGCTGACAGGGCTCCGTCCGTCCATCAGCGCACCGCACGCGACGACCGTGGCCTCGGTGGGCCCGTATGTGTTCCAGACTTCTCGTCCGTCGACGGCCAGGCGCTCCGCAAGTTCGGGTGGGCATGCCTCGCCTCCGAAGATGAGGAGACGGACGGCCTCGAGCGCCTCCGCCGGCCACAGCGATGCAAGCGTCGGCACCGTCGACACGATGCTGACGTCTCGGGCAACCAGCCAAGGACCGAGGTCCATACCGCTGCGCACGAGCGATCGCGGTGCGGGAACCAGGCAGGCTCCGTGTCGCCACGCCAGCCACATCTCCTCACAGGACGCGTCGAAAGCCACCGACAGTCCGGCGAGTACTCGGTCGCCGGGCCCGATGGGCTCGTCCTGCAGGAACATTCGTGCCTCGGCATCCACGAATGCCGCGGCATTCCGATGGCTGACCGCGACGCCCTTCGGTGTGCCGGTGGATCCGGAGGTGAAGATGATCCACGCGTCGTCGTCGACCGTCGGTGGGCGGGTGGCCGGAAGCTCCGACCGCTCGGAGGCGGTTCCGGGCGTGATGCCGGAGCCCGTCACCACACAGCGCACCCGAGCCTCGCCGAACACGAGGGCGGCGCGTTCCTCGGGATCGTCCGCGTCGACGGGAACGTACGCGGCGCCTATCGCCAGCGTCGACAAAATGGTGACATACAGAGCGCACGACCCCGAAGGCATGCGGATGCCGACCCGGTCGCCTGCCCCGACTCCGGACTCGGCCAATTGCTCCGCGCCGCGGCCGATTTCCTCGAGCAGTTCCCGGTAGGTCAACGACGTCGTGCCGTCGTCGATCGCCGCGGCGTCGGGATACTCGTCTGCGGTGGCGTACAGAACGTCGATGAGGGTGCGCGGCGCCGGTGCGAACTCGCGGCGAAGAAATTCCTGGGGTATGCGGAGCGAACGATCCGAATCCGTCGGTGACTGGAGAGACAATCCAGGATTCCTTCTCTGAGCGGGCGGTTGATGCGTACTGCTCGTTATCTCACGATCAAGTAGCCAGTTGGTGAACAGTGGGTGCTTGCTGTCGGGCGCCCGTGGTCATTCTTCACCCCGGCGATTTCCGGCGAATGTCGGGCGGGCGGCGAATGAAGCAGTTCCTCGATTCCCTTCGTAGGAGATGAGGTGAGCCGCGAGCCGCGAGGAACCCCGTCAGGCCGGAAGCAGTGGACATCACTATTCCACCAGGTAGTGATTACGGTCACTGTGCGCAGCAGAATGTGCGCGCTGACCTGTGGGTTTCGCCACCGGTCGGCCATGCAGCGACGCGCGCTGCCCGCTCTGGCCGCTCAGGGCCCGACGCGGGGTTTGCACAGCCGAAGCCTTCCGGCTAGGTATGTATGTGACTTCTCGTCCCAGATAAAATACCTCCCGGAGTGCCCTGTGACTGCCATTATCGAGACAGCCCGCGCCGAGCATGTGCAGCACAAGAGCGCGAGCGTCGCCAAGCGATGACCTCAGCACTCGTCAAATGGCAGCTGGCCGGGCTGATTCTCATCGCTATGGCCGGTCTGGTTTACGTCGGCGCCCAGTATGTGCGTCTCGACAATCTACTCGGGTTCGGCGAATACACCGTCAGCGTCGAGCTCGCGAATTCCGGGGGGATTTTCAGCAATGCCGAAGTCACGTACCGGGGAGTTCCCGTCGGCCGCGTGGGTGGATTGTCGCTGACCTCGGACGGTGTCGATGTCGAGTTGAAGATCAACAAGAGCGCGCCTGCCATCCCTGCGTCCGCGAAGGCCGTGGTGGCCAACAGGTCGGCGATCGGCGAGCAATACGTCGACCTCCAGCCCGACACCGATCGTGGGCCGTTTCTCGAAGATGGATCTGTGATCACACTGGGCAGCACGGTAACTCCCGTCCCGGTCGAGGAATTGCTCGCCGGAACAAAAGAATTGGCCGACTCGGTCCCGGTCGATGCGCTGCGTACGGTCGTGACCGAACTGGGGATGGCGTTCAACGGTAAAGGCGAGGACATTCAAGTTCTCGCGGATGCGCTGGCGGGACTGTCGCAGTCGGGCTCCGAGTCGCTCGACGAGACATTGGCGCTGCTGCGCGACGGCCGACCTGTGCTGGCGACGCAGTCCGAACAGTCCTCGGCCATCGAGCAATTCAGCACCGACCTCGACGCTCTCGCAGCACAGCTGCGCGCATCCGACCCCGACGTGCGGGCCCTGATCGAGAACGGAACGGCGGCCAGTGATGAAGTGGGCGCGCTCGTCAGCGAATCCGGAGGGGCGGTGACCAGGAACCTCACCAACCTCGGCATGACCGTCGAGACGCTCTCGGTTCAGGCGGACGCCCTTCGCACCCTGTTCGTATACTTGCCGGGAATTGCCGCCGCCTCCTCCACCATCGCCCCCGGAGACGGCACCGTGCACCTGGGATTGGTCGGCGAGGTGAACAACCCGCCTCCGTGCACGGTCGGTTACGAGGGCACGCAGGCGATACTCGAGGAAATGAAGCGCCGGAATCCCGACTTCGACGACACCCAGCAGGACTTTCCTCAGAACACGGCGGCGAACTGCGAAACGCCGCAGGGGAGCGTGACCGGCGTGCGAAGCGCCAACCGGATCGTCCTCGGTGATCCCGCAACGGTCCAGCCGTGGGATTCCAAGCCGAAGAAGGACCCGAATCGATTGAACCTCAACCCGATTGCGACTCAGCTCGCACCACTTCTGGGGGTGAGCCCGAGGTAGTGGGTTGACAACTTCGCGTCGATCCTGCAATCTTCGAATCAGGTCACGAGTACCAGCGTCAAGCCCCGGCTAGCTGGTCGGCAACCCTCCACCGCGGTGGGGTGCTCCGGGTGACGACCAGGCTGAGGTTCATACCGGACCCGGCAAGCGCGGACTCCGAGGGCTATCCCTGTGACGAGTCCCTGAGTACGAGGGATGTCGTGATGACTGCTGTATTGACCGCTGATGTGTGCGTAGCCCCCCTTGCCCCGGTTTCGGGCTCCGACCTGCGGGTTCCGCTGGTGCAGGGAGGTGACTGCACCTACGTCAACTTCGACTACGCGGCAAGCGCGCCCGCACTGGCGCAGGTGACTGATCGAATCAGTGCATTGCTGCCGACGTACTCGAGCGTGCACCGCGGGGCCGGGTACGCATCCCGGGTGTCGACCGCCTGCTACGAGAAGGCGCGCGCCTCGGTTGCACAGTTCGTGGGAGCTTGCGACGACCAGGCGGTGGTATTCACCCGGAACACCACCGATTCCCTCAACCTGCTGGCGGGGTGCGTTCCTGGCAGCACGGTGGTGCTCGACATCGAGCACCACGCTAATCTGTTGTCCTGGAAGAACTCCCGTGTCGTCCGGGCAGCTGACACCCTCGCCGAAACCGTTCGGTTGCTCGTGGCGGAATTGTGCTCGAAGCCCACTGCCCTTCTCGCTGTCACCGGGGCGTCCAATGTCACCGGTGAGGTGCTGCCCATCGCGGTTCTGGCGGATGTCGCGCACCGTTGCGGTGCAAGGATTCTCGTCGATGGGGCGCAACTCGCGCCGCACAGGCGGATCGATCTGGAGGCATGGGGCGTCGACTACCTGGCGTTCTCCGGGCACAAGTTGTACGCACCCTTCGGGTCGGGCGTGCTGGTAGGAAAAAGTGACTGGCTCGATGCGGCGGAACCGTACCTCGCCGGCGGTGGGGCGGTGCGCAACGTGACCGTCGAATCCACCGAGTGGGCACCGGCTCCGGCCCGGCACGAGGCCGGCACTCCCAACGTCCTCGGCGCCGCAGCCCTCGCTGCGGCATGCGACGCGCTGGCCGAGTTGGACTTCGGCCGAGTAGCCGAGCACGAAGCGGCGTTGACGTCCCGACTTCTGTCCGGACTCGCGGACGTGGACGGTGTGGAATTTCTGCGGCTGTGGTCGGACGCGCCGGACACCGTGGGAATCGTGACGTTCACGATCGACGGGTACGAGCCCGGGGAGATCGCCGCCTACCTGTCTGCCGAGCATGGAATCGGAGTGCGTGACGGGAGGTTCTGCGCGCATCCGCTGCTGACGCGACTCGGTCGGCCGGACGGAGCAGTTCGTGTCAGCCTCGGTCTCGGCAGTTCCTCCGCCGATGTGGATCGGCTGGTGGACGCGGTCGCCGCATTGGTAGCCGGTCGTCGCAGCTGGGGCTATGCCAAGACCGACGGTCAGTGGAATCCGGTGCCGGAGACCCGTTTTTCGCACGACGCGCTACTATGAGCGCATGGCATCGCAGGCTGGGAGCGCAATGATTGCTCACTGGTGCCGTCGGCACGTCGATCTGTGCCGAACCGCCTCGGGTATGTGTTCGAGCTGACCGTTCTTTTCGGCTCCTGACATCGGCACACATTCTCCGAGGAAACCCCACATGTCTTCAGGCAACGTTTTGTCTTCCCGTACCCTCCGCGTCGCCGTCGAGCTGACCGCATCGGGTCACCATCCGGCAGCGATCGGGGCCGCAGGCACGCGGCCCATCAGCGGTGCGGACTACTGGGTGGAGCTCACCGCCGATTCGGCGGACCCGCTCGACCTGACCTCCTTCCCGCCCGATGTGGTCCGGATCCGCGCCACCGATCTGCGGGGAGCGCAGCAGGAGCGCTCCCGGGTGCGCGCCGAAACTCTCGCCGCGGGGCGCGATCCCGACAGCGTCACAGTGCTGGTCGATCTCGAGGTGCTCATCGCCGCGGAAGCTCGCACCGCGCGCAAGGAGCTGGCACTCCTCGACAGCGCACTGGACAGCCCACGAACCCCCGAGTCGCTGCAGTACGTCGGGACTCCGGTGGGACTCGCCGGGCTGATCGCCGACATCCAGGCTGCCGGGGTGGCCGACGGTGTGACCCTGCTTCCGCTGACTCTGCCCAGGGTGCTCGAGCAGCTGGTCGACGGCACATTGCCGTGGTTGGAGCAGCGCGGGCTCGTCACGTCCGCGGAAGCTGTCGACGAGGCCTTGCGGCGTTTCGACCTTCCACGCCGACAGCGTGAACTCGCTTCCTGAGGTTTCGACGCGCAGTCGCATACGACGCCGTGGGCCGGGAATCTCAGGATTCCCGGCCCACGGCGTCGTGCGATGTCAGTTGTCGAGCGGGGTCGGCCGGTAGTACCGCCCCTCGTGATACAGAAGGGGTGCGGCGGCGGACTCGTCGTCGTCCTCCGCGTGAACCCGCGTGACCAGCCCGATGACCAGCGTGTGATCACCGACCGGAATCAACTGGTCCACGGTGACCCGGAGCCAGCTCGGGGTCCCGTGCAGCACCGGCTCACCGGTGTCGAGCCGAGCCCAGAGCGACCGGTCCGCGAATCGTTGGTCGGCGCTGCGTGCGAATCGCTGCGCCAGATGCTGCTGATGTTCGCCGAGCAGGTGGATCACCAGGGAATCGGCGGAATGCAGCGCGCCGATGCTGGATGAGGAATGCGCGATGTTGAACGACACCAACGGAGGATTCAGGGAGACGGACGCAAAGGACGTGGCCGTGAACCCCACCGGCCCGGCCTCGGAATCGAGCGTCACGATGGTGACTCCCGCCGGATGACGCCGCAGCGCAGCGCGGTAGTCCTCGGCGCTGATCCCGGTAGCAAGTTCGGCCTCGGCCTCGCCGCCCGCGGCGCGGACGGAATCGGTGTTCTTCGCCATGATGGCGTCAACTATAGGCGGGTGGCCGATCGTGGGAATCAGTCGACGTCGATGGCGAGGCCCGCGGTGATGCGCACCAGCTCGGAGAAGGACGTGCGGAACACGGTGTCGGGGTGTCCGGCGGCGGCCCACAACTCCGAATGCTTGGCCAGTGCGTTGTCCACGTAGGTCGGCAGGTTCGTGGGGTGCCCGAGCGGGGCGATGCCGCCGATCGGCTGTCCGGTGGCGATCCGCACCATCTCGAGCGGTGCCCGCGTCAGGTTTCCCTGCAGTCGTTTGCCGGTGTTCGCGAGGTCGACCTCGTGTGCCCCCGACACCAGGAGGAGGATCGGGTCGTCGTCCAGAAGGAACACCAACGACTTGGTGATCGCCCCGATGTCCACACCCAAAGCCTTCGCTGCCTCGTCGGCGGTGTGAATGGATTCCGGCTGGGTGACGATGACCCCGTGGTGTCCTCGCGCGATCAGAGTTTCGGCGACATGCGCGGCGTGGGGGTGCAGGGGCGTCGGCATGAACCAAGAGTAGGGCCATAACTCCGGAACGACACGTGGACGCGTCGTCCGAGACGACATCGACACGGGGCGTGGTCTATTCCGGCCTGGAAACCCGGCGGGCGGTGAAGCCGAAGAGCAACGCAAGTCCGAGCAGGGCGTAGAGCGCCAGTGTCAGCGCAGGCGCCCCCGCACCCACATCGTCGAAGTAAACGATGCTGCGGACACCCTCCGTCCCCGCACCCGGGGTGATCCACCGCCCGATTGCCGCATAGAAGGTGGGGATGACGTTGGAACCGAACGCACCGCCCGCACTCGGGTTGCCGAGGATCACGAAGACGGCGATGGCGAGCGGCACGGCAAGGACTCCGATCGCCGCCCGCAGTCCCAACGTGAACACGGCTGTCCCGAAGACGACCCCGGTACCGAGGAGCCAGAGGGGAAACCAGTGCCCGGCGAAGGTGCCCAGCACGTGCGTGGTGATCAGTGCACCCAGAGCGCCGGAAATCACGGCGTATCCGAAGAGAACGCCGACGTGTGTCGCCGCCTGCCGCAGCGACGTAGGTGCTCCGATGAACAGCCCGATCGCTGCCGCAAGGAGATAGCCGCCGACCACCCAGCCGACCGACAGATAGAAGCCGGACAGTCCGCGATTGTCGTGGACACCCACCGGGATCTCGTCACGAACCGCGAACTGCCGTCCCTGCGCGTTGTCGACCTGTGTGAACACCGACTCGAGGGCGGAGGAGATAGAACTTCCACCGGCGCTCGCCGTGATCAGCGTGTCCGCACCGACTGGTTCGATCACGTAGGCGCCCTGAATCTCGCGGGCATGCAGGAGCCGCCGCGCCTGCGCCGTGTCGGACACGATGCGCGCGTCGAGCGGGCGTCCGTCGATCCCATTGAGCCGGTCGGCGACCTGCTGGTCGACTCCGGGCGGCAGTCCCGGGGCGGCCACGACCGCAATCTCGATACCGCGGGGAGTGGGCTGATGGAATGCGGCCACATAGCTGAGGATGAAACCGAGCTGCAGTACGAGAACACCGAGGACGAGTGCCACCATGACCTTCGGTGTGCCGTACCGGGACGCGGGGCCGTCCGGGTGTTGTGGCGAGAAAGGGGCGTGTTCGGTCTCGGTCGTGGTCATCAGTAATCCTCGTCCTTGTCGATACCTCGGGTATTCAATACCGTAGGTATCGTGCCCGAACATGGTCAACACGACAGTCGTCACACCGAATGGACGCCGGCGACGCGTCCCGGCCGTGATGTAGTGCGGCAACGACTGCTCGACGCGGCGGCGGACGAGTTCGCGGAACGAGGCTTCAACGCCGCGCGTCTCACCGAGGTTGCGCGGCGCGCGGGATTTACCAAGGGTGCCGTGTACTCGAACTTCGAGTCGAAACAGGACCTGTTCGCCGAACTCTTCGCCCAGCGTTCACTCGAACTCGCCGGCCGCGTCCTCGCCGAAATAGCGGGTCTGAATCCGTCGGCCGCAGTCGGGAAAGGCGGCGAGGCGATCGCTTCGTGGATGATGCGCGAGCCGGGGTGGTCGCTGCTGGTGCTCGAGTTCGGCGTACTCGCTGCCCGGGACCCACAGATCGCGCAGGCCTACCTTCGCGAACGACGACACCTACGGTCGCGGCTCGTCGAGCTGATCGGTGACCGTGCCCGCGAATGGGGAGTCGAAGACACCCTCGACGTGCGAACCACGGCCATTTCTCTGATGGCACTCATCTCGGGCCTGGTGCTCGAGCACTCGGTCGATCCCGAAGAGGTGGATCAGACGACGATGGGAGCGGCCGTCACAGCGCTGTTCGCTGGTGCTGTCGCAGGTGCCGGCCGGGCCTGACCCGTTATGCGATGCGGGCAACGGCGTCGTCGAGGAACGCGTCGATGTGCGCCCAGGTGGTCGTGCGTGCAGTCGGTCCGGCCACCAGGCCCAGGTGGCTGCCGGGAGCCGACTCGTACCGCGCCGACGGCGATCCCGTCAGCACGTCGGTAGCGGCCCGCACCGAGGCGACGGGGGCGATGACGTCCTCGGTGCCGCCGATCGCGAGCACGGGAACGCTGATGTCCGCCAGTGACACCGGCCCGTTCCGCGTCTCGAACTTCCCTGCGACGAGGGCGTTCCCGAGGATCAACTGCGTGCAGACCTGCTGGAAGAATCGTGCGGGGTAACCCGGCATATCTGCCATGAACCGGTCGATGGACTCCATGCGGGCGAGGGTCTCCGTGTCGTGCAGATTGCGCGCGATGAACCATGGCTTGGTGAGTTCCCGCTGCAGTGCGGTGAATCGATAACTCGCCTGGACGAGTGGCGCCGGAAGGCCGCCCATCATCCCGGTCACGGCGGTGAGCGGCCGGTCTCCGGTGAAACGGCCCACGGTCCGCAACGGCGCGATCATCGAGACGGCGCGGTAGTCGATCGGTGTTCCGATCGCGGTGACCGAACCGATGGGAAGGTCGCCGCGGCCAGCGGCTGTCAACAACGACAGGGTTCCGCCGAGGCTCCATCCGATCAGGTCGACGGGAGCTTCGTCGTGGAAATGGGACACCTGCGCGAGCGCGGTCGGGATGATGTCTTCGATCCAGTCCTCGAACCCGAGGCCGCGGTCGGCGTAGCCCATCGACCCGTAGTCCAGGAGGTACGTCGCCTTGCCGGAGTCGACGAGGTGCGCGGCCAGGCTCTGTCCCGGCCGGAGGTCGAAGCACTGCGCGGGTGCGGCCAACGGGGGGACGAGAAGCACCGGGCGGTCGTCGCTGATCGAGTTGCCGTCGAACCGGTAGAGGTCTCGATGGGGACCTTCCGAGATCAAGGTCGAGGGTGTGCGCTCCACCGGCGCGATACCACCACCGAAGGACAGTCGCCACGCGTTGCGGGTGAGCGTGTCGAGGGTGGGGGTCCAGGCGATGTCGAGCACGGGGGTCCTCTCGTGGTGATGCCGATCCGAGATCAGATAACTGTGACGACAACATACAGTTAGTTCGACTTCTCGCGGACACCGACCGTCGCGCCTCGGAGCGATGGTTACTCTTGAGTAATGACCGAATCGAAGACCTGGAATGCGTTCACCGTCGAGCGCAAGGACCGCGTCGCGCGGGTAACACTGATCGGACCCGGGAAGGGCAACGCGATGGGTCCCGATTTCTGGAGTGAACTCCCCGAAATCTTCGGTGAGCTTGACGTCGACCCGGAGGTGCGCGCCGTCGTCATCGCCGGTTCGGGCAATCACTTCTCCTTCGGCCTCGACCTACCGGCCATGAGCGGGAGCTTCGGAGCCGTCCTGGCGGACAAAGCCCAAGCCGGCCCGCGGACGGCCTTCCACGACATGATCAAGCGGATGCAGTCGGGCATCAACGCGGTGGCCGACTGCCGCAAGCCGGTTATCGCTGCAGTTCACGGCTGGTGCATCGGCGGCGGCGTCGATCTGATCTCGGCGGCCGACATCCGCTACGCCAGCGCCGACGCACGGTTCAGCATCCGCGAAGTGAAGGTCGCGATCGTCGCAGACATGGGTAGCTTCGCAAGGCTCCCCGCGATCATCGGCGACGGACACTTGCGCGAACTCGCACTCACCGGCAAGGACATCGATTCGGCGCGCGCCGAGAAGATCGGATTGATCAACGACGTGTACGAGGACGCTGACGCCGTGCTGGCGGCGGCGCACGCCACCGCCGCCGAAATCGCGGCGAACCCACCACTGGTGGTACACGGGATCAAGGACGTTCTCGACCACTCCCGCACGGCCGCGGTGAACGACAGCCTGCGTTACGTCGCCGCCTGGAACGCAGCCTTCCTCCCATCGCAGGACCTGACCGAGGCAATCACCGCCGTCTTCGAGAAGCGGGAGCCCGAATTCAGGGGCGAATAGCCCGTTCGCTGACACAGCCGCACCCTCCGGGGGTGCGGCTGTTGCGTTCACAGACACTTATCCGCAGGTAAAGCCCAGTTCATCAGTTGCCCGGAACCTCGCCGCGCTCGCATACTTGCGGACTACAAGTAAACGACAGCGCAGCGAGGAAACAGTGTCGAATTCGGTCGAAACGCCGGTGGCCTACACCCACCGGCAGATCTTGGCTGTACTCAGTGGGTTGATGCTCGGCATGTTCCTCGCCGCGCTCGACCAGACGATCGTGGCGACTGCGATCCGGACCATCGCCGACGACCTCGACGGGTATTCACTGCAGGCGTGGGCAACCACCGCGTACCTCGTCACCGCAACCCTGGCGACGCCGCTCTACGGCAAACTGTCCGACATCTACGGCCGCAAGCCGTTCTTCATGTTCGCGATCACGGTGTTCGTGATCGGCTCGGTCCTGTGCACATTCTCGACGTCGATGTACATGCTCGCCGCCTTCCGCGCGGTCCAGGGACTCGGCGCCGGCGGCCTGTTCTCGTTGGCGCTCACCATCATCGGCGACATCGTCTCCCCGCGTGAACGGGCCAAGTACCAGGGCTACTTCCTGGCCGTGTTCGGCACGTCCAGCGTCCTCGGACCGGTCCTCGGCGGGGTGTTCGCCGGTCAGGACGAGCTCCTCGGAATCGACGGTTGGCGTTGGGTTTTCCTCGTCAACGTGCCGGTGGGACTCGTCGCGCTCACCGTCGTCTCCCGGGTGCTGCACCTGCCGCGGCGACCGAGCGGAAGCCGGCGGATCGACTGGTGGGGTGCGATCGCTCTCGCGGTGGGTGTCGTGCCGTTGCTCGTGGTCGCCGAACAGGGGCGCAGTTGGGGATGGGACAGCTCGAAGTCGTTGGCGTGCTATGTCATCGGCGTCCTCGGCGTGCTGGCCTTCGTGCTCGTGGAGCTGGCGATGAAGGACGACGCACTTATCCCGATGCGCTTCTTCCGCAACAGCACGTTCGCGCTCGGCGTCGTGATCAGTTTAGTCGTGGGTGCCGTCATGTTCGGGGGCATCACCCTCCTACCTCAGTATCTGCAGGTGGTGAAAGGCTCGAGCCCCACCCTGGCCGGGTTCCAGATCCTGCCGATGGTCCTCGGACTCATGGCCGGATCGGTGGTCAGCGGTCAATTGATTTCGCGGACCGGCCGGTACCGGTACTTCCCGATTCTGGGTACCGCCCTGATCGTGGTCGGCGCGTTCCTACTGCACACGCTGGCCGCCGACACCCCGATGCCCGTGGTGATGGTGTTCATGCTGATTCTCGGACTCGGTCTCGGAAACCTGATGCAGCCGCTCACCCTCGCCATTCAGAACGCGCTGCCCCCACAGGACATGGGGGTGTCGACCGGAGCGGCCACGTTCTTCCGGCAGATCGGCGGCACCGCCGGCGTCGCGATCTTCCTGTCGATCCTCTTCTCCCGCCTCACCCCGGCCATCGGCGAGCGAGTGACCGCCGCAGCCGGCACACCCGACTTCCGTCGAGCCGTCGCGGCGGCCGCGCAGAGCAACGACCCTGCCGAGGCCGCCATGGGCCAGGGAATGCTCAGCCCCGACCACGCCGGCGTGAGCGGCGTCCTCACGGACAGTTCGGTGATCGGAAAACTCGACGACGTGCTGGCCCTGCCCTTCCGGGAGGGATTCGCCGACGCCATCGGATCCGTCTTCCTCAGCGTGTCGATGCTCGCCGTCGTCGCCTTCGTCCTCACCGTCCTGTGGAAGGAAGTACCGCTCCGCAGCGAGTCCGGACTTCAGGCAGCGGCGCGGGGAGAAGCGGAGGTGTGAGACGACAACGGCGCCCACCCCGCGGGGGATGGGCGCCGTGCGTTGGCCGGATCGGTCAGTGCCCGCCGTTGTCCTTCAGACGCTTGAACGACGCCTCGACCTCGGCCTTGGCCTCGGACAGCCCCACCCAGTCGGCGGCCTCGACGTGCTTGCCGGGCTCGAGGTCCTTGTAGTGGACGAAGAAGTGCTTGATGGCGTCCAGTTCGAACTGGGGAACGTCGCCGATGTCCTGAATGTGATCCCAGCGCGGGTCACCCGCGGGCACGCACAGCACCTTGTCGTCGCCGCCGGCCTCGTCGACCATCTTGAACATGCCGACCGGGCGCGCCTCGACGATCACGCCGGGGAACACCGACTCCGGAAGCAGCACAAGCGCGTCCAGCGGGTCGCCGTCCTCGCCGAGCGTGTTCTCGATGAAGCCGTAATCGGCCGGGTAGCCGAATGCCGTGTAGAGGTAACGGTCCAGCTTTACGCGACCGGTCTCGTGGTCGACCTCGTACTTGTTTCGCTGACCCTTGGGGATCTCGATGGTGACGTCGAACTCCACGCCGATTCCTCGCTGTCGTGTCGGTGATGATTCCGGGGAAGGATATCGGGTCGAGGATAAGGTTGGTGTGCTGACCACCCACGAGATGCAAGTGAAGAACACGGAGGCGCGTTGCCGGGCCAGGGAAAGAAGAAGATGGGCTCGTTAGCGGGACGTCACCGTCGGAACATGCGGATACTCCTCGCAGCGGTAGTCGTGGCAGTGCTCGCCGTGGCCGCCGTCCTCGTGATCGCCGTCAGCACGCAAGGCGCCTCGGCGAGCCGTGGTGAGCTGACGATCGCGCCGGTCCCTGCGCCGATCACCGCCGCGCCGCAGGTCAGGCCCGTTCCGGACGACGCGCCGTTGCCGACGCCGCAGGGAATCGCCGCGGCAGTCGGCCCGGCGTCCGCCGATCCGGCGCTCGGAAAGTTCAGCGGCACGGTGGCCGATGCCGTCACCGGTCAGGTGTTGTGGAGCGTCGCCCCGCAGACGCCGATGACGCCCGCCTCCACCACCAAGGTGCTCACGGCGGCGGCGGCGCTGCTGTCATTGCCGTCCGATCACCGGGTGACCACCAAAGTTGTTCAGGGCGCGAAGCCCGGAGAAATCGTGCTCGTCGCAGCGGGTGACCCCACGATCACCGCGAAACCGGTGGGCGAGAACGGCTACTACCCCGGCGCGGCGCATCTATCCCAGTTGGTGGATCAGATCCGGGCGGCGGGCGTCGCCGCCACCGACATCGTGGTCGACACCGGCATCTATACGGGCGGGACCATGGCGCAGGGCTGGTTCCCGGCTGATGTCGGCGCCGGCTTCATCACTCCCACCGAACCGATCATGATCGACGGCGGGCGGGCAGATCCTCTGGTGGACGAGTCGCCGCGAACCACCACGCCGGCGCTGGACGCCGGGCGAGTACTGGCAAGCGCGCTCGGGGTGAGCCCGTCCGCGGTCACGACCGGTGTCGCGGCACCGGGTGCGGCCACCATCGCTTCCGTGGACTCTGCGCCGCTCCGTGACCGGTTGCGGCAAATGATGGAACACTCGGACAATGTGCTTGCCGAAGCGATCGGGCGGGAGGTTGCCATGAATGCCGGCGCAGACGCTTCGTTCACGGGAGCCGTCGCCACGATCGGCCAGAAGCTCTTCGAGGCCGGGTTCGACATGTCGGGCCTCACTCTGCACGACGCCAGCGGGTTATCCGTCGACAACCGCATCGCACCCCAACTGCTCGACCAGGTTCTGACCGCCGCCGCGGGAGACGGCACGCCCGCACTGCGGCCCATGCTCGACTACTTGCCCGTGGCCGGAGCGACGGGAAGTCTCTCGGACCGCTACGCGTCGGGCAACCGCACCGGTGCCGGGTGGGTGCGCGCGAAAACCGGCACGCTGTCCACGGCGAGCGCACTCGCCGGGTACGTCGTGGACCAGAACGGCCGGGTGCTGACCTTCGCGCTCATGTCCAACGACCGGCCCCCGGAGGTCAGTCGTCCCGCTCTCGACGCACTGGCGGCCGCTCTCCGCACCTGCGGGTGCCAGTGATGGCCACCGACAAGAATGCGTTCAGTGGAGTCGTCGACTGGAAACTCGCTGCCCGGACGGGTGTGAAGCTGGCGCGGAGCGGTCCGGCCACCTCGCGGTACACGGCCGAGACCGTGGTCGCGGAGTTGGCCGACGCGTCCATGCGCGCGGAACTGCCGGTTCGGGAAGTGACCGGGCTGGCCGACGGACTGCCCGTACCGACGGCCCAGATCCTCGACCGGGCGGGGTGGATCCATGCCGCCGCCCACTCGATGTCGCAGCTCACCGGCGGCGACTCCGCACCCGGACTCCTCCTGGGAAAGCCGGCGGGTATCCAGGCCGGTGCCATGCTCGCCTACCTGTCCTCGGCGATCCTCGGCCAGTACGACCCATTCACCGGCGACAACGGAACCCTTCTGCTGGTGGCACCGAACGTGGTGACCGTCGAGCGGGCACTGCGCGTGAACCCGAGCGACTTCCGGTTGTGGGTGTGCTTGCACGAGGTGACCCATCGGGTCCAGTTCTCGTCCTCGCCCTGGCTGACGCAGTACATGCAGGATGCGGTCGACACGCTCGGAACCTCCGACGACGAGTCGGTGGCCGATGTCGTCGGACGGCTGTCGGCCGCGGTGCGTGACCGCGGGCGCCCGGACCCGGATGCGTCCGGCGCCCCCGGTGGAATCGTCGGACTACTGCGCGCCACCCAGGCCGAACCGCAACGCGAGGCCCTCGACCGTCTTCTGGTTCTCGGCACCCTCCTCGAGGGTCACGCCGATCACGTGATGGACGCGGTCGGGCCGGCCGTGGTCCCGTCGGTGACCACGATCCGCGCTGCCTTCGACAACCGGCGTCGCCGCAAGAGCAACCCGGTGCAACGACTGATCCGGGCGCTGCTCGGGATGGACGCCAAGATGGCGCAATACGTCCGGGGCAAGGCGTTCGTCGACGCCGTCGTCGGCGAAGTCGGCATGGGCCGATTCAACGTGATCTGGACCGGCCCCGACACCCTGCCCCGGCTGGCCGAGATCGATCGCCCGGCCGACTGGGTGTCGCGGGTGCTGGGCTGAGACTCGCAGTGCTGCTTCCCGAGGAGCCGGCGATTCTGGAGGTGCGCCACGCGGTGCGACGCTGGCTCGCGCAACACAGTCCAGGCGGTGTGGTCGCGGTGGCGCTGTCCGGTGGTGCCGACTCATTGGCGCTGACGGCCGCAGCTGCGGCGGAAGCGCGCACGGTCCGCGCCCTCGTGGTCGATCACCGGCTGCAGACCGGTTCCGCCGACGTGGCACAGGAAGCAGCCGCCCGCGCCCGCGCACTCGGGTGTGTGTCCGCCGAGGTGCTGGCCGTCGACGTGACGGGTTCCGGCGGACTCGAGGCGGCCGCCCGGGACGCCCGCTACCGTGCTCTCGACTCGGCCCGTCGGAGCGATCCGGTGTTGCTCGGCCACACCCTGGACGATCAGGCCGAGACCGTGCTGCTGGGCCTGGCCAGGGGATCGGGCGGCAGATCCATCTGGGGAATGAGCGCCTACGACAGCCCGTGGGGACGCCCACTGCTCGGCGTCCGACGAGCCGTCACCCACCAGGCGTGCACCGAACTCGGACTCCTCCCGCACGAGGACCCGCACAACGCATCCCCGGACTTCACCAGGGTCCGGTTGCGCACGGAGGTACTGCCGCTGCTCGAGGACGTCCTCGGCGGCGGTGTCGCGGGCGCGCTCGCCCGCACCGGCGAGCAGTTGCGCGAAGAGGGCGCCGTCCTCGACTCGGTCGCGAACACGGTCGGTGCGCGTGCCGTGGTCGACGGAGAGCTCGACGTCGCAGTCCTGGCGGATGCCGCACCGCCGATACGCCGGCGAGTGTTGCGGACGTGGCTTCTTGCAGCGGGCGCGCGGGGGCTCGGCGACAAACAGTTACGGGCCGTCGACGACCTCGTCGTGCAGTGGCGTGGGCAGGGTCCGGTCGCAGTCGGCGGCGGGACACCGGACGCCAGGTTGGTGGTCTGCCGACGACGTGGCAGGCTGAACGTCGGATTGGACGACCGACGAAGGGTTTGACCGCGTGTACGAAGGCGACATCGCATCGGTACTGATCTCCGAAGACGAGATTCGTCGACGCACCGTCGAGCTGGCCGAGGAAATCGCGAAGCGATACCCGGAGGGAACCCCTGAAGGGGATCTACTTCTGGTCGGTGTCCTGAAGGGCGCCATCTTCTTCATGACCGACTTTGCGCGGGCTCTGCCCATCCCCACGCAGATGGAATTCATGGCCGTCAGCTCCTACGGATCGTCGACATCATCCTCGGGGGTCGTCCGCATCCTCAAGGATCTCGACAAGGACATCGCCGGTCGGCACGTGCTCATCGTCGAGGACATCATCGACTCCGGACTGACGCTGTCCTGGCTGATGCGTAACCTGTCGAGCCGCAATCCGGCATCGCTCGAGGTGGTCACGTTGCTCCGCAAGCCTGATGCCATCAAGGTCGACGTCAACGTCGCAAATGTCGGCTTCGACATCCCCAACGAGTTCGTGGTCGGATACGGACTCGATTACGCCGAGCGGTACCGCGACCTGCCTTATATCGGGACTCTCGAGCCTTCCGTCTACGGCGGTTGAGCACCCGCTAGCGCACGGACTCGTGGGACACGACGGGTTCGAGCGCCCGCAGGTCCTCCTCCAGTTGGCGGAACAGCCAGTAGACACCGACGAACGCGACGATCCCGCCGAGGCACAGAATGCGGACCGCGATGATCACCAGAGTGATCTCGTCGGGCGACAGGAAGGTCACGCCGGCCACACCGGCGAGCGGAACAGACGCGGCCACCGCGAGATACAGGGTGCTGCGCCGATCCAAGCCCCGAAGTTTCTGCGCATCGGCACTGCTGGCGATGTCCTGCGGTAGCAGGCTGGGATAGATGCAGCGCACCGCGAAGAAGGCGACGACGAAGAACGGGTACGCCACCGACACCGCGCCGCACACGATCAGTGACGCGATGAAGTGCACGTATGCGCCCGGCGGAACGCCCCCCGCCGCCAGCTGCAGCGAAATTGGATAGGCGACCCCGGCGACGAACCACAACCCGAACACGACCAACACGACGCGGTCGCCGAGCAGCAGGGTGTCGGTGCGCGCGCGGGTGAGAGTCTGCCGGTCGTACGTGCGCCCCTTGCGCAGTCCACGCGGCACCAGTAGCGGATGGCGGCACCAGTACAGCAGCAGGATCGCGCCCAGCGGAAACGCAATCGAGTTGATCACCAGCTGTATCTGCTCGAAGGATTGTTGCGCCTCCGGAGTGAGCGCACTGATGATCAGCATCTTGTTGTGGTGATAGTTGTAGATTCCGGCCAGCGCGTTCGGCGCCGCGATACCGACGACGAGGATCGGCAGGGCCCAGCGGCGCAACCGCATGCGCCAACTGTGTGGCGGCGGGTCGACGAGGTCGCGGGCACGCGGATTGAGGCAGAGGTCGAACTGCTTGGCCAGCTCCGCTCCGCTCGACCAGCGTCCTTCGGGCTTCGGCGACAGGCAGGTCAGCAACACGCGCCGCAACGATGCGGGGCAGTCGTAGGGCAGATGGTCGAGGAACTCGGGATCGATGGCGCGACTGCGGTGATCCAGCATCGCCTCGAGCCCGACCAGCGACTCACTCGACACGTCCTCGTCGGGGAAGGGGCGTCGCCCGCACATCAACTCCCACAGCATTACGCCCAGCGCGAAAATGTCGCTGCGGGTGTCCAGATCGGCCGCGGTGCCCGGCATGCCGCGATGACACGCTTCGAGCTGTTCGGGCGACATGTAGGCGAGGGAGCCACCGAAGTACGCCAGCGGTGACGCTCCCGAGACGGAGTCGCTGAAACTGATGTTGAAGTCGGCAAGCTTGGGCACACCCTCGGCGGTGAGCAGTATGTTGGCCGGTTTGATGTCGCGGTGCAGAACCCCGCGTTTGCCGGCGTAGTCGAGGGCGTCCGCCAGCCGCCTGCCAAGCCACGCGATCGTTTCCGGCCAGGTCAACGACGCTATCTCCGCCCGGACACTCGAATCGGTGGGCCGGATCTCACCCTTCTCCCGCATTTCCTCGTCCACGACCTCGAGCAGGAGGCTGCCGTTCCGCTCGCGTTCGGGTGTGACGCGGACGCGCCGCAGCACCCGCAGCAGCGTCCCACCCGGGAGGTACTGCATATAGAGCAGGCGGAGCTTGCGGTCCTCGAGTAGTCGCTGATCGAACACCCGCACGATGTAGTCGTGGTCGAGTTGCGCGAGAGTTTGCGGTTCGTTGCCGTGGTCGTGCGAGATCTTCACCGCAACGAGGCGTTGCATCGAACGCTGCCGGGCCAGAAACACCCGGCCGAACGCGCCGCTGCCCAAACCCATCAGCAGATCGAAGTCGTCGACCTGCTGGCCGACCTCGACATCGTCGAGGGTCTCACGGGTCGGCGGTCTGGTGATCAGGGTGTCCACGGGAACGGCGGTGACAGTGCGGCTACCCTCGCTCGGCCGCTCGGCGCCCAGTGTCGGAGCAGCAGCCGTTCGCTCACCGTCAATCGTCGGAGCAGCCGCCGTTCGCTCACCGCTCAGCTGTGCAGAAACGGTTCGCTCACCGCCGAGCTGTGCAGACATGGTTCGCTCACCGCTCACTGGCGACGGGCCGGCCGCGACCGTCGCTTCACTGCTCTCGTGGTCGGAGTTCTGGACTCCGACGGTCTCTTCGGCAGAGGTTGATTCAGCGGCTGATCGGTCTCTGCCCGACCCGTTTCCTCTGGTCATAGCGCTTCGAGGTTCTACTGGGCGGGTGTAGCGAGCCCCGTCCGGGGACAAGCGAATGGTAACCCCGCGGACCTACCGTATCCAGCGCGAATAGTCGAAATGATCGAGTCGCCGAAACCTATACTCGAATGATGGGCGATCACCCGCTCTCCTCGGCCATCGGCATCGCCGACCGTGTTCGCTCAGGCATGACGAGTCCGGTCGAGGCCGTGGAGTCGACCTTGGCCGTCATTGCGGAACGAGACCCGAAGATCCGCGCTTTCGTCAGCGTCCTCGCCGAGCGGGCCCGCGCCGACGCTCTCGCCCTCACACATCGTGCCGATCTGTCCTCGCTGCCGCTCGCGGGCGTGCCTGTCGCGATCAAGGACGACATTCCGGTCGCCGGCCAGCCGATGAGAGAAGGATCGCGCGCGACGAACGGCGAGCCGAAGGCCTCCGACCATTCCGTCGTGGCCAGGCTGCGGGCAGCGGGAGCCGTGGTCGTCGGGCTGACCGCCCTTCCCGAACTTGCCGTGTGGGGCACGACCGACGCTCCCGGCGTCATCACCCGCAATCCATGGAACCTCTCGCGCACGTGCGGTGGCTCGTCCGGGGGGTCGGCTGCGGCGGTCGCTGCGGGAATGGTCCCGATCGCCCACGGGACGGACGGTCTGGGTTCCATTCGCATCCCCGCCGCGAATTGCGGCGTCTTCGGTATCAAACCGGGTCGGGGGGTCGTGCCCTCGGAACTCGGTGCGACTTCCTGGTTCGGCATGGCGGAGAACGGCCCGCTGGCGACGACGGTGGCTGATGCCGCCTTGATGCTGTCCGTACTGGCGGATCGACCGGAACTAGCGCAACTCGCAGAGCCCGCACCCCTGCGGATCGCAGTGGCGCCCGGATCGCCGACTCATCTGTCCGTCGTGGATCCGCATTGGCGGGCGGCAACCGAGCGGGCCGGCACGGAACTGGCCGGCTCCGGCCATCGCGTGGAGTCGGCGAAGCTGCCGTACCCGGTGAACCTTCTCCCCGTCCTCGCCCGGTGGACCGCCGGAACGGCAGCCGACGCGGAGGAACTCGACTTCCGGCAACTGCAGCGCCGCACCCGGCGACACGTGGCCGTCGGCCGAGCGCTCCGACGAGTGGTCCGTTCGCAACAGGTGGTCCGGCTCGAGCAGACGATGTTCGCCTTCTTCGCCGACTACGACGTCGTGATCACGCCCACACTCGCCCAGCCACCGCTGGCCGCCGCGGCCTGGAGCGAGCGATCCTGGACGTCGAATATCGTCGCCAACGTCCGGTACGCCCCGTTCACGGCGCTCTGGAACCTCGTCGGGTGGCCGGCGGCAAGCGTCCCGGTGGGCACGCATCCGCAGTCGGGCACCCCGCTCGCGGTGCAGATCGCCGCGCCACCGGGAGGCGAGGCACGCATTCTGGCACTCGCCGCCCACATCGAACGTGTCGCAGCCTGGCCGAGAGTGGCGCCTGCGCGGTGAGCGACGGCAGTGGTCCGCGCGCCGACGGGGCCGAGGGAACCTGGGGGCGGTCGCATGCGTTGACGTAGAGATACCGTCCCCACGGGCGGTTGGCTGCTACCTGGAGTCGCCGGCGTGCCGTCGCGGTAACCTGGATTGTCCGGTTGGCAGCCGGAAGGCGCACTCGGTAGACCCGCACTCTCGAAAGGACCGGCCACTTCGGCCGACCTGTATGAACCGTAAGACAGTGTTTCGTAACCTGGCGATAGTTGCCGGCATCCTGCTGGTGATCTATGCCTTCAGCTACTTCGGCAACGACACGCGCGGATTCAAGGGTGTCGATACGTCCGTGGCCATCGCGCAACTCGACGCGAACAACGTCGAGAAGGCGCAGATCGACGACCGCGAGCAACAGCTACGCCTGTGGCTCAAGGACGGCAACGACGCCACCGGCGGTGAGACCGAGATCCTCGCGAAGTATCCCGAGGCGGCGTCCGAGCAGATCTTCACCGAGATCTCCGACAAGGGCCTGGCGAGCTACAACACCACGGTCACGCAGGAGAGCTGGCTCACGTCGATCCTGCTGTTCGTGCTGCCGATGGTGATTCTGCTGGGCATCTTCTTCTTCGTGATGAGCCGAATGCAGGGCGGCGGCCGCGGCGGTGTGATGGGCTTCGGCAAGTCGAAGGCCAAGCAGCTGAACAAAGACATGCCGAAGACGACTTTCGCCGACGTCGCGGGTGCCGACGAAGCGGTCGAAGAGCTGTACGAGATCAAGGACTTCCTGCAGAACCCGATGCGCTACCAGTCGCTGGGCGCGAAGATCCCGCGCGGTGTGCTGCTGTACGGGCCTCCCGGAACCGGTAAAACCCTCCTCGCCCGCGCGGTCGCAGGGGAGGCCGGTGTCCCGTTCTTCACGATCTCCGGCTCGGATTTCGTCGAGATGTTCGTCGGTGTCGGCGCCTCCCGTGTCCGCGACATGTTCGAGCAGGCGAAGCAGAACAGCCCGTGCATCATCTTCGTCGACGAGATCGACGCCGTGGGCAGGCAGCGCGGTGCGGGTCTGGGCGGCGGCCACGACGAGCGCGAGCAGACCCTTAACCAGTTGCTGGTGGAGATGGACGGGTTCGGCGATCGGACCGGCGTCATTCTCATCGCCGCCACCAACCGCCCCGACATCCTCGACCCCGCGCTGTTGCGTCCGGGACGTTTCGACCGGCAGATTCCGGTCGGTGCTCCCGACCTCGCAGGTCGCCGCGCGATTCTCAAGGTCCATTCCCAGGGCAAGCCGATCGATCAGCACGCCGACCTCGAAGGTCTGGCCAAGCGCACCGTCGGAATGTCGGGTGCCGACCTCGCCAATGTCATCAACGAGGCCGCGTTGCTCACCGCCCGCGAGAACGGGACGGTCATCACCGAGGCCGCTCTCGAGGAGTCGGTCGATCGCGTGGTCGGCGGTCCCCGCCGCAAGAGCCGCATCATCAGCGAGCACGAGAAGAAGATCACCGCGTACCACGAGGGTGGGCACACGCTGGCCGCGTGGGCAATGCCCGACATCGAACCCGTCTACAAGGTCACCATCCTCGCTCGCGGCCGCACCGGTGGTCACGCGATGACGGTTCCCGAGGACGACAAGGGCCTGATGACGCGGTCCGAGATGATTGCCCGACTCGTGATGGCGATGGGTGGCCGTGCCGCCGAGGAATTGGTCTTCCACGAGCCGACCACCGGCGCGTCTTCCGACATCGATATGGCGACGAAGATCGCTCGCTCGATGGTCACCGAGTATGGGATGAGCGCCAAGCTGGGTGCGGTCCGTTACGGGCAGGAGGGCGGCGACCCGTTCCTCGGCCGGTCGATGGGTCAGCAGTCCGACTATTCGCACGAGGTCGCGCGGGAGATCGACGAAGAGGTCCGAAACCTCATCGAGGCGGCGCACACCGAGGCGTGGGCCATTCTCAACGAGTACCGGGACGTCCTCGACATCCTGGCCACCGAGCTTCTCGAGCGTGAGACTCTCACCCGTAAGGACCTCGAGAAGATCTTCCACAGCGTGGAGAAGCGTCCGCGCATCACGGCATTCAACGACTTCGGCCACCGGACGCCCTCCGACAAGCCGCCCGTCAAGACCCCGAGGGAACTTGCGGTCGAGCGCGGCGAGCCGTTGCCCCAGCACCAGCCCGAGCCGGTGTTCGCTCATCAGCAGTCGTCGCAGCAGGCCCAGCCGCAGCAGCAGTACCCGCAGCCGGTGGCCCCGGCAAACGGCTACCCGCAGCCGGACCCCTCGCGACCGCAGGGCGGGATCGCACAGCCGCGACCGGACTACGGCGCACCCGCGGGCTGGTCGGCTCCGGGATGGCCGCCGCGTGATTCGGGTGGGCAGGGCCAGGAAGGCCGGTACTCCGGCACCCCGAACCCGGGCAACGAGTGGAACCCACCGCACGAGCAGCGTCCCAGCGGGGACGAGGATCCGCAGACGCGGCCCTGGCGAGGACCGGACGGATCGAACTGATCTGCCCGAACTAGGCTGATGTTTCGGGACACACGTTCCCGATAGTGGAGGAGTTTCGGTTGTCGGTAGATCATCTCGATAGTGAACCCGTGGCACTCGAAACGGGACGGGTGTTCGATCAGCCCCGGGCTGAAGCTGCTGTGCGCGAGCTGCTGATCGCGATCGGCGAAGATCCCGACCGGCCCGGTCTCATGGACACTCCTGCCCGGGTTGCCCGGTCGTATCGCGAGGTCTTCGCAGGCCTCTACACCGACCCCGACAGTGTCTTGAACACCACATTCGACGAGGGCCACCAGGAACTGGTGCTGGTGCGGGACATTCCGCTGTACTCGACGTGTGAGCATCATCTCGTCTCCTTCCACGGGGTCGCCCATGTCGGTTATATCCCCGGGACGACCGGCAAGGTGACGGGTCTGTCGAAACTGGCTCGCGTGGTCGACCTGTATGCCAAGCGTCCGCAGGTCCAGGAGCGCCTGACCAGTCAGATCGCCGATGCAGTGATGCGCAAGCTCGATCCGCGCGGAGCGATCGTCGTCATCGAGGCCGAGCATCTGTGTATGGCGATGCGGGGCATCCGCAAGCCGGGAGCCAGCACCACCACCTCGGCGGTGCGGGGACTTCTCCAGTCCAGCGCGGCCTCACGTTCCGAGGCTCTGGACCTTATTCTGCGCAAGTGACCGCAATCGAGCTGCCCTCGCCCGGCCGGACCGTGGTGATGGGTGTCCTCAACGTCACCACCGATTCGTTTTCGGACGGGGGCCGCTTTCTGGATCGAGACGCGGCCCTGGCTCGCGGACTGGAATTGAAGCGTCTCGGGGTGGACATCGTCGATGTGGGCGGTGAATCGACTCGTCCGGGGTCGGCGCGGGTCGATCCCGAGATAGAGGCGGGGCGGGTGGCTCCAGTCATCGCGGATCTGGTGGCCGAAGGCATCTGCGTCAGTGTCGACACCATGCGGGCCTCCGTCGCCGAAGCGGCAATCGAGGCGGGCGCCTCCATCGTCAACGACGTCGCCGGAGGGCGGGCTGACGCGAAGATGGCATCCGTTGTGGCAGACGCCGGTGTTCCGTGGATTCTGATGCACTGGCGATCGGCCGGTGACTACGTTCACCGAGGCAACGCGGACCATTACGAAGACGTGGTGCGTGAGGTTCGAGACGAACTGATGACGCAGGTGGACCTGGCGGTCGAAGCCGGTGTCTCGGCGAGTTCGCTGGTGCTGGACCCGGGACTCGGCTTCGCGAAGAATGCCGCCCACAATTGGGCGCTTCTCAAGGCATTGCCGGAGTTCACCGACCTGGGATTCCCCATCCTCATCGGTGCCTCGCGCAAGAGATTCCTGGGTTCGCTGCTGGCGGAACCCGACGGCACGACTCGGCCACCGGCGGGGCGCGAGGTCGCGACCGCCGTCGTCTCGGCACTCGCCGCCACGTACGGAGCGTGGGGTGTGCGTGTGCACGACGCGCAGGGTTCGCTCGACGCCATCGCGGTGGCCGAGGCGTGGGCGCGAGGTGGCGTCGGTGAGTGACCGAATCGAATTGCGCGGGTTGAAGGTTCGCGGTAATCACGGAGTCTTCGAGCACGAGAAGCGGGACGGCCAGGACTTCTACGTCGACATCACCGTGTGGATCGATCTCGCGCCGGCGGCAGCGTCGGACGCTCTGGAGGACACTCTGGACTACGGCGGACTGGCGGAGCGGGCCGCAGCGATCGTCGCCGGGCCGTCCCGGGACCTGATCGAGACCGTGGCCGCAGAGATCGCCGACGGAGTCATGACGGATCCTCGCGTGCAACGCACCGAGGTGGTGCTGCACAAGCCGTCCGCGCCGATTCCGCTGACCTTCTCGGACGTGGCGGTCGTTGCGCACAGGTCACGGCCATGAGCCGCGCCGTGCTGTCCATCGGATCGAACGTCGGCGACAGCGTCGCCCACCTGCAATCCGTTCTGGACGCGCTGGGAAGCAGTGTGGTGGCGGTCTCGCCGGTGTATTCGACCGCGCCGTGGGGCGGGGTCGAGCAGCAGGACTTTCTCAATGCGGTGCTGGTGGTAGATGATCCAGCCCTCGACGCCGCCGAATGGTTGCGACGGGGACAGCAGATCGAGGCGGCCGCGGACCGCGTGCGGACGCAGCGATGGGGCCCGCGGACGCTGGATGTCGACGTCATCGTGTGCGACGACGTCCGTAGCGACGATCCCCAGCTGACCCTGCCGCATCCGAGGGCGCACGAACGCGCCTTCGTCCTCATCCCGTGGCTCGACGCGGATCCCGACGCAGTCCTGCCCGTCGGAGGGGAGCCGCACCGGGTCGACGAACTGCTGGCGTCCCTGGACGACGGTGAACGCGAGGGTGTGCGTCGCACGGAGTTCGCCCTGAACCGGCGGTCGCGATGAAACCGGAACCGACCGGCACGATGAAGCCCACCCGGATCTGGGACCTGCTGTTCCTGGCGGCCCTGGCCGTGGCGGCCACCTGGATTCTGGTCCGGGTCTTCTACGGCTCCTTTCCGCCCATTCCCGTGTACGCGGGGGCGTCGTTGTATCCGGTGGCGGTGATCGAGGTGATTCTCGCGTTCATGGTCCGGTCCAGGGTCAGCAACCATCAGGTCGGTGACGGTCCGCGTCAGTTGCACCCGATCACCGCGGCCCGGGTTGCCGCCTTGGCCAAGGCCTCCGCGCTGGTCGGTGCCGCGACCGCGGGAGTGTGGGGCGGCTTCCTGCTCTACCTCCTCCCGCAGCGTTCGGTGTTGCGGGCCGCAGTGTCGGACACGCCGGGAGCCTGGGTCGGGTTGGTAGCCGCGCTTGCGCTCGTCGGCGCTGCCCTGTGGTTGGAGCACTGTTGCCGCACCCCGGACGACCCGTCCGACGAGCCGGCGCACTAGCACGTGGGGGATCGCCGGACGTGTCCTGCGAATGCGCAGTGCACCGCTGACGGCCAAGTACCCTGGCAAGCATGACGAATCCTGGTCGCCTCAAGTCTGCGCGCCGCAACCAGCGCAGCGCGAGCCAGATGATCGTTGCGGCGTTGCTCGCGCTGGCCGTGGTCGCGTCCCTTTTCCTGATCTTCAGTGAGAGCGTGCCACTGCTGAGAGTTGGCGTGGTGGTGGCACTCTGGGCGGCCACTCTCGGCGCTATCGCGATGACGAAGTATCGGCGCGAGTCCGCTCTCGACAAGGCGAAGGTCAACGATCTGCAAACCGTGTACGAGCTCCAGCTCGAACGGGAGATCTCCGCAAGGCGTGAATACGAGCTGACCGTCGAGAAGCGGGTACGCAGCGAGGTGCGCGCCGACGCCGAGGAACTTGCGGCTCTACGGGCCGAGCTGTCTTCGCTGCGGAAGAGCCTCGAAGCATTGTTCGACGGCGCCATGCCGACCGAAAGGATCGCGCTGCGTGCCGACTCGACGCGGGTTCAGGAACTCGCGGGCGGGTCGTACAGCAGCTACCAGCCGGCGGCGTCCGGGCTCTATATCCCCGGGGCGGGACACTCCGGTCACCAGGGGCAGCAGAGCGGCGGGCCGCAACACAACTTCGCGAATCCCGACGACGAGCCGGTCACCGCCGAGACCTCCATCGTCGCCCCCGATGACCGGGGCTACGCAGAGGCGGAAATCGAGGTCGAGCCGGAGCCCGAGGCCCAGCCCGAGTCGGAAGCCCAGCTGGAGCAAGAGCCGGAGGCGGAAGCCCAGCCGGAGGTAGAAGCGCAGCCGCAGACCGAACCCGAGAAAGAGCCGGAGGCGGCACCTCAACCAGAGGTAGGAGCTCAGGCGGAGGACGAGCCGGTGCCGGGGTCGCGGCGCGCTCGTCGACAGGCGTCCGAGGACGACGAACCTTCCGGCGCACACGCGAGTGGTTTGTCCGTGGCCGAGATCATGGCCAACATGCATGCGACGGCGGGCACGACGCAGGGCACCGGGCGTCGACGGCGCCGCGAAGCCGAGTGATGAGGCGCAGATCACTTCGCCGGCGCATGGCGGGGTGAACTGGAAGCGGGCTATTCTCACTCGAGAACGTCTGGTACCCGCCGAGCGGGACTGGAACGAACGAGAGGACGAAGGTGACCTCTTTCGGGATCACTAATGGCCCTGCGCCTGCGCGACTGTCGGTAGGAATCGTCTCCGCCGGCCGGGTCGGTACAGCTATCGGAGCGGCGCTCGAGCGGGCAGGTCACGTCGTCGTTGCCTGTTCGGCGGTCTCCGACGTGTCCCGTCATCGAGCGCGCACCCGTCTGCCCGACACGGAAATTCTCCCGGTTGCCGATGTCGCTGCCCGCTCCGAGCTGCTGATTCTGGCCGTTCCCGACGCGGAGCTCGCCTCGCTGGTGGCGGGGCTGGCCTCCACCGATGCGGTGCCGAATCGCACGATCGTCGCCCACACCTCGGGGGCCAACGGCATCGGCATCCTCGATCCTCTTGCCCGGCAGGGCGTGGTTCCTCTCGCGATTCATCCAGCTATGACTTTCACCGGTCACGACGAGGACACAGTGCGCCTCGCGTCGGCATGTTTCGGGATCACCGCGGCCGACGACATCGGTTATGCCATCGCGCAGTCGCTGGTGCTCGAGATCGGCGGCGAGCCGGTGCGAGTGCGCGAGGACATGCGCCCGCTCTACCACGCGGCTCTGGCGCACGGCAGTAATCACCTGGTCACGCTGGTCGTCGACGCCGTCGCCGCCTTGCGTGTCGCGCTCGAAGGGCAGGAGCTTCTGGGGCAGGAGCTGATCGGCAACGAGCCGAACGGCGTTGCGGAACGAGTTCTACAACCCCTGCTGTCCGCTGCCCTCGACAACGCGCTCCGCCGCGGCCCGGCCGCCCTCACAGGGCCGGTGGCACGGGGCGACTCGGAAGCTGTGGCCACGCACCTGCGGGTGCTGGAAGAGGTCGATCCAAGGATCGCCGCGGGTTACCGGGCGTTGTCGCTTCGGTCGGCCCAGCGGGCAGGCGCTACATCTGAACTACTGGACATCCTGGAAGAGCGGAGGTGAGTTCCGTGAGCGAACTGCAAGGCGGATACAAGCGCGGGGAACTCACCGTGCACCACGACCCCAAGGTCCTGACCAGGGTCTCGAAGGCGCTTCGGGGCGTCGGCCGGCAGGTCGCACTGGTGCCGACAATGGGAGCCCTCCATGCCGGACACCTGGAGCTGGTGCGGCAGGCCAAGTTGACGGGCGCGGTGGTGATCGTGTCGATCTTCGTCAACCCGCTGCAGTTCGGCGCCGGGGAAGATCTCGATTCTTATCCGCGCACGCTCGATGCCGACCTCGAGTTGCTGCGGGAGGCCGGGGTCGAATTGGCTTTCGTGCCCACTGCGGCCGCGATGTACCCGGCCGGTCAGCGGACCATGATCCACCCGGGCCCGCTCGGTGCCGAACTCGAAGGAGCGGCCAGGCCGACGCATTTCGCGGGCATGCTGACCGTTGTGGCCAAGCTGCTCCAGATTGCCGCGCCGCATGTTGCGTACTTCGGTGAGAAGGACTACCAGCAGCTCACGCTGATCCGGCAGATGGTCACCGACCTCGACTTCGACGTCAGGATCCTGGGCGTGCCGACGGTCCGTGAGCACGACGGTTTGGCGTTGTCCTCACGTAACCGTTACCTCGACGAGGAACAGCGGGCTGCGGCGACAACGTTATCCGCGGCCCTCATCGCCGGCGCCCATGCCGCCGCCGGTGGAGCCGAAGCGATTGTCGCCACCGCCCGTGAGGTGCTGGCGTCGGCGCCGGAAGTAGATGTCGACTACCTCGAAGTGCGGGGCGTCGATCTCGGTCCCGCCCCCGAACGGGGGGACGGTCGCCTGCTCGTCGCAGCCCGGGTGGGGTCCACCCGGCTGATCGACAACGTCGGGGTCGCGGTCGGCACCGGTTTTCTCGAACGTGCAACGGAACCGCCGTCCGGCTCGGCTGTCTCCGAAGAGCTCACCTCCCGATAGAAAAGCGTCGAATCTTCCGTCTGTGGAAGAGTAAGGACCAGAACATGTTTCGCACCATGATGAAGTCGAAGATCCACCGCGCCACCGTGACGCACGCCGATCTCCATTACGTCGGTTCGGTCACGGTGGACCAGGATCTGATGGACGCCGCCGATCTTCTCGAAGGGGAGCAGGTGTGCATCGTCGACATCGACAACGGTGCGCGGCTCGAGACCTACGTCATTGCCGGCGCACGCGGTAGTGGTGTGATCGGAATCAATGGCGCTGCAGCACATCTGGTCAAGCCTGGCGACCTCGTCATCCTCATTGCGTACGGAGTCATGAACGAGGAGGAGGTGCGGGACTACCAGCCGCATGTCGTCTTCGTCGATGCAGTCAACAAGCCCATCGAGCTCGGCACCGACCCGGCGCACGCACCGGAAGGCTCCGGCCTCATCACTCCCCGCATGCTCGGGTCGCTCGACGCCGAGCGTGAATCCAGCTTGGTGTAATCGGTGCTTCTCACCGTCGACGTCCGGAACACGAACATCGTTCTCGGGCTGTTCACCGGATCCGGCGAACACTCGAAGCTGGTGCAGGACTGGCGGATGCGTACAGACCAGCGGATGACGGCAGACGAGTTGGCGCTGATCTTCCGCGGACTGCTCGGCGTGCACGTCGACCAGATCACCGGTGTGGCCGCGTTGTCGACGGTCCCGTCCGTGTTGCGCGAGATTCGGGTGATGTTGACGCGGTACTGGGGTCACGTTCCGCACGTGCTGGTGGAACCGGGAGTCCGAACCGGTGTCCCGCTGCTGGTGGACAACCCGAAGGAAGTCGGCGCCGACCGGATAGTCAACAGTCTTGCGGCGCACCATCTGTACGGTGCGCCGTGCATCGTCGTCGATTTCGGCACGTCCACCTGTGTCGACGTCGTGTCGGGCAAGGGGGAGTTCCTCGGTGGGGCTATCGCCCCCGGGCTTGAAATTTCGTCGGACGCTCTGGCGTCGCAGTCGGCGGCGTTGCGCAAGGTGGAGCTGCTCCGCCCCCGCTCGGTGGTCGGCAAGAACACCGTCGAATGCATGCAGTCGGGCGCGGTGTTCGGTTTCGCGGGTCTCGTCGACGGTTTGGTACGTCGAGTCCGCAAGGAGCTGCCGGCCTTCGCAGGCTCCGATGTGGTGGTGATCGCGACCGGTGATCGCGCGCCGCTGATCATGCCCGAGACGGAGACCATCGACGAGCACGAACCGGACCTCACTCTCGAAGGCCTGCGTCTGGTGTACGAGCGGAATCAGGCCCGTCGTGGGACGTCCCGTCGAAGTCCGCTCGACTGACGGGTTCCGTCCGCCCGGAAGATGTGCCACAATGGTCGGCGTGAATCGCTGCACGAGTGCTCAGGAGTGTTGTCGAGGCTGAACGCTGCCTTGACCAATTCACACTTCTGGAGTCTCTCTCGTGCTCGCAACCTATTCTTCTGCAGCTGTACCCACCCGTCTTCGTCCGGCCGATCTGCTGCGCATCACCGATCAAGGTGCTGCCGAGGTCCTCGACGGCCGGCACGACAACCTCCTCCCACATCGATGGCCGACCGATGAACGCTGGTCCTCGCGGCTGTACAGCGACGACGACGTCGATGTCTGGTTGATCAGCTGGGTTCCGGATCGAAACACCGAATTGCACGACCACGCAGGCTCTTTCGGGGCGCTCACCGTTCTCAGTGGGGCTCTCTCCGAGTTCCGCTGGGCGGGTGACCGCCTGCGTCACCGGACGTTGGAAGCAGGCGATCAGGCTTCCTTCCCGCTCGGATGGGTTCACGACGTCGTGCGAGCCCAGGACGTGCCCGGAGCGAGTGTTCCGACGCCGACTCTCAGCGTGCACGCCTACTCGCCCCCGCTCACGGCCATGTCCTACTACGAGGTCACCGAGCACGGCACCCTGCGCCGCACCCGAAGTGAACTCACCGATCTCCCCGAGGGCGGTTCGAAATGACCATCGATCAGATGCTCGAAGAGGCTCGCACGCAGATCGACCGGATGTACGCGTTCGAGCTGCCCGAGGCGGTGGCGCGCGGTGCGATAGTCGTGGACATCCGACCGCAGGCGCAGCGGGTCGTCGAAGGCACACTGCCCGGCGCTCTGGCCATCGAACGGAACGTGCTCGAGTGGCGCCTCGACCCCACCAGCTCGGCGCACCTGGCATTGGCGGTCAACCACGATGTGGAGTGGATCATCGTCTGCTCGGAGGGCTACACGTCGAGTCTCGCTGCCGCGTCATTGCAACAACTGGGCCTGCACAAGGCGACCGACCTCGTCGGCGGGTACAAGGCGATCAAGGCGGCGGGACTTCTGGGAGCGCTCATCGGCTCGCAGCACTGCACGCGCGAGCTGGCCACCGTTTCGGCCCATTGACCGGAAGCCGGCCGACGCCCGAAGACTCCTGAATAGGGGCGCCGCGGGCGGTCGATTAGGCTGGTGACCCGTGAGTGAAGCAGCAGACCAGCCAGTCGACGACACCCCCGAGCAGCTCCGGATCCGTCAGGAGAAGCGTGCGCGGATCCTCGCGGAGGGGCGCGAGGCGTACCCGGTGTCGGTTGCGCGCACCCACACGCTGTCGGAGATCCGCGCGAAGTACCCGGAGCTGGCGCCCGACACCACGACAGGTGACGTGGTCGGTGTCGCGGGTCGTGTCATCTTCGTCCGCAACACGGGCAAGTTGTGCTTCGCGACGCTGCAGGAAGGCGACGGCACCCAGCTGCAGGCGATGATCAGTCTCGCCTCTGTCGGGGAGGAGGCGCTCGCTTCCTGGAAGGCCGATGTCGATCTCGGTGATTTCGTGTTCGTCCACGGTGAGGTGATCAGCTCCCGTCGCGGCGAGCTGAGCGTGATGGCCGATTCGTGGCAGATCGCCGCGAAGTCACTTCGTCCCTTGCCGGTAGCGCACAAGGAGATGAGCGAGGAGTCGCGCGTCCGGCAGCGATACGCCGACCTGATCGTGCGAGCAGAGGCGCGCGAGAATGCGCGCAAGCGGGTGGCCGTAGTGCGAGAACTGCGCAATGGTCTCGAGCGCCGCGGATTCCTCGAGGTCGAGACACCGATGTTGCAGACGCTCCACGGTGGCGCCGCGGCCCGGCCGTTCGTCACTCATTCCAATGCCCTCGACATCGACCTCTATCTGCGTATTGCGCCGGAACTGTTCCTGAAGAGGTGCGTCGTCGGCGGTATCGAGAAGGTTTTCGAAATCAATCGCAATTTCCGGAACGAAGGCGTCGATTCCACCCATTCGCCGGAATTCGCGATGCTCGAGACCTACGAGGCCTACGGCACGTACGACGATTCCGCCGTTATGATCCGTGAACTGGTTCAGGAAGTCGCCGAGGCGGCTTTCGGATCGACCGTGGTGACACTTGCGGACGGCACGGAATACGACTTCGGTGGCGAATGGAAGACCCTCGAGATGTATCCGTCGCTGTCACAGGCGATCGGTGTCGAGGTCACCCCCGCGACCACTGTCGACGAATTGCTTGCGCTCGCTCAGAAGGTAGGCCTCGAGGTACCCAAGGACAAGGGGTACGGGCACGGAAAGCTTGTGGAAGAACTGTGGGAGCACCAGTGCGGCGACCAGTTGTACGAGCCCACGTTCGTTCGGAACTTCCCGGTCGAGACGTCTCCGCTCACACGGGACCACCGGACCGAACCGGGAATCACGGAGAAGTGGGACCTGTATGTGCGCGGCTTCGAGTTGGCCACCGGCTATTCGGAATTGGTCGATCCGGTGATTCAGCGTGAGCGTTTCGTCGATCAGGCCCGGCTGGCCTCGGCCGGTGACGACGAGGCGATGGTCCTCGACGAGGAATTCCTCGCGGCGATGGAGCAGGGAATGCCTCCGACTACCGGTACCGGAATGGGAATCGATCGACTGCTCATGGCATTGACGGGATTGGGAATCCGGGAAACAATCCTCTTTCCCATTGTGCGCCCCTCGTACCGCTGATTCACCTCGACGAAATCGTGCGAATAAGATAAGTCCATTCTCCGGATTCCAAGACGACGAATCAAGGGTATGGTTACCTCCGGGTAGTAGCTCGCGTTGACGATGACACGTTCGCTTCATTCGAGAGGAAATTCATCCCATGGCCAAGAAGGTTACCGTCACCCTGATCGACGACGTCGATCAAGAGGCATCTGCTGATGAGACCGTCGAGTTCGGACTCGACGGTGTCCAGTACGAGATCGACCTTTCCTCGGAGAATGCGGCTAAATTGCGCGAGCAGCTCGACGTGTGGGTTTCGCATGCCCGAAAGGTCAGTTCGCGCAAGCGTGGCAAGACCGTGGCGGCGGCCCCGGCCGCTACCAAGTCCCGCGTTTCCGTCGACCGGGAACAGAGCGCCGCGATCCGTGAATGGGCGCGTAAGAACAACAAAAAGGTTTCTGCACGCGGACGGATCTCTGCCGAAATTATCGACGCGTACAACAAAGCGAACTGAATGTCGGCTGGGAACAGAATTCGCTGAATCGCTCCCCGGGAGACTTCTCGGCTGTTACGGTCCACGACTGATCGGATAATCGGTTAATGCGGGACTGGCCACGCCTCGTTGCGTGCGGATTTCGGCAATTCTGTTCCTGGCGTTCGGGCTGTAGGCCGACAGGGGACCGGCCTCGGCGTAACAGCCCGTTCCGGAGCGGAATCATCCCTGTCCGGTGTGCTGCGCGAAGCGACAACACAGATGCTCTCGCCTACACCGACCTGAACCGTCGCGTGCTCGCCGACCTTCGGCCGTGTCTCGGACGCTACTTTCCGGCCCCGTCGCCGCCGCCGGTTTCCGGCCCCATCGCCGCCGCTGGTTTCCGGCGAGCTTGTGGCTGCGTCCTCGAGCGCCGACGTGTCTGCTGTGCCCGCAGTCGTGTCGGGGGACCGCGCCGGCAGGGAGTGGGTGGCGAACACACAGGTCATCGACATACCCTGTCGGGATAGGCCGGACTGGCGGGCTTTCTGTTCGTGCGGCAACGCTGCGACGGAAACGACTGCGCGCGGGTCGCGTACTTCGCCGGACTGTCGAAGCTTGGTAGCTGTCGTCGACCCATCCGGCCACGTCCTTGCGACGAACAACTGGACAGAAGTACCTGTTCGAGCCGAACCCCGGCGGCTAGAAACGGTGGCCTCAGCGGACTTGCGGTCCCTGTTCGCTCCCGGCGTACAGGGAAGCGAAACGAATGCCGGAGCTGGGGCGTTGAATACGATAAGCAGGCTCGCCCGCTCACCTAAAGGGGTGGAGGGGCAGCAGGTCGATCGGCAGCCAACTAGAGTATGAGATGGGGTCGTGGAACCTTCGTCGGTTCGAGGCTGAGGCGCCAGTTCAGGGCTGAGGCGTTCGAGCAGGCGGTGGCGATCTGCTTGTTGTGCCGGAGCGAAACGCGGCGAACAGGGACGAGACACCCGGTCTCGTGACTGCTCGTCGGAAAGTGTGAGGGAGAGCGATGTTCGAGAGGTTCACCGATCGCGCACGGCGCGTTGTTGTCCTGGCTCAAGAAGAAGCCAGGATGCTCAACCACAACTACATCGGTACGGAGCACATCCTGCTCGGCCTCATTCACGAGGGCGAAGGTGTCGCTGCCAAGTCGCTGGAGTCGTTGGGCATCTCCCTCGAAGGAGTGCGCAGCCAGGTCGAGGAGATCATCGGCCAGGGCCAGCAGGCCCCGTCCGGCCACATCCCCTTCACCCCGCGTGCCAAAAAGGTCCTGGAGCTCAGCCTGCGCGAGGCGCTGCAGCTCGGACACAACTACATCGGTACGGAGCACATCCTGCTCGGCCTCATCCGCGAGGGTGAAGGTGTCGCGGCGCAGGTGCTGGTCAAGCTCGGTGCCGATCTCAATCGCGTGCGCCAGCAGGTCATCCAGCTGCTGTCCGGTTACCAGGGCAAGGAGCCGGCCGAAGCGGGCGGCACTCGCGGCGAGGCGGGCACCCCGTCGACGTCGCTGGTGCTCGACCAGTTCGGTCGCAACCTCACCCAGGCAGCCCTCGAAGGCAAGCTCGACCCCGTCATCGGCCGCTCGAAGGAAATCGAGCGTGTCATGCAGGTGCTGTCGCGCCGTACCAAGAACAACCCCGTGCTGATCGGCGAGCCCGGTGTCGGTAAGACCGCCGTCGTGGAAGGTCTCGCCCAGGCCATCGTCAACGGCGAGGTCCCCGAGACGCTCAAGGACAAGCAGCTGTACACGCTCGACCTCGGGTCGCTCGTGGCCGGCAGCCGCTACCGCGGTGACTTCGAGGAACGCCTGAAGAAGGTCCTCAAGGAGATCAACACCCGCGGCGACATCATCCTGTTCATCGACGAGCTGCACACCCTCGTGGGTGCCGGCGCGGCCGAGGGCGCCATCGACGCGGCCTCGATCCTCAAGCCCAAGCTCGCTCGCGGTGAACTGCAGACCATCGGTGCCACCACCCTCGACGAGTACCGCAAGTACATCGAGAAGGACGCCGCACTCGAGCGCCGGTTCCAGCCGGTGCAGGTCGGTGAGCCGACGGTGGAACACACCATCGAGATCCTGAAGGGTCTTCGCGACCGCTACGAGGCGCATCACCGCGTGTCCATCACGGACGGTGCACTCGTTGCTGCCGCCACGCTGGCCGACCGCTACATCAACGACCGCTTCCTCCCCGACAAGGCGATCGACCTCATCGACGAGGCCGGAGCCCGGATGCGTATCCGCCGGATGACCGCACCGCCGGACCTGCGCGAATTCGACGACAAGATCGCCGATGCCCGCCGTGAGAAGGAATCTGCGATCGACGCGCAGGACTTCGAGAAGGCCGCGAACCTGCGGGACAAGGAGAAGACCCTCGTCGCGCAGCGTGCGGAGCGGGAGAAGCAGTGGCGTTCAGGTGACCTGGACGTCATCGCCGAGGTCGACGACGAGCAGATCGCCGAGGTTCTGGGCAACTGGACCGGCATCCCCGTGTTCAAGCTCACCGAGGAGGAGACCACGCGTCTGCTCCGCATGGAGGAGGAGCTGCACAAGCGGATTATCGGTCAGGAAGACGCGGTCAAGGCTGTCGCCAAGGCCATCCGTCGTACTCGTGCCGGCCTGAAGGATCCGAAGCGTCCGTCCGGTTCGTTCATCTTCGCCGGCCCGTCCGGTGTCGGTAAGACCGAGCTGGCCAAGTCTCTCGCCAACTTCCTGTTCGGCGAGGACGACGCTCTCATCCAGATCGACATGGGTGAGTTCCACGACCGCTTCACCGCGTCGCGGCTGTTCGGTGCCCCTCCCGGCTACGTCGGCTACGAAGAGGGCGGCCAGCTCACCGAGAAGGTGCGCCGCAAGCCGTTCAGCGTTGTGTTGTTCGACGAGATCGAGAAGGCACACCAGGAGATCTACAACACCCTCCTGCAGGTGCTCGAAGACGGCCGTCTCACCGACGGCCAGGGCCGGACCGTGGACTTCAAGAACACGGTGCTCATCTTCACCTCGAACCTCGGAACCTCGGACATCTCCAAGGCTGTGGGCCTCGGATTCACGTCGGGCAAGGGCGACGAGTCGAACTACGAGCGGATGAAGCTCAAGGTCAACGACGAGCTCAAGAAGCACTTCCGGCCCGAGTTCCTCAACCGCATCGACGACATCGTCGTCTTCCACCAGCTCACCACCGAGCAGATCGTCAAGATGGTGGACCTGATGGTGGCACGCGTCGAGGTGGCGCTGAAGAACAAGGATATGACCATGGCGGTCACCGACAAGGCCAAGTCGCTTCTGGCCAAGCGTGGCTTCGATCCGGTCCTGGGTGCACGGCCGCTGCGCCGCACCATCCAGCGCGAGATCGAGGACCAGCTGTCGGAGAAGATCCTCTTCGGCGAGGTCGGCCCCGGTCAGATCGTGTACGTCGACGTCGAGAACTGGGACGGCGAGGGTGCGGGCGAGGACGCGAAGTTCACGTTCCGCGGCGAGACCAAGCCGGTCACGGTGCCCGATGAGGTTCCGATCGACCTGGCCAAGTCGGGCGCGTCCGACTCGGAGTAAGCAACTAGACGAACGGGCCGCCAGTGGATTTCCACCGGCGGCCCGTTCGTCGTATGCGGGGTCAGACGCTCTTGCGTCCGGACCAGTTGGCCAGGCGCTCGGTCGGGCCCGCGGCAGGCTGGGGATCGACCACTTCGGCGAATGGAACATGTCCACCGCGGACTTCGGCCGGAATCGCCTGTCGGGCGACGGCGAGCGCGGCTTCGGCGAGCGCGGGCCGAGCTTCGGAGTGCTGACCGGTGGCGACAGCGATGTCCCAGCCGTGCACCAGTGTCTCGTTGATGTATCCCCACACGGCCGCACGGCCGGGCACCGTCCCCCACGGCGCTCGAACGTCGGCGTCCAACCGGTCGTCGCTCCAGGCCGGCCACATCCGTTCGATCGCGGACCGATAGGCGGCTGCGTAGTCACCGTCGGAGAAGTC
The DNA here is from genome assembly GCF_018343855.1 of Rhodococcus sp. USK13. Classification (NCBI taxonomy): domain Bacteria; kingdom Bacillati; phylum Actinomycetota; class Actinomycetes; order Mycobacteriales; family Nocardiaceae; genus Rhodococcus; species Rhodococcus sp. USK13. The sequence goes on along the minus strand of NZ_CP069242.1, from coordinate 7,122,188 downwards.
GGTGACGACGAGGGGGATCGTGCTCGGATCCCCGCCTTCGCCGATGACCCGGGCGCGTTCCACGGTGGCCACCAGATGGCCGAGAAGGGTGCGGACGTCGAAGTCGGCGCACGGGGTCGACGCCGCCAGCTGGTCTTCGCGGACCGCGTCGATGAGGCCGGTAGTCCAGGCGAGTGCCTCGCGGTAGAGGGGACGGGGATCGGTGGTCTGTGTCGTCATGCGGCAACTATCGCCGCGAAACATGACATCTCCTGTCATGTATTTCTGCGAGACTTTTCCCATGCGTGCCGACCGTCTGCTGTCGCTGGTGCTGCTGCTCCGAAACCGTGGTCGGATGTCGGCGTCGGCGCTCGCCCGCGAGCTCGAGGTATCGCCGCGTACCGTGCTGCGTGACATCGACGCTCTGTCGACGGCGGGGATACCGGTGTATGCCGAGCGTGGCCGGGACGGCGGCTTCGAACTGCTCCCCGGATTCACGACGGACCTCACCGGGCTGACCGTCGACGAGGCTAAAGCTCTGCTGGCGGCCGGTTCCGCCGCCACCTCGCAGTCACTGGGCATGGCTCCGGCCTTTGCTTCGGCGATGCGCAAGGTGGTGGCGGCGATGCCCGACGCACACCGCGCAGCGGCCACCAAGGTCGCCGAACGGATTTTCGTCACTCAGGGAACCTGGCTGTCGGACCCGGACCAAGCCGAGGAACATCTCGGCCTGATCCAGCAGGCCGTGTTCGTCGGACGTCGCCTGAGCATTCTGTACGCGTCGAGGGGCGCGGCGGCGGTCCGGCGAATTGTCGACCCGCTGGGACTCATTTATGCGTCCGGACGGTGGTACCTCGTCGCCATGGATGCCGGCAGGGAGAGGATGTACCGACTCGAGCGCATCGAGGAGGCAGTCGAACTCGAGGAACCTGCGCACCGGCCGACCGACATCGACCTCGCCGCCATCTGGCAGCGTCGCCGCGCAGCGTTCCGGGCGAGAACGGAACCGGTTGTCGCGGACGTACTCGTGCGGGTGGCCCGTCGGGACGATCTCGTGGAACGGGTGTTCGGTGTGCGCTCCCAGTCCGTGTTCGACCGTAGTCGGGTTCGCCTCGAGGTGGTGTTCGGCGACCGCGCCCATGCGCACGGTGTGCTCTGGGCGATGGGCGACGATGTCGAGGTCCTGGAACCTCCGGATCTGCGGACAGAACTGCGGTCCAGAGCGATGCGCATGCTCGCACGGTACGAGTAGGTTCGAGGAGAACTGATGTCACACGAGAGGATCGGCATGCCGACACGTACTGCACGCACCGCCTGGAACGGAACGCTCGAACAGGGAGGGGGGCAAGTCGAACTCACCAGCTCGGGAGTTGCCACTTTCGACGTGTCGTTCCCCAAGCGAGCGGCCGACAACGCGGACGAAACCACCAGCCCCGAAGAGTTGATCGCCGCAGCACACTCGTCCTGCTTCGCGATGCAGTTGTCCGCGCTGATCGCGGAGGCAGGCGGGACTCCGCAGAGTCTCGAGGTGAAAGCCGATGTGTCCCTGGGCCCGGACACTCCGGGTTTCAAGCTGACCGGCATCCTTCTCACCGTGCGAGGTGAAGTGGAGGGCCTGGACGCCGACGGGTTCGCCAAAGCCGCACAGGCGGCCAAGGAGTCGTGTCCTGTCAGCAAGGCGTTGACCGGTGTCGAGATCACGCTCGACGCGGCCCTCGAGTCCTGAGCCGCGTCACTGCCGGTTGAATCGGGCGCGGATCTCTTCCATCTTGGCCTGTAGCTCCTCTTGACTGATCACGCCCCTGTCCATCAGCGCATGGGCAGTCGCGATGACGGAGCGGCTGCGGACCGGGAAGTCGCGGTAGACGGTCTCGCCCAGCTCGTCCTCGGTGTGGCGCCTCTCGAGATTGTCGAAGGCGCCACGCCAGGACAGGCATTCAGCCGTGGCCTGCATTCTCGATTCCCAGGGGTCGGGTTTACGGTCGAGGTCGGGAAGCGTGGCATCGTCACGGGTCGTGGAGGGTGTCAACGTGTTCAGGAGTACCTCGTAACCTTTGTCGGTCATCACTGTGGGCCTCCGACAGAGGGTGGCGTGGTCGCCGTCCAGTCCACCTGGGGTACTGCCACACCGATCATGGTGTCGCGGGTAACGATCGATGCGAGTTGCTCTTCACTCCAATCCTCGGTTCCGGACGGCCGCATCGGCATCACCATGAACCGGGATTTCTGATTCGAGTCGTGGACGCGCACTTCCACATCGGGCGGAAAGTGCAAGCCGAACTCTGCTATGACTTCCCGGGGCCAGCGGACCATCCGGCGCCGGTAGTTGGGCGTGCGGTACCAATCGGGTGACATCCCCAGAACGGGTCGCGGGTAGCAGGAACACAGCGTGCAAACGATGACGTTGTGCACCTTCGGCGTGTTTTCCAGCACGTAGAAGTAGGTGTAGTCGCTCGGTGTCCCGGACCCGGTAGGATCGCGCCAGTCGATTCCGACTTCCTTGCACGTCTCGGTTCCGTCGGCCAACAGCCGCTTCTTGAATTCGGGGTCGACCCATGCTTTGGCGACGAGCTTGGACCCTCCGGAGGGCCCGACGGATTCGGCCCACTCCGAGAATCTGCGATGGTCCTCGTGGGAGAACAGGCCGTGCTCGATGGACAGTTCGCGGATCGCCGTTTCGAGGATCTCGAATTCGCTGATCTCCTCCGACGCTTGGATCGGGGTGTGGTCGTCGTGCGAATGCGTCATGTCTCAGCCTCCCCTGCAAGCTCGAGCCAGCGCTCGGAGCATTCGGTTTCCAAAGTGTCGACGTCGAAGCCGGTGTAGCGAGGCCACAGGTCGGTCTGCTTGAACCGCACTACATAGAACGGTTCCGTTCGTCCGTCGTCCACCCTTCCCCACGCCTCGTCTTCGGGTATCACCCATTCCGGGCGATATTCGACGATCACGCCGGTGTGCCCGCGGATGAACGCTTGAGTTCTGGTGTGGAACATCGACGTCGCGTCCCGGACGGTGACCCGATCGCCGATCCGGAATTTACTCATGACGGACTCCCACCTGCTCGTTGGTCACTCGACCGCCGGCGCACCTCGTCGATCTTCGCGGAAAGTTCGTCAGGGGTGATGAGGCCTTTGTTGATCAGTGTCTTGGCCGCCACCGTGATCCACCGGGCGTAGTACGGCAGACCGAAATAGAGCGTTGCACCCAGGTCGTTCTCGGCACGACGGCGCTCTTCCGAATTCCACACACCCCGCCATCCGAGGCATTCACAAGTGACGTAGGTGCGCATCTCCCAGTCTTCTTCCACCTTCTCCTCGTACGGAACGGGAAGAGCGGGCTGGCCGCCGACATCGTGTAGGACATGCCGCAACGCGTCGAAAGCAGCGTTGGAAAGGTAATAGGGCGAATCCATTTCGGCGTGGTGGACTGGGGTGAATTCGGCGACGCGATCGGCCTGTGCTTCGAATTCCGCTCTAGGGTTCATCTCCGGCTCCGGTCCTGGATGGAACTAGTGGCAGGGAAGTCCCAGTAGGTGGCGTCCGTCGTGCATCAGTTCGTGCAGGTACATGCCACTTCGAGAGATCACGCCCTGGTCGAACCCGACCAGGTAGAGCATGAGGAGGGAAAGAAGGACGACGCCGACGGTTATCGACACGACTCCGAGAGTTTCGACAGTCCTGCCCGGCGAAGCGACGTACACCATGATTTCCCCTGAATGAGTGCGGGTTCGAGAACTACGTCCACTGCCGATCATCCGGGCATTGCGGCGAGCGCCCCTCGATCAGCGGCACGACCGTTTCGACGTTACTCCCGGTACCGAAGACCGACTACTGTCCCGGCGGGCCGAATCCCGGGTGCGCAAATGCGGCGCGGCGGACCAAGACAAACCCAACTTCTGCGGTCGACGTCACGGAACAGAAAGCGGCTTCGAACTGTTTCCTGAACTGTGACGACACAACTCGACGACTCCGCTCGTACCATCGAGATCGAAATCTGGTCGGACGTGGCCTGCCCGTGGTGTTACATCGGCAGGCACCGCTTCCTCGATGCCCTCTCGGACTTCGAGGGGCGTGAGCGAGTGCGGGTGGCGTGGCGGGCGTATCAACTGTCGCCGGAAACACCGGCAGGGGAGCGTCGCAGCGAGCTCGACGCCCTCGTGCAGAGCAAAGGTCTGCCTGCAGAACAGGTGCGTCAGATGTTCGAACACGTGTCGCGTACTGCCGCAGAGGAAGGGCTCAGGCTCGACTTCGACACCGTGATCGCCGCCAACACGTTCGACGCGCACCGTCTGATTCACCTCGCGGGCGACTCTCGCGACGCGGTGGTGGAGGCGCTGTTCCGCGCGCACTTCAGTGAGGGCGCGGTGATCGACGATCGGGCCGTTCTGGTCGACATTGCATCGTGTACCGGTCTCGACCCTGATGTCGTACGGAAGCAGCTGGACTCCGACGCCGGCGCGGATACCGTACGCGCTGACCTCGACACTGCACGACAGTTGCAGGTATCGGCGGTGCCGTTCTTCGTGGCAGACCGCCGAATTGCGGTGTCGGGTGCTCAACCGAAGGACGTGTTCCTTCAGCTGCTGACACAGGCGAGCGCAGCGCCGGTGGACTGACGAGGCCAGTGTCCGCGCCAGTGGACTCCACCCCTACCCGGGCGTCGGTGCGACGCGCTTGCCATCGCCTTGGCCGAAGAGCACATTGAAATGCACGTCATCGGCAGGGAGGCACTGTGCGCGAGCAGACACGATCCAGAGACACATGGCCTGCGTTGAAAGTGGACGACTGGACCTCGACACGGGACACCCTGCACATGTGGACGCAGATCGTCGGGAAGATCCGCTTGGCCCACGCACCGTTGATCAACCACTGGTGGCAGGTTCCGCTGTACGTGAGCCCCCGCGGTCTCACGACGTCGACAGTCCCGTACGGCACCGAATGTTTCGATATCGAATTCGACTTCGCCGACCATCGACTGGTGATCCGCACGAGCACGGGCGGCAGCGGGACGGTTGCCCTCGAACCGAAGTCGGTGGCCGATTTCTACACAGAGACGATGGACACGCTGGACGAACTGGGTGTGGCGACCACCATTCGGGCCCGGCCCAACGAGGTGAACCCAGCCGTTCCGTTCGCGGAGGACACCCAGCACTGCTCGTACGACGGTGAGTCGGTGTACCGGTTCTGGCGGCAGCTCGTGCAGGCGGACCGGGTGTTGCACGAGTTCCGTTCGCATTTCATCGGGAAGGTCAGTCCCGTGCACTTTTTTTGGGGTGCGCTCGACCTGGCCTGTACCCGGTTCTCCGGGAAACCGCGCCGACTCACCCTGGGGGAGCGCCGAACTGCGGAGACTGGGTGATGGTCGAGGGCTACTCGCACGAGCTGAGCAGCTGCGGTTTCTGGCCCGGTGGTGGCGCCGAAGGCGCATTCTATGCGTACGCCTACCCTGAGCCGGATGGCTTCGCCGACTACCCGGTCGGGCCCGACGGAGCCATCTACAGCGGAGAATTCCGGCAGTTCTTGCTGCCGTATGAGGCCGTCCGAACTGCAGACGATCCGGATCTGGCACTGCTGACGTTCCTGCACAGCACGTACGACGCGGCTGCCGAACTGGGTGGCTGGGACCGGGCCGCCCTGGAGGCGGACCCGGCCCGGTGGGACAAATTCCGTTGACGCCTTGGAAGGCGCGTCAGCCGGCGTTCGCCGACGCGGGCGCCTGCGCCCGGCTGGCACGCTCGGTGAGGAACGCGAACACGAGACCGAGAGCGAGCCACAGGGTTGCCTGGGTGGCGAGGGAAGCGAGGCGGAAATCCCACAACAGGCCGGCAGGGAAGTCGTCGCCCACCTCGTCGACGGTAGGCAGAATCAAATATCCGACCGTGACCACGACCAGGAAAGCGGCCACCGGGGCCGCGATGCGCGTCGACAGGAATTCCTGAGCAGCTACCGCTTTCGCGGCGAATACCGAGGCGACCACGGCGAGCAGACCCAGCACCACCACGGCGAGCCACAGCCAGGTGCGACTGGTGATCGTCTCGGGATCGCCGACGGCCGGCGGATTGGCCGGGTACTTGAAGAACGGAACGGCTTCGATCGCCAGCCACCCGAGTGACGCGAGCACCATACCGAGCACCGGACCCGAAAGCGTGGTCACCCTGCGCGCGTAGTGCGCGACGACGGCAAATATCGCCCCGAGCGCCAGTCCGGCGAGTGACGTCGCGAGGAACAGACCGAACCGCTGTCCGTTGCGACTGACCAGGGCTTCTTCCTCGTCGTGCGAATGGCCTGCCGGTGCAGTCGATTCCGCCCCGCCGTGCGAGTGGTCGGCGCTACCCGCTTCCTCGATCGCGATGGCGGCGTCGATGTGCGATTCGCCGAGGACGAATGCCACGCCGCCGGCGAGGATTCCGGCAATCAAGCCTGCAAGCAGACCGCGAATCAGTAATTTCCCGAAGGACTCGCTCGGTGTCATGTTCGCGGATGACTCGCTCAGTGGCACGGAAGGCCCAGCAGGTGGCGCCCGTCATGCATCAGTTCGTGCATGTACATGCCGCTGCGCGAAATCGCGCCCTGGTCGAATCCCACGAGGTAGAGAGCAAGCATCGCGAAAAGGACGATCGCGAACGAGATGACGGCGAGCCGGGTCGAATCGACCGATGCGCCGGGTGCGTAGACGAGTGCCATGGTTCCTCCTGGGATGTCGCGTCCCCTAGGTTCATGCGATGGCCGCAGTATCTGGCTGTCGAGGTGGTTCCCGCATCTTGCCGTGGCCTAGCTGAGGGACTACTCCGATTTACAGTGGCGCGACCGCTCCGGTTTTGCACCGGATTCCTGCCGAACCATCGCTTTGTCTTGCGAACTTTCGCACCCGGCGGGCCGCCGTGTCAATGTTCGCCTCGAGGTTTGTGTCGAGCAGGTCCTCAGCGGTCGGCCGCTGCCGAGACGTCGAGAACCACCTCGAACTCGAGCAGAGACGCGCCGGACGCCACCGGCTTCTGCCGCTCACCAGCGTGCGCTTCCCGTGCAGGGCCGTCGCGCCACGCCTCGAACGCCTCTTCGCTCTCCCACTGGGTGACGACGAAGTAGCGGTTCTCGCCCTTGACCGGGCGCAGAAGCTGGAACCCGAGAAAGCCTGGGGAATTCTCGACGGCATGCGCGCGTCCTGCGAAGCGCTTCTCCAGTTCGGGGCCCGCACCCTCGGGAACTTCGATTGCATTGATCTTCACCACTGCCATGCTTCGGGAGGGTACTCCGCTAGCGTCGCAGGCGTGGTGGGTGAGAGTGCGTTGCACGACGAGGGCGGCACCGGACGACCGATTCTGCTGCTGCACGGGTTGATGGGCAGTGCGCGGACGTGGCGCAGGCACGTTCCGTGGCTGCGCGAACACGGCCACGTCTACACGTTCGACGCTGCAGGCCACGGCCGCCCCGCCCCGCCCGTGCTGTCGACGGAAGCATTCGTCGAAGACCTGGCGGCGGCATTGAGTCCGGTCGCCGAGCCGCTGGTCGTCATCGGGCATTCGATGGGCGCCTTGCACGCGTGGTGCCTGGCCGCCGAGTTCCCGGAGAAGGTCGCCGCTCTCGTTCTGGAAGACATGGCGCCTGATTTTCGTGGCCGTACCGCCGACGACTGGGCGGCGATGATCTCGAACTGGCCGCAATCGTTCGAGACGCGAGAGGCGCTCGTCGAGTTCTTCGGACCTGTCGCGGGTCAGTACTTCCTCGACTCGTTCGAGCAGCGTGCCGACGGCTGGTACCTGCACGGTGAGGTCGAGACGTTTCGCGACATCTCCGCCGAGTGGGGCGACCGGCACTTCTGGGCTCAGTGGGCCTCGATCACGGTGCCGGCGCTGCTGATCGAGGGCGAGTACACCATCACCCCCGAGGGTCAGATGCGGACGATGGCGGAGCGGCATCCCCGCGCCGAATATGTCCGCATCGAGCAGGCCGGGCACCTCGTCCACGATGATCAGCCCGAGCAGTACAGGAAAGTGGTCGAGGAATTCCTGCACGGACTGACCTGAGCGCACGGTTGCGCAGTGGTTTGTCAGCTGCGGACGCAATTGTGGAGGTTTCCAGCAGTTTTCTCAGCGTCTGTGCCCGATCGTGTGGGCTTCTAGCTTCCCTCACCCGCGAGGGCGAAGAGGCCGTCGTCGGTCTGCTCCACCAGTCCGTCGAGCAGTAACGAGTGCAGAGCACGATCGCGCTGACCTGGGTCGTCGAGCCACACCTGGTCGAGGCGGACCCGCTCGACCGGACGCGAACTGTCGCGCAACACCGCCATGAGCTTGCCTCGAACCTGACGGTCCGTGCCTGCAAACTTCTGCACCTTCCTGCGTTCGCCGGTGTGCGCTGGACGCCCGGCGACCATCCAGGCGCAACTCGGCAGCGGACACCGCGAGCATTCGGGGGAGCGTGCGGTGCAGATCGTCGCACCGAGTTCCATGAGTGCCGCCGAGAACGTGGCGGCGCGGGCGCGGGTACGGGGCAGCAGCGCGGACACGTCCGCCAGGTCGCGCACCGTCGACGGGTTGCCGGGCTCCGCGTTTCCGTGCACGGCGCGTGCCACCACCCGTCGAACATTGGTGTCGACGACGGGGACACGCTGCCCGTAGGCGAAGCACGCCACCGCCCGAGCGGTGTACGCGCCGATCCCGGGAAGCCCGAGGAGCGTGTCGACGTCGCTCGGGACCACGTCACCGTGCTGGGTGGCCAGCACTTCGGAACACTGGTGCAGTCGCAGCGCTCGCCGCGGATAACCGAGCTTTCCCCACGCGCGCAGGACGTCGGCCTGGCTCGACGCGGCCATCCGGGACGGGACGGGCCAGCGCTGCACCCATTGCTCCCAGATGGGAGCAACGCGGACGACGGGTGTCTGCTGCAGCATGATCTCGCTCATCAGAATGTGCCAGGCGGTCACACCCTCGCGACGCCACGGCAAATCCCTGGCCTCGGCGTCGTACCACCTGATCAGCGCAGACGAGTCCACGGTCACTTCTTCTCACAAGTCCCTTCGCCGCCGTGCCAACCGGATTTTCCGTCGACGTAATGCTCCCGCAGAGCCGGTGCAACAGGAGGGGTGCACAATATGTTCATGCCTAACTCCAACCCGGTTTCTGCATGGAAGTCCCTACGCCAGGGTAACGAGCGGTTCGTCAACGGCACCTCGCTCCATCCCAGTCAGGGTGTCGCCGATCGTGCGAAGCTCGTCGACGGCCAGCACCCCACGGCCGTCCTGTTCGGTTGCGGAGACTCCCGCGTCGCCGCCGAGATCATTTTCGACCAGGGGCTCGGCGACATGTTCGTCGTCCGCACCGCAGGTCACGTCCTCGACGACGCGGTTCTCGGGTCGATCGAGTACGCCGTCGGGGTGCTCAACGTGCCGCTCATCGTCGTGCTCGGTCACGACAGCTGTGGCGCCGTCAAGGCGACGCTCGACGCCCTCGACGACGGCAACATCCCCCCCGGATTCATCCGCAGCATCGTCGAACGTGTGGCGCCGTCGATCCTCAAGGGACGCCGCGAGGGCCTCAGTACAGTCGACGAACTCGAGGGTCGCCATGTGGTGGAGACCGGTGCGCTGCTCATGCAGCGGTCGCGCATCATCGCGGAGAAGGTGGAGAGCGGCGCGTGCGCCATCGCCGGTGTCACGTACAAGCTGTCCGACGGCCGCACCCACCTGCAGGGCGTCGTCGGAGACATCGGTGAGCTCACGGCCTGACCGCGACACGCCGCACCCGCTGAGCCGTACCCGCACGCTGCCGAACTACCGTTGACGTCGTGCTGGAACCGAATGGACCGTTGCCCCCCGAGATTTACTGGCGCCGCAGGGCGCTGGCGATCGGCGGCGCCATCGTCGTGCTGCTCTTGGTGGTCTGGTTGATCAGTTCCCTCCGCGGTGGGGACGATTCCGAGACCGACCCCGCGGCAGCCAGCTCGTCGATGACGACGCCGGTGTCGATTTCGCCGACTGCCTCGGGTTCGCCGTCGAGTGGTGGTTCCGGCGGCTCGGGTGGGGGCGGCGGAGCCGCCGCGGCCGGCGATGAAGGGTCCGGCACGGCAAGTGCCTCGGGCTCCTCGACCAGTGGAGCATCGAGCAGTGCGGGGTCGACGAGTGCAGCCGCCAGCGGTCAGGCTGTTGCGGCCGGCCAGTGTCCTGACCAGTCCCTGGCCATCAAGGTCGCTGCCGACAAACCGACCTACCTTCCGGGGGAAGAGCCGAGTTTCACCACGGTCGTCACCAACATCGGCACCACCCCGTGCCAGCGCGACCTCGGTAGCAGCCTGCAGCAGGTGCTCGTGTACACGATCGACGGCAGCGTCCGGCTGTGGTCCAACATCGACTGCTTCCCGCAGTCCGCGGCCGACCTGCGCACCCTCGCCGCTGGCGAGCAGGCTCAGTTCACGGTGAAGTGGTCTGCCAAGACGTCCGCACCGGATTGCCTCACCCAACCGGAACCGAAGCGCGATCCGGTGGGTCCCGGCGCGTACACCGTGGTGGGGCAGCTGGGTCAGCTGCGTAGTGCGCCGGAACCGTTCAACCTGAGCTGACCGGGCTACAGCTCGATCCGGGACCGGCGATCGAATTCCTTCTCCAGGCCGGTCTGGTCAGGGTCGGCGAGCAGTGCCGCAAGAAGAATGCGGGCCTGTCCGGCTCTGAGGTCGGTCGAGAAGAGGGCCCCGGCTGCGATGAGATCGGAGCCGCCTCCACCTCCGCCGTAAGTGGGGGAGATCGACCCGAACGGAACGCGGGTGGATACGGCGACCGGCACACCCGCCGCGACGGATTCGCGTACCGCCTCGACGATTACGGGGTTCGCGTTGCCGGATCCGAGCGCATCGAGAACCACGCCGTGCGCGCCGGCGCTCCGGCACGCGTCGAACTGCACACGATCCGTGCCAGGGTAGATCGCGACGACGTCGACACGGACGCCGGAGATCGGACGCCAGGGCAGTGGCTCGGGCCGGTGTCGGTGCATCGGGGTGCGGACGGACCGGAACGCATCGAGCGCGGTCGTGTCTGCCTTGCGGACCCCCGGAACCGGATGAAGCTTTCCGCCGAAGGAAATCAACACTCCCCGCCCACGCATGGCCGGATCGGTGGCGGCCGACAATGCGGCCGAGAGGTTGGCCTGCGCGTCCGACTCGGGATGATCGAAGGTGCGTTGTGCCCCGGTGAAGACGACCGTCCGGGGATCGGCGTGATGCAGATCCACCAGAAACGCGGTTTCCTCCATGGTGTCGGTTCCGTGGAGAACGACCACCCCGGCGACAGCGGGGTCGCGGAGTTCCGCCGCGATTGCCTCGCGTACCCGATCCATGTCGGCGAAGGTCATGCACGAGCTGTCCTTCGACAGGACATCGGTGACGCGGACCTCGGTGGCCGCCCGCTCGGCTCCGGTCGCGAGCAGATCCGGGCCCGTGACGACGGGACGGCTCACACCCTCCTCGTCGCGTCGGCTAGCGATGGTGCCCCCGGTGGTGACGACGGCGACTGTAGGCACTTACTGTCCTCCCTGCGAGGCGGTCGGGTAGTCATCGGTGGTCATGCTGCCATCTCGTGCGGCGGCCAGGTCGCGGATGCGGTTTCTGCAGGCGTACCAGCCGATCACCAGGAGTGGGGCGATGATGGCGATCGATCCGACGGTCCACGTTCCGACGGGGTGGTCGAAGGCCATCAGCACGACTACGCCGACGAGGAACGCCAACGTCAGAATGCCGGTGTAGGGGGCGCCGAACATCCGGAAGCTCGGCCGCACGAGGCGCCCCTCCTTCGCGAACTTCCAGAGTTTCAACTGACACAACACGATTACGGCCCAGGCGCTGATGATCCCGAGTGCGGCCAGGTTGAGGACGATCTCGAATGCCTGAGTGGGAACGATCGCATTGAGTCCGACACCGAGAAGAATGACGAATCCCGTGAGAGCGATGCCGCCATAGGGGACGCCCGCCTTGTTCATCCTCGCCGCGAACGCGGGCGCCGACCCCGCCATGGCCATCGAGTGCAGTATTCGTCCGGTCGAATACAATCCGGCATTGAGTGAGGACAGTGCGGCGGTGAGTACGACGAGATTCATGATTGCGTCTGCGCCTTCGACGTTGATCGTTCCGAAGAAGGTGACGAACGGGCTTTCGCCGGCGTGATATTCCATGTAGGGGAGAAGCAGCGCCAGTAACAGGACGGATCCGACATAGAAAACGAGAATCCGGAGGATCACCGTGTTGATCGCCTTGGGAATCACCTTTTCCGGATTCTTGGTTTCCCCGGCCGTGGTACCCACCAATTCGATGGATGCGTAGGCGAATACGACGCCCTGAATCACCACGATCGCGGGCAGGATGCCGTTGGGGAACCACCCGCCGTTGTCGGAGATCATGCTGAAGCCGGAGGTGTGGCCCTCGATGGGGGTACCGAACAAGACGAAATAGACGCCGAAGCAGAGGAAGGCGGCCAGCGCCACGACTTTGATGAGCGCGAACCAGAATTCCAATTCACCGAACACGCGTACCGACACCATGTTCAGTGTCAGAACGAGCGCTACTGCCGCCAAGGCGAATACCCATTGGTCGACGTCCCCGAGCGGTGCCCAGTATTTCTTGAAGAAGTTCATGTAGAGCGCTACTGCGGTGACGTCGACGACCGCGGTCATCGCCCAGTTCAGCCAGTAGAGCCAGCCGGCGGCGAACGCCATTTTCTCGCCGAAGAATTCGCGGGAGTACGAGACGAACGATCCCGACGTGGGACGGTGCATCACCAGCTCGCCCAGTGCCCGCAGGATCAGGAAGGCGAAAAATCCACAGAGGGCGTAGACGAGAACAAGGGCGGGTCCTGCTTGATGAAGGCGTCCACCGGCGCCCATGAACAGACCGGTGCCGATCGCACCACCGATCGCGATCATCTGAATCTGTCGAGGACCGAGTGCTTTTCGGTACCCCAGATCTTCCTCGACGAAGATGTCGTGTGTCTGACTCGGGCCGTCTTTTTCGATCGTCATGACACCACTCCAGCGGTCGTCGGAACGGGAGCCTGAGTGGCCGTACCAGCCCTCAGATTGGCGAGATGCTCCGGACTGAGTAGTCGATCGAGTTCGTCTCGATCGAGTAGTCCCGCCTCGATCACGAGGTCGGCGACCCTACGACCGGACACCAGCGCTTCCTGCGCGATACGGGTCGACGCGGTATAGCCGATGTACGGATTGAGCGCGGTGACGAGTCCGATCGAGTCTTCGACCCGGGCACGCAGAAGTTCGGTATTGGCGGTGATCCCCAGAACGCACTTGTCGGCCAGGATGCGGCAGGCGGCGGCCAGATGCCGCATTCCGTCCGACAGCGAATGCACGATGATCGGTTCGAAGGCGTTGAGTTGCAGCTGGCCGGATTCGGCGGCCATTGTGATGGTGACGTCATGACCGATGACCTCGTAGGCCACCTGGTTGAGCACTTCCGGAATCACGGGATTGACCTTGCCGGGCATGATCGAAGATCCCGCCTGCACCGGCGGCAGATTGATTTCGTTGAGTCCCGCCCGCGGACCGGAGGACAGAAGACGGAGGTCGTTGCAGACCTTCGACAACTTCACCGCGATCCTCTTCAGGACGCCGGACAGGTGCACGAACTGACCCACATCCTGGGTAGCCTCCACCAGGTCGGTGGCGAGAACGAGGGGAAGTCCGGTGAGTTCGCGCAGCTTGTCGCATGCGGCCTCGGCGTACCCGGCGGGGGCGTTGAGTCCGGTTCCGATTGCGGTGGCTCCGAGGTTGATCTCGTGGACCAGCAGCGCTGCTTCCCCGAGTCGTGCGCGGTCCTCGTCGATCATCACCGAGTAGGTGGCGAATTCCTGTCCGAGTGTCATCGGGACCGCATCCTGAAGTTGGGTGCGGCCCATCTTCACCGTGCCGGCGAACTCGACGGCCTTCGAACCGAACGCCTCTTGCAGCACCCGCAGGGCGTCGAGCAGATCCTCGATCGTCAGAATCGTGGCGATGTTCACTGCCGTGGGATAGACGTCGTTGGTCGATTGGCTGAGGTTGACGTGCTCGTTGGGGTGCAGGTACTGGTAGTCGCCGCGATCGTGACCGAGAATTTCGAGCGCCCGGTTGGCAATGACTTCGTTGGCGTTCATGTTGGTCGACGTCCCGGCGCCACCCTGGATCACATCGACGACGAACTGCTCGTGCCAGCGGCCCTCGAGAATCTCGCGGCAGGCCTGGCCGATCGCCTCGGCGCGGCGGTGGTCGAGAATGCCCAGCTTCTCGTTGGCGCTCGATGCTGCCCATTTGACGAAGGCGAGTCCGCGAATCAACGAGGGGTTCGTCGAGATCGGCCGACCGGTGATCGGGAAGTTCTCCACCGCACGGAGCGTGTGAATTCCCCAGTACGCCTCTGCGGGCACCTGGCGGTCCCCGAGTAGGTCGTGTTCTGTTCTCGTTTCGAGCACTTGACTTCATTCCTCACGTGGATTCGCGCTAGCAGTGGCCCGCGGCGCTCGGAGAGGCAGTTGGTAGAGCTGCCAAACTGCCTACCTGCCCGGCTGTCAGACAGGTGTCATTGTTACGTGGCTCACTTGCGGTCGTCAACCCTCGGCTCGGGCAGGTTGACGCATTTGCCTGGTCGTGAGAAGAATAATGCCATGAACCTGTCAGACAGCTGGGCAGCCAGGCGTCCCGTGACCGCGCGGGTCAGCGCCGCCGAAGCTGTTCTCGCGGACCTGCGCGCCGCCATCACCTCGGGTGACCTGGCGGTCGGTGAACGGCTCCCTTCGGAAGCGTCGTTGGCGGCGCGGCACGGGGTCAGTCGTTCGGTCATCCGCGAGGCCCTACGGTCATGTCATGCGCTGGGTCTGACCGAGACCAAATCGGGTCTGGGCACGTTCGTCATCAGTGATTCGATCGCGCGCGACCTCGACTTCGGGAATTACGCCGCCAACGAGCTCGTCGAGGCGCGCCCTCATGTGGAGATCCCCGCTGCCGGATGGGCGGCGCAGCGGCACTCTGCCGAGGACCTTGCCGCATTGCGCGGCTTGGCCGGTCAGATGCGCGACGAGGACGACCCCTTGGTGTGGGTGTCCCTGGACGCCCAGTTTCACGCGCTGATCGCCCGGACCAGTCGCAATCGTGTGTTCGAGTCGGTCGTCGTCGATATTCGTGAAGCGCTGACCCGGCAGTCGGAAACGCTCAACCTGGTCGCCGGCCGGCAGCAGAGGTCGAACGACGAGCACGACCGGATAGTCGACGGGATCGAGTCCAGGAGCTATGACGTGGCCGCCAAGGCCATGGCGGAACACCTCGATGCCGTGCGTGTCGCACTGGAATCCGTTGTCGGCGAGGCTTATTCGGCGGATCGATCGTAGGAGGTGGTTCGGCTCGTACCTTGCGATCGGGCGAAAACTAGTCGTACGGACCGGAAATCGACGTTTCGGCGAGCCGGGACAGGCCCTCCCTGATGTGTCGAGCCCACAAGCCGCCGATTCCCTCCACCGACTGCAGGTCGGCGGCCGTTGCGGCAAGCAGCGACTGCAGAGTTCCGAACGAGCCGACGAGCCGGTGAATTTGGTTGAACTGCAAGCGGGGAACTCGGGTGAGAACGCGATAACCACGTGGACTCATGGGGGCCTCGAGCGCTTCGATCGTTCCCGGGTATCCGAACGCGCGAGCCAGAGTCGTCAGGTCGAGCAGGTCGGCGTCGGTGATCTTGTCGAGGGCAGTCAACGACTTCTCGACATCGGGTGCAGGGGCGGGTCCCGAACCGGCGAGATAGTCGCGGACGATCAGTTCCCGTGCCACATCGTTGTCGCCGACGAGCTCTTCGAGTTGGAGGGCGAGCTGTCGGCCGTCGGTGCCCAGTTCGAGTACGTCCTGCTCGATCTCCACAGACACGCGGCGCACCATCTCGAGCCGCTGCACCACGGTGAGCGCGTCGCGGAGGGTGACGAAATCCTCGATTTCGACGACCGACAACTGACGGGTGACCTCGTCGAGGCGCGCCTTGTACCGCTCGAGTGTGGCCACCGCCTGATTGGCCCGGGACAAGATGGTGGCAGACCCGTCGATGACGTGCCGTATTCCGCCGACGTACACGCTGACGATGCTCATCGATTGGCTCACCGACACCACGGGATATCCCGTCTGCATCGCCGTGCGTTCGGCGGCGCGGTGCCGGGTGCCGGACTCGACGGTGGGAATCTTGTGGTCGGGAACCAGTTGGACGTTGGCGCGGACGATGCGCGAACCGTCCGTGGACAGGACGACGGCACCGTCCATCTTCGACAGCTCACGCAGCCGGGTGGGAGCGAACTCGACGTCGAGCTCGAAGCCGCCGTCGCAGATTTCTTCCATCTGCTCGTCGTAACCGAGGACGATCAGTGCGCCCGTGCGGCCGCGGAGAATGCGTTCGAGGCCGTCCCGAAGCGCCGTTCCGGGAGCGAGCCGGGCAATGGTTTCGCGCAGCGCAGACGACGACTCTGCATCGTTCATCGCGAAACACTCCCCGCTGAGGTAGACGTCACTTTGTACAGGGCCGTCGGGGAATAGGGCCCGGACCCGCGTTTAGATTACCTATCCATGAGTAGTACCTGGACTTTGCCCGACGACCTGACCCTGCCGGAACCGGTTGGCACCTTCCCCGCTGCAGGTCAGCCCGTGCCGAAGCACTGGAGCCGGTGCTTCGGATGCGGCGACCAGTCGCCGGCCGGTATGTCCATGAGCTTCACCGCCGGGGAGGACCTCGACGTGTGGGGACGTCTCGAGGTGGCCCCTCGCTATCAGGGCGGTCCGGGAGTGATCCACGGCGGCATCCTGTCGACGGCGTTCGACGAGGCACTGGGCATGGCGTGTCGGGCGACCGTGGACGGTCCGGTGGTGACCGGTCATCTGGAGATCGACTTCGCGCGGCCCATTCCGCTGGGCTCGGTGCTCGAATTTCACGCGCGCATCGACGGAACGATCCGCCGCAAGGTCTACGCCAGTGCGGAGGCGCGCATCGTCGAGGGACCGAACACCGACCCCGACGTGGTAGTGGCCACGTCGCGGGGGTTGTTCCTCACAGTCACGGCCGAACACTTCGAGAAGACCAAGACCTTCGTAGACGGGGTTCCCGACATGCCGTTCGGCACGTCGTCGATCTAGTTGTCTATATACGCAGGGTGGCGATGGCCGCTCCGAGATTCCCGACCTCGGTGACCTTCATTCCGGGAGGGGCCGCACCGGAGTCGAGCGGAACGAGGGCCCGGTTGAATCCGAGTCGGGCCGCTTCGGCGAGCCGGCGCCCGACACCGGGAACCCGCCGGACCTCACCTGCCAGCCCGACTTCGCCGAGGATCACCAGCCCGTCGGGGACAGGCTTGTCCTTCACCGCGGAGGCGACGGCGAGTGCCAGTGCCAAGTCTGCGGACGGTTCGGTCATCCGCATGCCGCCGACCGTCGCCGCATAGACGTCGTTCTTGGCGATCGGCACCCCGCACCGGCGGTCCAGCACGGCCAGCACCATGGCCACACGTGCGCTGTCGAGCCCGCTCACCGCGCGCCGGGGTGCGGGCATGGATGTTGCGGCCACGAGCGCCTGGACTTCGCCGAGCAGGGGCCGCTTGCCGTCCATCATGACCGTGACGGCGGTTCCGGGAACAGCTTCGGCGCGGTGGTGCAAAAACAGTCCCGACGGGTCGCTGATGCCGGCGATGCCGTCTTCCCGGAGTTCGAAGCATCCCACCTCGTCGGCGGCACCGAAGCGGTTCTTGACCCCGCGCACCATGCGAAGTGTGGAGTGCTTGTCGCCCTCGAAGTGCAGGACCACGTCCACGAGGTGTTCGAGTGACCGCGGACCTGCGACGGCGCCGTCCTTCGTGACGTGGCCGATCAGCAGGACCGGGACACCGCTGGCTTTCGCGAGCGAGGTGAGCGCACTGGTGACGGCCTTGACCTGGGTGACGCCGCCGACGACACCGTCGACGTCCGCGGCAAGCATGGTCTGCACGCTGTCGACGATCAGCAGGGTGGGACGTACCTGTTCGACGTGACCGAGAATGGTCGCGAGGTCGGATTCGGCGGCGAGATAGACCCGCTCGTGCACCGCGCCCGTCCGGTCGGCGCGTAGCCGTACCTGACCGGCGGACTCTTCACCCGTGACGTAGAGCGATCGGTCGTCCGGGCCCCGCCGCGCCCACTGGTGTACGACCTCGAGAAGAAGCGTGGACTTGCCGACGCCCGGTTCGCCCGCGAGGAGAACGACCGACCCGGGGACCACGCCACCGCCGAGGACACGGTCGAGTTCACCGATGCCGGTGGGTTTGGCCTGGGTGGACGTGCTGTCGATCTTCGTGATGGGGGTCGCCGGCGTGGACGGGAGAACGGCCCCCGCCCCAGCCTTCGCGAGCGAGGCGCCCGGACGACTCGCAACCGGCGCGAGGATCGGAGCCTCATCCATCGATCCCCAGCTGCCGCACTCGGGACAGCGGCCGACCCATTTGGGCACGGTGCACTGACACGATGAACACCGGAAGCTGGACTTGAGTTTGGCCACCGACGCAGCCTAGAGAGCCGGTCCGACAGACCGGCCCCGGGCGGCTGTCAGTGCCCGCCGCCGCCTTCGGCCTGCGTGCCCGCGGACTTGTCTGACACGTGACGCTCGGTTTCGTGACCGGCGTCGACGGGAACGGACACCGTGACCTCACCGGCCTTCTCGAAGGTGAAGGTGACGGGGAAGGTGAGTCCGGGGCGCACACCCTCCTTCAGATCGTCCAGCGTGACCAGGACGACATCGCTCGGAACCTCGGCGGCCTGGTCACGTTCTTGCTCGGCATGACCACCCTCCACAGCGTCCTGTGCGACGTCTCCGGCCACGAGCGCCGTCTGCGGGGGAATCTCCTGGCCGCCGGCGGCATCACGAATGGTGACGGTCTTGGCGACGTCGGTGCTGATCTTGGTCAGCTTGTCGGCGGCATCTTCGTTGTTGTTGATCGCGGTGAACGCGAGGACCGCTTTTCCGCCGGCCTCGATGCTGTACTCGTCCGAGTTGGGGTACACCACGTGCACGTTGCGCAGAGCGATCGATCCGAGGTCGGCACCGTTGCCGTTGACCGCGGCGACCTGACTCGAGGTCTGGGTGATCTGTCCCGCACCGCAAGCGGACAGCGTGAGGGCCGCGCCGGCAGCGAGAGCAACGGCGGTCGCGACTCGGCGAGTCGGCTTGTCGAGAGCAGTCACGGGTTGTCCTCCAGTGTCAGGTTCGCACTCCAACTAGGCAGAGTAGTAGTTCCCTCGTACGGCCCGGTCGCTGGGTACTCACAATGGTTGTCTGCGTGCACCTTCGGCCTCGAAGAACGGCCAGTTCGGAGCCCCTGAGATGCACGTATCACAGGCGCTGTCAACCCCTACGATCAGGCCTCGGTGCCCCTGACCTGCACCGTTGATGCGACCTGGAACCGGTCACGTGTTAAACTCGAAAGATCGAAAGGGGCACGGGACAGATGATTTTTAAGGTCGGAGACACCGTCGTATACCCCCATCACGGTGCGGCGCTGATCGAAGCTATCGAAATCCGCACCATCAAGGGTGAGCAGAAGGAATATCTCGTTCTCAAGGTTGCTCAGGGCGATCTCACCGTACGGGTTCCCGCAGACAACGCAGAGTATGTAGGCGTACGTGACGTAGTTGGTCAGGAAGGTCTCGACAAGGTCTTCCAGGTCTTGCGGGCACCGCACACCGAAGAACCCACCAACTGGTCTCGCCGCTACAAGGCGAATCTCGAAAAGCTCGCGTCGGGTGACGTGAACAAGGTCGCCGAGGTCGTTCGTGACCTGTGGCGGCGCGAGCAGGACCGCGGCCTGTCCGCGGGTGAGAAGCGCATGCTCGCGAAGGCCCGGCAGATTCTTGTCGGAGAGCTGGCGTTGGCCGAAGGTACCGACAGCGACAAGGCCGAGACAATCCTCGACGAGGTCCTCGCGGCCGCGTCCTAGACAGCCGCGACGTCGCAGTGACCGAAGACCGAGGTCCTGTAGTCGCGCTGGTTCCCGCCGCTGGTCAGGGAGTGCGTCTGGGCGAGATGACGCCCAAGGCATTCGTTGATCTCGGTGGGAAGACCATGCTTGTACGCGCGGTCGACGGGCTCCTCCAGTCGGGGGCTGTCGACCGCGTCGTCGTGATCGTGCCGGAAGAGCTCGTCGATTCCACGCGCGGCACTCTGCCTGATGGAGTCGTCGTCGTGCCCGGCGGCAGCGAACGGACAGATTCGGTGCGCGCGGGCCTCGCTGTCGCGGACGACGCAGAATACGTGCTGGTCCACGATGCTGCGCGTGCGCTCACGCCCCCGTCGCTCATTGCCCGGGTCGTTGCGGAACTGCGCTGCGGGCGCAGCGCCGTCATCCCCGTCCTCCCGGTGACGGACACGATCAAGACCGTCGACGTTCTCGGGGCGGTGACCGGAACACCCGAACGCTCCGAACTGCGGGCGGTCCAGACGCCACAGGGCTTCGTCGCACCACTGCTCCGGCGTGCCTACGCCGCCGCGGACGGCATCGCGACCGACGATGCCGGCTTGGTGGAGCGCCTGGGTGAGCAGGTTCGCAGCATCGTCGGAGAACCCACAGCATTCAAAATCACCACACCGCTGGATCTCGTGCTGGCCCGCGCGCTGGTGGAAGAGGGAGCGAACTAGTGCGCGTCGGCATCGGTACGGACGTCCATCCGATCGAGCAGGGACGGCCGTGCTGGATGGCCGGTCTTCTGTTCGAGGGCGAGGACGGGTGCGCCGGTCACTCGGACGGCGATGTCGCGGTCCACGCACTGTGTGACGCATTGCTGTCGGCCGCGGGACTCGGGGACCTGGGTTCGGTTTTCGGCACAGGCAGGCCGGAATGGTCGGGAGTGAGCGGCGCCGCAATGCTCGCCGAGGTGCGACGACTCCTCGGCGAGGAAGAATTCGGTGTCGCCAATGCCGCCGTCCAGGTGATCGGGAATCGGCCGAAGATCGGCCCGCGCAGAGACGAAGCGCAAAAGGTGTTGAGTGACATTCTGGGCGCACCGGTTTCGGTGTCCGCGACCACCACGGACGGTCTCGGACTCACCGGGCGGGGCGAGGGGATCGCCGCGGTGGCCACCGCGTTGGTCATCCCCACTCAAAGCGCCAGGTAAGATCGCTGGTCGTGACCCTGCGCCTATTCGACACCGAGACGCGGGCCATGCGTGACTTCGTTCCGCTGGCCCCTGGACACGCATCGGTGTATCTGTGTGGAGCCACGGTGCAGGGCGACCCCCATATCGGGCATGTGCGCAGTGGCGTCGCCTTCGACGTACTGCGACGCTGGTTGCTCGCCCACGACCTCGACGTGGCGTTCGTGCGCAATGTCACCGATATCGACGACAAGATTCTGAACAAGGCCGCCGAAGCCGGGCGCCCCTGGTGGGAATGGGCCGCCACATTCGAGCGATCCTTCACCCGGGCGTATCAGCAGCTCGGTGTCCTTCCACCGTCGATCGAGCCACGGGCCACCGGGCACGTCACCCAAATGGTCGAGATGATGCAGCGACTGATCGACAACGGTCACGCGTACGCCTCGGGGGGTGACGTCTACTTCGACGTGCGCAGCTACGCGAGCTACGGCAGCCTGTCCGGGCACAAGCTCGACGACGTGCACCAAGGCGAGAGTGCCGGCGAATGCAAGCGGGATCCCCGTGACTTCACGCTGTGGAAAGCGGCCAAGCCCGGTGAGCCGTCGTGGCCGACGCCGTGGGGTCGTGGCCGCCCGGGATGGCACCTCGAGTGCTCGGCAATGGCCGAGTTCTATCTCGGTGCCGAGTTCGATATTCACTGCGGCGGACTCGACCTCGTCTTCCCGCACCACGAGAACGAGATCGCACAGGCCAAGTGCGCCGGCGACGGTTTCGCGCAGTACTGGTTGCACAACGGCTGGGTCACCATGGGTGGCGAGAAGATGTCGAAGTCGCTCGGCAATGTGCTCTCCGTGCCGAACGTGCTGAAAAAGGTTCGGCCGCAGGAACTTCGGTACTACCTCGGCAGCGCCCACTACCGGTCGATGCTCGAGTACTCCGACACCGCTCTCGACGAGGGGGCCGCGGCATTCCGCCGGGTCGAATCATTCGTGAACCGGACCTGTGAGCGTGCCGGTGAGGTCCCCGTCGGTCGTTGGACGGAGGCGTTCGGTCGTGCTCTCGACGACGATCTCGCTGTCCCGGCCGCGCTCGCCGACGTACACGGCCGTGTGCGTGAGGGCAACATCGCTCTCGAAGGTGGAGACCTCGAGGGTGCCCGCGAGATCGCGTCGCAGGTGCGGGCCATGATGGGAATTCTCGGTGTGGACCCCCTCGATCCGCACTGGACTCAGGACACCGTGGATGCGTCCGCGGCGACCGACGCCCTGGACGTACTGGTCCGGGCCGAACTCGAGCGCAGGCAGAGTGCCCGGGCCGAGAAGAACTGGGCTGTGGCCGACGAGGTGCGTGACCGCCTCATCCGGGCGGGCATCGAGGTCACCGATACCCCCAACGGGCCCGAGTGGTCTCTCAAGGCAGGACAGTAGTAATGGCTGGAAATTCGAGCAGGCGCGGAGCCGTCCGCAAATCGGGTACGAAGAAGGGGCAGGTCGCCGGTTCCGGTGGCCAGCGCCGCAGGGGACTCGAGGGGCGGGGCGCCACTCCGCCCGCCGAGGCCCGCACCAAACATCCCGCGGCCAAGCGGGCAGCCAGGGCCAGTCGTGAGGCCGAGAAGCAGCCGGGTCGCGGCAGGCAGACCGCCGGACGCAAGGTCCTCGACGGACCCGAAACCGTGCTGGGCCGTAATCCGGTCGTCGAGTGCCTGCGCGCCGGTGTCCCGGCGACCGCACTGTATGTCGCGGTCGGGACCGAGAGCGACGACCGTCTGAAGGAATCGGTGCAGCGGGCGGCCGACGCCGGCATTTCCATCCTCGAGGTGCCGCGAACCGATCTCGACCGGCTCAGCGCCAACGGCCTGCACCAGGGAATCGCGCTGCAGGTGCCGCCGTACCGTTATGCGCACCCCGACGATCTCCTCGCGGAGGCCCGTAAGCATCAAGAGGCGCCGTTGCTCGTGGCCCTCGACAACATCACCGATCCGCGCAACCTCGGTGCCGTCGTTCGATCGGTGGCTGCGTTCGGCGGACACGGTGTGGTCATCCCGGAGCGCCGTAGCGCAGCGGTGACCGCGGTGGCCTGGCGGACGAGTGCGGGAGCGGCGGCCCGGCTGCCGATCGCCCGTGCCACCAATCTGACTCGTACGCTGAAGGATTGGGCATCCAAGGGTGTTCAGGTCGTCGGTCTCGACGCGGGCGGTGACACCACTCTCGACGACTTCGACGGCAGCGGTCCCGTCGTGGTCGTGGTCGGCTCGGAGGGTAAGGGCCTGTCGCGTCTGGTTCGGGAGAACTGCGACGCAATCCTGAGCATTCCCATGGCCGGGCCCGTCGAGTCGCTCAACGCCTCCGTCGCCGCAGGCGTCGTACTCGCCGACATCGCGCGTCGCCGCCGGAGCTAGCCGGATCGCGAGCACCGAAGTGTCTTGGGCTCCGGCCGCCGTATCTTTGTGACCCTCGTGAGGGTCATCGCGGGATCGTCGGCGCGACCATCCGGTGGAATCGCATTCGGTGGCCGGGGCGCAATTGTGCGGCCATCGGCAGGTCGTCCTCGACCACGACCGCGATCACGGGATACCCACCCGTGACGGGATGATCGGCGAGGAACAGGATCGGCCGGCCGTCGGGCGGCACCTGCAAGGCTCCAGCCACCATCGCTTCACTGGGCAGTTCACGGGTAATCGCTCGATGCAGAGGTCCCGGCCCGGAGAGGCGTGCGCCCACGCGGTTGGTGTCGGAGCTCACCGTCCAGGTCTCCCGCAGGAGCGCGTCGACCGATGCCTTGGTGAACCAGTCGTCGCGGGGTCCCAGTCGAACCCGCATCATCAACGGATTCTCGGGAGCTGCGGGCGGGGGCGCGAATTCGTCGGCAGGCCAGTCGGTGCAATCCGCTCCGACGAGGATTCGATCACCCTCGGCCACCGGGTCCGGGCCGAGATCCGACAGCGTGTCTCTCGAGCGGCTGCCCATCACCGGCGGAACGTCGACACCCCCGCGCACCGCGAGGTAGCTACGTAAACCTTCCGACGCGTACGCCACCTCGAGCAGATCACCGGACTCGAGGTGCAGCATCGTGTAGTCGGGCTGCGGTCGCGAGTTGACGGTGACGGGCGCCCGCGCACCGGTGACCGCAACCGACACGGTGCCCGCGACGCGCACGGCGAGGCCGCCCAGTGTGATTTCCAGAGTGGCGGCCCCGGACCTGTTGCCTACGAGCCGGTTTGCGCAGTCGTGGGCGACGCGGTCGGCAGCGCCGGACTCACCGACTCCCACCGAGGCGTATCCGGGCCTGCCCCGATCCTGCACGGTGGTGAAGGGTCCGGTGCGCACAACCTCGAGCCAAGCCATGGGCCGATTGTCTCGCACCACCACCCCCCGTGAGTACTTATTAACATGGGGTGGTTTGTTGAGTCTGGGGACATGTGAGACAGATGATGTCCACCCAGATGTGAGACACGCTGCTGTCGATTGAGGTGTGAGGCACCTGACTGGTCGTGGACTTGGTTCATGACCGGAACGGAAGCCGTCATGGAACTGCTACACGCCCTGCTGGTGGTCTCCCAGACCACCGGCGCCGACATGTTCGACGGGAACTTCGCCCGCTGGTGCACCGACCACGGGATCTCCCGCGCCACCGCCTACCGGCACAAGAAACGGATCGAGGAGGACGGCCGGTGGACCGCCCGGTCCCGCCGGCCCTCTTCCTGCCCGCACGCCACCGCGTGGGAGGTGGAGGCCGAGATCGTGCGGCTTCGCCTGAACCTGCCCCATCACGAGCGCGGCGCCGACACCATCGCCTACCACCTGAACGCGGTCGCCGAGAAGCAACACTGGTCCGAGCAGGGCTGGACCATCCCGTCCCGGGCCACGATCAACAAGATCCTCTCCCGCTACCACCTGGTGATCCCCGAGCCGAAGAAACGCCCGAAATCGTCCTACCGCCGGTTCTGCTACCGCAAACCCCGCGACTGCTATCAGATCGACGCCACCGAACTCCGGTTGGCGACCGGGGCCAAGGCCACCGTCTTCGAGGTCCTCGACGACTGCACCCGCACCCTGGTCGCCACCCGGGTCGCGGACGCCGAGACCGCCGCCGGGGCGATCGCGGCGATCACCGCCGCGTTCACCGACTTCGGCGTCCCGGCACTGGTGCTCGCCGACAACGGCAGCGCGTTCACCTCCCGCCGCACCAGGGGCGGCACCTCGGGCTTCACCCGGGTCGTGGAGCGGGCCGGGGCCCGGCTGATCCACTCCACCCCGTACCACCCGCAGACCTGCGGGAAGGTCGAACGCCACCACCGCACCTTCAAGCAATGGTTGGCCACACACCCCACCCAACCGACCACTCTGATCGAACTGCAGCAGCTCTGCGACACCTACCAGCGGTTCTACAACACCGACCGCCCGCACAGTGCGGTCAAGATGCCGCCGCTGCAGGCCTGGCAGAACGCGCCGCTCCTCGGTGGGCCACAAGCACTTCCGATCCAACACGACGCCACCGTGCACGCCCTGATCGTCTCCTCCGCCGGCACCGTGTGCGTCGACTCCCACACCCGCCTGAGCGTCGGCCGGCGCAGAGCCGGGCAGACCATCACCCTGCTGCGCGACGACGACCACGTCACCGCCTACACCGCCGACGGCAACCTGATCGGACACCTACACCTCGACCACACCAAGCGCTACCAAGGACAACTTCAACCCGTCTAAAATCTGTCTCGCATCTACGTAGACACCCGTGTCTCACATCAACGTAGACAGCACAAACATGGGGTGGTTAAGAAGTACTCACGGGCGCGAAGCGCACAACGACGCCGGGCCTCAGGAGCGCTGGGGGAGTCCGCTGAGCATCCCAGATACGTTCGTCCGTGCTGCCGATGAGCTGCCACCCGCCGGGTGAGCTTCGCGGATAGATTCCCGTGAACTCACCGGCGAGGCCGACAGCACCGGCCGGAACGGATGTTCGCGGCGTGGATCGCCGCGGAACGTGTAATCCCGGCGCACCTCCGGTGAGGTAGCCGAATCCCGGCGCGAACCCCGAGAAGGCCACCGTCCAGGGTGTGCCGGTATGCGCCTCGATCACCCCGTCGACCCCGAGGCCGGTCAGCTCGGCCACCTCCTCGAGGTCGGGCCCGTCGTAGCGGACGCCGATCTGTATGTGCTCCGACGTGTCCTCGGGTGCGCCCGTTCGCGGTTCGGTGGTTCGCAACCATCGGACGACGCGGTCGCGGCTCGTTGCGGCACGATCGAATCTGACGAGGATGGTGCGGGCGGCCGGAACGATCTCGCCGACCCCCGGCGGCCTGGCCTCGTCGAGGGCACGGAAATGGGCGAGGACGGTGTCGAGGTCTTCGAACTCGGCGAGGACCGCAGCATCTCCGACGTCGAGTACCCGCATCAGACGAACGGTTCCACTGTGATGCCCTCGGCATCGAGCAACTGCCGGATGGACGCGGCCATCTCCACGGCCGCGGGGGTGTCGCCGTGTACGCAGACGGATTCGGGTGCGATCGCCAGCAGGGTGCCGTCGACGGCTTCGAGCGTGGAGTCGAGCGCCAACCGGCGTACCCGCTCGGCAACGACCGCCGGATCGTGAAGGACGGACCCAGCTGTCGTGCGCGGTACCAGCGTGCCCTCGGGTGTGTAGGCACGGTCGGCAAAGGCCTCGGCGACGGTCCGCAGGCCAGCGGTCTCCGCTTCCTCCAAGAACACCGAACCGGGCAGGCCGAGGACCGGGAGAGTGTCGTCGTAGGCACGTATTGCGGCGACCACCGCGCGCGCCTGCTCACGATGATGGACGATCGCGTTGTACAGCGCGCCGTGCGGCTTCACATACGCCACCGCCGAACCGCACACCTGCGCGAGCCCGTCGAGGGCGCCGATCTGATAGACGACGTCGGCGGTGAGGTCGCGTGGTGCGACGTCGATGAATCTTCGTCCGAAGCCGGCGAGATCGTGGTAACCGACCTGCGCGCCGATACGCACGGTCAGGTCGGCCGCCGATCTGCACGTGGACAGTAGCGTCGTGGGGTCACCGGCATGGAAACCGCACGCCACGTTCGCACTGGTTACGAGTTTCAACATCGCGAGGTCGTCGCCGAGAGTCCACGCCCCGAAACTCTCGCCGAGATCACTGTTCAGATCGATGGCCGGCACATATTCGATACTAGGGTTCTCGCCCCCGTCTTGTAGATTCTCTGGCGGGGGCGGGTGGAACCGATGTGGGTCCTGCTGCGTCGAAACAAATAAGTGTGTTCGACAGTGCGTTGATCGGGAGGGGACTCGTGGCTGATCCGGAGTACATCAAAGACCCGGAGAATTTTCACTCCGACGGATGGGATCACGCACGCATCGCGAACGCCGTCGCCGGCATGGACGGAAATCAGATCAGTGCCGTCGCCCGGGCATGGACCGAATTGGGTTCGGCAGCAGGCGAAACCATCGTCGCCTTCAGCGACGCCGTCAAGATGCAGATCCGCGAGAGTTGGCAGGGCGCCGCGGCATCTGCGGCGTACGCCGAGACGGAGCGTTACGCCGGCTCCGCACCTGAGGCGCGCGACCAACTACACGGTGTTGCGGGCGCGCTGACTCCGCTCATCGACACCGTCACGGCTCTTCGCGGCAGAGTGCCTCAGACGGTGGGAACCGGGCTCTGGGACAAGCTGACACCGTGGGATACCGATACGGAAGACGAGGTCTACCGCCGCGAAGGTGAAGCGCGGGACGCGATGGCCACCGTCTACAACCCGGGCCTCGCCACCTCGGACAGCTCCGTTCCCGAGTTCACGAAACCGGAGAGCAGGGTCGACGTCCCCTCGGGCCCGGCCGGTCCCGGTGTCGACCACGTGGGCAGTGCCCCGAATTCGAGCGATCGGATCGGTGGGCCGAGCGCAGTGCAGCCGCTTTCCGGCGAGGCTCCCGCCGGCGAATTCACCGCTGCGGACAGCGCACCCACCGCAGATGGCACTGAGCAGAACACGGCAACCGCGCCGAAAACGGCCACAGCACCGGCCACGACGGCCCCGGCCTCCGCGACGGGTGATCAGGCGCAGAGCCGGACGGGTATGCCGCACAGTGTCGATTCGTCCTCTGGCGGTGGCTCGCGAGCAGGTGGTGTGGGCGGCGGTGGCTCGGGTGGCGCTCTCGGGTTCGGGTCCGGCGGACTGGGCGGCAGTAGCGCGGGCGGTGGACGATCGGGTTCGGTCGCGGGAGCCGGTGGAAAACCAGGTGTCGCGGGGGTTACAGGCGGCGGGCGCGCCGGTTCCGGTATGCGTGGAACCGGGCCGATGGGCGCCGGAATGATGGGCGGGGGAGCTGGAGGAGCCAGGGGCACCGGCGAGGACAAGGAGCACAAGACCCCCGACTACCTGATCACACTCGACAACGGCAACGAGTTGATCGGCAAGCTGCCCCTCGTGTCACCGCCGGTGATCGGTGCATGAGCATGCGCAATTGGCAGCTGCGACCGGAGCTTTTCGACGCACTGTGGTCCGGTACCGGGCAGGACCGCATGCCCTACCCGTTTCGGATCGTCAGCTCGCACGCCGGGCTCAATGCATATGTCGCAGAGCAGAACCGGATACGAGAAGCATTCGGGGGAGCAGAGCACGACGATGTGCGGACGGCGTTGGAGATGCTTGCCGGACCCGACGTGTATGTCGAAATCTCCGGTTCCACCGCCGACGAGGCGCCGATCCGAATCATCGGCGCGCAGCACCGACAATGGTCGGTGATCGCGACACAACTCCCCGGCCGGGCACCGCAGGTCGGTGGCGACGTGGTGATCGGGACCGGTGTGGCGGGGCAACTGGGCGCCCAGCTGATCTGCCTCATCCCACCGAACGCCGCCGGCCGCCGCCGATTCCAGCGGCGCGACGACGACGGTACCCACCTCTCACAAGGAATCTTGCAAGACGTCAATCGGGTCGCCCCCGCCCGACTCGAAACCGCCCTGCAGAAGGGATACGCGGGCCGCGGCAAGATCCGCGTCTTCCGCGGTCCCCGGTACGGCGCCGGCAGGGACATCGGAGTTCTGCACTGGATCGACATCGCGGGCGACGGACGCTATGTCATCGGCCCACACGATCCCGGCGCAGCCAACCCGGCAGGACCTCGCGAACTCGTATCGGCGCTCGACACCTTGATCCGAGTCGGTACCACCCAGCGAGCAGGCTCGACGACCGCCCGCGGTTGGTAGATTTGCCACGACGTGCAGGGTGGGGACGACAACCAAGGGGGACACGAACATGGCTGGTCCGGACGCACCGGAAGCCGGATGGAAGGCTTTCACCGAGAACGTAGTCGGGGGCGGCAGGCTCGAACTCGACCCAGCCGGCATCGAGCAGTGCATCAAGCTGTGTCAGGCGCATGCTGAAGATATGCGGATCCTCGCGGATCGTGCACGTGATGAACTGCGCGCCACTGCGCTCGGAATTGGCGAAAATGACATCGACTCCGCGAAGGAACTCGCGCGCAAATTCGACGAGAAAGCAACAGGTGGGGGAGACGTCATTGCGTTCTCCAATACCGCAGTCGGTCTCTTTCTGGCGCATCAGGCTTACGCGAAAGATATGCGCTCAATGTTCGAAGCGGTGTTGGTCCGATACCGGGAGCAAGATGCCACGCTCGCGGCTGACCTCGGTTCTACAGGTGCGGGGCTGTGAAGCGGCGGCTGCGGCTTGCGCAGATTGTGCTAAGCGTCTTCTCGGCCTTTTTGGCTGCGGGCTGCTCACCGACAACCGACGGCGATCCGAGTCCTCTACCACCCACCGAGATCGGATTTCATCCGTGTGACGGATTCCCGGTCGAAGTGATTGGCAGTATGGGCCTCGACGTTCGGCCGCCAGACCGCCGTGACCATGACAATCCGACTTCGCTAGGTTGCGGTTATCTCTCGAACCTGCCGGAGTATGGGATCACTATCGCGGCACGTTCAGAAACGACCGCCGAGGTAGGGGCTGACGACCGCTTCACCGTCCTGAGTGAGACGACGATTGGCGGCCGCCCTGCGCTGGTGTCGGACTTTCGTGGTGGGAGTGCGTGCACGGTGTCGGTGGCGATCGAGCCGGGGATTCTCGAGTTCATGATCGGGTACAGCGAGTTGGAGGATTTCACGACCGTCGACGCTGCGTGTGATCAGGCGACGAAGGTGGCGACGACGCTGGCGCCGTATTTCCCCGACCACTTGTAGGCCGCATCCTGTACTGAGCCGCCACTTGTCGACCTGTGAGGGCTGATTCGGCCGTCGAGGTGCGGGGAGTGGGGGCTCAGTGCGTGTGCGCGGCGATGCGTCCCGTGTTCTTCCGACGCCTGGAGCCGCCGAGGCGGCAGATCAGGTAAATCACGAAGGAGATCGTCGTCACGAAACTCGAGACGGGGACTCCGGGGGCCAGGGACAGCAGGATGCCGCCCACGGCCGCGAGTTCCGCGAAGACGATCGACAGAATCGTCGCTTTCACCGGGCTCGCCGTGACGAAGGCTGCAGCCGCCGCGGGCGTGATGAGCAGAGCCATCACGAGCAGCGCCCCGACGATCTGCACGCCGAGGGCCGCGGTGATACCCACGAGCACGGCGAACACGATCGACAGTGCACGCACCGGCACCCCGCGCGCCTCGGCGACGTCGGGGTCCGTGCTGGCGAACAGTAGAGGCCGGTAGATGAGGGCGAGAACCCCGATGACCACGACAGCGCAGAGCAGCAGCAGCGCAAGCCCACTGTTTCCGGGCGCCACGATCTGACCGATCAGCAAAGAGAAGCTCGTGCCGGTGCGGCCTTCGTACGACCAAATGAACAGCACGGACAGTCCGAGACCGAAGGCCATGATCACGCCGATCACCGAGTCGCGGTCGCGTGCCTTCGCTCCGAGTAAGCCGAACAAGATCGCAGCCACGACGGAACCGACGATGGCGCCTGCACCCACACTGATACCGACGAGCAGTGCGGCCGACGCACCGGTCAGCGACAGCTCGCTGGTCCCGTGAACCGCGAACGACATCTGCCTGCTCACGATCAGAGGCCCGATGACGCCTGCCAGCAAACCGAGGATGGCGCCGGCGATCAATGCCTGCTGGACGAAGTCGTACTGCAAGAGGTCGATGGTGGCGGAGACATCGAACAGGTGCGACATCGCATCGGTGAACTTGTTGCTCATGCGTGTTCCTCGCACGTGTGATGCACACCTTCGCCGGGGCGAAGTCCGCCGGCGCTGCCGAGTGCGTCGATGGCGTCGCCGGTGCCGATCACGATGAGACGTCCCCGCACGTGCAGGACCTCGACTTCGGTGCGATACAGCTCGGACAGCACCTCGGAGGTCATCACCTGGTCGGGTGTGCCGATTCGGAATTGGCCGTCGACGAGGTACAGCACCCGGTCGACCAGCGGCAGAATGGGATTGATCTCGTGGGTGACGAACAACACCGCGGTGTCGTGCGTGCGTCGCCGCCGATCGATGAGGCTCGACACGAGACTCTGATTGGCCAGGTCCAAGCTGAGGAGAGGTTCGTCGCACAGCAGTATCTGCGGATCTCCGACGAGTGCCTGAGCGATCCGCAACCGCTGCTGCTCGCCGCCGGACAGCGAACCGACGGGTGCGTCGGCGTAACTTTCGGCACCGACCTCGGCGATCGCTGCGTCCACGATCTCCCGGCGATGCCCCCGGCGCAGCAGCCCGGTTCCCCACCGGTGGCCGTCGACACCGAGACCGACGAGGTCACGTCCCCGGAGGGGAAGCCCGTCGTCGAGCGACTTCTGCTGCGGGATGTACCCGACGTTCGAGTTTCCGGCTCGGGCCGGTGATCCCGCGATCCTCGCGGTCCCGGAATCGAGGCCCAGCTGCCCGAGCAGCACCTTGAGCAGTGACGTCTTGCCGGAGCCGTTGGGTCCGAGAACGGCGACGAACTCGCCGGGCTCGACGGTGAGATCGAGATGCTGCCACAAAGTGCGTTCGCCGAAAGACAGTCGCGCCCCCGTCAGTTCGACTGCGGGGATGCGACTGCTGTGTTCGGTGTTCGTCGAAGAGAGTTCCGTCACAAGCCGATCAGTTCTATTGCAGCGCCTTGGCGAGGGCCTGGGCGGTGTTGGTCTGCCACTGAATGTAGTCCAACCCCTCGGGCAGGGTTTCGGTTACCTCGACGACGGGGACGCCTGCGGCCTCCGCGGTGGCACGCACGTCCTCGGTGACCTTGTCCTGTGTCTGGGTGTTGTAGACGACCGCCTTCACCTGCTTGTCGGTGATCAACTGGCGCGTGGCTGCGATAGCGGCGGGTGCGGGATCGTTGCCGTTCTCGATGGCACTGGTGAAGTCGGCGGGGGTGACGTCGTTCAGTTCCGCCGACTCGACGAGGTAATGCGCGATGGGCTCGGTCTGGGCGATCGGCGCGTCCTTGTGCGCGGCCGCGATGCCGTCGGTGACGGCAGTGATCTCCGCGAGCCGGCCGTGGAAGGTTTCGGCGTTCGCCGTGTAGACGTCGGCGTTGTCGGGGTCGAGTTGGCCGAGCTTCTCCGCGATGGCATGTGCGGTCGCGTCGACGGTCGCGACGTCGTACCAGACGTGCTCGTTCACCTCGCCGTGTTCGTGGACGTCGCCTTCGTGCCCGGCCTCTTCGCCTTCGTGTCCGGCCTCTTCACCCTCGTGCGCGGGCTCGCCTGCGTGTGCACCGGCTCCGAAGAGTTCGAATGCGTTGACCGAGAGCTGGTCGCCGTTGCCGGTGTTGATGATGTCATCGACGAAGTGGTCGTATCCGCCGCCGTTGTAGACGATGAGGGACGCGTCGGTGAGCTTGGCGGCGTCGGTGGGGCTCGCCTCGAAAGAGTGCGGATCCGAGGACGGCTCGGTGATGATCGAGCTCACCTCGACCTTGTCGCCGGCAACCGCCTGCGCGACGCTGCCCCACACGTTCGTCGACGCGACGACCGTCAAGGCGCCGTTGCTCGACGTGTCGGAGCTGCACGCAGTGAGGGTGAGGGCAGCGGCGAAGGACAGCCCGACGGCGGCCGTTGCGACACGAAAGCCTGAGGAAGCGCGCACAGAAAAACTCCTGACAGAAGACGAGCTAAATGCTATTGGAAACCGTTACCGTTGCACTTTAGCGGATACGTCCCTGGTAGTGCACTTTCGGCCGAGCCCCGCCGAACCGTCGAACACTTCGGGTACTAACGTCCCCCTATGCCCAGGTCTCGACAGCCGCGCCGCCAAGCCACGCTGGCGTCGCTCGCGGCCGAGCTCAATATCTCCCGCACGACGGTGTCCAACGCCTACAACAGGCCCGACCAACTTTCCGCGGAACTCCGCGACCGGGTACTGCAAGCCGCGAAACGCCGTGGCTATCCGGGGCCGGATCCGGTGGCTCGTTCATTGCGAACACGTAAGGCGGGTGCTGTGGGGCTCCTGCTGACCGAGGCGCTCAGCTATTCCTTCCGTGACCCGGCGGCGATGAGCTTCCTGTCCGGGCTCGCCGAGTCGTGTGAGTCGGCGGGGCAGGGCCTGCTTCTCATCCCGGCCGGGCCGGGGCGTGACGACGCCGACGCCGCGGCCGTCGTGCAGCAGGCCGGTGTCGACGGGTTCGTCGTCTACTCGGTGGCGGACGACGATCCGTACCTCGCGGCGGTGTGCGAGAGGCACCTTCCCGTCGTCATCTGCGATCAGCCCCGGGAGATACCGGGAGCATCACTCGTGGGAATCGACGATCGGGCCGCGATGCGGGCGCTCACCGACTACCTCATCGGGCTCGGGCACCGCGACTTCGGGGTGCTCAGCATGCGGTTGGGCCGCGACCGCTCGGATGGGATCGCCGACGCGGAACGGTTGCGCTCGCCGAATTTCCATGTTCAGCGCGAGCGCATCGGTGGAGTTCGTGACGCGATGTCCGATGCGGGCCTGAACCCGGAGTCGCTCACCGTGGTCGAGCGTTTCGAGCACACCGGACGATCCGGTCACGCGGCCGCCGCCCAAGCGCTCGGCGCGAATCCGAACATCACCGCCCTCGTCTGTACCACCGACGTGCTGGCGCTCGGCGCCGTGGACTGGGCGCGCTGGCAAGGAATCGACGTTCCCGGCCAACTGTCGATCACCGGATTCGACGGCGTCGGCGAAGCGCTCCGCGAGGGAATTACCACCGTGCGGCAGCCTCAGGAGGACAAGGGTCGGCGTGCCGGCGCCCTGCTGATGTCTCCGTCGCACTCCGGCGTCGCAACGGTCGAAATGCTCGACACCGAACTGTCACGCGGATCCACCGCCGGCCCCGCACCTCGCTGAGGCGGCCCTACGGCCTGCTCACGCCAACAGCTGTGCGCAGCGGAGCAGACCGAGGTGGCTGTACGCCTGCGGGTGGTTGCCGAGCGAGCGTTCCGCGACGGGGTCGTACTCCTCGCTGAGAAGCCCGGTCGGTCCCGCCACGTCGACGAGCTGCGCGAACAAGGCCTCCGCCTGTGATCGCTGACCGATCAGCAGGTAGGCCTCCACCAGCCAGGCCGCGCAGAGATGGAACCCGCCCTCGGTGCCCGGCAAGCCGTCGTCGTGGTGGTACCGGTACACCGTCGAACCGCTGCGCAGTTCCGCTTCCGTGGCCGTGACGGTGGCGGCGAACCGCTCGTCGTGCGGGTCGATCAGCCCGGAGAGCCCGATGTGCAGTGTGGCGGCATCGAGGTCGGTGCCGTCGTAGGCGGCCGTGTACGAGCGGACCTCGTCCTTCCACCCCTTCTCGCGCACCTCGTCCGCGATCTTGTCCCGCAACGGCGTCCACCCCGGTTCGATGGGGCGGCCGAAGTGCTTCGCCAGCGCCACCGCCCGGTCGACGGTCACCCAGCCCATCACCTTCGAGTACACGTGATGGCGCGGGTTGTCGCGGATCTCCCAGATGCCGTGGTCCGGTTCGAACCATCGGCGCTCGACGGCCGCGACCATCGCACACACCAGCTCCCAGTCGCGATCGTTCAACGCCACCGCGACGCCCTGCTTCTCGCGGGCACGCGACAGATCGGCGATCAATTCGACGATAGGACCGAACACGTCGAGCTGGACCTGCTGATTGGCGGCGTTGCCGATGCGCACCGGACGCGACCCGGCATACCCTGGCAGTGAGTCGATCACGGCCTCGGGAGGAAGTCCGGTGCCGTGGAGGGTGTAGAGCGGATGCAGACGCTCGGGGCCGGGAATGGTCTCCAGCACGTCGTGCACCCAGTCCAGGAAACCCTCGGCTTCGCTCAGCGAGCCGAGGCTGACCAGTGCGGACGCGGTGAGCGCGGCGTCGCGGAGCCAGCAGTAGCGGTAGTCCCAGTTGCGGACGCCGCCGACTTCCTCGGGCAACGAGGTGGTGGCCGCGGCCATGATGGATCCCGAATCGACGTGGACCAGACCGCGCAGGGTCAGCGCCGAGCGCTTCATCAGGTCGGGCTTCAGTGTGGGCAGGGTCAGCCCCTTCGCCCAGTCCGACCAGTACGCCTCCGATGCGGCGCGGCGTTCTTCTTCCGGTGTGTGCGAGGGGCCGATGTCCTCGGTGCCACACCGCAGTTCCAGAACGACGTCACCTTCGGACGGGTCGACGACGGCGTGGGCCGTCTGCTGATTCCCGTCGGAGGTCACGTTCCACCGGACGCCCGGCGAGCGCAGGACGATCGGCTCGTTGGTGCCGTGCACGCGCAATCCTTCGGCGACCGCCTCGAGGATCACCTGACCCTGGCCGAACTCGGGCCGCGGTGCGAATGTGACGACCGCGGCGGCCTGCCCGCTGATCACCCGGGTCAGATCGGTGCGACCGGGACGCACGTCGTGCGGCAGGTAGTCGGTGACCGAGAGGCTGGCCCACCGTGTCTGCACGGTCATGGTGCTGTCGACGTAGCGCTGGCTCAGCGGCAGGGCGCTGCGGTGCGGGCCGACACTGAAGTGGCCGGCTTCCGGTCCGCCGAGCAAATGCGCGAAAACGGAGGCGGAGTCGGGTTCGGGGTGGCACAGCCAGGTGAGGGTCGCATCCGGAGTGACGAGGGCGACGGTCCGTGGGCTGGCGAGCATGGTGAGCCGCTCGATCGGTGGGGCATGCGCGCCCGACAGCCAGGTGCGACGCTCCTCGAGCAGGAACGCGAGGGCGGTCGCGACCTCTTCGGTGGTGTCTACCCGGAACTCGGCGAGGCTGTCGCCCGACCCGACCTTGACGCCGACGTCCGGGCCCTGCAGTCGCGAGAACGCTTTCTCGTCGGTGACGTCGTCGCCCACGAAGACGGCGGCGGTGGCACCTTCCTGATGGCGGATCAGGTCGAGGGCGTGACCCTTGTCGGTGGCGACCACGGCGAGTTCGATCACCGACTTGCCTTCGGTCACCTGCACGCCCACGCGCTGCGCGGCGTCGGCGCGGACGGCGGCCAGGGCCTTCTCGCCGTGCTCGGGGTCGGCATTGCGGACGTGCAGTGCCACGCTGGCGGGCTTGGTCTCCACCCCGGTGCCGGGATGCAGTTGGGAGATCTGGCGCAGATCCTCGGTGATCTCAGCGAGCAGTTGGCGCGCGTCGGCGTCGATGGCGTGGATGAATCCGATATCGAATTCCGATCCATGACTGCCGACGAGCTGAACCTCGGCGGGCAGGCGGGACAGCGCCGCGAGATCCTTCAGCGCCCGACCCGAGATGACGGCCGCCGTCGTTCCTGCCAGGCCGGCGAGACCGCGGAGGGCTCGCACCGATTCGGCGTGCGGAAATGCTCTTTCGGGGTCGGACACGATGGGGGCCATCGTGCCGTCGTAGTC
The DNA here is from genome assembly GCF_018343855.1 of Rhodococcus sp. USK13. Classification (NCBI taxonomy): domain Bacteria; kingdom Bacillati; phylum Actinomycetota; class Actinomycetes; order Mycobacteriales; family Nocardiaceae; genus Rhodococcus; species Rhodococcus sp. USK13. The sequence goes on along the minus strand of NZ_CP069242.1, from coordinate 7,085,385 downwards.
GGAGGCCACGAGGAGACGAGGCGTCCTCGCGACCCGGGAGAGGGCACGGCGGAGTTCGATGGGCAGATCTTGAGCGCTCACGCGTTCAAATCTAGGTGATGCAGCGGCGGAGAGCGCATTGTCGCTTCCGGATGTGCGCGGTTCGTCCCTTATTCAGGTCTGCGGCTTCCGTCACCGAGGAGCAGTTCGACGGTGAGTTCCAGCCGATTCGCCACATCGGTGGCTGAGGAACGGCGTGTGAGCCAGGCCACCAGATTCGACAACCAGACGTCGGAAATCACGCGAGCGACGGCAAGCTGGTCCTCGGTGGGCTCGGTGTCGGTCATGGCCCGCGCGAACAGCCGGTCCATGAGCTTGCCCACCTGATCGACCTCGGCGGCGGCGGAGGCGTCGGCGAACATGAACGCCCGGGTCATCGCCTCGGTCAGCAGCGGGTCACGCTGCATGGCGCGAGTGATCTGGCTGAGGATGAGCTGCATGCGCTCGAGGGGATTGCTGCCCGGCGGATTCTTGCCCCGCGAATCGATTCGCTCGAACTCGCGCGCCAGCGCCGACACCAGCAGGTGCACCTTGGACGGGAAGTAGCGGTACAGGGTCCCGACCGCAACGTCCGCACGTTCCGCGACCGCGCGCATCTGCACGGCTTCGTATCCGCCCTTGGAGGCCAGGGCCAGGGTGGCGTCGAGGATCCGCTTGCGCCGTTCCTTCTGCGCGTTGGAACTGAGATCGTCCTCGCCCAGCGTCGCCGCAGCGACTGTCGTGGGTCGGGATCGAGAGCTGGTCGTCATACGTGTTTTCCTTCGCGCCTTGACTCATGGCCAGGTGACATATTAGAACACGTTCTAGACGAATGTGTCATTCAGGAGAGGCGGAAACCCGTTGTGACTATCGCCACCACCGAGGAACAGAGGGCTGCAGCGGGTTCGATCCAGGCGTGGGCGCGGTCCACGGACCCGCTCGTCACAGTACGCCAGGGACCAGCGGATTCGTGGCGCACGTCCTGGTCGTCCTTCGCGTCGCTCGGGATCTTCTCCGTTGCCGTACCCGAGGCGGTCGGTGGCTCGGGTGCGGAGATCGTCGACCTCGCCGCGATGATCGAGCAGGCTGCAACTGAACTCGTCCCGGGTCCTGTTCTGCCTACCGCGCTGGCGGCACTGGTCGTCGGGCGCAGCACCGGCGCTGCTGCGAAGACCTGGTCCGAAAATCTCGCCGACGGGAAGATTCCGTGCGCGGTCGCTCTCGGCAGTCCGCCGGTGAACGCCACCCTCGCCGACGACGGGGGGCTGGTGATCACCGGAGACGCCGGTTTCGCGATCGGTGCGGGCTCGGGAATGTCGGTGTTGCTGGCGGCCGACGCCGGTGACGGCGTCGTGTGGTGCCTGGTCGACGGCGAGTCCGCCGGACTCGAGGTGGCTCCCGCCGACACGATCGACAAGAGCCGGTCGCTCGCACGCATCCGGTGTGCAGACGTTGCCGTTGCACCGGACCGCGTGATCACCGGGCTGCGGGAGGGGCTGGTCCGGGATCTCGCGGCCACACTGGCTGCGGCGGAGGCATCGGGGGTCGCGCGCTGGTGCCTGCGCACCGCGGTGGACTACGCCAAGATTCGCGAGCAGTTCGGTAAGCCCATCGGCTCGTTCCAGGCGATCAAGCATCTGTGCGCCGAGATGCTGTGCCGCGTCGAAGCGTCGAGTGCCGCGGCCTGGGACGCCGCGGTGGCGGCCGAAGACGCGTGGGACGCAGACGGCGGTGAACTGCCCATCGCCGCCGCCGTCGCTGCGGCGGTCACACTCGACGCCGCGGTGGAGACCGCCAAGGACTGCATCCAGGTGCTCGGCGGGATCGGCTTCACCTGGGAACACGACGCCCACTTCTATCTGCGCCGGGCGACGTCGCTGCGACAGTTGCTGGGTGGCTCGACGAGGTGGCGCGCGAGGGTGGCCGAACTCACCCGCGGCGGCGCCCGCAGACACCTGTCCCTCGATCTCTCGGAACTCGCCGACGAGCGGGCCCGAATCCGAGCCGAGGTGAAAGAACTGGTCGCGCTGCCCGACTCCGAGCGTCGCGCCGCACTCGCAGAGTCGGGCTATCTCGCGCCGCACTGGCCCGAACCGTACGGGCGGGGCGCGCGGGCCGCCGAACAGATCCTCATCGAGCAGGAGCTGGCCGCAGTCGGTGTGGCACGGCCGGACCTGGTTATCGGGTGGTGGGCGGTGCCCACCATTCTCGAGCACGGAAGTCCGGAGCAGATCGAGCGTTTCGCGATGCCCACTCTGCGCGGCGACATCATCTGGTGCCAGCTGTTCAGTGAGCCGGGGGCCGGTTCCGACCTCGCGGCCCTGCGCACGTCCGCCGTGAAGGTCGACGGCGGATGGACACTGTCGGGTCAGAAGGTGTGGACCTCGCGGGCTCACGAGGCGGACTGGGCGATCTGCCTCGCCCGCACCGACCGGGATGCGCCGAAACACAAGGGCATCACCTACTTTCTCGTCGATATGACAAGCCCGGGAATCACGGTTTCACCGCTTCGCGAGATCACCGGCGACGCCCTGTTCAACGAGGTCTATCTGGAAGACGTGTTCGTGCCCGACGATCTCGTGGTCGGCAATCTCGGTGACGGCTGGAAGCTGGCCCGCACCACCCTGGCCAATGAGCGAGTCGCGATGGGCGGTGGGTCGTCGTTGGGCGCGGCAATGGAAGAGCTGCTGACACTCGCAGGTGAAGGCGATCCGGTGACGGACGATCGGCTCGGCCGATTGATCGCAGGCGCGCTCGTCGGGTCTGTGCTCGAACTGCGCACCACCCTTCGGCAGCTCGACGGCCAGGATCCTGGAGCGGAGTCGAGTGTGCGCAAGCTGGTGGGTGTGCGCCAGCGCCAGGAAGTGGCGGAATTCGCGATGGAACTCGGCGGCGTCGACGGGTGGGTGGAAGGTCCCCTCTCGCGTGAGTTCCTCAACACACGATGCTTGTCCATCGCCGGCGGCACGACGCAGATTCTTCTGACCGTCGCGGCGGAACGCATTCTCGGACTGCCCCGATCCTGAGCGCCTCCCGCGATGGCCTTTCGCGAGTTCCGCGATGGTGATACAACTAGAACACGTTCTAAATCGAAAGTGGGAATGCCAGGTGGACTTCACCCGAGACGAGACTCAGGAGGCGATCGCCCAGGTTGCGAGGGGACTTCTGGACCGCGACCTCGAGGGCGACGATCTGTGGCGCGCCTTTGCCGAGGCCGACCTACTCACACTCGCGTTACCCGAACGTCTCGGTGGGGAGGGCCTCTCGGTCACCGACGTCGGTGCGCTGCTCACCGAGGTCGGGCGCAGGGCGGCGGTCGTCCCCGCCCTCGCGACGCTGGGCTTCGGGGTGTTGCCCCTCGTTGCGCTCGGTGACGAGAGGCAACAGGACGAGTTGCTGAGCGGGCTCGCGGACGGACGAACCTTCACCGCGGCGCTCGCCGAGCCCGGGAGGCCGTTCCCGGCGCCGCCGTCGGTGACCGCGGTGGCGGAGGGGGGCGACTACCTCGTCACCGGACGCGTCGTGGCCGTCCCCTATGCGGACGGTGCTCACCGCATCCTCGTGCCGACCGACGCCGGCGTCGTGTTGGTGCAGCCGGGGTCGGACGGGGTGTCGCTGACTCCGGCACCCTCGTCGTCCGGCAGTCCCGAATTCGCTGTCACCTTCGACGGAGCGAGGGGTGAACTCCTCGCCGGTGGACCGGAAGCGGTCCAGCAGCTCTATCGGATCGCCCTCGCCTCCATCGGTGCCGTGGCCGACGGGTTGCTCTCGGGAGCAACATTTCTGGCGGGCGAGCATCTCGCCACCCGGCATCAGTTCGGCAAGCCGCTGGCGACGTTTCAGGCGGTCGCCCAGCAGATCGCCGACGTCTATGTCACCTCCCGCACCTTGCACGTGTCCGCACTGTCGGCATCGTGGCGGGTGTCGCAGGGGCTCGACGCTCAGGACGACCTCGATGTGATGGCGTACTGGATCGCCGCGGAGGTTCCCGCAGCCATGCAGGTGCTGCACCACCTCCACGGCGGAATCGGCGTCGACGTCACCTATCCGCTGCACCGCTATTACTCGACTGCCAAAGACCTGGCACGCCTCGTCGGCGGCGCCTCGTACCGACTCGACCTCGTGGGGGCCCGGTGTTCATCGATCTGACCGACGAGCAGCGCGAGTTGCAAGCGGAACTACGTCGTTACTTCTCGGGCCTCGTCACGCCTGCCGAGGCCGAGATCATGCGCACCGAACGGCACGGCCCCACCTACCGTGAGGTGATCCGGCGGATGGGCAAGGACGGCTGGCTCGGCGTGGGCTGGCCCGTGGAATTCGGCGGCCGCGGATTCGGCGAGATCGAACAGCAGATTTTCGTGAACGAGGCGACGCGCGCGGACATTCCACTTCCGGCGGTCACCTTGCAAACGGTGGGCCCGACCCTCCAGAAATACGGAACGGACGAGCAGAAACGCAAGTTCCTCCCGGCAATCCTTGCGGGCGAAGTGCATTTCGCGATCGGCTATACCGAACCTGAGGCCGGGACCGACCTCGCGGCACTGCGGACCACGGCCGTCCGGGTGGGCGACGAATACATCGTGAACGGCCAGAAGATCTTCACCACGGGCGGCCACGACGCCGACTACCTGTGGCTCGCCGTCCGGACGGGTTCGGCGGATTCGCGTCACCGTGGGATCTCGATCCTGATCATGGACACGAAAGATCCGGGCTACAGCTGGACACCGATCATCACCTGCGACGGAGCCCATCACGTCAACGCCACCTACTACTCCGATGTTCGAGTACCGGTGAATATGCTTGTGGGTGAGGAGAACCAGGGGTGGCGACTGATCACGACCCAGCTCAACCACGAGCGGGTGATGCTGGGGCCGGCGGGCCGCGTGGGTGGCCTCTACGACCGCATTCGCGACTGGGTGGTCGCCCACGGTCTGCTCGCCGAGCCCGACGTGCGGCGTGCGCTCGGAGAGATCCACGCAACGTATCGGCTGAACGAACTGCTCAACTGGCAGGTCGCCTCGAGTGACGCGGAGGCGATCGACATTGCCGACGCTTCGGCAACGAAAGTGTTTGCCACCGAGCGGATCCAGCGCATCGGAAGGCTCGTGGAGGAGATCATCGGACGCTACGGTGACCCGTCCGACCCGGATACGGCCCACCTGATGACCTGGCTCGACATGCAGACGAAGCGAAACCTGGTCATCACTTTCGGTGGGGGAGTCAACGAGGTGATGCGCGAACTGATCGCGACGGCAGGCCTGAAGCTTCCCCGAGTACCGCGATAGGAGCGCCGCGCATCATGAGTGCCGAACAGATCCTCGCTGCAGCAGAGAAGGTCCGATCCGCCGGTCCCAGCGCACCGCGGCCCGGGCGGGACCCGATCAACCTTCCGATGATTCGCAACTGGGTAGAGGCGATCGGCGACCGGAACCCCATCTACGTCGACGAGGACGCCGCGCGGGCAGCAGGCCACGACGGTATCGTCGCCCCACCGGCGATGGCGCAGGTATGGACCATGCAGGGGCTGCACGCCGAACGCCAGCCCGACGACCCGCTGGGCCGCATGACGACCATCCTCGACGAGGCCGGGTACACGTCCGTCGTCGCCACCAACTGTGATCAGACCTACCACCGCTACCTGCGGCTCGGCGAGAAGGTCACCATCTCCACGACCCTCGAAGACGTCGTGGGACCGAAGAAGACCGGCCTCGGCGAGGGGTGGTTCTTCACCACCCGTAGCCGGTGGACAGTCGCGGACGACGAGGGCGCCGACGAGCTGGTCGCCGAGATGCTTTTCCGCATCCTGAAGTTCGCCCCGGAACCCGCTGAACCGGTGGCACCTTCGGTGAACGGTCAGGGCGCGTCCTTCGACGACCTGGACCCGTCGAGGATGATGCGGCCCAGCGCATCTCGGGATACCCAATTCTTCTGGGACGGTGTCGCCGCGCACGAATTGCGTATCCAGAAGCGGGCGGACGGTTCCCTGCAGCATCCGCCGGTACCGGCGCTGTGGAAGGACAAGGCGGAGTCGACGGACTACCTCGTGGCCTCCGGCCGCGGCACCGTGTTCAGTTTCGTCGTTCATCACGCGCCGAAGGTGCCGGGGCGCTCACTGCCGTTCGTGGTGGCCCTCGTCGAACTCGAGGAGGGTGTCCGCATGCTGGGTGAACTGCGCGGCGTGGAGCCCTCCGTGGTGAGGGTGGGAATGCCCGTGGAGGCGATCTACCTCGACTTTCCCGGCGACGACGACACCGGCGGGGCGCCATGGACCCTGTACGCGTGGCAGCCTGCGACGAAGGAGCACTGATGACCTCTACTCTCGACGTCACGATCGGCACCACCCTGCCGGAGCTCGCGATTGCAGGCGATCCCACCTTCGTGGTGTCGTCCGCGCTCGCCACCCGCGATTTTCAGGACGTCCACCACGACCGCGATCTGGCGCAGAAGCGAGGGTCGAAGGACATCTTCGTGAACATCCTCACCGACACCGGTCTGGTGCAGCGATTCGTGACCGACTGGGCAGGTCCGACCGCCGTCATCAAGTCGATCGCGCTCCGGCTCGGAGTTCCGTGGTACGCCTACGACACCTTGACGCTCAGCGGGACGGTGGCCGCGATCGACAACGGTGTCGTCAGCCTCGATGTGGTCGGTAAGAACTCGCTCGGTAACCACATCACATCACAGGTGACGCTCGTGGTGAACGGAACCACGAACGGAGCCGGGGCATGAAGGGATTGTCGGGGAAGGCTGTCATCGCCGGCATCGGCGCCACCGATTTCTCGAAGGATTCCGGTCGCAGCGAATTGCGGTTGGCTGCCGAGGCGGTGCTCGCGGCACTGGACGATGCCGGCCTGACACCGGCCGACGTCGACGGGCTCACCTCGTTCACCATGGATACCAATACCGAGGCGGCCGTGGCACGTTCGGTCGGAATCCTGGACCTGAAATTCTTCAGCCGCATCCACTACGGCGGCGGAGCGGCGTGTGCGACCGTGCAGCAGGCCGCGATGGCCGTGGCCACCGGGGTCGCGGACGTGGTGGTGGCGTACCGGGCATTCAACGAGCGTTCCGGAATGCGGTTCGGCCAGGTGAACTCGGGTCTGGTGCAGCAGGTGAATTCCTCGGGGACCGACAACGCGTTCTCGTACCCGCACGGCCTGTCCACTCCGGCCGCATTCGTCGCGATGGTGGCCCAGCGCTACATGCACGAGTACGGCGCGACGAGTGCCGACTTCGGCCGGATCGCCGTCACCGACCGGAAGCACGCGGCCAACAACCCGCAGGCCTTCTTCTACGGCAAGCCGATCACCCTCGAGGATCACCAGAACTCCCGGTTCATCGCCGAACCCCTGCACCTCCTCGACTGCTGTCAGGAGTCCGACGGCGGCATCGCGATTGTGGTCACCTCGCCCGAGCGAGCCAGGAATTTGAAGCAGAAACCCGCTGTGATCTCGGCAGCAGCGCAGGGGAGCGGCAGCGACCAGTACATCATGACCAGCTATTACCGGCCCGAACTCGCGGGACTACCGGAAATGGCACTGGTGGGCAGGCAGCTGTGGGAACAGGCGGGGCTCGGGCCGCAGGACATCGATATGGCGGTGCTCTACGACCACTTCACTCCTTACGTATTGATGCAGCTCGAGGAACTCGGATTCTGCGGCCGCGGCGAGGCCAAAGATTTCATCGCCGACGGCGCCATCGACATCGGCGGCCGGCTACCCCTCAACACTCACGGCGGCCAGCTCGGCGAGGCCTACATCCACGGGATGAACGGCATCGCCGAGGGCGTCCGGCAGATCCGCGGCACGTCGGTGAACCAGGTGAAGGACGTGCAGCACGTGCTCGTCACCGCGGGGACGGGTGTCCCGACGTCAGGTCTGGTGCTGACCGCCTGACTATCGGCCTGTTATTCCGCCGGGCAATGTGTTTCGCGACGTACTCGGCGTCTCTGCCGACACCGCCGGTGAGCATCGAGGCGAACGCCCGGAGGAACGGGAGACCCACGAAGTACAGTCCGGGATGGTCCGGCGAGACACCACGGGATTGCTCGGGCCAACCGTCGGCGCCGGTCACCGGGATCCGGATCCACGAGGTGTCCTTGGTGAAACCCGTGCACCAGACAATGTTTCGGACGTCCAGTTCGGATCCGTCGTCGAGGACGGGCCTGCCGTCGCGCACGGCCGTGACCTTCGCGGGGAAGTGTTCCACCCCGGCATCGGCAAGGTCGGCTCGCTTGACCCGTAGGAGTGGGCCGCCGCCGGACCGGACGTGCGGGCGCATCTTCCGTCCCATCGGAGTGCGTTCCGTGAGAATGTGATTGGCCATGAACCACATGATCGGGATCGCAATGTGCGCGGCGCGTCCCTCGATGTCGAACGGCAACTCGCCGCGGACAGGGCCGCAGATCGTGGTCCGATGTGCAGCAGAAACCTCCAACGCGATGTCCGCGCCGGAGTGGCTGCACCCGACCACCAGCACGGGTCCGTCCTGCAACTGGGCGGGGTTGCGGTAGTCGCTGGAGTGCAGTTGCCTGATCCGGGGGTCGAGTTGCTCGGCGAGATCCGGGATCACAGGTGTCTGCCAGGTGCCGGACGCCACCACGACATTGGTGGCCTCGAAAGTCCCGGCCCCGGATGTGACGACGTACCCGTCGCCGCTCCGCGAAAGCCCGTCCACCGTGACACCGGTGCGAACAGGGAGGGAGAATCTGTCTGCATACGCCTCGAAGTAATCGGCCACCTCGTCTTTGCCGGGCCATGTCCACGAACGTGTGGGAATGCCCCAACCGGGCAAGCCGTCGTATTTGGCTGGGCTGTAGAGACGGAGCGAGTCGAACCGCTCCCGCCATACGTCACCCACCCGGTCGTGGGCGTCGAGAATGACGAACCGCTGCTCGAGCCTGGCGAGGTGGTATCCGGTCGCGAGACCGGCCTGCCCGGCGCCGATCACGATCGTGTCGAACTGTTCTGTAGTCATGGTCATTGCCTCTTCGTCGAGGGTGGAAATCGTCAGCTACGACGCTATGACCGCACCCGGCCGAGGGGCTTCGGGAGAATGATGCAGAATTCTCCACCCGGCATGGGTAGTTCTATGCAGACGGCTCCACGAGACGATGCTCGTAGGCATACGCGGTCGCAGCGGAGCGGGAAGAGATTCCCAGTTTGAGGAAGATGTTGCTCATATGCCGGGCCACCGTCTTCTCGCTGAGGAACAGGTCCTCGGCGACGGCGCGATTCGTCTTCCCCGCGGCCACGAGGCGGAGCACATTCAGCTCACGTGGAGTCAGGGGCGAAGCCGAGGATTCGGTTCCGACTTCCGTCCGTACCCGTTCCAGATCGGGAGCGGCCGCCAGGTCGCGGTAGATCGCGGCGGCGAGATCGAACTCCATCCGTGCGGTGTCCACGTCGCCGAGCTCGCGGCACGCCCGCCCGATCAGCTCCCGCACGCGTGCCGCCTCGTACGGCGCACCGATCAGGTTCCACCGTTCCCACGCCTCGCGGAGGACGGCCACTGCGTTCTGCGCCCGGGATTCTCCGAGCAGAACCGACCCCGAAGCCTGCGCCGCCACGGCGTGGAGGTAAGGGATGTCGAGGCGTGCGGCGAGCGTGTCGAGGGCTGCTGCGGCGGCGCGGGCCGACGGGACATCGTGTGCGGCGAGCATGATCTCGACGCATGCCGGGAGGAGTCGTGCCTGCTCGAGTGGGTCGAGCGTCTCGTCGACCTCACGCCGGATGCAGGCCACCGCGCTGCCTATCCGGCCCTGCATCATTCGCAGCAGGGCAAGCCCGGGCCGCGGCGGCCTACCCCACTTGTTCGCTTCCGTGTACAACTTTTCGGCCTGCGCGAACTCACCGCGCAGTCGATGAAGCTCAGCCATCAGATAGCTGGCGGACCCCACCGCGGCGTGCACCGTCGGCTGGGTGAGTCTTCGGTGTGCATGCCGGGCCGCCTCCATGGACTCCGCCCACGCGCCCTGCAGTAGCAGGATCTCGGCGCGGTGGACGAGGCATTGGCCGCGGTAGGGCACCAGGTCCGGCTGCGCCGAACACCACCGCGTCAGTGCGGCAGTCCATTCTTGCGAGCGGCGCAGGTCGAAAATGCGCTGACACTGTTCGATCACAGCGCAATACACGATCCCGGTGACGATGGGAGACACCTCCTCGGACGTCACCCGGATCATTGCCTCGTCGAAGGCCGCAACGCCGTCGAGGTGGCGCCCCAGCACGATGAGCGCATGACCTGTCCCGAGCGCGCCCAGCGAGATGAGGTCGGGGTCGGCGAACCGTTCACCGATGACTGCTGCAGTGGAGAACACCTCCCGCGCTGCGGCGCCGTCTCCCTCGGCCAGGCGCTGGAGTCCCAGGGGGACCAGGAGGTAGCCGCGTTCGGGGCAGTCGACACCCGTGGTGTCCAGTAGCTTCTGGGCCCTGCCCAGCCAGCCGCCACCGCGAACCTGCTCACCCCTGAGGGACAGGGCAAGTCCCAGCCAGAATGCGCAGCGTGCCGCACTTACAGGATCGCTGCTGCGTCCCCACTGGTTCACGGCCCGAGTCCAGAACTCGGTAGCGGCGTCGTCCTCACCGATCAGATAGGCGGCGACCGCGAGTCGCTCGAGATCCGAACCCCCGAGCGGTTCCTGCCGATCGGCGATCGACAGTTGGGTGTAGGCGACGCTCCAGTCCCGCCGGGTGTAGGCCTCGCGGCCGGCCCGGAGCGCCGACGTGTCGTCGGACATCACCTTCTCCTGCCGGTTTCGCAGTGTCGTGGAGGCGCTCGCATCCAGATTACCGCCGCGCTCGCTGCCCTCGCGTGGTCGCTGTGGAGTCGTCGCATCGCGCCTGAAGACGGGTTCTAGGTCCGCAGACCAGGAGGCGGGGGTCCTAATATTCCCTGCACCCTGTCGGCGCCTCGAGTCACACTGGGTTCACACGCCGAGGAACGGGGAGTTCTGATGGTCGACGCGATCGCAGCCGAGGGGCTGGTGAAACGGTACGGAAAGGTCACCGCGCTCGGCGGTGTAGATCTCGCGGTCCGCGCGGGCAGCGTCATGGCCCTGCTGGGGCCGAACGGTGCAGGCAAGACCACCGCGGTTCGCGTCTTCACCACCCTTCTCGTCCCGGACGAAGGATGGGCCCGGGTGGCGGGTCTCGACGTCATCCACGATGCCCGGGCTCTTCGGTCGCGGATCGGTGCGTCCGGCCAGTACGCCGCGGTCGACGAATACCTCACCGGTTTCGAGAACCTCGAGATGGTGGGCAGGCTCTATCACCTCGGTGCCAAGCGAAGCAAAGCCCGGGCCCGCGAGTTGCTCGAACAGTTCGATCTGGTGGAAGCCGGCGATCGGCCCGTGAAGGGTTACTCCGGCGGCATGAGACGCCGCCTCGACCTGGCGGGCGCGCTGGTGGCCGAACCGGAGGTTCTTTTTCTCGACGAACCCACCACCGGACTGGATCCCCGGGCCCGGCTCGGATTGTGGGACGTCATCGACAGCCTCGTGGCCAAGGGCACCACCCTGCTGCTCACCACTCAGTACATGGAGGAGGCGGAGCGGCTCGCCGATCAGATCGCCGTCATCGACCGCGGCAGCGTGATCGCGCGTGGGACCGCCGACGAGCTGAAGGATCGCGTCGGTGGTGAGCGCATCGAACTGACCGTCCGGGAAGGTGCCGATCTCGAGGTGGTCCGAAACGAACTCACACCGCTGGCCGCCGGGCCGATCACCATCGAAGACAACGTCCGCCGGGTCACCGTCCCCGTGTCCGGGGGTTCGGACGCACTGGTCGAGGCCCTGGGGCGGCTGTCCGATCGCGGGGTGAAGGTATTCGATGTGGGGTTGCGCCGGCCCACGCTCGACGACGTCTTCCTGACCCTCACCGGGCACGAGGCCGAGGAGGAACAAGTCCCATGACCGCACCACCGACCACCGCCCCGATGCACACCGCACTCGCCGACGGTCTCACCATCGCCAAGCGCAACATGATCAAGATCAAACGGGTGCCCGACCTCATCGTCTTCACCACGCTGTCGCCGATCATGTTCGTGCTGCTGTTCGCATACGTATTCGGAAGTGCCATCGAAGTTCCCGGGATGTCGTATCGCGAGTTCCTCATCGCCGGAATTTTCACCCAGACGGTCATCTTCGGGGCGACGTGGACCGGACTCGGCATGGTCGAGGATGTGCAGAAGGGGATCATCGACCGGTTTCGATCGCTCCCGATGGCGCCGTCAGCGGTTCTCCTGGGACGGACGTCCACCGACGTGCTGATCAACATCGTCAGTCTCGTGGTGATGTCGCTGACGGGTCTCGTCATCGGATGGCGTATCCACTCGAGTGTGGGTGAGGCCGTACTCGGCTACCTGCTTCTGCTGCTGTTCGCCTATGCGTTGTCGTGGGTGATGGCGGTGGTGGGGCTGTGGATCCGCACTCCCGAAGTGTTCAACAATGCCAGCTTCATCGTCATCTTCCCGTTGTCCTTCGTCGCGAACACGTTCGTCGAAACCACCAACCTGCCGGGACCGCTCAAAGTGATCGCGGAGTGGAACCCGGTGTCCGCACTCACCCAGGCCGTGCGCGAATTGTTCGGAAACACGAACCCCGCCATGGCAGTTCCCGACGCCTGGCCATTGCAGAATCCCGTGATCGCCTCGCTGGCATGGACGGCGGTACTGCTCGTCATCTTCGTTCCGTTCGCGATCCGGCGTTACAAGAAGGCAGTCAGCCGCTGACTCGTCGCCGGCTGCCGCTGCTCCCGGTGATTGCCGCTGCGCTGTTGCACCAACGGGGGAAGGGCCACGGGGCTGCAATTAATCGCGGGAATCGACGTCCCGGCCGGTTCCGAGGTCGGAGCAGTCCACCATCTCGGCTCCGTGAGCGGCGAGGTACTGCCTCGCGCCGGTGTCGCCGCTGAGGCTGTGGCGTAGAGCTTTCCAGTGGTCGCGGCCGATGAGGACGGGATGTCCGGGTGCGTCGGTGTAACGGGCTTGCCGCAAGGCGGATCGTGCGCTGCCGGGCGGAACGGAGGCGATACGGCGTACAGCGTCGGCGTCCAGGTCGGGCAGATCGACGAGGGTGATGACGACGGCGTCGACGTCGCCGAACGTTTCCGCAACCTCCAAACCTCGTCGCAGCGACGCCGACATGCCCCGCTGCCAGTCTTTCGCCACACCCACGACCACCGGTACGCCGTCGGGTAGCAGACTCTCGGCCTCGTCGGCGCGGGCGCCGAGGACTACGACGACGGGACGGCATCCGGCCTCCGCGAGGATGCGCACGCCACGCCCCAGCCACGGTTCTCCGTCGCCGCCGACGACGAGCGCCTTGGTCATACCCATCCGCGAGCCACCCCCCGCGGCGAGCAGCACGCCCCCGATCGTCACGGCTGAACGACCGCGGCCCGCTCGGCCGTCGACACCGCGATCGGCTCGCTGTCGGCGTCCTCGGAACTGGCAGCTGAGTACGGCACGCGTTCACGCTACTTCTCCTTCGAGAAGTTGGCTCCGGGGCCTGGGGGAACAGCGGTCGTAGACTGACCGGCACCGGCCTCCGGACAGCGAGAGGCGCGACGCCGAGACGACGCATCGAAGGGGATGGACGCATGCTTGATCCGAAACGAGGCGGCTCGCCGGCCGGTCAGACGTTCGCGCGGTCGTGGGGTGGCTCGGGCAGTGTCATCGACATCGACGGACCCGTCCACTGGGTCGAGTACGGCGATCCGCACGCAGGGTCGCTGCCGGTGGTGATGGTGCACGGCCTCGGTGGGTCCCACCTCAACTGGGTTCGGGTGGCCCCGGCGTTGGCGGAACGGACGCGGGTTCTGACGGTGGATCTCCCGGGTTTCGGGCTCAGCCCGGCGGGGAAACGTCAGACGGGGATTCCCGCCAACGTGGCGGTACTTCACCGCTTCCTCACCGAGGTGGTGGGTGGACCGGTGATCCTGATGGGCAATTCCATGGGCGGCATGATCTCGATGTTCGAGGCGTCCGCCCACCCCGACGCTGTTGCTGCACTCGTGCTCGTCGACCCGGCGCTTCCTGCGGCGCAACGGATGCCGCATCCGCGGATCGCTGCGCAGTTCGCGATGTACATGACGCCCTTCGTCGGGGAGCGTTACCTCCAGTATTCGAGCCGGCGGATGACCGACCGTCAGCTGGTCGAGCGGGTCATCGACCTGTGCTTCGCCGATCCCGCACGGGCCTCCGAGGACGTCCTCGAGGCAGCGACCGAGCTGGCGAAGTACCGGCGCGAGCAGCCCTCGCAAGATGCCGCGTTCCTGCAGGCGAGCCGTTCACTGATGCGGGTGATGGCGCGTCCGCAGCGTTACCTGCAGGCCATGCGCGCCCTCGAACAACCGGTTCTCCTGCTCCACGGTGACCGCGACCGCCTGGTTCCGGTCGCCGCGGCGCGCAAGGTCGCTGCCGACAACCCGCGGTGGGACACCGTCGTACTGCCCGGCGTCGGGCACACCCCACAACTCGAGATGCCGGACGCGGTACTCGAACACGTGCTGACCTGGATCGACCGGCACGGGCTCGTTTAGCGTCTTCGCTCCCTTCCCGGGTGTCGCCGGCAGCCGGCAGGTAACCTCACTCACATAATCGCATTCGAGATGCGAATTAATGTACGTTCGGATCATGCAGCTCACCCGGTTCACCGATCTCGGCTTGCGGGTCGTCATGCGCCTGGCCGTCGCGGCAGAGGGGGACCGTCCGGGGAGCCGTCAGGTCGCCGAGGAATTGGCGGTGTCCTACACGCACGCGACAAAAGTGATCACCCGGCTCGCTGAACTCGGCATCGTCGACGCGCGCCGTGGCCGCGGGGGCGGCCTCGCCATCACCGAACTCGGCCGCACCGCCTCTGTCGGGTGGCTCGCCCGCCGCCTCGAGGGAGACGGGGAGGTGGTCGAATGCGACGGCGCCCAGCCGTGTCCGCTGCGGTCGGGTTGCCGGCTGCGGTCGGCGCTGCGCCGTGCGCAGGAAGCGTTCTTCGCGTCGCTCGACACTGTCACCATCGACGACCTCACCCAATCACCGACCCGCGCCGTCCTGCTCGGACTGCCCCGGCCGGCCGACACAGATTTCCAGTTCTCTTCCGCGATCGGAGAATGACATGCTCTCGCCCACTTCCACGGAAATCATCCGCGCCACGCTGCCCGTGGTCGGTGCCGCCATCGGCGACATCACCAGCCTGTTCTACCGCAAGATGTTTGCCGCCCACCCCGACCTCGAACGCGACTTGTTCAACCGGGGCAACCAGAAGCAGGGTGGTCAGCAGAAAGCGTTGGCGGGTGCGATCGCCGCGTTCGCGGCTCTGCAGCTGGAACCCGATCAGGCGCGCGTCGATTTGATCCTCTCGCGGATCGCGAACAAACATGCCTCGCTGGGAATCGAGCCCGCCCAGTACGCGATCGTGCACACCCATCTGTTCGATGCCATCGTCGAGGTGCTCGGTGACGCTGTCACTCCGGAGGTGGCCGCCGCCTGGGACGAGGTGTACTGGACGATGGCCGAGACCCTGATCGCGATGGAAGCCGGTCTCTACCGCGCAGCGGGGGTCGCGCCCGGTGACGTCTGGCGGCAGGTGCGTGTCCGTGAGCGCCGTCACGAGTCCGCCGACACCGTCTCCTTCGTGCTCACCTCGGTGGACGGTGGGTCCCTGCCCGCCTTCGCCCCGGGGCAGTATCTGTCGGTGGGAGTTCACCTTTCCGATGGAGCCCGGCAGATCCGCCAGTACAGCCTCTCGTCCGCTCCGTCGCACCAGGACTGGCGGATCACCGTCAAGCGGGTGGACGGGCAGCTGCTGTCGGACGGATCGCACTCGCCCGCGGGCGAAGTGTCGAACTTCCTGTACCGCAATGTTTTCGAGAATGACCTACTGGACGTGACGACCCCGTTCGGTGACCTGGTTCTGCAGGACGACGACGCGCCGCTGCTGCTGATCTCGGCCGGCATCGGGTGTACGCCGATGATGGGCATGCTCAGCCACCTCGCCGACACCGAGGACACCCGCCCGATCTCGGTGCTGCACGCCGACCGCTCGCCCAGTAACCACGCCCACCGGGCGGAGTTGACCGAACTCGTCGAGCGGCTGCCGTTCGCGGTCATGCACCGCTGGTACGAGGACCTCGGCGCGCGTCGCCCCGAGGCAGACCTGCGGAAGGGGCGAGCCGACCTCGGGGAGATCACGGTCGCCCCCGGCACCCGGGCCTATCTCTGTGGGCCGCTGCCCTTCATGCTGGGCATGCGCGAAGCCTTGCTCGAGAAAGATGTTGCGGCCGAGAACATTCACTACGAGGTTTTCGGCCCGGACAGCTGGGCGGCCGCCCCGGCATGAACGGCACCTCACCCGCACACCTCGGTACACGAGCAGGGTGTGCAGCCGTCTCGGTGGCGGGTGAGTTCGACTGCACCGGAAAGGACATCAGATGACTACCGCGCACGCCGTAGCAGTCGCCGTGACCTTCGTGTGGCTCGGAATGGTGGTGGCGATCTCGTTTGTGGAGGCGCCGCTGAAGTTCCGGGCACCCGGGGTCACGGTTCGAGTGGGACTGGGTATCGGTCGACTCGTCTTCCGTGCCCTCAATTTCATCGAAATACTGTGGGCGGCAGCACTGGTTGCCGCGATCGTCGTCGACGCCCCACCCGTCCATGTCATAGTCGTGGCGATGGCGGCGGTCGCGGTGCTCGTCGTGCAGTTGGCCGTTGTGCGGCCCACGCTGACGCGTCGGTCCGACCGGATCCTTGCCGGTGAAGAAGCCCCGCGCTCTCGCGCACACTGGGTGTATGTCGGATTGGAGTCGGTGAAGGTGCTCGCCCTCCTGATCACCGGAATATTCCTTCTCGGCCAGTAGGTCGCGCGCCGATCCTGCCGGCCTAACTGTCGGCTGGGGATTCGGCGTCGGCAGCTCCCCGTGATCCTGCGATCGACTGTGCGAGGGCACGAAACAAGTGAGTGAGTTCGGGGCGGGTTGCCGTTCCGCTGCGGACTACCCCGCACACCGGGATGCGCAGGAGGTCGTGCGACTCGCGCATGAAACTGAGCCCGCGCCGGGGAGTCGCGTCGGCGGTGTCGGCGTACAACACGGTCCACGACAGGGGAGTGGTGAGGACGTCGAGGGTGGCCGTGTGGTCGCTGGGAATCGAGGGCCCGAGCTTCACGCGTTGCCCGACTTGCCGGAAGGCATCCTCGACCACGGTGTGGATCAGCACCTGACTACTGCGCGGCGGCAGCAGGAGCGGATAGGGTGCCAGTTCGCTGAGGTCGACGGTCGAAAACTTGGACAGCGGATGTTGAGCCGAGGTGACGATCACCAGATCCTCGAGGCCGAATTCGATTGTTTCGAGTCCTGGTCTGTCGACGCCGCCGCGGATCAGGGCCAGGTCTGCATCACCGGACGCCACCGCAGTCATGCGGTCGGTGAAATCCTTGATGACGAATTCGATGTCGAGCTGTGGGAACTCCTCGCGCACAAGGGATATCGCCTCCAAGCTTTGGGTGGCGAAGCTCATGCTGGCGCTGATTCGCAGCCGATTGCGGGGGTCGAGTCCCACCGAGAGTGCGCGCGCCTCGAGGCTCATCATTTCTGCCGCGATCGGCATGAGGCGTTCGCCGGCCGCGGTCAGGCGCGTCGCACGGGTGGACCGTTCGAGTAGGGCCGTGCCGAGTTCGTGCTCGAGCTTGGCTATCTGGTGGCTGATTGCCGACTGCGAGATGAAGCATCGCTCCGCCGCGCGGGAAAAACTGCCTTCTTCACCGACCGCGAGGAAGTAGCGCAACTGCCGGAACTCCATGACCCCAGGCTACAGCGTCGACGAGCATTTATGAGCGATCGAGATAACACAATTTCGATTTCCCCAGGTTATTGGCAATCAGGCTCATCGGATCCATAAGGTGGGCTCATACGCAACGCTAAGCACAGGAACGCTGGCAGAGGAGGTTTTCGGTGGATCGCACACAGGTCGTCATCGTGGGATCGGGTTTCGGCGCCCTCGCGGCAGCGAAGAAGCTCGGCAAGGCAGGCACGCCGTTCGTGCTGATTTCCGAGACCACCGAGCACCTCTTCCAGCCACTGCTCTACCAGGTGGCCACTGGTGTGCTCTCGCCCGGCGAGATCGCGCCGTCCATCCGCGCCATCCTCGCCAAGTATCCCAGTGGTGACGTCCGGCTCGGCCGTGTCGTCGACGTCGACCCGGACAAGCGCGAGGTGGTCTACGAGGCAGGCGGGATTCGCCACACCCTCGGCTACGACACTCTGATCGCCGCGACGGGTGCTCGTCAGGCGTACTTCGGCCGCGACGAGTTCGCCGAGGTCACGTACGCCCTCAAGACGGTCGCCGACGCCGACCGGTTGCGCCGCCAGATCGTCCGCTGCTTCGAAGAGGCGCACACTACGTCGGACCCGGAACGTCGCCGGGATCTGCTCCACTTCATCGTGATCGGCGCGGGGCCCACCGGGGTCGAACTGGCAGGTCAGATCAAGGAACTAGCGGGACGCTACTTCGAGAAGTCGCTGCGGGACGTTACCGCCGAGGACGTCACCGTGACCCTCGTCGAGGGTGCGGGGGAGACGCTGCCCGTGTTCGGCGGCAAGCTCAGCAAGTACACGCAGGACTCCCTCGAGCGTGCAGGGGTCGAGGTGGTCCTCGGCACCATGGTGACCGATATCGACGAGCACGGTGCCACTCTGTCGTCGCCCGGTAACGGGTTCGAGAAGCGACTGACGGCGGAGACGATCATCTGGTCGGCCGGCATTCAGGCCAACGACTTCGCGGCGGTGCTCGCGGAACGGACCGGGTGTGAGACCGGCCGCGGCGGTCGACTGCTGGTCGACGAGGACCTCACCGTGGGCCGCTACGACGACATCTATGCCATCGGCGACATGGCTTCGCTGAACAACCTGCCGGCTCAGTCGCCGTTCGCGATGCAGGGTGGCCGTCACGTCGCGGCGATCATCAACGGAAAGCGGGCCGGCGGAACACCCTTCACCTATCGGGACAAGGGCAGCATGGCGATCATCAACCGGTTCCGCGCGATCACCCGCGTCGGCAAGATCGAGTTGACCGGTGTACTCGCCTGGTTCCTGTGGCTTGCCGTCCACCTCGTCTACCTGGTCGGATTCCGGAACCGCTACGTGGCAGTGATGTCGTGGTGTGGCTCGTTCCTCGGTCATCGGCGCCCGCACTTCCACTACGCGCAGGAGATCGAACCTGCCGACTCCAACGAGCTGGACCGAGCGGCCTAGAACTCAGGACGCCCGGCCCGCCGGCCCGCGACATAGACCTCGGCGATGGAGGTATCGCGTATCCCCATCAAGAGCGCGAACAGGGTCTGATCGCGGGCCAGGGCGGGGTCGGCGGCGCGGATGCCGTGGCGCAGTAGCCCGTCGAGCGCCGGGGTGCCGGACGGATCGACGACGACGAAGTCGGCTTCCTTACCGACGTCGAAGTTACCGAATCGGTTCTCCATGTCCAAGGCTCTGGCACCGCCGAGGGTACCGATGAACAGCATTTCGGCCGGATGCATCGATACTCCGTCGTCCCCGGGTTCGTTGATGTGCACTTTGAACGCATCGCCGAGCACCCGCGGGATCAACCATTCGTCGCCGCCGCCGAAATCTGTGCCCGCGGAAATGTTGACACCCGAGGCGACCGTCCGCTTCCACGGCATCGTTCCGGATCCCAGGAACAGCTGCGAGACCGGACAGTGCGAGACGGACGTACCGGTCTCGGCCATCCGTTCGAGCTCGACATCCTGACAGTGCACGCAGTGCGCGAGGATGGTACGTCGGCCCAGCAGGCTCTTCCCGCCCACCTGGGAGCCGGGCAAAAACTTCCCGTCGTAGGTGTCCAGGTATGAATTCACCCCGTACACCTCTTTGGTCGAGTCCACCTCTCCGGTTCCCGGGCGATTGTTCTCGTTGAGATGCGAGTGCACATACACCCCACGGTCCCGTACTTCGTCGTACAGTTCCCCGAGGTTTTTCAGGGTCTCGGTCGTCACCGACAACGAGAACCGCGGGACGATAGCCACATGCAACAGTGCGGTGGCGACATCACCGGTGTCCGCGCCGTGCCACTTGTCGATCTCTTCGCGGGTCAACCGGATCGCATCGTCTTCGGATGTCATCAGTGGCTGGGCGGTGCCGATACCGACAGTCTGAATGCCGCGGCCGCTGACGATACGAAGACCGGCCTTCTTCGTCTCGGTGAATAGGGCGTCCTGTGCATGCGGAAACGCCGACCCGAATACCATCGCGGCCGTAGTGCCCGCCGAGATGCGACGTTGGGTGAATTCGACGGCCGCTTGCTGCGCGAACTCCGGATCGGCGAACTTCGTTTCCGACGGGAACATGCACAGGGTCAGCCATTCCAGCAGTTGTCCGCCGCCGTAGGAGTCGCCGGCGTAGGTCTGCGGGAAATGGATGTGGGTGTCGACGAACCCCGGCAACAAGAACCCCGGCCGGTGGTCGTGCACGGTGCCGGACTCATATTCCGACGGAATCTCGGTTCGGTCGCCGCAGAACGCGATTCGCCCGGAATCGTCCAGGACCAGTGCGCCGTCGGGAATCGGTACGAGAGCGGCCGCGGCTTCGGTCACTGTCGGTGCGCCGGCGATGTGGAAGATGTGCCCGAGGTGGATGTGCGTTGCCATGTGATGAACTCCCGTCCAGTAGCGGCCAGTACTCACAATGCCACCGATCCGACCCATATCGTGGCGAAACAGACCGAGCACCCGACAGTACAAACAGTTGCAAGTGCACAACCGGGACGGGCTACGGGGCCTCGATGTGACCGACATGGGCCGTGGTCATCTCTCGCCACACCCGTGCCGGAGTCATCGGCAACCGTCGCAAGCGAACGCCGGTGGCGTCGGCAATGGCGTTGGCCAAGGCCGGGGCCACCGGGTTGTACGGCGACTCGCTCATGGATTTGGCGCCCAGTGGACCTAATTGGTCGTAGGTGTCCGCGAAATACACCTCGGTCTCGGGAATGTCGGCCAGTTGAGGGATGTGATAGTTCCTCAGCTGAGGTCCCAGGACCGTTCCGGCGCCGTCGAGGCGGATCTCTTCATACAGCGCACTGCCGATCGCCTGAGCTACGCCTCCCTCGACCTGCCCACGGCACTGCTGCGGATTGAGGACGGTCCCTGCGTCGGCGGACTGGACCGACTGCAGAATTCGTACCTCACCGGTGACCATGTCGACGGCGACCCGGAATGCATGCACGTTGAAGACCACTGAGCGGGGAGTGCCGTCGTGCCGACCCTCGGCTCGAAGAACGCCCTCGGCTGCGAGCTTGTCCCATTCGATCACTTGGGTGCCGATCCGGACGCCCTCCGGTGTCAGCGAGCATTCCGCGTCCTCGGCGACTCCGGCGATGCGGCGCGCGGTTTCGGACAGAAGTGCGCGCAGACTGTTGCACGCCTGATCGACTGCCTTTCCGGCAACCACACTTCCGGCCGACCCGAACGCTCCCGTGTCGTGCCCCGTGAGGTCGGTGTCGGACTGGCGGATGATGATTCGATCGGTGGTGGTGCCGAGCGCGGTTGCCGCGAGCTGCGCGTGCACGGTCGTGGTTCCGTTGCCGAATTCGGCGGTGCCTACCCGCACTTCGTAGTGGCCGCCCGCGACGAGAGTGCAGGACGCTTCCGCGAAGTGCCCACGCGGCGGAATGGTTGCGATCATGGACGCCGCCATGCCCTCGCCGACTTTCCATCGCGCGCCCCTGGGTGGGGTAACTCCATTGCCCCGGCGCAGGGCTGCCTCGGCGAGGTCGAGACATTGGTCGAGCCCGTAACTCCCGTAGGTGAGGTCGTCGTGCGCCACCTCGGCTTCGACGAAGTCGTCCCCCGGAACGATCACGTTGCGGCGGCGGAAGTCGAAGGGGTCGATGCCCAGCTTTCGGGCAAGCTCGTCCAACGCCGACTCGATACCGAAAATGACCTGTCCGAGCCCGTATCCGCGGAAGGCGCCCGACGGCAGGTTGTTGGTGTAGACGGCTCGGGCATCGACCCGCTTGTTGGGGGAGCGGTACAGCGCGACGGACTCTCCGCAGCTGTGGAACATCACCCCCGCGGAATGATTCCCGTAGGCTCCGGCGTCCGACAGCACGTCCACGGCGAGCGCAGTCAGCCTTCCTTCTCCATCGGCCCCGGCCCGCACCGCGACCCGCATGGGATGGCGGCACGGCGCGGTGGTGAACTGGTCCGAGCGGGTGAATTCATACTGCACGGGCTTACCGGTGCGCAAAACCGCAAGTGCAACGAGGTCCTCGACGAGCATTTCTTGTTTGGCGCCGAATCCACCGCCGATTCGGGCGGTGAACACCCGGACCCCGGAACGGTCCAGCGCGAAGAGTCGTGCCAGTTCGTCGCGTACGAGGAAGGGAACCTGAGTGCTGCTCCGGAGGGTCAGGCGCCCCTCGTCGTCGAGCCAGCCGATCGCGGAATGCGTCTCCAGATGGACGTGTTGCACGCGCTGCGTCTGCCACGTCCCCTCGACCACCGCACCCGACGCCCTGGCCGCCGCGAGTCCCGCCTCGAGGTCGCCGACCTCACCGTGTAACTCTGCCACCAGGTTGCGGGTGGGATCCGCGATGCGCGACTCGGCGCCCTTGTCGGAGTGGAGTAGGGGCGCGCCTGCTCGGTGTGCCAGGTCCGGGTCGAATACAGGCTTCAGAATGTCGTAGTCGACGTCGATCAATTCCGCTGCGCGGCGGGCAATGTCGACCGAGTCGGCGACCACCGCCGCGACACGCTGTCCGACGAACCGCAGCACGGTGTCGAAGACGTAGGTGTCGTCCGGGTCGTCGGTGCGCAGTTCGTGACGTGCGGTGGAGAAGGCGATGTCCGGGCTGTCTCGGTGGGTGAGTACCGCGTGGACGCCGGGCACTCCCTCCGCCGCGGCGGTGTCGATGCGGGTGATCCGCGCATGGGCGTGCGGGCTGCCGAGGACGTGGACGTGGAGCAATCCCTGGACCCTGACATCGAGGGTGTACGGTTCGGCCCCGCATACCACCCGGGTGGCGGCGGGGGCAGGAATCGAACGGCCGGAGGAGTGACCGCTCGAGTCGTCCTCGGTGGTGCAGATTCCGCCGACTGCATCCCGGATCGCGCGGTAACCCGTGCAGCGGCAAAGGTTTCCCTTCAGGGCGCGGGGAAGGTCGGCCCGTTGATCGGCGGTGAGCGCAGAAGCAGTAACTACCATTCCTGGAGTGCAGAAACCGCACTGGAAGCCGGCCGCAGCGACGAACTGCTCCTGGACGGGATGGAGTCGCTCGGGGCTCCCCAGCCCCGCGGCCGTCGTCACCTCGAGGCCCTCGGCACGGTGCGCCGGAATGACGCACGAATGCACGGGGTGACCGTCGAGCAACACCGTGCAGGCGCCGCAATCACCGGCGTCGCACCCCTTCTTGACCGCGAAAATCTCGTGGTCCCGCAACAGCGTGCGCAGGCACTGACCGGGCCGCGGGTCGGCGTTCACCGGCTGCCCGTCGACGGTGAACTTCATGCCAGTTCCTCCCTGATCTCCTCCGCGAGGACGGCGGTGACGTGGCGCCGCCAGTCGGCGACACCGTGTGCGTCCGTGAAGTACGACTCGAGTGGAATATGTTCCGCCAGTGCAGTGTCGAGTGCGTGAAAGTCGGGAACGTCGGGGAAGCGCAGTACGAACGGGCGTAGGGTCGACGCGGTGACGGCGAGCGTGAATCCGTCCGGTCCGAGTCGTCCCGCCAGGAGTGCGCCGGACCGGCCGAGCGGTGAATAGGCGATCTTGCGGAGCGTCGTGCGGCTCCGGAGTGCCGATCCCGGGAAATGAATGCTGCGGATCAGTTCGCCTGGATTCAGCAAGGTGCACCCGGCGCCGGTAACGAAGTCGAGCACCGGGATTCGCCGTTCGCTCCCGTCGGGCGCCCAGAGCAGCACCTCGGCGTCGAGTGCGCAGCATGCGGTGATCATGGCGCCTGCCGGCAGTCCGAGCGCGAGATTTCCCCCGACGGTGGCGGTGTGCCAGATCTTCCACGACGCGACGAGTGCTTCGGCGCACGGACGGAACAGGCTGGTTCCGTTCCATTGATCGGGATATGCGGTG
Source organism: Rhodococcus sp. USK13 (assembly GCF_018343855.1). Classification (NCBI taxonomy): domain Bacteria; kingdom Bacillati; phylum Actinomycetota; class Actinomycetes; order Mycobacteriales; family Nocardiaceae; genus Rhodococcus; species Rhodococcus sp. USK13. The sequence continues at coordinate 7,061,284 of NZ_CP069242.1, read as the reverse complement.
TGGCAGAGCGTTTCGATGGTGCACGTGGCGGCCACCTCGAGCTCGTCGGGCTGCACCGTGACTGCCTGCCAGCCCAGGGTAGTGAGATCTACCAGGTGGGTGAGGCCCGGTTGCGGTTCCGAGTACAACCAGGTTCCGCCGGCCAGGTACGCCGATCCCGGTTCCGGCACGGGAAGTTCCGCGCGCGTGCGCGGTGTGGCGATGTCGGTGACGAACGAGAGGTCCACGGTGTCACCCTCCCACGCTCGACCACCGTGCGCCCGTCGACGAGCAATTCCTCGGGGGGCCGGTCGGCGTCAACTCAGCCAACCTGCGTAGGCAGACCACGCCGGCCCGGGGTCCGGAGCGTCGGAACGCTGGACCGTCGCCTGGATCAGGCCGTAGGGGCGGTCGGCGGCGTGGAACACCTCGTTGTCGTTCTCCACACCGAAGCGCCCGAGGTCGTGCGCGAAGTGGTGCTTGTTGGGCGCAGACAGACGCACCTCCGCGAGCAAGGGACAGCGCTCGAGGACTGCCTTGCCGATTTCGTAGAGTGTCTGCTGCAGGGCCAACGAATGCACCGTCGCGAATGTGGACACAATCTGTTCCTTGATGTCGGTGTACACGCTGTTCCAGTCGACCTCGGTGGTGACAAACCGCCATTGCACGACGAGTGACGTGGCCATCACCCGGTCGTGGGTCTCTTCGAGGACGGTGTACTCGTCCTTCAGGAACCCGAAGAACTCGCTACCCGTGGATTTGAGAATCACCAGATCCTTCAGGCCCCCGACCACCCATGTTCCTTCGGCGTCGACCGTGACGGCCGCGGTACGCACCTCCTCGCCCTTCCGCACCCAGGTGTGATCGTGCTCGGCACCCTCGACCACGGCCCGCGCCCACGAGTACTCCTCGATCTCGATGCGCGCGCCCTCGACAGGTTGGACGTCGTTCACGAAATGCCGCGCCAACGCCAGTCCGTACTCCTCGATGGAATCGAGTCCCTTCTCCTTCGCGTAGGAGAAGGCGGTCTGCTTCTGACTATCCGTGGGCAGCACGGTGCTCTGATCACCCTCGAGGTGAGCGGCGGAGAAGTCACCTCGGAGACAGGTGGAGACGCTCACGTCCCGGATCTCGTGCCGAGGGGTGTCGCGGTAGATTCGGACGATCCGGTTCTCGGCCTTCCCATACTGGTTCTTACCCAGGACGATCTTGCCCCCGAGGTGGGGGCCGTTGTTCGGATTACTCACGTTCAGCTCCCGCGATAGGTGGAATAGCCGTAGGGGGACAACAACAACGGAACGTGGTAGCCACGCTGGGGATATCTCAACTCGAAGGTGACGGTCACCACCGGGTAGAAGGTGTCCTGGCCGCGCCGACCGAAATAGTCACCGGTGTCGAACACGAGGCAATACGTCTCCGCAATCAGGCCCTCGGGTGCGATCTCGGGGATGCGGCCGTCGACGCCGGTCATCGCGGAGGCGATCGGTTCACCCTCGAGGGATTCGAGTCGCACGTGCAGTCCGGCTGCCGGCTCACCGGTCGTTGCGTCCAGCACGTGCGTGCTGAGGATTCTGGTCATCAACGTCCTCCTTCGATGGAGTGGTTCAGCAACCGTACGAGACGCAGCCGGTTGATCGCGGCGAGTTCCGCCCGTAGAACCCTGCGCTCGGTGCTGCTGTCGTTGTCGAGGCGTCGGTGCAGCACGTCGAGCAGTTCCTGCGCGGAACGCTCGGACGCGCACACGAGGTAGACGTGCCCGAACTTTCTCTCGTACTCCTCGTTTCCCGCGCGAAGTTTCGCCCGCAACTCGCGGTCGGCGGAAGCGACTGCGGACTGCTCACGCGCCGACGACGCGTTGTCGGGGCGGTCGCCGATGCGCGGATGCCCGGCCAACGCCTCGTCGATCTCGGCTTCGGTGAGTTCGGCGAGAACCTCGTCGGCGCGGGCATAGAGCTCTTCGGCTGTCCGGAACGGCCGCGCGGCGGCCACCCGGCGCGCCCACACCGTCGACGAACAACACTCGGTCAGCAAGGCGACGGCCTGCTCGTCGCTCCACTCGTTCACTGTGCTCAGGCCGGGCGGTTCGGTCATCGGTGCTCCTCCCGTGCGCCTTTCTGGTACCTCTGGCTACCACAAAGGCGCACAGGTGGCGCGTCGACTTACCGATCCAGTTACACCCGAGCGATTTGACGACCTTATGTAGGTTATGCAACCCTACGTAAGTTGTCCCACGGGGTGTAACCACGCAGGGCACACGTAGTCGGTCACCGGAGCAAGAGTCGTCTCGCCGCTCCTAGTAGATAAGAGAACGATTCGTGGAACCGGCAGAGTTCGCGGCTGGTACGTCCGCCCGCGTTGACACCAGTGTCAACGAGAACGATTCGCACTATTTCGCCCTCACCGCCGCTCAGCGCGGTATCTGGTATGCGCAGCACCTCATGGGCGAAGTGCCGATCACGATTGCGCAGTACATCGACGTCGAGGGCGCTCTGGATGTCGATGCTTTTCGACGTGCAGGTCAGGTCGCTGCCCGCGAGATCGGTAGCGGGATGCTCCGCATCGTCGAGATCGACGGCGAACCGCTCCAGACGGTCGACCTCACTCTCGACGACGGGGTGGGACACCATGATTTCCGGGCGGAGCCGGACCCCCACGCTGCCGCAGTCGAGTGGATGCGCGCCGACTACACCGCACCGCTGGATCTGCTCTCGGACCGGCTGATCCGGGCGGCCACCCTGCAGATCGGCGACCACCACCATCTCTGGTACTGCCGCATCCACCACATCGCTCTCGACGGCTACGGCGCCATGAAGTTCATGAGCCGCGCCGCCGAGTTGTACACGGCCGAGATCAGGGGTGTGGAGCCGCCGCCGTCGGTGGCGGGTGACCTCCGAGAGGTTTCGGCCGCCGAGGACGCGTACATCGGTTCTTCCCGGTACCTCACCGACCGCGACTACTGGGCGACGCGATCCCGGAACCTCCCCGTCCCGGTCAGCCTCGCGGGCCGCACTGCCCCGGCGCAGGCTCGGTCCCGCTGGCACGGCGGGCAGGTGCCCGCCGACGTCGCCCGGTCGGTGGACGGGGCGACCTCGCGTCTCAACTCCGCCTTCGCGGCTGTCGCCGTGGCCGCGACCGCAGCTTTCGTCGCCCGGATGACGGATTCGGACGACGTCGTTCTCAGTCTGCCCGTGTCGGCCCGCACCAACGCCGTGCTGCGTCGATCGGGCGGCATGGTGTCCAATGTGGTGCCGCTGCGGGTGTCGATCACCCCGGACACGACGGTCGCCGCGCTGGTCTCCGCCGTCCAGCTCGAGCTCACCGGTGCGTTGCGCCACCAGCGCTACCGCAGCGAGGACATCCGCCGCGACGCCGGCGCTGCCCAGGATCAGCGGGGCTTCTTCGGTCCCGCGATCAACATCATGAACTTCCATTCCGAAATCACCCTCGCCGAGCTCACCGGTCGGTTTCACGTCCTGTCGACCGGACCCGTCGAGGACCTCTCCGTCAACCTGTACCCGAGCGTGGCGGGAAGTTCGTCTCGCATCGATTTCGAGGCGAACCCCGCCCTGTACGGGGCCGAGGAACTCGCCGGACACCACGCGCGGTTCCTCGACCTGCTGGCCCGGTTCGCCGACGCGGACCCGGACACCCCGGTTGCACACCTGGACGTGCTGACGGAGGACGAGCACGCACAACTCGTGCCTGCCGCCGGCCCGGCGGCACCCGACCCGTTGCTGCTGGTCGACCTGTTCGAAGCCGGGGTCCGGGCGAACCCCGACGGCACGGCACTGATTCTCGATGCAGCAACGACCGGCTACCGCGAACTCGACGAGCGCAGCACCGCGCTCGCACGTCTGCTGCTGACCCGCGGAGTGGGCCCCGGTGACTTCGTGGCGGTGTCGTTCACCCGGTCCGTCGACTCCGTCGTGGCGGTGTGGGCCGTGGCGAAGTCGGGGGCGGCGTTCGTCCCCGTCGACCCGGCCTACCCGGCCGAGCGCATCGCCCATATGTTGTCCGATTCGGGCGTGACCCTCGGTCTGACGGCCACCGCGCACCGCGACCTGCTCGAGGGAACCGGCGTCGAATGGCTCGCCCTCGACGACTCCGCGCTCACGTCTGCCTGCGCGAAGCTGTCAGTCGGACCGGTGACGGACGCCGATCGTCCGGTACCACTGACACCTCACCATCCGGCGTACATGATCTACACGTCGGGTTCTACGGGCACGCCGAAAGGTGTGGTGGTCACGCACACCGGCCTGGCCGCGTTCGCCGCGTGGGCCCTGCCCGAGCTCGGCGTGACGCGCGACTCGCGGGTGCTGCGCTTCTCCTCGTCGAGCTTCGACGCCTCCGTGTTCGAGATGGTGCAGGCGTTCAGCGCGGGCGCGACGATGGTGATTGCGCCTCCGGGCGTGTACGGCGGCGACGAACTCACGGCTCTCCTCCGTTCGCAGCGGGTCACCCACATCATCAGTGCACCCGCGGTATTGGGAACCGTGGACGCCGCCGACCTCGACTCGCTCGAGGCCGTGGTCGTCGGTGGCGACGTGTGCCCGCCGGATCTCGTCGAGCGGTTCGGCAGCCGCTGCCGCCTCTACAACAGCTACGGCCCCACCGAGTCGACGATCGTGATCACCATGACGGGTCCGCAGACCGACCCCGCCGCGATCACGATCGGCGGCCCAATCCAGGGCGCACGTGCACTCGTCTTGGACCGCTGGCTGCGGCCCGTGCCGCGCGGGGTGACCGGGGAGCTGTACCTCGGGGGCCCTGGGCTCGCCGAGGGCTATCACGGCCGTTCAGGTCTGACGGCATCGCGATTCGTCGCCGACCCGTTCCCCGGGGGCGGCGGTAACCGCCTGTACCGCACCGGCGACCTCGTGCGGTGGAGCCGCGGCGAGGAACCCGTCCTCGAGTATGTGGGGCGCAGCGACTTCCAGGTACAGCTGCACGGACTGCGCATCGAACTCGGTGAAATCGATGCGGTGCTGTCGGGGCACGAGTCGGTGGACTTCGCGGTGTCCGCCGTGCGGGAACGTGAGGGCGGGACCTCGGTGTTGGTGTCGTACGTGCGAATTCGGCCGAATTCGCGTTTCGATCACGCCGCGCTCGCCGCGCACGCCGCCCGCCTCCTGCCCAGCTACATGGTGCCGTCCACCGTGATGGAGCTCGACCAGGTTCCGCTTACCCCGGCGGGCAAGGTTGATCGCGAAGCCCTGCCCGAACCGGTCTTCGCGGTCCGCGAGTACGTGGCCCCGCGTACTGACACCGAACGGCTGGTCGCGGCCGCCTACGCCGGTGTGCTCGGTGCCGGCGTGGTCGGGGCCGAGGACGATTTCTTCGATCTGGGCGGCGACTCGCTGAGTGCCACCCGGGTGATCGGCCGGGTCAACGAGTCGGCAGGCACGTCGTTGGCAGTGCGGGTGATCTTCGAGGCACCGGGCGTCTCGGCTCTCGCCGCGGTCGTCGACGCCGCCGAGCGCGGGGACCGCCCGGCGCTCGTCGGCATCGAACGACCGGATCGTATTCCCCTGTCCGCGGCGCAGTCCCGGATGTGGATCCTCAACCGCTACGACCCCGAGTCGGTGGCCTACAACATTCCGCTCGTACTGCGGCTGTCCGGCGACCTCGACACCGTTGCCCTCGGGGCGGCGCTGCGGGACGTCCTGCAGCGCCACGAGGCGCTGCGGACCGTGTATCCCGACTCTGCCGACGGCCCGTATCAGCGGATCGTCCCCCTCGACGACCTCGCGCTGGACCTCGAACCGCGCCGCGTCGACGACGAAGAACAGCTGTTCGCAGTGCTGACCGCCGAGCTGTCCACCGGCTTCGACGTGACGGTATCGGTCCCGTTGCGCAGCAGCGTGTTCGAGCTTTCACCGGGCCAACACGTTCTCGTCGTGGTGGTGCATCACATCAGTGCGGACGGCGCGTCGATGGGGCCGCTCGCCCGCGACCTGATGCTGGCGTACACCGCCCGCGTCGGCCACCAAACCCCGGACTGGACACCGCTCGCCGTCCAGTACGCCGACTACAGCGTCTGGCAGCGGCAGCTTCTCGGTGCCGAGTCCGAAGAGGGAAGTGTCGCCGCACGCCAGGCTGCGTACTGGCGTCAGCAACTGCGCGGAGCCCCGGAACTGCTCGAGTTGCCCACCGACCGGCGACGGCCGGCCGTGGCGTCACTGCGCGGGGAGACCTCGACGTTCCGCCTCGACAGCGCACTCGTCGAACAAGCCACAGCGTTCGGACGCAGCCACGGCGCCACCCTCTTCATGGTGGTGCACGCAGCCCTGGCCACACTGCTCGCGCGCCTCGCCGCGACCACAGACGTGGTGGTGGGCACTCCGGTCGCGGGCCGCGGCGAGCAGGCCCTCGACGACCTGGTGGGGATGTTCGTCGGCACGCTCGCATTGCGGACCCACGTCGACCCGGCGTCCTCGTTCGCGGAGGTGCTCGGGCACGTCCGGGAGACCGATCTTGCGGCGTACGGCAACGCGGACCTGCCGTTCGAGCGGTTGATCGACCTACTGCAACCGGCACGCTCCCAGGCGTATTCGCCGATCTTCCAGGTGGCGCTGTCGCTCGAGGATCAGAGCGTCAACCAGCTCACGCTTCCCGGTCTGTCGGTGTCGGCAATGGATCTCGGTGTGGTGCCGGCGAAGTTCGATCTGCAGTTGACCCTCCGCTCCGACGGTGCGGCAATGGCGGCGTCCTGGATTTTCGCCACCGATCTGTTCGACCGCGAGACTATCGACTCCTTCTCAGTCCGCTTCGAGAGAATTCTGCGGCAGGGGATCACCGATCCGAAATGCGCGGTCGGCGATCTGGACCTGCTGACCGCAGACGAACACGCCGCACTGACCGCGCCACCCGAACCGCCTGCCGTGGTCGCACGCACGTTGCCGGACATCTTCACGAGCGGTGCCGGGCGCGGCGGGATCGCACTCGTGTCGGAGGAGGGGGAACTCTCCTACGCGGACCTCGACGCACAATCGAACCAGTTGGCACGCATACTCATCACGCACGGCGTGGGCCCGGAAACGGTGGTGGCGCTCGCACTTCCGCGGACCTCCCGGGCCGCCCTCGCCGTATGGGCGGTGACCAAAACGGGTGCTGCGTTCGTTCCCGTCGATCCGAGCTACCCGCGCGAACGCATCGAGCACATGCTCTCCGACTCGGGTGCGGCGCTCGGGTTGACCGACACCGCCACCGCGGCGGGGCTCCCCGGCGGCACCGAGTGGCTGCTGCTCGACGACGTCACCCACGTCACGTCGGCCGCACCGGTCACCGATCGCGACCGCACTATGCCGCTGCGCCTGCAGCATCCGGCGTATCTCATCTATACGTCCGGCTCCACCGGAATGCCCAAGGGCGTCACTGTCACTCATACGGGATTGAGCGCCTTCACGGCGGAGGCACGCCCGGAACTGGGCACTACGTCGCGGTCCCGCGTGCTCCGGTTGTCGTCCGCAAGCTTCGACGCCTCCGTCTTCGAGATGATTCAAGCGTTCAGCGCCGGGGCCACGCTGGTGATCGCACCGCCGTCGGTGGTCGGCGGCGAAGACCTCACCGCCCTGCTCCGCGACCAGCGGGTCACCCACGTGCTCACTGCCCCAGCCGCATTGAGCACCGTCGATGCGAGCGCACTCGGTGACCTGCGCACCGTCGTCGTCGGGGGTGAGGTGTGCCCACCGCAGCTGGTCGAACAGTTCTCCCCGGGCCGGCGTTTCTTCAACAGTTACGGTCCCACCGAGACGACCATCGTCGTCACCATCGGTGAACCGCTCACCCCGGGCGCCGACATCACCATCGGCAGCCCACTCGACGGCACGCAAGCGCTGGTCCTCGACTCCCGGCTGCGGCCCGTGCCGCGCGGTGTCACGGGTGAGTTGTACCTGTCCGGCCCCGGCCTCGCCCGCGGCTATCACGCGCGGCACGGACTGACGTCGGAACGGTTCGTCGCCAATCCCTCTGGACCCCAAGGTAGCCGGATGTACCGGACCGGTGACCTGGTGCGGCTGCGATTCGACGGGCAGCTCACCTATGTGGGCCGCGCCGACTCGCAGGTGAAACTGCGGGGTCTGCGCCTCGAACTCGGTGAGATCGAGGCCGCGCTGTCCCGACACGGCGACGTGGTGGCCGCGGCAGCGTCCGTCCATCACCACCCCCGGCTTGGCGATCAACTCGTTGGTTACGTCGTGCTCGCGCCTGGGACCAGCCCCGACGTCTCCGACATCCTGTCGGCCGCGGCAGAACTGCTGCCCCGCGCGCTCGTGCCGGCAACCGTCACAGTCCTCGACGCCATTCCGCTCACCCCGGCCGGGAAGATCGACCGCCCGGCGCTGCCCGCCCCGACATTTGCGGCGCGGACGGCGTTCCGGGCGCCGTCGACCCCCACCGAACTGCTTGTCGCGCGGGTGTTCACGGAGATCCTCGACGTCGACAGGGTGGGAGCCGACGACAGCTTCTTCGAGATCGGCGGCAACTCCCTGTCCGCCACCCAGGTGATCGCCCGCCTGCGCGCGGCCACCGGCACGTCCCTGTCCGTGCGGTCGCTGTTCGACGCACCCACCGTCGCGGCGCTGGCCGCCGCCGTGGACACCGCCGGACGGTCCGACCGCCCGGTCCTGGAGGCACGTCCGAGACCGGACCGGATTCCGCTGTCTCCGGCGCAGGCGCGGGTGTGGTTCCTCAACCGTTTCGACCCGGGTTCCACCGTCGACAACCTGCCGCTCGCCCTCCGCCTGACCGGGACGCTCGACGTCTCCGCTCTGCAGGCAGCGATCAGCGACGTCCTCGAACGGCACGAGGCACTGCGCACGATCTACCCCGACTCACCCACCGGCCCACACCAGGTCCTGGTCACCATCGAGTCGGCACTCCCGGACCTCACCGTGCTCGAGGTGACCGAGAGCGATGCGCTGCAGCGGGCCGTGGAGTTCGCGACCACGGGATTCGACCTCACCGTGGAATTACCCCTGCGCGCAGGCCTGTTCGCGGTCTCCGAGAACGAGCACCTTCTCGTCGTCGTGGTCCATCACATCGCCGCCGACGGTTTCTCGTTCGCGCCGCTGGCCCGCGACGTGATGCTCGCGTACACCGCACGTGCGCAGCAGGACGAGCCTGCGTGGTCGCCACTCCCGGTCCAGTACGCCGACTACAGCCTCTGGCACCGCGAACTGCTCGGCAACGAGGACGACCCCGCCTCGCTGGTGTCCCGCCAAACCGAGTACTGGGTGCGCACTCTCGCCGAGCTGCCGGACGAGCTCACCCTGCCCACCGATCGGCCGCGTCCACGCCGACAGTCACACCGCGGCAGCGAGCTGACGTTCGATGTCGACGCCCACACCCACGAATTGCTACGTGAATTCGCGGCGGCCCGCGACGCCAGCCTGTTCATGACCGTGCACGCCGCCTACGCGGTGTTTCTGAGCCGGCTGTCGAACTCGGCCGACATCGTGGTCGGAACTCCCGTTGCCGGCCGGGGCGAGCAGGCCCTCGACGACCTCGTGGGCATGTTCGTCAACACCCTCGTTCTGCGGACGCACGTCGCGCCGGAGGCCACGTTCGACGAGTTGGTCGAGCGCACCCGCGAAGCCGATTTGGGTGCGTTCTCGCATGCCGACGTGCCGTTCGAGCGGCTGGTAGAAGTTCTCGATCCGGTTCGCTCGCAGGGTCGGCACCCTCTGTTCCAGGTCGCCCTGTCCTTCCAGAACCTGGCCCCCACCACGTTCGACCTGCCGGGACTCGCAGTCTCGACCGTCCCGGCGGAGCTGCAGACCGCCGAGTTCGATCTGCATCTGACCCTCACCGAACAGGCTGACGGCGGAATCCACGCGTCCTTCACCTACGCCACCGACCTGTTCGACCCCTCGACCATCGCAACGTTCGCCGAACAGTTCACCCGCATCCTGCGGGCCCTGGCCGCCGACCCATCGACACCGGTCGGTGACGTGGCCGTGCTCGACGCGTCGGAATACACAGAGCTGGTCGACATTCGCAATCGGACGGCGCACCCGCTGCCCGAGGCACGGCTGCTCGACGCCTTCGCGGACCAGGTACGCCGGACCCCGGATGCGCCGGCGATCGTCTTCGAGGGTGATTCGTTGACCTACCGGGAGTTCGCGGGTCGGGTGAACCGGTTGGCGCGGGTCCTGATGTCCGAGGGTGTGGGTCCGGAATCTTTGGTGGCGTTAGCCATGCGCCGTTCCGTGGACCTGGTCGTCGGCATGTATGCGGTTCTGACCGCGGGCGGCGGTTATGTGCCTGTGGATCCGGACCATCCGGCCGACCGTATTGGGTACATCCTCGATGCGGCCGATCCGATTTGTGTGCTGTCGACGTCTCGGGACGCTTTTGCGAGTGAGCGGTCCGTCATCCTTGTCGACACCCTCGATGTCGACGCTGTTTCGTCGGCACCGCTGACCAATTCGACGGTGCACCCGGATGGTGTCGCCTATGTGATCTTCACGTCCGGCTCGACCGGAAAGCCCAAGGGTGTCGCGGTCACGCACCGGGCGATCGTGAACCAGATCGCCTGGATGCGTTCCGAGTACGCATTTGACGCGTCGGACGTGTATCTGCAGAAGACCGCGACGACATTCGACGTGTCCCTGTGGGGTTACTTCCTTCCGCTGGCTGCCGGCGCGACGCTGGTGGTCGCGGCACCGGATGGGCACCGTGATCCGCAGTATCTCGTCGGGTTGATCGACGAATATGGCGTCACAGCAACCGACTTCGTCCCGTCCATGCTCTCTGTGTTTGCGGGGTCGGTGGACCCACAGCAGATCGTGTCTTTGCGGCACGTGTTCGTGATCGGTGAGGCTTTGCCCGCGGCGACCGTTCGCGGCTTCACCGAGATTTCGGCGGCGCGGGTCCACAATCTGTATGGGCCGACCGAGGCCGCGGTGTCGATCACTTACGCCGATGTCACCGACATCCCTGAGGGTGGTGCGGTGTCGATCGGTACACCTGAGTGGAACAGCCGCGTCTACGTCCTCGACTCGAGGTTGCACCCGGTGCCCGTGGGCGTTCCGGGTGAGCTGTATCTCGCGGGTGTGCAGTTGGCGCGTGGTTATCACGGCCGTGTCGAGCTCACCGCCGACCGCTTCGTCGCCGACCCGTATTGCGGTGCGGGGGAGCGGATGTACCGCACCGGTGACCTCGTCCGTTGGACGACGACCGGCGAACTTGTTTATATCGGGCGCACCGACTTTCAGGTCAAGTTCCGTGGCCAGCGCATCGAGCTCGGTGAGATCGAGACCGCTCTGCTCGCCCATGCTCAGGTGTCGCAGGCGGCGGTGCTGGTCGTATCTACCGGCACGGGCGATCATCTCGTGGGTTATGTCGTCCCGACCGCGGGTTCGGACGTCGACGTCGACGAATTGCGCACCGCGATCGCACACAAGCTGCCCAGCTACATGCTGCCCGAGACCGTTTTGGTCCTCGACAGTTTCCCCCTCGGCACGTCCGGCAAACTCGACCGGAAGGCCCTGCCCGCACCCACGTTCGAGGCCCGCGTTTTCCGGGCGCCGGCCACTGCGACCGAAAGCGTCGTCGCCGAGGTCTTCGCCGACGTCCTGGGTGTCGAGCGGGTCGGCCTCGACGACGACTTCTTTGCCCTCGGCGGCAATTCTCTGATCGCTACCCAGGTCGCCGCCCGCCTCGGCCGTGCACTCGACAGCAGAGTGCCCGTGCGGGAGGTGTTCGACGCTCCCACCGTCGAGGCACTCGCGGCACGGCTGCAGTTGCAGATCGGCTCTGGTCATGCGGCTTTGGTGGCCGGTCCGAGACCGGAACGAGTTCCCCTGTCGCCGGCTCAAACTCGTTTGTGGTTCCTCAACCGGTTCGATCCCGATTCGAGTGTGGACAACATTCCGGTCGCGATGCGGTTGTCCGGTTCGCTGAATGTTGCGGCGTTGCAGGCAGCGGTGGGTGACGTGATCGCACGGCACGAGGCGCTTCGCACCGTCTATCCCGAGTTTGAGAGTGCCGGTCACCAGGTCGTGCTCGAACCAGAGCAGGTCCGCATCGATCTGCGTCCGCAGCCGGTGACCGAGGCCGAGCTGGCCGAACGGTTGCCTGCACTGATCGGCACCGGTTTCGATGTCACCGAACAGGTTCCGCTGAGAGCGGCGCTTTTCGAGCTCGCCGAGGCGGATTTCGTCCTCGTCCTGGTGGTGCATCACATCAGCGCGGACGGCTTCTCGATGGGTCCGCTCACGCGCGACATCATGCTCGCCTACAGCGCCCGATCCGGGGGCTTCGCCCCGTCCTGGGAACCGCTGCCGGTGCAGTATGCCGACTACACGCTGTGGCAGCGTCGGGTTCTCGGCTCCGAAAGCGATCCGTCGTCGATGATCGCGAAGCAACTCGACTACTGGCGGTCCGCCCTCGCGGGACTCCCCGACCAACTGGACCTCCCGTCCGACCGGTTGCGGCCCGCCATCGCCTCCTACCGCGGCGCCACCCGTGACATCGCGGTGGACCGTCACGTCCACAGCGGTGTGCACTCGCTTGCTGACGCGCACGGCGTAACACCGTTCATGGTTGTCCACGCGGCGCTGTCCGTACTGCTCGCCCGGCTCTCCGGGACCGACGACATCGCGGTCGGCACCCCGATCGCGGGACGCGGCGATCAGCACCTCGACGACCTGATCGGCATGTTCGTCGGGACCGTCGTGCTGCGCACCCATGTCGACACCGCTGCCGCTTTCAGCGACATTCTCGCAAAGGTCCGCGACACCGATCTCGACGCGTTCGGGCACGCCGACGTGCCCTTCGAACGGCTTGTGGAGGTGGTGAACCCGGCACGTTCCCAGGGCAGGCATCCGCTGTTCCAGGTGGCGCTCTTCTTCCAGAATCTGCAGCAGACTGCGCTCGAACTGGGTGACCTGTCCGTCCGCGGTGTGACGGCGGACCTGCAGGTGGCCAAGTTCGATTTGCAGGTCACGGTGGTCGAGTCGTTCGACGAATCAGGCGCTCCCACCGGTATGAACGTCCAGTGGACGTATGCGACCGACTTGTTCGATGCCGCCACGATCGACGGGTTCGCAGCCCGCTTCGGACGGATACTCGACACCGTCGTGACCTCGTCGGCCGTACCCGTCGGGGATATCGATTTGTTCGATCGCTCCGAGCAGTCCGTGCTGGTCCAGTCCGCGAATCCGACAGCGCATCCGGTGCGGCAGAAATTCCTGCTGGACGAGTTCGAGCTCCGGGTGGCCCGGACTCCGGATGCGCCGGCGATCGTCTTCGAGGGTGATTCGCTGAGTTACCGGGAGTTCGCGGGTCGGGTGAACCGGTTGGCGCGGGTTCTGATGTCCGAGGGTGTGGGTCCGGAATCTTTGGTGGCGTTGGCCATGCGCCGTTCCGTGGACCTGGTCGTCGGCATGTATGCGGTTCTGACCGCGGGCGGCGGTTATGTGCCCGTGGATCCGGACCATCCGGCCGACCGTATTGGGTACATCCTCGATGCGGCCGATCCGATTTGTGTGCTGTCGACGTCTCGGGACGCTTTTGCGAGTGATCGGTCCGTCGTCCTTGTCGACACCCTCGACGTCGACGCTGTTTCGTCGGCACCGCTGACCAATTCGACGGTGCACCCGGATGGTGTCGCCTATGTGATCTTCACGTCCGGCTCGACCGGAAAGCCCAAGGGTGTCGCGGTCACGCACCGGGCGATCGTGAACCAGATCGCCTGGATGCGTTCCGAGTACGCCTTTGACGCGTCGGACGTGTATCTGCAGAAGACCGCGACGACATTCGACGTGTCCCTGTGGGGTTACTTCCTTCCGCTGGCTGCCGGCGCGACGCTGGTGGTCGCGGCACCGGATGGGCACCGTGATCCGCAGTATCTCGTCGGGTTGATCGACGAATATGGCGTCACAGCAACCGACTTCGTCCCGTCCATGCTCTCTGTGTTTGCGGGGTCGGTGGACCCACAGCAGATCGTGTTTTTGCGGCACGTGTTCGTGATCGGTGAGGCTCTGCCCGCGGCGACCGTTCGCGGCTTCACCGAGATTTCGGCGGCGCGGGTCCACAATCTGTATGGGCCGACCGAGGCCGCGGTGTCGATCACCTACGCCGATGTCACCGACATCCCTGAGGGTGGTGCGGTGTCGATCGGTACACCTGAGTGGAACAGCCGCGTCTACGTCCTTGATTCCAGGCTGCACCCGGTGCCCGTGGGCGTTCCGGGCGAGCTGTATCTCGCGGGTGTGCAGTTGGCGCGTGGTTATCACGGCCGTGTCGAGCTCACCGCCGACCGCTTCGTCGCCGACCCGTATTGCGGTGCGGGGGAGCGGATGTACCGCACCGGTGACCTCGTCCGTTGGACGACGACCGGCGAACTCGTATACATCGGGCGCACCGACCTCCAGGTCAAGTTCCGTGGCCAGCGCATCGAGCTCGGTGAGATCGAGACCGCTCTGCTCGCCCATGCTCAGGTGTCGCAGGCAGCGGTGCTGGTCGTATCTACCGGCACGGGCGATCATCTCGTGGGCTATGTCGTCCCGACCGCGGGTTCGGACGTCGACGTCGACGAATTGCGCACCGCGATCGCACACAAGCTGCCCACCTACATGCTGCCCGAGACCGTTTTGGTCCTCGACAGTTTCCCCCTCGGCACGTCCGGCAAACTCGACCGGAAGGCCCTGCCCGCACCCACGTTCGAGGCCCGTGTCTTCCGGGCGCCGGCCACCGCGACCGAAAGCGTCGTCGCCCAGGTCTTCGCCGACGTCCTGGGTGTCGAGCGGGTCGGCCTCGACGACGACTTCTTTGCCCTCGGCGGCAATTCTCTGATCGCTACCCAGGTCGCCGCCCGCCTCGGCCGTGCACTCGACAGCAGAGTCCCCGTGCGGGAGCTGTTCGACGCTCCCACCGTCGAGGCACTCGCAGCGCGCGTTGCCGTCCTCGCCGGGACGGGCGGCGGAACGGCACTCGTGGCCGCTCCGCGTCCCGAGCGAATCCCGTTGTCGTCGGCGCAGAACCGGATGTGGTTCCTCAATCGCTTCGATCCGGAGTCGGCGGCGTACAACCTTCCGCTCGCGATCCGGCTGACGGGGACATTGAACGTCGCGGCCCTCCACACCGCCGTCCACGACGTGCTGGAACGGCACGAGTCGCTGCGCACGGTCTTTCCCGACAACGGTGACGGCCCCGCGCAGGTGATCCTGCCCGCCGACCGGGTCGACCTCGATCTCACCCCGGTCGACGTGACCCCCGACGAACTTGTGGGGGAGGTGACCAGCGTCCTGCACGGCGGCTTCGACGTGACCGCGGGAATTCCCCTTCGCGGGAGACTTCTGCGCACCGCCGTCGACGAGCATGTCCTCGTCATCGTCGTGCACCACATCAGCGGCGACGCCGTGTCCATGGGTCCGCTCGCTCGCGATGTCATGGTCGCCTATACCGCCCGAAGTGCGGGACACGCCCCGAACTGGTCACCGCTTCCGATGCAGTACGCCGATTTCGCGATCTGGCAGCACGCGGCACTGGGCTCCGAGTCCGATCCCGAATCACTGGCGGCACAGCAGATCCGGTACTGGACCGAGACACTGTCCGGGCTGCCGGACGTGCTGGAACTGCCCACCGATCGGCCCCGCCCGGCCGTGCCGTCGCAGCGCGGCGACACCGTGCGGTTCGACGTTCCGGTGGACACCGCCCTGGCGCTCGAGCAGACGGCCCGCGAACACGGGGCCTCCGTGTTCATGGTGCTGCACGCGGCGCTGGGGGTCGTGCTGTCGCGGTTGTCGTCGACGTCCGACATCGCAGTCGGCACCCCGGTCAGCGGTCGCGGCGAGCAGCACCTCGACGACCTGGTCGGAATGTTCGTCAACACCCTGGTCCTGCGTACGCACGTCGCTGCGCACGAAAGCTTCACCGAACTCCTGACACGGGTGCGCGACACCGACCTCGGCGCGTACGGGCATGCGGACATTCCGTTCGAGCGGCTCGTCGACGTCCTCGCTCCCGTCCGCACCCAGGCCCACACACCCCTGTTCCAGGTGGCGCTGTCGTTCGAGCACCGCGGTGTCACCCGCTTCGAATTGCCGGGCGTGACCGTGGAACCCGTTCCGTTCGAGGCGGACACCGCGCAGTTCGACCTGGCGTTGGTCCTGACCGAAGGCGATTCGGCGAGTGCATTGTCGGGCGCGTTGCGATTCGCTACCGACCTCTTCGACCGGGCGACCGCCGAGGACATCGCCCGGCGATTCGTCCGTGTCCTCGACGCAGTGGTGGCCGATTCGGGCGCGATCGTCGGCGACATCGACCTCCTCGATCCGAGCGAGTGGGCTGCGGTGTGTGTAGGGGGTGCGCCGACGGCGACTCCGACGACACTCGCCGGCCTGATCGACGTCGCTGTCCGGACCGACCCGAACGCGTCCGCGCTGAGCTGGAACGGTCGCGAGTACACGTACCGCGAGGCGGACGAGTGGTCCACGCGCCTGGCCCGGCTACTGCTCGAGCACGGGGTGGGACCGGAATCCTTCGTGGCCCTCGCTCTCCCGCGGTCGCTCGAATCGGTGCTGGCCGTGTGGGCGGTGGCCAAGACCGGTGCGGCGTACGTGCCCGTGGACCCGACATACCCGGCGGATCGCATCGCGCACATCCTCACCGATTCCGGTACCGCCCTCGGTGTCACGCTGTCCGGTGAACGGGCCGCGCTGCCGGACACCGTCGTCTGGCTGACCCTCGACACCGAGGATGTCACCGCCCGACACCAGTCGACGAGCGCCGAGCAGATCACCGACGCAGACCGGATCCGCCCGGTCCGCGTCGAGAACCCGGCATACATGATCTACACGTCGGGCTCGACGGGTCTGCCCAAGGGTGTCGTGGTCACGCACGGCGGCCTTGCGAACCTCGCCGCCGAACGTCGCGAGCATTACCGAATCGAGCAGTCGTCACGCTTCCTGCACAAGGCGTCGCCCAGCTTCGACATGGCCGTCGGCGAGATGGTGTCGGCGCTGAGCGCCGCCGCTACCTTGGTGATCACGCCGACCGAGATCGTGGGCGGCGACGAACTGTCCGAGCTTCTGGACCGTCAGCAGGTCACCCATGCGCTGATCACTCCGGCGGTGCTGGCCACGATGGACCCGGCCGGACACCCGCAGTTGCGGGTCCTCGGTGTCGGTGGTGAGGCGTGCACTCCCGAACTGGTGGCCCGCTGGCAGCCGGGCCGCATCATGCTCAACGGCTACGGACCGACCGAGGCGACCGACATCTCGACCGTCGGCGACCTCGTCGCCGGTGCACCGGTCACGATCGGGCATCCGGTGCGTGGATTCGAGGTCATGGTTCTCGACACCCGCTTGCGCCCTGTTCCCGCCGGTGTTTCGGGTGAGCTGTATGTCGCGGGACCGGCATTGGCCCGCGGCTACCATGCCCGGCACGGCCTCACCGCCGAACGGTTCGTCGCCAACCCCTACGGCGCACCCGGCGAGCGCATGTACCGCACCGGCGACATCGTCCGCTGGACCGGAACGCACGGACTCGAGTACTTCGGCCGCGGCGACAGTCAGGTGAAGATTCGGGGCAACCGGATCGAGCTGGGGGAGATCGAGTCCGCGGCGACCCGCCACGACACGGTGGGCCAGGCCGCCGTCGTCGTCCACGACACCCCGTCGGGGCAGCGTCTCGCGGCCTACCTCGTGCCTGCCCCCGGTCACACACTCGACACGGACGCGATCCGGCGCCACCTCGAGGACGTCCTGCCTGCGCCCATGATCCCGGACGCCTACGTCGTGATCGAGGCGCTGCCGGTGACGGTGAATGGGAAGCTCGACCGAGAAGCGCTGCCCGAACCGGTCTTCGTCTCCGCGACCGCACGTTTCCGGGCGCCGGTCACCGACAACGAGAAGGTCCTGGCGGGCGTGTTCGCCGAGCTGCTGGGCGTCCCGACGGTCGGTGCGGACGATTCGTTCTTCGGTCTGGGTGGCGACAGCATCGCGTCGATCCAGCTCGCGTCGAGGGCGAAGGCACACGGTCTGATCATCTCGCCCCGGGACGTGTTCGAACACAAGACCGTTGCGGCCCTCGCACAGGCCGCGGCCCACGCCACCGACACCGAACCCGTCGTGCTGGAGGAACTTCCGGGCGGCGGTGTCGGCCCGATGCCGCTCACTCCGGTGATGCGTCTGGTCACCGAACGCGGTGGCACTCTCGACCGTTACTCGCAGTCGGTCGCACTGGAGTTGCCGGTGGGCATCGACCGGGCAGGTCTGATCGCGACCCTGTCGGCCGTGATCGAGCACCACGACATCCTGCGTGCCCGCCTCGTCGGCGACGACACGCTCGAGGTGCCACCGGCAGGCGCCGTCGACGTCGCCTCTCTCGTGCACCGGATCGACTGGGATCCGCGGACGGATCCGACCGAACCGGCTCGGCGTGAACTGGATTCGGCGCTGGACCGCCTGAACCCGCGGGCCGGAATCATGCTGCAGTGCGTCTGGCTCGATCCGGTGGGCGCACCCGGACGGAGCGGCCGTCTGATCGTCTCCGCCCACCACCTCGTGGTCGACGGCGTGTCCTGGCGCATTCTGATTCCGGATCTGATCGCCGCGTGGGCGCAGATCTCGTCCGGTGAGGCTGCGACGCTCCCGCCGGTCGGCACGTCGATGCGCCGGTGGGCGCACGCCCTGATCGAGGACGCGCATACCCCGGAGCGAGTTGCGGAATTGCCGCTCTGGCAGAGAATCCTCGAGGGTCCGGACCCGACGCTCGGGTCCCGGCCGTTCGACCCCACCATCGACGTCCTGGCCACGGTCGACCACGTGCGCGTCGAACTCGACGCGGCGGTGACGCGATCACTGGTGACGTCCGTTCCCGCTGCCTTCCGGGGCGGCGTCGGCGACGGGCTGATCGCCGCGTTCACACTGGCCGTGAGCGCCTGGCGGCGTCGCCGGGGAATCGACGAGTCTTCACTTCTCCTGCAACTGGAGGGCCACGGACGCGAGGAGGAGGCGGCGCCCGGCGCCGACCTCTCCCGTACGGTCGGATGGTTCACCAGCGTGTATCCGGTTCGGATCGACCTCGGCGGAATCGACGTCGACGCCGCCCTGGCCGGGACAGCCGACACGTCCCGCGCCGTCAAGGCCGTCAAGGAAAACCTGCTCGCACTACCTGCCCGAGGGCTGGGCTTCGGGCTGCTGCGCCATCTCAACTCCGAGACCGCCGCGCCGCTGGCCAACCTCCCCACCCCTCAGGTCAGCTTCAACTACTTGGGCCGGGTATCGGACGCGGACATTCCGGAGGAGTTCGCACACCTGGGCTGGACGCCCACCACCGACATCGGCGATCTCGGGGGCGTCGGCAACGACGACATGCCCGCCGCCGCCGTTCTCGACATCAACGCGATCGTCACCGGTGTGGACGGCGAGTCCAGGTTGACGGCCACCTTGTCGTATCCCCGGGAACTGCTGTCGGCGGCCGACGTCCAGGAACTTGCGGACCTGTGGACCAGTGCGCTCATCACGGTCGCGGCGTATGTGGACAGCGGAAGGGCGGGCGGGCTCACGCCGTCGGACGTGCCGCTTGTCGCGGTGGGGCAGCGGGACCTCGAACTGTGGAAAGAGCAGTACCCGGCACTGTCCGATGTCTGGTCGCTGTCGCCGCTGCAGCACGGGCTCGCCTTCCATGCGCAGCTCGCGCAGGACACGGTGGACGTCTACACGACGCAGACGGTCCTCGAACTCGGTGGCGTCGTGGACGCCGACCGGATGCGTGCAGCGATCTCCGCCCTGCTCGACCGGCACGCGAATCTGCGCACAGCGTTCGTCGGCGCGAGCACCGGCGAACTCGTGCAGGTGCTCCTCGACAGCGTGGAGATCCCCTGGCGGACCATCGATCTCGGGGCCGTGGACGAGTCCGCTCGAGCCGCTGCGCGGAATGCGGCGCTCACCGCCGACCGCGAGCGCCGGTTCGACCTCGCTGAGCCGCCGCTCCTGCGGTTCACGCTGATCGACGGCGGCGACGGGCACCACGTCCTGGCCGTGACCCTGCACCACATCCTCGTCGACGGCTGGTCCATGCCGTTGCTGTTGAAGGAACTCCTCGTTCTGTACGCCACCCGAGGTGACGCGTCCGTGTTGCCGCGGGTGCCGTCGTACCGCACGTTCCTGTCGTGGCTGGCATCGCGCGACCGTGCCGCCTCCCGGGACGTGTGGGCCGAGGCGCTCGCCGGTATGGAGCAGCCGACTCTCGTCGCCTCCGACGGTTCCGGACAGCCGGGACCGACCGCAGTGACCGCCGTGGACGCAGACGCCGGACCTGAACTGTCGACCCGGCTTACCGCACTCGGGGCGGAACTCGGTGTCACGCTCAACACGCTCGTCCAGGCCGCATGGGGAATTCTGCTGTCCCGCATGCTCGGCCGCGACGACGTGGTGTTCGGGGCGACGGTATCGGGCCGCCCCGCCGAACTCGAAGGCGTCGAGTCGATGGTCGGCCTGTTCATCAACACCCTGCCCGTGCGGGTGCGCATCGACCCGGACGAATCGGCGGCCGGCCTCCTGATCCGAGTGCAGCGGGAACAGGCGACTCTACTCGATCACCACTACCTCGGCCTGAGCGATGTCCAGCGGACCGCGGGCAGCGGCGCCCTGTTCGACACGCTGACGGTGTTCGAGTCGTATCCCGTGGACACCGCAGCACTGGCCGAGGTGACCTCGATCGACGGACTGACCGTCCTCGGTGTGTCCGGCGAGGAAGCCACCCACTACCCGCTCACTCTCACGGTGTTCGCCGACGACGGGTTGCGGTTCACGCTCAGGTATCGCACCGATGTGTTCGACGAGACGTACGTGACCGCGCTCCGCACACGGCTGCTGAGGGTTCTCTCCGCACTGGTGGCCGACCCCGCCGCACCGATCGGCCGGATCGAAATCCTCGACCCCGACGAGCACGCGGCCCTCGCGCCTGTGCGCGGTCTACCGGCCGCGGCGCCGACCACCCTCGCCGGGATCATCGACGCCGCCGCACGTACCGCCGCGGAACGGGTCGCGCTCTCCTGGAAGGGTCGAGACTGGACGTACCGCGAGGCCGATGCCTGGTCGAACCGTCTGGCCCGGTTGCTGCTCGCGCAGGGTGTCGGACCCGAAACGTTCGTCGCTGTGGCGTTGTCGCGGTCGGTGGAATCGGTGCTGTCGGTATGGGCGGTGGCTAAAACGGGTGCCGCCTACCTCCCCGTCGATCCCACCTACCCCATGGAGCGCATCGACCACATGTTGTTCGACTCCGGCGCCCGCATCGGCATCACCGTCGCTGCGGATCGGGATGGATTGCCGGACAATACCTCCTGGCTCCTTCTCGACGAGATCACAGAAGCGCTCGACGCCACCCCGGCCACCCCGGTGACCGACGCGGAACGCGCGCGGCCTGTGCGTATCGAGAACCCGGCGTACATGATTTACACGTCCGGTTCGACAGGACGGCCGAAGGGTGTCGTCGTCACCCATGGCGGCCTTGCGAACCTCGCCGCCGAACGCAGTGAGCACTACCGCGTCGAGCAGTCGTCCCGGTTCCTGCACAACACCTCGCCCAGCTTCGACATGGCGGTGGGCGAAATGATGTCCGCCCTCTCCGCCGCAGCGACCCTGGTGATCACCCCACCGAGCGTGATCGGCGGGGACGAATTGGCCGCCTTCGTCCGGGACGAGCACGTGACGCATGCGCTCATCACCCCGGCGATGCTGTCCTCGATCGACCCTGAGGGGCTGGAGGAACTGCGCGTCCTCGGTGTCGGCGGTGAAGCGTGTACCCCCGAACTGGTGGCCCGTTGGCAGCCGGGACGCATCATGCTCAACGGTTACGGACCGACCGAGGCGACCGATATCTCGACCGTCGGCGACCTCGTGGCTGGTGCACCGGTCACGATCGGGCATCCGGTGCGTGGATTCGAGGTCATGGTTCTCGACACCCGTTTGCGCCCTGTTCCGGCCGGTGTTTCGGGTGAGCTGTATGTCGCGGGACCGGCACTGGCGCGCGGGTACCATGCCCGGCACGGTCTGACCGCCGAACGGTTCGTCGCCAACCCCTACGGCGCACCCGGCGAGCGCATGTACCGCACCGGCGACATCGTCCGCTGGACCGCAGCGGGCGAGCTCGAGTACAGCGGCCGCTCGGATCACCAGGTCAAGATCCGGGGTTACCGGATCGAACTCGGTGAAATCGACGCCGCCGTATTGGAACACCCAGACGTCGACTACGCGATCACGCTCGGCCGCCGCGGCCCGTCGGGGGACACCGTGCTGGTGTCCTACGTGGTCCCCGCCGCGGGCTCCGCGCCAGACCCCGCTCGGGTGCGCGCATTTGTGTCCGAGTTCCTGCCCACGCACATGGTGCCGTCGGCGGTGGTGTGCATCGATTCCGTCCCGCTCACCCCCACCAGGAAGCTCGACGTCGATGCGCTGCCGCGCCCCGATTTCGTTGCCGCCGAATACCGTCGGCCGAATGAGGGACACGAGAGCACGGTCGCGGCGGTGTTCGCCGAAGTCCTGGGAGTCGACCGGGTCGGCGCCGAGGACAACTTCTTCGACCTCGGTGGCACATCGCTGTCCGCGATGCGGGCGGTGAGCCGTCTACGGTCCGGCAGCGACGTGACCGTGTCGCTGCAATGGCTGATGACCGAGCCGACACCCGCCGCGATCGCAGCCCGCATGGACAAGGCCGACGCCGACACCGAGGACCCCGCGCTCGACGTGGTCTTCCCGATCCGGGATTATGGCCCGGGAAGACCGGTGTTCTGGATTCATCCGATCAGCGGACTGTCCTGGTGTTACACGGGATTCGCCGAACACATCGACGAAAACCGCCCCGTCTTCGGCATTCAGACCCCGGCCGTCGTGGGAGAGGTGCTGCCCGGCTCGATCGAGGAGCTTGCCGACCGGTATCTCGCCGAGGTGCAGCGGATCCAGCCCGAAGGCCCCTATGATCTGGCCGGCTGGTCGATCGGTGGCGTCATTGCCCATGCGATGGCGGTGCGACTGCAGGAGACCGGCCAGGTGGTGGGTTCACTCGTCATGCTCGACAGTTTCGCGGAAACGCAGCAGTCGCAGGACGGCGGTGAGGCGGCGGTTCGCGAGGAGGACACGGCGGACGTGCTGTCGGCCCTGAGCGCCGAGCACCTGCATCGCCTGACCGCGGCCGCGCACCACAACGCCACCCTCATGCGCGACTACCGGCCCGGGTTGTTCGACGGCGACGTGCTGTTCTTCACGGCGGCGCACGACGATCCGACGCCGCGGCGTGCGGTCGGCACCTGGCGTCCCTGGGTGAACGGGCGGATCACGAATCATTCTGTGGATGCGACTCATTGGCAGATGACCGAACCTTCCGCGGTCCGTGTGATCGGCCCACTGCTCGCCACACATTTGGCCGACGCCGTGCATCACGCTTCGAGAATGGAGATCGACCGATAAGACCCGCCGGGCGGGGATGCGACGGCTGGTGCTGACGTCACAAGCTCTTCATTTCTTCCGCTTTCGGATGATCTGAGTCGACTCGAGCGCCTTCTCTCGTTTCTCCGCCCGACGCTCTTTGAGGGCACGTGCGGACTGTTTCGAACTTCTGACGGTGGACTTGTCAGCCATTGTCGGTCCTTTCCGAATCGGCAACCGCGAACTGACCTCGACCATACCCAACGCAAGAATTAAGTCCAGTTCAGCTCGTCTCGAGGGCGGATCGTCGGAGACTCCGAGGTGCAAGGCGCGCAGTAAATTTCACGTGACTTGCTTATTCCTCACCCACGGCTATGGTGCATGGCAGCACTAGTCGCATCTACTTGGAGGACCGAAATGTGAACGCAGCTACCGATCGTCAGTGGGCGGTTCGTGACGCTGTTCTGCGTTGGCTTCTCGCGAAGACAACGGAGGGATATCGGAGTCCGATCCTGGACGCGGATGCCATTGGGGCGGAAGTCGGCTGGGTGGCCTCGAAGCTCACCAGCGACGAAGTGGCCGACGCCTCGATGTTCCTCTTCAAGGAGAATTATGTGACGGGCGTGCCGGTAATGGGTATCGGTATTCCACGACCGATGCTGACCGTCGCCGGACGGCGGGTGGCCAAGGCAGGCAAATCCCTCAGGTACAAGGACGACGCTCAGCAGGCGAAGTTGCGCCGGCGTCTGACCGTGCCGCTCGCAGAGACCTCCGCAACGACGGCAAGCTCGAGCGCATCAGGGACGGAGTTCGATCGGTAACGGATCTCGCGCGCGTCGCCGCCGCCGTGTGGACCCACACCGAATCACCGTCCGGGAGCCACCGGATGCGTGTCGCGCCAGTGACGGGCGATCTCGATCCGCCTGGCTACCCACACCAGGTCGTGGGACTGCACGTGGTCGAGGAATCGTTCCAGCGCGGCGGTGCGCGCGGGCCGGCCGACGATGCGGCAGTGCAGGCCCACGGACAGCATCTTCGGCGCCCCCTCGGCGCCCTCCGCGTAGAGCACGTCGAAGGCGTCCCGTAGATGAGCGAAGAACTGCTCCCCGCTGGGAAAACCTCCCGGCGAGGCGAACCGCATGTCGTTGGTGTCGAGGGTGTACGGCACCACCAGGTGGTCGACCAGCCCCTTGCCTGGCGAATCCACTTTCACCCAGTACGGCAGGTCGTCGGCGTACGAGTCCGAGTCGTAGAGGAAGCCGCCGTGTTCGACCACCAGTTCCCGGGTGCGAGGGGAGTCGCGGCCGGTGTACCAGCCCAGCGGCGCCTCACCGGTCAGATCGCGCAGGATGTCGACCGCCTCCGCCATGTCCTTGCGTTCGGCGTCCTCGTCGGAAAGCTGATACGACTTCCACCACAGACCGTGGCTGGCGATCTCGTGGCCGAGTTCACGAAAGGCGCTGACGGCTTCGGGGTTTCGCTGCATGGCCTTGGCCACCGCGAAAATCGTCAGCGGCAGTCCTCGCCGCTCGAACACCCGAAGCACACGCCACAGTCCGGCGCGGGAACCGTACTCGTAGATCGACTCCATGCTCATGTGCCTGTTCGGGAACGGCTGTGCCCCCACCATCTCGGACAGGAACGTTTCCGACGCCCCGTCTCCGTGGAGGACGTTACTCTCGGCGCCCTCCTCGTAGTTGAGGACGAACTGGACGGCGATCTTCGCGCCGCCCGGCCACTGCGGCTCGGGGGGCTTCGGCCCGTACCCGACCATGTCACGGGGATATTCGGAGTCGAATCCGTGGGTCATGACTGCAACCCTGCCCGACCGGCTTCGGTCAGGGAACCCCACAGCCGCAGCCGTGCCATGCCACCGTCCGGAAATATGTCGAGCCGGGCCTGCGTCACCGGCTGATCGCTGTCGACGACGAACCGATGCCTGGTATCCGGCTGCAGGCGTGTCCGGGGGAGGAGCTCGACCCAGTGCCCGTCGCCGTCGCGACCCTGAATACTCGCCTCACCGGGAGCGTTGCCGAGGAAGTACGAGGTGTCGAGTTCGGCCAGCGACACGATGCCCTGAGCGGCGAGAAGGATCTCCACCCAATCGTTGTTGTCGTCTCGTCGCCGAGAGGTTTCCCAGCCGTCGCCCATGACGCGGGCCGATCCGGGGAGCAGCATGTTCTGTGGTGATCCGTAGAACATGTTGGAGCAGGACGTCACTCGCGCCCCGTTCTCCAGGGCAGCGAGATCCACCGGCCCGGCGTCGAGGAAGCGAAGGTCGGGACGGCCTTCGCCGTGCACGCGCAACCGGGCCACGCCGCCGTCCGGGTACAGGGTCAGTTTGACGTGTGTCCATCGCCGCTCCGAGTCCACCGGAAAGGGATTCTCGGTGTCCCCTTGAACGGGACTGCGGCCGACGATGGTGGTCCACTGTGCGCCGACCAGTTCGTCGGCCGACGGGTACCCGTCGATCGCCGCGGCTTCGACGGAAATCTCCGGTGGATAGTTGCCCGTGAACCATGCGGTGTCGACCACCACGCCACGAATCACACCGGGAACCCCGAGGCGCACGATGGCCTCGTCGGTGCCCGCGATCCGGCGCCGGCGCGTCTCCCAGCCGTCGTAGATCTGGCCCTTGTGCCCGAAAGTGGCCGACTGGTACACGGCCGCTGTCGGGCGGATCAGATTCTCGCGCTCGGCGAACAATTCGTCGTTCGCCCACACGACCGCGCCGCCGAGCGTGCGGACGGCCAAGTCCGGGAGACTGCGAAAGCTGGGCGGGGCAGGAGTGTTCGGAGTCACGATGGAGTACCTCCTGATCGGGCGTGGAGCAAGTGTAGGGCGTCGGTGATGCCGCCGGAGCGTCGCCGACCGGGTCCGGCCGCTCAGGTACCCGGGACTACCGCGCGGGAGACGAGGTTGTGGAGGACGTCGACCGTGCATCCGGGGGCTTGCGCCAGTACCACGTCCTCGTCGAACGCGCCGCAGGCGAGCCCGCGGAGAACAACGGTGGCGAGGGCTTGTGCCGTGGCCGGTTCGTCCACCACGCCGCCGCCCTGCCGATCGAGGTAGGCCTGCAGGCGGGTGGCCGCGGCGGGCAAGGCACCCCGGTAGAAGTCGAAGGTGGCGAGCCAGCGGGTGATCAGATGCCCGGGATGCATGTCCCAGCCCTGGTAGTAACCGCGCTCGAGCGACCGGGTGACGAGCCGGTAGTGCCGGGACAGTGCGGCGCGGACGTCGTCGTCGCTCCCCTGCGGGACGACCTGGGTGGAGCCGTCGCAGACCCACACTCCGGTCTGGGCCGCTGCTACCAGCATCACGGACTTCGCGTGGTCGGCGACCGGATGCTCGAGCGATTGGAAGCGGGAGGCGATCCCACAGGCCGCGCTGTAGTCGTAAGTGCCGTAGTGCAATCCGGTGCACCGCCCGTCGGCGAGATGAATTGCCTTGGCGACGGTGACGGTGCCGTCCGGGCCGATGACGGCCTGGGGGCTCTCGATCTGCAATTCGAAGTGCAGTGACCCGTCCGGCAACCCGTAGGCGCGTTCGAGTTCCTCGCACAGTGCCACGACAGCGGTGACCTGCGCCGCGGCGCGCAGCTTCGGGACGGTAAACACGAAACCGTTCGGAACGCCGCCCGCACCTTCGAGGACGAGCTCGAGAGTGCGGATCCCGCGGCGGCGTTCGTGGGGCGCCAATCCTTTGGCGCGAATTCCGAGGGATCGCGGGCCGTCGGGGTCGGACGATAGCAGGCGCAGTGTGCGCCCCGCGTCGAGCGCGGCGGCGTCCTCGATGTCATCGCCCCGCCATCCGTACCCGTCCTCGAAGTCGATGCGCAAGTCCATGACCGGACGGTTCTGCAACACCGTACGGACATCGGGCAGAGCGCCGGTGGTTCCGACGGACTCGAGCGCCTCGGCGTAGCGGTCCAGCAGCGCCACCGCCTGTTCCGACCACCGCCGTGGGGTGTCGGGGCGCGCATCCGCCGCACTCACATAGAGGGTGTGGATGGGCTGAGACTCCGGACGATCACCCGGAAAGTTCTGTGCGAGAGAGGTGTCGACGGGGTCGAGAAGGTCGTCGACGCGGTCGAAGCCGCTGTCCGGGAGCCGACTGAGGTACTGGGGATTCACAGCACGATCTTGGCAGAAATGCCGGCATCGCGAGGAGTGGCCGACACCCCCCACCACAATGACCGCGCAACATGCGGAAGCCGGGATCGAGCTGAGTACCGTATGACCTGAGCTTCGCCACTATCGAGCATCACGGTCGTCGCCTAATCGTTGCGGCATCAGATTCATTGAGTCAGGCCAGTGAGGCGATGTGCCGGATCCATACCGCGCTCGTAGTAGCGGTTCGAGGATGATCTCTTCACCCTCGATGGTGGTCCGACGGACGGGAGGCGCTCATGTTCGAATTATGCCGGACCCGTCGGCGCGGAGCGGACAGGCATGCGACTTGCCACCGGTGATCATGCGCAGTGAGGGTTTCCGCGCGGGGTAGGTGCGTCTTCGCGGTTGCGTCGACGCAACCGGCACCGCCATAATGTGGGTGCCCGAGGCAGTAGCCGAGGGAAGTGGTTCGTGTAGGAGGTCTCCGGGGCGTAAGTACCCCTGTAGGCAGCCCCGCTCAGCGGTTTCCAGCCTTGCGCGCCCATCCACATACGGCGAACGCCCCTCGCAATGCGAGGGGCGTTCTCGTGTTCTCTACACCCGCACGGCGGTGATGCGGTGGGCGATCTTTGCGCGCATGCTGCCGCCGCGGCCCTACGCCCAGGCATGCACATCCGGGATCCATAAGAGGGAGTTCGAGGGGGTCGATCGTGGGTGTACCGGAACGGGGCTGCGGCGCCGAGTTCGTCGCGCATGACGCGGTTGTCCTCGTGGTCCTGATCGCACGACTCGATGACCAGGTTCGTCACCGGCACTTGCGCTAGATCCCGCACCGCGGCAGCCAGGCCTGGAGCTCGTTGACCTTGCGTGAACTCATCACGTAGATCCGGCTGTTCGCCAGCCCACCCGGTAACAGCCTGGAGGGCCGCGGCGACGATGGTGACGAGGTCGTCGACCAGGAGCGGGGCACTCTGCAGGCGGGGCCGGTCGCCGTTGGCGGCATAGTCGCGGCGGATGTTCTCCGCGCGCGACCGCTGGATGGCGTCGGCGATCCGCGCGGCCACCTCCTCCAGCAGCACGGGCCCCGCGGATGCTGTTACCGGCCCGCGCAGGCCTCGTTCACCGGTTCGATCGTCACCGACGCAGGCTATTCGAGTACACCGACACTCTGCAGAGCAAAAACGCGGTGACGTGCGGATTCGGACCCGACGCTGCAATAACTGAAATTATCGCGGCCTAGTGCGTACAAACTGCCCTTCGCGCACACATCGCGCACTCGCGGCACGTCGGGAAATCTCGCCGGAGGACTTTGCACGCGTCGATGACGTCTACACCTCGGGCATTCGAGCCGGTTGCCGCTGAGGTAGCCGAGTGCCCGCTCGAGGGGCGTGCCCACACCGACCAGGACGCGCGTACCCCTCGCGAGGGTGTCCTGTCGTCACAGTCGGCGTTGCCGGTCATCGACCAGGTCGCGCTGCTGCGTTTCCTCGGAGCGCTGGCCGCCGACAGTCGCAGCCGTGGTCACACGATGGCGCGGTTGCGCGGCGCGCAGACAGGTCTGCGAATGCACGGCATCCGCCTCGACCTGCCCCCAAACCTGGCCCTCAGTGTCGCACCCGGACTGACCACGGTGCCGATTACCGAGCAGATCGCCGACCGCGGGTCGAGGCTCGTCCGACGGTGCGCGAAAGTGCGACCCGAGGCATCGTCGGCGTCTCCGAGGCAAGTGCAGCGAATCCGCTGCGAAGATGAGGCGGACCGTGGCATGACCGGGCACAGGACCATCACTCCACTCCATTGGCCAGGCGTCGTGGTGGGCGAGAAGGCAGGAGGCAGGCTCTGTCGCGGTCCGCGTGAGTCGGCGTTCGCGCACCTCAGCGTCGTCTACTGACATCCGGCGACGAGACCTACTGACATCGAGTGATGAAATTGAAGTCGCGCTGGTGACACTCAGTTGACGAATCGCACAACGGTGCAGGATTTCGCCGCTCCTGTCACTCATACGCCGTGCTGACCTGATAATTTGCAAAGCCTTGTCACCAAGGGATTCTCACTTAAGTGTCAGAATCATCTAATAGTCCGGAGACGTCGAGTGAGAGGCCACACAAGATTGTGGGCGGGTAAGCAGCGTGGAAATGTCACCAACGGCTCACCTATCCGTTCGACGTCTCCCCAGCTCAACGACCGAATCCTGCCCGGACACTGCTGACATTCTGTGTGGCCTGTCGCTGACATCGAGTGACGTTTCGCCAGGTCAACCTGCTGGCAATTTCGCGCGGCCCCACGAATCACATACAAAGTGAAGTGACACTTGAGATTCCCCCGCTTCTCCGGAGACCTTTCTATCTGGCTCCGGTGAACTCGGGTTCGATGATATCTGTTTCCCGTCCCTCTGCTCGGTTACGGTAGGCCTGTTCGTATTCGTCGGGTGACAATCCGCGCAGGCCGGCCTGGATCCTACGCGGGTTGTGCCATCCATCGATGTACCGGAACAATGCCGCCTCCGCCTCCGATATGGTAGCGAAAGTCGTTGCAGGCCAGTGGGAAGCGAGCAGCCGTATATTGGTCGAACTGCTTCATTTGCGAACGAACCCGACATAGCTGGTCATGCCGGCCGCGCGCACTGCTCTTCGCCTTCTCGTGCCGCGCGTGGATCTTCCAGTGCGCTGGCTCGGGTTTCTTGGCCCTTGCGGTACCTGCTGGGCCGGTGGTGCTGCTCGGAGTGCGGGTGCGGGTGATGAGGCGGTGGGGGGATCGAGTCACCAGCGCGGTACCGGCCGGGCACCTGCGACGTCGGCCTCGTCCGTACTCGCTCCGGCAGGGGCCCGCTCCTGTGACATCTGTTCCGGCCCTTCCCTCTCTGGGTGGGTAGCTCACGCGTCCGAGGGGGCGAGCACGATGTCGAAACGCACGCGGCTCCAGGCGCCGTCGATGATCCGCCCATCGGGAGTGGGTGTGCCGGCGGGCTGCTGCTCGAACCTCTTGATCAGCGACTGCTTGACACCGAAGACGGAGTCGTCCCACAGAATCGGATCGCCCGCGGGGAAGATGTGGGTCACAAGCGTGCGACGGCCCTCGCGTGTGACCATGAAGTGCAGGTGCGAGGCCCGCAGTGGAGAGCGGCCGACCGCGGTGAGCAGCTGCCCGACGGGACCGTCGTCAGGGATGGGGTAAGGGGTGGGGGTAAGAGCCCAAAAACAGTAGCTGCCATCCGTATCGGAGTGCAGGTGGCCGCGGGCCGATCGTTTACCGGCGTCGTACTGGACGTCGTAGAGACCGTCCTCGTCGGCTTCCCAGACCTCGATGCGGGCGCCGGCCAGCGGGTTTCCGTCGGTGCCCGTGACGTTTCCCTCAACCCAACAGGCCTCGCCCGGGGCGCCGAAGGCGATGTCTCCGCCGCGCTCGACGCGCGGGCTGTCCTCGACGAAGAACGGCCCGAACACGGTGGCCTCGGTCGCGTCCTGATATGCCGCGTTGTTGATGTTGATCGTCTGCATGGAGGCGCCGAGAGTGTCGCTGAGCAGCACGAACTCTTGACGCACGTCGTCGGTGATGTGGCCCGCCCGGGTGAGGAACTCGATCGCCGCACCCCATTCCGCCTCGGTGAGCCGCACTTCGCGGATGAACGAGTGCAGGTGCTGGACCAGCGAGACCATGACCTCTTTGAGGCGGGGATCCGGTGTGTGGTCGAAGGACTGCACCACTTTTTCCACGAGTTGGTCCTCGATGGTCCGCTGCGCGGGGGTGACGTCGCGGTAGATGTGGCCGCGGGCAGCGTCGTTGACGAAGCTGGGCATCTCGCACTTCCTTCTCTCGGGTCTCGGGCGGCTGCTCAGGCCGGCTGGTCGCCGGCCCAGGCTGCATGGATCAAGGCGGTGACGCCGACTTCGGTGACGGGGGCCGGGTTGCCCGCCGGGATCGCCTCGAGAATCTTGGCCGCAGCCTCTGCGATTCCGTCCTGCGGCATGCCGTAGTCGCGCAGCGCTCGTGGCGCGTGCAACGAAGCGTAGAGGTCGGCCAAGCCCGTCACGGCTGTCTTGCTGTCCAATGCAGCGGCGATCCGCTCTTCGGCCTCCGGTGCCTCGGACGCGTTGAAGGCCAACACGTGCGGGAGCACGACAGCGTGGGTTTGCGCGTGGGGCAGATTGAACATTCCGCCCAGCACGTGGCAGATCTTGTGGTGCATTCCCGACCCTGCTGAGGCAAAGGCCACTGCGGCGAGGTAGGCGCCGTACAGAGTGTGCTCGATTCCCTCGATGCTGCCCGGGTCCGTAGCCACGATGGGAAGCCCGGCGGCGAGGCCGCGGATGCCCTCCTGCGCCAGGGCGCGGTCGATCGGATCTGCGTGTGGTCCCCACATCGAGTCGACGCCGTGGGCCATGGCGTTCAGTCCGCTGGACACCGCGATGGGCCCGGGCAGGGTGGCAAGCAAGGCGGCGTCGTACACGACAGTGCGGGGGAGCACGCGGGCGTCGACACCGGTCGTCTTGGTCGTTCCCCTCGTCATCCCCCAGACGTTGGTGGCCTCCGAGCCGGCATAGGTCGTGGGTACCGCGACGATCGGCAGCCCGGTTGACAGGGCCACCGCCTTGGCCAGCCCGGTGGCCGACCCGCCCCCCACTGACACCAGTGCGTCGGCACCAGCTGTCACGGCCGCTTCTCGGGCACGCTCGGCCACCTCGACAGGCACGTGCATCACCACCTCGTCGTGATGATGCACGACCGGTGCCCGCTGGGCGATCGTGGCCGCGAGCGAGCGCTCCCGGGCGGAGGCGATCAGCATGACTCTCGTGGCGCCGATCGCCTCGAGTTCGTCGGCGACCGCAGTGGAGGCTTGGTGAGCGGCGAAAATCACCCTCTGCACGAGGGACTCGTGGGTGAACTGCATCGGCTCGGTCCGTTCTGAATTCATGCTGGATAAGGGCGGTGAGAAAGTCGATTCCCAGGCGGTCCGTGCTGCTTCGGACAGCGAACTGCCGGAGGACTCGTAGCGGTGAGTGTCGATTGCATGACGGTTCTCACTGCCGGTCGATCACTGGTCGAGAGTGTCGATGGTGTGACTGAGCTTGCGGCGCATGATTTTCCCGCTCGACGTCTTGGGTAGATCGCCGACGAAGCGGACCATGCGCGGTCGCTTGTAGGCGGCGAGGTGTTGTGCCGAGAAATCGATGATCTCCCGCTCGGTCAGAGTCGAACCGTGTGCGCGGACGACGTACGCGCACGCGAGCTCGCCTTTGGTCTCGTCGGGGACTGCACCGACCGCGACCATGACTATGTCGGGATGTGCACTGAGCACCCGTTCGATCTCCGCGGGATAGATGTTGTATCCGCCGGTGATGATCATGTCCTTGAGCCGGTCGACGATGAAGAGGAAACCGTTCTCGTCACGTCGCGCGACGTCCCCTGTCCGTAGCCATCCGGACTTGTCGAGGACCTCGCTGGTAGCTGCCTCGTTCCCGAAGTAGCTCTTCATGACGACGGGGCCGCGAATCAGCAGCTGTCCGGCCTCACCGTCGGCGGCTTCCCGTGTGGGATCTCGTAGGTCGGCCAGCCGCACATCCATTCCGGGGAGGGGGATGCCGATCGAGCCTCGCGGCCCTTGAGCGTGAAGGGGATGTGTCGTGCCCAGCCCTGCCAGTTCGGTCATGCCCCACAGTTCGATCAAGGGAGCATCTGACCGTTGTTCCCAGCGCTCGATCGTGGTTTCCGGCATGGTCTGGCCCCCGACAGTTGATCGTGTGAGGGAGGACAGATCGGCGTTGTCCAGTGCGGGATGCGACAGCATGGCGGCATACATCGCGGGTACTCCTTCGAACATGGTCGCGCGGTGTTCACCGATCCACGCGAGGGTTGTTGCCGGGTCGAAGCGCTCCATCAGGACCACCGTGCCACCCACCAGCCAGGTCGAGTTGATGGCCACATTGCCGTAGACGTGGGGAGCAGGCAGTGCCGTGACGACGATGTCCGCGTCTGTGCGTCCGTGCATGGTGGCGGTGAGCCCGAAGTTCTGGATCACGGCGCGGTTGCTCTGCACGGCCCCCTTGGGGTGCCCGGTGGTGCCGGAGGTGTATCCAATCGTGCACGTGTCGTCGAGACGCGGCTGGTGCTCGACAGAGTCGGCTGGGGTGTCCAGAAGAGTCTGGAACGCCACGGTGCCGGGCACCTCCGGAGAACCGAACACGATCACATCGCATTGCTGGGGGAGACGTGCCGTCACCTCGACGAGTTTGCCGGCCTGATCCGCACCGACGAAGACCGCTGCAGAGCGGGCGTCGCGCAGGACGTATTCGACCTCGTCCGTTGTCAGCATGACGTTGATCGGATTGACCACGGCGCCGGCTTTCAGCGCGCCGTGATAGGCCACGAGCCATTCCCAACGGTTCTGGGAGTACAGCGACACGGTCTGACCGGGCTCGACACCGCGGGAGTGCAGAGCGCCGGCAGCACGACTACTGGCAGCATCGAGTTCGGCGAAGGTCATGGTCCGATCGCCGGTGACCAGTGCAGTCTTGTCGGCGAAGCGGGATGCGGCATACGGCAGGACCTGAGCGGGGCCGTTGAGCATGATGTTTGTTCCGTTCGTGGAGTTTTCGGGTAGGGCGAAAAACACCGACCGGCCCGAGCGGTCGACGTCGAGAGAAACGTGCGGATCAGCAAGTTGCAGATCGCTTCGACACGATCGAGACGTACTTGTCGCAGATACGCCATGGGCGTGTTGTCGAGATGCTTCTTGAAGCGCTCTTCCAACGACCGCACACTCGAGTGAACCCGCTCGGCCAGATGACCCACCGTGGTGAGGGCCACGGGATCGTCTTCGATCAACGTCTGTGCGTCCCGAAGCGGACCTACCGGACACGACCTGACCGGGCTGCGGATCAAGTCGGAGAAGTTGTCGGGTTGGACAACACCAGCGACGTGGTCACGACGTCCGTCAGTGACGCAGCACCACGCAGGTTTTTCTTCGAGGTCACACTCTTGCCGGGGTGGGGGAGCCGAGTCTGGCGGCAAGCCACGCTCCGGCGTCGGCGACGGACCGATCTGCTTCGGGGGCTCGACCGGCCATGAACTGGTAGACGTGCTGCTGCCCCTCTTCGACGACGAAGGTGACGTCGACGCCGGCCTGCCGGGCCCGCTCGGCGAATCTCTCCCCGTTGTCGAACAGGCATTCGATGTCGCTGGCGGTCATGTACACCGGGGGGAAGCCCGTCAGATCTGCACGAAGAGGGTTCGCGCGCGGGTCGGCTGCTGCACCGGTGTCCTGGATGTATGCGGCCGCCATGTCTTCGCACAGCGGCCGCTTGGCCAGCGCGTCGAACTGTTCGTTGCTGTCGAGTGTGCCGGGCAAGGACTCCAGGTCGAGCCACGGTGAGAAACCGAGCACACCAGCCGGGAGCTCGATTCCGTTGTCGCGCAATCGCACAACCGTCGACAAGGCCAGGCATGCTCCCGCGGAGTCGCCGGCGAAGGCGATGTGTGCCGACTCGAAGCCCTGGTCGAGCAGCCACGTGTAGGTGGCCTGGGCATCGTCGATGGGCGCCGGGTATGCGAACTCGGGTGCCTGACGGTAGTCGAGAAGCAGCACTCTACGGTTGGCGGCCTTGGCGAGATGGCCGGCCAGCTTGCGGTGGCTGTGAATGCTCTGGACCACGAACCCGCCGCCGTGGAAATAGACGATCACACCGTCCTGGTCGCCGTCCTCGGGTTCGCACCACATCCCGGGTCGTGCGCCGGCATCGACGTCGCGGTAGGTGACGCCCGTCGGCTCTCCGGTGACGAGATGGATCTGGTCAAGCAGCGCCCGCCGAAGCGCCAGGTCGATGTCTGGAGCGGCGCTGAGGACGGCGACGGTCGCTTCGTAGTGGGCTTTGAGCGCAGCAGACTGGGGGCTGGGCATCGATTCTCCTAGTTTTCGAGTGAGGTCGCGTGTCGAGGGAGGTCACGGACGGTGGCGGTATGGGCTCCGAGAGCACCGGGGTGTTCGTGGATTCGGTCGGGCACCGGCCACGGGGGAGACCCTGCGCCGAGGACGGGTGAGGTGCGGTTCTCGCCGTTCAGGGCATAGCGGAGGATCCCCCGCTGGTGCCAGACAGGGTCGTTCGCGACTTCGTCGATCTCTCGGACGGGCTGAGCAGCGATGTCCCGTTCGGCAAGCGCTGCAGACCAGTGCGCGCGGGTTCGTCGGCGAAGGGCACTTTGGATCTGTTCGGCGAACTCCTCGTCGTCGCAATCGGAAAGTGCAGCGGGGGTGGCAGTCGAGAGCCCGAGTGCCGCGCGTAGATCGTTCGTCTGACGTGGTGCGGCGGCGAGGAACAACCATCCGTCCGATGCCTGGTACAGCCGCTGCAACGGCGTCCAGCCGCGGCTGTCGAGCCCGGACGGTTCCGGAAGTCTCGCGGCGTCGGGCCCGCCGTCGAAGAGGTAGATCGCCTGTTGGAGGGTGGCCACATTGGTCAGGGACGTGCTGATGTGCTGGCCACGGCCGGTGCGGCTGCGATGGAGCAATCCCAGGACCGCTCCGAGGGCACCCATGATGCCGGTGTTGACATCGCACACGAGGTAGGGCTGGTAGATCGGCCACCCGTCGGAACCGCCGTATCGGCTGGACAAGCCGGTAACGGCGACCGCTTGGTTCTCGTGACCGCGGCGGGCACGCCACGAACCGCTCCGCGCGTATGCGCCCATGGAGACGTACACCAGGTCGGGGTGTCTTTCTTGCAGACCGTCGTAACCGAGGCCGTATCGTTCGATCGCGCCGTAGGCGTAGTTCTGCAGGGTCACGTCGCTCTCGTCGACGGCTGCACGTATGGCAGCGTAGTCCTCGGGGTCCTGAACATCGAGAAACACCGTTCGCTTGCCGCGGTTCGTGTACGAGCCGTGGAATCCGTTGTTACCGTGCGGATCCGGGTTGGCGATCTTGACGACCTCGGCCCCGAGGTCCGCCAGCAGGCGTCCGGAGATCGGCCCTGCAACGACTTGTGAGAATTCGAGTACCTTCACACCTGCGAGGGGCGGTTCGTCAGCTGCCATCGTCGGTGCGTGCGCCCGTGCCGGCTCCGCGAGTAATTGACGGATTGTGTTCGCGTCGCCGCCGACGAGAGACCGGGGGTGAAGGACTGCCGGCGTCTCGCTGAACTCCAGGGCAACCCCTGCCATCGTCAACGATCCGAACTCCGGATCGTCGAGCTCGACGACCGTGCGTGATTGTCGGGCATGGTCGTTCTCGAGCCAGGCACGTGGTGTCCGGACCTCGGCGGCCGGACTGCCCAGTTCGAGGACAATACGCTCCCAATATTCGGCTGGCCGGGTAGCGATGAGCTCGACGAACCGGCACTCGGCGACTCGTTTGAGGACGGGATCGGTAAATACCTTCTTCATGTCGCCGAGTCCGTCGGCACACCAGGACTTCCACACCCCTGCATCGGTGAGCAGTCCTTCGACGAACCGCGGGTAGGACACTTGATCGAGGAATCCGCCGTCGCTGCATCGGTAGGAACCGAGGAACGCCTTGGGAAGATCCTCCCGGGGGCCGACGAAGTCCGGAAACTCGAGGTGAAAGCCGATGACTTCCAGCATCGCCTCCGAGAGCGGCACGTCCAGGCAGGTGCCCCGTCCGGTCTGCTCTCGTCGATACAGAGCAGTGACGATGCGAAGAGCACCGAGAATCCCCGCGGTGTTCGATGCCAGAGGAAGCGCCGTCAGCAGCGGGCGACCGGGGTCATCGACGGGGGAGTGCGCCCGCGCCTTCCAATCCCAGTGCTCAGACAGACGACGGTAGCCCGCCGTCGCCGCCAGCACGACTCCTTCCCACGCGGGAAGCGCCGAACGCGGGTCGCACGCAGCAAAACCCGGCAACGAGCAGTACACCAAGCCTGGATTGGTCCGCAGAAGCTCAGCGGAACCCAACCCGAGTTTGTGCATGACACCTGGACGGAAGTTCTCGACAACGACATCCGCCCGTCGGCACAATTCGCGCGCTGTATTCCGGTCCTCGTCGCGAGTGAGGTCGAGATTGATACGTCGTTTGCCGCGGTTGAGGTAGGCGTCCGGTAGCCCCGCCAGCCGGGGGCCTGTCGGCGGGTCGATGTGCACGACATCGGCACCGTTCTGCGCCAGAAGTTCGGCGGCGAGCGGGCCCGCGACGTACTGGCCGAAATCGATGACGCGAACGCCGTCCAGTGCACCAGGCATGCAGATACCTTCCTTCTTCGATGTGGGGCGACCAACGGGGCAAATCGCCGACGCCGCGATCAGTTGCTCGGCACCTCGAGCAGCGGTGCGCTCTCGGGCGATCCGCCGCATTCCGCGCGCAGAACCGGCATGATTTCCTCGGCGAAGAGGTGCATCTGCTCCTCAATTTCCTTGCCGGACAGGCCCGGAGTCTCGAAGATCGGCAGAACGAGGTAGTCCTCGAACCCGGCTTCATAATCTCGCATGAGGCCATCGATGACCTGTTGCTTGCTCCCGTGCAGCATCATTCCGTTGTTCTCGAAGAACTCACCGGTGAGCCGAACTCCGTGCGGCAGGTGGATACCGCTGATCAGTGAATCAGCCACGTAGTTCGGGAAGTGGAAGAGCCCGTTGCGCATTTCGGGTGTGACGTCGCCGATGTGGATGAACCGTAGAAACGAGACACCGCGTTTGCGCTGCGAATCCCACCCGAACTTGAAGGGATCTGCATTGCCGCGGTCCGGCCAGTCAGCCTTCTCCGCTTCCGAGTGATAGGCCTCGAGAACGTTGCGGACGTCGTCGCCGCCCGCGCCGAGGTGACATACGTTGAATCCACTGCGTGCTGCAGCACGCACCGAGTTGGTACTCAGCGCGGTCTGCCAGATCTGGGGATGTGGCTTTTGCAGGGGCTGTGGGTACACCGACAGCTCTTTGAGGTAGTCCTTGCCGTCCCGGGTCTCGATCACGTCGTCCAGCTGCCGTTCGATACCGGGCTGGGAAAAGTATGCGCGCGTCAGAGCGGAATCCCACGGCAACCACTTCGGTGGTATGGAGTAGAACGAACCATGGTAGGAGAATGAGGGTTCCGTCCATGCCTTCACGATGATCTCGAGCGCCTCGTCGAAGTAGGCCTGGTTGCGGAACTGATCGACATCAGAGGAGCCGTACGCTTGACCGAAAGGCTCGGTCTCCCGAGTACCGCCACCACGTCCGACTCCGAACTCCAACCGGCCGCCGGAGAGCACATCGAGCATGGCCGCTTGCTCGGCGAGCCGGATGGGGTGATGCCGCGGCAAGATGTTGGCCATCTGCCCGATGCGGATCTTGGATGTCCGCATGGCGATTGCGGTGCCGGTCTGCAACGGGTTCGGCGAGAATTCGGCACCTTCCGGCTGAAAGTGATGCTCGGTGAGAAAGAAGTAGTCGAATCCGAGCTGTTCAGCGAGTACAGCTTGTTCGATCTGCTGGACCGCAACCCGCTGATAGGACCGGTGTACTGCCGCCATGTCGGCCTCTGCGAAGGTCACATTCGGGTCGTCCGCGACTCGGCCGATCGGCAGGTCGGTTCCGCCGTTGTGAAGGACCGAAAACTCGATCATGTCATTCCTATCTGTTATTGGCTTTCGCCGTGGTTACACACTGACGAACACTCCAGTGGTCTATTCCTCACTGTCATACGTCGGCAATCGGCAAGGGAGGAAGAATGCCGAACGTCTCGCAGATCGCGCCTGCGAACGCGCAATTTGCGGTTACTCAGCAGACTTCGGCAAATACTCCACGTGCGCCCACACTCCACCCCCGTCAGGTGAGACCCACTGTTTCGTCTGCGCGTAGTCGATCATCTTCGACCATCCCTGGCTCCACTGCGGACTGGCGGATGCAGCCTCGGCCGCTGACCGTAGCGCTTCGATGTCCAGCAGAATCCGGCCGTCCGTCGAGGTCGTGCCGATTCCGGTTTTACGGAGAGCCGCGTTCACCTCTTCGGGGAGCAATACCGTTGCTACATGAAGCCGCGAAAAGTCTTCCGGTTCCACGATTGTCGCGGCACCTTGGGTTAGCGATACGATCATGGTGACCTCTTCGGGCGGGGTTGGACGAATTGTGAGTGGCAGGACCCTGGAACGGCAGTTCCGGGGGTGTACAACAGAGTTGCCGAGACAGCGGATACGCCGCGATCGGTGGATAGGGTTTGCGGAATCACGTTGATGTGCCCACCATCCGTTCAGCACGTTGCGGGCACGAATCCCATTCATTCGTCATGGACAAAGTCCGCACTCCGTGCGCGCGAGCAAACCACGCAATGTCCTGGCGTGTCGGTGAGTTCACCGGGTCGATGTCCAGTGCGAGCTCCGTGAACACGGCGGTCGGGTTCCCAGTCGCAGCATCGGCGAGGAAAGACGCGAAGGTCGGGAGTTCCGTCGCCGGTGGCATTTCCGGATCCACCGCCACCGGTATGAGGTGGCCGGGACGGGTGAGGTCGGACATTGTCGACGACGGATCCGCGAGTACCCGGGCAGTGCGTGTTCTGTCCGCGGCCGATATTCCCGTGCCGATTCCACTGGCTGCGTCCACGCCGACGCATTGGTGAGAGCCGACGGACCGCTGCCGTCGACCGTACATTTCCGCTGCCTGCGGGATGAGGAGACGGTCACATGTGGGGGCGGGAACTGCCACTTGCAGGAATCCCGACGAATGGCGGATCGCCCACGCGGTCTGCCTGGTCGATGCCGTGGCAGCTGCGAAGACGATCGCGGCTCCGAGCGGGTGCACGATAATGATCGAGCGTCCCGCGGCGAGTTGCCCAACCCCTTCGGATCCCTCACGCGTCAGATTCGGCCGTTCGATAGCCAGCTCGGCAACAGTCATGATCGCACCTTCTCGACCGGCGTCTTGACGAGATGCGCGAGATCGAGGAAATCTCTGCGAAAGTACACAAGTGGAAGGGCGGCTCGTTGTACGGCAGCGGCAGTCACCTCACCGACCACCTGAACGTGGTCACCGAGCTGCTGCGTCGAGTGCATCCGGCACTGCAACGAAACAGATGCGTCGGACAGGACCGGATCTCCGGTACTCGATGGAGCCCAGTCCACATCGGCAAAGCGGTCTCCCTGTCGAGAGAACGCACGGCACAGAGGGCCGTTGTCGTGACCGAGAATGTTGACGGCAAACGTCGGTGACTTCCTCATTTTCGGCCACGTGGTCGATGAGTTGTCCACGAAGAACGTGATCATGGCCGGTTGCATGGAGACCGCGGCAAACGAGCCGACGGTCAGCCCGACGGCCACACCTTCCCGGGTTGTCGTGACGATCGCGACCGGTGTGGGCACGAGCCGCATCGCCTGTCGGAAGTCGTTGGCCCGCAGCTCTTCTGATGAGGTCATCGGTTTATGGCCTTCCTGTGAGTTGTGAGAGTGCGATTCCACTCTTGGTTGGACGTTAGGAAAATGCGGACTTCCGCGCTGACCGCTGATCGCGCCCGTCTGTCCAGATAACGCGATTGCGCGGCCGTGCTGTGTTCGCGGGCGCTGAAGCGTTGACTATCGGCAGATTCCACCATGCGCTCGTCGCACCATCACAAACGGGAGGGACGGCGGCTAGGAGACCGCCGGCCGGTCGTTGGTCGGTCGCTCGGCGAACTGCCGTCTCAGGTATGCGGTTACCGCAGAACGGATGTCGGCGACGCGCGGTATGGCGCCGGAGATCCAGTACACGCCGTGGACGAGTCCGTCGAAGCGAATGATCTCGGTCGGAACGCCGGCATCGGCGAGTTGTTTGCCATACGCCTCGGCCTCGTCGCGGGGGACCTCGTATTCCATGGTCAGGATGAGAGCGGGCGGCAGGCCGGTGAGGGAGGTGGTCCTCGAGGGGGTGGCCAGGGGGTTGTCGGCGTCCTCGGCGGTTCGCAGGTAGTGGTTCCAGAACCAGTCGAGCCCGGCGGCGGTGATGATGTATCCCTCGCCGAACTTTGTACGTGAGGGTGTGTCCGCATAGGGGTCGACAACCGGATAGGTGAGCACCTGGCACGTCAGTGCCGGTCCGCCTTCG
Source organism: Rhodococcus sp. USK13 (assembly GCF_018343855.1). Classification (NCBI taxonomy): domain Bacteria; kingdom Bacillati; phylum Actinomycetota; class Actinomycetes; order Mycobacteriales; family Nocardiaceae; genus Rhodococcus; species Rhodococcus sp. USK13. Next base: position 7,019,826 of record NZ_CP069242.1, on the reverse strand, counting down.
TCGCGGGCACGCAGTGCGGCGACCGCGGCCAGATTGGCGCCTGCGCTGTCGCCGTGTACGGCGACGCGGGTGGGATCGCCCCCGAATTGGGCGGCATTCTCGGCGAGCCAGCACAGCGCAGCGTAGGTGTCGTCGGTGGCGGCCGGGAACTTGTGCTCGGGTGCGAGCCGGTAGCTCACGGCGGCGACGATGGTGCCGGCGTCGTTGGCCAGAGCCCGGCACAGTTCCTCGGTCACGGTGAGATCGCCGGTGACGAAGCCGCCGCCGTGGAAGTACGCCACCACTGGCAGCGGTCCGGGTGCATCGGGAACGTACAACCGGATGTTCTGGGCCCCGGCCGGACCGGGATAGGTGGTGTCGATCACCTGAGCCACACACTCCTGCGGGGCCTGCAGGTCGACGAAGGACGCGACGGTCGCCCGCGCCTCGGCGACACTCAGGTGTTCGAAGGGCCGGACTCCCTGCTCATTGAGGCCATCGAGCAGATTCTGTACTGCGGCATCGATCGGCATCGGTTTCTCCTAACGTGTGCGGACGGCCCAGCCGGCGCATGAGTGGGTGCGCCCGAGGCGGCGCATTCGACAGTGGGTACGGAACGGACGGTCACCCGATCTGCGCGGCGGCCCGTTCGAGTGCGGGCGCACCTTCGGCCGAGAGGGTGAAACCCTCGTAGCCCTTCGCCACGACGTCGGCGCAGATCCCGCGGTAGACCGCCGCGCCGCCGAGGTAGACCATGCACACCCGCGGCTTGCCGGGAATGTTGGCACCCATCCACCAGGAGTCAGTCTCGGGAAGCAATGTTTGCTGTGCGAGCTCGGTCGCGTGCGTCACCCAACCGCTCTCGGCCTCGAGCGTCGCTTCGATCGTGTCGAGACCGTTCTGTTGCAGGTAGCCGATGGAGTCGGCGATGAAGTCGACGTGGTCCTCGATCGCCAGCGGCATGTTGTACAGCACCGAGGGGCTCTGCGGGCCGGTGATGAGGAACAGATTCGGGAAACCGTGGACCGACAGACCCAGGAAGGTGCGCGGACCGTCGACCCACTTGTCGGCCAACTTCTGCCCACCTCGTCCGACGATGCCCATCTCCAGCAGCGGCCCGGTCATGGCGTCGAAACCGGTGGCCAGCACGATGACGTCGGCGTCATATTCGGCCGCGGTGGTCCGCACCCCGGTTTCGGTGATCGAAACGATCGGTGCATCGACGACGTCGACGAGTGTGACGTTGGTCCGATTGAAGGTCTCGTAGTAGTTGGTTTCGCACGGTGGACGTTTGGTGCCGTACGGATAGTCGGTAGGTGTCAGCTTCTCGGCGACCGCAGGATCGCTGACCCGCTGACGAATCCGTTCGCGCACGTACTCCGCGATGGTGTCGTTGGCGGCCCTGTCGACCAAGATGTCCTGGAACGTGCCCACGGAGAACCGGAAGCCGCCCTCGGCCCAGCACTCGTCGAAGACGCGACGCCGCTCCTCGGCAGTCACCGCTAGCGCGGACGGCAGCGGAGCCAGTTCCGGTATGCCGCCACTGGTGTTGCGGGCAGCTTCACGTACCTGGGGGTAGTTCGCCTTGACCGCGGCAACACGCTCCGGCTCGGAGGGCTTGTTCCCGAGCGGAGTGGCGTAGTTCGGGGTCCGTTGGAAGACCGTGAGATGATCAGCCTCCTCGGCAATCTCGGGTATCGCCTGGATTCCACTCGACCCGGTGCCGATGATCGCCACGGTCTTGCCGGTGAAGTCCACACCGTCGTGAGGCCACTTTCCGGTGAGGTAAACCTCGCCGCGGAAAGTATCGATACCGTTGAACTCCGGTGTCTTCGGAACCGACAGGTTGCCGGCACCACAGATCAGATACCGCGCGGACACCGTCGCCCCGGTGTCGCTGCCGACGTGCCACACACCGTGTGTCTCGTCCCAGACCGCAGAGGTGACCCGGGTCTTGAAAGTGATGTCCGTACGCAAACGGAAGCGATCCGCCACGTGATTGAGATAGGCCAGGATCTCCGGTTGACTTGCATACTTCTCCGACCACTCCCATTCCTGCTGGAGGTCGGCGGAGAACGAGTAGGAGTAGTGCAGGCTCTCGATGTCACAACGAGCACCGGGATACCGGTTCCAGTACCAGGTACCCCCGACCCCGTCTCCGGCCTCGATCACTCGAACCCGCATTCCCAGCTGATCGCGGAGCTTGTGCAGGGCATACAGTCCGGCGAATCCGGCCCCCACGACAATCGCGTCGAAGTCCGTCGGCGAGGTGGGTCGCTCGTCAGCGTAGGCGTCAGTCATGATGCTCTTTCTCGAGGAGGGCCAATGCAGAAGGCGCGGGAGTGGCGATTTCCGCCGGGGCATTGCTGCTTGTGTGAGATCAGCATCGTCGTGCGCACACCCCGCCCGCATGAGCGAGATCACTCTATGACCTACCTGTGTTGACAGTCACAACCTCCGCGGTATGGGGTAGGCACGTGCCCGCTGCAGACCCACCCCCCGAGTCGATCGATTCCCCGAGACGTCCCCGCGCCGCCCTCACCAGCTTCGTCGGACGCCGGCGGGAACTGTCCGACGTCAAACGCCGGCTGACCGAGACACGCCTGGTCACCTTGACCGGGCCCGGCGGCGTGGGGAAAACCCGCATCGCGCTCGAGATCGCGGAACGCTCTCGCCGTGCCCTGCGCGACGGTGTGTGGATCGTGGAGCTGGCAAGTCTCAGGGACGCCCGGAGACTGTCCCAGGTGATCGTCTCCGCCCTGAATCTGCCGGACCAATCGAATCGCGATCCGCTGGACAAGCTCGTGCACTACCTGCGCAATCGGCAGATGATCATCGTGCTCGACAACTGCGAGCATCTCCTCGCGGACTGCGCGCGGACGGTCGAAACACTGTTGAGCGCCGCCCCCGGGCTCCGCGTCCTCGCCACCAGCCGCGAGCCCCTCGGCATCCACGGCGAGGGCATTTGCGTCATACCTCCCCTGACTACGCCATCCACCCGGCACTCGCACACCGCCGAGGCGGTCATTCACTACGAGGCGGTCAGCCTCCTGGTCGACCGCGCCCGACACGTCCTTCCCGACTTCGAGGTCACCGACGACAATGTCGAGGCGGTGGTCCAACTCTGTGGACGCCTCGACGGGATCCCTCTGGCCATCGAACTCGCGGCCACCCGATTGAGGTCGCTGTCGGTCACCCAGATCGTCGAGCGACTCGACAAGCGGTTCACCTTGCTGACCGGCGGCGACCGGGTCGCCATGCCGCGGCAGCAAACCCTGCGGGCCCTGATCGACTGGAGCTTCGACCTCTGCACCGAACATGAGCAACTGCTGTGGGCGAGGCTGTCGATTTTCCCCGACAGTTTCGACCTCGACGCTCTGGAAGAAACCTGCGGATTCGCCCCCCTGAGTGCCGAATCACTCATCGACCTTCTGGATCGATTGGTGGCGAAGTCGATCGTGCTCACCGAACGGACCGGCGAACGGGTCCGCTACCGGCAGTTGACGACCATTCGGGAGTATGGCGCGGAAGTGCTCGAGTCCTCCGGCGAGTCGTCGACTCTCAAACGGCGACACCGCGATCACTACCTTCGTAAGGCCGCGGTGATGGTCGAACATTGGTGTGGGCCCGGTCAGGCCGACGCACTGGCGGTGATGAACGAAGACCACCCGAACCTGCTGTCCGCCCTCGAATGGTCCGCCAAGACCGCCGACGAAATCGGAACGGCCGCTGAGCTCGCATCCCTGCTCCGATATCACTGGATCGCCGGCGGCTACCTCAGCGACGGTCGCCGCTGGCTGGATCAGCTCCTCGAGTCCGGCGCGATGTCCACCAGCCAACGCGGACAGGCGTTGTGGGTCAGTGCTTGGATCGCACTCCTGCAGGGCGATCGCGACGAGGCAGTCGAGAAGCTGATCGAGTGCGAAGAAATCGCCGATAAGCTCGGTGACCGCAGATTGGGGGCACATGCCACTCAATGGCGGGGGTTACACGACTTCGCCACCGGTGATGTCACCGGTTCGATCGCGCGTTACGAGAAAGCCATAAGTATCCACACCGACTTCGCCGATACCGCGTCGGTACTGACCGCCTTGTTCCAGCTCGCGAGTGCTCAGGCATACAACTCGCAGGACGAGGCAGCACTGCAGACCTGCCGACGAGCGATCGAGATGAGTGAGCAATACGGTGAACAGTGGAATCGCTCCTACGCCCTATGGATCACCGGCCTGTGCCGCTGGCGGCAAGGCGAATCAAAATCGGCGAGGACGGCAGCCCTCCAAGCGCTCCGACTCGCAAGGGATTTCAAAGACAGCATCTGCACCGCACTGACGATCGAACTCCTGTCTTGGATCGCTGCATCGGCGGCAGAATTCCGAACCGCGGCCGCACTCGCCGGTGCCGCGGCCGCGGTCTGGGCTGGGCTCGGGACCGACGTCAAGGCCTTCGGGCCGCACCTGCACCAAGCCTCGATCCACTCCGCCCAGAAGACCGCAGAAGAACTGGGAGAAACCGCCGTCACGGCGGTGGCGCGGCAGAACGCGACCATGACACTCGACTCCGCAGTCTCGCTGGCCCTGGGCGGGCCCGAGCAAACCCGCAGTGACAGCTCATCCGAGAAATCCCCGTTGACCGAACGCGAGAATGAGATCGCGAACTTGGTAGCGGAAGGCCTGAGCAACCGCGCCATCGCGCAATCCTTGGTGCTATCTACCCGTACCATCGACGGTCACGTCCGACGAATACTCACCAAACTCGACTTCACATCACGCACCCAAATCGCCTCGTGGATCGCATCCCAACAGGCCTGACTTCGTCGACGTCAGCACACCGAGCATCTCTCGTCCGCGGCACCGCATCCTCGACACTGCCCGGGACTGTCGGGATAACGGTTGAACTGGCTCTGGCCGACACGCCGAGTTAGCTTGGCGAGAAGGCAAGACAATGACCGAAACACTCGATCCTATGGATCAGACGAAGATCGACCACCAGAAGCTGGCCCAACAACTGCTGGCGCAGGCGAAAGCCGAAGGTGTCGAGCTGGTCGGCCCAAACGGACTGCTCAACCAGCTCACCGCGAACGTCCTGGAAACCGCACTCGAAGCCGAGATGGACGAGCACCTCGGCTATGAGAAGCACCACGTCACGGGGCGAAACGGCGAAAACTCCCGGAACGGGAGGAGGACGAAGACCGTGCTCACCGAAATCGGACCGGTACAAATCCAGGTACCACGGGACACCGATGCCTCGTTCGACCCGCAGATCGTCAAGAAACGGCAGCGACGCCTGACCGGGGTCGACGAGATCATTCTGTCCCTCTCGGCGAAAGGACTGACCACGGGGGAAATTGCGGCACACTTCGACGACGTCTACGGCGCATCGGTCTCCAAGGAGACCATCAGCAAGATCACCGACAAGGTCCTCACGGAGATGGCCGAATGGTCCGTCCGTCCCCTCGACCCGGTGTATCCAGTGATGTTCATCGATGCCATCCACGTCAAGATCCGCGACGGTCAGGTCGCCAACCGGCCCGTCTACGTCGCGGTCGGCGTCACCACCGCCGGGCAACGCGACATCCTCGGACTATGGGCAGGTGACGGCGGTGAGGGCGCCAAGTTTTGGCTCGCCGTCCTGACGGAAATTCGCAACCGCGGGGTCGCCGACGTGTGCATCGCGGTTTGCGACGGACTCAAGGGCTTACCCGACGCGATCACGACCGTGTGGCCACGAACCGTGGTCCAGACCTGTCTGATTCACCTGCTGCGCAACACCTTCCGTTACGCATCACGCCAGTACTGGGACGAGATGTCACGAGACCTGCGGCCGATATACACCGCAGTCAACGAGACCGCGGCCAAGGAGCAGTTCACCGAGTTCGCCGACAAATGGGGGCCGAAGTATCCGGCGATCGTCCACCTGTGGGAGAGCGCCTGGAGCGAGTTCGTGCCGTTTCTCGACTACGGAGCCCGTCGCAGAATGCGCGCTGGCATAACAGGTAGGGCAGTCGAGTCGATTTTCTCGTTTGCTGCCGATTCTGAGGTTGCCGACACGTTCCGGCCGGCGCGTTCAGCTGGTTGTTGCTCGGTGGATCTTCATCAGGTTGAAAGCGCTGGCCGCGAGGTTGAGCTCGCCGAGGGCGCTGTTTAGACCACGGCCGGAGAATCGGTCGAGGACCTTCTTCAGGTTGCCGATGCCGGGTTCGACGGTGGCCCCGCGGCGTTTGTAGAGACGGGATCCTTCTGGTGTGCGTAGCCGGTGCGACATCGCCTGTCTCGGGCTCGCGCCTTCCGGAGGTGGTCCTGTCCGCCAACTCGGACCGGGTTTGCAGAAATTCGTGCCAGTGCTCCGCCTCGGCGCTCTCGTAGAGCTGGGTGCGTCCCCGGCGGATGCGAAGCGGCGGCCGAAGTACCACCGTCTGCTGGCGACGAGGCGTTCGGCGACTGACCATGCAGTTCAAACCCGGCGACACCGCGCATGCGGTGGAGCACTCGACTGGATACGGGCGCAGTTCTTCGCCAACCGCCCAGACGACCGCCCGGCGGCGCGTAAACCTACGGGCCGTGCCTCCGCCGTCTCGATTCTGTGGCAGCCATGGGATGTGATGCGTCGAAGTGGGCCGACCGCATCAGATGCCTGTGCAACGAGGCCGGCCGTGCCTTTCTCAGCGGTCGTGCGGGCGAGGTAACAATGCGAACGCGCTCTCCGCAATCGAGGTCAGGCGGGCGGGGCTGTGGCCGGCCGCGCCTACGACATCGATCCCGCGGACGATGGTCAGCAGAAGGTAGGCAAGGTCGTCAGGATCCGCGTCGGGGTCGATGTCGCCGCTGCGCTGCGCCGCTCGCACACACTCGGCGACCGCCGTCGCGATTACGGAGAAGCAGGCTTTGGCCGTGCGTTCCACCTCGGGGTCGGAGGCGCCGAGCTCCAGGGCCATCTTGGCGGCGAAGCAGGCCGCCGCCGCCCGGTCAGGGGCGGGGGGTACGTCGTCGGCGAGTGGCACGCCGTTGACGGCGCGGAGCAAGAACCCGCGCAGTCGTTCCAGGGCGCCCTCGTCCGGTCCGGCGAGCGCCTTCGGCGCAGCCTGCCCCAGCCGGGCGAAGTACCCGGCCATCGCCTGCACCAACACGCCTTGCTTGCCGTTGAACGTGGCGTAGAGGCTGCCGCGGCCCAGGCCGGTGGCGGCGCTGATGTCGTCGACGCTCGTGCCGTTGTAGCCCGAGGTGCGGAACTGCCGCTCGGCGGCATGGAGGACGTGGTCGCGGTCGAAGCTTCGTGGTCTCGCCATACCCATAAGGTAGCGCCGACCCACCCTTCTTGACAACTCAGTACAGAACTCCCTAGATTCATGACTGTTCAGTACACAACCATCCTGAGCTTGCCGGACCGGCGTGGTCCGGGCTTGCAGGACCGGTGCGGACCATGTCGACCTGAGCACAGGCGCCCCCCGCGCAGCGCACGATAAAGCCATGCCCACAACCGAAGGAACCAACATGCAGACAGCTTCCCCAGTGGCCCTCGTGACGGGTGCCTCCTCCGGGATCGGGCGGGCGGCAGCGCTCGCTCTCGTGGGCGCCGGCTTCGCGGTGGTCGGCACGAGCCGCAACGCGGTGAACGCCGGGCCGCTCGCCGGGGTGACGTTCCTCGATCTCGACGTGGCCAGCGACGAATCGGTCCGCTCCCTGGTCGGGGAGGTGATCGAGCGGTTCGGCCGGATCGACGTCCTGGTCAACAACGCAGGAGTGGGCGCGGTCGGCGCCGGCGAGGAGAGCTCGATCCACCAGACCAAGGAGGTCTTCGACATCAACGTCTTCGGCCTGATGCGGATGACAAACGCAGTGCTGCCCCACATGCGCGCCCAGGGCAGTGGCCGCGTGGTCAACGTCTCCTCGGTACTCGGTCTGATTCCAGCCCCCTTCATGGCCGTCTACGCCGCCACCAAGCATGCGGTCGAGGGCTACTCCGAGTCCGTCGACCACGAGCTTCGGGAGCACGGCGTCCGGATGCTGCTGGTCGAGCCGGCCTACACAAGCACGAGTTTCGAGGCGAGCAGCCTGGCACCCGACTCGCCCCTGCCGATCTACGCCGCACAGCGGGAGGCCTCCCGAGACATGCTGGCCACGGCCGTGCGCAACGCCGACCACCCGGACGTTGTCGCGAAGGTGATCGTCGCTGCCGCCACCGATTCCAGGCCTAAGCTCCGCTACACCGCCGGCTCGATGGCCGGACGCGTCAGCATCCTGCGCCGGATCGTGCCTTCAGGCGCCTTCGATAGACAAATCCGCAAGCTCAACCGACTGGCCGGCTGACCCCGCAGTACACCCGGCGCCTGAGCAGACGCCCATGTCCAAAACCAGAGACACCGAAGCCCGCATCAGCATCTCTCGTCCGACCACTCTTGAAAAAGCTGACACACATGGAGTCGAACACGTCACTTTCGAGCTGCCGCACGGCACCTTTCACGCGCTGCAGGGTGGTGACCCCGATGGTCAACCGACGCTCGTCTTGCACGGCTTCCTGGGGGCTCGGGCCCCAGCTCGGGATCCAACTTCTTCGGCATGACATGCATCCCTTCCAACTCAGAAGGAATGCGGCATCAAACCGGCAAGGCCCCGCGAGGAGCATCGACTGCTCTGGATGCGGTCGAGCTGACCCGGCATCCGGAGCTGTTCAACCATGTCTCCATGTCTCGCCGAAAGCCTCGGGTCAGAACGTCGTTCTGCTGGCGAGGTAGGCGTGGACTGCGGAGATGACCACGGATCCCTCGCCGACGGCCGACGCCACCCGCTTGACGGAGTCTGCGCGCACGTCACCGACGGCGAACAGCCCGGGTATCGAGGTGGCGAAGCTGTCGTGGGTGAGCACGAAACCCTTGGCGTCGAGGTCGACACCGATGTCGTGCAGCCAGGTCGTGCGTGGGTCCGCGCCGATCATCAGGAACAGTGCGGCCGCGTCGAGTCGTACGTCCCGGTCGCGGGCGCGGTCGTGCCAGGTCAGCCCGCTGAGCCGGCTGCTGCCATGGACGGCGGACAGTTCGCAACGAGGGTGCACGGTGATCCGCTCGTGGTGGGTCAGGCGCTGCGCCAGGTAGTTCGACATGGTGTCGCACAGGCCATCGCGGCGGATCAGGACGTGGACGTGGCCTGCGTCCCGCGCGAGAAACAGGGCCGCCTGGCCGGCGGAGTTGGCGCCCCCGACCACGACGGCGTTCCGCCCGGAGACCAGGTTGGCCTCCAGTTTGCTTGCGGCGTAGTAGACTCCACGGCCCTCCAGGTCGGCCAGGCCAGGCAGGTCCAGGCGCCGGTAGCGCACGCCGCTGGCGATGATCACCGCTGAGGCGAGGACGTCGTGCTCGTCGTCGAGCCGCACCCGGAACCCGCCGGGCACCTCCGACAGCCCAGTGACTGAGCGGGGTGAGAGAAGCCTGGCCCCGAACTTGACCGCCTGCAGCATCGCCGCCCGTGCCAGTTCAACCCCGGACACGCCGCGGTAGAAGCCGAGGTAGTTCTCGATCCGTGACGAGCTGCCGGCCTGGCCCCCGATGGCGACGTCCTCGACGACGACCACGTCCAGTCCCTCCGACGCCCCGTACACAGCAGCAGCCAGCCCCGCCGGTCCGGCGCCCACCACCAGCAGGTCACACCGGGAATCGTCGGCGATGCCCCACAGGTCGATTCCCAGCGCGGTTGCCAGGTCACGCGTGGTAGGCACTGTCATTACGCGCCGCTGTGCCGTGACAACGGCCGTACCGGTCTCGGGCAAGGCACAGGTCTGCGCCAGCTCCGACCACGCCGACGGATTCGAGCGCAGCACCGTCCGGTAGGGAATCTGGTTGCGTTCAGCGAAGTCCTGGAGGCGGTGCAGGTCGCCGTCGTCGTCTCCGGCCAGTACCAGACCGCCCTCGCCCTTCCTGCTCAGGAAGCGCCGCCGGGCATCCAAAGCGGACAGCACGACATCGCTCAGCTCCCCCGAGATCTCCACCAGTCGGCGCAGTTCCTCCACCCGCACCCGCAGGATCGCGGTGTCTTTCATGGCCACGCCCTGGAAGACGGCGCGTTGCCCCATCAACATGCCCAGCTCGCCGACGAAGTCACCGGCCTCGATCACGAAGACAACCCGGTCGTCCCGGCGGTCCACGAGGAGTACGCCACCGGTCAGCACGAGGTGCAAGTCGGTGGGATCACCGGCGTCCCAGAGCAACTCGCCGGGCGCGGGGTGCAGCTCCTCACCGGATGACCGCAACAGGTCCAGGGCGTGCTGACTCAACACCGGCCAGGCCAGCTCATCGACCTCGCCCAACCGACGGGACGAGTAATGGGTCTGCTCGTCCGGCACGGGGATGATGCTCATGCTTCTCCCTCACCTGGCAGGCGAATCGCTCCGGTCACGATTCTCCTCCGCTCGTTTTCGCCGGCGTCGGCCCCGACTTCCGCTTCTTCAGGCTCAACTCTCGCCCCGGCCGTCGCGACCCCGCCCACCCACCACAGTGAGAGCCCTTCCTGGACCCTGCCAGCCTAGTTCTTGTTTTTTTGCGCTGGAAACTACTACGGGTTGCCCCATACGCAGAAGGTAGACCGACCCGCCGTACTTGACAACCCAGTACAGAACCGCCTAGATTTTTGACAGTTCAGTACACAACGGCCTTTAGCTTGCCGGACAGAATCCCCTCCAACCACCCGGAACTCGAAGGGTTGACCGAACCATGACTGATAAGAAAGGCAGGATGCCATGACTGAGACATCTTCTCCGTACGCGAGCGACGCACTGGCCGAAGGGACCGTCGACGCGGTGGTGATCGGCGGGGGCGCCGCGGGGCTGAACGGTGCACTGATCCTCGCCCGCTCCCGCCGCTCGGTCGTCGTGATCGACAGCGGCTCCCCGCGCAACGCGCCGGCGGAGGCCGTGCACAGCTTCATCGTCTTCGACGGCACCCCGCCGGCCGAGATCCTTCGACGGGGCCGGGAGCAGGTGCGCCAGTACGGCGGACGCGTCGTTCATGGCGAGGTGAACTCGGCCGAGCCTGCTGCCCCGTCAGCGGAGGGGGACCTGCGGTTCACCGTCACCCTGGCCGACGGCCGCAGCATCACCGCTCGCCGCATCCTGGTGGCCACCGGCCTCACGGATGTGCTGCCGGAGCTGCCCGGGCTCGCCGAGCACTGGGGGCACAGCGTGGTGCACTGCCCGTATTGCCATGGCTGGGAGGTGCGCGATGAGCCCATCGGCATCCTCGCCACCGGACCGGTCTCCATCGGCCACGCGTTCTTGTTCCGTCAGCTGACCGAGGACCTGACCTACTTCACCCATGGCACCGACCTGGACGAGGACAGCCGCGCCCGCTTCACCGCCCGCGGCATCCGCATCATCGACACCCCGGTCACCGAGGTTGTCAACGACGAGGACGGTGCCCTCGCCGGGGTGCGCCTGGCCGACGGCGAAGTCGTGGCCCGCCGCGTCGTTGCGGTCGCCGCGTCGTTGCAGGCCCGCACCCAGGGCCTGGAAGGTCTGGGCCTGCCGGTGCAGGACCTGCCGAACATCGGCCGCGGTTTCGCCTCCGGGATGGCCGGCGCCACCGAGGTGCCGGGTGTGTGGGTGGCCGGCAACGCCACCGATCTGGTCGCCCAGGTCGGGGCCTCCGCAGCGGCCGGCGCACTGGCCGGCGCCGACATCAACAGGATGCTGGCCACCGCGGACACCGACGCGGCTCTCCAGAGGATCGCCGAGGGAAGCCCACAAGGGGCCACAGGATGAGCGAGATCTCAGCCCGTCGCCCGCTCGCCTCACGGGCAATTAAGTGATTCCGCTCGTCCGCCTCGTCCCCTCAGGAGCTACTGATGCCCTTCCTTGCGAACACCCCCGTGGAGAAAATGACCGGGCCTTACGCGCGGCGCTGGTGGGCGCTGCTCGTGCTGTGCCTGAGCCTGCTGATCACGGTGATGGCGAACACGTCGCTGATCGTCGCCGCCCCCGACATGACCACCGACCTGGGCCTGAGCAGCAGTGATCTGCAGTGGGTCGTCGACGGCTACACCGTTCCCTACGCGGCGCTGATGCTGGTGCTGGGCTCGATCGGCGACAAGTACAGCAGGCGCGGCGCGCTGGTGCTGGGTCTGTTGATCTTCGCCGGCGGTTCGGTGATGGGGAGCATGGTCGACGAGACCTCGCTGGTCATCTCTGCCCGCGTGATCATGGGTGTCGGTGCCGCGGTCGTGATGCCGGCCACGCTGTCCCTGGTGGTCGCGACCTTCCCCCGGGGAGAGCGGGCCAAGGCCATCACCGCCTGGGCCGCGACCTCCGGGGTGGCAGTAGCCGTCGGCCCGCTCGTCTCCGGCTGGTTGCTCGAGGACCACGCCTGGGGCTCGACCTTCCTGATCAACGTGCCGTTCGCCGTCCTCGCCGTGTTCGGCGCGCTCGCCCTGGTACCGCCGTCCAAGGCGGAGGGCATGGGCCGGATCGACTACGTCGGTGGTCTGCTGTCGATGGTCTCCGTCGGCTCCCTGATCTACGTCGCCATCGAGGGCCCGCACTTCGGCTGGGGCGTCGGCCCCGTCACCGCCGCCGTGGTCGCCGGTGTCGGTCTGGTCGCCTTCGTCGCCTGGGAGCTGCGGTACCCGCACCCGATGCTGGACGTCCGAAAGTTCGCGCAGCGGCCCTTCAGCGGCTCGATGCTCGCGGTGATGGTCTTCTTCTTCGGTATGTTCGCCGTGCTCTACTACTCGACGCAGTTCCTGCAGTTCGTCCTCGGGTACGACGCCCTGGACACGGGCATCCGGCTGCTGCCGCTGGGCGGTGCGGTGTTCCTCGGGTCCGCGGTGACCGGGAAGCTCGCCCCGAAGCTCGGGGTGAGGGCGATGGTCGTGACCGGCTTGGTCATCGGCACGGCGGGCATGTTCCTGCTCACCCAGATCGACAAGGGGTCGACGTACGGGGACTTCCTGGCGCCGCTGATGATGCTGGGCCTCGCGCTCGGACTGGCCATCTCCCCGGCGACCGACACGATCATGGGCTCCTTCCCCGAGTCCGAGCTGGGCGTCGGCGGCGGTGCCAACGACACCGCGCTCGAGCTGGGCGGGGCGCTGGGCATCGCGGTGCTGGGCTCGCTGCTGGGCACGGCCTACCGGGACGAGCTGACCGACCTGGTGGGCAACCGGCTCCCGGCGGAGGCGATGGAGATCGCCAAGGACTCGGTCGGTGGTGGTCTGGCCATCGCGGAGCGGGTCGCGCAGGATCCCTCCGCCGGGCCCCAGCAGGCCCAGGCCGCCGTGGACGCCGTCCACCAGGCCTTCGCCTATGGCGTCGCCCAGACCAGCCTCATCGGCGGGATCGTCATGGCCGCCGGAACACTGATCGTCCTTGTGGTCCTGCCGGGACGGCGCGGGTTCGCGAGGAGCGCCGAGCCGGGGGCCGGGGCGACGGCGAGCGGGGCGGTGACTGTGCGGGAGCACACCGCGTCCGCCCGCTAGATCGCCGGCGGGCGTCCACTGGATCGCCGGGCGACGTCCGACGGGGCGCCGGGCAATGAGGCATTCGCATCCCAGCCGTCGCGGTGATCCCTGACGCCAAGCCTTGCGTGTCGCCAAGGACCTGGTGCGATGTGACCTCGAGTTCGGAATCGTCACCATGTGCATCGGCGGTGGCCAAGCTCACCGCGCTGTTCCGACGGGTCGCGTGATGGTGCCCGAATCGCGGCGAGTCCGGTTCGAGGCCGACGGGGCGGTGGGCCGCGTCGGCCTCGACCAGCCGGAGGCCGCCAACGCTTTCGACCTGCCTGCGGCCGTGCCCTCGGCCAGGCGGTCACGGCCGCTGAGAGTCCGACGTCCGGGCTGTGACGGTCACCGGCGAAGGTAAGCGGTTCGGCGCAGGGGGAGACGTGGCGTCGTTGGTGGCGGCGACCGAGCGAGGGTTGTACCTGTGGGGCATGGCGACCAAGCTTGAGGCGCAGCTGCGCCGTGCGCCCGTTGCGAGGACCTCGACCCACGTCACCGGGTTGCGGGGACACCGGCACCGGCACCTGCCCCGGCGAGAGCCTCGGTGGGAGCGCGAGATTCTTCGTCGCTCCGCGTCAGCGTTTGCAGCGGATTCGATGCGCCCACCGCCGCAGCGGCCCGTCGAGCGCAGTGTCGGCGCACGTCCGCACGCGGGATAGGACAGTGGTGGGTGCGTGCGGGTAGAGCGGGGCCGTCGGCGACAGGTCCGTCGTCACCGCCAGAGCACGGGGAATGCCGGACGCCCACGAGCGGCGGGGGTTCAGGCGGTGGGTTGGCGGCGAATGAAGTCGGCCATTCCCGGGACGGTGAACGCGATGCGACCGTGTTCGGGTGACCAGATCAGGCCCTTCTTGATGGCGGAATCGCGGACATCGCTGACCGCGGTCGTCGTCACCCCATCGCTGCGGCGACCTTCCCGGACCGGGGGGTGGTTTCCCCGGTGGCGGCGATGGCACGCAGGTATCGGCGTTCGCGGTCGGTGGCGCGGGTCCACCGGGACGGGAAGAACCCGTCGTCGAGGGCCCGGCGCCCCTCCTCGACTGCGGTGTGGGCGTCCTCGGTGTCGAAGGGGGAGGTGGGGGCGGTGTGCCAGATCGCTTTGCCGAACTCTTGCAGGAAGTACGGATACCCGCCGCTGGCCTCGACGACGATCTCGAGCGCCTCCGGGGTGAACGCACCGCCGTGGGCCTCGACCGGGACGCGGAGGGCGTCGGCGGCATCGGTGGGGGAGAGCGGGCCGATGGTGCGGTAGGAGAATTGCCGTTCGGCGTAGGAGCGGCTGTCGGCGAGCACCGCGGGGAGGCTGGGTAGGCCGGCGCCGATGACGAAGAATGGCCATTCGCGTTGGCTGGCGCGGTGCTGCACCGCGAGCAGGGCACCGAGCAGATCGGGGTCGAGGTCCTGCATTTCGTCGATGAACAGTCCGAACGCGGTGCCCTTCGTGCGCATGACGTCGCTGATCGCTTCGCGACCTCGCCAACCGGCCGGGGCACGCTCTACAGTCAGGAATCGAACCCTCACTCCCGGGTCTCGCAGTGCTCACCGGCCGGCGGCTCGATGATCAGCTTCCCCCTCGTGATCCGTTACCCGGCGAAGGCTCGCTGATCGACTCCCATTAGGGTCTCGAGATCCGTGGCCAGGAGTAGAAGTTACGGTCGGCGACCAGCAACTCGTCGCGTCGCAATCGCGGATACAGCCGCTGGGCCAGGTTTTCTCCCCCACCGCCCACGCGTCGACCTCGGCGGCCAGGAACACGTGCGTGCCGCACTCGGCCAGCGTGACCACCCGCGCCTTCGGGAACGCGGACCGGTTGGCTCCGGAACCGCCATACCCGAACTCGGTGGCGTTGGCATCGGTATCGGGCACGTCGACGTGTTCTTCTGTGACGCCCCGCGCCGTGGCGGCGCGGCAGCAATGAGAACCTCAAGGGCTACTGCGTCAGTACTTTCCCAAGAGCAGCGACCTCAGCATCCATACGCCAGAGCGTCTGGTCGAGGTTGCCTCCCAGTTGAATAGTCGACCCCGCAAGACCCTGGAGTGGGCAACTCCGGTTTCGCTCCTTCCTGAGATACCGTCATCCCACGACAAGCCCGACTGTTGCATCATTCGCTAGATTCACGACAGCCCCGCTGTCAGTCCACCAGCTGACGGACTGAGTAAGTGTTTCAAACAGGGCTTGTCCAGATAACGGTGTAATTGGTTGATTTGTGGCTACTTTCGTCCTGAGGATAGGCGTCCGTCGAAGGTGATCTCGAAGGCGTTCAGTGCTGCCTTCCAGCGGTTGGACCAGCGCTGTCGGGCGGTGCCTGTGGGGTCGAGGCTCATGATGGCCAGGTACACGCATGTCAGGGCCCGCCGCTTCGGTGGGGAAGTGGCCGCGAGCCTTCACGGCTCTGCGAATTCGGGCGTTGACGCTCTCAATGGCGTTTGTCGTGTAGATCACCTGCCTTATCGCGTGGTCGAAGAGCCCGTCGCAGAATGCGCGCTGGCATAACAGGTGGGGCAGTCGAGTCGGTTTTCTCGTTTGCTGCCGATTCTGAGGTTGCCGACACGTTCCGGCCGGCGCGTTCAGCTGGTTGTTGCTCGGTGGATCTTCATCAGGTTGAAAGCGCTGGCCGCGAGGTTGAGCTCGCCGAGGGCGCTGTTTAGACCACGGCCGGAGAATCGGTCGAGGACCTTCTTCAGGTTGCCGATGCCGGGTTCGACGGTGGCCCCGCGGCGTTTGTAGAGACGGGATCCTTCTGGTGTGCGTAGCCGGTGCGACATCGCCTGTCTCGGGCTCGCGCCTTCCGGAGGTGGTCCTGTCACGGGCTGTTCTATGACCGCTTTCACGTGGTCGCGTGTCTTGTTCAACGCGATTAACCGCTCTGGTCCGGGCGCAGAAAGATTGCTGTCACTGCAGTACCCGGCGTCAGCGAGGACGACACCGATGATGTGTTCGGATCTGCCGGTATCGGTGTGCAGCATCGCGGCGGCGCGCCCACTTGCCTCCATCATCGGTACAAGGGATGCAATGTCATTGGGACTCTGACCAATCTGTACGGCCGCGATGATCTGATCGCTGGTGACGGCGAGTTGAGCGTTGTAGCCCTGGAGGAATCCGCGCCTGGTCGGCATTAACCGTGATTGTGGATCGGTGGTGTTGGCAACCGTCTTCGGCAATACAGGTTTGGCCGGCTTCGTGGCGGAAGCTGTGTGTTCGGCCGTCAGTGCGGCTTCGACGACTCGTCGGGCGCGGATGATTCGTGAGTGCTGTTCCAATGGAACAGGTGGGGCACCCATCGGTTTCTTCCCCGCGGCGATCAGTGCGGCACGTCGTTCGAGTTTCGACTGGTGAGTAGCGATTTCACGTGCCAGGTGTGCGCGTGCTTCCGCGAGCCGGTGCGGTCCGTCAGGGATACGACCGACCACAGGTTCACCCGCTTGCGATTTCGCCAACCGTGCCCGTGCCGCTGCATCGCGCTCATCCTCGTTGTTGCGCTGGCGTTTCAATTGTGCGGCCACCTCGTCGGCCGCTTGACGGATTCGCTGTGCACGACTGCTCTGGTCCATCAGCCGCGCAGGAACCCGATCATCGTCATCATGTGCACGCTGCGCAGCGCGGATGTTCTCGGTGGCGTCGGTCTGTTCGGCTTCGGCAACCATGCGAGTGACCTGCTCGCTCAGCCACTCATGCCCGCGGTTGGCGTCGATCGATGCGTTCGCGGCGATCTTGGTACCATCGATTGCGACCGTTCCGAAATGCCCCAGACCGGCCTTGCCGGCGATCATCAGTACCTGCGTGAACAACCCGGTGAACGCGTCCTGACATTCGGCGCGGAACCGGGCGATCGTGCAATGGTCGGGGATGTCTTGCGCGCACAGCACCCGGAACGCGACATCGGTCGAGCACAACCGTTCAATCTGCCGCGAGGATCGAATCCCTCTGCAGTAGGCATAAATCAGAAGTCCCAGCAGCATCCGCGGGTCGTAACCGGCCGCGCCCACCCCACCACGGCGACGACGCCGGTCGAACTCATGGGAATCGAGCACCTCGATCGTCTCCAACAGAAACCAGACAAGATGATCCGCAGGAAGCCATTCCCGCATATCCGGAGGCAAAAGGAACACCTGATCACGCAACACCGGACGATATCCCTTGGCCATACCCAAATTTTCCCAGACGAGCGTCACGATCAGTCCCGACGACACGCATTCTGCAACATGCTCCGAACTGCAAGAACGGCACGAACTCGGCCCAGGCGTTGGTCCAGAGCCGGATGATCGCGGGATAGCGTTTCTCCCACTTGTCACTGAACTCGGCGAACCGGTCCAGCGCGGCCTGCTCCGACGGTGCGGTGTACACCGGTTTGAGGTCCTTGGCGATCTCGGCCCAGTCCTTGCGGGAGGCGTAGGCCTAGGTATTGCGGAGGAGGTGGACCACGCAGGTTTGCACGATAGTCTGCGGCCACACCTGTCCGATCGAGTCGGGCAGATGCTTCAAACCGTCGCACACGACGATCAGAACATCCTGCACACCGCGATTTTTCAGCTCCGACAACACCCGAAGCCAATACTTCGCCCCCTCCCCGTCGCCGTGCTCGCCGGCCCACAATCCTGGGGGTACCTCCCGCTCGCGGGGGCGGATGTCGCGGGTGCCGTCGACGGTCACTCCCATCACGACGTAGATCGGCCGGTTGGCCACGTTGCCGTCGCGGATCTTGACGTGGATGCAGTCGATGAACAGCACCGGATACACCGGATCGAGGGGCCGGTTCTGCCACTCGGCCATGCCGTCCATCACCCGTTCGGTGGGGGTACCTCCCTGCACGCAGTGCTTGGGGGAATCGTCGAGATCGTCTGCTTGGACACCTCGGCGCCATAGACCTCGGCCATGTGCGCGGAGATCTCACCGGTGGTCAACCCCTTGGCCGACAGTGAGATCACCATGTCTTCCACCCCGGTCAGCCGCCGCTGCCGCTTGGCCACGATCTTCGGCTCAAAGGAGGATTCCCGGTCACGGGGCACGTCGAGCTCGACCGGGCCGGCCTCGGTCAACACGGTCTTGGCGCGCCTGCCGTTGCGGGAGTTGCCGCTGCCCCTGCCAGCCGAGTCATTCCTGCCGTAGCCGAGGTGGTCGTCCATCTCGCCTTCGAGCGCGGACTCGACCACCAGCTTGGTCAACTTCGCCAGCAACCCACCGTCTCCGGTGAGCTGCAAACCCTCGGCCCGCGCCTGATCCACCAGCTCCTTCAGCCGCGCGTCGCTGACACCCACACGTGCCGAGTTCGTCTCTGTCTCACGATCAATCACATCAGTCATAATGGTGCATCTCCTTTCAGAGTTACACCGTTGTTCTTACGTCCCTCCAAACACTTACTCAGTTTCTCAATTTCGTGTCAGTTGCCTGTCTGACAGGGCATCGAAGACGAAGCTGACAGACTTCTCGCTGACCTGCTTCACGTTCTCGACGACATTGGCACCGAACCGTAAGTACGTGGTTCTTTCGCCAGGCTGATCCGTGACCCCTCTATCTTGCACAGCGGTCTGTGTTCCTTTCTTGGTGACGCCGGTTGCCCGGCGCCAGTACGAGCCCGGGTTCGCTACTGCGGGCCCTGGGAACTGTCGATGCCCTAGCCGGTATGGGCTTCGGTTTGGCGGCTGACGGTATCGTGGGGTGATAGGTGGGCGCGGTGGTACAAGGTGTTGCGACAGCTAGGTGAATCGATGTAGCTGATGGCCGATGTGGATCCCTTCGCGACGCAGCGGGACGCGTCCGGCTCGGTCACCGCGGAGTTGGCGGCGACCGGGTTCGAGGATGCTCGGGAGATCGGCCGGGGTGGTTTCGGTGTCGTCTACCGGTGCAAACAGGTTGCGTTGGATCGCACGGTGGCGGTCAAGGTACTCACGGCGGACCTCGATGAGCTGAACCGGGCGCGGTTCCTCCGCGAGCAGCGCGCGGCAGGCAAACTGACGGGGCACCCCAACGTCGTCAATGTCCTGCAGGTCGGCGTCACCGACAACGGTCGCCCCTTCATCGTGATGCCCTATCTGGCGCAGGACTCCCTCGATGCGCGGATCCGCCGCCACGGACCACTCCCGCTGGAGGAGGCACTGCGGCTCGGGGTGAAGATGGCCGGCGCGCTGGGAACCGCGCACCACCTCGGGATCCTTCATCGTGACGTCAAGCCCGGCAACATTCTGCTCACCGACTACGACGAGCCCGCGTTGACGGACTTCGGCATCGCCCACATCACCGGCGGGTTCGAGACCACCACCGCCGTGGTGACGGGGTCGCCGGCCTTCACCGCGCCCGAGGTCATCGCCGGTGAGCCCGCGAGTCCCGCCGCGGACATTTACGGCCTCGGTGCGACCTTGTTCGCGGCGCTCACCGGGCACGCCGCCTTCGAACGGCGCAGCGGTGAGCAGCTGGTGGCCCAATTTCTGCGGATCACTGCCGAGCCCCTACCGGACCCGCGTGAGCACGGCGTTCCCGAGGACGTCAGCGCCATCATCGAAGGTGCAATGTCCGGTGACCCGGCAAGTCGACCCTCAGCTGCGGAACTAGGCCGGAAACTCCGCAAAGCGCAATGGCACCATGGTTTCCCGGTCGACGAGATGGCCCTGCACCCCGACCCGGGCGCCGAACACGAAGTCACGCCCCCAGTCGACCGGTTCCCGGCGCAGCGTGCGCCTGGGAGCGCGCCCTCTCGGGCAGCTGTGACGTCCGGCCGAACGAGTGGCGTTCCGTTGGAACTGACCAGTTTCGTCGGCCGCCGCACTGAACTGGCCGAGGTGAAGAACGCGCTGACGACCTCGCGTTTGGTCACCTTGACCGGGATAGGCGGGGTCGGGAAAACCCGCTTGGCGGTGCGGGTCGCGTCCACGGTGCACCGCGATTTCCCCGACGGGGTGTCGCTGGTGGAGTTGGGTGAACTGCGCGACCAGTCGCTACTGGCGGGTGTGTTGGCGGCTATGCTGGGTCTGCATGATCGGTCGGGCAGACCCCTACCCGAGGTGCTGGTCGAGTTCCTCGCCCCGCGCACCCTGCTGCTGGTGCTCGACAACTGTGAGCAGATGGTCGACGGTGTGGCCAGGCTCGCCGAGTCTCTGCTTCGCGCGTGCCCTCGGCTGCGGATTCTCGCGACCAGCCGCGAGCAGCTAGGCATCGGCGGGGAAACGGTGGTGCCGATTCCGCCGCTACCCGTGCCCGATCCCGATCACCTACCGAAGGGACTGCCCCGCAACGACGCGGTCACCCTCTTCGCCGAGCGCGGCGC
The DNA here is from genome assembly GCF_018343855.1 of Rhodococcus sp. USK13. Lineage (NCBI taxonomy): Bacteria > Bacillati > Actinomycetota > Actinomycetes > Mycobacteriales > Nocardiaceae > Rhodococcus > Rhodococcus sp. USK13. The sequence goes on along the minus strand of NZ_CP069242.1, from coordinate 6,999,110 downwards.
CGCGGCCGCACCGGGGTTCGAGCTCACCGAGAATAACAAGGTCGCCATGGCGCGCATCTGTCAGCGGCTCGATGGCCTGCCGCTCCCGATCGAGTTGGCGGCGGCCCGGCTGCGGGCAATGTCGCCCGAGCAGATCCTGGCGCGGTTGACCGACCGGTACGCGTTGCTCACTCGCGGCAGCCGGGACGCCCCCTCGCGGCAGCAGACGTTGCGGATGTGTGTCGACTGGAGCTACGACCTGTGCACACCGGCGGAGCAGCAGGTGTGGGCCCAGCTGTCGGTGTTCGCCGGCAGCTTCGACCTCGATGCCGCAGAACATGTGTGCGACGCCGATCTTGCCTCGGATGATCTGCTCGACACGGTGACCTTCCTGGTCGAGAAGTCGATCCTGGCGCGGGAAGCGTCCGGGGAGGTGGTGCGGTTCCGGATGCTCGAGACCCTACGGGACTACGGCCGGGAGAAGGCACAGGAGAATGGCGGGTATCCCGAGCTCCGCCGCCGCCACCGAGATTGGTACGAGCGGTTGGCACTCGCCGCGGAGGCCGACTGGATCAGCTCCCGGCAACTCGCGTGGATCACCCGGCTGGGCCGGGAGCAGCCGAATCTGCGAGAAGCAATGGATTTCTGTGTGTCCGACAACCCGGACGCCGGGCTCCGGATCGCCGGCGCGCTCTTCCCCCTCTGGCTTTCCCGAGGTTTGTTCAGTGAGGGTCGGCGCTGGCTCGACCGATTCCTGGCCCGCCTGACCGGCCCGCCGACCGCCGAACGGGCCAGGACGTTGTACGTCGGCAGTATCTTGGCCGGAGTGCAGGGCAACCCTCAGGGGCCGACCACCTTCGAGGAACAGGGGCGGCTGCTCGCCGAGCACACGACAGACCCGGTGCTGCGGGCACACATCGATCTCGCCGACGGCTTACGCGCCCTGTTCGCCGGGGAGCTCCCCGACGCCCTGCCACACCTTGAGAATGCCGTCCGGGTGTACCTCGCACGCGACGATGTCCTCTTCCAGGTCACCGCCCTCATGAGCCTCGGACTGACCTACGAAGTTTTGGATGACACGGAGCGGGCCATCGACTGCCATGAGCAGGTCCTGGCTATCACCGAGCCACGCGATGAAGTGGTGTATCGGTCATACACGCTCTGTGCACTCGCTGTCGCCGTGTGGCGGCACGGTGAGCGCTCGAGAGCGGCCCGGCTACTCGGGCAGGCTCTGCGGCTCAACCGCAGGATCAGCGATCGCCTGAACGCCAGCATGTGCCTGCAGTCACTGGCATGGATCGCCGCCGACGAGCACAACGCACGACGCGCGGCCGTGTTGCTGGGAGCCGCAGAGGAGCTCAGCCGGTCGGTGGGAAGCCCGGCGGTGGTATATCCCGGGCTGCTCGCGTATCGGGAGGAGTGCGAACGCCAGACGCAACTGGCACTAAGCGAACAGGCATACACCGCCGCCCGCCGCGAGGGCGCAGCGCTCGGTTTCGACTCAGCCATCGCCTACGCGCTGGGCGAGCAGCTCGCGCCCACGCCGACCTCCGCCACCGGCACATCCACCACACCGACCAAACGCGAATTCCAGGTCGCCGAACTAGTCGCCGAGGGGCTGACCAACAAGGAGATTGCCGCCCGCCTGACGATCTCGCCCCGCACTGCACAGGGTCACGTCGAGCATCTGCTGACCAAGCTGGGATTCACTTCACGCGCACAGATCGCGGCGTGGATCATGGAAACGCAGAACAACCGTTCCTGAAACTCGAGAAGATGATCGCGGACGGGCAACCGTTCAGCAGTCGCCACCGCATCCTCGGGGTAAGTCCGGGGGGTGGTGGGAATCGGCTGAGAACATTCGGCCAGGTCCACGGCGTGTCGTTCCCTCGAGGAGCGTGGGCTATCGCGTAGTGATCGACGAGTTACCGACCAAAGTGACTCACAGAAAGCATCCACGCGATGACCCGCGACCATTCTGCACTGCTCGCCCAACTCGACGCACTCACCGGCGCCGACAGCGCGAGCGTGTTCGCCAAACTGGTTCGCACCGGCCTGCAGGCCCTGATCGAAGCCGAGGCCACCGAGAAATGGATCACCCTGGATCGAGTGGAGACTCAAGTTCAAGCCACTTCGGGGGTTGAGGCAGCCGGGGGACGCTGTTCACGATAGCGGGTCTCGTACCAGGTCGGTGAAAGATAGTCGATCGACGAGTGCAACCGCTCCGCGTTGAACTTATGTGGGTGATCTTGTCAAGTGCCGGGTCATGAGGCGTCGGTGTCGAGCCTGTCGAGGATGCCGTCGAAGACCTTCTGGCGACCGATTTGCCCCTTGCTGGCGGCGTCCCCGACGCTGCCGATCGGCCCGGCGATACCCGAAGCGATCAACGCCTCGGTGAACGCCAGCGACGTATACTGACCGCATCGCCGTGATGCACCAAACCCGTTGACGTGAACCGGATGTCGGTTCTCCTGTGGGTGAACAACGCCTGCTCGAGCACTCCGGTGACCAACACGGTGGTCTTCGATGTCATCACCTGCCACCCGAGGATCCGGCGGGAGAACACATCGACACAGAACGCCGTGTCTATATCGCGTTCTGCGTCGCTGCTGGCCCTCGAAACAACGCCATGATCGCGTATACCAGCCACCGCCCTCTGCTGTGGTCCTCGCCGGCACCACCGACATCAGTCAGGGGCATGCCCCAACCGTGCGAGCTCAATCAGGGGGCGTTGCACGCGCAGCCCGGGCACAGGATCTGGTCGGTGAAGGCCCAGCCGTTGATCTGTGCAGCGCCGAGTGGCGGCGGCGGTCCGATCTCCGATACCGGTGCGGTACCTGTGATCACACCGATTGCAGTACGCTTCCCTGCACAGCCGCCGAGGCGGTCACCGGAACACCGCGAAAGGGCCCGGCGGCCAACCCACCCTCACCCTCGCCGACCGACGTTCGTGCTCACCCTCACCCACGACCGATTCTGCCTGCCGGTCAAGGACATCACGAAGCTCTTCGACATCGGCCGGACCACCGCCAACAAGGTCATCCGCAACACCCGCCAATTCCTGAACCAGATCGACCACCATCGACCCCGCCGATCCACTCACCACCCTCGCCGAGTTCATCGCCTACATCACCACCACAGGCATCACACCCAACCCACCCGAATGAAACATCGTAATAGTTAATCTGCATCCCTAACCGTGGCACCCACGTCGGTCGGCTGTTGTCCGTCGCTGAGCGTGCCGACGATGGCGTCACTGTCGATGCTGATGATGCCGATATGAGAAGGGTCCTTCCCGCGGTCAGGGAGGGCCCGTCGTCGGAATGGTGACGGCATCGTCGGCGTGGTGAGGTCGTATGATCAGCGACTCAGTCGCGGCCACTTTCGGTGACTCGACGGTGGAAAGTATCCCGATCAGCAGGTTCCCGACGCGGCCTCGAGGACCTCACCGATCGGAGATCCCGCCGCGATCTTGGCCCGCATCTTCATGACACCGCCCGCCATCCCACCGCCGACGACACCGGCCAGGATGCCGTCCCGCTCGTAGTAGGCGAGGAACTTGCGGCTGTCGTCCTTGATCACGTGCACCTCGTCGGTGGGCGCCACCGTGCCCAGGGCCTGGATCTTGACGTCGTACTGGTCGCTCCAGAAATACGGCACCTGCGCTGCGGCGTTCTCCTCGCCGGTGCCGGTCAACGCCCCGGCGAGGATCTTCGCCTGCTCCCCGGCGTTGCTCCAGTGCTCGACGCGCTTGCGCCCGCCCACCTGCAGCTGCCACGCGGCCACGTCGCCGACCGCCCACACGTGCGGGACCGCCGTGCGCCCGACGCCGTCACACACCACACCGTTGTCCAGTTCGACTCCCGACCCGTCGAGCCACGCAGTGACCGGAATCGAGCCGACCCCGATCGCCACGACGTCGACGTCCACCTCGCTCCCGTCACCGAGGACGGCCCCGGTGACCCGGTCGGTACCCACCAGTGACGTGAGCCCGACACCGGCGCGCAGGTCGACTCCCTCGTCGGTGTGCAGCCGGGCGACGAGCCCTCCGATCTTCTCGCCGAGCACGGACGCGAGCGGCGTCGGCTGTGGCTCGACCAGCACTACGTCGAGCCCACCGGCCCGCATACTCGCCGCCAGCTCGCAGCCGATGAATCCCGCCCCGACGATCAGCGCACGCCTGCCCTCGGCGAGGTCCGCGCGCAACGCCAGGCTCTCGTCGATGGAACGGAGAACGTGAACGCCCGCCAGGTCCGGCAGTCCCGGGATTCGCCGCGGCACCAGACCGGTGGCGATCACGAGTTCGTCGTAACCGAGTTCGCTGCCGTCGGCCAGTCTCACGGTGCGGGATACCGTGTCGACCGACTCCGCTTCGACCCCGAGACGCAGTTCGATGTTCTTCTCGTCGAAGAACTCCCGCGGCTTGAGGGTGGTGTCGCTCTTCTCCCCACGCATCACTTCCTTCGACAGCGGCGGGCGGTCGTAGGGAAGGTGCGGTTCACCTCCGAGAAGAATCAGGTCACGCTCGAATCCAGCCCGCCGTAGTTCCTCCGCGGTGCGCAGGCCCGACAGACCCGCCCCGACGATCACAATTCTCTGCACTGTCCCGTACCTGCCCAATCTGCCCTGCGACGGGCATGATCACATCGCGTATCGTGTACAAGTCATATCAAACGGGGTGCTTGGAGGTCGATGCGGTCACGGTGAATACGTCTCAGCGGTAATGAAATTCCAGAATTGCTTCCATGACGATGGATGCTCCTATTGCTGTCAAGCCGTGTCGGCCAGGATAGTGGCCGGACTGCTGCTCGCGGTCGGTGAGCCACCGCCAGTAGGTGGCGGCGAGATCAGGGTCGTGGCGTTGGCCGATCTCCAGACGTCGGTTGCCACCGCGATGACCGGGGTGGCCAACGTTCGGCGACGTTGGCGAAGTCGGCCTGTGCCACTGTCCACTGGCAGGGCATTCCGGATGATCTTGAAAACTTCGCGCGCGACGAAGCGTTTGAGGCACCGGATGATCTCGCGCCCGGACTTGCCCTCCGCTGTGCGTCGCGGAATGTAGCCGACGGTGCCTGTGTCACCGGCGGACATACGCACGACCATGATACGTCTCACGTTCGAACTGCTATTCCTTCTCGGCACCCGCATGCCCGGGCGTTCTCTGCCTGTGGTCAGTGCGCACACGCGGGTGTGACATTAATGGCGCAATCTTCAACAGCGATCACGAATCGCAACACGCCACCGTATCTTTCGTTGACATCTGACGCAGTCATGAATCCAGCCGAGTCGAGACCGGATGAGCTCGAGTTGCGACCACACCCTTGCCAAGTCGTTCTTCCACGGGCTCAGGAGGAATAACTATACGGCCGAAGTTGGATCGTCGAAGTCGCTGGCATGGCAGGAATTGTTCGAGTGGCTCTCGTCCTGCAACCGGCGTTACCGTCATCCCGCCTTCGACTACCTCGCCCCAGTCGAGTTCGAACAACTGCTAATCCCGTCGTCTACGTTGTCAGCTGCCGCATGTAATTCGATGTCCACCTTCATGGGACAACCATATTGCTGCTGTCTTCCCACAGCGCGGACCCGTCGTTCCTACGGTTTCGGCAGGGCGCAATCGCTACATCGGGCTGGCGTCACCCGCATGACACGACGCCAATGGATCGACACAAATCGCGTCTCGCGAGCTATCCGGCAAAGGGTGGGTTGGTGAAGCCAGCGGTGTAGGGCTATTCGGCGCCCCTGACAGCAGCCCGTCAATCCAGATCGATACAGGTCGAGACGTGGTTGACCCCGGTAGTCGCGCGAACGCTGGGCTGTTTTGGTTGCCACACGAGTGCGCCGACTGAGGGTAAGACGCTTGCGCTGCGGGCCGGTCCGGACCCCGATGGGCACTTGCAACTTAGGCACTCCTCCTTGACGCCGAGTTGGAGACAGTTTATCTTTCTATTTGCAATTAAATAATGAGATGTTTTTGGTGCTCAGCGTCGGGTACACGCTTCGTTTGCTCGAGGTAGCCCCTGAGGGATCTATTCATGAGGCGGACAGTAGTGTTCCGGACGGTCAACTGTGGGACATCCCGGCTCGTCGCTGCCCGACCGCTTTCGAACTAGCTGCCACAACCGCTCCATTAGCCGGGCAGAAGCAAGGAGACTCAATGCGCCTATTCCAGAATATTGACGAGGTCGAGGCCGCCGTCGGCGATCACCTCGGTCACAGCGACTGGCTCGAAATCACGCAGGACCGCGTGAATGCGTTCGCCGACGCAACCGATGATCACCAGTGGATCCATGTCAACCCCGAGCGGGCGGCACAGGGACCGTTTGGTGCCCCGATCGCGCACGGCTACCTCACGCTTTCGCTGTTGCCGAGGCTCAGCGCCGACCTGATGCGCATCGATGGCGTGGAACTCGTCATCAACTACGGGCTGAACAAGTTGCGCTTCCCACAGCCAGTGAGGGTGGGGGCATCGATCCGGGTAGGCGGCGAGATCGCGTCGTTCGAGCACACCAGGAAGGGCGCCCAGGTGGTCGTGAAGTACACCATCGAGATCAAGGGTGAGGACAAGCCTGCGTGTGTTGCGGAGTCTGTTCGCGTCCTAGTGCCTCGAAGGGCAGAGCATCCGCAAGGCAGCATTGGATAGCCAGGCACCCCGATCGGCCGCTTTTGCGGCACGCACGCTGCACTGGGCGAGAGTCGCGACCACGACGTCGCGTCACCTACCCGACCGCCGTGGTGCGGCACCTGTTCGCGTAGCGGCTTGGCTAGGCACCTCAAGCCCCACTCGAAGAGTTCGTTGGTTAACCCGATCGAGGCGAAGTTCACGGCGCTGCGGCACTTCAAAATGAACCGTCTGTAAGTGTTTGTAGTGGCTGGCCCGGGGCTGGCTGGCAGGATCGGTGCCGTCGTCGCGATTGAGTGTGACCCCTGAACCGCATGGCCCCTTCGGGGTGCACTGTCCAGGATCTGTCCACTCGGCCGAGACGGCGACGCCGACCCGGTCCCGCTTCGGTGGCTTGATCAGAAGCCTGCCCGACCCGTGTGCGCGGGTCGTGGCCCGTTACAGGCCTGCCTCGAAGTGTTCTTCCCGGGCCGACGCCGACACGACGTCACCTCTTGGGAAGGATTCCGCCGCCATGCCTATCGTTGCAGATCAGTACGAATTCGTCATCGGGGTTGATACCCACGCCGCTACCCACTCACTGTCGGTTGTCACCGCCGCGACCGGAGCAATTGTCGACCAATCAATGTTTCCGACGAGCCCATCCGGGCTCGAGCGAGCGGTGACATGGATCCGCCGGCGCGTGGGTGAGCACGCGACTCTGGTAGTTATCGAAGGCGTCGGCTCCTACGGAGCAGGTCTCGCCGAGCGTGTCCTCGGTTCCAGATTGGCGGTCGTCGAACCCGCCGCGATGTCGGCGGCGCGCCGCCGCGGTGTGGGCAAGACCGACTCGCTTGACGCCGTCCGGATCGCCCGGTCGGTGCTCGCGGTCGACATCTCACGGCTCCGCTGGCCGCGCGCCGAGGGGCCCCGCGCCGCCCTTCGGGTCCTGGTCGTGGCCAGGGAACAAATGGCTGGTGAGCGGACCCGAGCGGTCAATGCGCTCACCGCCCTGCTCCGGATCACCGACCTTGGTGTCGATGCGCGCAAAGCGCTGACGCGCAGACAAATTGATGCGATATCTACCTGGCGTTCCCGGTCGGAGGACATCACCATGCAAACGTGCCGGCAGGAGGCGGTACGACTGGCGAGACGAATCCGTGCCCTCGATACCGAGTTGATCGACAACAGGAAGGCACTCGACTCTGCGGTGAACGCCGTCGCACCGGAACTGCCGGAGTTACCCGGTGTCGGATCGGTGGTCGCCGCTTCGGTGCTCATCGCCTGGTCTCATCCGGGCCGAGTCCGTTCCGAAGCCGCGTTCGCAGCCCTCGCCGGAACCTGCCCGATACCGGCGTCGTCGGGGAACACGATGCGTCACAGGCTCAATCGTGGCGGGGATCGACGACTGAACCGGGCGCTGACCACTATCGTCCTCGTCCGGATGCGCACCCACCCCGACACCCGCGCGTATGTCGCCCGCCGCCGCAGCGAGGGTCGCACGACCAAGGAGATCATGCGATGCCTGAAGAGGTACATCACCCGGCAATTGTTCCGAACACTGACCGCCGCGTATCCGGCCCCAGCATGACTTGACGGATATAGAAGCATCCTGGACGAGGTGGAGACTCCTGATTCAACAAGGAGAATGCTGGTATGCCTGCACCGAAGAAGTACGACGCGGAGACCCAGGATCGCGCCGTCCGGATGTCTCGGGACCGGATCGACGAGCACGGAGGCTCGAAGGTCGCAGCCCGACGCCATGTCGGCGAGCTGCTCGACATCGCGCCGGCGACGCTGAGGAACTGGATCGAGCGGGAGGAGAGCCGCCAGGCCCCGGGCGCATCGTCTTCGGCGCCTGACGTGTCGGCCGAGGTTGCCAGCCTTCGTCGAGAAGTAGCCGAATTGCGCAGAGCCAACGAGATTTTGAAGACCGCGAGCGCGTTTTTCGCGGCGGCGGAGGTCGTCCCCCGCAAGCGGGAGGTACCCCCACGCCGACTGCGGTGATCGTCGACTACATCGACGCGTACCGTTCTCAATTCGGGGTCGACCCGATCTGTGCCGTGCTCACCGAGCACGGCATCAGCATCGCCCGTCCACCTAATGGGTGGGTCGGCTTGTCCCGACACGGAAGAGGCAACCGGCAGGAGATCACTGCCCATCCACGGATCCGGGTGCAGAATAGCCGGTGAGCTACCGGCAGGTGATCACTGCATGTGATGACACGGAACGCACCGGAGATCTCGTATGTAGACGGTGACCCTGCCGGTCCGCCACGAGGTGTATGTGTGAACGGCTGGTGAGATGCCGCGCCACAGAGCGCTGTCCATTAGGTTGCCGCACCCGCCTCGAGCTCAAAGGAAGGTCACCGGCACAAGGAGGATGTATGGGCATCGCCTGCGGGATCGACTGGGCCGAGGCGCATCACGATGTGGCTTTGGTCGACACGAATGGCGAGATCATTGCACATACCGAATTGACACCGGCGCAGCCGGATTCACTGATCTCCTGGCACTGATAGCGGAACACTGCGACAGCGTCGAGGACATCCCGATTGCCATCGAAACCGACAAGAATCTGCTGGTCGTCGCCTCGCCGACGCCGGGTTCACCGTATACCCGATAAACCCGCGCGCGGTGGCCCGCTACCGCGAGCGCCACGGGCAAGCCGGCGGGAAGTCCGACCCGGGCGACGCCGCGGTCCTCGCGCACGTACTGCGAACCGACCGGCACATGCACAGGCCTCTACCGACCATCAGCGAGCAGGGGCGCGCGGTGAAGACGCTCGCACGTGAACATCAGGAGGCGGTGTGGGCGCTGAATCAAACCATCAGCCGGCTGCGTTCGGTGTTGCTCGAATTCTATCCGCAAGCTCTGCAGGCATTTCCGAATCTCAAACACCGTGCCGCGTTGACCGTGCTCACAGCATTGCCCACGCCCGGCGCCGGCCAGAAACTCACTCGCAGTCGGCTAAAGAGCTTGCTGCATCGCAGCGGCCGCCGCAACGACCCGCGCCTCGTCGAGCAGATCCTCACCGATCTGAAGACCCCAGCCCTGCGTCAGCCGCCATAGGTCGAAGCGGCCCTGGGCGCGGCGGCAACCGGTCTGCTGGGCATTATCGCCTCGATGCACCAGGCCGTCGACGCGCTGGAGAAGGAGCTGGCACCAACATTCGACACGCACCCCGCGGCGCCGATCCTACGGTCTGTTCCGGGTCTCGGCCCGATCCTCGCCGCCTGCACACTCGCTGAAATAGGAGACGAGCCAAGATGATTCGCGACCGCGAACGGATTGCGAGCGTTCGCTGGCACCGCGCCGATCACCCGCGCCTCAGGACGATCGCACTACGTCAAGGCACGCAAGGTCCGCAACAAGCGACTCGGCGACGCCTGCCACTGGTGGGCGTTCGCGACCCTCACCAAATCAGCCGGAGCCCGCGCCCACTTGACAAACGACGAGCCGCCGGCGACCACCACAACGCGGCTCTGCGCAACCTCGCGAACAAGCTCGTCGGACGCCTGTGGTGGTGCCTTCAACACAACGAACCCTGGGACGACTGCGCGGCGTGGCCCGACTTCTATGCGGGACAGCAACCGGCGGCCGCTTGACGTCTGACCCGGGTGGGATGTCTACGTGTGGACACTCACCGGATTCGTGTACACGGCGTTCTGTGTCGACGTGTTCTCCCGCCGGATCCTCGGGTGGCAGGTGATGACATCGAAGACCACCGTGTTGGTCACCGGAGTGCTCGAGCAGGCGTTGTTTACCCACAGGAGAACCGACATCCGGTTCACGTCAACGGGTTTGGTGCATCACAGCGATGCGGTCAGTATACGTCGCTGGCGTTCACCGAGGCGTTGATCGCTTCGGGGATCGCCGGGTCGATCGGCAGCGTCGGTCACTGCCCTCGACAACGGTTGATGGAATCGACGATCGGACTCTACAAAACCAAGCTGATCGACCGTGACGCGTCGTGGAGCGGGCGGCCGAGGTGGAGCGGGAAACCGTCGAGTGGGTTCGCTGGTTCAGCGCGGAGCGGTTGCACTCGTCGATCGACTATCTCTCGCCGACCTGGCACGAGACCCGCTATCGTGAACAGCGTCCCCCGGCTGCCTCAACCCCCGAGGTGGCCTGAACTGGAGTCTCCACTCGATCCAGGGCGATTCAGAAAGACCTTCGACGGGGCCGACTACATCAGCCACAAGGTGGACAGCATGATTCGTCGCGGACATCATCTGGTGGACCAAGGATGCGGCAGAAGAAGAGAAGCTATGTGAGATCGCGACGAGGCAATCGTTGTCTGATGTGGCACTAGTCGCTCCCTTCTGTCCATTTCCTGCAGCTTTCCGAGGGCTAGATGTGCTGCGGCGAGAATGACCCTTCTGCCGTGTTCGCGCGGCTCAGCGGTCCCCGGACGCACCGCCGCATCCGCCTCGGATGGTGTGAGCGTTGACACATCGACGAATTTATTCTAGATTAGTTTTATTCGTTCGTGGCTTAGATGCGTCTCCGAATCGAGCAGGGTCGGCAACTATTTGCATGCGTAAGAGCACTCTGATCGTGAACTTTCGCCGACCGCCTACGCGCAAGTTGGCGCCGGGCGTTCGCGAAGAATGAAGGACGCAGGGGACTGGGTCCCGAAGGTCTGGGAATCTCCACACGCGTCGGCCTCGGGGTGCCGTTGCGACCGTAGTCAGAAGCCGAGAAAGGTAGTCCGATGAGCGTGGCCATCATTGCCCGATTCAGTAAGAAGCCCTGTAAGGAAGCGCAACAGTGCCGGTAGCGGTGCCCATCCGGTTGATGTGTCCGAGTTGGTGCTCGGTGATGTCTGAACAGGCGCGGAGGTAATTGTGGGAGTCGAGGTATCCGTCGAGGGACTGACCAAGTCCTTCGGCACGCAGAGGATCTGGCAGGACGTGTCGTTGACCCTTCCGGCCGGTGAGGTTAGTGCGTTGCTCGGGCCGTCGGGCACGGGTAAGTCGGTGTTTTTGAAGTCGCTGATCGGTCTGCTCCGTCCGGAGCGGGGGTCGATCGTGATCGACGGCACCAACATTCTGGAGTGCTCGTCGAAGGAGTTGTACGAGATCCGGAAGTTGTTCGGGGTGCTGTTCCAGGACGGTGCGTTGTTCGGATCGATGAACCTGTTCGACAATGTGGCGTTCCCGTTGCGGGAGCACACGAAGAAGTCCGAGTCCGAGATCCGCAAGATCGTGATGGAGAAGATGGAACTGGTCGGTCTGCTCGGGGCCGAGGACAAGCTGCCGGGTGAGATTTCCGGTGGTATGCGCAAACGTGCCGGGCTGGCGCGGGCGCTGGTGCTGGATCCGCAGATCATTCTGGTGGACGAGCCGGACTCGGGTCTGGATCCGGTCCGCACCACCTACATCTCGCAGACGTTGATCGACATCAATGCGGAAATCGATGCCACGATTCTGATCGTGTCGCACAACATCAATCTGGCGCGGACGGTGCCGGACAACATCGGCATGCTGTTCCGCCGGCAATTGGTGATGTTCGGCCCGCGGGAGGTGCTGCTCACCAGCGATCAGCCGGTCGTCAAGCAGTTCCTCAACGGCACCATGATCGGCCCGATCGGGATGTCGGAGGAGAAGGACGACGCGACCATGGCCGCGGAGCAGGCGATGGTCGACGCCGGTCATCATGCCGGTGGTGTCGAAGACGTCGAGGGCATCGTCCCGCAGATGAAGGCGACGCCGGGGATGCCGTACCGGCAGGCCGTCGCCCGTCGGCAGGAACGGGTCCGACACATCATGCACACCCTGCCGGAGCACGCGCAGACCGCGATCCAGGATAGTCTCGACCAGACTTCTGGCGGCTGGTTCTACGACGAAAACACCGTGCTGCTCGAAGGTGCGGTCGATGTCCGTTGATCCGTCGACGCTGATCGTCGCCGTAGTCGCGGCGACCGGTGCGTTCATCCAGGGCACCGATGCGCCGCCGGAGATCAAGGATCAGGCGACGCAGACCCTCGAGTCGTACTCGGCGCCGAGCACCGACCAGCAGGTGTCGGACCTGATTACGGCGCTGCCCGAGCCGGTGCGCGCACCTGCTCAGCAGGCGGTGGACGACGTCACGGCCGCCGCAGCTGCCGCACTCGAACCGCATCTTCCGTTCGGCGCCCTTACCCCGCCGCCGTCAACCGAGCCCGAGCCGACCCCGCAGCAGGTTGCACCATCGTCGGATCCGGAATCGGCATCACCGGCACCGGCGTTGCCGTCGAGCTCGCTCGCCTACGCCGACTATTCCGGTTCCGGAACCGACACTGTGCTGCAACCTGTTCCGGCCATCTTTCCGCGTGCCTCCCTCGCCCCGGTTGGCTCGATCGCCCTGTTCGCGCCGTGGCTGCGCAAGGCCGGTTCGATCTGCGACGGAATCAAGCCCGCGACCCTCGCAGCACTGTATGCGGCGGAGAACGGATTCCAGTACGGTGCCATCGCACCAGTGTCCCCGTCCGGCGCGCTCGGGCCTGGACAGTTCATGCCCGGCACCTGGGCGATCTACGGCAAGGACGCCGACGAGGACGGCAAGGCGGACGTGCTCGGCATCGCAGACCCCGTGATGGCCTCGGGAAACCTGCTGTGCGACACCTACGAACAGATCGACGCCTGGAAACGCCAGGGCCGGGTATCCGGGGACACCCTCGACCTCACCATCGCGGCGTACAACGCCGGATCGGGTGCCGTGTTGCGATCCGGCGGAATGCCGTCCGGCAGCCCGGACTACGAGACTCAGACCAAACCGTATGTTGCCAAGATCCGGGCGACCGAACCGTCCTTCGCGCAGCTGCTCGCGCCGCTCATCGGGCTTCCGCTGGGCGACGGCGTGGGTGGGCGGGTGGTCGAATCGGCCTTCCGTTATCTCGGTCTGCCTTACGTGTGGGGCGGCGGCAACGTCAACGGCCCGTCCGGGGGTGGATTCGACTGCTCGGGCCTGACGTCGTTCGCGGTCCATGCCGCAGCGGGCATCGCGCTGCCGCGCACGTCCGAGACCCAGTGGAACGTCGGGCAGGAGATTCCGATGGATCAGGCCCAGCCAGGTGATCTGCTGTTCGGCAACTGGCAGTCCGGCGGTCCCGGGCACGTCGCTATCTACATCGGTAACGGTCAGATGATCCACGCCCCCACCACGGGTGACGTCGTGCGTATCGCCGACGTCTTTCCCGAGATGAAGGCCCGGCGCGTGGTGTCGCCAGCGTCAACTCCCACAGAGCGTCAATAGAACTACACGCCGGGCTCGGTTCACCGCACTCGACCCCTATCGGTTATCGCCGAGGAGGAGAATTAGTGCGAGCGCGAGCGAACCCAAAACCGCGCCTTGTTTTCCGGGGTAGGGAAGGCCGCAAGGGTGGAAGCCCGGCGTTGATATTCTGGTCGACGTTCTCGGGCAACGCGAGATAGATCCGAGACGAACTGAATCGGAAGCCGCGACCCTGTGACAGATACCAAACTGGCGGTGAAGCCTGCCGCTTGTGCGGGCCAGATCTAGACGACCAAAACGCGATCACGATCTATCATCTCGAGCACCGGATGTGGACGCATCGGTTGCACGCGACACCTTTGCGCCGCAGATCGGCTGCCGCAGAAACTCGGCGCGTCTGCGCCCGAACGATTCGGGCTGATCAACGACACTCTCCCCGCAGCTCGGCTCGTCCCCTACCAGGGAAAACTTTGTCTGTTCGGGTCGGCTCGCCGCCCGGTTGTGGTGTAGCGGGCACAGCACCGGTCAATATGCGGTCGGGTGACAGAACGAGTACGAGTACATTCACTCGACGACAACAAGGGCTATCGGCTGGTGCGGGTGATCATCACGGCACCGAGCTCGGTGATGACCTGGCAGCACGCCCACATAATCCAACTGTCCATGCAGGGCATACCGGTTCCGAAGATCGCCGAGTCAGTTTCACCAGCGCGGAGTGGGCGATGTGATCTGTAACTTCAATGCCGACGGGTTCAACGCGTTGTACCCGAAATGCGCAGGAGGACCGCCGCGCCTCGGATGGTGTGAGCGTTGACACATCGACGAATTTATTCTAGATTAGTTTTATTCGTTCGTGGCTTAGATGCGTCTCCGAATCGAGCAGGGTCGGCAACTATTTGCATGCGTAAGAGCACTCTGATCGTGAACTTTCGCCGACCGCCTACGCGCAAGTTGGCGCCGGGCGTTCGCGAAGAATGAAGGACGCAGGGGACTGGGTCCCGAAGGTCTGGGAATCTCCACACGCGTCGGCCTCGGGGTGCCGTTGCGACCGTAGTCAGAAGCCGAGAAAGGTAGTCCGATGAGCGTGGCCATCATTGCCCGATTCAGTAAGAAGCCCTGTAAGGAAGCGCAACAGTGCCGGTAGCGGTGCCCATCCGGTTGATGTGTCCGAGTTGGTGCTCGGTGATGTCTGAACAGGCGCGGAGGTAATTGTGGGAGTCGAGGTATCCGTCGAGGGACTGACCAAGTCCTTCGGCACGCAGAGGATCTGGCAGGACGTGTCGTTGACCCTTCCGGCCGGTGAGGTTAGTGCGTTGCTCGGGCCGTCGGGCACGGGTAAGTCGGTGTTTTTGAAGTCGCTGATCGGTCTGCTCCGTCCGGAGCGGGGGTCGATCGTGATCGACGGCACCAACATTCTGGAGTGCTCGTCGAAGGAGTTGTACGAGATCCGGAAGTTGTTCGGGGTGCTGTTCCAGGACGGTGCGTTGTTCGGATCGATGAACCTGTTCGACAATGTGGCGTTCCCGTTGCGGGAGCACACGAAGAAGTCCGAGTCCGAGATCCGCAAGATCGTGATGGAGAAGATGGAACTGGTCGGTCTGCTCGGGGCCGAGGACAAGCTGCCGGGTGAGATTTCCGGTGGTATGCGCAAACGTGCCGGGCTGGCGCGGGCGCTGGTGCTGGATCCGCAGATCATTCTGGTGGACGAGCCGGACTCGGGTCTGGATCCGGTCCGCACCACCTACATCTCGCAGACGTTGATCGACATCAATGCGGAAATCGATGCCACGATTCTGATCGTGTCGCACAACATCAATCTGGCGCGGACGGTGCCGGACAACATCGGCATGCTGTTCCGCCGGCAATTGGTGATGTTCGGCCCGCGGGAGGTGCTGCTCACCAGCGATCAGCCGGTCGTCAAGCAGTTCCTCAACGGCACCATGATCGGCCCGATCGGGATGTCGGAGGAGAAGGACGACGCGACCATGGCCGCGGAGCAGGCGATGGTCGACGCCGGTCATCATGCCGGTGGTGTCGAAGACGTCGAGGGCATCGTCCCGCAGATGAAGGCGACGCCGGGGATGCCGTACCGGCAGGCCGTCGCCCGTCGGCAGGAACGGGTCCGACACATCATGCACACCCTGCCGGAGCACGCGCAGACCGCGATCCAGCAAAGCTTTGACGAAACACTGTTTCCTGCTGACGATTCCAATACTGAGGTCATTCCTCTTCTCTATGGGCGAGCTGAGGAGTCGCGACGGGTGCTGAAGCCGTGACCCGGCCGTCTAAAGCCTTTCGGCACGTGACTGCACGTAGGAGCGTGGGCGACGTTCGGTCACAGTTCGCAAATCTGCTGTCCCCTCACGATCTGCATCGTCCCCGGAGACTGAACGCACGATGCGATTCATTGTTCAGTTTCGCTTGCCCATAGTTGGCACGTCTGGGTAACATGATACGCAGAACGGTACGTGTATCACAGTAACGCCAAGAAGTGACGCTCGACACTCAAGCCTAACTCGGTGAACGAAGTCGTTGAGTCTGCCGGAGGCGGCACGAAGCCTCAGTCAACTCTTCCCGAGGTGCCGCTGATCGGACGAACTATCGGCGCGAAAACGAAAGCAAGTTGCGCCAACCGCGGCGAAATCGTCGTGCGCTAATATGCGAGGAGAGATCGATGGGGACGCTGGCATCCGCCGAGCTTCCACTGAAGCATCATCAGCGAGGTTCGACAACCGAAACAGCTAAAGGCGGACACGGAAACGCACGCCCTCCGCTGGTACAACGAGCGGCGAGATACTTCAAAACGGCGCCAGTCCGCAGCCTGGAGACGCTGGGCAGGCTGGTGCATCTGGTCACCGAAGTATTGCGCTACACCGTTGTTGACACGATCAAGCTGCGTCTGCCCGTGCACGAGATCGCGAATCAGATGTGGCTGCTGTTCAAGGTGACGGCGCTGCCAGCGTTGCTGATGGCTATCCCGATCGGCGCCGAGGTGTCGGTTCAGGTCGGTGGCATCATGAATCAGGTCGGTGCCAGTTCGCTCGCGGGCGCGGCAAGCGGACTCGGTGTCGTCGGCCAGGGTGCACCGATGGCGGCGGGTCTGCTCATGAGTGGCGCGGCTGCCTCGGCAATCTCCTCCGACCTGGGCGCACGGTCAATCCGTGAGGAAATCGACGCGATGCGTGTGATGGGCGTGGACCCGGTAGAACGTCTGGTGATGCCGCGATTTTTGGCGATGCTCCTGATCTCTCCGATCCTTTGCATCATCATCATTTCGACCGGTGTCGCCGCAGGCCTCATCATCTCCGTGAATGTCGCCGACGTCGTACCGGGCAGCTTCTGGCAGTCGTTCGGCGCATTTACCTCTCCCACGGACCTAGCGTTCTCGGTGTTGAAAGCGTTCCTGTTCGCCGCAATCGTCGTCTCAATAGCGAGTCTGCGAGGACTCGAGGCGAAAGGCGGGCCCAAGGGCGTTGCGAACGCCGTCAACGCATCAGTGGTGCTCAGTGTCTTCTGCATCTTCATCACAAATCTGTTGGTCAGCCAGCTGCAGCTTATGTTCTACCCGACCCGATTGGCCTGATGAAATGAACGCTCCTTCAAAACACCGTCCGGTTCCGTCGGTCATGTTTCGGCCCTTCAGAGCGGCCGGGCGCGGCATATCAGGAATAGTGCACGAGATCGGCCAGCTGGTGGTGTTCGTCTGGAAAGTCGTCACCTCCCTTCCCAAGACCATCAAGCATTACCGTCAGGCCACCTGGAAAACCATGAACGACATGGCCTGGGGCAGTGGCTCATTAGTCGTAGACGGCGGCGTAGTCAGCCTAATGTTCTTTCTCGGTGTCGCGGTCGGCGCCGTGGTCGCCATCGAGGCGTTCCTAGCGCTTGACCTGCTCGGTTTCGGTCCCCTCACAGGCATCATCGGATCATTCGGCAATATTCGCGTTATCGCGCCGATTATCACAGGAATTGGTTTTGCTGCACAGGCCGGATGCCGCATGACAGCAGAAATTGGCGCCATGAGAATCTCTGAAGAAATCGACGCCACGGAAGCTATGGGCCTGCAATCAATCCCATTCGTCGTAGGCACCCGACTCATTGGAGGTCTGTTGGTGGTCTTGCCTGGCTACCTAATGGCGCTGGTGGTGAGCTTCTTCGTCGGCGGTGTAATCGTCAAAACTTTCGAAGGGCAACCACACGGAACGTACGACCACTACTTCGCGCAATTCCTGAACTGGCCGGATCTGGGAGCATCGGTTCTCAAGACAATTACGTTCTGCATCGTTGTTACAATCATCCATTGCTACTACGGGTATTTCGCCAGCGGCGGTCCGGCCGGGGTCGGGTTGGCATCAGGCAGGGCGATTCGGGCGAGCCTTGTATTAATCGTGGTACTGAACTTCTGCATGACGGTGGCGCTCTGGGGTCTGAGCCCGGTGTTGACCTTCAAAGGATAAAACAATGAGCAAACCGAGGAATCAGGACTTCATTCGTGGGTCCGATGAGCACCAAACGCGAATAGTCAACCTTGCCGGCGGTAGCGCCATAGTGCTGGTGGTGATCGTGCTTGTAACGGCTATCTGGATTCGTCCGCTTCTGACCAAGCCCGACGGATTGCGCCTCACGGTCGAAACTCCTCATGTCGGGCCAGGCGTGGCCGAGGGCACCAGGGTGATCTTGCGAGGTGCCGAGGTCGGTGAGGTTACGTCCGTCGAGAAGACAGACCAAGACAAGGTACTTATCCACTTGTCTCTCAAACCCGGCGAGGTCAAGGGTTTGACAGACTCCATGGACTTGGATTTCCGCCCGCTGAACTATTTTGGGGTCTCCGCCGTCAATCTGGTGGCCAAGGAGGGGGGCAACACCCTGAGCTCCGGGGAGGAACTCCAGCGCACAGCGGTCGGTGACTACACAATGTCGAGACTGCTCGAAGAGGGGTCACACACTATCGATGGCACCCTGACCACGAGCATGATCGCTACCTTGAACAAGGTCATCCGGTACAGCGACGGAATGACGCCGCTGATCCAGACCGGAATTGTGCTGGCTGACGAAGTGGCGAGAACGCAACGGGAGATGCCGAGCGCGTTGCTGTCCCGGGTAAACGACATCCTGGACGTGATGCCAGCATTCAGCGATCAGGCAATCCAGGCATTTTACCTCCTCTTCGACACCAAGTTCAACAAGAAGCCGGATGGTTCGTTCGGTGTCAATGATTTGATGATGGACCGGGGTGCCGCAGGACTTGACCTGGCCTCGAAGAAGCTGTTCGGTTCGGCCGGCATTCTGTTGGCATCACACTCGACTGAGTTGACTCCGCTCACGGAGATCGCGCGGGCGTTCGCCACAGCGCTGCCGAACCTTCTGGACAACGGCACGGCCCTGGGCAAGCTCGCGAGCCTGGTCGATCAGTACAACAACGTGTTTTCCGCGAACGGCGACAAAAGGGTCCTCAACCTTCGCGTCGTGCTCGACGACCTTCCGTCCTTGGCCGCGCCACTGAGTGCGATGGCCGGCGCAACGGCACCGCAGCAGGAAGTGGCGCCGCGATGAATCCACGTATGAAGCTTGCGCTTACGGTGCTCAAGTTGGGTGTGGTGGCAGTTGTCGCTGCACTGTTGTTCATCATTGCGGTCAACGCGATGAAGAGCCCCGTCGACGGCGAAACGCGAGAATATACTGCACAATTCACCGATGTGTCGGGACTGCATGAGAATGGTGACGTCCGAACCAAAGGAGTGCAGATCGGCAAGGTGACTTCAGTCGAGCTCGAAAGCCAGGACGATCACACCGTCGCTCGGGTCACATTCACACTGAAGGAACCGTACGACCTCACGGACACAACGGAGCTCGCGGTCAAATACCAGAACCTGACCGGCGCTAGGTACATCGAGCTAACGGTACCTGACAATCCGGGAACACCGGTCACTCATCTCACCACTGCCAATACCAAGCCATCGTTCGACATCACGCAGCTGTTCAACGGCTTGCAGCCCGTCTTGACCACCATGAGCACCGACGAGATCAACGACTTCACGGAGAACGCGATCTCGCTATTGCAGGGTGACGGCGGAGGACTCGCGCCGATGCTACAAAGCGCGGACAAACTCGCCGCTATGGCACGCGACCGTCAACAGGTCCTCTCGACATTGACCGCGAACATGGCGCGGATCGCCGACACAATGGGCAGTCGCTCGCCCCAGGTAATGGACTTTCTGGACTCGCTCAACTACTCGATAGAAGAGGCGATGACAGTTCTCGACAAGTTCCAGAAGACATCCGTGTTCGGCCCTCAGTTCATGAGGCCGCTGTTTCGATTGACCGAGCAAATCGGACTAACACACGAGATGAATGTCGACCAGATGCTGGCAGACGCGTTCGAATCTCTACCGGCAGCGGCGAATGCACTGCGCTTGCTCCCCGCCTCGATCGCGGGTCTCCAGTTACCGCAGTTGTCGGCGGCCTCAGGCAACACATCTTGCACCAACGGGGTGGCCACATTGCCGACCACCGTCCAGGTGCTTCTCAATGGCAGTGAGGTAGTTGTATGCAACGCACGATAATGGCAGCACTCAGCCCTTTCAGGCGAATCGTCGGGGGGCCCCGCCAGGAGCTGACCCTCGGCATTGTGGTTGTGGTTGTGGTTGTGCTTGCGTTGACGGCGACAGCGATGGTGTACATTAATCCGCCAGGCCGTAAGACGATTTCGTTCGAGACGACCGACGCCGCTGCAATCGAAATCGGTGACGACGTCCGAGTTGCAGGGATCAGCGTCGGCCAGGTCACGGCCCTGTCTATCGAGCCATCGGTCGTGAGGGTTACCGCCGAGGTCAAGAGGGACGTCTCCATCGGTACCGACTCTCGAATTGACGTTCGAATGTTGACGCCGGTCGGCGGGTACGCAGTCTCGATCCTTCCGATGGGCGGCAAAGACCTTGGTTCGGGCATTATTCCAGTTGACCGCGTAAGTGTCCCGTACTCTATCGCCGATGTTCTTCAGGCCGCGCCGACCGTCACCGATAAAGTGAGCGGCGACACGATCGATGCAAATATCGATCAGACAGCAGATGCCCTGCAGCGAAATCCGGGCTCGCTTGCCACGATAATATCGGGAATGGACAGCATCGCGACTGTGATGGATCACCAGCGTGAACAGATCCGTGACATCGTGAATATGGCGGCACAGTATATGCAGACATTCAACCAACGGCGTGACTTCGTATTCGACTTGATCCGTCGAATCGAGGTGGTTTTGTCGACCTATCACAATACGCACGCCGGTTTCAACGAGGCCTATGCGCTCCTCGGCGAGTTCTTATACCGTCTCGTTCCGCTAGAACAGTTTTATCTTGCTCATGAACCTGAGATGCGTCCGAAGATAGAGCAATTGCGCGATTCGATCGGCGCCTTCCAGCAGGACTTCGGTCCCGCCATCGACCAGCTCCAGCAACTCCGCGACCGGCTGGCTGCATGGCTGACGCCCGAGGGAATCGCCCAGATCGGTGGCGGAACCATTCTGGCCTCGAGTATCTGTGTTCCTGTTCCCGGAGGGACCTGCTGAGATGCCACACACCAATCGGAAGCTCGCGGCTGCCGTGGCCGCCTTTGTCGCGAGTGCACTTGTCGTAGCGGGAAGCCTGTACCTGGTATCCAGCGACACAAATGACAGCACATCCGCGTTCTGCGCAGAAATGCCAGACGCGCTCGGCGTGTACCCCGGCAATCCAGTGACCCAGATGGGTTATCGCGTGGGAAGAGTCGACACCATCGAACCCGCAGGTGACCACGTGATCGTGAACTTCACACTGGACCCGGGACGTGAATATCGAGCGGACGTCCAGGTTGTGACTCGGTCGAAATCTCTACTCGCTGACCGCAGCCTCGAACTTGTCGGCAACTATGACTCCGGCCCGCACCTCGAGCCCGGGACCTGTATCCCGATGGACCGCAGCTTCACGCCGAAGAGCATCTCCGAAATTGCCGGTTCGGCAGCAGACTTCGTAGACGCAATGTCTCCCGCAGAGGGCGATAAGAGCCTGGCCCACGCGATCGGCAGTCTCGATATGGAGTTGCGCGGGCAGGGTGACAACGCACGTGCAATGTTGGAGCACGCATCGGCTGCCGCAGCAAGTCCAGATCAACTGGTCTCCGATATCGGTTCGAGCGTTCTCAATATGGCGCCCTTGACTGAGGACGCACTGCACAACTGGTCGACCGTGAGCTCGCTCCTGAACCAAATGCCGGATGTGGTTGCCGAGGGACTCGACCTGTGGCCAGGCGTCACAAAGCTCGTCGATGGCACCGGATATCTCATTGCGGTGTTGTACAGCATTCAGGACCACTACGGTGATTTGCTGTGGCCGACGGTGCATGGGCCTGTTACCGACGCGATCCACCTAGCCGCGACGCGGTCCAAGGATCTTGCGAGTCTCCTTGATTCCCTTCCGTCGGTGACGACCGTGCTACAGCAACAGTTCGGACGTCCGGGTGGACCGACGATGACCTATCAGCCGATGACGGTCGACAATGGGTCCGGTCAACAGGTTGCCATGACCGGAATTCTCGACAGACTCCTAGTAGAGGGCGTTCGATGAGCCACGCCAAACGATGGAAGCGCGGGTTCGGCGCGATCACGCTGGGTCTTGCAGTCGGTTTGACCACATCGTGTTCCCTGGGGCCGAAGGACCTGCCATCGGTGCAAGGCGGTGTCCGAGACGGCTACGCCATCACAATGCAGTTCGCAAGTGCTCTCAACCTTCCCGACGGCGCCCACGTAACGCTCAACGGGCTGAGAGTAGGACAGGTCGGGGCCGTGGATGTGCAGGGCCCGGTGGTTGTGGTGACCGTTAACGTGGCAGGTGACGCCCGCATCCCCACCGACGTACACGGAGTCATACGCCAAGACACGCTGCTCGGCGATACGTACATTGCACTCGAAACAAATCAGAACACGACCCAGTCGGAGTATTTGAAGCCAGGCATGCTAATTCCTGCGGCACAGACCACATCGCCGCCGCAACTGGAGGACACGATGGCGGTGCTCGCCTACTTCGTTAACGGCGGCAGCATTCAAAAGGTCCAAGACACAATGAAACGACTCAACAACGTAATGCCGCCGCAGCAGGATGTGAGAGCGATCGCGTCAACAGTCGCGGTCGATCTGCGCGACCTGTCGGACAACCTCAGCGAAATTGACCGGACGTTGGACGGCATGAATGCGACAGCAGTCGCAATGGATAACAAGTCGGATGCGCTCTCCGTCATGTTCGAAGGCGACGAGAACCATACAGGCACCTACTACTGGCGGAGCTTGAACCAGCGATTCATTGGTCATCTGAGCGTCGTGCTGCCTAACGTGGGCAGTGTCTTCGAGGGCGGACAGTGGCTGGTTCCGATGCTGAATTCTATTGCCGATGCGGGACAATCGATCCGCAATGTGTGGGACGAGGGTCCGACTTCGGCGGAGAAAGTGGACAATTTTATTCGCACAACACTTCTTCCGTTCGCAAAAGATCCTCAGGTCAATATTAAGTCGATCCAGGCAGCGAACGGAGATCAAGTTCTGGTTGATGTCGAGAACATTCTGCGTATGCTCGGGGCAGTGAAATGATTTTCACAAAGACGCGCCTATCCGTCGTGGGGATGCTTGCGATGGCCGCAGCATCGTTTGCCTACATGGGAGATCTCGGGCTGAACATCTCGCCGTTGCAGAAGGTCAACGAGGCCACCATGACGGTGGCCGACACGAATGGTTTGGTCGTCGGTTCGAGAGTGCTGCTACGCGGAGTGCAAATCGGACATGTGACCGCACTGAACGCGTCTGCAAACGGTGTTGAACTCGAGTGGAACTATGACCGGAACTACGAGATCCCGGTCGAGAGCACCTTCCGCGTTGACAACATGTCGGCGCTCGGCGAGGGGTACATCTCTATCCAGAGCGGCTCTTCGGAAGGTCCCTTCCTCGAGAATCGTTCGGTAGTGAACTCTTCGCGGGTAAGTCAGCCCACTTCGTTCCAGGACTTCTCAAAGCGACTCACTTTGATGTTGGAGCAGGTCGACCCCGACCGGGTGCGGGAGATCTTTGCCAGTGTTGATGTTGCGTTGCCCGAGGATGCCAGGGTACTCAACAACTTGAGCCGAGCCGGCGAACTCTTGGCGAACGAGATCATCACCCGCAGGGGCGATCTCAACAAACTGTTGCAGGTAATGCAACCGCTACTTCAACAAAGTGCGCCGGTGCCGTACGCGCTCAATGGAGTAACGCCCAACATCGTAGACTTCGGCCAAGGGTTCGCGAATGTCATCAACCGCTATTTCGACGCTGTCGACCTGGGATCCCTCCCGGATGGCATTACCTACGGAGTGGAGCCCTTTCTCAACGAATCGCAGGCGTTTCTCGACAAGAACGTGACGGATCTGCACGTGATCGGCAGCGACCTGCTTCCGAGCATGACTGCTGCAGCAGCATCGCTCCGGACAATCCCGATTTCAGATCTGCTTACGAATGCTCTCGCGGCGGCAGATGCGGGCGATGCGATCACGCTGCACCTCCATGGCTTGGAAGGAGGCTGAGTTTGCATCCACCGAGTTACCTGGAGCGCCATCAAGTTAGCCGATAGATACAGAGGCATTGGGAACATGATCATTAGAACTGAAGCTAGAACAACCGAACAGCAGGAAAGTGAAGAGTCGGCGGGCGTCCAGAGCCGCGAGGGTGTTGTTCGCCGGTACAAGCCGGGGGCCTTTGCAGGCCGCTTGCGAAATGGCGACCGAGTCATCCGGGTCCGGTCTTTCATCGTCACCCTCGTGATTCTTGCAATGATCGGGTCGATCGGAATCCTCGCGTGGCAGCTCCATGCGAAAACCCACGACCTGGACAGCCTGCGTGACAATGCGGACGCCCGGTCGCATGCAGAGCAGGTGGCTCTCGACTATTCGGCCGGTGCCGCACAGATGGATTTCCGGGATCTCGCGTCCTGGCGTTCGCGCTTAACCAGTGGCACCAGCGATGAATTGGCGGATCGGCTGACACACGCAGCATCGTCCATGGAGCAGATCATCACGCCGCTGCAATGGGTGTCTACAGCGAAACCGGTGGCAGCAAAGACAATTTCCGAGAACAACGGTTCGTATACCGTGTCTGCCTTCGTTAGCGTATTGACAACAAACAGTCAGGCGCCCGACGGAATCGATTCGACTGCCACTTATCAGTTGACGGTCGACAGCCGCGACAACTGGAAGATAACCGACATCGGGGGAGATGATGCGGCGCTCGGCGGTGCGGGTACTCCACCGGCCTCTTCCTCGCCAGGTGCCCCGCCGTCTGTGGAGACGCCGCCGGCGCCGACATTGCCTCCGCGGTAATCTGGTCACAGCACTGCGCAGTGGATCAGCTGCTTTAGTCATTGATCAGTTGTTCAGCTCGACGGTCAACCGGCAAGCAGGGGCACTTACGGTCGTCTCCACGTGCGGTCTGCTGTGTCGAGACTGGGATGAACGTCTTCGGCCCGGACTGATTCGATGCGCTATGCGGGGTCGGAAGCCCGAAATTGTTCAGCCTGTCCGACCGCCGCGAGATCAACGGAACGTCGCCCATCCCGACCGAACACGATCTGACATTCTCAGCCAAAATCCTGACCACACCTGCCGATTCTTTGGCTGGCGAGGGGGTGGCCGACATCAGTCATGCGGGACGTCGGATCTTGCCCGTGGGATTCACTTCGCCGAACTCGCGTTCGAGCGCCGACAGTTCACCGTATCGAGAATCCAGCGTGTGATCTGCCGCTACATCAGCTGGGAACAAGAAGCCGCAAACCAAGAATTGCGCGTCAGCAAGACGCTGATCGGTATGAAGGTTTCACCGAACCCGCTGGAAATGGTGAACCGGACGGACGCCATCGTCACGCGCCGAGCGGCACGGCCGACCGCACAACGGCACGTGATCACTGAGCCAACGCGATGCACAGGCGTGACCTCGAACAGCAGAAATTGTTACTATATTACAAAGCGTGTCAGGTGTATTATTTAGCGGGTTGCGGCTCAGATAGGGCAGATCCGCAATCAGCAACGGAGCGGGACTTTTGAGGAGACAATCATGAACCCAGTTGTACTGAGCGGCAAAGTCGCCGTCGTCACCGGCGGAGGCCGAGGAATTGGAAGGGCGACCTGCGAGGCACTCGCGCGCGAGGGCGTACGAGTCGTCGTCGCAGACCTCGACGGAGCGGCTGCCGCGGCCGTCGCCACCGGGATCGGCAAGAACGCCATTAGTCGGTCACTCGATGTTTCCAACCGTGAGCAATTCCGCTCTGTTCTCGATGCCGCCGAACAGCACTTTGGTCCGCTCGACATTCTCGTCAACAACGCCGGTATCATGCCGGTGGGTTACTTTGTCGACGAAACCGACGAAATGACAGACCGCTTGGTCGACGTCAACTACCGCGGAACCCTCATTGGTATGAAGGAAGCAATAAAGCGCATGAAACCGCGTGGCACCGGCCATATTGTCAACCTGGCGTCGACCGGTGGGTGGTTGCCCGCTCCGGGCGTCGCCACGTACGTCGGCACAAAGCACGCGATCGTTGGTCTCACCGACAGCGTGCGTCTCGAGCTCACGGGCAGCGGTATCAATCTGTCGTCGGTGGGCCCTGGGATTGTCAAGACGGAACTGGCCGCGGGACTGCAGGAGATGCGTGGGATGCGCGGCGTTACACCAGAAGAAGTCGCCGATGCCATCATCGACGGCTTGAAGCGAAAGCGTCACGCTATCTTCTCGCCTGGTGTGGTCGGAATAGCCGCCCACGTCTACGGAGCGTTGCCATACACACTCCGTTCTTTGCTGTTTCGCGTGACGAAGATCGACCGTCTAGGCCCCCAAATCGATCAAGGGACCCGGAAAGAGTACGAGGCGCGCGTCGTGGCCAGCATCGCCAGCTCCGCGACAGACGCTGAATCTTCACAACCGGGCGTCTGAAACCGTCATCACCGGCCACACCCGGTGGGGGAAATGCCATCGCCCCTCTAAGTTTGCGCGTTGCGGGAGTCGAACTCTCCATCGAAACGATTGCTTGAGCCCAGTGGCCATCTGTGATTGGCAAACGATTTTTATGCTGGGTTCACGATTGCAGTGACGTTGTCAATCAGTGACGAACATCGGGCGGAGCTCGGGCGGATGGCCGGGTCGACGCGCTGCCGCACCGGAAGGTAGTCCAGCCGCGGGCATGATGCGGTCGGGTGACGGGATAGCCAGTGCCGACGTTTCCCGAAACGGCAAAGCAGTTTTGGAGTCCCTGCGGCGCTGGCGGTCTCGCTCTTGATGTCGCGGTCCATTTGTGGGCGTGCGGTCGCGAAGTGCGCCGCCAACCGATTTTGCCGACCGGCGCCCCGGAGGTGCTGCATTTGACGCACCATATGCATCCGGCGGTGGTTCGACGCAGTGGAGCACCGGCCGATGCTGTGCCGCCCGCGTCGGGATCGGTTAGTACTCCGCGGAATTTGGAGACCACAAACTCAAGCCCTGGCGGGTCACGATCGTCTCGGCCACGAACCTCATTTCGAGGCTTCGCATATCGTCGATTCTGTTGGGCTGTAACCGATCCGCCCGCGCGGGCGGTGGTGCTCTCGTTCGACGAGATGCGCAATGACAGGCCTCCGACCGCACCCGGCCGTCGCTACCCTGAGGCTGTAGCTAGGCCGTACCAGGACAGTGATCATGACTACGAGCGAAACGCGCTGTTCCGGTCGAGACGCGTGCACTATCTGTATTCGATACTTTCGATTATTGGACGCAAGGTGCGTTCGCCGGCGAATTCGGAGTCTTTGGGTGCTGTTGAACGGCGCCTCCTCGCCTTCGAGGGCGCTGTTGAAGTCCTCGAGCGGCTTGACCGTAACGACAAACCGATTTGCAATCGGCGTGACCCCGACGAATTGGCGGAACCGACTGCGGCGCTCACCACCGTCGACGCGGTGGGCGTGCGGCGGAGATATCGTGACGGACGACTCATAGCGAGGCTGGACTCGACAGGGGACGGACGTATGAAGCGGCGGTGAGGGGTGTGTGGCCTTGCAAGTCCCCGCAACCAGATTTCCAGCTGACGGCGCTATGGCATTCTGGGGTGCGAACGCCGACGAAATCTCGTCTACGGCATCACAAGGCAATCCTGTTGGCCATGGCATGGTAAGCCAAAGTGCCAGCTCCCGAGGCCGATCTGTCTGCTATAGCTGGCGCTGTATTGCTGCGGTTTAGTGTACGAATATAGATTAACGCGATTTGAGCGATGGACTTTCGTGTGCACTTGCAGTCAGCGATCCGGGTAGTGGCATCAGTATGGGCCGGGGCGCACGGCAGGCCGTGGGTAGGAGTCCCCGGCGGAACCAGAGCCAGGATTTCGTCGTACGAATGGCGGCACTGCAGTGCTCGGGTGCCACCGTCTGTGTCCGTAAGCTCCGCGTGAAACTGTACGAGCGTGGGACAATCTCCCGCCTTGACCCCTGCTAGTTTTAATCTACTATAAAATATAGGCGAGCAGTTCAGCGAGAGACGATCACTCACGCCGAGCGCGGGGCGGCACGGGATGGGATGGCTGAACCTGCCGCTGTCAGTGGTCGCACAGACATGTTTGGTGAGGGAGCTATGGATATCAACGGTAAATCCACTCTGGTGACGGGCGGAGCGTCCGGACTCGGGCTCGCGACAGCTCGCCGGCTGATCGACCTGGGCGCCTCGGTCGTCATCGCTGATCTTCCGTCGTCTCAGGGAAAGGAAGTCGCGGCATCGCTCGGTGAACGCGCACGATTCGTTCCTGCCGACGTAACTGACATCGGCGAAGTCGAGAACGCCGTTGCGGAGGCATCGCTCGGATCGCCGCTCCGAGCGCTCGTGCACACAGCCGGCCGTGGAGGCTCGGTCCGGCTTGTGAACAAAGACGGCTCGCGGGGTGACGGTGACTTGTTTGCCACTATCGTGCGCACCAACCTCCTCGGAACTTTCAACGTGTCAAGTGTTGCCGCCGCAAGCATGGCCGGAAACGAGCTGATCGCCGGCGAGCGTGGCGTGATGGTGTGGACCGCGTCCATCGCTGCCTTCGAGGGGCAAATCGGACAAGCCGGATACGCCGCATCCAAGGCAGGCGTCGCAGGCCTGACGATCTGCGCAGCACGCGACCTTGCTACAAAGAACATCAGGGTGTGCACGATCGCGCCGGGCCTAATGGATACCCCGATGCTTGCAGGATTGCGTGACGACGTGCGCCAGTCCCTTACAAGTGGGGTTCCCCACCCGGCGCGACTCGGTGAACCGGACGAGTACGCCAAGCTGGCGTGCTCGATCATCGACAACGGCTACCTGAACGGTGAGACCCTCCGGCTCGACGGCGCCAACCGCATGGCACCGCGATAACTGAGGCCGACCACCACTACCCCTTCACTGATCAGGAAAGTCGAGATGAAACGCAAGGTTTTCACGGACGAACACGACGCATTCCGGCAGATGGTACGAGGGTTCCTCGAAAAGAATGTCGTACCCAACTTCGAGAAGTGGGAAGAGCGGGGCGCTCCGCCGCGCGAGTTCTACAACGAGGTTGGCGGGCTCGGCATTCTCGGAATCCAGATCCCGCAAGAATACGGAGGAAGCGGCGAGCAGACCTACAAGTACAGCGCCGTCCTCACCGAGGAGACCCTGCGCGCGAAGCTCGGCCTGGGGTCGCTGCGAGTTCACATGGACATCGTGCTGCCGTACCTGCTGAAGTACGCCACTGCGGAACAAAAGCAACGATGGCTTCCCGGTGCCGCCAGCGGCGACCTGATCACCGCAATCGCAATGACCGAACCTGGGACCGGATCGGACCTCGCAGGCATTGCGAGTACCGCTACCCGCGACGGTGACCTCTACGTGCTGAACGGGTCGAAAACCTTCATCACCGGTGGCGTCAACGCAGACTTGATGCTCGTCGTCGCACGGACGGCACCGGTCGATCTGGAGAACCGACGCGCGGGCCTGAGCATCCTCGTCGTAGAAACCTCGAGCCCCGGATTCGGTGTGGTCCGCACCCTGTCCAAGCTGGGGATGAAGGCGCAGGACACCGTCGAACTGTACTTCGACAACGTGCGGGTGCCGGCTGCGAACCTGTTGGGCGAAGAAGGTCGTGCGTTCGACTACCTCGGCCACAATCTCGCCCAAGAACGGCTGTCGATCGCAGTGGGATCACAGGCTGCCGCAGTCGCCGCCTTAAACGAAACCACCACCTACGTCAAGGACCGCAACGTCTTCGGCAGGCCGCTGTCGAGCATGCAGAACACGAAATTCATTCTCGCCGAATGCGCGACGGAGATAGAGGCGGGGCAGATGCTCGTCGACAGGGCGCTCGACGACCACGACCAAGGCGAACTGAGCGCCGTCGACGCGGCCAAGGTCAAACTCTTCTGCACAGAGTTACAGGGCAGAGTGGTCGACAAGTGCCTGCAACTGTTCGGCGGATACGGATACATGCTCGAATATCCCATCGCCCGTCTCTACGCCGACGCCCGGGTGACCCGAATCTACGGCGGAACCAGCGAAATCATGAAAACGATCATCAGCAAGTCGCTGGGCTTATGAATCTCCCTGCCACAGGAGGACCGCGATGACAGCAGTTGAGCCAAACACGCATGCCCCAGTCGTGCTCACCGAAGTCACAGACGGCGCACTGGTGATTACCATCAATCGGCCCAGCGCACGGAACGCGGTAGATCTGGAAGTCGCAGAGCGAATCGAGTCGGCGCTCGCGGAACTGGACCGGCGGGACGATCTGGTCGTCGGCATCATTACCGGAGCCGGCGGCACTTTCAGCGCCGGAATGGACCTCAAGGCGTTCGTACACGGAATCCGCCCGGCCACACCCCGGGGCGGCTTCGCCGGTTTCGTCGAGAACCCACCACAGAAGCCCCTGATCGCCGCAGTCGAGGGCTATGCCCTGGCAGGCGGCTTCGAAATCACACTGGCCTGCGATCTGGTCGTGGCCTCATCGGCCGCTGTCTTCGGCCTGCCAGAAACCAAACGGGGTTTGGTTGCCGCCGCCGGGGGACTGCTCCGGTTGCCCAGGCTGATCCCCGAACGAGTCGCACTCGAGTACGCCTTGACCGGTGAGCACCTCACCGCCGACCGCGCCCTCGAACTCGGACTGATCAATCGGCTAACCGAACCGGGCGAGGCGCTGGCCGGAGCGTTCGAGCTGGCCGGACGGATCGTGGCCAACGGTCCGCTCGCCGTGCGCGCCACCAAACAGGTGTTCGTACAGGCGCGTGACTGGTCCACCACCGAGCAGTTCGATCGCCAACGAGACATCACCGGTCCTGTCTTCGCGTCCTCCGACGCACGAGAAGGTGCCCGGGCGTTCGCGGAGAAGCGGACGCCGAAGTGGACCGGATCCTGAAGACCCACACATCGATCGACCCCCCACGACGGCCAGAGGGTGCCGTCGCGACCGTAGTCAGAAGCCGAGAAAGGTAGTCCAATGAGAGACGCCGTCATTGTCGATGCAGTACGAAGCCCCGTAGGGAAGCGCAACGGCGCCTTGGCCGGCGTCCACCCGGTTGACCTGTCCGCCATGGTGCTCGAGGCACTCGCGGCCCGCAACGACCTCGATCCCACCCTGGTCGAGGACGTGATCTGGGGCTGCGTGTCGCAGGTGGGTGAACAGAGTGGAAACCTGGGCCGCTTCGCCGTGCTCGGAGCCGGCTGGCCGGAGGACATCCCCGCGGTGACCATCGACCGTCAGTGTGGTTCGTCGCAGCAGGCAGTCCACTTCGCCGCCGCAGGTGTCATGTCGGGTCAGTACGACATCGCGGTCGCCGGAGGTGTCGAGCTGATGAGTCGCGTGCCGATGGGTTCACCGCGGCGGGCAGGGTTCGGGGAACCGTACGGACCCAAAGCTCTTGCTCGCTACGACGGAATCGAGTTCAACCAGGGAGTGAGCGCGGAGACCATCGCCCGCCGCTGGGGTTTCAGCCGCACCGATCTCGACCAGCATGCACTCGAGTCGCACGCCAAGACCGCCGAGGCGATCGATGCAGGCCGCTTCAAGAACGAAATCGCTCCCATCGAGGTGACGGGTGAGGACGGAACGTCATCGGTCGTCGACACCGATGAGGGTGTGCGGCGCGGCGGCTCGCTCGAGTCGTTGGCCAAGCTCAAGCCGGCATTCTCCGAGGACGGAGTCATCACGGCCGCGAACTCCTCGCAGATCTCCGACGGCGCTTCCGCACTGCTCATCACGACCAGCGAACGTGCACGTCAGCTGGGATGGAAGCCGCTCGCACGACTGCACAGCTTCGCGCTGGCCGGTGTCGACCCAGTGCTCATGCTGACCGGTCCGATTCCGGCGACGGAGAAGGCCCTCGGTAAGGCCGGGCTGGGCATCGCCGACATCGGTGCATTCGAGGTCAACGAGGCGTTCGCGAGCGTATCGATGGCCTGGCTGGCCGAGACCGGTGCCGACCCGACCCGTCTGAACCCGAATGGTGGCGCCATCGCCCTGGGCCATCCGCTCGGCGCCTCTGGTGGCCGCTTGATGACCACGCTCGTCCACCACATGAAGGCGAACGGAATCCGATACGGGCTCCAAACGATGTGCGAGGGCGGCGGCATGGCCAACGCCACGATCCTCGAACTCCTCAACCACTGAACAAGCCGGAAAAGGACCACAGACCGTGCCCGACATCCTCTACGAGGTCTCCGACAACGTCGCATTCGTGACACTCAATCGCCCCGAGAACCTCAACGCAGTGACCACCGCCATGTGCGACGCACTCATCGACGCCTTCGACGCTGCCGACGCCGACGACTCGGTGCGCGCCGTCGTGGTGAAAGGATCCGGGCGCGCGTTCTGTGCTGGGGCGGACCTCTCCTCCGGGGGGGACTCGTTCAACCGGACAAACGGCGAATCAGGTCCGCCCCGTGATACCGGTGGGCGAGTAACCCTGCGCATCTTCCGCTCCCTCAAGCCCGTCATCGCTGCGATCAACGGGCCGGCCGTGGGATTCGGTGCGTCACTGACTCTTCCAATGGACATCCGGGTCGCCGCGGACTCGGCGAAGATTGGGTTCCCGTTCACAGCTCGTGGCATCGTTCCTGACGGCGCGGCAAGCTGGTTCCTCCCGCGCGTCGTCGGACCGAACCGTGCCCTTGACTGGGCGATGACCGGGCGAGTGTTCCGGGCCCAGGAAGCTCTCGAAGCCGGGCTGGTGCGCAGCCTCCATCCCGCCGAAGAAGTCCTCGCCGTCGCCACCGAGATTGCGCAGGAAATCGCACGAAGCGCCGCCCCGGTATCCGTCGCGCTGACGCGCCAACTGCTGTGGCAGATGATGGGCGCCGACCACCCGATGGTCGCGCATGAGATCGAGTCCGCGGCGATCGCGTACACCGGATCGGGCCCGGACGCCGCAGAGGGAGTCAAGGCCTTCCTGGACAAGCGTCCCCCGGTGTGGACACTCAACCCGGGCTCCGACCTTCCGGAATGGTTCCCCTGGCGTCCCGAACCCGGCTACGAAGGCATTGAGTGTATACCGCCCAGCACGACTCGATACAGATCAGAACTCGAGTCATAGACCAAGACGGCTTCGTCCAGATAATCACGGCAGTAATCGTATTCATACGCAAGCAGAGGACTTCGCCGAGCAACAGATCGACGAGGCCGACGCTATCGCCGAGTACATCCATTGCGGTGCCTCTGTTCGGGCGTGCCCTTCCCGAGGAGTACGGCGGGCATGGGTTGAAAATACGAGAAGACGTACAGCTCGCAGTGGAATTCGGCCACTTAGTCCTCCGGTCTCTGTTCGGGACGAAACCACGGCATCGCGGACCGGGGTGTAAAGGCCCTCGGGTAGATGCGGAACGCCCCCCGACCGAGCGGATCCATCGCGATCCCCATATGTAACGGATCTACGAAGCAACCATGAAGTGCAGAAGCTGATCATCGGCCGAGCATGCTATGAGAAGAGGGTTTGACGAATGTCTGAAATTGCATTGGCTCCGGAATTGCTTGTCACAGAGCCGGGCTTGGTAGCAGGAAAGGTGGCCGTCGTCACCGGAGCCGCTCAGGGAATCGGTTACGAGATCGCCGCGGCGTTGTCCAAGCACGGCGCGAAGGTCATCATCGCCGATCTCGACCAGGCCAAGGCCGAGATCGCCGCGGAATCGCTTGGTGGCGGGGATGTGGTGGCTCTTGCATGCAATGTGACCGACGAAGACGCGGTTTCACGGGTAGCCGACAGCGCTGTGTCACAGTTCGGATCACTCGACATCTGGGTCAACAATGCCGGTATCACCCGCGACAACCGGATGGCGAAAATGTCGCTCAGCGACTTCGAACTGGTCGTCAACGTCCACATGACCGGCACCTGGCTCGGTGTGAAGACCGCCGGCGCGATCATGCGCGAGCAGGGGCGCGGCTCGATCATCAATATGTCTTCCCTGTCGGGAAAGGGCGGTAACTTCGGCCAGACCAACTACAGCGCGGCAAAGGCCGGCATCGTGGGCATGACGAAAGCATCCGCGAAGGAACTCGCGAGCAGGGCTGTTCGTGTCAATGCGATCGCGCCCGGACTCATCCGCACACCCATGACCGCAGCGATGCCTGCCGAAGCGTTCGCGAACCTGGAATCGACGATTCCGATGAAGCGCGCCGGGGAACCGCATGAGGTCGCGGGTACGGCACTGTTCCTCGCCTCGGATCTGTCGAGCTTCATGACGGGCGCAGTCCTCGAGGTCGGCGGCGGACGACTGATGTAGGACGGCGAGAGTCCACCACTCTGTCATCGAAGTGGTTGCATCTGAGCCAGTCTCGGGACCTGGATACGTCGTCTCTCTGCGTTGATCTGCGTAAGCCGTTGCAACGAGGGAGCGATGGCCAGGACAGTGTTGGGTTAATCCAGCCCCGCCCGTACGGCCAGCTCACCGACGGCCGCGATCTTTCCCGAGGAGCCCATCATCTCCTTATCGCCATTTGATGTGAATCATGGCCGCTTCAAAGCTCGTTCACACTCCGAACGCCTTTACCAAGAGGACTGATGCAGGAAACCGAACGGACTGCGAGCCCTCGACTGGACGGCAGTAGCCAAAGTCGCAGGGACGGGCGACGGCTAAGGCTCGTCACGTCGCCAGCCGATTTCGCGGCAGGGCTGCTGTGGTCGGATCCGACTCCAATTCCGGCACCCCGGCCAAGCTTGACCGGACGATTCTCGACGACGGAGGAAGGTTCATGTCGGTACATCCATCGACCGTGGAGTGGGAAAGTAGCGCCGAACAGTTGATCAGTGCGCTGTGGAACGGTGATGTCGACATCATGTACAAACGCCAGAGGAGCCACTCGCGGCACACAGTGGAATCGACCAGCTTCGATGACTTCATGTTTACGATGCGTAACGTTGTTGCCCTGAACTGGTCGACTATCAACACGTCATCCCGCATATCCGTGCGGAAGCGGGCGCTAGCGTGATCAATGTGGCCTCGATCGGAGGCCTCGATGCTGGTACGGGCATTGTGGGAAACGTCCCGGTCACGTACTCGCATGCTGTAGCGAAGGGCGCCCTACTTCGACTGGCCGCATGTATGGCCATCTCCCTCGCGCCCGACGGAGGAAGTATCACGAAAACCGGCACACCCGGTCGGACAAGTGTTGCACCGTCCCTTCACGACCTACCGGGTAGCTAGGGATCCCGGGAGAATGGACGACATGATGTCGGCAGGGATGGGCACGCCGCTCCGGCAGGCGCACTGGATTCGAGATGAGAGCATCGGTTTGCTCGACCACACCTCGGCCACTTTGCTAGAAGTGCAAGCGGATCAGGTCCCGGACCGCCTGGCCCTGATAGGTAACGATCATCGCGGGAAGAACCACCGCCTGACATACCACCAGGTCCTCGCGAAGACGCGGGCGATCGCCGCTGCTCTCCTCGAGCGCACCTGTTCCGGGGACCATGTCGCCTTGCTCTCGCCCAATGTCGTCGAATGGCCGCTCATCGAGTATGCGGCTGCAATGACCGGCCGGGTCCTAGTCGCACTCAACCCGCAGGCAGGAATCGACGAGCTGCGATACACACTTACAAAATCCGAGGCGACGATGCTCCTCTTCGGGAAGACATACCGTGACCGCGACCTAGCAGCCATCATCAAGACAATATTGCCCGATTGCCCATCTGTGCGAGCGTCTCACTCGCTCGATACCGTCGCACGCTGGGCAACGGAATCGTTTGATCCGGAGCTTGAGTGGCCATCCGTAGATCCCCACACTGCCGCCATGTTGCAGTACACCTCAGGCACCACCGGGAAGCAAAAAGGCGTTCTCCTCGCACACCGATCTATGGTCAACGTTGCGCGCATCACGATGCTGACCGCCGGCGTCGAGCCCGGATCAATCATCCTTTCGCCCTTCCCGCAGTTTCATACAGCCGGATGCGTTACCTCGAACCTCGGGACGCTCGCGTCCGGCGGCACCCTCATCCTCATGGACCGCTGGAATCCGACGGAGGTGCTCGCGACCGTCGAACGGGAAGGGGTCTCGGCGATCCTCTTGGTGCCCGCGATGTTGCACGGTCTCGTGCAGGCGGCGGAATCGGGTGATGTTGCATCCCGAACAATTCCAACCATTCTGGTGGGCGCCGCAAGCGTTCCGTCCTCGTTGATCGAGAAGGCGTGGAACTTGTTCGGGGGCACGGTGCTCAACGTATATGGCCAAACGGAGCTGTCGGCTCCACTAACCGCGACGCGCCGCGACGACAGCTCGGCGGACATCACCACAACAGTCGGCCGCCCCCTTCCTCAGGTCGAGTGCCGCATTGCAGACCCAGTCACGGGGACCACGCAAGAGGTAGACGTCCCCGGAGAGATTTGCGCGCGTGGTTACCAGCAGATGCTGGGGTATTTCCGAGATCCCGACGCCACAGCCCGCACCGTCGACCTCGACGGATGGCTCCACACCGGCGACCTCGGATCGATGGACGAGCGTGGGATGATCACAATCACCGGCCGGCTCAAAGAACTGATCATCCGGGGAGGAGAAAACATCTCTCCGAATGAAGTGTCCGACTGCTTGAGCAGTCACCCCGCTGTCGCTCAGGCGGCAGTCGTCGGAATACCTGATCAGCGGCTCGGCGAGATTGTCGCGGCGGTCGTGGTGTGTGAAGCGGACACCGACCGCCATGCACTTCGCGAGGATCTGGAACGGCACTGCGCGAGGTATCTGGCGAAGTACAAGCTGCCACAACGGTGGTACTTCACTGACACACTCCCCACTACTGCGTCGGGCAAGATCCGCGCGCTTGATGTTCGCCAGATGATACTCGACGGGAGCCCTGCGCTACGAGACGGCCCGCAGAGACCACTCTCTGGCTGATCATCACCCACCGCCCAATCTTCGATAAAGTCTTGAAAGGTAGCGACATGTTTCCCGGTGTGCATGCTGTGACATCGCCTGACCGGCCAGCCGTGGTCATGAGTGGGTCGGGACGCTCCCTCACCTACCGAGAACTCAACGAGAACTCGGCGAAGTTCGCGCGGGTGCTTCACGACCTGGGGCTCCGCAAGGGTGACGTGTTTGCTTTTGTTTCGGACAACGCTCCGGAGTGCTTC
Source organism: Rhodococcus sp. USK13 (assembly GCF_018343855.1). Lineage (NCBI taxonomy): Bacteria > Bacillati > Actinomycetota > Actinomycetes > Mycobacteriales > Nocardiaceae > Rhodococcus > Rhodococcus sp. USK13. The sequence continues at coordinate 6,961,717 of NZ_CP069242.1, read as the reverse complement.
GAGTTATATTGGGCGGCACTGCGATCGGGCCTATACGTGACACCGGTCAATCGCAATCTCTCGCCCACCGACGCTGCCTTCATCATTCACGACAGCGATTCAAAGGTTCTTGTCGTTTCAGCGGGGGTTCGGGCACTTGCAGAGGCCTTGGTCCCGCTCACTCCGCAGATCACGAACCGCTTCTGCTTCGGCGGCCCGATCGCGGGATACCGGTCCTACGAGGCCATGCGTGCGAATGCAGGTGTTCCGCTTGTCCAGTGTCCCCGCGGCTCCGACCTGCTCTACGCCGCCAGCACGACGGGCCGCCTCACAGGGATGAAGCCGCCTTTGCTACCGATCGAGGTCGACCAGCCGGGTGATCCAAACACGATGGCCATCGGCATGGCGTATAGGTTCACCTTTTCGGATGTGTATCTCACACCTTCCCCGATCGATCACGATGCGTCTCTTCGATGGTGTGGTGCTGTTCACGCGTACGGCGGCACAGTGGTAATGATGGAGAAATTCGACGCGGAGCAGGTCTTGCAGGCCCTCGAGACGCATTTCGTCACCGTCGCCCAGATGGAGCCAGCCATGTTCGTGCGCATGCTGCAGCTGTCCGAAGCCGTTCGCGCGAAGTACGACCTCTCCAGTCTGCGCAGTATCGTGCATGCTGCAGCACCATGTCCTCCAGTCGTCAAGAAGTCGATGATCGACTGGGTAGGAATGATTCTGAACGAGTACTACTCGCCTATCGAGGGAAACGGGTTCACCACCATATCTTCGGGCGAATGGCTAGCGAGACCCCGCTCCGTGGGTCGCAGTGCGCTCGGAACACTGCATATCTGTGACGACGAGGGGACAGAGCTACCCGCGGGCGAGGTTGGCACCGTCTATTTCGAACGTGAAGTCGCGCCGTTCGAGTATCACAAGGACCTGGAGAAGACTGCTTCTACTCGACATCCCGATTATCCCACTTGGACAGCAGTGGGAGACCACGGATTCCTCGACGTGGACGGCTACTTGTTCCTGGCCGATCGCAGCAGCGCATCATGAGAACCTCCGGCGGAGTCGACATCTGTCCGAAGGAGGTCGAAGACGTCCTGATTATGTACCCGGCAATCTGCGACGTTGCCGTAATCAGTGTTTCGATCCAAAGCGGGGACACCAGGTCAAGGCTATCGTGCGGGTCACTCTAATCGAGAATGGATGGAAACCCGGTGCGCCTGGCTGGGTCGGTGGTACATGGAGTGATTGATGGGACGGGTGGGATGCCCACGATTCAACGCGCTATCCACAGCTGTGGATGCGGCGCTTCGGTTCTCACCATCCCTGCAGCATGACGTAACCTCAGGCCAAGGGGGCCGTCATATCTCGCTGGTCGAAGATCTCTTGCGCGATAGCCACGCCGCTGTCCGCTGCCGAACCCGACATCTCAGGTCCAGGGGTCGATCGCGCTCAACACAAACGCAATGACGGTTGTTCCCACGTAGACAGCCGCTGCTGCAACCGAAAAGGTGAGGACGGCGACCAGCCAGCTCTCCTCTGTCCTTTCGCTCTCGCGAAAAGTCGGGTCGCCGTGCACCGCGAGAATGTGTCGACTGTGCTGTTGTTTGGCGTACACCGAGTAAGTGAGAACCATGAGCGCCTGGATCAAGATCACCCATACCATGTTCGTGTAAGGGATTCCCCAGATCTTCCATTCGTCGCGATATCCGTATTGGTAGATGTCGAGCACGGATACGATGAATCCCTCGACGACGAGATCGAAGAGTGCCATCGCCACGGGGAATGCAACCACGATGTAGCGACCGAGGACCCGCCGAAATGTGTGCTCGTAGCGCAGAAATATCAACGCAGCGATACCGAAGAAAAATCCGTACGACATGGGGGACCACAGGGGTTCCGGACGACCGTCGAGCGTAAAAAGTAACAGCGATCGGCGGTCGTAGCTCAGATTTAGGAACCACTCGTCGGTGAAAATCCAGTCCCACATAAACCATGCCGTCGTGCCCGCGTAAATGCCAAGCAGAAACTTCGTCGCACCGAATCGATACACAAGGTATGCACCGAAAAGCCAGACGAGCACTGCTGCGACTTCAAATCCGCGCAGTACTCCGAGCGGGGTATGTTCGATGAGTTCGGGCTGCGCGATGATCATCGCCGCTATTCGGTTCGGCAACTTGATTCCTCCGCCGGGGGGCCACTGGAGCCCCTAGAAGTCTTTTGTGATCCTGTGGCGATACGCTGACACGAGTTTTGTCAGCCGTCAACCCCCCGGCCGCCAATGATGGGCGTGGCGTGGCAGGTGGCACGCCGACGTGAGGCCGTCCACCGGGTCGCATCCATTGACCAGAAGGCCATAGGCCACGAAGGACTCAGGCACGGCGTCACCATCGTGCGGAGGTCTTCACGTCTTCCGCGCGACGCACCGTCATTCTTTCGAGAAATATCGGGAGCTTTGGGGGCAAACGGCCGTGACGCGCCGTACCCTTTCATGTACTATACGGATTTGAATCAATGTTCAAAAATGTGCACCCGAGTCGAGGGCGCAGATGACGGGAGAATGCTGTGGATTTCACCCTCAGTACACAACAGCTTGAACTGCAGGAGCGTGCGACGGCGGCTGGTGCCGCCCTTCGTGGCAGGTCGGCGGAGTGGGATCGGTCGAACAAGGTTCCGTACCCCGAGGTCGTGGAGCATGTCAGGGCGCACGGTCTCCTTGGGCTGACGATGCCTACCGAGTACGGCGGCCAGGGACTGACCGCGATGGACTATCTGATCACCGTCGAGGCGATGTTCAGGAACTCGCAGTTCTGGGCGATCGGAGAGCCGCTGTTCGCTACGGCCGGACCGGGGCCGTGCATGGTGATGATGGCCGAAGCGCAGGCGACGCGGGACAAGTTTCTTCCGGACCTCGTCACCGGAGCACGACAGTGCGCCATCGCGCTCACAGAGCCGGACTATGGGTCGGACTTGACTTCGCTCGTCACAACTGCGAAGCGAAAGGGCGATGGTTGGGTCCTCAACGGTAAGAAGAACTTCGTGACCGGAGCTACGGTTAACCAGCTCTATGCCGTGTTCGTTCGGTTCGACGACATTCCTGGGCACCGAGGGATCGGCGCGGTCATCGTGGAAGAAGGCATGCCGGGTGTGACGATCGAGGCTGGCCCGGAATTCCTTGGGTGCCGCGGGATCCCTCACGGGGACCTGACGCTGGAAAACGTCGTGGTTCCGGTCGAGAATATCATTCGGGGGCCCGGCAGCTTTGGTGATCTGATGACTGCGTTCAACATGGAACGGTTGCACAACTGTGCCTTCAACCTCGGCATGGCTGGTGCGGCATACGACGAGGCGGAGAGATTTGTCCGTGAACGCGTCGCCTTTGGACGGCCATTGGCCGAGTTCCAGGCCGTCTACCACGCCCTGGTCGACATGTGGACGGACCTCGAGGCGTTGCGGCTGATGGCGCGAAATGCCGCGGCCTCGGCAATCGGCGGCAACTACCCGCGTGCCTTGGAGACGACCGCCGCCAAGCTCTACGGCGCCCGGGTGGCCTCGCAGATCACGCTGAAGGCATTGGAGCTCCATGGTGGCTACGGGGCGACCACGAATTACGCCATCGAGCGCATCCATCGCGACGTCGTGGCAACCATCGTGGCCGGCGGAAGCCCGCCAGTGTTGAGGAACGCGATCGCCGCGTCGATCCTTCCTGGTGTCAACGTGTCACAGCGTTCTGCGGGTGCCCCTCAGAAGGCGCCGGTCTCATGAGCAGCGCGATCTACGAGGAGGTGCACGAGCAGTACCGCGACACGGTAAGGACTTTCATCAGACGGGAGGTCACCCCCCACTACGCCCGCTGGGAGGAGGAGGGTGGAATCGACCTGTCAGCGTTCACCGCCGCGATCAGCGCCGGAATCTACGGGCTGGGGATCCCGGAGAAGTTCGGGGGACCGGGCGAGACCGATGTGCGCTTCCGGATGGTGGTCAACGAGGAGATGGCGCTGGCGAGAGCGACCACCTTCTCGATCGGCCTGGCGAACCAGGACGACATGGTTCTGGTCTACCTGCTGGACCTCGGTACGGACGAGCAGCTCGATCGCTGGATGCCTGGTCTCGCGGCGGGAGAGATGCTCGGCGCCGTCGCTATGACCGAACCGGACGCTGGCAGCGATCTCCGGGGGATGTCAACGATGGCGCGCCGAGACGGCGACGAGTGGGTGCTGTCAGGTCGCAAAACCTTCATTACGAACGGGACGATAGCCGGGATCGTCATCGTGGCGGCGCGTACGGTGAAAGACGATGGTTCCCTCGGTTTCAGTTTGTTCGTGGTCGAGGACGGCATGCCTGGGTTCGAGCGCGGGCGGCCCTTGCAGAAGGTAGGTCTGCACTCGCAGGACACCGGCGAGCTCTTTTTTCACGATGTGCGTCTACCACTTGAAAACCTGCTCGGCACATACGGGACCGGGTTGTCGCAGCTCAAGAAACACCTCCCACGCGAGAGGCTAAGCACGACACTTGGCGCAGTTGCGGATGCTCGCGCCATCTTCGACCTGACCGCGGCGTACTGTTTCGAGCGAAAGGCATTCGGTCAGCCGATCGGCGAGTTCCAGAACACACGGTTCGCGCTGGCCGAAATGGCGACCGAACTGGACATCGCGGAAGCCTACGTCGACAGCCTCGCCCTCCGCCAGAACGCTGGGACCCTGACCGCCACGGATGCGGCGAAGGGTAAGTGGTGGACCACTGAGCTCCAGAAACGGATCGTTGACCGCTGTGTCCAGCTGCACGGCGGCTATGGATACATGATCGAGTATCCCGTTGCCCGTGCCTTCATCGACTCGCGCGTGCAGACGATTTACGGCGGTACGACCGAGATCATGAAAGAGATTATCGGGCGTGACATCGCCTCGTCGTTCAATGCACACAACCCCTAGACCCCACGTCCTGAGAATCGAAGGTCCTCCATGACGTCGCTGACATCCGGCCCGCTGCTGGTTGACCAGACGGACGACATTTGTCGTATCACCTTCAACCGCCCGGATATCCTCAACGCGCAGAATCCCGAGATGCTTGAGGCGTTGGGCGCGACGCTCGACCAACTGGCGCGTGAAAGAGCCGCACGTGTCGTCATCCTGGGCGGGGCTGGTCAGAGTTTCTGCTCCGGTCACGACCTCCGACAGATGCACGACAACCACGACTACCGCAGAAACGCGGAGACGGTGGAGGGTCGCTACTGGCAGGAGCTACGCCTCTTTGTCGAGCCCGTTCGGAAGTTTCGCGAGCTGGCGATCCCCACCGTGTGCCGGGTCCAAGGTCATTGCTTGGCGGCGGGTCTGATGTTTGCTGCCGCGGCCGACTTCGTCGTGGCGGACTCGACAGTGTCGTTCGGTTCACCGATCTTGACGTCGATCGCGGTGAACGACGCCGAGGTAGCAAGCTTTGCTCTACGCGTGGGCGAGACCTGGGCGAAGCGTGTCTTCTGGCTGGATGAGCGCATGACAGGAAACGATGCCGTCGAAGCCGGACTCGTGACCTGGTTGGTCGATCCCGAACAGCTGGATGCAACCGTCGGCTCGGTTGCCATGAAGCTCGCGGCCGCGCCACCCGAGACGATTGCGCTCTCCAAGCAGAGTTTGCAGTTCATGGCTGACCAGCAGGGAGAAGCGGCCGTCAACCGGTTCCACTTCATGGCACACCAGCTGAGTCACTGGACGAGCGAGTCGCAGCGGGTTCTCGGGGAACGAATGACTCAACTCGCGGCGGGCGGATCAGCGGTTAAGGGGCGCTAGTCGATCCATCTGACCTCGAATCCAGGCGCCATCCCTTTCCCTAAAGCTTGAGTCGTCCGGATGCGCGGCCCGGACGGCACTGTCCCACGGGGCTTCGGACCGAAATACGTGCATGCGAGCGGGTACCCGAGCGCTTGGTCTGGACCGACGCGCCGTCCGACATTTGGACGACTCAACAGCACATGTGAGGTGCGGAAGCAGTCAGTTCGGGTCCGGCGTCTCGTCAGTAGTGAGAGGGATGCTGCATTCTCCCTGCTGATCCTGATGGTGCTGGTGTCGAAGTTCCGTATTCGATGGGCTTCGAAGAAGGATCTCGAAGCCTCTTCTCCCGCGGTGATCTCGCGGGTGGGCAAGCTAATGTCTCGGCGCTGGAACGAACGCCTACATGGCGCTCTTGTAGGCGCCTTGCGACCAGAGAGGGGCGGTTTGCGGCGACCATAGCCGACAGAGCCCGGTATCCAGATGGACCGTCTGAGCAGCATACAGAAGCTGAGTTCCCTGCTTTCGCCACCGACAGAGCCGTTCCGGGGAGCGCGATCAACGGTAGCGACGAACACTTGCCCAAATCGCTCCCTGGCCACATCGCTGATGGCGGCCGCCCTTGTGGAGCTACAAAGTGTGATCGGCATTGGGTTGACACGTAATCCTAGCCGAGAACATAATCAAAACAAGATTCAAAAACAAGATTCAAAAACAAGAAGCATAACAAGGTTCGAAAGGAGCGATGATCATGCAGCAAAGGGGAGTGTTCTGGCCCATGGCCTTCGAGGCCACGGTTCCGGAATGTCGCGTCATTGAGGGGCAGATCCCCAAGGATATCTACGGTGGGCTGTACCATAACGGCCCGACCGTTCGACGCCCTGCGCGTCAGGGGGTCGAGAGTGTCTTTACCACTGATGGCATGGTTCAGGGCTTGGTCCTCGAGAACGGAAAGGCTTCCTTCCGCAACCGGTGGGTAAGGACGCCCAAGTTCCTGGCCGAGGAGAAGGCGGGAGAAGCCCTCTTCGAGTGGGAGGACTGCGCGATCAGCCAAGACTGGCGTGCGATGGGTCTCGGTGACATCATCCGCAATGAGCAGACGCGTCTGCTTTCGCACAACACTGCGCTGGTGAACGCTTTCCCCTTCGCTGGCGACATCTTCGCGGTTGGTGAGCAGGCCGGGGCCCCGCTCCGCATCGATCCAATCACTCTCGAGACCAAGGGTTTCCCCTCCTGGGGCAAGGACCTCTCACGGGGTATCCGTGAGCCCATCGACGAGAATGACGGCAATATGGCGCCGCACCCGAAGTGGGATGCGGACACGGGGATGCTGTATGCGTGGGGTTACAGCGACGTGCGCCCGTTCGTCACCCTTCACTGGATCAAGCCCAACGGCGATGTCCAGTCGCGTCCTATCCTCGATGCCCCGTACAACACCGTCGCCCACGACGCGTGGTTGTCCGAGAACTACTTCATTCTGCCGTTCCAACCGTTCACGCTCTCGAGCGAAAAGGCGAATAAGGGCCTTGGTGGGTACGGATGGGAAGTCGCCCAGCCGATCATGCTGGCGCTGATCAACCGCTTCGACATCAACTCGGAGATCATCTGGATCACTGCCGACTTGCCGCCGCAGTACATGATGCACATGTTGTCGGCTAACGAGATCGGTGACACGATCCAGCTCGACGCACCGTTGTTCGGGCGTCCGCCGTTCCAAACCGACGAGATGTCAGCACCAGGTGACCCTTTTATTCCATTCTTCCAGGTTGCGCCGAGTGTGCTTGGCAGATGGACGATCAACCTCAAGACACGAACAGTGACGAGTGAGGTGCTCGACGATGTCATGTGCGAGCTCCCGAAGATCGATGAACGGCACTTCGGCCGACCCTACGACTGGGGTGTTCTCGTGGGAGGCTCGCCCAGCGATAGTAGGCCAGGCGCGATGCGGATGGACACGCTAATTCGACGCAACATGCGCAGTGGGTCGGACAAGCGAGTGAAGTTGACCGCAAATCGCCACGAGTCCCCGTTCGAGCCGGCGTTTGTCCCTCGGACTGTAGACGCCCCCGAAGGCGATGGTTACCTCATCGTTCCTGTGTCCAAGTTCAAGGAGCACCTCGGCGAGTTCCAGATCTTCGATACGGATGACATCAGCATTGGACCGATCTGTCGCATTGAGCTCCCGTTCCACATGGGATGGACTCCTCACGGGCACTGGATGGACTTTCGCAGCGTTCCGTCACCGCACATGCTCTCTGTCGAGCTGGAGAGCTGAACTCGTCGGAGGGCACCGCAGAGGAGTCGGGCGGCCACCGTCGAAGAGCGTGGGCGCCGACCGTTCGTGGCGAACCAGCGCTCCGCTAACCGAACGCATGACGGTCCGTAGAGGCGTGTAGCTGGAAACCCGGGAATCTCGTGGGCTGTCAATCAGTCCACGAGGTCCCCGGCTTCCCGGCTCATCATCGGGGGCTCAGTCGACCTCTTTATCGACCTCTGTGAGGAATCCTCCGTTGAGCATGCGCTTGGCGTTGAGGACCAAGGTGTCGACAGACTCTCCGCGTGGCTGCCACCATTCGGTGGACCAATTGAGCGAACCGAGGATGAGCATGCGTGCGAGCCGCTCATCGACACCTGGCCGAAGTTGCCCGGCCGTTCGCACGTCCCTGAACAGCTTCCTCCACAGAACCGCGTATTTCTGCTGCTCGGCGAGTTGCCGATCGCGCAGCTCGATGGGCATTTGGGCGGCATTGCGAATCGCGGCCATGGTGTAGTCGGACTCGGTCAGGATGAAGCGTAGGTGCTGCTCCAGTGCGATGTTCAGGCGTTCCGCGGGTGACACGCTGCTCGCAGCTTTGAGGGCCTTGCGCACATGGTCGTGCAGGTGTGCCATTCCCTGCCAGATGACCTCTTCGATCAGGTCCTCGCGCGATTCGAAGTAGTAGTAAATTGCCGGTGCTTGACACTCGGCGCGGTCGGCGATATCGCTCAGGCGAGTTCCGGAGAAACCTTTGCGGCACAAAATGTGGGCCGTGGCATCCAAGATCCGGGCTCGGGTCTTGGCGGACTTGGTAGTCGCTAAGGGAGCGCTGCTGGCATTGTTCGTCGCTGGGCGTGGCACAAACCCGATTCTAACTGCCCTTCTACGGTCGTGACTGCGACACCCTGGTTTTGTTGACGATCCCGGTCCATGCACCTATTATTTAGTCTGAATTAGATACTTTCGGGAATGTTAGTCCCCGTTCAGCTGACCTGTAGCGCGCCGTGAAGTCGTGATGACGCGCGGTCTGTTTCCTGTGCCGGACGATCCTTGAGTTTGGAGTGAGAAGAGAAGATGGTGGAATCGATGAGCTGGACGGTTGTCGGCGGGGCGTCGGGTGGTTTGGGTCGGGCCATCGCTCGTAGCCTGGCGGAGGATGGCCATGACGTCGTCGTGGCGTATCGAGGCAATCGTGCGGGCGCCGATGAAACGGCGGAGCTCGTCCGTTCGAGTGGTCGAAAGGCCACGATTGAGCAGGTTGATCTTGCGATTCCCGACGAGGCTCGGGCCTTTGCGAGCCGAGTCGCGGATGCCGGCGCCGTGCGAGGTGTCGTCTACGCGGCGGGCCCGGTGATTCCGATGTCGTTCATCGCCAAGACTGAGCTCGAGACCTTCTCACGCGTGATCGACAACGACCTCAAGAGCTGCTTCAACTTGGTGCAGCCTTTCCTGCCGATGCTCCGTGCTTCGTCGGGTGCAGTAACCGCCATCGTCACACCGGTGATCGAGCGGTACAGCAAGATGGACCTGATGTCGTCGGCCCCCAAGGCGGGGGTTCAGGCATTGATAAGGGGCATCGCCGGCGAAGAGGGGCGATTCGGCGTTCGCGCGAATGCTGTCGGCGCCGGCGTCATCGAGGGGGAGGGCATGTTCGACAAGTTGGTGAAATCGGGGGTCTTCACGGAACAAGGCCTGGCCTTGGCGAAGTCGGAGACGACCCTTGGTCGGTTCGGGGACGTGACTGACGTGGCCGAGGCAGTCCGATTCCTCATGTCAGATCGTGCCGGCTGGATTACCGGCCAGACTCTCAACGTCGATGGAGGGTACGGAGTCTGATCGCGATTCGCGTCGTGAGCATCCTCCGGTGCGCGATGCGTTCAGAGTCACCGGTAAATCCCCGGCCGCGTCACGCCGGACTGGGGTCGCTCGCGGGGATGCGAAGACATGGCCCTCTTTTTGGGCAACACCGCCGACCCAAAGTGAGCGGCCAAGGTCCTCCGACGGTGACCGTGCGGGCATTGCTGGTCCTGATCGGGCGCGTCGAAGACGTGGTTCAGATCATCGAGCACGCGGTATTGATCGCGTGGGGTTCGAACGAATGCTTCTGTTCGCCCAAAGTTTAATGTACAGTAAAATGTCTCGGGAGCTTCCCCGGTCCGCCGGAGCCCCCGCGCGAGGAAAGGCTGCCTATGTCGGAGGAACTGCACGTGTCGGTGGATGAGCACGTCGCCGTGCTTACGGTCGATCGTCCGCTCGCCAATAACTCACTCGGAGGGTCTCTGCTGAGGGAACTCTTGGACGTCTCCGCCGAGCTCGAACGTGACGACAGCGTTCGCGTCATCGTCACGACCGCGAACGTCTCGGACGGCGCGACGGCGTGGAGCCCCGGCGTCGACTTTGCCCAGCTGGACGGCAAGCTCGGTCCCGGCGCGGACGCGGATGTCATGTTTTACGGCGGAGTGATGCAGGGTGATCACGCCTCGCTCGGGGTCTCGGCTCAAGCTCGACGTTTCGACCCGTTGGGGCCGGGCCGATGGATCCTTCAGATGCTTAACAACTTTCAGAAGCCCACCATCGCGGCCATCAATGGAGCCGTGGCTGGCGGAGGCATCGGATGGGCTGGCCTGCACACTTACCGCATTGCGGGCGAGTCTGTGAAGTTCAAAGCTGCGTTCGGCACACTTGGATTCGGCCCCGACATGGGAGTTAGTTATTTCGTCACCAAGCTGATGGGACAATCGGCGGCGACGGACTTCTTGCTGCGGGACAAGCCGATGTCGGCGGAAGATGCGCACCGTGCAGGCTTCGTCAACCAAGTGGTCCCTGACGGCCAGGTGCTGGAGCACGCGCTGAAGGTTGCCAAGGATCTAGCGCAGCTGCCGCCACTCGGGTTGCGGGCGACGGTCCGTGCCTTGCGAGGTGCTGAGACGAATACCCTGGCCGAGCAGCTTGACCTGGAGTGGGACAACCAGCGCATTACCTTTGCCACCGAGGACGCTGCCGCGGCCTTCGAGGCATTCAAAACACGCACGAAGGGGACCTACGTCGGCCGTTGACCCGGAGGTGATCCGGTCTTCATCCACGATTCGAAGGAACACCATGCAGGGCATTGAAGACATGGCCGCCATCGTCGTACGATCGATCCGTGAGCGGCGCGCCGAGCCGTCCCGCGACGAAGTGCCGACGGCGCCGAGCATGTGCATCCCCAAATTCGGCGCTGCTGCAGGCGCCGGCATACGGGATGCGGGATGCGGAACTCTCCGGCATTTGTTTGACCCGTCGAGGCCTCAACCGGGTAGATTCCAGGAGTCCTCGCGTGAATGAGGGATTCGTAAAGTCGCCATCTGAAAGGGTCGGCCGAGGGGCAGGGGACGGCGAGGACCTGGAGGGAATCGGCCCGGTACCAACGATCGCCTGGGGACCCTTGCTCGGTCAAGCGACAACCGTGGCAGAGCAGGACGTCCCTGGCGACCTCGTCGATAGAAGACGCGCGGTCCGTGATCTCGGTCGGGCGCTCCGCGCCCTCGGGACCGCCTCGGTCATGTCGGAGGTGCCTACCAAGATCCTCTGCCAGGCGAGGCTTCTGGTCGCCGAGGCCACCTCGATCCTAGGCGCGACGAGCCGGCAGGCCGGTGTGCCCTCTTCGGTCGACGACCCGTACAACGGCGTACGAATGTTTTCACCAATGACCGGGGAGGGGAGTCCATTCGTTGCTCCATTATCCTTCGAGACTGTCGACGGTGTGGCCAGCGCCACCTGCACGTTCGGTGAGGCATTCGAAGGCCCGCCGCACCACGTACATGGCGGGATCTCGGCAATGCTGATGGATCACGCGCTGGGGCACGTCGTGGCAGAATCAGGCAAACCCGGCCTGACGCGCAAGCTCGTCGTCCAATACTTGCGCCCCGTCCCCTCCGGGATGGAGCTGCTCGTGCGCGGGCGAGTGGTCGCCAGCGGGGACGGCGATGTCTTCGCTCAGGCGTGGATAGCCGCCGCTGCTGTGCCGGGGACGCGACTGGTGACGGCGGACGGGCACTTCCGCCTGCTGCGCCCGGAGCAGGCGGCGAAGTTGATGAAGCACTTCGCCTGACTGGAATCGACTGGCTTCTGCTTCTTGCGAGCAGAATGACCGGGACCTCCGCAGGATGCCCGCACAACTGGCCTTCGGCGTCGGAGCATTACCGGACATCCGGTCGCACGCCTCGCCGTGTCACCGGTCCTCGGGACCACGAGACGATCTCGAAGACTGCAGACGTCGTCTCGCTCAGGGAAAGCCAGGCGCGGCCGTAGGACTGCTCGAAGAGTGTGCGCCGAACCGGCCAATCCGGTGGCGGTCGGCACGGGTTGCCTCGATCGCCTCCGTGAGGCCAGTGCGCCCCTCGCTGCGGGGATCCGCACGTCTACGGACGCCGGCGTCCTGCACGAAGGTCAACATAGCTACGAATGCACGGTGTGGCCGACATCGCGATCGGAAGCCGGCTCAGTCGCCTCGTGCTGCGGGATGTGACGCTTCCTTTGTCTGACCACCGACGGCGACCCGGGCGTACCTTCGCTGAGCAGATAGACGGTGTGATGTGCACGGCGCACCCCCAGATGCTGAAGGGAAGCCTCGAAAGAATTTGGCTGGCGGTTGCCGGCCGCTCCGGAACCCAGCGACAGAACTGTCGGGACACAGCACCCAGCTACGACTTGTCCGTGCGCTTCCAGACCCGGCATCGGGCGGTAAGGTCCTCGGAGTCGACGACTTCGCCCTTCGACGACGGCACCGGTCCGGATCGTCCTGATCGACATGGCCACCGCCCTCCCCGGCGACGTCCTCACCGACAGGAAGGTCGATTACCTTCGCCGACTGGCCGACCGCGTGCCCGGGCACGACCGTGGTGCCGTGTTGGCGCCGACGCTTGCGTCGAAGGGGCGCGCACACGGGGGCGCCCGACGCAAGCGTCGGCGTCGCCGAAAGCTGGCAGCTGTGGCATAACCTGGCCGAAGCCGCGCGGAAAGCATTGCTGCTCAACGCGTTTTGTCTCTGACTCAAGGCTGCAGACGATCCCGAACGGCACACCGAACTCACCGCCGCGGAGGACTTCCGGCGGACCGCCGAACAAGCGTGACCGCGCGCCGCGAGCAATCCGTCCTCGTCGCCTCCACCCAGCGCCGCTATGAAAGCGGTTTCCGCGCTCGAGGCCCAGGGCAAGTGGATCAAACCGATCCAAATGGGCTCGGGCGCGCTGCGGAGAACCGTGCGTCGGCCGTTGGTAGCAGTCGCCAACTGCTGGCCGCCCTGCAGGCAGGTCACTCGGGTTTGACGAGTCCACCGTACATCTGCACGGGAGAAAATCCCGAAGGTTCGGCGCGTCGCTCGCGGATCCTGCACCGACCCGAGGGTATCACCGACGACGAGCAGTAAGTCCTCGCCAGCTGCCAGCACCTTGAGACCACCGCAGCGTTCGTTACCTCGTTCGCCCGAGATGCTGACCAGCACACGGCGATCGTATCAATCTTGGAAGGCGGCCGTCTCCTCGAACGATCTGCCGAACCTGCATCGATTCGTCCGGGGGATCGGACGCGACCGAGCCGCGGTCCTCAACGGGCTGACCACCTGCCCGACAACTCCGGCGCTGTCGAGGGAAACGTATATCGAATCAAAACCCGCGAGCGGCAGAGGGATGGACGCGCCGGATTCGACCTCCCACACATGCGAATACACCTCATCCACTGGCATACTCAGGAACCCTCACGGATAATGAGCCAGAGCCATTCGAACCTGACACACGCACGTGGCCGCAGTCGCGCCTTGGAGTTTCCCGGGAGCGGTTGCAGCGACCAAGCCGTGGCCACATTGCTGTGATCGTCCATGACATCGAGGTGAAACGCCACCGTGACTGTCAGAGTCTGAGTTCATCGATGGCGCTCACGACCGCAGGCGTGGACGTTGCGCCATTGTCGGCTGCAGCGCCGGACTCGGTCCCTAATCCTAGCCTTCGGCAACCCGGCTTGTTGTGTCAAAAAATCAGAGCAGCAATGACTTACGCAAAATTCTCGACTGTCACGGCTGCCCCCCGATCGTGCGTGTACATCAAGGCCGCCGGCCGACCGTGTGTAACTCGGGGAGCTCTCACCACCCTCGCCCGACGCAGCTAGTTTCACGTACGGTCGGCGGCCGCGTTGACCTCCTACACCGGTCCCGGAGAGGGGCTTCACCGGCGTCGTCCGCTCCCGGCTCTCCCAGCCCGGTAAGCGGCAACTTGTACCGAGCCCTGCACACCACGGTCATCACCTCGTATGTCGGACACGGGCGGTCGTGGTTACACGTGCTACCGCGCTGGGGCACGAGTCGCCAGGACACGTTGCGCTGCTTGAAGACGGTTCCACCCTCTGCGGTGGCGGGCCGGGAGGACCCTCGGGGACGACTCCGAATCTAATATCCTGCCCGGCCCGCGGACACCCCGCGCGTCGGTACGTCGGACCAGTCACAGTCTTCCTCGTTTGAGGAAGACTGTGCGCATCACGCGTCCTCGAGCTCCACAGGCGAGGCAACGCGTTCGAGAACTTCGACGGTTCCAGAATTGCCGTTAACGCGAATACGGTCGCCCGTCTTGATGGTGCGGCTTCCGCTCCGGGTGTTCACGACGCACGGCACCCGAAGCTCGCGGGCCACGACCGCTGCATGGCTAAGTGCTCCGCCGATGTCCACGACAAGGGCGGACGAGATGAACATCACTGAGGACCAACTCGGGTCGGTCGTCGGAGTCACCAGAACCTCGCCAGGTTGAACCGCGGCGAAATCAGGCTCGTAAAGGACACGCGCGATTCCCTCAACGACTCCTGCGCTAACACCTATGCCTTCAAGAGTCATCTTTCCCTCGGCGGTCAGCTCATCGTCGGCGCCGACCGGCGTCGGCTCGGGCGTGCCCTTCCAATCGCTCGGGATGGACAGCGCTGCGTACGCATCCCGTCGCTCGCGCCGTTGCCGCACGAGCGACTTAACGTCACTAGGAATGTGTTCGACCTCTGCCGTAGTCAAGTAGAAGATGTCGTCGGCGTGCTCCACAGTGCCCGCTTCAACAAGGAGTGCGCCGAGCCGCCGCGCCGATGCTCGGGTTCCATCGAGCCCTTGCACCAGCGACCGCTTTGCCGCACCTCGCAGCGGGATCCGCGTTTCCGCGAGTTTTAGCAGGAACCGAACGGCTGGTCTTTGCCATCTCGGCGTCGCAGCAAGCAGCTGTCGCGCCGCCAGGCCAGCCGCAACGCGGTGATCCGCCTCGCGAAGGCGAGGATCCTCATCGTCGTCTTGGCGCGCATATGTGTCGATCAGTGTGCGCAACGGTTCAGGATTCTCCCGCCAAACCACACTCGATACTTCACCCTCGAGCGGACCGTGCATTCCATGCCGCGCGACCACCTCATCGAAGCTGAGCTCGTTGCGTGACGCCTTCCAGACGTCGGTGACCAGACCCGAGACCTCAGCCCCACCGGAGCCGCTCAATGCAGAGATATCCACCCCAGCACGCTTGGTCAGTCGTTCAAGGACGTCGTACACCGGAACGATGCCTGCAAGAGAGCCGACAACCTGGGTGGTCAGGGCACGGTCGAAGTATCCCATGGCCACTCGGAAGTTTTCGGTGGCCTCGGCTACCGTCAACGCTTCGGACACGCGCTGAAGATGCGGTGCATACCAGGCGTCGACCGCCTTGACGGTCTCCCGGATCTCCTTGATAACGATCATGAATGTCCAAGGGAATCTGCCGGCGATAACGGGCAATCGACGAAGCGTGGGATTGGCCTGCCACCCGTCGGGAACACGACCAAGGACGGACCTGACGGCGTCCTCGCTCGAAGTGCCGGGCATGCGATCGCCCATCGCGCCCATGAATTCGACCTGGATCGCCGGGCGTCCATAGAACGCACGGAAGTAGTGGCGGTCGACGTCGTCAGTGAATTCCGACTCTGCGCGCGACAGGACACCGATACGGAATGCGGCCTGCAATGCGGACTTCTCGAGCGGCCGGTGCCACAGCGTCCAGTTCAGAGGAGTAAGAACCCCGGGGATCGCCTCGCCCAGGTTCGACGTGCTCCAGTGAAGGTTCGGAGTGCTCGACGAGTGCAGCGGGTCGCACCGTTGGGGCGTGAGGAGATCCGAGTCGCAACCGGATTGGGAGCCATTGTCGGCGGGGACGGGTTGCGATGCCCAGACGGTTTCAGGCCGCGCCTGCAGGAGCTGAACAATTGAGGACGTTCCGGACCCGGCAATTGCCCACTCGACGTCCATCGGGGCGCCGAAGGCCGTCTCGATCTCTCGTCCGAGTTCGGCGATCCTGCGCACCTCCTCATTGCTGAGGGACCAGTCCGCACGCTCGCCAGCCGAAACTTCTACCTTGCGAACCTGCTGACTCGCCTCATCGAAGCGGTACGCAATCTGCTTATCCCCGACGACGCGCTTGCGTAAACCGAGCGTCTTCTTGTCGACCCAGAAGGAGTCCGGCGTGACTTCCCCGGCCACGACGGCTTCGCCGAGCCCGTAGTTCGATTCGATGTACAGCGCGTCGCGGTCACCGTTGGCCGGATCGAGGGTCATCATGACTCCTGCCGCACGAGCTTGTACCATCTCCTGAACGACCACCGCCATGGCTACATCCTCAGGCGGAACTCCCAAGCGGGCCCGATAGGCGATGACACGCGGGCTGAAGAGGCTTGCCCAACACCGTACGATATGGGTAATAACCTGGTCTGCCCCCTGCACCCAGAGATAGGTGTCCTGCTGTCCAGCGAAAGAGGCGTCTGCACGATCCTCGGCGATCGCGCTGGACCGCACGGCGACGGGAGTCGGGGACAAGCCCAGCCCGCAGTATGCATCTTCGATAGTCGTGCGAAGCTCATCACTGATGAGCGCTTCCGTGAAGAGCGCGGAAATCACCTCAGACACGGCTGTGAGATCGCCCTCGGGGTCGGCTCCGCGAAGAGCGCTCTCGATGTGCTCGTTGATGCCCGCAGCCTTCACCGCCGAACGGTACGCGTCGGTTGTAACGACGAAACCCGGAGGTACGGTCATGCCCGACCGCATAAGCGCACCGAGTCCCAGCGCCTTGCCCCCGACCTCCGATGCGACATCCTCTCCGCACTTCTCGAGCGGCATCACTGCGATGACGTCCATGAACCTCTGCCTTCTGTCTGAGTTAACGATTGAAAATGCCGTCGCGCGGTGACGTAATTTCACCTTCGCCGCAGTCGGCTGTCGGGCGCTACCGGAACGGCAGGTCACCGCGGTGTCTTGGTGCGCTAATCACCCTGGGGTCCGCCAACTCCTCGCGATGCCGCGGAAGGTCGGATCTGCTCATACTGCTCAGCGAAAGCATAGCCCGGAGGATGCGGCCAATCCAGGCTTTTTCTATCTAACTTTTAAATTATCGTGGATCGGCCTGACGAACGCTCGTACTGTAGGTGCGAACGATTTTCGCTCAAGAACGATCCCGCTGCGCTTCAATATATTTCGCCGTCTCAGGCTCGGTCATGCTTGTTGCAGTTGCGCTACCCGCGGGAGCCTCTATGAAGTTGGGTGCCGCGGACAATGAGGTGCCGATGCACCTCCGGGCCCAGGAACGCAGCCCCCCGGCCAGGCTGTCGGGCCGATCTGGGAGAAAATCGTCGACCGTCGAGTCTCGTGCCGGCTTAGGTATGTGTCAGTTGGAGTGCAAGCGCTCCAGAAGGCCGCCTCGGTGCGTCCGGAACCAGCGGCCGGGTCAGTTCGGCTGCGACTACGTGGACGTCCACCCTGGAGGGCCTTCTTGCCTCGTTCACCAGCACTGGTCCGGCCCTCGCCGTGCGGGAAAGCCTGGATATTGCCTGGTGGGGCTTGCGGAGGCCTCAGCATTGACACTCGAACGTGAGGTAGCTAACATAACGGTATTACAGACAACGTAGTTTGTCTCGTCGTTCCACCTGGAGCCGCTTACGCGCTGTCCCAGGAGGATGCAAGAAGGAGTAATGGTTTGGCGCACGTTGTCACCCAACCCTGCTGCAATGACGCAGCATGTGTGTCGGTCTGTCCCGTCAACTGCATCCATCCGGCGCCGCATGAGCCGGGTTATGGCACTGCGGAGATGCTGTATATCGATCCGGTCTCCTGTATCGATTGCGGCGCATGTGTCGAGGTATGCCCTGTGAGCGCGATCGTGGCCGATATCGATCTGACGGATGAGACGGCTCCGTACGAGGAGATCAACGCTGCGTTCTATTCGAACAGGGATTCCGAGGACGCGAATGTTGTTCGGGCGCAGAAAAAGAAAGTAGATTCGGACGAAAAGCTCCGCCCGCTGAAGGTGGCTATCGTAGGTTCCGGCCCGGCGGCATGCTATACCGCAGAAGAGCTTCTCTTGCGCCGCGATCTCGCGGTCGAGGTGAACATGTTTGAACAGTTGCCCACTCCGTGGGGCCTGGTCCGTTACGGCGTCGCTCCCGATCATCAAGGGACGAAGGCGGTCGCCGAGCTGTTTCAGCGCACCGCAGGTCGCAGAGGTATGGAGATGTTTCTCAATGTCACTGTTGGAAAGCATGTTACGCATGAGGAATTGCTGGAGTCGCACGATGCGGTGGTCTATGCGATCGGTGCTTCCGGGAGCCGACGGCTTGATATTCCCGGCGAGGACCTACCTGGTAGCCACAGTGCAACCGAGTTCGTCGCGTGGTACAACGGACATCCCGATTTCGCCGACAGTGTGTTTGACCTGTCCGCCGACCGCGCTGTTGTGATCGGGAACGGCAATGTCGCTCTGGACGTCGCCCGTCTCCTTGTCAGCGAACCCCAAGCTCTCGCTAAGACGGATATGGCTACCCATGCCGTACATAGGCTCGCAGGGAGCAATATCAAGGAAGTGGTCGTCATGGGACGGCGAGGGCCGGCCCAGGCGGCATACACGACTCCGGAACTTCTAGCATTGAGTCAATCGTCGAGCTTTGATGTCCACGTAGACATGGACGAGTCCGAGCTGGATGCATACTCGCGCGCCGCTACCGAGGGGAATGACCCAATCGCGACGGTCAAGTTGGGGATTCTGAGGAAGCTCGCGTCCTCCGCTCCCAGTCCCGGCAAGAAGCGAATCGTCCTACGCTATCTCGCGTCCCCCTTGGAGGTATTGGGAGATGACCACGTAGAGGGATTGAGAATCGTACACAACGAATTGCTGTCCACGCAGGATGGACGTTCGCAGGTGCGGCCTACGGGGGTCGAGGAGGACATCGAGTGCGGGCTCGTTCTGCGCTCGATTGGGTACCGAGGAGTTCCAACAGGACCGCTTCCCATTGAACCGGTCAGTGGCACGATTGCAAACCATGGCGGCCGTGTCACCTCGGAAAGCGGAGCCTGTCTGACAGGAGTCTACGTCGCGGGATGGATAAAGCGCGGCCCAACGGGCGTGATCGGCACCAACAAGAAGTGCGCAAAGGACACCGTCGAGAAGATCATCGAGGATCACCGCGCGGGGCACCTCACGGAACCTGTTCGTGCGCAGGAAAACTTGCGACAACTGATATCTGAGCGACAACCGGACTACCTGAACTTCGCCGGCGCGAAATCCATTGACGCGCACGAGCGAAGTCTGGGGAGGGAACGAGGAGCTCCGCGAATCAAGCTCATCGATTTGAATGAGATGCTGCGCGTTGCGGAAAGGCCAAATATGTGAATCAACGTGATGCACAGGAGCCCGGTGTTCGTGACGGACAGCAGACTCTGTCAGTGGTTCCAGAAAAACTATAAGGAGGGCGAAGTAGTGAAGAGTGTGAACGAAATCGTCGAATCGATCGACTTGTTCGATCCGGAACAGCGTCTGCATATGTTGGACGCGCTGCGTGCGGCGCGTGAAGGTGGGTGCCCCTTCCCGCGCGCCGCGGGCGACGGCGAATACTACGTCGCAACGCGATACGAAGACGTCAAGGCGATTGCAGAGCGACCCGACAAGTTCAGCAGTTGCGAACCTGCACTCAGGGGTCTCCCTGTCAGTTTGGCACCACTGGATCTGGACCCACCGATCCACCGCGACTTTCGGAAATTCCTCAACAAGTACTTCTCCCGCAACTACCTTCTGAAGTACGAGGACCAGATCCGTCAGGTCGGCCAAGACCTCGTCGCTAAAGTTGCGCGCAAGCTCGAGGAGCACGGCGAGTTCGAGTTCGTGCACGACTTCGCCATCCCGTTCACCGCCGGCGCACTTGGACGCGTGGTCTTTGCAACCGAGGACGCGGACCTCACCAAGCGCGCGGTCAGCGCCGTTGAGCGTGCCGCGACCGAAGGCACACCCGAAGCGTTCTTTGAAATCGCTCTGATCGCAGGTGAGCTTCTTGAAGAGGTCGAGAAGAATCCCGAATCGCGCGATGACGTACTCGGTGCGCTGGTCACTGCCACGGTGGAAGATGGTCGCTTGTTGACAGACGACGAACGCCTGGGCGTGGTAACAGCCCTGTTGGCCGGCGGACTCGACACCACTCGTAGTGCAATGTCGAATATCGCCTACCACCTCGCAACGAACCCTGAGGTCGAAGGCCGATTGCGTAACCCTGACTGGTGGAAGGTCGATCTCGATGAATTCCTGCGATTCGAACCCACGGTGTCCTTCATGGCTCGCACCGTCACCGAGGACACCACGATCGGGGATTGCGAGTTCAAAAAGGGCGACCGCATTGCGGTGAACTACATGTCAGCCAATCGCGACGTCGAACATTTCGACAATCCAGATGAATTGGACTTCGAGCGTATGGGCACTCCGCATGTGGCGTTCGGTGTGGGGGTTCATCGTTGCCTGGGCTCACATTTTGCGAGAATTCAGCTGGCGATCGCCTACGAGGAGCTGCTGAGCAAATTTGAAAACTTCCGGCTGACTATTCCGAAAGAAGAAACGCCACGTCAGGTTGGTATCAGTTACAACTCGGTCGAAAGTGTGCCGATTACCTGCTCGACGCGAAATGTTGTGAACGACGGTATTCAGGAGACAGTGTGACGATTCAGGCCAGTTCAACGGCTACCGCACCAGTGGAGTGCGGCGAGGAACTACCGTTTGACGTGGACCGAGGTTCTGTTGTCGGTCCTGTCGAGCAACTCCGTGGGTGGGCGGCCGCTGATCCATCGGCGCCCTTCGTCAAGTTCGGTGGCGAATGGATCACGGTCGGCGAACTCGACGGGAAGACCGACCGAGTTGCTGCAGGGTTGCTGAAACTCGGGCTTGTTAAAGGGGACCGGCTCGCCATCATGCTCCCCACAGCGGTGGAGTACGTCGAGCTCATTTTCGCGTGCGCCAAGCTCGGTATCGTCTTCGTGCCGATCAACGTCTTCCTGAAGGGCGAGTTCCTGAGGCACCAGTTGTCGACGAGCGGCGCGAGGGCGGTTGTCGGCGATGCAGCAGCAATGACACTCTTAGGTGGCATGGACCTTGCGACGACCTCCGTGCAATTCATCGTAGGAGTAGACGGGAATGCCCCGGACCTTTCTCCGCCCATGTATGTCTCATACGCGTCGCTCGCCGAGCACGGTTCCGAACTTCCGGAAGTCAGTGTTCGACCTGACGACTTGATGAGTCTGATGTTCACCTCCGGGACGACCGGACTGTCGAAAGCCTGCAAGCTCTCGCACGCCTACTACTTCCAGGTCGCACGCATGTACATTGCCGCGGAATGGGTGGCAGCGGGGGACAAGATCGTCACGGCCCTGCCGCTGTATCACGCCGGCGGTCAGATCGCGGTCCTGATGTCGGCGCTGTTTTCTCGGTCGTCGGTCAGCTTTCTCGCCGAATTCCACGCCAGCACCTTCATGCGTCAGGTCCACGAGGAAGGGGCGACCACATCGTGGGGTGTCGCGGCGATGGCGGCAGCCGTTCTGGCCCAACCCGAATCGGCGGACCCTCCCATGCGCGGCCAATTACGCCTGGCGGTATGGATCCCCCTGGACATCCCGCGCCAAGAAGAATTCGAGAGACGCTTCGGTACACGAGTCGTATGCGACGGCTACGGACAAACCGAGGCCACCGCGATCTGCCTGAACCCGGTGAGCCAGGCACGGCTCCCAGGATCCGTGGGACGTGCAGCCAGCCTTATCGAAGTTCGCATCGTCGACGATCTCGACAATGAGGTACCCGATGGCGAAACAGGGGAGTTCGCGATCCGGCCCCTGGCACCGGGTGCCATCTTCTCCGGATATTGGGAGAACGACACCGCAACTGTTTCGACGATCACCAACCTCTGGTACCACACCGGCGACTACGGTCGAAAGACTCCGGAGGGCGCATTCGCATTCGTAGATCGGAAGAAGGATGCGATGAGGCGACGCGGCGAGAATGTGTCGTCAATCGAGCTGGAAGTTGCCATCCGACAACACCCCCTGGTTGATGAAGTCGCTGTACACGCCGTGCCCTCGCCCATGACCGAAGACGACATCAAGGCGTGCATCGTCGCACGGGGCGAGCGCCCCGAGCCCGGCGAACTGTTGAAGTACTTCGAAACGCATCTACCGTACTTCTGCATCCCCAGGTTCATAGAGTTCTTTGATGAGCTTCCCGTGAACGGTGTTGGACGTGTTCTCAAACATCAACTTCGCGAGAGGGCATTGGGCACCGGCACGATCGACCTGACCGGTGACAAGTATTCCCTCTCCAGGGAGAAGCGTCGCTAGGTGGAAGTGCTGTAGATCGGCCCACCAGCAATCTTGGTTTTGTCTCTTTAGAATAACGACTCTGGGAGTTTTCATGGAAATGACAATCGGCGGTCAAGGTGTCTCAGGAGGTGACTATTTCGATGTAGTCAATCCCGCAACCGGCGACGTATACGCGCAGGCGCCAGTCTGTACCGCAGCTCAGTTGGACCGGGCGATGGACGCTGCGTCGAAGGCTCAACTCGAATGGCGCAAAGACGAGGACTTCCGCCGGGAAAGGCTGCAGGAGTTGTCTGCTGCGGTCATGGATGCCGCGCCGGAACTGGCCGAGATCCTCGCGAACGAAAATGGAAAGACGCTCGATCTGGGCGGAGTGGAAGCGATGTCGGGTGCTGCCTGGCTCGACTATTATGCCAATGTAGAGCGGCCACGAGAAGTGATCCGTGATGATGACGGTGCCCATACGGAGATTGTGCGGCGCCCCCTCGGGGTGGTCGCGGGAATCACTCCGTGGAACGTTCCCGTCGCGATGGCCTTCTTCAAGCTCGCGCCGGCGCTGCGGGCCGGTAACACGATGGTGCTGAAGCCATCACCCTTCACTCCCATCTCGACATTGCGCATCGGCGAGATCGCAAGTGAGATCTTGCCCCCCGGCGTCTTCAATGTCGTTACCGGAGGGGACGAACTCGGTGCTTGGATGACCGAGCATCCTGTACCGAGGAAGATCTCGTTTACAGGATCGGTGGCGACGGGTAAGCACGTTTATCGCTCCGCTGCAGCGGATCTCAAGCGGGTCACTCTAGAACTCGGCGGAAACGATGCAGCGCTCGTGTTGGACGACGCTGATCCGGCGGAGATCGCAGAAGCTCTCTTCTGGGGCGCGTTCTGGAACAACGGCCAGGGGTGCATCCTCATTAAGAGGCTGTACGTGCCACGGTCAATCTATGACGGTGTGGTCGAGGCGCTCTCCGAGATAGCCAAACAGATTGTCGTTGGTGATCCGCTCGATGAGGACACGCAGCTTGGGGCACTGGCGAATCGGCCTCAGTTCGAACGAGTCCGCGGGTTGGTGGAAGACGCTCTCAAGAGCGGTGCAAAGGCGACCGCAGGGGGAAGACCGGTTGGCGGACCGGGAGTCTTCTACGAACCGACCATTTTGGCCGGAGCGACCGACGGTATGCGAATCGTCGACGAAGAGCAATTTGGACCCGCCTTGCCCGTCATACCGTACGACGATGTGAACGATGTGATCGCAAGGGTGAACGCAGGGCAGTACGGGCTCGGCGGGTCCATCTGGTCTCCGGATATCGACCGTGCCACGGCCCTGGCAAGCCAACTCGACGTCGGAACTGCGTGGGTTAACTCGCATGCGGTACTTGCGACAAACGCGCCCTTCGGAGGCGTCAAGTGGAGCGGTATCGGCGTCGAACACGGGCCCTGGGGGCTCAACGACTTGTCGAGCATCCAGGTGCTCCATTGCAACAAAGGCAAGACCGCACCGGGTGCGCTCTGAATCACCTACCTGGTACGAACACGTTCAGCAACGACATCTATGTGAAAGGAAATGCAATGCCATTGTTCTCATCTACTGAGGAAGCCGCGGCTACTCTCGGTAAGTTCATCGAGAATGTCGCCGTCGACCCCGAACTGAAAGCCAAATGGGTTGCATCGAATGTAGCGTTCCGCATGAACTACACGGACCCCGAGTTGGTCATCGTCCTTGACGCATCCCAGGATCCGCCGGTCGTGCGGCAAGGCGACGCTGCAAAGGCATCTGACGTCGAGATCGAGCTGTTCATGGACACTGACACCGGCCATAAGTTCTGGCTTGGTGATCTGAATGTTCCGATGGCACTCGCACGGAGGAAGATCAAAGTGAAGGGACCGGTGGGCAAGCTCCTCCAGTTGCTGCCGGCCATGCAGCCTGCCTTCATCAAGTACAACGAGTACCTTGCTGCACAGGGATTCGACCGGAAGTAGTCGTCAGGCCGGCAGGACAGGTCTCACATTGCTGGTGGCGACGAACAGAACTATCGGCCACCAGCGCCGTGGAGCGAGTTCAGGCGCCGTTCGGCGCAGGTGGGTTCAGTGCCGCGACCTGAGCACCGCGGGACTGGAGGTCAGCGCCCCTTTGCGCATGGTGACCTATCGACACCACCCACTGTTAGACCCTTAGACGAAGGATGGGATCGGGCCGAAAAAGATCGTGTCTTGATGCCTGCTTGTGGACGTCGATGAGATCGCCAGCGTCGGTCCGGCTCTGGATGATCGAAGCAAGTATGAAGATGCGTTACAAATGTATGAGTGTCCGATGATTGCAAGGAGTATCCATGTCCTCTCAACTAAGTGCTGGCGCGGACACCGTGTGGGGTCCGCTGGCGCAGCCCATCACAGCTCCCGCTGACCTCCGCGAAGGATCTCCCCCGTGGCGCGACAATGCGTGGCTTCCTTTTTGGGACGACGAGAACGGGATATACGGCACCGTCCATGTCTCGACCTCGCCGAACGCAGGCGCGCGCCAGGCGCGGTTCAGTTTGCAAACACCGAACGGAACGATCGAGCTCATTGAACCTCTGGACCCGGGGAGCTTTGAGAGTAAATCCATCCGGCTGGATCTTGACACCGGTTTCACCATCTCTACCTCGGAAGTGACCGCCGAACTTCGGTTCATGCCTCAGTTCGCGCGGGCCGACTTCGTCGGCGACGCCTCGCCAAAGGCGTTCGGCGGCTACGCCGAGACGGGAGCTCTCAAGCACTACCAGCAGGCGGCCTCGGTCGTTGGCTCGGTCAACCTCCGAGGACAGGAATCCGCGGTTGACGGATCCGGATTCCGCGATCGAACCTGGGGATTTCGTGACGAGACGATCGGGATGTCCGAGTACTTCGGGTTCATGTGGAAATTCGAAACCTTTGCCTTGAGTGTGATGAGGTTGTACGGCAGTGACGGCTCTGATCATGCAACGGGATTCCTGCTCGGCGATACCGCGACGCCGGTGGCCGGCGTCAGTTCGTTCACACGCGACGGCAGCGGACTGTTCGTCGAGGCAGAGATCGAGCTGGACTCCGGCGATCGGCTCACCGTGGCCTCGGTAGGCCGGCCAGCCGGACAGTGGGTTCCGATGGGGCCTCCGCGGACGGGCGCAGTGATGAGCGCCTACGACGAATTCCACACGTTCAGGACCGCGTCGGGGGAGGCCGGTGGCGGAATCGTCGAGCAGGGGTATGTCCGGCGGGGCGTCTGATCGATCCGGACGAATTCGACTGCCGTCACCGCACATGGCACCGGCACTCGATTCGCCGAGCAGCGGCATATCAGCTTGCGGTACGGGTACGCCCGCGTCGCACTCAGCTCGCCGACGTGACGCCGAGGGGCTAGCGGGATGGACTCGACGACCGTCGCTCAGCATGGTGATGGCGACACAATCCCCGTCGATGCGACCGGCGTGTGGCAGGGTGAGGGCAAAGCGGTACGAGGCGGTTCTCGGCACGGGACTGCGCCGAGTCCGAGGCCAGGGCAGGTCCCGGCATCACTCGGTGATGGCACTTATCGACGAGGGCATCACGTCAGCCTCGTAGAGGTCCCTGGCCGAAACATCGTAAAAGTAGGGTGGCATTCAACTCGGCGAGCGTGGATGGCGGGGTTCGTCGCCGGGGTGTGAGAGTGGGGCGGCGTGGTGTCGTGCCTCTTCCCGGCGGCGAACACCGTGGCGATTCCCCGAGCGTGCTCGAAGATGAATCGACTAAAGCGTACTGTTCTCGTGAATCTTCCGTTGAGTGTGAATAGTCGATGAAGGCACGCGGTTCGTTCTTGTAGGTTTGCTCGCTCATGAAATCCACCGCATGAAGGATTGTCAACTGTCCGGAGTATGGATTTAGCCGATTTCAGTCCCGCAGTAGTTCGTGTAGGTGAAGTCCAACTGGGAACTGGCCCCCTATTGCGGTTGAGTATGACATGGCGGTGATGCGGTGAAAATATTGCAGCGTGTCGGACGGTGTTCACCAGACGGCCACTAGCCTCGGGATTTCGTCTTCCGCGGGGTGAGGGTGGCGTGTAACGCACGGAAGTGCCTGCCCGGTAGTGGATTCTTGGCTTGTCGAAGGTCAAGGTCCGCCACTCAGAGAGGCACTCCGCAGGTGAAGACTAACCTCTATCCGAGTCTGATTCTCGACCGCGGCCGCGAGTCGCTGATCTCGTCGTCGGGAGCGCTGCTGCTTCGTGGGTCCGCCCGGGTCGCGGGGTTGGACCGAGCCTTGTCCGCAGCGTTGGAACCGTGGCGGCCTCCGCGATCGATCCACGATCCGGGCAAAGTACTGATCGACCTGGCGACCGCAGTTGCACTCGGTGGTGACTGCGTCGCTGACCTGGCGGTGGTGCGGGCCCAGCCCGAACTGTTCGGGCCGGTCGCCTCCGACGCGACAGTGTCACGGCTGGTCACCGCCCTCGCCGGCGACGTCGACACCGTTCTGCCCACGATCCGGGCTGCCCGCGCCCGGGCACGGCAGCGGTGTGGGCACGCCGCCGGCCACTGGCCGGTATCGCCGGCAGTCGGGACGGTGGCCAGGTGATCGTCGACCTGGACTCGACATTGGTGACCGCGCACTCGGACAAGGAACTGGCGCAACCCACTCACAAGCGGACGTTCGGGTTCTCGCCGATGTGCGTGTTTGTCGACCACGGTGAGCGCGGCACCGGGGAACCGCTGATCCTTCACCTGCGGCCCTGGCAAAGCCTCACCGTGGAGCAAGGCCGATCACATCGCCGCACTCGACTGTGCGCTGGACCAACTGCCCGCGGCAGAGCGGGGTCAGGTGCTTGTGCGCACCGACTCCGGAGGATGTTCCAAGGCGTTCCTGCATCACATCACCGATGCCGGGCTTGAGTACTCGATCGGGTTCCCCGCCCACGAAACCGTGAAGGCGGCGATCGAGGCGATTCCCGTGCAGGCGTGGCGTTCGTCGGTGGACGGGGACGGCGAAGCCCGCGACGGCGCCCAGGTTGCCGAGCTGACCGGATGGATGCCGACTCCGACCAGGGCCACCCGTCCCGGCCCGAAGGACTGGCCCGCCGGGATGCGGGTCATCGTCCGTCGTGAACGGCCGCATCCCGGTGCGCAACTACGGTTGACCGATTCCGACGGCTGGCGGATAACGTGCTTCGCCACCAACACCCGCGGACCCGGGTGGACCCTGGCGACACTTGAGATCCGACACCGGCAACGCGCCCGGGCCGAAGACCGCATCCGTGGGCTCAAGGACACCGGCATGAGGAACCTGCCCTTCCACGGATTTGCGCAGAACCAGATCTGGTTCGAAATCGTCTCCCTTGCAGCCGAACTACTCGCTTGGACCTAACCCCTGTCCTGGGACGAACACGAACCAGTCCGCCGTTGGGAACCCAAACGCCTGCGCCTGCGGATCCTCGCCATCGCAGGACGAACCATCCACACCGGCCGGAAGCGACTACTCCGACTTCCCCGAGGCTGGCCCTACAACCACCTCATCGATACCGCCTGGACGCTCCGCATCGCCTGACCACCCCTCACCGACCCAACGACCATCCACGGAGAACCGGCGACCGCAGCGCCCGGCGACCTCGCACGCCCATGCCCGAAGAACCTCACTACCGGCCATCTATCCGCAGGCCAGTCCGCGAGACGAAAGATCGAGGCTAGAGGCAGTTGGGCTGCTTGGTCACCTCGCCGACCACATTCGTCCGATCCTCGATGCCTTCGATACTGTCCCGGCGACGGTTGATGAAGCTGGTTGTCAAATAGTGGATGTTTCGGTCGAAACCGAATTCGTCTGGCGGGAAGAAAGGTCCGGGTGGCACATCGGTGGCTCGACCCGCTATCCACACCCCGAATGCGGTCGTAAGCATTGGCTTCCAGCTTCGTTCATGCCGCTAATGAGCGTGCGTCCATCACCACGATTCATGAAGGTGGAACTTCCGGGCACCGCATGACGTGGGCACCGCTATGGCGTTGACACTCTGCAGTGAGGTAGCTAACCTTAACGACATTACACACAACGTACTTTGTCTCGACGTTTGAGTTTGGTTTTCCTATGTCGTGGCTCTGCAGAACGCAAGTAGTGCATGTCGGTTTGAGGCAGGTAGCAACCCGTCTCTGCCCGCGGATTTAGCTGCGCATTGCGAGAGCTGACATTCAACGCCACATGCGGAGTCCCGAAGCGCTGCCCAGCGAGGGCTGGTAGCTCTCAGAAGTGATTCATTCAGTCGTACAGAATGCTGCAACTTGAGTATCGGATGGAAAAGGAGTCAGGCTGATGGGAAGAGTTTCGGAAAAGGCAGCCTTTATCACGGGTGCAGCCCATGCTATGGCTCGCGAGCGATGAAGCTCGCTATGTCACTGGTGTTGCACTCGCGGTTGACGCTGGAAACACCGTAAAGCCTTGAGCTGTCACGCAGTGCACATAAGGCTGCAATTCAGGGGCGTCTTCCGTGTAAACGGAAGTCACCCTGATCCAATAGATTGGAAAGGAGTGAGAAATGCGAGTTGAGATTGACACGACCAAATGTCAGGGGCATGGCCGCTGTTATCTATTAGCTCCTGAAGTATTCGATATGGATGAAGAAGGCATGGGAATTGTGACCAACCTTCGGCCAGCGGTCGAGTACCTTGATAGCGCGCGGAGCGCGGTCGAAAATTGTCCCGAGACTGCAATTTCGATGAGGGAATGAACATCGACATCGCGGCATCACAATTACCTACACGGCCGGATGCCCCGTATCCGACCCCGAAACTATGAAAAGGTGACCCCTCTCGTAATCTGGCGGCCCGCACAGTGGACATCCTGCACGTTGTGGGCATGCTCGCAGAACTGCGGTGGCGGATCGCCCATTAGCAGGCGCACTGCGGCGAGCAACATTGACTCGTCGCGAAGTCGGACCCCGCAGGCCGACCCCCTGCGGGTCGGTCCGGTTGAGCTTTGATTGCCCCGCCGACGATGTGAGCCTCGACAAATTCCATGGGCAATCGAGATTCGCCGACACGAGTGACAATTCGGTGCTTGCGCGAGAAGGAAGAGTGATTGTGTTGCGCGTAGTCGCGATCCGCGCCAGGATTCTCGTAATCCATTGCTGAACAATGCGTCCGCTTATGGCAGGCGTTGAACTAAAACCGATAGTCGTGAGTGCACGACTATCGTTCCGATCGAGTAGCGCGACTGCGTTTCACGACGTGGGGAAGACGACCCTGATCGAGGATCCGCCGATCCTGTTGGAGGACGATCTCCGCGCGCAGAGGTAGCGCGCTAAGACCGCGGTGCTCCAGATCTATGAGCACACGGGCTGCATGTTCCTCAGGGTGATGCGACTAAGGCCAGCTCGGGTGACGATGAATTGGCATCGGATTGCCGTCGAAGGGCGGTGTTCACTATCACTACGTGAGCGTAGTGCCAGGCCCTGTGAGACGGGGCGGTGCGAGGGGTGTATCCCGCCCTCCGGGTGTCATGTCAACCAACGCCGAGGCGGTCCTTCGTGTTGTCGTTGAGACGACAAACGAATGTTGTATACTTGAAGCGTGGTGATCGTGCAATACGTGTACGTCCAGCTGTCGCGAACTGCTAGTGATTTATAGGCCACGCTGAATAGTTTGATAACCGAGTGGAAGCTCAAGGTGACATGGCGCGCAGGAAAGCAGGGAACGTCCTCAGTAAAGATGGCGAGGAAGCCCGCTCGCAGATTCTCCATGCTGCGCAGAAGGTGATCTTGCGCTTCGGTTTGGCGAAGACGACGATGGAGGATATAGCGACGGAGGCTGGAGTTTCACGTCCGACGGTATACCGGTACTTCCAGGATCGTACTGAATTGACCTCAGTGCTGATCGATTGGCGCGCTCGAGAAGTGCTGGAGGCTAGCAGGGAACTTCTTCAAAGGGAGGGATCCTTTGAGGATAATCTCATTGCGGGTCTGATTCATACCGTCGCCTTGGCGCGCGAAGATCCGATCGTGGCTATGGTTCTGGCCCCGGCAAATCAGCGAGGAGAGTCGTGGTCGGAAACTCTTGAGTTGGCTGCCGAGTTAACGGCCGACCTTTGGGAGCCTTTTCTGAAGGAGGCGAGGACCCGGGGTGAAATGAGAAGTGACCTCAACTCGTCGGAAGTCTACACTTGGCTCGCACTTGTGCAGTTTGCACTGTTCAACAGCATGGAATCCATGGAACCCAGCGATCCTGCCCATGCGCGGATGTTGAAAACGTTCGTCCTTCCAGCCCTCGTAGCGCCGACCGATGGCGTCACGGTTCGCAAGGGTCGCCCCGTGTCTAAAAACCTGAAGCGCCAGTAAAAAGCCTCCATGGCGCAGTGATTCGGAGGGCTCGGGTTGCTCAACACAGGGAAGGTGCGCGTCGGCGATTGGGCTCAGCAGTTTTCGCGGATCGGAGCGTGCTGGTGTGACCGAGGTGGTTGGGTTGGATAGAGTGACGCGTGGTGGATGGCCATATTGCGGGGCGCCTGCACACAATCACCTTCCTTGCATCTGAAGATCACCCGTGCCTCCCGTTTGCAGGACTGTGCCTTTGCAATCCGCCGCAGGCTTCGCGATGGGAAAGGGGACGGCCGCTACGTCTACCGCCGGTGGCCGCGTCAACAGGCAGTCCAATTCTTTCAGGAAGCAAAGGGAATCTCGTCGTTTCGGCTCACCCATCCCGGACACCACGTCGGTGGCTCCAGGCTTAGTAGCTGTCCCACCGAATGAGCCATCATCGGTGACTCGGCGCCATGTTGCTCGCCCTCGGCCTGATCGGGCTTTCCCGCGACATCGTTGGGGATGCATGATTGAGGGGTGAAAGAAGCCCGTGCCTTTGCAACGTATTGTGTCGGATGAATCGATGTAGCCGATGACCGGTGTCGATTCGTTCGCGACGCAACGCGACGTGTCCGGTTCGGTCACGGCGGAGTTGGCGGCGGCCGGATTCGAGGATGCCCAGGAGATCGGCCGCGGCGGTTCCGGGGTCGTGTACCGGTGCACGCAGGCTGCGCTCGATCGCACGGTGGCGGTTAAGGTCCTCACTGCCGACCTCGACGAGGAGAATCGGGCACGGTTCCTGCGTGAGCAGCGTGCGGCCGGCCGGCTGACCGGTCACCCCAGTATCGTCAATGTTCTCCACGCCGATGTCACCGGCAACGGCAGGCCCTTCATCGTGATGCCGTACCACGCCGGGGGGGTCGCTCGACGAGCGGATCGGGCGTCACGGACCGCTCCCGCTGGAGGAAGCTTTGCGACTCGGGGTGAAGATGGCCGGCGCGCTGGCGGCCGCGCACCGCCTCGGGATCCTGCACCGCGACGTCAAGCCCGGGAACATCCTGTTCACCGACTACGGCGAGCCCGCGCTGGCGGATTTCGGCAGCGCTCACATCGCCGGCGGGTTCGAAACCACGGCCGGCGTCGTGACGGGTTCGCCGGCGTTCACCGCCCCGAGGTTGTCGCGGGCGAGCCTCCGAGTCCCGCCGCCGATGTGTACGGCCTCGGTGCCACCCTGTTCGCGGCGATCACCGGTCATGCGGCGTTCGAACGCCGCAGCGGCGAGCAGGTGGTGGCACAGTTCCTGAGGATCACGTCCGAGCCGGTGCCGAACCCGCGCGAACACGGCGTCTCCGAAGGCGTCAGCGCGCTCATCGAACGTGCCATGTCGGCCGAAGTCGGCGCTCGTCCCTCTGCCGTGGAACTGGGTCGGCAACTCCGCGAGTCGCAGCGTCATCACGGCTTCCCGGTCGACGAGATGGCAATGCACACCGAACCGGCGGCAGTGCCGGGCGCATCGTCGGCCCGGCCGTCGTGGTCGCCGGCGGATTCGGGTCGAACGGGTGGACTTCCGCTGGAGCTGACCAGTTTCGTCGACCGCCGCACGGAACTGGCCGAGGCGACGAACCTGTTGTCGACGTCGCGGCTGGTGACGTTGACCGGAATCGGTGGTGTGGGGAAGACCCGGCTTGCTCTGCGTG
Organism: Rhodococcus sp. USK13; assembly: GCF_018343855.1. Classification (NCBI taxonomy): domain Bacteria; kingdom Bacillati; phylum Actinomycetota; class Actinomycetes; order Mycobacteriales; family Nocardiaceae; genus Rhodococcus; species Rhodococcus sp. USK13. The sequence goes on along the minus strand of NZ_CP069242.1, from coordinate 6,929,118 downwards.
CGGCCGCCAAGGTGCGACGGAACTTCTCGGACGGTGTGACGTTGGTGGAACTGGGTGAGCTGCGCGACGATACGCTGCTGGCGGGCCTGGTCGTGGCCGCGCTGGGGTTGCGTCACCAGTCGGCGCGACCCCCGCACGAGGTGCTCGTCGAGTTCTTTCTCCGCGTGAAGTGTTGTTGGTTCTGGACAACTGTGAGCAGGTTGTGGCCGCGGCAGCGAAGCTCGCCGAAATCCTGCTGCGCGCGTGCCCTCGGCTGCGAATTCTCGCGACGAGTCGCGAACCGCTCGGAATCGGTGGGGAAACAGCGGTTCTGATTCCCCCGTTGCCTGTCTCGGATCCGGATCACCTGCCGAAAGGATTGCCCCGCAACGATGCGGTCACCCTCTTCGCGGAACGCGGCGCTGCCGTAGTCCCGGGGTTCGAGCTGACCGAGGAGAACAAGGTCACCATTGCCCGAATCTGTCAGCGGCTGGACGGGCTGCCGCTACCGATCGAACTGGCTGCGGCCCGGCTTCGCGCGATGACGCCCGATCAGATCCTGCAGCGTCTCACTGATCGTTACCTGCTGCTCACTCGTGGCAGCAGGGACGCGCCGTCGCGGCAGCAGACGTTGCGGATGTGCATCGACTGGAGCTTTGACCTGTGCACTCCTGCGGAGCGACGGATGTGGGCGCAGCTCTCGGTGTTCGCGGGCAGTTTCGAGCTCGAGGCCGCGGAACAGGTCTGCGATGGTGACGACGTAGACGACCTCCTCGACACCGTGACGTTTCTCGTCGACAAGTCGATCCGCGGTGCGGTTCCGAATGCTCGAGACCGTACGCGCCTACGGGCGGGAAAAGTTGCAGGAGAGTGGCGACTACACCGCGCTTCGCCGTCGGCACCGCGACTGGTGTGAGTGGCTGGCGGTCGAGGCGGAATCCGAATGGATCAGTTCCCGGCAGCTCGCGTTGATCGCCAGACTGGGTCGGGAACAACCGAATATCCGTGAGGCGCTGGATTTCTGGGTGTCCGACAAACCCGCAACGGGACTGCGGATCGCTGCCGCACTATGCCCTTTCTGGCTTTCCCAGGGGTCGCTCAACGAGGGGCGTCGGTGGCTCGGTCGCCTTCTGTCCCGCAAGGTTGGTACCCTCACTGTCGAACGAGCCAAAGCGACATTTGCATATAGCCTGATGAGCGGACTGCAGGGTGACCTTCAGGGGTCGGCGGACCTGGTGGAAGCTTGTCGTACGCTCGTCGACCAGTCGAATAACGCCTTGATTCGCGCACACATCGACCACGCCGCTGGATATCGCACTGTTCGGAGGGAAACTGTCCGATGGACGCTCGCTTCTTGAAAGTGCGGTCAGCGTGTACATCGCACGGGACGACCTCTTGTTTCAGGTCCTCGCTCTCGACGGCCTCGGCATCACGTGCGAACTGCAGAACGACACCGAGCGGGCCATCGAATGCTACGAGCACGTGCGCACAATTACGGAGGCGCGGGGCGAAATCCGTGCATCGGGCACATACTTTGTGGACGCTAGCAATTGCGGTGTGGCGAAAAGGTGGTCGCACGTGAGCTACTCGCCTACTCGTGCAGGCACTGAAGACGGGCAGAAAAGTCAACGACCGAATGAACAACAGCATGTGCATTCAAGCACTGGCATGGATCGCAGCTGAGGAAGAGAATCCCAGGCGTGCGATCATGTTGGCTGGAAGTCGCAGAGCAGCTCAGTCGGTCAGTAGGGAGCTCGCCGGTGCTGTTGCCGGACATGCTCGTGTACCAGGACGAGTACGAGGGTAAGACTCGACAGGTGATGACTAAGCAGGCCTTCGCCGCGGGATACCGGGAGGGCAGTATGCCCGATTTCGAGGCCGCCGTCGCCTACGCACTGGGCGAGAGATTTTTGAATCCCCGCTGCAGCTGCTAGTTGTTGCGGGTCATGACGTTGTAGACGCCGGGCGGAGCATGGGCTGAGCGTAGGGGACGGGGCCTTCCGACGGCAGGATGAGAAGTACCACCAACGCATCCGCCGACAGAAAGAACCCGTCCGTGCTCCACCGTAACGCCCCGCTCTCCGTCGAGGGTCGCCGCCGACTCGTCGAGCGGTGTCAGACCCGTCCCATCGCCCACGTCGCCGCGGAAATGGGCATTTCCCGTGCCTGCGCGAGCAAGTGGGTGAACCGCTATCGCGAGTTCGGGGAACTCGGACTGCTCGACCGCCCAAGCACCCCGCACCACCAGCCCACCGCCACCCCGGCCGAGATGGTGACGCGGATCGAGACGCTGCGCCGCGACAAGAAGTGGTCGTCCCGACGGATCGCTCTGGAATTGTCCGTAGAGGGCACCAGGATTTCGGTGCGCACCGTGAGCCGCCACCTGGCCCACCTCGGGTTGAACCGCCGCCGGTTCCTCGACCCGACCGGCGAGTCCAACCGGGCGCCGCTCCGGATCGTCGCCCGCTGGCAGGGGCACATGGTGCACGTGGACGTGAAGAAGGTCGGCCGGATCCCCGACGGCGGTGGCTGGCGTGCCCACGGCAAGGGCTCTGATCAGGCGAAGGCCGTCGAACGCGCCAAGGCTGCCGGAGCCCGCGCCGGATACGTGTACCTGCACTCCGCAGTCGACGGGTTCTCCCGCCTTGCCTACACCGAGGCTTTGACCGATGAGAAAGCCTCCACGGCAATCGGATTCATGCATCGAGCCCGGGTGTTCTTCGCAGCACACGGCATCGGCCACATCAATCGGATCGTCACCGACAACGGCTCATGCTACCGCGCGAAAGACTTCGCCAAGGTTCTGCACGGCGCGCGCCACCAGCGGATCAACCCATACACCCCACGCCACAATGGCAAGGTCGAGCGCTACAACTTCGATCCTGTCCGAGGAGTTCCTCTACGCCCGAACCTGGACCAGCGAGCAGCAGCGCTCACAAGCTCTCGAAGTGTGGAACGTGCACTACAACTACCATCGACCTCACACTGCCGCTGGAAACCGGCCACCCGCGAGCAAGCTCCACGCCGGTGTCACCAACGTCATGGCCTCATACAGCTAGTCCATCGGTCACGCCGACCAAGCGTAAGCTTGAGATCGCCGAACTCATTGCTGAAGGACTGACCAACAGGAGATCGCAGCTCGCCTGGTGATCTCGCCTCGCACCGCGCAGGGGCACGTAGACTACCTTTTGGTCAAGCTGGGATTCACCTCGCGGGCACAAATTGCGGCATGGGTAGTGGAATCGGCGAGATCGAGCGATGCCGCACAGTAGCACCCCCACACGAACGAGGACACCGTGTTACGGGTTTGGAAGCATCCGTGGCCGGATCCGCAGCTCGATGTCCATTCCGGTGCGTGCCGGAGCCACGATAGTGTGCGGATCCGTCGAGACATCACCGACGGCCAAGTTTAGCCCGGCGACTGATGCCCGTCGCGGTCCATGATGAGTACGTCCGTCAGACCTGTGATGCGGGGACACCGTGCATGGTGCGACCTCCCGGCGGAAGTCACAACATGACGAGCGGCGCATTGATCTCGTCGACGAGTCGGGTGCCCATGCGGGGCGCGTGAACCCCAGCTTCCCGGCGGGGTTGTCGCTTGCCAGGGTGATGGGACCACCTCGTTGCCACGAGCATGGGACCACCCGAAGATGTCATCGAGCATCGACCTCGCCTTCTGAACTGTCAACCGCGCCATGCCCCAGACGGGTGCGTTGCCGATAGGACGGGCCCTCGATGACGAGGGTGTGCGCCGAGGAAGTGAGCCGGTCGATCGCCGACTGCGCGAGCAGGGCGTCGGTGATCATCGACAGCCATTCCGACGGTTCCCTATTCGAGCTGACGATCGTCGCCTTGCGGCGATGCCGCCCGACGACCAGTTCGTAGAAGTCATTGGTCTCGGTGGCGTCGAGCGGGCGAAGTGCGAAATCGTCGACTAAACCCGATGTCGGGATTAATCGATTTATTCCGACCCCGGAATTATCCCGATATGGGTATCGAAGCGGCGGCATTGATGCAGGTGAGGGGCATCTGCGGATAGATCCGGATGAATTCGGGTCGGGATAATCCCGCGTGTTCCAGGCTCCGTCGGTGGCGCAGGTTGCTCCACCGACGGAGGAGGTGTCCGATGGGCACGATTTCATGGATGCGTGGTGCGGGACCGCTGGTGCCGTTCGCGGTGGGCTTCGAGGAGGAGTTGCGCGGACTCGGGCATCGACCCGGCGCCGTCCGGCACCACATGGTGTTGATGGGGCAGCTCGATCGGTGGCTGACCGGCGAGGGTCTTACGGTCGAGGACCTGAGTATTGCTCTGGTGGAAGGATTCTTGGCATCCCGGCGGGCGAGTGGTCGTCGGCGGGTGCCGACGGTGGCGACCGTGGCGCGCCTGTTGGAGTATCTGCGGGACCGGCAGGTGGTACCGCTCGAGACGCTGGCGACGCCGACGAGTCGTGACGAGATGTTGGTCCGCTATCGCCACCATCTGATTGTTGCGCGGGGACTGGCCCCGACCACGATTCGACGCTACGAGCGGTTCGCGCGCCGATTCCTGGCGGGTCGGGGGCATCGCGCACCGGAGACCACCGAATCCACCGAAGTCATCGACGACGTCCGCGAGGTGTGCCTGCAACGACGCGAGAACGTCGTCATCGAAGGCACCCTGCAATGGGGTCCGCTCGGCGACATCCTCATGGCCCAGCTCAGTGAGCACGACTACACCGATGTACACATCGTCGACATCGAAGTACCCGCATCGATTGCCCAGGAGCAGGCGGTGCGACGGTGGTGGGAGGGCCGGCTCCGGGGGATCAGCGGGCACGACCGGATGGGCGGCCGGTTCACACCACCAGTGGCGATCGCCCGACTTTACGAGGAGGGTCCGGTGAGTCGCTGTGCTCCGCGGCACGCCTTCGTCGTGACGGTGCTACCGGCTGTCTGAGGGCGGCAGGGCGTGGACATCAGGCGGCGATTCATTCACACGGCGTATTGACATCTGACTGGGAATCACTCCTGTTTCGGTTGTCAAAGGTGCTCGTGCAAGCGATGTCTCGTGTAGTTGCTGTTGGGGCGGCGATCTGAGTCGATACGCGAACGGGCGGCACGACCCATGTGGGTCGTTGTCGAAGGTCGGCTCGCTGCGTACCTCACACGACATCATCTGGAGTCTGGGCAGCTACCTCACGACACCTGTGCTCGAAGACTGCATGGACGCTTCGATCACCTGCTGCTTCTACTGTGCGGGACCGTGGATGTGGTTGTCCGCGCGCTGCATGTGGCGCTGGGCCTGCCGACGAGGGGCGCTGCTCGGCCGAGCTGCACGAGGTGTGGAATACAGGTCATGTCGTGGCGCGCTACGGCGTCGATCCTGCAGTGAATGCCGCAACTGGAGGTGTGGGCCGGTGAGGTTCCGGACACGCTGCCATGGTTTTCTGGGACGGCTACGACGACTACCTTCCGATCCTTCTCGGCCTTTCTGTCGTTCACTCGGTGGTATGCCTCACCGACGGATTTCCGGCCGCGTGACCGACGGCGTTCACCGCGACCCTGGGGTCGGCTGTTCGGTTTCGCGGGAGCTGCGCAGGCCAACATTTTCGGGGAGTGCGCCATGGTTCTTAGGGTGCTCGCCGCAGGCGTATCGGTGCTTGGTGCAGAATCCTCTGGTGAAATCGAAGCCCCTTGAGGATGAACATTGGTGGTCATTGACGTGGAGGTCGGTGGCGTTCTTGGTCGCTGGTGGTGCGGCGTATCTCGCGTATCGCAAGCAGCGAACCGCAGATCTGTCGCATGCCCTTGCGACGCGGAGTCTCGATTCCGATGCGTTGAGCGAGTTACGGACTCGGTTCGCTACGGCTGTCGAGCAGCTCTCACACACGTCGGCGGCGGTGCGAATGGCCGGCGCGTATGCGCTCGCAACGATTGCTGATGAATGGCTCGAGCGGGACAACGTTCCGCAAGCGCAGATGTGCGTGGAGGTGCTTTGCGGCTATCTGAGGTTGCCGTACAAGCGTGATTCGGGGAAGAATTTCCAGACGAAGCGTGTGGTCAAGCGGAATCTCGACGATAAGGTCTCTGAGGAGGAGCACTTCGAGTTCCCGCAGAATGATCGTGCTGTGCGTGCGACGATAACGGGCATCGTCGCGCAACGACTCATGTCGAAAGGTGGCGATTGGGACCCGCGGCCGTGGGCGCGGTTGTCTCTCGATTTCACTGACGCCCATCTGGTCGATGCTTACTTCTTTAGCAGTGTGTTCCCAAGGATGATGATCTTCAGGCGAACTCGTTTTGAGGGCATGGCGGTTTTCGCGCTGGCTCGCTTCGAGCTGGCGATCTTCGAGCAGTGCACCTTTGAATCCGATGCGATCTTCTCTGGCGCGCACTTCGCTGAGCATTTGCAGATTGTGGGTGCACCGTTCGTGGCAGAGAGCGGCGAACCCAGCGATGAGTCGGCGGACGTGCTTACACGCGTAGGTGGGAGGGCTATGTTCGCCGACGCGGTCTTTGACGGTGGCGTAAAGGTCAGTGATACTGAGTTTCAGTCTGCTGTGACCTTCGCGGGAGCAACCTTCAATCAGGTGGTCGGCTTCGATGGTATCGATGGACAGGAGTTCGATTTCTCGGAGGCGAAGTTCAAGGACGGCGGCATGCTGCAGAACGTCGTCAGTGTCGGCGAGGTGACATTCAAGTGCCCAGTTTGAGAAGCCGTTGGTCAGTCGGATCGCGATCTGGCACACGCCTGTCGACGGTGATCCACGTGGCTGGTCCGAAGCGCCGGGCGCCAATATCCTCGAAGTTGGTGTCGGGGCCGGGTCGGGAAATTCGATGAGCGACGGTACTGCCGAAGTGGATACCGAGACCGTCGCAGAAGCGACGGCGGCTGAACATTGACCGCTGATATGACTGAGTCTACCCCGATGCCCATCGGCGATCACGGGATACGCCCGCCTCCTCGATCGGCTCGCCGACGGGCATGGCGGCATTAGCGCTGTGCTGCGTTGGTTAGCATCTCGGCAACTAGATCGAGATCATCTGGGGTGATGCCCTGGCCGCCAGCACTCGCGCAAAAGTCGGCAAGGCAGCTCTCTACAGTCGATGGTCGAGCAAGCAAGATCTACTTACCAAGGCGGTCCACTCGTTCAGCGACCGAGGCATGCCTGACACCGGGAACATCAGGCGGGATCTCGTTCAGATGGCAGAGCAGTTCATCGAGGACTTGCGGACTCCGTACGGTCTGGCCGAACTGCGGTTGCAGCTCGAAGCCAAGGTCTATCCGGAGATCCTCGGCCGTGCAATGGACCCCGTCCGCCAGCGGTGGATCGAGTCGGCGAGGGATTCGATCGCTGAAGCGGTGGCTCGTGGTGAGCTACTGGAAGATGTCTCCGCCACTGTGATTTTCGACCTTATCCGTGGCGCGGTGATCAATCGTTACCTGCTCGTGCCGATGGACCGACAAGATCGGTTCTTTGCTGCGAAAACCACGTTTGCCAACGACATCGTCGATGCGGCACTCCGTTCTGCTATACGGGATGATTCTGCTCTTTTGTGATTGCGGCGGCGCGGACCTGAAGGGGCAGTGCCGTCTCAATCTCGCAATCACGTAGCGATTCTCGTCGATAAGAGGGGCCTCAACGACTTCGCTGCGCGGTGCTACGCCAGCTGGGCAGCGAAGATGCAGTGCGGAAGACCGTCGGCGACCGGACGGAAGTTCGCCTCCAGTGCATCGGTCAGCCCATCGAGCTTCCACGTAGCGGTGTTCTCGACAGAGAGCGAATCTCCTCCGGACTGCTGTAGAGCCCGACCTGGTACCCCTGCGCCGAGAGAACTCGATCGGAGAGCCAGTCGGATCGTCCGCTCGCCATGAACAATGCAAGGGGAGCAATGTTGTCGGGAGAGTGCTCGGACTGGTCAAAGTCCCCGGCGTCGATCTTCTTGTCGTCGGGCACCGTTGCGGTCAGCCGAGTCTCCGCACCCGGAGCAATGGCGTTGGCTGTAACGCCGTAGCGAGCAAGCAAGCCCCTGCGCAAGCGAATACGTGAGGCCGACAGTGCCCATCTTCGCAGCACCGTAGTTCGGCGGCCGGGGGAGTCCTGCAAGCCGGACACCGACGTGAAGTTGATGATCCAATAGTGCCCGTCGAGGTTGCGCTGTTATCGGAAGTAGGCTGCCGCAGGGCGGACCGTGCTGTAGTGACCCTTGAAGAGAACGCAGATGACAGCATCCCAGTCGGCCTCCACGAGGTTGAAGATCATGCGGTCGCGGAGGATGCCGGCGACATTGACGAGAATATCGAGCCTCCCGTACGTTTCGATCGCGGTCCGGACAGCCGTGACCTGTCGCTACATCTGCGATGTCTCCACCGTCGGAAACCGCGCGACCACCTGCTGCAACGATCTCCGCGGCTACGTCGCGGGCCGCTCCCTGGTCACCACCGTTGTCGTCCGGACTGCTTCCCGGGTCGTCGATGACCAGGGGGCTCCCTGCCTGGCAAACAGCCTCGCGATGGATGCCCCGATGCCGCGACCCAGCCCCGGCAATGATAGCGACCTTGTTGTCAAGCTCTCCATGTGGAGTCTCCTTCGTGAGTGTCGTCCCCTGACGATCGCCGGTCGTCAAGGCCTCTCGCGCGTCGGTCGGCGCCTGTCTGATCATCGCCGTACCACCGGTCGACACGGCCACGAGCACTGCCTGCTCGCGTTCAACTCGGTCGGCCTCGTCCGACTTACCGTTGGCGCTCATCCAGCGAACAGATCCAGCAGACCGACGGCCACCAGGACGGCGACGACGATGTCGGCCGCACCGAGAGCAAAGACCCATTGATGTGAACATTCCCAGCATCCGCCGGGACCGTCACGAGGAGCCGAGGCCCCGCCCCTTCGTCGCATCAAACGCGGCCCCTTGAAATCCACTTAGCGATCGTTATACTTCGGCTATCGAGACGACCGGGAGGTCGTGACCCGCAGGAGTGCGCATGAAAGTAGTTCTACCCTTGTCTTCGCCGACGGGCGCGCTCGCCGACGTCCCGGACATGGCACGAGAGGCCGAGGCGAGCGGATTCGACGGCGTCTCGTTCAGTGAGGTCGTCTCGGATCCCATCCTGCACCTGACGATCGCGGCAGGGGTGACCACGCGCGTCGACCTACTGACCAACATCGTCGTGGCCTTCGCCCGGACGCCGATGACCCTGGCGGTGCAGGGTCGCGCCCTGCAGGACTACAGCGGCGGCCGTCTGTCGCTCGGTCTCGGCAGCCAGATCAAGCCGCACATCGAGAAACGGTTCTCGATGCCGTGGAGCGCCCCCGCCCCGCGGATGGCCGAGTTCGTCTCCGCGATGCGGGCTATCTGGGAGTCGTGGGCCACCGGTGAGAAGTTGGACTTCCGTGGCGACTTCTACACGCACACCCTGATGACTCCCATGTTCACGCCGCCGTCCGAACAGCCGGCACCGGAAGTTCTTCTCGCCGCGGTCGGGGAGAAGATGACCGAGACCGTGGGTCGCGTCGCCGACGGAATCCTGTTGCATCCCTTCACCACCGACCGCTATGTGCGGGAGGTGACGCTTCCCGCGCTGGAACGCGGGCGACGTGCACCGGGTGCGCCCGGGGGCGACCCGGAGATCATCGCGTCCGGATTCGTTGTCACCGGGCACACCGAGGAGGAACTGGCCGCATCGAAGACTGCGGTACGACGGCAGATCGCGTTCTACGGTTCGACCCCCGCCTACCGGCCGGTCCTCGACCTGCACGGCCTGGGCGACCTCGGCGACGAACTCAACCGGCTGTCGAAGGCGCCGGACGACAACAAGTGGGCCACGATGGGCGCTCTCATCGACGACGAGATTCTCGGACTCTTCGCGGTCGAGGGCGGCCCCGCTGAGGCGGCGAAGGCGCTCTATGAGCGCTCGGGTGACGTCGCGACCCGCTACACCATCAACAACGTTGGCGTCCGCACACCGGAACTGCAACGCGAGGTCGCGAAGTTCCTCCAGGCCAATCACCCCCACACCGACGGAAGATCCTCGTGAACGTGTACGACGCGGTGCGGTAAAAGCGTTCTTTCGCCAGTTCACCGACTGACCAGTCGACCGCGCCGTCCTCGACCGGGTCTTCGACGCCGCGACCCGATCACCTTCCGGCGGCAATCTGCAACCGTGGCACACCTACGTCGTGTCGGGCGCCTCGCGCGACCGGCTCGTCGAGGGGGTGGCTGGCGTCTCGCCGCCAGCGATGGGCGACGTTCCGCAGTACCCGATCTATCCCGAGGGTCTAAACCTGAATGCACGTGTGTCACGAACGTTGAAAGGAGCTTGATGTGGGAAGAGCTTCTTGAAACGATGCTGCGTAAGAGATGAGGGTGTATGGCTCCCTCGGAGCCGTCCTGTGGAGGAGGGCCACAAGCCGCCCACTGCTGCGTTGGCTGAAGACCGTCGTGGTGAGCGATATGGGAAAAGGCGCACAAGATGCGTCAGGCAGGATCGGGAAGACGAGCAGTCACAGCTGTTGAAATGTCGTAACAGGTTCGGATGGCATCAAAACCGGGGTATGTGTATGGCGCCGGGATGAGTCTGGCGGGAGTCCCGCCTACTGGCCGGGCGATGTGCGGAATAGAGGCGACATGAGCCCGATCTGCCGTTCTTGCGTGGAACGTGAGAAGACGCGGAACGGCACTCGACCCTCAAGGTCGAATTAATCTATTGGCCCGCGACCATATTCGCAACAAGAGCGGGCGGAGTGGGCGTTGTTTCGGTATATCGACACCTGGTACAACCCGCGCAGGATCCAAGCCGGCCTGGAGGGACCCTCACCGGACGAGTACGAACGCGCCTACCACGTCGCAATCACCCTGCTCACCGGCACCATGCAGATGTCGGAGCGGTTCGCGTGCAGGGTCGTTGGGCTCTCCCGATCCGCGTTTCGGCGGCTGCCATTGGCGCAGACGTCGGACGACCCGGATGCTCCGAATGTTGTGTGGGCAGTGGACTTCAGTTCGACTCGACCGTTGACGGCAAGACGGTGAAGATCGCGTCGATGGTCAACGAGCATACCCGGATGTCGTTGCTGAACATCGTGGACCGCTCGATCACCGCCGACCGGTTGATCGAGGGCTTGGAGAAGGCGTTCGCGATGTGGGGTGTCCGCCGCTGGTGTTGCGCATGGACAACGGGCCCGAGTTCATCTCCGAGGCACTGCGCACCTTCTGTGCTGGGTCGGTGGGGGTGTCCTACATTCCGCCGGGCACGCTGTGGAACAACGGGTTCATCGAGTCGTTCAACAACCGGCTGCGCGATGAGTGTCTCGATCGCAACTACTGGCCCACGCTGCTCGAGGCCCGGGTGGTGATCGAGGACTTCAAGGACGACCACAATCATCGGCACCGTCATTCGGCGCTGGGTACCAAACTCCTGCCGAGCACGCACGCACCGGCACCAGCCGGTGGCGTGCGAGATCGACTGATCGACTGCACGTAGGAATCGGCTCTAGAAGCGACCGGACCGACTATCGGGGACCTGCCACGACCATACGCGGCCAATCTGATCCGAACTAGCTGCGCGCCTGCTAGATTGCGTGTGTGCGGTCTCGCGGCGTTAATAGAATGGCCATGACAATCGCCTTTAAGTCGGTGGAGATGCCGGGCCGCTGACGCAGATTTCCAATGCGAACAACGTCATTGACAACCGATCGTGCTGCGTGTATCAGCACTCGTGCTGCGGGATTCGTCAAATCTGATCGAAGAGTCTGTAGGCTCCGCGTCCAGAACTCCAGTTCTGCGCGTAGCGCTTGTCTGATGTGGTGCGCATCGGCGCTGTCGAGACTCATGGATTCGACTACGTACAGCCCGAAGAGCTCTCGATTTGCAAGTGCCAGTCCGACAAAATCATGTACCAGTCGCTGTATGCGCTGCGCTGGGGACAAGGCTGAATCCGATAACTTGATTCTGTTAATGGCAAGTTCTTCCGATACCCGAAACAAGCCGCCGGCGAGAAGGTCTGATTTTGCCGGGAAGTAGTGATAGATGCTCGAGGCTGCAATTCCAGTTTCCTTGCCAATGGATTCCATTGTTACGGAATGGTATCCGTGTTCATGGAATTGACGTATGGCAGCGGTCAGCAAAAGGTCCCGTATGGAATCAGAGTGGCTCTGAGGAGAGAGTGCCCTGCGATTATCGAAGTGGTCCCGATCGTGAGAATATGATTCGGAGAACGTCGTAGTGGTGTGGCAAGGTCGACTTGCGGAATCTGCTGCCGCAGCCAACCATCGTCGATAGGTACTGTGTGCCATATCTACCGAAATCAGCGAGGGGCTGCCCAAGACAGCCAAGGTGGAGACAGCGGCAAGACGCAGCGTTCGCTCGGGTGTGTTGGGGTACACGCGTTTGAGCAGAGTGTGTATATGGTCTCCGATCGCACTGAAACGCATACCGGCATCCGCCAGCAAGGTGGAGTCGAGATGACGCGCATCACGCTGAAGTAGCACCCAGAAGTTGCGATGGTGTAGCGCCGCTTCAGCGAAGAGTGCAAGTGCATCCTCGAACGGCATGTTTCTCGTTTCGGCGACCAAGGCTTCTGCCCGTTCAAGGTCAACGTTCAGTGCTGCATGGAGTAGGGATTGCTTATTCTTGTAGTGACGATAGAGTGCGGGGGCTGTCAGGCCTACGTCCTCTGCCACTTGCCGTATGGAAACGTTCTGGTAGCCCTGTTTACGGAATCGGTCCGCTGCTGCCTTTGCGAGTTGCGCTCGTCGCTGACTGACGCGTGGCGTCGGCGAGGGATCTAGGGGAGTGGCGGCATTCATAACCCAGCGCCCTTCTAGGCTTCGGCAGATCGCGTGGTCGAAAAGGGATGGGCGAAACGCGCTTGTGGCGAAATTCGCGTCTCAGATGACAGGATCGAACTTGGAGATCAGCCAGCGATCGTCGCTGTCGTGCTGAAGTTCGACCCGAATCGCACTTTGCGTGGTGGCGGGATTCGGCGAGTCTTGCGATGTTGCAGTTTGATTGACATACACCAAAACGACTGCGGTAGATGACGAGATGGATTCGATGGCAGTTCCCGCGATCTGAGTTCTCATTGCGACATTCTTCTGCTTGGAGGTCGGGATAACCACCTGTTGGGCGAATGTGCTGTAATACTCGAGGAACTCACCTGTAAGTCGGTTTGTCGCAGTCGAGATATCATCTTCCACCGTCTGTGGTTCGTAAGACAGGACTGCCTGCGTGCCTTCTGCTGCGGCTTGCGTTGCTCCGTCTCGCGCACTTTCTACCTCGGTCGCGGGACGGTACTGCAGTAGGTAGGAGGCGCCAACGCAGATAGCGAGTGATAAGACGACAGCGCCCAGGATTCCACAGTTGATCACCCTTGCCGCACGACATGCGCGGCCGTCGGTATCAATGTCGGAGATGACTATGGTTCCGCTGATCGAGTCGGCGAATGTCTGCCTGCGAGCATTCCACAACGGCCGCAACCAGCCGACGAATGTCACCGTATCAAGGACGTGAGCTATAGCACGACCGACTGCACCTTTGTACCCCGGCGAGTGCGGTCCACCCGCCTGCACGGTGCGTATTCGCACGGCGCGCTTTCCGATCGTTCGACCGGTCGAGCCCTGAACGATGACGCTGTTCCACACCACGTATGCCGCGATAGCGATTACCGCAATGACCGACGTGGGAAATACCCGAGGGGAATGATCAGCGATTGTGTTGCCTGTAATCACTCCTGCGGCGATAACAGCAGGTACGAGCCAGTCAAATATGCCCGCTATATACCGATACCGGCTCGCTGCCGGAATCAGGGCTGTCTGCCTGCATGCTCGGGGGGATTCCCCTGCTTCCTTGGTCGACGAACCTTCAGGTATCGCATTACCGGAAGCTTCGCCGATCAAGGACCTACTATCGAGTGGCTCGCGGGTATCGGCTTGCTTCTCGGTGGATGTGGTATTCATTGTACAAACTCGACTTTCGAGAGTTTGAGCTGTCCGTCGACTTCGACAACCCGGACTCGGAACCGCAGCGAATTCCGATTCTGATCCGGTGCATTCGAAGCCTGCGATTCATTTGTATCTTGGCTTTGGGTTTCCGCTGACACGAGCACAGACGTGCTGCCGTCATCGAGGATCTCTTCGATCCCAGCCTCGGTGACTTGGCCGGCCGCCCCCGATTGAGATTGAGAAAGAACTGCGATGACGTCCTCCTTACGCTGATCGAATTCGTCGTGCCAGCCTGCTGTGGAGTCGTCCAGTACCTGCTGAACGTACCCGTCCACATCTTGGGTGTTGACCGAGATCAGGTGTGAAACTCCTGTCCTCGCGGTTCGAAGAGCAGCCGCTGTGTCAGCGGTCTGTTGTTCGACAGTGTGATGTCTGGCATCCATCAGCAGTGTTGCAATACAAGCTGAGATGATGACGAGCACAATCAGATAGACCGACCACCGCATCCAGCGATTCGGCAGTACTGCGGGATATGAATCAGGCGGAGGAGCTTCGGGGGATCCAGCTTCTCTTTCGGAGATCGGGTGATCCTCGGGCTCAGCCTTGGAGCTGAAAATGGTGGCGGAGGAGTCGGGTTCGGGGGATCTCGCCAAGAGGTCGGCGGCCTGCTGCGCTGCGAGTGCCTCTGATAGAGCAGCTACTGCTCGAGCCTCTGCCGCGTCTGCTGCAACTCTGGCATCCTCGGCCCGCAGGCGCGCTTGCGAAGGCGCAGTACTGGGTGACTTTCGGGCCATCGTGACTCCTCTGGTAAACAATCTGAACTGGTTCTTGGTCAGGGACCGGGATGGGCGGCTCTTCAATTGATCAGAGTGGGATGAGATCAGCGATCAGCCATTGACCGTCGATCTTTTTCATCTGCAATCGAACGCTGCTGGTCAAATCGGTCGGTTCAGGAGCATCGGCCCCTTGCGTGGTGCCCCGCAGGAAGGCCAATACGACAGCCGTGTCCGGAGTCGACGAGGCCAGAGCCGCGGCGTTCACAGTCCAATGCGTCGCGATTCCGCGGTTCCGAGCCCCGGGAACGAGCGTTGTGTCCGCATAGTCCGTGTAATAGGCCAGGAATCCCCCCGTGAGCTTGGACTTGGCATTCGCAACATCGGTGTCGACGGTGTCGGGGGTATACGACAGAGCGGTGGCGGCAGTGTCGGCTGCGATGACCGCGATCCCTGCCGCAGTGGAATCGCGATGTTGTTCGGGCCTGAACTGTTGGAAGTACGTGGTACCACACAACGTGGCCGTAGCGATCATCACCGTGAGGAGCAATGACCCTGCAGCTGTGCCTGCGTGGTGACGGTGCTGTTCGGAGGGTGAACCGGAGACAACGACGATGGTGGAGACTGCCTTGTCTGCGAACGTCTGTCGCTTGGCGTCCCATAACGGCCAGGCCCATCCGACCAGGAGGGGGATGGTGTCGAGTATATGAGCGAGTTGACGAAGAATCGCACGGGTCATCGTCGGGGGTCGGGAGGTATCGGCAAGGAGCACCTGACTCCCTGTGAACGACTTTCCCAGGGTGGCACCGAGCCGAGCTGTCCGCAGCGTGTTGTTCCAGAGAACGAAAGCGACGAGTGCGGCGCACCCCGCGACTGCGCCAACTCGAAGCCACGCAGCTGATGGCACCAAAAGGTGGAAACGGACGAGACTTGCGGCGAGTATTGCCGGCGCGACCAAGTCGATTGAGAATGCGACGACGCGCAGGCGCCAGGGAGTGAAGGTGACGGGTCTGCCGGCGGAACGGGCCGACACCTCCGCTGACTCGGTCGGGTTGTTGAGCCGCAGTGCAGCTGACTGTTGTGTGGTCACGGAACTACCTCTACTCGCGCCAGTTTGATTCGGTTGTCCACTTGAATCACGTCGACCCGCAAACGCCAGGTGCGCACTTGTTGATCGGCACCCGCCGCATTTGTGACTCTCGAGGTTCCTGCTACGAGGACGGATGTGCTGCCGTCGTCATTTCTCTTCTCGATCGCGGCGTCGGAGACCAGGCCCGAGGCTTGGGTTTGCGATTGCTGGACCACCGCGGCGAAGGCGTCCTTGCTCTTGGAGAACTCGTCGTACCATCCTCCGGTCGCATCGTCGAGTATGCGTTGAGCACTTTCAGTTGCGTCGTCGCTGGTGGGCGAAATCAGAGCCGTTACACTCGCGCGGGCCCCGTCCAATATTTCGGTGTCGTTTCTCAGGTCGCGTTGCACTGTCTGGTGATGCAGAGCCAATCCGACCAAGGCGCCGAGCAGTAGCACACACGATACAGTCAGTGCCGCAGTCGTTGCCGCGAATATATGACGCCTCAGCAATCGAGGTCGGCGAGAATCGGTCTTCGCGCCGGTGTTCGCGTCGTCGATTTGGCTGACGGCGTCGGCTGCCTCGGCAGCTAACCGCGCTGCCTCGGCTGCCTTCTGTGCGGCGATCGCTCTGGCCTCGGCGATGTCGCCCAGTCGCGAAGTGGTCACTACCGTGGGCCGGTGATCAATGTCTGCCATGTCGGAGCTTCCTGAGAGTGAGCGGACGGTGTCAGCGTGTAGGTTCGTCCGTCGCTGCCCTGATATTGCCCTGTACGTTCGTCGTACAGAGACGTACTTGTGTGTTTCTCTGCCGAGGCGGGTGCTGTACCTCCAGTCGGTGGACTTTGCTCGGGTACTGCGGCATTGCCCTGCTCTGCCAGAGGATTGTCGGTTGTGGGTGTCGGGTTACCGATCCAGGGGTTGGTTCCCTTGGGGACGTACTGCTGGTCGCTTTTGCAGATATCGACCGTAGGGGCACGTTTTCCCGGCACGTCCATGCAGGGGAGGTTGCGTGCACCACGGACATCGACCTGCGCGTCCTGCGGAACAGCGCAGTACAGGGAATCATCGGTCCTCGGGGGGGAGTCGACTGCAGATCCATCGCGTCGATCGGATGCGGGAAGGAACCCCGTAGTGCACGGTTCCGGTGCGTTGAGGTTGAGGTTGAACGAGAGGAAGCCCCGGTCGGTGTACCCCTTGTTGGCGATCCCAATCGTCTGCATGTTGCTCATTTGTTGGGGAAGGAGAACCAACACCTGCTCCAGCGAAGGGTTGTAGGTTACCGCCACCTGCCCCAGACTGGTCAGATTTCCCAGGATGATTGGTAGCGTCGGCTGCATATCTTGGAACAGCCTGGTCACCTCATCAGCCACGCCTGCACCCTTGTCCAGAATTCCTCGAACCTGTTGATCCGCGTCCTTAGCCTGGGCGGTCAGGGAATTGAGGTTCTTCGCCCAGTCTTTGATCGCGTCGCTGCTGACCAGTTGTGAATTGAGAAGCGGACCGAGGTCGTCGATGAGCCGGGTGGTCGGGTCAACGTTTCCTTGGGCATCTCGCAGCAGGTCATCTGAGCTGTCGAGGAGCTGACTGACCTGTGGACCAATGCCATTGAATGCTCGGTAGGTCTCATCGATCACAGTGGTGAGGTCATTTTGGGGAATAGCTGTCAGGCTTCTTTCGACTGTGTCGAGCATGGGAGCGATGTCCTGTGGGATCGAGGTTCGATCTAGGCCGATGGTGTCCCCATCCTCGAGGAACGGTCCGCGGTCGCTGGCTGGTAGGAAGTCGACATACTGTTCGCCGATTGCAGAACGCGAGTGCACTTCGGCCACGGCATCGGACGGAACTTTGATCGAGCTGTCGAGCGACAATGTCGCGCGAACATTCGATCCTTCGAGATAGATTCTGTCGACCTGGCCGATCGTTGTTCCCCGATACGTGACGTTCGAACTCTGGTACAGACCACCGGTAGCCGGAAGATTCAACGTGACAGTGTATCTGCCGATACCGGCGAGCGCAGGTATCTGCATGAACACGATTCCCATCACCGTGAGCGCGACGATCGTGAGAACGATGAACACCGTGAGTTGTCGTCGAACAACCTTCGTTAGCAGCATCAGTTACCTCTTTGGACTACCGTGCTCAACGGAGCGGTCAATGGATTAGTGGTCTGCGTTGCTGGCGTCCGGCCCTCCGTACGTCCCATCGCGGTTTCAATCGCAGTGAGGTGGCCATCGAAAGGGGTCCCCTGCAGCATGGAGTTGTCGATGCGCCCGAGTGTGAGGTCGATCGTGGCGGTGAGGTTGGCATAATCGCCTCTGATGACCTTCGTGACGTTGTCCGCAGCGAACGGTGGCGTGAGTACCGCCCCAAGAGAACGAGTCAGCGCTGGTCCTGCGTTCGCGAGTCCCGCGAGCGTCGGACGAATATCCCTGAGATTGGCGACCAGATCGTTGTAGCTGGCGTTGGTCACGTCCTCCGCGACCGCCGCGAACCTGCCGATAGCAGTGATGGCGTCCGACAACTGTGTCTTCTGCTCGTTCAGCACGCGCAGTGCCGGCGGGATCTCGTTGAGTGCTGTCGTGAGGGCCGCGTTCTGACGATCCACGGTCCCCGCCAGTCTGTCGAGGCCTTCCGCGGCGGAGATAATGTCATTCTTCTGACCTTCGAGTGCGGCTGAGAAGGTGTCGAGTTGACCCAGTAGGTCCCGGATCTGACTCTCGTGCCCGGATAGTGCCGCGTTGAGTTCGGTATTGATGTCCTGCAGTTGTGCAAGACCGCCCCCGTTGAGAACGGTCGAAAGCGATGCCAAGGTTTGTTCGGTCGTCGGGTACGCGCCGGCGTGATCAAGCGGAATCGTGTCGCCATCAGTGAGTTGCCCCGAGGACTGTTGGCCGAGGGGTGGGGCCAGCTCGATGTGCAGTGCGCCCAAAAGGCTGGTCTGGCCAACTTTAGCGGTGGCATTCTCGGGCAAGACGACGTCGCGAGAGATCCGTGCCGTGACGAGCGCGTGCCAATTCTGCAGTTGGATATCGGTGATGGTACCGACATCTACATCCGCGACTCGCACACGACTGTTCTGCTGAATAGAGGTTACGTTCGGCATTTCGATGAAGATCGTGTATGAGCCATCCCCTCCCCCCGAAGTCCCGGGGAGGGGAAGCGAGTTTGCACCCTTCCACGTGCCACAGCCAGGCAAGGCGAAAATGGCAACTACAGCTGCGCATAGACGTAACCGAGCTTTACGCTGGAGCGCATTCGTGCCGCAATGCGTCCCGAACATCATCTTCCTCCGCTTTGGGGTGCTGGCGTGCCAACGGCACCAAGGATAGGGATCTGGCCGAGGAGTCCTGCGAGACCACTACCCGCACCCACCGAAACCGCATTGCGAGACGCGCTGCTGGTGACGCCCAGAGTGTCTCGGAGCCAATCCTCGCTGTAGTCAACTTGGTCAGGCCGTGCCTGCACACCCGCGATGGGGTTGGCACCGAACGGAGGATAGTTGAACTGGAGCGTCTGCAGTACCGGTCCGAGATACTGCGCGCAAAGCTTGGCTGACTCTTCCGCGCCCAACTGGCTTGCGGATTGAATTGCACCGCAGACGAACTGGACGGGATTTTGAAACTGGGTGACTGCCAACGCGCCGGTCAGGGCGCCCTGTGCAGGTTGGTAGATGTTGTAGAAGTTGGCAAGTGCCGTGGGCGCAACGTGCAGAAGTTGCTCGATGTCGGGTCGCACGTCGTTAAGGGCTGTCGTTACCGACGCGAGACGATCGAGGGAGTGTTGCACGCCTCCTCGATTGTCAGCTATGAATCGTTGGAGATCGTCGGTGACACTGTCGATGTCCTGCAACGCGCCGGATAGTTCGCGGTCCGAGTTGGTCATCACGCTGGTGACTGAGGCTAGACGATTATTGATCTGCACGATTTGTTGCTCACTGCCGGCCAGCGCACTGACGAACACTTGAAGGTTTCTGACGACGGCAAACAGATCCTGGCGCCCGTCGGATACGGTTTTCATCGCCTCGGACAGGTTCGAGAGGGTCTCGTTGATCGAGTCACCTTTACCGGCGAGCGTGTCGGCGGTCGACGAAATGAATTCCCCCAACGGACCGGTTTGACTGGTCTCTGTGGGCCCTAGGGAGTCGGCGAGGCGTTCGAGCTGCTTGCGGAAATCGTCCCATTCAACGGGCACCGCCGTCCGCTCGACAGGTATCGACGCGCCATCGGCGAGGGCGGGTCCATCCGTGTGCGCCGGAGTGAGCTGGATAGCGCGCGCGGACACCAGGCTTTGTGAGAGGATGACAGCTTTGGCGTCGTTGGGGACCTTGTACTTGGAGTCGTAGTGAAAGTCGACTTTGACCTGGGGGCCCTCCGGTACGATCTGGTCGATCTTGCCCACGCTGACTCCGAGTATCTTCACATCGTCGCCGACGAAAATGCCGTTGGTACTGGTGAAGTACGCGGTGACCGATGTGGTGGTGAGCTCGGAATAGAGACGAACGCCTCCATACATCGCTCCTGCGACGACGGCAAGGCTCAGGACTACGGCCGCAACCTTCTTGGCGGAGCGCTGTGCCATGTATGAGCGCACCTTTGACGGACGATCTTTCATGGAACTCAGCCTCCTAGTCCGGGAATCCCCGGGATCGCCGGCAGCGCGGGAAGCCCAGGTAGCTGAAGGGCTGGCTGGGGTGGCGGTGTCGCTATCGGGCTCCCGGGCAGTTGCCCGGGTTGGACTGGACAGTTACTCGGGTTCGGCACTGCATCGGTGTGGCCCGACGGAACCGTTCCCGGCGGCGTGTTGTCTCCGCAGGTTGTGGGGAACGTTGAACGGCCAAGTACTCCGAGGTCCACGCCCTTGTCCTTGAATGCCGCATCGATGAACGGTTGAAGATATTGGCCTGGGAGAAGATTGACAACATATGCCTTGAAGAACGGCCCTCCTGAAACGGCTTCGCCTACGGACAATGCGTACTGGCCGAGCGGTTTGATGCTAGAGGATAGCTCTTGCTTGCGTTTGTCAAGAAGTTCCAGGACCTGGTTTAGCTTGTCCAGTGTCGGACGCAGTTGGGACTGGTTGTCCGCGATAAGTCCGCGAATTTCTTGAGTGACGGCCGAGATTCTTCCCAGGAGTGTGTCGATCTGCTGCCGGCGCTGATCGAGTGCGCCGAGCAGGGTGTTTCCGTCGACGAGAAGTTTGTTGATCTGATCGCTGCGTTTGGCGAGCACAGAGGTGACCTGTTCGGCGTTGCCGAACAAATCTTTGATCATCTCGTCGCGAGTGGCGATGGAACTCGAGAATCGCGAGACACCATCGAGTGCGGCGGCGACGTTCGGTTCAGTCTGGTCGAAGACACCACTGAGCGTATCCAACGCGGAGGTGAGGTCTTCGGTGTCGAGGCCACTGATCGTGGTGGTGAGATCGCCGAGTGAATCGGTGAGCATGTATGGCGTGGTGGTCTGCGATACCGGGATGATTTGTCCGCGACCCAAACGCCGACTTCCCTGGGGGGATAGTTGGAGAGATTTGTTCCCGAGAACGGTTTGTGTCTTGACTGCCAGAGTCGAGTCGGAGCCGAGGTCGATACCCTTGGCGTCGAACTCGACCAAGACCTTGTCTTCGTCCAACTCGATTCCGCGCACCTTTCCGACCTGCACGCCGGCGACCTCGACCTTGTCGCCCTCCTTGAGGCCGCCGGTGTCAGCGAAGTAGGCGCTGTAGACGTTTCCGGCGGTGAGTAACGGTATTCGGTCAAAGTTCTGGCTGACGAGTACGATGGCTGCAACAACAACGAGTCCGATGACTCCGATACGGACAGGGTTCATTTCGGCGAAAGGCTTCATCAGGGCTGGCACCTTCCCGCTCGCTGACCGACGAGTTTGATGTAGACGGGATTACCATCCGGACCGTTGACTTTCAGATTGGCGTCGCACAAATAGAATCCGAAGAAGTCACCGTACTGACCGAGTCGGGTCAGGTGGGCGTAGATATCGGGGAGACGTCCGAAGAGGTCGTCGAGATAGGCACTGTCAGAGTTGATCTGGTCGGAGACTCTTCCGAGCTCAGCGATATCGCCTTGGATATCCGGGCGCGTGTCCCCGAGCAGTGCGGCTACCGTACCGGATGCGTCATTGACGTGAACGAGGGCGTCCCCGATGGGATCGGCTGTTCTTGACAGACCACTGATCAGTTGTTGGAGTTGATCGATCCCCTGATCGAACCCGTGACTGTTCTCGTCAACGGTTCGAAGGACATTGTTCAAGTTGGTGATTACAGAGCCGATGAGCTCGTCACGATCAGCGAGCGTCGCGGTCAATTGCGCGGTTTGGGTCAGGACATTCGATATTGTGCCGCCTTGGCCTTGGAGCGCTGATACGAGTGAGCTCGAGAGCCGATTGACCTGGTCGGGGTCCAGCGCTTTGAACAACGGCCGGAATCCTCCGATGAGTGCGTCGAGATCAAGACCTGGTGAGGTGTTCGTGAGTGGTATTTGCCCGCCGGGTTGAAGGGGACTCGAGGGACCACTGCCATCAAGAAGCTCGAGATAGTGGTCGCCGATAAGGTTCTCCCATCGAACGGTGGCATGTGCTGAGGTTGTGAGACGGACGCCGTCGTTGATCGAAAATCGCACTGCAGCTCGACTGTTGTCGACCACCACCACATCATCGACCTTGCCAACCTCCACACCAGCTATTCGGACGAATTGTCCGGGCCGGAGGCCGGAGACGTTGGTGAACTGGGCGGTGTAGCCCGTACGACTGTCGAAACGCACTTGGCCGAAGACAACTACGAGCGCAAACGAGATCAGCAGCATGACGATTGCGAAGATGGAGAACTTCACTACGGTTCCGGTGATCTTCATGGCTGCGGTGCACCTCCTACCGTGTTTCCGAAGAGATACTCGATGAAGGAGGGGCTGCCTGCCTTGTACTGAGTGGCGCCGGCAACAGCGTCTCCTGCGCCGGTGTCTGCTACTAGTACCGGCGCGGGATACATGTCCTTCGTTATCTCGGGATAACAGCCGGGTGCTCCGCCTGGGCCACCCTGGGCGGCAACGACTGGCAGGTTCTTCGGGTATGTATACGGGTCGTCGCCGGGTAGGAGGGCAACGTCCAGATCGAGGGAGTATCCGGTGTTGTCGCCCATGTACTTCTTCATCTGCTCGAGTGCTGAAACCGAGTTGTTGAGCATGCAGGGATATTGAGGGCTGTACTTCGCAAGCAGGCGAGTGGTCGGAACGAGAACTCGTGCAGCGTCCTTCATTCCTTGCGCGTTGTCCCCGAACAGGGATGCGCCAGTATTCCCGAATCCTATTGCAGACATCAGAACATTGTTGAGCTCCCGCTCCTGGCTGGTGATTGTTCCGGACGTTGCCGAGGCGTTGTCGAGCACCGACATGATCTCCGGGGCTGCATCTGCCCAGTTATTGGCGACACGCGCACCGTCGGAGAAGTCCTGTTGGAGATTCTCCATGTGTGGATTGAGTTTGGTCAAATAGTCGTCAGCGTTGACGAGGGTCTCGCCGAGTTGGCTGCCCTTACCACGCAGCGCTTCAGAGACAGCGGACAGCGAGGCGTTGAGTTTCGCAGGATCAATATGCTGCATAACTGAATTGAGATTCTCGAACAGGGTGTTGACCTCGGAGGTGACGTTGGTCGAGTGGATCACGTCGCCCGACGCAATCTTGTGCGTCAACGGATCGTCAGGAAGGTCGAGTTGAACATATTTTGCGCCAAACACCGTTGTCGACTTGATCTGAGCTGTTACATTCGCGGGAATAGCGTCGGCGCTCGCGGGGAACAGCGCAAGCGACAAGCTTGCGCGACCGTCGTCATCCTGTACGTGTGTAACGGAGCCGACCACGACTCCGTGAACCTTAACTTTCGCACCCGGTTCCATGACCAGACCGGACCGGTCGGAAACCACGGTCACCGGGACGGTCGACGTAAACCCTCCCCGGAACTGAACCAAACTTAGTACGACTGCGCCGATCACCGAGGCGACCAGTACAGCGCCCGCAGTACGGTATGGCGGCTTGCGCCTGCGGCTTTGTGTCACCGTCATATTCACCAGTGATCCCCTAGCCCGCTAGATTGAAGTTGCCGGAGACGCCGTAGATAGCCAGCGATGCAAACAGAGTGATTGATACGACCGCGATGAGCGACGACCGCACGGCCTTGCCCACTGCATCCCCTACGCCCGCCGGGCCGCCCGAGGCGTTGAATCCGTAGTGGCAGTGAATCAGCATCACTGCCGTCGCCATGATTATCGCCTGTAGGAATGACCAGAACAGATCGGTCGGCCTCAAGAAGGTCGCAAAGTAGTGGTCATACACTCCCAAGGATTGTCCGTAGAAAAATGTTGTCGTCACCCTGGATGCCAGGAACGACATGAGTACCGCCATGGAATAAATGGGGACTACCGATACGACCCCGGCAACGAGCCGCGTCGAAACGAGATAGGAAACCGAGTGGATGGCCATGACTTCGAGTGCGTCGATCTCCTCAGAGATGCGCATCGCACCCAACTGCGCGGTCGCCCCGGCCCCGATCGTTGCTGAGAGTGCGATCCCAGCGACGACAGGCGCGGCGATCCTCACGTTGATGAACGCCGAGAAGAAGCCGGTAAGTGCTTCGACTCCGATGTTGCCGAGAGACGAAAATCCTTGAATTGCCAGAAGTGCGCCGGCGGACAGCGTCATGAAGCTGACGATGACCACCGTTCCTCCGATTACGGCGAGTGCACCCGTGCCCATGCCGATCTCGGCGATGAGCCTGATCATTTCCTTTCGGTAGTTCGAAAGAGCGTGTGGGGCGTATCGGATGATGCTCAGGTAGAACAGCGCTTGTTCACCGGCTCTCTCGAGGAATCGGCCGGGCGCTCCCAGCGCCGAGGACATGCGCCGAAAACGGCTGCGCAGCACAGATGTCGTCTCGACCATGTCAGCTCCCCGTTCCGAACTTCACGCCGATCGCCGTGACGACGACGTTGACAGCGAACAACGCCATGAAGGCGTAGACGACTGTTTCGTTCACTGCGTCGCCGACGCTCTTGGGACCGCCTTTGACGGTAAGCCCCCGGTAACACGCGACAAGTCCTGCGAGGATTCCGAACAGGCCGGCTTTCACCATCGAGATCACTACCTCGGGGAGTCCGGTGACAAAGGTGAGTGAGGATACGTATGCCCCCGGCGTCACGTTCTGAAAGTAGACCGAGAAGAAGAAGCCGCCAACAAGACCAATACTGATGACGAGACCGTTCAGAAGCAACGCGACGACCGTCGACGCAAGGACACGGGGAACGACCAGTCGGTGAATTGGGTCGATGCCTAGGACTTTCATGGCATCGATCTCTTCTCGGATTGTCCGAGCGCCAAGGTCCGCGCAGATTGCTGTTGCTCCCGCACCTGCAACGATGAGCACAGTAACAAGGGGTCCGATCTGGGTCACCGAACCAAGTCCGGCACCAGCTCCAGAGAGGTCCGCCGCGCCAAATTCCACCAGGAGAATGTTGAGTGTAAAGATCACAAGGACCGTGAAGGGTATCGCAACCAGGAGTGTGGGGATAAGCGCTACTCGAACGAGGAACCACGCCTGGAGGAAGAACTCGCCCCATTGTAAGGGTCTGCGCCCCATCGCTCGGAACGTATCGAGACACATTGCGAAGAATGAGCCGACAGCTCTGAGCGGCGCTTCTATGGTGCGACGTGAGGTGTCTATCAGACTGGTCACATCAGGCTCTTTCTGGTTTGTAGAACCACTTGGTACGCGAGGCTACGAGATGCTCGCAAACACCTTGGACGGAATCATTTTCCGGTGCAGGCAAGCGGGAATCGCTGTCCGAGGTCTTTCGGCGCGGCGAATAGTGCAGCCATGCAAACGGCGGCGCCCACACGCTTCCGTGCAGGTGTGCGCTCCATCACATCACGATCACTGTCACACGTAATGAGGTTTATGTCAACCGAATCCTCGTTCACTCCGCAGGGGTGAGGGTGTCTATCCACGTTTCCCTATGGCTTCCAAAGTTGGCTGCTGAGCTGCGGAGATCCACGAGGCCGCCCACTCGGACCGGCGTGAGAATCGTCCCAACGGCGATTCACGCCTGCCGTTGGATGAGTAGCAGGCTACGCGCGGCGTAGCGCCGAAATGTACCCCACGGCAGTGCTTCGCGCCTTTCGCAGTTTGCTCTCGCGGTTGACTGTCGCCTTCGACTCTTGCGTGCCGTCATGAACCTGCTCTGATCTGATCTTTTGGCCGAAGCCGACCGACGCGGTACCGGCGACGAGACATCACTGCAACGGCGGCTCGCGTTGATAGTTCGAAGTCTATGCCACCTGAGGGGCTTGAACATGAGGGCAGTTATGTTAAGGTGAACTTAGTGATGCAGCCCACAGTCGAAGGAATTCGGTAGGCAGCTCGACATCGACTCGATCCGAGGGCCACCGATCTCAAGACGACCAACGTAGTTGGTTCCGTGCGTCATGTTCACACCTGTGCCCTGGACCTGATGCAGCTGTGGGCATTTCAGCAATCGGCTTCTTGGTGTCTTCGAGACTTCAGGGATATGTCCGAGACGCCGCCACACCAACGATATCGCTAGAAGAACATAGAAGTCGGCGAGAAGCGGGTTGGAACCGCAATCCCACAAAGGAGAACGTGATGGGTGTCGAGGTATCCGTCGAGGGACTGACCAAGTCGTTCGGCTCGCAGAGGATCTGGCAGGACGTCACGTTGACCCTTCCGGCAGGTGAGGTCAGTGCGCTGCTGGGCCCGTCGGGTACGGGTAAGTCGGTGTTTCTCAAGTCGTTGATCGGTTTGCTCCGCCCGGAGCAGGGCTCGATCGTGATCGACGGCACCAACATTCTCGAGTGCTCGTCCAAGGAGCTCTACGAGATCCGGAAGCTGTTCGGTGTGCTGTTCCAGGACGGCGCCCTGTTCGGGTCGATGAACCTGTTCGACAACGTGGCGTTCCCGCTGCGGGAGCACACCAAGAAGTCCGAGTCCGAGATCCGCAAGATCGTGATGGAGAAGATGGAACTGGTCGGTCTGCTCGGGGCCGAGGACAAGCTGCCGGGTGAGATTTCCGGTGGTATGCGCAAGCGTGCCGGTTTGGCCCGCGCCCTGGTGCTCGATCCGCAGATCATCCTGGTCGACGAGCCGGACTCGGGTCTGGATCCGGTTCGCACTACCTACATTTCGCAGACGTTGATCGACATCAATGCGGAAATCGATGCCACGATTCTGATCGTGTCGCACAACATCAATCTGGCGCGGACGGTGCCGGACAACATCGGCATGCTGTTCCGCCGGCAATTGGTGATGTTCGGCCCGCGGGAGGTGCTGCTCACCAGCGATCAGCCGGTCGTCAAGCAGTTCCTCAACGGCACCATGATCGGCCCGATCGGGATGTCGGAGGAGAAGGACGACGCGACCATGGCCGCGGAGCAGGCGATGGTCGACGCCGGTCATCATGCCGGTGGTGTCGAAGACGTCGAGGGCATCGTCCCGCAGATGAAGGCGACGCCGGGGATGCCGTACCGGCAGGCCGTCGCCCGTCGGCAGGAACGGGTCCGACACATCATGCACACCCTGCCGCCGAGCGCGCAGGCCGCAATTCAGGAAAGCCTCGACGAAACATCCGGCGGCTGGTTCTACGACGACAGCACCGTATCGCTGGAAGGCGCGGTCGATGTCCGTTGACCCGTCGACCCTGATCGTCGCCGTCGTCGCTGCGGCGGGTGCGTTCATCCAGGGCACCGATGCGCCCCCGGAGATCAAGGATCAGGCAAAGCAGACCCTCGAGTCGTACTCGGCGCCGAGCGTCGACAAGCAGGTTTCCGACGTGATCGCCGCGTTACCCGAGCCGGTGCGCGAGCCCGCGCAGCAGGCGGTGGACGACGTCACCGCCGCGGCAGCGACCGCACTCGAACCGCACCTGCCGGCTGACGCCCTCACCCCTCCGCCGGCAACCGAACCCGAGCCGTCCGCGCAGCACGTCGCACCACCGTCGGAGCCAGAATCGGCATCACCAGTACCGCCGTTCCTGTCGAGCCCACCCACCTACGCCGACGATACTGATGCCGGATCCGGCGCTGTGCTGCAACCGGTTCCGGCAGCCTTTCCGCGCGCCTCGCTCGCCCCGGTCGGTGCGATCGCACTGTTCGCACCGTGGCTGCGCAAGGCCGGATCCATCTGCGAGGCGATCAAGCCCGCGACCCTCGCAGCGCTGTATGCCGCCGAGAACGGATTCCGATACGGGCCCACCGCACCGGTGTCCCCGGCCGGCGCACTCGGGCCGGGACAATTCATGCCCGGCACCTGGGCGATCTACGGCAAGGACGCCGACGACGACGGAAGAGCCGACGTGCTCGGCATCGCAGACCCCGTGATGGCATCCGGAAACCTGCTCTGCGACATGCACGAACAGATCGACGCCTGGAAACGCCAGGGCCGGGTATCCGGGGACACCCTCGACCTCACCATCGCGGCATACAACGCCGGATCCGGCGCCGTGCTGCGATCGGGTGGAATGCCCACGGGCAGCCCGGACTACGAGAACCAGACCAAACCGTATGTGGCGAAGATCCGGGCCAACGAACCGTCCTTCGCGCAGCTGCTCGCACCACTCATCGGACTGTCCCGGGCGGACGGTGCCGGCGGGCGGGTGGTCGAATCGGCCATCCGCTACCTCGGTCTGCCCTACGTGTGGGGCGGCGGCAACATCGACGGTCCCTCGGGTGGCGGCTTCGACTGCTCGGGACTGACGTCCTTCGCGGTCCACGCCGCCACGGGCATCACCCTGCCCCGCACGTCCGAGACCCAGTGGAATATCGGGCAGGAGATTCCGATGGACCAGGCCCGGCCCGGGGACCTGCTGTTCGGCAACTGGCAATCGGGCGGTCCCGGGCACGTCGCTATCTACATCGGCAACGGTCAGATGATCCACGCCCCCACCACGGGTGACGTCGTGCGCATCGCGGACGTCTTTCCCGAGATGAAGGCCCGGCGCGTGTTGTCGCCGGCGTCTACTCCAGCAGAGCGTCAATGAAATTGGCGTGTGAAGGGAATTCTGATGGTTTTCGATCTGGTTGATCCACTGCAGCAACTCGTTACGGCGATCGCTTGGTTGCTCATCCGCGGCTACCTCCCGCCCGCATGAGTAGTTGAAATATGGACCTGCATTTTAGTTGGCCCGGCGCTGGTGTGCATCCGGATCTGAACCACAGCGACGGTATAGAGCGCGCTGTTGAGCTGTCGGTCGCCGTGGCGTGAGAGTCGGTGCCGGTCGGTGTCGGCGCTGGTGATGATCTGGACCGGCGCCGAGCCGTTGTAGTTCGCAAAAGCTGCCGCGGGTCGGGGGGCGATCTGGCCGACCGGTGCGGCCGATCAGGCGGGCTGCGGTCACCGCGCCGATCCCGTCGACCCCGCGCAGGCGGGTGCCGTGCTCGTCGAGGGCATCGGCCATCTGCTTCTCGTTCGCCGCGAGCTGGACGTCGAGGCGTCGGATGTCGGCGATCAAATCTCGACACAGTTCGACGCGAGTTCGGTCGGCCTCGCTGCGGGCACGAAAGCCCCGCAGTGGGGTGGTGGCCGAGGCCGCGGTCAACGAGGTCGTTGCTCCGCCGGCGAACCGCTGTCGAAGCAACGCGTGCAGCAGATTGAAGAAACGAGTTCGACTGTTGGACAGATTTTTCGACGCTCGTAGAGCAGCGCCAGGATATCGGTCGGGCCCTCCGGGTCGACCGGGCGGGCGTCGCCCTGCACGTGGCGAGTGGTCGGGCCTGATCGGAGGTCTATCAGCGGTCCAACGATGCCACCAGGTTCGGCGACACCCCGGATCATTCGAGAGACAGCGGCAAGAAGTCATACCGAAGTTGGCGACCGCGGTCCCGCGAAACGGCACCACGAACAGGGTAACGGGGTAGTGCCTCCGGATGCCGTACTTCTCCGGGAGCGTGTGGGCACCGCCATCCACAGTTGCTGCATGGTCACCCGAGCGCGAAATCCGACGCGCTCTTGATTGTTGAATCGGGCACCTGCCCGCTGTTCGCGACACCTGCGCGACCTGACAAGGTCCACCAAGGATTGTTTTTGAGACGCGACCCCGAGCCAATAGTAGCAAAGGTTATGAATTCTAGCCGAAGTGCGGCCCTATGGATCGGGGCTGAGGTTCGCCTGACACGGATCTGCGGCAGATCGATCGCACAGGGTTCAAGCCGCCCGGCGCTCGACGCGTCGGACGTTACGAGCATCGAAAGGTGAGTCAGAACGGCGACTCTTACGCGCAGTATGTCGCCGCCCCGAGCCGCAGTCGCGATTGAGTGGGCGGGCGAAAGTACGAGTTGTTGATGCTGAAAAAGAGCGAAAAAACGCGAACAGTGGGTGACAAAGAACATAAAGCGTGTTATCTTTGAGACGTGGGTCACTGGACGAGCTGAGAGCACGCTACCCCTGTGGCCTCCAGAATTCCGCGGGGTATTCCGCGGTCAGGCGCCTGAGAGAGGAACATCATGGGATTCGCAAATGCCGATGAGGTGGAGAAGTACTTGGGTGGAATTTTTGAAGAGGCGTTCCGCGACCCCGAACTGGGGCCGAAGCTCAAGGCGACAGGAGCGCGCCTTCAAACCACCTATTCAGATCCCGATGTAAGTCTGATCGTCGATCTGGGTGCCGGGACGGTCGGCCGCGCCGATGCAGACGTTGAGGGTGGTGCAGTGTTGGCGATGAGTGCCGAGACGGGAAACGCATACTGGCAAGGGAAGGTCAACCTCCCGCTGGCAATGGCCAAGGGCAAAGTCAAGGTCAGTGGCGACATCGCATCACTTCTCAAGCTGGCTCCGCTGAGTAAGAGGTTGATTCCGGCGTATATCGATCGACTCAACGCCGATGGTCGGCCGGACCTGCTGGTCTGAACCTCCCGCGAGAGAAAGTATCGATCACATGTATCCAGGAACTGTGGCAAAACAGACACCGGACAAGCCCGCGGTCATCTCGTTTGAGACCGGCGAGGTCCTCACGTATCGACAACTCGACGACCATTCGGCGGCTATCGCGGCCGAGCTCCACTCGTTGGGTTTCCGCAAGGGTGACGTCATTGCGCTCCTGTCGGACAACGTAATCGAGTGCTATCCGATCTATTGGGCGGCTCTGCGGTCCGGTTTGTACATCACGCCGATCAATCGTCACCTCGCCGTGCCGGAGGTCGCCTTCATCGTCGACGATTGCGATGCGAAGGCCATCTTTGTGTCGGCCGCCCTCGCCGACCTCGCGACAGCGATCATCGAATTGACGCCTGGGGTTCGTCACCGTTTCATCTTCGGCGGTGCAGCGGCGAAGCATACTCCGTACTCCGAGCTGATCGCGTCGACGTTGCCTCGCCTCACCGACCAGCCACGCGGCTCCGATATGCTCTACTCTTCGGGAACAACGGGAGTTCCCAAGGGGATTCGGCCTACGCTCCCGACGATTCAGGTGGATGAACCCGGCGACCCGGTCACGGCGTTGATGGCCCAGATGTTCAAGGTTGGAGCCGATGACGTGTATCTTCAGCCGGCTCCCGTGTATCACGCGGCGCCGCTGAAGTGGGCATCGTCAGTGCAGGCACTCGGGGGAACCGTGGTGCAGATGGGGAAGTTCGACCCCGAGGGTGCGCTCAAGGCCGTCGAACAGTACAAGGTGACAATCGCCCAGTTCGTCCCGACAATGTTCGTTCGGATGCTCCAGCTCGATGACGATGTGCGTACCAAGTACGACATGTCATCGCTGCGGATGGCGGTTCATGCCGCAGCGCCGTGCCCGCCCGAAGTGAAGCAGGCCATGGTCGAGTGGTGGGGGCCGGTGCTTTTCGAGTACTACGGCGCCAGTGAGCAGCACGGAATGTCTTTCATCTCGACGCCGGAGTGGCTCAAGAAGCCGGGTTCGGTGGGCTGTCATGGCTTGGGGGTCGCGCACATCTGCGACGACGAAGGGAATGAACTCCCGGCCGGTGAGGTCGGGACCGTCTACTTCGAGCGTGAGATCCACCCCTTTGCGTACCACAAGGATCCAGAAAAGACGCTGAAGGCCACTCATCCCAACAAGCAGACATGGACCACGGTCGGCGACCTCGGTCACATCGACGAGGACGGCTATCTGTACCTTGCGGACAGGCAGGCCTTCGTGATCATCTCGGGTGGCGTCAACATTTACCCGCAGGAAGTCGAGAACGCTCTCACTCTGCACGACAAGATCTTTGACGTCGCCGTGATCGGTGTTCCTGATCCCGAGATGGGGCAGAGGGTCAAGGCGGTAGTGCAGCTCAAGAGCGGCGTGGAACCGAGCGACGCCGTCGCTGCCGAGATTCTCGCGTACGCGCGTGAACGCGTCGCAGGATTCAAGGTGCCGCGCTCGGTTGACTTCGTCGCAGAGATACCGCGTACCCCGACAGGCAAGTTGCTCAAACGCAAGTTGACTGCACAATACGAATCCGAAGGTGTCAGCGCATGACCAGCACCACGACCAAGCGGCCGTACGATCCTCTGAGCGTCTCGGAACTCGAATTCTGGACGCAGACTGCCGAAGAACGCGACAAGACATTCGAAATTTTACGGACAGAACGTCCGTTGTCTTGGCATCGGCCGATGCAGGGCGGTCTGCTGACGCCTGACATCGATGGCATTTGGGTAGCGACTTCCCATGAGTTGATCTCGCAGGTCAGCCAGAAGCCGGAATTATTCAGTTCCGCACACGGCGTAAACATGGAGGAGCTGTCTGAAGACGTCCTCGAGGCAGCGTCGTCGTTCCTCGGGATGGACGATCCCAAGCACGCGCGGCTTCGCAAGGTGATCAGCTCCGCGTTCACGCCGAAGCGTGTGACGCAGATCCACGATCAGATCCGCCAACAGGCGACGACCATCGTCGACGATCTACTCAAGGTCTCCGAGGGTGATTTCGTACAGCTTGTCTCCAAGCGTCTGCCCATGTGGACCATCTACGAGATGCTCGGTTTGGAACAGAAGTACCGCGAAGAAGCCGCGCATGCCGCTGAGGAGATGGTTGCGTGGAACGACGATGAGGTTGCGGCGGGTCGCCATCCTGTCGAGTTGCTCAACGGTGCCCTGGTCAAGTTGCTGATTATCGGGATCGAGTTCGCGGGACGTCGGCGTGCGGAGCCCAAGTCAGACCTGATGACCGCCTTGGTCCAGGCCGAGGTCGGCGGTGTTCGTCTCACCGACGACGAGATCGGGGCGTTCTTCGTCCTGCTGTCAGTGGCAGGCAACGACACCACCCGGAACACCACGACTCTGATCACCGAGGCATTCCAGGATTTTCCTGCCCAGCGTGAACTTCTGCTGTCGGACTATGACGTGCACATCGGAACGGCTGTGGAGGAGTTCGTCCGCTTTGTCTCGCCGGTGATGACTTTTCGGAGGACTGTCACGCAGGATGTGGAGTTCGCGGGACAATCACTCCGTGAGGGTGATTGGGTCGTCATGGTCTATCCCTCCGGCAACCGTGACGAGTCGGTCTTCGAGCGACCTCACGAGTTCGACATCACTCGGAATCCCAATCCGCATGTCGGATTCGGCGGCCGCGGCCCGCACTTCTGCATGGGCAATTTCGTCGCCAAGATCCAGCTCCGCGAGATCTTCGACCAGCTCCTCCATCGAGTACCGGCTCTCCGCGTAGGAGAGCCTGAGTTCCTCGCAGGATCCTTCATCAGATCGGTGAAGTCGATGCCCTGCACAATCCACTGATCGACTGAATAGTCAAGGAAGAAAACATGACTGACTGGACCGGGAAGAGGATCATCATCACGGGAGCTGCCTCGGGAATCGGGGCTTCCACCGCCCAGATCCTGACTGCCGCCGGCGCTCGGGTGTACAGCCTCGACAGGAACGAACCCACTGTCGAGGTCACTGGGCACATCGCAGTCGATCTCGCTGACGAGGCGAGCATCGATTCGGCTGTCGAGCAGCTCGACGGTGAGTTTGACGCTTTGCTGAATGTCGCCGGAGTGCCGGGCACGGCGCCGGCGGAGGTGGTCTTCTCTGTCAACTCTCTTGCGGTTCGGCACCTGACCGAGGCCCTGATGGGTCGCCTGGTATCCGGAGCGTCGATCGTCGTGGTGTCGTCGACGGCCGGGTTCGGATGGCCGAGTCGACTCGACGCCATCAAGGAAGTGCTCGCCACAGAAACCTTCGGCGAAGGCCTTCAATGGTTCAAGGAGAATCCGCAGGAGGGCAACGCCTACAACTTCTCCAAAGAAGTCTCCACGGTTTACACGATGATGATGGGTCTGGGACTCGCTGGTCAGGGACTGCGGATCAACGCGATCTTGCCCGGCCCGGTCGATACGCCCATCCTTTCGGATTTCGAGCAGACCATGGGTAAGGACACGCTCGACGGAGTACGCGACCTTGTTGGCCGCCACGCCGTCCCCATCGACATCGCCCGGGCAATCGTATTCCTCGCATCCGAGGAGGCAGGATGGATCAACGGGCATGCCCTCGCGGTCGATGGTGGCATCAGCGGAGCGCTAGCGACCGACCTCTTCCCCCAACCCGAGATCTGAGCCGTCCATGACAATCACCGCACGCCGACCTGAGTCCGGTCAGGACGCGGCAGCCGTAGTCCGTGACCTTCGCATGGTCCACAACTCAGGGCACACCAGGAACTTACAGTGGCGACTGGTGCAACTCGAGAACATCACCCGACTCGTCGACAACGAGGAAGCCGCAATCGCCGAGGCGTTGGAGGCAGATCTGGGGCGAAACGCGGTTGAGTGCTGGCTCGGCGAGATCGCCTCGACCAAGGGAGAAGCGGAGTATGCCCGGAAGAACCTGCGCCGCTGGATGCGACGCAAGCGCACTGGGCTGCCGCTGACCCTTCGTCCCGGCAATGCCTGGATCCAGTACGAGCCGTTGGGCGTCGTCTTGATCGTCGGACCGTGGAACTATCCCGTCTATCTGACGCTGGGCCCATTGGTGGCTGCTGTGGCGGCGGGCAATTGCGCGGTGATCAAGCCGTCCGAGCACGCGCCGAGGACATCCGCCCTCCTCGCGGAACTAATTCCCACATATCTGGATTCGTCCGCAGTGCGGGTCGTCGAAGGTGACGCCTCGGTGACCCAAGAACTTCTGGGTACCGGTGTCGATCACGTCCTGTTCACCGGCGGCACGGAGGTCGGCCGGCACATCATGGCGGGCGCCGCGCCGACCCTGACTCCCGTTACTCTCGAGTTGGGTGGCAAGAGCCCTGCTCTTGTGGCGTCGGATGCGGATCTCGGCGTCGTGGCACGCCGACTTCTCTGGGTCAAACTCATGAACTCGGGCCAGACCTGTATCGCTCCGGACTATGTGCTGGTCCAGCGCGAGGTTCGCGACGCGTTGGTCGAAAAGTTGAAGGCCGTCACCCAGGAGTTCCGGGTGGGCCAACGGCCGGCGATGCGGATTGTCAACGATCGTCAGTTCCGGAGGCTCGCCGGCTACCTCGAGGCAACCGAGGGTGAGATCGTCCTCGGCGGGGGGATTGACGAGTCTGCCCTGTCGATCGAGCCGACGATCGTCGTCGAGCCGTCTCTGGACGAACCGTTGATGCAGGAGGAGATCTTCGGTCCCATCCTGCCCATCATCGGTGTCGACTCACTCGAGGACGATGCAGTTCACCTGGTCAATTCCAGGTCGAAGCCGCTCGCGGTCTACGTGTTCACCAAGTCGAACAGACGAGCGCGCGCATTGATCGACCGCATGCCCGCCGGTGGTGCGGTCATCAATCACGTCGCGATGCATTGCATGGTCCCGAACCTCCCGTTCGGAGGTGTCGGCGCCAGTGGAATGGGTGCATACCACGGACGGTGGGGATTCGAGGCAATGAGCCACCGGAAGTCTGTCCTGTCGCAGTCGTTGTGGCCGGACCTGAAGTTCATGTATCCGCCCTACAGCGACAGGGCTCTCAAACTGTTCCGGCGGATGTTCTGAGTCGGACCGGGAGGCCACAGACAGAGATATGGAAGAGAGGAATCAACTGATGAGAATTAAAGTGGACTTTGGCAAGTGCACGGGTCTCGGGATCTGCGAGTCGATCGCTCCCGGGTACTTTGAGGTCAACGACGACGGCGATCTCGAAGTACTCAGGGATGAGGTCGACGACGATGATCTCGAGTTGCTCGAGCAGTCGGTAGCAGGTTGTCCGACGATCGCTCTCTCGATCGAGCGATGATCATCAACGGAAACGACCGGCTCGTGGTGGTCGGCGCTTCGCTCGCCGGACTACGGGCGGTCGAGGCGGCACGGAAGGCCGACTACCGAGGAACAATCACGCTCATCGGTGCCGAGGCAGAACTTCCTTACGACCGACCGCCCCTGTCGAAGGCGTTCCTCGAAGGCGACTCCGGGGAAGCGCCCGTCTTCTGTACCGAGGAGTACCTTCGGGATGAGCTGGGGGTGGATCTCCGACTGGGGGGTCCGGCCACGGCCCTCGACGTCGAGTCCAAATCGGTACACGTTGGTGATGATGAGGTGCCCTACGACTCCATCGTCATTGCGACAGGCTCGAGGCCCCGAACGCTCCCGGGGGCGTCGGATCTAGCAGGCGTACACGGCTTGCGGTCGCTGGCCGACGCACGAGCCATCCGTTCCGATCTACGTGAGGGCGCGCACGTGGTTATAGTCGGAGCTGGATTCATCGGCTCCGAAGTGGCGTCGTCGGCGAGGAAACGTGGGGCTCACGTGACGATAGTGGAGGCGCAGCCCGTCCCACTGTTCAGAGCCGTGGGACCGCTCGGCACGGCAGTCGCGCAACTGCATCGGCTCAACGGGACCACGTTGCTGTGCGGCGTCGGGGTCGAGGCGATCCGAGGCGAGGGTCGTGTCGCGGATGTGCTCCTCGACGACGGGCGGGTATTGCCGGCCGATCTGGTGGTGGTGGGCATCGGAGTCGAGCCGGCCACCGACTGGCTGGCCGGTTCCCAACTTCACCTCGAGAATGGGATCTCGTGCGACTCGACGCTCCACGCGGGGGCCGAGGGCGTCTACGCCGCCGGGGACGTTGTCCAATGGCTGAATGAGATGTACGGCAAGCGGCAGCGGATGGAAAACTGGACCGCCGCTGCCGAGCAGGGCGCCCATGCTGCTCGCAACGCTCTCAATCCGACGGACGCAAAGCCGTATTCGACGGTTCCGTACTTTTGGTCGGACTGGTACGGAAGTCGGATCCAGTACGTTGGTATCGCAGACGACGCCGATGACGTCGAGATTGTGGAGGGTATGCCGGAGGAGGGTGGGACCTGGATCGCCCTCTATCGGTCGGGTGAACGTCTTCGCGGTGCGCTGGCGATCAACGGTCAAGCCGACATCATGAAGTACCGCACAATGATCGCCAGGGGGAAATCTTGGTCTGATGCCAAGGATTTCGCGTCCACTCGTAGGGTGCGCAGACTGGAGCGCGTCGGCTAGTTCAGTGCGCGGTTCGGTGTGGACCGCGTCGCGTCACCACTGATCGACCGCGAATGCCTGGACGCGTACCAACGCAATGAATTGTGCGAGCGACCAATCCAGAGCCGAGGGATCGAGGTGCTGGTGACCTATCACAATACTCAGCGCCAATTCGGCAAGCCGAAGGGCAATGGGCTGAGAGAAGCCGAGATCCACCATGGTCTTCTCGATCAGTGCGAGGCGCAGCCGGTCCACTTCGGCTTGGACCGCTGCCACACGCGGGTCGGTGGAACTCCATGCCCGCATCGCCACTTCGGCGGTGTGGGGTACCCCGTGCGCGAACTCACGCATCCGCTCGAGCCGCGCCCTCGGATCGGCCAGTTTCTGCGCTTCTTCCATGATCGTTTCGGTCTGCTCGGAGAGCCAGTATGCAAGGAACTGGTCGACGAAGTCATTCCAGTCCTTGAACCAGTTGTAAAACGACCCTGAAGTGACACCGAGCGAGCGACACAGGTTGGTCAGACGAAGGCTACCGTGGCCCGACGCGGCGAGAATCGCTAGGGTTCCATCAAAGTAGTCCTGTCGGTTCACGATCGCCACCCGGGCACCTCCTCTTGGTAGGGACAACGAGTCCCTCGTCACGACAATCTTAACTTGGGTGAGCATGATCGGAAGCCACCTATCCGGATCATCCCGAATGAAAGTACGTGAAATGCCATGGCGTATCAATTGAATTGTCCGTGCGGGGAAATGATAATTGCCCGGGACGCAGCCTTCGTCGAATCCGTACGAGCTCACCTGACCAAGAATCATCCTGGACGTACCTACACCGAAAACGAAATAATGTTAATGGCAATGCCGGTTCCGGACCGAACTATTCGCACAGACGGCGACTAGACTAGTGGTATTTCTCGCAAATAATTCTGGTTTGATTCGCTAGAATCCGTACATGAGGAAGCCGGTCCTCGCTTTGAACCTTTCCGATGGGCAGCGCGTGTTGCTCGAATCGTTGGCGCGGTCACAGTCGGGTGCGCACCGGGAGATGGTGCGGGCCAAGGCGCTGTTGATGGCGTCTGAGGGCATGACCAACACGGCTATCGCTCAGACGTTATCGGTAGAGCCGGGTCGGTGGCGGGGTGCGGTTCGCCGAGCACGGCATGGCGCGGTTGGGTGGGTGCGCAAGGGTCGTGGTCGCAAGCCCTCGATCCCGCAGGAGAAGGTCGATGAGATCGTGGACCTGACGCAGAACTACCGTCCGAAAGGCGAGACTCATTTGGAGTTGCCGGACGATGGCCGAGGTGGTCGGTGTCTCCAAGGACACGGTCCAGCGCGTGTGGTTCGCCCGCGGACTCAAGCCGTATCGGGTCGAGACGTTCAAGCTGTTGAACGAGTGTGGCGTGTCGCTGCCGGTGAATAAGCGAGGTCTCCGGCATCTGGGTTCAGCGACCAAGCAAACACCCGAATATCTGAGATCTCGTGCCCTGCGCAGCGGTGCCGGGGCGGGCGGACTTGACCGACGCACGATGGGCGCGGTTGGCTCCGCTTCTGCCGCGAGACACGACGGCGGGTCGCCCCGTCGAAGTGGACGAAACGGCAGCTCATAGTCGGAATTCGGACAGGTAGCCCGTTCCGGGACGTCCCGTCCCGGAACGGGCTGTGGCAGAGGTCTACGGGTCGTTCTGGCGCTGGGAACGGGGGGTACGGCCGAAGATCCTGACAGCGTTGCAGGCTAGCCGATGCGGCGGGTGCGATCATACGGCTACCAAACGCTACGCCGATTCGCACGGCGCTGGAGGGACGCTGGCTGGGCTATCGAGGGAGCCACCGGCGCCTGGGCGCACCAATGACGAACCGAATGAGCGACGACGGCGTGGACGTGATCGACGTCCCCGCGAAGCTGGCCGCGCGGGTGCGATTGCTCTCCGCCGGTCACGGCCGTAAGAGCGATGACACCGACGCCGTGTCCGTGGGGTCGCCGCGTTAACCGGCCACGGGCTGACCACCGCCCGGATGGACGCCACTGTCACCGCGCTGCGCGCGAGCGTCGAGCACCGCGACGACCTGGTCAAGACACGCACCCAGACCGTCAACCGACTCCACGTCGTGCTCACCAACCTGATCCCCGCCGGCGCACCCCGGAGTCTGAGCGCCGACCGGGCCGCCGAGATGCTGCGGCGGGTCCGTCCCCGCGAGGTCGCCGGCAAGACCCTTTCGCGGTCTCGCTGTCGACCTCGTCGCCGAGGTGCGGCAACTGGATCACCGGATCGCTAAGGCCGCCAGCGACATCAAGGCGGCGGTCGTCGACTCCGGCAGCTCATTGACCGAGCTGTGCGGGATCGCAACGCTGACCGCGGGCAAGATCATCGCTCGCGTCGGCTCGGTCCATCGGTCCATCGGTTCCGGTCGCCGGCCGCATTGGCGAGCTACACCGGCACCGCGCCCATCGACGCGTCCTCCGGCGACGTCGTCCGGCATCGGCTCTCCCGCGCCGGAGATCGGCAACTGAACTGCTGCCTGCACACCATGGCGATCACCCAGATCGGTCGAGACACGCCCGGCCGCGCGTACTACCAACGGTAGCGAGCCGCCGGAAAAGAGTTACAAGGAAGCGTTGCGCTGCTTGAAGAGGCGGCTCTCGGACGTCGTCTATCGACAACTTTTTCGCGACTCCGGAGCGGAGCCCTGCGGCGGGCCGGGGAGGACACTCGGGGGGCGACTCTCATGTCCTGCGCGGCCGGGCTGACACTCCGCACCGGCGCTTCGGATAAGTCACTTCCCGAACCCACCGCAGGCGACTCTACAACCCGAACCGAGTCGGCGACTCGACATAGAGAGGCGCCACTGCGCTCGGGCCCGTGAGTTTGCGGACCCACTCGAGCACCTCGGGGTGGGAGGGCGTCAACAGCGTCCTGAACACCTCTCCCGTCTGCCCATCGATCGCCGCCGCGACGACCGAAGGGGCATGCACATCCAACCCAACACTCGTACGTTCACAAAACACCGTGGCCTCCTCACACATGTCGGAAAGGCCGAGCACGGAAAACGATGCTCGGTAACCGACGAGGTTCCGTGAGCGAGGTCCCGGCCAGCAACTACCCCTAGCCGCGAGTAGCCGCTATATACGGTCTAAACCGGCTGGACCGGATCCCCGGTTACACGTCACTCGGTCTACGGACCGTCAATCCGGAGGAGTCCGAAAAGTGCGCAAATGACAGTTGCCCGGAGTTGCGGTCGCGTTGTGTCGTGCGAGCCGGAGACGGCGCAGGCGCTCAGTCGGCGCGGAGTTCGCTGCGAATCTCGCGCTTTAGAACTTTCCCTGACTGGTTCCTGGGGATGGCCGCCAGCCTCAGCTCGCGGGGAAGCTTGTAGTCCGCGATCAGCCTCGAGCAGTGCTCACGCAGCTCCTCGATTGTCAGGCCTTCTCCGGGGTTGAGGGTGACCACGGCGACGACGGTCTCTCCGTACACCTCATGGGGTCGACCGACGACCGCGCAGTCCGCGACCGCCGGGTGACTCGCGACCGCCAACTCGACCTCGGCGGAGTAGACGTTGCGACCGCCGCTGATGATCAAGTCTTTCAGCCGGTCGACGATGGTGATTCCGCCGTC
Source organism: Rhodococcus sp. USK13 (assembly GCF_018343855.1). NCBI lineage: Bacteria > Bacillati > Actinomycetota > Actinomycetes > Mycobacteriales > Nocardiaceae > Rhodococcus > Rhodococcus sp. USK13. Next base: position 6,888,359 of record NZ_CP069242.1, on the reverse strand, counting down.
GGCGTCGAAACGTGCGAGATCTCCGGTGTGCAGCCAGCCGTCCCGCAATGTTTCAGCGGTCGCCGCGGGGTTGTTCCAGTAGCCCTTCATGACGGACTCGCCCCGCAGGAGCACCTCCCCGACTTCGCCGGCTGCAACGTCGATTCCGTCCTGGTCCACGATTTTGATCGCCATCATCGGGGCTGCCCGGTACGCGGTGACGTCGGGGCGAGCGACCACCTCTTCCGGGCGCGAGAAGAGTCCGTTCGGTCCTGCCTCGGTCTGGCCGTAGAACGAGTAGATGCGTGCGTGCGGGATCTCCTTTTGGATGCGAGCCGCAACATCGGCCGGCATCGGGGCTGCGCCGTAGAATCCGGTTGTCCAGGAGCTGAGGTCGAGTTGGAGTTTCTTCTGAGCATCGAGCATCAGCTGGTACATCGTGGGTACCCCGAAAAAGGCGGTGACACGCTCGCATGCGATCGTTTCGACAACGACCTCGGGATCGAACTGCTTCAAGATCACGTGCTTGGCGCCGAGCGTGACACCGGTGAGCAACATCAGGTTCAGCTGCCCGGAGTGGTACAGCGGGGCGACATGCAGGAGGCACGATCCGTCGTTGATACCCGCCGAGCCCATGCAGACACTGATACCCGCCCAGATTAGTCGGTGGTGGTCCATCAGCACGCCCTTTGCCAGACCTGTAGTTCCGGACGTGTACACGATCAATGCGTCGTCGTTCTCATCGACGACCACGTCGAGGGAATCGGACGACAATGCCGCACTCTCGGTCAGTGCGTCAATCCCGTGATCTGCCGGTCCCAACGTGAGGTGAGTCAGGGACGCGCGATCGGCCAAGCCCACCAGCGCCTCGTGGACCAGCGGGGAGTGCGCAGGTTCGCTCACGATGACCTTCGCTCCCGAGTCGGCCACGATGTGGATGATCTCCGGCGGAGCGGATCGAGGATTGACCGGGACGACTATCGCACCGAGACGGCTGGCGGCGTAGAGGGACAGAACGAACTCGATGCTGTTGCTGCTGACCAGGGCACAGCGGTCGCCCCTCCCCAGCCCACGCGCCGCGAACGCTCGGGCGAGGCGGTTGACCGCCGAATCCAGCTCCCGGTACGAGAGGCGCCGCTCCTCGAAGAGCAGTGCGGGTGCATCCGGAACACGCTGAGCTGTGAAGGCGAGTGAACTGCCGATGGTTGCCATGTGTTCTTCTCCGCTGTATGCCGTAGGTTCTTGTGAGATTCAGATCACCCTATCCATGATTAACCATATATGAAACAGCCTGTTCGATCAGGGGACTAATCCACCGCCAGTAGCTATTCATTTGAGAGATCCGCCCTGCTACTCTTCATAGTGAACCTAATGAGCGTTAACCTAGGAGTGAGAGTGTCCAAGTACACCGAAATCACCGCATCCATCGCGAACGGCGTCGGCACCATCGCCTTCAGTCGCTTCGACCGGCGCAATGCGTTGAGTCTCGAACTCTTCGCTGATCTGAGCGACTGCCTCGACGGATGGCGTGACAACGACGACGTCGCCTGTGTGGTCATCACCGGTGGTGAAGATGTCTTCTGCGCTGGATTGGATCTGAAACTCCAGTCGATGTTCACCAACAAGGAGCGCCGCGACGCCTACTCCAAGGCATGTCTGCGCGCCTATGGCACTCTGCTCGACTATGCCAAGCCGACCATCGCCGCCGTCGGTGGACCCGCACTCGGTGGTGGCTGCGACATCGCAGTCTTCTGCGACATCCGCATCGGTGCCGAGAATGTGGTGATGGGCTTCCCCCAGATCAAGATGGGACTGACCCCGTACTTCTCTCCACTCTGGAAGATCGTCGGACTGAGCCAGGCGAAGCTGCTCACCCTGTCCGGAGACAGGGTCGATGCGCACGAGGCCGCCCGCATCGGCCTACTCGACAGACTCGTGCCCACCGGAACTGTTGTTGCCGAGGCGACACGGCTTGCATCCTCGATCGCCGAGACAACGACCGAGTCGGCAGCCAACAACAAGGAGATGATGCTCCGATCGCCGGCCATGGATCCGATCAGCGCACTGACCTACGAAACCCTCGCCTACCGCGAGGTCATCTGGCACGACAGCGTCGTCGACCGTATCGGTAACGCGTACAAGAAGCTCGGCAAGTAGAAGGCGCACCCACGCGAATGTGTGGGGACACTGTTAGCTGAAGGGAAGATCATGAGTGAGACCGTAGAGTTTCTCCGGGACTTTGGTTCCCGGTGGGCCGATGCGTGGAACTCCCACGACACCGACCGGGTGTTGGAGTTGATTCATCCGGATATTCGTTGGGACGACACGGTCTTCTGGCCCAGGATCATCGAAGGGCGCGACGAACTTCGGGAGTACACGGACATGATCTGGAAGGTCATGCCCGACGTCGAGTTCGAGGAAGTGCAGTTCTTTACCGCGCCGGACGACGGCCGGGCTCTCTTCCTGTTTCTGCAGCGTGCCACCGCGCCGGCCAAGTTCGACAGCGACCGACGGTCGGAGACCTTCGGGTGCGACATCTTCCTCGGATTCAAGGACGGACTGCTGTCCAGCTACCTCGCCCAGTACGAGTTGTCCGAGATGATGCGACAATACGGGGCACTCCCGCCCCGTGGTGAGCGCATAGGAGGGCAGTACCTTCTCTCGCTCCTGGGGCAGGGCGACTGGCGAGCCGAAGGATAGTGCGAAGACGCCACAACCGAGGCGGCACTGTCGATCTGGTTCTCGAACCATTGACAGGGCCGCCTCGGCATCGTGGATACCGATCGTGTCAGATCCGCAGAATCCTGCGTTGTTCTACGACCCCACGGGCACGACCAGGTCCACCGCGATGTTCGCGAGGATTGTCACGAAATCGCTGTGCACGTGAGCCTTTGTGGATCCCGAAAGGTCGTTGATGACACTCAGCGCGCACGATGCCATGGCGTTCGCCTCGGAATCCTTGAGCGCGGTGACCTCGCCGACGAGACTCACCCACGAGTGGAAGTAGTCCTGATGCGACCGCTCCACCCATCGCCGTTCATTGTCGGGAAGATTCGGAATCTCATCCGTGTAGATCACGAACAGTGCCCGGTTACTCGTCGCCATCTGGGCATACCGATGAACCCACAGACTGAAGATCTCGCACGGATCTGACGATTCGGCGAACACGAGCGCACGATCGAACTCGATCCAGCCGACAGCACGCCGCATCAGTGTTTCGAGAATCTCTATCTTGGTTTCGAAGTGAGAGTAGACACTCGGCCCCGATATCCCCACTGCACCACCGATGTCGGTCACTCCCACTGCGTCGTAGCCACGCTGGGCGAAGAGGTCCGCGGCGGATGCGAGGATCTGCTCCCTGCGGGACACTCGTGGCTGGAACGGCTGAAGAATTGGCATACGTCCACGTGGCGGCCGATCGGTGCGGTATCCCACCGTGCTGACATTCGCCGCGGCGGCTGCGATATTTCGGACCAACGCGGTGCCCGTACTCTTCTGGGGATACTCGGCAGGCGCCGCCATGCATGCGATGACCGCGCGTGCTCGGACGTCCAGCTCGTCGCGGCTTGCTGCTGGTTGTTCAGTCGCCAGTATCTCCCGAATGGCGAGGCGAATCTCCCTCAGCTGTCGACGCACCTCGGCCTGAGCTGTCTCGTCGAGGTTTCGCAGATCGCGGTGGATGAGAATCCACAGATCCCTGTGCTCGATTGCTGCCTCGGTCAGATCGGCGAGCGACTCGTGGAATGATACCTGGGCAGCGTTTGCCTGTGCAATCGCCTCCAGGACCTCGCTCAGTCCCCACGAAAGGGCGGCGTGAAGAATCTCTGACTTGCCCGAAAAGTGCTTGTAGAGGGCCGGCGCCGTGATGCCGACCTCCGTTGCAAGCTCTTTGAGCGAGACCTGCTGGTAGCCACGCCTTCTGAACAGCGAGGCAGCCCCCCGAACGATCTGGCGTTGCCGACTCTGACTATTGATGTGCACCTCCCTGCCAACCCGATAAGTATAGAGTGCACCGCAGGACAGAGCATTCCTACTGGAGCCGCGCACCGATTTCGACAGCGATATCGTTTACCTCGCGTAGCCAGAAATTCTGGATCTTCCCTGACGCGATCGTGGGGATTCCGTCGACGACATGCCACTCTGCGGGGAACTTCGACTTCGCGAGCCTGAGGTCCGGTGAGATTCTCGAGATAACTTCTCAAGGCCCTCCCAGTTCGCTCCGACCACGAGGCTGAGCCACACGCCGACTCCCTCACCGAACCGCTCGTCCGGGACGGCGGTTACCGCGGCCGAGGTGTATCGGGATGGGCGAGCATGGCGGTCTCGATGTCCTGGGTCGAGAACTTCTCGCCACCACGGTGTATGATGTCGTTCGATCGATCGGTCACTCCTCACCCCCGTCGACCGCCCGCCCGATATATCCCGGATAGAACCAACCGGCCTCGTCGACCTGTGCAGTGGTGACAGCCTTGTCCGTGTAGCCGTCGAACAACTATGGTCCTCGAATGGGAGCTCGCCAACCTGGCTGGACGGCAGTGGGTTTCGGCTGGTATCGACCGCCTCGATCTCTATCTGCGGCGCCCGCGACGACGTGATCGATGCGTCCGAACTCTTCAGCGGCCGAATCGGACACCGCTCGGACTGCCTCCTCGCGGACGTCCGCCTCGACCGCGACTACGTGGGCACCGGTCTGTCGCAGCGACTATGTAGCACGGTCGAGTTTGGCGGGGGTGCGTCCGCAGATCACGAGATTAGAGCCGCCCGCGCCGAATGTCTGCGGCCGTTGCCGGGTTGATGCCGGATCCTTCACCGGTGATGACGGTGGTGGTTTGGTCATCACCGTCGGCGGCAAACATGTCGGTCAAGTCCACTGGACACCCTCCCGGTCTTGCTCATCGGCCGCGGACGTGGGCAAGGCACGTGGCGGTACCGTCGTGTGCGTCGGTGGTGCGGATGACACAGAGGGAGCCGGTGTCGGTGGCCGTCGTGGAGGTGACTGCAGCGTGCGCGGGGCCCACCCGGGTCGGGCGCAAGAACCTGATGGTCAGGGATTCCGGCTGCGTGATCCCGGCTCGGCCCGCGGCGTCGAGTGCGAGATGGCCGAGTACGGCACCGTGGAAGAGCCCCCACGGATTCGTGGTGGCTTCGGTAAGTGGAAGCCGAGCAGATGGCAGATCCTGGCCTGGAACCGGTTCGGTGCAGTACAGATCCCGGGCCGACTTATGGGTCCACTCAGGTCTGCTCGGCACCGTCACCTCGCCGGGAAGCATGTCCACGAACGGCATCCGGTCTCTGATCGGTACGAGAGCATGGTTGATCGACGCTATGGCAAGTGTGCGGTCGTTACCGTCGGTGACGGTCACCTCTGCCAATCCCAGGCGCCCCCCGATGTGGGTGGGCGTGCCCTCGGCACGAAGTTCCCGTGCGACGGGTCCGGGAAAGAGGGAGATGGACATGTCTACGGTGAGGGTCCATCTCGGCAGCGCCGGGTACCCGGCGGAAAGGCCGGCGGCCATGTCGATCGCCATCAGGAGTGCCACTGGGTGGACTCCCATATGGTCATCGTCGAGGCGTTTGTCCATCGGCACGCTGATGGTCACTGTCTCGTCGGTGCCTCGTTCGACATGCATCCCCAGGTAGCCCGATATCCAGTCGTTTTCCACTTCGGTTCCTGTCATGGTTGTCGTGTTGCCGGGTAACGAATCTCAGAGGCCCAACGACTTTCCGATGATCTCTTTCATGATCTCGGTCGTCCCTCCGTAGATGGTTTGGATGCGGGCGTCGACGAACGAACGGCTGATCGGGTACTCCTTCATGTATCCGTATCCACCGTGAAGCTGCAGGCATCGGTCGGCTACTCGCACCTGGAGCTCGGATGCCCACCATTTGGCCTTGGCGGCCTGGACGGCGGTGAGCTGCTTGCGCGAGTGTAGATCGACGCAGTGGTCGACGAATACCCGCGCGATCTCGACCTCGGTTGTCAGCTCTGCCAGGAGGAACCGGCTGTTCTGGAAGGATCCGATCGGCTTGCCGAAGGCCTTGCGTTCCTGGACGTAGTCGAGTGTTCGAGCGAGGATGCCCTCGGACGCGGCGACTGCAGTCACCGCCAGCGACAGTCGCTCCTGCGGCAGATTTCGCATGAGCAGGTAGAAGCCCTCGCCCTCCTCGCCGAGTCGATTGCTCACGGGCACAATGACGTCGGAGAAGCTGAGTTCACTCGTGTCCTGGCCGTGCAGTCCGAGCTTGTCGAGGTTTCGCCCCTTCTCGAAACCCGGGGTGCCGGCCTCGACGACCAGCAGGGTCAGGCCCTTGTGGGTGTCGTCGCTGGTGCGGGCGGCGACAACGACGAGGTCGCAGTTCTGTCCGTTGGAAATGAATGTCTTGGCGCCGTTGAGGACGTAGTGGTCGCCGTCGCGGACGGCTCGGGTGCGGATACCGGCCAGGTCGCTGCCGGTGCCGGGCTCGGTCATCGCGATCGCCCCGATGAGAGTTCCCGCGGTCAGGCCGGGGAGCCAACGAGACTTCTGCTCGTCGTTGGTCAGATCGAGCAGGTATGGGCCGACGACATCGTTCTGAAGGGCGATTCCCAGCCCGGCGGAGGCGAGACCTGCTCGGGCGAACTCCTCGTTGACGATGGCATTGAAACGGAAGTCGTCGATTCCGGCGCCGCCGTAGGACTCGGGCGTCGGAAACAGCAGCATGCCGGTCTCGCCCGCCGCGCTGAACATCTCCCGATCGACGACCTTGGCGGCTTCCCAGCGGTCGAAGTTCGGCTCGACGACGGTCTTGATGAACCCCGCGACGGTCTCGCGGAACTGCTCATGTTCGGGCTCGTAGACCGTCCGTGACGAGGGCGAGGTGGTAGTCACTGTTGTTCTCCTGATTCGGCTGAGGCACGTGTAAAGGCTGGGGGAGGGGTCGTTCAGGGGGCCGGGTGCGTGGGCAGCGACCGGATGCAGGCGGCCTGCCCGGCTGCTGCGATGTGGAGGCTGAGGGCCTCGTCATTCGTGTCGACCGCGGCTTTGACGTGTGCGACGGCGGTGCGGGAAAGGGCTGCCACCCTGAGAGCGTATTCTGCTACCGCAGAGCATAATTCGGGTTCGGATACCGACAGCAGCGCGATTCCGAGTTCGTGTGCACGGTCTCCCGAGAACTCGCGGGCTGTCAGGATCAGATCCAGCGCACGCTGGGATCCGACGAGCCGCCGCAAGCTATGGGTGGCCCCGAGGTCGGGGATCATTCCCTTCGTCGCTTCGAGGAGCCCGAGACGGCAGTCGTTGGCAGTGATTCGGATGTCGCATGCCAGCGCGAGTTGGAGGCCGGCGCCCAGCGCGACGCCGTGGAGCTGAGCGATCGTCAAGAACGGTGCGCGTCGTAGTTCGACGACGGCATGTTGTGCCACTGCGATCGCGGGCAGCATCGGGTCCGGGTCGCCGACTGGATGTTCGGCGAGAGTCCGAATGAACCCGCCCGGGCGTGTGAACTCGTCCAGGTCGATGCCCGAGCTGAACGAACGACCTCGACCACGGAGAATGACGACACTAACCTCGGGATCCGCGCTGAGCAGGGCCGCGGCCTGACTCAATTCTTTCCACATGGTCAGGTTCTGGGCGTTGTGCCGGTGCGGGCGGTTGAGGACGAGGTGACGAACCGGCCCTTCGCCGAGCATGTCCACTGTGGTGAACGGCTCGGCGGGGGTGGGTCGATTCTGGGAAGTCTGGGGCATGGGGCGGTCCATTCAGCAGCGCCTGTACACAAATTTCGTACACGGTGTTCGATAAGTAATCGTACATCGTGTTCGGGTTTTGTGGTAGTGGCTCAATTAGTGTCCGCTCTGTTCCCGCGGCGGCACCCGCAGGGCGGGCGCCGCCCTGCGGTTCGCCGGTGGTGCCGGTCAGCGATTTGGGGCGTAGAGCGTATTCCAGATGATGTCGGTCAGTGCCCGGGTGTGGCGGGTGATCGCCGATTTCGGTGCGACCCGAATCTGTTGGTAGAGCCCCCGTTCCAACATCCACACCAGCCATCCGGCGGTCGGCTCGGGATCGATTTCCTTCCTGACGAATCCCAGCTCCTGCCCTCTCGAGATGTGCGTGGCAAGCTCGACATGTCCGGCTTCGAGGAGTCGATGGAATTCGTCTCTGACGGCTGGATCGGAGGTCGAGGCCTCGGCCAGTGCGGCCAGGAGCTTCTCTCGGCGGAGGTACGTCTTCACCAGCGCCGACAGGATCTTGTAGAGCTCGTCCCTGGGTACCTCGTCGTTGAGATCCATCCACGCCCGGGCGGCGGTGATGATGTCGGTTACCACGCCCTCGCCGAGGGCGCGAAGCAGATGCCCCAGATCGTCGAAATGCGCGTAGAACGTCGACCGCGCGATACCTGCCCGGGAGATGACCTGCTCGACACTGATCGCAGCGAACGGAACACCCTCCGTCAGCAATGATTCTGCGGCCTCGATCACGCGACCGATGGTGGCCGCACGTTGCCGCTCACGTCCCGGGGTATTGGCTGAGGAGGTTTTCCGCGTTGGCATGCCGATCACTCTATCGGCGACGGTGGCGCCCGTTGCCGCACTGTGCGCGCTCACGCGAAGCGCGGACGCACCTGTCGCAGGAACGCCGACACCCCCTCACGGCCATCGGGCGAGGCGGCCAGGTGCGCGATCGACTCGGCCTCGCGTTCAAGCTGGTCCCGGAGCCCGGCGTTCTGTCCCCCGCGGGCGAGTTGCTTGGTCGCCGCTGCAGCGGGTGCCGACCCGGTGCTGAGCTTGCGCGCGATCGCCCATGCCGTATCGACCACCTGGTCGTCGTCCACGAGCCGGGACAGCAGGCCGATCTCGTATGCACGCGCACCATCGATCGGGGTATTGGTGAGCAGCAGGTCGAGTGCCCGCGGAAGTCCGACCAGGCGGGGAAGGGACCAGCTCATCCCCCCGTCGGGGGAGAATCCGATGCCCGCATATGCGGTGACGAACCGCGTGGACGGCCCTCCGATGATGATGTCTGATGCACAGGCAATGCTCATGCCGGCCCCTGCCGCCCATCCCTCGACGGCGGCGACTACCGGGACCGGGGCGGTGGTCAGCGCCGAGATGAAGTCGTGGAAGCAGTCCGCAAGGTCGCGGACGAACAGTCCTGGAGCGTCCGCATCGGCGAATGCCTTGACGTCGCCGCCATTGCAGAACGTGCCCTGAGCGCCGGTCACCACCACGGCTCTGATGGGGCCGTTCGCCCCCGTGTGATCCCGCAACTTCCGGGTCGCATCCTCGATGTGTTCACGGGACAGGCTGTGCGCTCGATCGGGGTCACTGATCACGCAGTGCAGAATCCCGTCGCTGACGGGACGTTGTGGATGCTCGTGCATGGGGGCTCCTTCGGGTGTGATGTCGGCAGCTCGGTGTTGACCGAACAGTGTGTTCGATTTTACTGTAGGCTGCGGAACACAACCTGATCATTCGACTAAGGCAGTGGCTGCGCGCCCTCGAGGCTCGACTTCACCTGCTGCACTGGTCATCTGCCCGAGGGTCTGGGCGTCGCATCGAACTGGAGGCACGATGGTGTCGCAAGAAGCATTCATCTACGAGGCGATCCGCACGCCTCGCGGCAGGGGCAGGAACGGGTCGCTGAACAGCGTCAAGCCTGTCGACCTGGTCGTCGGTCTGATCGAGGAGGTCAAGGACCGCTTTCCCGATCTGGATCCCGCCCGGATCGACGACATCGTCCTCGGTGTGGTCTCGCCGGTCGGGGATCAGGGCGGCGACATCGCCCGTGCGGCGGCGCTGGTGGCGGGTCTGCCGGTGACGGTTGCGGGTGTGCAGATCAACCGGTTCTGCGCGTCCGGGTTGGAGGCCACCAATCTGGCGGCACAAAAGGTGCGCTCCGGATTCGAGGAACTCGTCCTCGCCGGCGGGGTGGAATCGATGTCGCGTCTGCCGCTCGGTGCCGACGGGGGAGCGTTGTTCAACGACCCGACCACCAATTACGACCTCTACTTCGTCCCGCAGGGGGTCGGCGCCGATCTGATCGCAACGATCGAGGGCTTCAGCCGTGACGACGTGGATGCCTACGCGGCCAGGTCGCAGGATCGTGCCGAGAATGCATGGAAGAATGGCTATTTCGCGCGCTCCGTGGTTCCGGTCACGGACTTCAACGGTGTGACGGTGCTCGATCAGGACGAGCACCGCCGGCCGGGTACCACGGTCGAGACCCTCGCCAGTTTGAAGCCGAGCTTCGCCGCCCTCGGCGAGGCCGGTGGTTTCGACGCGGTCGCCATGCAGAAGTACACCCAGGTCGAGAAGATCAACCACGTTCACCACGGTGGCAACAGCTCCGGCATCGTCGACGGCGCCGCGCTCGTTCTGCTCGGCAGTGAGAGGGCGGGCCGACACTTCGGGCTCACCCCGCGCGGACGCGTCGTCGCGACCGCGGTGACCGGCGCCGACCCCACGATCATGCTCACCGGCCCGACACCCGCCGCGCGCAAGGCCCTCGACCTCGCCGGCCTGACCGTCGACGACATCGACCTCTACGAGCTGAACGAGGCATTCGCGTCGGTCGTGTTGAAGTTCCAGAAGGACCTCAACATCCCGGACGAGAAGCTCAATGTCAACGGCGGCGCCATCGCCATGGGGCACCCGCTCGGGGCGACCGGCGCGATGCTCGTGGGCACCGTCCTCGACGAGCTCGAACGGCGCAGCCAGCGTCGCGGCCTGATCACCCTGTGCGTCGGCGGCGGTATGGGCATCGCCACCATCATCGAGCGTCTCTGAGAAAGCGCGGACACACCATGAGCGACATCACCACCATCACCTGGGAACAGGACACCGACAACATCGTCGTACTCACCCTCGACGATCCGGATCAGTCGGCCAACACCATGAACGCCGCGTATGTCGAGTCGATGAACGGCACCGTCGACCGGCTCGAAGCCGAACGCGACACCATCACCGGCGTCGTGATCAGATCCGCCAAGAAGACCTTCTTCGCGGGCGGTGACCTCAACGACCTGATCACGGCGGACGCCTCCGATGCGGCCAGGCTCACCGAGTTCACCAACGGGCTGAAGAAGCAGCTCCGCCGTCTCGAAACCCTCGGCAAGCCGGTGGTCGCGGCGATCAACGGCGCAGCATTGGGCGGCGGCCTGGAGATCGCCCTGGCCTGCCACCACCGCATCGCCGTCGACGATCGCACCGTGGTGGTCGGACTGCCCGAGGTCACACTCGGTCTTCTGCCCGGCGCCGGCGGAATCGTGCGCACCGTGCGATTGCTCGGCATCCAGAAGGCGCTGACCGGTCTGCTGCTCAACGGTGCCCGGCACAACGCCCGTCAAGCCCTCGACCTCGGTGTCGTCGACGAGCTCGTCGACACGGCGGACGCGCTCCTTCCCGCGGCGAAGGCGTGGATTCTCGCGAACACCGAGAACGTTGGACAGCCGTGGGACGCAAAAGGCTACAAGGTTCCAGGTGGGACCGCAGCGGCACCGGCGTTCGCCGCGAACCTCCCGGCGATCCCGGCGAACCTGCGCCGCCAGCTCAAGGGCTCCCCGCTGCAGGCGCCGCGCGCCATCCTCGCCGCAGCCGTCGAGGGCGCCGACCTGAGCTTCGCATCCGCCTCGGAGATCGAGACCCGCTATTTCGTGCACCTGCTGACCGGGCAGGTGGCCAAGAACATGATCAAGGCCAACTTCTTCGACATGCAGACCATCAACTCCGGCACCAGCCGACCGGAGGGGATCGACCGGTACGTCACCCAGAAGGTCGGCGTGATCGGTGCGGGCATGATGGGGGCCGGGATCGCCTACGTGGCAGCGAAGGCCGGCATCGAGGTCGTCCTGAAGGACATGACCATCGACGCAGCAGAACGTGGCAAGGCGTACGCCGAGAAGATCGAAGCGAAGGCTCTGTCGAAGGGAAAGACGACCGCGGAGAAGTCGCAGGCGTTGCTCGACCGGATCACCCCGACCGCCGACGCCGCCGACTTCACCGGCGTAGACCTGGTGATCGAGGCGGTCTTCGAGAGCGTCCAGCTCAAGCAACAGGTGTTCCATGAAGTCGAGAACATCACCCTGCCGAACGCCGTCCTCGGGTCCAACACCTCCACCTTGCCGATCACCGCGCTCGCCCAGGGAGTGGAGCGGCAGGACAACTTCATCGGTATCCACTTCTTCTCCCCGGTCGACAAGATGCCGCTGGTGGAGATCATCACCGGAGCGAACACGTCCGACGAGACGCTGGCGAAGGTGTTCGACTTCACGCTGCAGATCCGCAAGACACCAATCGTCGTCAACGACAGCCGCGGATTCTTCACCAGCCGTGTGATCATGACGTTCACCGACGAGGCCGCCGCCGCAGTCGGAGAGGGCGTCGACCCGGCCACCGTGGAACAGGCCGCACTGCAAGCCGGCTACCCGGCCGGCCCCCTGCAACTGATGGACGAACTCACCCTCTCTCTGGTCCAGAAGCTGCGCCTCGAGACCCGCGCGGCGGTCGAAGCCGACGGTGACACCTGGATCGAGCACGGCAGCGAGAAGGTCATCGACATCATGGTCGACGACTTCGAGCGCAAGGGCCGCTCGACCGGCGCCGGCTTCTACGACTACGACGATGCCGGCAAACGCGTCGGAATCTCGCCCATGCTGCGCGAGCGATTTACCCAGGCCGACACCGACATCCCCTTCACGGACCTGCAGGAACGGATGCTCTTCGCCGAAGCGTTGGAAACCATCCGCTGCTTCGACGAAGGCGTACTCAACTCCGTCGCCGACGCCAACGTCGGATCGATTCTCGGTATCGGATTTCCGGTCTGGACCGGCGGTGTCATCCAGTACGTCAACCAGTATGCCGGCGGTTTGGCCGGATTCGTCGCGCGTGCACGGGAACTCGCCGAGAACTATGGGCCGCGGTTCGAGCCCCCGCAGTCGGTGGTCGACAAGGCCGCACGCGGCGAAATCTACGAATAGGAGCTTCTCGCAATGCTGAAAACCTCGTTCACCGACCTGCTCGGAATCGAGCACCCCATCGTTCAGGGCGGCATGCAATGGGTGGGCCGCGCCGAACTCGCCGCCGCGGTCTCCGACGCCGGCGGTCTGGGCATGATCACCGCCCTGACCCAGCCGACCCCGGCAGATCTGTACAGGGAGATCGAGCGGGCGAGAACTCTGACGGACAAGCCGTTCGGTGTCAATCTCACCATCCTTCCGTCGATTACCCCGCCCCCGTACGACGAGTACCGGCGGGTCATCTTCGACGCCGGGATCACCGTCGTCGAAACCGCCGGCTCCAATCCCGAACCCCATATGGAGGAATTCAAGAGCAACGGTGTCAAGGTCATCCACAAGTGCACCAGCGTCCGGCACGCCGTCAAGGCGGAGAAGGTCGGTGTGGATGCGGTCAGCATCGACGGTTTCGAATGCGCCGGCCACCCCGGTGAGGACGACATTCCGGGGCTGGTGCTGATCCCGGCGGCAACCCGCAAGCTCACCATTCCCGTCATCGCCTCGGGCGGGTTCGCCAACGGTCAAGGTCTGGCGGCCGCCCTCGTTCTGGGTGCCGATGGGATCAACATGGGAACCCGGTTCATGTGCACCGTCGAATCGCCGATCCACCCGAAGATCAAGGAAAACATCGTCGCGGCGGGGGAGCGGGACACCGAGCTGATCTTCCGGCCGCTGCGTAACACCGCCCGGGTCGCCAAGAACACCGTCAGCACCAAGGTCGTCGAGATCCTCGACAACGGCGGCGAGTTCCCCGACGTCAGGGACCTTGTCGCCGGGGCCCGCGGACGCACCGTCTACGAGCTCGGTGACCCTGATGCCGGGATCTGGACGGTGGGCATGGTGCAGGGCCTGATCGACGACATCCCCACCGCCGGTGACTTGGTGACCCGAATCGTCCGAGAGGCAGAGGACTCGCTGCGGGCCGCGTCAGCCCGCTTTGCGTGATGGGGGTTCACCGCTTCCCTCACAATTGGCTACGTATTGTTCGACGGAGCTGAATCCTGAGTGCATCGGATTCGCCTTTCGGTAATGCCCTAAAAGGCGAATCCGACCGGGGCTGAGATCCGTTCGAACACATTCAATCGTGCCCGGGCGCGGCTAGGTAGCTAAACCTGGCTAAGCCGCTCTTAGACCGTATGTAGTGACTACTCGCGGCTAGGGGTAGTTGCTGGCCGGGACCTCGCTCACGCAACCTCATGGGTTACCGAGCGTCGTTTTCCGTGCTCGGCCTTTACGACATGTGTGAGGAGGCCCCGGTGTGTTGTGAGCGTACGAGTGTTGGGTTGGATGTGTATGCCCGTTCGGTCGTCGCGGCGGCGATCGATGGGCAGACAGGTGAGGTGTTCAGTGCGCGGTTGACGCCCTCGCACCCCGAGGTGCTCGAGTGGGTCCGCAAACTGCCGGGCTCGAGCGCAGTGGTGTGTGAGGCCGGACCGACCGGGTTCTGCTTGGCTCGCGCGCTGAGGCGGCGGGGTGGCGCTGTGAGGTGGCGGCGTCGTCGAAGCTGCACCGCCCCGGCGATCGGATCAAGACCGACGCGCGAGATGCTCTGCACCTGGCTCGGTTGCTCCGGTTGGACGAGGTGGTGTCGGTCCGGGTCCCGACCCCCGCGGGGGGAATCCGCCCGCGATCTGGTCCGCGCCCGAGAGGCCGCGCGTCAGGATCTGATGCGGTCGCGCATCGGGTGCCGAAGCTGTGGCTGCGGAACGGGATCGTCTATTCCGGCGGCAAGGCGTGGACAGAGTTGCACGATCGGTGGCTGCGCCAGCTGCGGTTCGACCAGGCGCCGACCCAGCCGGCCTCCGACGACGCCTACAGACGGTGGCACTGGCCACCGCCCGCCGTGGCCGACTGGCCGTCTACGAAATGGGCTTCCGGATGAATGCGGTACTACCCGGTCCGGTCCAGACACCGATCCTCGCCGACTTCCGCGAGTCCATGGGCCGCAACACGATCGATGGCCTCGAGGAGATGCTCGGCCGGCACGCGATGCCGGAGGACGTCGCCGACGTAGTGCTATTTCTCGCATCCGACGCTGCCCGCTGGGTCAATGGCGAGACGATCACGGTCGATGGTGGGACCGGTGGCGCAGTCCTGTCCGGCAGCGTCCCGATGCCCGAGTTCTGAGCCGGTGGCCATGACAACGAACATCGACCAGGCGCCGCCGAACCTCACCGATCTCCTCACCGCAATGCGACGGGTACACGCGTCGGGGCGTACGAAGAGCATCGGGTGGCGCCTACGACAGCTCGATGGCATCGGACGACTAGTTGTACTGACCACGGACGTTGGTGACGGCGTGGCGAGGTGACACAGAGAAGACCTCCGAGTGAAGTGCGAGCTGTCTAGGAACGCATCGCTCACTCAGGAGGTCTTCGTGGTCCACCGTAATGCCCCGTTGTCCGAAACGGGTCGCCTGCGCCTTGCTCAATGTGTCGTTGATGATGGGTGGCCGCTGCGGCGGGCTGCCGAACGGTTCCAGGTCGCGGTCACCACCGCAGCACGCTGGAGCGCTCGTTACCGCGCCGAGGGGCCGGCCGGGATGGCCGATCGCAGCTCACGGCCACATCGCAGCCCGAACCAGACCCCGACGCGCACCGAGCGGCGCATCATCAAGGTCCGTGTCATCCGCCGCTGGGGTCCAGTCCGGGTCGCGTATCTGCTGGGTCTGAATGTTTCGACAGTGCACAAGGTCCTGAGCCGGTACGGGTTGGCTCGACTGCGGTGGCTCGACCGCCCGACTGGACGGGTGATCCGTCGCATGCACTCACCGCACTGCGGCGATCTCGTTCATGTCGATGCCAAGAAACTGGGCAAGATCCCCGCCGGCGGCGGATGGCGGAAGGTCGGTCGCTCGGCAGGCAGCCGCAATGCCCGGGCCGACAAAAGCGGCGGCGAGGTCGACAAGTACTACCGTCCGGTCCGCGGCTACCACTTCCTGCACACCGCGATCGACGCCCGCTCACGGTTGGCCTACTCCGAATTGTTGGGCGACGAACGCAAAGCCACCGCCGCCGCGTTCTGGCTACGCGCCAACGCGTGGTTCACCGAGCACGGCATCACGGTCGAAAAGGTGTTGACCGACAACGGTTCCTGCTACCGATCACACGCGTTCCGAGACGCACTCGGTGAGATCAAGCATCGCCGAACCCGCCCCTACCGACCCCAAACCAACGGCAAAGTCGAACGCTTCCATCGCACCCTGGCCGACGAATGGGCCTACGCCCGCCTCTACACCAGCGACCGCGAACGCTGCGACGAGTTCCCGCGATGGCTGCACACCTACAATTACCACCGAGGCCACACCGCACTCGGCGGCCAACCACCCGCCACCCGCGTACCCAACCTCTCAGGTCAGTACAGCATAGTCACCGAACGTGAAGACGAGATCGCAGCTGCCTTGGCGGAGGATCTCGGCCGAGGCGCAGTGGAGGCGTGGCTTGGAGACCTCACCTCCACCGAGGGGAGAGTTGAATTACGCGCGGAAGCATCTACGACGATGGATGAAACCCGAGAAGCGCCGGCTGCCGCTGAATCAATTGCCGGGCTCGGCGTGGGTTCAATACGAGCCGCTCGGTGTCGTGCTCGTGGTCGGTCCATGGAACTACCCACATCGGCCCTGCTGGCACGGCTGATTCCCACGTACCTCGACCCCGAAGCGGTCGTAGTTGCGGAGGGCGATGGACAGACCACACAGGATCTGCTGGCACTGGGTTTCGATCATGCGTTTTCCCGGGCGGCACCGAGATTGGCCGAAAGATCATGGCCACTGCAGCACCGACCCTTACCCCGGTCACTCTCGAACTGGGCGGCAAGAGCCCGGCCATCGCCGCCGACGCCGACCTCGACGTCGTGGCACGGCGTATCGCCTGGGTCAAGCTGCTCAACTCGGGACAAACCTGCATCTCACCCGACTACGTACTCGTCGACGCATCCGTGCGGGACGAGTTCGTCGACAAGTTGGCCTCGACGATCAAGGCATTCCAGGCGGGCCGTTCCGGCGGCATGAGAATCGTCAATGAACGACAATTCGATCGGCTCGAGGGCTACCTCACCGCGACGAAGGGAACTATCGTCACCGGTGGAGGCGCTGACCGGGAAAAGTTGACCATGGAACCCGACGGTCATCGCCGAGCCGGACCCCGAAGAACCCAGCATGGCGGATGAGATATTCGGGCCGATACTTCCGGTGATCTCGTTCCAAACAGCTCAAGCCGTGGGAACTCACCCTCGGCGGGATGAAGAAGCCCGTCGACCTTTCGGCTGGGGTCGCCTGCACGCCACCAAGTGCCCCACAATTGCTCCGTCCTCATCACGCGACTACTACTCCTAATCTTCACAGTTGCGTGTGGGTCCCTCATGTAGCGGGTCGAGGTGATCGGCCAGCAGCTGATCGGCCTGGTGTTCCACGCCGACGAGGACGTCGGTGATGTTGGCCGTCCAGGCGGGGCGTCGGCACGAGCACGAACTCCTGCCCTGAAGAAGTCCTGCCCTGGAGGGAAACCCTGCCCTGGAGGGAAACCCTGCCCCGAAAGAACCCCGGCCCAGGGGAAACGGGCCGGGGTTCGATGACGGTGAAGGATTTCGAGCGGAGGGTCAGTTGCTGCCCGGCCCGCTTCTCGTCGTCGCCACAGTGGTGGCAGGGCGGATTTTGCGGCTTTCGGGCCGCTCCACGCGCCGGCCGGTTGCGAAGAAATTGCGGGCGGGGCAGCAACGCCCTCGGGAAGTGAGTTCACGCTAGGGCATCACCGTCCTTTCGACTCCGTGTTCCCTTCTCGTCGAGCGGGTTATCATCCGCGCGGAGGGGAGCGTTGCGTCGCGTCGACTTCCGCTCCCGTAGTCTGCGCAGCCAGTTCCGTTCGCGTAGAGGGGACTCGGCCTGCAGAGGGAACGCGCTCGGCGCGGATCGCGACTCGTACCAGCGACACCACGGCGCGTGGCGTCAGCGCCTCGGCGAGAAGTCGATCGGAGTCGGCGATCGACAGGTCGTAGTCGATATCGCACCATCGGCGTTCGCTGCACAGCATTGCGTCGACCTCCGGAAACCCTCGTTGCTGACAGGTTACCTACAGCAGAAGCTGTAGATTCGTTATAGCAAACACGCCCAGTGTGCTGCAAGGGGCTGTGGCAGCGATTTTGTCGCAGATGAGAACATTGCCGGACATCTCACGCGGACCTGCTGCCGACTCCAGGGCGGGTGGGTTGTTGCAGCTCGTAGGTGATCAGGCGGGAGCTGTTGGCGACGACGGCGACGGAGGAGGCGTTGTGCAGAATGGCGGCGAGGACGGGAGACAAGGCGCCGCCGGCGCTGACCAGTAGGCCGATCGCATTGACCGCGATGGACATCGCGTAGTTCTGCTGGACCAGTGCGACCGCGTGGGCACCGAGGTCGCGGACATCGAGGAGGCGGCGCAGGTCGTCGCTTGCGAGCGCCACGTCGGCGGTTTCGACGGCGACGTCGGTACCGGCCAGGCCCATGGCGATCCCGATGTTCGCGGCGGCGAGCGCCGGCGCGTCGTTGGTGCCGTCACCGACCATCGCGACGGTGTACCCGTCGTCCTGCAAACGGCGGACCGCGTCGAGTTTGTCTTCCGGCATCACCTCGGCCTGCCACTCGTCGATGCCCAGTTCCGAAGCCACCGCCGCGGCCGTCATCGGATGGTCGCCGGTGAGCATCACGATTCTTCGGATACCGTCCGCCCGCAACCGCGACAACACCTCGAGCGCCTCGGGCCGCACCTCGTCACGGAGACTGATCAACCCCACCAGCTTGCCGTCGACCGCCAACAGCAGCGGCGTCTCGGCCCGTTGCTGGAGTTTGCGTACCCAGTCGGCGGCGCGCTTCGACACGCGCACGTTCTCGTCGCGCAGCAATCCTTCGCTGCCCAGGAGTAGCGTCCGCCCGTCCGCCCACGTGCGCATACCGAGGCCGACGAGGACCTCGCACTCTTCGTGCGGCGGGATCACGATGTGCCGTTCCTCGGTCGAGCGGATCACCGCCTCGGCGAGTGGATGCCGGGAATGAATTTCCGAGCTCGCCGCATAGGCAAGGACCCGTTCCGGCTCCCAATCCTTGGCGAAGGCAACCACATTCGTGACGATGGGGCGACCGATGGTCAGAGTGCCGGTCTTGTCGAAGACCATCGCGTCGACGCATCCGGCCTGCTCGAGGTGCGATCCGCCCTTGATCAGGATGCCGCGCCGGGCACCGTTGCCGATCGCGGCGCTGATCGCCGTCGGAGTCGACAACCCGACCGCGCAGGGGCACGCAATCAACAGCATCGTCATGGCGCGGCGGACATCGCGGGTCAGGACGAGGGTCAGCGCGGACAAAGCGAAAGATGCCGGCACGAAACGGCGGGAAAAATTTTCACCGACGGTCTGGATCGGGGCGCGGTGCTCCTGCGCCTGCTCGACCTGCGAGATGATGCGTCCGATCGTGGTCTCGTTGCCCACCGCGGTGGCCCGGATGACGAGTCGTCCGCGCAGCACCACCGAACCCGCGTGCACGACGTGTTCGGCCGAAGTGGCGATCGGCAGCGTTTCACCGGTGATCGCGGACTGGTCGACGATCGCCTCACCCTCCACCACGACACCATCCACGGGAATCGCGACGTGATCGTGGACCACGACTTCGTCCCCCACCTGCAGCGAATCGACGTCCACCGAAACCTCGGTGCGGTCGGCCAGACGAATCCACGCGGTGTCCTGAGTGCCCTTGAGGAGATCGGAGATGGCGCGCCGGGTACGGCGCAGGGTGAGTTCTTGGAGGTACTCCCCGATGTTGAGCAACCACAGCACCGTCAGGGCCACCACGTTCTCCCGGAGAACCAGGCTGGCCACCGTCGCGGCGGAGACCAGAGCGTCAGTGCCCGCCGTGCGGTTTCCGGTCAGAGTGCGGAGTGCTCCTTTGAGGAAGGGGTAACCGGTGAAGATGGTCGCCCCGGTGGCGAACACGCGGCTGGTCGGGCCGAGTAGCGGTGCGCGGCGCAGTCCGTATCGGCGGACTCCGAGCACGAGCAGGGCGGCGCCGCCGATGGCCATCCGCACGATGTCGGCATTACCGACGTCTGCCGAGCGAGGGGAGCGGTCCGGGATCAGCGCCCAGGGGGTCTCCTCGCCTGCGGCTACGGTGTCGAGCAACTCGGTGCGATCGAGCCGTTTCGGCGAATACCAGACCACCACCGACGCGGTCCGCGGATAGGCGTGCACGGCACGCACCCCGGCGAGCTTTTCTATCGAATCTTCCAGGGTGACGGCCCGTCCCACACTCGCGCGGAGCCACGGCAGATGCACGCGAATTCTGCCCGCCGCATCCGACAGGACTGCGACATCGTGCGAGATGTGCGAGGCCGGCTCGGCGGACATGTCAGTGTGTGTGGCCGTGACCGGTGTCGGGCTCGGCCGGCGGGGGAACTTCCTCGCCGATCCTGCCCTTGGCCTCGGCGATGACGTCGGCCACCTTCAGCCTTGCCGACTCCGCGCCCTCCTCCGCCTTCCGGGTCCCACGCAGTCCCCACGCGGTCACGGTGACCGCAGTCTCGTGGAAGGGCGCCTTCGCGACCGCTTTGCGGGCCGCGTTGTACGCGGCGACACCGACAGCGCCGGTGACCACGGTTGAGGCAGCTTTGGCGAGCAGAATGTGGAGGGCCATGACCCATCGTCGCACTCACAGCTCGAAATCGCACGAAGACTAGTGTTTCGGTTCCTTGACTCTGTTGCGCAAGAAGATGAGCGGGAGGACGAGGGTGGCGACAGCGGTGACGAGCCACACGATCAATGTGGCGAAAACCCACGACTGCCACCCGGTGATGGACATGGCACCGAACAGGTTGACCAACACCAGCGAGACGAAGGTGGATACCAAACCGATTCCCCCGAGGAACACAGGAGCGTTTCGTTCGGTCAATTTAGTGATGAATGGCGCGAGGATGCTTTGCGCCAGCGCAAAAAGCACCACAGTGCCGATGAAGCCTGCGGCGGTGATCGATACCTCGGGCAACAGCCACACCGCCGCGAGAAGGCCGATCGCTGCCGAGCCGAGGAAGACGACGGCCCGGAGGAGAAATCGAATCATGAGTCGATCCTTTGCGTCGCAGGGTCAACGGATCACGGTCAGGAATACGTCCTCGCGGTGAAGGATCAGCAGTTCGGCCGGGGGTCGAGGGCCGCCCGTTTCTGACATACGTCATTGTCTCTCCCACGTGAACGTCTCGCGGCAAGTTGACGATCTCTGCGAAACCGACCAGCGGCCGCGCGGCCCCCGCCGGAATCCGGGAGGAATGCCTGCCGTTCCGGCGCCTACGTGCGACGATGGGAGGTACTTCGGGAGTGATGGGGCATGTCGAACCGCCGTGTGACGGGTGCAGCGATCTACACGGCCGCGCTGCTGGCGGCCGTAGCGACGGTCACGCTTGCCGTCCGAGTGGTGCCCGACTCGGATGCCGGGAGAAGCGCTCCCGAGCCGGGACCGGGTGCCACTCGGGCACTGATCGTGATTGCTGTCGTCGCAGTCGTGATCGCGGCGATCGCGCTGGCGGCTGCTCTGCAAGGTGGGCGCCCACGGGTGGCTCCCGACGAGTCGGCGGCCGATGCGGTCGAGCGCGGACTCTCTGCGAAGTCGCGCAGACAGATCCTCACGTGGACGGCGGGTGCCTGTGTCCTCGTGATCGCCGCATATCTCCTCGGCTCCGCCGGTGGCGACGAGCCCCCGGCCCGGGAGGTTCCGGCCGCCACCGAGTCCGGGGGAAACTCCGAATCACCGTCCGACGCCACTCCGCCCGAGGAGTTGCGTCCCACGTCCGACAGTGCGCAAGCCCGCAGCGATCAAGCCGAACTATGGACTGCCGCAGCCATAGTCGGACCCGTGCTGGTCACCTTGCTCATACTCGGTGCGGCGGCCCGACGCCCTGTGGTCGTGGGCCACGAGGTACCGACGCCGGTCGATATCGACACCGCCTCGGTCGCGGCGCAGTCGCTGGTGCGTGCGGCGGAGGAGGGTCTCGCGGCGGTCGTCACGACGGAGATGCCGCCACGGGAGGCCATCATCGCCAGCTACGCCGCCATGGAAGACGCCCTTCGGCGGGCGCCGGGCGCCGAACCCCGAGATTCGGATACGCCGTCGGAAGTGCTTGCCCGGGCAGTGCAACTCGGTGTGCTGCGCTCGGAGGCGGCAGCGCCGCTGGTTCGTCTGTTCGCCGAGGCCCGGTTCAGCCGGCATCCGATGGGCGAACGTCACCGCGCCGAGGCGGTCGACCTGCTCGGGCGCGTGCTGGACGATGTCCGGGCGCAGCGCCGTGCGAATGACCTCGGGAGCAACACGTGCTCGCCATTGCCGTGATCGGTATCGCGGCAGTACTGGCCGTGGAGATTCCGCTCGTCGTATCCGGCCGGGACAACGTTGCGGTTGTGGTGGCGGGGGCGGTGACCGCCCTCGTGCTCTTCGAGGTTCGGCGGCGGATGTCGCAAGAGGACGACGACTATGTGGTGGCGGGTCCGGAAGCCGATCGGGCCGAGGCGATGAGCCGCTGGCTGACGCGCACGGAGTCGCTGATCAGCTGGGCGGACGGCACCCGCGGAGACTGGGACCACCATCTGCGTCCACTGCTTGCCCGCGAATTCCAACAGTCCACCGGGCAGCGAAAGGGCGTCGACCCGGCCGCGACTACCGCCGCCGGGCGAGTGTTCTTCGGTGACCTGTGGCAGTGGGTGGATCCCGACGACGTCCGCCGCTCCGACCGGACCGAACCCGGCCCCGGTCGCGACGTGCTCGACCGGATACTTCAACGGCTGGAGTTGCTATGACCCTCCCCGCCCAGATGACCACCGCCCGCGCTCAGGCCGTTCTGGCGGAAGTCGAACGGGCCGTGGTGGGGAAACACGACGAACTGACGTCGATTCTGCTCGCGGTCCTCGCGGGTGGTCACGTACTGATCGAGGATCTGCCGGGGTTGGGAAAAACTCTGGTTGCCCGGTCGTTCGCGGCCGCACTCGGGCTGGACTTCACCCGCGTGCAGTTCACCCCGGACCTGCTGCCTGCCGACCTGCTCGGCGCCACCATCTACGACATGCCGTCAGGGCGGTTCGAGTTCCGTCCCGGTCCCATCTTCACCAACCTTCTCCTGGCCGACGAGATCAACCGCACCCCGCCGAAAACCCAGGCTGCCCTGCTCGAGGCGATGGCAGAGGGGCAGGTGAGTGTCGACGGCACGACGCGGATCCTGCCGCGACCGTTCATCGTGCTGGCCACCGACAATCCCATCGAATACGAGGGCACGTATCCGTTGCCCGAGGCCCAGCTCGATCGCTTCGCCCTGCGGTTGCGGCTCGGGTACCTGACCGAGAAGGACGAGCAGGAGATGCTGCAACGCCGTCTCGACCGGGGATCGGCTCCGATGGTGGTCCAGCAGGTGGTCGACGCTGCGGATCTGCAGGCGATGCGCGAATCGCTCGAGGAGGTCAGCGTCCATCGTGACGTCCTCGGCTACGTCGTAGCTCTCGCGAACGCCACCCGGCAGCACCCGCAGGTAGAAGTGGGGGCCAGCCCACGTGCCGAATTGGACCTGGTGCAGTTGGCCCGGGCCCGGGCGCTCCTCGCGGGGCGCGATTTCGTGATTCCGGAAGACATAAAAGCGCTGGCAGTCCCCGCGGTCGCCCATCGGATCAGTCTGCGACCGGAAATGTGGGTGCGGCGTGTCCGCAGCGAGGATGTCCTGAGCGAATTGCTCCGACGGCTGCCCGTGCCGAGGGCACGATGACCGAGCACGTTCTCACCCGCCACGACCTGACGTGGCGGGCGTCGCCCGCAGCCCGCACCCTCGCGACCTGTGCGGCCGTCGCGCTCACGGTCGCCGTGGTGGGCCGCTGGTGGGAGCTGATCGCCTTCGCGGCACCGATGCTCGGCGCTCTCGGCGCGGTGGTGTGGTTGCCGCCGCGGGCCACCGGAATCCGCGTCCGATCGGACACTCCCGCGTTGCGGTGCTTCGAATCGGAATCGGTGCAGTGCGCAGCCGAGGTGACGACGGTCGGCGGCGGCGCGCGGCTCGACGTGTCGCCGGCGTGCTCCGACGGCTACACGGTCGACGACGTCGGCGACGGGTATCGGATCACCGCCCACCGGTGGGGTCGCTACGAACCTGCACTGCACATCACCGCGCAGGCGTGCGGAGGTCTGCTCAGCGCAGCACTCGAGGTACCCGTGACCGAACTCCGGGTATTTCCGCTGGCGCCGCCGCTGCCGACCCCGCTGCCCCATCGCGCGCTTCCCGACCGGATCGGAGCGCACCGCACCCGCCGGTACGGGTCCGGCGTCGAATTCGGTGACATCCGGCCGCATGCACCGGGAGATCCACTGCGAAGCATCAATTGGCGGGTCAGTGCCCGACGTGGGCGACTGCACGTGACGGAGCGCATCATGGACCGCGCAGCCGACGTCGTCGCAGTGCTCGACACCACGCCGCAGGCGCCCGGCCCAGCAGCGGACAGTCTGCAGCGCACCGTCCGTGGTGCCACCCAGGTGGTGCAATCGGCACTGCAACGGGGAGATCGGGCCGGGGTGGTGGTCAGTGGCTCGCGCCTGCGATGGCTCGGTGCCGACATCGGGCGTCGCCAGTTCTACCGCATCCTCGACACTGTTCTGGACGCCGGCGGCACGTCCGGTGGCACCCTTGTTCCGCGGGCAGCGCTACCACCCACTGCCGTGGTGATCGCCTTCTCCACCATGCTCGACACCAACTTCGCGCTGTCGCTGCTCGAGCTGCGCCGCCGGGGCCACGTCGTCGTCGCCGTCGACGTACTGCGAGGTCCGCCGTTCGAGGTCGAACTCGATCAGATGTCCGCCCGGATGTGGAAGCTCGAACGACGGAACATGTACCGGAACATGAGCGTTCTGGGTGTCCCCGTGGTCGCGTGGGAAGACGACTCGGCATTAGATCTCGCCCTTACTCTTGCGGATCGAGCCCAGCGCCCTCAGGGGGTGGCCAGGTGAAGTGGGCCGCAGTTCTGGCAGTGCAGGGAGCGATGGTCGCACTCGTCCTGGGCGATGCGTCCGTTCTGGCAGCCGCGACGGCGGGTATCGCGGCAACCGCGCTGCTTCTCGTCGCGTTCGCGGGACCGGCACCCGGATTCCGGACGCTGATGGCGTGTGCGGCAGTGGCGGGTGCTACTGCTTACCTCGTCACCACGGTCCCGGTGGGTCCGCGATGGTGGTCGTTGCTCGGACCGGTTGCCGTAGTGGTGTTGTTCTGCATCGCCGCGGCTCCCTACGTTCGGAAACGCAGCACCGCTCAGAATCGGCGGATGCTGTAGATGTGGAACTGTGACAGCGGGGCAAGGCCCACAGGCACTCCGCGTCCGTAGGCGTTGAAGACCTGGCCGAAGCCGGCATAGATACCGATGTGCGACGCATCCGGATTGAGAACCACGATGTCGCCGGGGGCCAGAGCCCACAACGGAATCCGGGCGCCGACCTCGGCCTGCTCCCATGTGGTGCGCGGAAGCCTGACTCCCGCTTGCCGGAATGCCCACTGCACGAGTCCCGAACAGTCCCAGGCATCCGGGCCCGTTCCGCCCCAGAGGTAGGGCTTACCGGTCTGGGTGACGGCTGCCGCCAGCGCGGCGAGACCGGTGGGCGTCGGAATCGGCGTGGGAAGAATCGCGGATCCGCTGGAACTGCCCGCTGTGCTTCCACTGTCGGCGCTGCCGGCGACCGGTGCCGCATGGGAGGGGAACGCCGTCAGGGCGGCCGCGCAGAAGGTCAGTGCTCCCGCTACCACTGCGCGTCGTACGGGAAGATGCCTGCGCTGAGACACGGAGTCCCCCTTCGTTTGCTCCTGCTCCGTGGAAGGCGTGTACCACCTGTTCCCCCGGCGGTACACGCCCATGTTGCGTCACGGGAAGCGTACAAAGTGTCGCGCGAGTGTGCTTGGCATTTGCTGATATCCGCGCCGAAGCGCTGGCACGGTCCCGGCCCGTCACCGCTCGGTGATGGTCAGCACCACGTCGGCCAGGGCATGGGCGTGATCACGCTCGGGAACGGTGGCCGAGATCAGCAGGAGCCCGGCCTCTTTCCAGATGCGGGCGTGCAACGTCTCGCCGGGAAACACCACACCTGCGAATCGTGCTCGGAAGCCCGCGACCAGCGACGCGTCGGAGTCCAGCATCGTGTCGACCACCGCCTTGCACACCATCCCGTAGGTGCACAGCCCATGAAGAATCGGCGCCGGAAAACCGGCGGCGGCCGCGAACTGCGGATCGGAATGCAAGGGATTGCGGTCACCACACATTCGATACATCAACGCCTGTTGCGGCAGCACAGGAATGTCGACGTCGGCGTCGGACGGGCGGTCCGGCAACCCGACGGACTGCGACGGCCCGCGCTCGCCGCCGAATCCACCCTCGCCGCGGGCGAAGATGGACGAGCGGCTGGTCCAGAGGGGCACACCGTCGACGTCGGTGGTGGCCGACTCCTGGACGATGACCGCGGCCTTTCCCTTGTCCCACACCTCCGCGATGCGGGTTGTCGTGCGAGCCTTACCCTCCGGTGGAAGCGGCCGGTGCACGGTCACCTCTTGGCTGCCGTGGACCACTTTCGCGAGATCGATGTCGACACCGGGGAAGGACACCTGCGGAGCGTCGACGGCATGAAAATTGGCCGCGACCGTCGCGAAAGTAGGTAGCACCTGAGGGGTGCGGTCCGTGAGGTAGCGCAACTCTTTCTCATCCAGCGGACGGGAACCCGCACCGAGGGCGAGATGGTAGTGCTGCACGTCGGACGCGGTCCAGGCGAACTCGAGCGTGGGCAGTTCGGCGCCGATGGCGATATTCGGGTCAATGGGCATGGGAGGCGTCCCTCTTCTGTGTGAGGGGGATGGCTGCGACCACCGTGTCGGATTCGTGCTTGCTCATGTAGAACACGTTATAGAATGATGGGGTTGTCGGTCCATTCTCACTGCCAGGAAGTGTCGGGGACGACAGCGCACCGAACGAGAACACGTGGCCTCGAGGTTCCGGGCGTGCGCACTCACGTCAGTTTTCAGGGAAGGCACACAGAACATGCTCTCGAACCAACTACGCACCGAGTTGGCCGATCAGCTCGACGCCGCAGAGCGCAGTCGCGTTCCCGTCGGGCCCCTGACTGCCGCCCATCCGGACATCGACGTCGTCGACGCTTACGAGATCGCGTTGATCAACATCCGCCGTCGGAAACAGCACGGCGCGAAGGTTGTCGGGCACAAGGTAGGTCTGTCGTCTCTCGCCATGCAGCAGATGATGGGTGTCGACGAACCCGACTACGGACATCTGCTCGCCGACATGGAGGTGTTCGAGGACCAACCCGTCGACACGGCTCGGTTCTGCTACCCGAGGGTCGAGGTGGAGGTGGCTTTCGTCCTAGGCGCCGATCTTCCGGGAGTGGACTGCACCGAGCAGGACGTAGTCGATGCCACAGTGGCGTACGCGCCGTCCATCGAGTTGATCGACAGCCGCATCAAGGACTGGAAGATCGGCCTGGCCGACACCATCGCCGACAACGCGTCTTCCGCAGGGTTCGTGCTCGGCACCGACCGGGTGCGCCCGTCCGACATCGACATCAAGGCCATCGACGCCGTCCTGACCCGCAACGGTGAGCTGATCGCCGAGGGCCGCAGCGACGCGGTGCTCGGCAACCCGGTGACGGCCGTCGCCTGGCTGGCGCGGAAGGTCGACAGTTTCGGCGTCCGGTTGAAAGCCGGCGACATCGTGCTTCCCGGTTCGTGCACCCGCGCCATCGACGCTCGTCCCGGCGATCACTTTCGAGCCGAGTTCAGTGGACTCGGAACCGTCTCTCTGCAGTTCAAGTAGGAGTTGTATTCATGACCAAGGCAAGTGTGGCGATCGTCGGGTCGGGCAACATCAGCACCGATCTGCTCTACAAATTGCAGCGATCCGAGTGGCTCGAGCCGCGATGGATGATCGGCATCGATCCCGACAGCGAGGGCCTCGCCCGCGCGCGCAAGCTGGGTCTGGAGACGTCCGCCGAGGGCGTCGACTGGTTGCTGAACCAGCCGGAGAAGCCCGACCTGGTGTTCGAGGCGACCTCCGCCTACGTGCACCGCGAGGCAGCGCCCCGATACGAGGCAGCAGGCATCCGGGCGATCGACCTGACACCGGCCGCGGTCGGGCCCGCCGTCGTTCCGCCGGCCAACCTGCGTGAACACCTCGGTGCCCCCAACGTCAACATGATCACCTGCGGGGGGCAGGCAACCATCCCGATCGTGTACGCGGTGTCCCGGGTGGTGTCCGTGCCCTACGCCGAGATCGTCGCCTCGGTCGCGTCGGTTTCCGCCGGCCCCGGCACCCGCGCCAACATCGACGAGTTCACCAAGACCACCAGCCGTGGCATCGAGACCATCGGCGGAGCGCAGCGCGGCAAGGCCATCATCATCCTGAACCCGGCCGACCCGCCGATGATCATGCGCGACACGATCTTCTGCGCGATCCCCGAGGATGCCGACCGGGCCGCCATCACCGATTCCATCCACCGCGTCGTCGCGGACATCCAGCAGTACGTCCCCGGTTACCGGCTGCTCAACGAACCGCAATTCGACGACCCCAGCGTCGTGTCCGGCGGACAGGCCACGGTCACCACGTTCGTCGAGGTCGAGGGCGCAGGCGACTTCCTGCCCCCGTACGCGGGCAACCTCGACATCATGACCGCAGCGGCAACCAAGGTGGGCGAAGAGATCGCCCAGAAGCTCCTGAGCGTGGAGGCGTGAGCACGATGGTCCATTTCGATCCCAGCTGGGACATTCGCGTCACCGACACGTCGTTGCGGGACGGCTCGCACCACAAGCGTCATCAGTTCACCGGTGACGAGGTGCGGGCGATCGTCGGTGCCCTCGACAATGCGGGAGTGCCCGTCATCGAGGTCACTCACGGTGACGGATTGGGCGGTTCGTCGTTCAACTACGGCTTCTCCAAGGTGCCCGAGCAGGAACTCATCTCCATCGCCGTCGACACGGCGAAGAACGCGAAAATCGCCTTTCTGATGCTGCCTGGTCTGGGGATCAAGGACGACATCATCGTCGCCCAGGACAACGGCGCGTCGATCTGCCGGATCGCGACCCATTGCACCGAGGCGGACGTCTCGATCCAGCACTTCGGACTGGCCCGCGAGCGCGGCCTCGAAACCGTCGGCTTCCTCATGATGGCCCACTCCATTGCGCCGGAGAAGCTCGCCAAGCAGGCGCGGATCATGGCGGACGCCGGATGTCAGTGCGTCTACGTCGTCGACTCGGCCGGTGCCCTCGTCCTCGAGCAGGTGTCCGACCGGGTCGAAGCGCTGGTGCAGGAACTGGGGTCGGACGCGCAGGTGGGGTTCCACGGCCACGAGAACCTCGGTCTCGGAGTGGCCAACTCGATCGCCGCGGTGCGCGCGGGAGCTAAGCAAATCGACGGCAGCACAAGACGGTTCGGCGCCGGTGCCGGCAACGCCCCCGTCGAGGCGTTCGTGGGAGTGTGCGACAAGATCGGCGTCAAGACCGGGATCGACTTCTTCGCGATCGCCGACGCCGCCGAGGACGTGGTCCGGCCGGCGATGCCTGCCGAGTGTCTCCTCGACCGCCAGGCGCTGATGATGGGGTACGCAGGCGTGTACTCGAGCTTCCTCAAGCATGCCGAACGGCAAGCCGAGCGGTACGGCGTCTCGTCCGCCGAACTCCTCGTCCGCGCAGGCAAGCGCAAGCTCGTCGGTGGGCAGGAAGATCAGCTCATCGACATCGCGCTGGAGCTGCAAAAAGAGCGCCTGTGAGTGCGGCTACGCCGCCTGTGAGTACTTATTAACCGCCGCAGGTTAATAAGTACTCACGGGTCAGTGGGCCGTTTCCCAGAGTCCGACGACGTTGCCCTCGGTATCGGTGAAGTAGGCGGCGAACCCCATCGTGCCGACGGGTGTCCTGCCGGTGACCGTCTTCCCGCCGAGGGATTCGACCTTCTCCAGTGCGGCGTCGATGCTCTCGACGTCGACGACGACGACGGGGGATTTCACCTCGTCGCGCTGCATCATGCCGCCGTTGATGAACCCGGGCTCGGTGGGCATTCCGCTCTCGCCCACCGGTCCCGTGGTGACCATGCTGTAGTCCATCTCCGGGATCTCGGCGATGGCCCAGTCGAACGCGTCACGGTAGAACGCGCGGGCGCGCTCACCGTCGTCGAATGGAAGTTCGAAATGCACGATTCGACCTGTCATGGGTTGCCTCCGGCTCGGCGGAAAACCGCCGTGTCCGACGGCACTTTTCAGCGTAAGTCGCCGGGTTCGCAGGCGAAAGGGGTCCACACAGCTTCGCCCGATGTGCCGTCGGGCGCAGTCGAACTGCACCCCTGTCACATCGGGCGAGAGCAGGGTGGGAAGCGGACGGCTACTCGAGGTGATCGCGCACGTCGATGAACCCCTCCATCACCGCGTGGTTGATGCTGTCCCACAGCCGCGGGCAGCCGTCCTGAAGGGCGGTGGGCTGCCCCTCCGCGGCCCGGTCGCGAAACGTCGGACACGTCTTCGCCGGGTCGCTCGTCCATTGGACGCTGGTGTGTTTGAGACTGTTCTTGCGCACCAGGACGCAGGTGCCGCAGGTGCGGCACTCGACCTCGTTCATTCCGTCGTCGAGGTAGTTGGCCTTGTCGGCCATCGTCTGCGCATGAATGGCCTCGAGCCGAGCGGGTTGCCCGGCGTAGTCGGGAGCTTTGGCCCATTCGGTCGAGGCACTCATGATCAGACCTGCGCTTCCTTGTTCTCGGACCCGGCGGTCACCGACTGTTCCGCGGCCTCTCGCTCGGCCTTCTGCCGGGCCAGGTTCTCCTCCACCTCGTGCTGCCAGGCTTCGTTGGCCTTGGTGGTGTCGACCTCGAACTCGAAACGCTGCGTCATCTTCTCGGTGACGTCGGCGACATCGACGTAGAACTGGTCGTACCACCGTCGCAGCTGGTAGACCGGGCCGTCCTCTTCGCACAGCAGGGGGTTGTCGATCTTGGTCTTGTTCTTCCAGATTTCGACGTCCTGCAGGAAGCCCTCGGCGATGCCCTCGGTGAACTTGGCCGCCAGCTTGTCGGCGGTGTCGTCGTCGATGCCGGTCGGCTTCTTGACGGTGACGCCGTACTGGAGCATGAACGAATTGTTCGTCACCGGATAGTGGCAGTTGATGAGGACGCTCTCGACCTCGTACCCGCCGTAGCTGTTCCACAGCGGATTGATCATGTAGGACGGCCCGTAGTACGCGGCCTCGGAGCGCAGCAGCGACTCCATGCCGTACTGCGTCGCCATCCCCACGTCGGGGCGACCCTTCGTGTTGAGGTACTGGGTCGCGATGTGGCCTTCGAAGACGTTCTTGAAGTACGTCGGAAATGCGTAGTGGATGTAGAAGAAGTGCGCCATGTCGACCACGTTGTCGATGATCTCGCGGCAGTTGGCGCCTTCGATCAGCATCGAGTTCCAGGTCCAGTCGGTCCATTCGTCGCTGTATGCGCCGTCGATCCGGGGGATGGTCACCTCGTCTGGCGGCGGATTGCCCTCGGGGTCGTTCCAGACGAAGAGCTGCCCGTTCCGCTCCAGCGTGGTCCACGACCGCGTGCGCGCTATCGGCGGCACCCGGCGTGCGTAGGGAATGCTCGTGCACTTGCCGTTGCCACCCCAGCGCCAGTCGTGGAACGGGCACGCGACGGAATCGCCCTTGACCGAGCCCTGGGAGAGGTCGCCGCCCATGTGGCGGCAGTAGGCGTCCAGAACTTTCAGTTCGCCTTTGCTGTCGGCGAAGACTACGAGCTTGGTGCCGAAAGCCAGGACCGAATGCGGATTGCCGTCCTTGAATGTCTTGGTCAAGCCGAGGCAGTGCCAACCACGCGCGAAGCGGGTCTGGACAGTGCCTACATCGATCTCGCGAATCTGCGCCATTGTGCCCTCACATCCCTTCATGCTGTCAGTAGAACACGTTATAGAAGTTCCCCACGATTTGCCAGATTTCGAGTGGCTTTCTTCGAGCGCTGGGCCGTCGAACTGCGTCTTTGCTCGAGTCTCGACAGAAATGGGAACGTGTTCTAGTCTCAGAGAGTGAGTGAACCATCGACGAGACAGGAGCGTCCTGTGGGTGACCATGACAGTCACGAGGTGATGCAGCGGCTCGAGGCGCTACTGCCGACACTGCGCGAGCGTGCGCAGGAAACCGAGGATCTACGTCGCATCCCCGACGAATCGATCAAGGCACTCCAGGAGTCCGGCTTCTTCAAACTGCTTCAGCCGGAGCAGTGGGGCGGCTTCCAGGCCGATCCGGTGCTGTTCTACTCCGCGGTGCGGAAGATCGCGAGTGCCTGCGGCTCCACCGGATGGGTCTCGTCGATCATCGGAGTTCACAACTGGCATCTCGGCCTCTTCACCCAGCAGGCGCAGGAAGACGTGTGGGGCAAGGACACCGATGTGCGCATCTCGTCCTCCTACGCCCCGATGGGCGCCGGCCAGGTGGTCGACGGTGGTTACACGGTGAACGGTGCCTGGGCATGGTCGTCCGGGTGTGATCACGCCAGCTGGGCAGTGCTCGGTGGTCCGGTCATCAAGGACGGGCGGCCGGTCGACTTCGGCAGCTTCCTCATTCCCCGCGAGGACTACCGCATCGACGACGTGTGGAATGTGGTGGGGCTGAGGGGAACCGGCAGCAACACGGTGGTGGTGAAGGACGTGTTCGTTCCCCGCCACCGCTTCTTGAGTTTCAAGGCGATGAGCAACCTGACAGCCCCTGGGCTCGAGCAGAACACCGCCCCGGTGTACAAAATGCCGTGGGGGACGATTCATCCGACCACGATTTCCGCTCCGATCGTCGGTATGGCCTACGGCGCGTACGACGCACACGTCGAGCATCAGGGCAAGCGTGTCCGCGCAGCATTCGCCGGTGAGAAGGCAAAGGACGATCCGTTCGCCAAGGTCCGGATCGCCGAGGCGTCCAGCGACATCGACGCCGCCTGGCGGCAGCTGTCGGGCAATGTGGCCGACGAGTACGCGTGTCTTCTCGCGGGGCGCGACGTGCCTTTCGAGCTCCGTCTCCGCGCGCGACGTGACCAGGTACGCGCCACGGGCCGGGCCATTTCGTCGATCGACAAGCTGTTCGAGAGTTCCGGTGCCACGGCGCTGGCCAACGGCACACCGTTGCAACGCTTCTGGCGGGATGCTCATGCCGGACGCGTGCACGCGGCGAATGATCCCGAGCGGGCCTACGTCATGTACGGCACCGGTGAATTCGGTTTGCCGATCACGGACACGATGGTTTAGGAGAACACGTGACGACGACCGAGGAAGCCCTCACGTTCGAATCCACGTCGAAGTTCGCGCAGGTACGGCCCGACCTGAGACTGCACTATCACGAGGCCGGCGTCGGGAACGGCCCCACGATCGTGCTGCTGCACGGCGGTGGACCCGGCGCGTCGTCGTGGTCGAACTTTGCGAGGAACATTCCGGTTCTTGCCGAGAAGTTCCACGTCTTGGCGGTCGATCAACCGGGTTACGGGTTGTCTGACAAGCCCACCGAGCACCCGCAGTACTTCGTGCACAGCGCCTCGGCGCTGAACGATCTGCTCGACACCCTCGACATCAGCGGACGCGTCCACCTGCTCGGCAATTCCCTCGGTGGCGGTGCCGCAGTGCGGTTCGCTCTCGACTATCCCGATCGCGCAGGACGTCTCGTCCTGATGGGCCCGGGCGGGTTGAGCGTCAACCTGTTCGCCCCCGACCCGACCGAGGGCGTCAAAAATCTCGGCAAGTTCAGCTACGAGCCCACCCGGGAAAACCTCGAGGCGTTTCTGCGCATCATGGTGTTCGACCAGAAATTGATCACCCCCGAATTGGTCGAGGAACGCTTCGCCGCAGCGAGTACCCCGGAGTCGCTCGCGGCGGCGAAGGCGATGGGCAAGTCGTTCTCCTCCGCGGACTTCGAGCAGGGCATGCTGTGGCGGGACGCGTACAAGCTCCGTCAGCGGGTCCTGTTGATCTGGGGACGAGAGGACCGGGTCAATCCGCTCGACGGGGCGCTGGTGGCACTCAAGCTGATCCCGCGCGCGCAACTGCACGTCTTCGGTGGGTGCGGGCACTGGGCGCAGCTCGAGAAGTTCGACGAATTCAACCGATTGGCAGCCGATTTCCTCCTGGACGGGGGCAAGTGATGGGTATTCGGTCACTGGCATACATGCGTATCGAAGCCACCGACATGGCCGCGTGGCGTGAGTACGGACTCAAAGTTCTGGGCATGGTCGAGGGGAAAGGCAGCAACCCCGATGCCCTGTATCTACGGATGGACGACTTTCCGGCTCGGCTCGTCATCTTCCCCGGCGACCACGACCGACTGTCGGTGTCGGGATGGGAAACCGCGAATGCCGCAGAGCTCGAACAGGTCCGGAACAACCTCTCGACGGCAGGCGTGCCCTTCAAGGAGGGAACGGCCGAGCAAATGCAGGACCGCAGGGTCGACGAGCTGATCACCTTCGAGGACCCGTCGGGCAACACACTGGAGGCGTTCCACGGTGCGGCCCTCGAACACCGCCGCGTGGTCAGCCCCTACGGGCACAAATTCGTCACCGGCGAACAGGGGCTCGGCCACGTCGTCCTTTCCACCACCGACGACGACGCTTCGCTGCGCTTCTATCGCGACGTCCTCGGGTTCCGTCTGCGCGACTCCATGCGATTGCCGCCGCAGATGGTCGGGCGGCCGGCCGACGGGAAACCGGCGTGGCTGCGGTTCTTCGGCTGCAATCCGCGCCACCACAGCCTCGCGTTTCTGCCGATGCCCACGCCCAGCGGGATCGTGCACCTCATGATCGAGGTGGAGAACTCCGACGATGTCGGGCTGTGCCTCGACCGCGCACTGCGGAAGAAGGTGAAGATGTCGGCGACCCTCGGCCGCCACGTCAACGACCTCATGCTCTCGTTCTACATGAAGACCCCAGGCGGCTTCGACATCGAGTTCGGCTGCGAGGGAAGACAGGTCGAAGACGAGAGCTGGGTGGCGAGAGAGAGCACGGCGGTCAGCCTGTGGGGTCACGACTTCGGTGTCGGGATGCAGTCGTGAGCGAGAGGGCGGACAGTGCGGACCTCGCGGAGCAGGCGATCGACCCGCGCCGGTTCCGCACGGTGCTGGGTCAGTTCTGTACGGGCGTCACCATCATCACCACGACCGATGACGGCACACCGGTAGGTTTCGCGTGCCAGTCCTTCGCCGCGCTGTCCCTCGAGCCTCCGCTCGTGTTGTTCTGTCCCACCAAGACGTCGAGGTCGTGGGCGGCCATCGAACGCAGTGGTGTCTTCTGCGTGAACGTGCTCGCCGAGGAGCAGCAGTCGACGTGTGCGCGATTCGGGTCCCGCGACCCGGACAAGTTCGCCGGGATCGACTGGACGGAGTCGCCGCTGGGCTCACCCATTCTCACCGGTTCCCTCGCCCACATCGACTGCACACTCGAGACCGTGCACGACGGCGGCGATCACTGGGTGGTGTTCGGCCGCGTGTCTTCACTCAGCGAGATCCGCGAGGAGCGACCCCTGCTGTTCTACCGCGGTCAGTACACGGGCATCGAACCCGACAAGACCGTGCCCGCGCCGTGGCGTGACGACCTCGAGGCATTTCTCACGACGTCGTCGGAAGACACCTGGCTGTAGGGCACCTGCCGGCCGGAGTCGCACTCACATCGCGACTCCGATGTACTTGGTTTCGAGGAACTCGTCGATGCCGGTCAGCCCACCCTCGCGGCCCAGCCCGGATTCCTTCACCCCGCCGAACGGTGCCGCCGGGTTGGACACGACTCCCTGGTTGAGGCCCACCATCCCCGTTTCGAGAGCTTCGCCTACTCGCAACCCGCGTTTCAGGTTCTCGGTGTAGACGTAGGCCACCAGCCCGTACGGGGTGTCGTTGGCCCGCGCGATCGCCTCCGCCTCGGTGTCGAAGGTGCTGATCGCCGCCACGGGCCCGAAGATTTCGTTGTGGCACATCTCGGCGTCGTCCGGCACGCCCGTCAACACGGTCG
Source organism: Rhodococcus sp. USK13 (assembly GCF_018343855.1). Taxonomy (NCBI): domain Bacteria; kingdom Bacillati; phylum Actinomycetota; class Actinomycetes; order Mycobacteriales; family Nocardiaceae; genus Rhodococcus; species Rhodococcus sp. USK13. Next base: position 6,852,368 of record NZ_CP069242.1, on the reverse strand, counting down.
CCGGGTAGAAGTTGCCTGGGCGGTCGAGTGGTTCGCCACCGGTCAGAACGGAGGCGCCGCGCCCGACCGCGTCTGCGACGAGAGTGCTCACCTTCGCGACCGCCGCCTCGTCGATCAGCGGTCCAACCACGACGCCGTCCTCGGTGCCGCGCCCGACGGGCAGTGCCTCCATCCGCTGTGTGAGCTTGCGCGTGAACTCCTCGGCGACCGAACTGTGCACGAGAATTCGGTTCGCGGCCGTGCAGGCTTGGCCGATGTTGCGCATCTTCGCCGCCATGGCTCCGTCGATCGCGTCGTCGAGATTCGCGTCGTCGAAGACGAGGAACGGCGCGTTCCCGCCGAGTTCCATCGAAGTGCGCATCACCGTGCGCGCGCACAGTTCGAGGAGGTGCTTGCCCACCGCGGTCGATCCCGTGAACGACAGCTTGCGGGCGCGGCCGTCGAGGATGAGGGGACTGATCACCTCGTCCGGTCGAGAGGTGGTCACCACGTTGACCACACCGTCGGGCAGTCCGGCTTCGGTGAGGATGTCGGCGAGGGCGAGGATGGAGAGTGGAGTCTGCGCGGCGGGCTTGATCACCGACGTGCATCCGGCAGCAATGGCCGGCCCGATCTTGCGGGTCCCCATCGCGATGGGGAAGTTCCACGGAGTGATGAGCAGGCTCGGTCCGACGGGCTGCCGGGTCACCACGAATCGCGACCCACCTCCGGGTGCGGTCATGTAACCGCCGTCGATACGGACTGCTTCCTCGGCGAACCACCGGAAGAACTCGGCGGCGTAGGCGATTTCGCCGCGCGCCTCGGCCAGCGGCTTGCCCATCTCGAGGGTCATGACGAGGGCGAGCCGATCGGTGTTGTCGAGCAGCAGGCGGTGCGCGTTCATGAGGATGGTGCTGCGTTCGCGGGGAGTGGTTGCGGCCCACGACGGCTGCGCCGCCACCGCCGCGTCGAGCGCCTCGCGGGCCTCCGCGGCGTCGGCATCGGCGACCGTGCACAGGATCTGTCCGTTCGACGGGTCGTGGACCGGCATGGTGCGGGCGCTGTCACGCCATTTCCCGCCGATGAAGAGACCGGTCTGGACCGAACGAATTGCTGCTTCCTCGAGCATGTTTCTTCCCCATTCTCCGTTGCCGAAGTGATGCCGCCCATGATATACAGATTGTCAACAATCGGACAATGCAAATTGCTGCGGCACGACGGCGGCATCTACGCGTGGGAGGGTTCTCGTGACTCGGTTATCTCCGCTGCTCGCACAAGCCACACCCGTGACGGTCGATCACGGTGAAGGGTGCTACCTCTACGGCACGGACGGCCGCCGTTACCTCGACTTCACCGCGGGAATCGGGGTAACCAGCACCGGCCACTGCCACCCCCACGTCGTCGAGGCTGCCCGCCGGCAGGTCGGCTCGCTCATCCACGGCCAGTACACGACGGTCATGCACCAGCCGTTGCTCGAACTCACCGAGCGGCTCGGCGCGGTGCTGCCCGAAAACCTCGACTCGCTGTTCTTCGCGAACTCGGGAAGTGAGGCAGTGGAAGCGTCCCTGCGCCTCGCCCGTCAGTCGACCGGCCGGCCGAACGTGATCGTCTTTCACGGTGGCTTCCACGGCCGCACCGTGGCGACGGCGACGATGACCACCTCGGGTACCCGGTTCTCGGCCGGGTTCAGTCCGCTGATGGGCGGTGTCCACGTTGCCCCGTTCCCCAACGCCTACCGCTACGGCTGGTCGGAGGAAGAAGCCACGGCCTTCGCGCTGAAGGAACTGGACTACATCTTCGCCACGCTCACCGCGCCGAACGAGACGGCGGCATTCGTGGTCGAGCCGGTACTCGGCGAGGGCGGCTACGTGCCCGGCAACACGACGTTCTTCCACGGACTGCGCGAGCGCGCCGACCGGTACGGAATCCTCCTCGTCATCGACGAAATTCAGACCGGATTCGGCCGCACCGGCAAGTTCTTCGGGCATCAGCATTTCGACGTCCGGCCCGACATCATCACCATCGCCAAGGGCCTCGCCAGCGGGTTCCCGTTGTCGGGAATCGCGGCGTCGGCCGAACTCATGGCCAAGGGATGGCCGGGTTCGCAGGGCGGAACGTACGGCGGCAACGCCGTGTCCTGCGCTGCCGCGATCGCGACGCTCGAGGTGATCGAGAAGGAGGGGCTTGTCACCAACGCTGCGGAGCGAGGGGCGCAGCTCCTCGAGGGTGCTCGCCGCACCGCCGGTGCGGGCGTCGGGGACGTTCGGGGACTGGGACTGCTCGTCGGTAGTGAATTCACCGCGCCCGACGGAACACCGGACCGTGCGACGGCGACCGCAGCCCAGCAATTGGCCGCTCGGAAGGGCCTGCTCCTGCTGACCTGCGGCGCCCACATGAACGTGGTACGCATGGTCCCACCGCTCATCGTGTCCGAGCAGCAGGTCGAAGACGCGCTCGCGATCTGGTCCGAGGTGCTCGACGAGGTGTAACCCCCTGTGAGTACTTATCAACCGCCCGCTGTTAATAAGTACTCACAGGGGCTACGAAGGAGGAAACGTGGCTCGCTACATCACCATCACTCTGGACAAGCGCGGCGTGACGTGCCGCGCCCGACTTCTCGACGACGACGCCCCGCGCACCTGCGACGCGGTGTGGAACGCGCTTCCGCAGAGCGGGGACGCCTACCATGCCAAGTACGCCCGGAACGAGGTGTACACCCTGATCCCGCGCATCACGGCGGCGCCGCACCGCGAGAACCCCACCGTCACACCGATTCCCGGCGACGTGTGCCTTTTCGACTTCGAACCCTGGGAGATCGGGAACTCCGCCTACGGGTACGAACCCGGCTCGGAGGCACACGCCGAACAGGGTGCCACCGACCTGGCGATCTTCTACGGCCGCAACAACCTACTGCTCAACGGTGACGTCGGATGGGTGCCCGGCAATGTGTTCGCCGCCATCGAGGACGGCCTCCCCGAATTGGCGGCGGCGTGTAACGACCTGTGGATGCGCGGAGTCGAGGGCGAAACAATGAGCTTTGCCCGGGCCTGAGGTCGCGGGAACTCGATCCGCGGACCTTCCGTACGCATCGCGCCGGTTGAGGAAGGTGCGACGAGCTGCGAAGGTCCGCGGATCGAATTCAGCCCAGTACGTGCTCGGCGAACCGCGCGACTGCGAGTACCAGGTCGTCCGAATGCCGCGGTCCGACGATCTGCAGCCCGACAGGTAGTCCCGCGGCGGTCTTGCCCACGGGGATGCTGATCGCCGGCTGCTGCGTCAGGTTGAACGGGTAGGAGAACGGGGTCCATTGGGGCCAACTGGTGAGGTCGCTGCCCGGAGGAACGTCGTAACCGGCCTCGAATGCGGGAATGGGGACGGTGGGCGTGAGCAACACGTTGTGGTCGAAGTGGAACTTGCCCATCGTGATGCCGACGTCCGCGGCAACCGCCCGTGCGTCGAGATAGTCGACGGCGCTGAACGTCTCGCCGCGCTCCCACACCCGTGCCAGCCCGGGATCGACCTTGTCGCGCGCGCCTTCGGGGAAGTTTTTCAACATGGCGGCCGCGCCGGCCGCCCAGAGGAGTTCGAAAGCGTCGAGGGGGTCGGTGAATCCCGGATCGGCTGCTGTGACCGGAAGACCGGCCGAGTCGAGATACCGGACCGCCCGATCGACGATCGTCCGCACCTCCGGATCGACGGTGACGTAGCCGAGTGTCGGCGAGTAGGCGACACCGAGTCCGACGACGTCGCGGCCGATCTCACCGCGAAAAGTGGTGGGGAAGGGTGCGAGTGACGTGGGATCGCGGGGGTCGGGCAGCGACATGATGTCCATCAGGAGGGCGGCGTCCTCCACGGTGCGGGTGAGGGGACCGGCGTGTGCCAGCGGGCCGAACGGGCTCGCCGGGAACAGTGGAATCCGCCCGTGCGTGGGTTTGAAGCCGACGACCCCGCAGAACGACGCCGGAATGCGCACGCTCCCGCCGCCGTCGGTGCCCACCGAGCAGGGGCCGAGACCGGCTGCCACTGCTGCCGCGCTGCCCCCGGAGGAGCCACCGGCCGTCTTGGTCGGATCGGCGGGGTTGCGGGTGATACCGCACAGGGCGCTGTCGGTGACAGCTTTCCACGCGATCTCGGGAGTTGTGGTCTTGCCGAGAAAGACCATCCCGTCTTCGCGGAGCCGGGCCGCGACAGGACTGTCCACATTCCACGGCTGATCCTCGCCGATCGCCTGGGAACCGCGGAGCGTCGGCCATCCGTCGGTGAGGAAGATGTCCTTGATCGAGATCGGAACGCCGTCGAGCAGGCCCTTGGAGTAGCCGGTGTTCCAGCGCTCCTCCGACTTCTTCGCCTGGGCGAGAGCTCGTTCCGCGTCGACGAGGCAGTACGAATTGATGTCACGGTCACGCTCGGTGATGGCGTCGAGAATCGCCTGCGTTGCCTCTACGGGCGACAGCTCTCCGGACGAGTAGGCCGTGACCAGTTCGACGGCGGTCATGTCGGTGGGATTCATGGAGACTCCTTCATCCTGGACGGTCGGCCCCTGTTTCAGCGGCTCGGGACGTACCCGAGCTGCTTGTCTACGACGTTCTCGAGGGGGTGCCCCGCGACCCATCGTTCGAAGTTGTCGGTGAACACGGTAACCAGCGCATCGCGCCACCCGGCGAAATCACCCGAATTGTGTGGCGTGATCGAGACATTCGGCATGTCCCACAACGGGTGGTCCGCCGGCAACGGTTCGGAGTCGAACACGTCGAGTGCGGCGCCGCCAATCGTCCCCGACCGCAGCGCCTCGACCAGGTCATCGGTGCGGACGAGCTCGCCGCGGCCGACGTTGACGAACCGTGCCCCTGGCTTCATCGCCGCGAAAGTCTCGGAGCAGAACATGTGCCGTGTCTGTTCGGTGAGCGGCGCCACTGCGACGACGTAGTCGGCGTCGGCGAGCTGTGCGGGCAGGTCGTCCGCCGGCAGAACGACGCCGAAGTCGGGATCGGATTCGTGCCCCCGGCGCCCCGATCCGCGGACTGTCATTCCGGCAGCACGGAGCAGTCGGGCCACCGCACGTCCGATGGGACCGGTGCCGACGATCAACGCGGTGCGCCCCGCGATCCGTTCGGACTCCCGGTGTTTCCAGGTGTGGGACTGCTGCAACCGTAAGGATCCCGGAAGGTCCTTGGCGAACGAAAGGATCTGCGCCAGCACGTACTCGGCGATGGCGCCGTCGAACACGCCCCGTGAATTGGTGATGGTGACGTCGCTGTCGCGGGCCTCGGGAAACATCACCGGGTCTACCCCGGCGGCGGCGATGTGGAGCCACTGAAGCGAGTCGGCCGCGTGCCAGGCTGCCGGGACGGCGCCGCTCAGGAAGTCGTAGAGGAACAAGACATCGGCACCGTCGAGCGCACGAGCCAACCCGGCCTCGTCCGTGTAGCGGACCTCGGCGCGCGAGTCGACCGGCGCCATGAGGTCGTTCCGCGGCAGGACCTGCGCATGGAGCACCGCGACGATCGGTTTTCGACTCACGTTGACACCGTAAGAGTAGCTCGTATGATTGTCAACAATCCGAAAAGGCTCAGGCGTTGCCGAAGCGAAGGTGAGGCCCGGTATTGGAACTGAACATTCCCGAATTCGAAGGGCCAATTGCGCAGCGAGGAATCGGCATCATCGCCCCGTTCGACCTGGCGCTCGAACGCGAGCTGTGGCGATGGGCGCCGCTCGAGGTGAGCCTGCACCTCGCGCGCACCCCTTACGAACCGGTTCCGGTAAGCCTGGAGATGGCAGAACTGGTGTCCGAGCGCCGGCATCTCATGACGGCAACCCGTGACGTGATGCATGTGGAACCCGAAGTTGTCGCGTACCTCTGCACGTCCGGGAGTTTTATCAAGGGCATTGCACACGAACGGAAGCTGTGCGACGCCATCTGTGAGGCAGGCGCCCAGCACGCGATCACGACGTCGGGCGCCCTCCTCGAGGCGATCGAACATCTGGAGCTGAGCAAGGTCTCGGTGATCACCCCCTACGACGCGGCGCTGACCGAACGGCTGCACAGTTTTCTGCACGAAGCGGGAACCGACGTGGTGCGGTCCGATCACCTCGGACTCGGCGGCGGAATCTGGAAGGTCAACTACCGGACGATCGCCGAACGCATCATCGCCGCCGACGACCCCAAATCGGAAGCCATCTTCGTCAGCTGCACCAATCTCCCCACCTACGACGTGATCGCCCCGCTCGAGGCGGAGCTCGGTAAACCCGTCCTCACCGCCAATCAGCTCACGATCTGGGCATGCCTCGGCCGGATGAAGCTCCCGATGTCCGGACCCGGCAAATGGCTCCGCAACGTCTTCTGATCCGACCCCAGACCCCCACAGAGGAGAACGCATGACCCGCTCCCAGGCCCCCACCGTGGGTTTCATCTACCCCGACCACGCGGCCGAGGACGACTACCCGTTCGCCGCGGACATGCTCGGGGTTGACCTGCCGGTCGTGCACATCTACGGCACCGACCTGCACGCCGTGCCCGAACTGCTGGACCTCGGCAGTCCCGAGAAGCTCGCCGGCGGCGCCGCCCTCCTTGCGGAGCAGAAGCCGGACGCCGTCGTGTGGGCGTGCACCTCGGGCAGCTTCGTCTACGGACCCGACGGCGCGAAGCAGCAGGCCGATGCCCTCGCCGCAGCCACCGGTGTGCCCACGTCCAGCACCAGTTTCGCGTTCGTCCACGCGCTGGCTGCCCTCGGGATCACCCGCGTCGCGGTGGCCGCGAGCTACCCGGAGGACGTCGCGAAGTTGTTCGTCGACTTCCTCGCCGCTGCCGGCGTCGAGGTGCTGTCCATGTCGAGCGCCGGCATCGATACCGCCGCCGAAGTCGGATTGTTGAGCCCGGAGGAAGTGGTCGAGCTCGCGGTCGGAAACGATCACCCGGATTCGGAAGCACTCCTCATCCCCGATACGGCGATGAGGACGCTGGGCGCGCTGAGTACTCTCGAGCAGCGCCTCGGCAAGCCGGTCCTCACGGCAAACCAGGTGACCATCTGGGAAGGCCTGCGCCTCGCGGGCCACACGGCGGTGCATCCGTCGTTAGGAACCTTGTTCGAGAAAGGCCACAGTCATGGCTCTGACTGACTTGGAACCCGTCAGTCGTCAATCGACTGCCGAGTTCATCGCGGATCGACTGCGTGACGCCATCATGAAGGGCGCACTCGAGCCCGGCACGCAGCTGGGGGAGGCGGATCTGGCCGCGCATTTCCAGGTGTCGCGCGGGCCGCTTCGCGAGGCCATGCAGAGGCTGGTGTCCGAGGGAATCCTCCACAGCATCCGTCACCGGGGCATCTTCGTGACGGAGCTGACCCTCGACGACGTCGTCGACGTCTATCGGAGCCGATCGGTGATCGAGCGAGGTGCGCTCGAGATGATTTTCGACGACGGGCTGAGGGAGGACGTCTATCGCGCTCTCGAAGCACCTGTCATCGCGATGAAGGCCGCCGCCGAACGGGGTGACGCCGCCGCCGTATCGGACGCCGACCAGCTGTTTCATCAGGTTCTGGTGGAAAGTGCGTCGAGTCCCCGGCTGGTCCGTGCGGCCCGGACCTTGCTGATCGAGACGCGGATGTGTCTGGGCGCCCTGCAGACCACCTATGAGGACATTCGGGAGCAGGCCCAAGAACACGACGAGCTGCGAGAAGCGATCAGAACGGGTACACGTGAAGAGGTGCAGGAATTACTGGCCGAGCATCTCGACGATGCCGTTCAGCGCCTGCGCGCCGATCAGAGGACCTTGTCCTCGTAGAACACCGAAGTAGAGGAACGCGCCGAGGAGGGCATATGACTCAGGTAGCTGAGATCCAGGAACAGACGAACAGCCGCGACCACTACCCGACCCGGATCAGCACCGAGCCGTCCATGATCGCGCGCAGTGAACCTGCTGTATGGGGAACGCCCTCCGACGGCCCCTTCGACTCCGCCGCGCTCGAGCGTCACGAGGCCCGAGGTTTCACCATCGTCGAGAACCTGCTGGGTGCGGACGAGGTCGCCGTCTACCGTGAGGAGCTCGACCGGCTGTCCCATGACCCGCAGATGCGCGAGAGCGGGCGGGTCATCACCGAACGCGGCACGGATGAGGTCCGTTCCGTCTTCGACGTCCACCGGTGCAGTGCGATGGTCGCCGAACTCGTTCGCGACGGCAGAATCCTCGATCGCGCGCGGCAACTCCTCGGCTCCGACGTCTACATCCACCAGAGCCGGATCAACTCGATGCCCGGGTTCAAGGGCACGGGTTTCTACTGGCATTCCGACTTCGAGACCTGGCACGCCGAGGACGGCCTCCCGATTCCCCGGACGGTCAGCTGTTCGATCACGCTCACCGAAAACTTCCCGTTCAACGGCTCGTTGATGGTGATGCCCGGATCGCACAAGAGTTTCGTCCAGTGTGTAGGCGCCACACCCGAGAACAACTACGCGTCGTCGCTGGTCTCGCAGGAAGTCGGGGTTCCTCGGCGGGAGGATGTGACCGACATGGCCGCGGAGTACGGGATCGAGCAGTTCACCGGCGCTGCGGGCACCGCGCTGTGGTTCGACTCGAATGTGATGCACGGGTCGGGCAACAACATCACGCCGTTCCCGCGGTCGAACATCTTCCTCGTGTTCAACAGCGTCGAGAACACTCTCGTCGAGCCGTTCGCCGCTGCGCGTCCCCGGCCCGACTACATCGCGTCGCGCGACTTCACGCCGCTCGGCTGACCTCGGGTGGGCGGCGACGCGTGCCGGCGCGCGCGTCGCCGCTCACCCGGGCAGCTCGTGCAGGACACGGGCGAGGTGGGCGAGCTCGGGAACCTCGGCAGCCTGATCGAGCGCCGTTTCCAGCGTGGCATCGTGGGTGGGGCGCGCCGCGTCCAGGGCTGCTCGGCCCGCAGGTGTGAGTTCGGTATAGATGCCGCGACGGTCGTCGTCGCACAGAATGCGGGTGAGTAGGCCCCGGTTCTCCAATCGATTCACCAACCTGGTGGTGGCACTGCTGCTGAGCGCCGCGGCCCGCGCGAGCTGCGCCATCCGCATATGCCAGCCGTCCTGACGGTTCAGCGCGTCGAGCACCGTGTATTCGACCACGGAGAGGTCGTGGTCGCGCTGCAGTGCACGTTCGAGCTCCGACTCGAGCAGTCCGTGCAGGGCGGCGAGTGTGCGCCAGCCTTGCGACCGGATCTCGACGGCATCATCGGCGACTGCCACTGACCGACCTCCTGTTGTGCGGCTCCAGACCGAGATTACCAGCTTGCGCACATAGAGCGCGTATGCAACTATTTATCACGCGTCTGCAACTACTGCAGGCGCGTGATTAGAGCGCTCGCTCGTATTTTCCGAGTCTGTACGAAAGGGGTGGCTGCGATGCCACTGGGCCTACTCGCCCTCGCCATGGGCGGTTTCGGTATCGGACTCACCGAGTTCGTCATCATGGGACTGCTGCCGGAAGTGTCGGCTGACTTTCAGGTCAGCGAATCGGTGGCCGGTTACCTCATCTCCGGCTATGCCATGTCGGTGGCAGTCGGAGCCATCGTCATCACCGCGGCCGTCACACGCTTCGACCGCAAGCGTGTCCTCCAACTACTGATGGTGCTGTTCATCGGTGGAAATCTGCTGTCGGCGCTGGCCCCCACCTACGACGTCATGATGGCCGGGCGGGTTCTCGCCGCCCTGTGTCACGGCGCGTTCTTCGGCATCGGCTCCGTGCTCGCGGCAGATCTGGTACCCGCGAGCAAGAAGGCGGGCGCCATTGCGACGATGTTCGCCGGACTCACCATTGCCAACGTTCTCGGAGTTCCCTTCGGAACCTTTCTCGGTCAGCAGTTCGGATGGCGTTCGACCTTCTGGGCAATCACCGTCATCGGTGTGATCGCGCTGATCGGGATCGCGACCCTGGTGCCAGCGGTGGATCGTCCGAGCGACCCTGCCTCAACTGGACTTCGCGGCGAACTGCGCGCCTTCCGCTCACCCCAGGTGTGGTTTTCGATCGCAGTTACGATCCTCGGGTTCGGTGGCATGTTCGGTGCCTTCACCTACATCGCCTTCACTCTCACCGAGGTAGGTGGATTCGCCTCCACCAGTGTTCCGTGGCTACTCGTCCTCTTCGGTGGCGGCTTGTTCGTCGGCAACTTCCTCGGTGGGCGTGCCGCGGACAAGGCATTGACCCGCACGCTGATCACCATTCTTGCGGTGCTGACCGTGGTCCTCGTCGTTTTCGCTCTCACCGCCGACAACAAGCCCATGACCGTCGCCGCACTGTTTCTGATGGGTGCATTCGGATTTGCGACCGTGCCGGGACTGCAGATGCGCATCATGAACTATGCGAAGGAAGCTCCCACTATGGCGTCCGGCGCGAATATCGCGGCCTTCAACGTGGGGAACGCACTCGGCGCGTGGCTCGGTGGCATGACCATCGCAGCGGGACTCGGATTCACCTCGCCGATCTGGATGGGTGCCGCACTCACGGTGGGTGCCCTCGCTGTTCTCGGTCTTGCCACCGTGCTCGATCGGCGTCCGGTGCGGTCGGAAGATGAGACAGTGTCGACGGTGTCGGTATAACGACCCGCATCGGTCAGCCGAGCGGTGGAACAGAATTCGTCTGTCGCGCAAGCTCACTCATGCGCTGCGCACGGGCAACCTCGGCTGGCGTAAACGGCTCGTCGACAGCCCGTGTGAAGACGAGCATGTCACCGTCACGGGCCGGGATTTCGAGGAACGCCGTGTTGGCGGGGTGCTCGTTCGACCGGGTCCGGTCGCTGAACGTGTCGACATACTGCGCGCCGAGAAGTTCTGCGATAGACAGGGGGAGTTCGGACGGATCGGCCGCCACCCGCGCCGCCAACGTCAACGCCTTGGTCTGGCCGTCGATCAACGCGAGCGCCGAAGCGGGCCAGACGCCGACATCGAGGCCGCCCGCGGACTCGACGGCAGTCGACAGTGCGTCCGGTGACGTGTCCCGGCACGCGCCGACAATCAACTCGTCGAGCGACCCGCCTTCGAGGTGATGGACATGCACAGTGAGGATGTTCGCGTCGAGCTTCGCAAGGTTGTGGGCAAGCGATTCGAGCTGTCCGGGGCGGTCGCTCACCCGGACGCGGATGCGCCAGAGCGACTGTCCGGTCGCGAAATGGCTGTGCTTCCCCTCGGGCGGGCCGTGCAACCACCCGCTGAACAGTCTCATCGCGGACGGCTCGACGACCCAGATCACCAACACCGTCGTGCTGACGGTGAGCACTGCGACGGTGACGAGGTAGGACACGTGGACATGGATGACCAAGGCATGGAGCACTAGTTCGACGGGAAAGACGGCGCACAGCTTTGCAAGCGCCAGGCGGACGCGGCGGGGGTGCGGGAGCCGACCGCACGCCTCGCACGCGTTGACATGAACTCCGGGTTCTCTCGCGGCATCGTTCATACACACACTGTCGGCGCACCGTGTTGCGACGTCGTTTCACCGCACGTCGGTGATGTGACAGAGGGGCGTGAAATACGTTGGGTCACAGGGTCGACGTGGCTGTCGATACAGAACTCCGTTGTTGTGAGTTGGAGCACGGGGTTCCCGGTCAGACCGGTTGCGCGTCGCCGAAGGTCATTCGGAGGTTGGGGATGGACGACGTGACCAACGCCCGTTTCGGGAGGCCGAGCGACCGCAGTTCTTCGGCAATCGGGTGGCTGCCCAGTTTGAGCTCCGCGCCACCTGGCCGGGACCGGACACCACTCGGGTTCATGTCCCAAGTGGTGAACCGGGTGATCCCATCGAGGTGTGAGTACGCCGCAAGGGAGGCACCGGCACCGGAACCGGGAAGCGATATGCCTTTGGCAACGCTCAGCTGAGCGATCAGCCGGCCATCCTGGCTGACCGACGCCCGCTTGACGGAGCTGACGTGATCGACGTCGAAATCGGCCAGCACTTTGGGGAAACCCCAAATTCCCCTACCGGCGGCGAGGGTGAACTCGCCGTCGACGGGCAGCCGATGGATCAAGGCACCTGCCCGGCCCTTGGCCAGAGCCTTCACATCCTGTGCGACCGAGGTGCTGTCGGTTCGGTGGTCGCGGACCAGGAAGGTCACGCCGAATTCGTTGTAGGGGCCCAAATCTCCGTCCACATAGTCGACGAACACCAGCGCGCAGATGCCGCGTCCGGGCCGGAACTGCAGTATCTCGAGACCGGTGTAGTCGATCAGCGACTGCGCGGCCCCGGTCGGCACCGAGTACATCGCCGTGAATGCCGACGCCTGACGAATCTCCACCGGCATGTCGACTTGCTTGCCCAGCACCTGATGTGAGTTCACGGCGCGACCACTCCGCGCAGTGCGTCCGCACCGAACATGGGCTCGAACATCGAGCGGAAATCGGGTCCACGCCGCAACATCTGACCACCATCGACGTTGATGATCTGGCCGGTGATCCACGTTGATTCGGGCCCGAGCAGGAACTTGGCGAGGGCGGCGATGTCGGTCACTTCACCGACTCGGGCAATGGGCGTGTTGGCCATGTAGTCGTCGAGGACCGGGCCGCCGTCGGTGATGAGCGCGACGAGATCGGTGCGGGTCAGTCCGGGCCGGATGCAGTTGACGCGCACGTGGGACGCACCCAGTTCGTCCGCGGCGAGTCGGGTGAGGTGGTCGACGCCGGCCTTGGACGGGCCGTAGGCGCCGAACCATCGGTGCGTGTTGCTGCTGGCGATCGAGGAGATGGTCACGATGGATCCACCACCCGCGGTGACGAGGGCACGTGCGGAATGCTTGATCGTCAGCATCGTGCCGGTGACGTTCAGATCCACCGTCCGTCGCCACGCATCGACGTCGAGCTGCGTTACCGGTCCCACGGTTTCGTTTCCGCCGGCGCAGGCAACGACCCCGTCCAGCTGTCCGGTGCGCTCGCTCGCCTTCGCGACCGCGCGGACGACATCATCCTCGGCGGTGACGTCGGCGACGACCGTGTCGACGGTCCCGGGCGGGTTGTCGGCTTCGATCCCGGCCGCCGCGGAGGACAGCTTTTCCTCATTGCGCCCACAAATCGTGATGTGCGCTCCTGCCGCCGCCAACGCCGTGGCGATGCCCAACCCGATGCCGCTTCCGCCGCCGGTGACGAGCACCGACATCTTGGCGAGTCCGCTGTCGCCGTCGTTGTTACCCACGTGCTGACCTCCGGTTGTGTGAGAACTCGTGTCAATTCTGAGGCGCCGATCAGCGAGAACTTGCCGCTATACCCCTGTGTCGTATTGAGAACACGTTCTATTATCGGGGCACGGTTCGCAGGATTCAATGCTGAGGAGCACGTCGATGGGGAACAGGCCGGAATTCGATCTGATCGACGGGCGGTTCTACTCGGGCGAACTCGGAGATCCGCGGGAGGCTTACGCCTGGATGCGCGCCCACGAACCGGTGTACCGCGCGGACGGCATCCTCGGGGCGGCCAGCTACGAAGTGGTGCTCACCGCGGAGCGCGATCCGGAGTTGTTCTCCAACGCGGGCGGGATCAGGCCCGGAGTCGGTCCGCTGCCACAAATGATCGACATGGACGACCCACAGCATCTGCAACATCGTCGCCTGGTCAACGCGGGCTTCACCCGCAAGAAGGTAGAAGCCAAGATCGACCGGATTCGCGACATCTGCGACCAGTTGATCGATGCGGTGTGCGACAAGGGTGAGGCGGACTTCGTCCGTGATCTGGCGGCACCGCTACCCATGGCCGTGGTCGGTGACATGCTCGGTGTGCGCCCCGAAGAACGCGACACCTTCCTGCAATGGTCCGACGATCTCATGAATGCACTCGGCAGCAACGTCACCGAAGAAAGCCTGCAGGCCCAGCTGAACGCCTACCTGGCATTCACCGAATTCACGCACCGCACGATCGCCGACCGCCGGAAGAATCCGACGGACGATCTCACCAGCATCCTGGTGCACAGCGAAATCGACGGACACCGCCTCAGCGACGAGGACATCGTCGGAGAGACCCTGCTCATATTGATCGGCGGCGACGAAACCACGCGGCACGTCCTGAGCGGCGGGATGGAACAGTTGATGCGTCACCCCGATCAGCAGGCGAGTCTGGTGCGCGACCCGGACGGTATTCCGGCGGCCATCGAAGAAATGCTCCGCTGGTCCTCGCCCATCAAGAACATGTGCCGCACGGTGACCCGCGACGTCGACTTCTTCGGCACACAGTTGCGACGCGGCGAGAAGATGATGTTGCTGTTCGAATCGGCAAACTTCGACGACACCGTGTTCGACGACCCGAACCGCTTCGACATCGCACGGTCACCGAACCCGCACGTCGCCTTCGGTTTCGGCACCCACTTCTGCCTCGGCAACCAGTTGGCCCGCCTCGAGGCCAGGATCATGTTCGAACAGCTGCTGTCGAGGTTGCCGGACATGACGCTCGTCGACGACGGCCCGCTGCGCCGCCGCCCCGCCAACTTCGTGTCCGGGCTGGAGGAGATGCCGGTGAAGTGGTGAGGCGCTTCGCGCCCGTGAGTGGTTAGCGAGTCTCTGGACTCGTTAACCACTCACGGGCGGCGGAGCCGCCTACTCCGGGGCGCCGATGTTGAGCTCGTCCGGGTGGGCGCCGACGCGTGTGCCGTCGTCCATCGTCTCGATCTCGCTGAGGTCCTGATCGGTGAGCTCGAAGTCGAAGACGTCGATGTTCTCGGCGATGCGTGCGTCGTGCACCGACTTCGGGATGACTATCAGCCCGTTCTGCAGATGCCAACGGATCAGGACTTGCGCCGCAGTCTTGCTGTGCCGGTCGCCGATCCGGGTGATGATCGGGTCGGTGAGGAGCGTGTTGGGTTTCGAGTCGCTACCCCAACCGGAGTTGCTGGTGCCACCCAGCGGGCTCCACGACTCCACCGCGATGCCGTGCTCGGCGCCGTACTTGCGGATGTCCAGCTGCGCGAGATGGGGATGCAGCTCCACCTGATCGACGGCGGGTACGACACCACCCCGATCGACCAGCAGCTGCAGATGTCGTGGCTCGAAGTTGCACACCCCGATTGCCTTGGCCTTCCCCGATTCGGCGATCTTCTCCATCGCATCCCAGGTGCGCAGGATGCGGTCGTCGTCCTGGAGCGGCCAGTGGATGAGGTAGAGGTCGACGTAGTCGAGGCCGAGCCGGCCGAGGCTGGCGTCGAAAGCCTTCAGCGCCGGCTCGTAGCCCTGGTCGGAGTTCCACAGCTTGGTGGTGAGGAAAATATCTTCCCGGTCGACGCCCGAGCCGGAGATTCCGCGCCCGACCCCCTCCTCGTTGCCGTATGCGGCGGCAGTGTCGATGTGTCGGTAGCCCGCCTCGTCGATGGCGAACCGGACAGCGTGTTCGGTCTCGTCGTTGGTGGCCTGCCATACTCCCAGGCCGAGCTGCGGGATGGTGGTTCCGGAATTCAGCACGATGTGCGGTACTCGAGGACTCATGGTGTCCAGGCTATCGACTGTGACGGTGTCCGGCGCGCAACAAGCCCGGCCTGGCATCATGCGGGGGTGACGCAAATCCGGCTCCTCGCGACCGACCTCGACGGTACCCTGTTGCGCTCGGACCGCGTGATCTCGTCCCGCACCGCACACGCGATGGCGACGGCACAGCAGTCCGGAATCGAGATCGTCTGGGCAACCGCCCGGGCCCGCCACTCGGTGCACGAACTGGCGCAGTCGTGCGGATTTCGTGGCCGGGCTATCTGTGCCAACGGCGCCGTGGTCCTCGACCTCGCCGACGGCACCCCCGTGGTGACGGCCACGACGTCGATCGCGATGGCCTCAGCGTCGGCCGCAATGAGCAGGGTGCGGACGCTGCTGCCGGGGGTTGTGTTCGCGAACGTGGGACCCACCCGCTTCGTCGCCGAGCCGGCGTATGCCGCGCTGTGCGACTTCGCCGACCACCACCGGCACCCCCACGACATGTCGCTGTCCGAGCTGCTGCCCGACCTGGACGAGCCGATGGTCAAGATCGTCGCCCGACACCCGGAGGTGTCGAGTTCGGACCTGTATCGGACGGCGCTGTCCGCCGGCGTCGACGGTGTCGAGCTGACACATTCCGGCGCGCCGTACGTCGAAATGGCCGCATCGGGTGTGTCGAAGGCCAGTGCACTCGCCGAACTGTGCGCCGTCGACGGAATCGGAGCGTCCGAGGTGGCCGTCGTGGGTGATGCGATCAACGACCTGCCCATGCTGGCCTGGGCAGGGACGGCACTGTGCCCGTCTAACGCCATAGCCGAGGTCCAGGCGCTGGCCGACCGTGTGCTGCCGAGCAACGACCAGGACGCCGTCGCCACGTACCTGGAGGAGCTGGTAGGCGCTTCGCGCCCGTGAGTGGTTAACGAGTCCACCGTCTTCGATGGACGGACTGGCTGTTTGTTTCCTCGGGCTCTACGACGTCAACACCTTCTAGTTCGAAGCCGAGAAGAAGACGATCTGCGCAAGGTCGGCTACTCGAGTGAGCTCGAGTAGCCGACCCGTAGATCGTGGTTGGACTCCTGGTCGAAACCGCACCGGATTCCACTTGGTAAATCGGCTGTTTCGAAGAGAACCACAACGCGGTTCGCTGACGTCTGGCCTGGGCGCTCGGCACTTGACGCTTGGCATGACGGCATGCCGGCTCTGCAACAGGAGTGGTCCTGGTGCAGGGTCGGCAAAGTGTGTGTCGCGCCTGGGGGTCAGGCAGCTCGGGGTCGGGCCTGGTGGTGCGCGGGTATGGGTGTGCGTTTCCAGTCGACTTGCCGGGGTGGGATGAAGGCGGGGTGCCGGTCTGCTCCCATTTCGATTTCCCAGTCGCTGTGGTGGAGCAGTCGGTGATGGAACCCGCAGAGCAGCACCAGGTTGTCCATGTCGGAGGGCCCACCTGTGGACCAGTGGACGATGTGGTGGCCTTCGCACCATGAGGGTGGCGCACCGCATCCGGGAAATGCGCATCCTCGGTCTCTCGCGACCAGCGCTTTTCGTTGTCGTTTGGTCACTGTCCGGGTGGTGGTGCCGAGGTCGAGTGGCGCGCCGTGGTCGTCGAGGACGATCGGCGTGTAGATCGAGTCGCAGCTGAGGAGCCGAGCCGCTCGCAGGCTCAGCGGTCCCATCCACTCGGTCCACGCGACCCCGTCGACGGCGAACAGCGACGCGTCGGTCGCGCAGGCGCCGCGCTGATCTTCTGCGCCGGCGTGGTCGGCGTGGTCGGCGAGGTCTTTGACGTTGATGTGGAGGGAGACGTGGGGTCGTTCTCCGCCTTCTTCGCCGGCGATTCCGGCGTTGAGGTACCGGCGCAGCAGTTCGGTGAACCCGTCGGCCCTGCGCTGTCCGGGGGTGCGGTTGTCGGTGGTTCCGTCCTGCGCGGGTCGCGGCTTGGAGAGTCCGGAGAGCGCGGAGAGCAGCATTTCGCCGGTGACGGCGTCGAGGTCGCCTTTGACGGCGACGCGTCCGTTGAGTGTTCTGGAGGCGTGGAATTCGTTGAGTTCGGTGTCTTCGGCGGGCGGCGGGTCGTCGGATTCGAAGGCGCGTTCGAGTCGAGCGATGACGGCACGCACGGCGTCGGTGTTGGCGGTAGGACCGCTCGCCGCGAACAGCAACGCGTCTCGGCAGTCGCCCATCGCTTCGACTGGCATGCCTTGGGGCGGCCTCTCGCAGAATTTCATGATCAGTGCGGCGTGCTCCGCCGATATAGTGGTGTCGAAGTATGCGTCCGCGATTTCCGGTTGGGAACGTAAACCTCGTCCCAACATTACGATTCGTCCCGCCGCACCGACCTCGAGCAATGTCTTGGAGGCCAGCCACATCTTGGTGTTCGGAAATCCCAGCACATCGACCTTGCAGCGGTGGTCGACGGCACCGACCAGTCTGACCCGCAAAGCCTCGAGTCGCTGAATCTCCTCCGACACGGCAACCACCGATGCGAGCAACTCGGCCTCGGCCAGACGCCACGCATCACCGACCGCAGTCGCCAGAATCTCGTCCGACGCCAGTGTCTCGTCCGGCAACGCCCCCTGGATATCCTCCCCGATCCCCATGTCGAAATCCTACTTCGAACGCGTGTTCGAGTCAATGGCTTGCCGATACCGCCCAACCGCGTCGTCGTCAAGCGGACAATGGCGGCATGGCAACTACCGGGGTGGTCCGTAGCTGGGACATCGGGAGGATGCAGGGCATCATCGATTCCGACGAGACGCCGGGTGGATGCTGGACGTTGTTCCACAGCGTGGCGGTCGAGGGCTTCCCCGCACTTCGCGAGGGCCAGCAGGTGGAGTTCGAGTGGGACGTACTCGACAGCCCCATGCTGGGGTGCGATTTCTACACGATTCGCGCGTGGCCCGTGGGCAGCGAACCGTACGTCGCGCCGCGATCGGACAGCCCGTTCTCGACCAGGGCGTGGATCACCTTTCCCGATGGCACGGGGAGGGAGATGACCGAAGCGGACTTCCCTCCCGTGCCGCCACGCGTACATGCCGAGAGAACCACCGGTATTGTGCGCACCTGGAACGACGAAGAGGGCTGGGGTGTGATCGATTCCGACGCAACCCCCGGTGGCGCGTGGACGCATTTCAGCAACGTCGCCGGCGCAGGCTTCCGTTCGCTGACGCCAGGACAGCATGTCACCTTCGAGCCCGAGAGAGTGGTCAGCGGGACGCAGGACGGCTACCACCACCGCGCTCTGGACGTTCGGAAAGCAGAATAGATCTGCTCGCTACTTCCCTCGTCGTCAATCCTCAGAATTCAACTGCCGCAGATAGTCCCGAGGCTGCCCGAAGAGCTGGGCGCTGCCGTGGGCGCGTTTGAAGTAGAGCTGGGCGTCGTGCTCCCAGGTGATCGCGATGCCCCCGTGGAGTTGGATGGCCTCGGCTGCCACCGACTGCAGCGCCTCGGAGCAGTACACCTTGGCGATGACGGCGTCCTCGTGCGTGCCCGACAGCGCCGCGGCGTACGACATCGACCGGGCCGTCTCGACCAACGCGTACATGTCGGCCATGCGGTGCTTGAGCGCCTGGAACGACCCGATGGCCCGCCCGAACTGCTTGCGCGACTTCGTGTATTCGACCGTCTGTTCCAACACCGCGGACGCCGCGCCGACTTGTTCCGCCGACAGGGCGATCAACGCGACGGTACGGATGCTGTCGACGAGGTCGGGTGACGACACCAGCCGGCGTGCGGCCACGTCGTCGAAGGTCACCTCGGCCAGGGTCCGCGTCGGATC
Organism: Rhodococcus sp. USK13; assembly: GCF_018343855.1. Classification (NCBI taxonomy): domain Bacteria; kingdom Bacillati; phylum Actinomycetota; class Actinomycetes; order Mycobacteriales; family Nocardiaceae; genus Rhodococcus; species Rhodococcus sp. USK13. Next base: position 6,833,216 of record NZ_CP069242.1, on the reverse strand, counting down.
CATCGTGGGTACCCGTCGTCGGGTCACACCGTCCGCCGTCGCCGAAACTTCGAACAGGCCGTCGTCCGTGAGGACGAGCAGCACGTCGGCGACGTCGCCGCCGAGGACGTACTGCGCCGTACCCGAGAGGGTCTCGCCCGCCGCGGTGACCCCGAAACGGAACCAGCCTTCGGAACCTGCCCAGCACAATGCAGCCACCGAACCCGCGGCAACAGCCGGGAGTAGCCGGCCGCAGGCATCGTCGTCGCCCGACAGCAGTAGGGTCTGCGCGGCGAGGACGGCACTGCCCAGCATCGGTGACGGTGTGAGCGTCCGCCCCAGTTCTTCCTGCACCACATGCACTTCGAGCAGGGAGGCGCCGACGCCGTCGTACTTCTCCGGGATGGCCAGTGCCGCGACGCCGATCTGCTCGCACAGCCGTGCCCAGAGGGCCTCGTCGTAGCCGTGCTCGGTAGTGATAGCGCGGCGGACGGCGGCTGAGTCGGAATGCTTGGACAGCAGGTTGCGTACGGATGCCCGGAGGTCGGCCCGCTCGTCGTTGTCGAAGCTCATGACGCACCCACGAGGGAATCGACTACGCGACCGCGGTGGAACGATGGTGTGCCCCAAGCGGTGACGAGTGCCCGGACTTTGGTAAGCCACAGCGACAGATCGTGTTCCTGGGTATAGCCGATGGCGCCGTGCACCTGCAGCGCCACGCGCGCCGCCCGGTAGGCGGCGTCACCGCAGGCCACCTTGGCGGCGGAGACGTCGCGAGGGGCGTCGAGGGAGCCGTCCCGAACCGACAGCGCCGCGCCGTGCAGCAGCGGCCGGGACATCTCCAGCCCGACGGCCACTTCCGCGAGGTGATGTTTGATGGCCTGGAACTGCCCGATCACCTTGCCGAACTGCTTGCGCTGCTTGGCGTAATCGGTGGTCATCTCGAGCAGGGTGTGTCCGAGTCCCTGCAGCTGCGCCGCGGTTGCGAGCGCGCCCAGATCGAAGGCGGGCACAAACTCGACCGCGCCCAGGCGTTGTCCGGCGGTCACGGGAAAGAGGCGGCGGGACTGGTCGACAGAGTCCTGCACCACTCCCGGATCACCGAGGTGAAGTGACGCGTCCTCGACGAGGAGCACGAGATCCGCGGTGTCCGCATCGACGGCGAACGGCACGTGTGGGGGAGAGGCCACGGTAGCCAGAGAGCCTTCGGCGAGGGCGGACAGGCGCCCGGTTGCGGCCTGTGCGAGTAATTGCGGTGCCACAGCGATGGTCTCGGCCACCGGGCCGGGCACGGCGTGGCGCCCCAGCTGCTCCACGGCGACGACGAGATCGACGGCGTCTGCGCCCAGACCGTCGTGCTCCTCACCGATCAGCAACCCGTTGATCCCGATCTCGGCCAGACGCTGCCACACCTTCCGGCCGGGTTCCGTGTCACCGCGGTTCCAGGATCGGATCACCGCCGGCATATCTGACTTCGACAGCAGCGCATCGATACTGGATGCGAAGTCCTGCTGGGAGGAGTCGAGCGCGAATCTCATTTATCCGCCTTGGGTAGGCCGAGCAGCCGCTCGGCGATCACGTTCTTCTGAATTTCGTTGGTGCCGGCGTAGATCGGACCCGACAGGGAGAACAGGTAACCGTCCATCCAGTTGTCGGCGAGCTCGGCCGAGGCCCCCTGCAGTTCGAGGGCGGTCTCGTGGGTGGCGATGTCCCACTCCGACCAGAACACCTTGTTGATCGACGACTCGGCGCCCAGTTGCCCGCCTTCGGCGAGACGAGTCACCGTGCCGAAGGTGTTGAGCTGATAGGCGCGGGCCCCGATCCAGGCGTCCGCGACGCGGTTACGCAACGCTGTGTCGTCGGTGCGGCCGGTCGACTCGAACAGCTCGATCAGCCGGTCGACGGTGGCAAGGAACCGGCCGGGGCTGCGCAGGGACAGACCGCGCTCGTTGGACGCGGTGCTCATCGCGACGCGCCAGCCCTCGTTGACGCCGCCGATCACGCCCGACTCGCCCGGGTGGGCCGGGTCGTCGGGGACGAAGACGTCCTCGAGGAAGATCTCGGCGAAACCGGGTTCGCCGTCGAGCTGGTCGATCGGGCGCACGGTGACACCCGGGGAGCGGAGGTCGAACATGAAGTAGGTGATGCCCTTGTGCCGCTGCGCGTGGGGGTCGGACCGGAACAGACCGAACCCCCAGTCCGCGAAGGTGGCTCGGGAACTCCACGTCTTCTGTCCGTTCAGCACCCAGCCGCCGTCGACGCGGCGAGCGGTGGAACGCAGTGAGGCGAGGTCACTGCCCGACTCCGGTTCCGACCAGGCCTGGGCCCAGATGTCGTCGGCCCGGGCCATGCGCGGCATGATGCGTGCCAGCTGCTCCGCGTTGGCATGCTCGAACAGCGTGGGCGCCAACAGGAAGATGCCGTTCTGGCTGACCCGCCCGGGCGCGCCGGAGCGGTAGTACTCCTCCTCGAAGACCACCCACTCCAGCAGTGAGGCGTCGCGGCCGCCGAGCTCTTCCGGCCACGACACCACAGACAGGCGGGCGTCGGCGAGCGTGCGTTCCCACTGCCGATGAGCCTCGAATCCCTCGGCCGTGTCCATCGACGGCAGGGGGCGCGACGGCACGTTGTCCTTCAGGAACGCTCGTACCTCGTCGCGGAACGCGAGAGTGGTGTCGTCGTACTCCAGATCCACTTACTTGGCCCCGTTCTCCGAGTTACGTGCGCTTTCCGCCATCGACTTGGCGTTCATTCCGCCGAGCGGATCCGTGTCGATCTCGGCATTGTGCGCGTGCGCGAAATGGTGCAATCCGAAGACGGAGTCCATGCCGTTCCGCATGCCCATCTGGTCCTCGCACTGGTTGACGGCCTTCTTCGTGAGCGCGAGCCCGAATCGCGGCATGGCAGCGATCCGTCCGGCGATCGCGAGGGTTTCCTTCTCGAGGTCCTCTCGCGGAACCACGCGGTTGATCATGCCGACCTCGTAGGCGCGTTGTGCGGGGAATCGGTCACCGGTGTAGAGGATTTCCTTCGCGAACCGCGGATTCATCATCCACGGATGGGCGAAGTACTCGACACCGGGAATGCCCATACGTACGACCGGATCGGAGAAGAACGCGTCTTCGGACGCCACGATCAAGTCACACACCCACGCCAGCATCAGACCGCCCGCGATGCAGGCCCCCTGCACCATCGCGATGGTCGGTTTCGGGATCTCGCGCCAACGGCGGCACATCCCGAGATAGACCTCCATCTCCCGGGCGAACCGCTGGTCGCCACCCGGCCTGTCGACGTGGTCCCACCACATCACGGCCTTGTTGTCGTAGTGGACGTGATGGTCGCGACCCGGTGTGCCGATGTCGTGTCCGGCGCTGAAGTGTTTTCCGTTGCCGGCGAGGACGATCACCTTCACCTCGTCGTCCTCGACTGCCCGCTCGAACGCGGCATCGAGTGCGTACGTCATCACCGAGTTCTGGGCGTTCCGGTAATCGGGACGGTTGAGCGTCACGAATGCCACACCGTCGCGCACGTCGTAGGTGACGACGTCACCCTCGTCGGGGACCGTCATGATGATTTCTCCTCACGCAAGATGTTCTTCATTACTTTCCCGGACGGGTTCCGGGGCAGGGAGTCGACGAATCGCACGGTGCGGGGGACCTTGAATCCCGCGAGGTGCTTCTTGCCGAAGGCGATCACGTCGTCCTCGGTCAGGGAGGTGCCCGGTTTCGTCACGACGTACGCCCGGCCGACCTCGCCCATGCGCTCGTCCGGTACACCGATGACGGCGGATTCGGCCACGCCGTCCAGGCGCGCCAGAGCGTTCTCCACCTCGGCCGGGTACACGTTGAAGCCGCCCGAGATGTACATGTCCTTCAGGCGGTCGGTGATGTCCAGGTACCCGCGTTCGTCGAGAACCCCGACGTCACCGGTGTGCAACCAGCCGTCCGGCTCGATGGTGCGGGACGTTGCCTCGGGGTCGTCGAGATAGCCGAGCATGACGTTCTCCCCGCGCACCAGAATTTCGCCGCGCTCGCCGATCCGCACCTCCATACCGGGTATGGCCCGACCGGACGTGGTCGAGACGGTCACGGGATCGTCGTCGGTGCGGCACATGGTGATCACCACCGCCTCGGTCTGGCCGTACGCCGTAAGGACTGCTTCGAAGCTCAACTCGGACTGCATGCGTTCGACGAGCGCCACCGGGACCGCTGCCGCGCCCGTCACCGCGATGCGCAGGCTCGACAGGTCGTAGCGGGAGCGGTCGGGGTGGTCGAGGATCGACTGGAAGATCGTGGGGGCACCGGGCAACACGGTGATGTGTTCGTCGTGCACGGTTGCCATCACCTTGGGCACGTCGAACACGGCCATCGGCACGACGGTCGCCCCGGTGAGGAGGCAGACGAGCATGCCCGCCTTGTATCCGAACGTGTGGAAGAACGGGTTGATGACGAGGTAGTTGTCGTCGGCGGTCACCTCGGCACAGTCGGCCCAGGCCCGCGCGATCCCCACCACCTGCCGGTGTGCGCTCAGCACACCTTTGCTCCGTCCCGTGGTCCCGGACGTGAACATCACATCCGCGATGTCCTCGGCGTCGACGGCCCGGGCCCGCCTGTCTGCCGCCGCCCGGGTGTCGTCCGTGGCGAGGGCGAGGAAGTCGTCGAAGTCGAGGACTCCGGGTCTTTCGAGGTCGCCTCCGTCGACGGGCACGCGGACCACGGTCGGCAGGTCGAGGGTGCTCGACTCGTCTCGCAGGGTCGCGTACCGGTCGGTGCCGAGGAACATGCCTGCGACCACCAGCGCGGCGGACTTCGTGCGCTCCACGATGTCGAGGGCCTCGGTCGCGGTGTAGCGGGTGTTGATCGGGACCAGCGTCGCCCCCGCGTAGTGCACCCCCAGTGCCGCGATCACCCAGTGAAACGTATTGGGAGACCAGATCGCGACGTGCTCACCTGGCTGTACGCCGCGGGCGCAGAGCGCTGCGGCGAAATCGCGGACACGGTCGTGGAGCTGTGTGAAGGTCAGACGGACGTCGCCGTCCGCCACGGCTTCGCGTTCGCCGAAGTCGTGTGCGGCCGCGATCACGGCGGCCGGAGTGGTTGTCGGTTGTGCGGTCACTTCGCTCCCTACCTACCTAGCAAGTGCTTGGTAGGTTATCTTACAGACGTGGACCAGAGCGAGAGCCCGGACGGGCTGATCACCGACGACGACTTCGCCCAGACCGTGAGAACCTGGCTGGCGGAGAACCTGACCGGCGACTTCACACGCCTCGAGGGCAAGGGTGGGCCCGGCAGCGAGCACGAGTTCTTCGAAGAACGACTCGCCTGGGACCGCCACCTCGCGGCCGCTGGGTGGACCTGCCTCGGCTGGCCTGCGGAGTACGGGGGCCGCGGGGCCACCCTGGCCCAGCAGGTGACGTTCCACCAGGAGTACGCGAAGTCGGGGGCCCCGGCGAGGGTCAGTCATGTGGGCGAGGAACTGCTCGGGCCGACGCTGATCGCGTTCGGCACCGAGGAGCAGAAGCGTCGTTTCCTCCCCGGGATCAAGACGGTCACCGAACTGTGGGCGCAGGGATACTCCGAGCCGGGCGCCGGATCCGACCTCGCCAACGTCGCGACGACGGCCCGGCTCGAGGGCGGCAGGTGGGTGATCAACGGGCAGAAGGTGTGGACCTCGCTCGCTCACGTGGCGCAGTGGGCGTTCGTGCTGTGCCGCACCGAGCCGGGCTCGAAGCGCCACCACGGACTCAGCTTCCTCCTCGTCCCCCTCGATCAGCCAGGCGTCACCGTGCGCCCGATTCAGCAGCTCACCGGCACGTCCGAGTTCAACGAGGTGTTCTTCGACGACGCCGTGACCGACGCGGATCTCGTGGTGGGCGAACCGGGTGACGGCTGGCGGGTCGCGATGGGCCTGCTCACCTTCGAACGCGGGGTCTCCACCCTCGGCCAGCAGATCGGCTTCGCCCGCGAACTGCAGGGAATCGTCGACCTCGCGCGTGCCAACGGCGCAGCCTCCGATCCGAATATCCGGGAGAAGATTGCGCGGGCGTGGGTCGGGCTCCGGGTCATGCGGGCGCACGCGATGCGCACCCTCGACGCGGTGGACGCCGGCACGTCCGGTCCCGAAGCGTCGGTCGCAAAGTTGTTGTGGGCCAATTGGCATCGCGACCTCGGCCAGTTGGCGATGGACGTGCAGGGTGCGGCATCGCTGCTGGCGCCCGCGGGACCGTCGTCGGACATCACCGACCCCGAACATCTCGAACTGGACGAATGGCAGCGGGTGTTCCTGTTCACCCGCGCCGACACGATCTACGGCGGATCCAACGAGATCCAGCGCAACATCATCTCCGAGCGCGTGCTCGGACTTCCCCGAGAGGCACGACCGTGACTACTGCTCCACTCGCCACCGCGCCCGTCGAGACGCCGGGACACGACCTGCTGAAGGGCAAGAAGGTCGTCGTGACCGCCGCGGCCGGCACCGGCATCGGGTTCGCATCCGCCCGCCGCGCCCTCCTCGAGGGCGCCGACGTGCTGGTGTCCGACTGGCACGAACGCCGGCTGGGCGAGACACAGGAGAAGCTTGCCGCCGAATTTCCCGAACGCACGGTGAAGGCGCTGGCCTGTGACGTGTCGAGCACGGAACAGGTGGACGCGCTGATCTCCGGGGCCGCCGACGTTCTGGGCCGGATCGATGTCCTTGTCAACAACGCCGGGCTCGGCGGTGAGACGCCTCTCGTCGACATGACGGACGAGGAGTGGGACCGCGTCCTCGACATCACTCTGAACGGAACATTCCGGGCCACCCGCGCGGCGCTGCGCTATTTCAAGGGAGTCGAACACAACGGAGTGCTCGTCAACAACGCCTCCGTCCTCGGCTGGCGGGCGCAGCACTCGCAGGCGCACTATGCGGCCGCGAAGGCAGGGGTCATGGCCCTGACCCGGTGCAGCGCCATCGAGGCCGCCGAGTACGGGGTGCGGATCAACGCTGTCGCGCCGTCCATCGCCCGTCATGCCTTCCTCGCCAAGGTCACCAGCGAGGAACTGCTCGACAGGCTGGCGTCGGGGGAGGCGTTCGGACGCGCCGCCGAGGTGTGGGAGATCGCCGCGACCATCGCGATGCTCGCCAGCGACTACACCACATATCTCACCGGTGAGGTCGTGTCGGTGTCGTCGCAGAGGGCGTAGGCGGCTCCGCCGCCCGTGAGTGGTTGACGAGTGCCTGGACTCGTTAACCACTCACAGGGCCGAAGGCCCTAGCAAGCGCTTGGTTGATAGGATGGAATGATGACTGCACCCCGAATCGACGAGACGTCCAAGACCGGACGCCGGGCCGAGCTGCTCGAGATCGCGGCCCAGCTGTTCGCGGAGCGTGGTCTGCGGGCCACCACCGTCCGTGACATCGCCGACGCAGCCGGCATCTTGTCGGGCAGCCTCTACCACCACTTCGACTCCAAGGAGTCGATGGTCGACGAAATACTACGAGGCTTCCTCGACGACCTGTTCGGCAAGTACCGCGAGATCGTGGCGTCCGGGCGCAGTAGCCGCGCGACCCTCGAGGCATTGGTCACCACTTCGTACGAGGCGATCGACACGTCCCATTCCGCGGTGGCGATTTACCAGGACGAGGTCAAGCACCTCGTCTCCAACGAACGCTTTGCCTATCTGGCGGAACTGAACACCGAATTCCGCGAGCTGTGGGTCGGTGTGCTCGAGGCCGGTGTGCGGGACGGCAGCTTCCGCCCCGACATCGACGTCGAGCTCGCCTTCCGCTTCATGCGCGACACCGCCTGGGTCGCCGTGCGCTGGTACCGGCCCGGCGGCTCCCTGACCGTCGACACGGTCGCCAAGCAGTACCTCTCGATCGTCCTCGACGGACTCGCGAGCCCCAGAACCATCTGACTAGGAGTTCTCCATGACCGAGGCATACATCGTCGACGCCGTCCGGACCCCGATCGGCAAGAAGAACGGTGGCCTGTCAGGCGTGCACCCCGCAGACCTGGGTGCACACGTCATCAAGGCGATCGTCAACCGCACCGGCATCGACCCTGCCGGCGTCGACGACGTCGTCTTCGGGTGCGTTGACGCGATCGGCGGCCAGGCGGGCAACATCGCACGGACAGCGTGGCTGGCGGCCGGATATCCGGAGGAGGTTCCGGGTGTGACCGTCGACCGTCAGTGCGGGTCGAGTCAGCAGGCCGTGCACTTCGGCGCACAGGCGATCCTCAGCGGCACCGCCGACCTCATTCTCGCCGGCGGCGTGCAGAACATGAGCCAGATCCCGATCGCGTCGGCGATGATGGTGGGGCAGCAGTACGGATTCGACACCCCGTTCGGTGGGTCGACGGGGTGGGTGGAGCGCTACGGCGACCAGGAGGTGTCGCAGTTCCGCGGCGCGGAGTTGATTGCGGACAAGTGGGACATCAGCCGGGAGGAACTCGAGCGCTGGGCGTTGCAGAGCCACGAGCGCGCGCGGACGGCGATTGCGGAGGGCCGCTTCGACCGCGAGATCGTCCCGTTCGGGGAGGTGACGACGGACGAGGGTCCGCGTGAGACGAGCCTCGAGAAGATGGCGTCGTTGAAGACGCTCACCGAGGGTGGCCGGTTGACGGCCGCAGTCGCGAGTCAGATCTCCGACGGCGCGAGCGCGGTGCTCCTCGCGTCCGCTGAGGCCGTCGAGCGATACGGATTGACCCCACGTGCGCGCATCCATCACCTCAGTGCCCGCGGCGCGGACCCGATCTTCATGTTGAGTGCGCCGATTCCGGCTACGCGCTATGCGTTGGAAAAGACCGGCCTGAGTATTGGCGACATCGACCTCGTCGAAATCAACGAGGCCTTCGCCCCGGTGGTGCTCGCGTGGATCAAGGAAATTGGTGCCGACCCGGCGAAGGTCAACGTGAACGGCGGCGCGATCGCCCTGGGACATCCGCTGGGCGCGACCGGCACCAAACTGATGGCAACACTGCTCAACGAACTCGAGCGCACCGGCGGCCGGTACGGTCTGCAGACCATCTGCGAGGGCGGCGGCACCGCCAACGCCACCATCATCGAACGACTGTGAGTACTTATTAACCTCCCATGGTTAAGAAGTACTCACGGGCGCGAAGCGCTACGCTCGAGGGACAGGTGACGAGTCCGTAAGCGGGGTCGTGATGCACGAACTGGCAATCACCCAGAGCGTCGTCGATGCCGTCTGCGAGAAAGCCGCCGGACGGACCGTTCACAGTGTCCGGGTTCAGGTGGGCGCCCTGACCGCGGTGGTCGCCGATTCGATGCAGTTCTGTTTCGAGTTGGTCACGGAAGGGACTGTGGCGCATGGTGCCCGACTCGACATCGACCACTCCCCGGGCAGCGCGCAGTGCCGCGAGTGCGGCACCACGTTCTCGCTCACCGACCTGGTGTTGCTGTGTCCGTGTGGGAGTGCCGATGTCGAGGTCACCTCGGGCCGGGAATTACGAATTCTCTCGATGGAAGTGAGCTGAGGCGTATGTGTGCCACCTGCGGATGCGGCGACGACACCGGTACCAGGGTCAGCCGCCCCCACACCCATCAGCATCCGCACGACCACGACCACGAGCACCCGCACGACCACGACCACGAGCACCCGCACGACCACGAGCACGAGCACCCGCACGACCACGACCACGAGCACCCGCACGACCACGAGCACGAGCACCAGACGGTCACCCTCGAGCAGAAGGTGCTGGCCAAGAACGACCTGACGGCGGAGCGTAACCGGGCCTGGCTGGCGGAACGGGGCGTGCTCGCGCTGAACATGATGAGTTCCCCCGGGTCCGGGAAGACCACCTTGCTCGAGCGGACCATCGCCGACATCGGCGGACACCGTCCGGTCTCGGTGATCGAGGGAGATCAGGAGACGATGCTCGACGCCAACCGGATCGAGGCGACGGGCTGCGCTGTCGTGCAGGTGAACACGGGGGCGGGGTGTCACCTGGACGCGGAGATGATGCGCGATGCGCTGACGGCGCTCGATCCCGGCCCGAACTCGTTGTTGTTCATCGAGAACGTGGGAAACCTGGTGTGCCCGGCGCTGTTCGACCTCGGGGAGCGGTCCCGGGTGGTGGTGATCTCCGTGACCGAGGGCACCGACAAGCCGCTGAAATATCCGCACATGTTCGCTGCGGCGAATCTGGTGGTGGTCAACAAGTCGGACCTGTTGCCGTACGTCGACTTCGACGTGGATCTCTGCACGAAGTACGCCCGGTCCGTGAACCCCCATCTCGAGGCGATCACCTTGTCCGCGACCACGGGGCAGGGCATGCAGCAGTGGTACGACTGGATCGCGGCGCAGTAACGGTCATGGCTGAACTGGCCCGATGTGCCTGAGGGCCGTTGACACGCGAACGCCGTAAGGAGCTAAATAGGGAATAGCGTCACACAGGTGGGCCGACGGTCGACCCCGGTGGCGACAGGAGCCGTGTTCGGTTCCGGAAAGCGACCTGCTATGCCGACACAGGAAGCAATCAAAGCCGAGGAAACCCTGATCCACGTGCTGTGGATCAACGCGGGGCTCAGCTGCGACGGGGATTCGGTGGCCTTGACCGCTGCCACTCAGCCCAGTGTCGAGGAAATCGCTCTCGGCGCTCTGCCGGGCCTGCCGAAGGTGGCCGTGCACTGGCCGCTGATCGACTTCGAATGTGGGCCCGAGGGTGGCGCCGACGACTTCATCGAGTGGTTCTGGAAGGCCGACCGCGGCGAATTGGAACCTTTCGTACTGGTCGTCGAGGGTTCGATCCCCAATGAGCAACTTCACGACGAGGGGTACTGGTGCGGTTTCGGCAACAACCCGGAGACCGGTCAGCCCGTCACGACGAGTGAGTGGCTCGACAGGCTGGCTCCCAAAGCGACGGCAATCGTGGCTGCCGGTACGTGCGCGACGTACGGCGGTATCCACGCGATGGCCGGCAACCCGACGGGAGCGATGGGCGTCCCCGATTACCTCGGCTGGGATTGGAAATCGAAGGCGGGCATTCCGATCGTGTGTGTACCGGGTTGCCCGATCCAGCCGGACAATCTGTCCGAGACGTTGACCTATCTGCTGTACATGGCCACCGAACAGGCGCCGATGATTCCGCTCGACGACGCGCTGCGTCCGCAGTGGCTGTTCGGGAGCACGGTCCATGAGGGTTGTGACCGGGCCGGGTACTACGAGCAGGGTGACTTCGCCACCGAGTACGGCTCACCCAAGTGCATCGTCAAGCTCGGCTGCTGGGGTCCCGTCGTCAAATGCAACGTCCCCAAGCGCGGATGGATCAACGGTGTGGGCGGTTGCCCGAATGTGGGCGGAATCTGCATCGGTTGCACGATGCCGGGATTCCCGGACAAGTTCATGCCATTCATGGACGAGCCGCCCGGCGGAAGGCTGTCCACGACCGCATCCGGTCTGTACGGCTCCGCGATCCGCAGTCTGCGCAGAATCACCAAGAACACCTTGGACAAAGAGCCGCAGTGGCGTAGCCGCGGCACGAAACTGACCACAGGCGCCACTCGCACCTGGTAGCCCAGCTCGGGCCTCTGAGAGGTACGTCGATGACAACGATCATTCCGGATCCTTCGCACAAGACGGAAACCGATGGCTTGGTGGAGATGGCGTGGGATCCGATCACACGCATCGTCGGCAGCCTGGGTATCTACACGAAGATCGACTTCAAGCAGAAGGAAGTCGTGGAGTGCCACAGCACGTCCTCGATTTTCCGCGGTTACTCGATCTTCATGAAAGGAAAGGATCCGCGCGACGCCCACTTCATCACCAGCCGCATCTGCGGTATCTGCGGTGACAACCACGCCACGTGTTCGTGTTATTGCCAGAACATGGCGTACGGCGTGCAGCCGCCGCATATCGGCGAATGGATCGTCAACCTCGGTGAAGCCGCGGAATACATGTTCGACCACAACATCTTCCAGGAAAATCTGGTCGGTGTGGACTTCTGCGAGAAGATGGTCTCGGAGACGAACCCCGGGGTGCTCGCGCAGGCGGAGAACACTTCGGCGCCGCACGCCGGCGACCACGGTTACCGGACCATCGCCGACATCATGCGATCGCTCAACCCGTTCACCGGCGAGTTCTACCGCGAGGCGCTGCAGGTCAGCCGTTGGACGCGAGAAATGTTCTGCCTCATGGAAGGACGGCACGTCCACCCGTCGACGCTGTATCCGGGAGGTGTGGGCACGTCGGCGACCGTCCAGTTGATGACCGACTACATGTCCCGCCTGATGCGCTACGTCGAATTCATGAAGAAGGTCGTCCCCATGCACGACGATCTGTTCGACTTCTTCTACGAGGCCATCCCGGGATATGAGAACGTCGGACTCCGTCGCACTCTGCTCGGCTGCTGGGGCTCGTTCCAGGATCCGGCTGTGTGCAACTTCGAGTACAAGGACATGGAGAACTGGGGCCGGTCCATGTTCGTCACTCCGGGTGTCGTGGTGGACGGCAAACTGGTGACGACCTCCCTCGTGGACATCAACCTCGGTATCCGCATCCTTCTGGGCAGCTCGTACTACGACGACTGGACCGACCAGGAGATGTTCGTCGAGAAGGACCCGCTGGGTAACACGGTCGATCGCCGGCATCCCTGGAATCAGCACACCAACCCGCATCCGCAGAAGCGGGACATGGACGAGAAGTACAGCTGGGTGATGTCGCCGCGATGGTACGACGGCAAGGACTATCTCGCCCTCGACACCGGTGGTGGTCCGCTCGCCCGACTCTGGAGTACGGCTCTCGCGCAGTTGGTGGATATCGGTTACGTGCAGTCGACGGGCCACAGCGTGAAGATCAACCTGCCGAAGACGGCGCTGAAGGGTCCGGTCGAGCTGGAGTGGAACATTCCGCGGCACGGCAGTAACACCCTCGAACGCAATCGTGCGAGGACCTACTTCCAGGCGTACGCGGCGGCGTGTGCCCTGCATTTCGCCGAGAAGGCGCTGGCCGAGATCCGGGCCGGGCACACCAAGACGTGGGAGAAGTTCGACGTCCCCGACGAGGGAATCGGATGTGGCTTCACGGAGGCTGTGCGCGGAGTTCTGTCGCACCACATGGTAATTCGGGACGGTAAGATCGCGAACTACCATCCGTACCCCCCGACACCGTGGAACGCGAATCCTCGGGACAGTTACGGAACACCGGGCCCCTACGAGGATGCGGTGCAGAAGTCGCCCATCTTCGAGGAGAATGACCGGGACCACTTCAAAGGCATCGACATCATGCGGACCGTCCGCAGTTTCGATCCGTGCCTGCCCTGTGGTGTCCACATGTATCTGGGAGAGGGAAAGACACTGGAGAAGCTGCATTCGCCTACCCAGTCCGTGACCGGCGAGTGACGAGGCAGGCATGGAGGAGGCTGGAGTAGACGGCCCCGATCGCTGGCGGACCGCCGGCGAAAGGATCGACGCCCTCCTGGACGCCAGTTCGGCGGGCGGCGCGGTAGCCCGTGAGCGCGCCGAGCAACTTGTCCGGGAGGTCGTCGAACTGTACGGCGCGGGCCTGGAGCGGGTGCTCGAGATCGTTGGTGAGCAGGATGGCGCATTGGTCGACCGGTTCGCCGCCGACGAACTCGTCGCTAGTTTGCTGTTGGTCAACGGGCTGCATCCCCACGACGTCGAGACGAGGGTGGCCACCGCGCTGGACAGTGTGCGTCCGTATCTGGGTTCACACGGCGGTGACGTCGAATTGCTCGGTGTCACAGACGGAGTGGTGCAACTTCGTCTCACGGGCAGTTGTCAGAGCTGCCCGTCTTCGGCGGTGACCTTGGAACTCGCTGTCAAGGACGCCGTGTATTCCGCCGCACCCGAGACGGTCGACATCGAAGTGGTCGGCGCGAAACCGGAGGCCGGGTCCGGGTTGATCGCCACGGAGTCGTTGTTCTCGCACGTTCATGCTCACGAGTCGGGAACCGGAACGTGGGTATCGGCGCCCGACATCGCGGACCTCGCGTCGGGGGAGGTCGGCGGTTTCTCGCTCGCGGGGTTGCCGGTGCTGGTGTGCCGGATCGGGGAGCAGCTGTTCGCATTCCGTGACCGCTGCGCGGCGTGCACCAACTCGCTGGCCGGGGCTACCCTGCAGCGGCGAGCAGGCGGCAAGGTCGGCGACGCTGTGCTCCGGTGTCCCACGTGCCGCGCGCATTTCGATCCCCGGGGCGCAGGGAAACGGCTCGACGGTGATCCCGAGGCCGAACCGCTGGCTCCACTGCCGGTTCTGGTTCGTGACGGCGTGATCTCCGTGGCGGTACCGGCCGCGGAGGTGGCGTGATGGGTGCGTCCGGAAGAGGATTGAGGATTCTGCAGCGAATCGCCTCTCAACGTCCGCAGACCGTGGAAGGCGAACGGTGCGACATGTGTGCCGTCCCGATCGCCGACGCCCACCAGCACGTAGTGAACGTGTCCGAGAGACACCTGATGTGCGTGTGCCGCGGATGTTATCTGCTGTTCACCGACGATACGGCGGAGCTGCGTTTCCGCGCGGTACCCGACCGCTACCTGTCGTTCCCGAACTTCTCGCTGGCACCGGGGCGCTGGGACGAACTCGAGATTCCCGTAGGGCTCGCGTTCGTGTTCCGGAACTCCGCCCTGGACAGGACGATCGCGTTCTATCCCGGGCCGGCCGGCGCCACCGAGTCGGAACTTCCACTCGCCGCCTGGGACGACGTGCTCGCCGCCAACCCGGCGCTTACCCAGCTGTCGGCCGATACCGAAGCGTTGCTGTTGCGAGTCCCCGAGCACGGCGGCGAGGCCGAGTGTTTTCTCGTCCCGATCGACGCCTGCTACCAATTGGTGGGTGAGCTTCGCCGGCTGTGGCGAGGATTCGACGGTGGCCAGGATGCCCGCCGCGCCATCGACACTTTCTTCGACACGGTACGGTCCCGCAGCCGCGTCGCGAAGGAGCCGTCGTGACGGAGCTGTCGTTCGACGTCGAGGAGGTGTTTCCCGAACCGTATGCCGTCGTCCCCAATCTCACTGCCCGCCTTCGGGTGGCGGAGACGACGGGTGCCGTGGTGCATGCCATGGCCCTCCGGTGTCAAGTGCGGCTCGATCCGCAGCGCCGTCGATACACCGACCAGGAGGCCGAAGGGTTGCTCGACCTGTTCGGTCCGCGTGCGCGGTGGACCGCAACGTTGAAGCCTTTCCAGTGGATGGAGACCAGCACTGTCGCCCAGGGTTTCACCGGGTCGACCGTGGTGGACCTGCCGCTTCCGTGTACCTACGACTTCGAGGTGACGGCGTCGAAATATCTGCACGCACTCGAAGCCGCAGATTCACCGATCCCGTTGATGTTCCTGTTCAGTGGCACCGTCTTCACCCGGGGTGTTGCCGGGTTCGGTGTCGAACGAATTCCCTGGGACAGGGAGGCCACCTACGAACTGCCGGTGACCGTCTGGCGGGACCTGGTGTCGGCGCATTATCCGAACACGGGCTGGCTGCGCCTCGACCAGGACACGCTGGCGGCACTCGCGCGGTACAAATCGTCGCACGGCCTGATCGGATTGGATGTCGCCGTCTCGGATCTGCTGCAGGGAGCCGGGGAGGTGATCGCATGATCTCCCCGGCGTCCCTGCAGCGCGTGCGCGCCGTCGCCGACGCGGTGCTCTACGAGGGCTATTTGCTCTATCCGTATCGTGCGAGCTCGTCGAAGAACCAGTCACGATGGCAGTTCGGTGTCGTGGGGCCACCGGGTGCAGCGGATGCAGGTGTCGGCGAGGAATCGACGATGTCCTGCTCGACGTTGCTGCGGGCGGACGACGACGCAGCGGTCGGCATCACCCTCCGATTCCTGCAGCTGCAGGTGCGGTGCGTCGAACGGGCAATCGATGAGGTGGGCACCGAATTCGCCCGCGTCGACGAATTGGCCGTCGACGGGACCAGCTGGCTCAGCTGGGACGAGGCGGTGGAGCGTGAGTTCGACTTAGGTGCACCGAGTCTCGCCGAATGCGGTGGTGGTCGACGTCTCGACGTCCACATCGACGGGGGTTCCGAGGTGGAGGAGCTGCGGAGAGCAGATGGGTCTCTCGCCGGTCGAGTGGTGCGTACCCGGTGGCCTGCAGACGCCGTCGTGACGGTGGACTGCGAGAACAGTGACGGGTTCACCAGGCTTCGGCTCGAGGTGGAGAACGTCACTGCCGGCGACTCCGGTATGGACCGGGACCGGGCCATCCGGCAGTCGTTGATCGGTGCGCATCTGATCCTCGCGGCAGAGGGCACGGACTTCGTGTCGCTACTCGAGCCACCGGCCGAGGCCGAACACCTGGCGTCCGCGTGCACACAACACCGGTGCTATCCCGTCCTCGCCGGGCTGCCCGGGGAAACCGACCTCGTGCTGGCGTCGCCGATCATCTTGTACGACCACCCGGAGATTGCGGAGCAGAGCGACGGTGCCCTGTTCGATGCCACCGAGATCGACGAAATCCTCACTCTCCGCGTCATGACTCTCACCGAGGACGAGAAGCGTCAGGCTCGGGCCACCGACCCGCTCGCGGCGCGGATCATCGACCGCTGCGACGAGATGTCGCCGTCGACGCTCGCGCAGATGCACGGCATCCTGCGGGATCCACACCTTCCGGACATGGGACTCGTCCCGGAACTGACCGACGACGTCCCGTGGTGGGACCCGGAGGCAGACAACGCGGTCCGGCCCGACGTCGACGGTGTGCTCGTCGACGGCGTGCGGGTCGCCAACGGCAGCGTGGTGCGGCTCCACCCGTCGCGTCGCGCGGACGCCCAGGATTTGTTCTTCGCCGGGCAACTCGCCCGGGTCGTCACCGTCCACGCCGACGTGGACGGTGAGACGCACATCGGCGTCGTGCTGCAGGACGACCCGGCGTCGGACATGCATGAGTGGTACGGACGGTATCTGTACTTCGCCCCCGATGAGGTGGAGCCCATATCGACGGACACCGGAAAGGATGAACAGTCATGAAGGTTCTCGGAGAGGTCACCACGGCGGCGTTGGCGATCCTGGCGGTTGCCGGAGTGGTGGCAGCGGTCGTCTCGCTACCCGACATCAAGCGGTATATGCGTATCCGGCAGATGTGAGTGCTCCATGACGGTGGACAGGCGAGTTCTTGTTGCCGGGGTGGGCAATATCTTTTTCGGAGACGACGGGTTCGGCCCCGAAGTGCTGCGCGCAGTCGCTTCCAGGCGGCTGCCGGCGGGTGTCCGCGCTGTCGATTTCGGCATCCGGGGAACCCATTTGGCCTATGAACTGCTCGATGGGTGGGGTGCGCTACTCCTTGTCGACGCGGTTCCGAACCGAGGTGCCCCCGGCGCGCTGAGTGCCGTCGAAGTGCAGCCCGACTCGCTTCCGGACGCCCCCCTCGACGCGCACAGCATGGACCCCGGCGCTGTCTTCGCCAGCCTGCAGGCGTTGGGCGGCACCCTGCCGCGGACCGTGGTGCTCGGGTGTCAGGTGGAGAACACTGAGGAGGGCATCGGACTGTCGGTACCTGTGCAGGCCGCAGTGGAGCCGGCCGTCGAGGCGGTGCTGGACGTGGTGCAGCAGCTGCTCGACGCCGGTGCCGCTCTGCAAGCGGAGGGGAAGGAGAGCTGAATCATGTGTCTCGGTATTCCCGGCCGCGTGGTGCGCATGCTCGAGGGTTACGGCAACCAGTTGGCCCTCGTCGATGTGGTCGGCGAGGAGCGGCGTGTCAACATCGGCATGCTCGACGAGAACGTGCACCTGGAACCCGGCGACTGGATCGTGATCCACATGGGGTTCGCCATGGAGAAGGTAGACGAAGCCGGTGCCGAGAGGGCGATGGCCGGACTGGAGATGATGGGGCGATCGCGGACTGCGGACGACGACCAGGTGTGAACAGGTCCTCTGGTTCGGTCACATGATCAGTGTCTCGTCGCTGCGCGGGCCCTTCAGGATGACCGGGACTCCCTCGTACGCGTGCAGTGTCACCGGGAAGCTGTGGAGTTCGTCGACGGTCCCGACGAGTTCATCGGTGAAGAGGTTGTACGCGGACGCACCGGCGGGTAGATGCTGCGATTGGACCGTTGCGGTGATTTCCTCGGAGGTGAAATTCAAGACCGTCACCTGGGTGCTCATGTCAGCGAGTTGGTGCACCATGACCAGCAGTCCCTTGTGTGAGACCGTCGGTACATCGATCTGAACGGCTGTCGCAATTCCGAAGCGATTTCGAACCTCGATGATCCGGGACAGCTTGCAGGCGAACGACTCCGGGTTCCGTAACTGCTCGGGCAGGGTGCCGTAGAGGCTGGTGGCCCGCGGAATCCCGGACTCCGATCGAGTGGCCTCCGGGTTGACGCCCATGAGGTCGTGGGCGCCGCGGTTGATCCATCTCGTGTCGCCCTCGCGGACGAGGTCGGCTACGTCGTCGACGGGTACCGGAAGGAGCCCGCACAGATCCCAACCGGACAACGCGAACACCCCGGGCTGAAGGGCGTTGTACATCGCAAGGAGGAGATGCGCGCGTTCGACCATCGCGACGTCGTCGGCCGTCATCCGGTCGAGGTCCCGGATTCCGAGCGTCGCCGTGATGACACTGGCTGTGGTGCAAGCGATTCCGTTGGTGGTGAAGGTGCGGTTGTACGGCGCCCAACGCCCGGTGAGACGTTCGCACAAGTCTTTACGGATGCGGTCACCGAGGTGGGAACCCTTGATCGGCTCGCCGCCGTAGACGAATTCATCGTCCTTGTGGAGGGTGGCGAAGTGCACCAGCTCGAACGTCAATTCGTCGTGGTTCTGCAGAGCATGGACGAGGGATGCGGTATCGACGCCGTGATCGCGCGCCAGATTCATGGTCAAGCGAAGAAATTCGGTGTTGCCCATGACCAGGGCATGGTGATAAGCGGGCCGGTTGATGAAGTCGTACGACAGGTCCGCACCGCTGGTGCCCATCTCCTTGATGTCGTCGATGGTGAGGTTCAACTCCTGGAAGGTGAAGCCGCCCATCTTGCGGACGATGCTCGCGATCAGATGGTTGGCCGCTTCCGACAGTGGATGTCCTTCCGACCACCCCGGTCCTTCCGTTCGCCGTTCGACACCGAGAAAGCCGTTGGCGTCGAGTCGCAGGGCCCCTGCCCCGAGGTCGGCCAGTGAATGGCAGGCGTCTCCGATGACCAGGCGCATACCCGCGAAGGATGGATCGAGCCAGTTGATGGACGGCTGACCCGCCTTGAAATAGTGCAGGTAGACCCAGCGCCGGTCGACGCCGTCTACTCCCGTGACGACGGGGGTGACGCTCCAGTTGGTCTCCTTGACACCGAGTTCGTAGAAGATCACGCGCTGGAGTTGGCCGATGATGTAGCCGGCACGTGCCAACTGGGCCTCGGTCTCGGCGTCGATGTTGACCGAGTCCCTGCCCTCCGGCACGCGGGGGAGTAGGTGCCAGTCCGGGGGTTCGATCTCGATCATGTGGTAGATCCCCGGATAGTCCGCATACGCCATCTCCGCCAGACGGAAATCCGCACCCTTTCCGGTGTGGCCCGGGACGATGTCGTCGATGACGGTGCCGTCATATGCTGCGGCGACGACGCAGAGGCGACGGAACTCTTCCTCGGTGCCGAAGGCGGCGTCGATCTGCATACTGATTCTGTCGAAGTGACCGTCCACCGACGGGGTGGACTGCCAGCCGTTGATGCCGCCGGCCTGCTTGACTGGCCCGGTATGCACTGCGGTCACGCCGATCTGTGAAAAGGCCTGCCACAGGGCCTCGTCGCCGAGTGAGGCCAGGAAACTCGCGCCGGGAGCTGTAATGATCGATATGGGGTATGCGGTGAACCAGACGGGCGCACGCTCGACAGCCGCGCGCGGGTTCGGGTCCGCGTACGGGTTCTGCCACATGCTGCCCTTGCCGGACAGCTGCTCGGCGATCTGGGTTGCGTCATGGAGGATGGACTGCTTGATGAGCCAATCCACATAGGCGGGATTCGACGGGTGCGCGTCACCGGACTGGGTGTCCACCCGTGGGCTACGCCGGACGGACGGACGTAGAGGTCGTGGTCGTGCTGGATAGAACTGCTCGTCGTAACTGACTTCACTGGGCTCGTGATGGACCTCAGGGTTCATGTTCCTCCGTCTGCTTCTCGGTAACCGGGTACCCGTCGATAGTGACGCACAATCGACGTTCGCGGTCCGAGTCACGAATGAGGACGGAAGCCCTGACCCGGTATTGCCTCGATATCAGTGGGCGTGTCCGGAGGGGAAGTGCACCGATCCGTCACTACCTACGCAACCTCCCTGGACCGGGCCGCTGCCGAAGAAGACACTGTTGGACTGGCCGATGCTGTTCGGGGGAGCCGTTCCGACTCCACCGCCGGTGACCCCGATGGTCCCGCAGGAGTAACTGTGCTGATCGTTCGAGCGGACATTCAGTTGCGTGCCGGGAGTGGCGGGGTCTCCGTGAAGGGTAGGTCCCGCCGATGCGACGCCGGTGCCGAGCGCGACCGTGATCGCCGCCGCCGCAATGACCGTGCGCAGTACAAAACCGTTCATCTCTAGCCTCACCTCTGGTCCAATTGTGGCCGGCTTCCCCTGACCGGTCCGACGATGCCGGGCTCCCCCGCTCTGTGTTCCGGTTCCGATAGAACAATCATCATCCGAAACGCGCCCGGAATCATCCGCCCATCAGCACGAAAGCTGAGGCTGGATTCGAACTCGTCTGTGCAAGCGGCACGGCCGATCGGCACACCTCGGCGTAACGGGTCACGTCATCGAGTGGTGGCACGAGTCGGTTACTTGGTGCCGAAGATCCGGTCGCCGGCGTCGCCGATGCCGGGCAGGATGTAGCCGTGCTCGTCGAGCTGCCGGTCGACGGCGGCGGTGTAGATCGGGACGTCGGGATGGGCATTCTGCAGGACGGCGATGCCTTCGGGACAGGTGACCAGGCAGACGAACTTGATGCTCTTGGGGCTGCATTCCTTTAACCGCTCGACCGCCGCCACGGCGGAGTTGCCGGTGGCCAGCAACGGGTCGACGATCACCACGTCGCGCTCGTGCAGATCGCCGGGCATCTTGAAGTAGTACTCCACTGCCACGAGTGTCTTGGGATCGCGGTACAGACCGATATGGCCGACGCGCGCGCCCGGCACAATCGTCAGCATCCCGTCCAGAATTCCGGTGCCTGCGCGGAGGATGGAGACGAACACCAGCTTCTTGCCGTCGATGACCTTGCCGGTGGTGACTTCCATCGGCGTCTCGATGTCGATGTCCTGCATCGGAATGTCGCGCAGGACCTCGTAGGTCATCAACGCGGAGATCTCGTTGGCCAGTCGACGAAAGCTGTTGGTGGAGGCATCCTTACGGCGCATCATCGTGAGCTTGTGCTGTACCAGAGGGTGATCGATCACGTGCACTGTTCCCATGTATCCGTCCCCGTTTCGCTCTAGAAGACCGTGCCGTCGCTGACGATGGACAGCGGTGGCAGCCCACCTCTCGCCCGCTGAGACAGGGCGCGGCCTGCGGCCCAGGTGCCGCCCTCCAGGACGCAGGCCAGCGGAAGCTGTGTGGCGTCCACGCCGAGCCGTCCGCGCACCAGCGGCGCCAGTTCGTCGAGGAGCGCGACCGTCAGCGCACGCCACTCGACCACCACTTCGTCACCGGCCGTCCAGCGGCGTGCGGCCCAGGTCGGGTCGTGCAGGCGTAGTACCCCGGTGTCCAGCAGGAGACCGCCGTTGCGGTACTCGGGCAGGCCGGTCAGGGCGTCCAGCCCGACGACCCGCACGCCTGCCCACTCGAAGGGCTCCAGCAGCGAGTAGGTCAGCCACTGAGACAGCTTGTGGAAAGGAATCCAGCCTCGGGTCAGGCCCGGCCCGACCACCGCCTCGTGGCGCCAGCAGTCGCCCAGGGGCTGTGTGCCGATGGCGTTGTCTGCCGGCCAGATGCCCGACAGCGACGTCAGAACGTGGGAAAGGATGTCATGGGCGGCCACTGACGACGTGGCCGAGCCGTGCGGCTCTGTCAGCAGGTCGAACAGGCCACCCGGCCGCCCGTGCGGGCCGAACACCGCGGGTTGTGCGGCGAGTGCGTCGCCCAGCCGGCGCAGCAGAAGCACCCGGCCTTCGATTCCTACTAGGGGATTGGACGGGCCGACCTGAAAGAACTCGGCCAGCCGGTTGGTGTCCAGGCTCCGTAGCGCGGCCGCATCGACCTGCAGCGGGTGTTCCACGTCGCTCGAGAACAGGCCGCCGACGAACGCGTGCCAGCTGGCGACACCCAGTCCCTCGGATCGGGCGAACCGCTGCCCGCCGGCTTTCTCGTCGTAATGCCAGTCGGGACCCGCCCCGGCATCGAGCAGCACGCTGACCACGGCCAGATCGATCATCGCGCGGGCGCGGGCCTGCATGTCCAGCCCGGCCAGCCGGGCATCGAGGTCGGCCTTGCGGTCGACGCCGCCGGCCTCGAAATGCCGCCAGCGACTGTGGTAGGGAATCGCGAGGTCCGGATAGCGCGCACGGGTCACGTCGACCACCTCGGCTGCGGCAGTCTGCAAGGCGTCGTCGTGAACGCTGAACCAGCGCGAGCCGCCTTCGCGCGCGCGGCTCAGCAGTTGCCCTGAGCGTTCCCGCACAGCCGTCGTGGTGCGCAGCGCCGCGGCCGCGCCCTCGGCCCGCCCGGTGTCGACGTCGGGACCGACGCCGAGCATGCTCATTCGTCCAGCTCCCGGCCCTTGACCTTCGCCAGTTCGTCGGCGCTCGGCACCACGCCCGGCGTGAAGTAACCGGCCGCCATCTTGGCGTCGATTTCTACCCGCGCGTCGGCCGGGATCAGCTCGTCGGGCAGGTCCACCCGTTCCCCGACCTCGATGCCCGAGCCCGTGATGGCGTCGTACTTCATGTTGCTCATGGAAACCAGGCGGTGAATCTTGCGCACCCCCAGCCAGTGCAGCACGTCGGGCATCATCTCCTGGAAGCGCATGTCCTGCACGCCGGCGACACATTCGGTGCGGGCGAAGTACTGGTCCGCGGTGTCGCCGCCCACCTGACGCTTGCGGGCGTTGTAGACCAGGAACTTGGTCACCTCACCCAGCGCGCGGCCCTCCTTGCGGGAGTAGGACACCAAGCCGACCCCGCCGTGTTGCGCACCCTGGATGCACTCCTCGATCGCATGCGTCAGGTACGGGCGGCAGGTACAGATGTCGGAGCCGAAGACGTCGGAGCCGTTGCATTCGTCGTGCACGCGCGCCGTCAACTCCACGGCAGGATCGGCCAGATCGCGTGGGTCGCCGAAGATGTACACCGTCTGCCCACCGATCGGCGGCAGGAACACCTCGAGATCCGAGCGGGTCACGAGTTCGGGATACATGCCCCCGGTCTCCTCGAACAGCACGCGGCGCAGATCCGACTCGCTGCAGTGGAAGCGCTCCGCCACACCCGGCAAGTGCCAGACAGGTTCGATCGCCACCTTGCTGACCAGCGCAGCACCGTTGGACATTAGGAAACGGCCGTCCGGGCGCAGGCGGCCTTTCTGTATGGCATCCGTGATCTCCGGCAGCATGACGTGTGCCTTGGTCACGGCGATGCTGGGGCGGATGTCGTGGCCGGCGGCCAACTCGGCCGCGAATACCTCCGCCACCATGGCGCCCCACGGGTCGAGACTCACGATTTTGCCGGGCTCGCTCCACTGCGGGTACGGGCCGATGATGTTGGTAGGCGCGGTGTTCGTGAGGTCGGCCTTGTGGTGGCGCGACAGCGCGCCGGCTGCGACCGCCAGCGCCCGGTAGATGCTGTAGGAGCCGCTGTGCGTGCCGACCACGTTGCGGTGGGCGCGATTGGTGGTGGTGCCGACCACCGGTCCGCGCTCGGCAGCTGTGGGAGCGCCCCATCGAATCGGCAGGGACCCGACGCCGCCGCTGTGCGACGTCAATCGGATGTGCCCGCTGGCGGTTTCGGGCGTGGCAGGCGACGGTGTGGTGGGGACGACTTCAGCGGACATGGCGTTCCTCCGTAACGACGGCCCGGCGACGAGGCACGCCTCCGGAACGTATCTCCCGCGCCCGGACGCTGCCGGCCACCGGAGAGGCAAGCATAGCTATTTGCAGCGACTATCGCGTGGCGTGCACGTCCGCCGGGTCTGCCGTCCGGCTGGATTGGTGGGCACTGGGCAACTGCGGTGCGGCGTGGCACGATCGAGCAGGTGACCAGCAGACCCGCCTCAGTGCAGCACCTGCAGGACCTTGCACGTCTGCGCCGCGTTCGCGACCGAATCGACAGGGAGTACGCGCAGCCGCTGGACGTCGAGGCGCTCGCCCGCGGCGCGAACATGTCGGCGGGGCACCTCAGCCGCCAGTTCCGGCTGGCGTATGGCGAGTCGCCGTATTCCTATCTGATGACGCGGCGTATCGAACGCGCGATGGCGCTGCTGCGTCGTGGCGACCTCAGTGTCACCGAGGTGTGTTTCGCGGTCGGCTGTTCGTCGCTGGGTACCTTCAGCACCCGCTTCACCGAGCTGGTCGGTGTTCCGCCGAGCGTCTATCGCCGCGAGGCGGAGCACGCCACGGCGGGGATGCCGTCCTGCGTGGTGAAACAGGTGACCAGACCGATCAGGAATCGAGAAGCGTCGGCACCCGAGCCACAGCTAACGTGACTGCGGCATCGAGTAGATGCTCGCGCACGACGCTGGCGGAGACCGCGAGGGGCGGCCCGCGGAACCGAGGGGAGACACGATGAGCACGGCGACGAGGACGGACAGGGCGGGGCGAGTGCAGCGAGGGGACAACTCGGAGTCGTCGGCGCAGCATCGTGCCGACAGCCACGATTTGATCCGCGTGCAGGGTGCGCGGGTGAACAACCTTCAGAACATCAGCGTCGAAATCCCGAAACGCAGGCTGACGGTGTTCACCGGTGTGTCCGGCTCCGGCAAGAGTTCCCTGGTGTTCAGTACGATCGCCGCGGAGTCGCAGCGGATGATCAACGAGACCTACAGCGCCTTCGTTCAGGGCTTCATGCCGACCCTGGCCCGGCCCGATGTCGACGTACTCGACGGGCTGACGACCGCGATCATCGTCGACCAGCAGCGGATGGGCGTCGACCCCCGCTCTACCGTCGGCACCGCCACCGACGCCAATGCGATGCTCCGAATCCTGTTCAGCCGGCTCGGAAAGCCGCACATCGGCTCGCCCCAGGCGTACTCGTTCAACGTCGCCTCGATCTCGGGCGCGGGCGCGGTCACCATCGAGCGCGGCGGCCAGCAGACGAAGGAACGGCGCAGTTTCAGCATCACCGGCGGCATGTGTCCGCGCTGCGAGGGTAGGGGCTCGGTCACCGACTTCGACCTGTCCGCTCTCTACGACGACAGCAAGTCACTCAACGAGGGTGCGCTCACGATCCCCGGCTACAGCATGGAGGGCTGGTACGGCCGCATCTACCGCGGCTGCGGGTATTTCGACCCCGACAAGCCGATCCGCAAGTACACCAAGAAGGAACTGCACGACCTGCTCCACCGGGAGCCGACCAAAATCAAGGTCGAGGGCATCAACCTGACGTACACGGGGCTGATCCCGCAGATACAGAAGTCGTTCCTGTCCAAGGACGTCGACGCGATGCAGCCGCACATCCGCGCGTTCGTCGAGCGGGCGATCACGTTCACCACCTGCCCCGACTGCGACGGCACCCGCCTCAGTGCGGCCGCGCGATCGTCGAAGATCAAGGGCATCAACATCGCCGACGCGTGCGCGATGCAGATCAGTGACCTTGCGGTGTGGGTGCGCGGTTTGAAGGAACCGTCGATGGCGCCCCTGTTGGAGAAGTTGGGCGCAACCCTCGACTCGTTCGTCGAGATCGGGCTGGGCTACCTGAGCCTCGACCGGCCGTCCGGCACGTTGTCGGGCGGTGAAGCGCAGCGCACCAAGATGATTCGCCACCTCGGGTCCTCGCTGACCGACGTCACCTACGTCTTCGACGAGCCCACCACAGGCCTGCACCCGCACGACATCGCCCGAATGAACGACCTGCTGCTGCGTCTGCGGGACAAGGGCAACACGGTGCTCGTCGTGGAGCACAAGCCGGAGACGATCGTGATCGCCGATCACATCGTCGACCTCGGCCCTGGCGCCGGTACCGCCGGTGGGCACGTCTGCTTCGAGGGCACCGTCGAGGGCCTGCGAGCCAGCGACACCATCACCGGCCGTCATTTCGACGACCGGGCCGTGCTGAAGGAATCGGTGCGCACCTCCACCGACTCGCTCGAAATTCGTGGTGCGAACGCCCACAATCTGCAGAATGTCGACGTCGACGTACCGCTCGGCGTGCTGGTCGTGGTGACCGGTGTGGCCGGGTCGGGGAAGAGCTCACTGATCCACGGCTCGCTGGCCAAGCGGGACGGCGTGGTGTCGGTGGACCAGGGCGCCATCCGCGGCTCGAGGCGCAGCAACCCGGCGACGTACACCGGACTGCTCGATCCGATCCGCAAGGCCTTCGCGAAGGCCAACGGAGTCAAGCCTGCATTGTTCAGCGCCAACTCTGAGGGCGCCTGTCCCACCTGTAACGGCGCAGGTGTCATCTTCACCGACCTGGCGATGATGGCCGGTGTCGCCACCACCTGCGAGGAGTGCGAGGGGAAGCGGTTCCAGGCAGCGGTGCTCGACTACCACCTCGGTGGCCGCGACATCAGCGAAGTGCTCGCGATGTCCGTGGCCGAGGCCGAGGAATTCTTCGGCGACGGGGAGGCGAAGAACCCGGCCGCGCACAAAATCCTCGTCCGGCTCGCCGACGTCGGGCTCGGGTACCTGGCGCTCGGCCAGCCGCTCACGACGCTGTCGGGCGGCGAGCGGCAACGACTCAAGTTGGCTACCCACCTGGCCGAGAAGGGTGGTGTGTACGTCCTCGACGAGCCGACCGCCGGCCTCCACCTCGCGGACGTCGAGCAGTTGCTCGGACTGCTCGACCGGCTGGTCGACTCCGGCAAGTCGGTCATCGTCATCGAGCACCACCAAGCAGTGATGGCGCACGCCGACTGGATCATCGACCTCGGCCCCGGCGCCGGTCACGACGGCGGCACGATCGTTTTCGAAGGCACGCCGGCCGATCTGGTCTCCGCCCGCTCCACACTCACCGGCGAGCACCTCGCTGCCTACGTCGGCGCCTGACCGAGTTATGCGGAGCACCGACGGCGGGGATGTCTCATTTCCGCCTGTCGGAGGCGTATCGACGTCGATCGTGTGACCTAACTGTGAGGTCGGTCACCGCTTTCGCGTGACAGCTGGTGCCAGTTGTTGCCTGCGGGACCAGTGTTCCGACAAAAATCCACAAAACAGCGTTGGCCAGGACGTGCTTGTCAAATCGACGCGCCGAAATCTGTCGAACGCGTAGTAGCCTGTGACGAAACCGTGATCAATTCGTTACCGGTTACCCCGCTCGACAGAGGAATCTGGTTTGTCTCGACACCGGAAAATCGACCCAGCACCGCGCGCCCTACGGCGCCGCCACCTGAAGACCGTTCGCGGCCGACTGATAGCAGTCCCGCTTGCCGCCAGTGCACTGCTCGTGGCCGGGAGCACGATCGCGTCCGCGACCACCGGCGATGTGGCCGTCGGCATCGCGCCTACCGCGGCGGAGGCAGGCGTGTCGCTCTCGATGGCCCCCCAGGTCTTGCAGTTCCCGCGTACGGATCTCACCGACTTCACCGACGAGCTGCAGCAGGCAACCCAGCGTGAGGTCGAGCGGATCGAGCGGGCGAGGGCCGAGGCCGAGCGGCTTGCCCGCGAGGCTGCCGAACGAGCTGCCGCTGAGGAAGCCGCACGTCGACCGGGTGTCGTCTTCCCGACCGACGGTACTTTCACGTCGGGCTTCGGCCCGCGTTGGGGCACGAACCACAACGGCATCGACATCGCCAACTCCATCGGCACCCCGATCAAGGCCGTCACCAACGGCACGGTGATCGAGTCGGGTCCGGCGTCAGGGTTCGGGCAGTGGGTCCGTCTGCAGCAGGACGACGGCACCATCGGCGTGTACGGCCACATCGACAGGTCCCTCGTATCGGTCGGGCAGCAGGTCCGCGCGGGCGATCACATCGCCACCATGGGCAACCGTGGTCAGTCGACCGGACCTCACCTGCACTACGAGGTCTGGACGGCCAACGGCGCCAAGATCGATCCCGTCGGCTGGTTCAGCTCGCGCGGAGTGTCCGTTCCCGGACACGGCGGCTGAGACACGCATATACGGACCTTGTCGCGCACCCTACGATGCGTAGATGAGACTGCCGAAGAGCGCGCACACATCTCGGCCCTGGCGAATCCACGAATTCACCCGTGACTTCCGGCTCGAGGACGTGTGGGCTCTACCGACACCCGGTGGCCCGGATGACTTTCCCCGGCTGGTGCAGGTAATCACAGCGTTCGACCCGATGAGGCGCGGGCCGTGGCCGATGCGCCTGTTGTTCGCGATTCGGTTCGAGCTCGGCAAGGTGTTCGGGATTGACGATCAGGCCGCCGGTTCACGTGTGCCCGCTCCCACTCTCGTCGATCGGCTGCCGGACGACCTGCGTGCGAGCTCGGGTGGCCGCGGCTCGGACACGCTGCCGTTCACCTCGCTGTACCAACTCGACGACGAGTGGGCGCTCGAAGCTGTCAATCGGACCGTGCACGGAATTCTCCATGTCGGCTGGGTGTCCGATGAGGCGGGCGGTTACCGGGGCCAGATGGCCATTCTCGTGAAACGAAACGGGAAGCTCGGGGCAGCCTACATGTCAGCGATCAAGCCGTTCCGGCATCTGATCGTCTACCCCCTGATGATGCGGGAGTTCGGACGGGCCTGGCGGGCACGCACTGAGCGCCGAAACAACTAACCCAATCGCCGAGGAATTACATTTCGGACGAGCCGCACCGCGATTGCATCTCAACCGGCCCTCGCTCAGTGCGCATGCGCACGGCGGATGGTCAGCTTCTCGAGAGCCACACGGGGACACCCGCGATGAGACTGGATCCGACGAACAATAGCACTCCGGCGGCGCGCCGAGGCGCGCGTCGAAGCCGTGGAACCGGTAGTCCCACAACAGGTAGTAGATGTTGGTCGCCGCCTGCGACGGTTCACTCGGGAGGAGAGGCGCGTGCCTCCTTCACTGCCGGACAGAGCTTCTCCTGTTCGCCTGTGGTCGGCGCGGCGGTGCCCCCATGCGCGGAACGAGAAATGATGGACATAGCAGTCGGCGGTAAAGGGCGACGAGTCCACCAGCGCCGTGGGTTTCGCCGGGTTCAGGAACGAACTGACGTAACCGGTGTCTCCGAGCGGTCTTCTCAAATGCTGCCGGGGATGTCCATGACCTCTATCCCGGCCGTCTCGCGTAATGCATCCCAGAGGTCGGGGCGATCCGGCAACGCATCGGTTTTGAGCACTGCGAATTCGCTGGGAATCGCCACGGTGCTGGTCTGGTCCCCACTCTGCGCGAACACTGCGAAGCAGGCGTGAACGTGGGTCATTTCGTGTCGCGCCCACTAGCGGATGCCTGCCGTGCGAGCTTGACGACATCGGCTGTGTCGCCGTCGAGGAGTGCCCGTCTAGGAGTGCGGTCGTCGAGTTCTGGTTGTGGGCTCGACATCCACGAAGCGATGGTCCAGGCCTGGACATCGGCGGAGGCCCAAGCCTTCAGGACGTCTTTGATTCCTCGGATCGGGACGTGGGGTGCGGTGTCGGTCAATCCGCCTGACCAGTAGCCGATCGTCCCGTCGGCGGCGGTCAGACGTAGCACGCGCGATTCCTTGACTGCTTGGCTGAGGGCCTGCTTCGTCCAGCCGGTGGCGTCGACTGCCTGCTTGTGGGTCAAGATCGCGCCGATGTGGTTCTCCCATGCGCGACGTGCCTCGAGGTTCGAGAGCACGTTCTTCACGCCGGCGGCAACGTACCTGGCGTCGACGTCGTCGAGCTGCTCGGAGGCCATCCCGCTGGCGTTGAGCTGATCGTCGACGACCTTCTTGAGTGGTGTACTCATGCCACCATGGCCCTCGGTCAAGCAGGTCAAGTCAAGAGGTCAAGCAAAGCGCTGTCCCAGCAATCCTCAGCCTTGTGTTCGTTGAACGCGCGACCGGAATAGACGGCGAGCGACAGAACTCCTGAGTTCATGGGGAGAAACCGCGCTGCATGTCGCGGCGGTCATGTCCTCGAGGCCGAGCACATCGGCGGTGATTCATCGTATGGTCGAGAGTGCATCTGTGCCGGCGCAGCAGAAGTGATCGTGACCTTTGCAGCCGGTCGTGTGGGGCGATCGACATGATTGCGGGGGCAGCATGGAACGGAAGGAAAGTCATTGGTGAACCGGTCCTATTTGGTGGGGCCGATGTCTCGGGTTGGCGATGTTTCGTCTGGGCCGCAGAGGATTACATTACGAAGCTTGCTCGCCGCCCGCCATCTCCGCGGCATGGCGGACGGCACGCCCGCGGGACGGCGCGCCGAAACCCTGTACCCAGTTCAGGGGTCGTCCAGTGCACACCGCCGGGCATCTGCATCGATGTCCGGTCTGGATGATTCGCAGGCCGCGGCCACCGCTCGGGCTGAATCGCCCGCGGCGCCACAGTCGGCATATTCCCGGTGCATCGTCGAGAATGATGGCATCAGTTAAGGATTGGTCATGGGTAGTATATTTTCTCCACCCTGAGCTAGTCGGAGGCGTTCCCGAGCCTGCCGCACACGGAGGGTCCGGGGCGTCTCAATGTGAGGCGCCGAGGTTCCAGTGCGTTCACATCACGAGGCCGAGCGCGTGGATCTCGAGGAAAGTTCATCCGCATGGACACCCCAGTCCCGCTGCACCAGAGTAAGTCTCGGCGGAAAATGCGAAAGTGCGTCGAAATATCTCACCTCCGAGCCCCGAGTTTTGCGTTCCGCGATCTACGCGGGAGTGGGGCAGCTAATCCGCCGAGGGTAGCGATGGGGGATGACAACTGCTTGCTGTGAAACGAACGCTCAAGGGATGGGCCACCCCGATGACCGCCATTCTTCGCCGAAACGCAAACCCTCACAGGCCCGTCATGTCGAAGAGCTGAGTGTGGACGCCCGACACACCATCTCTATGTGACGCCCGTCTCACACTGAGACGCTCGTGAGCTGGATTACGCGGTTGAATCAATCGCACAACGTCCCCACCGCCGGCACTCGGCCGGCACCCGATACAGGAGGCGCACATTGAGTAGGCAAAGCCTGACAAAGGCCCACGCGAAGATCACCGAACTGTCATGGGATCCGACCTTCGCGACCCCGGCCACCCGGTTCGGCACCGACTACACCTTCGAGAAGGCTCCGAAGAAGGACCCTCTCAAGCAGATCATGCGGTCCTACTTCCCGATGGAGGAAGAGAAGGACAACCGCGTGTACGGCGCCATGGACGGTGCCATCCGCGGCAACATGTTCCGCCAGGTGCAGCAGCGGTGGCTCGAATGGCAGAAGCTGTTCCTGTCGATCATCCCGTTCCCGGAGATCTCAGCGGCCCGTGCGATGCCGATGGCTATTGACGCCGTGCCCAACCCGGAAATTCACAACGGCCTCGCGGTGCAGATGATCGACGAGGTTCGTCACTCGACGATCCAGATGAACCTCAAGAAGCTGTACATGAACAACTACATCGACCCGGCCGGGTTCGACATCACCGAGAAGGCGTTCTCGAACAACTACGCCGGCACCATCGGCCGACAGTTCGGTGAAGGCTTCATCACCGGTGACGCGATCACCGCCGCGAACATCTACCTGACCGTGGTCGCCGAGACCGCGTTCACGAACACCCTGTTCGTCGCGATGCCCGACGAGGCCGCCGCCAATGGTGACTACCTGCTGCCGACGGTGTTCCACTCGGTGCAGTCCGACGAGTCCCGGCACATCTCCAACGGCTATTCGATCCTGCTGATGGCCCTCGCCGACGAGCGTAACCGGCCGCTGCTCGAACGAGACCTGCGGTACGCGTGGTGGAACAACCACTGTGTCGTCGACGCCGCGATCGGCACCTTCATCGAGTACGGCACCAAGGACCGCCGCAAGGACCGGGAAAGTTACGCCGAGATGTGGCGGCGGTGGATCTACGACGACTACTACCGCAGCTACCTCATCCCCCTCGAGAAGTACGGGCTGACGATTCCGCACGACCTGGTCGAGGAGTCGTGGAAGCGCATCACCGAGAAGGGTTACGTCCACGAGGTAGCCCGGTTCTTCGCGACCGGGTGGCCGGTGAACTACTGGCGGATCGACACGATGACCGACAAGGACTTCGAGTGGTTCGAGCACAAGTACCCGGGCTGGTACTCGAAGTACGGCAAGTGGTGGGAGGAGTACAACCGTCTCGCCTACCCGGGCCGCAACAAGCCGATTGCGTTCGAGGAGGTCGGGTACCAGTACCCGCACCGGTGCTGGACGTGCATGGTTCCGGCCCTGATCCGCGAGGACATGGTGGTCGAGAAGGTGGACAACCAGTGGCGGACCTACTGCTCGGAGACCTGCTACTGGACCGACGCAGTCGCCTTCCGCGGTGAGTACGAGGGCCGGGAAACCCCGAACATGGGACGTCTCACCGGATTCCGCGAGTGGGAGACGTTGCATCACGGCAAGGATCTGGCCGACATCGTGCAGGACCTGGGTTATGTCCGCGACGACGGTAAGACCCTCATCGGTCAGCCGCACCTGCACCTCGACGATCCGAAGAAGATGTGGACCCTCGATGACGTGCGGGGCAACACCTTCCAGAGTCCGAACGTGCTGCTGAACCAGATGTCGGACGCCGAACGCAACGCCCACATTGCCGCGTACCGCGCCGGCGGCGCAGTTCCGGCCTGATCCAGGCCCGGTGGGTGGCGCCGCGGCCACTCCGGCGCCACCCACCGCTCCACTAATTCACTTTCACAAGCCCAGGAGAGACCCCGTGGCCGACAAGCACGTAATCAACTTCGAGCCCGTCAACATCGAGATGGAAGTCGGCGAGGACGAGTACATCCTCGATGCAGCATTCCGGCAGGGCATCCATCTGATGCACGGCTGCCGTGAGGGCCGGTGCTCGGCCTGCAAATCCTTCGTCCTCGACGGCGACATCCAGATGGAGAACTACTCGACGTTTGCGTGCAACGACGCCGAGGTCGACGAGGGCAACGTCCTGCTGTGCCGTTCCACGGCATACAGCGACTGCACCATCGAACTGCTCAATTTCGACGAGGACGAACTCCTCGGCGGTGTCCCCATCCAGGATGTGCGCACCCAGGTGACCGCAATCGAGTCGATGACCAAGGACATCGTGTCGCTGCGGCTGGCGCCGATCGAACCCGCCGCGTACGAATTCAAACCCGGTCAGTACTCGGATTTGCACATCCCGGGCACCGACGAGCATCGCTCCTTCTCCATGGCGACAACCCAATCGACGCCGGGGCAGGTCGAGTTCCTGATCAAAAAATATCCCGGCGGCAAGTTCGCCGGCCTGCTCGAGGACGGGATCTCGGTGGGTGACGAGATCGCGCTGACGGGCCCGTACGGGTCGTTCACCATCAAGGACGGCCATGTTCTGCCGATGGTCTTCATCGGCGGCGGCGCGGGGATGGCTCCGCTGCTGTCGCTGCTGCGGCACATGAACGAGACAAGCAACACCCGGCAGGTGCATTTCTACTACGGTGCCCGCACCCCGCAGGACCTGTTCTATCTCGACGAGATCCTCGAACTCGGTAAGAACCTGACGGATTTCACGTTCGTGGCCTGCCTGTCGGAATCGATGGACCCTGCACCGGTGGGTGCGATCACCGTCGAGGACGGCAATGTCACCGATGTCGTCAGCCGCTCCGAACCTGAACTCGGCCGGGCAGAGGTGTACCTGTGCGGGCCGCCGCCGATGGTCGATGCCGCTCTGGAACTGCTCGAGGTGAGTAACACCCCTCACGACCAAATCTTCTACGACAAGTTCACCAGCCCCGCGTTCGAGTAGCGACAGCAGGGAATTTCACCGCCCTCTTTCACAGACAGGAACTGAGAAACGAGATGACCGCAACCACCGAGAACACCGGGAGCAAGCAGCGCAGCTTTCCGAGGATCGAGTTCACCGACTCCGAGGCCGGTGCGCTGGAGTTCCCGAGCTCGAAGAGCAGAACCTACAGCTACTTCACGCCGGCCAAGAAGCGGGCGACGATGTACGAGGATGTCACGGTCGACGTCCAGCCCGACCCTGACCGTCACCTCTCCCAGGGCTGGATCTACGGATTCGGGAACGGCCCCGGCGGCTATCCGAAGGAGTGGACGGCGGCGAAGTCGTCGAACTGGCACGCCTTCCTCGACCCGAACGAGGAGTGGGACCAGACGATCTTCCGGAACAACTCCAAGGTCGTCCACCAGGTCGAATTGTGCCTGTCCAACGCCAAACGCGCCCGGGTCTACGACGGCTGGAACACACCGTGGCTGACGTTCATCTCCCGCAACCTGGGGGCGTGGATGCACGCCGAGAACGGGTTGGCGCTGCACGTGTTCACCTCCATCCAGCGGTCCTGCCCGACGAATATGATCAACACCGCCGTCGCGGTGAACGCCGCCCACAAGATGCGCTTCGCCCAGGACCTGGCCCTGTTCAACCTGGACCTGTCCGAGGCCACCGAGAACTTCGACGGCGCCGCCCACAAGGACGTGTGGCAGTCCGCCCCCGAGTGGCAGCCCACCCGGGAGGTCGTCGAGCGGCTCACCGCGGTTCCCGATTGGTGTGAGCTGCTGTTCGCCTCGAACATCGTCTTCGAGCAGCTGGTGGGATCGCTGTTCCGCAGCGAACTGGTCATGCAGATCGCCGCCGGGAATGGTGACTACATCACGCCCACCATCGTCGGCACCGGGGAACACGATTACGACCGCGACCTCAACTACACCCGCAACCTGTTCCGGTTGCTCACCCGCGATCTCGAGGTCGGGGAGGCGAACAAGGAGCTGTTCGGCACCTGGCTGGCCACCTGGGTGCCCCGGTGCCTGGACGCCGCCCGGGCGCTGCAGCCGATCTGGTCGCAGCCGGCCGACAAGGCGGTCACCTTCGCCACCAGCCTCGACGCCGCCACCGCGAAGTTCCGTTCCCTGCTCGAGGACCTCGGGCTCGACATCCCCAAGGAGTTGGACCAGTGACCATGCAATTCGGATCGACCACCGAGTTCTCCAACATGTGTGGCGTCACCTTGATGAACACCCCCATCGGGCGCGTCGTCGCGGACGTGATGGGCGCCAAGGACGGTGTGGAGCTGACCGAGTACCCGTCGATGATCCGCGTCGACGGCCAGAAGCTGCTGAATTTCGACTACGAGGAACTCACCGACGCTCTCGGTGAGGAGTTCGACGGCTCCATCTTCGAGGAGATCAGCTCCACCCATTACGGGCGCATGGTTCACCTCGACGACAAGACTCTGCTGTTCGCCAGCCCCGAAGACGCAGCCGAGTACATCGGATTCGACCTCACCGAGCACTGACCGCAGCTGTCCGGGGCCACGCAGGGTGGCCCCGGACACCCCCAGCCCACCCGAAAACCAGGACCAAGCGAGGACGCGATGTATCAGAAAGACGGTCAGAAGTACTTCATCGTCGATGGGCATGTGCACATTTGGGACGCCCGCGAGTCGAACCAGAAGAATGTGCACGGCGAGCAGTTCATCGAGTGCTTCTACGACTACCACAAGAACCTCAGCCCCGAGGAGGTCGTGTGGGACTACGAAACCTACAAGTACTACGGCAGCGAACGTTTCGAGCGCGACATCTTCGTGGACGGATACGTCGACCACGCGATCTTTCAGGCCACCTTGCTCAGCGACTTCTATCACACCGGGTTCGGGCAGACCGACGAAGCGCGCGCCCTGGTCGCCAAGCACCCCGGCAAGCTCACCTACAACCACGCCTACGACCCCCGCTACGAAGAGGCCGGCCTCGAGCAGCTCCGCAGGGACGCGGCCGAGATGAACCTGCAGGGCGTCAAGCTCTACACCGCCGAATGGCACGGCGACTCCCGCGGCTACAAGCTCGACGACAAGTGGTCGCGGCGCTACCTCGAAGAGTGCATCAAGCTGGGGATCAGGAATATTCACGTCCACAAGGGCCCGACGATCCGTCCCCTCGACCGCGACGCCTTCGATGTCTCCGACGTCGACAAGGTCGCCACCGACTACTTGGACCTGCGATTCGTCGTCGAGCATGTGGGTCTGCCGCGGCTCGAGGACTTCTGCTGGATCGCCACCCAGGAATCGAACGTCTACGGCGGATTGGCAGTGGCTCTGCCGTTCATCCACACCCGGCCCCGCTACTTCGCCCAGATCATCGGCGAATTGCTCTACTGGATCGGCGAGGACAAGATCCTGTTCGGCAGCGACTACGCACTGTGGACCCCGAAATGGCTGATCGAGAAGTTCGTCGACTTCCAGATCCCCGAGGACATGCAGGGCGAGTACGCCCCGATTACTGCCCTGCAGAAGCAGAAGATCCTCGGCCTCAACGCCGCAGCGCTGTACGACATCGACGTTCCCGCGGACCTGCAACTGGCCGAGCCGGCCGGGCAGGAAGGTGTGGAGGTCGCTGCCGGGGCGCGGGAAACCGTGCCGTCATGACCACCGCCGCCGTCGTCTGCACCGAAGAGGACGTTCTGATGGCCCTGTCGACGGTCACCGACCCGGAACTGGACGAGCCGATCACCGATCTCGGTTTCGTCCGGTCGGTCACCCTCGACGACGACGGGGCCACCGTTCACCTGCGGCTGCCCACCGCGTTCTGCTCGCCGAACTTCGCCTACCTCATGGCTTCCGACGCGCTCGACGCCCTGCGCCTGATCGGGGATATCGGCGAGGTGCGGGTAATGCTTGACGACCACCACGACAGCGACAAGATCAACACCGGCCTCGCGGCCGACGCCGGATACGTCGGAACGTTCGGCTCCGAGGCGGAAGAGAGTCTGCACGAACTGCGCCGAACGTTCC
The DNA here is from genome assembly GCF_018343855.1 of Rhodococcus sp. USK13. Classification (NCBI taxonomy): domain Bacteria; kingdom Bacillati; phylum Actinomycetota; class Actinomycetes; order Mycobacteriales; family Nocardiaceae; genus Rhodococcus; species Rhodococcus sp. USK13. The sequence continues at coordinate 6,796,390 of NZ_CP069242.1, read as the reverse complement.
GGTCCAAGGCACATGCCGCGGCGATGGAGCGGTGCGTCGAGGCGCACCTGAAGACCACCGACATGGGTGTGAACGAGATTTACCGACTCGTTCTCAGCGACCTCGCCCCCGGAAAAGCGAAGGCCGCGTTGCTGCGACGCCGAATCGGCCTCGGGTTGAGCATCTGCCCGGCCAGCCCGGTGTTCGTCGACGACGCCGGCAAACGCATCCCCGCGGAGTCGGTACCGATGCGGCTGCGGTTCGCCAAGTCGGTGCGCATTTCGATGGAAGGCAACGCCCACTTCTGCCGCGGCCTGCTCGCCACCCGCTACGCCGACAGCGAATCCGTCGGCAGCACTCCGCGAATCACCGATCTCAGAACCAGGAGCCCGCGATGAAGGCCGTGCAAGTGGTGGGATACCACACCAAGCTGCAGCTCACCGACATTCCCGAACCCACGATCGAGGGTCCGCTCGATGTCATCGTGCGGATCGGCGGCGCGGGCGTGTGCCGTACCGACCTGCATGTTCTCGAGGGGCAGTGGGAGGAGAAGTCCGGTGTCGCACTGCCGTACACGATCGGTCACGAGAACGCCGGTTGGGTCCACGCGGTGGGTGACGCCGTCACCAACGTGGTGGTCGGCGACAAGGTGATCCTGCACCCGCTGATCACGTGCGGGTTGTGCCGGGCGTGCCGTTTCGGTGACGACGTCCACTGCCAGAACAGCAAGTTCCCCGGCATCGACACCAACGGCGGGTACGCCGAGTATTTGCGCACCACCGCCCGCAGCGTGGTCCGGATCGACGACTCGCTCGAACCCGCCGACGTCGCCGCCCTCGCCGACGCGGGCCTGACGGCGTACCACGCCGTCGCCAAGGTCGCCAGGACCACTCGCCCCGGAGACGTGTGCGTGGTGATCGGGGCCGGCGGACTCGGCCACATCGGCATCCAGGTCCTGAAGGCGATCTCCGGTGTCACCGTGGTCGTGCTCGACCGTAACCCCGCGGCCGTCGACCTCGCCGTGAAGATCGGCGCCGACCACGGCATCGTCGCCGACGGCACCCATATCCAGCAGGTGCTCGACCTGACCGGCGGGCACGGCGCCGAAGCCGTCGTCGACTTCGTCGGTGAAGGCGGCGCCACCGCCGAAGGGGTTGCGATGCTGCGCCGCGCCGGGAACTACTACGTAGTCGGATACGGCGAGAACCTCGACGTCCCGACCATCGACGTGATCTCCACCGAGATCAACTTCATCGGAAATCTCGTCGGCTCCTACAACGACCTGCAGGAGCTCATGATCCTCGCCGCCCAGGGCAAGGTCACTTTGCACACCACCCGGTACCGGCTCGAGGACTTCCAGCAAGCCCTCGACGATCTCGATGCCGGTCGGGTCCGCGGCCGGGCGATTCTCGTCCCCTGACGCGCTGCAAACTCCGCACAAGAAAAGTACGAAAGGACCATCAGTCATGGCAAAAGAGTTGCGGTACAACACGGACGCCCGAGCGCGGCTCGAGCAGGGCGTCAACGCCCTCGCCGACGCGGTCAAGGTGACCCTCGGCCCCAAGGGGCGCAACGCGGTACTCGAAAAGCTCACCGGGCCACCGACGATCACCAACGACGGCGTGACCATTGCCCGCGAGATCCAGCTCCGCGAACCCTTCGCCAACATGGGTGCCCAGTTGGTCAAGGAGGTGGCGATGAAGACCAACGGTGTGGTCGGCGACGGCACCACCACCGCCACCGTGCTCGCCCAGGCCATGGTCCGCGAAGGTCTGCGCTCGGTCGATGCCGGCGCCAACCCCATGCGGGTGCGGCGCGGCATCGAACGGGCAGTGTCCGCGGTCGTCGACTCCCTCCGTGAGCAGGCCTCCCAGATCGCGGGGCAGAGCGATCTGCACCGGATCGCGACCCTCGCCGCCAGCGACGACGAAGTGATCGGACACGCCATCTCGACGGCGGTCGATTACGTCGGCAAGTCCGGGGTCGTCACCACCGAGGAAAGCGACACCCTCGGGCTGTCGGTCAACATCGTCGACGGCATCGAGTTCGACCACGGCTACATCTCCGGCTACATGGTCACCGACCCGGAGCGGATGGAAGCGGTGCACACCAATCCGCTGATTTTGCTGACCAACAAGAAGATCAGCCAGGTCCAGGACATCATGCCGGCCATCGAGGTGGCCAAGCGAGCCGACCGGTCCCTGGTCGTACTGGCCGAGGACGTCGACGGTCCGGCCCTGCAACTACTCGTCGGCGGCAACATGCACAAGACGATGCAGTCGGTGGTCGTTCGGGCTCCAGGGTTCGGTCATCGCCGCGTCGCCGAGCTCGAAGATCTCGCGGTGGCATTGGGTGGGCACGTGATCGCCAAGGACACCGGCATCGAACTGTCCGAAATCAGTGTCGAGCATCTCGGTTCGTGTGACCGCATCACCGTGACCGAGAACGAGACCACGATCGTCGGCGGCCACGGGGACCAGCGTCTGCTCGACGCCCGCATCGCGCAGCTCGAGGCGCAGCTCGAGCGCGCCAAGATCGAGGCGGATCAGGAAAGCCTCGAGCTGCGCATCGCCCGGCTCACCGGGCGGGTTGCCGTCATCCGCGTCGGCGGCGCGACCAGTGTCGAGCTCAAGGAGCGGATGCTGCGCGTCGAGGACGCCCTGGCCGCCACCCGCGCCGCGCTCGAGGCCGGGATCGTCTCCGGCGGTGGCACCGCGCTGGCGCAGTCGCATCGGGCATTGGCCGATCTCGACCTGGCCGGCGACGAGGCGATCGGGGTTGACGTCGTGCGCCGCGCTCTTCCGGAACCGCTGCGCTGGATCGCGATCAACGCCGGTTTCGAAGGCGACGAGGTCGTCGAGGTGGTCGCCGGTCTACCGCTCGGCCACGGTTTCAATGCGCTCACCGGTGAATACGGGGACATGTTCGACGACGGGGTGATCGACCCGTTCAAGGTCACCCGCGCCGCGCTCGAGAGTGCCGCCTCGATCGCGGCACTGCTGATCACGACCGAGACCGCTGTCGTGGAGGAGGTGATCGGTAATCCCGGTGCCATCATGGCACCCGGTTTCGGCGATCTCGCCGAAGGCATGGTCCGCCCGTCGAATATCTATTGACAAAGACCAGTGGGTCACCGCCTCGTTGGTCCTGCGAGGCGGTGACCCACTGACCCGATCCGAACAGGAGAGGGTCATCACCGGCGGTCAGGTGGGTGCGCACCTGACCGCCGGTAACCCGCGCGCCCCGGCGCACCCCTCAGGATCCCTATGGCAGGTCATATCCGTCAGCCTTGCTCCGCCCGGTGAAAGGCTTTCCGACACAGATCAGTGGAGGCGTCGTGATTTTTATTGTCGTGAAGTTCAAGGTCCTCGACGAACACCAGAACGACTGGCTGCTCATCACCAAGGAGTTCACCGAGGCGACCCGATCGGAACCGGGCAATCTCTGGTTCGAATGGCACCGTAGCGCCGACAATCCCGCCGAGTTCGTGCTGATCGAGGCATTCGCCGACGGGCAGGCCGGTTCCGACCATGTCAATGCGGACCACTTCCGGAAGGGATTGGACGCGATGCGCCCGGCACTGAGCGAGACACCGCGCATCCTCCACACCGAACTTCCCGGCGACGACTGGTCCCGTATGGGCGAGCTCGAAATCGCTTCGTAATGCGCCACGCACCACACCGGCCAGGCAAACCCCGGCGTGGTGCACCCGTGGCGGACACACAACAGTGCGGAAGGACAAGGCATGACCGTGGTGACGACCGGCCCCGTAGCGGATCTGGTTGCGGGTCTCGGCGATGCTGTGGTGACCGACGTCGACACCATGATCGCCTACACCCGCGATCAGGCGCTGCTCTCGCCATCCGGTCAACCGATAGCAGTGGTTCGTGCCCGGACGGTCGACGACGTCGTCACGACGCTGCAGACTGCCTACCGGTACAAGATTCCGGTTGTCACGAGAGGTGCGGGGACCGGCCTGGCAGGCGGTGCCAATGCGCTCGAGGGGTGCATTGTCTTGAGTACCGAGAAGATGAACCGGATTCTCGAAATCGACGAGCAGTCCCGTACCGCGACGGTCGAACCCGGTGTCATCAACGGCGACCTCGCTACTGCAGCAGTAGAGCGAGGACTCTGGTACGTGCCCGACCCGGGCAGTCGTGCCATCTCCACGATTGGTGGGAACCTCGCGACAAACGCCGGTGGGCCCTGTTGCGCCAAGTACGGGGTGACCGGTGATCACGTCGCCCGGATAAAAGCGGTGCTCGCCGACGGCCGGATCATCCACACTGGTGCCGCCACCCGCAAGAACGTCGCCGGCCTGAACCTCACGCAACTGCTGGTCGGGTCCGAGGGCACTCTTGCCGTCATCGTCGAGGCGACCATGCGGTTGCGTAGAAAACCGGCGCACGCATCCACTGTGGTGGCGGCGTTCGCCGACCCCGTCCAGGCCGTCGACGCGGTGATGGCGATTCAGAACGTGGCCGACCCGAGCCTGGTCGAACTCATGGACCACAACACGATCACCGCGGTCAACGACATGACCCAGATGGGCCTCGACGAGAGCGCCGGTGCGCTGCTACTCATCCAGTGCGACGGCGAGGCGGCGGAGGCGGAAACCGATCGCATCGCCGAAGCATGCCGCAGTTGTGCGGCGACCGAACTCTTCGTGACCACCGACCCGGTCGAAAGCGACGGGCTCATGCAGGCTCGGCGTGTCGCGTTGACCGCCCTCGAACGCTGCGGCAGTACGCTGCTCGACGACCTGGCAGTGCCGGTGCCCCGGCTACCGCACATGCTCGACGCCATCAGCCGTATCGCGGACCGCCACCACCTTTTTGTCGGCACCTTCGGGCACGCCGCAGACGGAAACCTCCACCCCACGATCGTGTTCGACGCGGCTGACCCCGACGCATCCGACCGTGCCTACCGCGCCTTCGACGAGATGGTCACCCGGTGCTTGGCGCTGGGCGGATCGATCACGGGGGAGCACGGCGTCGGTGATCTCAAACGCAACTACCTCGAGACGATGGTGGGCACACGCGAGCGAGTGCTCATGGGTCAGATCAAGGCGGTGTTCGACCCTACCGGGATTCTCAATCCGGGACGCGCGATATGACCGCCATCCCCGCAGATATCGATCCCGAGTCCTGCCTCGAACGGTACCCATCCCCGACGACGAAAGGCCACGATGAAGCCAGTGAACCCCCTCCCGCGGCCACAACACCGTCCGGCCCACGAACCTGCGGGGACCCCGGGGTCGAGCACGCTCACCATGACCGACCTCCTGTGCACGCTGGAAGCGCTCACCGGGGTTCGCCCGCCGTACGTCACCCAGGACACCCAGCCGTCGGACAACCCGCCCCACCGGGCGGAAGCGTGCTGAATCTGCCAGTGCTCACCACCCCCGGGTGGCTCGGCGTGTGTCTCATACTGAGACTCGTATCACATTGAGACGCCGTACGCTCATGCATGTAACCGGCGGAAGAACGGGGCGTGTAGGAATCATGACCGCTAAGGATCTACGGGTAGCACGTGAGCGTTTTCTCTCCGAGCATCATCTCGACAGCTCCATTCGGCAGGACATCTACTCTTCCTGGCAGCGGTCGAAGTCACTGAAAGTGGTACCTGATCAGCTCGACCTCCCGTATGTCCGGGAGCCGGACCTGGACTCTCCCCTCGTCACGGCAGCCGGACCGGTCTTGAAACAGCTCGCGGACGGGCTGGTGGACGAGCCGGTCAGTGTGATTCTGACATCCGCCGACGGAGTGATCTTGACAAGGATCGCCGCCAGCCAGCGGCTCAATCGCACGCTCGACGCTGTCAGCCTGGCGCCAGGTTTCAGCTACTCGGAAGAATTCGCAGGTACCAACGGTATCGGCACTGCCCTCGAGACCCGGCAACCAACCCTGGTTACCGGCGCCGAACACTACGTCGAATGTCTCGGGCAACTTGCCTGTGCCGGTGTCCCGATCACCCACCCGATTTCCGGAGCTCTCGTCGGCGCGCTCGACCTGACCGGCTGGGTCGAGGACGGGGGACCACTGCTGGCCACCCTGGCCAAATCCGCAACCGCCCAGATCGAAGGGCGGCTCCTCGCACAGGCCAGTGCCGAGCAGACAGCGCTCCTGAACGCCTACCTGAAGGCCGGTCGGCGGGCACCGCAAGCAGGGGTTCTCGCTCTGGGTGACGATCTGGTGCTCCTCAACCGTCGCCTGCGCCTGGCACTGGATGCCCAAGACCAAGCTGCGCTGCTCGAGCACGCTGTCGACCTCACAGGAATGCCTGCCACACATCGGCATATCGTCGCCCTACCCAGCGGACTGTCGGCGCGTCTGTCGTCCACCGAGGATTTTGGATTCGGATCGCGACGGCAGATGGCTTTGTTCTACGTACACCTCGTCGACACCCCCAACTCCGCGGTCCCGGCATCAGAGAAACATGAATCCCTGCCCGGTATCACCGGCAGCAGCGCTTCCTGGCGCCGTAGCTGCCAGCAGATCGCCCGCTGCGCTCGCGAACAACAGTGGGTCACGGTTTCCGGAGAGCCTGGAAGCGGTCGCACTGCAGCGCTCAAAGCGGCTGCTATGGTCCATATTCCGGTTCGAACGCGAATCTTCGGTGGGGCGGATCTGTCGGGGGACAGTAGCGCCATGCAGGCGCTTCGGCAAGAACTCGAACAGGACCGCTTCAACATCATCCTCCGCGACATCGATCTGCTCGACGAGGAGCATCAGAGATCTGTCGCCGACCTCATCTCCGGACGCGAGCACGCCGGCTGGATCGGTGTAACCATCGGCGCTGCAGCGCACAACACCGATCTCGACACGCTGATCCTGCCCTATTTCAGCCACACCGTGCCCGTGCCCGCGTTGCGCCACCGCATCGAGGATCTCCACGACCTGGTACCGCTCCTACTCCGTCAGCTGGGCCACGGGGCAGAGCTATCGCTCGACCCTGCGGCAATGCGTCAACTGTGTAAATACAGCTGGCCCGGAAACGTGAGCGAGCTCCGGCAGGTCCTCCAGGAAGTGGTGCAGCGGCAACGCTCCGGCATCGCCGGAGTCGATCGGTTGCCACCGGTGTGCCGGGCGCTGAGCAGGCACACACTCACACAAATAGAGGCCCTGGAACGAGACGCCATCGTCCGCAGCCTCGAAGAAAACCACGGAAACAAGAAGGCGGCGGCAACTGCGCTCGGCATCTCACGCGCGACGATCTACCGGAAAATCAAGGAGTTCGGAATCGGCTTGTAAGTCGTCTCCCAAGCATGAATTGGCCGCCCCGCGGCCACGCGGAGCTACTCGGCTATCGCGGACACACCCGCGTCGTGGCTTCCCGCCGCGGGTCCGGATTGCTCAGTGCGCAAACCCGGTACGGACCGGGAAGCCGCGCGAATCGCGGCGAATCAGGTGCCGAACGTCCTCTGTGGTCGTCGCCAGTTCGGGGGAGCAATCTTCCTGTGTCCGGAAATGAGACGGCCGTCACACCAGTTCCGCCGGACCATGGGGAATACCGAGATAGTGCACTCGGTACGAAACCCGAAATCTAGCGCAGCAACCGAGAAGGCGATTCTGATGACGACAAACCCGCATACTCTGCACACAACGACTGGGCGAGAGCGCTCCGGTAGTGGCCGGGTCTGGCTGGTGGCTCCACTGTGCACGACGGCCGCCCCCACCGACCGTCCTCCCGTGCGTGATGACCTGATGCGGACCTGGTTGCCGGACGGCGACGCTACCTACCGCAGCCCCGACGGCCGCCGCAAGACCACCTGGGCACAACTGCATGCACAGTTCGATCTGGTGGAGGTGACGTCATGACGACCCTCACCGAAAATCGATCGGCATCTGGATTGCGTTACCCACGAAGTGTATTCGATGAGCGGCTCGCGAGCGAGGACGCTGCGGAGGATGACCTACGCTTGGCTCCCGACGACCGCGTCACGTGCCCGCTACACCATCGGTGGATCTACCGCTGCGTCGCGTCGCCGGCCCATATCAATGCAGTGACGCGACACCGATGGTGCCGTGGTTGCGCCGTCCCCCTGCCCGTGGTCATCGACGAGATCGCGGGAACCGTCACCATCGTCTGCATTCGGTGTGGTGACGGGGGCAGTCCGGCCACCACCCGCCTGATCGCCGCATGCCGCGCCAGTCTCGCCACCTCGAAACAGCGAGCACGTAAGCCGGCGTGAACCCGGCTGTGCATTGCGCTAGCTTCTTCCCGGGCCCTTGGAGCTACAAGCGTCTCAATATGACTCATTATCTTGATCAGTTACAGAAAGCCGGGGCATAGTCTGCCCGTGTCTTCGACAACGGATTTCGCACGACAGTTGCGGCTCGCCGATCTGCGTGTGACCCAGCCGCGGCTTGCGGTATTGGAGGCGGTGCAGGCGAATCCCCACGCCGACACGGAGACGATCCTCGCGGCGGTGCGCGGTGTTCTGCCCCGAGTATCTCAGCAAGCGGTGTACGACGTGCTTCACGCGATGACCGCGGCAGGGTTGGTGCGGCGGATCCGACCGTCAGGCTCTCTGGCGCGCTACGAGTCTCGGGTCGGTGACAATCACCACCACGTGGTCTGCCGATCATGTGGAGCCATCGCTGACGTCGACTGCGCCGTCGGTGACGCTCCGTGCCTGACCGCTTCGCACGACAACGGATTTCGTGTCGACGAGGCGGAGGTCATCTTCTGGGGCACGTGCCCCGACTGTTCCCCATCGCACCGCTGACAACCCGATCCACCCAACACAGCCCGGATTACTCCCTTTTTGGAAGGAAAGCAGTGACTGACATCCAGACCATCGCAGAAGAACACCCTCCGATCGCCGAGGCCCAAACGGAACCCGCGCAGAGCGGCGGCTGCCCCGTTGCCCACGGTCGGCTGAAGCACCCCACTGAAGGTGGGGGAAACCGTGACTGGTGGCCGAACCAGCTCAACCTGAAGATCCTGCAGAAGAACCCCGCCGTGCGCAATCCCATGGACGAGGACTTCGATTACGCCAAGGAATTTGCGGCCGTCGACCTCGACGCTCTGAAGCGTGACATCGAGGAGGTCATGACCACCTCACACGAGTTGTGGCCCGCCGACTTCGGGCACTACGGCCCCCTCTTCGTCCGCATGGCATGGCACGCGGCGGGCACCTACCGCATCACAGACGGTCGCGGCGGCGCCGGCGCCGGGATGCAGCGGTTCGCGCCCCTGAACAGCTGGCCCGACAACGCGAACCTCGACAAGGCGCGCCGACTCCTGTGGCCGGTGAAGAAGAAGTACGGCAAGACGGTGTCGTGGGCCGACCTCATGGTCTTCGCCGGCAACGTCGCACTCGAGTCGATGGGCTTCGCAACCTTCGGATTCGCCGGAGGCCGGGTGGACCGGTGGGAACCGGAAGAGGACGTGTATTGGGGCCCTGAGCTCACCTGGCTCGGCGACGATCGCTACACCGGTGACCGGGACCTCGAAAAGCCGCTCGGGGCAGTTCAGATGGGTTTGATCTACGTCAACCCCGAAGGCCCGAACGGCAACCCGGACCCGCTCGCCGCGGCAACGGACATCCGCGAGACGTTCGCGCGGATGGCGATGAACGATGTCGAAACCGCCGCACTGATCGTCGGTGGCCACACATTCGGCAAGGCCCACGGCGCCGGCCCCGCCGACCACGTCGGCCCGGAACCCGAGGCCGCACCGCTCGAGGAGCAGGGCCTGGGCTGGAAGAGCTCCTTCGGCACCGGTAAGGGCAAGGACACCATCACCAGTGGCCTCGAGGTGACGTGGACACCCACCCCGACCACCTGGGACAACAGCTTCCTGGAAACCCTGTACGGCTACGAATGGGAGCTGAGCACGAGCCCCGCCGGAGCCAACCAGTGGGTCGCAAAGGACGGCGCCGGTGCCGGCACCGTGCCCGACGCCTTCGACCCCTCGGTGCGGCACGCCCCCACTATGCTGACCACCGACCTCTCCCTGCGGATCGACCCGGCTTACGAGAAGATCACCCGTCGTTGGCTCGACCACCCCGAGGAGCTCGCGGACGAATTCGCCAGGGCCTGGTACAAGCTGACCCACCGCGACATGGGCCCGGTCGCCCGTTACCTCGGACCCCTGGTCCCGCAGGAGACGCTGCTGTGGCAGGACCCCATCCCCGCCGTGACCTACGACCTCATCGGCGCCGATGACATTGCCACCCTCGAGGGGCAGATCCTGTCGTCGGGACTGACTGTCCCACAGTTGATCTCGACCGCGTGGGCGGCGGCGTCGTCGTTCCGCGGAAGCGACATGCGCGGCGGCGCCAACGGCGGCCGTATCCGCCTCGAGCCGCAGGCGAGCTGGGAGGTCAACAACCCCGACGAGCTCGCGCACGTGGTACGCACTCTCGAGGGCATCATGGAGTCGTTCAACTCCGCCCAAAAGGGGAATACCCGGGTGTCGTTCGCCGATCTGGTCGTGCTGGGCGGAACTGTGGCTGTAGAGCAGGCCGCCAAGAACGCCGGACACGACATCGAGGTGCCCTTCATTCCGGGACGGGCCGATGCAACGCAGGATCAGACCGACGTGGAATCCTTCTCCGCTCTCGAGCCGAGCGCGGACGGGTTCCGCAATTACCTCGGGACGGCACACCGGATGCCCGCCGAGTATTTGCTGATCGACAAGGCGAATCTGTTGAACCTCAGCGCTCCCGAGTTGACGGTGCTGATCGGTGGCTTGCGGGTGCTGGGCGCGAACCACAACCAGTCGTCGCTGGGCGTGTTCACCGCACACCCCGGGTCGTTGACCAACGACTTCTTCGTGAACCTGCTCGATCTGGAAACGGTGTGGGCGCCCACGTCTGCGAACTCGGGTATTTACGAGGGTCGGGACCTCACCACCGGTGAGGTGAAGTGGACCGGCAGCCGTGTCGACCTGCTGTTCGGGTCGAACTCGGAACTTCGCGCACTGGCCGAGGTCTACGCCGCCGACGACGCGAAGACGAAGTTTGTGCACGACTTCGTCTCCGCATGGGACAAGGTGATGAACCTCGATCGGTTCGACCTCCGCTGACCCGTGACACCGGGTGTGCCACCCGCGAGCTCACCGCCCCGGGTGCCACACCCAGGCACGCGGTTGTGCCACCGTCGAAATTTGTCGACTGACGCTTCCCGGTCAGAGCACAGATTCGAGCCAGGCGGCTGTCTCGAAAAGTCGTTGTTCGGCACCGGGACGCCCGATCAACTGCAATCCGAGGGGAAGGGCCGCACTGTCACGACTGCCAGGGATCGTGACCACCGGCAGACCCATGGCCTGCCACGGTCGGCTCATGATGGGCGTCCCTGTCGCGTCGTGGCCGTGCGGCGCGGCGCCGAGAGCCGCGGGCCCGAGGATTGTTTCGTCCTCGTCCAACGCCGAGAGCAGCAGCTGTCGGGTCTCGCGGATTCCGGCGAGGGCGGCACGGTAGTCGGCTTCTGCGGTCGCCGCCCCCGCGGCGAACAGTTCGGCGAGGGGTGTGCTGATCTTGTCGGTCTGCGCGGCCTCGGCGGCGCGTTCGCGGGCTGCTTCGTACGCCATCACCGTGTGGTGGTGTTCCGTCAGTGCCACAACCGTTGCGGCGGAATCCAACTCACAGCATTGGATCCCCGCCGACGCGGCGGAATCAGCGGTCATCCTGAGCGCCGCTGTCATCTCTCGGGACACCTCGCCGAGCTCGAACCCGCTCCACAGCCGCAGCCGGTGCGGAGCGGAAGGTTCGAGAGCGGGCGCTCGCGTGCCGTCGCGCAGTGCTGTCCACGCGAAGTGGAGATCGGGCACGGTTCGTGCCAGCAGCCCCACCGTGTCGAGACTGGGACTCAGCCCGGTGATGCCCGCGGTCGGAAATTCCCCGTGAGCGGTGACGAAACCTGCGACTCCGCAGAACGACGCCGGCCTCGTCAGTGACCCCGCGGTCTGTGTACCGAATGCGAGCGGCACCATGCCCGCGGCCACCGCTGCCGCCGAGCCGCTCGACGACCCGCCGGGGGTGTGATCCAGGGCGCGGGGATTACGGGTCGGGCCGGGCTTGAAGTACCCGAACTCGGTGGTCACCGTCTTACCGAACGGGAGTGCGCCGAGGGCACGCGCACGCGCCACACAGTAGGCGTCCGTCGTCGCGGAATCCGCACCCCGCAGCTCACTGCCGCAGCGCGTCGGCATACCCGCGACGTCGATGAGATCCTTGACTCCGACGGGCAGGCCCCAGAGCGCGCCGTCCGGGCCACTGTCTTGGATTCGGGCGGCCGCGGACCGCACCGCATCGGCATCGAAGTGGGCCCAGGCGTGAGTTTCCGGCTCGAGGTCCGCGATTCGTGCGAGTGCCGCCTCTGCCACATCGATGGGCGTTGTCGCGCCCGTCGCCAGCTGCTCAGCCAGGTCCCGGAGTGGGCTCGGTGACCGTAGTTCCGCCTTCATCGCATCGCCACCATCGTGTCGTCGCTCGTCGTCTCGGTCTGCCCGGTGAGCGCTCGGGTGCGCATCACCGAGAAGAGGCGGTCGGCTCGTGCTTTCGTCTCCCCGGACGGCGCCGACACCAGCGCGACGATGATGGACACCGCCAGCGAGAGGGGTGCCACGGCGAGTGCCGGGTTCGAGAATCCGAGGATGGAGTCCGGTCCCTGCACGACCGGGCTGAGCAGGATGACGGTGACCGACAGGACGAGCCCGACGACGATGCCGGAGATGACGGCACGCGCCGTCATGCGCTTCCAGTACATGGTCAGCAGCAGTGCCGGCAGGTTCGCACATGCTGCGATCGACATCCCCAGTGAGGCGAGGAACGCGACGTTCTGCTTCTGCGCCGCGAAGGCGATGGCGACACCGATGACGCAGGTTGCCACCGTCGCGACCCGGGCCGCGCGGTGCTGGGCCTTCGCCGACACCGATCCGTTCCTGATCACCTGCCCGTACAGGTCGTGTGCGATCGCACCGGAGGTGGCGATCACCAGGCCGGACAGGGCGGCCAGGATGGTCACGAACGCCACGGCCGCGACGAACGCCAGCAGGACGCCGCCGCCGACCGTCTCGGCGAGCTGCGCGACCGCGAGGTTGCCGCCCCGATTCTCGGACTTGATCACCTCGACACCGACCAGCTTGGCGGCGCCGTAGCCGAGCACGGGGACCAGCAGGTAGAAGGCGAAGAAGATCCAGATCGCGGTGTAGGCGGACGTTCTCGCCTGCTTCGCGTCCGGAACGGTGAGGAAGCGGATCATGACGTGCGGCAGGCCGAGCACGCCGAGGACGAGCCCGACGGTCTGCGACAACTGGTCGAAGGAGGCGGCACCGGACGTACGCTGCGGCGCGACGAACGATTGCCCGAACTCGGCGAGCGCGGTGCTGAACGGGCCGAAGGGATTGAAATCGAACCGCACCAGCACGAGAACGAACAGCACGACGGCGCAGACCATGAGGAGACCGGTCTTGATGATCTGGATCCAGCTGGTGGCGAGCATGCCACCCACCAACGTGTACGCCGTGGTGAGTGTTCCGATGATCAACACGGCCACGGCGTAGTCGAGGTCGAACAGCAACGACACCAGAAGCGCGGCACCGACCAGCTGCGACACGAGATAGACCACGCTGATCACCACAGTGCTGATCGCCATCATCGACCGCACGTCCTTGCCGGGGAACCGGGTGGCGAGAACATCCGCCAACGTGAAGCGGCCGAGGTTGCGCAGGGGTTCCGCGATCAGCAGCATCGCGAGGACGAACGCGACGGGCACGAAGACCGCGAGGTAGAACCCGTTGAAACCGGTCAGCGCGATCGCGCCGGTGACTCCGAGAAACGAGGCGGCAGAGATGAAGTCGCCGGCGATGGCGACACCGTTCTGCCTGCCGGTCAGGCTGCCGCCCGCGACGTAGTGATCGGCGGCGGACTTGTTCCTCTTGGAAGCCCACGCGGTGATCATCAGGGTGACAACGACGAGGGCCGCGAAAAGTGCAGCGGAGACGAGGTTCATGGCGCATTATCCTTTCGCCGGCGAGACGGTCCGGGAGTCGAGTTCGGCTGCCCGCGCCATGTAGTACCGGGCCACGACGATGGCGACGACGAATTGCGCGACCGCGTAGAGCCACGCCACGGTGACGCCGCTGAAGACGACGCCGTCCAGCAGCGAGGTGAACCCGCCGAGGATCGGCAGGGGCAGAAACAGTGCGAGGACCAAGGCGCTGAGACGAAACGTCAGGGCGGCACGCGTGTCTGCGAGCGCCTGCAGGTCGGATCTTTGTGGGACGTGGGCGGGCGGTGACGAGGTGACCATGGCTATTTACCTCCGGCTGCGGCGGGAACGAGGGCGGGTGTCACGGTGATCGGATCGGACCATTCGTCGTAGAACAGCCAGTCGGGGGACTCGACCGGAACCGACAAACGGTGGAATTTGCGTTGGAAGTAGACGAGGCTGTCGCCGTGTTCGCGCGTCTGCACGCGGTCCAGTTCGATGAACATCACCGAATGCGATCCCACGGTCTTGCTGTCCGCGATCCGGCCGGCGAGCACCACGTGGGCGGCGCGCAGGATCGGCACACCGTCGTCGGTGTCGTCTTCCCAGATGTCCCACTGAAACCGGTCGGCCATCGCGACGTGTGTTGCGCCCGCGAAATGCATGGCCAGTTCTTCGTCGTCGCCGGAGAGCACGTTGATACCGACTCTGCCGTTGTTCTGGAATACGGTGTGCATGGCGCTGTTCTGATTAACGCATACGAGTGCGGTGGGCGGGGAGTCGGTTACCGAGCAGACGGCGGTCACCGTCATTCCGCAGCGCCCGGCAGGGCCGTCGGTCGTCACGATGTTGACCGCGGCCGGCAGATTCGCCATGGCGGTGCGAAAGATCGATTGCATGGTTGTGAGTTCGGGCATTTCGTCTCCATGAGTTGGAACAAGAAGTCGTGTCACCACGTTGCGCCGGCGTTCCTGAAAGAAGGATATGACGCGCGTCATGCACTGGAACATTGGCGGCGACGCTACTTTCTTGCAGTAAGTCGCCTACCCGGGTAGGGGATTCCTTCAGTTACCTACCGCTTCCGTTACGGTCGGTGTTCACTGGACGAGGAAGCAAGCCATCTGTGCGAGGCAGGATTCGATGGATCAGCAAGAAACACGGGTTTACATCGTCGACGACGATCAAGAGTTGTGCGCATCGCTTGCGTGGTTACTCGATTCGGTCAACATCACGTCGGAGTACTACTTCTCGGTGCAGTCGTTCCTGGACGAGTACCGCCGTGACATCCCGGCCTGCCTCGTCCTGGACGTCCGGATGCCGGAAGTCGGGGGATTCCAGCTCCAGGAGGCACTCCTCGCCGACGAATCGCCGATCCCGATCATTTTCGTGTCGGCACACGGTGACATCAAGATGTCGGTGCGGGCACTCCAGCGGGGTGCGCTGACGTTCATCGAGAAACCCTACGATCCGCAGCACATGCTCGACGTCATTCAGGACGCGCTCCGAGTCGCGCGTCAACGATTCGGCGAGCGACGCAACAGAACGGAACTGCAGGGCCGAATAGACACGCTGACGGTGCGAGAAAAAGAAATACTCGCCCTCGTCCTCGACGGATTGCCCAGCAAGAACATTGCGAAAGAATTGGGAATCAGCGTGAAGACGGTCGACGTGCATCGCACCCGTATCAAGGAAAAGACCGGAGCAGAAAGCATTGCCGTTCTCGTACGCGATATTCTGCAGGCCGGAATTGCCGTGACCTGAAATAATTCGGCACTTTTCAGGGGAGTTCGACGACGAGCCGCCCGGATTTTGCGCGCGACACACACGCGGCAATTCTGTCTCCCGCCTTTCTCTCACTCTTGGTGAGGCAATTGTCGCGGTGGTCGGGCTCGCCCTCCAGCACGTCCAGGACGCACGTGCCGCAGATGCCTTCCCTGCAGGACGTGTCGATCTCGATGTCGTTCTCTTCGAGTACGTCGGCGATGGACTTCCCGGCAGGCACTTCGAACACCTCGCCCGTGTCGAGTTCCAACTCGAACGCCGTGTCCGACCCGGTCGCTGTAGGCGTCGCCGCCTCGAAGTGTTCGAAGTGGACCGCGTCCTCACCGACCGCGGGTTCCGCCAGCCCGCGCACCCGATCCATGAAACCTTCGGGGCCACAGGTGTAGACGTGCGTTGTGGCGGACGCATCCGCCAGAATCTTCTCGAGGGCGGAGAGCTGGTCGTCCCTCGTCAGGCCGAAATGCAGGTGCACGTCCCGGCGGAAATCCGCACTCTCCAGCAGGTCGACGAACGCGGCCTGCGCCCTCGTCCGCGCGAAGTAGTGCAGGTCGAACTGTTGTCCCCGCCGGTGCAACGCGAACGCCAGACTCAGCATCGGGGTCAGCCCGATCCCCGCCGCGACGAGGATGTGCCGATCGGCGCCCTCGGCGAGCGTGAGCAGTGTGCGCGGCCGGCTGATCTGCAACTCGCTGCCGATCGTCACACGATCGTGCAGTGCGGCCGAGGCGCCGCGGGGACCGGTCTCGCGTTTGACGGCGACCACATACGATTCGGACTCGTGCGGCGGGCTGCATAGCGAGTACTGGGTGAGGACCTCGGTGGGGCCGAGGATGTCGATGTGGGCGCCGGCAGGGTACGGGTCGAACGGTGAACCGTCCGTCCGAACAAGCCGGAACGATTTGATGTCCGGCGTTTCGTCGACAATGTCCGCAACAGTGACAGTGAACATGCTCATGATGATTCTTCCTCCGGTGCTGCGACCCGTCGCCCGCGGGCGGGGTCAGCGCATGTACAGGCCGCCGTTGACGTCCCAGCAGGCTCCCGTCACCGACGCGGCCGTCGGCGATGCGAGCAGGGCGACGGTCTCGGCTATGAAGTCGGGCGAGCCCAGGGTGCCCACCGGAATCGTGGTGAGGATGGCGGCCAGCTTGTCCGCGGGCACCGTCTCACGCACCACCGGCAGATCCAGCGGCCCGGGGGAGACCGCGTTCACCGTGACACCCGATGGGGCGAGTTCGCGTGCGAAGACCTTGGTCAGTGTGCCGACGCCGCCCTTGGCCGCGGCGTAGTGCGCGCCGGTCGCCGTGCCACCGTTCTGCCCCGCCAGCGACGCGATGTTGATGATTCTGCCGTATCGCTTCTCGGCGAAGTAGCTTCCGAACACCTGGCAGCCGAGAAAGGCGCCGTTGAGGTTGATCTCGACGATGTCGGAAAATTCCTCCGGCGCAATGTCCATCAGCGAGCCGGTCTGCGACCGGCCGGCGTTGTTGACGAGGACGTCGATGCCGCCCCACTCCTGGATCACCCGGTCACGGACGGCTTCGAAACTCTCCCGTTTCCGGACGTCCAACTCCACGCCGATGGCCGTGTCACCGCCCGGATCCAGCTTCGCCGCGGTCTCTTTCGCGGCACCGCTGTCGATGTCCGCGACCGCGACGCGGTACCCGCGGCCGTGCAATTGGTGTGCGATCGCGGCACCGAGGCCGCGTCCGCCGCCGGTGACTACTGCGACAGAATCCACGTCGAGCTCCTGTTCGATCGATGAGGTTCGGAAAATGCTGGTCAGAGCAGGTAGCCGGAGGCGTTGACCGCTGCCTGCGAGTTCACCAGCCGGATGACCTTGAGATCCAACCGCCGTCCGCTGTCGGTGTACCGGATGCGGTGCGTGACGTCGGCGGCGAGGGTCTGCTGATCGTCGCGCTTGAAACCCACGAGGATCTGCGCGGACCTCACGGTGATCGAGTCCTCGCTCCGATCCTCGACCGTGAAGCGCGAGACGGTGCGGACCGTCCGGGCGGCGGCGAGTGCGGACATCGAGTAGCCGGAGGTCAGACGTTCGATACGCATGCGGCGCATGCGAGTGTCGTCGTTGACCATGTTCAGCGATCCGTCGAAGTCGTCGGTGTCCGGGTCGATGGGAATGACGTACCGGCCTTCGTCGGTCCAGAGGGCGTCCCACGCCTGGTAGTCCTTGGCGTCGAGGAGGGCCGCTTCGTGCCAGATGAGTTCGATCGCCTGTAGTACGCGGGTGTCGGCGAACTGGGCGGTCATCAGATCAGTGCTCATCGGTCATCATCCTCTTCCACATTGCGTAGGCCTCGCGCATTCCGGTTTCGTCGGTGACGTGCGAGGTGCGGTGTCCGTTGCTGTCGAGCGCTTCCCGATTGAGGCCGCGGTTCACCATGATCGGCATTCCGGGTGCGCCGCGGGATCCGCGTTGTACCCGATCCCAGGCCTCGGAATCGTCGGGGCTGCCGAACCCGAACGGACCCTGGAAATGTTCGTGGATGCGGAGGCGTTCGCGGTTGACGATCTCCGGGCCGCCGTCCATGCCGAGGGCGATGTGCCGGATCTCGGTCTCGTCGACCGAGATCGGGCGTAGGACCCGGAAGAACGACATCGACATCGCGACGTTAGGGAAGATGTTGAGGTTGAATCCGGCGCCGTGCATCGAGCGGACGATGCGGCGGACCTTGTCGGCGGGCATCGTCTTCGACAGTTCCTCGACGATGTGGTCGAAACGGGCCTGAATCTTCTCGGTGCCGTCGTCGTGGTCCAGGTCGACGTGCTCCGGGACCATGATCGCGACACTGTGGCCGTTTCCGAGAGCGTGCGTCACGGCGTTGTCGTCGGTCATGAAGGAGAGCATGTCGGCGGTCTCGGCGTCGACGGAGGACATCCAGGACCGGTGCACGATCGGGAAGTGGTATCCGTCGGTGGTGTTCTCCAACTGGATCTTCCAGTTTCCGCGGAAGCGGAAGCAATGTTCGCCCTGCGTCTTGATGGGGTATCCGGCGCCCTGCTTCATGAACAGGTCGATCCACACCTTGGCGTCACCGAGGAAGTCGTCGAGGGGTTCGACGTCGGGGTTGAAGCTGGCGAAGATCATCCCGGCGTAGGACTCCACCCGCAGGCTCTGGAGGGGGAGGTCCTTCTTGTCGAGGTTCTCGTCGTATCCGTCGGGGTACGGAATTCCGCGCAGACGACCGTCGAGGGCGTACGACCAGCTGTGATAGGGGCAGGTAAATCCGTTCGCTTTGCCCTTGGGGACCTCACAGACGCTGGCCCCGCGGTGGCGACACCGGTTCAGCAGGACATTGAAGTTCCCCTTGCGGTCGCGGTTGACGATCACCGGCTGCCGGCCGATGGTCGCCATCTTGTAGCTTCCGGCCTCGGGGATCTCGCTCTCGTGGGCAACCCATACCCAGGTGCGGTAGAAGATTCTTTCGAGTTCCGCCTCGAACATGTCGGGGTCGGTGTACAGCGATCCGTCCACGCGGTCGCCCGTGGCGAGGTCCGCGAAGTTGGTGTCGGTGGTGGTGGGATCCAGGGAAGTGGTCATCAGTTCCTTTTTCCATTCGATTCGAGCAGTCGTGTCGCCTCGTCGAGGCGAGTGACGAACAGCTTCTCGGTCGTGAAGTGCTTGATCCGGGCGACACCGCCCTGCACCTCACACTCGGCGGTGATGCGTGCGGCGAGCAGTTCGGCCGATTCGTCCTCGTATCGCGAGAGCTGCTGCATGATCCACCGCCCCCGCGCCGCAGGGCCGTCCACCTCGATCTGCTCACTCCCGAGCAGGTGTACATTTCCCCGGAAATGGGAGTTCGGTGGAAGATACGCGGTGAGCATTCCGACGATCTCCGGCCGGCCCCGACGTGTGCCGAACTTGTGCGCATACTCGGTGCCGATGCCTTCCCACACCGCGTCGGGCGTGAACAGCGAGGCGAGTTCTTCGACCGAAGACTCCACGGAGGGAACATCGCACAGTTCCATGTAGCGGCACATCACGCGGTGCACGGCCTCACGACTTTCGATGCGCTCGGCCGCGGTCGCAGAGTGCATTCCGCTCACACGCCGAGGTCGACGTCTTCGCGGACGGTGAGCGCACGGCCGATGCGGGCCTCGATCTTCGCGTATCGCCACAAGGTGTACTCGCCGACCGGTGTGGTGCGGAAGAGGTTGCAGACGGCCTTGACGGTCTCCTGGGTGTCGACGTCGGCGAGGATGTAGCAGGTCCAGGGCCAGCCGTCCGACGGTCCGACCAGGTGGCTGTCGTCGTCGATGTCGCCGATCACCCGGACTCCCGGTGTCTCGGCCACCGCGTCCATCATTCCGGAGAACGCCTTCCATACCAGTCCGCCCTGGCCGGTCGGGAGGTCGAAGAAGTTCTGATTGATGCCGATGCAGAACAGGACTCGCAGCGGTGCGGTCTTGGTGTCACTCACGATGATCTCCTCGATTCGAACGGGTGGTCAGATGAAGCCGGGGAACGGCGGGATGTCCATGAGCACCGCACCGGCGCTGTCGTAGATACCGTCGCCGAGGAAGGCGTGCTGCGGCGGGACCAGGGCCTCGCGCATGTATCGCTGCATCGCGTTGCCGTCGTAGATTGCCCCCGTGCCCGACAACTGGAAGGCGGTGTGCACGGCGGAAGAGCCCGCCTTGGCCACGTGTGTCGAGGACAGACGGAGAAGTGCCGCAAGCTTGTCCGGAACCGGATCGCCGGCGACCACCGTGGCGTACGCCTCGTCGGTGACCTCGTAGAAGAAGGCACGGGCGGACCTCAGCGTCGCCTCCGCCTTGGCCAGGTCGATGCGATAGTAGGCCCGATCGGCGAGCTTGGGCGCTCCGGTGATTCCCGTGCGTCCCGCACCGACTTTGATCGCGTAATCGAGCGCGGCGCGGCCCACTCCGAGATTGACGACGGCCAGGACCTGGGCGGCGTACGCGATGGAGGGGTAGCGGTAGAGGGGTTCGTCGACGGTGGGGGTTCCGCCCCGGATGAACGTCCAATCCTCGGGGACGACGACGCCGTCGACCTTCAGTTCGTGGCTTCCGGTACCCGACAGGCCGACCACGTCCCAGTTCTCGACGATCTCGACGTCCTTCGGCCACAGCAGTGCGGTGCGGGGTTTTCCGGCTGTGGAGTCGCCGCCGCGAATTCCGACACCGAGAATGTCGGCGCCCTTGCAACCGCTGGCGAACTTCCACTGCCCGGTGATCTTCAGACCACCCGGCACCTGCTGCGCGGGTTGGACCGGGAACAATCCGCCGGCGAAGACGAGGTCCGGGCTGTCCTTGTACAGCTCCGCCTGAGTCGCGAGCGGCAGTGCCGCCAGGTAGACGAGCGCGGAGCCGAAGCTCGCAACCCAGCCCGCCGACGCATCCACCGCGGAGATTCGTTCGATCATCCGCAGAAACTCGCTCGGGGGCAGTGCGTCACCGCCGAATCGGCGAGGGGTCGCCGCGCGGTAAATGCCGATCTGCTTGAACTCGTCGATCATGTCGCGAGGCACGAACTTCTGGCGAGCGAACTCTTCCCGCCGTAGTGCGACGTGCTCGAGGACGTCCTCGAACGACAGCGTTCCGTTCGCGGCGGCGTCCGTCGTGTCGAGGGTCGGTGCGTTGGTCATCAAATACTCCGATCGACGCGAAGTAGAAGGGGTGTGGCGTGTTTCGTGTCGAATTCACGCTATTGCGGTGGTGGGCATCACTCAATCGGTGCTTCCTTCCGCCGACGTGCAGAGATGTCGCCTCGGAGTAAAGGATTTCCCTATCGTGTCCGCTGTCTGTCCGCTCAGTAGACTCGACGTGAGCCGAAGGAGGCCGCATTGTCCGATCTCGCGCCGTCCGACTACGAACAACTCGTCGAGTCCCTCCGCTACTGCGTCCTGGTCCATGATGCGGCCACCAAGGACATCCTCTGGGCGAACAGGGCTGCGTCGGAACTGCTGGGGTTCACGGTCGAGGAACTCAAACCGCTCAAGGCGCCCGATATGAGTTCCCGGGCGAAGCGTTACCGCCGGTCGGTGGGACGGCGGTGGCTGCAGGACGCTGTCGACAACGGGGCGGCGGTCATCGAATGGGCGTATCGCGCGAAGAGCGGGAGGGAAGTCCTCACGGAGGCGATAGCGGTCCGGGTCGAGTTGAGCGCCCGGACCGTGGTGATGGTGCAGTTCCGCGACATCGAGCAGGAGACGTCGATGCGCCGTGACCTCACCCGCACCGAGGCCGACCTCACCCGCACCGAGGCCCGCCTGGCCGCCTTCCTACGGAACATGGCCGAGGGAATCCTCGTCCTGGACGACGACAGCCGTATCACGTACGCGAGTGAGGCGGCGTCGCAGCTCCTGAAGGTTCCGGTGGCATCGCTTGTCGGCGAACACTTCACGGAGTTCTGCCGGGCGGGGCAGTCACGGGAGAGCGTGCGGCGCGCCCTGGAACTGACAACCGCTGACGGAGGCTCCCAGAGCCTGCGCTACGAGGTGGAGCTGACAGCCGGAGAGCGCCGGTGGCATGCGGGGAGCTGCCAGAACATAGGTATCGAGAACGATCTGAGCGGCCACCTCCTGCTCTTCCACGACGTCACCGAACACGTCCGCACCGAGCAGGAGCACGAACGGGACTCGCAGTACCTCAATTACCTGGCCCGGTACAACGCGATGGGCGATATGGCCATGGCCATCGCTCACGAGCTGGCCCAGCCGCTGGCGGCGGCCACCAATTTCATCGCCGGAACGCAGAGCCGCCTCGACGACGGCCAGAGCAATCACGACGAGGTGAGCTGGGGCCTGGGGGAGGCGCGCAAACAGATCGACCGGGCCAATCAGATCGTCCGGAGTCTGCGTGAGTACGTGACGCAACTCGAGGAGTCACAGCAGATCGTCGATCTCAACGACATCGTCGACGAATGCGCGTATTTCATCAACATCCGGGCGCGGCAGAAGGAAGTTCGGGTCGAGTACGTCCGTGTGCACGACACCGTTGCCGTCGTGTGCGAACGTGTGCTCACCGGGCAGGTCATCCTGAATCTGTGTTTCAACGCCATCGACGAGATGGCAGAATGGCCGGCGGCCGATCGCATCGTGACGGTACGCACCGACGTCACCGAGACGGAGGGCGTCGTGAGCGTCGAGGACCACGGCAAGGGGCTCTCGCACATCCCGGACGGCCGAATCTTCGACGGCGTGTTCACCTCGAAGTCCACGGGTCACGGAATCGGGCTCGCACTGAGCCACCGCATCATCACCCGCCAGGGTGGGACACTCACCGCGCGCGAGAACGAGCCGCACGGGGCCGTCTTCACGTTCACATTGCCCGCCGATCCGAACCACTGAGCGGACGACCCCACGCGGGTAAAGGTTTCTTGGATTCCGTTGCGCCCGATCTGGTTCTAGCCTGGTGGGAAACACCACCGCGGCCCGGAGGTACCTCGTGGACTATTCGCATCATCACCGGACATTCCTGACCTGTTACGCCGATACCCACCGCTACGGCTGGCACCACGTCGACCTCTTCGTGCACGACGAGGACGGCAACGAAGTGAACTGGGTCCACTGGCAGACCCGGGAGGACGGACCGGACGGCGCCGACGCGGCCACCGCGCGCGTCGAACCGAACCTGCGACGGACCACCGACTGGCAACACGGAATCAGCGCCGACGGCAGCGAGTACTGGATCGCCGAGGCGGCATGGGCTCAGTGAACCGGAGGATCGGGGAGGCGCCCCACAGCCGGTTCGCCGACAAAGCGGCGAACCGGCTGTTCTGACGTATCGGTACCGGGCTTACGCGACGCTTTCGGCGACGCGCTGGAACACGACCTCCCCACCCAGCACGGTGGAAACGACCTGCATTGCCGGAATGTCGTGTGGGTCGATGGTCTCGAGGTCGCCGTCGAGGATGCACAGGTCGGCCACCTTCCCGACCTCGAGGGAGCCCTTCCAGTCGTCGGCGAAGTCCTGCCAGGCCGCGTTGATCGTGTACGTGCGGACTGCGTCGGCGAGCCCGATGCACTGGTCGGGCCCGCTCACCGCGCCGCTCGCCTTGCTCTCGCGCAGGATCATCGTCGAGATGCCCTGGCGCCAATCGGGTGGTGTGACCGGTGCATCGGAACTGCTCATCAGGTGCACCCCGGATTCGACGGCGCTGCGATACGGCCATTCGTAGGCGGCTCGCTCGGTCCCGACCACCCCGACCTCCAGGTCGGCGATCGTCCATTTGATCGTCGGGTTCATGTTGACGCCGATGCCGTTCTCGGCCAAGCGCTTCAGGGTGGCTTCGCTGATGAAGTCGCCGTGGATCAGGTAGTGCCGGGCCTCCTCGCGGGGGTGCGCATTCTGCGCGGCGATGATCGCGTCGGCGACGGTGTCGATGGCACGGTCACCGGTGACGTGCACACCGACCTGGTAGCCGGCCTCGTGGCCGATGCGGACCATCTCGGTCACCTCGTACACCTGACGTTCGTCGGTGTCGCCACCGACGCAGAGTGAGCCGCAGCCGCCGCCGACGTACTCCTCGTGCATCCACGCGGTCTTGCTCGGCGGGATGCCGTCGGCGAACACTTTTACCCCGAGAACCCGGAACATCCGCGGATCCACCGATTCCGGAACATCGATCTCGGCGAGGTTCTGCCCGAAATCCTCAGCAGATCCGGACATTCCGGTGGGCAGGAGGAGAAGGTTGACGCGGGCGCCCAGTTCGCCGCGGCGGGCGAGGTCGGCATACACCGCGAGGCCCTCCGCCCCCATTGCGCCACCGGCGAGGGCCTCGCCGCCGGGGCCGATCGCGGGATCGGTGAAACTGGTGATCCCCTCGCTCTGCAGGGTCGAGATCGCCGAGCGGAGTGCCTCCTCCCGGCGCTCCCGGGTGAGGGCCGGGAGAACACGCTGCACGAGGGCCTGCGCACCCTCCATGACGATGCCGGTCAGCAGGCCGTCCTCACCGACGGGCATGAGGCTGCCCGGCGGCAACGGGGTGGTCTCGTCCACCCCGGCGAGCGCCAGCGCCGCGCTGTTCACCCACGACGTGTGCCGCGAGAAGTCCTGCAGGAATACGGGATTGTTCGGGGACACCTCGTCGAGGTCCCAGCGGGTCGGTGTCCGTCCGTCTTCGGTGAGACACTCGTCGAGATACCCGTCGTCCCAGCCGGTTCCGATGATCCACTCGCCGTCCCCTGCCGCCGCGGCGGCCTCCCGCACGAGTTCACGGACGTCCGCGATCGACCGGACCGTCGGGAACGACACGTCCAACGACAGCGGCGGGGTGTCGAGCCCGTACGCGATGGCGTGCAGGTGTGAGTCGTTGATTCCCGGGAGGATCGTCTTCCCACCGAGATCCGTGACCACCGTGTCCGGTCCGATCAGGGTTTCGATCTCCGCATCGCTGCCCACTGTGTGGACGAGTCCGTCACGCACCGCCAGGGCGGACGCGATCGTGAAGTTTTCGTCGACGGTGAAGACCTTGCCGTGGGTGTAGACGGCATCGGCGTAAGTCATCGGTTCCTCCAGGTTGCTGTCGGGGAGAGCGGTCAGACGGCCATCGGGGCCATTCCGAGGATCATCAATGCGGATCCCGCCGCCGCGGTCCTGACGCCGGACCGGCGTTCGCGGGGAGGTGTGGATCGAAAGAGGTGCAGTGCCACCAGGACCCAGCACACGAGGACGACGACGGGCAGCCAGCCCGTCGAGATTCCGGCGCCGCCGTGATGATGCCCCGGCGTCACCGAGGCCGACGCCGCCGGGGTGGGAGCGGACGTCGGGGCCAGGATCAGCAGCACCCCCATGGCGGTGAGGTCCACCGCGCAGGGCACGGCGGTTCGGCGGTGCATCGTCTCACCTGTGACGAAGACGGCGAGACCGATGAGGACGGCACCCTCGAGCAGGTGAATGCCCGCCGGCAGGCCGGGGATCAGCATCGCGACCATGGACACCGCCATCGCGCCGTGCGCGATCCGCACCCGGCAATCCGTTCCGTGCGCCCGCCACATCGGCACGACTGCGCCGACCGCTCCGACGAGCATCGCCGCGTGCACGGCAGGGATCTCGAACATCGTCGGACTCAGATCGTGGGGGTGAGTTCGCGGTCACGCTCGACGCCCGCCCGGCTCTGCCGGGTGACCCGGGCGACGACCAGTCCGGCGACGAAGAACATCGCGATCACTGCCAGCAGGATGTCCGCGAGTAGTTCCGACCCGCCGATCAGCGTGGTGAAGTTGTCGAGCACCAGCCCGGTGACGGCCACCAGCCCCACGCATCCGAGCAGCGGGGCGATACGCGTGTGCCAGAGCCGGGTATCCAGCCGGGTGCGGGCGAAGAACGCGACGATCGCGACGCTGGTGAGCACCATCAGCACCAGGATGCTCACGGTGGCCAGACCAGCCATCCAGGTGAACAGCTCCAGCACCGGGTCCGCGCCGACGAGCGCGAACACCCCGACGACCACCGTCGCCGAGATTGTCTGGGCGACCGAGCCGATATGCGGGGAACCGTGCTTGGTGTGGGTGCGGGACAGTGCGCGCGGAGCCGCGCCCTTGCGGGCAAGGGCGAACACGTACCGGGAGATGGCGTTGTGGAAGGCCAGGAGCGCGGCGAACAGGCTCGTGACGAGCATGATCGCCATGACGTCGGCCGCGGGACCGCCCAGGAAGTGCGCGGCTGCGGCGAACGTCAGCCCGGCAGGGTCGGCGGCGGCTGCGGTGGACACGTTGTCGCTGCCGAACGCGAGAACCACCGCCCAGCTCGCCAGCGCATACACAAGTCCGATGACGATCACGGCGGCGTACGTCGCGATCGGAATCGTGCGCCGGGGGTTGCGGGCTTCTTCTCCGTAAATCGCGGTCGCCTCGAAGCCGATGAACGACGCGATCGCGAACATCAATGCGACACCGGGGGATCCGCTGAAGAACGACGTCGGGGTGAACGACGCGAAGTCGATACCTGCGGCCCCGCCCCGCACCAGCACGCCGAACGAGAGCAACAGAATTATGCCGATCTCGAGCACGAGGAGCACCCCGAGAACCTTGGCGCCGAGGTCGATGCTGCGGTATCCGAGCACGGCCACGAGAGCGATGAGTA
Organism: Rhodococcus sp. USK13; assembly: GCF_018343855.1. NCBI lineage: Bacteria > Bacillati > Actinomycetota > Actinomycetes > Mycobacteriales > Nocardiaceae > Rhodococcus > Rhodococcus sp. USK13. The sequence continues at coordinate 6,769,613 of NZ_CP069242.1, read as the reverse complement.
CCAGCGCCCACATCCACCACGGCAGGTCGGGTCCGCCGTACTGGACCACGAGACCCTGAATCGTTGCAGCGGCCAGGCCGTACACGGCGGCCTGGATGGCGGTGTAGGTCAGCAGAGCGAGGCCGGCCGCGCCGAGCCCGCAGGACTCGCCCAGTCCTTTGGCGACGTAGGCATAGAAGGCGCCCGTGTCGACCATGTGGCTGCTCATGGCCGCGTATCCGACGCTGAAGACGAGCAGGACCAATGCGGCAATGAGATAGGCGGTCGGGGCGCCCGCGCCGTTGCCGATCGCGATCATGACGGGCAGAGCGCCGCCGATCGCGGTCAGCGGCGCCGCCGCGGCGATGACCAGGAAGACGATTCCGACGACGCCGATGGATCCGCGTAACTTGCCGGCTCCCGTTGTGGTGTCAGACATCTGTCCCCCCGTCCGAGTGGCAGCTGCCGGCTCCGGTCGCGCAGTGCTTCGACGTCGTGCGCGGAACGTCGAGAGCGGGGTTGCGGTCGAAGAATCCGTTGGGCTTCAACGTGAATCCGGTGTAGTCGACGGGCATGATCGGCCAGTCCTCCGGACGCGGAAAGTGCGTGAGGCCGAACGTGTGCCAGACGACGACGTCTTCGTTCTCCAAATCGCGATCACCGGCAACGAAGCTGGGCAGCCCGGCACCACCCGCGTGCTGGTTCACGAAATCCCCTGAAGCGTAACGCTCCTTCTCGTCGAACTGGGTGACCCAGAGGTGTTTGGTGGCGAACGTCGCCCGCGCCGCGATCGAGGAGTCGTCGTCGGCCAGCAGGACCGGCTGCCCCTCCGGGTGGAGTGCGTACGCCACCGGCTTGCCCAGGCGATTCAGCTTGTTCGGGTTGCTGATGTGCCACACGCGTCCGACGCTGTTGTCCGCGAGGCGCTGCGCCTCGGATTCCTTCGTCAGCGGCGTGCGTTCGAGTGTGAAAGCGTTTCCGTGCGGGTTCCCGGGGCCCATCTTCACCCGCTTGGTCTGCACCTCCTCGACGGAGTTGCGGTCGCCGTCGATCATCATGTCGAGGCGGGCGCTGAACAGGTGCTGGTGGTACGGGGCGCCGAGGCCGGGAGCGATCTCCGAGGCGTACGGGTAGTCGCCGCCCGGGTGACCCGACGTGAAGACGATGCCGGTGGCCTTGACCTCGAACTCGATGGTGCCGTCGAGGTACAGGTACCAGAAGAAGCCGTAGTCGTAGTTGCCGATCGTGGTGAAGAAGGAGATGACGAGACGGCGCTGACGGCGGGTCTCGGCGGAGCCGGCCCACAGGTCGGTGTGCTTCCACAGCACCCCGAAGTCCTCCTCGTGCATGCATACTGCGTTCTTCAGCGTCTTGGGAGTACCGAACTCGTCGGCGATGACGGCGTCGAAGTAGGTGATGTCGCCGACGCAATCGCAGCCGAGTTCGAGGGCGTTCGCGTAGCGGCCCACCATGTACTCGCCGGTGTCGAAGTAGTTCTGCCACGACCGGACCGGCGAGGGATCGCCGTAGGGCACCACCATCTCGGCGATGGACGCGCGGTGGATGATCGGGCGCACCCGATCGCCGTCGGCGAATCCGAGCTGGTGGAGGACGAGACCCTCGCGTGCGTCGAACCCGACTCGGAACGACCACTTCTCCCAGTCGACGCGGTTGCCGTCGACGACGAAGCTGGGTCCCTCGGGCTGGCTGATCTCGATGGGCTTCTGGGTGGTGCGCAGGGGGCCGGTGACGGCGAGGTCGTCGAAGTTGCCCGACTCCTCGGGGATCGGGACGGCGCCGAGGTCGAGAACGTCGGTGACGGTTCGGGTCATGACGTCGACGAATCCGACGAGCCCGTCGATCGGATGTGCCCAGGCGTGATCCTTCGGGTGGTCCTGGCGGAACGCGAGCCCCCGAAGGATCCGCTTGCCCGTCTCGCCGGGGTAGTCGAAGACACCGGCGGAGAGGGGAGCGACCCGGACGTCGGCGACGTCGAGGCCGCGGGCCGCGAGCGCGGCGAGCCAGCGTTCGTCAGCGGCCAGCACCTGTTCGACGAGCTCGAACTCCTCGTCCAGAACCGGCATCTGACCGTCGCGGACCGCGTCGAGGGTCACCGAGCTGATCACCGACCGCTGGGTCACGGACACCACGACGTCCACCGCGTTCGGCGACGAGATGTCGTGCAGCAGAACGCGAAATCGGCGATCGGCCTCGGTGCCAGCCGCCGTGTACAGCGTCGACTTGTCCGGTTCCTCGAGGCCGACATAGACGAATCTGGTCTGCTCGGTCAGCGTGTCGGCGGCCTCGAGGATCTCGCGGAGGGAGGCGATTTCTTCGACGGTCGGCAGCGACAGCGGGTGGTCGATTCGCGCAGGGGAAAGGGTGGGCATGTCGCGATCCTTTGGTTCTACGGATGTTGAATAAAAGCTTAGTGACGTACGTTACAGCCGAGGTGTCCTCGTGTAAACAGTGAGTTTCGCGCCCGGCAAACTGACCGTTCGGTCAAAAGCTTCTCTATCAGATTTCGCAGCAACGGTTTTCGCTGAGCGGCGGAAGGCTCAGAGTGCGGCGACGAACTGCTCGAGCATCTCCAGTTGACGGTCCGGCGACGTTTCGCCCGGCGTGAGGACGCCCAGAATCTGCATGCCCATCATCATGTTGAGCAATTGCTCCACCACGATGCTGACGTCGATGTCGCCGACGGTGCCCTCCTCGCGCGCCTGCTCGAGGAAGATCGCCAGTTGCTCGCGCCAGTTGTCCATCGTCTGTCGGTTGGTCGCAGCCATCTGCTCGTCGTACATGGCGCGCGGCCACAGCGAGGCGGCGATCCGGGCTTCGAGGAGTTTTTCTTCGTTGGTCGGCATCACTTCGCGGCAGAGGATGCGTAGGGCATCGAGTCCGGTCGCGTCGCCGAGGGCTTCCCTGATGCGGCGGTCGGTGGCTTCGGAGATGTGTTCGTACGAGGTCCGGAGGATCTCGTCCTTGCCGGCGAAGTAGTGGCTCAGGGCGCCGTTGGTGTATCCGGCCTCGGCGGCGATGTCGCGCATGTTGGCAGCATCGATACCGCGGGCGGCGATCAGCCGCCAGGCGGCGGCGGTGATACTTCGCCGCCGCTCGTCGTGATCTACAAGCTTAGGCACGACGCGTACCTGCCCTGTCGGCGATCATGCGACCACGGTATCAATGCGCTCCACCGAGTACCGAGGCAGCGCTTACCGTCGGGCGGCCGACCGGGCGGCGGTACCCGTGGCGAGTTTCTCCAGCAGTCCGATGAGTGTGAGGCGCTCGCGCTCGGTGAGCGCATTCGCCCACTGCTGCTCGCGTTGGTTGTGGATGGTGTAGGTGCTGACGATCGCGTCGTGCCCGGCGTCGGTGAGGCTCAGCTGGACCGCTCGCCGGTCTGCGGCGGATGTTTCCTTCCTCAGCAGTCCGTCCCGCTCGAGCGTGTTGACCAGGGCGGACACGGCCGCGCGACTCATGCCGGACAACTGGGCGACCCGTTTGGACTCGCAGGGGCCGGCGAGCCATAACACGAACATCACTCGGAAGCCGGGCCAGCTCCACCCGCTTGGCCGGTGCACGCTCGACTCGAGGTCGTACACCAGGGCGCTGGTCACCCGGTGGAGAGCGAGGACCAGGCGCATGGAGACGGGGTCGACCTCGGGCAGTTCCGCGGCCGTCTGCTTCACGGCGAAATCGACGAAGGACAGAAAGTCGAGTTCGTCGGCGGGCGGAGTTGTCGAGGTCATGGCTGTCACGATAGCGCCGATCCGCCGCGAAATTATCAAAGCTTTGCTTTTTCTGTGAGGACGGTTACATTGGACGGACCAGATGATCAATGCTTTGACTATTGAGGTGGTTTCCATGGCGACAACATCCTTCGCATCTTCGGCGGACCTGGGGGAGAAGGAACAGACCCTCGAAGTGCTGGCGGACGGCGTCTATGCGCTGACCGCCGAGGGTGATCCGAACATCGGTGCGATCGAGGGCGAGGATTTCGTCGTCTGCTTCGAGGCGCTGGCGACTCCCGTCGCCGCGCAGAGCTGGCTGACGAAGCTGCGTGAGCACACCGACAAGCCGGTGCGGTACCTGGTGCTCTCGCACTACCACGCTGTTCGGGTGCTCGGGGCGTCTGCGTTCGACGCGGAGACCATTATCGCCCACGACAACACGTTGGCGCTGATCCACGAGCGCGGAAAGCAGGACTGGGAAAGCGAATTCGGCCGCATGCCGCGACTGGCCAAGGGCGCCGACTCCGTTCCCGGTCTCACCTGGCCCACCATGACCTTCTCCGACACACTGTCCATCGACCTCGGGGGTGACCGGGGCACGCTGGAGTTGCAGTACCACGGACGCGGCCACACCGAGGGGGACATCGTGGCGTGGTTGCCGAAGCACCGCATCCTCTTCGCCGGTGATCTCGTGGAGGCGCAGGCGGCGTTGTACACCGGCGACGCATTCCACCGTGATTGGTCGACCGGGACATTGGACGGGCTCGCGGCGCTGAACGCCGAGGCGCTCGTCGGCGGTCGCGGCGCGGTTTCACGCGGGCGCGCGGAGGTCGATGCCGCGATCGGGCAGACCCGGCACTTCATCGAAGTGATGCTGCGTGAGGTCGCCTCGGTGCAGCAGCGGGGCGGCACATTGAAAGAGGCCTTCGAGGCCACGCACGCTGCATTGCACGAGCAGTACGGGCACTGGCCGATCTTCGAGCACTGCCTGCCCTTCGACGTCTCCCGTGTGTGGGACGAGCTGTCGGGGATCGAACGTCCGGTCATCTGGACTGCCGAACGCGACCGTGAGGTGTGGAATCAGTTGCAGGACTGAGTGAGCCGACGTCGCCGCTATCACTGTTTCAGAGGATCTCATGACAATCAAGAAGACGCCTGCCGGCACCGTCGCCGTGCTCGGCAACGGGCCAGTCGGCCAGACGACGGCGCTGTTGTTGGCGCGTTGGGGAATCCGCGTGATCCTGCTCGATGCGCGGGCCGAGCGGGACCCGGTCGGTTCCAAGGCGATCTGCCAGCAGCGTGACGTCCTCGATGTCTGGGACGCCGTCGGGGTGGGCCGCCAGCTCGCCGAGGAGGGTGTGACGTGGGAATGCGCCCGGACTTTCCACCGTGGTGCGGAACTGTTCGCGCAGACCTTCGTCGATCGGGGACGTTCGGCGTTCCCGCCGTTCGTCAACATCTCACAGGCCCGGACGGAGCAGCTACTCGACGAACAGATCGGGGCCACTCCGCTCGTCGATGTGCGGTGGGGACACTGTGTGAGCGCGGTCGAGCAGGACGGTGACGGGGTGACCATTGCTTGCGAGACCCCGGACGGGCCTGCCGTGGTGCGCGCCGACTACAGCGTCGTGGCACTCGGTTCACGAGCCGGCCGGATTCGCGAGCAGCTCGGTGTCACGTTCGAGGGCCGCTCGTTCGACGACAAGTTTCTGATCTGCGACATCCGCGCGGATATCCCGGGGTGGGCCAACGAACGCCGCTTCTATTTCGATCCCGACTGGAACCCAGGCAGGCAGGTGCTGATCCACCCCTGCCCGGACTCCACGTTCCGCATCGACTGGCAGGTTCCCGGCGAGTACGACCTCGACGACGAGGTGGCGTCGGGGGCCCTCGACACCCGGATCCGCCGCATCATCGGTGACACCGAGTACTCGATCGTGTGGAAATCGGTCTACCGCTTCCATTCGCGGGTCGCGAGCCGAATGCGGGTGGGCCGGGTCCTCCTCGCGGGAGATGCCGCCCACATCGTGTCACCGTTCGGTGCCCGGGGCCTCAATTCCGGGGTGGCCGACGCCGAGAACGCCGCATGGAAGCTCGCTTTCGTCATCCACGGCTGGGCCGACGAGGAACTGCTCGAGAGCTACCACGGCGAGCGGCACGCCGCCGCACTCGAGAACATCGCGATCACCACGGCCACGATGGACTTTCTCGTCCCCCAGGACGAGTCCAGGAGTCGGCGTCGCCGCACGATCCTCGAAGCCGCGGTCGGCGATGTGCAGGCCCGCGCCTTGGTCGATTCGGGACGGTTGGCGGAGCCGTTCTGGTATGTCGACTCGACATTGACCACCACAGATCCGTTGCGGCCCTTCGCGGGTCGGCCCGCGCGGGGATGTGTCCCCGACGCCGGCCCGGGAATCCTGATCCCCGACGTGCCCGTGCAGATGCCGGACCGGTCTGCTGTCCGGGTGCGCGAGGTTGCCCGGTCCGGTTTCCTCCTCTTGTGCGGCTCGGCCGTCGATGTCACTGCGGTGCGCGAAGTTGCCGCCGACGCGACCACCGCCCCGACTCGGATACACGACATCGAGAGTGTCGACGGCGACGGCGCGTTGACCCTGGCGTTGTCGCCGGGCCCGAAGGAGGTATGGCTGATCCGGCCGGATGCCTACGTTGCGGCGGTCGTCGACGGTCCGGACGCGGCGGCCTTGCGCTCGGCGATACGCCGGGTCACCGGGTGCATTGCCTGATAACGAAGGAAGGGTCTTTACAGCCCCGCCGTCGCGATGTACGTTTCGACGATCAGTTTATTTCTACAAGCGTAGATCCAACTATTCGCTGTGAGACAGATACAGCACCTTCAGGATTCGATCGGGTTCCACACTGCCCGAGGCGAACCCGATCCACGGTCATGCAGCGACGGCTGGAGCCGTCGCAGCACCACACCCAATCTCGAGGAGAAGGCAATGTCCCAGTTCGAAGATCTGTTGACGAAGGTAGGCGCACCCGCCGGCGAGGGACGCGAGATGAGGGAGCCCGCGACAGGCGCGGTCGTCGGGTACGCGCCCGTGCACACCGTCGACGATCTCGAACGTGCGATCGCCTCGGCATGGGCCGCGCAGCCGGCATGGGCAGCGCTGGGCCACGCCGAGCGCTCGGCGATCCTGCACCGCGCGGCCGACCGGGTCGAGTCGGTGGCCGAGGGCCTGGCGGAACTGCTCGCCCGCGAGCAGGGAAAGCCGCTGAACGGTCCGGGCGGTGGCGCTCGCGCGGAGGTCGGCGCGACGATCGCCTGGATTCGTGCTACTGCGGACACCCCGCTCGAACCCCAGGTCGTGCGCGACGACGAACAGGGCTACTCCACGCTCGAGTACCGACCCCTCGGCGTGGTCGCGGCGATCGGACCGTGGAACTTCCCGATGATGGTGGGCATCTGGCAGATCGCACCGGCTCTGCGTATGGGCAACGCCGTGATCGTCAAGCCATCCGAGTTGACCCCGCTCAGCGCGCTCGCTCTGGTCGAGGTGATGAATGAGGTACTACCCCCGTCCGTGCTGGTCGCGCTCTCCGGTGACCGCGAGGTCGGGGCACGGTTGTCGGAGCACCCGACGATCGCGAAGGTCATGTTCACCGGTTCCACCCCGACCGGCCGGGCCATCGTCGAAAGTTCGTCCCGCAACCTGGCCCGGCTGACACTCGAACTCGGTGGCAACGACGCTGCGATCGTGCTCGGCGACGTCGATCCGGTCGCCGTCGCCGAGGGACTCTTCTGGGGTGCGTTCGTGAACACCGGCCAGACGTGTGCAGCGATCAAGCGCCTGTACGTGCACGAGGATGCGTACGAGGGCATCGTCGACGCGCTTGCCGCGGTCGCGGCGTCGGCGCCCATGGGTCCAAGCCTCGACGAGTCCAGCATGCTCGGCCCGTTACAGAACAAGAAGCAGTTCGACATCGTCGCCGACCTGATCGACGACGCAAAGGCACACGGCCGTCGCATCGTTACCGGCGGCATTCCGGCGACCGATCTCGGCGAGTTGTTCTACCCGATCACCCTGGTCGCCGACATGAAAGACGGCGATCGACTGGTCGACGAGGAACAATTCGGCCCTGCCCTGCCGATCATCAAGTTCACCGACATCGACGACGCCGTCGCGAGCGCGAACCGGCTCGACGTGGGACTGGGCGCGTCCGTGTGGTCGGCCGACCTCGACGCCGCGGCGCAGGTCGCGGATCGTCTCGACGCCGGCACCGTGTGGATCAACTCCCACGCCGTTCCGCATCCGGCCGTCCCGTTCGGCGGAGTAAAAGGCTCCGGCTACGGACTCGAGCACGGGGTCGAGGGTTTGAAGGCCGTCGCAGCCCCCCGCGTGGTCAACCATCCACCGAAAGGACAGTGATCGGGAAGGGCGGCAGCCTCATCGGTCAGTCCGACTTCGCAGATTCGTCGATGAGACGCTCCAGATAGTCGAGATCTTGGCGGAGTAACGCAATGGCGCGGGCGGGACCTTCGGGTGTGACGGGATGTGGGTTCTCCTGAACCAGGGAACGTACTGCCATGTCGGCGAGTTGGCCGGCGATAGCCCGGTCGTTCTCGGCATTCCCGGGTTGGTGCCACCACGCGATCCAGTTGATCATGCCGATCACACCGAGTGCGGCAGTTCGGGGATCGACGGGGCGCATCTCGCCGAGTCGGATTCCGTCTTCGATGACTCGAATGAACTCTTTGAGCACGTGCCGGCGGCTTTGCTGGTACGTGGACGCGATCTCCTCCGGAAGTTCGGCTTCGGATCGGATGATCAGCCGGAATCTGTCCGGACCTTCCGCCTGGTGCAGGGCGATGGCGGTGGCCATTTGCCGAAGCTTCTCGGTCGGACCGACTTCGGGACGCTCGTTGATCTCGTGCAGGAGAGCGGCGGGCGTCTCGGTGCTCTCACTGACCAGGCGCGAAAGGAGCTCGTCCTTGTTGGCCACGTAGTGGTAGAGAGCGGGCCGGGTGAGGCCGGTCGCATCAGCGATGTCCTGGAGCGTGGTGCTGGCGAAGCCTTTCTCGGCGAACAGCCGAGTAGCCTGCTCCATCATTTGCTTCTCCACGAGCTCACGACGAGGGTTGCTGCGGCTCGCTGTGCTCTCGACCGTGGCCTGATCTGCGGTGGTCGACTTACCCCGCCCACGGGGTCGGCGCCCGGGTGCAGCTTCCTCGCGTGTCATGCCCGAAGGATAACGGGAGCCCGACACGGGCCGGGTGCTCATCCCGAGGCCCCGAATCTGGCCAACACGGGATCGGCCGGTGTCGATGCGGGCTCATCGAAGAAAGCAAGGTCAATGCGTGCGCTGGCCAGACCGGCGGCGATATCTTCGCGGCATGAGGTGGGGGCTTCGACGACGACCAGGGCATCGGTGTGGTGGCGGAGTCGTTCGGCGAGATCGAGCCGGGTGAGCACGGCAGCCCTGGTAGGGGGGCCGGCGAGCCACAGAAGACGCGCGTTCGGTGCGGACGCGACGAGGTCGGTGGCTTCGGCGTCTAGAGCTGAGTCGAGATCGACATCGAGTACGACGGTGGTCGCCGACTCCCGCAGCTCTGGCGTTGCGATCCGGTGCTCGAACCGGTCGTTGTCGTGGTCGAGCGGTTGCTCGAAAATCCAGTCCGCGATGGCCGTGCTGGGGACAGAGTCGACGGGTGCGTTCGCGTAGCTGGCCAGCCCCTTACGAACCAGGTCGGGTGCGGACTCGTGGAATCTGCTGACGCTGACCTTTCCGGCGCGGGTCATGTAGGCGATCATCAGCTGTTCGACGGGAAGGTTCATGCGTCGCGGGAAGGATTCCCACCAGAGTTCGCTGCGGTGCGCGATCTGCTGAAGGTATTCGACGGCGGGACGCCGTACCCGCTCGTACTCCGCAAGGGCGTCTTCGAGGGTCGGGGCCGTGGTGAGTGCGCGGTCGAGGGCGATGGCGTCCTCCATCGCCAGCTTGGTTCCCGAGCCGATGGAGTAATGCGCGGTGTGGGCGGCGTCGCCGAGAAGGGCAACGTTGCCGCTGTGCCAGCGCCCGCACGAGACGGTCCGAAAGCGCATCCAGCGGGTGCGGTTGCCGATGAGCGGGTGATGTTGCAGCGTGTCGACGAACGCATCCTGCAGGTACTGCAGCGCGAAGTCGTCACTGTCCTGCGGTGCGGTCTTGTCGGTGGAGACGTCGAAACCTGCCCGCCGCCACGTTTCCTCGTCGGTCTCGATGAGGAAGGTGCTGCGGTCCGGGGCGTAGGGATAGGCATGCGCGACGAAGGTTCCGTGTTCGGTGGTCACGGGGATGAAGATGGCGCTGGGAAGCGCGAAATTTGTTCCGCACCAGAGATACAGGCCGGCGCCGGTGTCGATGCGGGGCCGGAGTGTGTCGGCCATCTGGGTGCGAGTGGCACTGTTGATCCCGTCGGCAGCGACGATCAGGTCTGCGTCGAGTTCTGTTGCGTCGCGTCGTTCGCCGAAATGCAGTCGCACGCCGGCGTTCTCCGCTTGCTGCTGGAGGACGTGGAGCAGGGTGGTGCGCGCGACGGCGAGAAGGTCTCCGTGTGCCAGCCGTGCGATCTGATCGCCGACCTGCATCGACATTTCGTGGGGGTGGGCCGCTGCCACGATCGCCTCGAGTGACGCCGGGTCGGCGTCCCGGAGGTTGCGCTGAGTGCGCGAGGCGAGACCGACGCCGAAGCCGAATGTCTGATCCGGGGGGCTCTGTTCGTAGACCGTCACCTCGGCGTCCGGGTGGCTGCGTTTGAGCAGTCTCGCGGCGTAGAGGCCACCAGGCCCGCCGCCGAGTACTGCGACTCGCTCGAGATTCATGACAACTCCAGTCTGTGACGTTTAAGTAGATTATTCTACGCAGCTGTCGAATCGTCAATCCGACATGTGGCGATCTCGGAAGTAGCTCCGGTGTTGCGTTTCGCGACGCCCCGGCCCCGCACGGGTTTCGGGGCATGCCTCGCTGAGGCATGCCCCGAAAGGTGTTGAACCGTTGGTTTACACGACCGTGTGACTCATTTCTGCCTCGGCGGCCACTCTCGCTGCGATCTCGGCACGCAATCGCTTCTTGTCGATCTTGTTCACGTTCGTGTGCGGCAACGACGAGGCCCATTCGAGCCGTTCGGGCCATTTGAACTTGGCCACACCGAGTTGCGCCAGATGGTCCTGAATATCGCTGAGTGGCAGCGGTTCTCCGTCAGTGGCTACCAGGTACGCGCAGGTTCTTTCCCCGAGTCGCGGGTCGGGCATGGCGACGACCGCCGCGTTTGCGACTCCGGGGTGTGCGAGCAGGAGCAGTTCGAGTTCTTCGGCGTTGATCTTCTCCCCGCCGCGGTTGATGAGATCTTTGATGCGGCCTTCGATCGACAGGTACCGCTCACCGTCGATGATCGTGATCGCGGCGAGGTCCCCTGTGCGGTAGAAGCCGTCGGAGGTGAAGGCTTCCCGGTTGTGGTCCGGGGCGTCGAAGTAACCGGGGATCGTGTACGGGCCTCGGCAACAAAGTTCCCCCACCTCTCCGTCGCCGAGTTCGTTCTCGGTGCCGGGCTCGAGGATGCGGATTTCATCGTCCGCGGCGACCGGGGTGCCCACTGTCGTCAGTCGCGCCTGGGTGGGGGCACGGGGCGGAGTCACCGTGAACAGGCCTTCGGACATGCCGAACAGCTGCCCGGCCCAGTGGCCGGCACCGTCGTCGACACGCTCGAACAGTTCGAGTGGAACCTTGGCACCGGACAGTACGACGCGGTGCAGCGTTTCCCGGGCCTTGTCGAAGTCCGGGCTCAGCACGGCCTGGTAGTGACCGTGCCCGATCAGGACCTCGGTTGCCCGGGCCCGTGCCATCAGTTCGAACGCCGAGGAGGCGTCGGCAGTGGCTAGGATCAGGCAGGCACCGACCGAGTGCGCTGCGTGCAAACCACAGGTGATCCCGGCGTTGTGGATGATCGGAATCAGATGTGCCACACGACTGTGTTCGTCCCAACCGAGTCGCCGCGCGTAGAGCAGGGCGTTGTTCCAGTATTCGGCGTGAATGCGTGGAATGACCTTCGGGACCCCGGTGGTGCCGCCGGAAAGTTGGAACGCCGCGACGTCGAGTGGGTCGGTCTGTGCCTCGGTCTGCTCGACGATCGCTCGCGCCGACGTGACCGGGATGTCCAGCCCCAGTTCCTCGAGTCTCGGTTCGGCGCCGTCGGCGGCGCCGGCGACGGTGAGGATATGGCGAATAGTGGGATGGTCGGCGGCATGTTCGCGGGCGAACCCGACGAGATCGAAAGTCGGCAGACTCGCCTCGACGATGTGCGCAACGGCACCGACCTTGCGACTGATATTCCCGATTTCGTGCATGCGGTGCGCAGCCAACGTCGCCACCGGAATCAGCCCGGCTTTGACGCAGCCGTACCAGGCGAGGACGGTTTCCAGTCGGTTGGTCAGTTGGAAGATGACCGGGTCGAGTCGCTGGAGACCGAGCCGGATCAGCCCGACCGCGATCTGGTCGGTGCGCCGGTCGAGTTCGATGAAGCTGATCTCCCGTTCCGCGGTGATCACGGCCGATCGGTCCGGGAATCGGATGGCGATCTCGTGCAGTCGCTGCCCGGTGGGATCACTACTCCACGCACCGCTTGCGCGGTAGTGATCGGCCCGATCCTCCGGGAACGGCACCAGGCGCCCACCCCAGTCCGAGAATGTCACGGTCGATCTCCTCTGCTGATCCTGATTGTGGCGGCGGGAAACATCACCGCTCCGTGACGGCAGGCAGAAGCCGTGCCAGCTCGAGGGCGTGGTCCGGGTGATCGGCAGGCACGATGCCGGAGTAGATGGCGGTCCAGCAGCCCGGGCAGCACAGCTGCCGGAATACGACGGGGGTGTCGACGTACTCGGCCGGGTCGGACGTGACCTGTGGTCCGGCGGTCGACGACGGACCTTCGAACCGTGCCAGATCGAGCGACGTGTTGTTCTTGTCGTCTCCGAGAAGTCGTCCGCACTGGGCGCAGGCGATGGCGCGGGTGTCTCCGATGGTGACCTCGGCGAGGTTGTCGTCGAGTCGGCGAGCGCCGGTCAGATCGAGTGTGGGGGCGTCGATCGGTGCGGCACCGGAGCGCTCTCGCCTCTCGGTGCGCATCGCGTCTCGCCGATCCGAAGTTCGAATCTCGTCGACGGCGCCGTCACCGAGGATGACGCCGTACACGGTCTCGGCACCGGATGCGGTGACCTTGCCCTCGCGGAAGTCGGCGGCCACCGCGGCCGGGTCGCGCAGCAAGGGGTCGCCGTATCCGCCGCCGCCCTGCCAGTGCATGTACAGCACCTCGCCGGGGGCGACATAGCTCTCGGCGTAGCAGGCTCCGAGTTCACGACCGCCGCCGAGGTCGTCGAGCGACCCCGGAATGCGGCCGGCCGCGAATTGCTCGACGATGTCGGTGCCGCGGGCAAGCACCTCGACCCCGGTATTTCCGGGGTATCCGCCGGCGAGTCCGTTGTTCTGGGCGACGGCCTTGCCGGCGGATGCCAGGACAAGGCCCATCGGCAGGCTGGTGCCGTAGGGGGTGATGGCGATGGAGGCGCTGACACCGCCGCGGTGACGTCCCGGTCCGCCGGAATCGGGTTCCTCGCGGCGCCACAGGGTGAGCAGCGGATAGAGGAACTCGGTCATCTCGGTGTCCGGAATGCGGCCCATCGGGATGCAGAACAGGCCACCGGTGTCCATGCCGTCGGCGGTTGGGCGCGCACCGTATCCGCCCGCCATGGGTTCCATCATGATGTTGAGGAACGGGACCGATTGTTCGGGGCGCTCGTCGAGACCGGCGATCACCGCGGTGTCCCAGGTGCCGCAGCAGGCGGCCTGCACACTCGTGCCGAGATCGACGGAGCGGTCGAGCATCTGGGACAGGCATTCGGCGATCAGGGTGCCGGTGAGCCACGCCGGTCCGATCGGGCCGCGGCTGACGGCGGCGGGGAAGGTGGCGTTGTTGATCGTCCCTTCCTCGGCGACGAGGTCGAAGCAGCGCATCAGCCCGCCCGCGGACCACGGAATGTCGCCGGCGAGGATCGGCAGCAGAGCCAGCATGACGCCGCCGCGCATGCCGGCGTAGGTGCAGTTGATGACGCCGGTCTGGGGGTCGGTGCCGGTGAAGTCGAAAGTGAGGTGATCGGCGGTCTTGGTCATCGCGACTGTGATCTTGTGGACGCCGCGGTCCCCGGTGTGTGACTGGTCCTGGTAGCCGGTGGCCTTCCAGGTTCCGTCGGGCAGTGAGGTGAGCTTGCCCCGCAGCCGACTCTCGGCGTCGGCCATCATGCGCTTCATCACGGCCTTGACGGTGTCGGCACCGTACTGCTCGATCACGGCGAGAAGCCGATTGCGGCCGACCGTGTTGGCGCCGATCTTCGCCCGCAGGTCGAGTCCGACGAGCATCGGGACCCGCGAGCGCCGTACCCAGGCATCGGCGACGTCGCGCTGCAGTTCGTAGTCGCGGACCACCTTGATCGGCGGGGTGGGCAGCGACTCGGAGAACACATCCTTGGCTGCGGGGTCGAAGGAACCGAGGCCGGATCCGCCGAGATCGGGCTCGTGGCAGATCGCACTGGTCCAGGCGAACAGCTTGCCTTCGTGGAAGATCGGCTGATAGACGATCACGTCGCTCTGGTGCAAGCCGCCCCCGACCCAGGGGTCGTTGCACAAGAACATGTCACCTTCGGTGATGCCCGGATTGGTGGCGCGGTGCTGCAGGGTCCAGTAGATCGCGAGGTCGACGGCACCGACGAGCATGGTGTTGTAGAGGCCGACCTGGACTTCCTGGCCGAGCTCGTCACTGATGGCGAAGTCGAAGTCGTTTGCATCGGTGACGATGGGGGAGCCGGACATTCGCTTGAGTGCCTCACCCATCTCGTCGGTGACCGACCACAGACGGTGCCGGATGACCTCATAGGTAAGCGGGTCGAGGTTGTCGATCTGTTCGTCGGTGACGGTGTGGACTTCCAGCGTCGGCGGAAGGGATCGGGAGAGCGCGTCGGGGTCGACGGGTCGGCTCGAGAAAACCTCGGCGCCGGGAATTTGCATGGTCATCTTCGGTGCTCCTAGTGGGCGACGATGTTGAGGTTGCCGAGACGGTCGACGGTGCCGGTGGTGCCGTGGGGGACGACGACGGTGGTCGTCGGGACCTCGACGATCGCCGGGCCGGACAGTACGTGTCCGGCGAGCAGCTTGCTGTAGTCGTAGACGTCGGTGTCCACGTATCCGATCCGGCCGTTCAGGCAGACCTTGCGGGTGCCGATCCTGGCGGCGGATGCATCGGCGGAGTCCGCGGACTTCAGTTCCGGAAGCGTGGGGGAGAAGGGCAGAATGCCGGTCGCGCGCACCCGGTAAGTAATCGCCTGAATGCCGGCTTCCCGGAATCCGCTGTCCTCTCCGTAGAGTTCGGCGTACCGCTGCTCGAACAGATCCGACGCCTGCGCGATCCCGACTGCGTCGAGGTCTCCAGCCGGGATCGGGGTGGCGACCTCGGCGAGCTGCATGGTGTAGCGCATGTCGATCTCACGCTCGATCTCGACGCTGGTGAAGGTCAAGCCCTGTCGGTTGATCTGTTCGAGCACCTGGTTTTCCAGCTGCGTGAAGTTGCGCTCGGCGCGGGCGGGGTCGAGGGGCATGGCGGCTGGGTCGGACAGTTCGGCGGCGAGGACGATGTTGGACGACGCGAGACCGTACGCCGAGAAGGCCGAAGCGACTTGGCCGAGCGGAACGATGACCTCCCGGACACCGACCTCGGCGGCGTAGGCCGCGCAGTGGGCTGGGCCGGACCCGCCGAAGGCGTAGAGGACGAAGTTCCGGGGATCGTGGCCGGCCTCGACCACGGTCTTGCGAAGCAGGTCGCCGGTCTGGGCGTTCTGGACCGCGTAGATGGCCGCGGCGGCGTCCTCGATCGACAGACCCAGGGGCTCTGCAATTCTGGTGCGGATCGCTTCGCGCGCAAGGTGTTTGTCGAGCGGTTTACGCCCGCCGAGGAGGCCACGTTCGGGCAGGATTCCCAGCACCAGATTGGCGTCGGCGTTGGTCGGTTCGGTGCCGCCCTGGCCGTAACAGGCCGGGCCGGGGACGGCCTGCGCGCTGTGCGGGCCGATTTGCAGGTTGCCACCGGCGTCGATCCAGGCGATGGCGCCACCGCCGGAGCCGATGGCGTGGACCTCGAGGGTCGGCACGTTGATCGGATGGTGGTTGATGATCGTGCTGGAGGACCGGACGGGCTCCCCGTCGACGACGAGTCCGACGAGGAAGGTGGTTCCGCCGACGTCGGTGGCGATGATGTTGCGGTGGTCGAGTTGCTTGCCGAGGGAGACGGCGCCCACCACACCGCCGGTCAGCACTGATCCGACTGTGCTGATCGCGTTCTTCGGTGCCTCCGCGGCGGCGACAGCGCCACCGTTGCTCTGCATCACCAGCAGAGGTCCCGCGAGTTGGAGCTTGCGCAGCTGGGACTCCAATTCGCCGAGGTAGTCTCGGAGCCCGGGCCCGATCTGGGTGCTCATGATGGTCGTCGCGTTGCGGGCGAACTCGCGGATGCGGGGACTCACCTCGCTCGACAGGGAAACGAACATCGTCGGGTCGATTTCGTGGACGAGTTCGCGAATGCGCTGTTCATGCACGGGGTTGCGGAACGACCACAACAGCGAGACCGCAATCCCCGACACCTCCTCGGCGAGGAGCTCGCGGATGGACTCGCGGGCGGAGTCCTCGTCGAGGGCTACGACGACGTTGCCGTCCCGGTCGAGCCGCTCGGTCACCTCCAGGGCGTGCTTCTTCGGGACGAGACCGTGGGACTTGCTCTGTCCCATCACGTTCTGGAGCTGCTCAGGTGAGCTGCCTAGATAACGTCCTTCGACGTTCATGATGTAGATCGAGTCGCGGTGGCCCTTGGTGGTGAGGAAGCCGACCGGGGGCACGTTGCCCATGACGAGGGCGTTCAGGGACGAGGTGGTGCCGTGAGCGATGTGGTGCGTGTTTGCCAGCATCTCCTCGACCGGGCATCCCAGCTGCTCGGCGAGCACCTCGAGAACGTCGATCACGCCGCGTGAGTAGTCGGGCGGGGTCGAGGGAGCCTTGGCGGCGAGAACAGTGCCGGCGTTGTCGTCCAACACCGCGTCGGTGAACGTGCCACCGACGTCCACTCCGATTACATATGCCATTGCCGCTGTGCTCCTTCGTGCCGGGGGTATGCGACGGGGTGTGAGGTCATCCTCGAACACCTCCTTACGTCAATGTCGAGTATTCGACGTGACTGACGACCTGTCAAGTGCTGAATGTGAGGACGGACACGAACGTGGCTCGAGTCGGCCTCGTTGCTCGTGAGGCGCGCCAACCCCGCGGGTTGACGAATCGTCATTCGCGTCGAATAATCGTCATCAATGTAAGTATCCGGCAGGGCGGACCGCGCTCCCAGCTGCCATTCCAATCAGAAGGACTACGCCATGGGCATTCACCGCATCGGACTCGTCGTACCGAGCTCGAATGTGACCGTCGAAACGGAAATGCCGGCCCTGCTCGGCCGACATGCTAAGGCCCAGTTCTCATTCCACTCGAGCCGCATGCGGATGCAGGCGGTGTCTCCGGAACAACTGCGAGCGATGAACGCTCAACGCGAGCGGTGCATCCTCGAACTCGGTGACGCAGGCGTCGACGCCATCCTCTACGCATGCCTGGTCGCCCTGATGTCAGTGGGACCCGGGGAGCACCAACGCGTGGAAAGCCTGGTCGCCGAGCAACTGGCGACCGGGGATTCCGACGCAGTGGTCCGCTCCAGCGCGGGTGCCCTCGTCGAAGCGCTCCACGCCCTCGACGCGAAACGGATCATCCTCGTCACGCCCTACATGCTTCCGCTCGCCGAGCAGGTCGTCGCCTATATCGAGGCGGAAGGCATTGCAGTGTCCGACTGGCGCGCTCTCGAGGTCTCCGACAACGCCGAGGTCGGCTGCATCCCCGGCGAAAGGGTCATGGAAGCGGCACGATCGCTCGACCGCACCGGAGCCGATGCCATGGTGATCTCCGCCTGCGTGCAGATGCCCTCACTCGACCTCGTCCAAGGCGCGGAAGACGAGTTCGACCTGCCGGTGCTGTCGGCCGCTACCGCCGGCGCCTACAGCCTACTGCGCGCACTCGACCTCGACGTAGACATTCCCGGAGCCGGAAGTCTGCTGCGCGCCGACGCGCCGGCTGCCGCCCGCCAGTAACCGAACCCTTGGGAGAATTTACATGTCCGAACTGCAGCACACCGTCAGAGGCGTTGACCACGTCGCTTACCCGACCTTCGATCCCGCCGCCACCGTGAAGTTCTATCGCGACGTTCTCGGGTTCCCGGTCGTACACTCCATCTGCGCCGCCGGCTGGGGACCGGAAAAACACCCCGACTTCATTCACTTCTTCTTCGACATCGGCAACGACGACCGGCTCGCCTTCTTCTACTACTTCGGCCTCGAACCTTTCGACGGTGGACCACAGGGCGACTCGTACTCCCGCTTCGATGACGACGTGCCCATCTTCTTCATCCGCTCGCGTCATCTGGCCATTCACGTCGATAGCGAGGAGGACCTGACGGAATATCGGCGGCGACTGGACCACAGCGCATGGCCGGTGGAGATGCAGATCCAGCACGAGACGATCGAGTCGATCTACACCCATGACCCCAACGGGTACATGATCGAGATCACCCGGGCGCTGCGTCCGGTCACCCCGCAGGAAGATCTCGACGCGAACCTCACCATCGACGCCCTCGTCGATGTGGTGACCGGCCCCGATCCCAGCATGGCCGCCCTGCTGACTCGCAAGGCGGAACTGATCACCGAACGCGCGGCCGCCTGGCAGCAGGAACAAGAATCGAAGGAGGTGGTGACCCGATGACGACCCTGTTCGTCCTCGACGTCCCGGAGAACACCGCGGTCGCCGAAGTCGCCGGTCAGGATCCGGCGGTCACCGTCGACCACGTCGGTCCCTACTTCCGGATCGTCTCCGAGACGGCCATCGTCATCGACCGCCGCGCCACCGGCTGCCGCCACGCCGTCTGGTACAGCAGTGTCGCCGGGCTGACGCAGTCTCGAATTACGCAGTGGGACAAGGACCTCATGCGGGTCGAGCCGCGATGACCGAGAACTCACGGGTGGGCGCCGGCCGGTATATCGACGCTGCTCGAGCTCCCGAGGCCACGGTGACGTCGACGCACGAACTCGCCACCGCCGACGGTGCCAAGGTCTCCGGCGTGCTGCGGGTCGTTCCCGGTGCGCGCACCGTTGTCACCTTGATGCACCCGCGTCAGGATCTGACTCATCATGTGCTCGTTCCCGAACTGCTCGCCCGTGGATTCGCGGTGTGGACGCAGGGCACCCGGTCGGTCAACAACGACATCGCCCTGGTGCACGAGCAGGCGTTGCTTGATGCCGCGGCCGGACAGGTGTTCCTGCGGGAGAAAGGGTTCGAGTACGTCGTCAGTCTCGGGCACTCTGGAGGCGGGACCCTCTTCGCCTTCTATCACCAGCAGGCCGCACTACCGGCAGAGGAGCGGTTGACCCGTACCCCGGCGGGACGACCGATCGATCTCCCCGGCGCCGAGATGCCGCTGCCACACGCGGCGATTTTCATGGCCCCGCACCCCGGACAGGGGGCACTGCTGTTGCGGTTGATCGACCCGTCGGTCACCGACGAGTCGGACCCCCTCGCCGCCGATCCCGACCTCAACCCCTTCGATCCTGCGAACGGTTTCGCCGAACCGCCGCACAGTTCCTCGTATCCACCGGATTTCGTCACCCGCTACCGGGCAGCGCAGCACGACCGGATCGCCCGCCTCGACGCGATCGCCCGCGCACGAGTCGACGAAGCCGCCGATGCGCGTCGCCGATACAAGCACACCGCGGACCCGGCGGATCGACGCGCCGCGCTGGCGCCCCGCGTCCTGACCGTGTACCGCACCGACGCGGACCTGAGGTTCACCGACCTGTCCCTGAGCCCGAACGAGCGTCCCTACGGGTCACTGTTCGGCCGGCGACCCGACCTGACCAACTACGGACTCGTGGGCTTCGGACGGTTCGCCACCCCGGACGCCTGGCTGTCTACCTGGTCGGGCCTCAGCAGCAACGCCGACTTCCTCCGCTGTGCTCCCGCAGTCACCGCCCCGACACTGTTCGTCGAACTCACCGGTGATCAGGCGTGCTTCCCCGAGGACGCCACAATGATGGTCGACGCCCTCGGATCGACCGACACAACGCACGTCCGCGTCGCCGGTACCCACTTCGGAGGGCCGATCCGCGACGGCGCCCCCACCGGCGCCAGCCTGGCCGCCGCCGAGATCGGCGCGTGGCTCGAAACCCGCTGCACGTAACGCGTCCCTAGCCACCGATGCATTCGCCCTGACCTGCCTCTGGTGGGACAGCGTGGTCATGTCACTTCGAGCGGAGACACCGATGTCTGCCCGTATCACCCCTGCCGCGCCCGTCGTCGGACTCTGCTTCATGGCACTGGTCCTCGAGGGGTATGACCTTCTGATGTACGGAACAGTGGTCCCCTCACTGTTGAGCTACGACTCCTGGAACCTCGACGCCACCCAGGTGGGAATGCTCGGCTCCCTCGCCGGAGTCGGCATGCTCATCGGCGCCCTGCTCGCCGCGGCCGTCGCCGACCGTTGGGGCCGCCGCCGCACTCTCCTCACCGCCGTCCTCGTCTTCTCCCCGGCGATGGGGGTGTGCGCGTTCGCACCCAGCCCCGAAGTGTTCGGGGTCGGGCGTGTTGCGGTGGGACTCGGGGCCGGTGTCCTGATGCCGACTGCGGCAGCAACATTGATCGAGTTCGCCGAACCGGGTGCTCGGGCCCGGTCGGTGGCGCTCGGGTTCGTCGGCACCAGCATCGGCGGAATACTTGCCGGAGTGCTGTCGCTGTGGCTCGTGCCCGCGTATGGGTTCCGGGCGATGTTCCTGGCCGGGATGGTGCCGGCACTCGTTTTCCTTCCGGTGATGCTCCGATACCTGCCGGAGTCACCGGCCTATCTGAATGCTCGTGGCCGACATGAGGCCGCGGCGGCGATCGTCGACCGCTATCACCTCCAGCACGCCGCGAGCTCCGCTCCGGCCGAGCCCAGCCCCCGACGCGGGCTGCGAGCACTGTTCGGCGCGGACCGCACTGTCGCGACGCTGCTGTTCTGGGGCATGACCCTGGTCTGCCTGCTCGTATTGTTCGGCGTCGCGACCTGGCTTCCCGCGCTCATGAAGTCGGCCGGTTACCCGCTGGGCGCCGCCTTGTCGTTCCTGCTCACCCTGAACGTCGGTGGCGCGGCGGGCGCACTCATCGGTGCCGTACTCGCCGACCGGTACGGCATAAAACCCGTCACCGCAACCTTCTTCGTCATTGCCGCAGTCTCTCTGCTGCTCGTCGCCACCGCCCCGCCGCTCGCGGTCATCTATCTACTGGTACTGCTCGCGGGTGTGGGCACCACGGGCACCCAAATCGTGCTCAACACCTTCGTCGGCACCTTCTACCCGGCGTCCTGCCGGGCCACCGGGCTCGGCATGGCATTGGGAGTGGGCCGGATCGGTGCGATCATCGGCCCCACTTACGGGGGACTTTTCGTCGCACTCGGCGCCGGCACCACCTGGCAACTGCTCGCCTTCGCCGTCCCCGCCGTCGTCGGCGCCGTACTGACGCTGCTCGTACCGCGCCATACCGCAGCCGACGGCGTGATCCCGACTGTTCGGAGATGTCCCGTTTGACGGCCCCAGGGTTATATCGGTCATTGCAACACCTTCGGCGAGGTGGTGTTGGAATGGCGAAGATGCGGATTCTGCTGCTCAGGCCCGATTTTTCGGGGTTGGTTCGCGACGGACGAGGTCGAACGTTCCCCAGAAAGTAGTGGTGTTGTGTCGGCATGTTGATCGCGGGCATGGTCGGCGCCGACAGCATCACTGACATGGCCCTGCTTCGGCACGGGGCAATGGGAACGATCTGGGCGACGGTGTAGCGGTGTTGGTCGTGGTCGTCGGTTTCGTCGTACATCTGGCGTGCCTTGAGCGTCTGCAAGGTGGTCTAGTCCGCTGGGTGCCCGCGGACTCGTCCGCGTGCGCGGCGGATTCGAGTCCTTCGAGGGTGCCTTCGCTGATGAGGTCGGCGGTCATCTCGTCCATGGCGGCGATGACGTGGAACAGGAACCGCCCGGCGGGGGTGGTGGTGCCGGACGATGAGACGAAAACGGTCGTTACTGTCCCACATCCGATCCGGCATACCGGTGTTGCGAAACCGCAGCTCGCCACAACCCCAATTCGAGTCAGAACTCGTGTGCGGATGGAGAACTGTTCCGCGATGGATTGCCATTCCTGGGTCGAGCCCACCATCTTAAAAATCATCCTGTTGGGAGTCAGGTGTCTCGGAAGGCAGCTCCCGGGGGTCCTTCCGCACGCATACCGTCGATGAACAGCTTGAGGTGCTGGCGATACAGGTCCGGCGAGGTGTCGTGGGTCGCCTCCATGATCGCCGCCAACGCCACCTGGATGTACGTGACGTCTGTGGCGTCGAAGTCGGGACGGAGCGTGCCCTGCTTCTGCGCCTTTGCCACCATCTGCCGCACCAGCGGGGCAATTTCCGTCCGGGACTTGACCACCATCGGGCAGCTGGGGACGGTCGCAATCACCAGTCCGCGCAGGCCGCAGTTGTCCCTTTGCGTGCGCATCGAGTCCTCGAGGTAGCGGACGAGACCGCGCCACCCATCCGGGTCCGCCGCCGCCCTTCGGGCACTGTCGGTCGCGGAGGCCAACCGGTCGGCGAAGATCTCATCCAGGAGGTCGTCCTTCGTCGGGAAGTGCCGGTAGACGGTGCCGACGCCCACCCCTGCCCGGAGGGCGACGTCCTTCAACGTCACATCCAGCCCCTCGCTGGCGAACAGCTGTTCCGCAGCCTCGAGCAACCGGGCGCGGTTGCGCGCGGCATCCTTTCTGGTCGGGGGGCTCGTCGTGTCGGTCACACAGGGATCCTACCCAGCACACCGATTCGGAATCATCAGTCCGTTTCTGCTACCGTCGCCATCCGGACTCACTGTTCCGTTTCAAGTTTCTACCGGAGGCATGCGTGCAAACGCTTCAGTCAACAGATCGCGGTGCCGAGCCGACCGCGCCGATGAGGCGAAAATGGCTTGTTCTCGTGTTCATCGTCATCGCGCAGCTGATGGTGATACTGGACGGCACGATCGTGACTATCGCGATGCCTGCCGCCCAGGTCGATCTGCAGTTCGGTGACGAGGATCGGCAGTGGATCGTCACTGCCTACTCGCTCGCCTTCGGCAGCCTGCTCCTCCTGGGCGGTCGCATCGCGGATCTTGTCGGGCAAAAGCGCGCTTTCATCATCGGGCTGGCCGGGTTCGCTCTGGCGTCGGTGCTCGGAGGTATTGCGCCGTCGTTCGGTTTTCTGGTCGGCGCGCGAGCATTGCAGGGTGTGTTCGGCGCGCTCCTGGCCCCGGCCGCGCTGTCCCTCATCTCGATGATCTTCACTGATGGCAGGGAGCGGGCGAAAGCGTTTGGTATTTTCGGCGCCGTCGGCGCCTCGGGTGGTGCGATCGGCATGCTCCTGGGTGGCGTGCTGACCGAGTACATGTCCTGGCGCTGGTGCCTGTTCGTCAACGTGATGTTCGCCGTCGTCGCGCTCGTCGGCGCGGCATCCCTGCTGCCCCGCATCGTGGTCACTGCTCGCCCCCGCCTCGACGTGCTGGGGGCGATCACGGTGACGGTCGGTCTCGTGGGAATCGTGTACGGGTTCGCCCGCGCGGAGACCGAGGGGTGGAGCGATGCGCTGACCCTGGCCTCATTGCTCGTCGGTGTCGCGCTCGTGGCCCTGTTCGTGCTCGTGGAACGGCGCGCGGCACACCCCCTGCTCCCGCTTCGTGTGGTCCTCGACCGTGACCGCGGCGGCGCCCTGCTCGCCTTGGTCCTGGCCAACATCGGCCTGTTCGGGTTGTTTCTGTTCCTGACCTATTACCTGCAGAGCACCTTGGGGTTCTCCGCGCTGATGACGGGTGTCGCGTTCCTGCCCTTCCCACTGGCGGTCATCATCAGCGCGAATTTCGTGGGCGGCATGCTGCTGCCCAGGGTCGGGCCGAGGGTGATGCTCACCGTCGGCGCGCTGATCGCCGCCGCGGGCCTGCTGATCCTGCAGGGCCTTTCCGTCGACGGCTCCTATCTCGCCGTGGTCCTGCCCGCGCTGGCCGTGATGGGATTCGGCATGGGACTGATCTTCACCGCGGCCATCTCGACGAGCACCCTGGGCGTCGAGCCCGGCGACGTGGGCGTTGCCTCGGCGGCGGTCAATATGGTGCAGCAGGTCGGCGGATCCATCGGAACGGCTCTGATGAGCACCATCTACGGCGGCGCGGTCGCGCAATACCTTGCCGGCCGCGACCAGACCAAGGGTGCTACCGACGCCGCCGCGGTACACGGCTACCACGTGATCTTCGCCGTCTCAGCCGTCGCCCTCGTCGCGGTCGCACTCGTGTGCGGACTGCTCGTCCGGCGCGCCCGCGACCAAATCACGCCCGCCCCCGAGCAGGCTGACGCACCCGTCGTCGTGCACTAGCCCTGCCCCTCACTGCCTGGTCGAAAGACACAGGGAAGATCTCTCATCGAAAGCGGATACCGCGAGCAGGACGTCCGGAACAACCACGCAAGCCCACAGTCATCACATCCCGTCTCCCCCCTCTCAGGAGAGGCACATCTCCAGTAAGGACGAATCATGAAAATTGGTGTTATCGGTACAGGGGCGATCGGGGCACACCTGGCGCGCATCTTCAGTGCAGGCGGGCACGAGGTCGCCGTCGCGAACTCCCGGGGGCCGGAGACCATCGATGCGGACGTGCTGGAATTCGGGGCGCGAGCGGCGACGGCTGCCGACGCCGTACAGGGCAAGGACGTCGTGATCCTGTCCGTCCCCTTCTTCAAGGTCCCGGAGGTGGCCGGACTCTTCACTGCCGTGCCCGAGGAGACCGTCGTCATCGACACCACCAATTACGTCCCCTTCCGGGCGTGGAACGTTCCTATCGAAGGGGTGGGGCAGGGTCAGGTCGAGAGCCTGTGGGTGGCCGAGCAGTTGGGACGACCGGTGGTCAAGGCGTGGAACGCGGTCCTGGAAGGCACCTTGAAGACCAAGGGTGTTCCCGCGGGAACACCAGGCCGGATCGCGCTTCCGGTCGCCGCCGACTCCGACGAGGCGCGGCAAGTGGCCATGCGCCTGGTGGACGAGAGCGGCTTCGACCCCTTCGACGCAGGCAAGCTGGCCGACTCCTGGCGTCAGCAGCCGGCAACGCCCGCGTACTGCACCGAGCTGAGCCTCGACGAGCTGGGGCCGGCCCTGCAGGCGGCCGACCGGGAACGGACCCCAGGCATCCGTGACCGCCAGCTGGAGTACCTAGCGGGTCTCCCCTCCATGCCCGCGCTGGACGAAACGGTGGAGCTCAACCGCTCCCTTCACCGCTGACGCCGATTTCGTCACCGACACCACCGACGAGCCCGCCGGTATGTGTGGCACAGTCGTGCCCCACGTACCGGGCGAGTCCTCGACTACGAGTAAGAGATCGTTCACCGGCCGCGCCGGCTGGGCGGCCCGACCCGAACACAGGGTCCACCTCAAACGGCTCGGCGCTTGTCCCCGACCGAAAGGAACGCATTCATGAAACGCTGGCAGGCAAACGAGTTCGGCGCGCCCAACACCGTCCTGAAGAAGGTGGAAGTCCCCCTTCCCGAACCCGGCCCGAACGAGGCCCGCGTGCGCGTCCTGGCCGCCAGTGTCGCGCTTCCCGACCTCATGATGGTCCAGGGCCGCTACCCGCTGGTCCCCTCGGCCCCGGTCTCTCCCGGCCAGGAAATCGTCGGCATCGTGGACAAACCCGGCCCCGGATACCCCTTCTCCGCGGGCACCCGGATCATGGGCAACAGCCGTGCCGACATCGCGATCGGTGGACTCGCCGAATACACGCTCAGCCCGACTACCGGGGCGACGCCGGCCCCCGCCGAACTCACCGACGCGCAAGCCGCCGGATTCCCCGGCTCATACCACGTCGCCCACGTCGGCCTCGCCCACCGGGCCACGCTCCGCGAAGGCGAGACCCTCCTGGTCCTGGGTGGCTCAGGGCGCACGGGATCGGCCGCCATCCAGCTCGGCAAAGCCCTCGGTGCCACCGTCATCGCCACCGCCCGCCACGAGGACAAGGCGCGCTTCTGCCGTCTCCAGGGCGCCGACCACGTCGTCGACCTCAGCGAACACGACCTCGCCGAGACAGTGCTCGAACTCAGCGGCGGTCATGGCGCCGACGTCATCTACGACACGGTCGGCGGTGAAGCATACGAGCAAGCCACCTCGGCTGTCAGCCGTGGGGGACGCATTCTGCTGGTCGGCTTCGCCAGCGGCACGTGGGGACAACCCGACCCCCAGCACATCGTCTTCAACGACTACTCCGTCAGCGGAGCCCTTGCCCTCTTCCGCTCCGACACCGAACGCGACCTCACCCGCGAAGCCCTCTCCGCCTTCCTGCGCGACGGATCGATCACCCCGCCCGTCACCGAGACCTACGACTTCGATGACGTCCCCGCCGCCATCACCAGCCGCAGCGGAGGCGCCGTCGGCCAGGCCGTCGTCACTGTTGCTCCAGCGATCGTCCCGCAGCCGTGACGACTTTGGGGCGCAGCGGCGGGCACAACCTGATCAGCCTGCCCGAGGGTCTGCTCTACGCGACCGCCTGTATGGCATCCGGTCCCTGGCCGGCATCGAAGCCGGAACACTGCCAGCCGCGACGACCTCCGCCCAGCTATCCACCTGCTGAGCACGCTGACACTCTCTAGAACAGGGTGTCGCGCACCCGCAGCGGCCGGTACCCGGTCGGCCCCAACGCGGCGAGTTCGGCGTCGATATCGACCTCGATCGCGCCGAAGAAATTGATGTTCTCGCTGTGCGCTGGACTGATGTGGGCCAGTACGTCCTGATCGATACGACGGCCGGTACGCCGCATCTGCTCGACCGCCAGGCCGTAATACTCTGTCGTCCAGGCGATCACGGTGTTCGTCGCCAACGTGAGGCACCAGGCCTGTTCGGTCTGCCCGTCCAGGTGCCGGGCAGAGATCATGCCCTCGTGGGTGTAGAGCAGGTCGCGGCGCAGCGCGTGCAGGGACTCGCCCTTGTTCAGCTGGCGGGAGATCTTGCGCCGATAGTCCGGATCCGACAGGTACTTCGCGGCGTAGATGGTGCGCCGCAGCGCCCCGTACTCCTTCAACGCGGCAGCCAGGGCGTTCTGACGACCCGACGCCGAGAGCTTTCCGACCAGCAGCGAGGCGGTGGCGTGCCCGAACTTCAACGACCCCGCCAGCCGGAGCAAGTCGTTCCAGTGCTCGGCGATCAACTCGAGATTCAGCTTCCGGGTCATCAACGGCCCTGTCCGCGGGAACCTCGCCTCGGCCTCGGCCTCGGCCTCGGTACGCGGACCGGCGCTGCCACCATCTGATCGATGTATTCAGGCTGAGTTGAGCGCGGATGTCTGGATGTAGGTTTGGTGTCCGATCGATCCGGTGGCGAACGATGAGGTAGGGCTATGTCGACGAGAACGTCCCCGTTTCAGGAGCGGAACTTGCCGGAAAGCCCGACGAGTTTCGTCGGGAGGCGAGCGTTGGTCACTGCGGTCAAGTCGGCGTTGGCGACAGCACCGATTGTGACCATTACCGGTCCTGGCGGGGTGGGGAAAACGCGACTGGCAATTCAGGCGGCGCGGCGGGTGGCTCGTTCTTTTCCTGGCGGGGTGTGGTTCGTCGAACTGGCGGATGTGACGGACCCAACGGCGATTGCCATGGTAGTTGCGGAGGCGATGCGGATTGCTGATCAATCGAGCGCAGACACCGTTGAAGTGGTCCTCAGACATCTGCCTGATCGTCGGGCACTGCTGATTCTGGACAACGGTGAACACCTGGTCGACGCGGTGGCAGATCTGGCGGGCTCCCTGATTCGACGTGCCCGCGATTTGCGGATCATTGTGACCAGCCGCGAGCCACTGGCGGTGGCGGGCGAGCATGTGGTGTCGGTTCCTCCTCTCGCGGTCCCCGAGCTTGATGATGGTGGTCTTGTCAGCGACGACGCTGCCGGCTTCGAAGCAGTGGAATTGTTCGAGCAGCGTGCGTCCGCTGCATCTCCAGGCTTTGTCGTCGACGCCGGCAACATCGACGACGTTGTCCGGCTGTGCAGGCGGCTGGACGGAATTCCTCTGGCGATTGAACTGACTGCTGTGCAGGTCCGGAACCTGAGCATCGCCGAGATCGCGCATCGTCTCGAATCGAGTGAGGGGTTGCTGGCGGCAAAAGTGCGGGGGGTGGACGTGCGTCACCAGACTATCGAAGCGGCAATGAAGTGGAGCTATGACCTGTGTACGCCCGGTGAGCAGCAGATTTGGATCCGCTTGTCGTACTTCGCTGGCAGCTTCACCCTCGACAGCGCGGTCACCATTTGCACTTTCGGCGGTGTGAATGAGACGCAGGTGCGGGAATGGATTCTCGGACTGATCACCAAATCTGTCGTTGATCGCCTCGACGATGAAAACCGGTACAGATTGCTCGAACCGATCCGGCAATTCGGGCGGCGGCTCTTGTCCGCGTCATCCGACGAGCGCGTAGTAGACGAATCGGAGCTGGCGCTACGCCATCTTCGCCACTACGCAGATATTGTCGCCGTCGCTGAGCGCGCGTGGCGTTCGGGAGCGGGGCAGGTCGATGCGGCGAACTCAGTGATGTCGGAAATTCCGAACATCCGGCAAGCAATCCGTAACGGCCTCGAACGAGATACCCACGCAGCGGTGGCCGATGACATGATTACCGGCCTGTGGCATCGGTGGATCTCGGGACTGGCACGAGAGGGCCAATATTGGTTCGGTCGATTGTCAACCTCTCCTGCGGAACTTTCAGCAAAGTCCCTGTGGGTCAAGGGGTGGATCGCGTTGGCGCAGGGCGACCCTCGGGCGGCGATTCCCGTCCTCGACGAAGCGGCCGAGCGAGCTGATGCCGATGACGACCCAATCTTGACCGGCTATGTCACCCAAGCAAGGGCATCGGCGTCGATGTTCACCGGGCGTTTCGACGAGTCGGCCCGCCTGTACGAGGAGGCAGTGTCGATCTTCGACACCGTTGAGCTGTGGGACTCGGTTCATCTGTTGGCGCTCGCTCAGCAGTCGTGGATTCATTTGGTCCTCGGAAATCTCGAGCGGTCACGCTCGTTGGGGGTCATCCTTCGGCGTCGCAGTGACGAGATCGGCGAAGTGTGGGCGCGAAGCTGGGGGGACTGGGTCAACGCTGTCGACCTCTGGCAAACGGGAGAAACGGACACTTGTGCTGAACTCTTGCGTAGGAGCATCCGGTCGAAGCGGTCCCTTGCCGACCTCACCGGTATCGCGTTCGCGCTCGAAGTGTTCGGTTGGCTCGAATGTGATCGCGGGAATCGGGTGCGCGCCGCACGGCTACTCGGGGCGAATCGATCCCTCTGGGGGCCGATCGGAAACCCCTTGTTCGGTTTCGACCAGTACCTCGAAATTCACCACGAGCATGTCGACATTCTCGAAAAGGACCTCGGCATCGAGAGATTCGATGCCGAACTTGCCCGCGGCGCGAAGATGAAGGTGAATGAGGTCCTCGACCTGGTATTGAGTGCACCGGACCGCGCATCGGCAGGTTCCTCGCCCGCGCAGGGCTCGGGCCTCGCTCGCCCCGAAGGTGCCGGTACAAGGAACATCGGGGGACCGAGTCGCGGCCGCCCCAAAGCGGCTGGAGTGCTCACTCCCCGCGAATGGCAGGTGGCGGCGCTGATCGCCGCGGGCTCAAGTAATGCTCAGATCGCTGCCGACTTGGTGATCGCCCTACGTACGGTGGAAACGCACGTGGAAAACATCCTGGTCAAGTTGGGTTTCACATCCCGCACTCAGGTCGCCAGCTGGTACCACACGAACACCGAGAATTAGATACGTAGTCGTCTACGTAGTTGCCCCGGTTCATCTGCTCGGTGGCTCACGCACAGTTGTGTATGACAGAAGTCACACACAATCGTTTGTGTGACTGACCGACTGGACGTGGGAGGCAACCAATGGACGTACGACTGGCCGATGGTAGGTCGGCTGAGTCCGTGGCCACCGAATTTCGAGAGGTCATGGCGGGAGTGTGCACTCCGGTGGCCGTCGTGACCGCCATGGACGGCACTCGACCCCACGGCACCACCGTCAGCGCGTTCGCGTCGTTGTCGATGAGACCGCCGATGGTCTTGATATCACTCGACCGCGGATCGGCTCTGTTGACCGTGGTGCGGCAGACCGGACGTTTCGGAGTGAACATCATGTCTCACACCCAGTCAGGAACCGCTATGCAGTTCGCCCGCAAGGGGCCGGACAAGTTCGAGGGAACATCGTGGACGAGTTCCAGTGGGCTTCCTCGACTGCACGGAACCTCAGGCTGGCTGGCGTGCGATCTTGTGGAACTTGTCGACGGCGGCGACCATGTCATCGCCTACGGCGGCATCGTCGAAGCGGTCAAGTCCTCTGTGGCTCCGCTGACCTATCACGCACGCACATTCGGCACCCATTCTGCAGTGGAGGTGAAACCATGATGTCTTCTCGCCACCCCCACGACGCCGTGGACCACGCCGTCGCGGCGCTCGCTGCAGGCCGGATGATCATTGTCATCGACGATGCCGACCGAGAAAACGAGGGGGACCTGGTGGTTGCCGCCTCGTCCGTCACGGACGAGCAGATGGCCTTCATCGTGCGGCACAGCACTGGAATCGTCTGCGCCCCGATGACCGTCGAGCGTGCCGCGGTGCTGCGGCTTCCGCTGATGGTCGAGGACAACACCGATGCGTACGGGACGGCCTTCACCGTGACGGTCGACCACGTCGATACCGGAACGGGGGTGTCGGCGACCGACCGCGCCGCCACCGTGCACGCGCTGGCCGATGACTCCACTGCCCCCGCCAACCTCCGACGACCCGGCCATATCTTTCCGCTCCGCGCCCGTCCGGGTGGCGTCCTCGTCCGCTCCGGCCACACCGAAGCCTCCGTGGATCTGGTGCGGCTGGCAGGAGCGGGCGAGGTGGCGGTGATCTCCGAGATTGTCGCCGACGACGGATCGATGCGGCGCGGAGAGGACCTGTTGGCCTTCGCCGACGCTCATGGGCTCCCGGTTCTGCATATTGGCGACCTGGTGCGTTACCGCAACGCCACCGAGTCGCAGGTCGAGCAGGTCTCCACGTCGTCGATGCCCACCGCATTCGGGCAGTTCCGGGCCGTGGCATATCGGTCGAGTTTCGATGGCATCGAACACCTGGCTCTCGTGATGGGTGATGTCGCCGCCGCCGGGCGGACCGATGCTGGAGTGCTCGTACGGGTACACAGCGAATGCCTCACTGGTGACGTCCTCGGCTCGCTGCGCTGCGATTGCGGAACACAACTCGAGCAAGCTCTGGCGGCCATCGCCGACGAGGGCTGCGGTGTCCTGGTTTACCTCCGCGGACACGAAGGTCGAGGAATCGGTCTGGCACACAAGATCTGCGCCTATGACCTTCAAGACCAGGGCCTGGACACCGTCGATGCCAACCTGGCGCAGGGTCTTCCCGTGGACGCCCGCAGCTACGAGGTCGGCGCCCACATCCTGATCGATCTCGGAGTGCGCCGGTTGCGCTTGATCACCAACAACCCTGCCAAGTACGACGGCCTCGACGGGCACTCGCTCGAACTCGCGGGACGAGTCCAACTTCCCA
The DNA here is from genome assembly GCF_018343855.1 of Rhodococcus sp. USK13. Taxonomy (NCBI): domain Bacteria; kingdom Bacillati; phylum Actinomycetota; class Actinomycetes; order Mycobacteriales; family Nocardiaceae; genus Rhodococcus; species Rhodococcus sp. USK13. The sequence continues at coordinate 6,738,135 of NZ_CP069242.1, read as the reverse complement.
CGGCCGAGACTGACCACAACATCGACTACCTGCGCACCAAGCGCGATCGGCTGGGCCACCACCTCGAGATGCGGCCGACCGGCCTGGCGCCACGCCCGCGACCACTCGTCGAACTCTCGATGCTCTGACCCTGCACCCTGTTGCACCGTCTCACCGACAGCACACCGGCCGGCCATCGGTCGCCACCCGCGGCGGCAGTAACCGACACGGCTCCCAACAGATCCCCTCCGGCGTCCCTCGCCGCCCCACCCTGGAGAAAACCATGACCACCGTCGTCGAAACCACCACCTCTGACAACGCTATCGATCACACCGAACTGGTCTCCCGCGCGGAAGCTCTGATCCCGCTGCTGCAGAAGAACGCGGTCTCCACCGAAGAACACCGTCGCGTGGACCAGGACAACATCGATGCCATGGACCAAGCCGGGCTCTTCCGGGTCTCGGTGCCCCGACGTCACGGCGGATTCGAAGCCGACTTCCGCACCTGGATCGCGATCGAAGAAGCGCTCGGGCGCGGTGACGGGTCGACTGCATGGGCGTTCAGCCTGCTCAACATCGGTAACTGGTTCGTCGGACTGTACGGCGAACAGGCCCAGGAGGAAATCTATGGCACGGCAGGCGGCGCCCGCACCTGTGGGGTGTTCACCCCCTCCGGATCGAGCACCAAGGTCGATGGGGGCTGGAGGGTGACCGGCAAGTGGGGCTTCGCCTCGGGCAGCTGGCACGCGAACTGGGCCATGGTGGGATTTCCGCTCACCGACAGCGATGGCAACCCCGATGTTGGGTTCGGCATGATTCCTGTGTCCGACTATTCGATTGAGGAGACGTGGTTCGTCGCCGGGATGTCCGGTTCCGGAAGCAACACCGTCGTTCTCGACGACGTCTTCGTGCCTGAACACCGCGTCCTTGCCCTCGGCGCCTCGGCCGTGCACGGATTGCCGACTCCGTTCACCGACGAATCTCTCTACCAGGCCCCGTTCCTCGCTCCCGGATGTCTGATCCTCGCCGGCCCACAACTGGGATTGGCACGGGCCGCCCTCGACCTGGTGATCGAAAAAGCCGGCCGCCGTGGCATCGCGTACTCGAGCTACGAACAGCAGACGTACGCGCCGACGGTGCAGCTGGCCGTCGCGGAAGCCGCCGCGCAGATCGAATCCGCCCGCGCACTCGTCTACACCCTCTGCGACGAGGTCACAACCACTGTCGCCGCCGGACGCACACTCGAGCTCGCCGACCGGACCCGCATTAGGGTGGCCAATGCCTACGCCATCAAGACCGCACGGGAAGCGATCCGCACCTTGGTCTCTGCGCACGGCGCCTCATCGTTCGCGAACGCCAACCCCCTTCAGCGGATCTGGCGCGACAGCGAAGCCGCCAGCCGGCACGCCTTCGCGCTGTTCGAGACCGCCGCAGAGGTGCACGGCAAGGTTCTGCTCGGTGTCGACGAGCTCCCCACAACGCTTCTCTGACAATCCATTCCATTCCATCCCGATACAGGAGGTCCTCATGCCCTCGCCCGAACGTCTGGCCCACGTGGTGTTCCAGACCAACGACGTTCCCCGGCTCCGCGATTGGTGGCTCAACGTTCTCGAGGCCAAGGTCCAGTACGGAAACGACCGCATCTGTTTCCTCGCCTACGACGACGAACACCACCGGCTGGCCCTGGCGAACCTCGCCGACGGGTACAAACCGCACGATCCCGACACGCTCGGTATGCACCACGTGGCATTCACCTATGCCACCCTCGCCGACCTGATCGCCACCTACGAACGACTCCGCGACGAGGACATCACCCCCTGGTGGCAGATCCACCATGGACCGACCCTGTCGCTGTACTACCGGGATCCGGACGGAAACCAAGCCGAGATGCAGGTCGACGTGTACGACACCGTCGACGAGGCGAACGAGTTCATGTTCGGCCCCGAGTTCGCCGCCAACCCCATCGGCATCGAGTTCAACATGGAAGACCTGATCGCCCGCCGCAAGGCCGGCGAACCGGACTCCGAACTGATCAAGAGACCGACGACGACAGCGACGTCGTAACCGTCTCACTGCGCCTACGCGCGTACCTATTCCCTATCCAACTTTTGCTCAGAGGGCACTTCATGAAGATCGCGAACCAAAACAACCGCGCCGTACTCATCTCCGGTGACCAAGCACTCGACATCGAACAAGCCAGCAGCGGCCGATTCCCCGCCGACATCGCCGCCCTCTTCCACGTGTGGCAGGAATTCAGCGAATGGGCACAGTCCGCATCGTTCGCGTCCGCCGGTGACCTTCGTCAGGACCAGTTGGGGGCACCGAGCCCGACACCGTTGCAGGGATTCGGTATCGGCGTCAACTATGCCAAGCATGTCGCCGAGGCGGGCTGGCCCGTCCCCGAATACCCGCTCGTGTTCCCGAAGTTCCCCACCTCGGTGACCGGACCGGGCACCACCATCGCACTGTCCGGACCCCGCGTGGACTGGGAAGTCGAAGCAGTCATCGTGATCGGCCGCGAAGCCCACAAGGTTTCCGCCGACGATGCGTGGGACTATGTCGCCGGAGTGACCATCGGCCAGGACTTCTCCGACCGGGACGTGCAGCAGCGTCCCGAATCGCACCCGCAATTCGGCCTCGGCAAGTCCTTCCCCGGATACTCCGCGATCGGCCCCGTCCTGGTCACTCCTGACGAATTCGACGACCGGAACAACATCGCCCTGGGTAGCTTGCTCAACGGCAAAGAGGTACAGAACTCGAGCACCAGCGACCTCATCTTCCCGGTGGGCCAGCTGATCGAATACATCTCGGGAATCGTGACCCTCACCCCGGGTGACCTCATCTTCACCGGAACACCCTCCGGCGTCGGCACCGCCTGGAACCCGCCACGTTTCCTGCGCGAGGGCGACGTCATCGAAAGCTGGATCACCGGTATCGGGCAGATGAGCCACACCTTCTCCGGACCGGAACCGGCGCACGCATGAGCACCATCCTGGTCACGGACTACTCCTGGCCCACCCTCGACATCGAACGTGAGATCCTCGCCCGGGTAGGTGCGGAGCTCGTCGTGGCCGACACCGGAACCGAAGACGAGCTCGTCGACCTCGCAGCCGACGTCGACGCGATCTTGACCTGCTGGAAGCCGGTCACCGCTCGAGTCCTGGAAGCAGCACGATCCTGCCGTACCGTCGGCCGCTACGGGGTCGGACTCGACAACATCGACGTCGAATGCGCCACCCGGCTCGGCGTGATCGTGTCCAACGTTCCCGAGTTCTGCACCGAAGAAGTCGCCGACCACACCCTCGCCCTGATCCTCGGACACACACGTAAAGTCGCGCAGTTCGCGCAGCAAACCGCCACCGGTGGTTGGGACAACAAAGAATTCGGCGCACTCAAACGGCTCCGAAACAGAACTGTCGGGCTGGTCGGCTTCGGAGCCATCGGGCGGGCTGTAGCCCACCGGGTCCAGGCCTTCGGGATGAACGTCGTGGCGTTCTCACCGTCACAGGCCGGCAAGAGGGAAGACGCCGGGGTGACGTTCACCCGCACGCTCGACGAGCTTCTCGCCTGCGCCGACATCCTGTCCCTCCATCTGCCGGCGAACCCGGCCACGACAGGCATCATCGGAGCCCGCGAACTCGGGTTGCTTCCCGCCGGCGCCGTGGTGATCAACACCTCACGCGGTGCACTCATCGACGAATCAGCCCTGCTCGACGCGCTCGAACGCAATACCCTGGCCGGAGCCGCACTCGATGTGATGGCCACCGAACCTCCCGGGAAGGACCATCCGCTCCGCCATCGACAGGACGTGATCCTGACGCCACACGCGGCATTCATCTCCGACGAAGCCGTCGCAGACCTGCAACGCACGGCAGCAACGAACGTCGCCGCCGTGCTGCGCGGCGAACTACCTTCGCATGTGGTCAACGCCCAGGTGATCGACTCCCCACACGCACGCTTCTCGACCCGGAACACGGCGCTGACATGACCATTCACCCCATCGATAACACCACGACCGGGCTTGCTGACGAGGTGACGGCCTTCCTGATCGACCGCGGCCTCGCCAACGAGGACACGCCTCTCGACATCGCACCGCTGTCGGGGGGAGTGTCCAACGACGTCCTGGCCGTCTCCGGTCCTGGAGTAGACGTCGTCGTCAAGCGTGCGCTTCCCAAACTTCGCGTCGAGGCCGACTGGTATGCCTCCCCACAACGCCTTATCACCGAGGCACACGCGATCGACGCCGCAGGCACGCTACTGCCGCACCACGTGCCGCCGATGCTGGCATTGGACGAGGACAGACACTTGATGGCCCTCGCCCGAGCCCCACGGGACTTCACCGAATGGAAGACCGACCTGCTCGCAGGACAGGTCGCGCCCCACATCGGCGCAGTTCTGGGACGACTGTCGGCCACCCTCCACGCGGAGTCCAGCGACAACCCGGTCATGCGAAACACGTTCGCCGACACCGACGCCTTCCTTGAACTCAGAGTCGACCCGTTCTACCGATGGACGAGCGACCACCATCACGACCTCGCCCCAGCGATCGAGGCCACCGTCGACCATATGCTCGCCACCCGGATGTGTCTGGTCCACGGGGACTTCTCGCCGAAGAACATCCTCACCGGTGCCGACGGGTTGTGGATCATCGACTGGGAGGTAACCCACATCGGTGACCCGACCTTCGACGTGGCCTTCATGCTGGCGCATTTCGTGTGCAAGGCACTGCACACTCCGTCCGCAGCCCACGAATTCCGGGATTTGGCACGAGCATTCCTCGATGCCTACCTCACCCACCCCCAGCCTCGATTGCCCGAATTCGACCGCGACCACCTGCTGCGGCAGATCGGGTGCCTCCTGCTCGCCCGCGTCGACGGTAAGTCGCCGGCGACCTACCTGTCCCCGGCCGCCCGGGCGCAGGCGCTCCAGATCGCTCGGCAGGTACTACTTCATCCCCGCCCCACCTTCGACCTTCTCTGGAGGAACTGACCATGTCCGGTACCCGAATCAAATCGGTGTTCTCCTGGGAGGCCCTCGATTCCCGCGGCAATCCGACCGTGGCCACGGAGGTCACCCTCCACGACGGGACCGCGGCCACGGCGATCGTGCCGTCGGGTGCCTCCACCGGCACCCACGAAGCCGTCGAACTACGCGATGGCGGGATCCGGTACGGCGGAAAAGGCGTAACCTACGCGGTCGCGAACGCCAACACCACACTGCGCGACGCCGTCTGCGGGATCGACGCCACCGACCAACGAGCCGTCGACGCCGCTCTGCGCGAGGCAGACGGTACACCCCACCTGTCGACGATGGGTTCGAATGCCGTCTTGTCGGTGTCGATCGCCTCAGCCCGAGCCGCTGCCCGAGCCGCCGGATTGCCCCTCTACGCCCACATCGGAAACGACCCCCTGCTTCCGCTGCCCATGGTCAACGTCATCTCCGGTGGCGCCCACGCCGACGGAGCGGTCGACATCCAGGACTTCCTCGTCGTCCCGGTCGGCGCCGACAGCTTCCGCGAGGCGATCGAATTCGCCTGGCGAGTGCGTCGCGGCACCGCCCAGGTGCTCGAGGATGCCGGATACGATGTCGCGCTCGTCGCCGACGAAGGCGGACTGGGCCCGAGACTGCCGTCCAACCGTGCGGCATTGGAGTTTCTCGCGCGCGGCATCGCCAAGGCCGGCCTCGATCTCGGAGCACAGGCCGCGATCGCGATCGATGTCGCCGCCACCGAGTTCTACGACGTGAACTCGGCCCGCTACCATTTCGCCTCCGAGAACCGGCACCTGAGCTCCAGCGAGCTCATCGCCGAACTCGAAGCATGGTCGTCGGACTTCCCGATCGTGTCCATCGAAGACATCCTGTCCGAAGACGATTGGGACCATTGGCCCAAGGCACAAGCAGCTCTTCCCTCCACCCAGCTCCTCGGTGACGACCTGTTCGTGACCAATCCCCAGCGACTGGCACAGGGAGTGGACCGCGGCGCAGCAAATGCTGTTCTGGTCAAACCCAATCAGATCGGCACCCTCTCGCAGGCGCGCGAGGTCGTCGACTTCGCACGAGAACACAACGTCGCCACGGTGCTCTCCGCCCGATCGGGTGAAACCGAGGATTCGTGGCTGTCCGACCTGGCGGTGGGCTGGCGCACGGGACAGATCAAGGTCGGATCGACCACCCGCTCGGAGCGAACCGCCAAATGGAATCGGTTACTCGAGATCGAAGCGAAACTGGGGTCATCGGCCCAGTACGCGGGGGCTGGAGCGCTGGCACCGAACCCCGTATGACCGAGGGTTCCTACACAAGAACTCCTATCTCGCAAACGAATCGGCCCGAACTCGACATGGAGAAGTATGTGCCTCACAAGCAAGGTGTTTGATCCTTCCAACAAACTGACCAGGCGAGGCCTACTGGCCGGTGCAGGAAGTCTCGCCGCTGCAGTGGGGCTGTCTGGCTGCTCTTCAGGGACAGGATCAGCGACACTCCCACAGACGTTCGACGACGTCACCGTCCCGCCTGCCATCGGTGAGGAACGTTTCGAGATCATTCTTCTGGGCACGCAAGGCGGCCCTCCTATCGAACCCAATCGAACAGGCATCTCAACTGCTGTAGTCATCGAGGGCCAGGTGTATCTTGTCGACTGCGGCCGTGCATCTGCAAGCCAGTATGTACGCTCGGGTCTGCAGCAGAGAAATCTGAACTCGATCTTCCTGACCCATCTGCACGCCGACCATGTCTCGGACTTCTATGACTTCTTCCTCGCAGGGGGAACGGTTCCCAACAGCGCATATGGCGACTGGATCGAGAATCCTGTCCACGTGCACGGACCTGGCCCGGCCGGTGGCCTTCCGCCGAAGTTCGGCGGCGGTGAAGCTACCACGGTGGGCACCGATCCAACACCCGGAACGATCAAGTTCGCTGATCGCTTGCACGATGCGTTCGCATACAGCACCAATATGTTTCTCCGCGACAGCGGAATACGCGACGTCCGCACGCTCATGGACATCACAGAAATTGGAATCCCTGAAGTCGACGTCAACTACACCACCAGGGCGCCGAGCATGACACCTTTCACGGTAATGGAAGATGACCGTGTACGAGTGACTGCAGTCTTGGTTCCCCATGGGCCGGTGTTTCCATCATTTGCATTCCGGTTCGATACCGACTACGGATCGGTTACTTTCTCCGGAGACACAGCCTATTCCGAGAACGTCATCAGGCTTGCGAACCGGACCGATCTGCTTGTGCACGAGGCGATCAACCTGCAAGGGGCAGATCTACCCGAAGCGTTCCGATCCCACATGCTCGAGTCTCATGTAGAGGTGCAAAGGGTCGGCTCCGTCGCCGAACAGGCAGGCGCCCGACGACTCGTGTTGTCACATGTTGCCGACATAACCAATGAATCCATCGATGTCGACGTTTGGAACGGGTGGGCGCAAGAAGGGTACGGAGGTGACGCGACCGTTGGATCCGATTTACAACGCATCCAGCTCGCATGAGTTCCGCACCATCCGCGAAGGAAATGATCTGCAGGTCGGGCCCTGCCGTCCACGCACGATCGACCGCAACTCGACCGCGCAGACTGCGCTGACAGAACGCATACATCGGGCCCACACGGCCTCAGCTCAACCGGAAGGGGGCATCACACGATGTCTGTACAAGGATCGACGACATCCCTCGCTCGGCCGAAAGTGGTCGCATCCGCGGCCGACGCGGTCTCCGACATCCCCTCCGGAGCCTCGCTCGCGGTCGGTGGATTCGGTCTCGCCGGGGTACCGGACACGGTGATCGCCGCCCTCGCGGACACGGACGTCGCCGATCTCGAGGTGATATCCAACAACTGCGGAGCCACCGGACACGGACTGGATCTGTTGCTCACCCGCGGCAAGATCCGGCGGATGATCGCCTCATACGTGGGCGAGAACAAAGAGTTCGCCCGCCAGTATCTCTCCGGAGAACTCGAGGTGGAACTCACCCCGCAAGGCACCCTGGCCGAGAAACTCCGAGCCGGCGGCGCTGGCATCCCAGCCTTCTTCACACCGGCCGGAGTCGGAACCCCGATCTCTGCCGGCGGACTGCCGTGGCGCTACGCACGAGATGGGTCAGTTGAGCTCGCCTCCCCGCCGAAGGAAACCCGGACGTTCGCTGGAAAGCGATACGTTCTCGAGGAGTCGATCACCGCGGATTACGCGCTTGTTCACGCCCTCATCGGGGACACCGAAGGCAACCTGGTCTTCAACAAGGCAGCACAGAACTTCAATCCCCTCGCAGCGATGGCCGGACGACTTTGCATTGTCGAGGTCGAGCAACTCGTCGCACCTGGGGTCATCGACCCTGCTCAGGTGCACCTGCCGGGCATATACGTCGACCGGATCGTGCACACAGGCCCGCAGGACAAACACATTGAAAAACGTACCGTCCGTGCCGGCAAGGAGGACTGACCATGACCGCAGTAGTGCAAACCCAAGGCTGGACCCGCGAACAGATGGCGGCCCGCGCGGCCCAAGAACTCGCGCCGGGACAGTACGTCAACCTCGGGATCGGACTGCCCACGCTGATCCCGAACTTTCTGCCGGCGGGTGTACGAGTAACCCTGCACAGCGAAAATGGAATTCTCGGTACCGGGCCCTACCCGGATGAGCAGCACGTCGACGCCGATCTCATCAACGCCGGCAAGGAAACCGTTACCGTCAACCCCGGTGCGTCGTACTTCGATTCGGCCGCCTCGTTCGGGATGATCCGCGGCGGACACATCGACACCGCAGTACTCGGCGGAATGCAGGTCTCTGCATCCGGAGACCTGGCGAACTGGATGGTCCCGGGCAAGATGGTTAAGGGCATGGGTGGGGCGATGGACCTGGTGCACGGTGCCCGCAAGGTCATCGTGCTCATGGAACACACCGACCGGGACGGCAACCCAAAGATCGTCGAGGAATGCGCCCTGCCACTCACGGGCGAGGGCGTGGTCAACCGCATCATAACCAACCTGGCGGTCCTCGATATCACCGACACCGGGCTGGCGCTGCGCGAATGCGCCCCCGATGTCACCTCAGAACAGGTTCGTGCCGCGACCGGTGCGCCGCTGTCCTAGGCGACGGTCGCCGGCGCGAACCGAGGGAGATGCCCGAGTCGGGCCGATCCGGGCATCTCCCTCCTCCCACTTTCTCCAGACAAGGACCGCAAAATGCCGATGGGCCACGTGATCACACTGACCTTCACCCACGACACTCCCGAGCATGTATTCACCGCACTGTCCGCGTCCCTCGACAAACTCGCGTCAGCATGCCAGGGAATCGAATCCTACTGGCACGGAAAGGATCTAAGACTGCGAGAAACCACCGCCGACTACGCCGTCACCGCCATATTCCGGGACCACGACGCCTTCACTGCATACCTCGCCGCACCAGCACACGTCCGGCTCAATGCGGAACTCGTCCAGCCTTACCTCGCAGAGAAGTCATCGGTACAGTTCGACGTTCCGGCGACCACCCACCCGTAAAGACGACCTCGGACGGTTACATACCGTAACTCACGTCATCGACTCACAGCACTCAGCACGTCGGATGCCCGAACAGCTCGGGCTCCGGCGGATACACCTGCAACAAACAAGATCGGAAGATACTAGACATGACCACTCAGGAATCTGTCGTCATCGTCGACGGTGCCCGCACCCCCGTTGGCAGCTTCGGTGGCGTGTTCGTCGATGTACCCGCCCACGAACTCGGCGCCACCGCCACCAAGTACGCCCTTGTCCGCGCGGGCGTCGCGCCCGAGGACATCGACGAAGTGGTGATGGGCTGTGTTGGTCAGGTGGGGGCGGATGCTTACAACGCTCGCCGTGTCGCCCTGTCCGCTGGACTGCCGGTTTCGGTCCCTGCCCATACCGTCAACCGGTTGTGCGGCTCAGGGTTGCAGGCTGTATGGTCCGCTGCGATGCAGATACGTTGGGGTGGAGCCAATCTCACCGTCGCCGGGGGTAACGAGAACATGTCCCGCATGCCCTTCTACGACTTCGGGGCCCGCACCGGTTACAAACTCGGGAATCGGACGCTCGTCGACGGCACCGTCGGCATGCTCACCGACCCCTTCGACGGCATACACATGGGTATCACCGCCGAGAACGTTGCACGCAAGTACGGAATCAGCCGTCAACAGCAGGACGAGTTCGCGGCCGAATCGCAGCGCCGCGCCGCTACCGCTCGTGCCCGAGCCGTGTTCGACGAGGAGATCACCCCAGTCCAGGTCGGAGGTCGCAAGCCTGTCACCATCACCACCGACGAACATCCCAAGTCCAGCACCACTGTCGCAACCTTGGCCACGCTGCGCCCTGCCTTCGAGGCCGGTGGGACCGTCACCGCCGGCAACGCTTCGGGCATCAACGACGGGGCAGGTGCGCTGGTACTTTCTCGTGGATCCGTTGCCCGGGAGAGAGGGTTGGGCGGGCTGGCAACGATCGAGTCGGTCGCAACCGCTGCCCTCGAGCCGGAGCTGATGGGCTACGCACCGGCGTTGGCGCTCGCCAAACTGTTCGAGCAGACCGGCACCACCGCCGCCGACATCGACACCATCGAGTTGAACGAGGCATTCGCCTCTCAGGCGGTCGCGGTAATCCGCGACGCCAAGCTTGATTCGGAGAAGACTAATCCCTATGGGGGTGCGATCGCACTTGGCCACCCCGTCGGCGCCACCGGCGCCATTCTGACCTTGCGTGTTGCCAAAGATCTGGTGCGACGCGATCTAGAGCTAGGTATTGTCACCATGTGCATCGGCGGCGGCCAAGCCCTCGCCGCGCTGTTACGTCGTGTGCACTGATGTGCTGCCAATCCAGCTCAGACGCCTGGCCCGGCAACACGTTGATTGACACATATGGGTAACGCGACACTGCCACCGCCGAGGGCTGCGCCATGTACGGCATGTTGTCGGCGGTAAGGGGGCCGGCCCTCGAAGCTCAGCCCGACCAGATCGAACTCGCACAGCGCCTCTACGACGCGGGCGAGCACACCGTCGCGCAGATCGCGGACATGCTGAAGGTGCCGCGCACCACCGTGTATGGGCATCTAGGCACGGGAAAGAAGCCCGATCGGAGCACACGGCACCGCCCGAACCGTCGCCGCCTCACCGACAAGCACTCTGTGGTTACTTCGTACCTGGTTGCGACGTTCCAGGCTCGAGGTTATCGACCAGGCGCGGATGGCCCGAGCGGCGCGATGCGTGGGGGGACCGGTTGCGTGCGTCTCGCCGGAAGTTGTCGTTCTCGATGGTCAGTACGTGCAATGCGCGAGCGAAAGTTTCGCTGGTCAGGCGGTAGCGGTCCCGTTCGTCTCGCAGCGACTGGTTCGACTTCTGCAGGGTGGCGATCTGCTCGCGGAGCTTGACCTCGTTGTCGGGGATGCCGTCGCGGGTTCGTCTTTGCGCGTAGAAGAGATTCTTGAGGTCGGTGTGCTTGTGGGTCAGCTTGTTTCGCTTCACCCCCGCTTCTTGCGCGAGGGTGACGATGTCCAGCTTGCCCGACGACCGCAGCGGTGTTCCCGCGAACAGGCGCTGCATGGCCGCGGTGATGGCACGTCGGTCGTCGTCATCGGTCAACGTCGGTCTCCTCGCGGTTCGTGATGCGGGTCTTCTCGTGCTGTTCGACGAGTTTGTTCAGGTGGGCTGCTCGTTGACGGAGGCGTTCACGCAGCGGCATCGGGGTGGCCGGCTCGACGATTTCGTCGCGGAGTCGGGCGATCTCGCTGCGCAGTGCGGCGATGTGGGTGTCGGTGCGCGCGATGTTCGCGCAGGACGGATCGCACCGGTCGATCGCCGGGGATTTCGACCGGCCGGACGGGTGAGCGCGATCCGGGTGGCAGAGCGATTTGGCTGGATCGTAGTTGCAGGTGAGGAACGCCTCGGGGTTTGTCGTGAACGTGGAACTGCGGAACTTTGAGCAGTGCGCGGGCCTGTGTGGGGGTCAGGAACATGCCCTCGAACCGGTTCCGGGCTTCGGTGGCGGCGCTGATCAGCCGAACGTTCCAGTCCGTGGCAACGGGGTGCGAACGAGAATTTCAACGGGCTCACTCGACAGTATTTCCCGAAGGGCACCGATCTTTCGGTGCACAGTCACGCTCATGTGCGGTCGGTAACACGTGAGCTCAACACTCGCCCACGGAAGAACCTGGAGTACGCAACTCCCGCCACGGTATTCAATGCCGAGCGACGGGCCACCGCTCACCGGCGACGCACTGCGCTGGAACTCGCGATGCCGACTGCGGTAACGTAACCCGTGAGCTGGGAAGACCCAGATTTCAATAGGCTTGTGTTGCAACGACAGTGAGAATCTGCCCGCCCCGAAAGCGAAATCAGCACCGGACGGGGCTATCGGGTTTGTGCTGGTCAGCGAGTTTCGGTCAGGGGCCGGCTTTCGGGACGTGCCGGTGAGCGTTCCGCTATTGAAGCGCGGCGATCGCCTCGACTTCGACAAGCTGGTCCGGGTAGCCGAGTACAGCAACGCCGAGCAGTGTGCTGGGCACGTCGTGATCGCCAAAGTGGCGGCTGACGACATCCCACGCCGTCACCAGGTCCGCTCGTGCGTTGCTGGCGACGTAGACCGTCGTCTTGACCACGTCGGGCAGATTGGCACCAGCGGCGTGTAGCGCGGCGCGCAGATTGAGCATCACTTGTTCGGCCTGACCTGCGATGTCCCCAACCGCTACCGTGGCGCCGGCCTCATCGAGCGGGCAGGCACCAGCGGTGAATACGAGCCTGGATGGCTGCTGGGTCCTCGCCGCGTACGCGTAGGGCACGTTGCCGTCAACGCCGACGGTCGAATCAGCTCGATGTGCATGTCGTCGCTCATGGTCACAGTCTCGCAGAGCGCAGGTTTCGACATAGTTTCTCGACACGAGTTGTCGACGCTTGCGACGTACCGAATCCGCCGGTCAGAAGTGATGTCGATAAAAAGGGGATCGAACTTCGACGCCACTTGAGGCCCGCCCACCGGTTACCGCGGCGCGCTGCCGGTTGCCGTTTCGTTCGCCGGTGTCAGCGGATTCGTCTTCGTCTTCATTCTGGCTGACAGGGCGAGGGCGGGCACGATGCTCAGCGCGATCACTCCGCCGGTGACGGCGAGGACGGTGTAGTCGGTGGCCGCGACGATCATCCCGGAGGTCAGCCCGCCCCCGGCCCCGGCGACGGCGATGCACAGATCGACGGTGCCCTGGGTGCGGGCCCGGGTGGTCAGCGGGACCTCGTCGGTGATGATCGTGGTGCCGCTGACCAGTCCGAGGTTCCAGCCGAGGCCGAGCAGGCCGAGGGCGAGGGCGAGGGCGGGCACCGACGATGCCGGTACCGCGGCTGCGGTGATCCCGGCGGCGAGCAGGGTGAGCGCTGAGGCGGCGGCGACCGGCCGGGGTCCGAGGCGGTCGACGAGCAACCCAGACAGCGGGGACGGTAGGTACATGGCGCCGACGTGGACGGCGATGACCATCCCGGCGGCACCGACACTGTGGCCGTGGTGCTGCATGTGGATCGGGGTCATCGTCATGATCGCGACCATCACCAGCTGGGTCACCACCATCACCGTCGCCCCGAGTACCACTGCCGGGGACCAGGTCCGCTCCGCAGCGGGGGCGGTCTCGTCGACGGCCGCGTTGGGGGTGTCGACGGCCAGGGTCCGCGCCAGCAGCAGCGGGTCCGGGCGCAGCAACACCCACAGCACCAGCGCGGCGAGGGCGTAGGCGGCGGCGGAGAGCACGAACGGCCCGGACAACGCCGGGATGCCCCACCGGGTGGCCAGATCGCCCATCACGGTCACCAGATTCGGGCCCACGACGGCACCGACGGTGGTGGCCACCAGCACCGTGCTCACCGCCCGGCCGCGGTGGTGCGCGCTCGCCAGATCCGCTCCGGCGTACCGGGCTTGCAGGTTGGTCGCGGTGCCCGCGCCGTAGACGAACAGGGCGAGGAACAGCAGGGCGATGTTGCCCAGGACCGCGGCCGCCACCACCCCGAGGCTGCCGAGGGAGCCGGCCGCGTACCCGAGAGTTAGGCCCGTCCTGCGGCCGAGGCGTTGCGAGATGCGCCCGACAGTGACCGCGGCCGCGGCGGAGCCGATAGTGAACATGGCGCTGGGCAGCCCGGCGAGGCTGGTGGTCTCGAGCATGTCCTGCGCCAGCAGCGCCCCGACCGTGATACCGGCGGCCAGGCCGGCGCCGCTGAGCACCTGGGCGCCGACCAGGACCGCCAGTGTGCGGCGCTGCTGCGGGTTCTGCTGCGAACTCATCGATCACCTCGGAGGTTTCGGGGTGGGCCCGCACAGACGCGGCCGGGACAGGAGTTTTCGGTGATGCCGGGTGTGTGGTCAGGTCAGGGAGTCGACCGGCAGGGCCGCCAGCCGCCACTCGAGCATGCCGTCGGCCAGCCGCGAGGCGCGGCGGCCGTGGTCGGTCAGGAGCCGGACCGCGTCGTGGGCGAGCACGCAGTAGGCGCCGCGGCAGTAGGCGACGATCTCCTGATCCGCAGGTAGGTCGGCGAGGTGATCGGCCAACTGGTCCAACGGAATCGACACGGCGCCGGGGATGTGCCCGGCCTGGTATTCCTCGCGGGGACGCACGTCGAGGACCGTCACCTTCCCGGACCGGGCCCGCTCGAGTAGTTGGTCCTTGCTGACGTGTTCGGTGTCGGCGGGGCCGAGGTAGGCGGTGCGGGCGGCCTCGACATCGGGCAGGTGGTCGTTGGCGACCGTGCGGACCAGCGCGAACAGCTGCGCCACATCCGCACCGGCGAGCCGGTAGAACACCTTGGTGCCCTCGCGGCGGGCGGCGACCAGATTGGCCTGCTTGAGGGTTTGCAGATGCGCGGACGCGGTCGTCAGACCCAACTCGGCCGCGCGGGCGAGCCCGTCGACGGTGCGCTCGCCCTGGGCGAGCAGATCCAGCAGCTCGAGCCGCTTACCGCTGCTGAGCGCCTTGCCGATCCGGGCGAACTGGTCGAACAGTTCCGTCTTCGCGATCCGATCACCCATAGCATTCTCCAATCATCTTTGGAATAGTGTAGAACATGGATCGGGTGTTCCGCCCGGAATGCCCTCATGTCGAGGCAGGAGAAGACCATGGCCGGGATCGATCTGGTGCCGCTCGTCGACGAGGGGCTCGGCAATTCCGCGTATCTGGTGGATCTGGGGGACGGGCGGGCGTTGGTGGTCGACGTCAGCCGGGACCTGCGGGCGGTCCACGCCGCGGCCGCCCGCCGCGGGTTGACCGTCGCGTTCGCCGCCGACACCCACCTGCACGCCGACTTCCTTTCCGGCGCCCATCAACTCGGCGCCACCGGCGGAACGCGGGTGCTGGCCTCGGCGGCCGGGGACCGGGAGTTTCCGCATACCGGGCTGCGCGACGGCGACGAGGTGGACCTCGGCGGTTTGCGGTTGCGGGCGCTGATGACGCCCGGGCACACCTACGAGCACCTGTCGTTCCTGCTCCTCGACGGCGAGAAGGAGGTCGGGGTGTTCACCGGCGGATCGTTGATCGTGGGTTCGGCCGCCCGCACCGATCTGATCGGCCCGGATCGCACCGAAGTTCTCGCCCGCGCCCAGTACGCCTCGCTGCAGCGCCTCGCTGCGCTGCCCGACGAGGTCGCGGTGTGGCCGACCCACGGGGCGGGGTCGTTCTGCTCGGCCCCGCCCGGCGCCGAGCGCACCAGCACCATCGCCCGCGAGCGTGCCACCAACCCGCTGCTCGCCGCCCGGGACGAGGACAGCTTCGTCGACCAATTGCTGGGGTCCCTGGGCAGCTATCCGCCGTACTTCCTCCGGCTCGGCGAGATCAACCGGGTCGGTCCTCCACTCCTCGACCAGGATCCGGTGCTGCCGGCCTTGACCGTCGACACCGTCCGGGCCCGACTGGGCGAAGGTGCCGCCCTGATCGATGTGCGCCCGCTGGCCCGTTTCGCGGCCGCCCACATCCCCGGCGCCCTCTCGATCCCGCTGCGGCCGGTGTTCGCGAGCTGGCTGGGCTGGCTCGCCCCGGCCGACCGGCCCCTGATCATCGTCCGCGACCCCGACCAGGACGTGAACGAGATCGTATGGCAGGGCTTGAAAATCGGATACGACAACCTGATCGGCGAACTCGATGGCGGCCTCGCCGCCTGGACCGCCGCGGAACTCGAGGTGACCGCCACCGCGCTGACCGGCGCCGACCGGGTCGGCAATGTTCGGGTCCTCGACATCCGTCAACGCCCCGAATACCTGGCCGGGCACCTGCCCGGCGCCGTCCACATCGAACTCGGCGCCCTCCCGGGCCGGGTCGACGACCTGCCCCGAGAACCGACCGTGGTGATGTGCGGGCACGGCGAACGCGCGATGGGCGCCGCGAGCCTGCTCGAACGCGCCGGGCACCGAAACCTCACGGTGCTCGAGGGCGGACCCGACGACTGGGCCGCCGCCACCGGCCGCACCCTCGAGACCGGCACATGAGCCCCACCTCGCCCCGGCCGATCCGACTCGGCCTGGGCGCCAACCTTGCCCAGTTCAGCCTGCTCGTCGCCGTCAATGCCCTCGTCGGTGGCATGGTCGGCCAGCAACAGACCGTGCTGCCGCTGCTCGCAGCGAACGAATTCGCCCTCACCGGTTACACGTTCATCTTCACCTACGTGGCCGCGTTCGGGATCACCAAGGCCGCCGCCAACTACGTCGCCGGCACGTTCTCCGACCGCTACGGCCGTAAACCGGTCCTGCTGGTGGGCTGGCTGTTCGCCATCCCCGTCCCGCTGATGCTCATCGCCGCCCCCAACTGGTGGTGGATCGTCGCCGCCAACGTGCTGTTGGGTATCAACCAGGGCCTGACCTGGTCGACCACCGTGGTGATGAAGATCGACCTGGTCGGCCCCGCCCGCCGCGGCCTGGCCATGGGCCTGAACGAGGCCGCCGGCTACGGGGCCGTGGCCGTCAGCTCACTGCTGGCCGGCTACCTCGCCGAACAGTACGGGCTACGGCCCGCCCCATTCCTGCTCGGACTCGCCTACACCGCCCTCGCGCTGCTGCTGTCCGGGGTGTTCATCCACGAAACCCGCGACCACGCGCGCCTCGAGGCCGCCCAGCACATCCCCCGCGCGGACGGTGCGCACGATCACCTGCACGCGGACCTGACCGACCGGCAGATCGCCGCGGCAACGAGTTTCACCGAACCCGCGCTGTCCTCGGCGAGCCAGGCCGGCCTGGTCAACAACCTCAACTTCGGCCTGTCCTGGGGTCTGTTCCCGCTGCTGTTCGCCACCGCAGACCTGCCCGCCGGCCAGATCGGGCTGCTGTTCGCCCTCTACCCCGGTGTGTGGGGCACCGGACAGCTGGTCACCGGCGCCCTGTCCGACCGCATCGGCCGCAAACACCTGATCACCACCGGCATGGCCCTCCAAGCTGCGGCCCTCGCCCTGATCGCCACCTCGGACGCCTTCCTCGGGTGGGCCGCGGGGACGGTGCTGCTCGGAGCCGGGACCGCCATGGTTTACCCCACCCTGCTCGCCGTGATCGGCGACGTCGCGCACCCAGCCTGGCGCGGGCGCGCCGTCGGGATCTACCGGGTCTGGCGCGACAGCGGCTACGCCGTCGGCGCCATCGCCGGCGGCATCGTCGCCGACCTGATGGGCATGCACGCCGCCCTCTGGGCCGCCGCCGCCGTCAGCACCGCCTGCGCCCTCGCCGTCGCCGCCCGCATGTACGAAACCCACCCCAGACCCATCAACACCAGCACCGGACGTGCGTCGAAGGATTGACCGCCTCACCGGAAAATGCGCCTCGGGTCAGCCGCCGAGTGCGGGTCCGCACTAATTCGGCTGTGCCGGTTGTGATTCCAGACGCTGCTCGAGGGTGGCCAGATTGCGTGGCATCTCCCTGCGGGCCTGTGGGCGCACAGCAAGTGGCACGAGAATCTTCCCGATCCCATGGCCTTCGAAGTCGACCGCGATCGTCACCCGCGAGCGATGCCCGGCATCGAGCGGATCGACGGACACCTTCACCACGGCACGGATCGGGCCGTCGACACCGTGCACACCCCAGGTTCTCGGCGGGTCGATGTGCGTGAGTTCGGCGGTCACCGAGCGCTCGGCGAACCCGATGCGGCGCGTGGTGCGGCATTTCTCGCCGACCCGCGGGGTCCCGTTCGCGTCCATGTGACCGCCGACCACGCCCTTCTGCCACTCGGCGAAGCGGGTCGGGTCGGTGACGTAGCCGAACACCTGCGCCGGTGGACGGTCGATCTCGATGCTGGTCGTGATCGGCGCCATCAGTGCCGCTCACTGTCGACGGCGCCACGGTAGCGCTGCAGGTAGAGGGGCCACCCGGCGTCGTGCTCGACACCGTCGCGGACCGCTTCCCAACCCTGACCGTGGCGCTCGAGGTTGCGGTGCTCGAGCTCGACCCGGGTGCGATCATCGGATTCGGCGATGAACCGGACCTCCACCTCGCTGGTCTTGGCCGGGTCGGTCTCGATCTGCCAGTGCCCGTTGATGTCCCAACTGAACACCACCCGGTTCGGCGGCTCATAGGCAAGGACCCGCGCCCACCGGCATTCGGTGCCGTCCACACCACGGTCGTAGATGTGGCCGCCCACCCTCGGTTCGAACACGGTCTCGGCGATCGGGACCGCCATGATGTTGTGCTCACGCGGCTTGATCGCATCGAATCGCTCGATGAACAACGCGAACGCGCGCTCCACACCTGCGTTCACCACGACCTGCTTGCGCACCGACTCGTGTGTTTGTGTCATGACCTCTCCTGCGGGTTGTTCGACCGCATCCTTGAATGCGGTCAGGACCTGTACCCAGAACCGGTCGAGCTGCGAGCGCAGCACGCCGATACCGGCCGGGTCGAGGTGATAGATGCGGCGTGTTCCGACTGCCCGATCACGGACCAGCCCAGCGTCTTTGAGCACCTTCAGATGCTGCGAAACCGCCGGCCGGCTGATCGGCAACTCCCGTGCGAGCTCACCGACCGCGCACGGCCCCTCGGCCAGACGCTCGAGGATCGTGCGCCTCGTCCGATCAGCGAGCGCGCCCCATTCATCTCCAGCTTGGTAAGTATCTACGAACGGTAAGCCTTCGCTTACGAAGCGTGGTTGTCAAGAGTATCCACCGTGACCTGGCGGCCGCAGCACCGCCGATGGGCGCACACGCTCATGCGGCGTTGCAGCGGTGGGTCGACATGAGCACTCCTTGCTACGTTTGCACCGATATACAACACCGTTGCTTTCGTTGCGGAGAGGAGCGGGGCGCGCGGTTGACCACGGTCCACTCAGTCGAGTCGATGCCTCACCCGACAGAGGAGACTGCTACCCGGAGTGACCAGTCGTGCTCAACCTCCGGTTGGTCTGCGCAAGTTGCCATTCCGTTTGCTGCTCGAGGCGGTCGAGCTGGGCGGCGCGGAGTCGGTCGCAGACGAAATTCCAGTGCACCGCCACACGATCGCCGACGGCGAGATCGGGGACGAAGGCTCCCTCGGGCACCGTGTAGTCGGCGGGCACTTCCCGGTCGGGTCCGAGGAATAGCTGCCCGTGCTCGAACATCAGCGGTCGTGAACGGACCACTGCCCGGTTCGCCGTGAACCTCACCACCTCGCCCCAGCTGATCCGGCACGAGTCGAGGACGTGCAGCGGTTGCGGCATCCCCGTGTCGAGTAGCCGCGACCACGGGTAGACGCCGAAGACATGGAAATTGTGAGTCGGCGCCGCTTCGACGAGGAGCTCCCCGGTCAGGTGTTTCCAGTAGTGTCCCGCTGTCGACGCCAGCCGCGCGAGGAGGGTTGCGCCGAACTGGGATCGGTCTATGCGGTCGATCAGGTCGTCGGCCGTCCAGTAGGCACGGACCACCCGCTCGTCCAGGGGGTCGGCGATGCCCGCGAGTTCCGCGATCACCTGTTGATACGGCCAGGCGCCGCTGAACTGCCGTGCCAGCGAGAGCACATCGACGTCGGTGGCCTGACCGCACGCGAACGCCTGCAGTCGCTCGGAACCCGGAGGGCCGCAATACCCGAGCGCATTCGGGGCGTGCGCGTACTGCGCGAACAGGCGGTGCCCCGGCAGCACCGAATGTTCGAGCGACACCATGGCAGTCAGGCTCGCTGCCCGAGCAGCTGCGCGGTCTCCCGGTGCAACCGACCGAAGTTGTAGTAGGCGGCGCAGGCGCCCTCGGGGGAGACCATGCAGGTACCGATGGGTGTCTCCGGTGTGCAGGCCGTCCCGAACACCTTGCATTCCCAGGGCTTGATGACACCCTTGAGTACCTCACCGCACTGGCATGCCTTCGGGTCGGCGACGCGGATGCCCGGCATCGAGAACTTCTCCTCGGCGTCGAACTCCGCGTAGTTCCGGTGCACCTTCAGTGCGCTCTGCGAGATAAACCCAAGGCCCCGCCACTCGAAATGTGGTCGCAGCTCGAACGTTTCGGCCATCAACTTCAGCGCCTGCACGTTGCCCTCCGGGCGCACCACCCGCTTGTACTGATTCTCGATCTCGCAGCGTCCCTCCCGAATCTGCTGGAGCAGCATGTGCACCGAGGCGAGAATGTCGAGTGGCTCGAAGCCGGCGACGACCATCGGCTTGCCATACACCTCGGACACGAAGCGGTACGGGCGCAGTCCGACCACCGTGGACACGTGCCCCGGGCCGAGGAACCCGGACAGCCGCAGGTCCGGCGACTCCAGGATCGCCTTGATGGGCGGAACGATCGTGACGTGGTTGCAGAACACGCTGAAGTTCGTCACCCCGAGTGCCCGCGCCCGCACCAGGGTCACGGCCGTGGACGGCGCCGTGGTCTCGAAGCCGACCGCGAAGAACACCACCTGCTTGTCCGGATTGTCGATGGCCACCTTCAGGGCGTCGAGCGGTGAGTACACGAACCGGACGTCCGCGCCCCGCGCCTTGGCCTCGATGAGATTGCCCTTCGAGCCGGGCACGCGCATCATGTCGCCGAAGGTGGTGAAGATGACACCGGGCTGTTCCGCGAGCCACATCGCGTCGTCGACGCGGCCCATGGGGATGACGCACACCGGGCATCCGGGCCCGTGCACCAACTCCACCGATTCGGGCAGCAGGTGCTCGATACCGTGACGATAGATCGTGTGGGTGTGGCCGCCACACACTTCCATGAACTTGAACTCGTCACCGCGGGCCAGCTCGGTGATGGACTTGACCAGGGCTCGCGCCGCTGCGGGGTCGCGGAATTCGTCGACGAACTTCATCACTTACCTCTGACTCTCAGGCGATCTCGGACGAGTTGAACGCGTCGATCTCGTTCACATAGTCGGCGCCCATCTTCTGCACCTGGTCCAGGGTGAGTTGCGCCTCGATTTCGTCGATCTTCGCCATCGCGAACCCGACGTGCACGAGCACCCAGTCACCGACCACCAGGTTGTCTTCGGCGAGCAGTCGAACACTGATCGTTCTCTGGACGCCGTTCACGTCCACCTTGGCCAGATGCTGTTGGGCGTCGACGATGTCGACCACCTGACCGGGTATTCCCAAGCACATCGGGTTTCTCCTCTCCGGGAGGTTCTCAGCAGATCCGGGGTAGGGGGTCACCGACGAGCATGTCGACGATCCGGCTGCCGCCGAATGATGTTCTCAACGCGACGATTCCTGGGGGTTCCCTCAGAATCTCGCCCACGATTGCGGCATTCGCTCCGCGGGGGTGCGCCCGCATCGCCGTCACGGCGGCCTCGGCTTCCTCCGCCGCGACGACGGCCACGAACTTGCCCTCGTTCGCGACATACAGGGGGTCGATGCCGAGCATGTCGCAGGCACCGAGCACCTGCGGTTGGATCGGCAGGGTTTCCTCGTCGACGATGACGGCGACCTGGGCGGCCTTGGCGAGTTCGTTGCAGACGGTTCCGACACCGCCGCGCGTGGCGTCGCGCATCCACCGTGTCGACGGCGCCGCCGCGAGGAGCGCTTCCACCACTCCGTTCACCGGTGCGGTGTCCGAGGCGATGTCCGCTTCGATCGCGAGGTCACCCCGCGCCAGCATGACCGCCATTCCGTGTTCTCCGATGGTGCCGGACAGCACCACCTTGTCGCCGGGCCGGACGAGGTCCGGCGACAACCGCCGACCGTCGGGGATCACACCGACGCCCGCCGTGGAGATGTACACGCCGTCGGCGGCACCCTTGCCCACCACCTTGGTGTCGCCGGTGACGATCTGCACTCCAGACAGAATCGCCGCCTCACTCATGTCGGCGACGATCTCCTTCAGCTCCGCGATGGGAAAGCCTTCCTCGATGACGAATGCCGCCGACAGCCACTGCGGCCGCGCACCCGACACCGCAAGGTCGTTGACCGTGCCATGGACGGCGAGGTGACCGATCGATCCACCCGGGAAGCGCCGCGGCTGCACCACGTAGGAGTCGGTGGAGAAGGCGAGCCGCTCACCGGAAGGCAGTGCCAGGGCCGCGGCGTCCCCGAGCTGTTCCAGTTCTTCGTTGCGGAACGCCTCCACGAAGACGGCATCGACGAGCGCGGCCGACGACTTGCCGCCTGCCCCGTGCGCGAGGGTCACCACCTCGTCCAGCAATCGCGGCCGACGCTGACGGAACTTGTCGATGCGTTCGAGTACGCGGTCTTCGCGCTGAGCCGAGGTGGCGGGTTCGGTGGTGCTCATGCATACGCTCCCGGTCTCGCGAGATGTTCCTGGGCGACGGACCACAACCGGTACCCGAGCATCGCGTGGCTTTCCTGAATGCGATGAATGCTCTGCGAGTGGATGGTGAAGCAATAGTCCAAGTAGTCGGCAACCGCCATCCGGCCGCCTTCGTGTCCCGCGAATCCGATGGTCAGAAGACCTCTGCTCTTCGCCTCGGTCAGCGCCGTCATCAGATCGTCGGAATTGCCGGAGGTCGACAACGCAATGGCCACGTCCCGATCCCGGGCGTGGGCGATGATCTGCCGCTTGAAGATCAGATCGAACCCGACATCATTGGCCAATGCGGTCACCACGGCCTGGTCGGCGGCGAGGGACCAGGCCGCGACGGGGCGTCCCCGCGCCGGACGACTGAACAGGGTCGCCAGGGTCGCGGCATCGGTGGAGCTGCCGCCGTTGCCGAACGTGTAAAGGCGGCCGCCGCGCCGAAACCTGTCGGCCATCTCGATGCCGGCCGCTGTCAGGCCTTCGCCGTACTCCTCGAGTGAGGCCCGTTGCAGCCGTGCGCTTTCGGCTGCTTTTCCACGCGCCGAGGCAGCCAGGTCGTCGAGGAGGCTCTTCGCGTCCGTCTCCTCGGAGTCGATGAAGGGGTAGAGAAAGTTGGTGCTCTCGGAGTCGTGCGTGGTCATCCTTCCCTCTCCTGCTCTGCTTGGCGGGGCTCTGTGCCGTCGAGTCGGGTGATAGCTGCGCCCGCATGGACGAGGACCAGGTCGTTCGGCCGCACGTCGGACAATACGCTGACGTCCACCCATTCCTCACCGGTGGCGGTGCGCACCAGGGCAGGGCCGAGTGCGTCAGCGGGCTCCAGCACCACTTCGCCGAGACGGCCCTCGTCGCTGCAGGTGACGCAGCCGGTCTGGGTGCACTCTTCGGTGGCGGGCTTCAGCAGCCCCGAGTGCTCGAAGCAGACGTGCGTGAGCTCCCACAACAGGTGGTACATCAGGACGAATCGCCCGGTGGCCGGGACCATCGGGTCGTCGGAATCGACCCACAGGATGTGGTTCGCCGCTCCGGCGGGTGGGCGCGGTCCCGCCCCGATCCACAGGGTTTCGACGCCCCACGCGGGGGCGCGGCGCATCGCGTCCACGACGGCCGGTTCGTCGGCCGACGCGACCGCCAGCAGGACGTCACCGGGCCGGCTCGCCACCCGGGACTGCGCCACGGGGTCGGGCTCGACGAGAGCGACCGACGGCAACGCGCGTTTTCCCATGATCACCGGGTGCACGAATTCGACCGCCACGTGGTGGGCGTGCGGCTCCCATTGAGGTGAGATGACCCAGAGCGTCGCACCGTCGTGGAATCTGCGCGCAAGGGCAAGTGATGCGGCGGCAAGGTCTGCCGACAGGTCCGTGTCGACGAGGTGGCCGCCCGCTTCGGTTGTCGTCATTGACTTCGCTCCCGTCCCCGGGCCATTCGGTCGGGGCTACCGACGTCACGGTCCGCGCATGGTCGCCGCGGCACCGATCACCGCCTGGCCGAGGGAGAGTCCTCCGTCGTTGGGAGGCACCCGGTGGTGGGTGAGGACTCGATAACCGCTGCTCTTCCAGTGTGCTCTCAACAGACCGAGGAATAAACGGTTTTGAAAGACTCCACCGGTCAGTCCGATCGTGGTAATGCCGGTGGTGGCGACGGCGAGGTCGACGAGCGTGGCGGTGGCCTCGGCCAGGGCATGGTGGAAACCGAGTGCCAGTTCCGCGGGAGGCGTCCCCCCGTGGACACCCGCGATCAGGCCCGACAGAAGTGAATGGATCCCGATCTGGTCGCCGTCCACGTCCATGGTGAGCGGGGCGGGGTGAGTGGTGGTGCGAGCGAGCGCCTCGAGTTCGATGGCGGCCTGCCCCTCGTAGGTGACGCGGTGACGAACACCCAGTAGGGAGGAGACCCCGTCGAACAGACGGCCCGCGCTGGTGGTCCTGACGCAGCCCCTGCCCGACACCAGTTGTGACGCGACCGCCGCGCGTTCTGCTGCCGGCAGCGCGTCCGTGCAGGGGAGTCCGTCGAGGTTCCCGATCCCGGCCTCGTGCAGGAGGGCGAGTGCCACCCGCGCCGGGTTGCGGACGGCGGCATCACCGCCGGGAAGGGAGAAGGGCTGTAGGTGTCCCAGACGCCGGGTGCTCAGCACTTCGGGGCCGACGCGGAGGATTTCACCGCCCCACACCGTGCCGTCGCAGCCGTATCCGGTGCCGTCGAAGGCCACACCCAGCACCGTTGTGCCCAGCAATCCCTGTTCCGCCATCAGTGACGCGACATGTGCGTGATGGTGCTGGACGGTGTGCAGAGGGGTGCCGGTCAGCTCGCTGTACCGCTGCGCCCAGTGATGGGTCGAGTATCCGGGATGCGCATCGGCGATCACTGCCTCGGGCGAGATTCCGTGGAGGTGCGTCAATTGCTGCACCGACGTCTCGAACGCCCGCAGACTTTCGAGACTGCCCATGTCGCCCAGGTGCGCCGAACAGAAGGCGTAGTCCTGCCGGGTAAGGCAGAAGGTGTTCTTGATCTCGGCACCGACCGCCAGCACCTCCGGACTGTGCTCCGGGAGTACGACCGGCAGTGGTGCATAGCCGCGGGATCGCCGGATCGGCAGGACGGTGTCACCGTCCACCGACAGCACCGAGTCCTCGCACGGCACGGCGATACGGCGGTCGTGCATCAGGAACACATCCGCGACACTCCGAAGCCGCGTGCGCGCATCGTCGTTGTCGAAGCACAGCGGTTCACCGCTGAGATTGCCGGAGGTCATCACCAGCGTCCGCGGTGGTGTCACCCGGCCGCCCGGGGTGCGCGCGAACAGCAGATGGTGCAGCGGCGTGTAGGGGAGCATCACACCGAGGTCGTCGATGCCGGGAGCGATGCCCTCGGACACGGAAGTCGAGTCGTGCTTGCGCAGCAGGACGATCGGCCGGGCCGGATGCTGCAGCAGGGCAGTCTCGAACTCGGAGATCCGGCACAGTTCCCGCGCCACGGAAAGGTCGGCCGTCATCACCGCGAACGGCTTGTCCGGCCGATGCTTGCGCTTGCGGAGGGTCGCGACCGCCGCGCTGTCGGAAGCGTCGCAGACGAGATGGAACCCGCCGAGACCCTTGACCGCGACGATTCTCCCGCCGTGCAGCGCCCGCTGCACGGCGAGCAGTACGGTGTCATCGCCCGTGAGACGTTCACCGTCCACTTCGGCGAACAGGTGCGGACCGCAGTCGGGGCAGCAGACCGGCTGCGCGTGGAACCGGCGATCACCGGGGTCGCGATACTCGGCCGAGCACCGCTCACACAACGGGAACTCGGCCATCGTCGTGTTGGGCCGGTCGTAGGGCAGGTCGGTGATCACGGTGAAACGAGGTCCACAGTTCGTGCAGTTGATGAACGGGTGGCGGTACCGGCGGTCCTGCGGATCACCCAGCTCGCGGAGGCAATCCGCGCACGTCGCCACGTCAGGTGAGACGAGCGTTCTCGCACCGGCGACGTGACGGCTGTCGATGATCCGGAACGAGTCGTCGCCCCGCAGCGGTACCGCTTCGACGGCCACGTCCACGATGACCGCCATCGGCGGCGCGTCCGCGCGGAGCCGGTGGGTGAACTCCGACAGCGACGCGGCGGGACCTTCCACCTCGATGAACACGCTGACGTCGTCGTTGCCGCAGTGGCCGCTCACACCGAGGTCATCGGCGAGGCGGGCGACGAATGGGCGGAACCCGACGCCCTGCACGACCCCGTGAACCGTGATGCGCGATCGTTCGACCGTCATCCTCGGATGATTCTCCGGTCGAGGTCCCGGGCGCAAGAGGCCTGCGTGGCGACGCCCGGCTACTCCTCTTCGGCGGCGCGAGCGCCGGTGACGATGTCGATCAACCCGTAGTCCCGCGCCTCGTCCGCGGAGAGGATTCGGTGTGCGCGCATGTCGTCGATCACCGTGTCGACGGGACGTCCACAGGATTCGGCGATACGACCCTGCAGTCGGCGTAGCTGCCGCGAGTGGTGTTCGGTGGCAGTGGCGATGTCCGATGCCGAGCCGGCACACGTGGTCCGCGGTTCGCGGAGGTGGAAGGTGGCATGAGGTGCTGCCGTCCGCCTCTCGGCGGGAGACAGGAGCGCGACCGCTACGCTCGCGACGGCGCCCTGGCAGTGGACGTGCAGCGGCACGCTCATCAGATCCAACGTGTCGAGCAGCGCGGCGGCCGCGTCGACATCGGCGTCGACGCTGCGCAGCCACACCTGTACCGGCCCGTCGTCGGATGCGTCGAGCAGGGCGAGTGACGCAGCAGCGCGGTTGGTGGCCTCGCTGTCGAGCCGGCCGGTCAACGTCACGATTCGTTGATCGAACAGGCGCTCGGTGAGCCAGTCGGAACTGGGAGCGGGGACCGACGTGACGTGCATCGGCGCGGGTGGCTGCCGCGGATCCGGTTGCCACGGTGTGTGGAACGGCGGGACGGGCGGCGGTGAGGGTGGTGGCCAGATCATGGTGATGACTCCCGTTGTGCAGAGATCGTCCAATCGACAGTCCGGCCGACGGCCGCTGCATACCGTTCGAGCGTCGAGAGCCGAGGATCGATGTCACCGCGCTCGAGGCGGGCTATCGCGGACTGCGACGTGCCCATCTGTGCCGCGATGTCGGTCTGGGTCAGTCCGTGCTCGAGCCGGGTGGCGACCAATTCGTCCAGGAGCGCTCGACGCCGGCCGGACAGGTGTTCCAATCCGGGAAAGGCAGTGCGCCGAGGTTCGGTCGACATACCATCGATGATATCTCGAATGCGGTATATGGAGGGGTGCTCATGGCGAAAGTTCGTGCGGCCGTCGTCGGCGGCGGCATCATCGGTCTGGCGGTCGCCCGGGAACTTCTGCACCGGATCGACGGCCTCGAGTTGACGCTGTTCGAGAAGGAGACCTGTGTCGCGGCCCATCAGACCGGCCACAACAGTGGAGTCGTCCACGCCGGTCTCTACTACACTCCCGGCAGCCTCAAGGCCCGGCTGTGTCTGCGTGGTGTCACCCTGCTCCGGCAGTATGCACAGGAGAAGGGTGTGCGCTACGAGGAATGCGGCAAAGTGGTGATCGCCCACGATTCCAGTGAGATCGCTCGTATGAACGCCATTTTCGAGCGTGCCGTTTCAAACGGGGTGCCGGACGTCCGGTTGCTCGACGGCGGCGCGATTCGGGACATCGAACCGCACGCACGCGGCGTCGCCGCAATTCATTCCCCGAGAACTGCGATCATCGACTACGTCGCGGTGGCGGAGGCGCTCGCCGGAGACGTCGGCGCGGCCGGTGGGCGGGTACGACTAGGGACCGAAGTGGTGGGGCTGGAAAGCCGGGCGCGGGAGGCCGTGGTCACCACCTCCCGCGGGACCGAGTCGTTCGATCTGGTGGTCACCTGCGCAGGCTTGCAGTCGGACCGAGTCGCGGTACTGTCCGGTGAGTCGCGATCACCGCGCGTGGTCCCGTTCTCCGGCGACTACTTCCTGTTGCAACCTGAGCGTTCGTCGCTGGTGAAGGGACTGATCTATCCGGTGCCGGATCCTCGCTATCCGTTCCTCGGTGTCCATCTCACGAAACGGATCGACGGCCGGATCATGCTCGGCCCGAACGCTTTCCTTGCACCCGGAAGGGAGGCGTACACGCGGCGGGACTGGTCGGTGCGCGATACCGCGTCGGCGATCGGATTCCCGGGGTTCTGGCGGTTCGCCCGAGGGAACGTAGCGGCAGCCGTGCGTGAAGCCCGCACCGTCCTCAGTGCGGAGGCGTTCGTGCGGGAGGCGCAGAAGTACGTGCCCGATGTGCGTCGCGCGGACGTCACCCGTGGTCCCCGGGGGATACGGGCCCAGGCCATGAACGCCGACGGAAGCCTCGAGGACGACTTCGTCATCACCGGGGCGCACCGCGTCATTCACGTCCGGAACGCGCCCTCCCCGGGTGCGACGTCCTCGCTTGCCATCGCGGAGTATGTCGTCGACGAGGCGCTCGCGCGCGCAACGGGGTGAGCTTGCCGGACCCTCCGATCGTCACACCGCGGCAGTCGGAGGGTCAGCGGCGTCGCAGCTGGAGCGTGAAGCCCTCGGGCATGAGGGTGAGCCGCTCGGCGATCTTCAACTGATAGTCCGGATCACCCACGATGTCATAGCGGCGCAGAATGGTCCCGAGAACGAGCACGGCCTCGTGTATCGCGAATTGTCTTCCGATGCAGGCACGCTCGCCGGTGCCGAAAGGCTTGTATACGTGCGCGGGACGCGACCGGATGCGTTCGGGCAAGAAGTTGTCGGGGTCGAAGGCCTCGGGATCGTCCCCCCAGACGGGGTCGCGGTGCAGCGCGGGGATGAGAACGAGGACCCAGTCGCCGACCTTCATCGGATACTTGCCGACGAGAGTGGTGTCGACGGTGGCCTCCCTGCCGTAGGCGGGCGCCGTGGGCCACAGGCGCAGTGACTCGTCGAGCACTCGTCGCACATATCGCAATTTGGCGATCTGCTCGAACTCCGGTGTCTCCTCGCCCCACACCTCGTCGACCTCGGCGCGGGCCTTCGCAAGCACCTCGGGGTGACGAGAGAGGTAGTAGAGGGCGAAAGACAGCGCGCCGGAAGTCGTCTCGTGTCCCGCGACGAGGAAGGTGACCACCTGATGACGGATGTTCAACTCGTCGATCTTGTCGGGGTGATCTTCCCTGGCCGCCCGCAACATCAGTTCGAGTAGGTCCTCAGGGCCTGCGTCGCCGCTGCCTCGGCGGGCCCGGATCACCTCGTCGACCACTTCGGCCAGATACTCCAGATTCCTCGCATTGCGGCGATCCGCCCGGCGCGTCAGGAGACGCCCGAGCGCGGACGTCTTCACGAACGTCGTCCGCTGCGAATGGCTGAGTGCGCCCACCATGGCCTGCACGAATGGGTGCGGACGTGGACGCTCGAACGAGTCGAACGAATAGCTGAAGCCCGTGCGGCCGATCGTCTCGAGGGTCAGCTTGGTCATGTCCGAAGACACGTCCACGGGTGTGCCGTCAGTGCGGCGGTCCCAGTACTGGGTCAACTCGTCGGCGACGTCGAGCATCGTACGGTGGTACGAGCGCATCGCCGGCTTCGTGAAAGCCGGCGCGAGCAGGTTGTGTGCCTTGCTCCAATTGGGCTCGTGGTTGTAGGCGGTGAACAGCCCGTCTCCGCCCAACTCCCGTAAGGAGGCGACGCCGGGAGCGAGGTGTTTGGCGAAACGGGACTCGTCCGACAGTTCCGCCACCATGTCAGCGCCCGAGGCGAACACGAAGCGGTTACCGAGGACGTCGCGTTCGAAGATGGGCCCGAGCGTCTTCCCGATCTCCATCGAATTCTGCAATGGAGTGCGGATGTTGATGCCGAGCACGTCACCGAGTACCGGTAGTCGCCAGCGGGGATGAGGAATGGCCGCGGTGTCGCGCTCGCGAAGTGATTCGACGCTCATATTGCCCCCGGTGTGTCACGCACTACTGAATTGATGTCTAGTACGCAAGGTACGCCTTACTGAATCGGTGTCAAGTAGTAGCGTGAGTCAGCATGACCAGTGCCCGCCGCCGCCTCGACCCCGAACAGCGGCGGACGCAGCTACTCGACATCGGCGCGCGTTTGTTCGCCGACCGGCCGTACGAGGACGTGTGGATCGAGGAGGTCGCCGAGCTCGCCGAGGTGTCGCGTGGGTTGATGTACCACTACTTCCCGACGAAACGAGACTTCTTCGCGGCCATCGTCGAGCGCGAGTCCGAACGGCTTCTGGCGGCCACTGCCCCCGACCCGTCGTTACCCGTCGAAGAGCAGGTGGCGGCGGGCCTCGACGCGTATCTCGAGCATGTCGCCAGCCATCGACACGGCGTGCGGGCGGTCAACTTCGGTGCCCTGTCGGCGGATGCCGACATCCGGGCCATCGTCGAGCGCGAACTCGACGCGCAGCAACGCCGGATCGTCGACGCCCTCGACCCACCGGCGGAGGACCGTGAGCTCATCGGTGTCGCGGTGCGCGGTTGGATCGCCTTCGTCCGGGCGGTGTGTATGGATTGGCTCGATCATCCGTCGATCCGCGAAAGCGAGCTTCGGGACCTCTGTCTGCGGTCGCTGACCGGCATGCTCGGTGGGAGGCCGGAATGAATCCCGTGATCATCGAGCGAGAATCGACTGTCGATGCACCCATGGACCGGGTCTGGGACCGGGTGGTGAGCCCCGAGGGCATCAACGACGAGTTGCGGCCCTGGTTGACGATGAGTCTGCCCCGCGGCGCCGGGTCGATCACCATCGACACTGTTCCCGTGGGCGACCCCATCGGCCGCGCCTGGCTCAGACTGTTCGGCATTCTGCCCTTCGACTACGACGCCCTGACCATCGCCGAGCTCGATCGGGGACGACGGTTCCACGAGAAGTCGACGATGCTCAGCATGCGTCGTTGGGAGCACGAACGCACTCTTGCTCCGTGCGAGGACGGTCGTACTCGGATTTCTGACCGGATCACGTTCGAACTTCGTACTCCGATGGCCGTGATGGCGCCCTTGATCGGTCGCGTGGTGCACGCCCTCTTCGGTCACCGGCACCGTCGCCTGCGGCGTCATTTCGACCGACCGATCACCAGTCGGTGAATCAGCCGTGCCGCGGTGCGTGCGGTGCGCTGGTCGATGTCGTAGACAGGATTGAGTTCGGCCACTTCGCAGACGGCGAGTTTTCCACTGACGGAAACGGTGTCGCAGATGAACTGCACCGTCTCGGCCGGAATGCCGAACGCGGCGGGCGCACTCACTCCCGGTGCGACTGCAGCGGGCAGAGCGTCGAGATCGATGGTCAGGTAGACGAGGTCCACGCCCGCCAGGAATTCGAGGACAAACGCTCGCAAAGCTGTCCGGTCGAACGAGTCGTCGTCCGACAGATAGCGCACACCGAGTCGCCGGGCGGTGTCGAACAGCGCTGTCGTGTTACTCGGCTGGGCGATGCCGATCACCGAGTACTGCACTGAGGTTCCGGCGGCACCTTCGCGCTCGAGTATCTGACGGAACGGCGTTCCCGACGTCGCCACTGGACCGGGGCGGAGATCGAAGTGCGCGTCCACGTTGAGGATTCCGATTCGCCGATCCGGGGTTCTCAGTGCGGACCGGGCCAGACCGAGGTACGTCCCGTACGCCATTTCGTGCCCGCCGCCGAGGACGACCGGGAAGTGACCCGCGTCGAGAACGGTGACGACGGCCGCCGCGAGCGCCTCCTGCCCGGCCTCGAGCCGATCATCGACGACTGCGATGGTGCCGACGTCGTACGCCCGAATCGGGTGGGGCAGCGCCATGGAGGAAAGTGCGGACCGCAACGCGTCCGGTCCGCCCGCCGCCCCCCGCCGCCCCTTGTTTCGTGCCACCCCTTCGTCACTCGCGAAACCGAGAAGCACGGTCGCCCCCGGTTCGGCTGCGGGATCGAACGGTGTGACCACCTGATGCCAGCGCAGGTGCTCCGACGTGGAGCCGTCCACTCGCCCCGACCAGGTCGGCGGGGGAGTGGACACCGGAATGGGCACGTTCACGGCCGGCACCGGGTGGCCGAGTATGCGAGGACGCCGCGGCGCCACACGTCGGTGACCAGGGGGACGCCCGGGCGATAGGCGAGATGCAGATACGACGGTGCATCGAGGGCCAGGGCGTCGGCACGGGCGCCGGGACGCAACACCCCGACGTCGTCTCGTCGCAGTGCCCGTGCACCCCCGGCTGTGGCAGCCCAGACGGCCTCGTCCGGTGTCATGTGCATGTCTCGCACCGCGAGGGCGATGCAGAACGGCAGGCTGGTGGTGTAGCTCGTCCCGGGATTGCAGTCCGCGCCGAGTGCCACTGTCACCCCGGCGTCGATCAGGGCGCGGGCGTCGGGGTACTTGTTCCGGGTCGAGAAGTCCGCTGCCGGAAGGAGAGTCGCCACTGTGGAACTTCCGGCCAGGGCGTCACGGTCGGACTGCGTGGTGTAGCAGACATGGTCGACGGACGCGGCTCCCAGCTCCACTGCCAACTGGACGCCCGGTCCCTGGCCGAGCTGATTTCCGTGTACCCGCGGGATCAGGCCTCTCGCCATCCCGGCAGTGAGGACCGCGCGTGCCTGGTCCCGGTCGAATGCCCCTCTCTCGCAGAAGACGTCGATCCACTTCGCCTCGCTTGCACACGCGTCGATCATCTCTGCGCACACCATGGTGACGTAGTCGTCGGTGCGCCCTTCGTATTCGGGCGGCGGCACGTGCGCGGCGAGCAATGTGACCTCGTCGGTGAGCGACGCCGCGATCCGGGTGCAGCGCAGTTCGTGTCCGACCGTCTGGCCGTACCCGGTCTTGCATTCGACGGTGGTGCTGCCCGACCGCAGCGCTTCGGCGAGAAGGCGACGCGAATTCGCCTGTAGTTCTTCGTCGGTCGCGGATCGTGTCGCTTCGATCGTGGTGCGGATCCCGCCCGCGGCATACGCGTGCCCGGCCATGCGCGCGGCGAACTCCTCGGCACGTTCGCCGCCGAAGACCAGGTGCGCGTGGCTCTCGACGAAACCCGGGAGGACGGCCCGGCCGCCGAGATCGTGTCCGGTATCGGCGCTCGGGGCGGTTCCCGAGGGCCCCACCCACGCCACTGTGCCACCGTCGAATACGACGGCCGCGTCGCGGATCAGTCCGAGCGGACCGGCTCCGGCGCCCGGGTCGTTGGTCACCAGCATGCCGATGTTGGTGAGGACCGTCGAGCGGGCGGCGTTCGTCGTCACGACGCACCCTCACCCTTCGGACATCGGTATGCGCACACCGCGCTCCCTGGCGATGTCGGCGGCGTGTTCGTACCCGGCGTCGACGTGCCGGACGATTCCCGTTCCGGGGTCGTTGGTGAGCACCCGCGTCAGTTTCTGCGCCGCCAGTTCGGTGCCGTCCGCGACACAGACCTGCCCGGCGTGGATGGACCGCCCCATCCCGACGCCGCCGCCCTGGTGGATCGACACCCACGACGCACCGGACGCAGTGTTGAGCAGTGCGTTGAGCAAAGGCCAGTCGGCGACGGCGTCGGAGCCGTCCGCCATCGCTTCGGTTTCGCGGTACGGCGAGGCGACCGACCCCGAATCGAGGTGGTCGCGGCCGATCACGATGGGCGCCGACACCTCACCGGAGGCCACCATCTCGTTGAACCGCACACCCGCGAGGTGCCGCTCGCCGTACCCGAGCCAGCAGATGCGGGCGGGCAGACCCTGAAAGGCCACTCGCTGCCCGGCCAGTGTGATCCACCGGCGCAGGTGCTCGTTGTCGGGGAAGAGATCGAGGATCGCGGAGTCGGTGACGGCGATATCTGCGGGATCACCGGACAACGCGGCCCAGCGGAACGGTCCCCGCCCCTCCTCGAACAGCGGCCGGATATACGCGGGAACGAATCCGGGGAAGTCGAATGCGCGGTCGTAACCGGCCTTGCGCGCCTCGTCCCGGATCGAGTTGCCGTAGTCGAACACCACGGCGCCCCGATCGAGAAACCCCACCATCGCGGCCACATGGCGGGCCATCGACGCCCTGGCGTCCTCGGTGAACGTCACCGGGTCCTTCTCCGCCATCCTCTTCATGTCACTGAAGTCCATTCCGAGCGGCAGATACGACAGCGGGTCGTGCGCGGAGGTCTGGTCGGTGACGATGTCGATCGGTGCCTTTCTGGCCAGCAACTCGGGGAGCACCTCGGCAGCATTGCCCTCCAGACCGATGGACAGGGGACGCCTCGCGTCGCGGGCTTCCACCGCGAGAGCCAGCGCCTCCGAGATGTCTGCGGCCTTGACGTCGAGGTAGTCGAGTGCGATCCGGCGATCGATGCGGGTGACGTCGCAATCGACGCAGATCGCCACGCCCTCGTTCATCGTGACCGCGAGCGGTTGCGCGCCGCCCATCCCGCCCAGGCCCGCGGTCAGGGTGATCGTTCCCGCGAGCGTGCCACCGAAGCGGGAGCGGGCCACCGCGCCGAAAGTCTCGTACGTGCCCTGAAGGATGCCCTGCGTGCCGATGTAGATCCAGGAACCCGCTGTCATCTGGCCGTACATCATCAGCCCGAGTGCCTCGAGCCGCCGGAACTCCTCCCAGTTGGCCCAGTCACCCACCAGGTTGGAGTTGGCGAGGAGCACCCGGGGCGCCCACTCGTGCGTGCGGAACACCCCGACCGGTTTCCCGGACTGCACCAGCATCGTCTCGTCCGACTTCAGGGTCCGGAGCGTCCTGACCATCGCCTCGAAGGCGTCCCAGCTGCGCGCGGCCTTGCCGGTCCCGCCGTAGACGACGAGGGAGTCGGGGTGCTCGGCAACCTCGGGATCGAGGTTGTTCATCAGCATCCGCAACGCGGCCTCCTGCGGCCAGCCGAGCGTGGTGAGTTCCGGCCCGCGGGGTGCCGACACCCGTCGTGGCCCGGCAGTCGAAGGCGTCGTCGTCACTGTCCACCCTCCAGCTTTCGATGGTCTCGAGTCAGTGTGGGTCTAGAAGCAGTGTGCTCCCGCTGGGCAACGAAGGGGACGGGTTTCTGCTGAGCGAGGCGGAACGCGCACGTGGCCGGAAGCGGGCATTTCGGGCGCCATCACCCTGACTTTGTCACGATTGAGTCACGGACCGCTACGGTAGGACATTGACGACGACGCCGATCATGAGAGAACAGATCCTTGTTACGAAGTGACTCGAAGTTCAGGACATATGGCTTTCACGCCGTCGCGGTCCTTGCAGCCGTCTTTTCGCTCGCGCTGGTGGCCTACCGCGAGTACGAGGCGGCGACGGGCTACCTCATGGATCTCTCCGTGTTCCGTGACGCCGGTTACGCATTCCTCAACGGCCTTCCGCTCTACTCTGCGGACTTCCCGAGCAGCTCCGGATTCCGATTCATCTACGCGCCTTTCGCGGCCATCCTCTTCGCGCCGATGGCAGAACTCGACCCGGCGGTTCTGCAGGTGCTGTGGTGCGCCCTGAATATCGGGCTCGTGTGGTGGATGCTGCGAGTGGTGTTCGCCAAGCTCGACATGCGGCGTCCGGACCTCCTCGCACTGATGTCGCTGGGTCCGGTCCTGCTGCTCGAGCCGATGCGCTCGAACTTCGGCTTCGGGCAGGTCAACATCATCCTGATGGCTTTGGTGGTCGCCGACTGCACCGGCGTGATCCCACGCCGATTTCGTGGCATCGCGATAGGTCTGGCGGCGGCTGTCAAGATCACCCCTGCGGCGTTTCTCCTGGTGCTCCTGGTCCGCCGGGATTACCGCTCCATCGCGCGTGCATTCGCTGCAATCCTCGCGACCATCGGCCTCGGCTTCTGGCTCCTCCCCCAGTCGTCGGTGTGGTTCTGGACCACCGAGTTCTTCGCTACCGGCCGCGCAGGCCCGCCGGACTTCTTCCGCAACCAGGCCCTCACCGGTCTGATCGCCCGGCTGGGAGTCGAGGGCCGGCTCGCCAGTGTCCTGTGGATGGCGTGCGTCGTCGTGGTGGTCGCAGCTGTCGCGTGGTCGGCTCACCGGTTCACCCGGTCGGGGGAACATGTGATCGCGTTGTCCATCGTCGCGTTGGGGTCCCTGCTCGCGGCGCCGTTCGCCGTCACTCATCACTGGGCGTACAGCATCCTTCTCATCCCGATCCTCGTCGCGCCGCGCTACCGCAGCTGGCGGCCGGTGGTCGGCACGGCAACCCTCGTCTTCTTGATCGGCCCGAATTACGTACTGCAGTCCTCGTCGTCGGGCTGGGTGGAGTCGGCCGTGCGTGAGGTGGTCGGAAGCTCGCAATGCCTCGCTGGGGTGGTCCTCCTCTGCGCCGCAGTCGTGGCGGCGCGGTCGCGTACCGCGGTCAGCCCGATCGCGACGGTCGAGCCCGCGTCCGAGGACGCGTTGGAACCCGCCCGGCCCTGAAGTCCCCTACCGACGGCGGGCGAATGTACCGTTCAGCGCCTCAGATGCGTCGAACGGTACATTCGCCCGGTGTCGAGGGCGCCGCGCTATCGTCGAAACATGTGCCGAAACATCACCGAACTGCGCGGACTCGAACCGGCAGCCACCGCGGAGGAGATCGAAGCGGCGGCGCGTCAATACGTACGTAAGGTCAGCGGGATTCAGAAAGTGTCGGACGCCAACCGCGAGCCCTTCGAGGAGGCCGTGGCAATAGTCACCGCTGCCACCACCACACTGTTGGCCGCGCTGCCACCTCGGAAGCAGCCGCCCCCCACCGTGCCGCCGCTGCGACGGCCGGAGGTCCGGGCGCGGATCGAGGCGAAGGCCGCGTCGGCCGGCTGATCCCTTCCCCCTTCACCTGCACGAACGGGACGTACGTTGCGTTGGATCGAACGAACGTCCCGTTCGTGCTGGAGCAGAGGCCGCCGCGTGCCGACGTCAGTAGCGCAGTGCGCCCAGGGCGTCGATGCGTTTGACGGCATCCGCAACGATGCCGTCGATGAGGTCCTTGCAGGTGGGCAGATCGTCCAGTAACCCCACTACCTGACCCGACGCCAGGACACCGGCGGCGGTGTTGCCGTCGACGAGCCCGGCCTTGAGCAGCATCGGCGTGTTGGCGGCCATGATGATCTGCTGCCAGGTGCGGTCGCTGGACTTCTTCATGGCGAGGCCGTCCTTGACGAGCGTCGACCATTTCATCCCGGTCATCGCCTTGAATCTGGACGCGTTGCGGGCTGCGGCCACGAGTCCGCGCACATTCCCGGAGTGCTCGAGGCTGTTGACCAGTTCGGTGTTGAGGACCCGGTGCGGCATGCCGTCGACCTTCCGCGACACCGTGGTGTCCTGCAGTCCCTTGGCCAGGTACTCCTGCTTCACGGAGTCGGGCACGGTCGATTCCTGGGTGAGGAGGAAGCGGGTGCCCATCGCGACCCCTGCTGCGCCGTAGGCCAGCGCCGCAGCCAGTCCGCGGCCGTCGTAGAAGCCGCCCGCGGCGACGACGGGGATGTCGACGGCGTCGAGCACCGAGGGCAGCAGCAGGGTGGTGGCGACCGGTCCGGTGTGGCCGCCGCCCTCACCACCCTGCACGATCACCGCGTCGGCGCCCCACGACGCCACCTTCTTCGCGTGCTTGGCCGCGCCGATCGACGGTATGACCACCACGCCGGCCGCTTTGAGCTTCGCGATCAGTTCCTGTTTGGGGGCGAGCGCGAACGACGCGACGCGCACCTTCTCCCGGATCAGCAGGTCGATGCGTTGCGGGGCGTCGGTGGCATCGGCACGGATGTTGACCCCGAATGGCTTGTCCGTCAACGTCTTGGTCTTGGCGATGGCCGCCTCGAGTTCCTCGTACGTCATGGTCGCCGACGCCAGAATTCCGAGTCCGCCGGCGTTCGCGGTACCGGCGACGAGCCGCGGTCCGGCCACCCAGCCCATCCCGGTCTGGACCACCGGATGTTCGACACCGACGAGTTCCGTCAACGCCGTTCGGAGCTTGCTCATACCGACACCTCCCGGTCGCGCAGGCTGCGAGGATCGAGGACCTCGCGGATCAGGTGCAGTTCTTCTTCGGTCGGTTCGCGCGTCACCCCGGCCTCGTCCAGTCCGGCCACCTCGAACGACGTGTTCTCCGCGACCTGGTCGGCGGTGACGCCCGGATGGAGGCTCAGCGCGCGGAACGTGTGGCCGGGTCCGCCGAAGTCGAACACGCCGAGATTGCTCACCACGCGGTGCAGGTGCAGGAAGCGGAACGCCGGGTTCTCGGGATCGACCCGGTCGTAGCCGACTCCGGAAACGATGTCGACCTTGTCGCAGAACACCCGGGACGAATGCTTGCCCACCCAGTAGCTCGTGGGGTGGTTGATGGTGTTGCCAGGTGCGCCGCGGACACCGAACATCTGGCGCGTGGGGTGTTGTAGCGGACCGAACGCCGACAGGTTCTGGTTGCCGTGCCGGTCGATCTGGTTGGCGCCCATGACGACGTGGCGTCGTCCGGATGCGACGACGTCGAACACCTTCCGGAACGGCATCCACCCCTCGATCGGAGCCTTGGCGCCGACAGCCGGAGTGTCGGCGAAGATCAGGGCTTCACCGTCGGTGATGAGCAGGTCGGGTTCGGTGGTGAGCCTGGCGAGCCGGGCCCCGATCAGTGGCAGCGTCGCCATGGGGCTGGCCATGATCTCTCCTGCACCGGAGAAGATTTCGGCGCAGGCGATGGCGCAGTATTCTGCGCGAGTCACCTCGGTGATCGTCTCGCTCATGCGTGTTCTCCAAACTTCTTCACGGCGGCCTGGTAGTCGTCCTCGCTGCCCGAGAGATAGGTCTCGACGAACTTCTGCCACGACTCCGGCGTTTTCGCCGATTCGGCGTAGTGCCGCTGGAACTTCTCGTCGCGCCCGTAACTGTCGCCGGCGAGCGTGAAGTGCGCACCGTTGGGTGCCTCGACGACACCGTCGACCATCATGCGGTTGAGGATGAGATTCTGCAGCGGAACGGTTTTCACCAGTTCCTCGGTTTCCACCACTCGCTCGACGGAGACGAACCGCTTCTCCGCCGCGGCGCAGTACAGGTCGTCGAAGTAGGGGTCGATACCGGTGTATGCGGCGTTGCCGTGCTTGTCGCCGAGATTCAGATGTACCAGCGCCGCATCGAGATTCAGTGCGGGCATCGCGATGAGGGTCTCGGACTTGCCCGAGGCGTCGGGGTAGGGGGAGGTGACGGTGCGTAATTCGTCGCCCCAGAAGGCGCGGACGTCGGAACCGAGACCCGCGCGGATCGGCAGAAACGGCAACCGTGCCGCCGCGGCTTCGAGACCACACTTGACCATGCCCTCGTCCATTTCCCGGACCTCGATCTCGCCGCTCGTGCGGGCCTTCGCGAACCAGGGGTCGTAGAACGGCGCCGAGTCGAGTGAGACGAATCCGTAGTACGCCTTCTTCACCTTGCCCGCTGAGCACAGCAGGCCGAGGTCGGGGCCGCCGTAGGTGACGATGGTGAGATCGGTGATATCCGAGCGAAGCAACGCGCGCACCAGAGCCATCGGCTTGCGCCGAGATCCCCAGCCACCGATGCCGATGGTCATTCCGCTGCGTAGTTCGCCGACGACGTCGTCCAGCGACACTCGCTTGTCACGCTTGGTGGCCATGTATCAGCCTTCCCTGTTGTTCGAGTTGGAGCGGGTCTTACCGGTCTCGACGAACTCGTCTCGATGTTCGTCGGAGACCCCCACCAGGTTGAGTTCGAAGGTGTAGCCCTGTTCGAGTCGATAACTGGTCTTCACGTCGACGGGGTCGATCCCGTTGATCGCCTCCTTGGCGCACCGGATCACGCGGGTGTCCTTGGCGGCGATCTTGCCG
Organism: Rhodococcus sp. USK13; assembly: GCF_018343855.1. NCBI lineage: Bacteria > Bacillati > Actinomycetota > Actinomycetes > Mycobacteriales > Nocardiaceae > Rhodococcus > Rhodococcus sp. USK13. Next base: position 6,698,289 of record NZ_CP069242.1, on the reverse strand, counting down.
GCGATGTCGCGGGCGGCGGCGTCGAGCTTCTCGCGCGGTACCACCTCGTATACCGAGCCGAAGTGCTGCAGTTGTTGTGCCGTCACGTTCTGCGCCGTGTAGTACAGGGTGCGCATCATGTGTTGCGGGACGAGACGCGCCAGGTGTGTCGCGGCGCCGAGTGCACCGCGGTCGACCTCCGGCAGTCCGAAGACGGCGTCGTCCGAGGCGACGATCACGTCGGCATTGCCGACCAGGCCGACGCCCCCGCCGACGCAGAACCCGTTGACGGCGACCACCACGGGAACGGCGCAGTCGTAGACGGCGGCGAACGCGGCAGCGCACCCACGATTGGCGTCGACGAGGGCGTCGTAGCCGTCGGTGGCCTGCATCTCCTTGATGTCGACGCCGGCGTTGAATCCGCGGCCCTCGGCTCGCAGGATCACCACGTGCGTGTTCGGGTTGCGGCCCGCCGCCAGTACCGCGTCGGCCAGTTCGAACCAGCCTTGCGACGGGATGGCATTTACGGGCGGGTAGTCGACCGTCACTGTCGTGATGCCCCCGGGCTCGTCGTCAGTCCGGATTCCCATGTGTTTCCTCCATTTGAGCGGCCTCGCTACTGCACCAAGCAATTGCTTGGTAGGGTAACACGATGGAAACGCGTTTCACTATGGACAGAACGGTGGTGCTCGTGACCGGCGGCGTTCGCGGAGTAGGTGCAGGCATCAGCCGCACCTTCCTGCGCGCGGGCGCCACGGTCGTGACCTGTGCGCGGAGGCCGGCGGACGGCCCGGTCGAAGCGGACGGTCGCGTCGCGGAGTTCATCGCCTGCGACATCCGCGACCCGGAGCAGGTACAGGGCATGGTCGACCGGATCGTCGAACGGCACGGCCGCCTCGACGTTCTGGTCAACAATGCGGGAGGTGCGCCCTACGCACTCGCCGCGGAGGCCAGCCCGAAGTACCACTCCAAGATCGTCGAACTGAACCTGCTCGCGCCCTTGCTGGTGTCGCAGGTGGCCAACGCGGTGATGCAAAACCAGGATTCAGGCGGCGCGATCGTCAACATCTCGAGCGTCAGCGGTTCACGGCCCTCACCCGGTACGGCTGCCTATGGGGCGGCCAAGGCCGGTGTCGATCACCTCGGCCGCAGTCTGGCGGTGGAGTGGGCGCCGAAGGTGCGGGTCAATTCGATCGTCGTCGGGATGGTCCGCACCGAGCAGGCCCATCTGCACTACGGCGGTGAGTCGGGACTCGCGGCGGTTGCGGAGACGATCCCGCTGGGCCGCATGGCCTGCCCCGAGGACGTCGGCAACTGTGCGATGTTCCTGGCTTCACCACTGGCCGCCTACGTCAGCGGATCGACCTTGACCGTGCACGGCGGCGGCGAGCGCCCGGCCTTCCTGTCAGCAGCAGACCCCGATCCCGCCGGAGCGGCGGCGAATATCAACGAGGAGAGAACATGAGTGGACTGGTCGACGGTCGCGTCGTCATCGTGACGGGCGCCGGCCGCGGTATCGGACGCGCACACGCGCTGGCCTTCGCCGCGGAAGGTGCCAAGGTAGTGGTCAACGACATCGGCGCCGGACTCGACGGCTCGGCGACGGGAGAAAGTCCCGCCGAGCAGGTCGTCGCAGAAATTGTGGCCGCCGGCGGCGAGGCCGTCGTCAACGGTGACGATGTCGCGGACTGGGCCGGGGCGGAGAATCTGATCAAGGCCGCACTGGAGCACTTCGGCCGCCTCGACGTGCTGGTGAACAACGCCGGCTTCCTGCGCGACCGCATGCTCGTCGGGATGAGCGAGCAGGAATGGGACGCCGTGGTGCGGGTGCACCTCAAAGGTCATTTCGCCACCCTGCGGCACGCGGCCGCGTATTGGCGCGGTGAGGCGAAAGCAGGGCGTGCCGTGGACGCCCGGATCATCAACACCAGTTCCGGTGCCGGACTGCAGGGTTCGATCGGGCAGGGCAACTACGCGGCGGCGAAGGCGGGTATCGCGGAGCTGACCATTCAGGCGGCGGCGGAACTGAAGAACTACGGCGTCACCGTCAATGCCATCGCCCCGTCCGCCCGGACCCGGATGACCATCGGCGCCGGCGGGGCCATGGCCGAGGCGATGGCGGCGCCCGAGGACGGGTTCGATGCGATGGCCCCGGAGAATGTCTCCCCTCTGGTGGTGTGGCTGGGCAGCGCCGAGTCCAAGGACGTCACCGGGCGTGTGTTCGAGGTCGAGGGCGGCAAGATCACCGTCGCCGAGGGGTGGCGTCACGGTCCCACCCAGGACAAGGGCGCGCGGTGGGAGCCGAAGGAAATCGGCCCCGTCGTCACCGGCCTGCTCGCCAAGGCCGAAACCCCGGTCCCGGTCTACGGCGCCTGATCTGTAGCTGTACGAACGGGACGATCGTTGTGTCAGACGCAACGATCGTCCCGGTGCCAGCAGATCCGGAATCCTGTTTGGACACCTTGCTAAACAGGTGTCCAGAAGTTACTCTCCAAGAAGCAAATGCCTCCCGGCTTAGGAGATTTCGTGAAGTTCGGCATTACGTTGTTCACCAGTGATCGCGGAATCGGACCGGCCTCCGCCGCGCGGGGGGCCGAGGCCAACGGATTCGACTCTTTCTACGTGCCCGAGCACACGCACATTCCGATCAAACGTGATGCGGCCCATCCGCAGACGGGCGACGCTTCGCTTCCGGACGATCGCTACATGCGCACGCTGGACCCGTGGGTCGCGCTCGCGTCGGCCGCCGCGGTGACCCAGCGTATCGAGCTCGGGACTTCGGTGGCTCTGCCCGTCGAGCACGACCCCATCACGCTTGCCAAGACGATCGCCTCGCTCGACCATCTGAGCGGCGGCCGCGTCGTCCTCGGTGTCGGATACGGCTGGAATCTGGATGAACTCTCCGATCATCATGTTCCGCCGGGCCGCCGTCGCACGATGCTGCGCGAGTACCTCGAGGCCATGCGGGCCCTGTGGACGCAGGAGGAAGCCTCCTACGACGGCGAGTTCGTCACCTTCGGGCCGAGCTGGGCGTGGCCCAAGCCGACGCGTGTGCCGCCGGTCGTTGTCGGTGCGGCCGGCAACGAGAAGAACTTCAAGTGGATCGTGCGTTCGGCCGACGGCTGGATGACCACCCCGATCGAGCAGGACATCGACGATCGTGTCCGGTCTCTTCAGCGAATGTGGCGTGAGGCGGGCCGGGCGGGCGAACCGCGGATCGTAGTGCTCGACGGGAAGCCAGATGTCGACAAGCTGCACCGGTGGCGAGACCTCGGCGTCAGTGAGGTCGTCTACGGAGTTCCGGATCGTAGCGAGGAGGAGGTACTCGCGTACCTCGGGCGACTCGCCGGAAAGATCGAAGGTTTGCGCGAGTCGGCGGCGCTGCGCTGAGTAGTGCGGTTGGATAGGACGAGGACACTCAGATGTGAGAACGTGTTCTAGTATTGCCGTCTGCTGCTCGAGGAGAGGTCGGAGTCCGTGCGCATCGCACTCCTGTCGTATCGAAGTAAGCCCCACTGCGGTGGGCAAGGTGTGTACGTCCGTCATCTCAGCCGTGAACTGGTCGAACTCGGACACCAGGTAGAGGTGTTCTCGGGTCAGCCGTACCCGGATGTCGACCCCCGGGTCACCCTCACCAAGGTCCCGAGTCTGGATCTCTACCGCGAGCCTGATCCGTTCAGGACGCCGCACCCGCGGGAGTTCCGCGACAGCATCGATGTGCTGGAAGTGGCCACCATGTGGACGGCCGGCTTTCCGGAGCCGCTCACATTCAGCTTGCGTGCGGCGCGACTGCTGCGTGAGCGCGCCGACGAGTTCGACGTCGTGCACGACAATCAGTGCCTCGGCTACGGGCTGCTCCAGCTCCAGAAGGCCGGCCTGCCCGTCGTCGCGACCATTCACCATCCGATCACCCGCGACCGCGCACTCGACCTGGCGGCCGCCAAGTGGTGGCGCAAGGTCACAGTCCGGCGCTGGTACGGCTTCCTGAGTATGCAGAAGCGCGTCGCCCGCCGGATTCCCGTGCTGGTGACGGTGTCGCAGTCTTCGGCCGACGACATCAGCGCGGAGTTCGACGTGCCCGCTGCTCATTTGCGGACCATTCCGCTCGGCGTGGACACCGAGGTGTTCCAGCCGCGCGCCGATGCACGGGTCGCGGGGCGGATCGTGTGTGTCGCCAGCGCCGACATGCCACTCAAGGGCGTGTCGACCTTGCTCGAAGCCGTTGCGAAGGTGCACACCGAACGCTCCGTCGAGCTGGTTCTCGTCGCCAAACTGGCGGCCGGCGGGGTCACCGAGAAGCTGATCGACGAACTCGCCATCGGTGACGTGGTGCGCACGGTCTCGGGCATCGACGACTCCGAACTGGCTTCGCTGCTGGCCTCGGCAGACGTCGCCTGTGTCCCGTCCCTGTACGAGGGTTTTTCACTGCCCGCCGTTGAAGCGATGGCCTGCGGAACGCCGCTCGTCGCGAGTCGCGCCGGTGCCATCCCCGAAGTCGTGGGAACTCAGGAAGAAGCCGGTGTCCTGGTGACGCCCGGTGATCCGCAGGAACTGGCGGACGTGCTGGGCGCGCTGCTCGACGACCCGGAGCGGCGCGTCAGGCTGGGCGACGGCGGCCGTCGCCGGGCGCTCGAGCGCTACAGCTGGTCTGCGGTGGCGGCGAAGACCGCGGAGACTTATGCCGATGCCATCCAGCAGACCCGTGGAGGAGAACGACTGTGCTGACCGTGGACTTCGACCGGCTGGGCGTGAAGCCCGGCGACAAGGTGATCGACATCGGTGCGGGAGCCGGACGGCACTCGTTCGAACTGTATCGGCGAGGGGCGGACGTCATCGCCTTCGACCAGAACGCCGACGAGCTGGCCGACGTCGAGAAGATGTTCGTGGCCATGGCCGAAGTGGGGGAGGCGCCCGCGGGCGCCGACGCGCGTATTCAGGTGGGTGACGCGCTGAACCTGCCCTATGAGGACGGCACGTTCGACGCTGTGCTCATCTCCGAGGTTCTCGAGCACGTGCCCGAGGACGATCGCGCCATCGCCGAGTTGGTGCGCATCCTCAAGCCCGGTGGTGTTGCAGCAGTGACGGTTCCGCGGTGGTTGCCGGAAAAGGTCTGCTGGGCACTGTCCGACGCCTACCACGAGGTGGAAGGCGGGCACGTGCGGATCTATCGGGCCGACGAGTTGGCGGGCAAACTCACTGCGGCCGGGCTGAAAGTACAGGGCCGCGATCATGCCCACGCCCTGCATTCACCGTACTGGTGGCTCAAATGCGCGGTGGGAGTGGAGAACAACGACAATCCCCTCACCAAGGCCTACCACCAGGTGCTGGTGTGGGACATGATGAAAGCGCCCTGGCTCACTCGCACCGCGGAGAAGGTACTCAACCCCGTGGTCGGCAAGAGCGTGGTGTTCTATTTGGAGAAGCCGAACCGGCCGAGCGCGGTGAGGGCGCCGCGGTGAGAGCGGCCGACGTTCCGTCGGTGCCGAACGTGTTGTCGGAGAGCCAGGTACTGCAGACAGCGAAGTCGATCGCCGCTGCCCAGGAATCGTCGGGCGCGTTGCCGTGGTTCACCGGTGGTCACACCGACCCGTGGGACCACGTCGAATCCGCAATGGCGCTGGGCGCTGCCGGGTTGCGCGAGGAGGCGGAGGCCGCGTACGAGTGGTCGCGCCGTACTCAGCGGCCCGACGGTTCGTGGCCGATGGAGTTCCGGGACGGTGTGGTCCACAATGCCGACTCCGACAGCAACTTCTGCGCGTATCTCGCGGTCGGAGTGTGGCATCACTACCTGATCACCGGTAACCGGGACTTCGCCGTTTCCATGTGGCCCTCGGTGCGGGCAGGACTCGACTTCGTCGTAGAGATGCAGGAACCGAGTGGTGAAATTTTCTGGGCCCGGGGAATCGGCGGCGAAGCATGCCCCGAGGCGCTGCTGACCGGCAACTCCAGCATCCACCACAGCCTGCTGTGCGGGTTGTTGCTGGCGCGACTGGTCGACGACCCCCAACCGGAGTGGGAGTTCGCCAAATACACCCTCGGCCACGCGATCCGGCAGCATCCGGAGTCGTTTGCGCTCAAAGACGAATACTCGATGGATTGGTATTACCCCATTCTCGGGGGAGCCGTGCGGGGTGCGGCGGCGGCTGCGCGCATCGAGTCGCGGTGGGACGACTTCGTCGTCGAAGGTCTGGGCATCCGGTGTGTCGACCACCGGCCGTGGGTGACCGGAGCCGAGACGTGCGAGCTGGTGCTGGCCCTCGACGCGATGGGCGAGCGCACCCGCGCTCTCGAGCAGTTCGCGGCCATGCAGCATCTGCGTGATCCCGACGGGTCGTACTGGACCGGGCTCGTCTACAGCGACGGCAAACGCTGGCCGGTCGAACAGACCACATGGACGGGTGGAGCGATGATTCTCGCGGCGGACGCACTGTCGCGCACCACGCCCGGACACGGAATCTTCCGGGACGCGGCGGCGCCGGTGGGACTACCGATCGGTGCAGATCGGTGTGGCGACTACTGTCACGCCAGCGGGTCGCCCGTCTGACCGCCCACCCGTTCGAGAACGCGTAGTGACCCGGTGACGGACGTCTCCTTGAATTGACCTGTCGCCAGAGCACGTTCGTAGATCTCGAACGGCGGCCGTCCACCGTCCGCGGGGTCCGGGAACACGTCGTGGATGATGAGTGCACCGCCGACGACGACCCAGGGTGCCCACCCCTCGAGGTCGGCGTTCGCGGCCTCCGAGGTGTGTCCGCCGTCGATGAAGACGAAGTCGACGGGGGTGCGCCAGAATGTTGCCACCGTGGAGGAGCGGCCGAGCACCCCGACGACGTATTCTTCGAGCCCCGAGTCGGCCATGGTGTGGCGGAACCGGCCGACGGTGTCGAGCACACCGGTGTGGGGGTCGACGAAGGCCGGTTCGTGGTATTCCCAGCCCGGCTGGTGTTCCTCGGAGCCGTGATGGTGGTCGATGGTGACCACCCGAGCGCCTCGGGCCTTCGCGGCCGCCCCGAGGTAGATCGTGGAGCGACCGCAGTAGGTACCGATCTCGACTCCGGTCCCGCCCGGAGTCAGGTACTGCATCGCGGCCTCGTGGAGGGCGGTGCCCTCGTCCTCCGGCATGAAACCGGGCGTGGATTCGGCGAGTCGGAGAAGGTCTCGTGTCAGGTGTTCGGTGCTCATGTCGCCTCTGCATCCGGGGCGGCCGCTCTGGCTGCCTTCTTCCGCTTGTGTAGCACCCCACCGATCATGGCGTCGAGTTTCGTACCCAACGGCCACCCCACGTAGTGGCACAGAAACAGGGCGATCTCCCGCAACTGCTCCTCGTCGAGTTCCTCGTTGTGCAGGGCGGCGCCCACCTGAATCTCCGCGACATCGACCAGACCTTGCGCGGTGAGCGCACCGAGGAGGAGGAGCCTGCGGTCGCGGATGCTGAGCCCGGGCCTCGCCCAGATGTCGGCGAAGAGGTGGTCGGCGGTAACGGCGAAGTGCGCGCCGGGACCGTCCTGCATCTCGAATCCGTAGACCTTCTCCATCATGGCCAGGCCGCGGGTGCGGGTGTCGTCGGTCATCGCTGCTCCTTCGTCGCTGTGCTGTCCACGCCCAGCCCCGGCCCCAGTCCGGTCAGGGCGATCCGGGCGAGCGGCAGGGTGACGTCGAGGCGCTCGCCGAGGCCGATCGCCAGGAGAAGATCCTTCTCGCCGAGGTCTCGGACGTGGGACATGATCGGGTACCAGTTGTCGTTCTCGTCGAGGGCGGCGGTGTTGTCGCGGAGCATGATCGCGCCGACGCCACCGGTGATCGCGTCGGTGTGCCGGACCACCTTCCCGAGTTCGGTGATGTCGAGACCGGCGGCCTCGGCGAGTCGCTGCGCCTCGGCCGCGGCCGTGAAGGACACGAAGTGCAGCAGGTTGCGGGCGAGCTTCATGCGCGTACCCGCGCCCACGTCGCCCGCGTGCACGACGAGTTCCGCCCAGTGCCCGAACGGCTCCCGCACCTTCTCGAACGCCGTGTCACTCGCGCCGACCATCACGGCGAGCTTGCCTTTGTGTGCGCCCGGTGCGCCGCCGCTCACCGGGGCGTCCACCAGTTCGACGCCCTGCTCACCGCACAACTGCGCCAATTCGACGGCAGTGACGTCGCTGATCGTCGAATGCACCGCCACGACGGTGCCAGGCCGGGCCACCTCCAGCATCTGGACGACGACGTCCCGCACCTGTTCGTCGTTCAGCACGGTCACGGAGATAACGTCCGCGTACTCGGCCACCTCCCGCGGACTCGACGTCACCTTCGCGCCCGCCTTGCCGAACGGTTCCAGCGCCTCGGACCGGGTGTCGCACACGATGAGTCCGCCGGGGCGGTCCAGCAGCCGCTTCGCCATGGGCGCGCCCATGTTGCCGAGGCCGATGTAGCCGACGGACAGCAGGGCCGTGTTCTCCATCGCGCTCATGCCCGAAAAATCTGTCCGCCGTCGACGTTGAAGATCTGCCCGGTGATCCAGCTCGCCTCGTCGGAGAGCAGGAACAAACACGCCCCGACGAGATCTTCAGGTGTCCCCATGCGCTTGAGGGGCAGGGTCTTGACCATGTCTGCCACCATATTTCCTGGGGTGACGGTGCGGGTGGCTTCGGTGTCGATCGGTCCGGGCGCGATGGCGTTGACCCGAATGTTCATGCCACCCAACTCATGGGCGAGCTGCTGGGTGAGGCCGTTGATTCCGACCTTCGCGAGCCCGTAGAAGCCGGAGTACAACCAAGCCGCCGTGGACGATTGGTTGACGATGGAACCGCCGCCGCCGTTGTTCATGTGCGGCCACACCGCGCGGGTCACGTTGAGGGCGCCGTCGAAGTTCACGCTCATGAACTTCTTGTAGTAGTCCCACGGCACGGTAATGAGGAGGTCGAGTTTCATGCCCCCGTAGATGGCGGCGTTGTTGACCAGATAGTCGATGCCGCCGAACTTCTCGACGGTGAACTCGGCGAGTTGTTTCGCCGACTCCTCGTCGGACACGTCGACATCCTTGAATACCGCCGCCCCGCCGTCCGAGGTGATCTGTTTTGCCACGGTTTCGCCGAGTTCCGCGTTGAGATCCGCGACCACCACGTTGGCGCCCTCGGCTGCCAGCGCCCGGGCATATCCTTCGCCGATGCCCTGAGCGGCGCCGGTGACGATGGCTGTCTTTCCGTCGAAGCGTCCCATATCGTCTTGTCTCCCTGAGTTGAGTGCGGTGAAAGTGTGGTGATGGACTACAGGGCCGGTTCCGCGACCAGCTTGGTTTCGAGGTACTCCTCGAAGCCCGCGACACCCATTTCCCGGCCGATCCCGGATTGCTTGTATCCGCCGAACGGCGCATCGGCCGCGTACCAGATTCCGCCGTTCACGCCGAGCGTTCCGGTGCGCACTCCCTCGACCACGTGCTGCACGCGTGCGGGATCCGTACCCCAGATCGATCCGGACAGTCCATAGGGGGAGTCGTTGGCGATGCGAATGGCGTCGTCGTCACCGTCATGGGGGATGATCACGAGCACGGGACCGAAGATCTCTTCCCGTGCCACCCGCGCGCTGTTGTCGAGTCCGGAGACGAGGGTGGGTTCGATGAAGAAGCCGCGTTCGTGGTTGCCGGGGCGGCCGCCGCCGACCACGATGGTCCCGCCTTCCTCGACCGCGAGACGCAGATACGCCTCGACTCGCTCGCGTTGGCGTGCGGAGATGATTGGACCGCAAATGGTGCCGGGCTCGTCGGGGTCACCGGCAGGAAGACCGCGGAGGGTGCGCGCGGTGGCCTCGACTGCCTCGTCGTACCTTTCGCGCGGAACGAGTAAGCGGGTGGTGAGCGCGCAGCCCTGCCCGGCGTGGGTGCTCACGGTGAATGCCGCCATCGCGCAGGCGCCCGCCAGGTCGGCGTCGTCGAGCACGATGAAGGCCGACTTGCCGCCCAATTCGAGGAATACCTTCTTGAGGGTCTGGGCGGCGGCCGTCATGACGGCCTTACCCGTTTCGGTCGAGCCCGTGAAGGACACGAGGTCCACGCGGGGGTCGGTCGACAGCTGCGCACCGAGGGAGTGGTCGCTCGACGTCACGATGTTGACCACACCGGGCGGGAAATCGGTTTCCTGCGCGATCAGTGTGCCGACGAGCGCCGCGCACCAGGGTGTGTCGGGAGCGGGCTTGAGCACCACGGTGTTTCCCGCGGCCAGTGCGGGGCCGAGTTTGGCGAAATTGATTTGATGAGGAAAATTCCACGGCGTGATGGCGCCCACCACACCGACTGCCTCCTTCAGGACCCGCCTGTGCGACTTGATTCCCATCGTCGTCGACTCACCCAGGTCCTGTTCCCAGGAATAGCTGTCCGCCAGGCCCGCGAAGTATCCGAGATCGGCAACGGGTCCCTCGAGCTGCGGTCCGCTGGTGAAGAACCTCGGCGCGCCGACCTCGGCGATCGTGATCTCCCGGAATTCCTCGATGTGGGCGAGCAGGGCGTCGCGCAATTGCCGCAGGCACCGCGCCCGGAAGGCGTGGTCGCGGGACCAGGTCGTATCGTCGAAGGCTCGCCGGGCCGCGGCGATCGCGGCGTCCATGTCGGACGCGGTGGCGTCGGCGGCCCTCCCGAGTACCTCCTCGGTGGCCGGGTTGATCACCTCGAACGTGCCGCCGGAACCGGGAATCAGTTTGCCGTCGATCAGGAGAGCAGAGCTGTCGGTGGGGCGCAGAGTCATGGATTTTCGCTTCCGAATCGGGTGAGTGTCACAGCGATCCTAAAAACTGGACATGTGTCTGGACTATAGTTTGAACAACTGGATGCCGCAATGACAAGTTCGACGGAGGTGCGATGAATTCACGCGAGGAGAGACGGCTGGACGGGCGAGGCGCCGTCGTCACCGGCTCGAGCCGGGGGATCGGCCGGGCCGTCGCGCACGCGCTCGCCGCCGAGGGGGCCGGCGTGGTGGTCAACGGCCGTGATCCCGATGCGGCGGAGAAGGTGGCCGACGAGATCGTGCTCGGCGGTGGCCGGGCGATCGCGGTGGCTGGTTCGGCCGCCGCCGACGGCGTCGCGGAGGCGCTGGTCGACGCCGCGAAATGTGCATTCGGCCAGGTGGACGTGCTGATCAACTGCGCCGGCGTCGCGGAGCCTGCCGGGTCGTCCATCCTCACCGTCACCGACGAACAGTGGCGCGAACTCGTCGATGCGCACCTGACGGCGACGTTCCGCACGTGCCGGGCCGCGGCGCCCCTGATGGCCGAACGGGGGCGCGGAGCGATCGTGAACACGAGTTCGTTCGCGTCCCTCGGCGACTACGGCGGAACCGGATACCCCGCCGGCAAGGGGGCGGTCAACAGCCTGACCCTCGCCATCGCGGCCGAACTGGCCGAGTCCGGCGTCCGCGCCAACGTCGTGTGCCCCGGTGCCAAGACCCGCCTGTCCGTGGGAGCGGAGTACGAGCAGCACATCGAGGAACTGCACAGGCGCGGGATGCTCGACGACGCAACCCGCTACGGCTCGCTGCATCCGGCACCCGCCGACTATGTCGCCCAGCTGTACGTGTTCCTGGCCAGCAATCTCGCTTCCGGAATCACCGGCGGAATCTTCGCCGGATCAGGGTGTTTCGTCGGCAGATTCGACCGGCCGGCTCCGAAAGTCCTGGCCTACCGCGACCACGAGACCGAGCCGCCGTGGTCGCTCGACGAGTTGGCGGAGTTGGTGGGTTCGTCGCATCCAGGTAATCACACGAGCCACGACTTCGGCGTCGGGTACTCGTCGTAGTCGTCGGGCCAGTCGCTGGGGCCGACGGCGGCGGCACCCTTCGGCTCGGGTGGCGGAGCCGACGACGTCCAGAGCCAGGCGAAGTATCGCGAGTTCTTCAGTTCGGTGACTTCGGGCGGCAGCGGCCAGGCACGGTCGATCTCGGGCCAAGTGCATTCACCGTTGTAGACGCGTGCGGCGTACGTTTTCAGCTCGGGTGAGGAATGCGGCATCGCGGCCAACTCGAACATCAGGCCGTCGGTGACCGGGGTTGGTTCGTCGACAAGGTCTGCGACCTCTGTGCGTTCGGTACGGATGCGAACAAATTCCAGGCGATCGGCCGCGTCGGACAGCTTGCGGAATGCCGCTTCCACCGCGGGGTCCAGATCCCGTTCCTTCATACTCTTCCCCCCTGGCTGGATCGCGTAAATGATGTCGCAGCGTTACCGCGGCGCCGAAGCTTATCGTTACTTCCCTTGCTGCGGTATATGACTCGTACCGATGAGCGTTTCGTCTTGCGGTCACCCCGGCTGAGGCTGGGGACGTCGGGCAAACCCGTACAGGGTACCCTCCACCGGTGGTGGGATTCTTCAAGCTTCTCGAGAAGTACGGTGTGCTTAAACCGCTCAGGAACATCGTTCTGGCCGTCGCCGCGCTCGTTGCGGTCATGACCATCGTGATGTGGGTGGGCAACCCGTATGCCGACGACGCGCAGGCGACGGAAGAGGCGGCTTCGTCGTGGGCGCCGTCACCCCCGTCCGGCCCGAGCACGACGGTCGCGCCGCTACCGCCAGGCTTTCCGTCGATGGAATTCCCGCCGCCGATGATCGAAGCGCCCGACGGTCAGCCCCAACCGGTTCCCACCAAGTTCGGACTCACCTACACCGTCCCCGGCACCGACGACTGGCGTCCCAGCAACAGTTCGGTAATGAGCTGGAGCGACGACGATGGAACTATCGCCGGCTATGGAGCTGTCAGCGACTACGCATACAACTACTGCCCGGAGAACAAGGGTTCGACCTTGGCCGACGTGGGTGCTACCGGGCGAAACGGTGTCGGTCTCGATTCGGCTGCCCGTGATGCAGTCGGCAAGGCGGATCGGATCTTCTCGGACGAAGCCGACAACAAGCCGAAGGTTGAAATTCGGGGTCCTTTCAACTTCGAGGTCTCCGGCAGACCTGCCGTTCGTTACACCGCCACCGTCACCGACATCCCTCGCGACCACTCCTGCGACCCCACCCGAGCTGGGTTCGACGTCGTCGCCACTCCGGCCTATTCCACCGCAGAGGTGATGGTCTTCATGGTCAAGCACCACGTCGGACTGCCGAATTCCCTCTCCGAGAACGATGTCGACACGATCATCAAGTCAATGAACAAAACCGAATGACGGATGGGGGATGGAAAAGTCATGGGTGAGCAGCTCAAAGCAAGACCCGACCAGATCGCGGGTCTCGCCAAGTCTTTCGACGAGATCGGCGCGGACAGTCGGCGGATCGCCGACTTCGTCGGCAAGAACGGACCGCCGAGTGCGGACTTCTCGGGTGCGATCATCAGTTCCTTGCTGACTCCGTTCGGCGTACTTTCCGATGCCACCACAACGCGCATGGCCGATATCGCGCAGCAGAACGTCGACACCGGTGTCGAGCTGAACAAGGCCGCCTGGATGTACCACGACCAGGAAACGAGGAACTATGACGCGCTCAACGCCCACACCCGTTACGTAGGTGACGGAACGGTCGAATTCGGATCGTATGCCGAAATGCCCGGTATCACCGAGGCTTACGGTTCGCCGGTCAGTTACCCCCAGCCCGAGGAAGTCAAGCTGGACGATCCGGTGGCCAACAAGGAGGATGTCGGCGCGATCGTCACCGAGGCCGCGGGCTGGCTGGGGGATGTGAACGAATCCATCAAGAACGTCACCCGGATCGCCGGAAAGGAATGGAATCCGCTCGAGTACGTTCTGGCCCCGATCAGCGGTAACTGGAGCGAACTGAAACGAATCGGCGAGACGTACAAGATCGCCGGGAACGCTTTCGAAGCATCCGCCAGGAACATGGACGACGGGCTCAATCGCGTCGGTGAGTACTGGGACGGTAAGGCGGCTGTGGCATTCGACGACTATGCGCGCCTGCAGAGTACGGCGATGAAGTGGGAAGGCCCCGTCGGCCGCATCCTCGCCCTCGCCCTGGAGATGGTGGCCGACAAGATCAGGGATGCGGTGAGAACCGCGGTCGAGAAGCTGGCCGAGCTACTCGAGGCCGAGGTGAGCTTGGACGGTGTCTTGGACAAACTCAAATTCTTGGTGAAGAAGGTGCCGGTCATCGGCACTTCCGCGCAGGTCGCATCGATCGCACACACCATCTACAAGGTGGCCGATTTGGTGATGACTCTCGTGCGGGAGATCGAGGAGCTGACCAACCGGCTGAAGGAATACCTGGAGTTCTTGTCCGATCCCGCATTGAAGGCGAAGGAGAAGTTGGACGAGAAACTTTCCCCGATCACCAGTCGGGTCGACGACGCCACCAGGAGAACGGCCATCGCGAAAGACATGGTCGAGGTCGGTCAGGCCGACAAGACCCTGAACCGGCCGAAGCGCGGTTACGAGGTCGGGCAGGGAACCCAGCCGTGGCAGGACGCCTGACGGAACCGGACGTCGGGCCGTCGTCCGATCATGTTCAGGACGGTGTGCGCGTTCGCTCCGGCCACTCGATACTGGACAGTGCTCCCCGCAGCACGGATTCGTAGATCGAGTCCAGGTCCAGCTCGTCACCGAGGAAATCGGTATTCACCAGCATGACGAAGCCGTGCATGGCGGCGAAGATGCTGACAGCCGCATCGAGAGTGTCTTCGGGCGGCACACCGCACGACTCCAGCATCGTACGCAGTGCCATGTTGGCGTCGAGGGCTGCGGAGATGAAGGCGTCCCTGTCGACCGGGCTTGTGGTGAGTGTCCGGTACCGATGCGGGTGCTCGGTCGCCCAGGCGCGGTGCGCGTCGACGAGCGCCCGGAGGCCGTCGACACCGGTTCGGCCCATCGCGGTCTCGCGTAGGTGCGCGCCGAGTTCCGCCATGGTGCGCACCTGAACAGCGCCGCGGACGTCGTCGAGATTGCGGACGTGGTTGTAGAGCGACGCGGTGACGACCTCCAGTCGGGCGGAGAGGCTCGTCATCGACAGGGGGTCCCACCCGAGCTCGTCGATGATGTCGATCGCCGCATCCACGACCTTCTCGCGCGTCAGTGTGCGACGCCGGATCGGTTCTTTCTGCCCTCTCGCCATGGGTTCAGCATAAGGGCTTCCATAATAAATGAAAGTGTGTAGTTTGATACACATCACATTCATTTAGTCGATCGAGGAGCAGTGAATGACCGCGTCTCGGATTGATCTCAAATCCCCCGACCTCTACGCGGAGGGGGTGCCCTACGCATTCTTCGACCGCCTGCGTAACAGCGAGCCCGTCTACTGGCAGCCCGAGGAGGATGGCACCGGCTATTGGGCGGTGACGAAACATGCTGATGTAGTTGCCGTCTCGCGGGACAGCACCACGTTTTCCTCCGCGGTGGGCACCACGCAGATCGACGACTTCGACGACGAGACCCGGGCGAAGCAAGCGGCCATGCTCGTCAATCTGGATCCACCGGACCACACTCGGTTGCGTCAGTTGGTCAGCCGAGGATTCACGCCGCGCATGGTCAAGTCGCTGGAGGCGCACATCCGGGACATCTGCTCGCAGATTGTCGACGACCTACTCGACGCGGGAGAGGTCGATTTCGTGCGCCGCGCCGCGGCCCCCTTACCGCTCGAGGTGATCGCGGCCCTCCTCGGCGCGCCCTCGTCGGACGTCGACAGGCTCTACGACTGGTCCAACCGGATGATCGGCTTCGACGATCCCGAGTACGCCACCACTCAGGCGGACGGCGAGCTCGCGGCGATGGAGATCTTCCTGTACGCCAACGAATTAGCGGCCCAGCGCCGCATCGAACCGCGCGACGACATCATCACCAAGCTGGTCCAGCCGGACGAGAATGGTGACACCCTCACCGAGATGGAATTCAACATGTTCTTCGTTCTCCTCGTGGTCGCGGGGAACGAGACGACACGCAACGCCACCGCGGGCGGGATGCAAGCTTTCATCGAGCATCCCGAGCAGTGGCGCCGGTTGCAGGCCGAACCGGAACTTGCCGCGACCGCGGTCGAGGAGATCCTGCGGTGGGTCACGCCGGTGATGGACTTCCGGCGCACCGCCACCCGTGATGCAATGATCGGCGATCAACCGGTTGCCGCAGGCGACAAGGTGGTCATCTATTACCCGAGTGCCAATCGTGACGAGGATGTGTTCGACGCGCCATACCGTTTCGACATCGCCCGAACGCCCAACCCGCACGTCGCCTTCGGGGGTAGCGGAATCCACTTCTGCCTCGGCGCGCACCTGGCACGGCTGGAATTGCGGATCCTGTTCGAGACGATGGCCGCCCGCATCGATCGCGTGGAGCCGACCGGTCCCATAACGCGGCTGCGGTCGAATTTTATCAGCGGCATCAAGAAGATGCCCGTACGTATTCTCCCGCGCGAGCAGTAAATGCAGGGCTTTTCGTTGCCAGGCCGACCAAACTGTAGTAGCGTCCAGACACGTGTCCAGTAAGATGAATTTCGAGTCCACCCGCCGCCGTTTGACCGAAAAGCAGGCAGACACTGTCGAGCGTCTGACCAAGGCTGCAGTCGAGGTGTTGCGGGCAGAGGGATTCGCCGGTCTCACCGTTCGATCGGTGGCCGGACTCGCCGGCGTCGCCCCGGCAACGGCGTACACCTACTTCTCCTCCAAGGAGCACCTCGTCGCCGAGGTGTTCTGGCGCCGCCTCGCCGCTTCACCCGAGGAGGCGGACGCGGGTCTCGACCGGACCGGACGTGTGGTGGCCGTGCTGCGGCACATCGCACTGTTGGTCGCCGACGAACCCGAGTTGGCCGGCGCCGTCACCAGCGCACTGCTCGGCCGTGACCCCGACGTGGAGCACCTGCGCACGCGGATCGGCATCGAGATCCGGCAGCGACTCGCCGACGCGCTCGGCAGCGACCCGGATCCGGATGTACTCGAGGCGCTGGAGCTCTTGTACGCGGGTGGGTTGGTCCGCGCGGGAATGGGCTACGGGTCGTACACCGAATTCGCAGATCGACTGGAAACTTCCGCCAAGCTGATCCTGGAGTGAATGCACATGACCGCAGCGTCGATCCCCGGAGCGTCACTCGATCCGGTGACGTTCAATCCCTACGATTACGACTTTCATGAGGATCCCTACGTCACCTATCGCCGACTGAGGGAAGAGGCGCCGGTCTACTACAACCCGGAACTCGATTTCTGGGCTCTTTCGCGTCACGAGGACGTCGTTGCGGCGTTTCGGGACAGCACGCGGCTGTCGAGTGCCAATGGCGTGTCGCTCGATCCCGCGGCCTACGGACCGAAGGCGTACAAGACGATGTCGTTCCTGGCGCTCGACGATCCGCGGCACATGCGGATGCGCCAGTTGGTCTCCCGGGGATTCACTCCGCGGCGTGTCAATGAATTACACGGGCGTATCGAAGAATTGACGACGAAGTACCTCGACCCGGCCCTTGCATCCGGGGAATTCGACTGGATCTCGGAGTTCGCGGGCATGCTTCCCATGGACGTCATCTCGGAACTGATGGGTGTCCCCGAGACGGACCGTTCCGAATTGCGGCGACTGGCCGACCTGGTGGTGCACCGGGAGGAAGGGGTCCTGGACGTTCCCCAGGCAGCCATGGAGGCGTCGCTGTACCTCGTGGGCTACTACGCGGACATGATCGCCGAGCGACGTAAGAAGCCCGCGGACGATCTGACCTCGGCCTTGCTCGAGGCGGAGATCGACGGCGACCGGCTCACCGACGACGAGATCATCGCCTTCATGTTCCTCATGGTGGTCGCGGGCAACGAGACCACCACCAAACTGCTCGGCAATGCTCTGTACTGGGGTTCGAGGTTTCCGGACGAGGCGCGCAAGGTCCTCGGCGACCCGAGCCGGGTGCCGGAATGGGTGGAGGAGACACTCCGCTACGACACCTCGAGCCAGATGGTGGCGCGCACGGCGGCCGTCGACGTCTCCTTCCGCGACACGACCATTGCGGCGGGTGACAAGGTGCTCATCCTCATCGGTTCCGCGAACCGCGACCCCGCGGTATTCGAGGATGCCGACGAGTACCGGATCGGCCGAGACACCAGCAACAAGCTCGCCAGCTTCGGCGGCGGCACCCACTTCTGCCTGGGCGCGCACATGGCCCGTCTCGAAGCGAAGATCGCTCTGACGCAACTGGTCGAGAAGGTCGAAAGCTTCGAGGTGGACGAAAGCAGTTGTGTGCGTGTTCATTCGACCAACGTTCGAGGTTTCGCCTCGCTTCCACTGAAAGTGCAGGTCCGTCATGCCTAGGTTCGAACCCCATCCGCCGCGGCGTCCTGCGATCATCAGCGGTGCCTCTTCGGGGATAGGTACCGCCACCGCCTATGCGCTTGCGGAACTCGGTCATCCCGTGGCACTCGGGGCGCGGCGAGTGGCGGAATGCGAGGCCATCGCCGACAAGATCCGAAGTAGCGGCGGTGAGGCTTTCGCGCACTTCCTCGACGTCACGGACACGGCGTCCGTGAACGACTTCGTGACAGCGGCCGAGAGCACCTTCGGTTCGACGGAGATCGTGCTGTCCGGCGCCGGGGACCTCGAGTTCTCCACCGCCCACGAGATGGATCCGGATCAGTTCCTGAAGCAGGTCGATGTACACCTCGTGGGTGCGCAGCGACTCGCGCATCGGATCCTCCCCGGGATGATCGAACGCAAGCGCGGTGATTTCGTGCTGATCGGATCGGATTGCGCAGACTCACCACGGCCGCGGATGGGCGCCTACAACGCTGCGAAAACGGGCGTCGAGGCGATGGGCAGGCAGATGCGGATGGAACTGGAGGGCACCGGTATCCGTGCGTCGATCGTGCGTCCCGGGCCCACCCAGACCGCCATGGGGATGAACACCACCGAGGAGGTCATCGGACCCGTCCTCGAAGACTGGGCGAAATGGGGTTTCGCCCGCCACTCCTACTTCTTGCGTGCGTCCGCGATCGCTCATGCCGTCGTCGCCACCGTGAGTGTGCCCCGTGGAGCACATCTGGTGCTGATCGAGGTCCAGCCCGAGGCGCCACTGCGAAAGGATGCCTGATGAATCTGACTCAGCCGCCGAGGGTTTCCGGCGGAGAGCGCGAACACGGCCACCTCGAGGAACTGCGCACCGACCCCATCGCCCTGATGCGGCGGGTGCGCGAGGAGTGCGGCGACGTGGGCGCCTTCCAATTGGTGGACCGCAACGTCATCATGCTGTCCGGGGCGGAAGCAAACGAGTTCTTCTTCCGTTCGAGCGACGAGGACCTGGATCAGCAGGCGGCCTATCCGTTCATGAAGCCGATCTTCGGTGAAGGTGTCGTGTTCGACGCCAGCCCCGAACGACGCAAGGAGATGCTGCACAACCAGGCTCTGCGCGGCGAGCAGATGAAGGGGCACGCCGCCACCATCGCCCACGAGGTCGATCGCATGGTGTCGCGCTGGGACGACGAGGGCGAGATCGACCTCCTCGAGTTCTTCGCGGAGCTCACCATCTATACGTCCTCGGCCTGCCTCATCGGCAAGAAGTTCCGGGACCAACTCGACGGTCGCTTCGCGCAGCTCTACCACGAACTCGAGCAGGGAACGGACGCGATCGCGTTCGTCGACCCCTACGCAGATATCGACAGCTTCCGGCGACGGGACGAGGCCCGGGTGCAGCTGGTCGCCCTCGTCCAGGACATCATGACGGACCGGATCGCCCACCCTCCGCAGGGCAAGGAGGACCGGGACATGCTCGACGTCCTCGTCTCGATCAAGGACGAGAACGGCAACGAGCGGTTCAGTGCCGACGAGATCACGGGCATGTTCATCTCGATGATGTTTGCCGGCCACCACACGACTTCCGGCACAGCGGCGTGGACGCTGATCGAACTGCTTCGCCACCCCGACTACGCCAAGCAAGTCGTGGGCGAGCTCGACGATCTGTACGCCGACGGCTCCGATATCAGCTTCGGGGCGCTGCGGCAGATCCCGAAACTCGAGGCGGTGCTGAAGGAAACATTGCGTCTGCATCCGCCGCTGATCATCCTGCTGCGGGTCGCGCAGGCAGACTTTGAGGTAGGCGGATACCAGATTGCGCAGGGTGACCTCGTGGCCGCGACACCAGCGATCTCCAACCGCTTGGCCGAGGACTTCCCGAACCCGGACGCGTTCGACCCCGAGCGATACATCGATCCGAACCAGGAAGACATCGTCAACCGGTGGACGTGGATCCCGTTCGGTGCGGGCCGGCACCGCTGCGTCGGTGCGGCATTCGCTTTGATGCAGCTCAAAGCGATCTTCTCCATCCTCCTGCAGGACTGGGAATTCGAGATGGCGCAGCCGTCGGAGACATATCGCAACGACCACAGCAAGATGGTGGTTCAGCTGCAGCAGCCTTGTGCGGTGAGGTACCGGAAGCGCAGCAAGTGATGAAAGTCGAAGCCGACCTCGATCTGTGCCAGGGCCACGCCATGTGTGAGCTCGAGGCACCTGAGGTGTTCACCGTGCCGAAGCACGGGAAGGTCGAGATTGTGGATACCGCCCCGCCCGAGACGCTGCGCGCGAGTGTGGAGAGCGCCGTGCGCTTCTGTCCCACGCAGGCCTTGCGGATCGTCGAAGACAATGAAACTTCTGAAGGAGATTCCTGATGTCACAGTTCGATCGAAGGATCGACCCGGCGGTACAGTCCGATCGGAGGATCGACCCGGCGGTACAGTTCGATCGAAGAATCGACCCGGCGGTACAGTCCGATCGAAGCTCGGCGGTGCAGTTCGATCGCGCGGAGCTCGATGAGATGGTGCAGCGGTGGATCGACGAGAACAAGCGCTGCGAATCGCTCGGCGACTGGAAGCCGCTCGCCGAGATGTACACCGAGGACGCGACGTACGGATGGAACTACGGCCCCAAGGACGACTTCATGGCCGTCGGACGCGACGAGATTCGAGACCTCGCGCTCGGACAGGAGATGGAGGGGTTGGAGGGCTGGGAGTACCCCTATCAGAAGGTCGTCATCGATGACCGCAGCGGCGACGTCATCGGGTTCTGGAAACAGGTCTCCGATCGCACCCGCGAGGACGGCACCCACTACCAGGTGTACGGGATCGGTGGCAGCTGGTTTCGCTACGGCGGCAACTTCCAATGGTCCTGGCAGCGTGACTTCTTCGACTTCGGCAACGTCTCCGCCCTGTTCCTCGAGATGATCACGAACAACGCGATGTCCGACGGTATGAACGCGCGGATCGCGCGCTCGACCTCTGGCCGGCTTCCGGGGTGGTATCCGGTGGGTCAGGCCCCGGTTCCGTTGTGGTGAGTGCCGTGCGGGTCCCCACGTCGTTCGCGGACCTGTCCCGTGAAGATCTCGCGGTACTGGTGCCGGAACTGCTGCTGTGTGGTCATCTGATCGATCGCTCCGGCATGCCGCACCTGATCGGCGCGTTCGGACGCGAGGGGATGACGCAGGTCGCGATCGAGGAGTGGATGGCGGCGAGCCCGATCTACACCAAGCGGATGCAGCGCGCGCTGGCGTTCGAGGATGATGGCGTCGTGACCATCTTCAAGGGTCTGCAACTCGACATCGGCGCGCCCCCACAGTTCATGGATTTCCGCTACCGCGTGATCGACCACGATCACGGCGAATTCTGGCTGGACCACTGTGGGGCCCTCATGGACGTCGAACCGATGGGCGACGAGTACGTCACCTCCATGTGCCACGACATCGAGGACCCGACCTTCGACGCGACCGCGCTGGCCACCAACCCGCACGCGCAGGTGCGACCGGTCCACCGTCCGCCCCGGCGCCCGGCGGATCGCACGCCCCACTGCAAGTGGACCGTGACCATCGACGACGCACATACCCCACCGCCGGTGCCCGAGGGTCTGGTGACGCTGGGCAGGTCGAGGGCCGCGGCGGTCGAATTGTCGCCGATCGACACTCGCGGGCCCGGCCGCCACGACTACTCGGATGCGCTTCTGAGCGATCTGCGGTTCTCCGACTTCTCCCATTCGGCCCTCGTCCGGATGGCCGAGGAAGTGTGCCTGCAACAGCACCTGCTCACCCTCGGATTCCTGTTGGCAGTGCGGTCGCGTACCGATGAGGAGTCGGCGATGACCATTGCGCGCAGACAATTCACCGGTATCGCCGGACTCACCTCCGAGCGGATCCGGAACGCGCTCGGGCTGCCGGGCGACCTCGAGGGACTCGCAGCGGTGCTCGCCATCCACCCGGCGTTCAATCCTCGCCAGTACGTCGAGGTCACGACCACCCTCGTCGATCGCCTTTTCCTCACTATTCGGCGCGCCGGCGGTTCCGACGCGGACGGTGCCTGGCCCTCGATGATCGACGGCGCACATCCGGAACCGCTCGACGCACTGCTGCGCGGGGTATCGCCGCGGTTCTCCGCACGGGTGATCGAGGAGACGGACACGGCGCTCACCGTGGAAGTCGTCACGGGGGAGGCGCCCGCGAAGGAGGCGTCGGAGGTGGCGCTCACCCGATTCAGCACGGGTGCCGACTTCGCCTTCACCGACCGTGGCATACCGCTACCCCTCACTGTCGTCTGAAAGAGGACAAGTCCATGGCGTACAACCTTGCAGACCTCTTCGAACACTCCGTCGACGCCATGCCGGACCGGGTTGCGCTGATTGCGGCCGGACGGCGAATCACCTACCGCGAACTCGAGGACCGGGCCAACCGCTTGGCGCACAACCTACTCGAGGCCGGCCTGACCGCCGGCTCCCATATCGGTGTGCACCTGCATAATTCAATCGAGACGGTGGAAACACTGCTGGCCGCGTTCAAGATCCGGGCCGTTCCCATCAACATCAACTACCGCTACACCAGCGACGAACTCGCCTACGTCTACGGCAATGCCGACTTGGAAGCCGTCGTCCATCATCGGGTCTACTCGCCGCGGATCGCCGAAGTCCTGCCGTCGCTGCCGAAGATCCGGTACACCGTGGTCGTCGAGGACGACCTCGGCGGCGCCGGGGTGCACAGCGACTCGGTGCCGTACGAGGAAGCGCTGTCCGGCAGCGGCCGTAGGGACTTCGGCGAGCGCAGCAACGACGATGTGTTCATCATGTACACCGGCGGCACCACGGGACGTCCGAAAGGTGTCGTGTGGACGCACGAGTCGATCTGGCGAGTGCTCGCCGGCGGCCTCGACTTCTATACCGGTGAGGCCATCGAAGACGAATACCAGCAGTCCAGGGTGGGGTCCGACGGCGAGCCGACGTTGTGGTTCGCGTTGCCGCCGCTGATCCACGCCGCGGCGATGATGCCCACCCTCACCGCGCTGTTCAGCGGCAACACCGTGCTTTTGGAGTCGAAATTCGATCC
This sequence comes from Rhodococcus sp. USK13, assembly GCF_018343855.1. Taxonomy (NCBI): domain Bacteria; kingdom Bacillati; phylum Actinomycetota; class Actinomycetes; order Mycobacteriales; family Nocardiaceae; genus Rhodococcus; species Rhodococcus sp. USK13. The sequence continues at coordinate 6,675,099 of NZ_CP069242.1, read as the reverse complement.
GCACCGAACCTGGGAACTGGTCGAGCGCCACCGGGTGCAGATCCTCATCATCACCGGAGATGCGATGGGACGTCCCCTGATCGAGGCTCGTCAATCCTCGCGCACCGACACGTCGAGCCTCGCGGTGGTCGCGTCGGGTGCCGCGCTGTTCTCCCCGGTGATCAAGGATGCGTTCCTCGAGGAGTTCCCGAATCTGGTGGTGTCGGATTCCATCGGCGCTTCCGAAACCGGTTTCGGTGGAATCGGGTTCGCGACCAAGGGGCAGAAGCAAGTAGGCGGGCCGCGGGTACCCGCCGGACGTTATGCCATGGTGATCGGTGACGACGATCGCCCCATCGAGCCCGGATCCGGCAAGGATGGCTGGTTCGCCAAGGGCGGCTACGTCCCGCGCGGTTACTACAACGATCCCGAGAAGACGAGGGAAATTTTCCGGGAGGTCGACGGCAAGTCCGTCGTGGTCACCGGTGATCGTGCGCGCATCGAGGAGGACGGTTCGATCACCCTCCTCGGGCGCGGCAACATGGTGATCAACACCGGCGGTGAGAAGGTGTTCGCCGAAGAGGTCGAGAGCGCAGTGAAGGCATACCGAGACGTCTACGACGCCATCGTCATCGGTGTGCCGGACGAACGTTGGGGGCATCGCGTCTCCGCAGTCGTGCAGCCGCGCGACGGTGCCGGAATCGACTTCGACGGCCTCGAAGACCACGTGCGGCAGAGCCTCGCCGGGTACAAGATTCCGCGGCTCCTGTGGGTGGAAGACGCTGTGCAGCGAACACCCAGCGGCAAGCCGGACTACCGCTGGGCGCAGGGCGTCACCAAGCAGCGGGACCCCGACCACCGCGTCATGTCCGGCTGACCACGCGGATTGCGCCGAAGGTTTCCGGCCCGATGGTGGCACGGCGCGCGTGCGCGCTGTGCCACCATCGGTGCAGGGTCAGGCCGGTGCGCGAACCACCAGAACCGTGCCGGGGAACTCGGCGGCCAGTTCCTGCCTGCTGTGCTTCACGGCGGCGGTGCCGTACCCCTTCTTGCGGCACTCGGGTGCGACCCAGATGGCTACGTCGACTTCGCGTCCGGTGAGCTCACCGAAGACCAACCCGACGGAAGTATTTTCGGCGGTGTCCTCGCAGACGAACCACGCTGCGGACTCGTCGTCGATGCGCTTCAAACCCTCCGCGCGTTCCTTCTCGATCCGCTCCTGCGACCACGGAGTGCCGTCTTCCTCCTGTTCGGCGCAGCGGCGGCGGAACAACTCGGCGTCCTCGTCGGTGGGCGTGAACGGGCGCAGACGGAAATTGCGCCCGGTGCTCGCCGGGCGGTCGGACGCCGTCCACTCCAACTTCGCGTCGAGGTCTTCGAGTTCCGATTGGATGCGGAGGCGTTCCTCCTTGGTGAGGCGACGGAACGTCAGATTGAGGACGGCTTCCGCGTACGCCTCGGATGTGTCCAGGAGGCCGGCGACGGTGGTGAGCGCCTCGGCATGATCCTTGCTGTCGACGATGGCATCGAGGACTTCGTGTCGCCGTTCGAGCGCACGCAGAAGCGCTGCCGTGAGCTCCCGACGGTCGTGTATCCGATCTTGAACCTGTGTCGTCATATCTGCTTTCCTCGCCTCGGCCGTCGTACATCTTCCGTACGGGGTCAATACTGCAAGAAGTCTCCGGACATGGCATCCGTTACCCGGCGGTACATACAGTTTTATCGTGGGTTGCAGATGACGACGGGGATCGTTCGCTCGGTCCAGGCCTGGTAGTTGTCGAAATCGGGATACATGTCGACGAGCCGCGGCCAGAGTTGCGCGCGTTCCTCGGCGGTGGCCACACGCGCCGTCATCGGCAGCACGCGCGACTTCACCTGAACGGTGACCGCCGGATCGCTCCGCAGATTCAAGTACCACATCGGGTGCTTCGGCAGCCCACCCTGTGAGGCGACGAGGACGATGCGCTCGCCGTCCTCGAGGAACAGCAGTGGGTTGACCCGGGGTTCGCCGCTCTTGCGGCCGGTGGTGGTGAGCAGGCAAACGGGCAGTCCGCGCGGGAAGGCACTGCCCACCCGCCACTTGCTGCCCAGCCGCCCGCCGGTCCGCTGATACAGGACGACATTGGTCTTCGACATCCACTTGATGACGGAAACCGTCCACTTGGAGTCGAGGCCACGCGGTCGAGCTGGGGCAGGGGCAGGTGTGTTCATGGCTGATCCTAGATTCGCTCGATGATGGTGCCGGTGGCCAGCGCGCCGCCCGCGCACATCGTGATCAGTGCCGTCGACCCGTCGGTGCGCTCGAGTTCGTGTAGCGCGGTGGTGATGAGTCGGGAACCCGTGCTGCCCACGGGATGCCCGAGCGCGAGAGCGCCGCCGTTGACGTTCACCTTGTCCATGTCGGGACCGTGGACGGAAGCCCACGACAGAAGTACGGAGGCGAATGCTTCGTTCACCTCGAACAGGTCGAGGTCGCCGATTTTCATCCCGCTGCGTTCGAGCACGCGCGCGGTGGCCTGGACGGGACCGTCGAGGTGGAACTCGGGTTCCGACCCGACAAGGGCCTGGGCGACGATACGGGCGCGTGGTGTCAGTCCGAGCGCGCGCGCCCGGGACTCGTCCATCAACATCACCGCGGCCGCGCCGTCGGAAATTTGTGAGGACGTGCCTGCCGTGTGGATGCCGCCCTCGAGGACGGGCTTCAGCGTGGCCAGCGACTCCGCGGTCGTGTCCCGCAGGCCCTGGTCCCGGCTGACCACTCGGCTTTCGCCGGTGGCGTTGCCTTCCTTGTCGACGACGGGCGCCGTCATCGTCAGGACCTCGCGATCGAACCGGCCTTCGTCCCACGCCTGCTTGGCCCGTGCCTGCGAACGGACACCGAGTGCCTCGACGTCTGCGCGCGTGATCCCGCGGCGGCGGGCGATCCGCTCGGCTGCCTCGAACTGATTGGGCATGTCGATGTCCCAGTCGGCGGGTCGGCGGGGTCCAGCGTTCTCGCCGACGTTCGCGCCGAGTGGGACCTGGCTCATCGCTTCTATCCCGCAGGCAATTCCGACGTCGATGGTGTCGGTCGCGATGAGTCCGGCAATCAGGTGATTGGCCTGCTGCGCGGATCCGCACTGGCAGTCGATCGTCGTGGCGCCGACCTGCCAGGGCAGCCCGGCATGCAGCCACGCCGTGCGGGTGATGTTGTTGGACTGCGCACCGGCCTGGGTGACGCATCCACCGATCACTTGCTCCACCAATTCCGGGTCGATGCCGGAGCGGTCGAGGATTCCCCGCTGGACGGCCCCGAGAATCTCGGCGGCATGCAATCCCGACAGCCATCCACCACGCTTTCCGATGGGTGTACGCACTGCCTCGACGATTACTGGTGTGCCCACGGCGGGCTCCTTTCCTTGTCCTCAGAAAATAGAACAGGTTCTCCTATGGTGGCAAGGACCGGACCAGCTTTCCTTTGCCAGTCGCCTGGCTTGTGTTTCAATGTTAGTAGAACGTGTTCCACATCACGAAGTGGTGTATGGCCTAGGGCAGGAGACAGCAGTGGCGCAGCCCAATCTTCCAGAGGGTTTCGACTTCACCGACCCGGACATCTACGCAGAGCGCATCCCCTACCAGGAGTTCGCCGAGCTGCGTAAGACTGCGCCGATCTGGTGGAACCCGCAGCCGCCGGAGATCGGTGGCTTCCACGACGACGGCTACTGGGTGGTCAGCAAACTCGACGACGTCAAGGAGGTCTCGCGGCGCAGTGACGTATTCTCCACGCACGAGAACACCGCGATCGTCCGCTTCGCCGACGACATCCCTCGCGAGAACATCGATATGCAGCGGTTCATCCTCATCAACAAGGACGCACCCGAGCACACCAAGCTCCGCAAGCTGGTTGCCCGAGGATTCACGCCTCGCGCGATCAACAGCCTCCGGGACGAACTCACCGAGCGCGCCGAGAAGATCGTCAAGGAAGCCGCAGAATCGGGAGCCGGTGATTTCGTCACTCAGATCGCCTGTGAACTTCCCCTGCAGGCCATTGCCGAGCTTCTCGGCGTGCCGCAGGAAGATCGGCTCAAGGTATTCGACTGGTCGAACCAGATGACCGGATACGACGATCCCGAACTGGACATCGATCCCCAGGCAGCGTCGATGGAAATACTCGGCTACGCCTATCAGATGGCCGATGAGCGGAAGAAGTGCCCGGCCAATGACATCGTCACGACGCTGATCGAAGCGGACATCGACGGAAACGAACTCTCGCCCGAGGAATTCGGGTTCTTCGTCATTCTCCTGGCGGTGGCAGGCAACGAGACCACGCGCAACGCCATCACGCACGGCATGATCGCTTTCCTCGACCATCCCGATCAGTGGGAGCTCTACAAGAAGGAACGCCCGAAGACGGCAGCCGACGAGATCGTTCGCTGGGCCACCCCGGTCAACTCCTTCCAGCGCACCGCACTCGAAGACACCGAGCTGGGCGGCGTGCAGATCAAGAAGGGGCAGCGAGTCGTGATGCTCTACGGCTCAGCGAATTTCGACGAGGACGCCTTCGACAATCCCGAGAAGTTCGACATCCTGCGGGAGAACAATCCGCACGTCGGTTTCGGCGGAACGGGCGCACACTTCTGCCTGGGCGCGAACCTCGCCCGGCTCGAAATCGACCTGATCTTCAATGCCATCGCAGACCACTTGCCCGACATCAGTAGGCTGGGAGATCCGCGGCGACTGCGCTCGGGTTGGCTCAACGGAATCAAGGAGTTCCCAGTGGACTACAAGACGACGTCTGGCGGCTGCCCGGTCAAGCACTGACCCCCAAAAATTCAGCGGCGTCGGAGGGCACCCTCATCCTCTCCGACGCCGCTGTTCTATCTCCCGCTGTTTCCTAATTCGAATCGACGCACGACGAAGGCCCCGGTCCGTAGGTGAACCGGGGCCTTACGCGCGGGAAGTTCGAGCGTCAGAGTGTGCGCACAGTCTTCATCGCCCGCTCGACCTCCCAGAAGGCGCGGAGAGATGCGATCTTGCCTTCCTCGTTCACCCGGTAGATGATCACGCCCTCGGCGTCGATCTGTGCTCCGCCGACGACTGACCGTATCGTCCCGATGGTCACATTCTCGTTGCCGCACACCAGCGAGTCGGTGATGAGGAATTCGAGCGACTCGGTGGTCGCGATCGTCATGTCGTAGAACCGTGAGATCGCCTCGAGTCCACGATGCCCTTTGCCTTCGGGGTCGAAATGCGAGGGACCGACAGGGTCTTCCACGCAGGCGTCGTCGGCGAACAAGGCGAGCCACTCGTCCTTGCGTCTTCCGCTGGCGGCCTCTCGTGACGCTTGCCCCGCGAGGCGTGCCGGGTGGTCGGTGGTGGTGGTCATGTGCACCCCTAGTCGATGTACTGGTCGGCGAACTTACGCATGGAGTCCTGCTTGGCTTCGAGAGGTCCGTCGAACCCGATGCCGTCGAAGATCCACGGGACGACAATGGTGTCGGTCACTCCCGCCTCGGCCAGTTCCGCGTACCCCTCCTTGCCGAAGCGGTCGATGCAGACGGTCTGTATTTCGTACGGCAGTTCGGCCCGCCCGTACTCCTCGCGGAGTTCACGGAGGCGTGCGATCACCTGGACGAGATCGTCGAATTTGATCATTGCCGACGTCCAGCCGTCGCCCACCCTGGCAGCCCGGCGAAGTGCCACGTCGGTGTGCCCGCCGACGTAGAACGGCACCGGTTTCGTCGGGGCCGGGCTCATCTGCAGGCGGTCGAAGTCGTAGAACGCACCGTGGTACTCGACCATTCCGCCACCGAGTATCAATTTGATGACCTCGATCATCTCGTCGACGCGGGCGCCCCGTTTCGCGTACGGAACCCCGCACCATTCGAATTCCTCCGGAGCCCAGCCGATGCCGACCCCGAAGCCGAAGCGATTGCCGGTCAGATTCGCCACGGATCCCACTTGGCGGGCGAGAAGTACGGGGTTGCGGGATCCGAGTTTGAGGACCTGGGTGTAGAACTCGATCTTGGAGGTGACAGCGCCCATCGCCGCGGCGGCGATCAGTGGATCCACCCAGGGCGTTTCCTCGTTCCACATCCGCGAACCGTCCGGGGTGTACGGGTAGTCTGTGCTCTGCTTCTCCATGAAGAACAGCGAGTCGGGCAGCGCGATCGACGAGAAGCCACATTCCTCGGCGGTTTTCGCGAGGGCAGGTAGTTGGTCGAGGGGATTCATGGCAATGCCGACGGTGAATTTCATGATGGTGACCCCGCTATTGGTTGTCCGGCCGGTCGGATCCGACCACCCACATCGAGAAGTATTGAGAGCCGCCACCGTAGGCGTGGCCCATAGCCTTGCGTGCGTCTTTCACCTGGTGCTCACCGGCGCGGTGCATCACCTGCATGGCCGACTCGGCGAACCGGATCATTCCCGAGGCGCCGATCGGATTGGACGAGAGGACACCACCGGACGCATTGAGCGGAAGTCGTCCACCGATGGCCGTCTCGCCCGCTTCGGTCAGCTTCCACCCCTCACCCTCGGACACGAAGCCGAGGTTCTCGAGCCACATCGGTTCGAACCACGAGAAGGGGACATAGATTTCGGCGACGTCGATCTCGTCGAGGGGGTCCTTGATTCCGGCGGCCTCCCACAGGGCGGCGGCAGCATCCCTGCCAGCCTGCGGGTTCACCTGATCCCGCCCGGAGAACGTGGTGGGTTCGGTACGCATGGCCGTGGCGTGAATCCAGGCGACCTCGCGACCTTCTGCCGTCACCCGCTCCGCCGCCTCCTCGTTGCCGATCACCATGGCGCAGGCGCCGTCCGAGGACGGGCAGGTCTCGTCATATCGGATCGGATCCCACAACATCTGGGAAGCCTGCACGGACTCCAGGGTGATATCGGGTTGCTGCAGATGGGCGTACGGGTTGAGGCTGCCGTTGAGGCGGTCCTTCACCGCCACCATCGCGCCGATGTGCTCAGGCGCTCCCGACCGCCGAATGTAGGACCGGACGTGCGGAGCGAAATAGCCTCCCGCGCCGGCACCCACTGGCATGTTGAAAGGGATGGGGGTCGACAACGCCCACATGGCATTCGACTCGGACTGCTTCTCCCAGGCCACCGTCAGCACTCGCTTGTGTACGCCCGCCTTCACGAGGCTCGACGCCACGACAGCCGTGGATCCGCCGACCGACCCCGCGGTGTGCACGCGGAGAAGCGGTTTACCATTGGCGCCCAACGCATCCGACATCGCGAGTTCCGGCATCATCGAACCTTCGAACAGGTCGGGTGCCTTGCCGATCACGACGGCGTCGATGTCGTCCCAACCCACGCGTGCGTCTTCCATGGCGCGGTCGATGGCCTCGCGGACCAGGCCGGCCATCGACACATCGTGCCGCTTAGCCACATAGTGGGTCTGGCCGGTGCCGAGTACGGCGGCTAGTTGATTCGCCATCAGTTGCGTCCCTCCAAGACTGCGACCAGATTCTGTTGCAGCACAGCGCCACTCGTGGCATGCGCCAGCGTGCGCCCGGCGTTGCCGTCCATGATGGCCCTGGCTGCGTAACCTATGCGCTCCAGGCCCGCCGCGAACATCGGGTTCCCGCTGAGCGGACCTCCCGAGGGATTGATCGTCGTCGAATCGGACAGTCCGATGGCCTCGCGCAGGATCAGCTCCTGGTGGGTGAAGGGACCGTGCAGTTCGGCCACGTCTATTCCGCCGACGTCACCGCCGGTGGCGGCCCGGGCCGCCGACGTCGTGGAGGGCGACACCGTCAGGTCGCGGGCACCGAAGTTCGGGGAGTCGATCCGGTGTTCGATCCCGGTGATCCACGCCGGACGCTCACACAGCTCACGGGCACGGTCGCCGGCTGCCAGTACCACCGCGGCAGCCCCATCGGTGATCGGTGCGCAGTCGTGGGCGCGCAGCGGATCGGCGACGAACGGTGAGGCCAGCAACGTCTCGATGTCGACATGCCCGGACAGCTGGGTGTTCGGGTTGCTCTCGGCTGCCGCTCGACTGCGGGCCGCCACGGCCGCCATCTCCTCGGTCGTCCACTTTCCGGCATCGAGCCCGAGACGGGCCTGTAAGCCCGCGATCGACACCGAGTCGAGGGCGAGGGGTGTCACCAGATAGGGGTCGAGTTGCATCGACAGGACCTTGCGGAGATTGCCCGCCGACGACTTGCCGAAGCCGTACACGAGGGCGGTGTCGACCTCCCCGGTCATGATCTTGACCCAGGCTTCGTAGAAGGCCCATGCCGCATCCATCTCGACGTGAGATTCGTTGATCGGCGGAACCGCGCCGATCGAGTCGACCGCGGAGATGAACGAGAACGCCCGACCCGCCAGATAGTCGGACGAGCCGGAACACCAGAAGCCGATGTCCGACTTCGTGATCCCGAGTTGGTCGTACAGCTGCTGAAAGCAGGGGACCAGCATTTCGACGCCGTTGGTGGTGCCGGTGGTCTGACGCACGTGCGGTGCGTGCGCGAACCCGACGACTGCGATATCTGTCATTGTGCCGCGCCCTTACAGGTGGTGTTTGAAGGTGTCGTACTCGGCGTCGGGCTCACCCGTCGGCCTGAAGTACTCGATGTTCTCGAGGGTGTAACCCCACTCCTCGCGTGGTTTCCACTTGGCTTCCACGCGCATGCCCATCCGGACGTCGGCGGCGTCGCACTCGAGAATGAGGTGCAGGAATGCGATGTCGGCGCCGTCGAGCAGCACATACGCTGCGACGTACGGCGGCTTGATGCGCTGACCGAGGAACGGGACGTTGACGATGCAGAAGGTGGTGACGATGCCCCGGTCCGGCAGCTCCACCTGCTCCTTCGTCGGGATGCCGTCGGTGGGATTGGCGCTGCGGGGCGGGATGTACACCTTGCCGTCCGCGCCGGTGCGGCCGCCGATGAGCTTGCCTTCCTTCAGCCCTCGAAGGTAGTAGCTCTCCTCGGCCGACGCCGAATGCATGTAGTCGAGGTCGACCGGCGTCGTCACCATCGTGACCGGCTCCGAGTTCTCGGGCGTCCCGGCGTCGCCGGCCGACTCACCCGGTTCGAAGCACACGATGTCCTGAATGCGTCCGACGCGCTGCTCCGCCCACCGCGCCCGCACACGCATTCCCGTGCTCATCGCGGCGACGGAAGGCACGTCCACCGCGTGCACCAAGGCGGTGTCGGCGCCGTCCAACTTGATCAACGCCCACGCGAACGGCTCGGTGAGCGGCTGTCCGGCAATAGGATCCGGCATCCATGTCCAACTCACCACGGTTCCGGCGTCGGATATGCCGACGAAGTCGGTGAGCGGTTCCGCCGTGTCGGGGTCGAATTCGGGCGGCGGAACGTAGACCCGTCCGTCCGATCCGCGCGCGCCGATGACCTTGCGGTCGCGCAGCGCAGTCACGAAGGCTCCGATGGTCGGGCCCACCGACCGGGTGTAGTCGAATTGAAGTTTCAGCGGGGCGCTCAATGGAGTGTTCGAGAACTTTTCGGCCACCGCGCTCTTTCCCATGGTCACAACTTCGAGTAGAACAGGTTCTAGTGTTTGTGGCAAGGGTCACTTCTGACGACGGTCGATGCGGAGGCACACGATGAAGCTCGGGTTGCAACTCGGATACTGGGGCGCGCAGCCGCCGGCGAATGTCCCGGAGCTGATCGCCGCCGCCGAAGCCGAAGGATTCGACGCCGTCTTCGCCGCCGAATCATGGGGATCCGACGCCTTCACACCCCTCGCGTGGTGGGGCTCGAGCACCGAACGTGTCCGCCTCGGCACCTCGGTCGTGCAGATCTCGGCGCGTACCCCGACGAGCTGCGCGATGCACGCGCTCACCCTCGACCACCTCAGCGGTGGTCGGGCGATCCTCGGGCTCGGGGTGTCGGGCCCGCAGGTGGTCGAGGGGTGGTACGGCCAGCCCTTCGAGAAACCCCTGGCGCGCACCCGTGAGTACGTGTCGATCGTGCGCCAGGTGCTCGACCGTCGAGAGCCCGTCACCAGTGCCGGGCCGCACTACCCACTGCCGTACACCGGGCCGGGCAGCACCGGCCTGGGAAAGCCCCTCAAACCGATCACCCACCCCCTCCGGGCGGACATCCCGATCTGGCTCGGCGCCGAGGGTCCCAAGAACGTGGCGCTCACCGCCGAAATCGCCGACGGCTGGCTCGCGATCTACTACTCACCTCGCCTCGCCCCCATGTACAACGAATGGCTCGACGAGGGCTTCGCGCGGCAGGGTGCTCGTCGTACCCGAGAAGACTTCGAAGTGGCGGCCACCTGTCAGGTGATCATCACCGACGACCGTGCCGCAGCCATCGACGGACTCAAACCGATGACAGCGCTGTACGTCGGCGGCATGGGCGCACCCGAACTGAACTTCCACGCGCAGGTGTACACCCGCATGGGCTACGGCGAACAGGTCGAGGAAATCGGCCGGCTCTTCCGTGCGGGCCGCAAAGAGGACGCCGCCGCCGTCGTCCCCGACGACATGGTCACCGAGACCATGATCATCGGCAACGTCGACGAAGTCCGGGCCGACGTCAAACGCTGGGCAGACGCCGGAGTCACCACACTCCTCGTCTCGTGCCGCGACGCCCCGCACGTGCGGCAGCTCGCCTCCGCGGTCCTGGGCTGACCTCCCTGCCCCTGCCCCTGCCCCTGCCCCTGCCCCTGCCCTCGTCCCCCTTCCGCCGGGCGAATGTACCTTTCGGCGCCTCAGGTGCGTCGAAAGGTACATTCATCCGGCCGCTGTTTGCATCCGGACCTCCGGTCGGGGGCGGGACGACGCCAACTGGTAGTGGCTGCGGAGGTCGTCGATCACGCGGTCGGGGTGGTCGCGGACGGCACTAGGGAGCGTCGGAAGCACGATGATGCCGTGGTTCTGCATCCGGGTTCGGCGCTCGACGGTCGATTTGTAGGCCTTGGGCGCGAGATGCCAGTCGAGCGAGTCGATGTCCCAGGCGAACGCGACCTCGTCGATCCAACCGTCCGGCATGGCGATGAACTGCCCGTCGGCGTCGACGATCCTGCGGTTGAACACCATTCGGGGTAGGCCGCTCCGCGTCCACAAGCGGCGGGCTTCGGCTTCGGACACCGAGTGGACGTCGGCGCTCACCTCGCGTAGCACGGCACGGGGGAGTGCTGCGCCGCGGCCACTGCCCGCGTCCAACTCCGCGATGAGTTCCGGGACTCTCGCCCCGCCTCGCTGGATCACCTCGGCGATGAGGGATCGAGTGCTGTCCAGAGTGCGGCACCGTCGTGCCGCGTCGAGCAACGCGCGTGGAAGCGGGGCGCAGGGAAGCCCGTTGCGCATCACCGGCGCCGGCATCCGCGTCGTGCGTTCGACGAGGACGAAGCCCGTGGACTGGACACGCCGGTGCGTGGCGATCAGGACGTGGGCATCGCCGGAGTACGACGTTCCGTACCCGTACTCGTGTAGCGCTGCACGTCCGGTGAGGATGGCGTTGTCGCCGCTGAGCACGATCGCGGCCACAGCACGCTGACGTGCGGTCGGGTGGCCGTTGCCGAGCATCACGACGCCGGGAAGGATCCGTTGCCACGGCCCGCCCGGACGGCATCGGGCGTCGATCGCCGAGTTCGAGACTCCCCAATGCCTCAGTTCGGCGGTGCGGATGATCCCTGATCGGCTGATTCCGTACAAGTCTTCGAGCCGATGCCCCCATTGTCCCCGTCGCATGGACTCGATGATGACGCACCCGCTGCCAGCGGCAGGGTTGTTCACCAGGTGTTTTGGTGAGGCCTGTGGACAACTAGGGGTTGTGGATAAGCCTCACACCCTGGGGCGAATGTACCTTCCGGCGCCTCAGATGCACCGAAAGGTACATTCGCCCGGCTGGGGGTGGGTGGAGAGGTGAGCGGTGGGGTCGGGTCAGCGGCCCTCGAACTTCGGCGCACGCTTTTCGGCGAAGGCGCGGGGGCCCTCCTTCGCGTCGGCGCTGGTGAACACCGCGGTGCCGAGTGCGGCGTCGATCTGGAAGGCGTCTTCCTCGTGCATACCTTCGGTGTCGCGGATGGTCTTCAGGATGGCCTGGACGGCGAGGGGGCCGTTGGCGGAGATGAGGTCGGCGAGTTCGAGGGCCTTGTCGAGGGCGTGACCGTCGGGAACGACGTGTCCGATGAGGCCGATCTCCTTGGCTTCGGCGGCGGTGATGTGGCGTCCGGTCAGGAGAATGTCCGCAGCGATGGTGTACGGGATCTGCCGGACGAGGCGCACCGCCGAACCGCCGAGCGGGAAGAGCCCCCATTTCGCCTCGGACACACCGAATTTGGCGCTCTCGCCGGCGACGCGAATGTCGGTGCCCTGAAGGATTTCGGTTCCGCCTGCGATGGCGGGTCCCTCGACCGCTGCGATGAGGGGCTTGGTGAGGCGACGGCCCTTGAGGAGAGCCTCGATCTTCGACAGATCCCACGCCGGCTGGCTTCCCTCACCCCCTCCCGAGAAGGAGTCGCCTGGGTGCTGCACCGTCATGGCCTTGAGGTCTGCGCCCGCGCAGAAGGCTCCGCCGGCACCGGTGAGGATGGCGACGCGGATGTCCGGGTCGGCGTCGACCTGATCCCACGCGTCGCGCATGATCGCCATCATTTCACCGGACAGCGCGTTCTTCGCCTCGGGGCGGTTCATCGTGACGATCAGGACGTGCCCGCGCTTCTCGACGAGGCAGTGCGGCGACTGTGCTGAAACGTCGGATTTCTCGGTGGTGGTAGAGGACACTGAAGTCTCCCGAAGGGTGTGTGAGCTGGCTCTCAGATTGGGTCTTGCCAGAAACGGTAACACGTTCTACTTTGTTGACGTGGCCCTTAATATCGCAGACCTCGTAGAGCACGCAATCGACCTCGTTCCGGACCGCGTCGCGTTGGTGTCCGACGACCGGGAAGTGACGTACGCGCAGATGGAGGAGAGGGCCAATCGACTAGGCCATTACCTGCGCGAACAGGGTGTCCGGCCAGGCGACAAGGTGGGCATCTACAGCCGCAACACCCTCGAGGCCATCGAGGCCATGGTGGCGGTGTTCAAGATCCGGGCCGTGATGGTCAACGTCAACTATCGGTACGTCGAGAACGAGTTGCAATACATCTTCGAAAATTCGGACATGGTCGCGCTCGTGCACGAGCGTCGGTACGCCGACAAGGTTGCCGCTGTGCTGCCCCGCACGCCTCTGGTGAAGACCGTCGTCGTCATCGAGGACGGAACCGATCTCGACTACTCGTCGTACGGCGGCGTCGAGTACGAGACCGCGTTGGCGCAGGGTTCTCCGGAGCGCGACTTCGAGGAGCGCAGCAACGACGACATCTACATGCTCTACACCGGCGGCACGACAGGTAAGCCGAAGGGCGTCATGTGGCGTCAGGAGGATGTCTGGCGAGTGCTCGGTGGCGGTATCAATTTCATGACCGGTGAGTACGTCGAGGACGAGTGGGACCTTGCCAAGCAGGGTGCCGAGACCGCCGGGATGACCCGCTTCCCCATTCCGCCGATGATTCACGGCGGCAGCCAGTGGGCCACTTTCCAAAGCTTGTTCGGTGGCGGCAAATGCGTGATGCACCCGGAGTTCGACGGCCACGACGTCTGGCGCATCGTCGACCAGCACAAGGTCAATCTCGTCTTCATCACGGGCGACGCGATGGCGCGGCCCATGCTTGACGCCCTGATCGAGGGCAACCCGGCCACCGGTGAGCCGTACGACCTGTCGTCGCTGTTTCTGATGGCCAGTTCGGCGGCGCTGTTCTCGCCCAGTATCAAGGAGAAATTCCTGGAACTGCTGCCCAATCGGATGATCACCGATTCGATCGGCTCGTCCGAAACCGGCTTCGGCGGATTGAGTGTGGTGGAGAAGGGCAAATCGCACGGCGGCGGACCGACGGTGAAGATCGACGCCTCCACCTCGGTCATCGACGACGACGGGAACCCGGTGGAGCCCGGCTCGGGCAAGGTCGGCATCCTCGCGCGCAAAGGGCATATCCCGATCGGCTATTACAAGGACGAAGAGAAGACCAAGGCGACGTTCCGGGAGTATCACGGTGTCCGCTACTCGATCCCCGGCGACTTCGCGCAGGTGGAGGCGGACGGCACCGTCACGATGCTCGGACGTGGTTCGGTCTGTATCAACAGCGGCGGCGAGAAGATCTTCCCCGAAGAGGTGGAAGGCGCGCTGAAGTCGCATCCCGACGTGTTCGACGCCCTGGTGGTCGGTGTGCCTGACGAGCGATTCGGCCAGCGCGTCGCTGCCGTCGTCCAGACGCGCGGCGGGGCGCGTCCCGGCCTGCACGAGATCGCATCGGCCGCGCGTAAGGAAATCGCCGGATACAAGGTGCCGCGCAGCCTGTGGTTCGTGGACGAGATCAAACGTTCGCCTGCAGGTAAGCCCGACTACCGCTGGGCCAAGGAACAAACGGAATCCCGACCCGCCGACGACCACAACGGCAACGGTTCGGCCCAGAGCGACACCGTGACGAGCAAAGGCGCGTAATGCACACAGCTTTGAGTGAGAAGTTCGGCATCGAGTACCCCATCTTCGGGTTCACGCCGTCCGAGCATGTGGCCGCGGCTATTTCGCGGGCCGGCGGCCTGGGCGTGCTCGGCTGTGTTCGGTTCAACGACCCGGAGGAACTCGAGGACGTCCTGACGTGGATGGACGAGAACACCGACGGCAAACCGTACGGAGTCGACATCGTGATGCCGGCCAAGATCCCGACGGAGGGCACGTCGGTGGACCTGGAGTCGCTGATTCCGGCGGAACATCGTGCCTTCGTCAACCGCACCCTGGACGAGCTGGGTGTGCCGCCGTTGGAAACGGGCACCGAGCATGCGACGGGGGTGCTCGGCTGGCTTCACTCGGTGGCCCGCTCGCATGTCGATGTCGCGCTCAATCACCGTATCGCCCTGATCGCCAACGCACTGGGCTCGCCGCCCAAGGATGTCATCGATCAGGCCCACGCCAAGGGTGTTCCCGTGGCGGCGCTCGCCGGGGCGGTCGAGCATGCGCGCAGGCACGTTGCGAACGGGGTCGACATCGTCATCGCGCAGGGATATGAAGCGGGCGGGCACACCGGTGAGATCGCGTCGATGGTGCTGGTTCCGGAGATCGTGGACGCGGTAGGCGATTCCGCTGCTGTGCTGGCCGCCGGCGGCATCGGTAGCGGCCGTCAGGTGGCGGCCGCTCTGTCGCTCGGGGCATCCGGTGTCTGGATGGGTTCGTACTGGCTCACGACGTCGGAGTACAAGCTCGGCAGTGCGTCGGCAGACGGACCATCCGCAATCCAACGGGCCTTGCTCGGTGCGACTTCGGCTGACACGGTGCGGTCCCGCATCTACTCGGGTAAGCCCGCCCGCCTGCTGAAGACCAAGTGGACCGATGCGTGGTCGAAGCCGGAAGCGCCTGCGCCACTGCCGATGCCGTTGCAGAATCTGCTGGTCAGCGACGCTCATCAGCGGATTGCCGCTTCGGAGAATCCTGACGTCGTCGCGATGCCGGTAGGGCAGATCGTCGGCCGGATGAACGAAATCCGGCCCGTGTCCGAGGTGATGGACGAGCTCGTCTCCGGCTTCGAGGCGGCAGTGTCCCGGCTCGTTTCGTACAAGTAGCGGTACTGGGGTGGCGAAGTAGGCGGGAGCGTACTTCGCCACTCACAGGCGGGAGTAGCCGGTACCGTCGCGGACCCAGACAGGATCCGCGCAGTTCCATCGCTGCGCGCTGAGTGTGCGTGTGAGTACCTTGAACGTGGCCGTGCGGGGAAACTCGGAGCACACCCGCACCAAGGTCGGGCGCTGTTTCGGACCGAGATCGGCCTGAGCGTCGAGGAACTCCGCGAAGTCGACGGGATCGAATTCGCGGGTGGGCACGACTGCGGCCATCACCCGGTCGCCGACCTCGGCGTCGGGTACCGCATACACCGACACCTCCGCGAACCCGTGGTAGCGCAGCAGGATTCGTTCGATGGGCGCGGAGCCGAGGTTTTCGCCGTCCACGCGCAACCATCCAGTGCTGCGGCCGGCGAAGTACACGAATCCGTCGGCATCGCGGTAGGCCAGGTCGCCACTCCAGTACTTTCCGTCCCGGATCCTCTCCGCGTCGGCCTCCGGATTGTCGTAGTAGCCGGCGAAGGCGCCGGGACCGTTGACGTTGACGAGTTCCCCGGTGGCGGCCTCGGCGTTGACCAGGCGACCGGATGCATCGAATTCGGCAGGAGGGCAGGGCAGACCCGACTCCGGGTCGAGGATCGCGATTCCGTCGGGGAGCCGCCCGAGTGCGCCCGGCGGTGAGCCGGGAGTAGCGGAAATGGCCACTCCGCCTTCGGTGGAACCGAATCCGTCGACGACCTGCGTGCCGAAACGCCGGGAGAATGCGGCAACCGCGGGAGCGGATCCCTCGTTGCCGTACATCACTCGCAGCGTGTTGTCGGCGTCGTCGAGCTCCTCCGGCGTTGCCAGCACGTACGACAGCGGCTTTCCCACATAGTTGGCGTAGGTGACCCCGTACCGCCGGACCTCGGCGAGGAAGTGGGACGCGGAGAACCTGCGCCGCAACACGATCGAGCTACGGGCTGCGAGCGCCACAGACCAGGCGGCCATCATGGCGTTGGAGTGGAACATCGGCATAGACAGGTACACGACGTCGTCCGGTGACAGCGAGAACCGCTCGGCGAGCATCAGCCCGGGCCCGGTGATCTTCGCGTGCGTACAGCGCACGGCTTTGGGGTCGCCGCTCGTCCCGGAGGTGAAGATGAGCATGAAGAGATCGCCGGGCTCGGGCGTTACCTGTTGAAAAGATGGCCGCTGTACCGACAGCATGCCGGCCCACTCCGCGGAGTCCACGTTGATCACCGGGACCTCGAGCAGCAGTCCGTCGAGCAGATCCGAACGACTGTTCTCGGTGAAGATGACCTGGCAGTCGGCGAGCGCCGCATCGCGGGCCAGCGCGTCGCCGCGCCGGGTGGTGTTGAGGCCCACGAGGACTGCGCCGGAGAGTGCCGCCGCACCCGCGAGGAGCGAGAACTCGGGCACGTTGTCCATCAGGACACCGAAATGCCGCGGGCGTTCGGGATCGAGAAGATCATCGAGAACCGCGGCGCGCTGCAGGCTCGCCCGCAGGTGGTCTGACCAGGACAGGAAACGGTCCTCGAAGTACAGCCCCTCGGACTCGCTGTCGGCGACACCGCGAAGCAGGTCCGCCACCGTGCGTGCGAGTGTCGCCGTCATGCGGGGACGGTGGCCAGTTCGGCGCCGAGGGTCCGGAGCTGCCGGGTGGCGGAGCCGCGCCGGAACTCGAGGGCCTTTGCCGCGAGGAAGTACCGGTGCACGGGATGATCCAGGTCGAGCCCGACACCGCCGTGAATGTGAACCGCCGTGTGGGCCACCCGGTGACCGGCGTCGGACGCCCAGAATTTGGCGGTCTGGACGTCGCCCTCGCCGGGCAGTCCTTCGCTGAGCCGCCATGCTGCCTGCCACAGAGTGAGCCGGACGCCCTTGACGTCGATGTACGCGTCGGCGAGTCGCTGAGCCACGGCCTGGAAGCTGCCGATGGGCCTGCCGAACTGCACCCGTTCGCGGGCATAGGCGGCGGTCAGCGTCAGAGCCTGATCGAGAACGCCGTACTGGTACGCGCAGGCGCCGAGAGATCCTCGTTCGACGAGCCGATCGACGATCTCGCTGCCCTGCTCGACGGTGCCCAGGAGTCGATCGGAGCCGAGCACGACTCCGTGCAGCGCCACCTCGCCGGTGCTGGCGAAGTCGACGGTCTGCTGCCTGGTGACGGTCACCCCGTCGTCGTCGGGGCGGACGAGGAACACCGCCACGCCGTCCGGGGTCGTCGCCGGCACCAGGAACAACTCTGCCGACGGCGCCGCGTCGACGACGACCTTCGTGCCGTCGAGGGTCCAGCCGCCCGGCGCGGGTTTGGCGCGGGTGACCGGAGCGCCCGGGTCGTCGTTGAGTTCCTCGTCGAGGGCGACGGTGAGAATTTTTGCACCGGCCGCTGCGGGCGCCGCCCACTCCGCACGCTGTTGTTCGTTGCCGTATCGCGCGAGCGCATCCGCCGCCATGACGATGGACGAGAGGTAGGGGACCGGTGCGACGGCCCTGCCCAGTTCGACCAGGATGCTGCACTGCTCGAGAACGCCGAAACCGTCGCCGCCCACCGACTCCGGTAGTGCGGCGCCAAGGACACCGGACGAGCCGAGTGTCGACCACAGTTCGCGATCGAGGCGGTCTTCGGCCACATCGAGCTCCCGCAGGCGGTCGTTCGTGACGAGATCCGTGACGATGCTCCGGGTGAGACCGGCCAGATCCTGTTGCGCCTCGGTGAGGGTGAAATCCATGGTCGTGTCCTAACGCTTCGCAGGGGGCAGGCCGAGGGCCGTCATACCGATGATGTCGCGCTGCACCTCGTTGGTTCCGCCACCGAAAGTGAGGATGAGGGAAGAACGGTGCATCCGCTCGATGCGTCCGCGCAGCAGGACGCCGGGGGAGTTCTGCCGAAGCGTGGCCGACGGGCCGAGGACTTCCATGAGCAGTCGGTAGGCCTCGGTGGCGAACTCGGTTCCGTAGACCTTGTTGGCCGACGCCGCCTCCGGGCCCGGAGCGTGCGCTGAATCATCCCCTGTCGCTTCGCTTGCCCCGGTCGACGAGGCGATCTCCCAGTTCATCAACTTGAGGTACTCGGCCTTGGCATGGACCCGGGCCAGATTGATCTGAACCCATTCCTGGTCGATGACGCGGCGGCCGTCCGGCAACTTGGTGTTCTGCGCCCACTCCCGCACTTCCCGCTGTGCGGTGAGGATCGGTCCGGCCGAGGTGAGCGCGACACGCTCATGGTTGAGCTGGTTGGTGATCAACGCCCAACCACCGTGTTCGGGACCGACGAGTGCGGAGGACGGTACGCGCACGTCCTGGTAGTAGGTGGCGCTGGTGTCGGGACCGGCCATCGTGTGGACGGGTGTGTACGAGAATCCTTCGGCCGTGGTGGGCACGATCAGCATGCTGATGCCCTTGTGCTTCTTCGCCTCGGGGTCGGTCCGGCAGGCCAACCACACGTAGTCGGCGTATGCGATCAGGCTCGTCCACATCTTCTGGCCGTTGATCACATAGTCGTCACCGTCCTTGACGGCGGTGGTGCGCAGGCTTGCAAGGTCCGTCCCTGCCTCGGGCTCGGAGTATCCGATGGAGAAGTGCAGTTCGCCCGCGGATATCTTCGGCAAGAAGAACGACTTCTGCTCAGGTGTACCGAAGTGCATGATCGTGGGGGCTACGGAGTTGATCGTGAGGAATGGCACGGGGGCACCGGCGATGGCGGCCTCGTCGGTGAAGATCAGCTGCTCCATCGCCGAACGCTCCTGGCCGCCGTATTCCTTCGGCCAGCCGAGCGTCAACCAGCCGTCCTTGCCCATCTGCGCGACGACGTCGCGGTAGACGTTGCCCTCGCCGTACTCGCCGGTGGTGGCGGCGAGAGCCTCCCGCCGGTCCGGCGTCATCAACTGCGCGAAGTAGGCGCGCAGTTCTTCGCGCAGCGCCTGCTGTTGTGGCGTGTAGGTGATGTGCATCGAAATACCTCTCCAGTCCGAAGGCCCGGAACTCGTCTCAACTGGCACACGTTCCAGTCTCTACGGTGCGATGGCGGGGAGTCGGGCCCGACCGGCTGGGGAGCGCGCTCGGTGGGCCTGCTCGCAGTCGTGGAACGAATCATTGCACACGACTGGAACAGGTTCTAGTGTTATCGCAGGAACGGTGTGCGCCGCAGCCCGGCGGCGCCCGGGCCGACGAGCGACGTGACGAGGAGAAGTGAGGGTTGCCATGGAGGTCAGAGTCGATTTCGACCGGTGCGAGGCCAACGGTGTGTGCGTAGGGATTGCCCCCGACATCTTCGACCTCGACGACGACGATAATCTGCACATTTCGACCGCTCACCCACCCGCTGACCGGGAGGAAGACGTGCGGACTGCCATCGCGCAGTGTCCGAGGGCGGCGCTCACCGAACACCCTTGACCGTCGTTGCTCAAAACAAGAACACGTTCTACAGTGACGACGTCCACCGTGGCGCCGGGTGTGTAACCCGGCGGCGATTGCAGACGACCAGGAGTGCCGCTTCATGACTGATGTTGCTGACCGCGATGTGAACTTGGACGGCAAGGTAGGCGTCGTCACCGGCGCAGGATCCGGGCTCGGAAAGTCCGAGGCGATCGGTCTGGCGCGGGCGGGTGCGTCCGTCGTGGTCAACGACCTGGTGGCCTCCGATGACGTCGAAGAAACACTCGAAGAGATCCGAGGTCTGGGCGCCAAGGTCGAATTCGTCGCCGGCGACATCGGTGAACGGTCCACTGCCGACGCGATCATGGAAGCGGCGCGCGGCCAATTCGGCAGCCTCGACATCCTCGTCAACAATGCCGGGATAACGCGGGACCGCATGCTGTTCAACATGTCGGACGAAGACTGGGATCTGGTACTGAAGGTGCATCTGCGCGGGCACTTTCTGCTGTGCCGCTCCGCTGCCTCCTATTGGCGCGGAAAATCCAAGGAGGCGGGTGCGCCCGTGTACGGCCGCATCATCAACACGTCCTCGGAGGCAGGCCTGCTAGGGCCCGAGGGGCAGGCCAACTACGGTGCGGCCAAGGCGGGCATCACGGCTCTGACCCTCTCCGCCGCTCGCGGGTTGTCTCGCTATGGAGTACGGGCCAACGCGATCTGTCCCCGTGCGCGCACGTCGATGACGGAAAACGTCTTCGGTGAGGCGCCGGCCGAGGGGATCGACCCACTGTCGCCGGAGCATGTGGCGGCGTTGGTCACCTACCTCGCCTCGCCCGCGGCCGACACCGTCAACGGGCAGCTCTTCGTGGTCTATGGCCCGATGGTCGCGTTGATGGCAGCTCCGGTCGTCGAGCGCCGATTCGACGCGACGGACTCTCGATGGACGCCGGCGAGTCTGGCCGAGAGCCTCGGCAGCTACTTCGGTGAACGCGATCCGGCCGCGACGTTCTCCGCGTCGGCTGCCCTGCGTGAGCTGGGCTGAACGAGCCGTCGCGGCGCAGTCGACGACACATCCGGCGTTACCGCCCATTTTCCCAGGTAATACCCGCGTGATGGGCGATACTGGGTGAAAATACACAGCGACCGGCTGGGGTCGAGACGGTGCGACGGGGGAGGCAGCGATGTGCCTACACACGCTAGATCCTGTTCTAGTTTTACCGTCGATTTCGGCTTCGGCACCTCCATGGCGAGGGCTGAGTGACGTCCACGCAGCGGCGTGCAGGCGGCTCGGTCCGGGTTCGGTAGGGAGACGGCATATCGTGACCAAACATGCTGTGTGCTAACACTTTAGACGTACTCGATCGACGTTCGAGGTGGACGCATCGCGGCTCTTCTTTTGGACGAAAACGCCCTCCTCGAAGTGCTCGATGTGGGACGATTCTTGCTGATGATCGGCTATTTTTGACAGGTGAACACGTTCTAGTTAATATGACCTGAGTCACAGGCCGTTGGGGGGCTGGGCTCAATCAACAGTCGGTGCTGGGTGCGATCAGGGACGAGGAGGACGAATGGTAGACCTCCTCGAGGTGCCATTGCGCGCTGTCGGCGGGTTTTTCACGATGTCGGCCGAGACGCTCAGGGCGGTGTTCTCGAGGCCCTTCCAGCGTCGCGAGTTCGTGGACCAGGCGTGGTTCGTTGCCCGGGTATCGATGGTTCCCACGGTGCTGGTCGCCATCCCGTTCACCGTTCTGGTGAGCTTCACCATCAACATCCTCCTCCGGGAGATAGGTGCCGCGGATCTCAGTGGCGCGGGTGCGGCGCTGGGCACCGTGACCCAGGTCGGCCCCATCGTGACCGTGCTCATCGTGGCCGGGGCGGGCGCCACCGCGATCTGCGCAGACCTCTCGGCCCGCACGATCCGCGAAGAGATCGACGCGATGCGGGTGCTCGGTATCAACCCGATTCATCGGCTGGTCGTACCCCGCGTGCTCGCCTCGACCGTCGTGGCCCTACTGCTGAACGGCCTGGTCTGCACTATCGGGATTCTCGGTGGGTTCGTCTTTTCGGTGTACATCCAGGATGTGAATCCGGGGGCCTTCGTCAACGGCATCACCCTTCTCACGGGGTTCGGTGAGCTCGTGATCTCGGAGGTCAAAGCCGGTCTGTTCGGCATGATCGCGGGTCTTGTCGCGTCCTATCTCGGCCTCAACGTGAAAGGTGGCGCCAAGAGTGTCGGTGACGCCGTCAATCAGACCGTCGTGTTCTCCTTCATGGCGCTGTTCGTGGTCAACGTTCTCGTCACCGCCGTCGGCATCAAGCTGACGGCAGGGTGATCGACATGGTGGTGGAGTAGATGTCTCTCGCAGCGGCCGGGCGGTTTCCCCGCACACGCCGGCAATTCGCGTCGACGTCCCGTTCGATTGACCGGCTCGGCGAGCAGGCGCTGTTCTTTGCGCGCGCCATCGCCTGGGCCCCTCGTGCGGTGAGGCGGTACCCGAAGGAAACTCTGCGGCTCATCGCCGAGATCAGCATGGGCACGGGTGCGCTGGCGGTGATCGGTGGAACCGTGGTGATCGTCGGATTTCTGACGCTCTTCACAGGAGGCACCATCGCCGTCCAGGGATACAGCTCGCTCGGCAACATCGGTGTCGAGGCGCTCACAGGCTTCTTCGCCGCGTTCATCAACGTACGCATCGCGGCCCCGGTCATCGCGGGTATCGGACTCGCGGCCACGATCGGGGCGGGCTCGACCGCCCAGCTCGGTGCCATGCGCGTGTCCGAGGAGATCGATGCCCTCGAGACGATGGCGATCCCCTCGATCCCGTACCTGGTCAGCACCCGGGTGATGGCCGGAATGATCGCGATCGTTCCGCTCTACGCCCTTGCGGTGATCGCATCCTTCATCGCCAGCCGATTCGCCACCGTGGTTCTCTACGACCAGTCCGCCGGTGTGTACGACCACTACTTCTCGACCTTTCTGATACCGACGGACATTCTGTGGTCGTTCGCGCAGGCCATCGTCATGGCGATCGCCATCATGCTCATCCACACCTACTACGGCTTCACCGCGTCGGGTGGTCCCGTCGGAGTCGGCGTGGCCGTGGGCAACGCGGTGCGGTCGTCGCTGATAGCGGTGGTCACGGTTACCCTCCTCATCTCCCTCGCCATATACGGCGGTTCCGGCAACTTCAACCTTTCGGGATAGGAGTGCCGGTAGATGACTGATTCGGGCGGAAAGAAGAAGCTCGCGGCTCTCGTCCTCGTCGCGGGTCTGCTGGCGATCATCGCCTTCTCGCTGGCCATGTTCAACGGCGCTTTCACGGAATCGACACCGGTCACGGTCACCTCCGACCGGGCGGGCCTGGTCATGGAACCGGACGCGAAAGTGAAGCTGCTCGGCGTCGAGGTCGGTCGCGTCGGCTCCGTCGAGCACGTCACCGACGGTGCCGAACTGAAGCTCGACATGTACCCCGACATGATGTCGCTGATCCCTTCCAACGCCGCGGTGGAAATCAAGTCGACTACCGTATTCGGCGCCAAATATGTCAACTTCGTCATGCCGGAAGATCCCGCCACCACGCATCTCGAACCGGGCGCCGTCATCGCCTCCGACAACGTCACCGTCGAGTTCAACTCGGTCTTCCAGCATCTGACGGATGTGCTCGATCAGATCGAACCCGAGAAGCTCAACGCGACACTGGGGGCCATCGCCTCCGCGCTGCGCGGTCGCGGCGACGAACTCGGTGCACTGCTCGAGCAGAGCGACCGCTACCTCGCCAAGGTGAACCCCAGTCTCCCTCAGTTGCAGGAGGATCTGGCGAAGGCCGCCGTGGTTACGAACGTCTACGCCGACACCGCCCCGGAACTGCTGCAAACCCTCGACAACGTGACCGCCACCAGCCGCACGGTGGTCGAGGAACAGGACAATCTCGACGCAGTGCTGTTGAACGCCACGGGATTGGCCGACACGGCGAATACGGTGCTGACCGACAACGAGCAGGGGCTGACGGACACCCTCGACCTCCTGCTCCCCACCACGGATCTACTGGCGGAATATTCGCCGGAGATCTCCTGCTTCCTCGTCGGCCTCAACAACGTGATTCCCCTTGCCGAACAACTCATCGGCGGCAATCAGCCGGGAATCGCGTTGAGTGCGAGCTTCATGTATGGCCAGGAGCCCTACAGTTACCCGGAGGATCTGCCGAAGGTGAACGCGTCCGGAGGACCCAACTGCGCAGGCCTCCCGAATCCTGATCCGAACGTGCACGCCAAGTTCCTCGTCGCTGACACGGGTACTGTGCCGTTCGTGCCGTCGACCGAAGTACAGGTACACATGCCGAAGGTCTTCCAGATTCTGTTCGCCGGTGTCTACCCGGAGCCGGGTGGGCAGTGACCGTGAGAAGCACAACCGTCAAGCTGGCGATCTTCGCGACCGTGATGACCCTGATCTTCGTGGGTCTCGCAGTGGTGTTCAGCCAGTACCGTTTCAGCACGTCCAAGGACTACTCGGCGACGTTCGTCGATGTGTCCGGTCTCAAACCGGGTGACAAGGTGCGCATTGCCGGTGTGCCGGTCGGCGCGGTCAAGAACGTGAAGATCGACGACGACAACCTTGCCGACGTGGAGTTCGACGTGGAGTCGAAGTACTCGTTGTTCGAGGGAACGAAGGCTACGGTCCGATACGAGAACCTCGTCGGTGACCGCTACATGGAACTCCTCGAGGGTGCGGGGTCGGTGGAGCCGCTTCCGGAGGGCGGGTCCATCCCGGTGGATCAGACATCTCCCGCACTCGACCTGGACCTCTTGCTCGGTGGGTTCAAGCCGCTCCTGCGTTCGTTGAATCCGCAGCAGGTCAACGATCTCTCGGCGGCGTTGGTGCAGGTTTTCCAGGGGCAGGGCGGCACACTTGTGTCACTGCTGGGCAGTACCAGTTCGTTCACCAACACACTCGCGGACCGCGACCAGTTGATCGGTGAGGTCATCACCAACCTCAACGAGGTTCTCGGAACCATCAACAACCGCGGTGATCAGTTCAGGTCCACTCTCGATCAACTGCAGCAATTGGTGAGCGGCCTCGCACAGGACCGCGATCCGATCGGTGACGCCATCCCGAGGATCGCCGGCGGCACAGGAGACCTTGCGGAGTTGCTCGAAGGCGTCCGCCCGCCGTTGCAGAGCACCGTTGCGGAGGCGAATCGCACTGCAACGCAGCTGCAGATGGGCGAAGAGACTCTCGATTGGGTGCTCCAGAACCTGCCGGACGCCTATCGCCGACTCATCCGAATCGGCACGTACGGCAGCTTCTTCCAGATGTACGTGTGCACGGTCAAGTTCAAGTTCACCGGACCGGAGGGATCGGATCTGCTTCTCAACATGCCAGGCGGACAGACAGCGGGGAGGTGTGCACCGTAACCATGAGACAAGAACGCAATCCCGTCCAGGTCGGGCTGATCGGTGTGGCAGTCTCCGCCATGATCGTGATCGCCACCCTCCAGTACGACCAGCTCCAGTTCCTGTCGGGCGGAACACATTACAATGCCATGTTCGAGGACGCCGGTGGCCTGATGGCAGGTGACACGGTCACCCTGGCGGGGGTCGACGTGGGCAAGGTCTCCGACGTCGAGCTCGACGGGCAGCACGTCCTCGTCACCTTCACTGTCGAGGACGGCATAGCACTCGGTGATGTGACCGAGGCGGATATCAAGACAAATACCATTCTCGGCCGCAAGTCGCTTGCGGTCACTCCGCGAGGAACGGAGACGCTGCCGGTGGGATCGACGATCCCGCTGGACCGCACCAATTCGCCCTACTCGCTCAACGATGCACTCGGCGACCTCACCACGACGGTGTCCGAGCTCGACACCGATCAGGTCAACGACGCGCTGAACGCGATGTCGGGTGCGCTCGAGAACACCCCTCCGGAGCTGCGCACCGCGCTCGACGGGCTGACCCGGTTGTCGGAAAGCATCAATTCACGCGACGAAACGCTGAAGCAGTTGCTCTCTCGCGCCGAGAACGTGACGGGCATTCTCGCCGAGCGCAGCGGCCAGATCAACTCGCTGATCGTCGACGGCAACGAACTGCTGGGTGAACTCGACCGTCGCCGGGCCGCGATCAGCCAATTGATCGTGAACATCTCGGCGGTGTCGAGGCAACTGACGGGCCTGGTGCAGGACAACCAGGAGCAGATGAAGCCGACGCTCGACAAGCTGAACTCCGTGGTCGACATCCTCCAACGCAACAAGGACAACATTTCGCAGGCGCTCGACGGCCTCGCACCGTACGCGACTCAGCTGGGTGAATCTGTGGGGAGCGGGCCCTTCTTCATGGCGTACGTCTACAACATCGGCATCGGCAACCTGCTGCAGGGGCTGAACGACGCGATCCTGTGGCCGGAGCATCTGCCGAACGACCTGCAGGCCTACCTGCAGACCGGGCCGTCCCTCGAACTGAGGCCCCGATGACACACACAGAAGAAACCGGTGCGCGGAAGAAGTGGTGGATTCGCGGTGCGATCGCCGGCGTCGTGGTGGCCCTGATCGTCGGCGGCCTGGTCGTCTTTCTGCCGCGACTGTTCGAGAACACCGTCACCGCCTACTTTCCGACCACGACCGGCCTCTATTCCGGAGACGACGTGCGGGTGTTGGGCGTCAAGGTGGGCAGCGTCGGCAAGATCGAGCCGGGTCCCGACTTCGCCAAGGTCACCATGAGCGTCGACAAGAGTGTGGACATCCCCGCCGACGCCAAGGCGATCATCGTTGCGCCGAGCCTGGTGTCCGGCCGGTTCGTCCAGTTGACGCCCGTCTATGCCGGGGGCCCGACCATGCAGGACGGGGCAGATATTCCGGTGCAGCGCACCGCGGTGCCGGTGGAGTGGGACGAGATCAAGTCGGAGCTGAACAAACTGTCCGAAGCGCTCGGGCCGCAGGGCGCCGACCCGCAGGGATCGCTGGGAACGTTCATCGACACCGCAGCGAACAACCTCGACGGCAACGGTGAATCCCTGCGTAACACGCTGCGTGAACTGTCGGAGACCATGCGGACGCTGTCCGACGGACGGACCGATCTGTTCTCCACCATCCGGAACCTGCAAACATTCGTAGCAGCCCTCTCGTCGAGCAACGAGCAGATCGTGCAGTTCGAGGGCCGGCTCGCCTCGGTGTCGAACTTGCTCGCCACCAATTCGGACGAACTCGGCACCGCCCTGGTCGACCTGGATCTCGCACTGGGCGACGTCAACCGGTTCGTCGTCGAGAACAGGGCCGCGCTCACCGAGCAGGTCGGTCGCCTGGCCGATGCCACCCAGGTGCTCGCCGACAAGCGACCGCAGCTGGAACAGACGCTGCACGTCGCCCCCACGGCACTGGCCAACTTCAGCAACATCTACAAGCCGGCGCAGGGGTCCTTGGTCGGAGCCGTGGCATTCGCGAACTTCGGCAACCCCGTCAACTTCATGTGTGGGGCGATCCAAAGTTTGCAAGCCAACGATTCCCAGCGCAGCGCCGATCTGTGCACGCAATACCTGTCGCCGGTGCTGAACTCGCTCACGATGAACTACCTGCCCATTCTCAGCAATCCCACGACGGGTGTGAACGCGTTCCCGGATCAGCTTCAGTACAGTCCGCCGAGCCTGGCCGGATCGGTACCCCCGCGGTCCGCACCGCCGGCGACGGGTGCGCTGGCCGGAATACCGACCGTCGCGGTGCCGAGGGACTTGAACGACCTGTTGCAGCCGGGAGGTGGACGATGATCGGGTTCCGGGGCAGACGCGTGCGGGGTGGCGGGATCGCGGCCGGGGTGCTCGCCTTGTCGCTGACCATGACCGGCTGTGAGTGGGAGGGTCTCAATTCGCTTCCCCTTCCGGGAACGGAAGGCACCGGCGGTGACGCGTACACCGTCGAGATCGAGATGCCCAATGTCACCACTCTCTCGCAGAATTCACCGGTCCGCGTCAATGACGTCACCGTGGGAACCGTCACGGGAATCGACGTGAAGGACTGGCACGCGCAGGTCACCGTCTCGCTGAACAACGATGTCGAACTGCCCGCCAATGCGACCGCCAAGATCGGCCAGACCAGCCTCCTGGGCTCGCAGCATCTCGAGTTGGCGCCGCCCACCGACGCGGAGCCCCAGGGCAGGTTGGCGGAAGGGGACGTGATCCCGATCGAGCGTGCAGGGGCATACCCGACGACGGAGCAGACGCTGTCATCCTTGTCTGTGGTTCTGAACGGCGGAGGTATTGCCCAGATCCGGGACATCACCGAAGAATTGAACGCTGCACTCGGCGGGCGCGAGGCCGAGGTCCGTGACCTGCTTCCACAACTCGACCGGTTGGTCACGAGCCTGGACCAACAGCGCGGTGACATCATCGGTGCCATGGAGGGGCTCGATCGACTCTCCGTCACCGTCAACCAGCAGAAGCCCACGCTCGAGGCAGCGCTCGACGACATCCCACCTGGACTCGAAGTGCTTGTGGCGCAGCGTCAGAATCTGACGACGGCGCTGGTGGAGCTCGGCAAACTCAGCGACACCGCGACCCGTCTCGTCGACAGCAGCGGGGAAGAGCTGGAACAAAACTTGCGTAACCTCACACCGGTGCTCGCGGAACTCGCCAATTCGGGCAGCGCACTCACCGACGTCCTGACCCTGATGCTCACCTACCCGTTCCCGATGAGGACGATGGACAAGGCCATTCGAGGCGATTACGCGAACCTGATGATGACCGTCGACCTGAGTGCGGCGAGGGTCGACAGCAACTTCCTGACCGGTACGGCCCTGGGTGGATCACTCGGTGGAGTGGAAGGAGCTGTCGGTTCGCTCGCCGGTGTCGCCGGACAGTCCGGCGACCCGCTGCAGATTCCGCTGCTGCCCGCCCCGCCGCAGGCACCGAAACCCGCGCAGGCACCCGCTCTCCCCGGACTGCCGCAGATTCCCGGTCTCCCGCAGATTCCCGGCCTTCCGCCGCAACTGGGAGGGGCCCCGGCACCATGAGGAAATTCGTACGTATCCAGCTGATCATCTTCTCGATCCTCACGGTGATCGGCCTCGCGGTGATGTCGATCCAGTATGTGAAGGTGCCGGTCATGTTCGGCATCGGGCGCTACGACATCGTGGTGCAACTTCCGTCCACCGGAGGGCTGTACTCCCACGCCAACGTTGCCTATCGGGGAACCAACGTCGGTGTCGTCGATCGTGTCGCGCTCACCGACGACGGAGTCGAGGCCCAGCTGTCGCTCGACAGCAGCTACAAGATTCCAGCCGACGTCGACGCAGTGGTGAAGAGTGTGTCGGCCATCGGCGAGCAGTACGTCGACCTGATTCCGCGGACGTCGGAGGGCCCGGATCTCGCGGCAGGTGACGTCATTCCACTGGATCGGTCCGCCGTACCGCAGGATGTCGGCGAGATGCTCGATCAAGCCGACGTGCTGTTGGCCAGCATCTCCGATACTCGGTTACGTACCGTGATCGACGAGGCGTTCACCGCGTTCAACGGTTCCGGCCCCGACCTGCAGCGGCTCATCGACTCGGCCCGTCTGTTCGTCGAAGAGGCGGATGCCAACAGCGACGCGACGATAGACCTGATCGATCAGATCG
This sequence comes from Rhodococcus sp. USK13, assembly GCF_018343855.1. Classification (NCBI taxonomy): domain Bacteria; kingdom Bacillati; phylum Actinomycetota; class Actinomycetes; order Mycobacteriales; family Nocardiaceae; genus Rhodococcus; species Rhodococcus sp. USK13. Next base: position 6,645,581 of record NZ_CP069242.1, on the reverse strand, counting down.
GCCCTCTGCTCGATACGCAGACCGTCAGCAGTGACGCCATCCGATCCTGGACCCAGGACCTTGTCACCTTCACCGATCAGCTCCGGGCCAGCGATTCCGATATCAGGGGAGTGCTCGAGAAGGGTCCCGGGACGGCCGTCGAAGCCACCCAACTTTTCCAGGAGTTGCAGCCCACCCTGCCGATCCTGCTGAGCAACCTGGTGAGCGTCGGACAGGTCGGCGTCATCTACAACAAGAGTATCGAGCAAGTTCTCGTCATCTACCCACCGTTGACCGCCGCGCTCGTCACCGCCGCCAAAGGCGGACCGGTCGAGGACGGCGCGATCGTCGACTTCGCCCTGGAACTCCACGATCCGCCGGCGTGCACCACAGGTTTTCTGCCGCCGGATCAGCGGCGCACTGGCGATCAGACCGAACCTATCGCGACTCCGAACGATCTGTATTGCAAAGCGGCGCAGGATGATCCTTCGGTCGTCCGTGGTGCACGCAACCTTCCCTGCATGGAATACCCCGGCCGCCGGGCGCCGACCGTGCAGGCGTGCCGGGACGGGTGGGAGGCCGCGGGTAACAACCCGCCGTACGGGCCGATCATGCCGCCGGATGTACCCTCGTATACGGCCGTTCCTGTTATCCCCAGTTCCTACGAAGGATCACCGAGTGGGCCGGTCGCGGCCGTCCCGTACGACCCGGGAACGGGTAGCTTTGTCGGTTCGGATGGTAAGACGTACACCCAACCGGATCTGGCGTCAGGATCGCCGAGAAAGGACTCGACGTGGCAGACGATGATGACAGGTCAGCAGATTTGAGTTCATCGACACAAGAGCGTGCCGCTGACGCGGTGGGGGAGGCCTCCCCGGCACGGAAGGAGCGCAGCAGGCGGCGAGCGGTACGTCACGCAGGTCCACCGGTCGGTGAGACCGGAACGCCGCAACCGGTCGTATTGGCGAAGTCCAGCGACGCGCACCCTGCTACAGCGCCCCAGCCCGAGCGCGAACCGGTGGCAGAGACGATCTCGACGAAGAAGGCGGCCGCCGAGGGTGCCGTCAAGTCGGGCGGGGCGTTGCCACCGCCCGAAGACGAGAAGGGGACGCGTCGTTCGTGGAAGTCGCTGATCGGCTACGGTGCGGTCGCGGTCGTCGTTCTCGCCTTGGTCGTGGCCGCCGTCGTCCTGCTGCTCGACCAACGGTCGGCGCGCGAACGAGACGACCGGCGCCAGGCCTTCATCGACACGGCGCGACAGACCGTACTGAACCTGACGACGATCCATCCGGAGACCGCGAAAGAAGATGTCGACCGAATCCTAGCGGGTGCGTCAGGAGCCTTCCTGGCCGAATTTCAAGGCAGGGAAGACCCGTTCGTCGGTGTGGTCCGTGATGCAAACGTCACCACCGAGGGCGAAGTCCTCGAAGCGGGAATTCAGAGCGAGACAGACATTTCGGCCGACGTGCTCGTCGCGGCCCGCACCATGGTCACCAGCACCGAACAGCCGGAGCCGTCGCCGCGTGACTTCCGGATGCGGGTGACCGTCAGTGACGACAACGGGAAGTTGACCGCATCGAAGGTGGAGTTCGTCCCATGACCGACAACGACGTCGACACGTCCGCAGAACAACGGCGAAAGCTCCCGGTCGTCACCAAGGCGGCAGCGTTGAAGATCGTGACGGCGCTTGTGATCGTCGCCCTCGCTGTCGGCGTGGGATTCCTCTGGTACGGCCATCGCCAGGACCAATTGGCCGAACAGGCCCGCTCCGAGGCGGTCGACGCGGCGAGCAGGCAGGCCGTTGCGATGTTGGCGTACGACTTCGCCAATGTCGACAGCCAATTGGCTGCTGCGGCAGACGGAATCACCGGCTCCTTCCGCGACGACTACACCGCCCTGGTGGAGGAAACCATCGCCCCGGGGGCCAAAGAGAAGCAGCTGACGGTTCAGGTGACGGTGCAAGCAGCCGCACCGGTGTCGACCACTCCCACCGAGGCGGTGGTCCTGCTCTACCTCAACCAAACCACTACCAGTGCCGAAGCACCGGATGCTCGGACGTCGGGTAGCCGGGTGCGGGTCTCGCTGCAGAAGGTCGACGACCGCTGGCTCGTCGATCAGCTCACCCCTGTGTAGCGGTGTCGACGGCGTAGCGGTGATCCGCACCCGAGTCGCGCGGACCTTCACAAAGTGAAACATGTTCTAGTACTGTCGGGGCTTCCGGGCCGACTGCGACGCATCACGTTGTGTCGCAGGGCCACAACCGAACGGGGAGTCGTCGATGAAAGTTGCTGTAACCGGGGCCGCAGGATTCGTGGGCACCAATCTGCTCGATCTCCTGGTCCGATCCGGGCACGAGGTGACCGCCATCGACCGCATCCGTTCCGAGCACGCTCCCGGGGGAGTCACGTGGGTGAACGGCGACGTGCTCGACGTGGAATCGATGAAGAGGGCCCTGGACGGTGTCGAAGTGGTCTATCACCTCGTCGCCATGATCACCCTCGCGCAGAAGGACGACCTGGCGTGGACCATTAACACCAAGGGCGTCCGCACCGTGGCCGAGGCTGCGCTTGCCGTGGGTGTGCGGCGGATGGTGCATTGCAGTTCCGTGCACTCGTTCGATCAGAGCAACTGCGGCGGAGTGCTCGACGAGCAGTCGCCGCGATCAGTGGACGCGTCGATCCCCGTGTACGACAGGTCGAAATGGGCCGGTGAGATCGAACTGCGTGCGGTGATCGATACCGGTCTCGACGCGGTGATCTGTAACCCCACCGGGGTGTACGGCCCCGTGGACTATGGTCTCTCCCGCGTAAACAGCCTGCTACGCAACGCTGCTCGTGGCCGGGTGCCTGCCGCGGTGCAGGGAGCGTTCGACTTCGTCGACGTTCGCGACGTGGCCGCCGGGTTGATCGCCGCCGGGGAGAAGGGGCGGACGGGGGAGAACTATCTGATCTCGGGGCACATGCTGGGCATGCACGACGCCGTGCGGAAGGCCGCCCGAGCGGCAGGTCGGCGTGGACCGATGTATTCGTTCCCCCTCAGCGTGATCGAACGAGTGCTGCCCCTCGCGGAACCCATCGGAGCCAGGTTCGGTTCCGATGTGCTGTCCCGCTCGGCGATGGCGGCGCTGCTCGCGGCACCGGTCATCGACGGTGCGAAGGCGGCGTCCGAACTGGGGTACGTCCCTCGTCCCGCCGACGAGACGATCCGCGACCTCGTCGCGTTCCTGGTCACGTCGGGTCAGTTAGGACGCCGCAGTCAGTTGTCCTCGGTCGTGTAACCGGCCTCGTCGGCGTCGGTGATGTGGTCGGCGTACTCGGCCTCGTCGGCCTCGGCCGGCGCGATCAACGCCGGCCCGGCCGCACCGCTGTGCGACAGTGCGTCGAGGAATGCCTTCGCCCAGCGGTCGACGTCGTGCGCGAGCACCTGCCGACGCAGCGCACGCATGTGCCGGCGACCGCTTTCGTGCGGCTGGTTCAACGCCTGTTCCATCGCGTCTTTGACACCGTCGAGGTCGTGCGGATTGCAGAGGAACGCCTGCCGGAGTTCGGCCGCCGCCCCGGTGAACTCGCTGAGCACGAGGGCGCCGCCGAGATCGCTGCGGCACGCCACATACTCCTTGGCGACGAGGTTCATGCCGTCGCGCAGTGGCGTCACGAGCATCACGTCGGCGGCCACGAAGAAGGCGATCAGTTCTTCGCGCGGGATCGGGCGATGGATGTAGTGCACCACCGGCCGGCCGACCTCGCTGTACTCACCGTTGATGCGCGACACCTTCCGCTCGATGTCGTCGCGCATCTGGACGTAGCTGTCGACCCGCTCGCGGCTGGGCGTGGCCAACTGCACCAGCACGGTGTTCGCCGGGTCGACCCGGTGTTCGTCGAGGAGTTCGTGCAGCGCAGCAAGGCGGACGTCGATGCCCTTGGTGTAGTCGAGTCGATCGACGCCCAGCATGATGTGCTGCGGGTTTCCCAGTTCCTTACGGATCTGTCTCGCACGGTCGCGGATCGACTTGGAACGTGACTGTTCGTCCAGCTCGCCGGAGTCGATGGAGATGGGGAACGCTCCCACGCGGACCGTCCGGAAGCCGACCTGCACGACACCGAGCTTGGAGCGGACACCGACAGTGCCGCGCGACGTCGGCTGGCCGGCGAGGCGTCGAGCGAGGAACAGGAAATTCTGCGCACCACCCGGGAGGTGGAATCCGATGAGATCCGCACCGAGAAGTCCCTCGACGATCTCGGTCCGCCACGGCATCTGCATGAACAGTTCGACCGGCGGGAACGGGATGTGCAGGAAGAAGCCGATCGTGAGGTCGGGGCGGAGCATACGCAGCATCTTCGGCACGAGCTGCAGCTGGTAGTCCTGGATCCAGACGGTGGCACCGTGCGCCGCCGCCTTGGACGTTGCCTCCGCGAACCGCCGGTTCACCTCGACGTAGGCGTTCCACCAGTCGCGGTTGTACTCCGGCTTCACGATGACATCGTGGTAGAGCGGCCACAGGGTGGCGTTGGAGAAGCCCTCGTAATAGTCGCGGATTTCGGCGCCGCTCAGCGGGACGGGGTAGAGCTCGAGCCCGTCCTCGACGACCGGCTCCAGATCGGCGTCTGCGACACCCGCCCAGCCGACCCATGCACCCTTGTTACGGCGAAGGATCGGCTCGAGCGCGGTGACGAGTCCGCCGGGGCTCCGCTTCCACTTGGTGGTGCCGTCCGGCAGCCGCTCGAGATCGACAGGGAGTCGATTCGCCACGACGACGAAGGTGGCTTGCCCGGAGACAGGGTCAGATGTCGAACTCGATGACGAAACTGACGATTCCGAGCTGAGTGCCACGGGCTTCCTTCGCGGTCGAAGTGGATGAAATTATCAGTCGAGCTTGGCGGTGGGCCCGATTCCGAGCATCGAGAGCAGCATCCTGCACTCGTCGGCGTCCTCGGCGTATGCAGCGACAACGCGCTGTGCCTGGCGGGCGGTCTCGTCGGCCAAGGGTTCGAGATCCTCGTCCGCGATGTCGGTCTCGGCGGTCGTGTTCGCGGCCATTCTTGTCCTCTCGGGGCTTGCTGCTGCGTCAACGCAGTAGTTCGTATCGGCGACTCTATGAGAACCGGGCACGTCGACGCTAGTTGCCCTTCCGATAGTGTTCCTCTAGTTAGGGTCTGCTTACTTGTCGGGAACCGTCAGGGTGGGAGTTGTCTGCGTGAAGACTGGTGGCGCCGCAATTCTGCGTCGAGCTCTGGTGCGCAATCGTGTGCGCCTGGGTATCGGCACAGTTCTGGTCTGCCTGCATCAGGTGGCCGAAACGCTCGTGCCGATCGCAATCGGCGTCATCGTCGACCGCGCGGTGGCGACGGGCGATACGTCGGCGCTGGTGGTCTGGCTGTGTGCTCTTGCCCTGCTGTTTGTCGTTCTCACCACAGCGTGGCGGTTCGGTGCCCGATTCCTCGTGCTGGTGATGCAGAACGAGGGACACCGGCTGAGGATGGAGGTGGCGCACCGAATACTCGACCCCCGCGGCGTGCGCACCGACCTGCGCGCCGGGGAGTTGCTCTCGGTGTCCTCGACCGACGCAGATCGGTCCGCCTTCATCGCGGACATCGTGCCGCGCGCGGCCTCGGCCCTCACGGCAGCCGTCGGCTCGGCTGTCGCCCTGCTACTCATCGACGTCCCGCTCGGGCTTGCGGTCCTCGTCGGAACGCCCGTCATCCTGGGTCTCTTGCAACGTGCGGCCCCGCTCATCACCCGACGAGCCACCGACCAGCAAGCCGCGGTCGCGCGGGCCTCCGGCATGGCCACCGACCTGGTGAGTGGGCTTCGTCCCCTCCGCGGGATCGGCGCCGAGGACGCTGCGTCGCAGCGTTACCGCAGCGCGAGCCGGGATGCCCTCGACGCCACCCTCCACACCGCGCGAAGCTCGGCGGTGTTCACCGGCGTGTCGATGACCGTCAGCGCACTGCTCGCCGTCGGGATCGCGGGATTCGCGGGTTGGTTCGCTCTGGAAGGGCGGATCACGATCGGGGAACTGATCACCGTCGTCGGCCTCTCACAGTTCTTCATCGAACCGCTCGGCGTCCTGGCGGGTCTGCCGGGATCTCTCGCACTCACCCGGGCATCGGCAGATCGGGTGGCGTTGGTCCTGGACGCCGAACCGCTGTTGCCCGCGGGTTCCGGCCTCATCCCGGCCGGCAGCGAGCTGTCGTTGTCGGACGTGAGCTACCGGTCTCTCACAGCGCTGGACCTCCGGGTCGGTTCCGGTGAGTTACTCGGCGTCGTCGCCTACCGGCCGCAGGACGCCGAGGCGTTGGCCGCGCTGCTGTCCGGGCAGGTTCCGCCCGAGCGCTACCAGGGAGAGGTGACCGTCGGCGGCGTTCGACTCTCGGATGCCGAGCTGGGACACGCGCGACGGACTGTGCTGGTCGAACCCCACAACGGTGACCTGTTCTCCGGAACGGTGGCGTCGAACGTCACCGCAGGCCGGCCGGATGCGCCGGAAGCCGAGGTCCAGGCGGCCCTGCGGGCGTCTGCAGCGGTCGATGTCATCGATGCACACCCGGACGGTCTCGACCACGAGGTGACCGATCGCGGGGCGTCCTTGTCCGGCGGGCAACGCCAGCGCGTTGCGCTCGCCCGGGCGCTGATGAGGAGGTCTCCGGTGCTGGTGCTGCACGACCCTACAACGGCGGTGGACGCGGTGACCGAACACATGATCGCCGGAGGTATCGCCGACTCGAGGCACCGCGATTCCGCGGGAAGCGGCCAGACGACCATCCTCCTCACGAGCAGTCCTGCGTTGCTGTCGGTGACCGAACGCGTCGTCGTCCTCGACGAGGGAACGGTCGTCGCCGAGGGCACGCACGCACAGTTGGCCGCCGAGGACGCGCACTACCGGCGGGCGGTGCTGCGATGAGTGAACTGCTCCCCATCGCGTCCGCACGCGACACCTGGGTATGGCTGAGAACCGAGCTGGGCCGGCGGCGCGGACGAAGCCTGCTCACCCTGCTCGTGGCGGCCTCTGCCGCCGGGATGGCACTGGTGCCCGTCTACGTGTTCGGTGTCCTCGTCGACCGAGTGCAGGCCGGCGCCCCACCGTCGACGATCGGGGGGGTGGTCGCGGTGATCGCCTCGGCCGCTGTGATCGGCGGAGTCTGCGCCGGCTGTGCGTCGTTCCTCATCCGGAGTCTCGGGGAGGGGATCCTCGCGGACCTGCGGGAGCGGACCGTCGACCGGGCGCTACGGCTTCCGGTGCAGACGATCGAACGCGTCGGCAAGGGCGACTTGCTGTCCCGGGTGGGCGACGACGTGGCGGTGATCGGCAAGGCCGTGAGCGATGTGGTGCCCAACCTGGTGACGGCGATACTTCTGGTGCTGCTGAGCATCGTCACGATGCTGGGCATCGACTGGCGTCTCGGGCTCGCGGGCATGGTGGCCTTGCCGATGTATGCGCTCGCGATGCGCTGGTATCTCCCGCGGTCGGCCCCCGTCTACGCGAGCGAACGCGTGGCGATGGGCGAGCGCTCGCAAGCGCTGATCAGCAGCATGCAGGGTGCCCGCACGGTGCGGGCCTACGGTCTCGAAGACCTTCACCTCGGACAGATCGACGACGCCTCGCGGAAAACCCGGAATCTGTCCGTCGGCGTGTTCGCACTCTTCACCCGCTTCGCCGGTCGCGGCAACAGAGCCGAATTCGTCGGTCTGGCGACCATCCTCGCCGTGGGCTTCGCGCTGGTGCAACGCGACCTCGTGACGGTCGGACAGACCACCACCGCTGCTCTGCTCTTCCACCGATTGTTCAATCCGATCGGCATGCTCATGTACACCTTCGACGAGGTGCAGTCGGCGGGCGCAAGCCTCGCGCGGCTCGTCGGGGTGGTTGCTCGGCGAGACGAGGCCGGTGGCGTCGCAGGGGTCCCTGCTGCTGCCGAATCGACCCTCGAACTGGTCGAAGTCCGGCACACCTACGACGGCGAGCATGACGTGGTGCACGGCATCAGCCTGCGCGTCGAGGACGGCGAACGAGTCGCACTGGTCGGGTCGACAGGGGCCGGGAAGACCACTGTCGCAGCGATTGCCGCCGGGTCGATCGTCCCCACGTCGGGTTCGGTGCGCATCGGGGGCACCGCGCTGTCGGAGTTGTCGTCGCGCGAACTCCGCCGTCGGGTGGCCATCGTCAGCCAGGAGGTACACGTATTCGCGGGGCCTCTCATCGACGACCTGCGCCTGGCGGCCCCCGGTGCCTCCGAGGAGGACGCGGCCATGGCACTGAAGACGGTGGGTGCCGCCGACTGGGTGAACGCGCTCACCGATGGTGTCCGCACCGTCGTCGGCGAGGGTGGGCACGAACTGACTGCTGCGCAGGCACAGCAGTTGGCTCTGGCCCGCCTCGTCCTCGCTGATCCCGCGGTCGCCGTGCTCGACGAGGCAACTGCCGAGGCCGGCAGCGCCGGGGCACGGGACCTCGAGGCATCCGCCGAGGCTGCGACCCGCGGTCGGACCACGCTGATCGTGGCGCACCGGCTCACCCAGGCCGCCACTGCCGACCGCGTCGTGGTGCTCGAACACGGCCGGATCGTGGAGGAAGGACCGCACTCTGCACTCGTCGACGCAGGCGGCCGCTACGCGCAGCTCTGGTCGGCGTGGGAGGGGCGCTGACCCCCTGGAACATTACGGGCGAATGTACCTTTCGGCGCTCCTGAGGCGTTGAATGGCACTTTCGCCCTCGGATGGTGTCCGCGCGAGACGTTCAGCCCAGGTAGCCGCCGCCGTGGGGGAAGAACTCGGTGCCGGCCAGCTCGGTGCCGTCGTCGAGGCGGACGCGCCGGATCTTGAGTCCCTTGTTCCTGCCGGTGCGGGCGTCGGGTCCGGCGACGATGACCATGCCGTCGCCTTCGTGGATGAAGACACGCCCGGGGGTTCCGCCGTAGTTGCCCTCGGACACTGCGGCCTCGAGGATTCTGATGCGCTGGCCCTTGTAATGGGTGAAGGCGTTGGGATACGGGTCGGACTGCGCGCGAACCAGCCGCTCGATGGCGTCGGCCGGCCAGGTCCAGTCGATGCGACTGTCCTCGGGCGCCCGCTTGTGGAAAAAGGTGGCCTGCGAGCGGTCCTGCGGTGTCCAGTCGGTGCGGCCGGTCGCGATGAGGTCGAGGGCGTCGAGGGTGATCGGTCCGATCATGTCGACGGTGCGGTGGAACAGGTCGGTGACGGTGTCCGTGGGTCCGACCGGGGTGGCCCGCTGCAGGACGATGTCGCCTGCGTCGAGTTCCTCGTCCATGAGGTGCGCGGTGAGCCCGACCTCGTCTTCACCGTTGATGAGCGCCCAGATGAGCGGTGAGAATCCCGTGTACTTGGGCAGGAGGGAGTCGTGGATGTTGAGGGTGCCGTAGCGGGGCGAGTCGAACACGTCCCGCGGCAGCCATGTGCGCCAGTTGTTGGCGACGATGATGTCGGGGTCCGCTTGTTTCAGGGCCGCCTTGAAATCTTCGTCGGGCTTGTTCGCGATATGAACAGGGACGCCGTGCTCAGTGGCCAGATCTGCGACGGAGTCGGCCCACATCTGTTCGTAGACGTGCTCGCTCTTGGGATGCGTGATCGCAAGGACGACCTCGTGCTCCGACTCGAGCAGGGCCCTCAGGGTACGGTGACCCCAGGTTTGATATCCGAGTGTGGCGACTCTCAACGCGGTCCTCCTGGACGAGCTTGACGATCAGCGCCGCACAGAAGCGGCAGCAATGCGAGCTTAGGCTATCCAACCCAATTTGGGAGACCGCCCTTGGAAGGAAGGCAGACATGACGATCGCCACGATCAACGGAATATCCTTGAACTACCAGGTCAAAGGGTCCGGCGATCTCGTGGTACTCATCATGGGCACCGGCAGTCCGGGACGTGTGTGGGATCTCCACCAGACCCCCGCGCTCGTCGACGCCGGCTATCGTGTCTGCACTTTCGACAACCGCGGCATCGCTCCTTCCGCCGAGAGCGTGGAGGGCATCACGATGGATGACCTCGTTGCGGACACCGCGGCACTGATCGAACACCTCGGCGGCGGGCCCGCACGAGTTGTCGGCACCTCGATGGGTGCCCGGGTCGCCCAGGAACTCGCGTTGTCGCGCCCGGACCTCGTCTACAAGGCCGCCTTCCTCGCCGGTCATGCCCGCATGGACTACTTCCAGCAGACACTCACCGAGGGCGAGCGCGCGCTGCACGACAGCGGCGTCGAGCTTCCGGCCAAGTACCGGGCGGCGGTCACCGCGGTGATGAATCTGTCTCCGGCCTCGCTCGTCGACCCGCACACCGCCAGGGATTGGCTCGATCTCTTCGAGTTCAGTGGCGGCAGGACGTCCGCCGGTGTGCGCGCTCAGATGGAGATGGATCGCACGTTCGACCGCCGGCAGGCGTACCGGGCGATTACCACACCGTGTCTGTCGGTCGGGTTTGCCGACGATCGGATGATCCCGCCGTATCTCTCTCGTGAGGTCGCCGAGTCCATCCCGTCGGCTCGCTACTACGAGATCCCAGATGTCGGGCACTACGGCTACCTCGAGCAGCCCGAGGTCATCAACAAAGTTCTGCTGGAGTTTCTCGCGGACTGAGCGTTCCGGTCGACGTAGGGGGTTGAGCCGCCGGCGTTACAGTGATATTTGGCACCTGTGAAGAAACTGGGAATCGGTTGTTGCTGGTGGGTAGCCTAACCTAAACTCCGTCGGGTGCTGGTCGTGCGACGAGCACTCTCGACGGACGATCGGATCACCATGTCACCGGACCACTCGGCGGCTGCCCAGGCTCAGTTCCTCTCTGCAGAGAGCGCGCATACGTCTGCTTCTATGCCGACCGCGCTGCCCCTCACTGCCGCGCAGTCCGAGGTCTGGGTGGGGCAGGAGCTGCACCCGGGCAGCCCGGTGTACAACCTGTCGCTGGTCGTCGAGGTCGCTGGTCCGATTGATCTGAACCGCACGATCGCCGCTGTCCGGAAGACGGTCGAACGTGCCGAGGCGCTGCACGTGCGTTTCGAGCGGGGAGACGACGACGAGCTCCTGCAGGTGCCCACATCCCCCGACGATTGGTCCCTGAGCGTCGTCGACCTGCGCGCCGACGAGGATCCGGAGTCCAGTGCGCGTGCCTGGATGGACCGTGACATGCAGACCGTGGTCTCTGTAGGGAGCAAGGAGCCCTTGTTCCACCACGCCCTGCTGCGCACCGGGGACGAATCGTTGATCTGGTACCAGCGATATCACCACAGCATCATCGACGGCTATGGCATCACACGGCTGGTAGCGGACGTCGTCGAGCGCTACGACGACCCCGATCTCGAGACCGCCGCCGGCCCCTGGCCCCTCGACTCGCTGCTTGCCGCCGATCGCGAATACCGCGGGTCTGCGCAATTCGCAGCCGATCGCGAATTCTGGCTGCAGCAGGTGATCGACGCACCGGAACCCCCGCGGTTGCTCCCTCTTGTCGAGGACCGGTCGGAAGCACCGATTTCGGCAGTAGTCGAGATCGACGGGGAGGACGCCGACGCCCTCTACGCCTTTGCCGCCGACGCCGGAATCCGCCGCACGCGGCTCCCTCTCGCGATCCTGGTGGCGTACATCCACCGGATCACCGGCAGGCGCGACCTCACGTTGTCGCTGCCGATGGCGGCGCGGATTGGGCGCGACATGCGCCGGGTGCCCGGGATGGCCTCCACCATCCTGCCGTTGCGGATTCAGGTCGATTCCGGCATGACTGTGGGCGCGCTGGCCCGGCGAATCGACACGACACTCGTCTCGGTGCTGCGGCACGGCCGTTACCGCGGTGAAGATCTCGCCCGGGACCTGCGATCGATCGACCCGGACCGGCAGATTTTCGGACCAGGTATCAATTCGATGATGTTCGAGCATTCGCTCACGTTCGGCGGGTTCCCGGCGTGGGTGCGGAGTTCGGCCACTGGACCGGTATCGGACCTCGACTTCTCCATTCGCGGAGGACAGGATTCGGAAGCCATCGAAATCGATCTACGCGCGCCCTACGGCCTGGACGCCGAACTCGAGGAACACCGTCGCCGGCTCGAACACTTCGTCGGCCAGTTCGTCGCCGACCCTTCCGCGACCATCTCCACTCTCGACCCGTTGACCGAGGCCGAACGTCACCAACTGCTGACGGAATTCAACGACTCGGGGCGCGCACAGGAGTCGGCGACGATCCCCGAACTGTTCCAGGAACAAGTGCGACGCAGCCCGGATGCGGAGGCGCTGGTCGCCGGCGAGATCCGCCTCACCTATCGCGAGCTCGGTGAACGGGTGGCTCAGCTCGCCCAGCACCTGCGGCTTCGTGGCGTGGGATCCGAAGACGTTGTGGCCGTGGGGTTACCGCGCTCGGCCGAGATGGTGGTCGGGCTCCTGGCCGTGGTGTGCGCGGGCGGCGCCTTCGTTCCCCTCGACCCGTCGTGGCCGCAGGATCGTCGCGTTGCCGTACTCGAGGACGCGGGGGCGGGCCTCGTCCTCACCGGACCCGGCCGGGTGGCGGACGCCGGTGGCAGCGCCGTCCCGGTCGACCTGGCGGACTGGGCGTACGCGGGCTACTCCACCGACCTGCCAGCTCTCACCGTGCAAGGTGCCCGACTGGCGTACGTCATCTTCACCTCGGGATCGACGGGCCGGCCCAAAGGTGCGATGATTCGCCACGACGCGGTGTGCGCCCGCTTGCTGTGGCAGCGTGACGAAATTCTGCATTTCGGAACCGGGGACGCGTCGTTGTTCAAGGCCCCCTTGTCTTTCGACATCTCGGTCAACGAAATTCTGCTGCCCCTGGTGTCGGGTGGGCGGCTGGTGGTGGCCGAACACGGCGGGGAGCGCGACCCTCAGTACCTGCTCGACCTCATCGCGCAGGAGTCGGTGACGTTCGTCTACCTCGTCTCCTCGATGCTCGATGTACTTCTCGACCTGTCGCGGGGCACGGATCGGATGTCGGTACTGAAGCATGTGTGGTGTGGCGGTGAGGTTCTCACACCGGAACTGTTCGAACGTTTCCGCGCTCAGTTGTCGACGACGCTGTATCACGGTTACGGTCCGGCGGAAGCGACCATCGGTGTGTCTCACGTCGTGTACCGGGAAGACGCCGCACGGATCGCGACGTCGATCGGCCGCCCCAACCCCGGCACCCAACTCTATGTTCTGGACGGCCACCTGAACCCGGTACCGCTCGGTGCGAGTGGTGAGCTCTACGCGGGCGGATTCCTGCTCGGACGCGGGTATGTCGGAGCGTCGGCGCTGACGGCGGCACGCTTCGTTGCCAATCCCTTTGCCGCCGACGGTTCACGCCTCTACCGCACCGGTGACCTGGCCCGGTGGACCCCCGACGGTTCGCTCGACTTTCTCGGCCGCGCCGATAATCAGGTGAAGATCCGGGGGATGCGCCTCGAACTCGAGGATGTGGAGGCGGGACTCGCCGCGCATCCCGCCGTGCGGCACAGCGCCGTGGTGGTGCGGGAGACGCCGACCGGCGCCAAGTATCTCGCCGCCTACCTCGTGCCCGACTCCGGTTCGGCACTGGACGATTCCGAACTGCGGACGTGGGCGTCGTCGAGACTGCCCGAGTACATGGTGCCGTCGGCTTTCGTGATTCTCGACCGGTTTCCGCTCACGGCCAACGGCAAACTGGATCGGCGGGCCCTGCCGGAACCCGATTTCGGCGCGGCGGGGAACAGGGTCGCCCCGCGTACCGCCGTCGAGGAGTCGTTGTGCGCGTTGATGGCCGGAGTCCTCGGGGTGGAGTCGGTCGGGGTCACCGATGACTTCTTCGCCCTCGGCGGCGACAGTATCGTCGCCATCTCGTTGGTGAACCATGCCCGCAGGGAAGGGTTGTCGATCAGTCCGCGCGAGGTGTTCCAACTCCGCACCGCCGAAGCGCTCGCCCGGGCCGAGGCCGGACGCGAGGTGGCAGCGGTCGACACGGACGACATCGCGTTCGGCGCTGTCGCCGGCACTCCCATCCTCGCCCGCATCAGCGAGGCGGGGGACGAGATCACCCGGTTCCATCAGTCGGTGCTGGTGCAGACCCCACTCGAATTCGACGAACAGTGTGCGCGCGAAGCGCTCTCGGCCGTCGTCGAGCGGCACGATGCCCTGCGAGCACGGTTGGTTCGCGGGAAGCGGTGGGCACTGTCGGTGCCGCATTGGGATCCCTCCTCTGCACCCGACGTGCTGCGCGTCGTCGAGGTCGAGGGCAGGATGGATCAGCTCCTTTCCGAGCGGCTCGACGGCGAAACCGAGGCAGCTCTCAACCGGCTCGATCCTGACGCCGGCGTGATGTTGCAGGCCGTCCTCTTCCGGGCGGCCTCCGGTCCGGGCAGGCTGCTTCTGATCGGGCACCACCTGGTAGTCGACGGCGTCTCCTGGCGCATCATTCTCGAAGACCTGGCGCAGGCGGGAACTGCTCTCATCTCCGGTGCCGAGCCCGCCCTTGCGCCCGTCGGCACGTCGTTACGCCGGTGGTCTGCGCTGCTCGAAGAACGCGCACACACAGGATCTTTCGATGCCGAGCTACCGTTCTGGAAGGCAGTGACGTCGACTCCCGAACAGATGCTCGGATCCCGTCCACTCGACCCCGCGGTCGATCTGGCCGGTCAGGCCGAAACTCTCACGGTCGCACTTTCGCCCGAGTTCACCCGCCCGCTGCTTTCGGCCGTACCCGCGGCGTTCTCCGGATCGGTCAACGACGTGCTGCTCACCGCGTTCGCCGTGGCCGCTTCGAGGTGGCGGGCCGGTCGTCGAGCGGAGGCCGTGCCCGGTCCGGTCCTGCTCGATCTCGAAGGGCACGGACGCGAAGAAGACCTGGTGCGCACGCCCGGTGGACCGACGGTCGATCTGTCTCGGACCGTCGGCTGGTTCACCACGGTGTATCCCGTGGCGATCGACCCCGGTGGGGCAGACGGCGACGAGGCGCTGGCGTCGGCGCTGAAGGCCGTCAAGGAGCAGCTGCGCAGCATCCCGGGAGCCGGTTTCGGTTACGGGGCACTGCGTTACCTCGGTGACTCGGTGCCGGAACTCGGGCACGCGCCGACCCCTCAGGTGCTCTTCAACTACCTCGGCCGAGTCGCGGCCGGGGGAGAGGTCGACTGGTTGCCTCAGGCGATGGGCGGCGCCGACGACCCACGCATGCCGCTCGGGCACGTCCTGACTTTGAACGTGATTGCCGAAGACGGCGGGGACGGGCCGGTGCTGAGCACCTCCTTCACCTGGGCGCCCGGAATTCTCGGGCGGGACGACGTCGAGGCGCTCGCCGAAGAGTGGACCACGGCGTTGTCGGCCGTAGCCGGGATCGAACGCCTGGGCGGGCGCACACCCTCGGACTTCCCGCTGGTCGGATTGACACAGCACGACGTCGACGCGTTGTCGGGTCCGTCCGATGTGCTCCCGCTGACGCCGTTGCAGGAGGGAATCTACTTCCAGTCGGCGTTCGAGGACATGGATTCGGACCCCTACGTGGTGCAACAGGTCATCGAGCTGAGCGGCCCCGTCGACCCCAGCGCACTACACCGGGCCTTGCAGACCGTGGTCGATCGGCACGCTGCGCTGCGCACCGGAATCTCGTCCGTGTCGGACGGCCGGATCGTGCAGGTGATCCGCGACGGTGTCCGGGTACCGATGGACGTGCTGGACCTCACCGAAGTCGCGGACCCGTCCCAGCGGATCGAGGAGGTGCTTGCCGCGGACCGCTCTCGTGGCTTCGTCTTCGACCGGCCGCCGCTGCTGCGCTACACGCTCGCCCGACTGGAGTCGGAGAAGTATCTTCTGCTGCAGTCGATCCACCACGTGATCGCCGACGGGTGGTCGGTGCCGGTGATGCTGCGCGAGATGCTGGCCCTCTACAGCACGTCGGGTACACCGCCGGTGTTGCCGGCGCCCACCCCGTACCGCAGCTACCTCGAATGGCTGGCGGGGCGCGACCGGAACGCGTCCCTCGAGGTGTGGCGAGAAGCGCTCAGGGACCTACCGGAGCCTGTGGAGTTGCACCGCACCGCGTCCCCGAGCGAGTCCGGCATTCGCAGCGTGCAGGTGGCGTTGCCGGCCGCGGACACCGACGCACTCGTGGCCGTCGGCCGGGCCCGCGGACTGACCCTGAGCACGCTCGTGCACGGCACCTGGGGACTTGTCGTTGGCCGCCTCACCGGCACGGACGACGTGGTGTTCGGATCCACGGTGTCCGGGCGCGGCGGCGACCTGCACGGAATCGAAGCCATGGTGGGGTTGTTCATCAACACCGTCCCGGCGCGACTACGGTATCGGCCCACCGAAACGGTGGCCGAGGCGCTCACGCGATGGCAGGACGAGCAATCGGCGTTGCTCGACCACCAGCATGTCGGACTGGCCGAACTGCGCCGCGATGCCGGCTTGCACACCATGTTCGAGACACTCGTCGTCTTCGAGAACTATCCGCTGGGTGACGGCGCTGCCACCGACCCGTCCGGCTCCGTACACCTGACGAACGTGCGTTTCGACGAGCACCCGCCGTACCCGATGACGCTGATCGTCGTGCCCGGTGACACGGTGATCCTCGAGCTGAAATACGATGCCACACGCATCGATTCGGCGACAGCCGGCCGTTTCGCCGAATCGATGGTGGCTTATCTTCGCGAGGTCACTCGCGACGCCGACCAAGCAGTGTCGAGTGTGGTTCTGGCTTCACGTCGACCGGTCCACCCGGCCGTGCCCGATGCGCGTCCGGCGTTGCCCGACACGACACTCACCGCTCTTCTCGCGGAGCAGGCAGCCCGAACACCCGACGCGGTGGCCGTCGTGTTCGAGGACGAACAACTTACCTATGCCGAGTTGCATTCCCGGGCCAACCGTCTCGCGCGGCTGCTGATCGAGCGTGGCGTCTACCCGGGGTCCAGGGTGGCCGTGGCGTTGCCACGTTCACTCGGCCTGATGGTGTCGCTGCTGGCGATCGGCAAGGCGGGCGGAGCCTATGTGCCGCTCGACACCGGCTACCCCGCAGAGCGATTGGCATACATGCTCGAGGACGCGCACCCGGTGTGCGTGGTCACCGACAGCGGAACCGCCGCTCTCGTCACCGACGCAGGCGTTCCCCAGGTGCGTGTCAGCGAAGCGGACGACTACTCGTCGGCGCCGCTGCCCGAGACGGGCTCGCCGGGCCATCCCGCGTACGTGATCTACACGTCCGGTTCGACCGGTCGGCCCAAGGGCGTCGTCGTGCCGCACGCCGGTATCGTCAACCGACTGCTGTGGATGCAGTCGTTCCGGCCGATCACCCCATCGGACAGGGTGCTTCAAAAGACTCCGGCCAGCTTCGACGTCTCGGTGCCCGAACTCTTCGGCCCTCTCCTCGCGGGCGCTACCGTCGTACTCGCGCGGCCGGACGGACACAAGGATCCGGGCTATCTCACGGATGTAATCGTCGAAAAGTCGGTAACCAGAGTGCATTTCGTCCCCTCGATGCTCGAGGCGTTCCTCGCTGAGCCTGCCGCGGCCGGATGCACCGGGCTGCGGATCATCGCCTGCAGCGGTGAGGCATTGCCCGTGGCGTCGGCACGGCGGGTGGCCGAGGTGCTGCCGGGTGTGGAAGTGGACAACCTGTACGGGCCGACCGAGGCCTCCGTGGAGGTGAGCTACGCGGCGTCGGTGCAGAACATCGACGCTGCAGCGTCGTCGGTGCCGATCGGCTTCCCGACGTCGAACACCGGCTTGTACGTCCTGGATCGGTACCTGCATCCGGTGCCGCCGGGTGCATCGGGAGAGCTGTATCTGTCGGGTCCGCAGGTGGCCGACGGATACCTCGGCAGGGCAGCGCTGAGTGCGGAGCGGTTCGTCGCCGACCCGTTCTCACCTTCCGGTACCCGCATGTACCGCACCGGCGATATCGCACGGATCAATGCTGACGGAGCCGTCGAGTATGTCGGCCGAGTGGACGATCAGGTGAAGCTGCGGGGCTTCCGAATCGAGCTCGGCGAAATCGAGGCGCACCTGTCGGCCTGTCCCGGAGTGCGGCAGGCGGCCGCCGTCGTCCGTTCGGACCGGCCGGGCAGGCAGCAGTTGGTGGGCTACCTCGTGGGTGACATCGACCTCGACGACGTTCGTGCCCGGCTGAGTTCCGCTCTGCCCGAGTACATGGTGCCCGTCCTCTTCGTCATCCTCGACGCCTTCCCGCTCACCCCGAGCGGCAAGCTGGATCGCACCTCTCTTCCCGCGCCCGCCCTCCCGGCTCCGGCCGCGTCGGCACACGCCGGCGGCAACGACACCCCGGAAATGCTCGCCGCCCGTTTCGCCGAGGTCCTCGGGCTCGACGTGGTCGGGGTGGACGACGACTTCTTCATGCTCGGTGGAGACAGCATCCTGGCCATCCGGCTCGTCAATCTCGCACGGCGGGAGGGGTTGACGATCACCCCGCGCCAGATCTTCGAGCAGCGGACACCGGCTGCCCTCGCGAGGCTCGCAGGTGACACGCCGGCCGCCGTGGCCGAGGCCGCAGTGCCTGTCGAGTCGGGGACGGGGGCGCTGTTGCCGCTTCCCGTCGTCCACCGGCTGTCCGAGTGGAGCGGCGAGAAAGACCGCTTCAACCAGGCCGTTCTCCTGCACACACCGGCCGGCACCAGCAGCGACGTGCTCACTTCCGCGCTGCGCTCGGTGATCGCCCATCACGACGGGCTTCGCCAGCACCTGATCCGGCATGCGCCCGGAGTCTGGTCACTCGAGATCACGGAGACGGCGGAGGCGTCGATCCGCCGGGTCGACGCGACCGGACTCGACGACAAGGCACTGCGTCAGCTGGTGGCCGCGGAATCCGACGCCGCCACCGACCGGCTCGACCCCGACAGCGGGATCATGGTGTCGGCCGTCTGGTTCGACGCGGGACCGGACGAGCTCGGCAGGCTTCTGCTCGTCGCCCATCACCTGGTCGTCGACGGGGTGTCCTGGCGAATCCTCGTCGAAGATCTCGCCATGGCCTGGGTGGCCGCTGACAGCGGACAGGTCGCGGCACTCGATCCGGTGCCCACGTCACTGCGGAGGTTCTCGCGCATCGTCACGGAACAGGCGCACGAGCCGACACGTCTCGCCGAACTCGACCACTGGCTCGAGGTCACCGCACCGGGCGCCGACCTCGTCCCCGGTGTCTCCGATACCGCGGTGGTGAGCAGTGGCGCTCGTCGCACCGTGCGCCTGGACTCCGCGCTGACGAACGCGCTGCTGACCACCGTTCCCGCAGCGGTCGGCGCTGACGTCACGGACGTGCTGGTCGCCGCACTGCGGCTGGCCGTCGACCGGTGGCGCGCAGCGAGCGAACGCAACCAGGACCTCGTGGTGGACCTCGAACGGCACGGCCGCGAGGAACTGGTTCCGGGACTCGACCTCTCGCGCACGGTCGGCTGGCTGACCAACGTCGCCCCGGTGCGGTTGCCTAGCGCCGGCGGCCCACTCGACACCCTGAAGGCCGTCAAGGAACAGCTGCGTGCGGCGCCCGACGGCGGCATCGGATACGGCATGTTGCGGTACCTCAACGCGCGGACCGCTCGACTCCTCGGGTCGCGGTCCGAGTCCCAGGTGTTGTTCAACTACCTGGGCCGGATGCCACACGCGGTGTCCGGGCCGTGGACCCCGGCGGCCGAATCCGATTCCCTCCTCACGGACCCCGATTCCGATTTCGGCGCGCCCTACCGATTGGTGATCAACGCGCTCTGCGAAGACGGCGAACAGGGTTCGCAGCTGCACGCCGTCTTCGCCTGGTCGGGAGACGACCTGAGCGAGGACGACGCGATCGCGCTCAGCGAGGGTTGGGCGTCGGCTCTCGGCGAGTTGGCGGAGTCGGTATCCGAACATCGTGGGCCGGCGCTACTGACCCCGTCGGATCTGCCGCTGGTTCGCCTGACCCAGGATGAGATCGACCGCATCGCGGCGACCTGCCCTGCGGGCGTGGAGACGGTGCTCCCGTTGTCACCACTTCAGGAAGGGTTGTACTTCCAGGCAGGGTTCGCGGCAGGTTCGGACATCTACACGGCGCAGTTCTCGCTCGATTTCGCGCACCGACTGGACCCCGACCGCCTTGCCGCTGCGCTGCGCACCCTGCAACGACGCAACCCCACGCTCCGGGCGGGATTCGTCAGTGACGGGCTCTCGGCTCCGGTGCAATTCGTCAGCGCCGGGCTCGACGTGCCGATCACCGAATTCGATCTTCGGGATCTGGGTGACACCGAACGGGCCGACTACGCCGAGCATTTGGCCTCCCGCGACCGTCTGACGCCGTTCGATCTGACGGCTCCGCCGCTGTGGCGCGTGATGGTTCTCCATCTCGCCGACGATCACGACCGGTTGGTGGTCAACCGGCAGTTCCTGCTGTGGGACGGCTGGTCCAACGGCCTGGTGGTGAGTCAACTTCTCGCCCTCTACGATTCGGCGGGCGACGACTCGAGTTTCGGTTCCCCGGAGGGGACCTTCGAGGACTACCTGACCTGGCTGGCCGCACAGGACCCGGACGCAGCGCAGGCGGCATGGACGGAAGCCCTCCGCGGACTCGAGGAACCCACCCTGGTGGCCGCGGCAGCGGTGGACGACCCACAGCCGCCACAACGTCGGGACGCCGTGCTCGATGCGGACCTCAGTGAGCGCCTTCGTGCCGCCGCCCGCGGTGCCGGTGTCACCTTCAACGCCGTACTCAATGCGGCACTGGCCGTCGTACTCGGGATCGAAACGGGAAGAGCGGACCTGGTGTTCGGCACCACGGTGGCCGGCCGGCCCCCCGAGGTGCCGGGCCTCGACGCCGTCGCCGGCATGTTCCTCAACACGGTCCCGGTCCGCTTGACGTTGCGTCCCGGCGAGACCGTCACCGAGCTGCTGCGCCGGGCGCAGTCCGAGCGGCTGGCGCTGACCCCGTACGACTACCTCGGTCTTGCCTCGATTCAGCGCGTCTCGGACCATCGGCAGCTCTTCGACGTGCTGTATGTGCTGCAGAACTTCGTCGATGAGAAGCAGGTGTCGGCGCTCAACGCCGCCCACGACATCAGCGGCGGCGACAGCATCGACCACACCCACTACCCGCTGACCGTCGTCGTGACGCCGGGCGCCAGCGTGAAGGTGAAGTTCGAATTCCATCCTCATCGCGTGTCGCAGTCGCGGGTGGAAGCCATGCTGGCCCGCTTCGTGGACCTGCTCGCACAGTGGTCCACCGACATGTCCGGGATGGTGGGCAGTATTCCCGGTGGGGCCGCGGTCACCCCGCCGGCGACCAGAGCGTTGCCCGACGCGACCATCGCCGACCTGTTCGCGGACGCCGCCCGGCAGCGCCCGGACCACTCGGCTCTCGTCTTCGGGGACCGCACGGTGACGTATGCGGAACTCGACGCAGACATCAACCGCATGTCGCGGCTCCTGCTCGATCACGGCGCCGGCCCCGAGAAGATTGTCGCGCTGGCAGTTCCGCGGTCGGTGGAGATGGTCGTGGCGTTGTTCGCCGTGCTGCGCACCGGATCCGCCTACTTGCCGCTCGAACTGGACCACCCCGCCGAACGCCTGGTGGGCATGCTCGACGATGCACGCCCGGTCACCCTGGTGACCACCGCCGAGGTCGCGGGCACGCTGGCCGCGGCCCACGTCGACGTCCTCGCGGTCGATACCGCGCTTCTCGACACCGTGTCTTCGGAGCCGCTGTCCGATGACGAACTCGGAAGCTTCGTGCCGGGGACGCCGGGACGGCTGGACCATCCGGCGTACGTCATCTACACGTCGGGATCGACAGGCAAGCCGAAGGGTGTGGTCACCCCGTACCGCGGTCTGACCAACATGCAGTTCAACCACCGCGAGGCAATCTTCGAACCGGTGGTGAGCGCCGCGGGTGGCCGGCGTCTGCGCATCGCCCACACCGTCTCGTTCGCGTTCGACATGTCGTGGGAGGAACTGCTGTGGCTCGTCGAAGGCCACGAGGTCCACATCTGCGACGAGAACCTCCGCCGCGACGCCGAAGCCCTGGTGTCCTACTGCGACACCCATCGGATCGACGTCGTCAACGTCACACCCACGTACGCGCAACACCTGATCGAGGAGGGATTGCTCGACGACGGTGACGGACACCATCGGCCACCTCTCGTGCTGCTCGGCGGCGAGGCCGTGTCGGATTCGGTATGGAACCGTCTGCGGGACACCGAGGGAACGTGCGGTTACAACCTGTACGGCCCCACCGAGTACACGATCAACACCCTCGGGGCAGGCACCGGCGACAGCGTCACTCCGACGGTCGGAACCCCCATCTGGAACACCTCGGCGTATGTACTGGACGCCTGGCTGCGTCCGGTCCCGGACGGAGTTCCCGGTGAGCTGTACATCTCCGGTGTCGGGCTGGCGCGCGGCTACCTCGACCGGTTCGCGTTGACGGCGGAGCGGTTCGTCGCCGATCCGTTCGGCACATCCGTACGTATGTATCGGACGGGCGATCTGGTCCGCCGCCGTGAGGACGGGAATCTCGACTTCCTCGGCCGCACGGACGATCAGGTGAAGATCCGCGGCCACCGGGTGGAACTCGGCGAAATCGCGTCGGCGCTCGAAGCGTTGGACGACGTGCGCCAGGCCGCAGTGGTCGTCGATACCGGCCCGGGTGGTTTCAAGCGGCTCGTGGGCTACACCGTCCCCGTGAGTACTTATCAACCGCGGGATGTTAACAAGTACTCACGGGCGCTGCGCGCAACCCTGCCGGACTACATGATTCCGGCCGCGGTCATCGAGGTCGAGTCGTTGCCGATGACCGTCAACGGCAAGCTCGACGTCAAGGCGCTCCCGTCTGCGGAGGAGGTGCTCGGCGTCCACGCCGGTGCGCGCACCGAGCCGCGGGACACCACCGAACGGGTTCTGTCCGACCTGTTCGGTGACATCCTCGGCGTTCCGGCTCCGGGTGTCGACGACAACTTCTTCGACCTCGGCGGGCACTCGCTGCTGGCCACCCGTCTGATCAGCCGGGCCCGGGCCGCCCTCGACACGGACCTCGTCATGCGCGACCTGTTCGAGGCGCCCACCGTCGCGGAACTGGCCGACCGCATCCGGGGTAACACGGGGTCGACGCGTCCCGTGCTGACCGCGAGACCGCGCCCCCGAAATCTCCCGCTTTCGGCTGCGCAACAACGCTTGTGGCTTCTCCAGCAGATGGACCCGGGTTCGGCGGCCTACAACTTCCCGATCGTGCTGCGACTGCGGGACGGGCTCGATCCCGGGTTGCTGGCGCAGGCGCTGGCCGACGTGGTGGCGAGGCACGAATCGCTCCGCACCGTGTTCGGGGAGCACGACGGCGAACCGGTGCAGGTGATCCTCGGCGATGTGCGACCCGACGTCTGCGTGGTGGACGGCACGGATGCCGATCTCTTCCGACTGGTCGGTGACACGGTCGGGCGCCCGTTCGATCTGGCGACGGAGATCCCGATCCGAGCGGCCCTGATCCGGATCGGTGACGAGCAGGTGCTGGCGATCGTGTTGCACCACATCGCCACCGACGAATGGTCGGACCGGCCGTTCCTCCGGGACCTGATGACGGCCTATGCTTCCCGGGCGCAGAATGCGGCACCGGCATGGGAACCGCTCGACGTGCAGTACGCCGATTACACCCTGTGGCAGCGGGAGATGCTCGGCGATCCGCAGGACCCGTCGAGCCTGGTGAGCCGTCAACTCGACTACTGGGCGAAGACTCTCGACGGGGCACCCGAAGAACTGGTGCTTCCGGCCGACCGCACCCGCCCTGCGCGACCGAGCTTTTCGGGTGGTGCCATCGAAACGGTGCTGAACGCCGCCACCACGCGCTCGCTCCGTACCTTGGCGCGCGCCACCGGCACGACCATGTTCATGGTGATGCACGCGGCATCCGCGGCGTTGCTGCACCGGCTCGGTGCGGGGGACGACCTGCCGATCGGGGCACCCGTCGCGGGCAGAAGCGAGCAGGGTCTCGACGACTTGATCGGGTTCTTCGTCAACACCGTCGTGTTGCGGACGGACGTGTCCGGCAATCCGACGTTCGACGAGTTGCTGGGTCGGGTCCGCGGCATCGACCTGGCTGCGTTCGCGCACTCGGACGTGCCGTTCGAAGCGGTGGTGGAGAAGGTCAATCCCGGCCGCACCCTGGCCCGGAATCCGCTGTTCCAGGTGATGGTCGGCTACCACAGCCGGACGGCGGATGCTGCTCTCGCGCCTGGTCTTTCGGTGACTCCGGTGCAGTTCGAGGAGCGCACCGCCAAGTTCGACCTGGTGTTCAACTTCACCGAGTACCTCGACGAGGACCGGGTGGAACTGCGTCTCGAGTACGGCAGCGACCTGTTCGACCGCGACACCGCGGCGAAGATCGCACGTCGACTGATCTCCGTGTTCGACACGGTCGCAGTGCAGTCGGACGTTCCGGTCGGTGATCTCGACGTATTCCTCGACGACGAACGAGAACTGGTGGTGCGTGGGTTCAATGACACCGCGCTGCCCGTGGCGGAGGAAACGTTCTACGAGGCGTTCGCACGCCACGTGGATGCCGCTCCGCACGCCGTCGCTGTGGTCGACGAGCACGGTCAGGCGTCCTATGCGGAATTGAGTGCACGCGCCGACCGCATTGCGGCACTGCTGCATCGTCGCGGGGTGTCGGTCGAGAGCGTTGTCGGACTGGCTGTTCCGCGGTCGGCGGACATGGTGGCCGTGGTTCTCGCCGCACTGAAGCTGGGTGCCGCCTATCTGCCGCTGGACCTGAACCATCCGTCCGACCGCATCTCGTACATGCTCGCCGACTCCGGCGCGCAGGTACTCGTGACGACCGTGTCGGAGAGCCCGCGCATCGCGGAGGTCGACGGGCTGAGCCGCGTCCTCCTCGACGACGCATCGATTCTCGCCGAACTCGACACCGCGCACGGCGAAGATCTGCCGTGTCCGCCGCGAGGTGTGGACCACGCCGCGTACGTCATCTACACGTCGGGTTCCACCGGAAAACCGAAGGGCGCGATCCTCACCCACGACGGCATCCCCAGCCTGGTGGCCACGGCGCAGGAGCGGATGCGACTGGTGCCCGGTTCGGTGGTCATGCAGTTCGCATCGATCGGCTTCGACGTGGCGGTCTTCGAGCTGTCGATGGCCCTGTGCACGGGTTCACGTCTGGTCATCGTCCCGGACGACGCCAGGGTGGCAGGACCCGAACTCACCGACTTCATGGCCGAGCACGCGGTGACGCACGCGATCATCCCGCCGTCCCTGCTGGCGGCGCTTCCCGCAGGGTGCGTCGTCCCCGAGGGATGCACGGTGCTGGTGGGCACGGAAACGGTGCCGCCCGAGCTGATCGGCCGATGGGCGGAGAGGCTCAATCTCCTCGCCGCGTACGGGCTCACGGAGGCCACCGTCAACAACACTCTGTGGCAGGCCGAACCGGGCTGGACCTCGGCCGTGCCGATCGGCATCCCCGACCCCAATGAGCAGGCGTACGTGCTCGACGACCGCCTGCAGCCGGTCCCGCCCGGGGTGGCGGGGGAGTTGTACATCGCCGGGCGTGGGCTCGCACGTGGGTATCTGGGCCGGCCCGACCTCACCGCGGCACGCTTCGTGGTTTCGCCTTTCGGGGCCGCGGGTTCGCGGATGTACAGGACGGGTGACCGGGCGCGTTGGCGGGCAGACGGCAACATCGAGTTCCTCGGGCGTGTCGACGATCAGGTGAAGATTCGTGGATTCCGCATCGAACTCGGCGAGATCATCGCAGCGCTCGGGAGTCATCCGGGTGTCAAGCAGGCTGCTGTGGTGGCAGACAGAGAGGGCGACATCGTCCGGCTCGTCGGCTATGTGACCCCGTCGGAGGATTCCCTGTCCGACGCCGTGGACCCACGGGCCGTGCGCGAGCATGTGGCCACACGACTACCCGACTACATGGTGCCCACCCTGGTCGTGGTGCTCGACGGCGATCTGCCGTTGACGCCGAACGGAAAGCTCGACCGCAAGGCGCTTCCTCGGCCGGACTGGTCCGCGTTGACGGGGGACGGTACCCCCCAGACGCCGGAGCAGAAGGAGATCGCCGGGGCGTTCGCGGAGATACTGCACCTGCCGTCGGTGGGAATTCACGACAACTTCTTCGACCTCGGTGGAAACTCGATGGCGTCGATGCGGTTGGTGGGCAAGATCCGTCAGCGATTCGGCGTCGACATCGGCATCCGCGACATCTTCGACCGGTCCACGGTGGCCGAACTCTCGGCGATCGTGATCGCCGCAGGCGGAAGCGGGAGGCCGGTGCTCGCACCGGCGTACCCACGCCCGGACGTGGTGCCGTTGTCCGGGCCGCAACGCCGGTTCTGGAACCAGTTCCGCGCGGCTGGAAGCGACGCGACGGCCAGTCATGCACTGTCGCTGCAACTCCGCGGGACGGTCGATCCGGTGATCCTGGCGCAGGCGTTGGGCGATGTCGCGTCCCGTCACGAACCGTTGCGCACCGTGTATGTCGAGATCGACGGCACCGTGATTGCGCAGGAAGCGGTTCCGCCGACTCTCGACGTGGTCGACGTCGGCGACGGCGACGTGCATCGCACGGTCTTCGCGCTGGCCCAGAAGCCGATGGACCTCACCGAGGAGCCGCCGCTCCGTGCCCACCTCGTCGGCGGCGCGGACGGAACCCAGGCCCTGCTCCTCGCAATGCACTACATCGCGGTGGACGAGTGGTCGGTGGTGCCGTTGCTCGGGGATCTGCTGGGGGCGTACGCCTCGCGTTCGGACGGCAATGCCCCGGAGTGGGAACCGCTGCCGGTGAGTTACCCCGACTACGTCGTGTGGTCGCGGTCGCTTCTGGGCGACCCGGCGGACCCGGGCAGTCGGCACGCCCGACAGCTCGCGTACTGGCGGGAGCGGCTGGCCGGACTACCGGCGCAGTTGGAGTTGCCTTGCCCGGTTTCGCAGTCCGCGCCGCAGGCGGAGATCGTGCCCGTGGAGATCGACGCGGATCTGCACGCCGCGATCGATGCGCTGGCGAGCCGTACCGGAACCAGCCTCTTCATGGTGTTGCAGGCGGCGCTCGCGACCGTCCTGACGCGGCACGGTGCCGGTACGGACATTCCCATGGGTTCTCTGGTAGCGGGACGCCCGGAGGAGGCACTGGACCACCTGATCGGCTGCTTCTTCAACATCGTTGTGCTGCGGACGGACACGAGTGGAGAACCGGATTTCACGGAGCTGTTGCGGCGTATCCGTGCGAACAACCTCGATGCCCTGGACAATCAGGACATCGCCTTCGCCGAGGTCGTCGACGCCCTCGGCGAAGGCGACGCGAGGGTGATGCGTCCGCAGATCATGCTGGTGCATCACGAGCAGGCACGCCTGTCGCATCTCGGTGCGCTGGACGGGTTGATGCCGGTGCCGGTCGGAGTGCCGGATGCAGACCTGACTCTGAGCTTCTACGAGCCTGTCGGAGAGGGGGCGGTGCACGCCTACTTCTCCTTCTCCTCGGCAGTGCTGGAGTTCGACACCGTGGCGAGGTGGGCCGCGGAGTTGACGGCGCTCGTGGCGAACTGGAGCGGGGAGGTGGCATGACTTCACGTGATCCGGATCGCAGAGTCGGTGCCGAGATGGCTGTCCCAGAGGGGCTTTCTTCTTGGTACTGTGCTCGAAATAAGGATAGGCTTCACTACCTTCTAGGGCAGACGGCAGCTGGGTCGGGTGCGACGCGGCGTCGAGGACGGGACAGCGTGCTATGAACGATTCGCCGCAAATGGTCGATACGGATCTCCCAGTGCGAGATGTCGTGGGTGTCGGGTTCGGACCTGCGAATCTCGCACTGGCGATTGCCATCGAGGAACACAACGCGAACTGCGCGCCGGGGGAGCAGATCAGCGCGCAGTTCCTGGAGAAGCAGGATCGTTTCGGGTGGCATCCCGGAATGCTGCTCGACGGGGCGACGATGCAGATCGCTTTCCCCAAGGACCTCGTCACATTCCGCAACCCGCGCAGCGCGTACACCTTCTTCAACTACCTCTTCGAGCGCGGACGTCTCGTCGATTTCGTCAATCACCAGACGTTCTTCCCCACCCGGCACGAGTTTCACGACTACCTGCAGTGGGCTGCCGGACGTGTCGGCGCGGACGTCCGGTACGGCACGGCGGTGGAATCGGTGCGAGGAATCCGCAACAGCGAGGGAATGATCGACCGTTTCGAGGTCCGGGCGTCGGACGGCACAGCGGTGATCGCCCGCAACGTCGTGATGGGTGCGGGTCTGCGCGAGCGTATTCCGGAGTGGGCCACGCCCTCCATGCGGTGCTTCCACAATCATCAGTTCCTGTTCCGCATCGGTGAGTTGCCCACCCTCGCCCACCGGCGATTCGCCGTTCTGGGGGCCGGCCAGAGTGCTGCCGAAATTGTGCAGTACCTGCACGCCAACTACCCCGATGCCGAAGTCCACAGCGTCTTCTCGCGGTACGGCTACAGCCCGGCGGACGACAGTCCCTACGCCAACCGAATCTTCGACCCGGAGGCCGTGGACGATTTGCACGGCGCACCCGAGGTCGAGCGCCTGCGGCTGCTCGATGTCCATCGCAGCACCAACTATTCGGTGGTAGACATCGAACTCATCAACGAGCTGTATGCCAAGGAGTACCAGGAGCGGGTTCGTGGTCGCCGCCGCCTCTTCATGCGCCGCGCCTCCGAGATCGTCTCCGTCGAGGAAAGTTCGGACGGCATCGATGTTGCGGTACGCAGCGCCGTCGACGGCCTCACGGACACACTCGCCTGTGATGCGTTGATTCTTGCCACCGGGTTCACTCCGGCGCCTCTCGAACCGCTCCTCGGCGAACTCGCACCGGCTGTGCACCCGCCGCGTGAGGTGGGGCGCGATTATCGGCTGGCGGTTTCGCCGGACGTCACAGCGGGAATCTACCTTCAGGGCGGCACGGAGAAAACGCACGGAATCACGTCGTCGCTCCTGTCGAACGTTGCCGTGCGGGCGGGAGAGATCTTGACATCTGTCGTAACACGGCGTGGCCGGATCGGCACGCTTGCTAGTGTGAACGCACAGGACACGTATGCGACAAGCGAGGCGAGATGAGCACCAATCCATTCGATGACGAAGAAGGCCGCTTCTACGTGCTGGTGAACGACGAAGAGCAGCACTCTCTGTGGCCGACGTTCTCTGAGGTGCCGGCGGGCTGGCGTGTGGTTTTCGGCGAAGAGAGCCGCGCAGCATGCCTCGAGTACGTGGAGAAGAACTGGACGGACATGCGGCCGAAAAGCCTGCGTGAGGCCATGGAGGCCGACGAGAAGTCGGGTGGTCGTCACAGCGTCGACAAGAGCTGACCTGCTCGGAGCTGCACTGCGGTGACAGCTCACCGAGTCCACGACCGTTCGATCCGCCCCGGTTGGGACGGATCGAACGGTTCTGTGTCTTTCAGGCCGCCCTGGGCGTTTCCACGGGCTTCTGCCGCCTCGTCTTGATGACGGGGCGGCGGATGTTCTCTGTGTACCGCAGAATGCGCGGCCTCCGGAGGGTCCTGGCCAGCCATTCGCCGAGTGTGACGCCCGCCGCGAGTGCGCAGCCGATACCGAAGGCGGCGAGCAGTGAGCTCAGTCCGATCACTACCTCGTTGTTGAGCAGTGCATACAGCCCTCGATACAGCGAGAGGCCCGGAAGCAGTGGGGTGATGCCGGCCACGGCGACCACCAGAGGCGGTGTGAGCGCTCGGCGAGCCATCAGACCACCGGCAAAACCGACCACTGTCGCCGCGAGTGCGGAGCCGATGATGGGCCCCACTCCGAACTGATGCGCCACCATGTAGACCAGCGACCCGGCCGCACCGCCCATCCAGGCCGCCGTCAGCGCGCGCTGCTCGGCGTAGCAGGCGAGCGCGTAGAACATCGATGCGAACGCGCCCGACATGACCAGCACGGGCAGTTGGGTGAGTTCGTCGATCTCCACGTTGACCGGCGGAAGTGTGGAACCGAACAACCCGGTGACCCGCAGCGAGATGGCCACACCGGCGATGATGCCGCCGGTCATCATGACCACTTCGAAGAATCGGGCGGCCGCGGTGATGGGTGCGCCCGTGATGGCGTCCTGGACGGAGCCGACCAGTGACAATCCAGACAACAGCACCACCACGCCGGCCGCAATGATCTGCGACGGTCGAACTTCGACACCCAGCTGATCCTGGAACGTATAAAGAGTGGCGGCCGGGGCAGCGGCAACGAGACCGCCAGCCACCTGCTGGAAGAAGAACGGCAGCCCCACCCGGTTGAGGACGCGGTTGACCCGGTAGATCACCATCGTCGTGAGGAAGGCGACCGACGCCACCAGCACCCCACCACCCATCAACACGGAGATGGATGCGGCCATCGACGCCCACGCCAACGTCGCGATCCACCGGTTGTAGGGGTGCGGCGCCGTCGTGACAGCGGTGAGTGCCTCGTGGGCCTCGCTCGGAGTGACGGCCTCGCGGCGGATACGCCGAGTGAGGCGGTCGACCGCGGCGAGGCGGGTGAAGTCCATGGAGCGGTAGTGCACGATCCGCATCGTGCTCGCGGGGGGAAGAGTGGGCCCGCGGTAGGCGGAGAGGACGATCGAGTTGTAGGTGACGTCCACGTCGCACTGCGCGAGGCCGTAGGTCGCCGCGATGAACTGCACCTGTTCGGCGGTGTCCATCGCGCCCGTACCCGAGGCGAGCAGAACTTCACCGACCCGGACGGCGAGGTCGAGAACCTCGGCAACCACCGCGTCATCGGTGAGGTCGATCGGCTGGAGTGGTGTCGGCGCCGCCGTCACCGTGTCGACGGTGGCCCGGCGGTCGCCGGTCAAACGCTGGAGCGTGTCTGTGAGCTTTGCCATACCCTCTGTGAGCTTCGCCATACTACGTGTCTGAGACACGATCCTTCTCGGTCAAATCGGTTGCTTTCAACGCTGCATCGAGTGTCTCGTGGCGGAAAGTGGAGATGACCTGATCGTGGACTACTCGGAACGCGGACGCCACAATACTCGTCTCCTCGGGTGCGGTCGCCCACGTGGCCTGCTGTTCGACGACGATGACGCCGTCGTAGTAATACATTCGCTTCGGGATCAGCGTGATGTTCGCGGTCGACGCCCATTCCCGCAGCGGCGTCAGGCCCTGGGTCGCACCCTTCGGTCCACCCATCTCGATGTCGTCACTCGACAGCGACAGCAACGTGTCGATGTCGCCGGAGTTGAGGGCGTCGTGCCAAGCAAGGACAGTGGCGATCTCCGAGGTACTCATGGCATCAACGCTATCCAATATGGCCGGAGGACGACGGCGTTCTCCTTATGGATATGATGGGCGCGCGTGTCCGCCTCCTTAGCTCAGTGGTAGAGCACTCGCCTTGTAAGCGAGCGGTCGTCAGTTCAATCCTGACAGGAGGCTCTCCGACCGATCCTCGTGCCGAATGCGGCACGAGGATCCGGGGCCCCTACGGAATGAACGTGTCCCTCAGCAGGGCGGCGGGGTCGGCGCTTTCCCCTGAGTCCGCCGTCGACCCACGGTCGGGGCGGCTCGCGGTGTCGGTGAGGTCCTCGCGCCGACCACGTGCCCGGGCTCGTCCCTTGACCTTGTCGAGAAAATTGACCATCGGCACTCCTTTCATGTTGACCACAAATGCGTCATTCGAGCTTGGTTCGCAGATCCTTCAGTGTCTTGGCCAGCAGTCGCGAGATCTGCATCTGCGATACGCCCACCCGCGCGGCGATCTGTGACTGCGTCATGTTCCCGAAGAAGCGCAGCACGAGCACGGTGCGCTCGAGGTCCGGCAGCGCGTCCAGCAGCGGTTGGACGGTCACGTGATCTTCGACGCGGGACAACGCCGGATCGATATCACCGAGCGTCTCCGACAGCGGCCTTTCGTCGTCGGTGAGCGGGTAGTCGACCGACAGGGTGCTGTAGGCGTTAGCTACGCGCAGTCCCTCCAAAACCTCGCTCTTGTCGATGTCGAGTGCCTTCGCCAGTTCGCTTGCGGTAGGCGCCCGACCGAGCGTGGTGGTCAGTTGTTTGGTGGCTCCCGTGAGGGCGAGGTGAAGTTCCTGCATGCTGCGCGGCACGCGCATGGCCCACCCGGTATCCCGGAAGTGGCGGCGCACCTCGCCGGTGATGGTCGGGACCGCGAAGGACACGAAGTTCGCTCCGTAGCTTGCGTCGAATCGGTCGACGGCCTTGACGAGACCGAGCCGCGCCACCTGGATCAGGTCGTCCAGCGGTTCTCCGCGTTCGTGGAATCGGCGGGCGATGTGTTCGGCCAGCGGGAGGCAGCGTTCGATCAGCCTCTCGCGCAGCACTTCCCGGCGCGGATCCGAGGCGTCGAGCTGAGCGATGGCTTCGCATTGCGCCGGTACGTCACGGTATTGATCGCGGGCGCGGTGGGTGGTGTCCGGTGTACGCGCGGGGCGAGGATTCGGCGGGACATCGACGGAGGGCTGTGTCCGGGGCAGCTTCCGGCACGTCGTGGAGGAGATCGGGGTGGTGCGGCGGAGCTCGCGGGGTGCTTCGGCGAGCGGGATGGACATGGTCATGTACTCAGCCCTTCTCTGACCGGCCGGTATCAGCGGGAGCGCTGATGGTGTCGGCAAAAAGTCTTCGTTGCGGTGAAGCGGCGGTGCGGCCCTAGTCGACGAGTGCCGGGGAGTTGTCGACGTCCCGGGCCGCAAACATGGCCTCGATGCGTGCCTTGATCTCCTCGGTGCTCATCGCGCTCGCGCTCCGCCCGGCGGCGGATCGAGTAGGGGCGGAAAACGATGAAACAGTGGGCATGATCATGGCGTCCTGTCGTGTGGTCTGCATTGTTCTCATTCTCGAGCGGATCGGTGGGTAGCAGCGAAGAGGCCGGCGACCCCGAGGAGGGCTGTGCTGACCAACGCAGCAAGGGGAATCGAACCGGTCGCCGCGGCCGTGAACCCGGCAATGACCGACACTCCGATTACGCACTGGACGGCGACGGAGACGATCACGGACGGTCGCGTTATCACCCTGGTCTCTCTTTCGACGGCAATGTGAGTTGGTTCGAGTCGGGTCAGGTCGGAAGCGAATCGAGGACGGCGAGGGTGCTGAGGGCGAGCGTCGCGAGGAGGCCACTGACGATCGCTCCTCCGCTGCCCGCCCGAAGGACCAGAACCTCTCCGTCGTCGGGGGTCGCGTTCGCATGTCGGCTGGCCATCGTTTTCTCCTTTCCTCGCGCCCGGCAGTCTGTCGTGCGATGCCCGCTCGATGTCTGACCGAGAACTTATCTGCGTTGGTGAAGATAGATTTTGTTGTACAGCCCTGGAACTAGAAGTTCAAGCGAGCCGATCAGGAATTTTGTTCGTCGAGCGCCGCGGTATCTGCCGAGGAGGCTCGTCGGAGGATGGGGCGCACACGGTCTAATAGCGCGTTTAGCTGCGGTTATCGGCGAGATTGGGTGGTGCGGAACTTGCGGTCAGCGCAGACATGGGTCGCCCGAAAAAGTGGAATCCTGTCTAGCGGTTGCGGCGAGAGTGCGGGTCGTGAAGTTGTGTGGCACCGCGATCGTGACGAAGATTGTCGATGGTCTCCTCCACCGAGGGTCCACCTCGACCGAATTTGTACCCCCCGCGTCACATTGTGTCTGTCGATCCTTGATAGGATTGGTATTCCCTGAGAAGAAGGGAGATCCGGTGACGTCCTCTCAGATGCCACCTCGTTCGAAGCGAGGTGTCTACGGGATCTCGGTGACTTCGGAGCTGACGGGCATCGGGCCCCAGACTCTGCGGTTGTACGAACGGCGCGGATTGATCACGCCGACTCGTACCGGCGGCGGCACGCGCCGGTACAGCGAAGACGACATTGCGCGCCTCGACAAGATCACCGAACTCGTCGCCGACGGGGTCAATCTGATCGGTATCCGCCAGATCCTCGAACTGGAAGCGCAGAACGCGCTGTTGGCGGCGCGAAACGCCGAATTGGAACAGGCAGTCGAATCTCAGAACTCGCCCCACGCGGGGGTCTGAACACGCGTCACCCGCACGGCAGCTGCCGGCGGGTCACTTCTCGTCACGTCAGCTTGCGGTCTGATCGTCGTTCGTCGGGTTGAATTCGTCGTTCGTCGGGTTGAATTCGTCGAACGAGGCATCCGCAGCTTGCCACTTGCCGCTGGCACGAATGTCCGCGAAAGCGATGTCGAAAGCGTCGACCAGCCACGAATGCTCCGCGACCGCCAGCACTTCGTCGGCGGTGCCGTCGGCCGTACCCTGGTGGAGGCTCACCTTCCACAGAGCGGCGGCGTCGGTCTGGTCGACCAATCCGTCGGTTCCGTTCGATGCCAGCAGGTAGCGGTTGTACTCGAAATCGACGCGAATTGCGTAGCCTGCGCCGGTGTTGACGACGTTTGCCGGGCGCTGAGTTGCCGCAGCGAGCGCGGTGAGTGCGTCGCGATAACGTTCGGCGTGTTCCTGAGTGCGGGGCACCGTTCTCTCGTCTCTGGGCGCAGAGGCCGTGACACTCCCGGTCACGACACCTTCACGAACCTTTGCTCCAAGGCAAAGGTTCGTGTCGGTTCGCACCAAAGATTACGGCACTGGTTTCCCGGCCTGTCGCAGCCGGTCGGTCGATTGTCGACCCGTCGAGCGCGGCGAAGCTTCCTCGTAGGGTCCTGTCCCGTCAGTCGAGGAAGAGATCGAGCTGGGGGGCGTCCCCGCCGCCGTAGCGGGACAGGTCCGAGACGCCCAACTCCGCGAGCACGTCCGCATCGATGTAGCAGTGTCCGCTGGTCTCCTTCGCGGGCCGGGACACAATCTCGACTGCTGCGTCGGCCATGATCTCCGGACTGCGCGACGAGGAGAGCAGGGAGGTGCCGTCTTCCATGTTCGCGACCGCGGAGGTGGCGATGTAGGTCTGCGGCCACAGGCAGTTCGCTGCGATCCCGGCGTCGGCATACTCGGCCGCCCAGCCGAGCGACAGCAAGCTCATTCCGTACTTCGACAACGTGTACGACGGGTGTGCGCCGAGCCAGCGCGGGTTCAGGTTCACCGGAGGCGAGATGGTGAGCACATGCGGGTTGGGGGAGCTCCGAAGATAGGGAAGGCAGGCGCGGGTCAGCAGGAACGTCCCGCGGCAATTGATGTCCTGCATGAGGTCGTATTTCTTGGCTGACAGTTCCTCGGTTCCCTCGAGCGCGATGGCACTGGCGTTGTTCACGCAGATGTCGATGCCGCCGAACCGCTCCACCGCGGTGTCGGCGGCGCGCTGCACATCCTCCTCGCGGCGGACGTCACCGACCACGGCGACTGCTTTGCCTCCGACGGCCTCGATGTCCGCGACGGCGGTGTGGACCGTCCCTTGAAGGCGCGGGTGCGGCTCCGCCGTCTTGGCCAGCACAACCACGTTTGCCCCCTGCTTGGCCGCGGCGATCGCGATCGCCAGTCCGATCCCGCGGCTACCGCCGGAAACGATCATGGTCCGGTCATTGAGTGCGTTCTGCTGGCTGGACATCGTTCTCCCTGTTCCGACACTGTCGATCATTGCGTTCTCGACGATGATATTGGCATTCTCATTTTCTGCAAGTACTGTATCCATCGTGAACGACTTCGCTGAAACCTCTTCGGGCATCCCGCTGGAGCCGGTCTACGGGCCGACCGACAGGCGCGCAGAGCCGCCCGCCCCGGGCACCTTTCCCTTCACCCGCGGCAACTTCGCCTCCGGCTACCGGGGCCGGTTGTGGACGTTCCGCCAGTACTCCGGATTCGGCACCGCGGAAGAGTCCAACCAGCGCTATCGGTACCTGCTCGAACAGGGCGGCACCGGATTGTCGGTGGCACTGGACCTGCCCACCCAATGCGGTTACGACTCCGACGACCCCGAGGTCACCGAGGAAGTCGGCCGGGTCGGGGTCGCGGTCGACACCCTCGCCGACGCCGAAGTCCTCTTCGCCGACATCCCGCTGGACAAGATCAGCACCAGCTTCACCATCAACGGGACGGCGGCGATACTGCTGGCGTTCTATGTGGCCGCGGCCGAGCGGGCCGGCGTGCCGCGGGCGAAGCTCACCGGGACGATCCAGAACGACATCCTCAAGGAGTACGCCTCCCGGGGCACGTGGATCTGGCCGCCGGAGCCGTCGCTACGGCTGATTGCCGACACCATCGAATTCTGCGCGGCCGAGGTGCCGAGGTTCAACGCTATTTCGGTCGCCGGTGCGCACTTTCGCGACGCCGGAGCCACCGCGGTGCAGGAAATGGCCTTCACGCTCGCAGACGGAGTCACCTACTGCGACACGGTGGTCGAACGTGGGCGAATGACGATCGACGAGTTCGCTCCTCAGATCTCGTTCTTCTTCTATACGCACGGGGACTTCTTCGAAGAGATCGCCAAGTACCGGGCAGGACGTCGTCGATGGGCCACGATCGTGCGGGAGCGCTACGGTGCGGTGACGGACAAGGCGTCGATGTTCCGGTTCGGTTGTGTTGCCGGCGGCGCGTCCCTCTACGCACCCCAGGCACAGAACAATCTGGTGCGAGTGGCGTACGAGTCGATGGCTTCGGTGCTCGGGGGAGTGCAGTCGATGTTCACCGCGGCGTGGGACGAGCCGTTCGCCCTGCCCAGTGAGGAGTCGGCGACCCTGGCGCTGCGCACCCAGCAGGTTCTGGCCTACGAGACCGGAGTGACGCGTGTCGCGGATCCGCTCGGCGGCTCCTACTTCGTCGAAGCGCTGACCGATGCCACCGAGGCCCGCCTCATCGAGATCATGGACGATCTCGATCAGCACGGCGGCATGGTTCGCGCCATCGAGGACGGGTACCTGCAAGGCCTCATCGCCGACGAGGCGTACAAGCTGCACAAGGACGTCGAATCGGGGGAACGCCCGGTGGTCGGGGTCAACCGGTTCGTCTCGCCGGAGCCGCCGCCCGAAATCTCCACGTACGAGCTGAACGCCGAAGGGCGCGAGCTGCAGCTGAAACGGCTGGCGAAAGTGAAAGCCGAACGTGATCCCGAGGCGGTCAATGCCTGCCTCACCGCTCTGTCCCGCGCCGCGGAAGGAACCGAAAACCTCATGCACCCGTTGATCGATTGCGCCAACGCCTACTGCACTGTCGGCGAGATGGTATCCGCGCTCAAAGCTGTCTGGGGCGAATTCCAGCAGCCGGTGGTGTTCTGATGAGCGCCCGCATACTCGTAGCGAAGCCTGGACTGGACGGTCACGATCGCGGCGCCAAGATCGTCGCCCGCGCACTCCGCGACGCCGGTTTCGAGGTGATCTACACCGGTATCCGCAAGCGGGTCGAGGACATCGTGTCGATTGCCCTCCAGGAGGATGTTGCCGTCGTCGGTCTGAGCATTCTCTCCGGCGCCCATGTGGCGCTGACCACGCGAACGGTCGATGCGCTGCGCGCTGCGGACGCCGGTGACATCGCTGTGGTGGTCGGCGGCACGATTCCCCAGGAGGACGTTCCGCGCCTGCTGTCCGCGGGAGCTGCGGCGGTCTTCCCCACCAGCACCCCCCTGGAGGATCTGGTCACCGGAGTGCGCGCACTCACCGGCACTCCCACTCCCTCTTGACCTTTCGTCATAGAAGCCGAAAGGCGATTACACCGCGTCGACCACCCGGCCACGCGTGCGAGAACAATTTTCGGACCTGGAGGAACAGTGCGAATCGGAGTGATGATCGGGCCCGAGCGAGGGGACTCCGCGCGGAAGGTCGCCCGAATGCTGGACGACGTGGAGTGGGCGGAGAGCGCAGGGTTGGACTCCGTCTGGGTTCCGCAGGTCCCCACGGACTTCGACGCGCTGATCGCCGTGGCGTTGATGGGAACGAGGACGTCCCGCATCGAAATCGGCACGGCGGTAGTACCTCTGCAGGCGCAACACCCCGTCGCACTGGCGCGACAGGCGCTCTCCGCGCATGCCGCCACCGGAGGACGTTTGGCGCTGGGAGTCGGCCCCTCACACCACTGGATCGTTCAGGACATGCTCGGTCTCCCCTATGAGAAGCCGGCCGCGTTCACCCGCGATTACCTGGACGTACTGGACGCCGCGCTGCTCGCACCCGGCCCGGTCGATATCGAGAACAACACCTTCACCGTGCACAACCCGCTCGAGATCGGACCGGTGGCCCCGATGCCGGTCCTGGTAGCAGCCCTGGGCCCGGTGATGCTGACGATCGCAGGCGAGCGAACCGACGGGACCATCCTCTGGATGGCCGACGAGCGAGCGGTCGCCGACCATGTCGTCCCGCGAATTACCAAGGCTGCCGACAATGTGGGGCGTCCGGCTCCACGCATCATCGCGGGTGTCCCGGTCTGTCTTTGCCGGCCTTCGGAAGTCGACACCGCGCGTGAGCGCGCCAACCGGATCCTCGGGGAAGCGGAGATCTCCCCCAACTATCAGCGGCTCCTGGGATACGGCGACGCCGAGGACATCGGTGATCTGTGCGTCGCCGGAGACGAGGACGCCATCCTTGCGGGCTTCCGCCGATACGCCGACGCGGGGGTCACCGACCTGTCGATGCGCCTGCTGCCGATCGGCGACAACCGGGACGAGCTGATCGCTTCGAAGCGTCGTACCCGGGACGTCGTCGCCGAACTCGTCAAGGAGTTGCGGTGACTGCGGGGCCACTCGAGGGCATCCGGATCCTCGAGGTCGGCCATATCCTCGCGGGTCCGTACGCCACCATGATGCTCGCAGACCTCGGCGCAGAGGTCACCAAGATAGAACCACCGAGCGGTGACCTCTCGCGGCAGGTGAGCGACGCCTACTTCGCCAGCCTGAACCGGGGTAAGCGGAGTATCTGCGTAGACCTGACGACCGCCGAGGGAC
This sequence comes from Rhodococcus sp. USK13, assembly GCF_018343855.1. Classification (NCBI taxonomy): domain Bacteria; kingdom Bacillati; phylum Actinomycetota; class Actinomycetes; order Mycobacteriales; family Nocardiaceae; genus Rhodococcus; species Rhodococcus sp. USK13. Next base: position 6,606,897 of record NZ_CP069242.1, on the reverse strand, counting down.
AGGCCCGTCTCGGAGAACTTGCGGCCGAATCCCATGCCCTGCTCGTCAACCTGAAGCCGTCCGCCATTCACCGGTACGGCCTGACCTACGACGCTCTGCGTCGATGGAACGACAAAATAGTCTGTGTCGCGCTCACCGGTTACGGTCTCGACGAGGGAGACGACCCAGCTTTCGACTACGTGATTCAGGCTGTCACGGGTGTCGCCGCACTCACCGGTGACCCGGCAGGGCCGCCGACGCTGCCCGGGTACTCCGCTGCCGACAACTCGACCGGAATGGCAGCCGCACTCGGATTGCTGGCCCAGATCATCTCCGGACGCGGCGGTCAAGTGGAGGTGTCGTTGCGCGACGTCATGCTGTCGCAACTCAACTACCGCGCGTCGGCGTATCTCAACGAAGGCACCGAGCCGCGACGTATGCCGTTCGGTGCCCATCCGTACTACGTGCCTGCGCAGTTGTTTCCGACTGCGGAGGGCCATCTCGCCCTGTTCATCACACATGACGCGTTTTGGCGGAAGTTCGCTACGGAAGCGGGGATCGAAGGATTTCCGACGATGGCCGAGCGCACGGAACGTCGTGACGAGGTCCTCGCAGTCGTGACCGCGGCTCTGGCGGCCGACTCCGCGACGGGCTGGGAGTTCCGGCTGCGACCGTTGGGAGTGCCTGCGGCAGCGGTGCGTTCACTGCCCGACGCACTCGCAGCCACACCGGAGATGATCGCCACTGCCGGTGACTTCCGGTTGGTCGGAAGCCCCATCCGCGTGGCCGGCTTCGACCCGGATTACGGGCCGCCGCCGCGCCTCGGTGAGCACGGCGGCCTGCCGGTTCACTCGTAGCGGACCTTGATCGACCCGGTGTCGGGCACGGCTTGGCAGGTGAGGACGTAGCCTTCGGCCACCTCGTCGTCGCTCAGCGCGTCGTTCACCCGCATGGTCGCGCTGCCCTCGGTCACGGTGGCGATGCAGGTGGCGCAGTTGCCTGATTCGCAAGAGAACGGTGGCGTGAGCCCGGCGCGCCGGGCGCTCTCCAGCAGGGTCTCGTTCGCTTTTCTGGGCACCGACACCTTTTTCCGTCCCAGAACGATCGAGACGGTTCCCTCGACCCCGGAATCGGGTGCGTCGGCCGATGGCGCCGTCGGGGCCGCGGCGCCGAACCGCTCACTGAAGATCCTGCCCGGCCCTGGCAAGGCCGACTCCACCAGAGCCATGAAGGGCTCGGGCCCGCACAGGTAGGAGTCGGCATCTCCTTCGGCGCCGACGAAGTGGCGTACGGCGGCAGCGTCGAGAAATCCGCCCCGGTCGTCGAGGTGCCGTACGAACGAGAACCGGTCGGGATAGCGCTCGGTGAGTTCGTTCAGTACCGCGTCGAACATCACCGATGCGTGGTCTCGGTCGGCGCACAGCAGCCGGACATGCCGGTCCGTGGTCGCCAGCGCGCTCTTCGCCAGCGACAGGATCGGGGTGATCCCGCTGCCACCGCTGAACCCGAGCAACGGCGCCGAGGTCGGACGCAGGCAGAAGGTTCCCGCGGGCCGTGTCAGTTCGACGGCGTCACCCTCGGCGACGTTGTCGTGCAGCCAGTTCGACACCTTGCCGCCGGGAACCCGTTTGACCGTCGTCATCAGCTCGCCATCGGTCTCCGGTGCGCTCGACATGGAGTAGGAGCGGAACAGCTCGGTTCCGTCCACGTCGACCCGGAATGTGCAGAACTGCCCGGCCCGATAGGAGAACGGACCGTCGTGCGGTGCGAGCACGAACGTGCGCGCGTCCGAGCTCTCCTTGACGATTCGCGTCACGGTCGCGCGCTGGAACAAGGGTGGTCTCGACATGCCCGTCGCCTCCTGATATTGAGATTCTAACTGTGAGAGAATATCATTCTCTCTAACGAGATAGGACTTCTCAATGGTGAATTCCCACACGAGAGACGGGGCAGGCATCGGATACCGGGCCCCCGACGAGGAAGAAGAAGCGACCGTGCTCGTGTTCGAGGAGCGCGAATACAGCCTCAGTGAACTCGACGCTCTGGCCGACGGGCTGGCTGCCGAAATGGCCGGTCGCGGCGTGAAGGCAGGTGACCGTGTTGCTCTGATGTCGTCGAACCGGCCGGAATTCGTCGTGGCCGTTCGAGCGATCTGGCGGCTCGGCGCCGCCGTCGTGCTGATCAGCCCGGCGTACAAGCATGACGAAGTCGCGCACGCGCTGGCGCTCACGAATCCGACGCTCGCGGTCGGGGACAGTCCGGTCCTGGCCGGACTTCTGCCGATGCTGAGCCTCGACGATCCGGTCGACCCCGCGCAATGCTCCTTTCCGCCACCCGATCCAATTGCCGAGGCCCTACTCGTGTTCAGTTCGGGCACCACCGGGATGCCGAAGGCCGTGCGGCACACGCACGCATCTTTCGGTGCCGCCGTGCGGCAGTGGTGTGACGCGCTGCAACTGTCGTCGGCGGACAGGATGCAGGTGCTTACTCCGCCCTCACACATCCTGGGCGTCCTCAACATCATGACGGCACTCGAGGTCGGCGCATGGGTGCGGCTGCACCGTCGGTTCGACGTGGACCGGATGCTGCGGCACATCGAGACCGATCGGATCACGGTGGAGATGGCCGTCGCGCCGATTGCGCTGGCCATTGCCCAGCATCCCGACCTCGAATCGTTCGACCTGTCGTCGCTGCGCTACATCATGTGGGGCGCCACTCCGGTCACGCCGAGCGTCGCCGAGACCGTCACCCGGCGCGCGGGGGTCGGCTGGGTACCCGCGTACGGCGCCAGCGAGTTACCGGTGATCGCCTGCAACCCGATCGAAGGGGCCCGTCTGGACAGTGTCGGACGCCCCGTTGCGGGCGTCAGCATCCGGGTGGTGTCGCTCGAGACCGGTGAGCCGCTGGGCGTGGGAGAACCGGGCGAGATTCAGGCTCGAGCGAATTCGCTTATGGCAGGTTACCTGCCCGAGGAGACGAATGCCGAGGCGTTCGTGGACGGGTGGTACCGGACCGGGGACGTCGGTTACCTCGACGAGGACGGCTGGCTTCGGCTCACCGACCGGTCGAAAGAGATGATCAAGGTCAAGGGGTTTCAGGTTGCGCCCGCCGAGATCGAGGCCGTGCTGCACGGGCACCCCGGCGTCGTGGACTGTGCGGTGTTCGGGGTCCCCGACCCGGTCAGCGGGGAAGCAGTGATCGCCGCGGTCGCACGGACCGGCACGACCGAAGCCGAAGAACTCATCACCCTCGTGGGAGACCGGTTGGCGTCCTACAAGCGGCCCAGCCGGGTGGTCTTCGTATCCGACATTCCTCGCCTGCCGTCCGGCAAGGTGTTGCGCCGAGAACTCAAGGAGCGCTATGGACGTACGTCTGACAAGTGAACAGCAACAATTGCGCGATGCCGCAGCCAAATTGGCCGACGATCTGGGACCGGGATCGGTCCAGGACCTCGCCGACGACACTCGGCTCGCACGGTTGGAGAAGGCGGTGGCCACAACAGGGTGGCGATCGCTTCGATCCGACGGGGCGTCGGGTGTGGAAGTCGCCATCGTCGCCGAGGAATTCGGCCGGGGCCTGGTCGATATTCCCTTCCTCGGACCCGTCCTCGCCGATGATTTACACCGGCACGTTTCCGATGATCAGCAGACATGGGCGGTGGCCCTCGACGGGGAAGCGACCGACGCGCGGGGACTCGAACGCGCCCTCGTTCTGAGCGGAAACCGGATCTCGGCCGGTCGAGTGGGAGCCGTTGTTCCGGGAGCGGACCTGACCAGAGGATTCGCGGACATAGTCGAGCCGTTCGAACCCCTCGGCGAACTGTCCGCCGAGCACGTCGAGCGCTGGCATGCCCTCGCCGTCCTCGTCACCTGCGCCGACCTGGTCGGCACGTCCCGCGGCGCCCAAGCGCTCGCCGTCGATTACGCAAAGATGCGCGAGCAGTACGGCAACACGATCGGTTCCTATCAAGCCGTGGCGCATCTGCTCGCGGAGAGTCAGGCGCTGATCGAGGGTTCGGTGAGCGTGCTCCGTCATGCAGCCTGGGCGCTCGACCAGCTGACTCCCGGCGAGGCGCAGCAGGCTGCGCGAGTCGCGAAGATCTACTGCGTGCGTGCTGCCCGAACCGTGTGCGAGACGGCGATTCAGGTACACGGCGGCATCGGCAACACCTGGGAATGCCTCGCGCACGTCTACCTTCGGCGGGCACTGACGTCCACCGAACTGTTCCCCGTACGCCTGGAGGAGATACACCGTGGACTTTCGTGACTCGCCGGAAGAAGCCGCCTTCCGGGACCGACTGCGGTCCTGGCTGGCGGACACGGCCAAGACGTTCCCGACTTCGGGTGACGAGTACTGGGAACGGCAGCCCGAATGGCACCGAGCGCTTTACGGCGCCGGGTTCTTCGGTTTGTCGTGGCCCGCAGAATATGGTGGTCAGGAGCTACCGCCCGTCTACGACGTCATCCTGGACGAGGAACTGGCCATCGCGGGCGCACCCGCCCGGCCGAGCCTCGGGTATCTGGTGATCGGACTCGGCAGGCATGGCAGCGAGAAACTCCGCCGCACCTTCCTGCCCGGAATGATCGACGGAACCGAGCGCTGGTGTCAGGGATTCAGTGAGCCGGGCGCCGGATCGGATCTCGCAGCACTCACCACCACCGCCACCCGTGACGGTGACAACTACGTCATTCACGGACACAAGATCTGGACGAGCTATTCGGATGTGGCCGATTGGTGTCTGCTGCTCGCCCGTACCGAACCTGACAAGCCCCGTCACCGCGGCTTGTCGGCGTTCATCGTCCCGATGAAGCAACCGGGAATCGAGCAGCGACCGCTGCAGATGATGAGCGGCGTCACCAAAGAGTTCGGTCAGGTTCTCTTCGACGGGGCTACGGTGCCCGCGGAGAACATGGTCGGTGCGCCGGGGGAAGGGTGGGCGCTGGCGATGACGGTGGTCGGGCACGAACGAGAGCCCTCCACGCTCGGTTTCGCCGCGAGGTACGACAAGCTCGTACGCGATCTCGTCGCCCGGTCGGAAGGGAGCCTCTCTGCGGAATTGGCATGGGCTGCAGTGCAGACGGAGATGCTGCGCCTGCATGTCCGTCGCAGGCTGTCCGAACAGCTCGACGGTGTGTCGCACGGTTCGGAGGGGTCGCTCGACAAGCTGCTCATGACCTGGGTCGAACAATCGGTCGGGCACGCAGCGGTGTCCGAGGCCGGCACTCGCGACACCGACATGCTGGGCGCCTACCTGTACAGCCGCGCACAGAGCGTCATGGGTGGAACGTCGCAGATTCAGAAGAACATCATCGCCTCGCGAATTCTTGGATTGGGAGTCTGACATGTACGACATGCCCGAGGAGATCGACGTCCGCTCGGACGGTGCCCTGCGCATCATCACGCTGAACCGGCCCGACGCGCTCAATGCCGTCAACGACGGCTTGCACACCGGACTGGCGCGGTTGTGGCCTCAGCTGAGCGAAGACCGGGATGCCCGCGCCGCGGTACTCACCGGAAGCGGCAAAGCCTTCTCTGCGGGTGGCGACTTCGCCTACCTCGCCGAGCTCGCGGCAGACCGCGAACTGCGCGCCCGGACCATCGCTCACGGCCGCGAACTCGTCCTCGGGATGGCACGCTGCCGTATTCCGGTGATCGCGGCGGTCAACGGACCGGCTGTGGGACTGGGCTGCAGCTTGGTTGCGCTCAGTGACATCGTCTACATGGCCGAGACGGCGTACCTCGCTGATCCTCATGTGCAGGTCGGGTTGGTCGCGGCCGACGGTGGACCGCTCACCTGGCCGCTGCAGATCAGTCTGCTGCAAGCCAAGGAATACGCCCTCACCGGCGCACGCATACCCGCGGCGAAAGCATGCGAGCTCGGATTGGCCAACCATATGGTTGCCGATCCGCTGAGCGAAGCCCTCGCTTGTGCCAAACGCATTGCCGAACAGCCCCGGCAGGCTGTCGAGAGCACGAAGCGGTTGCTGAACATGCATATCGAGCGGGCCGTACTCGCCACGCTGGACTATGCGATGACCGCCGAGGAGCTGACGTTCCAGTCCGACGACTTCCAGACCAACATCGCCCGGCTCACGGCGGGAAAGAGCTGAGAAGGGTATGGGCGACGACTTGGGAACCGGTGGCCTGCGGTTCGAGCGTGAGGGTTCGATCGGCTGGTGCGTCATCGATCGGCCGGCGGCGCGGAACGCGTTCACGCCGGCTATGTATTTCGGTCTGAAGCGGGCTGTCCGGCTGGTGAATTCCGATCCCGACCTTGCTGCGCTCATCATCACCGGTGTCGGCGACGTGTTCGCGCCGGGTGGTGATCTCGGCGGCCGAGCAGAGCCGGGCGACTCGCTCCCCGAGGGACTGGCGGGCAACGACGTGGTCCCGTTCCTCACGATCCGGGACAGTCGGGCACCGGTGATCGCGGCCGTCAACGGCATCTGTCAGGCGGGCGGTTTGGTGGTCGCGATGATGTCCGATATCGCGGTTGCCAGCGATCGGGCGACATTCCGGGTGCCCGAGCTCCTCCGCGGTATCCCCGATGCGACCTTTGCAGCGGCTCTTCCCGCGCACATCGGCATAGCCGCAGCGCGGGACCTCATGCTGTCCGCGCGCCGCTTCGATGCCGCCGAGGCGCAGCGCCTGGGGGTGATCTCCCGCGTGGTACCCCACGAGAATCTGCGGGCCGCCGCGTTGGAGGCTGCACGCGAGGTCCTGCAGACGTCCCCCGAGGCCCGCGCCCAAGTGAAGCGAATGTTGAACGAGCGTTACGGATTCATCGACTATCAAACGATGTTCGGTGCACTCGAAACTTCGCCGGAGCCTCGCGAGGGTATGCGGGCATTCATGGAGAAGCGCAATCCGAACTGGATCCCGGCGGATCTTCCGACCTGACTCGAGAGGAGGTCGGGGACCAGGCCTTCGTCGTGTGAGCCGTGACCCGGGAATTACCCGTCGGTGGTGGCCAGTTCTCGGAGAAGGTCCTTGGTGCGGCCGATCGACGCTTTCGCGTCGGGGCCGACGGGGAAGGCTGCAGCCCAGATGTCGGTGGCACCCGCGTCGAGGAGACCTTGCAGCTGGGTGCGCACCGACGTCTCGTCGCCGACGATGGCAACGTCGGCCGGGCTCGACGCACCGCCGACTTCCAGAATGCGTTGGTAATTCGGCATTCCCGCGTACATGGTGGCGGTTGCGGCAACGGCTTCGCGGGCTTCATCGGCGTCGTCGTGAACCGCCACGGGGAGCCCGGCGACAATCCGGGGAGTGGCACGGCCCGCGCCTGTCGCGGCGGCATGGATCGCGGGCGCGACGCGGGATTCGATCACCTTCGCGGAAGCCATCCACAGGATGGTGCCGTCGGCGTACTGCCCTGCCACCCGGAGCATGCGTGGTGACATGGCCGAAAGAAGGACGGGCACCTCGTGGACCAGGGGCACCATGCGGCCGGCACTCCGTGTGGTCCACTCCTGACCGCGGATGTCGACCTCTTCACCGTGGAGCAGTGCGGCGACGATCCGTATATATTCCTCGGTGTTCTGGCCGGGCCGCTCGTAGGAGAGTCCGTACACCTCGCGCACCAGGGACTCGTGTGAAGGGCCCAGACCCAGAGTGAATCCGCGACGGCCCATTGCTTCGGAAACGGCGGCTACCCGATTCGCCTGCAGGAGGGGGTGACACGGATAGGTCTGCAGGACAGCGGTTCCGAGTTCGATCGATGTCGTGGCGCGACCGGCAACCGTCACCGCCGCCAGCGGATCACCGGCGACGGTGCTGGCGTACCAGAGTGAGGTGAAGCCATCCGCCTCGGCTTGTACCGCTTGGTGCACGATCTTGTCGGTCGATGAGGCGCCGCCGGTCAATCCGATACGCATGTGAATCTCCTTGCCGCACGGCCCCAGCCGTGCCTTATGCCCTGTCGATCAAGTACAGATCTCTGTATGAGAGAACTGTAGTATCGAAATAGGAATATTGATAGCTTGATATGAGAATCATATTTCCAAGGAGGAACTGATGTTTGCCAATGTCACCCCCATCACCGATACCGTCGGTGTCGAAATCACGGGAATCGAGGGCAGCCGACTCGCCGACGCGCAGGCTGCCGCCCGGTGCCGAGCCTTGCTCGACATGCACGGTGTGGTGGTCTTTCGTGACGCCCACATCGCAGATGCCGACCTGGTAGCCCTGAGTCGCATGCTCGGCGACGTCGTCGTGGCGCCGGTAGGTGGTCAGGAGAACCACCCGGAAATCTCGGCCATCAGTCTGGATCCAGCCACCACTGTCCTGGCTTCCTACAACAAGGGCACCTTTCACTGGCACATCGACGGCGCCACTGACGCGGTCCCGCAGAAGTCGACGCTCCTCACCGCGCTCGAGGTATCAGAGGAGGGCGGTGACACCGAGTTCGCCAACACCTACGCCAGTTACGAAGCCCTTACCGAGGAAGAAAAGGCATCTTTCGCCGATCTGCGCGTGGTGCACAGCTTCGCAGCGGCGCAACTGCTGGCCAACCCTGATCCGTCGGACAAGCAAAGGGCAGCGTGGGCGCGGGTGCCGACGCGCGAGCACCCCCTGATCTGGACGCGTCGCAACGGACGGAAGTCGCTTCTGCTCGGCGCGACCGCCGCCCACGTGGTCGGCTGGCCCGAGGAGCAGGGGCGGGCACTTCTCGACCGTCTGCTCGACTGGTCGACGCAACCTCGATTTTCTCTGCGACATCATTGGCGTCGCGGCGACCTGGTCTTATGGGACAACACCGGAATGCTGCACCGCGCTGTCCCCTATGCGCCCACCTCACCCCGGTTGCTGCACCGGACCACCCTGATCGGCGAGGAAGCCGTCGCTTGAGCGCATGCAGCCGGCATGCATCGGCCACCATCCACACTCACCGGACCATCTTTGAAGGAGAGGCAGATGACCACCGACGATGTCGCAAGGCTCCAGCGTGACGTGCGGTACTTGATGGACCGCGGCGAAATCCTCGACTGCGTTGCCAGGCATTCTCGTGGCTGCGATCGCCACGATTCCGATCTCCTGTGTGGCACTTACCACGACGACGGAATCGACGAGCACGGCACCAGCACCAACAAAGGACCGGACTACGCGAACTGGGCGAATGCCGCACACGCGGCCACCTCTCTGGCGCATACACACAACATCACCACCCACACGTGCGAGATCGATGGCGATACCGCCCACTGCGAGAGCTACGTGTTGGTGGGATTACTCCTCAACGACGGGGTCACCGTGCAGCTACTCAACGGCCGCTATCTCGACCGACTCGAACGACGCGACGGTCGGTGGCGGATCGCGGTGCGGCGCTCGACCGTCGAATGGAGCGCGAAGGCAGACGCGTCGATGTTGCAATCGCGCTTCTTCACCGAGAAGGCGTTCCTGAGAGGCACGCGAGCCAAAGACGATCTGTCCTACCAGCGCCCGCTGCGCATCGACACACCGGCACCAGCACGCTGGTGACCGACGTGCGGCCGGAATGAGTGCGGCGGAGGTCTCGGGAACGACGGTTCCCGAGACCTCCGCCGCATTCGCACTTATTTCGGCGGGAATCGCAGGCCACCGTCGAGCCGGATGACCTCGCCGTTGAGATAGTCGTTCTCGACGATCGATGCGGCGAGAGTCGCGTACTCGGATGGCCGGCCCATCCGCTTGGGATGGGGAACCTGGGGCCCCCAGTAGGCCTCGAGTTGATCGCCGGCCTTGCCGTAGGCCGGAGTCAGGATGGTGCCAGGTGCAATCGTCACGACCCGGATACCGAGGGGGGAGAGGTCCCGGGCGGCCACGAGGGTCATGCCGACGATGCCGCCCTTCGCTGCGGAGTAGGGGAGTTGTCCGATCTGGCCTTCGTAGGCCGCGATGGACGCGGTATTGATGATTACGCCTCGGCCGCTGTCGTCGATCGGCTCCTGCTTGGCGATTGCGGCCGCGGCCAATCGCATGACGTTGAAGGACGAGATCAGGTAGGACTCGATGGTTGTCCGGAAGGCAGCAAGATCCATGGGGCTTCCATCCTTGCCGACGAGCCGCCCGCCCCCGGCTGGGCCGCCGTGTGTGTCCACCGAGATGCGCAGCGGCCCCAGCGACTCCGCCTCGGCGATCGCAGCCCCGACGGATTCCTCGTCCGAGGCGTCGGTACGCACGTAGCGGACTCCCAGCTCCTCCTCCAGTTCCTTGCCCTTGTCGTCGGCGACGTCGGCGACGACCACCTTGGCTCCCGCCTCATGGAGACGGCGAACGGTGGCTTGGCCCAACCCGCCCGTGCCTCCGACGACTATCGCGGAACAACCCATGATCTGCATCGCAATTTCCCTTCTTGCAAGTAAGCCTCTTGTACTGAGAGAATCATGTTCTCATGAACATCAACATGATTCTAGAGATGGCCGCGACCGACAGCGACAAGGCGGTTGTGACCGTCGACGAGCGCTCGTTGACCGCCGCGCAGCTCCTCGACCTCGCCCACCGCGCCGCCGACCGGTTCCGGGATCACCCGGCCGTGCTCTATCTCGGTGCCAATCATCTCGGCTATCCGGTCGCCCTGTTCGGTGCCGCCCTGGCCGGCGTCCCGTTCGTGCCACTCAACTACCGGCTCGGTGATCAGCAGTTGACTGCACTGCAGGATCGCCATGCCGGCGCCGTGATCCTCCGCCCCGAAGATCTCGACGCACTCGTCGATGTCGACGTGGTGCCGGACGCGCCCGCGGAAGCGCCTGCCGCGCAGTGGGACGGTGACAGCGTCGCCGTGATCATCTACACGAGCGGGACCACGTCCGATCCCAAGCCTGCTGTGCTGCGGCATCGGCACCTGCTGGCCTACGTCCTGAACACGATGGAGTTCGCATCCGCCGCGGACACGGATGCCGCGTTGGTGGCAGTTCCGCCCTACCACATCGCCGGCCTGACGAACCTCCTCTCGAACCTGTACACCGGGCGTCGCGTCGTCTATCTGGCCGGGTTCGACCCGACCGTGTGGCTTGACACCGTCCGGCGCGAGGGCATCACGCACGCAATGTTGGTGCCCACGATGCTGGCCCGCGTCGCCGCCGAACTGGGCGACGCCGACGCGGAAACGCCGACGCTGCAGAGCCTGGCCTACGGCGGATCCCATACTCCGAGGCCCGTTCTCGAGCACGCGCTGCGCGCATTCCCGGACACGGGGTTCGTCAACGCCTACGGTCTCACCGAAACGGCGTCGTCGGTGGCCGTTCTGTCCCCCGAAGATCACCGGGCGGCGTTCGCGACGAGCGATCCGGCTGTGCGGGACCGGCTCGGGTCGGTCGGGCGGCCGCTGCCCGGGATCGAGATCGAGGTCCGCACGGAAACCGGTGAGCCGGTCGCGGCAGGCGAGACCGGCCTGGTCTTCGTGCGGGGCGAGCAGATTTCCGGCGAATACGGCGGACGCAGTGTGCTCGACGCGGACGGCTGGTTCGCGACCCGGGACCTCGGTCACCTCGATGCGGACGGCTACCTGTTCGTCGAGGGCAGGGCTGACGACACGATCATCCGCGGCGGCGAGAACATCGCACCGGCAGAGATCGAAGACGTGCTGCTCCGCCACCCGGCGATTTCCGAGGCAGCAGTGATCGGAATACCCGACACCGAATGGGGACAGCGAATAGTCGCTGTTCTCGTCGGTGACGCCGACCCGGCCGAAATCAGGCAGTGGGTCAAAGACAGGCTGCGTTCCTCGAAAACCCCGGACACCGTCGTGTTCCGAGATGAACTCCCGAAAACCGAGACCGGAAAACTACTGCGCCGCACCCTTGTGGCCGAACTGGAGAACTCCCATGCCTGAAGCAGTCATCGTTTCCGCTCTGCGCACTCCCATCGGCACTGCCGTGAAGGGAACGTTGCGCGACACCACCGCTCACGACCTCGCTCACCACGTCGTCGCCGCAGCAGCGGAAGATATCGACCCGGGTCTGATCGACGATGTGATCTTGGGTGAGGGCCTGTACGGCGGCGGGGTGGTTGCCAGGCACGCCGCACTCACCGCAGGCCTGACCGAGGTTCCCGGGCTGGCGCACAACCGGCACTGCGCTGCCGGCCAGGCCGCGGTGCAGAGCGCGGCCGCGAGCATCCGGGCGGGTATGGACGAGCTGGTCATAGCCGGCGGAGTCAACTCGGCGTCCACCTCGCCGAAATCACTGTTCAAGGTGGACGGCGAGTGGGTGCCGTGGTTCCCGCCCACCCATCCCGAACAGGCCAACGCCCCCACCATGGATATGTCGATCACGGTCGGATGGAACGCGGCCGTCGAGGCGGGCGTGACCCGGCAGGAGATGGACGAGTGGGCATTTCGCTCACATCGCAACGCCGTACAGGCCATCGATGAGGGCCGGTTCAAGGAGGAGATCGTTCCCATCGACACGCCCCACGGACTCTTCTCGGTCGACGAGCATCCGCGGCGCGAGACGAGCTTGGAGAAACTCGCGTCACTGAAGCCGCTGCATCCGGAGATCGAAGGGTTCAGCATCACAGCAGGCAACGCGTGCGGTGGCAACGACGGCGCTGCCGTCCTGACGATTGCGAGTGACCGTCTCGGATTACCCGCGCTGGCCACCGTCCGGTCGTGGGCGTCCGTCGGGATCGACCCCGCACTCACCGGTCTGGCGCCGGTCAGGGCAATCCCGAAAGCCCTTAGCCGCGCGGGTATCTCCCTCGCCGATGTCGACCTGTTCGAAATCAACGAAGCTTTCGCCGCGATGTGCGTTGCCACTATCAAGCTGCTCGAGATCGAGCCGGACAGGGTCAATGTGAGCGGAAGTGGTTGTTCGCTCGGACATCCGGTCGCAGCGACCGGTGCCCGGATGCTGGTGACGCTGGTGCACGAACTGCGCCGCCGCGGTGGCGGTATCGGTGTGGCGGCAATGTGTGCGGGCGGGGGAATGGGGTCGGCGACGGTGATCGAGGTTCCAGCGCCGTGACTGTGAGCCGACCCGTCAGTGATTTCCTTGCGTCATCCAGTGTGTCGGACCTCGTCGCGGCAGCGCGTGCAGGATCCGTGCGTGCGGCGGGACGGTTGCTCAGCCTGGTCGAGAGTAACCGTCGCTCCGAAGTGCTCGACTCGCTGGCCGCGGTGGTCGACTCGCCGGCCGCGGCGCCCGCCCGGGTGGTCGGTGTGACGGGGCCGCCCGGTGCCGGAAAGTCGACGACCATCGGAGCCCTCGTCGCAGAGTATCGGCAGCGGGGCCTGCGGGTGGCGGTACTGGCGGTCGACCCGTCCTCGCCGTACAGCGGCGGTGCGCTACTCGGCGACCGAATCCGGATGGCTGCGCACATCAACGACCCGGGTGTGCTCATACGGTCGGTCGCAACGCGCGGCCACCTGGGCGGACTGGCCGCGGCGGTGCCCGCGGCCATCCGCCTGCTCGGGGCGCTGTCGTATGACCTCATCCTGCTCGAAACGGTGGGGGTGGGGCAGTCCGAGATCGAGATCGCGGCCATCGCTGACCCCACGATCGTGATACTCAACCCCGGTGCAGGTGACGCTATCCAAGCCGCGAAGGCAGGTTTGTTGGAGGTCGCAGACATCCTCGTCGTCAACAAGGCCGATCGCGATGGCGCCGACCAGACCGTGCGAGACCTCCGAGCCGAGTCCCACGTGCCGATTCTCACCCTCGTCGCCGCACGAGCCGAGGGCGTGTCCACGTTGGTGGAGGTGATCGAGGCCCACCGTCGCGCCGACACACTCGCGCGCCGGACAGCCCGGGCGCGGGCACAGGTGCTCTCCCTTGCACACACTCGCCTGCGGACTCATCCCGGCCTGGCGCACCTTGCCGCCTCGGTCGCGGCCGGCCGCCACGACCCCTACACGGCGGCTGATCTGTTGCTCGCTCCCGCGTCCGAGGCCGCCCACGACACACGGGTCTTCCGGTACGAGACGGAAGACCCGGCCTTCTGTGATGCGCGCGGATCAACCGAGTGAGGCAATGACCTGGGGAAGGTCGGTGGTCGAGCGGATTCCCGAGGCGGCAGCGCACACGAAGGGCACCGCGTTCACAGCGCGGTGTGCCGTGTAACCGGGCGCCACCGCACCCATCCGTTCGAGTGGCACCGGCATTGTGATGTCGATGTCGAGGGGTGCGTCCCCATCGACAGTGACATGCCAGCCGGTGGCGCGGACGTCCCAGGCCGGATCGACGTCGGCTGTGCAGTACCAGGTAGCGCGGAAGCGTAACAGTGCCCGGCCGCCCCGCATACCGGCGGCGGTAATTCGCTGGGCCGCCACCGTACCCGCCTCCAGGACCCCGGCGGCGATGTGGGTTCTGTGGCGGGCGGTGGCAACCTCGCCACTCGCCTCCACGGAATCGAGCGGCTGCCCGAGGGCGTCGGCGACGAGTTGGAGCGAGGGCCCGAAACTCGTTCGCGCATGTGATAACCGGGCTTCGCTGAAACCACCGGGAGCGCGTCCGAATCCCATGATGTTGAACAAGAGGTCGGGCGAATCCCTCTGCGACAGATCGGCATACTCGTCAATCGTCAAGTTGTCGAGCTGTCGCTGGATCGAGGTCAACACGAGCGGAACGGCTTCGGTGATGAAACCGGGACTGCTGCCGGTGCTGTGGATCGAGGTGTTGCCGAGCTCGCACGCGGCCTCGACCCGTGCGCGTACCTCGGGGTCCATGCCCGCCGGATAGTGGAACTCACCGCGGGTTGTCACGATATTGATCCCCGACGCCAGCAACCAGCACACTTCGTCGAAGTCGCACGCACGCGGCATGTACAGCACACAATCCGCTCCGGAGTCCACGACCTCCTCGATGCTCCGGGTGGCGGTGATGCCGGTAGCGGGCAGCCCGCACAGTTCGCCCGCGTCGCGGCCGATCTTGTCGTCTGCGTGGACGTACACACCGGCCAAGGTCAGCGTCGGGTGTTCGATCACCGCCCGGAGTGCACGGGTGCCGATGTTTCCTGTCGCCCATTGCACGACCCGATACGGCCGGGTGGCAAGAGTTGAGTCGACAGCGTTCTCGGACAAGGGATTTACACTCATGTCACACCTTTGATCGGTCGACGTGCCACCACGGAACGGGTGTCACGGGTGGATGCGGAGGAGGGCTTCTTGCGCATAGGACGCGACGAGGCTCCCGTCCTCGGTGAGAACATCGCCACGGCCGAAGCAGCGGCCGTGCGCCAGCAGTGGACTGTGCTGGCGAAGGAGGAGCCACCTGTCGGTGCGGAACGGCCGATGGAACCAGAGGCTGTGCGATGTGACGGCAGAGGTGAATGCCGTGCCGTTACCGAGTTGGCTGAGCCCGTGAAGTGGGCGCAGCGCCGTGCCGATAAGGTTCAGGTCGGTGGCGTATGCAGTGAGGGCCTGGGCCAGCTCGCCAGCGACTTCCGGTGTGCGCATCCAGAATTCGAAATCGGGTGTTGTGGCCGCCGTCGCGTTCAGGTCGGCGGCGGCGCGGGTTTCCCACGGGAGAAGGTCGAGGTGTACCCGGAATTCTTCCGGAAGGACGGCGGGAACCGCGGGGAGGCTCTGATGTTCGGGTCCGTCCTCACCGCAATGCAGGGAGATCGCGGCAGTCGCAACCACCCGTTCCGACTGCCGGGCGACGACCGCCACGGTTGCGAACGATCGGCCTTCGTGCTGAGTCGTGACCTCGTACCGGACCGGCTCGTCGGCGCGGCCCTCCCGTGCAAACAGCGCATGCATGGATTTGACGCTCTTGCTCGGACAGGTGAGACGAGCCGCCTCCAGGAACTGGCCCAGGATCTGTCCACCGAACAGTCGGTGGTAGTCCAGTTTCTGGTTGCTTCCCTCGAACACCGCGACCGTGGGGTCATCGGTGTCGGGTGGGTAGGGGCGCAGATCGAGGCAGGCGAGAAGGTCGTTCCATAACTCGGGCACACATCGACTGTAATCGATGTTTCTCTTGTTGAGAATACCGTTCTCGTCAGGAGTGTGCGAAACCCCGCGAGCAGAAAGCCCAGACCTCGTCGGCGGAAATGGGACGGACGGTTGCGTCGTCGTTGCCGCCACTCGACTGAGCGATGAACATGACCGTCTGCATCGTCATGGCGGCCATTCGGCGCGGGTTGATCTCGGCGCGCAGTTCACCTGCGGCTTCGGCCTGCTCCATCAGCTCGGTAAACAGCGAGAGCAGCGCCGAGTGCGCGACCTTCACCTCGGCGGGATGGGAAATCAGCAACTGTGGGGCAAAGTCGGTGAACAGCGGACGATGCGCCACCGGGTCGGGGCGGCACGACTCGAACAGCAACTCGACGGCGACGCGAAGCTGGTCGAGTGGGTCGGTCTCGTTGGCTGCCGCGGCGCGGATCTGATCGGCAGACCGGGTCAATGCTTCCTCGAACAGGGCGAGGAGAAGTTCGTGTTTGCCGTCGAATTGCAGGTAGAAGCTACGCAGCGACTGCTTGGACCGGTCGACGAGCTCCTGCACCGTGAAGTCGGTGCTGCCCTTTTCGGTAATGATCGCCTGCGCTGCATCGAGGAATTTCTGCACCCGCTGCTCGGCGCGGAGCTTGGCGGTTTTGATGGAGCGTTCGACTGCGCGCTGCTTCCAGGCCGGCTCTTCGCTGACTTCGGTCACCGCCGGACCCCCCCTCTGTGTGTAGCAAACATGTATCCACTGTACCGGAGAGGAGCATGACGTTGGGTCGCCAGCCTGCTGGCTTCGGGCAAAAGTGAAACTCTTACTTTCGTCTAGCGAGAATGTTATTCTCGCTAGACCATTCGCAGCTCTGGCAAGGAGGCAAGCCGGGATGCTTTTCGAGTTCGACTCCGATCAGCGGTTGTGGCAGAAAACCGTCCGAGAAGTCACGGCCAAGGAGTGCCCGCCCACCCTGATCCGCACGATCGTCGACGACGGCGGCGACCCCGGTCCTCTGTGGAAGGTGTACGTCGACCTCGGGTGGACCGAGCTGGCGGAAGCCGATGTCGCCGTCGAATTGGCGATCGTCCTGGAAGAGCTGGGCCGAGCTACCGATCCCACGCCCTACCTTGCGACGATGACCCAGTTCGCTCCTCTGGCCGTGGGGTGTGCCGATCCTGCGCAGTCCGGCGCGGCGGTATTCGACGGTGTGAGTGCCCACCGCGACGGTCGTGGCTGGCTCCTGAACGGCACCGCCCACCGAGTCATGGACGGAGATCGCGCAGATCTGCTGGCTGTGGTCACGGGCGCCGGCGTCTTCGTGGTTCCCGCGGAACGGGTGACCGCAACGCGCAGTCTGATCTTCGATCCCGTGTTGCACCTTGCCGAGGTGACCTTCAGTGGGGTTCGCGTGAGCGAAAGCGACCGCAGTGCCGCCGATCCGGAGCGCGCTCGTCAGCTGGCCCTGACCGGCATGGCGCTGACGATGGTCGGAGCCTGTCAGCGCATTCTCGACTCAGTGCTCGTTCATGTGAAGGGCCGCAATCAATTCGGTGCTCCGATCGGCTCCTTCCAGGCGGTCAAGCACAAAGCAGCGGACATGCACGTGGCCGTCG
The DNA here is from genome assembly GCF_018343855.1 of Rhodococcus sp. USK13. Classification (NCBI taxonomy): domain Bacteria; kingdom Bacillati; phylum Actinomycetota; class Actinomycetes; order Mycobacteriales; family Nocardiaceae; genus Rhodococcus; species Rhodococcus sp. USK13. The sequence goes on along the minus strand of NZ_CP069242.1, from coordinate 6,589,451 downwards.
AACGTGCCCGCGTACTCGCCTACTATGCCGCCCTCACGATCGCCGCCGACGATCCCCGCCGCCGTGTGGCTGCGGCAATGGCCAAGGCCGCGGCAGGGGAGTGCCAGTCGCTGGTCTTCCGCAACGGCCTGCAGCTGTTCGGGGCCATGGGATTCACCTGGGAAAACGACCTTCAGTTCGCGCTCAAGCGCGCCAAAGCCGGCGAGCTCCTGCTCGGCGGCGCGGCCGAACATCGGGCGCTCATCGCCGAGGAGTACCGTGCAACTCAATTTTGATGCCGACGTCGAAGAATTCCGGGCCGAGTTCCTGGCTTTCCTCGCCGAACATCTGCCCGGCGAGGCCGAGGCGGGGGAACGACCCCGCTCCAGTGCGGATGTTCCGGAGTGGGCCCGCCGCTGGCAGCGGATGCAGTTCGACAACGGCTGGCTGCTCCCCGGAAACCCGCCCGAGTTCGGCGGCCGGAATGCCAGTATCCTGCAGCAGTACGTGCATCTCGAGGAACTTTCCCGGCGCCGGATCTATCACAGCTTCAATCCCCAGGGCCTCGGTATCATCGCCGCCTCGTTGTTGTCGTTCGGTACGCCGGAACAGAAGGAACGTTGGGCTGCACCCATTCTGCGTGCCGAGATCACTGCTGCGCTCGGCATGAGTGAACCCGGTGCGGGCTCCGACCTCGCGTCGTTGCGTACACGCGCGGTGCACGACGGTGACTCTTTCGTGGTGAACGGCCAGAAGGTGTGGACGTCCGGTGCCAACGAGGCCGACGTGTTGCTCACCTTCGTCCGCACCGATCCCGACGCTCCGAAGCACAAGGGAATCAGCGTGCTTCTGATTCCCACCGACACCCCGGGGGTCACGCGCCGTCCCTTCGCCTCCGTGTGTGCCGAGGACGACTTCGACTTCAACGAGGTGTTCTTCACGGACGTCAGGGTGCCCGCGGAGAACCTCGTCGGTGGGCTGAATCAGGGCTGGGGCGTTGCCAACGGTGCCCTCGGCCACGAACGCACCCTGTTGTGGCTGGGTTTTGCCGATCGACTGCAGGATCTCGTCGAGGATTTCCGGCCTGTCACGGCGCTCGACCGTGATCGCTATGCCACGCTCGCCATGGACAATCAGGCGCTGCGGCTGCTGGGCTCTGCGGCGCTGGCCCGTGCGGACCGGGGTGAGCAGGACGTAGCGGCCCTGTCGGTTCTGAAGATCCTGGGATCCGAGGCAGTGCAGACCGCTTCGGAGCACGCGCTGGACGGCGCCGGGTTCGACGGTCTGGTCCACCCCGCGCTGACGGCACCGTACACGCCCTGGAACAACGACCATTTCGCGTCGAGTTGGTTCGAACGCTATGCGCGGAGCTTCGCCGGCACCATTGCCGGCGGCACGTCCGAGATTCAGCGCACGATCGTCGCCGAGCGCGTGCTCGGCCTACCCCGAGGCTGAGGAGCCCGACATGTATATCGACTACGAGGTCGCCGACAAGATCGCGGCCATCACACTCAATCGCCCCGAGGCCGCCAATGCCCAGAACGGCGCGCTCCTCGATGAGCTCGACGCAGCCTGGACCAAGGCGGCGGAGGACCCTGATGTGGCGGTGATCGTCTTGCGTGCCGAGGGGAAACACTTCTCCGCCGGTCACGACCTCAACGATCGGTGGCCGGCTCCCGCGGAGATCACCCTGGAATGGATTTACGGGGCGGAGACCCGTCGCTATCTGGAGTACTCGCTGCGTTGGCGCAATGTTCCGAAGCCGTCGATCGCGGCCGTCCAGGGGCGCTGCATCGCGGGCGGACTGTTGTTGTGCTGGCCGTGCGACCTGATCGTCGCTGCCGAGGATGCTTCCTTCTCCGACCCGGTGGTGATGATGGGCATCGGTGGAGTCGAATATCATGGTCATACTTGGGAACTCGGCGCCCGCAAGGCGAAGGAAATTCTCTTCACCGGTCGTCCGGTGACGGCCGCGGAAGCCGAGCAGGTCGGCATGGTGAACAAGGTCGTGCCACGCGATCAACTCGACGCCGAGACTCGGGCACTTGCCGAACATATCGCCACGATGCCCTCGTTCGGGCTGCGCCAGGCCAAGCGCGCGGTCAACCAGACGCTGGACGTACAGGGCTTCTACGCTGCAATCCAGTCGGTGTTCGACATCCATCAGTCCGGACACGGCAACGCCTTGAGCGTCAGTGGCCACCCGATTCTGATGAAGCTGGACGAGATGAAAGCGAAAATTCAGTAAAAAGGATCCAGAAGAAGTGTCGACTCCGATGGTGGGTCCCGTAAGCGGGGCCCACCATCGGGCGGTAAGTCGTCAGACCTTTTTGGTTACGCCGCCGTCGACCCGGATGATAGCGCCGGTAGTGAAACTCGATGCGTCACTCGCGAGATGGAGTGCGAGTGGTCCGAGTTCCTCCGGCTTTCCCATGCGACGCAGCGGCACGAACGACGCTTCCTCACCTTCAGCCGGCGCCCACGACTTCGAGACGTCCGTCAGGAAGGGGCCCGGCAGGATCGCGTTCACCCGGACCTTCGGCGCGAACGCATCGGCCAGGCCGACCGTGAGTGCATTGACCCCTGCTTTGGCGCAGGCATAGGGCAACTGACGCGCGCTCGCCACCAGGGACCCCGCGGTACCGATATTGATGATGGAGCCACCGTCGTTTTCGGCCATGTGGGTGGCGGCTCGAACGGCGAGCCGAAATGGTCCCTTGAGGTTGACAGCGAACGTCTTGTCATACAGCTCTTCGGTGATGTCGTCGAGGTTCTCGTACAGCGGTGACATACCGGCGTTGTTCACCAGTACGTCGAGCCTTCCGAAATGTTCCAGGGTCTGTTCGATCAACTGGTCGCACTCGTCCCAGCGTCCGACGTGACAGGCTACGGGAAACGCTCGACTGCCGGTGGACGTCTCTACCTCCTTGGCCGCGAGCTCGCATGCGTCGAGCTTGCGCGAGGCGATGACGACGTCGGCCCCCGCCTCGGCGAGAGCCTGCACGATGGCTCTTCCGATGCCGCGGGATCCGCCGGTGACGACGGCAACCTTGCCGGTCAGGTCATGTAGGGATAGGGAAGCACTAGTGGTCATCCATGAATTATGCCCGAGTCGAGTGCCTTTGGAAAGAGCGTTCTGATATGCGAGAATCGCATTCTGCGGGCGGCGGAGTGCTTGTGTGGTGAGCTGGGTGCGGGTCCAATGAGCTTGTCGAGGGGTGAGGAACCACATGAATATGCAAGTGGTACAGGACAAGGCCGAGATTGCGGAGCTGATGTATCGGTACGCGCGAGCCGTCGACACGAAAGACTGGGCGCTGCTGACTTCAGTGTTCACGGAGGACGCTCACCTCGACTACAGCTCGGTCGGTACCCGCCCGGGCCGCGAGACGAGGTGGTCGCCCTTCTCCGGGATGCGCTGACCCAGGTTCCGCTGACGCAGCACTTCGTCACGAATATCGAGATCGATCTCGATGGCGCCACTGCGAAGGTGCGGGCAATGTTCTTCAACCCCATGCAACTACCCGGCGTGAGCGGCATGACCTACTGCGGGGGCAACTACCACCACGAAGTGGTGCGCACCCCGGATGGCTGGAGAAGCACCCGACTCCGGGAAGAGAGCCTCTGGTTCTCGAATCATCCCGGACCGAGCGGCCTTTGACGAGACCGCTCGGTCACAGCCGGCGTCAGAGCTGGACGAGGCGCGGCGCCGATCCTTCGGCCCGGATCATCGCGCCTGCTTCGCGGGTGAGTTCTCGCGCACTGCCGAGGAGGCCGTCGAGCACCAGCGCGCGCCGGATGTGCCGGTGTAGATCGTGTTCGGCCGTGAAACCTATCCCACCGAGCACCTGCTGGCAGTGACGAGCCGTAGTGAGCGCCGCCTGGCCGGCCGCAGCCTTGGCGAGCAGGGAGCCGAGGTCGTCGGTGGCGGCGGCCAGGGTTGCTTCGGCGCCCTCGATGGCGACGAGGGTCTCCGCGAGCCGATGCCGTACGGCCTGGAATGCGGCGACCGGCCGGCCGAACTGTGTGCGGCCCAGCGCGTGTGTTCGAGCAAGGGACAGCATGGCTCGGCTGGTACCGGTCAACCACCAACCGAGCGCTCGGCGGCCCGCAGCGAGCGGGACCGGACTCCCGGGGTCGACGATCGCCAGCGGTAGTTCACTGTCCAGTGCGCTGTGCTGCGGTGTGGTCGCCTTGTCGGTGCGGTCCCACAGAACCGAGGAGCCTCCGGTGTACGGCAGTGGGACGGCGCCACCGACGGGGAGTCCCGCCTCGTCCAGCACCACGTCATTGAGGAAGGGTCCGTGTGCGCCGGTCTCCCCGAGGAGCCGGAACACCATCGGCACTGCGAGGTCTGGCATTTCGGTGAGCATGTCGTGCCACCCGAGTTCGGTGAGGGCGGTATCGAGATCTGCACCCGATCGAATGGTCATCGTTTTGCGAAGTGTGTCCTCGAGGAGGGTGAGCTCCACGTCGTACACTGTCATTCCGCCCCCAGGTCGAGTAGCCGGCGCGCGATGATGTTGCGTTGTATTTCCGCGGTGCCGCCGTAAATGGTTGCGGCGCGGGAATACAGGAATTCCGTGCGCCACTCGTTCTCGCCGAGTTCGAGCACCCCGGGAAGCAGGTCTCGGGCGGTGTCGAACAGTCGCTGTTCGGCGGTGGCAAGCAATACCTTGTCGATGGAGGTCTCCGAGCCGAGTAAGGCTCCGTCCGCCAGCCGCTGCTGGGTGGCGTGGGAGCGGCACCGAGCGGTGTGGAGCGCAAGGTATGCCGCACCGAGATCGTCGTCGTCCGAAGCCTCGGCATCCGATTGCGTCAGCAAGCGATCGAGACGGGTGAACAGATAGGCGATTCGGTGCCAGAAGCAGGTGGACCGTTCGTGAGGGAGTAGGTCCATGGCCACCCGCCATCCGTCGCCCGGACGGCCGAGCATGCGATCCTCGGGAACGACCACATCGTCGAAGTACACCTCGGCGAACTCGTCGACGCCGTGCATCGTGCGCAACGGCCTCACGGTGATGCCTGGTGTGTTCATGTCGACGAAGAAGGCGGTGATACCGCCATGACCCGGCGCGGTGCGGGTGAGTAGGACACAGCGGGTGGAGTATTGGGCGAGGCTCGTCCAGACCTTTTGCCCGTTGATCACCCATGTGCCGTCACCGCGGGGGTCCGCGCGGGTGGTCAGCGACGCGAGGTCGCTCCCCGACCCGGGTTCGGAAAAGCCCTGACACCACTGCTCGCGGCCGCTGAGCAGCAAAGGCACCATCTCGGCCGCCAACTCCGGGCGCGCGTACGAGATCATGGTCGGAGCGAGCACTTCGATCATCGAATAGATTCCTGGCTCGGCCAGGTCGCGGGTCGCAACCTCCTCGCCGAGGACGGCGCGAAGCACCGCGGGCCCGCCTACACCGCCGACCTCGGTGGGCCAGCCGTAGCGCATCCAACCTGCGTCGTAAAGAGCGCCACGCACCCGGGCCAACTGCGCGACCTGTCCGTCGAGCGAATGATCGGGCCCGGCGGACAGGTCGTTGTCTTCGAGCCAGGCGCGCAGACCTGCCCGAAATTCTGTGACGTTCATGCGCCAGGACGTTCGAAGGCGTGCGGGCGCCCCGAATCATGCGCTCCACTACGGCGAATGAACGTCATGGCCCGTGTCCGAAGCCGCCAGCCGTCGGTGGTCCGGGCATAGGTGTCGTTGTAGTACCCGATTCGCATGTCGTGTGTCGCCTCGTCGACGAAGCACAGTGGTTGAGTCCCGGTTGCCGTGTCGCCGGACAACTCGATGAGGGGGGTACCGGTCATGAACAGGCCCTTGGGTGCTGCAGCAACCAGTTCGGGGAACTGATCGAGGGGAAATGCGTCACCGAAGGCGCTGTATGTGCCGTCAGCAGTGAAGACACCGACCACCCCCTCGACGTCGCCCTTGGTCATGTTCACCGCATAGCGGGCGAGCAACTGCTGAATTTCCATCAGGTCGTCATTTGTTGACATAGACTTTGCCGCCTTTCATGACGAACCGCACATTCTGGGTCACGGTGATGTCGTCCACCGGGTCACCGGGAACACCGATGATGTCGGCCAACAGGCCCTCCGCGAGCCGTCCACGGTCGGTCACGTCGATCAGATCGGCGGCCGTGGTGGTCGCCGCCTGCAGCACCGCCAGGGACGGCATACCTCGCTCCACGAGGGCGACGAGTTCGTCGGCGTTCTTCCCGTGAGGGATTGCGGGTGCATCGGTGCCGACGGCGATCTTCACGCCTGCCTTGTATGCCGCAAGCACCGAAGTGCGTGCGCGGGGGAACATCTCGGCGGCCTTGGCTTGCAGATCGGCAGGGGCGTGTGAGACGTCCATGGCATCCGCGAGCCGGGTGGTGGGCACCAGGTAGCTGCCGCGCTCGACCATGAGGTCGATGGCGTCGTCGTCGATGAGGAAGCCGTGCTCGATGCAATCGATGCCTGCTTCCACCGCCGCACGCACCGCATCCGCGCCGTGTGTGTGCGACGCGACGCGCAACCCGCGCCGATGAGCCTCGTCCACGATGGCCCGTAGTTCGTCATCCGAATAGTGCTGCGCACCGGGAAGTCCGGTATGTGACATGACCCCGCCCGAGACGCACACCTTGATCAGCTGTGCGCCGTGCTTGATCTGATAGCGGACGGCCTTGCGTACCTCGTCGACCCCGTTGGCGATCCCTTCCTCGATGGTGAGGTCCAGAACACCGGGGGCGAACGCCGCGAACATCGTGGGGTCGAGATGTCCACCGGTGGGGGTGATCGCGTGTCCGGCGGGCACGATCCGGGGACCGTCCACCCAGCCGGCGTCGATCGCCTTGCCGAGCGCGACGTCGAGTAGGTAGCCGCCCGTCTTGACGAAGAGTCCCAAATTGCGGACGGTGGTGAAACCGGCGTGCAGCGTGCGGCGGGCGTTGCCCACCGCACGCAGCATGCGCAGCGGAGGATCGTCCTGCACGGTGGAGTACACGGGCTTCTCTCCCCGTCCACCCATCAGGAGGTTGACCTCCATGTCCATGAAGCCGGGAAGGAGGATCAGGTCGCCGAGATCCAGTACCTCCCCTTCCACGTGGTCGCCGGCATTGCCGGCGTCAGAGCCGACACCGACAATGCGATCGTCCTCGATGCGGAGAATGCCGGGTCGGATGATCTCGCCGGAATCGATGTCGAGTAGCCCGGCCGCCTTCAGTGTCAGCATGATGTCAGACCACCGGTTCCTTGATGAGATCGACCCACGCCGCGCCGCTGTCGGGCACCCGGGCCTGCTTCCACACCTCGATCGGAAACGACACCATGACGAGCGACTGCATCAGGTGCACGAGGGAGCGGGCGTCGTCGGGCAGGTCGTCGAAGTCGAACTTGTCGCAATACGTGATCGCGTCTTCGAGGCGGCCGAACGCGGCGTCGTAGAACTCCTGCATCTCGGGCATGGTGGAGGCGAGGCGTTTTGCGTAGCGCTCGGGCTCGGTCTGCAGGGCCCAGCCGGCGTACGGCTCGAGGTCGGCGAACTCAGTTGGCAGAGCCATCACGGTACTCCTTGACGTAATCTTTGACGGTCTTGTGAAGGTGGCGGAGAAGAACTTCCTGATCGCAGAGCGGGAAGTCGGTGACGGTGCCGGTGGCAAGCATCGACTGGGTTGCCTCGAGGGTGTTGGCATCCTGGAGTGCGTACTCCTTGAAAGTCACCGCAGCCAGCTCCTGCGCGAGGCGTTCGCGCGTGTTCTTCGGGGGAACGAAGTAGAGGTTCGCCTCGAAGGTGTGGCGACCGACCTCTGTCGGCCAGTACTGGTACGTGAGGTACCAGCCCGGTGCCCAGAACAGGAGCGAGAAGTTGGGGAAGATCTCGAATTCGTCGATGCCCCATGGTTTTGCGCCGGCGGGGTTGATGCCGCGCGGCAACGGATCGAGGCCCTCGATGTCGGGACGATCCCACGGACCGAAGAGACCACTGCGCAGGACTCGCTCGATCGGCTTGACCATGTTGAGATCCTTCGGCGGCGACATGCCACCCCAGGAGGAGATCATCGAGTGGGGAGTCTGCAGCTCGTAGTGCAGTGCCTCGAAGCCGTAGCCGATGAGTTTGTCGGCCTCGTCCTTGGTTGCCTGCTTCTGGTGGAGCACAGGGGCGTGGTAGAACTCGGCAAACGCGTCGATGAACAGCTTCCAGTTGCTCGCGATGTCGGAGCGGTAGCTGTAGACCTCGGTCATCTCGTGGAAGGGGTAACCCTTGAGGCTCTGGCCGTAGTCGCCGAGGTATTCCTCCAGTGATACGGCTTCGGGATCGAGGTTGACGAAGATGAAGCCTTCCCAGACCTCGCAGCGCACGTCCTTGAGGCCGTAGTTGCTCTTGTCCAGGTCGAAGAACTCGCCCTCCTGCTGAACGAACGTGAGCTCGCCTTCGAGGCTGTAGCGCCACGCGTGGTACTTGCAGGTGAACTGACGGCAGGTGCCCGCCGTTTCTTCCTGCGGGAAGTCGTTCCACACCAGCTTGTTACCGCGGTGACGGCAGACGTTGTGGAAGGCGCGGATCGTGCCGTCGGCCCCCTTGACGATGATCAGTGAGGTGTCGGCGGCTTTCAGTTCTCTGGTGAAGTAACCACCGGTCTTCGGCACCTGTTCGACGCGCCCGACCAACAGCCAGGTGCGCTTGAAGATTGCGACCCGCTCGTCTTCGTAGAACTGGGGATCAGTGGAGTCGGTGTAATCGACCGGCTCGGTACCGAGTTGGGGGAAACTCTCTGTCCAGCTTCCCGCAGCTGGTTTCGCGAAGTGGGGCACGGGTCTACCTTTCCTGTTCGAGCTCTATGCCGAATGTGTTGAAAGCCATGGCCATCATGGTGTAGCCGCCGATCGTGAAGACCAGGTCCATTTGCTGCCGTTCATCGAGACGTTCACCGAGAGCGGCCCAGGTCCGGTCCGACAGGCGGGATGTCTCGTCGAGTTCGTCCACGGCCGCGAGCAACTTCTGCTCGAAGCCGTCGGCGGCTTCGCCGCGCTGCGCGGAGGCGATCTCGTCCTCGGACAGTCCTACTTCTCTGCCGAGTTCCGTGTGGTGTGTCAGCTCGTACGTGCAGTCGCGGCGATACGCGACCCGCAGGATTGCCAGCTCGCGCAGGCGTGCGGGCAGGGTCGACCGGTACAGCAGGTGAACGCTGAAGCCGAGAAATGCCTTTGTCAGGTCAGGGTGGCGAGCGAGTGTCGCCAACGCTGTGCCCGCCCCTTCCGGATTCTGCCGTTCCCTGGGAAGCATCCCGGCGAAGGCGAATCGTGCTTTGTCGTCCCAGCGGTCTGCGGGCAGCGGGGGCAGTAAGGGCATTCGTAACCTCCTCTCGATGAGAATAACATTCTCAAATATGAGCACTAGGTTTCCACGGGTTGCTCGGATAGTCAATCTCTGGCGTAAATTGCGCCGTCGGCCTCGGTCGTCGGCACGCCTCGCCGAGGGTCGGGCAGTGCGATCTCGGCTGACGTGACCGCCCGGCCGGCAGCTTCTTCGTCGAATGCATCCGACTGTGAATAGCTTGATTCTCTGTAATGGAGAGGATAGTTTCCAACTAGTAAGAGAGCGACCATCGTGGGGTGTCCCCGTCGGAAAGCGGAGACGCCCGGTGATGCTTCCGCTTCAAAACCTGCGGTCCCCATGTCCTCGACTTGCCCGCTGACCGCATCGTCGAAAGGGAGATTCATCGTGACCACATCAGCACCGCTGCGTCCCGGTGAGCAGCTCGCCAGTGCCGTCTGCTCCACTCGAGTGATCGTCGTGCGCGCCCCGGCCGAGGGTGCGCCGCTCATCGCCTGCGGTGGCACACCGATGCTCCCCGCTACCGGCGGCCGGCCTTCCACAGCCGGAATGACCGATCCCCGCACACTCCTCGGCAAACGTTATGTCGATGCGAGCGAGACCCTCGAGGTGCTGTGCACGTCCCCCGGCGTGGGAGAGCTGAGCTGCGACGGCGTCCCCATGACCATCAAGGCCGCAAAAGCCCTTCCCGCCTCCGACTGAGCGGAAACGGTCAGGGCACGCAGAGACGTGTTCGACGGTCCCGTCGGCGGTCGGCTGAAATGAGAGAGAGCAGAGTAATGGCTGTGCCCGGTGGCATGAGTTTCGAGCTGACCGAGGATCAGGAGTTGATCCGGAAATCGGTCGGCGAGTTGGTGAAACGGTTCGACGACCAGTACTGGATGGAAAAGGACCGCGCACACGAATTCCCCACGGAGTTCTACGACGCCATCGCGGACGGTGGATGGCTGGGAATGACGATGCCGCAGGAGTATGGCGGGCACGGGCTCGGCATCACCGAGGCAACCTTGCTGCTCGAGGAAGTCGCCCGGTCAGGCGGTGGTATGAACGCCGCGAGCTCCATTCATCTGTCGATCTTCGGAATGCACCCAGTTGTGGTGCACGGATCCGAGGAACTCAAGCAGCGGACGTTACCGCGCATCGCTTCCGGCGACCTCCACGTCTGTTTCGGGGTTACCGAGCCGGGGGCGGGGCTGGATACCTCGCGCATCTCGACCTTCGCGCGGCGGCAAGGCGACCACTACGTCGTAAACGGTCGCAAGGTATGGATTTCGAAGGCGATGGAGTCGGAGAAAATTCTCCTGCTGACCCGCACCCAACGCTACGACGACGTATCCAAGAAGACCGATGGCATGACGCTGTTTCTCACCGATCTCGATCGCAGCCGGGTGGACATCCGTCCGATCGCAAAAATGGGGCGAAATGCGGTCACCTCCAACGAGTTGTTCATCGACGATCTCCGTATTCCCGTCGAGGACCGCGTCGGTGAGGAAGGCATGGGCTTCAAGTATCTGCTCGACGGCCTGAACCCCGAGCGGATGCTCATCGCCTCCGAAGCGCTGGGGATCGGCCGGGTAGCGCTCGAAAAGGCAGTCAAGTACGGCAAGGAACGCGAAGTGTTCGGCAGGCCGATCGGAATGAACCAGGGCATCCAGTTTCCACTCGCCGATGCCTTGGCGCATCTGGATGCGGCCGAACTGGTTCTTCGAAAGGCCACCTGGCTCTACGACAACGGTCAGCCGTGCGGGCGTGAGGCGAACACCGCCAAGTATCTCTGCGCGGAGGCCGGGTTCGCGGCTGCGGACCGAGCGCTGCAAACCCATGGGGGAATGGGGTATTCGGAGGAATATCATGTCGCCCGCTACTTCCGCGAGGCCCGGCTGATGCGAATTGCACCGATCAGTCAGGAAATGATTTTGAACTATCTAGGATCACACACTTTGGGATTGCCGAGGAGCTACTGATGGCCGACAATATTGGGTTGTTCGATCTGACCGGACGGTCTGCGCTGGTAACCGGTGCCGCCGGGGGTATCGGTTCGGCAGTTGCGCAGGCACTCGCTACCGCGGGCGCTGCCGTGCTCGTCACGGACGTCGATGCCACCGCCGCCGCGTCTGTGGCCGAGAAGATTTCGGCGCGCGGAGGTAAGGCCGACAGCATCGCCTTGGACGTCCGCGACAAGGACTCCGCCGACGCGGCGGTGGCCAGGGCGGCCGGCTTTACCGAGGGTGTCCTCCACATACTCGTGAACAACGCCGGAGTGACTGCACCGGCCATGTTCGCCGATCTGCAGGAGGAGTCCTTCCAGCGGATGCTCGACATCCACCTGCTCGGAGCCTTCCACTGCGCCCAGGCAGCACTTCCGTTCCTTGCCACCGATGGAACCGGACGGATCATCAACGTGACCTCTTCGGCCGGAATCACCGGCACGCTCGGTCAGGTGAATTACTCCGCCGCCAAAGCCGGCATCATCGGCATGACAAAATCGCTGGCGCGTGAACTGGCCCGCAAGAACATCCTCGTCAACGCGCTGGCACCGCTCGCTGCCACCCCGATGACGGAAACCATACGTACGGACGAGAAGTTCGCCGCCCAGATGCTGAACCGCATCCCGCTGCGACGCTGGGCTGAACCCGAAGAGATCGCCGGTGCCTTCGTCTTCCTCGCCTCCGATGCCGCCTCCTTCGTCACCGGGCAGGTGCTGCCGGTGGACGGCGGCATGGTGATGTGATGGCCGAGCCTGCGGCGTCGGGCGGCCCACTCGAAGGCATCACGGTCGTCACGATCGAGCAGGCCGTGTCCGCCCCGATGTGCACCAAGACGCTCGCGGACTTCGGTGCCCGCGTGATCAAGGTGGAAAATCCGCGAGGTGGTGACTTCGCCCGCCACTACGACGACGTCGTCGGCGGCCTTGCGGCCCATTTCGTCTGGGCCAATCGCGGTAAGGAATCCGTGACACTCGACCTGAAAACCGACGACGGGATCGAGATGCTGCACCGGTTACTCGGCAATGCCGACGTACTGGTGTCCAACCTCGCGCCGGGGGCCACTTCCCGCCTCGGTATCGCGCCCGCAGATCTGGAAGGGCGTTACCCGGAGCTCGTCGCGGTCGAGATCGACGGTTATGGGTCGGGCGGGCCACTGTCGCACAAGCGAGCGTACGACCTGCTGGTGCAAGCGGAGTCGGGCGCATGCGCGGTGACCGGATTTCCGGGTGAGCCGGCCAAACCGGGTCCCCCGGTAGCCGATGTCAGTTCTGGACTGTATGCCGCGTTGTCGATCCTCGCTCTGCTGTGCGCGAAGGGGCGTCGCCCTGAACTGGGTGCTCGCTTCGGCGCGGTCACGGTCAGCATGTTCGACACGATGACGGAACTGATGGGCTACCCCCTCACCTACACACGGCACTCCGGGGTAGATCAGCAGCCGCTCGGAATGTCGTCGCCTGCGGTCGCGCCGTACGGCGCCTACCGGACGGCCGATGAACAGACCGTGGTACTCGGCACCACGAACGACGGGGAATGGCAGCGGTTGGCGCGGGACATACTGCAGCGCAGCGACCTTGCCGACGACGATCGATTCGGGACGAACTCCGGCCGGGTCACGCACCGTGCCGAGCTCGACGAGGCCATCGGTGCATGGTGTGCGCTCCACGACCTTGCCCACGTGCAGAAGATTGCCGACGCCGCGGGTATCGGCAACTCTCGGTACAACCTCCCGAGTGAGGTTCTGGGGCATCCGCAGCTCACTACGCGCGATCGCTGGCGGCAGATCGAGACACCGGCAGGGCCGATCCCCTCACTGCTGCCGCCGCCCATCATCGCCGGTTACGACCCTCCGATGGCGGCGGTGCCGGGTCTCGGGGAGCACACCGACTCCGTACTCACCGAGTTCGGGATCGCCGAAGCCCACCTTTCCCGGCTGCGGGAGCAGGGCGCCGTCGGGCCGGTCTACCGCTGATGTGCTCGTGAAGGGGAAACACTGTGACTGACAGTTCCATACTGTTGTGCCGGGACCGCGACGGCGTGCGAACTCTGACGCTCAACCGGCCGCAACGCAAGAACGCCATCAACGCGGAATTGTGGGCCGTATTGCGGGATGCGCTCGTCGCAGCCGGAACCGATCGTGCGGTACGTGCTGTGGTTGTCACCGGGGCCGGCGGGGCATTTAGCTCGGGCGCTGACATCGCTGTCCCGAGCGACGACCACCCGGCAGACAAGATGCGGCGCCTGACCGACGTAGCGATGCTGTTGCACGAGCTGCCGAAACCGACGATCGCCAAGGTGACCGGTGTGGCTGTCGGTGCGGGGTGGAACCTGGCACTGGGATGCGATTTCGTGATTGCCACGCCGGAAGCGAAGTTCTCCCAGATCTTTACGCGGCGTGGGTTGTCCTTGGATCTGGGCGGCTCCTGGCTGCTGCCGAAACTGGTGGGATTACAGCAGGCGAAGCGACTTGCCTTGCTGGCCGAGATGATCGACGCCGAAGAAGCACACGCCCTCAATCTCGTGACCTGGGTGGTGCCGGCCGCGGACATCGATGGTTTCGTCACCCACCTCGCCGAGCGACTGGTGGCAGGCCCGCCGGTTGCACTCGCGCAGAGCAAGGCGCTGCTCAACGAGGGAGCCGACCGAACGATGCGCGATGCGCTGGCGAACGAGGCCCGCGCGCAGATGGTCAATTTCGCCACCGCGGATGCTCCGGAGGCATACGCCGCTTTCGCAGAGAAACGCGAACCACATTTCACGGGTCGCTGGGCGGTCGCCCGTGCGCGCGACGCCACCGACCTTCGATCCATGGACAGACCGACAGTAGGAGAAGTCAATGCGTGAGGTAGTAATCGTCGAGGCGGTCCGTACCCCGGTGGGAAAGCGGAACGGCGGACTGTCCGGCGTGCACCCGGCAGACCTGTCGGCAATGGTTCTCACAGCGCTCGCCGAACGCACCCGGCTCGATCCGGGCATCGTCGACGATGTGATCTGGGGGTGCGTCTCTCAGGTCGGAGATCAGTCGAGCAACATCGGCCGGTACGCCGTACTCGCGGCGGGGTGGCCCGAAACCGTTCCCGGAACGACGATCAACCGAGCGTGCGGGTCGAGCCAGCAGGCGATCGATTTCGCGGTGCACGCGGTGATGTCGGGGCAGCAGGACGTCGTCGTAGCAGGCGGTGTCGAGGTCATGAGCCGGGTGCCGCTCGGAGCGGCGAAAGCTTCCGGCGCGCCGTACGGGCCCAAAGCGCTTGCCCGTTACGACAATTTCCAGTTCAACCAAGGTATCGGCGCGGAAATGATCGCCCAGAAGTGGGGTCTGTCCCGGAGCCGGCTCGACGAGTTCGCCAGTCTTTCACACGACCGCGCGGCAACCGCTCTGGACAACGGTGCCTTCGACACCCAGATCGTTCCCGTATCCACTGAGTCGGGCGTGATCGCCGTCGACGAGTGTGTGCGACGGGGAACCGACGTCGACAAGCTCGCTGCCCTGAAGCCGGTGTTCCAGGACGACGGTGTGATCCACGCAGGCAACTCCTCGCAGATCGCCGACGGGGCCGCCGCTCTGCTCGTCACGACACCGGACAGGGCGCGCGAACTGGGGTTGACGCCGATCGTGCGGTACTGCGCCGGTGCCGTCACAGGGGCAGATCCGGTCCTCATGCTGACCGGACCGATTCCGGCGACCGAGAAGGTGCTGAACAAGGCGGGCATCGACCTCCCGGAGGTCGGCGTTTTCGAGGTGAACGAAGCCTTTGCCTCGGTGCCGCTGGCCTGGCTCGCGGAGACCGGTGCCGATCCCGCTCTGGTCAACCCGTTGGGCGGCGCGATCGCGCTGGGTCACCCGCTCGGCGGATCGGGCGCCATTCTGATGACCCGCATGATTCATCACATGCGCTACAACGGAATCCGCTACGGCCTCCAGGCGATGTGTGAGGGCGGCGGCACCGCCAATGCCACCCTGGTCGAGCTGTCGGCGTAAGGGAAGGAATCGACATGCGCAGAGACGTTTTCACCGCAGACCACGAAGCTTTCCGAAAACTGGCCCGCGACTTCATCGAGAAGCGAGTGGTCCCCGACTATCCGATCTGGGAGAAGGCAGGGCGGATGCCACGTGCGGTCTTCGAGCAGCTCGGATCCCTGGGATTGCTGGGTACCGCCATCCCCGAGGAGTTCGGGGGAGCGGGGCTGCCCGACTACCGCTACAACGTCATCCTGCAGGAGGAGGCGGCCCGCGCTCTGGTTACGTTGAGCACGGTCCGTACCCAACTCGACGTCATCCTTCCGTATTTTCTCGCGTATGCCGACGACGCGCAGAAGAGCCGCTGGTTTCCCGGTCTGGCGGCAGGCACGTTGCTGACGGCCATCGCGATGACCGAACCGGGTACGGGGTCCGACCTCGCGGGGGTTCGCACCACCGCAGTGCGGGACGGCGACGAGTATGTCGTCAACGGTGCCAAGACGTTCATCACGGGGGGATTGCTCGCCGACCTCGTGATCGTCGTCGCTCGGACGTCGACCGATCCGGACAATCGGCGCGCGGGACTGACCCTGCTGGTCGTGGAGGACGGCATGCCCGGGTTCACGCGCGGTCGAATTCTCGACAAGATGGGCTGCAAGGTGCAGGACACCGTCGAGCTGTCGTTCGATGACGTCCGCGTTCCGGTGGCCAACCGGCTGGGTGAGGAGGGTGCCGCCTTCGGTTACCTCGGCCGAAATCTGCCGCAGGAGCGAATGACAGTGGCGGTCGGTTCGGTCGCCCAGGCGCGGGCGGCAGTGATGACGACGATCGAGTACGTCAAGGAACGTAAGGCGTTCGGCACGCCCGTCGCTTCATTCCAGAACACCAAGTTCGAGCTGGCGGCCATGTCCGCCGAGGTCGAGGCAGCACAGTCGATGATCGACCGGGCGGTGCTCGATCTCGTGGACGGCGAGTTGTCCGGTGCCGACGCAGCGAGGGTCAAGTTGTTCTGCACCGAGATGCAAGCGCGTGTCGTCGATCGGTGCCTGCAACTGTTCGGCGGCTACGGCTTCATGACCGAATACCCGATAGCCCGCCTCTACACGGATGCGCGCGTCGCCCGGATTTATGCGGGAACGAGCGAGGTGATGAAGGTAATCATCGCCAAGTCTCTAGGACTGTGACGACCGGATGTGACTGTAGCCACGCGTAACAACAAAAGAGATCCTTGTCACACCGGTCGAACTGACCTACTGTGTGTTCAGTAGGTTGGTCCAACGAAGGAGTCCGGTGTCGGAACCACGGCCGTATGACACGCTTCTGGCGAAGGGCGAGGATCGACGGCAATTGATCATCACCGCCGCTCAGCGGCTGTTGGCGCGGAACGGCTGGCGCAACACGACGTTGGCTCAGATCGCGAAGGCGGTCGGGGTCAGCCCCGCTGGACTGCTGCATCACTTCGAGTCGAAGGAGCAGCTGTTGCACGCGGTGCTCGACGCCCGCGATGCCGACGACGACGCTCACGCAGACCGCTCGGGTGATCTCATCGAGCAGATCGAGCGGGTCGCCGAGCGATTTGAGCGCTCACCGGAGCTGATCGGCATGTTCGCCGCCCTCCAGATCGAAAACCTCGATTCCAACGCGCCGCTGCACGACCGCCTACTCGGCAGAGCCAGGGCCTCTGTCGAGGCCGTGGCAGAAGGCATCCGGCGTGGTCAACGCGCCGGCCGATACCGAACCGATGTAGACCCGGCACTCAAGGCCGTAGAGATTGTTGCGTTTCTCAGAGGAATGGAGACCTCATGGCTACTCGACCCTTCGATCCCCGTGACCGACGTATTCAGGGAGTATGCACGATCGCTGACTCGACAGCTCGTGCCCGACAGCGGAGCCTGAGGTACCGGGTTGCTGTTGTCGCACCCAACGTGGTCGACGTAGTGAGGCTCGCCGGAGGGTGGCTGTTCGACCAGGCGATGGCAGGCTGGGATGTCTCGGCCATCGTCGCGGACCACTCGGACGCGCGGCCACTCCAGATTCTCGGAGCGATCACACTCGACCTGGAATCGGCGCTGGCTTCCCCTCACGGACCCTGTCCCCAGGTGATCGCAGTGTCGGCGGATCTGTACCAAACCGACTCCCGCGTGCGGCGGGGTGTACTCGACAACCTCGACGAGGGCCAGACCGAGGTCCTGTTGCTCGGCGATAGTTTCCCGGATGACCTCGACGAGAGATTCGGTGCCGGCAGCCACCGGTTGAGTATGGCCGCCAGAGCTTTCAAGGCTCATGCCCTCGCGGCGGCTACCGTTTCGGTCGATTCGATCGGTGCCACGGAGACCTTCCGCCACAACGAGCTGCTCAACTGGCCGTCCTGGTCGATATCCGACATAGCTTGACCGGCTGGGTTTTTGGTCATCGGTGTGACTCCTCCGACTGCATCGGAGGAGTCACACCGGACTACTGCTCGCAGTCGATGAGTACCTTGCCGATGGCTTTGCCGTCGGCGACGAGCCGGAGAGCGTCAGCCGTGCCCTCGAGCGGATAGGAGGCGCCGATGTGGGGGACTGCACGATTCTCGAGGAGCAGGTCGGTCAGTTCCTGTTCGTTGCGATGAAATTCGTCGGCTGGAATGTCCTTGAACTGGAATCCGGAAATGTGAATTCCTTTGACCAATACCAGATTGAGAGGGATGGACGGGATGACGCCGGAGGCGTAGCCGACCGTAACGAAGCGGCCGCCCGGGCGTAGCGCGCGGAGGGCGGGCTCGGAGAGGTCGCCTCCCACGGGGTCCACCACCACGTCTGCGCCCTGGGGAAGTGCCTCTTTCAGCCGGGTGCGCAGATCTCCGGATCGGTGATCGACGAGGTGGCCGGCTCCATATGAAGCAGCGACGACGAGCTTGTCGGTGCTCGATGCGACCGCGGTGACGGACGCACCGAGTGCGATACCGAGTTGAACAGCGGCGAGGCCGACTCCGCCGCCCGCTCCGAGAACGATCAGCTCGTCCCCAGGCCGCAGGCGGGCCACCGAGCGAAGTGTGTGGTAGGCCGTGCGGTGTGCGACGCCGAAGGCAGCGGCGACGCGTGCATCGATGCCGTCCGGGATCCGCTTGAGGGTGAGTTTGTCGGAGGCCACGACGATCTCCTCGGCGAAGGCACCGACAAACCCGGTTCCGGTGACCCGGTCGCCCACGGAGACTGCGCTGACTCCTTCGGCCACTTCCTCGACGACGCCCGCGAACTCACTCCCGGGTGTGAACGGTGGTGGGACACTGACTTGGTACTTGTCGGCGATCAGCAGCACATCTGAGAAGTTGACGGCTGCGGCTCCGATCTTGATCCGCACCTGACCCGCCTCCAACAGAGGTGAGGGAAGCGTTTCGACTTTCACAGCCTCGGGGGGCCCGTACGAGGAACAGACTGCGGCACGCACTCTCAGATCACCGGCCCTGCCAGATCGGTGCGCGCTTCTCGATGAACGCCGCGGCGCCCTCTTTGGCGTCTGCACTGGTGAATACGATCGACTGCCAGTCGGTGAGCCGTTCCGCGGCCCGGGCAGCATCGGAGACCGAGAGACGGACGAGTTCCTTGCAGGCAGCGAGTCCGAGGGGTGCATTGACGGCGATCCGCGCCGCGTACTCCAAGGCGGTGTCCAACACAGCATCAGCTTCGACCACAGCATTGATCAATCCGAGCTGGTATCCACGGTCTGCGGTGATGAAGTCGCCAGTGAGCGTCATCTCCAGCGCGGCGTGCAACGGGAGTCTCGTGCCGATGGTCGTTCCGCCGCCACCGGGGAACAAACCCCGCTTGACCTCCGGGAAGCCAAATTTGGCGGTCGACGAAGCGACGATGACATCGGCCCCGAGCAGCAGCTCGAGTCCGCCGCCGATGGCCGTGCCGTTTGCCGCACCGATAACCGGGAGGGTCAGTTGACCGGAAGCCAGTCGCGCGTAACCCTCGGAGTTGAAGCCACCCTCGCCTTCTTCCGCGAAGGAGCGCAGATCCATCCCCGAACAGAATGCGCGGTCGCCCGCGCCGGTGAGGACGATGGCGCGAATGTCCGGATCAGCTTCGGCCTCCACGACGACGGTGCCGAGGTCACGCATCAGCGTGCCGGTGAGTGCGTTCCGTGCCTCCGGTCGGTTCAGGCGAAGGACCAGAATGGCGCCGTGGCGTTCCTGTACGAGTTCTGCGGTGTCGGTCATGACTTGTACCCCGTCGTTTCGGCGAGCTCGGCGGCCGCAATCATGGACTGAACGACGATGGGCCCGAAGGCGAGGAGCTTCTCGTTGTCACCCGCACGCTGGTATCCCTGTTCGAGAATGATCGCCAACTTCCATTTGGCGAGGATCCGGTAGTAGTCGAGATCGTCGACCTGGCGTCCCGAGACGTCGGAATAGTGTCCTGCCAGCTGATCCATCGACGGCATCCCCTGCAGGTTGACGTAGCTGCAGGTGGCAGCTTCCGGGGTGCTGGTGTCCGCAGGCCAGCCCTCCAGCATCCAAGCCAGGTCGAGCTTGGGGTCTCCGACCGTGCCCATTTCCCAGTCGACGATCGCGGCCAGTTTCGCCGGTGCACCGTCCTGAAACATGACGTTCGCGAACTGATAGTCGCCGTGCATGATGCCGGGGACGAAATCGAGCGGCTTGTGGTTGCGCAGCCAGTCGGTAGCCACATCGAAACCGTCGAGTTCGCGGCCCTTGATCTTCGCGAAAAGGCCGGTCCAGCGGTCGACCTGGCGTTCGTGGAAGCCCTCGGGGCGGCCCAAGTCTTGGAGACCCCTGGACTTCCAATCGACCGCGGACAAGAGGGCGATGCCTTCGGCCAATTGGTAACCGAGTCCGGCGCGGGCCACGAGGTCGGTGTCGAAGGGGGTGGTCCAGTTCCTGTTCTCCATCGGTGACCAACCGTCGACGAATCCCATCAGGTAGAACGGCCGGCCGAGGACCGATGCGTCTTCGCACACGGCGACGGCCTCGGTGTGTGGCACGTCGGTGCCCTCGAGTGCCTGGATGATCTGCCACTCCCGCAGAATCCCCTTGTCGCGGTTCGCCGGAGCTTCGGGCGGTGGTATCCGGATCACGCAGCGGAGGTCTTCGCGGGTCAGTTCGTAGATGTCGTTCTGTGTTCCGCCGGAAAGGTATCGGTGTTCGAGCGGGGCACCCTTGCGAAGGCCCTGACCGTCCATCCAGTCCGACAGGCGTTGAAAGTCGATCACAAATTTCCTACTTCCAGTTCGAGGTACTCGGCGAACTTCGCCTTGGCGGCTTCTTGCTTCTTCGGGATCCATTCCGTGGGCCAGAGGTCGTCGGTGGGCTTGTAATCGCGAAGTACCTGTTTGGCCACTGTGGTCTTGTGCACCTCGGTGGGGCCGTCCGCGAGACCCATGACGGCGGCGCCGTGAATCATCTGGAACAGCGGCAGCTCGTTCGTCACACCCAGTGCTCCGTGTACTTGCATTGCACGCCAGGCAATGTCGTGCAGAACGGTCGGCATGATGACCTTGGCGGTGGCGATGTCTTTCCGAACCTTCTTGTAGTCGTTGTACTTGTCGATCTTCCAGGCCGTGTGCAACACGAAGAGCCGGAACTGGGCCAACTGGGCGTAGGAGTCGGCGATATAGCCCTGGACGAATTGCTTGTCCGCGAGGCGGCTACCTGAGGTTTCACGGCTGAGAGCGCGCTCGCACATCATGTCGAGCGCCTTCTGTGCGAGACCGATCGTCCGCATGGCGTGGTGGATCCTGCCGCCACCGAGGCGGGCCTGAGCGACGGCGAATGCCTGACCTTCTCCACCGAGCATTGCCTCTTCGGGAACCCGGACACCGTCGTAGTGGATGAGGGCGTGGGTACCGTCGTTCATGGCTTCCCCGTACAGGCCGACGTTGCGAACGATGTCGATTCCGGGCGTATCCGCCGGGACCAGAAACATGGACATGCCCTTGTAGACGCTGACATCGGGGTTCGTGACGGCCATGACGATCAGGAAGGATGCGGTTTTGGCGTTGGACGAGAAATACTTCCAGCCGTCGATGACCCAATGGTCACCATCCTTGACCGCTCGCGTGGTGAACTGGGCTGGGTCGGCGCCTGCCTGGGGCTCGGTCATCGAATAGGTGGAGAACAACTCGCCGTTGAGCAGCGGCTGCAGGTAGCGCTTTTTCTGCGCTTCGGTGCCGTAATGGGCGATGATCTCGGCGTTGCCAGTGTCCGGCGCTTGGCACCCGAACACGATCGGTGCCCACGAAGATCGGCCGAGTATCTCGTTCAGGAGCGCCAACCGGAGCGCTCCGTATCCTTGGCCGCCGAGTTCGGGTCCGAGGTGGGTGGCCCAGAGACCTTGTTTCCGAACCTGGTCTTTCAAAGGGTCGATCGCCTTGCGTCGGGCCCCGTCGAGGGGAACGAACTGTTGGTGCTCCCAGATGTGATCGAGTGGCTCGACCTCCTCGCGTACGAACGTATCCGCCCAGTCCAGTTTCGCTTGGTACTCAGCGTCCGTCTCGAAATCCCATGCCATTGCGCCTCCTTCGTCAGCATGAGAATATCGTTCTCGTGAACACAAATGCAATTCTTATTTTTCGGGGTTTGCTTCTTGAAGCCGCGCGGAGTTGGGCGAGAACGGCCGATGAAGGCTGAGGATCTCTTTCATCTCGGCATCGTCACCGACAAACCCGAAGCGACCCGGATGGAGCTACGCGCCCTGTTCGGGTACGAGTGGGGCGACGAAATAGGTGGTCCGATCGCGGTGACTGTGCCGGACGGTGACACCGTCGTCGATCTCAGCTGCGCATACTCCGTCACCACACCTCGAATCGAAGTGGTGCGAAGCGTCCCCGGAACTCTGTGGGAACAAGCGCCGGGCATTCACCACGCCGGTTACTGGTCCGACGACGTCGCGGCGGACGCTGAAAAACTTGTACGCTTCGGTTTCGTGACCGAGGCGACCCGGGTGGGTTCCGACGGGCAACCGTTCTTCACCTTCCATCGCAGCGCGACGACGGGCCTTCGGATCGAATTGGTGAGTCGTGTGGCGCAGCCAAGGCTTCAGCGGTGCTGGGCCCGCCCCGAGCGGCTTTCGCGCGGCCCAGCCGAAGCGCACTAGCGCGATGGAGGATCTTGCGAACCGTATTGCCCAGCGCGCGTTGGCCAAACGCGGCGCGATCTATGCCATGGAAATCCGTGGGTTGCTCGACGCCGCGCTCGAGGTGATGCGGGCGTGTGGAACGACCACCCGCCCGCGGGTCGCGGACATTGTCGCTGCGGCCGGCCTGTCGAACGAGGCGTTCTATCGTCATTTTCGGTCGAAGGATGCACTGGTGGCAGCGCTCTTCGAGGACGGAACGGAGCGGCTGCGGAAATACGTTGCGCACCAGATGAACAAGGAGTCCACGCCTGAGGCAAAGGTTCGTCGCTGGGTCGAGGGTGTGATCTCCCAGGCTGCCGGTGAGGTCGCGGAAACCACGCGCGCCGTCCTGTGGAATGCCGGCAGTCTCGGCGAGGACGCGGCGTCGGGCCTGCGGTCGGCCAGCGATCCGCTGGCCGGATTGCTGCACGAACCGTTCAGGCAGTTGGGAAGCGAGGCGCCCGAATTCGATGCCTCCCTTGCGGCGCACGCGATGATCGGCACGTTGTCGGACTACCTCTGGCGGCGGGTTCAGCCGACCGCTACCGACATCGATCGCGTCACCGTGTTCTGCCTGAGAGCCGGAGCAGCCGGGCGGTAATGCGCCGGCCGGCCGTGGCTCTCCGGTTCACGTCCGTTCGTCGTCGACGGGCCGCAGGCTGCGAAGAAAGAGCTGCACCACCGAACCGGTGTGGCGTGCCCGGTCCTCGGGGTCGTGCACGATGCCGAAGGACGCGAGGCGCGCCGGCGCGACCGAGGCCATCCCGAGGAAGTGTTCCGCGAGCAGGTCGGGGTCTTCGGCCACGATCGAGCCGTCTGCCGCGTGCCGGTTGAGTAGGTCGACCACGAGCTGCTTGCGCGGCCAGAATCCGGTACCGAAAGTCCGGCGGGCGAGCTCCGGGTAGTGCGAAGCATGGGCAATGGCGATCTGTTCGAGCCTGATCATCGACGGTTCGAGCGCCCGACTCAGCGCGGCGGACGCGATCGCGGTCAAGGCCTCCTCCAAGTCGTCGAGGCTCGGCGCGGGTGGTTCGGGAACTGGCCAGTCGGTGCGTTGTATCGCCCATTCGAGTACCGAGCGGAAGACTGCCTCCTTGGTGGGGAAGCGGGCGTACAGGGACGGTTTGGTGGTGCCGGCCGCCTCGGCGATCGCATTCATCGACGTGCCCTCGTAGCCGTACTGGAGGAAGAGCTCGAGCGCCCTTTCTCGGACGCTTCGATCGATCCGCGTGGCTTGCTCCCGGGTGGGACGGCCGCCGCGGTGTGGCGTGGGGTCGTCTGTACGAGAGCGGGACTTCGGCGACGTCATGCCGGTAAGTCTGCCAGCCGAGATCGGGACGGCGTGTGGACAGAATAACTATACCGTGGGTAAAGTTAAGAAAACTTGACCGAGGGTAAAGTTATTTTCGCTCACGACGCCGGAGGCACAATGTCAGGAACGACGAAACAGCGGAATGTCATCGAGACGCTGGATGCGCTTTTTCAGGAGCGGCGCCGGCAGGTGCCCTTTCTCGCGCAGCGGGCAGATGCGGAGGGAATCGAGAGAATCGCGTCCCGCGAGGACATGATTCCCCTGCTCTTCCCGCATACGGCCTACAAGAGTTACCCCGAATCGCTGATCGCGAAGGGCAATTGGCGGCAGCTCACTCGCTGGCTCGATTCCCTCTCGACCCACCGGGTCACCGACGTCGACCTGTCCGGCGTCGCGGACGTCGACGGCCTGATCGACAGGTTGGAAGCTGCCGGACATCTGGTGTCGAGTTCGAGCGGCACCAGCGGGAAGAGTTCCTTTCTGAACAAGTCTCCGCGCGACCGGGAAGTGTCGCTGCAGAACATGCTCGACGGCCTGACCGATCTCGGTCTACCGCCGGAACGCACGTGGCATTTCATTCCTGTCGGTCCGGAAACCGGGCTCAGCGGACACAATGCCATGCGCGACCTGCTCCTCGGCTCCTACGGCCGACCGGACGGCATCCCACCCTTTCCGTCCGCGCCCCCCGCCGCCGGGCACCACGCCTACATGGCGCGCCTGTCCGCTGTGCGCAAGGCGATGGCCGACGGGACCGCCACACCGGACGAGCTCGCGGCGCACGAGGCAGAGGCCGCGAAGCGGCAGGCGGAGAACGAGCGGCGTTTGCACTACTGGGCAGAGCAGATACTCGAACATCGTTCGGAGCGAATCTTCTTCAGCTCCCAGTTCGCAAGCCTGTTTCGGCTCACGGAGATACTGCGCGAGCTCGGAGCGAAAGACGGAGACATCACCGGCGAGAATGCGCTGACGGTGGGCGGCGGATTGAAGGGCCACTCCTTGCCTGCCGACTATCAAGCGCAGATCTACCGGATGCTGAATATCTCACCGAGCAGGTTCTTCCACTACTACTCCATGCAGGAGTTGAATCTGCGTCTTCCCCGATGTTCCGCCGAGCGCTACCACGTGCCGTCCGGACTCGTACTCTTCGTACTCGACAAGAACGGCGAGGCGCCGGCACCGGAATCGCACGGACAGGTCGAGGGTCGTGCCGCATTCTTCGACACGACCGTCGACGGGCGCTGGGGCGGGACGATCACCGGCGACAAGATCAGCGTCGACCTAGACGCGTGCGCCTGCGGCCGATCGGGGCCCTCGATCGCCCCCGACATCACTCGGTACTCGGATCTGGTCGACGACGACAAGATCACCTGTGCCGGCACCACGGATGCTTACGTCCGCGGATTCATCGAGGACTGAGGACGAAACCATGACGACGACAACCACTCTCACCCCGAGTACGTCCAAGATCCGTGTACCCCACTTCGTGCGCGGCAAGCTGATCTGGGGTGACGACACCGAATATCTCTCCCGCGACTTCGGCGTGCCGTTCGCCACGCCGCGCCTGAAGCTCGACGAACTGTTCGTTCCGCGCACCCAGCAGGGCCCGGCCTTCGGCGTTCCACTCTCGGAGATCATCGACTTTCTCGTCGAGACCGCGAAACATCTCACGCTCGAAACGAACGAATATCTGCAGGAGTCCCTCGAGATGACCCTGCAGGTCAGCGCGCTGCCCCGGCGGATCATCGAGAATACGTTCGCCAGGCCCGGGCAGTTCCTGACCAGGGAGGCGCTCGAGTACCGGCTCGACCGCACGTTCGGTGACCGGAATCTACTCGACGGATGGGTCGAGCGCACCGATCCGAACGGACGGGTGAGCCGGATTCGGGCCTTCCCGCCTCGGCTCGTCCACATGCTCGCAGGGAACTCACCGAGCGCAGCCATGACCTCGATCGCCGACGCGGCGCTTGTCAAGGCGGTGAACGTCTTCAAGATGCCCTCTGCTGATCCCTTCACCACGGTTGCCGTACTTCGAACCATGTCGGACATCGAGCCCGATCACCCGATTCTCCGATCGATGTCGGCTGTCTACTGGCGCGGGGGCGACGCGCAGGTCGAGAACGTGCTGTACCGCTCTCAGTACTTCGACAAGCTGGTGGCCTGGGGTGGCGGCTCCGCGATCGAGAACGCCGCGAAGTACGCCGGGCCGGGGTTCCAGTTGATCTCGTTCGATCCCAAGGTGTCGATGTCCATCGTCGGCAGAGAGGCGTTCGCATCGGAGGAGACCCTGCAGCAGGTGGCCGAACTCGCCGCAGCCGACGCCACGATCTTCAACCAGGACGCATGCGTCGCAGCTCGGCACATCGCGGTCGAGGGTGACATCGGGCAGGTCGACCGGTTCTGTGCCGCGCTCACCGCACGACTCGGTGTCGACCGGGACTTCGCGGAGGCAACCGGGCCGAAGACTCCCAGCGACATTCGTGAGGAGGTGGAGGGAATGCGCTTCCTCGAACCCGACTATCGGGTCTGGGGAGGTTACGACGGTAGCGGCCTGGTTGTGCGCTCGCCCGAGCCGGTCGACTTCCACCCGACGAACAAGACGGTCAACGTCGTGCCGGTCGCGTCGATGGGCGACGCCGCCGCCTTCGCGACGGTGGCGACGCAGACGGTCGGCATCTACCCGACACACCGGAAGGCCGAGGTGCGCGATCATCTTGCCACGGCGGGCGTGCAGCGTGTCGTGAAACTGGGTAGCGCACTCACCGGCAGCATGGGCAGCCCTCACGACGGTATGTATCCCCTCCATCGTTTTGTGAACTGGGTGGTGGACGACGATGCCTGACTCGGATCGCAGGAGGGGAATGGGGATGCGTGTGCTGGGCTCGTCCGGCCTTCGTGTCAGCGAGCTCTGCCTGGGTGCAATGACATTCGGGACGGAGTGGGGGTTCGGCGCGGATGAGAAGACGTCGCGGGAAATCTACAGTGCCTTCCGCGACGCGGGCGGCAACGTGGTCGACACGGCCAATAACTACACCGAAGGCGCGAGCGAGTCGATTGTCGGGCGACTGGTAGCGGGCGAGCGCGATTCTGTCGTCCTGAGTACCAAATTCACACTGCCGACCCACAAGGACGATCCGAACTCGGGCGGCAGCCACCGCAAGAGCCTGCGTCGCAGCGTCGAGACGAGCCTGCGACGGCTGGGCACCGACTATGTCGACTTGTTGTGGGTACATGCGTGGGACCAGTGCACTCCCGTCGAAGAGACATTGCGTGCACTCGACGACCTGGTGCGAGCAGGCAAGGTCCTCGCGATCGGCGTGACCAACACGCCCGCCTGGGTCGTCTCCCGATCGGCCGCTATTGCCGAGTTGAGGGGCTGGTCCGCGTTTTGCGGCATGCAGGTCGAATACTCGCTCGTCGCACGGACTCCGGACCGAGAGCTCCTGCCCATGGCGCGGGCACTCGGCCTGGCTGTCTACGCGTGGAGTCCGCTCGCACGCGGGATACTGGCCGGGAAGCTTCCCGGTGGTATGGAGCGGCTGTCCCTGTCTCACCAACGGGGTGTGAACGCCGCCGTCGAAATCGCGGAAGAACTCGGAACCACCTCCGCGCGCGTGGCGCTGGCCTGGGTGCTGCGCCAGGGGCTGATGCCGTCGATCGGCGCACGTACCGTGAACCAGATCCACGATAATCTCGGCGCACTGAGTGTCCATCTGGACGACTCACATATGGAGCGGCTCGACGCGGCCACACGTGTGCGGCTCGGCTATCCGCACGACTTTCTGCACGAGCGTCGGGCGATGTTCTCGTCGGATGCCGACAACGCAACCTGAGTGGGAAGGAACCACGATCATGGCGACTACACGGTCGTTCATCAATGGAGTATCTGTCGATTCCCCCGAGTGGTACGAGAACATCGACCCGTCCACGGGCCGTTCCCTGGGCACCGTCGCACGTGCCACGGCGCAGCAGGTCGATTCCGCGGTGTTCGCTGCCCGTGCGGCGAACAGGTGGTGGCGGCGCACCAAGCCCGAGGATCGTGCAAACATCCTCACCCGTATCGCACACCTGATCCTGCGCGACAAGGAACACCTTGCGCGGATGGAGAGCGAGGATTCGGGCAAACCTCTCAGCCAGGCGCGCAACGACGTCGACGTGTCGGCACGCTACTTCAGCTTCTACGGGCACGCGATCGACACCTACTACGGTCAGTCGATTCCGCTCTCGGCCGACCTGCACGTGTACACCCGGCGTGAGCCGTTCGGGGTCACCGCCCACATCGTGGCCTGGAACTACCCGATGCAACTCCTCGCGCGCGCGGTGGCACCCGCCATTGCAACCGGCAACTGCTCGGTGGCCAAACCGGCGGACGAAACACCCCGCACCGCGGTGGCGTTCGCGCAGCTGGCTATCGAGGCAGGCTTACCGCCCGGTGTGTTCAACGTCGTCACCGGGATCGGCGCCGAAACCGGTGCGGCACTGTCCACGCATACCGGGATAGACCACGTCGGGTTCGTCGGGTCCACCCGGATCGGCGCGGTGATCGCGCGTGCGGCCGCCGACCGTGTCGTTCCCGTGGTACTCGAGCTCGGGGGTAAGTCCGCGCAGATCGTCTTTCCCGACGCCGATCTGGACGCAGCGTCCACGGCGGTGGCGAAGGCAATCCTGCAGAACGCCGGGCAAACCTGCTCCGCAGGTTCGCGTCTGCTCGTTCACGAGTCCGTCCATACCGAAATGGTCGATCGGGTCGCCGAACGCTTCGCCCACGTCACCATCGGAGCCGGTGTCGACGACAAAGAGCTCGGTCCGCTGGTGTCCGCCAAGCAGCAGGGCCGGGTCAAATCCATGGTCGACGATCTCACCAAGGGTGAAGTCGTGTTCGGGGGCACCGTCCCTGACGACGAATCGCTCGCCGGCGGCGCATACTTCGCGCCGACCCTCATCGACAACGTGGATCCGGTCTCACCGATCGCTCAGGAGGAGATTTTCGGGCCCGTTCTCGTGGTCAATTCCTTCGCCGCCGAAGAGGAGGCGGTCGCACTGGCGAACGGCACCGAGTATGCGCTGCTCGGCTCGGTGTGGACCTCCGACCTTTCTCGGGCGCACCGGATGGCCGCGGACATCGAGGCAGGTCAGGTGTACGTCAACACCTACGGCGCAGGTGGTGGTGTGGAACTTCCCTTCGGCGGCTTCAAGAAGTCCGGATACGGGCGTGAGAAAGGGTACGAGGCCCTCGACGCCTTCACCGCTACCAAGACGGTTGTCGTCAAACTCTGACGTGAAGCGGATCGACCCTCTACGCATGATGCCCGCCGACTCCGGTCGGCGGGCATCATGCGTGTAAAAGGTTCCTGGCCTAAGAGTTCGCGAGTTCGTAGCGTCGGCGGTACTCCTCCTTGGACGTCTCACTCACGTCGACGTCCGTGGCGCGGGCACGCAGGGCTCCCACGGTGGCCTGCTCGCGAGGAGTGTGCTCGAACGGATCCCAATCGAAGAACCTGGCAACATTCTTCCAGGTGATTTTATCGATCTCCTCGTCGGTGCAGCGGGAGGCGGCGAGCTCCTCCATCAGCATCTCCGGCGAATTCGGCCAGGTGGAATCGGAGTGCGGGAAGTCGCACTCCCACGCGATGGTGTCGATGCCCAGCCGCTCACGGTTGTTCAGACCGCTCGGCTCGGTGATGTAACACGCCAGGAAGTTCTTTCGCCACACGTCCGTAGGGCCCATTCCTTTGGGAAGGAAGCTCATGCCCGTCCACGACTGGTTCTCGATATGCCGCTCCAGCCGGTCGAGCCACGGCGCCACCCAGCCCACACCACCCTCGCTCATGGCGACCTTG
Organism: Rhodococcus sp. USK13; assembly: GCF_018343855.1. Taxonomy (NCBI): domain Bacteria; kingdom Bacillati; phylum Actinomycetota; class Actinomycetes; order Mycobacteriales; family Nocardiaceae; genus Rhodococcus; species Rhodococcus sp. USK13. The sequence continues at coordinate 6,559,940 of NZ_CP069242.1, read as the reverse complement.
AGGTCGGGGAACTTCTGGAAAGCCCCGCTGAGCATCATGTCGTTGGCCGCGATGGTCGAGATGAGGGGCGTCAAGACCATCATGTCGTCGATGTTGAAACCCTCTGGCCGCTTGACGAGGCCGAAGCCGCCGCCGATGTGCAGGCTGAGGACGATGTTGTGCTCCACGCACGCTTTGAAAACCGGGTCCCAGTGACCCGATTTGAAGTCGGGAAACCCGACACCGTAGGGCGTTTCGGGAATGCTGATGGATCGACAGCCCATCGCGGCGAGCCGGTGGATCTCCTTGACCGACGCGTCCATGTCGAAGAACGGGATGATGCCGAGCGGGATGAAGCGGCCCGGGTAGGTGCTGGGGACCTCGCCGACGACCCAGTCGTTGAACGCCTGGCAGGCAGCGAGAGACAGCTTCTTGTCCGGCAGGCTGGCCAGATGGGTGCCGGCGAATCCCGGGAAGGTGGCGAAAAGTGTTGCGGCAAGGGTGCCGTTGGCATCCATGTCCCGTACCCGCATGCTCATGTCGTAAACACCGGGGCGCATCTCGGCGTAGCCCGTCGGATCCATTCCCCACTCGTTCTTGGGCCAGGAGACCACGGCGTTCAGCCCCGAGCTGCCGACCACGACGTCCTGGAACATCCAGGCCTGCACGTTGGGGTTCCGCGGGTGGGCTGTCAGCTTGGGAGCTTGGTCCATGAGACTCTTCGGGAAGTGCTTTTCGAAGATGTCGGCTGGTTCGACTACGTGGTCGTCGATGCTGACCATCACCATGTCGTCAATGTTCATTGGAAGTCCTCTCCTGCACTGCGCAGAAATATCCGGCAGTGGCGCCAGTCACTAATGAGAATAGTACTTTCATTTGTGAGAATCTAGATCCCGCGGTTGAATCGGCAGTTTGCGGTGGGGCCGGTCGTGGGCGGGAACCGAGCGACACCGTTCAGCGCAGGACAGTGCCGCCATCGACGTTGACGACCTGACCGTTGATCCACGCCCCGTCGTCGGACATCAGATAGGCGACCATTCCCGAGATGTCGCTCGGCCTGCCCGCGCGCGGGCTGCGGGATCGGGCGATCAAAGATTGCAGCAACTCCGGCGAGGCCCCCTGCTCGATCTCAGGAGTGAGGATCAATCCGGGAGTAATGGCATTGGCGCGGATGCCCTCCCGGCCCCAGCGAGAGGCAACGTGCCGCGCCATGGCATTGATACCCGCCTTGGTCGCGGAGTAGGCCGGGCGTTCGGGATCACCCGTGAAGGACGCGATGGACGAGGTGTACACGATGGTCCCACCGCCTCGGGCGAGAAGCTCCGGAATGCTGTGGCGGGTGACGAGCATGTGGCCGCGGAGATTGACGGCGATGGTGCGGTCCCATATCGCGAGGTCGATATCGACGATATTCGTGTCCTTGGACACCGCCGCCATGTCCCCGGCGTTGATGTGGACTGCGTCCAGGTGTCCGTAGGTCCGCACGGAGAACGCGAGCAATTCCTTGACGGACTCGTCGTCGGAGATGTCGAACTGTGCGGCGACCGCCTGACCACCGGCCTCGCTGATGGCTGCAGCGGTCTTCTCGGCACCGGGAAAATTCAGGTCACCGACCACGACCCGTGCGCCGCACTGTGCCAACCGGTGCGCAGAGGCGGCGCCCAGGCCGGTGGCCGCACCGGCGACGAGGATTACCTTGTTTGTCAGACCCTCCACGAGGACCTCCTTGGTGACGTCATTCCGCGGTCCATGGGGAGATCCGCGGCGATCGGGTGTGCGAAATGGGGTGCTCGGCGTCGTTCATCGACAACGCCTCCTGCCGCGCCGGCAGTACGGAAGTGCTCATCGGGGGTACCGCACCGGATGGCCAGCGCTGATGACTTTTTCGAGGATTCCGAGGTCACCGCCGAGTTCGGCGACGGTTGAACGGACTACGGCCACATCCTTGTCGAGGAACTCACCGACCGCGCTTCGGAAGGACCCCACCGAGCCTCTCTCCGCGACCCTGCCCATGACCCGACTGGCGGAGCTTCCGTGGGGAAGGGCCTCCAACAGCACGGACTCGTCTAGTCCGAGCTGCCTGCCGAGGTCGGCGGCTTCGGCGAGGAGTCCGATCTGTGCCGCGAACAGTGCATTGTTCACCAGCTTCACGCGTTGACCGTTGCCGCTGGGGCCGACATGGAGAATGGGATCGCCGTAGCTTTGCAGTATCGGGCGAGTTCGTGCCACAGCGCCCTCGGGTCCGCCGAGGAAAAGGGTCAAGCACCCGGCTGCGATATCGGGTGGCCCGCCGCTGACCGCGGCGTCGATCACGTCGATGCCGTGTGCCGCTGCACGTTCCGCGACGGTCTCGACCGTGCGGGGACTCACCGTGGTGTGGACCGCCAGGACGGCGCCGCTCGGCATGGCCGCCAGCAACGGGCTGTCGAGGCACACGTGCCGAACCTGGTCGTCGCTGAATACGCATACCGTCACGAGATCGGCTCCCTGGCCGATCTCGGAAAGATCGGAGAATGCCTCCGCCCCCGACGCGTAGATAGCGGCCCGGCTTTCGGGCGAGCGGCCCAGCGCGCGCACTTCGTGACCGGCTTCGGCGAGCTTGCGCACCATGGGGAGTCCCATGCGCCCGGCGCCGATGAATCCGACGCGACTCATCTCGGGTGGTCCATCAGGGTGAGCGTGGTGTCTGCGGCGGCCATCGCGATTCCCGTCGGGACCTCCGCCGCGGCCGCGAGACCGGCCACCAGCCCGACATCCTTCTGGAGCAGCTCGCCTGCGTGCGCCGCGATGCGATCGAGAGTGCCGCCGGCAGAGACGATTCGGCTGAGTGCAAAGCTGTCGGCTGTCCCGTGTGTGATGACTTCACCGAGTCTGGCGGGGTCGACACCCAGTGACTGCCCGAGGCTCAGGGTGCTGGCCGCCGTGGCGAGGTTGGCGGTGAAGAGCAGATTGTTGAGCAGTTTCGTGACCTGTCCGGCGCCCAGCGGACCTAGGTGGACGACAGGGTTCGCATACATCGAGAACACCGGCCGGCAGCGGTCGTAGTCGTCGACCGCTCCTCCCACCATCACCAGCAGACGCCCTTCGGTGGCCGCCGATCCGCCGCCGCTCACCGGAGCATCGACTACGGAGACCCCGCGCTCCCGCGCCTTGGCAGCCAGGTTGTGACACGTGTCCGGGTGCACCGTGCTGTGGATGGCGATCACGCCGCCGTCCTTCATTCCCTCGAGTACACCGTCCTCACCGGCGACCACCTCCTGGACGTCGTCGTCGCTGACCACGCAGATGCACACGAGATCGCTTGCTGCCCCGAGGTCGGCAGGGGAGTCGGCAAACGTCGCGGCGGTGTCGGCGAAGGGCACGAAAGCATCGGGACGGCGCGCCCACAGGGTGACGTCGTAGCCCGCATGAATGATGCGGCGTGCCATGGGCGCGCCCTGGCTACCGAGTCCGATGAATCCGACGCGCATCAGTGTTCCTCCGATTCGAGATTAGGAATCATGCGGCCACGACCTCTCGCGGCTGCGGTCGCCAGAACACTGCAAGCAGCCCCGCCGTCGATGCGACGCCCAGACCCAGTGCGGTGCCCCCACCGGCCCAGCCGGCGATGTCGATGCCTGCGATGGCGTCGATCGAGAACTCTCCCGGCCCGAGCATTGCCAACGCCAGAGCGGTCACCGACAGCACCAGGACGTATTCATAGCCTTCCTTGAAGACGAAGAACCCGTTGGGCCGGTGGGCGAGGATTCCCGCCACGAGCATCACCGAGATGACCGCCGCGCAGGCGAGTGGTGTGAGTAGGCCAATGACGAGAAGTAAGCCCGCACCGATTTCGGTGACAACACTCAGCCACGCCTGCAGCTTGCCCTGCCGCAGACCCAGTCCGCTGAACCAGCGGGCAGTCCCTTCGATACGGCCACCGCCGCGCCAATGGTTCAGTCCGTGCGCGATCATGGTCACTCCGACAACCAGTCTGACAAGTAGCAGTGCAACATCGACGGCGTGCATCAGTCGTCCTTTCCCGTTGTGCTGTGTGTGCAGTCCTCGACGAAGGACAACACCTTCGCGTAGTAGTCCGGGGCTCCATGGCCGAGACTGAGGTTGTGCCCGCTGCCGGCCTGTTCGTTGACAGTGACGCGGGGCGCAGCAGTGAACATGGCCGCGATGTCTTGCAGTGCAGCGGAGTCGATTCGCCACACCTTCTCGAACTCGGCGGCGGTGAAGTGGACGGGAACTCGTATCCGCGCCGCGAGCGCCGGAAAGTCGATTCGCGCCCAGGTCGCCAGGACACCTGACTCGTAACGGGGAGTCGATGAGGCGATAGGTGCGCCGCCGATCAGTTCGGTGGGGTACAGGTGGCTCGGTTGCCACAGCAACTCGCGCACGGCCTCCGGTGGTGCCGGCTGGTGCGGCGTGCCCAGGATTTCCGCCGCCACCGGCTGGTGTTCGCGACCGGTGCCGGCAAGCTCGATACCCAGTAAGTCGGTGCCTCGTTCGTCGGCGGCCATGCGGACTGCGAGCTCCGAACCGGCCGAATGCGCCCACACGAAGACGCCGGCGCCGCGCGGGCGCGACCCGAGGTGGTGGTCGATGGCCGCATAGGTGAGGTCGACGCGTCGTTGGTGGGGGGCGATCTCGACCGCGAACGGTGCAGAAGTGCCGTAGCCCGGCCGGTCGAGCGCGAGCACGGTGTACCCGAGCGCAGACCCGAACCGCAACAGCGACAGTTCGGGGTGGCCCGGGCAGTCGTAGTAGGCCGAGTTCGTTGCTCCGCCGTGCAGCGCGACGATCACCGCGCGCGGATTCGGGGCCTCGGACAACAACGCCGACATCGGGACTCCGTCGATGTCGGCCACGCGCGCGCACGGCGTGGTGGTTTCAGGTCCGTCGAAGTCGGCGGGCAGCGAGAGATCGCGATCCGTGGTGGTCATGCATCCGTCCTGAGGAGCAGGGCGCCGCCGGGGGAGAGGCCTCCGGTGGCGGTGACGGCGACGCGGGCGCCGGGAACCTGGCGTGCCCCGGCATCGCCGCGCAATTGGGTGACGGCTTCGTGGATCAGCCCCATGCCGTGGGTACGGCCGTGTGAGAGCTGACCGCCGTGCGTGTTGAGGGGGAGCACGCCGTCCCGGGCAATGTTCGTGCCGCCGTCGAGGAAATCTTTCGCTTCACCGATGCCGCAGAAGCCCAGGGCCTCTATCCAGGACAGGCAGTTGAACGTGAACCCGTCGTAGAGCTCGGCCACGTCGACATCACCGGGGCTCATCGAAGTCCGCGACCACAGGTGGGCGGCGGGGCCGAGAACCTGAGGTTCGTGCGTCAGCGTGCTCTGATCCCATTCGATCCGCTCGACGATCTGGGTGCCGACGGCCTCGACGAGCACGGGCGGCTTCGCGAGATCGTGGGTGGCGTCCACCGCCGAGACGATGACGGCAACCGAGCCGTCGCAGGGAACGTCGCAGTCGTAGAGACCGAACGGTGTGGTGATCGTCCGGGCAGACAGGTAGTCGTCCATCGTCATCGGATCGCGGTACACAGCAGTGGGATTGAGCGCGGCGTTGGCCCGCTGGTTCAGTGCGATCCAACCGAGTGTTTCCCGGGTGGTTCCATATCGGTGAAAGTGCCGCTGTGCGTTCTGGGCCAGCGTATGTGCTGCCGAGGTGGCCCCGAACGGCACCATCCAGCTGGGAGTGCGGCCGGTGGCCGGTGGGGGGATCTCGCCGCGACGCATCTGCTCGCTGTAGGTCGCTTCCCAGAGGGTCCGGTAACACAGCACATGACGTGCCAGGCCACTGGCGACCGCGAGCATCGCGGCGATCACGGATCCGCCTGGACCGAAGGTTTCGATGCCCCCGTTGTGCCATGTCGGCCGGAGTCCGAGGGCTGCCTCGACTCCGGACACACCGCCCTCGCCGAAACCGCCGACTTGGCCGGCGCCGGGATAACTTGCGAGGCCGTCGATATCGTCCATCGTGAGGCCGGCATCGGCCACCGCACGCTCGCAGGCCTGCAGTGTCAGCGCCATCGGCGACACCATCAGCCGTCGACCGATTTCCGACATCCCGATGCCGGTGAGAGCTACCTTGTCCTCGAACTTTTCGCGCGTCACCATGGGGCGCACGGACTTCCTGATCTGGCTCGGATCGACGTCGTCCGTAGGCAGGGGAAGAGGCGCAGGCTGTTCGGCCGCAGGCCGGAACAGCGGGAGCCACACATCGCCGTCCTGCGTGAAGACGACCTCCATCCGCATACCGAGTTCGAGCAGTGCAGGGTCGCACTCGACCACGTTGGTCGTCAGACGAACCCGCTGATCCTCGTCGATCGCGACCTGGGCCACCACGTAGGGCGCCGGCAACCCGGGCAGGCTGAAGCGGTGATTGACAGTGAATCCGATGAGAGTCGCGGAACCGGACACCACCCGGACACCCAACTGATGGCTTCGGCAGTACCGGCAGATCGGTTGTGGCGGATGGATGAGAGCCGAGCACGACTCACACTCCTGCAGCCGCAGGCGGCCATCCGCGCCGGACGTCCAGAAGAAGCGGTTCTGCGGCGTGATCTGGGGAAGGGGACGGCCGGACTCTTCGGCCGCCTTCCCCTCTACCACCGAATCGACCACCGTGGAATCAGCCACGTGCTTGCGCATCCTTACCTCGTGCCGTGATCGGTTCGGCGAGTCCCTGCTCGTCGCAGATCAGTTGGAGCTTGTCGAGCGTGTCATCCAGGCCGGCGCCCAAGCGGGGGCCGGGAGTGAACGTCGCCGGAAGATGACGCATGCCCTGAATGACACCGATGGAGTCGTAGTGCACGGTGCCCTCCGGGTCACAGCGGTAGTCGGGCATCCGGTCGAGCACGGCGACGAGCATCCGCTTGAACACGGTTCGTGCGACGTTGGATCCGATGCAACGGTGAATTCCCAGACCAAAACTGAAGTGGCGGTTTCCCTTGCGCTCGAGATCGATCTGGTTCGGCTCCGGAAACAGCGACGAGTCGCGGTTGGCCATCGCCCAGGACAGCCAGAGGCGGTCGCCCTCCTTCAACTGGATTCCGTCGTACTCGCAGTCGGCAGAGATCGTGCGCCCGTCGCCCGGTGCAGGGGCGAAGTAGCGCAGGAATTCCTCGGTCGCGGAGTTCAGCAGGGTGTCGCGTTCGCGGCTGAGAGTGTCGCGCTCCCCGGGATGCTGAGACAGCCACTCGAGCGAGTGCGCCGTAAGTGCCGTCGTCGTGTCGAACCCGCCGCCGATGAGGAGGCTGAGAATGCCGAGCAGTTCCATATCGTCCGGTGTCTCGCCGTCGACTGTGGCGCGTGCGAGCGCGTCCACCAGTCCTGGACGGGGATTCTCGCGGATCTCCATGAGATTGGTGAGAAGGTCCAATCCCATGGCGCGATGCAGTTCTCCGATCCGCGGGATGTCGGGGGAGTCCGGTGGTGTGTAGACCGCGGCGTGGACCGGCTCGTTGTAGATCGTCCATTTCTTGATGGGGATTCCGAGCATCGCCAGTGTGAGGACGGCGGGGACGATGTTCGCGAGCTCGTCTACGAAGTCGATCCTGCCCGTTTCGATTTTCTCGTCGATGGACGCGCGCACCACCTCGTCGATGAACGGGATCCACCTGTTGACTGCAGCGGGCGACAGGTACGGGTTGAGAAGCGAACGAAATTCGCGATGCTCGGGTTCGTCCATTTCGAGGATGCCGCCTCGGACGCCGCTCGCGCGTTCCATTGTGGGGATAGCTATGCCCTTGTATCCACGACGGATGCCTTTCAGGTCGTGATCGTTCGACACGTCGGCGGACCGGGCGAAGGTGAACACCTCGCGACCGCCCGCGGCGACCCAGTGGCCGCCATGGGTATCGGACCAGGCCATCGGACACTTCGCGTGCATTTCCTCCGTTATCGGTAGGAAATTGTCACGGTACTCCGGTGCGTGCCGGTCGAAGTCGTAGGTGTTCTTCTTCCGACTGTCGTCGTCTACGACGTCATCAACGCTCATCGCGTCGTCCTCTCTTGCGGTTCGGAGTGAATCGGCGAGTTCCGATCGGCAGCCGTGTCAGAAAAGGGAGATAGCCTGCTCTGGGCAGGAGTGGGCGGCTTCGCGCACCTTCTCTTCGTGTTCGGCGGACACCGATTCGCTGACGGCCGACGCGTGGCCGTCGATGTCGCTCAGTTCGAATACGTCTGGAGCTGCCATTGCGCACAGCGTGTGCCCTTGGCAGCGTTCTGGGTCGACCTTCACCTTCACGTTATTCCTCCTGATTGCAGGTGAATCAAATTCGAGCACATACTGTTTCGATTCCGTCGAGCCGCGCTCCGGCCGCAGGTCAGGTGTGGTAGTCGTACCACTTGAGGTAGCCGCCGCCGTCGACACGCATCTGCATGCCGGTGACGTATCGGGCTTCGTCGGAGGCGAGGAACAGGACGGTGTTGCTGATGTCCTCGGGCTCGACGTAGGGGATCGGCATGGCCTGTTGAACCCCGAAAGCGGGCTCGACGTCCGCCCGCGTCGGGTGTTCCAGATCTGGCCGGAACGATCGATACATCGGCTCGCTCTGCAGCATGTCGGTATTGCAGTTCGTCGGGTGCACGACGTTGGCACGAATGCCGCGCGGGGCGAGATGTGTCGCGAGTTCGTGGATGTATTGGGAAAGTGCACGTTTGGAGAAGACGTATGCGATTCCGCCGAGGTCCTTGCCGGGAACGTCCACCTTGCTCACGTCCATGAGTGCGGCGGTCGATCCGGTTGCGATGATCGAGGCACCGTCTCCGAGGTGGGGTAACGCGACCTGGACGGCATTCATGGTCCCGATCAGGTTGGTGTCGACCACAGCACACCAGGCGTCGATCTGTGGTTCACCCTTCATGCCCGCGACACCGGCTTGCGCGACCACTATGTCGAGAGAGCCGAGTTCGGCGATGCCACGCTCCACCGCGGCCCTCAACTGGTCGACCTGCCGAACGTCGGTCTGGACGGCGACGATGCGCCGGCCGTGCTTCTCGACCAGGCGGACAGTCTCCTCGAGATCCTCCGGGGTCGCCATCGGATAACCGATCGCCGCGATGTCGCTACACAGGTCGACAGCGATGATGTCGGCTCCCTCTTCGGCCAGTCGCACCGCATGGCTGCGACCCTGGCCCCGCGCCGCGCCGGTGACGAACGCGACCTTGCCCTCAACACGTCCCACTGAAAATCCTTTCATTGATAGGCGGCAGATCGGCTCGCGACGGAAGGGGCGAGCGTCGTGCCTCAGGTATTTCGGCCGCCGTTGACGCCGAGAATCTGGCCGGTGATGTATCCGGCTTCCTCGGAGATGAGGAAGGAGCAAGCGGCGGCGATGTCCTCCGGTTGGCCGACGCGCCGGACTGGGGTCTTGCTGATGTGCTGGTCGATCGAGCCGCCGAGGAGGCCCTTCTCCTCGGACCGGCGCAGCATGGGTGTGTCGATGAAACCGGGAGGCACCGCGTTGACCGTGATGCCGCTGGGCCCGTATTCCAGAGCCAGCGATTTGGTGAGCCCGTTGACCGCCGACTTTGCGGATACGTACGCCGACATGAACGGCTGCCCCGAGTGCGCGCTGGACGACGAGATATTGACGATGCGACCCCAGCCCGCATCGACCATGTCCGGAAGCACGGCTTGGACGCAGTGGAAGACGCCGTTCAGATTGACGTCGATCACTCGCTGCCAGTTGTCGGCGGCAATATTGCTGAAGCGCTTGTACAGCTCGAGTCCGGCCCCGTTGACCAGAATCGTGATCGGTCCAAGCTCGTTGCGAATCTTGGTCAGCGCGTCATCGATCTGTGCGCGGTCGGTCACGTCGACCTTGTACTCGAACTCGGATTCTGTGGGTGCGAGATCGAGTACGGCGACCTGGTAGCCGTCCTTGCGCAGGCGTTCGGCGATGGCGCGACCGATGCCGGAGCTACCTCCGGTGACGACAGCTGTTCTCACGACCAGGCCTCGTCGCCCGAGATCGTGGTGCGCCGCATCAGGCGTTCCGAGGACGGGTCGTACGGCAGCGCCCGGTGCAACATTCCGGTGTTGTCCCAGACCACTACGTCACCAACCTTCCATTCGTGGGTGTAGGAGAAGCGTTCCTGGGTGGCCCACCCCAGTAGTTCGTCCAGCAGTGCCCGGCTCTCCTCGGCCTGCATTCCGACGATGTGGTCAGCCGTGGCACCGATGACGAGTGACTTCCGGCCGTCGCGGCGCGTCCACACGAGCGAAGTTTCGTGTGTCGGAAGTTGCCGCCAGCGCGCCACCATCTCATCGGAAGGGTCGGGATGGGCCAGCCGCTGCGCGGCCTCGAAGCTGTGCACCACCCGAAGCCCCTCGTAGCGCTTGCGCTCGTGCTCGGGCAGATTCTCGTAGGCCGCGTAGGTGTTGGCGAACTCGGTTCCGCCGCCGACCATCGCGACGTGCCGGGCGGTGAGCATGGTTGCCTTCGCCGGCACATCGTTGGTGGTGTCGTCGATGTGCCAGTAGAAGGTGCCCTTCAGGTACTCGGCGGAGGGGGCTTTGGCCGGGTCGAGGGAGACCGTGAAGAGCTCTTGGCCCGCGGCTGCCATGCGCACCGTGCCGAGCTTGCGGCTGAACGCCAGCTGGGCGTCGTCGTCGAGGTGCAGGCCACGGATGAGTAGCACGCCCCGCCACTTCAGAGCTTCCAGGCACCGGGCGATCACCGCCTCGTCGTCCAGGTTCTCGACGCCGGTGACTTCCACTCCTAGTGACGGACCTATTGCCGTAGTCTGAATCACAAGAATCTCCCTTCCGTTTTTGAGAACCATACTCTCGGACGACAAGGTGTGGCAACAGTCGATCAGTAACCAGGTGGGGTGTGGCGCCGATCTCAATTGGGGGTATCCCCGCGGCTCACATGTTGTTACATTCTCTGCAGAGCCAATGCATAATTCTCAAATGCGAGAATTGTATTTTCACTTTGAGTGAGGAGAACGGATGTCATCTCAGGACACGGTGTCGGCCGCGAACGGTGGTCACGGAGGCCGTGAGGCCGCGACCGTGCTGGACGTCGACAAGCGCCTGCTGATCGACGGGCAGCTTGTTGCGACCGAGCGGACGTTCGCATCGATCAATCCAGCTACGGGTGACATCGTCGGATATGCGCCTGATGCCGGGGTCGCGGAAGCGGAAGCGAGTATCGCTGCAGCGCGGAGGGCCTTCGACACGACCAGCTGGTCTACCGACGTGGAGTTCAGGATCAAGTGTCTCGACCAGTTCCACCAGGCGCTGCTCGACAATCTCGAGGAGCTCCGCGAACTGACGATCGCTGATGTGGGTGCCACCGTCCAGCTCACACGCGCCAACCAGCTGGAGGCACCTATCCGAATCGTGCGCTACTACGCCGACCTCCTGCGCGAGTACCCGCTGAGCGAAGACCTCGGCGAAATCGACATTTCCGGACAGCGCCACAAGCGATGGGTGGAGAAGGAAGCGGCCGGCGTCGTCTCCGCGATCGTTGCGTACAACTACCCGACGCAGCTCGCGTTGGCCAAGATCATTCCCGCGCTTGCCGCGGGATGCACAGTGGTGCTCAAGGCTGCGCCTGACACGCCGCTCGTCACGCTGGCCCTCGGCGAGATAATCGCGCAACACACCGACATTCCAGCGGGCGTCGTGAACGTCATCAGTTCCTCCGAGATCGCCCCCGGTGAGCTGATGACGACGCACCCCGACGTCGACGTGGTCACCTTCACCGGGTCGACCCCGACCGGACGCCGCATCATGGCGGCGGCGGCAGACACGATGAAGAAAGTGTTCACGGAGCTCGGCGGAAAATCCGCGATGATCGTGCTGGAAGACGCCGATTTCGCGATGGCTGCGAAGTTCGCGGCCGGGACCGTCTGTTCGCACGCCGGTCAGGGGTGCGCTCTGACCACGCGGCTACTCGTGCCGCGAGCGCACCACGACGAGATCGCGAAGATGGTGGCGGGGATCATCCGCCGCATCCCGTTCGGCGATCCGACTGACCCACAGAATTATATGGGCCCTCTCGTGAGTGGTCGTCAGCGCGAGAAGGTCGACGCGATGGTGCAGCGCGCGATCGCTGACGGTGCCGAGTTGCTGGCGGGTGGCACGAACGTCGATCCAGGTTTCTTCTATGAGCCCACGGTCTTGGCGGGCGTGGACCCCAAGAGCGAGATCGCACAAGAGGAAGTGTTCGGACCGGTGCTCGCGATCATCCCGTTCGATGACGACGACGACGCTGTGCGAATCGCCAACGACTCGATCTACGGTCTGTCCGGCGCGGTGATGAGTGCGAGCGACGAACGTGCAATCGCGATAGCCCGGCGCATCCGCACCGGAACGATGGGTATCAACGGCGGGAATTACTTCGGTCCGGACGTCCCGTTCGGTGGTTACAAGCAGTCGGGTATCGGACGTGAATGTGGCCGAGAAGGACTGGAGGAGTTCCTCGAAACCAAGGCCTTCGCGGTCGTGGTGAAGCCGTGAAGCCGCTTGCGGGTATCCGCGTGCTCGAGGTCGCGATGTACGGCTTCGTGCCCTCAGCGGGTGCGGTGCTCGCCGATTGGGGCGCGGAGGTCATCAAGGTCGAGCACGCCGTCACCGGGGACCCGCAGAGGGGGCTCCGCCAGATCGGGCCCCTCCGGGTGGAGGGTGATCCCAATCCCAATGTCGAGCATGCTAATCGCGGCAAGCGGAGTATCGGACTGGACATGGGCCGACCGGAGGGCAAGGCGGTCCTCGACGATCTGGTCCGTCGGTCGGACGTCTTCCTGACCAGTTTCCTTCCTCAGGCCCGCACCAAATTCGGGATCGACGTGGACGACGTCCGCGCAGTGAACCCGAACATCATCTATGCGCGAGGTAGTGCCCTCGGTCCACGTGGTATCGAGGCAGACAAAGGCGGTTACGACATGACCGCTTTCTGGGCGAGGGGCGGCATCGCCGCAACGCTCACACCTCCAGGAGTGGAAGGCATGATCAGTCCGCCGGGACCTGCCTTCGGCGACACCATTTCGGGGACGAATCTTGCCGGGGGTGTCGCAGCGGCGCTCCTGGCCCGCGAGCGCACGGGCACACCGTCGATCGTCGACGTCTCGCTGCTGAGCAGTGGCGTGTGGGCCATGGGACACGGCATTGCGTTGTCAGCTCATCTCGGCAAGGCCATGGTGGCACCCGTCCCTGGTGCCCACGGCGCGCCGACCAATCCGCTGTCGGGGATATACGCCACCGGCGACGGCCGTTACCTGGCATTCGTCATGCTGCAGCCCGCAAAGTATTGGGCAGATGTGTGTCGCCACATCGACCGCCCCGAACTCGCGGATGATCCGCGCTTCGCCGACGCCGCTCAGATCGCCGCCAACACCGACAAGGCCGTCGCGATTCTCGGGGAGGTGCTCGCCACCCGCACCCTCGCGGAGTGGACGGAGCGCTTCGCCACGCTGTCCGGTCCGTGGGGGCCGGTGCAGGATTCACTCCAGGTTTCCGTCGACGCGCAGGTCCGCGCCAACGAATACCTGGTCGAGGCGGGCGAACTCGAACTTGCCGCCAACCCGGTGCAGTTCGACGTCGCTGCCCCCGAGCTTGGCCCGGGTCCCGAGTTCGCGGCCCACACCGACGAGATCCTGGCCGAGCTCGGCTTGGACTGGGATCGCATCATCGCGCTCAAAACGGCGGGCGCTGTTACCTAGATTGCTGGGAGTTCACATGTCATACATCACTTCGATAGGTACGTACCTGCCGTGCTGGGGAACACCCGGGCGCCGTGTGCCGGGTGACGACGAGGATGCGATCACCCTCGCTGTCGAAGCTGGTCGAGCCGCCCTCGACAGCGGCGGCTCGGTCGAGTGTGTCGTGCTCGTCAGCCGCGACCTGCCGTTGATGGAAAGCAGCAACGCTGCTGTGCTGCTCGCCGGCCTGGGGCTCGACCCTGAGCTCGAGGTGACGGAGCGCCTCGGTGGTGCACCGGCGACCCTCGACGCCCTGGGCTCGGCCCGTCCGCGCACGCTGGTCATCGGTGTGGACATCGATGCAGCAGGTGCGGCAGCGGCGCTGACCGCGGAGCGTGGACTGCAGGTTCGCACCGCTGCGCGTATCGCCCGCAGCCTGCCGGTCCGCACGCGCACCGCGAACGGTCTGGTACACGACTACGGTGACCCGCGCCTACTGAAGGAGCGCGGCTTCCTGGCTTCACTGGCAGCGGCGTGGGTGGACACTCCGGTCGCGGTGGCAGGTGTAGAGGAGAAGCAGGTTGCGGCTCTGTGCGCGGGCCCTCCACTGCCACTACCGACAACCGGAGCGAGTTCCGGACTGTTCGCACTCGCCGCGATGGTGGAGTCGGGGTCTACCGGCCCGCTCGTGGGGGTTGAGCAGGCCAGCCTTTCCGGCATCACGGTCGCCGACGGCGCGGCGCACATCAACCGCAGAGAACCGCGAGCGCGTGCCAAGCCGGAGTGTGCGTACATCCCCAGTGCGGACATCCCGATCTCCCTCGCCGCCTACGAGAGGGCATTCGAGGCGAAAGTCCGCTGGGAAGCCGGAAAATACTCCGACAGCGACGAGCTGGACTTTCCGCCCCGATACCGCGTCGACCGTGATGGAACGCTCAGGACCGACTACTCCTTCGTGCCCCTGCCCCGCACTGGAACCGTCTATACCGAGGTGACTGTGCACGTACCGGTACCCGGCCTCCGGACCCCGTACTCGCTGGTGATCGTCGAACTCGACGAGGTGGGCGTTCGCGCGTTGGCGAAGGTAACCGGTATCGAGCCTGGCACCGTCGACATCGGCGATCGCGGTCGCATGGTGCTGCGCCGGGTTGCCGTGCGGTCCGGGGTTCCGGACTACGGCTATGCATTCGAACCCGATCCCACATCCGATCGCGCCCTGGAGGCGGCAGCATGAGAAACGTTGCGATCGTCGGCGCCGGTATGACACCGTTCGCCGAACACTTCACTTTGGGAATCAAGGATCTTTTGCCGATGGCGTTCGCGGAATGCGCCGGCAGCATCGACAAAGGGCTGGACAAGTCCGATCTGCAGGCTGCGTGGTTCGGCTCGATGGGCACCACGGACGGATTTCCGTCCGGAATTCTCGCCGACACGCTCGATATCTCCGACATTCCGGTGACACGGGTCGAGAATTCCTGTGCCACAGGTCATGACGCCATCCGGAACGCCTTGTTCGGGATCGCCTCTGGAGCGTTCGACGTGGCACTCGTCATGGGCGCCGACAAGCTCCGCGAAACCGCGTCGAAGGACATGCTCTGGGAGTGGGAGGCAATGACGCGCGACATGGCCTGGGACTACCCACTGGGCCTCGTCGCACCGGCAGGATTCGCGCTCCACGTTCGCCGGTATCTGCACGAGTCACCCGCCACCCGTGAGCACATGGCGATGGTGGCGGTGAAGAACCACCACCATGCCATCAATAACCCCAAGGCACGGCAGCGCTTCGAGATCACCGTGGAGGAGGCTTTGAACGCGCCGACGGTGGTGACGCCCTTCGGGCTCTATGATTGCGCCCCGCAAAGCGATGGAGCTGCGGCACTCGTTCTCGTATCCGAAGACGTGGTCGACCGGTTCACCGATCGCCCGGTATGGGTTCGCGGCGTCGGCTCCGGACTCGATTCCGTGATGGCGCAACACAAACGGGACATGACGTCGTTTCCGTCGACGGTACGGGCTGCGAAGCAGGCTTTCGCGATGGCGGGACTGTCTCCATCAGACGTCGACGTCGCGGAGGTGCACGACTTCTTCACGGGCATCGAACTCATCAGCTACGAGGACCTCGGATTCGCGGACCGGTTCGAAGGCTTCAAACTCCTCGAGGCGGGCGTCACCAGCGTCGGCGGATCACTACCGGTGAACCCCAGTGGCGGGCTGATCGCCAAGGGACATCCGCCGGGCGCAACCGGTGTCGCACAGTGTGTGGAGTTGTTCGAACAGCTGCGTGGCAGCTCGGTCAATCAGGTCGACGGAGCACGGATCGGATTGGCACACAACGTCGGCGGTCCGACGGCGGTATCGGCAGTCACCATTCTCGAGGGTCCCGGAGGAACCAACCGATGACAGAAACGCTGTCAGATACCAGCTCGATAGAGGACGCCCACCGCGCCCTCTTCGACGCGGGCCTCGCCGTTCGCAGGGAGGTGCTCGGAGATGACTACGTCAACGCTGCGATCACCCGGAATGCGGGTTCCGACGGTGCACCACTGCAGGAGTATGTCAGCGAAACCGTGTGGGGCTCTGTGTGGACCCGTTCCGGTCTCGACCGTCGCAGCCGAAGTCTGATCACTCTTGGAATGCTGGTCGCGCTCAACCAACCGCGAGAGCTCGCCGTACATGTGCGCGCCGGCATCCGCAACGGGTTGACACGCGGAGAGATCACGGAAGCCGTAATTCACGGAACCGCGTATGCCGGTGTACCTGCGGGAGTCGCAGCGATGCGCGTCGTCCAGGAAGCGTTGGACGCCCATCTCGGTCCGTTGAACGCCGAAGACGAGGTGGACGCTCCGAGGATTCCGCTGCCACACCGCAAGGTGGGCTTCGTCGGGCTCGGGGCCATGGGCACTCCGATCGCACGCAATTTCGTCAGCGCCGGTCAGCCGATCGTCGTGCACGATGCCGACCCGGAGGCCCGTCGACGATTCATCGACGACAATCCCACCGCTACCAGTACAGAGAACACCGCCGAGCTGGCGGACTGCGACATAGTCGTCCTCGCCCTACCCAACAGCGACATCGTCGACCAGGTCGTACTCGCTGACGGGGGCTTGCTTTCCTGCCTGAAGCCGGGGAGCATCCTCGTCGACATGGGTTCGAGCGTTCCCGCCCGCACCCAGGCGATCGAGAAGGCCGCGGCAGTCCGAGGAATCGATGTCGTAGACGC
Organism: Rhodococcus sp. USK13; assembly: GCF_018343855.1. NCBI lineage: Bacteria > Bacillati > Actinomycetota > Actinomycetes > Mycobacteriales > Nocardiaceae > Rhodococcus > Rhodococcus sp. USK13. The sequence goes on along the minus strand of NZ_CP069242.1, from coordinate 6,543,093 downwards.
TCCCGTCAGTGGTGGGGTGGCGCGCGCGAGAAACGCCGATCTCGCTGTGATGGTCGGAGGCGACCAGTCGGCGATCGACACCGTACTGCCGTTGCTCGAATCGACGGGTCGACAGATCATCCGTGTCGGGCCGGTCGGATCGGGGCACGCTGTGAAGGCGCTCAACAACCTCCTCGCCGCCAACGGTTTGGTGGCCGCCGGCGAGGCACTTCTCGTGGGACGGAAGTTCGGTATCGATCCCGCGACACTGCTGTCCGTGATCAACGCCGGCAGCGGTCGAAATCAGGCAACGGAGACCAAGTACGAAAACTTCGTCCTCTCCCGAACGTTCGCGTCGGGGTTCAGCGCCCGGTTGATGCGCAAGGACATCGGAATTGCCCTCGATCTGGCGCGGCAGCTCGATGCCTCCACGGTCCTCGGTGACGCGCTGGGTCGTGTATGGGGAGAAGCGGTCGAGGATCTCGATCCGGCAGCCGACCAAACGGAAGTAGTGCGCTATCTCGAAAAGCTCAGTGCGGTAACGCTGGACGAGAACGCCCTCCCTTCCCTGTCCGAAAGGTGAGTTCCATGGTTCTCACGGTTACGAAGCGGATCGGCCGCAGCGTGTCGGTGGTGCTACTGGTGACATTTGCCGTGGTGGCGCTCCTCGGGTTGGCGCCGGGGTCGGTGGCGGAGGTGATTCTGGGCGAGAATGCGACACCCGAGGCGGTGGCGGCGATGAATGCCCAACTCGGTCTCGATGCTCCGCTGTGGTCACAGTATGTGTCCTGGCTTTCCGACGCGGTGCGGGGTGACCTTGGAGCATCACCGTTGACCGGGCAGTCGGTGCGAGAGGCGATCGTGGAGCGGTTGCCGGTAACGTTGCAGCTCGCGGCGATGGGATTAACCATCGCGTTGACGGTGGCCCTCATCATGGGTGTTCTGTCGGCGTCGCGGCCGGGCAGTGCGCTCGATCGGGGCACGAATGCAGTGTCGGCGGTGTTCTTGTCGGTGCCCGCATTTATCGCGGGCCCGGTGCTGATCTACTTCTTCGCGATTCAGTTCCAGTGGTTCCCGGTGATGGGGTGGTCGCAGATCAGTGACGGGCTGGGGCCGAATCTGCGGAGCGCCATGTTACCCGCAATCGCAATCGCGTTGACGGAGATCGCATCGTTCCACCGGTTGCTGCGTACCGACCTGATCGGGACGTTGCGGGAGGACTTCATCGCCTCGGCGCGGGCGAAGGGAATGCCTCGCGGATACGTGATGTTCCGGCATGCGCTGCGGCCCTCCTCGTTCTCCCTGATCACCGTGGCGGGGATCAATCTGGGGCGGTTGATCGGAGGGACGGTCATCGTCGAGACATTGTTCGGACTACCGGGTTTGGGGCAGCTGGTGGCATCGTCGATCACCTCGCGTGACGTGATCATGGTGCAGGGCATCGTCGTGTTCATTGCGGTGGTCTACGTGGGGATCAACACGGTCGTCGATCTGAGTTACTCAGTGATCGACCCGCGGGTGCGAAAGGTGGCCGGAGCATGACCGATGTGGCGGTAGATCAGACAGTACGTACGGATCCAGGTCCGGCGGTGGACTTGCCGGCGGTTCCGGTAGTTCGCAAGCGCCGGTCGCTGCTGGTGTATCTGTCGGTGCTGTGGCTGGTGGTGTTGATAGCGGCGGCGTTGCTGGCCGCCGTACTGCCGTTGGCCCCGTTCGCCACTCCGGTGGCGGCACCGCGACTGGGGCCGCAATTCGGCTCACTCGAACTGTTGCTGGGCACGGACACGTTGGGTCGGTCGATGTTGTCACGCATCATCTACGGCGCCCGTGTCTCGCTCGTGGTGGGTACGGTAGCTGGATTGGTGGGATTTGTGATCGGGTCATTGATCGGACTGTTCGCCGGCTACTTCGGTAAGCGTCTCGATGCCGGCGTGTCGCTGGTGGCCGATGCGATGCTGGCGTTCCCGCCCTTGATCCTCCTGCTGGCGTTGGCGTCGATCCTCGAACCCAGCGTACCGACGATATTGCTGGGACTCACGTTGTTGGTGATCCCTGCTTTCATTCGGTTGTCGCGGGCCAACACGATGTCTTGGTCGTCGCGGGAATTCGTTCGTGCTGCCCGCAATATCGGCGCGGGTAATTTTCGGATACTTTTTCGGGAAATCCTGCCGAACCTGTTGGCTCCGTTGGCGGCGTATCTGCCGATCGTGATGGCGGCGTTGATCGTGGCGGAGGGATCGTTGAGTTTTCTCGGTCTGGGAATTCCTCCGCCGCAACCGAGTTGGGGCGGAATGATCAACGACGGCAAGGACGCGATCGCCACGTCACCACACCTTGTGTTCGTCCCCGCATTGGTCATCTTCTTCACCGTTTTCGCCCTCAACCAGGTCGGCGATCATCTCCGCACCAAGTTCGACCGGACCATGCACGACTGAACCGGCGAGGTCCTTCGCCACACCATATCTGCATTACCAGCTTCCACCTTCCCGAGAGGTCCATGATGTTTCGATCCAGACGTATTCTGACCGCGATGGTCGCGGCATGCGCCGGAGCACTGCTCTTCAGCGCCTGCGGTGGCACGGGTTCTGCCGCCGGCGGCAAGTCCGAGGGTGGTGAACCCATCGCCGGTGGTGTGGCTCGCGTCCTGCAAACCGGCGAGCCGCGGAACCTCGACCCCGCCAGCCTGTCCAATACCTGGGCCCACCAGCCCGTGCTCGGCAACGCTCTATACGGAACGTTGATGATCAACAATCTCGAGAACTTCGATCTCGAATACAAGATGGCGACCGGATTCTCCACCACCGACGGCGGAGCCACGTTCACTCTCACGCTGCAGCCGGGCCTGAAGTTCACCGACGGCAGTCCGCTCGACGCGGCAGCGGTCAAGTTCAACTGGGACCGGCTGCGCGACCCTGCCCTGGGATCGACGACCATTCGCCAGGCAGTCCAGGTGGCGTCGTCGGAGGTCATCGACCCCACCACGCTGAAGGTGACTCTGGTGGCGCCGAATCCGCACTTCGGCCAGTCCGTGGTCGCCGGTGCATTGAATTGGATTGCGTCACCGACGGCGCTTCAGAAGGGGCAGGCGTCTTTCGACGAGAATCCGGTCGGCGCGGGACCGTTCACTCTGGTCGATTGGGTCCGGCAGGACAAGATCGAGCTGCAGAAGAACCCCGGCTATTGGGATGCACCGAAGCCGTATCTCGAAGGCCTGACAATCAAGACGGTGAGTGACAGCAATCAGCGGGTCAACACGATCATGACCGGTGGTGCGGATCTGGCATCGGAGACGAACTGGGCTAATTTGAACAAGGCGGAAGGTGCTGGACTACAGACCGAGGTCGTACCCACCGGTGGCGGTCAGATCGTCGCCATGAACTTCCGTCATGCTCCGTTCGATGACGAGCGGGCACGCCGGGCGGTCGCACTCGCCGTGGACCTGGATGCACTGAACACGGTCGTCTACAACGGCGAGGGCGTCGTTCCCAAGACACTGTTCGAGGAATCCTCGCCGTACTACGCCGATATCCCACTGCCTACACCGGATAGTGACGAGGCGCAGAAATTGTTCGATGAACTGGCCGCCGAGGGCAAGCCGGTCTCGTTCACCTTCCTGTCCTACACGACGACGGAAAGCAAAGCCGTAGCCGAAGGTCTGCAGGCTCAGCTGAGCGCGTTCGATAACGTCGAGGCCAAAATTGAGGTCGTGGACTTCGCAGTGGCGACCGCACGCGCGGCCGCGCGGGACTTCGACATGATCATCTCCTCCGCAGTGGTACAGGATCCGGACTTCCCGTTATGGACCGCGTTCCACGGCGCCTCGCCTGGAAACTTCACGGGCATCAATGATCCTGAACTCAGCACCGCGCTCGACGCCGGTCGCACTGCCGAGAGTGTCGAGGAGCGCAAGGAGGCGTACGAGACGGTACAGAAGCGGCTTGTTCAATTGAATCCGGGTCTCTGGTACGTCCGGGCGGTGCCCTCCGTCGTCGTAGGAAAAGACATGAACGGTGTCGACTTGTACACCTGGGGTTCGCCGTTGCCCGAAGAGCTGTGGACCACGAAGTAGTCGGCAGCAGAGGGAAACAGCTGACAACCGAAGGGATGGAGCCGGACTCGTCATGAATACTCAGTCGTTGCTCGAAGTGAAGAATTTGCGCGCCTATATCGGCACGCCTCGTGGGACCGTGCGTGCAGTGGACGACGTGTCGTTCACGGTGGAAGCGGGACAGGCACTGGGGATCGTCGGTGAGTCCGGCTCTGGTAAGTCCGTCTTGGCCCGGGCCGTGATGGGGCTGATGCCGCCGCGCTCGGCCCGCTCGGGTGAGGTGACCTTCCAGGGCCGGGATCTGCTGGCTCTGAGCAAGAAGGAGAGTCTCGACATTTGGGGTAAGCAGATTGCCATGGTCTTCCAAGACCCCGGCCGATCCCTGAACCCGGTAGTGCGAGTGGAAAGGCAACTCACCGAAGGGATGCGCCGGCACCTGGGCATCACCCGATCCGAGGCTCACGGCCGGGCCCTCGATCTCTTGCGGGAGGTCGGGGTGCCCGACCCGGAACGACGGCTCCGCAACTACCCGCACGAAATGTCCGGTGGTATGCGTCAGCGGGTGATGATCGCCATCGCCTTGGCGTGCGAACCGGACCTTCTGATTGCCGACGAGCCGACCACTGCGCTGGACGTCACGATCCAGCGGCAGATCCTCGATCTGCTCCGCCGGATTCAGCGCGAACGCGGCATGGCGATGATGCTCATCAGCCACGATCTCGCCGTGGTTGCGGGCCGCACCGACCGCGTCTCGGTAATGTATGCAGGTCGGCTCGCCGAGATCGGCTCTACCCGTGAGATATTCGAGGACCCGAGGCATCGCTACACGGAAGCGTTGCTGGGCGCGACCCCCACCATCGACCACGAACGGCATGCGCCGCTGCGACTGATCGCGGGTTCACTTCCAGATCCCACACAACCCCCGGAGGGGTGCCGATTCGCACCCCGCTGCGAACATGCCGATGAGGAATGTCGAATCTCCGGTCCGGAGCGGCAGTCCGTGGGTGTGGACCATCACGTGTTCTGTGTGCACCCGGCTGCCACCGCGGCATCCGTACTTTCCGGAGGTGGAAAACATGGCTGGTAGCGGTAGCGCTCACCTCCGCGGCGAGCAGGCACTGCTCAGTGTGCAGGATCTCGTCGTGGAGTACCCGACAGGTGCGGGCACCGTGCAGGCAGTGTCGAAGATCAGTTTCGACGTGCTGCCCGGAGAAACCCTCGGCATCGTCGGAGAGTCGGGATGCGGCAAGTCCACTACGGGGCGGGCCGTGCTGCGGCTCGACCGCCTCACTGCGGGACGTATCCGATTCGGTGACGATTGGATCGAAGAAGTGGACGAGAAACGCATGCGCGCACTGCGACGCGACATGCAGATGATCTTCCAGGATCCGGTGGGCTCGCTCAATCCGCGCCGATCCGTCAAGGACATCGTGGTCGAGGGATTGGCAGTGGCCGGTGCACCATCGTCCGAGCGTGCCACCACCTCCGTTGCCGTCCTCGAACAGGTCGGCCTGGCCGGCAGTCGGTTCGCCGACATGCTGCCCCGTCAGCTGTCGGGTGGACAGGCACAGCGAGTTGCCATCGCCCGGGCGTTGGCCCTCAGCCCCCGGCTCCTGATCTGTGATGAACCGGTCTCCGCGCTCGACGTGTCAGTCCAAGCCCAGATTCTCAACCTGATCGAAGAACTGAAGGTCGAGTTCGATCTGACGGTCGTCTTCATCGCCCATGACCTCGGTGTCGTGCGGACCGTCAGCGACAATGTGATGGTCATGTACCTCGGCAAGATCTGCGAGTTCGGTGACTCGATCGACGTATACGACTATCCGGCGCATCCCTACACCCGCGCTCTCCTCGACTCCGTGCCACTGACCGACCCCGAAAAGGGGTTTGCCGGTCCGGCGTTGGAAGGTGACGTGCCCTCCCCGCTGGCGCCGCCGACGGGTTGCCGGTTCCGTACCCGTTGTCCACAAGCACAACAAAAGTGCGCCACAGAGGAGCCCGAGGTACGGGAAGTGCGACCCGGCCAGTTCGTCGCCTGCCATTATCCGTTACCTCCGCAGGCGCCGAAGAAATAGCTTTCGCATGACGTGCCGGCCCTCCGGCACCTGCCTTGATCACCGGGGCTGCGCGTGGCCACGCGTGGCGCGTGCAAGATCGACAATCGGACGCTGTCGGCCACCGTCGACAGCGTCCGATTGGGCACACCCTGTGACAACACGAAGTCGTTGTTTCCACCAGTCGACGCATGCTCCTTGATTGTCGATGCAGGGCGATTCCGTGCTCGCATCCCAGGTGGATGGACCGGCCGTATTCGGACGTGCGTGTCTCTTCGAGTCACGTAGCGGTGGCGATATCATCGAAGGACCCCGGGCGAGAGGTGAGTGCGGGCTGCCCAGGGCCGGGGGTCGCGAACAGATGAGTTGGCCGAGCTATGAACGAAGACGATCCAGTCGACACGCAGCGGTGTGTTGTTCCCACAGTAGCCGCCGAGCTCGAAGCGGCGGGGTTCGTCGACGTCCAGGAAATCGGGCGCGGTGGCTTCGGTGTGGTGTATCGCTGTACCCAGCCGGAACTGGACCGCACCGTCGCGGTGAAGGTACTTACCACCGATCTCGACGAGGAAAATCGGGCCCGCTTCTTCCGGGAGCAGCGCGCGATGGGCCGGCTGAGCGGGCACCCGAACATCGTCAATGTCCTGCAGGTGGGCGCAACCGAGCGCAACAGTCCCTACCTCGTGATGCAGTACCACTCGCAGGGGTCGCTGGAGACGCGGATCCGGAGGCGCAGTTCTCTTTCGTTGTCGGAGGTGCTGACGCTCGGGGTGAAGATGGCCGGGGCTGTGGCGGCGGTGCATCAGCTCGGCGTTCTGCATCGCGATGTCAAGCCCGCGAATATTCTTCTGACCGACTACGGTGAGCCGGCGCTTGCAGATTTCGGGATCGCGCACATCGCCGGCGGCTTCGAGACCCGCGCCGGCGTTGTGACCGGTTCACCGGCGTTCACTGCCCCGGAGGTCCTGAAGGGTGAACCGCCCAGCCAAGCCTCGGACATCTACAGCCTCGGTGCAACTCTCTTCAGCGCTCTGACTGGTCACGCGGCGTTCGAGCGGCGAAGCGGTGAGCAGGTGGTCGCCCAGTTCGTGCGGATCACCAAGCAGCCGATGCCGGACCTACGTGAGCGCGGCGTAGAGGACGACGTAGCCGCACTCATCGAACAAGTGATGTCACCGAATCCGCAGGACCGGCCGTCCGCTACACGACTGGGTGGTGAACTTCGTGAGATGCAGCGCAAGCACGGCTTTGCGATTGACGAAATGGCGCTGCCCGCCACGCCGGCCACACAGCCGCGAGAGGCCACCGTCCGCTCCGGCTTCGACTCCGTGGAGGAACCTGACCTTGCGCACTACTCGTCGTCCGCGAACGCCGTTCGGGGTATGAGGGGAAACCTTCCTCTCGAACTATCCAGTTTTGTCGGTCGCCGTACTGAAGCCGGCGACGTGAAGCACATGCTCTCGGTGTCACATCTCGTGACCTTGACCGGGGTAGGCGGTGTCGGCAAGACCCGTTTGGCGCGGCGCGTGGGCGAGAGGGTCCAACGTGCGTATCGCGACGGGGTGTGGCTGGTGGAGTTGGGGGAACTTGCCGACGACTCGCTGCTGACCGGGGTGGTGGCCGCCGCGCTGGGATTGCGCGATCACCCGGCACGGCCGTTGGGTGACGTGTTGGTCGAGTTCCTGGCGACGCGGGAGCTGCTGCTGATTTTCGACAATTGTGAGCAAGTGTTGGACGCGACCGCGGAGCTGGCGGAGACACTCTTGAAGAGCTGTCCGGATCTGCGGATTCTTGCGACGAGCCGCGAGCCTCTCGGGATCGGTGGGGAGGCCGCATTGCGGGTGCCGCCGCTGACTGTGCCGAGGGTGGATAAGGAGCCGTCGCTGCAGGGCCTGCCTCGCTACGACGCTGTCTCGCTGTTCGCCGACCGGGCCACCTCCGCGGTCCCGGGGTTCCAACTGACCGAGGAGAACAAGGCCGCTGTGGCTCAAATCTGTTACCGTCTGGATGGATTGCCATTGCCGATCGAGTTGGCGGCCGCCCGGTTGCGGGTGATGTCGCCGGAACAGATCCTGCAGCGGCTCACCGACCGGTATGCGTTTTTGACCCGCGGCAGTCGGGGGGCGCCGGCACGACAGCAGACGTTGCGGTTATGTGTCGATTGGAGCTTCGAGCTGTGTACTCGGCAGGAACAACGGGTGTGGGGACGGGCGTCAGTGTTCGCGGGCAGCTTCTCACTGGACGCCGCCGAGCAGGTGTGCGGCGTCGGCATGGCTTCGGAGGAGCTGCTCGAAGCCGTAACGTCGCTGGTAGACAAGTCAGTTCTGAATCGGGAAGAATCCGGGACGATGGTGCGCTTCCGGCTGCTCGAAACCTTGCGTGAGTACGGTCAGGAGAAGCTGCGGCAGAGTGGCGAGTATGTAGAACTGCGCCGACTGCATCGGGATTGGTGTGAGCGTCTGGCGCTGGCTGCGAAGGCCGACTGGATCAGTTCACGGCAAACAGAATGGATTGGCAGGCTCACGCGGGAGCAGCCGAATCTGCGGGACGCACTGGATTTCTCTGTATCCGACAACTCCGGCACTGGTCTGCGGATCGCCGACGCCATGTTTCCGTTCTGGAACTCACGAGCTATGTTCAGTGAGGGTCGGCACTGGCTCGGCCGACTCCTTGCTCATCCGTCCGGCCAACCGACGGTGGAACGAGCAGATGCGCTCTGCACGGGCATTGTGCTGGCCGGGTTGCAGGGAGACCTCGAGGCGGGAAATGCCCTTCTGGAAGAGGCGCGTGCCATAGCCAAACCGACGGACGACCCGAGGATGCAGGCCATCATCGGACGCGCCGAAGGCAGCCTCGCGTTGTACAGCGGGGACTTGGCCCAGGCTTGTGTGCATTTCGAGAGCGTCCTCGCATCGTTCGGCCCCAAGGATGATGCCTCACGAATAGGCGTTCTGCAGTTACTGGGGAGGGCGTATGGACAGCTCGGCGAGTTGCAGCGAGAGATCGAATGCTGTCAGCAGATACTCACGGTCACCGAAACCAGTGGCGAAGTGCTGTACCGGTCGTACGCTCTGAGGGCCATGGCCGTTGCCATCTGGCGGCAGGGAAATCCCAATCGTGCGGCAGAGCTACTCGAGAAGTCCTTACAGCTGACACGAAAGGGAAGCGGATTTCTTACTGCCGCAGCGTGTCTCGAGGTACTGGCCTGGACCGCGGAAACTGGGCCGGACGTGAAGCGAGCCGCAGTACTGATGGGCGCGGCCGAGGAGTTGGCGCGGTCGATGGGCAGCTTCACGGCGTTGTTCCCCGAGTTGCAGATACACCATGAGCAATGCAAGCGGACAGTTCGTCAGGCGCTCGGTGAACAGGCATTCGAGCTGGCTCGCAGCGAAGGCCGGTGCCTCAATTTCGACGCCGCGATCGCGTACGCGCTCCGCGAACAAGCTGCGGATAACGCTAAGGCGCAGGCTTCGGCCGCAACTTCACTCACACTGACGAAGCGAGAACGTCAGGTCGCCACACTCGTCGCCGAGGGTCTGACCAATAGGGCCATTGCTGCCCGCCTTGTAATTTCGCCACGCACGGCCCAGGGGCACGTCGAGCACATTCTGACCAAACTCGGGTTCACCTCCCGGACACAGATCTCGGCGTGGGTCGCGGATCAGGCCACTCGTGACCGAGATTGACGTGGGATGGGCCGACCCGTTCTGGTACATCAAACCAGGTATCGCGCAAGATTGTCCGCGACGCAGGCTGGGCGCTGCGCGCCCTCGGTGGCGATCGTGACGGTTCGTGCGACCTGCACACCGCCGGGGATGTCGGTGACGGAGGTGAGCACGACGGTACCGCGAACTCGGCTACCGACGGGCACTGGAGTGATGAACCGTGTCCTGCCGAGCCCGTAATTGAGGGCCATACGGGCGCCACTGACCGTCATGACCTGCTGGATGATCGGAGCAAGCAGAGAGAGCGTCAGAAATCCGTGTGCGATTGTGCAGCCGTAAGGACCGCTCGCGGCGCGCTCGGTGTCGACGTGGATCCATTGATCATCATCGGTGGCGGCCGCGAAGCGGTCGATACGTTCCTGGTCGACGGTGATCCAGTCACTGGTGCCGATCTCGGTCCCGGCGGCCGCGCGGAGCATGTCGAAGTTGGCGAAGTCTCTCATGTATGTCCTTTTCTGCGTCGCCCACATCATCCCGCTCGGGTCTGCGGCACATGCAATCTGCGGTCACAAATATCAGTCAGTTGTGTGACGAGGTGGGGCGTCAGCTGATGCCATCGGTGAGTGGACAGGAGCCGGCGCAGTCGGAAGAAGAACTGGTATGCGGGAATACCGAACTCGACGAAGATGTCCTCGTCGGGTCCGCCGTCCCAATGCCGCCACTTGATTGCGAATTCGATCATCGCGCTGTCGGTGTCCATTACGGTCCTCCTATGTCGAAGGGTGAGTTCTGCGTCTACGCCGGGTCCTGTCTTCGCGCGGCCGGCGTGGTTAAGGAGGGTGTTACCCCACCAGATCTTTCAAGTGCTCCTTCATGACCTTGCCGGTGGCGTTCAACGGGAGCGAGTCGACGAACCGAACGGTCCGCGGCACCTTGAACCCCGCCATTCGCTGACGGCTCCAGGCGATCAGATCCTCGGCGGTGACAGGGTTCTTCGCGACCACGAACGCCTTCCCTACCTGGCCGAGCCGCTCGTCGGGGACGCCGATCACCGCTACTTGGTCGACTGCGGGGTGCTCGAGCAGGAATCCCTCTATCTCGGCCGGGTAGGCATTGAAACCGCCGACGATGTACATGTCCTTCTTGCGGCCGATGATGCGCAACCGGCCCCCGTCGTCGAGGGTCCCCAGATCCCCGGTGTGCAACCAGCCGTCGGCATCGATGGCTTCCGCGGTCGCGGCCGGATCATCGAGGTAACCCTGCATGACGGTGTAACCCCGGATCAACACTTCGTTGTCGGCTGCGATCCGCAATTCGACTCCCTCGCAGGGTGTGCCGACGGTCGTCGCAATTTCTTCGAAGGTGTCGCCGGGTCGCGAGGCGGTTGCCGTCCCACCCTCGCTGAGGCCGTACCCGGTCATGATGGTCTCGAACGGCAGTTCGTCGTGAATTCGCCGGATGAGTTCGACCGGGATGTCCGCTGAACCGGTCACCGCTGCACGCAAGGACGAGAGATCCCAGTTCCCCTGTGCTGCCAGAAGCGACTGATACAGAGTCGGCGGACCGGGCAGCATGGTCACCTTCTCCTTCTCCACCAGTTCGAGTACCCGATCGACCTCGAGTACGGGCACGGGCAGGATGGTGGCGCCCCGAATCAGGGAGGCGATCACACCTGCCTTGTAACCGAACATGTGGAAGAACGGATTGACGATCAGATAACGGTCACCTTCCCGCAGATCCGCCAGATCGCACCACTCCGAGAAGAGGCGGAGCGTCTGGCGGTGGTTCATCATGACGCCCTTCGGACGGCCGGTCGTACCGGACGTGTACATGATGTCGGCGATGTCTTCGCCGCTGACCTCACATTCGAAGGGCTGGCCGTCCGAGAGAAAGGCCGATTTGAGATCGATCACGGGCACACCATCTGGTCCCGAGTACTGGACACCGAGGAAACCCTGCTCGACCAGCAGAAGTTTCGCGCCGCTGCGCCGGATGATGTCTTCGGCCTCGTCCTGCTTGTACCGGGTGTTCACGGGAACGAGCACGCCGCCGGCGGTCAGCAGACCGAACGCGGCGACGATCCATTCGGCCGAGTTCGGTGCCCAGAGGGCCACCCGGTCACCCTTGTCGATGCCGGCCGAAGCGAATGCCCCTGCGGCTCGCCGAACTCGGCCGGCGAGTTCGGCGAAGGTGATCCGAAGCGGCCCGTCGACGACCGCTTCGGCAGTGCCGAAGCGGTCGCCCGCGCTCAGGACCATCTGGGGGATGGTCTCCCACGTCATAGATTCATCAACCTCGCGAGGTTGCCACCCATGATCTTGGCCTGATCCTTCTCCTCCAGGTGTCCGAGCATGTCAGCGAAGTGCCGCGGTTGTGCCAGACCTTCCGGGTGCGGGTAGTCGGACCCGAACAGCACCTGGTCGACACCGATCAGTTCGATCAGGTCGGTCACGCCCTCCTCATAGAAGGGGCTGACATGGATGCTGCGCTTGATCGCCTCCACCGGATCTTGCATACCGAAGCCCTCGGGGGCCTTCTTGTACGTGTCGGCCAGGACGTCGAGCAGAGGCTTCAGCCAACTCGAGCCGTTCTCGATGACAGCGAGCTTGATATCGGGGAAGCGGAACAGCGCGCCGTGGCAGACCCACGAGGCCACCGTGTCCTGCACGGGCCGCCATTCGTTGACCATCCGGAACGTGTTCGTCTGGAACGGCAGCATTTCACCGTCGCTGCCCTCCCACTCTGCGTCGTGCCGGGCGTAGCCGCTGTCCGAGGAATGCATCGCGACCAGGATGTCGAGCTCGACGACACGCTTCCAGAAGGGGTCGAACTCGGGGAGGGCGAACGAGCGGGAACCCTTGTAGCCGGGGACCGGTGCGGGGCGGATGAGAATCGCCCTGGCGCCTCGCTCGACCACCCACTCCAACTCCTCGATCGCCTTGTCGACGTTCGGCAGTGTAATCACCGGTGTGGTGAAGATACGGTCCTCGTAGTTGAAATTCCATGTCTCGTACAGCCACTCGTTGAGCGCGTGGACGACAACATGGATCAGGTCCGGATCGTCACGCATGCGCTCCTCGACGAGGCTGGCCAGGGTCGGGAACATCAATGTCCGCTGCACGCCCAGCTCGTCGAGCAGCTCGAGGCGAGCGGCCGGCTCACGAAAGGCCGGGATCGACTTCATCGATTTGCCGAAGATCTCACGCCGGCTCTTGCCCTCGGGATTGCCGTTCTTGAAATAGTCCTCCATCGAGCCGGGCCGAGCGACCACGTCGAAGGTGGGGTTGGGGATGTAATCGCTGATCTGGCCGCGAATTGCGATCTTGGTGCGGCCGTCGACCTGCACATACTTGATCGCATCCTTGTACTTCTCGGGAAGGAACTTGGTAAGGGCCTCCTCGGTCTCGTACAGGTGGTTGTCCGCGTCGAACAGCGGATACGGCAAGTCGTTCACTGGCATGAGATCCTCCTTATCGATTTACGAGAATACTATTCTCTTGTGCCGAGTGCCGCAATGTCCTGCCGCACCAGAAACTTCTGGATCTTGCCACTGGCGGTCCGTGGAAAGTCGTCGACTCGGTGCAGTTCCTCCGGCCACTTCTGCCGCGCGATCTCGGCCCGCTCGAAGTGAGCGCGGACGGCGTCCATCGACGGCATGGCGTGTCCGGGCCGCAGGCGCAGTACGGCGGCCGCCCGCTCCCCGAGGCGGGCGTCGGGCGCCGAAACTACTGCCGCCTCCGCGACCTCGGGCATGGCGAGGAGAACCTCCTCGACCTCGAGGGCGCTGATGTTCTCGCCGCCGCGAATGATGATGTCCGCCTTGCGATCGGTGATCGTCAGGTAACCGTCTTCGTCGATCGTGCCGATGTCCCCGGTGTGGTACCAGCCGTCCGAATCGAACGCTGCCTCGGTCAAGGTGAGATCGGTATAGCCGACGCAGAGATCGGGGCCACGACTGAGGATCTCACCGTCGGCCGCCAACCGGACCTCCACTCCGGGCAGGGCGTCCCCGTCCGTGAACAGCCGTTTGTCCTCGGGTGCGGTGTACCGCGAGCCCGTGATCGACGGATGTTCGGTGCTGCCGTACGAGCGGAACACGGTAATGCCCAGATCTGCCAGCCGAGTGGTCACCGCCGAGGGGACCGAAGACCCGCCGAGGCCCGCGTACTTCATGTGCGGCAGATGCCGGGGCGCAAAATCAGGATGGTCGAGGAGGCTGGTGACGAAGTAGGTGGCCCCGCCGCCGACGGTGAGCCCGTCGCTCTCCATCAGCGCCAGCGCCTGAGCTGGATTCCACGTGTCGGTGAGATTGATTGCCGTGCCGTCCAGAACGGGGATCAGGAAGGCATTCACCATGCCGATGAAGTGGCCGACGGGAGCGGCAGTGAGCTGTCTGCCCCGGTCCGGCGGGTAGAGGCCCGCGAGCTGTCGCGTCTCGTGACCCAGTGTCTGATGACTGTGAATTACACCTTTGGGGGCCCTCGTGGTGCCGGAGGTGAAGGCAATCAGCGCCGGACCCGCCGGATCGGCTTCGACGGTACCCGGCATCGGGTGCTCATCGAGCAGGTCGTCGAAGTCGCGGCCCACGACACCCACGACGGGCACGTCCGAGCACAGATCGGCGTCGTACTCGGTCCGCCCGAATCGTTCGGCGGTCACGAAGACGTGCGGCTTGGTCTCGCTGAGGATGTATCCGAGTTCCTTGCGCCCGTAGAAGTGGACGATCGGGACCACGGTGGCGCCCAGGAAGGCCGACGCCCAGAACACAGCGGCCGCTTCCATCCAGTTGGGCAACTGGAAGGCGACCACGTCTCCGGGACCGACTCCGCGCGAACGCAATCCGCCCGCCAGCCGACGGGCAACGCACTCGACGTCACCGAAGGTTCCCGACCACGGACGAACGGTCGAGTGTATCCGGAATTCGGTGTCGGGGGCGGCCTCGAGACCGCGCCTGAGCAGGTCTCCGATGGTGTCGTGGGTCCACCATCCCTCCTCTTCGTAGCGTCTGATCAGTTCGGGGGGGACGTGCCGCATGTGAGAGCTCCAATACCCGTGGACGGAGCCGCGCCGAGGCCGGCACCGCGGCGTCGGGACTCGCTCCGGCCGGCGTCTGCCAGCTGTGAATATGATATTCTCGCTAAACAAGAATGCCAATATCGGAATGGAGAACAGCGCATGGTCGACCTCGAGCTGGAACAGGAGTTGGCGGTCATCACGATCGATCGACCACATGCTCGCAACGCCATCGCGCCGGAGACCATGGATCAGTTGGAGAAGGCGCTCGATGCGGCGGCCGGGGCCAAGGCGCTGGTGATCAGAGGAGCCGGTGACCGGGCTTTCGTGTCGGGCGGAGATCTCAAAGAGCTGAGCAAACTCAGAACCGAGGAGCAGGCGGCAGACATGGCGCGCCGGATGCGGACGGTCTGCGATCAGATCGCGGACTTCCCGGCGCCCGTCGTCGCCGCGCTGAACGGCCACGCTCTCGGCGGTGGGGCAGAGGTGGCCGTGGCCGCCGACATCCGGGTAGCCGCCGACGACATCAAGATTGGTTTCAACCAAGTCGCACTGGCGATCATGCCCGCGTGGGGTGGCGCCGAGCGGCTCGCCGCGCTCGTCGGCCCGGGTAAGGCCCTCATGCTGGCCGGCTCGGGTGCCGTACTCGACGCGGCAGAAGCCGAACGTCTCGGATTGGTGGACCTGGTCCTGCCAAGGGCGTCCTTCGAGGATGGTTGGCGTTCGCTGGCCCTGTCGCTGGCCAACAGCTCGGCTGGTGAAATCAAGCGTGTCATGGCGGGCGCCTCCGCAGCCGAGGCGGTCGCGGCGTTCGCGCGGCTCTGGGTTGCCGACGAACACTGGCAAGCTGCAGACCGAGTGATGAGCCGTAGCAGGTGAACCCATGACGTTCGTGATCACGCAACCTTGCTGCAGCGACGCGAGCTGCATTCCGGTGTGCCCCGTCGACTGCATCCGCCCGCGTCCCGGAGATCCGCAATACAGCACTACCGAAATGCTGTACATCGACCCGGACACCTGTATCGACTGCGGCGAATGCGTCAGCGCCTGCCCGGTGGATGCGATCTTCTCCGAGTTCGACCTCGCCGCCACGATGACCCGGTACACCGACGTCAATCGGGGCTACTTCGAAAGGCACCCACTCGATACGGACACCGCCCCCTTGTCAGGCAGAGAGAAGCGTCCGTCGAAAGAACCTGGCACACTGAGTGTTGCGATCGTCGGCACCGGGCCTTCGGCGTGCTACACGGCTGAAGCACTGTTGCGGCGCGGCGGGGTCGAGATCGATATGTTCGACCGGTTGCCCACACCTTGGGGTCTGGTACGCGGGGGTGTCGCACCCGATCATCCCAAAACCAAAGGCGTCGCGGACATGTTCGCGTCGGAGTTCAGGTCCGCCTCCCTGCAGTTCTTTCTCAATGTCGACGTGGGCAAGCATGTTTCCCTCGCCGAACTGCGCGAGCACCATCACGCCGTGGTGTATGCGGTCGGTGCATCCGGAGACCGGCGTCTCGAGATACCCGGGGAGGATCTGCCCGGCAGTCACTCCGCGACGGAGTTCGTAGCCTGGTACAACGGTCACCCTGATTATGTCGACCGGACATTCGATCTATCGGGGGAGCGCGCGGTAATCGTCGGTAATGGCAACGTCGCCCTCGACGTCGCGCGCATCCTCACCATCGATCCGGACGAGCTGGCCAAGACTGATATCGCCGATCACGGGCTGGAAGCGTTGCGTAGCAGTAATATTCGGGAGGTTGTCGTACTCGGGCGCCGTGGGCCCATGCAAGCGGCGTACTCGATGCCGGAGTTTTTGGCTCTGGGTTACCTGTCCGGGGTCGATGTCGTCATCGACGACGCCGAGTTGACGCTCGACCCGGTCAGCCAGGCGATATATGACGATCCGGACATCGAGCCATCGCGCAAGCTCGGACTGGACCTGGCTCGCGAGTACACACACAGCGCCCGCACGACCGGTAACAAACGCATCGTTTTCCGGTATCTTGTGTCCCCGCGCCATATTCGCGGCGGCGATCATGTGGAATCGGTCGAACTCGTCCACAACATTCTCGATGGCGACCTCAACGCGGTGGGCACGGAGTCCACCACGAATGTGGAGACGTCCCTTGTTCTGAGGTCGGTCGGCTACCGCGGCGAGCCTGTCGCCGACGTGCCGTTCGACGAGCAGCGCGGTGTCATTCCCCACGACCGTGGCCGCGTGACCGGAACGGTCGGTGTCTACACCGCCGGGTGGATCAAACGCGGACCGCGGGGCATCATCGGCACCAATCGGGGAGATGCCGAGGAGACCGTCGCGATGCTGCTCGAAGATTTCGAGGCCGGCATCCTTCCCGCGCCGAAAGCGGATCGTGCCGCGTTGGCAGAGTTGGTGACGCGGCGACGGCCACAGATGATCGACAAGGAGCGTTGGCGGGACATCGACGCCGCGGAGAAGGCTGCAGGAAGAATTGCAGGCCGGCCCCGCGTCAAACTTCCCCTCATCGACGTCGCTTTGTCGGACGATTGACGGGTGGCAACGCGTAGGCGAGCAGAAATCTATGCTCTCGGTCGCAGATTCATTTAATTCGTCTGTTAACATCGTGGGGTTCCTTGAGAAGAAGGGAGCCACTCGTGGTGTTCGACGTCATGCCCCGGTCGCGTCGCGGGGTGTATGGAATAGCGGTCACATCGGAGTTGACCGGAATCGGGCCGCAGACGCTGCGGCTGTACGAACGGCGTGGATTGCTGACGCCCGCGCGGACCAGCGGCGGTACCCGTCGTTACAGCGAGGAAGATCTGGTTCGTCTCGGACGCATCGCCGAACTTATCGAAGCCGGCATCAACCTGCCGGGCATACAGCGGATTCTCGACCTCGAAGCGGAGAACGCTGAACTTCTGGGTCGGCTGCACTCGGCCGAACATGGAGGCGACCGCCTGAAGGTCGAACGTGAAGAGGCAACCGCCTGAAAAGGCGGTACGCGATCGATCGCACCGACAACCAGTCATCATCACTGGACGGTTCTGTGGGCGCGTTTTCCGAGCGTCCAGCGTCCCTTTCGTTATGCGTGACACTGCAGATCACAAAAACATCTCGAACGTCAAGAGTTACGGGGCAGTCTATTTTGCCTGATCACGCAATGTTTTCGGAGTCGAGATCGGTCGGGCGTCGCGCCGGGTTTGCGTCGCAGGGTTGAACTTCTGTCGTTATCCGATACGATAAAATCTATACCCGCCGGAGCAGATAAATTGCTGAGCAACACTGCGTCGGTGGCGCAACAGCGACACGCCGGCCGTGCAGAAGGCCGCGGCCGGCGTCGCACCGGAAACGCCAGTTCCGGTGTGTCAGCCCGAAGACCTCTGGCCCAGACTCGACGCAAGACGGGACGTGAACCATGACTCTCGCCGCACATGACGTTTTCCGCCCTCATACTCCCCGGCACGCAAAGACTGCTAACGGAACGCCCGACCGGCGCTTCTCCGTGGGAACCGCGTTGACCGCAGGCCTCATCGCAGCCGTACCCGCGGCGACTGTGACTGGTTCGGTGGTACTTGCCGCCGCTACTGCCACCTCTGTACTGATTGGAGTGATTCTGGCCGCATTTCTCATCTCGAGCGTGATCTGACCGATATTCGTCCGCCACATCAGCTATCGAAGGAGAAATATATGACCAGCACCACCACCGCAACGCTGATCACTCAGTTGCGTGCCGTTCTCGACCTCACCAACACCGAAATCCAGGTAGCAGAGACTCGCATCGCCCAGGCGCGCACCGAGGCTGTTCGCCGCGAACTCACGGAGAACGCCGAAAACGGACGTCAGCGCGCCGAGGCCATCGAACGCGCAATCCGCGACCTCGGCGGTGTGCCTGAGGTTATCGGGCCCTTCCTCGGTCGGCTGGCCGCCGTGTTCAAGGCGATGGCCGAGCAGGCGCAGCCGTTCGACGAGGCACTGCTGGGCGACCTGGCGCTCGAACATCAACTCCTCGACCGCGCGCGTTACATCAAGGCACTCGCCACCGTCGCGAAGGAGCCGGCAGTCGTCGGTCTCGCGGACCGATTGATCACAGCGCATTCCGCAACCGTGGACTGGCTTTCGACCGTTCTGGCCGAGGATGCGCTCGGCGGCCCGGCAGCTCTGCGACGCACGCCGTTCCAGGCCGCTGCCGGAAGCACGATTCGGCTGCTCAACGTCCCGGTCACCTGGTCGGCGCGCGGAATCGATCGAGCATTGGACACGGCCCGCACCACACCGCCCCTGCTCAGTGCGTTGCTCAGCCGCGGCGCTCACGCCGGCGATGTCGCAGTCAAGACGTTGGCCGCCTCGCGGGATGCCGCCCTCGAAACTGCGGAGAGTGTGACCCGCCGGGAAGGCGCGGGCGGTGTCGCCGACGCCATCCATTCGGCTCGCGCCGCGGGTGGTGTCGTGGATCCGGGCGAGCTTCCGATCGATGACTACGACGACCTGAACGTCTCGCAGGCCGTCGCTGCGGTCAGGGAACTCACCGATCCCGCCGATGTGCGCACGGTCGTCGCCTACGAGGAAGCGCACAAGAATCGGCACGGCATCGTCTCCGCCGCCCAAACTCATCTCGCGTCCATCGCGCAGGAAGTCGCCGGCATCCGCTGACGATTCGTAGAAGAATTCCGCCGGTCCCCACAGGGGGCCGGCGGAATTGTCGGTGAGGTCAGCAGGTGCCGGTTTTGGCGGCGTCGTAGGCCTTGACCATCTGATCCTTACGTTCTTGCGGGGCGTCTTTCCATTCCGGGGTGAGGGCCGACTGGTCGAAGAGGTCGCTCAGAGCCTTCGTGCGGTCGAACGGTTCGCCGGTCTGCTGTGCCCGGGCTTCGGCACTGTTCGCGTACTGGAGCAGGCCGGCACACAGGTCGGCGACGGCGGGAAGGTCGGCGGCCGTCGCCTCCGCCGCCTCGGTGGTTGCGCTCACCTCGGTGTCGGTGTCGGTCGATTCGGAACTGCACGCTCCCAGGAAGAGGACGGCAGGGATCAGCAGCGCAACGATGGTTCGGGTCATGCGAAATACATACCAGAGCGGCCGACCACGCCGTATCGGCCGGTTCGCCACGATCGGGGAGGCGGGCGCGGGTCTTCCCCGGAAGACCTCGTGCTCAGCTGATCTTGCGCCGGTAGATGGCGGTCGCGAAGGCGAAGGCGACAACGAGGATGCCGACCAGCCACCCCAGAGCGATCCAGATGTCAGTGCCGACGGGTTGCTGGGCGAACAGTGCTCGGATGGTGTTCACGACGTAAGTCACGGGCTGGTTCTCGGCGAACCATGCGACCGGCCCGGGCATCGAGTCGGTAGGCACGAACGCCGAGCTGATGAACGGCAGGAAGATCAGCGGGTAGCTGAACGCGCTCGCGCCGTCGATCGTCCTCGCCGAGAGTCCGGCAATCACGGCGATCCAGGTCAGTGCGAGGGTGAACAGGACCAGGATGCCTGCGACCGCGAGCCAGGCAGCCACGGATGCTCCGGTGCGGAAGCCCATGATCAGCGCGACACCGGTGACGATCGTGACCGAGACCAGGTTCGCGGCCACGGACGTGAGCACATGCGCCCACAGCACACTCGACCTCGCGATCGGCATGGATTGGAAGCGTTCGAATATGCCGCCCTGCATGTCGAGGAACAGCCGGTACGCGGTGTACGCGACGCCGGACGCGATCGTGATGAGCAGGATGCCGGGGAGCATGTAGGTGCCGTACGACTGGTCGGATCCGGTGTTGATCGCGCCGCCGAATACGTAGGTGAACAGCAGCATCAGCGCGATCGGGGTGACCGCGGTGGTGACGATCGTGTCGGGGCTGCGGAGGATGTGCTGCAGCGAGCGGCCGGTAAGGACGCCGGTGTCGCCGAGGACACGGGTGGTCATCGGGCTTCCTTTCCTGCCGGGACGGTGGTGTCACCGACGAGGGCGAGGAAGACGTCCTCGAGGGAGGGCCGCTTCTCGATGTACTCGACCTTGGCGGGCGGAAGGAGCTGCTCGAGCTCGGTGAGGGTGCCGTTCTGAACGATGATGCCCTGGTGAAGAATTGCGATGCGGTCGGCGAGCTGCTCGGCCTCGTCGAGGTGCTGGGTGGTCAGCAGCACGGTCGTGCCGGTCCTGGCGAGTTCCTTGACCGTCTGCCACACCTCGATCCGGGCCTGCGGGTCCAGCCCGGTGGTGGGTACGTCGAGGAAGATTATCGGCGGGTTCCCGATCAGGCTCATCGCGATGTCGAGCCGGCGTCGCATGCCACCGGAGTACGTCGTCGCCTTGCGGTTCCCCGCTTCGGTGAGCGAGAAGCGGGCGAGCATGTCGTCGGCGATCGCACCCGGATTCTTCAGGTGGCGCAGCTTGGCGACCAGCACGAGGTTCTCCCGGCCGGTGAGCACTTCATCGATCGCGGCGAATTGGCCGGTGAGGCTGATCGACTCGCGTACGTCGTCGGGCTTCGCAGCGACGTCGAAGCCATGAATCGTGACGGTGCCCGCGTCGGCCTTCAGCAGCGTTGACAGGATTCGCACCAGCGTTGTCTTGCCTGCACCGTTCGAGCCGAGCAGCGCGAAGATGCTCCCCGCCGTTACGTCGAAGTCGACTCCGCGCAGCACCTGCAAGTCCTTGAACGATTTCACGATGCCCCGCACTCGGATCGCGGGCTCGAGCGCCTGATCGGTGGTCATGGCCGGTTCTCCGTTTCCGGCGCGTTCACGCCCTCGTCGGCGGCCTTGTCGAGGGCGTCCGTCAGGCGCTTGCGCTCCTTGTTGATCCATTGGCCGTCCGAGTAGTTCTGGATGAAAGTGTCTGCGAACTCGACTGGGTCGTCCCCGACGATGTCGCGGATCGGGGTGCCGTCGGCGGCGGCGCGCTCGATCAGGTCGGCAAGGTCCTCGAGCATCTGCATGAGCACATCGCCCTTGACGATCGATCCGGCGTACATGAAGTAGCGTTCGATCCCGTCGATCCCGGTTCGGTAGCTCGTGGGGAGCTGTTCCTTGCGAGCTTTGTACCGGCGCCAGCGCTTCTTGTCCTCGAATGAACCCGTGATCTGCGTGATCCATCGTGCGGCCACGATTACTCTCCTTCGCTCTGTGGGTGTTCGATGTGCTGGTGGAGCTGGTCGATCCGCTCTGCGAGGAACGTCCACGTCTTCCAGAATTCTTGGAGGTACCCGCCACCGTGTGGATTGAGCGAGTACACCTTGCGCGGCGGACCCTTCTCGGACGGGACCTTCTTCACGTCGACGAGACCGCGCTGCTCGATCCTGACCAGCAGGGCGTAGATGGTGCCCTCGGCGATCTCGGAGAAACCCTGCTCGCGAAGTCGCGCGGTGATCTCGTAGCCGTACGCCGGCCGCGCGGCCAGAATCGCCAGGACGATGCCCTCGAGCGTGCCCTTGAGCATCTCGGTCATCTGCTTGCCCATCGGACCTTCCTTCCGACTACTCAGTGTTAATGACTACCGCTAGATAGTAACGCTGAATACCGTTCGCGCAAGAGGGTTGATGCAACGAATTCAGAAGGGGGTTCGGAGCGTTGAGGTTCCGGCGGCTGCGGGCATTGACGTTCGACGCGCACAGCAGCCCGGCAATCGGGGCACCTGTCAGATGGCAGGGCGAGATGTATTCACGAACGCGTCAGGCAGGACCCAGCGTGTAATCGATGCCCGGTCGATCGCCCTTGCCCTTGAGCCAGCGTCCAGGAAGGCGGCCGGCGAGTTCCCCGAGGGGGCCGACGGCTGCGCTCAAAACCGCGACTGTGTCCTGTAGCAGATCGATGCTCGCGCTCATCCGCTCGAGATTCGGCGCCAGTGCTGTCAAGGTTTCCGAGAGTGCGACGATCTGGTCGAGCGGTCCGCCCTCGGCGATCAGCCGTTCGAAGGCGCCACCCTCGGACAGCAGCGTGTCGAGGATCCCGTTCTCGGCCAGCGCGCGATCCACGATGCCGCCCTGCGCGGTGAGTCGCTCGACGGCGCCGTCGGCGGCGGTGAGTCGTTCGAGGGGGCCTTGCTCGGCGGTGAGGCGGTCGAGCAGTCCATCCTTGGCGAGTAGACGCTCGAGCGTGCCGTCCTCGGCGAGAACGCGGTCGAGTGGGCCGTCTTTCGCGAGCACCCGGTCGAGCGGTCCGCCGGGTTCGAGGAGTCGTTCGAGGGTGCCGCCTTCGGAGGTCAGCCGGTCGACCGGGCCGCCCGGAGCGAGCAGTCGATCGAGGGGTCCTCCGGGCTGAAGTGCTTGTCCGAGCGGCCCGTCGTTCGCCGCCAGTGAGGACAGCTGACTGATCATCTGCAGCGGGCTGCCGGAGGCGCCCATACCGGTGACCACTCCGGTGCCTGCTACCGCTGTGCGCACCGTTGCCAAGGTGGCCTCGGCGATTCCGAGTCCGACATCGGCCGCCGCAAGTCCGGCGCGCACCGGGAGGGCCAGCAACGAGACCACGTTCATACGATTACTGTAACCCGCGACACACAAGCATTTCGCGGCTCGGGCGCTCAGTGCAGGACTTTGAGTCCCACGACGCACGCCACGATGGCAGCGACCAGCAGGATCTTGACGAGCGATGTGTTTTCGGCGCCGGTCACCATCGCGAAACCGACGGTAAGGGAAGCGCCGATTCCCACCCAGACTGCGTATGCCGTCCCGGTCGGCAGAGTACGCATCGCGAAGGCCAGCCCCGCCATGCTGAGGAGCAGCGCAATGACGAATACGACACTGGGACTAATTTTGCTGAAGCCCTCGGACCGACCGAGAGCGGTGGCCCAGACGGCCTCCAGCACGCCCGACAGCACCAGCACGATCCACGCCATGACAACTCTCCCGAGCACCGTCTTGTCGCTGGCCGGGTACGGTGCGCTCGTCCGGGTGTCGTATCGACGACCTTCACGGTACCGAAAGCTCATGCTGTGGTCTGAACGCAGTGGTCGGCGTTTGCAGGGAAACGCCGGATAAGCTCCCTCGTCTTGGCGGAGATTTCCTTTTTGTGACACGGCCGGGAAACGCATTGTTATCGGTTCAGGGTCACGCCGGCGAATGCGCTGAATAACTCTGCGGATGGCGGCCTGCTTGTTTATTGTCGAGCACAATGCGTGAATTCCGTGCGCACTCCACCGACGATGACGAGGCATATCATGATGCTCGGACTGCTTGCCGCAATCAACAGCGCGTTCACACTCGGGGTTGCCAACACTATCGGGACGTTCGGGGGAGTGGTTCTCAACCTGAACGTGGTCGGCTGAGAAACCGCTCGACGTGTCCTGCTGTCGGACCGACAGCAGGACACCTACTTTCACCACATCTGCGATCGACGGACCCGCCGCGTCTCCTGCGGCGGGTCGGCCGTGTACCCGGGGCGCCCAGCCCGCGGGAGACACAACTGTCCCATCTTCGCTCATCGCTCTCGAATCTCGGCTCTTTTCGCCGAAAAAGTCTCGGTGAGAAATTTTCGAAAAATCGAATGCGAGTGTCGCCACAGATTTGCGACGGTTCACCTATTGTTCTCGGCAACGTGCAAGCAACGCGCGTAATCGGCTCGACACGGAAAGTCCGCCCTGGCACAGGGGGAGATGATGGAGAACATGATGCTCGGATTACTCGGCGCACTCAACAGCGGTGTCACGCTCGGTCTGGCCAACACGATTCTGACGTTCGGTGGCGTAGTCCTCAACCTCAACATCGTCGTCAACTGACCAAGGGCTTCGTCGTCGTCTGCTGACGACGGGGCTGCACCGCCCGCCCGCTCGGTTCCCTGGGACGCTCACAGGAACTTCCCAGGGAACCGACAGCGATGATCCAGCGTTCCGCGTGATGATGGTTTCCGTGAATGCGAAGCCCGTCGAAGCCCGAATCCTCGTCGTCGATGACGAACCGAACATCCTCGAACTGCTGTCCGTCAGCCTGCGTTTTCAGGGTTTCGAGGTCGCGACGGCGTCGAGCGGCTCGGCAGGTCTCGATACGGCGCGCACCTTTCGGCCCGACGCCGTGATCCTCGACGTCATGATGCCGGGGATGGACGGGTTCGGGATGCTCCAGCGGCTACGCGCGGATGGTGTGCACGCGCCGGTTCTCTTCCTCACCGCGAAGGACGCGGTCGAAGACAAGATCAGCGGCCTCACACTCGGCGCCGACGACTACGTCACCAAGCCGTTCAGTCTCGAAGAAGTGGTGACACGGCTGCGGGTGATACTCCGTCGATCCGGCAAGGTGTCGGTCGAGGAGCAATCGGCGCGTATCACGTTCGCCGACATCGAACTCGACGACGACACACGTGAGGTGTGGAAAGCGGGCGAGCTGGTATCGCTGTCGCCCACGGAGTTCACCCTGCTGCGGTACTTCATGGTGAACGCCGGCACGGTTCTCAGCAAGCCGCGCATCCTCGACCACGTGTGGAATTACGACTTCGGCGGTGAGGTCGGGGTGGTGGAGTCGTACGTCTCCTACCTGCGTCGCAAGGTGGACACCGGGGAGACGCCGCTGATTCACACCCTTCGGGGCGTCGGGTACGTGATGCGCGAACCGCGGCAATGACCGCCCCACCCGCACTAGAGAATTCTGTCGCGCCGGCCGGGCACGCGGGTCGGCGGTGGGTGCGGTCGATGCCGTTGCGGGTCACCTTGGTAAGTGCGGTGCTGCTGCTCGCGGCACTCGGTCTGCTGGCGTCGGGAGTCGCGGTGACGTCGGCGCTCGAGAATTCTCTGACGAGCCGAATCGACCACCAACTCCGCGAGGCCGCTCAGGGGTGGGCCAAGCCGCGGGAATTGCGTCCGCTCCCGCCCCCGGGCGAGCCGAACCCGGGACGACCGCCCAGCCCGTTCTATGTGCGCACCGTGTCCCCGGACGGAACGGTGCTCTTCCAGATCAACGACGAGACCAGCGCGCCCGCAATTCCTGCCGATCCCTCTTCGGGTCCCATGACGGTCGGCTCCACCGACGGATCCGATGTCCGCTGGCGTGTGCTCACCACCACCACGGCGAGCGGCACCCAGACGACGGTGGCGGTGACACTCACCGAGAACGACGACACGGTGAACCAATTGGTGGTCCTGCAACTCGGCATCGGCACGGTGGTGCTCATTGCGTTGGGTGTCGTCGCCTACTTCGTCGTCCGCCGCAGCCTGCGTCCCCTCGGCGAAGTCGAGGAGACCGCCGCCGCGATCGCCGCCGGCGACCTCCATCGGCGTGTCCCCGCGCGCGACGACCGCACCGAGATCGGACGGTTGTCGGTTGCTCTGAACGGGATGCTCGCCCAGATTCAGCATGCCTTCGCCGCAACCGAGGCGTCCGAGGAGTCGGCACGCCGCTCCGAGGAGAAGATGCGGCAATTCGTCGCCGACGCCAGCCACGAATTACGTACCCCGCTGACCACGATTCGCGGTTTCGCCGAACTGTATCGGCAGGGCGCGATGACCGACACCGAGACGTTGATGAGCCGTATCGAGGGAGAGGCCTCCCGGATGGGTCTACTCGTGGAGGACCTGCTCATGCTCGCTCGGCTCGACGCCCAGCGGCCCCTCGAGATTCGGCCGGTCGACCTTCTGTCCGTGGTGTCGGACGCCGTGCACGCTGCCCGCGCGGTGGAGCCCGAACGCTCCTTCGCCCTGGAAGTGGGTTCCGGACCGGGAACCCCTGAAGTCCTCGGTGACGAGGCGCGGCTGAGGCAGGTGCTCGGCAACCTCCTTACCAACGCCGTCAAGCACACTCCCGCGACCGCGGACGTGACGGTTCGACTGCAGACCACGGAGAACCGGGTCGTGCTGGAGGTCGCCGACACCGGCCCGGGTCTCAGCGAAGACGATGCGGCGCGGGTATTCGAACGGTTCTACCGAGCCGACGCGTCCCGCACCCGAGAGAGTGGGGGAAGCGGACTCGGCCTGTCGATCGTGGCGGCGCTCGTGGCCGCGCACCAGGGCACCGTGACGGTCGACAGCCGGCCGGGCGAGGGCGCGACCTTCCGGGTGGAACTGCCCCGGGCGCTCTAGATCACATGTCTCAGTCGGGAACGTTGTTCGCGTATCCGAGATCGCGGAGGGCGCCGCGGAGCTTCGTCATAGCGTCGTCCTGCGACTCCTGAGACGGATCCGGGTTTGCATTGCTGATGTTGAAATCACCGAGGTCGTATGCCGGGAAGACGTGCACGTGCAGGTGTGGGACCTCGAGTCCGGCGATCAACAGTCCGGCGCGGGGGGCGTCGAACGCCGGGCGCACGGCCTGCCCGACGATGCGGGCCACATCCATCACCTTGGTCCACAGCTCACCGTCGACCTCCTGCCAGTGGTCCACCTCTTTCCGGGGCACGATGAGGGTGTGGCCTTGTGTGATGGGTGCGATGGTGAGGAACGCGACGACATCCTCGTCCTCCCACACGAACCGTCCGGGCAGATCTCCGTTGATGATGGCGCTGAATACAGATCCCATGGCCGCCATTATGCGGCTTCGCCGCCCGTGAGTACTTATTAACCGCCCGGTGTTAAGAAGTACTCACGGGGGGTGTTCCCGGCCACCCTCACCGGTGGCATTACGCGGCCCGTACGCTGACACCGTGCGCGTACTCGTTATCGGCTCCGGAGCCCGTGAACATGCCCTCCTCCTCGCCCTCGCTCGTGATCCGGGTGTCACTGCCCTGATGTGCGCTCCCGGGAACGCCGGGATCGCCAAGATCGCCGAGCAGCATTCCGTCGACATCGCCTCCGGGGAGGCAGTCGCCGATCTCGCGAAGAAGGTCGAAGCCGACCTGGTCGTGGTGGGCCCCGAGGTCCCGCTGGTGCTGGGTGTTGCGGACGCCGTCCGCTCTGCGGGAATCGCCTGCTTCGGCCCTTCGGCCGACGCCGCGCGCATCGAGGGTTCGAAGGCGTTCGCCAAGGACGTGATGGCCGCCGCCGGTGTGAAGACCGCGCACAGTGAGATCGTTGATTCTCCCGCCAAGCTGGACGAAGCACTCGACCGCTTCGGACCCAACTGGGTGGTCAAGGACGACGGCCTCGCGGCAGGCAAGGGCGTCGTGGTCACCACCGACCGGGACGCCGCCCGCGATCACGCCGCCGAATTGCTCGAGAACGGGCACCCGGTCCTCCTCGAATCGTTCCTCGACGGCCCCGAGGTGTCGCTATTCTGCGTCGTCGACGGCGACACCGTGGTGCCGCTTCTCCCGGCCCAGGACCACAAGCGCGTCGGCGACGGCGACACCGGACCCAACACCGGCGGCATGGGCGCGTACACCCCACTGCCGTGGCTGCCCGAGGAGATGGTCACGCAGATCGTCGACGACGTCGTCAAGCCGGTCGCGGCGGAGCTCGTCGCCCGGGGCAGCTCCTTCAGCGGCTTGCTGTACGCCGGCCTGGCCATCGGCAAGGACGGCCCCGCGGTGGTCGAGTTCAACTGCCGCTTCGGCGACCCCGAGACCCAGGCGGTCCTCGCCCTGCTGAAGAGTCCGCTGGGTGCGCTGCTGAACGCGGCGGCCACCGGCACGCTCGATCAGGTCCCGCCGCTCGAATGGCAGGACGGTTCGGCGGTCACCGTGGTGGTGGCGGCCGAACATTATCCGGCGACGCCACGCACCGGTGACGTGATCAGCGGAGCCGACGGAGAGGGCGTTCTCCACGCCGGCACCAAGCTCGTCGACGGACAGGTGGTGTCGGCGGGCGGGCGTGTGCTCAGTGTCGTCGGAGTCGGCGCGAACCTCAGCGAAGCACGCGAGGACGCCTACGCCAAGATCGCCGCAATCAAGCTGCCCGGCAGCCACTTCCGCAAGGACATCGGGCTGGCCGCAGTCGAGGGGCGTATCGCCATACCGTAGGCCTGTTCGTGATCGAGGACTGAAAGACGTGCACCCCTGAGTATTTCAGGGGTGCACGTCTTTTCGGACCGATTGGCTACCGTGCCGTCCACCCGCCGTCGATGGTGTACGAGGCGCCGGTGACCATGCCGGCGTCCGCTGAGGCCAGCCATCCGACGAGGGAGGCGACCTCGTCCGGTTCCACCAGCCGTTTGATCGCGCTCTCGGTGAGCATCACCTTCTCGACCACATCGGCCTCGCTGACGCCGTGCAGCTGTGCCTGATCGGCGATCTGCTTCTGCACTAACGGCGTCGACACGTAACCGGGGTTGACGCAGTTGCTGGTCACGCCGTGCGGGCCACCCTCGAGGGCGGTCACCTTGGACATGCCCTCGAGCGCGTGTTTGGCTGTCACGTACGCCACCTTGAACGCCGAAGCCCGAAGTCCGTGCACGGAGGACACATTCACTATCCGGCCGAATTCCTGCGCGTACATGTGAGGGAGCGCGGCACGGATGAGCAGGAACGGTGCCTCCACCATCAGTGTCTGGATCCGGCGGAAATCGTCGACGCTGAATTCCTCGATGGGGCTGACGGTCTGGATACCGGCGTTGTTGACGAGGATGTCCGTCTCCAGGCGTAGATCGGCGAGCTGATCGGTGTCGAGAAGGTCCACGTGCCAAGCTTTTCCGTCGATCTCCTCGGCGAGCGTCTTGGCCGCGACATCGTCGAGGTCTGCGACGGTGACCTGGGCTCCACGCGCGGCCAGGTGTCGCGCGCACGCCGCGCCGATCCCGCTCGCGCCACCGGTGACGAGGGCTGTGCGGCCGGAGAGGTCGCGGGCGGTCATGCCGGCGCTCCGGCCTTTTCCGCGGCCAGGTTTCGGGCGTCGGCTGCGTCGATCGATTCGAGGGAGATGCCCTTGGTCTCCTTGGCGACGATCACGGCGACGACGGTGACGAGCGAGGCGATCGCGAGGTAGATCGCGATGGGGACCGAGGAGTGGTACCTGTTCAACAGGCTCGCCGCGATGATGGGGGCCAGGGAGCCGGCCACGATCGACGTCACCTGGTAGCCGAGCGAGACGCCCGAGTAGCGCATCCGGGTGGGGAACATCTCCGCCATGATCGCGGGCTGGCCCGCGTACATGAAGGCGTGGAACACCAGGCCGATGACGATGGCGCCGAGAATGACGGCGTTGTGGCCGCTGTTCATCATCGGGAAGGCGAAGAAACCCCAGGTTCCCGCGGTCAGGGCACCGATCATGTAGACGGGGCGCCTGCCGATGCTGTCGGACAACCGTCCCACCAGCGGGATCACCGCGAAGTGCACCGCATGTGCGATCAGCATCCACCACAGGATCTGCGCGGTGTCGGTGTGGACCACGACCTTGAGGTAGGTGATCGAAAAGGTGACGACGAGGTAGTACATGACGTTCTCGCCGAAGCGCAGTCCCATCGCGGTGAACACGCCGCGCGGGTAGCGCTTGACCACCTCGAAGACGTTGAACGACGTCTCCTTGATCTTCTCGGCATCCTTCTGGGCCTGGAGGAAGATCGGCGCATCGGTCACCTTGGTGCGAATGTAGTAGCCGACCAGGACGATCACGGCGGAGAGCCAGAAGGCCACACGCCAGCCCCAGCTCAGGAAGGCTGCGTCCGGGAGGGTCGTCGTCAGGATGAGCAGTACGACGGTGGCCACCAGGTTGCCGGCCGGAACGCCGGCCTGCGGCCAGGAAGCCCAGAACCCACGCGACCGGCTGGGGCTGTGCTCGGCGACGAGCAGCACCGCGCCGCCCCATTCGCCACCTACCGCGAAGCCCTGGATGAAGCGAAGTGTGACGAGTAACGCCGGCGCCCAGTAACCGATTTGAGCGAAGGTGGGCAGGCAGCCCATGAGGAAGGTGGCGGTGCCCACGAGGACGAGGCTGAACTGCAGCAGCTGTTTGCGGCCGAACTTGTCACCGAAGTGGCCGAAGACGATGCCGCCGAGCGGTCGGGCGACGAAGCCGACCGCGTAGGTGACGAAGGCCGCGATGATGGCGTCGAGTTCATTGTCTCCGGCCGCGAAGAAGACCTTGCTGAAGACCAGGGTCGCCGCCGTGCCGTAGAGGAAGAACTCGTACCACTCGACCACGGTGCCGGCCATCGACGCACCGACCACCTTCTTCAGCCCCGACGGTGGGGTCTCTTCCGTGCGTAGTGTCTCGTCGACGCTCATCTGCCGCTCCTTGCTTCCCTGTGACTGGGGACACATCGGGTGTTGTCTGCCGAGTATTGATGCATATTTGTGCGCACACAATGGCGCATGATGCAACCCCCGTGTGCAAATATGCAGACATGACTTCCGAAACGTCCATGCCCAGCGCAGATGACCTGCTCGTGCTGTTGGCGGTGGGACGCACCGGCCGCTTCAACACCGCGGCCGACGACCTCGGTGTAAATCACACCACCATCTCCCGGCGCATCACAAACCTCGAGAGAACCCTCGGCGGTCGCGTACTCGTGAAGGCCGCCGGCGGATGGGAACTCACCGAACTCGGACAGCAGGCCTTGACCGCGGCCGAGCGGGTGGAAGCCGCTGTGCACGGCCTCGTCGCCGAGCCAGGCGGCGGTGATGGCCTCAAGGGCGTGGTGCGCGTGTCGGCGACGGACGGGTTCAGTGCGTACATCGCCGCACCCGCGGGCGCGTTGATTCGCCGCCGGCACCCCGAGGTGTCCGTGGAGATCGTTGCGGTCACACGCCGGGCCTCACAGCACCGTTCGGGTCTCGACATCGAGGTGGTGGTGGGCAAACCGCAGGTGCACCGCGCCGAGGCCGTCTGGCTGGCCGATTACACCCTCGGTCTGTATGCGTCGAGGTCGTATCTCGAGCGGAAGGGCACTCCGCGGACCGTCGTCGAACTCGCCGATCATTCCCTGGTGTACTTCATCGACTCCATGCTGCAGGTCGACGAACTGGACCTGGCGCGCCGGCTTACCGTGTCGATGCGGGAGTCGGTGACCTCAACCAACGTGTTCGTCCATGTGGAGGCCACCCGCGCCGCGGCGGGGATCGGGCTGTTGCCGTGCTTCATGGCCGACCGTCACGACGACCTCGTTCGCGTGCTGCCCGGACAGGTGGAGGCGACGCTCGCGTACTGGCTCGTCGCGCGCCCCGAATCGCTCCGCAGACCCGAGGTGGCTGCAGTCGTGGCTGCCGTCCGCGAGACGGTCGAGTCGCAACGGGACGCGTTGGCCGGGCGTTGACGGTGTCACGCTAGCGTCGAGGGGTGCGCTCCGAATCTCAGCGATCCGACATTCAGACCTTCCACGTGATGGACGTGTGGAAGGCCGCCGCCGAGCGCGAACGAACCCACGGGGACGTGCTGACTCTCGCAGCGGGTCAGCCTTCGACCCCGGCGCCGAAGCCCGTGCTGAGCGCCACCCGGCAGGTCCTCGACGGACACCTGCTCGGCTACACCGAGACGTTCGGAATCCTGGGACTTCGCGACGCGATCGCCGAGTACCACTCCACCAAGTCCGGTATCGACGTCGACGCCGAGGACGTGGTGGTGACCACGGGTTCCTCCGGAGCCTTCACGTTGCTGTTCCTCGCCGCTTTCGATGCGGGCGACACCGTGGTCGTCGCTCGCCCGGGTTACCCGGCGTACCGCAATACCCTCGCCGCCCTCGGTTGCCACGTCGTCGAACTCGATTGCGGTGCCGACACCCGATTCCAGCCGACGGTCGCGATGCTCGAGGCGCTCCCCGAACCCCCGGCCGGTCTGATCGTCGCGAGTCCCGCCAACCCCACCGGAACCGTGATCGATCCCGAAGAATTGGCGGGTCTCGCTCGGTGGTGCGACGACCACGGCACCCTCCTGATATCCGACGAGATCTACCACGGCATCGGATACGGCGGGCAGACGATGACGAGCGCCTGGGAGACGTCGCGGGAATCCGTCGTCGTCGGGTCGGTGTCCAAGTACTTCTCGATGACGGGCTGGCGGCTGGGGTGGATGCTGGTACCCGCCGGGCTGAGGGGTGCCCTGCAGCGCCTGGCGTCGAACATGACAGTGTGCCCACCGGCGATTTCGCAGTACGCGGCGATCGCGGCGTTCACACCGGAGTCGCGGGCCGAACTCGATTCGCACGTCCAGCGTTACGCCGTGAACCGCGAACTGCTTCTCACGGGGCTACCGGAACTGGGTATCACCGAGCTGGCGCCCGCGGACGGTGCGTTCTACGTGTACGCCGACATCGGTCATCTCCTCGGTGGGGCCCATGGGGACACGTCGACGCAGTGGTGCTCGCGACTGCTGCAGGACACGGGTCTGGCACTGGCACCCGGCATCGACTTCGACACCGTCCACGGGGACCGGACCATCCGGCTCTCGTTCGCCGGGTCCACCGCGGAAGTGCGGGAAGCGCTGATCCGGCTGCGGCGCTGGCTCTAGCGATCGACCGAAGTCGGCCTACACTATGACCAGGATTACAGTGTTGCGGCGCACGCGGGCAAAGGGCGAAACCATGAGCGAAATCAGCAACCCAGACCCCTCCACTCCGGGTGGACTCCGCATAGGAACCCTGGAGCGGGAGCAGGCCGCAACGGCACTCGCCGCACACTTTGCGGCCGGCCGCCTCGACACCGACGAGTTCGATTCCCGGGTCCGTCAGGCGTATCTCGCCAAGACCGCAGCCGACCTCGCACCTCTGTTCGCGGATCTTCCGGGCGAACAGCGCTTCGGGACCGAAGTCGAGTACGAGCCGGAGCCGAGCCGCCGGGATCCGGGACGTGAGGCCGCGGCCCTGCGCACGCTGCTGTTCGTGGTCGCGGTGCTCGCCGCGGTCCTGTGGGTGTTCGTTGTCCGCGTGCCGCCTCTCGTCTTCCTTCCCATCATCTGGCTCGTCCTCGCACGGCATCACCTCGGTCGCCGTTCGTGCCGAGCCTGGTGATTTCGCCCGGCGCAAACTTCGCGGTCTGTAGTCCAATCCGCTCTGGTGCGGCACC
This sequence comes from Rhodococcus sp. USK13, assembly GCF_018343855.1. NCBI lineage: Bacteria > Bacillati > Actinomycetota > Actinomycetes > Mycobacteriales > Nocardiaceae > Rhodococcus > Rhodococcus sp. USK13. The sequence continues at coordinate 6,509,585 of NZ_CP069242.1, read as the reverse complement.
CCCGGCTGGCAGGATGAATTGGTGTCGACAGCGGCAACTCCCAAGGGCGAACGGCGCCGACAGGCGCTTGTCGACGCTGCCGCCGACCTGCTTCTGGAGGGCGGCTTCGAAGCGGTGCGGCACCGGTCGGTGGCCGCGCGCGCGAACCTTCCGCTCGCATCGACCACCTACTATTTCGCGTCGCTCGAAGAGCTGATCGCGAAGGCCGTCGAGTGCAACGGTGAACGCGACCTCACCGTCATGCGGGCGCGGGTAGGCGACGTCACCCACCGTCGTCGCGGTCGCGAGTCCACCGTCGACCTTCTCGTGGAACTACTCGTCGGGCCGGTACTGATCAGCGACGACAGTCGCGAACGCTTGATCTGCCGGTACGAGCGGCTCACCGCCTGCGCGCGGCGACCCGAACTACGCGAGGTTCAGCTGCGGTTGCGCGCGCAGCTCGACGACATCCTCACCGAGGCCCTGCGCCGTTCCGACCGCGACGTGCAGCAAGGACAACTGCGCCGCCTGGTCGCCACCGTGGACGGCGCCGTGGTGACTGCCCTCGGCGAGCACGACCCCGACCTTCGTGGGCTCGCCCGGGCCATGCTGCTCGACGTCGTCGACCTCGTCGCGCCGGCGCTGGACCGGCCGGACCACGTTCACCTCTAGCGCCGTCGTAAACTGAAGTCTCGTGACCCGCATCCCGAACGTCCTCGCCAACCGTTACGCCAGCCCCGAACTCGTCGAGTTGTGGTCGCCCGAGCACAAGATCGTGCTCGAACGCCAGCTGTGGCTCGCGGTGCTGCGTGCCCAGGCGGAACTCGGCATCGACGTGCCGGCCGAGGCGCTCGCCGACTACGAGCGGGTCATCGATCAGGTCGACCTCGACTCCATTGCCGCCCGCGAACGGGTCACCCGGCACGACGTGAAGGCCCGCATCGAGGAATTCAACGCACTCGCCGGTCACGAGCAGGTACACAAGGGTCTCACCAGCCGCGACCTCACCGAGAACGTCGAACAGCTGCAGATCCTGCGGTCGCTCGAGCACGTGTACGCACACGGTGTCGCGGTGGCCGCACGGCTGTCCGAGCGTGCCGCCGAGTACAGCGGCCTCGTCATGGCCGGTCGTTCGCACAACGTGGCGGCGCAGGCCACCACCCTCGGCAAGCGCTTCGCCTCCGCCGCCGACGAACTGCTCGTCGCCCTGACCCGGCTACGGGAACTGATCGACCGTTACCCGCTGCGCGGCATCAAGGGTCCGATGGGCACCGCGCAGGACATGCTCGACCTTCTCGACGGCGACGCCGCCAAACTCGACACCCTCGAGCGGAAGGTGGCGCAGCACCTCGGTTTCGCTCACGTCTTCACCAGTGTCGGGCAGGTCTACCCTCGGTCGCTCGACCACGACGTGCTGTCCACGCTGGTCCAGGTCGCCGCCGGGCCGTCGTCCTTCGCCCACACCATCCGCCTGATGGCCGGGCACGAACTGGTCACCGAGGGCTTCCAGCCCGGCCAGGTCGGCTCCTCCGCGATGCCGCACAAGATGAACACCCGCTCCTGCGAACGTGTCAACGGATTGCAGGTCGTCCTCCGCGGCTACGCGTCGATGGCCGCAGAACTCGCAGGCGCCCAATGGAACGAAGGCGACGTGTTCTGCTCCGTGGTGCGCCGGGTCGCCCTGCCGGACGCATTCTTCGCCATCGACGGACTGATCGAAACGTTCCTCACCGTGCTCGCCGAATTCGGCGCCTACCCAGCCGTGATCGAGAAGGAACTCACCCGGTACCTGCCGTTCCTCGCCACCACCAAGGTCCTCATGGCGCTCGTGCGGGCCGGTGTCGGCCGCGAAACCGCGCACGAGGTCATCAAGGAACACGCCGTCGCCGTCGCACTGGCCATGCGCGAGCAGGGCAAGGAACCCGACCTCCTCGACCGGCTCGCCGCCGACGACCGGCTGCCCCTCGACCGGGCAGCCCTCGACGAGGCGCTCGCCGACAAGAAGGTGTTCATCGGCGCGGCCGAAGCTCAGGTGGCCGCGGTGGTGACCGAGGTACAGAAGCTCGTCGACGCCAACCCTGAGGCGGCTGCCTACCAGCCGTCCCCGATCCTGTAGGCGGCTTCGCCGCCCGTGAGTGGTTAACGAGTGCAGGGACTCGTCAACCACTCACAAGCACCGGAGGTGCCTACCCCATGAACTGCACTTTCTGCGAAGTTGTCGCCGGTCGCGCCGAAGCGAGCGTCGTGTACGACAACGACGAGGTGATGGCGTTCATGGACATCCGGCCGTGGACCCCCGGACACCTGCTGGTGGTTCCCAAGCGGCACGCCACCGGACTGTCCGACCTCGACCCCGCCGATGGTGCCGCAGTGTTCACCGCGGGACAGCGGATCGCTACCTCGTTGCGGCACGGGTCGTTACGCGCCCATGGAGTCAACCTCTTCCTGGCCGACGGAATCGCCGCCGGTCAGGAGGTGTTCCATGTTCACCTCCACGTCGTTCCCCGCACGAACGGTGACGGTTTCGGGCTGCGCGGAATGCCGACGTCGCCCAGCCGGATGGCGCTGGAGCAGACTGCCGGCGTCATCCGATCGTCGCTTACCTGACCTGCGCCGAGTCGAACCGGACTTCGCCGGTGGCCCCGTTCGGGTCGAAGCGGCGTTCGGTGATGTCGTAGGTGCCGTCCGAGCGGACACGGAGGACGGTCGACGCCCGGGTGCCGTACTCGCCGTAGTGGATGAAACGCGACGACAGTGCCCGTTCGAGGTCCGGCCCGACCCCGGTGTCGGGCAGCGACTCCCACGGTGCCGGCTCGCTGTGTGCGAGGACGGCGAAATACGCCTCGAGGTCGGTGTCCGGCTTGCCGTCGTCGGCGGCGAGGGCGGCGCCGAACAGGCGTGTGCCCTCGGTGACCTTCGGCCATGGGGTGTCGAGTTCGGCGTTGGACAACCCGTGGATGCCGGGTTCGACACGGTGCCGGCGGCCGTGCGGCCGGTTGGTGGACCACCACAATTCGTCCCGGTCGGCGACGAGCAGGTTGAAGCTGCCGTACGCACTGCCGTCTGCGGCGACGCTGTCGGCATGAAAGGCCGCCGAGTCCTCGGAGACGAGGAAGTCGACGGGCAGCCGCCCGCGGGACAACGCCCCGGCCGCAGGGGACCCATCGCGGACGTTGGTGACGGCCGCGAACCGTAATCCGTCACTGATTCCCATCCAGGTGCCGCCCGCGAGGAGGTCCCGGCCGGCGACGAAACCCTCGTCCCAGCGGTGCAGCGGTTCGGTGGGGCGGGCGTAGAACTCGTCGCGGTTGGCTGCCACGACCAAGGGAAGGTCGGGGTGGGTATGCCATGCGAACAGGACCAGACACATGCTCTCGACAGTAGTGCGCGCTGGACCCAGAAGTAGTTCCAGCACGTTGTGCCAACACCTGCCATCGAGAAGCGAGGCAATACGACAGCGGAGACCTACGGTGTCACGAGCGTCTTCTCGAGGGCTCGGCGCAGTTCGGACTTGCTGATCTTGCCCACGCCTGTGACCGGGAAGTGTTCGACGAACATCACCTTGTCGGGCACCTTGTACTCGGCGAGGCCGCGGCCGCGCACGAACTTCTTCAGTTCTCCTTGCGTCGGTTGTTCGCCGAGGACGACGACGAAGGCGCAGGTGCGTTCGCCGAGGTAGGGATCGGGCATCGACACCACTGCGACGTCGGCGACGCGGGGATGTGCCAGGAGGTGGTTCTCTACCTCTTCTGCGGCTACTTTCTCGCCACCGCGGTTGATTTGATCCTTGGCCCTGCCTTCGACGACGAGGTAGCCGTCGTCGGTGAGGCGAACGATGTCACCGGTGCGGTAGAAACCGTCGTCGGTGAACGCCGTCGAATTGTGTTCGGGTGCTCGGTAATAACCGCGAATGGTGTACGGGCCGCGGGTGAGCAGGTGACCGGAGGTGGCGGCGGGAACGGGTACGTCGTGGTCGTCGACGACGAGCACCTCGTCGTCGGGGCTGATCGGCCTGCCCTGCGTGGAGACGAGGATACTCTCCGGGTCGTCGAGTCTGGTGTAGTTGACGAGGCCCTCCGCCATACCGAACACCTGCTGCACTGTGCATCCCAGTTCGGGCCGCACCCGCTTGGCCGCCTCGGCGCTGAATTTTGCGCCACCGACCTGTAACACCTCGAGACTCGACAGGTCGCGTTCGGTGCGGGCGGCGGCGGCCAACCATGCCAGTGCCAGCGGTGGGACGAGCGACGCCATGGTGATGCCTTCACGCTCGATGAGGGCGAAGGCCGTGTCGGGACTGGGATCCGGTGCCAGCACTACGCGACCGCCTGCGTGCAGGACACCGAGGATGCCGGGCGAGCTCATCGGAAAGTTGTGTGCAGCAGGCAGAACTACGAGCATGCGGGTGTGCTCGTCGACGCCACAGATGCGAGCCGATTCACGCACCGAGTACAGGTAGTCGGCGTGCGTGCGAGGAATCAGTTTCGACACCCCGGTGGTGCCACCCGACAGTTGCAGGAAGGCCACCGACTCCGCGTCGACCGGCGACTCGATGGTGATCGGCGCCGAGCCCCGCAGATCGTCGAGCGCAACGAATTCCTGCGCGTCTCCGGCGACGATCACCGTCGGCGGCTGTTCCGAAGACGACACCACCTGGCGGGCCAGGGCGCGGTAATCGAAACCGGCGTGCCGGTCGGTGACGATGTATGCCGCCGCGTCGGTGAAGCTGCAGAAGTAGGAGACCTCGTGCTCGCGGTGCGCGGGCAACGCGAACACGGGCAACGCGCCGAGGCGAAAGAGCGCGAAGACCACTTCCACGTACTCGACGATGTTCGGCAACTGCACGACGACCCGATCACCGGGGTGGATGCCCGACTCGAGAAGCCCGGCCGCCAATCGACCGGCGCGGTCGGTGAGTTGGCGGTAGGTGAGGCTCGTTTCGCCTCCGGTGGCGTCCGGCCCTACCACCGCAACTGCATCCTCGAACTCCGCTGCGCGTGCGCCGAGAAACTGCTGGAACGTCTCGTCCGTCCAGTAACCGGCCTGCCGATACCGCTCGGCGAAGGAGGCGGGATATCCGGTGGTGTCGGAGAGGGGAGCGCGCAGGCTCGTGGTCATCGAAAGTCCTTTCGCAACTTGCTGTTCGGTCTCACGCCCGGAGGGTGGCGCCCCCGTCGACATACAGGGCCTGCATGGTGATGTGCCGCGCGCGATCGGAGAGCAGGAATTCGACGGAATCGGCGATGTCAGCGGCGTCCGCGATCCGGCCCAGGGGGATGCCGACCTTGAACGATGCGAGATCGCCGTCGATCGCGGCGCGGGCCCCCTGGTCGTCGGCGGGGTCGGACCACAGCGACCGCTGCATGGCGGTGTCGGTCGAACCCGGTGCCACGATGTTGGCGCGGATTCCGTACTCGGCCAATTCGAGTCCGAGGACCCGGACGATCATCGCGACTGCGGCCTTGGATGCGCCGTACGCGCCCATTCCTGTGCGCGGCACGCCGGCAGCATTGGAGCCCACCACGACAATCGAACCCTTTCTGCGCTGGCGCATTTCGATTCCGACGGCCCTCAGCACGTTGACCAGTCCGGTGACGTTGACGTCGAAGACGCGTTGCCAGCTCGCGGGATCGGCGTCGAGTATCGAACCGGTTTCGAGTATTCCGGCCACGTGCGCGAGTGCGGTGACGGGGCCGTGCCGGTCCTCGATGCGTCGTACGGATTCTGTGACGGCGTGGGAGTCGCGGATGTCGACGACCTCGGTGTCGAGTGGCGACCGGTCCAGGAGGGTGGCAGTGCTGTGCAACCCGTCACCGTCGCGGTCGATTATCACCAGGCGATGACCTCGCCGGGACAGAGTGACGGCGGTGGCCTGCCCGATACCGTGGGCCGCGCCGACGACGAGGGTGACTCCGTCGCTCACAGCTCCACTCCCAAACCGGCCAGGATCGTCCCCAACTTCGTTGTCGTCTCGGCGAGTTCGTGGTGAGGATCGGATGCGGCGATGATGCCACCGCCCGCGTGCGCGACGATCGTGGTGCCCCGGGCGTCGATCTCGGCGCACCGGATTCCGACCATCCATTCGCCGTCCCCGTCGGAGTCGGTCCAGCCCACCGCTCCGGCGTAGAAGCCGCGGTCGCCCTCGAGTTCGGCAATCAGCCGGCGTGCGGCGTCGGTAGGAGTGCCACAGACGGCGGGTGTCGGGTGCACCGCTACGGCGAGGTCGAGGGCTGTAATTGAGCGGTCCCGCAACCGACCCGAGACGGGTGTGCCGAGGTGCCAGAGCTGAGGGGTGCGGGTGAGGGACGGACTGTCGGGGATCTCGAGTTCGGTGCACAGCGGTGCGAGGATCGCCCGGAGCGCGTCGACGACCAGCGCGTGTTCACGCAGATTCTTCTCGGACGCGGCGAGACCTTCGCCTGACCGACGATCCGACCCGGGGTCGCTGCGGCGCGGTGCGGAACCGGCCAGGGGGTGGCAGCTCACCACGTCTCCTCGGCGCCGGATCAGCACCTCGGGACTCGAACCGACGAGGTGCTTTCCCGACCAGGCGCTTCCAGCCGCGCCCAGAGCGACGCTGAAACCGTTGCCGCCCTGGTCGTGTGCGACCAGTCGGGCGAGCAATGCATGGGGGTGCAGACGTTCGTCCGCGTGCAGTGTGAGTGACCGGGCGAGGACCACCTTCTCCAGAGTGTTGTCCGCCGAACGCAATTCGCGTAGCGCGGCTTCCACCCGGGCGACGTGCTCGGCCTCCGCGGGGATCGCTGATCCGATCCGGATGCGCGGGATCCCGCCGTACTCGCCGTTCCAGCTCCCGGGTTCGTGGCTCAGCGACTGCGGCGTGACGAGTGCGGCCGGGTGTTCGGGGTCGAAGGGGAGTGCGCCGACTACCGCGGTGGCACGGCCGTCGCGCAGCGCCTCGGCCGCCGCGAGGGTGGAGTCGTACTGCGCGCGGATTCCCACGGCCACGACCGTGCCGTGGGGGCGGGAAAGGATGAACGGTGTGCTCGACGGTGAATCCGTTCCGATGTGGGCGGATTCGGCGACTGCCGTCGATTCCATGTGTGATCCCCTCTCGATAACCGGCGAACTCACGTCAGACTATATGGTTAGCCTAACCTTTGGTTCGGTGTCGATTGCGATGCTGGTCAACGTCACCCGCACGCGGCGGGGAGGGCGGGCTTCTGCAACGAGGGGCCCGACGCGACCGTCATTCGCCGGCGGGCGGCGCGGCACTCGGCGCAGGCGCAGCGGCGGACTTCTTCGGCATCGCCACGGCGGCGAGCACGAGAATCACGGCGGCGCCGAGGGCGGCTACGAAGACCAGGTGCAGGGCGTCGGCGAGATCGGCGCGGGCGGGGTCCTCGGTGCCGCCGAGGTGGGCGTTGACGAGGGCTCCGAAGAGGGCGACCCCGACGGCGCTGCCGATGGACCGGGCGAACATGTTGGTGGACGTGACGACACCGCGCTCCGACCAGTCGACGCTGGCCTGCGCGGCGATGAGGGTGGGGCTGGCGACGAGGCCCATCCCGCCGCCGATGACGAAGCAGCAGAGCGCGACCTGCCACACCGCCGACTCGATGGACAGGACGGTCGTGAGGGCGGTGCCCGCGACGACCAGCAGGCTGCCCGCCGTGGCCGTGACCCGGAAACCGAAGCGCAGGTACACACGCCCGGACAGCGACGCGGCGATCGGCCAGCCGATGGTCAGGGTGGCCAGTGCGAACCCGGCCACCAACGCGCCCGTCCCGAGCACACCCTGGGCAAAGGTCGGCACATACGTGGTGAGGCCCAGGACGATGGCGCCGACCAGAAGCGAGACGACGCTACTCGCGGCGAGGACTCGTCGCGTCAACACCCACAGCGGGAGGATGGGTTCCGCGGCTCGCCGTTCCACCAGGACGAAGACGAAAAGGAACACGGAGCCGGCGGCGAAGATGCCCAGACTGACCGGCGAACTCCACGCCCATACCTGGCCGCCTTCGAGGAGGCCCAGAATGAGGAGCGTTGCGCCCACGGCGAGCAGTCCGGCCCCCGTGTAGTCGATGGACCGGCGGGTCCGTGCCCGCTTCTCGTCGAAGTTGCGGATCAACATCACCGCGGCCAGGAGGCAGAGCGGAATGTTGACGAAGAAGATCCAGCGCCACGACAGATATTCGGAGAACACGCCGCCCAGCGTCGGTCCCACCACCGCCGACATTCCCCACACGCTCGCGAGGTAGCCCTGCGCTTTTGCACGTTCGGCGAGCGTGTAGATGTCACCGGCGATGGTCATGCTCATGGGTTGGACCGCGCCTGCCCCGAGGCCCTGCACGGCGCGGAAGGCGATGAGTGCCGGCATGCTCCAGGCGAGCCCGCAGAGGACCGACCCGAGCGCGAAGAGGCCGATCCCCAGGAGCATGACCGGTTTCCGACCGAAGATGTCGGCGAGTTTGCCGTAGATCGGCACGGACACGGCCTGGGTGAGTAGGTAGATGGAGAACAGCCAGGGGAACTGGGTGAATCCACCGAGATCGCCGACGATGGTGAAGACCGCGGTCGAGATGATGGTGGCGTCAAGGGCGACCAGGGAGGTCGTGAGCATCAGCGCCACGAGTACCGGACCGCGCTCCGACCGGAACCCCACATCGACGGGCGCTGTGTCGGTTGTCATTGCTCACCTGATTCGTACCTGGGATCACATCGTGTCGTAACCCACGGTAACGACCTGGCTCAGGAGTGCGTTCCGTGCGGTCGGCTCAGGGGCCTGACCTCACGGTAGAGCGCAACGATCGACCCCGGAACGCTGTGAGGGCCGCAAGGTCAGCGCCCGGGGTGTCCGGCAGGACCGATAGGCTGGCTCACCGTGCGCCCCTCACTCGATTCCTACGCCCATCTGGCCGGTGGCAAGGTCCGCGACCTCTACACGATCGACGACGAGCACCTGCTGTTGGTCGCGAGCGATCGGATCTCCGCCTACGACCACGTTCTCGGTACCACGATTCCGGACAAGGGCCGGGTACTCACCGCGATGAGTGTCTTCTTCTTCGGCGTGCTCGGGGGAAATAACCACCTGGCGGGTGAGCCCGACGACAGTCGCATCCCCGAGGAGGTCCGCGGCCGCGCGCTCGTGGTGCGCAAGCTCGAGATGGTTCCGATCGAATGTGTCGCCCGCGGTTACCTCACCGGTTCCGGCCTGATCGACTACAACGAGACCGGTTCGGTGTGCGGGGTGGCCCTGCCCGAGGGGTTGGTGGAGGCCAGCCGACTCCCTGATCCGATCTTCACCCCGGCCAGCAAGGCGGAACTGGGGGAGCACGACGAGAACATCACTTTCGACCTCGTGGTCGACAAGGTCGGTCAAGACCTGGCGATCAAGCTGCGGGACGACACCCTGGACATCTACGGCAGAGCAGCCAACTTCGCCGCCGACCGTGGGATCATTCTCGCCGACACCAAGCTCGAGTTCGGCCTCGACAAGAAGGGCAACCTCGTGCTTGCCGACGAGGTCCTCACGCCCGACTCGTCCCGCTATTGGCCCGCCGACGGGTACGAGGCCGGGAAGGTGCAGCCGAGCTTCGACAAGCAGTTCGTCCGTAACTGGCTCACCAGCCCCGAGTCGGGCTGGGACCGCGCGTCCGACACACCGCCGCCGCCGCTTCCCGCGGAGATCGTGGCGGCGACGCGGCAACGCTACATCGACGCGTACGAGCGCATTTCGGGATTGTCGTTCGCGGAGTGGGTGGGCTGAGCGATGACCACCGAGAACAAGGTTTTGACGCCGCCCGTTGCCAAGAAGGTTCCCACCGAGCGGGTCCATCACGGACACACCTTCGTCGACGAGTACGAATGGCTGCGCGACAAGGAAGACGCGGAGGTGATCGCCCACCTCGAAGCCGAGAATGCGTACACCGAGCAGGAGACTGCCCACCTGGCTCCCTTGCGCGACCAAATCTTTTCGGAGATCAAATCCCGGACACAGGAAACCGACATGTCGGTGCCCACCCGGATGGGGGAGTACTGGTACTACGCCCGGACCATCGAGGGTAAGCAGTACGGCGTGCAGTGCCGGACACCGATCGCGGGTCCCGACGACTGGACGCCGCCGGAGCTCACCCCTGGGGTCGAACTCCCCGGTGAGCAGATCCTGCTCGACGGCAACGCGGAGGCCGAGGGTCACGACTTCTTCTCCGTCGGAGCCTTCTCCCTCAGTCACGACGGCACGCTGCTCGCGTACTCGGTGGACGTGGTCGGCGACGAGCGCTACACGCTCCGGTTCAAGAACCTCGTCACCGGCGAATTGCTGCCCGACGAGATCACCGGCACCGCACCGGGAGTTACCTGGGCGATCGACCACCGGCATGTCTTCTACCTCACGGTCGACGAGTCCTGGCGCCCCGACACCGTGTGGCGTCACCGGCTCGGCACTGCCCGCGAGGAGGACGTCGCCGTCTTCCGGGAGCCCGACGAGCGGTTCTGGGTTTCCGTCGGATCCACCCGCAGTGAGAAGTACCTGATGATCTGGGTGGGTTCCAAGATCACCAGCGAAGCCCGGGTCCTGGAATCGGCGAACCCCGAAGGTGAGTTCCGGGTAATTCTTCCGCGGCGCGAAGGCGTCGAATACGGCGTCGAACATGCAGTGGTCGCGGGCGAAGATCGTTTCCTGATCATGCACAACGACGTCGTCGACGGTGAGAAGGCCGAGAATTTCGTGCTTGCCGAGGCGCCGGTGTCGGATCCGACGTCCTTGACCACTCTGATCTCGCATCGGTCGGATGTACGACTCGAGGAGGTCGACGCCTTCGCCGACCATCTGGTGCTCAGCTACCGGCGGGAAGCGTTGACCCGCTTGGCGATCTGGCCGCTCGGCCCGGAGGGGTACGGCGAGTTCACGGAGATCGTCTTCGACGAGGAACTGTTCAGCGTGGGCCTCGGCGCCAATCCGGAATGGCAGCAGCCGACTCTGCGGATGGCGTTCACCTCGTTCATCACGCCGGGGCAGGTGTACGACTACGTGTTGTCGACGGGCGAACTGGCGCTGCGGAAGTCGCAACCCGTGCTCGGGGACTTCGACGCGCGTAACTATGTGCAGCAACGTGATTGGGCCATCGCCGCCGACGGTACCCGGATTCCGCTGTCGATCGTGAGGCGTGCCGACGGTGCCCCGGACGAACCGGCGCCGACACTCCTGTACGGCTACGGCTCGTACGAGGCCAGCATGGATCCCGCGTTCTCCGTCGCACGGCTCTCGCTCCTCGATCGGGGAGTCGTATTCGTCGTCGCACACGTGCGTGGCGGCGGCGAGATGGGCCGGCATTGGTACGAGAACGGCAAGACGCTGACGAAGAAGAACACCTTCACCGATTTCGTCGACTGTGCACGTCACCTCGTGGACACCGGCCGCACCACTCCGAACCAACTCGTCGCGGACGGCGGCAGTGCCGGCGGTCTCCTGATGGGCGCAGTGGCCAACCTGGCTCCGGAACTCTTCGCAGGCATCCTCGCCAACGTTCCCTTCGTGGACCCGCTCACCTCCATCCTCGATCCGTCGCTTCCGCTGACGGTGATCGAGTGGGACGAGTGGGGTAATCCGCTCGAGAACCCCGAGGTGTACGAGTACATGCGTTCGTACAGTCCGTACGAGAACGTGGAGGCCAAGGATTATCCGGCCATCCTCGCGATCACCAGCATCAACGACACGAGGGTCCTCTACGTCGAGCCGGCGAAGTGGGTGGCCAAGCTTCGGGCCACCAAGACGGGCGACTCGCCGCTGCTTCTCAAGACCGAGATGAGCGCAGGCCACGGAGGCGTGAGCGGGCGCTACGAGAAGTGGAAGGAAGTGGCGTTCGAGTTCGCCTGGGTGCTCCACATCGTCGGGAGGGCCTGACGCCAGTTCCGCTCGACATGAGCGTCCTCGTGCCGGAACCATGGGCGAACTCGGGCCTGCCATTCGAGCGACAGGTTTAAGCTGATCGTCATCCTGGTTCCGATGCGACGAGGAGATGGCGCTCGTGACAGAGATGGCGATCGACACGGCGCTAGCGGTCGAGCATTTCGCGGCGATGCTCCGTATCCCCACGGTGTCCACCCGGGACGACGCGAACACGGACTGGACGTTTTTCGCGCGTTTCCGGAGTCTTGTCGACGAGTTGTACCCGCTGGTGCGGGAGAATCTCGACAAGGAGATCATTGCCTCGCATTCGCTCGTGTACCACTGGGATGTCGGGGTGCCCGACAAGCCGATCGTGCTGATGGCGCACCAGGACGTCGTGCCCGCACACGACGAGGGATGGACTCATCCACCGTTCGGCGGGGTCGTGGCGGACGACGCCGTCTGGGGGCGCGGTGCCATCGACGACAAGGGCGTGCTGGTCAGCATTCTCGAGGCGGTCGAAGGGTTGCTGCGCAGTGGTGTCGTCCCGGCCCGTGACGTCTATCTGGTTTTCGGCCACAACGAGGAGGTCGGAGGAGACGGTATTCCGCAGGTGGTGCGCACGTTCCGGGAGCGGGGGATCGTGCCGGGTGTGGTCATCGACGAGGGCGGTGGAGTCGCCGGCGACGCGTTCCCCGGAGTCGACGCGACGCTCGCGGTCCTCGGAACTGCCGAAAAAGGGATCCTCGACGTGCAGTTGACGGCGAAGGACCCTGGTGGTCACGCGTCGATGCCGGGGAGGAAGACCGCTACCGCCCGGCTTGCCCGCGCCATCACCCGCGTCGACCACCACAAGTTCCCGGCCCGGCTCACCGAACCCACCGTCGACCTGCTCACCAACGTAGGCGTCCATGCGAAAGGTCCGCTGGGCACGGTGCTCTCCCGGACCGACACGTTCGGACCACTGTTGGCGAGGGTCCTGCCGCGCGCCGGTGCCCTGATGAACGCCATATGCCGCACCACGGCAGTCGCTACCGTCCTGGAAGGCAGTTCCGCCAACAACGTGATGGCGGAGACGGCGCGTGCAGTGCTCGATATTCGCATACTGCCGGGCGACACCGTGAACGGCACCGTGGAACGGATACGGAAGACGATTCGCGACAACGACATACAGCTCGATGTCCTCGGCGCCACCGAACCGTCACCGGTGTCGCGGACGGACGACGAGGTGTTCGCCCGACTCCGGCAGGTGGTAGCCGATACGTTTCCCGGAGCGATCGTGTCACCGTTTCTCCTGGTCGGCGCCACCGACGCCCGACACATGGCCCGGATCAGTGAGTACGTCTATCGCTTCTATCCCTTCGAGCTCGACGCCCGGAGCCGGGCGCTCATTCATTCCACGGACGAACGCCTGTCGATTACCGGGTTACGGCACGGGATCGAGTTCTTCAGCCGGCTGATCCGCGACTGGCGTTAACGTTCCGGTGCGTCGGCTCGCCGGCCGGTCGAGGTCGCGTGGGCGAGCACGTCCTCGGCCATCGCCACGAGTTCGGCGGCCACCCGATCGAGCGCCTGAGTACTGCGTTGCGCTCTCGACAGCACGAGTGCGCCTTCGATCGCGGAGATCGACATGGTGGCGACCGATTGGGCACGGGACATCCGTACGCCGTGCTGCCAGAGTGAGGCAGCGATGGTGGCCTCCCAGGAACTGAAGGCTTCACCCGCCGCATCCTTGGCAGTGGGGCATCCGCCGCCCGACAATGCGCCGGCGGCGACCGGGCATCCGGACGAGAAGTCCGTCTCCACGAGTTCCCGGCGGAACAGATCGATGATCAGGACGAGTGTCTCGACGGGGCCCTTGTTCGACAGGCTCTCGCTGATGAGAGAGCCCATCAGGCCGCCGGCCCGATGCGTGGCCTCCTCGGCCAGCTGACTCTTACCGCCGGGAAAGTGGTGGTAGATGGACCCGCGGGGCGCGTCCGCGTGCGCGACGACGTCGGCCAGCGACGTCGCGTCCACTCCCCGCTTGCGGAAGAGGGTGACGGCACTCAGCAGCATTCGGTCGCGTGCTGTCGTTCGCTTACTCATTATGTCGACCAGCATAGCTCTTCGACCCGCTGTCGGAAGTCGTACTCGAACTTCCTCCCGGGCTTTGTGGGGTAACACCGCAAACTTCGCATTGACTGTAACTAGGCGTAACGCATATCCTCGCCGCAGGAAATATGCAGTCCCGCATAACAGCGACGAGGAGTCGATTCCAGTGCCACACACCACGGCGGTTCATCCAGCCGCGCCCCGAACTACCGACAGCGGCATGAGTCGTCGAGCGCGCTACCTCGCGCTTCTCGTCATCTGCCTGGCCGAACTGCTCGTCGTTCTCGACAACACCATCGTCAACGTCGCACTGCCCTCACTCGGCGTCGAGTTGCATACCGACATCAGCGGCCTGCAGTGGGTGGTGGACGCCTACACCCTGACCTTCGCGGGCTTGCTGCTCGCGTTCGGCCACCTCGGCGACCGGTACGGGCGGCGGCGGGTGATGATGATCGGGCTGGCCGGTGTCGCCGTCATGTCCGTGGGCGGCGCCCTCGCGAGCGATCTGGGGCAGGTGATCGCCGCCCGGGCTGCCATGGGTGTGTTCGCCGCCGCCGTGTTCCCGGCGACACTCGCGCTGATCATCAACATCTTCACCGATGTGAAGGAACGGGCGGTTGCCATCGCCGCCTGGACGGCAATGGCGGGAATCGCGATCGCGATCGGCCCGACCGCGGGTGGCTGGCTCCTCGAGCACTTCTCGTGGCATTCGGTGTTCTGGATCAACGTGCCGGTGGCAGTGGTCGTGCTGGTTCTCGCTCGGCTCCTGATTCCCGAGTCGAAGACCACACACGTCGGCAGGCTCGACCTCCTCGGCATCGCCTTCTCGCTGCTCAGTGTGACCACGTTGGTATGGACCATCATCGAAGCGCCGCACCAAGGATGGGTTTCGGCGATCAGCCTGTCCGGCTACGCCCTGTCGGTCGTGTTCTTCGCGGCGTTCGTGTGGTGGGAGTTGCGCACCGACTCTCCGGTCCTCAACATGCAACTCTTCCGCATCCGGCGTTTCTCGTTGCCGGCGTTGGCGATCGCGGTTGCCTACTTCAGCATGTTCGGATTCCTCTTCATGATCACCCAGTACTTCCAGGGCGTGATGGAACTGACGCCGCTGCAGTTCGGGATCCACTCGTTGCCCTTCGCCGCGGCGATCGCCGTCGGCGCCCCGCTGGCCACGCTGATCGCGCAACGGATCGGCACCACCGCAGTCATCGTGTTCGGTCTCGTCGTGATGAGTGTCGGAATGTTCATCGCCGGGCAGGTAAAGGTCGAAACCCCCTACCTGGGGGCGGTGGTCGTCTCGATGGTGTTGATGGGGCTGGGCCTGGCCATCGTGCAGGGGCCGGCCACCGAATCGATCATGTCCTCGGTGCCGCTCGAGGAGGCCGGAGCCGGTTCCGCTGTCAACGACACCACTCGTGAGGCGGGCGGCACCCTCGGCGTCGCAGTACTGGGGTCGATCGTCGCTTCGGTGTATACGACCAAGGTCGGACCGCGCATCGATGCCATCCCCGACTTCCTGATGACGCCCTACGAGAAGAGCTTTGCGCGCGAGACGGTGATCAGTGTGCTCGAAATCGTGAAGCGACCGACCGTTCCCGCGTTCGCGCAGCAGAAGGCCGACCTCGTCTACGCCATGAAGGCGGCGTCGCTGGAGGGCTTCCAACTGGCCTCCTACGTCACCGTGTCGGTCTCGCTACTCGTCGCTGTCGCGGTGGCCGTCTTCCTGCCGTGGAAGCCGGCCGCCGAATCCGTCCTGCTGGTCTGGAAAGAACCGTCCGCAAAGTAGTAGGGCCTCGAACAGAAGGAACCTCGTATGATCAACGACCCCACGGGAAAGAACATGAGCGCCGACCTGATCGACCCACTGGAGCTTCCTTGTGGTCAGCGTTTGCCCAACCGGCTGATGAAGGCGGCACTCAGTGAGGGACTCGCGAACAAGGACCACGGTCCCGACCCGCGCCTCGAACGCCTGTACACCCGCTGGGGCAGTGGCGGCTACGGACTGGTCGTCACCGGAAACGTCATGGTCGATCGCAGCCACCTGGGCGAACCGGGCAATGTGGTCCTCGACGACGACCGAGACCTCGACGGGCTACAAAAATGGGCCAAGGCCACCCAGGACGGCGGCGCACCCATCTGGATGCAGCTGAATCATCCCGGACGGCAGGCGAATCCACTCGTCACTCGCACTCGCCCCGTCGCTCCCTCGGCGGTGGCGTCGAACATCCCGGGAATGACCACACCACGTGCACTCACCGAATCGGAAATCGAGAACATCATCGATCGTTTCGCCGCGGCTGCGGGAATAGCGGAAACGGCGGGATTCGACGGTGTCGAGATACACGGTGCGCATGGATACCTGGTCTCGCAGTTCCTCTCACCGCTCTCCAATCAGCGCACCGACCGTTGGGGCGGCGATTCCGAACGGAGGATGCGGTTCGTTCTCGAAATTGTCCGTCGGATCCGGTCCGTCGTGGCACCGAGCTTCGCTGTCGGCATCAAACTGAACTCGGCAGATTTCCAGCGCGGTGGATTTACAGAAACGGAGTCACGCTCGGTGGTCGAGCAGCTGTCCTCGGAGAGCATCGACCTGATCGAAATCAGTGGCGGCAGCTACGAATCCCCGGCCATGATGGGCCGGAATGCGAGCGTATCCACCAGTACGAGGCAGCGGGAGGCCTATTTCCTCGACTACGCCGCGTCGGTGCGCAAGGCGGCGGGTGACGTACCGCTTGCGGTCACCGGCGGATTCCGGTCGCGCTCCGCCATGGCCCGTGCCGTCGATTCCGGAGTGTGCGACGTGATCGGTCTCGGCCGTCCGACGGTGACCACGCCCGACGCGGGATCGGCGCTTCTCGTGGCGGGCGGTGACCGAGTCGACGCGATCCCGGTCTCTTTCGGTCTGCGCGGCGGACTGTCCCGAATCGCAAACCTCCGGGCACTGGACGGCGCCCTGGATCTGCAATGGCACACCGACCAGCTGGAGCGGCTGGGTGCCGGCATGGACCCCGACGTCGATCGGCCGTGGTGGAAGACCGCGGCGTCGATGATCAACCGGAACGGCGTCGGCGCTCTCCGCAGCAAGCGGGGTGGCTGACGGAGGAGCACCGATACGGTTTCCTCAGCGCAACGCGTACCGAATCTGCGGTCGTCCCGCCCGGCCGTACTCCGTGTGCCGGGCGAGGACACCGTCGTCGGCCAATCGTTCGAGGTACCGCCATGCGGTCACGCGGGACACGCCGATCGCGGCGGCCACCTCGGCGGCAGTCAGGGGTCCTGCTGCGTCCCGGATGCACGCGGAGACGTGGTCGAGTGTCTGCGGAGCCACACCTTTCGGCACACTCGCGCGTTCATCGGAGGTGCGCAGGGCAGACATTGCCCGGTCGATGTCCTGCTGGCTCAACGCGTTACTGCCGGCCGGAAGCGCGTCCCGGAACTCGCGGTACCGTTCGAGTTTGTCGCGGAACGCGGCGAAGGTGAACGGCTTCAGCAGATACAACGCGATCCCGCGGGCCACTGCGGTACGCACCAACTCGAGGTCGCGGGCCGAGGTGACAGCGATGACGTCGGGGCTGGGCCGGATCCCGCTCAGCGCGGCCGCAACATCGAGACCACTCGAATCCGGCAAACCGAAGTCCAGCAAGACGAGGTCGATCGGATCCTCGGTGCTGCCGGCTTCCGCCACGGCGCGCATCGCACTGCTGCCGTCATGGACGACGGTATGCACGGAGAACCCGGGCACCCGCTCGACATACGCACGATGAGCCTCGGCGATCAGCGGCTCGTCCTCGACGATCATCACTCGAATCACGAAGCCGCTCCGGCGATCGGTATCTCGACGACGATCATCGAGCCCAGTGACGGTTCGGTGCGGATCGTTCCTCCGTGGCGTGTCACGACCTGCACGACGAGGGCGAGTCCCAGCCCACGCTGGCCGGATTTCGTGGAATAGCCACGGGTGACGGCCTTGTCGAACTCCTCCGCGGGAATGCCCGGACCACTATCCGCAACACGCACGACCATCAACGAATCCTCCTCGCATACAGTGACTTCCACCCAGGGTTCGTCGGCCGTCTGCTCCGCAGATCCGCGCGCGGCGTCGATGGCATTGTCCACGAGGTTACCCACCAGGGTGACCAGTTCCCGCGCAGTGAGCGGCGTGACGGGACCCAGTGCGGTGTCCTCGGTGACGATCAAGTCGACGCCCCGTTCCGCCGCAACGCCCACCTTGCCGAGCAGCAGCGCTGCCAGTGCCGGTTCGTGTACCGCCGTCATCAGCCGGTCGATCAGCTCCTGGGACAGGCGCAGATCATCCGTGGCGAACGCGATCGCGTCGTCGTAGCGGCCCAGTTCCACCATCGTAATGATGGTGTGCAGCCGGTTGGCCGACTCGTGGGCCTGTGAACGCAAGGACTCGGCGAACCCGCGCACCGAGTCGAGTTCACCCATCACGCTTTGCATTTCGGTGCGGTCGCGCAAGGTCAGCACCGTGCCGATGCGCTTTCCCTCCCATTCGACGGGTTCACGGCTGACGAGGAGAACGCGGTCGGTGGTCAGATGTATCTCGTCGCGCGGCTCGCCGGTGTCCGACGGGGCGGGGGCGGTGGCCGTACGCAGCGATGGTGGCAGGGCCGAAACGGGCACCGGGCCGTCGGGTAGGTCGAGTAGTCGGCGGGCCTCGTCATTCACCACCTCGGCGGTCGCGTCGTCGCCGTCGGTTCGACCGAGAACCACCAGACCCTCGCCGATCGAATGCAGAACGGCGGCGTGGTGCTCGTACATGCGGCGCAATTCGTCGGGCGCCATGCCGAGTGTCTGCCGTCGTAGACGCCTGCTGAGCAGGAACGAGCCGACCGCGGACACGCCCAGCCCGATAGCGGCGACGGCGAAGATGGTGGGCAGGCTCTTCGCCACCTGGCCGCCGATCTTCTCGCGGGTGACACCCACCGAGACGAGACCGACGATGCGGCCGCCGTCGTAGATGGGGGCCACCGCCCTGATGGACGGACCGAGCGAACCGGCGTAGGTCTCGGTGAACGTTTCCCCGGCGAGCGCACGCTCGATGTTTCCGGAGAACGTCCCACCGATGAGCTCCGGGCTGGTGTGCGTGAAACGCGTGCGGTCCGGGGCCATCACCACGATGAAGTCGGTTCCCGTGGCCGTGCGGATCCGTTCGGTCTGCGGTTGGAGAATCGCGCTGGGGTCGGGAGTGCGCAGGGCTGCGACGGTTCCGTCGGACAGGGCCAGCGCCGTGGCCACCGCCGTCACCGAACGCCGGGTGCTTTCGTCGCTGTCGCGTCGCTGATCGAGGACGGCAAGCAGAGTTCCCGCAGCAATCACCAGTGTCAAGACCACCAATTGCAGGAGGAAGAGCTGACGCGCCACGCTCATGGGCCGTCTCGGCAGTTGTCCTCGCACCGCAGCTCTCCTGAACGTAATGAACACAAACTTCTCCAACCGAGCGATCGCTTACAAGATTCTCTACAAGACGTGATCGCGGTCACTACCCGGCTTATCGATCAGCTTGCCATTCGAACTGGAGGACCACCCCATGAGTACTGCGACAGGGAAAACGAAGAAGCGGGACCGTACCCACTGGTTGTACATGGGGGTCATCGTCGCCGTGGTCGCGGGCGTACTCGTCGGATGGCTCGCGCCGGGGGCAGGCAAATCGCTCGGTGTCCTGGGCACGATGTTCGTCGACCTGATCAAGATGATGATCAGCCCGGTGATCTTCTGCACCATCGTGCTGGGAATCGGGTCGGTGAAGGCAGCGGCCAAGGTCGGGAAGGTCGGCGGGCTCGCGCTCACCTACTTCATCGGCATGTCGACCGTCGCCCTCGGCATCGGCTTGGTGGTGGGCAACCTCCTCGACCCGGGCAGCGGCCTGAACGTCAGCCCAGACACCGCCGGAACCGGTGCCCAGCTGGCCGAGAAGGCGCACGGCGCAGGCGGCACCGTCGAGTTCATCGGGTCGATCATTCCCACGTCACTGCTGTCCGCGCTCACCGAGGGCAACGTCCTGCAGACCCTGTTCGTGGCCCTGCTCGTCGGCTTCGGTCTGCAGGCGCTGGGTAAGCAGGGTGAGCCGATCCTGCGCGGGGTCGGTTACGTGCAGAAGCTCGTGTTCAAGATCCTGTCGATGATCCTGTGGCTGGCCCCGATCGGTGCATTCGGCGCAATCGCCAACGTCGTCGGACAGACCGGACTCGGCGCAGTCGTTCAGCTCGCGACCCTGATGCTGGGCTTCTACCTGACCTGCCTGATCTTCGTCTTCGGTGTTCTCGGATCGATCCTGCGCGTCGTCGCCGGAGTGTCCATCTTCAAGCTCGTCCGCTACCTGGCCCGCGAGTACCTGCTGATCTTCGCCACGTCCTCGTCCGAGTCGGCCCTGCCCCGCCTCATCGCGAAGATGGAGCACATCGGCGTCGAGCGCACCACCGTCGGTGTCGTGGTCCCGACCGGATACTCGTTCAACCTCGACGGCACCGCGATCTACCTGACCATGGCATCGATCTTCATCGCCGACGCGATGGGCCAGCCGCTGTCGCTTCCCGAGCAGCTGTCGCTGCTGCTGTTCATGATCATCGCGTCCAAGGGCGCCGCCGGGGTGAGCGGTGCAGGTCTCGCTACCCTTGCCGGTGGGCTGCAGAGCCACCGCCCCGAATTGCTCGACGGCGTCGGGCTGATCGTCGGCATCGACCGGTTCATGTCCGAGGCGCGCGCCGTCACCAACTTCTCCGGCAACGCCGTCGCGACGCTGCTCGTCGGTTCGTGGACGGACACCGTCGACAACGACCGCGTCCGCAAGGTCCTCGACGGGAAGCTGCCCTTCGACGAGGAGACCATGGTCGACGACGGTCACGGTGAAGTCGTCGAGCAGGAGAAGGTAACCCCTGCCCGCGAAGACGACTCCCGCGTGCTGCTCATCCACTGACACCACGAACGAACACGGAAGCGCTGTGCGCCCGGGCGGATCTCCGCTTGGGCGCACAGCGCTTGTTGTCGCTACGTTGGGTGTCATGACGACTCCTGTGCAGAACATTGCCATCAACACCCTGGGCGGCGTGCCCACCTCGCTCGGCGAATACGACGGGCGCGCAGTTCTCGTGGTGAACGTGGCCTCCAAGTGTGGGCTCACCCCCCAGTACAAGACCCTCGAAAAGCTGGCGACCGATTACGCCGACCGCGGTCTCACCGTCATAGGGATTCCGTGCAACCAGTTCATGGGACAGGAGCCCGGGACTGCCGAGGAGATCGAGACGTTCTGCTCCACCACCTACGGCGTCACCTTCCCCCTGCTCGAGAAAATCGAGGTGAACGGCGAGAACCGTCATCCGCTGTACGAGGAGCTGACCAAGGCTGCCGACGCCGACGGGGAGGCGGGGGACGTGCAATGGAACTTCGAGAAGTTCCTCGTCGCACCCGACGGCACCGTCGTGAACCGGTTCCGTCCGCGCACCGAACCCGACGCCCCCGAGGTCGTCGCCGCCATCGAGGCTGTCCTGCCGAAGTAGGCCCTTCGGGCTCGTGCGCCTTTCTGGTGGCCCAGGCGACCAGAAAGGCGCACGACCTTTGCCTGGCGTTCACCTTGGGCTGTCACCCTGGAAGCCATGACCGGACAGCTGCTCGTGTCGGTGTCAGGACTTCGACAGGAAACGCGCGACTTCGCCGCCGCGTTCGCCGACGAGATGGACGCGCGGGGTGTGCCGCTGTCGCTGCTGGTCGCTCCGCGCCTGAAAGACAAATACCGCCTGGTCAACGACTCGGCGACGCAGGACTGGCTGCGTCTGCGCCGTTCCCGGGGCGACGCCGTTGTCCTGCACGGCTACGACCAAGCCGCCACCAAACGTCGTCGCGCAGAGTTCGCGGCACTCCCCGAACATGAAGCCCGACTGCGGTTGATCGCCGCCGACCGCGTGATGGAGCAGACCGGCCTGCGCACCCGGGTGTTCGCACCGCCGCGCTGGCTGGCGTCGCAGGGTGCCGTCGCGGCCCTGCCTTCCGCGGGGTTCCGCCTCCTCGCGAACATGACCGCTATCCACGACCTCGAACGGGGGTCATCCGTACGGTCGCGCGTTCTGGGCATCGGCGAGGGGTTCCGGGCGGAACCGTGGTGGTGTCGGGCGCTCGTCCACGGCTCGGGGCGCGCGGCGAAGCGCGGGGGAGTGGTCCGACTCGCGGTCACGGCCAAACAGCTGGGTACCCCCGGCCCGCGGCAGGCGCTGCTCGACGCCGTCGACCTGGCCCTTCAGTACGGCGCGGAGCCGACGGTCTACCGGTGGCAGCCGCGACATCCCCGGGTGGGCGCCGCCTGACCCGTGAGTACTTCTTAACAGCGGGCGGTTGAGAAGTACTCACAGGGGCGTTAGGCCACCTCGACGCTCGACTCGCTGGGAAGGGTGCGAAATTCGGTGCCCGCCGGTGCCATGTCGGTGTAACGACCGTAGAAGATGCCGGTGGCCTGGTCGGCGATGATCGCCTGATGAATGGGCACGGCGACCCGCGGCGCGACGGCACGCAGGTAGTCGATCGCCTCGGATATCTTCAACCACGGCGCCGCGGCGGGCAGAGCCAGCACGTCGACCTTCTGTTCCGGGACGAACAGCGAGTCGCCCGGATGCAAGAGCTGTGCCGGATCGCCGGAGTCACCGAGTAGGTAAGCGGTGTTGTCGATCATCGGGATGTCGGGGTGGATCACGGCGTGCGTACCGCCGGTGCCGGTGACATGGACGTTGCCGATGTCGAACTCGTCGCCGGCATGCACCCCCGTCCATCTACCGCCGAGCTGCGCCGCGGTCTGTGGATCCGAATACAGGGCTGCGTCGGGGTTCGCCTCGACGAGAGCCGGCAAACGCTGCTGGTCGACATGGTCGGGGTGCTGATGCGTGACCAGGATTGCGTCGAGCCCGGTGAGACCCTCGAATCCGTGCGAGAAGTTGCCCGGATCGAACAGGATGGTGGAACCGTTCAACTCGACGAGGACGCAGCTGTGGCCGAAGTGAGTCAGTCGCATGGATTCGAGTATGCGCGCCCTCCGTCCGATGCGGGCTGCACACCGGTGGCCCGGTAAACTCCCTAGTGCCCGGTGTTCCACTCTGGGCTCGCGCACTACTAACGAGGAGCAGCACGTGGCCCGTGTCGTCGTCGAAGTCATGCCCAAGGCCGAGATTCTCGACCCCCAGGGGCAGGCCATTGCCGGGGCCCTGCCGCGGCTCGGGTTTGCTGGAATCTCGGATGTCCGCCAGGGGAAGCGTTTCGAGCTCGAGGTCGACGGCAGCGTCGACGACGCGCAGCTCGAAAAGATCGCCGAGGCCCTGCTGGCCAACACGGTGATCGAGGACTGGACCGTGAGGCGCGTCGAAGCATGAGTGCACGCGTCGGAGTCATCACTTTCCCCGGCACCCTCGACGACGTCGACGCCGTCCGTGCGGTGAAACTCGCCGGCGGCGAGGCCGTGAACCTCTGGCACGGAGACGCCGACCTCAAGGGCGTCGACGCGGTCATCGTCCCAGGTGGTTTCTCGTACGGTGACTATTTGCGGGCAGGGGCGATCGCGCGCTTCGCGCCCGTCATGGGCAAGGTCGTTCAGGCAGCTCAGGGGGGCATGCCCGTCCTCGGTATCTGCAACGGTTTCCAGGTGCTGTGCGAGGCCGGTCTGCTGCCGGGCGCACTCACCCGCAACGAAGGCCTGCATTTCATCTGCCGTGACGAGTGGCTCAGGGTGGAATCCACATCGACGGCGTGGACCTCGCGTTACGAGTCGGGTGCCGAGATTCTCATTCCGCTGAAGTCGGGTGAGGGCCGTTACCAGGCTCCCAAGAAAGTCCTGGACGAGCTCGAGGGTGAAGGCCGGGTCGTCTTCCGGTTCGCGGGCGACAACCCCAACGGGTCTCAGGGCGCAATCGCCGGCATCTCCTCAGCCAACGGACGCGTCGTCGGCCTGATGCCACACCCGGAGCACGCCACCGAAGCTCTCACCGGTCCCAGCGACGATGGGCTCGGCATCTTCTATTCCGTCCTCGACAGCGTCATTTCCGCCTGACCTGGACGTTTCGCCCTACGCCGATGCCTTGTCGCTCTCGATGAGCGACTCGGCGTCGGCTTCGGTGTGCAGGGCCGTCAACGGCGTCAGTGCACCGATCTCATCGATGATGCGTTCGGGAGCGTCGTGCACGCTGATGCACGGAATGCCTTCTCTGCGGACTCGCTGCAACATGGTGGCCTCGGAAGGAAGACAGAGGCCATCGAGAACGTCTTCGGTGGCGACCGCACACACCACCGGCCCGCCGGCGAACGTCCTGGTGGTTTCCAGCCCGTGGCCGGTCGCCCACACCCGCATCGCGGCCCAATGAATCACCTCGATGAACTGGGTGGGGTTGCCGATGAACAACAACCGCCGCACAGGATGCTTCACTCTCGACGTCACACGCCCCTCCGTTGTCAGTTGCGGCCCTCTGTCAGTTGCGGTTCTCTGTCAGCTACGGTTCTCGGGGGCTTCGTCCTGCGCGAACATCGCTTCGATACGTGATTTGATCTCTTCGGTACTCATCGACGACCTGCTTTTCGCCGGGGTCGCCGTTGCGGGCACGGTGTGCGTCTTCGGTCCGGTCATTGTCGGTATCGGCTCTCTCAACTTGCGTGCCGGTTGGCGAGCATGGGTGCCCAGGTCTCGTCCAGGGCGGCCGTCTCGGCGCCGTGGAGCCGACTGGCCTCTGCTACTGCGCGAGAATCCGTCGCCGCGAGATCGATGAGACGTTCCGCGGCGCGGCGAACATCGACGTGGTGCCTGCGCGCCACATCCATCAGTTCGTCGAACGCTGCGTCGCCGCTGTATCCGCGGCACTCGATCAGGATGTGCTCCGCCGTGGCCAGTACGTCACGTTCGGTGCGCTGCTGTCGTAGGGGCTGTGATCGTAGATCGACTACGTTGTGGGACATCGGTTCTCTCTTCAAGATTGGTTGCAATCGAGCGCCGATCGAGGAATTGCCTCGACTCGATGCCGAATCATCGTGTGATAGCAGTATTCCCACTGAATGTCCGGTTGAATCCGGACGGAGACAAGTACATCGAGCAGCGAATAGGGTGTGAGGATCCGACCGGACATTCCGGCCGATTCGCTGCAGGCGTCGTCGAGGTTGTTTGAGGGCAACATCGTCCACCGCGACACCCATGTGTGGTCCTACCTTGCCTCGGGAAGGAAGGCGCGAAAATCGCGGAAGCCGAGTGGGGTTGAGTCTTGAAATTCCCGCGCGGCGGCGAATCCCGGCGTCGGCTGCGTGCTCAACCTTCGCTCAGGATAGCGTGCCGTGCCTGTTTCGGCAATGAAAACTGCCGAGTAACGAGTGGAAATGTGTTGTTACTCAGCAACCGGCATGCCGGTTGCTGCCGACTGCTTCTGTCGCCGACTACTTCGCGGCTCGAAATACGACGATCTGCTCGCGGGACTGCCCGGGCTCGATGAGACCGCGCTCCTCGAGCATTTTCCGCCGTCCCTCGAGAACCGGCCCGAAGGGAATTTCTGCCGTGGCTGCTAACTCGACCCTCAAATTCTGCTCTTCGAGCATCGTCTGGGTCTTCTCGATCCCGCTGAGCGCGGACTGGGCGAGGAGGAGTACCCCACCGGGCGCCAGCACGTCCGGTGATTGGGCGCAGATCCTGTCGAGCAGGGCGCGACCGTTCTTGCCCGCGTCCCACGCCCGGGCAACACCGCGCGCGGGAAGGGCGTCGTCGTGTGCGGGAACGTACGGCGGGTTGGACACGATGAGGTCGAATCGCTCGGACCGAATCGACTCGGTGAGGTCGCCGCGGAGAACGCGAATCGGGAGTCTCCTCGTCAGCGCGTTGAGCCGGATGCTGAGCACTGCCCGGAGCGACACGTCCACCGCGGTGACCGATCCGGCACCGGCCTCAGCTGCCCGGACGCTCAGGGCGCCGGTGCCTGCGCAGAGGTCGAGAACGCGTAAGGAAGGCCCTAGCTCCTCGGCTGCGATCACGTCAGCCAGCATCTCCGTATCGTCCTGTGGGCGATAGACTCCAGGAAGACGTAGCAGCATCTGGGCTCCTTGGTCGGTGAGAGTACGAGGTGAGTCCGAACTCTGTCACCGGGCACTCTCGGCAATGTCGAGTCGAACGGCAGTGTCGATTGGGGTCCAATTACCCGGGACGCGTCCGAATCAATCAGTTCCGTGTCCACGGCGCGCGAGCGCACCGTCGACCTGGCACGATCGACAAGGTGAGCTACAGCCAGCAGTTGCGGAATCTAGCGGCCCGGCACGGCGTGGCGACGTCGTACGAGGGATGGGACGAGCAACGTCACGAGGTCGGGGACGAGACACTGCGCACCGTCCTCGCGGCGATGGATGTCCCGGCCGACACCGACGTCGAGGTCGAGGATGCGCTCGCAGAGTGCGAACTGGCTCCTTGGCGACGGGCACTGCCACCGGTCGTCGTCGGAGTGCAGGGCACCGAGACACGCTTCGTCGTCCACGTGCCGCACGGTGACCCCGTCACCGTCACGATCGTCACCGAATCCGGCGACGAGGTCGCGGCGCGGCAGCTCGACGTGTGGGTCGATCCGCGAGAGGTCGATGGCGCCCTGATCGGCCGGGCGACTTTCGCCGTCCCCGCCGACGTACCCTCGGGGTGGCACGAGATCCGCGCGTCGACATGGAGAGACGGGACGGAGCCGTCCGACGCTACGTCCGAGTCGTGCACGCTCGTCGTCACGCCGGCCCGGTTGTCGACATCGAATTCTCTCAGCGACCGGCAACGGTGGGGAGTCCTTGCCCAGTTGTACTCGGTGCGTTCCCGTCGTTCGTGGGGTCTCGGCGACTTGGGGGACCTGGGGGACTTGGCCACGATCTTCGGTTCCGTGCACGGCGCCGACTACGTTCTGGTGAATCCGCTGCATGCGGCGCAACCGCAACCACCGGTCGAGGCGTCTCCCTATCTGCCGACCACGCGCAGGTTCGTCAATCCGCTGTACATCCGCGTCGAGAACATCCGGGAGGCCGCGTACCTGCCCCGTTCGCACTACGCCCGTATGCGTGAGGCGGCGGCCCGTTTCGAGCGGGCCAACGGCAAGGCCGATCGGATCGACAGAGACAGGTCCTACCGCGCCAAACTCCGCACACTCGAGCGGGTGTTCCGAGTCGAGCGCAGCGCGAGTCGTCGGCAGGCGTTCGACGAATTCCGCCGCACCGAGGGGGACGGGCTCCGCGACTTCGCGACCTGGTGCGCCCTCGCCGAGAAATTGTCTCCGCGGGACCCGCGATGGCAGACGAAGGCTGCCTCGCCCGACACCGAATGGGTGCGAGCGCAACGCGACAAGCTCTCCGACCGGATCGAATTCCATTCTTGGTTGCAGTGGATCTGCGACGAACAACTCGCCGAGGCTCAGCACGCTGCCCGCGCGGCAGGCATGGACATCGGTGTCGTGCACGACCTGGCGGTCGGTGTCCAGCATGGCGGAGCGGACGCCTGGTCGCTCGGATCCGCTCTTGCGGAAGGCATTACGGTCGGCGCCCCACCGGACGACTTCAACCAGCAGGGCCAGTCCTGGGATCAGCCACCATGGCGGCCCGATCGGCTCGCCGAATTGGGCTATGCCCCCTACCGCGACATGCTGCGCACCGTACTCAAGCATGCAGGTGGGCTGCGCGTCGACCATATACTCGGTCTGTTCCGACTGTGGTGGATACCGAAAGGTGCGGCGTCACCGGCGGAGGGGACCTACGTCACCTACGACCACGAAGCCCTCATCGGGATCCTGGTTCTCGAGGCGGAACGCGCGGGGGCCGTCGTCATCGGCGAAGACCTGGGTGTTTTCGAGCCGATGGTGCAGGAGTATCTCGCCGAACGCGGCGTGCTCGGGACCTCGATTCTGTGGTTCGAGCGCGACGAGGACGGTCCCATTCCGCCCGAGAAATACCGTTCCCTGTGTCTGACTTCCGTGACGACGCATGATCTTCCACCGACCGCCGGGTATCTCGCGGGCGAGCACATCGAACTGCGTTCGCGACTGGGCCTTCTCGAACGAGACCTCGAATCGGAGAAG
Organism: Rhodococcus sp. USK13; assembly: GCF_018343855.1. Lineage (NCBI taxonomy): Bacteria > Bacillati > Actinomycetota > Actinomycetes > Mycobacteriales > Nocardiaceae > Rhodococcus > Rhodococcus sp. USK13. The sequence goes on along the minus strand of NZ_CP069242.1, from coordinate 6,481,601 downwards.
GAACACGACACGCGTCAGCGTGAATCCGTTCTGCAGATGGCCCGGAACCGCGGGCTGTCGGAGGACGGCGCGTCGATCGAGGACACCGTGAAGGCGTTGTACGCGTTGATCGGCCGGAGTCCCTCCATATTGCTGGGAGTTGCACTCGTCGACCTTGTCGGCGAGCACCGCATCCAGAATCAACCGGGCACGGGCGATGCCCAGTACCCGAACTGGAAGATTCCTTTGGCCGACGCCTCAGGTAAGGCGGTTTCTCTCGAGGACCTGGCGCGGGCCGACTACAGCTACGTCGAATGCGAGGCGGTCACAGCACAAGGGCACTCCTGACTCTGGCCTGCGTCAACACATGCGTTCCTTGACGGGGGCTGCGGTGATGCCTGAACGGGGGCCGCCTCGGCGGCTCGCGGGATGGTGAGAGCGACGGTCTTCGGCGACGGTCTCTGGTGACGAGTGTCCGGTGTGGACCGGTCATGCGTGCCCCGCTCGGGGCGCGGTACGCATCCGTGGGCGAAAACTCGTGAAAGGTTGGCGAACCTGCGATTGCGGCAGTGATTCAAATACCGGCGCCGGGGTATTCGGATTCTGTCACCGGTCGGTCAGGAAGTGCGCCGACGCCGAAAGAGAGGCGTTGGGTGCGTGTGCCGCCCCACGCCTCACCGCGGAGGAAGTGGGGTGCGGCCGTGCTGATAGACATCCCGCGGTTCGGCGTGGGGGTGCGACGATGAGCTTGCGACCACTCGACAGCGCACGATCGGACGTACCCGGCTCCAGCCGGGGTCCATCGGTCGGCGTGGAGGAAGAGTTCTTCCTCGTCGATGCGTCGACGAACCGAATGCTCGAGTGCAATCGGGAGGTCGTCGACAGTGCCCGAAGCCTGGGCGGCACGCTCGATCTGGAGCTCAAGACGAGCCAGGTGGAGACCAACACCCCGGTCTGCCGGGGAATGCGCCAGTTGTACGAGCACATCGCGGGGGCTCGCGCGGTTGCGGCGGCTGCAGCGACCCAGCACGGGGCGGCCCTGTTGTCCACGGGGGTGCCGCCGGTGTGCGGCGAGTTCTCGACGGTCACCGATGTACCCCGTTACCAGCGGATGGCCGAGCGATACGGGTCTCTCGTGTCCGAGCACGAGGTGTGCGGTTGCCACGTGCATGTGGCGATCAGTGACCGCGAGACCGCGGTGCAAGTGTGCAATTATCTGCGGCTCTGGCTGCCGACTCTCCTCGCGCTGACCGCGAACTCTCCGATCCATCGAGGCCGCGACACCGGATTCGCGAGCTGGCGGGCGGTGCTCGGAGGCCGGTGGGCGTGCTCGTGGGCACCCCCGTACTTCACATCGGCCGATCACTACGACTCGGTGGTCGGCGTGATGATCGAATCCGGGGGCATTCTCGACGAGGCGATGGTGTACTGGGACGTCCGCCCCTCCGCGCACCTTCCCACCGTCGAGGTCCGGGTCAGTGACGTGCCCGGCACCGTCGACGAAACGGTGGTCGTGGCCACGCTGATTCGTGCCCTGGTCGCAGCAGCGGAGCGTTCGGTACATGCCGGACGGCTAGCGCTTCCGGTGGCGCCCGAGGTGCTGCGGGCCGCATATCTGCGCGCCGCGCGCGAAGGCGTCAGCGGGCAATTGCTCGACGTCACCTCTTCGCGGTTGATCACCCCTGCGCGCCAGCTGTCCTCGCTGATCCGTCACGTGCAGACGGAACTCGACGAGTTCGGTGAGCGCAGCAGGGTGGAGAAGATGGTGAAGAAGATCCTGGCTCAGGGCAACGGCGCTACGCGGCAGCGGGAGGCGTTCTCTCGGCGACAGGACGCGGCTGACGTGGTGTCGGTTGCGGCTCGCCACATGCTCGCGGGTTCGTGGCCCGCTGCGATCCGCGAACCCGACACCGTTCATTGAAGACCGACACCGCACGCAATACACCACACGGTGACATCGGGGAAGGAAATCGACGTGGCCGAACGTAAAGCTTCCGTCTTCGAGGTGGAGCACGAAGTCGATGCCGACACGATCCGGAAGGCGCAGCGGGCGGTCGCGTCGCGTTCGCGCGATGCCCACGATTGCAAGGATCTGTTGTCGATCCTCGGGATCCTGCACATCACACCGGCTCCCGAGTGACCCTGCGGCTCGCGCAGGAGCCGAAAGCGTGTCGGTGAGCGGGGATAGGGTGCGCCCATGGCACTCGAACTCGGCATGATCACCTTCGACAGCACAGATCCCGGACCGCTGGCCACCTGGTGGGCGGAGCAGACTGCGGGCACGGTCGAGCAGGAGAACGACGGATGGTTCTATGTCGTCACGCTTCCGAACTCGCCGTACAAGCTCGCCTTCCAGAAGGTGGACGACCCCACGCCGGGGAAGAACCGCATTCACCTCGACCTGACGTCCGAGAATCTCGACGGCGAGGTGGGCAGACTGACCGCCGGGGGCGCGACGGAGGTGGCGCAACGCGAGATGGACGGATTCCGCTGGGTCACCCTCGCCGATCCCGACGGCAATCAGTTCTGCGTCTCGGGTCCACACAGCTAGCACCGCGTCCTGCATGATTGGCTCCATGCATTCCACTACGTGGGCCGACGCCCAGGGCCTGTGCACCTTCGTCGATGCGTCACCGTCGCCATTCCATGTGTGCGCGACGGTGTCGATGTTGCTGTCCGGCAACGGATTCACGGAGCTGCACGAGACAGACTCGTGGCCCGGCGAACCTGGCCGCTACTTCCTGGTTCGCGGCGGATCACTCATCGCCTGGAGCACCGAGCGGGTCGGGCGGACGGCGCCGTTCCGCATCGTCGGCGGGCACACCGACAGCCCGAACCTGCGCGTCAAGCAGCATCCCGATCTGTGGTCGGCCGGGTGGCAGATGGTGGGTCTCGAGCCGTACGGGGGTGCGTGGCTCAATTCGTGGCTCGACCGCGACCTGGGTATTTCGGGACGCTTGAGCGTGCGGGTCGGCAACGTGGTGGAACAGAAACTCGTCCGCATCGATCAACCGATCCTGCGGGTCCCGCAGCTCGCAATTCACCTGTCGGAGGATCGCAAGGGAGTGCACCTCGACCCTCAACGACACCTCAACGCGGTCTGGGGTGTCGGTTCGGAGCGTCGATCCTTCATCGACTTCGTCGCGGACCGGGCCGAGGTGCCCGCGGATTCGGTGCTCGGCTGGGAACTGATGACTCACGATCTCGCGCCCAGTGCGGTGGTCGGGACGGAGGAAGATCTCGTCAGCGCGCCGCGGCTCGACAACCAGGGCACCTGCTACGCCGGAACCCAGGCGCTGCTCGCCGCCGCCGAGTACCCGGCAGGTGATCACGTGCCCGTGCTCGCGCTCTTCGATCACGAGGAGGTCGGGAGCATGTCGGATCGCGGGGCGTTCTCGGACCTGCTCAACACCGTTCTCGAGCGCATCGTGCTCGGCCGGGGTGGCGGGCGCGAAGAATTCCTGCAGGCCATGGCCGGCTCGGTGTGTGCGTCGGGCGACATGGCGCACGCCACCCACCCCAACTATCCGGACCGCCACGAACCCGCACACCAGATCGCCGTCAACGCCGGGCCGGTACTCAAGGTCAATCAGAATCTGCGCTACGCCACCGACGCGGCGGGCGCAGGAGCGTTCGCGCTGGCGTGCGATCAGGCCGGCGTGCCGTTGCAGAGGTATGTGCACCGCGCCGACCTGCCGTGCGGGTCGACCATCGGCCCGATCACCGCCTCACGAACCGGTCTGAGCACCGTCGACGTCGGTGCCGCTCAGCTGGGCATGCACTCGTCGCGGGAACTGATGGGTGCCCGCGACGTGCGGGCATACTCCGACGCCCTTGCGGCGTTCCTCACACCGACAGCCTGACGCCGGGCAGGCCGGTGAGCGCCAGGTCGATGGCGGAAGAAGGTGCCGGATAGACTGACGTACGGCTCGTCGCCACCCGGCTCACCGGCCGGCCCTGACTCCGGCTTGCCGCTCTTGACTCCCGTAGGGAAGGGACCACACCTCCAGTGTCAGCACACCCGGTCGATACCGTCACCGCCGCCGCCGCGAACCCCGAAGTCGCGCAGCCTTACAAGGAGCTCGGCCTCAAGGACGACGAGTACGCCCGTATCAAGGAGATCCTTGGTCGGCGCCCCACCGAGGCCGAGCTGGCGATGTACTCGGTGATGTGGAGTGAGCACTGCTCGTACAAATCTTCCAAGGTGCACCTGAAGTACTTCGGTGAGACCACCACCGACGAGATGCGCTCCTCGATGCTCGCCGGTATCGGGGAGAACGCCGGAGTGGTCGATATCGGTGACGGCTGGGCCGTCACCTTCAAGGTCGAGAGCCACAACCATCCGTCCTACGTCGAGCCCTACCAGGGTGCGGCCACCGGTGTCGGCGGCATCGTCCGCGACATCATGGCCATGGGCGCGCGTCCCATCGCCGTCATGGACCAGCTGCGTTTCGGTGCGGCGGATGCACCCGACACCCGGCGCGTGGTCGACGGTGTGGTGCGCGGTGTCGGTGGCTACGGCAACTCGCTCGGGCTGCCCAATGTGGGCGGCGAGACCGTGTTCGACGAGTCGTACGCGGGAAATCCCCTGGTCAACGCGCTGTGTGCCGGTGCCATGCGCGTCGAGGATCTGCATCTCGCCTTCGCCTCGGGCGCCGGTAACAAGATCATTCTGTTCGGTGCCCGCACCGGACTCGACGGCATCGGCGGCGTGTCCGTGCTCGCGTCGGAGACGTTCGACGGCGACGAGAGCGGGGACGAAGCCGACGGCGGAGCATCGAAAAGCCGGAAGAAGCTCCCGGCGGTGCAGGTGGGCGATCCGTTCACCGAGAAGGTGCTCATCGAGTGCTGTCTCGAGCTGTATGCCGCCAAGCTCGTGGTCGGTATCCAGGACCTCGGCGGTGCCGGACTGTCCTGCGCCACGTCCGAGTTGGCCGCGGCCGGCGACGGCGGCATGCACATCGACCTCGAACAGGTCCCGATGCGCGCGACGGGTATGACGGCGGCGGAGGTGCTCTCCAGCGAGTCGCAGGAACGTATGTGTGCCGTCGTGACGCCCGAGAACGTGGATGCGTTCATGGCCGTGTGCAAGAAGTGGGACGTTCTCGCCACGGTGATCGGTGAGGTCACCGACGGTGACCGTCTCACCATTTCCTGGCACGGCGAAACCGTCGTCGACGTGCCGCCGCGCACCGTCGCCCACGAGGGCCCTGTGTACGAGCGTCCGGTGCAGCGGCCCGCGAGCCAGGATGCGCTGGTCGGGAACACCACGGCGGGGCTGAAGCGGCCCGAGTCCGCCGAGGAGCTGAAGGCGACGCTGCTGAAGATGATCGCGTCGCCGGCGCTGTGCAGCCGGAAGTGGATCACCGAGCAGTACGACCGTTACGTCCGCGGCAACACGGTACTGGCCGAAAATGCCGATTCCGGTGTCATCCGCGTCGACGAGAAGACAGGCCGCGGCATCGCCCTGGCCACCGACGCGTCCGGCCGCTACACCGCACTCGACCCGTACACCGGAGCGCAGCTGGCACTCGCCGAGGCGTTCCGCAACGTTGCCGTCACCGGAGCCACCCCGAAGGCCGTCAGCAACTGCCTCAATTTCGGATCTCCGGAAGACCCGGGCGTGATGTGGCAGTTCCAGCAGGCCGTGCGCGGTCTGGCCGATGGCTGCGCCAAGCTGGGCATTCCCGTCACCGGTGGCAACGTGAGCTTCTACAACCAGACCGGTTCCACACCGATCCTGCCCACCCCGGTGGTCGCAGTGCTCGGCGTCATCGACGACGTGCACCGGCGCATCCCCACGGGCCTCGGTCTCGAGCCCGGTGAAACGCTGATCCTGCTCGGCGAAACCCGCGACGAATTCGACGGTTCGATCTGGTCGCAGGTCGAGCACGGACATCTCGGCGGCGTTCCCCCGCGGGTCGACCTCGACCGCGAGCAGCTTCTCGCCGACATCCTCCTGGCGTCTTCGCGTGACGGCCTGGTGTCTGCCGCACACGACCTGTCGGAGGGTGGCCTCGCGCAGGCTGTCGTCGAGGCCGCGCTTGCCGGTGAAACCGGTTGCCGCATCCTGCTTCCCGACGACGCCGATCCGTTCGTCACCTTGTTCTCCGAGTCGTCGGGTCGCGTGCTCGTCGCCGTTCCGCGTACGGAAGAAACTCGCTTTACCGGAATGTGCACGGCACGTAACCTCCCGTGGGTGCGCATCGGTGTGGTGGACGAAGGCTCCGACTCCGTGGAGATCCAGGGACAATTCTCGATCACCCTTGCCGAACTGCGCGCGACGTCAGAAGCGACCCTGCCGGCGTTGTTCGGGTGATGCGTGGTCGAATCGGGGGCGCTGGACAGGATTGACACCGAGCCGCGGGAACGCCCGCGGCTCGGTGGATCGATCCGTCTTCGCGACTCCCGGCTCGAAAGATTGTGGCGTCTCCTGCGTCTCGACGTCACCGGCATCGCCTGTGCGACGCTGTTCTTCTGCTGGTCGCTCACGCCGTCGTTGCTGCCTCGTGACTGGTTGTTCCAGGGTTTGATCGGGGGGATCAACGCCGCGATCGGCTATGCGTTCGGTACGGCGCTGGGTTGGGCCGTGCGCCGGTACTTTTTGCGACGCAAGACGTGGTGGCCGCTGCCGGAATCACGGTCCACCACGATCACGGTATTCGTCACGGTCACCTCCGTGGTGGTGAGCCTGGTGATGCTCGGGTACTCGGCGGCGTGGCAGCGAGAGATCGCGGGCCTGATGGGCGCCGAGGGCACCACGACCACGGGATACATCCGCACCGGTGGGCTCAGCTTGCTGGTCGGTGGGGCCATCGTCTCGGGGTGGCGGCTGCTGCGCGAGTTGGTGCGATGGATAGCGGGCCGTCTGATCCGGCGCTGGCACCTCGCCATTCCCACCGCCACGACAGCGGGCATCCTCATCGTCACGGTGTTGTTTCTCCTCCTCGTCGACGGGGTTCTGGTACGCGGCATCTATTCCGTCGCCAATCTAGGGTTCAGCCTGCAGAATTCGTCCACCCGGGACGGTGTCGTCCAGCCGGTCGACCCCGAAAAGTCGGGCAGCCCGGCGTCGTTCGCGCCGTGGGACACGCTCGGGTACGAGGGCCGCAATTTCGTCTCCCGGGGGTTGGACGCAGCCGGTCTCACTGCAGCGAACGGCACACCGGCCGTAAACCCGATCCGTGTCTATGCCGGCCTCGAGACGGCCGAGGACGCGGAGGCCCGCATGGACATCGTCATCGACGAACTCGAGCGGACCGGGGCATTCCAGCGCGAGGTGCTGGTGGTCATCCCGACCACGGGAACGGGATGGGTGAATCCCACTGCAGCGCAGGCTATCGAGCTCGTCCACAACGGAAACACCGCGTTGGTGGCCAGTCAGTATTCCTTCCTGCCGAGTTGGGTGTCCTTCCTCGCCGACCGAGACAAGGCCGCCGAGGCGGGACGACAACTCATCGGCCGGGTTCACGAACGTTGGCTCCAGGAGCCCGAGGCGACCCGTCCCAAGTTGCTCGTCTACGGCGAGAGTCTCGGGACTCAGGCGGGGGAGGGTGCCTTCGACACGCTGACCGACATCCGGCAGACCGTCGACGGTGTGCTCTGGGTGGGCCCGCCGAATGCAAACCGCTTGTGGGGGCAGTTGATCGAGCGTCGTGACCCCGGCACTTCTGAGGTGGATCCGGAGTACGCCGCGGGTCTGGTGGTGCGATTCGCCGACGACGCCGCCGACATGGTCGACAACACCGGGGAGTGGCTTTCTCCCCGGATCCTGTACGTGCAACACGCATCCGATCCGGTGGTGTGGTGGTCGCCGGACCTCGCGTTCACCAGACCGGACTGGTTGAAGGAACCGCCGGGCGACGACCGCTCACCGTCGATGAAATGGTTTCCCTTCGTGACGTTCTGGCAGGTGTCGGCGGATCTCACCAACGCGGCCGGAGTACCGGACGGGCACGGCCACAATTACGGGACGCTGGTGCTCGACGGGTGGGTCACCGTTGCTCAGCCCGAGGGATGGACACCGCTCGACACCATGCGGGTCCGGACGGCTCTCGACATGCTTGCCGGTAGCGAGGGTCCCGAGAAGTGAGCAGATCGTCGTCCGTGTTGGTGGCAGCGGCGGTCGTGGTGTGGAACAACGGGATACTTCCGCGGTGCGGGTGGGGGCCGTACGGGCGCGCGGTCGCCGGCGCCGCAACGGCGCTGAATGCGGTGGGAGTGGCGCGCGCCGCCGGGTACAACCGGAACGAACTAGGGTTGTCCCCTTCCACAGTGCCTGCGGGACTGCGATACGGCGCGGCGGCGGCGCTGATCCCGGTGGTCGCAGGTGCCACGGCCGTAGTGGCGCAGCCGTGGCGAAGTGGGGTACGGCGCGCAGCGCATTCCGCGGACTTCTACGGCTGGGTCGGTTTTCGGATTCCCGTGGGCACGGTGGTCGCCGAGGAACTGCTGTTCCGCAGCGTCCTGAGCGCCGTTCTGCAACGGGTGTGGTCACCGCGGACCGCGCGTGCGTTGCACGCGGTGACGTTCGGACTCTGGCACCTTCGGGCTGCCCGACTCGCGCACGAGAGTGTCCTCGGCACGGTGATCGTCACCGCCGCATCGGGGGTGTTGTTCGAAGAGCTGAGGCGCCGGAGCGGCAGCGTCGTAGCGCCCGCACTGCTGCACCTTTCGGTCAACGTCGCCGGCGCGGTGGCCGCCCGGGCCGCGGAACCCGGACCAGTAGATTGAAGGCATGCCGCGTCGAGCCGTGAACCCAGCCGAGATGAGGGCGGCCGTCCTGGAAATCGGCCCGTGGTTACGCGAGGACACCGCCGAGAAGCCGTCCCGAACCGTCCTCGCTGCGGCGGTCCGGCTCAGCGCCCGAACTCTCGAGCAGGTGGCCCCCGGATCGAGTGTCGAGGTGAGGGTTCCCCCGTTCGTGGCGGTGCAGTGCATCGAGGGGCCGCGCCACACGAGGGGCACACCACCCAACGTGGTGGAAACCGACCCGCGGACCTGGTTGCTCCTCGTGACGGGCCTGATCGACTTCGATGAGGCGACTCAGGGCGGCGGGGTCACCGTGTCCGGAGCCCGCGCCGGCGAGATCGCCCACTGGTTGCCGCTGCTGCGGGTGTAGTCAGCCCAGCCACAACGAACGGGTGCGCGGCAGCCCGGTCGACCCAGGCGCGCAGAATGAGCGCGTAGTGCTCGCGCAGCGCCTTGGTGTCGCGGACTTCGAGTCCGGCGCGTTCGAATGCGTCCACCGTTCTGCTCAACGGCAGCGCCTCGCCGTCGCGCCCACGTATTCCGACATACCGATGCTGGAGATGGCGTCGTAGGGCCCGTCGGCGACGTCGCGATAATTCTGCACCCGAATCTCGATCCGGTCGGTCAGTCCCGCCTCCTCCACCCGCGCCCGCGCCCATTGGCACTGCTCACGGCTCAGCGTGATCCCGACGACGGACACGTCGTACTTCTCGGCGGCACAGAGCGCCATCGACCCCCAGCCGCAGCCGACGTCCAGCAGTCGCATGCCCGGTCCGAGTCCGAGCTTGCGGCAGACCAGATCCAGTTTGTCGATCTGCGCGTCGTCGAGCGTTCCGGTGTCGCCGGAACTCTCCGGCTGCCGGTCCCAGTACCCGCATGAGTACACCATCGTCGGGCCCAGGAAGAGCCGGTAGAAGTCGTTGCCCACGTCGTAGTGGTGTGAGACGGATGATGCGTCGCGCGCCTTGGTGTGCTTGGCGCCGCGGCGTCGCGACACCTCCACGGAGGGCGGCCGCGGTGGCAGGCCGGGACCGGCGAGGCGGAGGAACGTGGCCAGTGACCGCCCGGCGATTCCGGAACACGACGGTGAGGTCCGCATCGGCCCCCGCCTCGGAGCCGTCCCAGCATCGGACGCGCCCCGGAAGTGGTATTCCGATGACGCCAACGAAGGCGTCGAGGAGGCGTGTGGCCGCGGTCGAAGCCGTCGTGCGGACAGTCAACGGAAGACCCCCACTCTGTCGATCCGAGCGTTCGATCGGTATCGAAACTAACCGATGTCGGTCCGTCCATCCGGGATCTGCACACACGCATGGGGCACCGTGGCCGAGCCGACCGCCGAAGGCACGTAGACTGTGGGTGCCCCTCACACGCCCATCCCCAGGGAGCACCCCGGTGACCAGAGCCGATCTGTCGGTCAACAGTCCTAATCTCCTCTCTTCGAACCCGTCCGATGAGGACGAGAACGAACCCCGCGAAGAATGCGGCGTCTTCGGCGTCTGGGCGCCGGGAGAGGATGTGGCGAAACTCACGTACTACGGGCTCTATGCTCTGCAGCACCGTGGACAGGAAGCGGCAGGCATTGCCGTCGCGGACGGCTCCCAGGTGCTGGTGTTCAAGGACCTCGGTCTGGTCAGTCAGGTGTTCGACGAGCAAACGCTGGCCGCCATGCCCGGGCACGTCGCCGTAGGGCACTGCCGATACTCGACCACGGGATCGACCACGTGGGAGAACGCCCAGCCGATCTTCCGGACCACCGCCGCGGGCAGCGGCATCGCTCTCGGACACAACGGCAACCTGGTGAACACCGCGGAGTTGGCCGGACGGGCGCGGGAAGCCGGGCTGGTCAACGACAAGCGCCCGGGCGGCGCCACCTCCGATTCGGATGTCGTCGGTGCCCTCCTCGCGCATGCCGCCACGGACAGCACCATCGAGCAGGCGGCCATGAAGCTGCTGCCGACGCTGCGCGGCGCGTTCTGTCTCACCTTCATGGACGAGCACACTCTCTACGCGGCGCGAGACCCGCACGGCATCCGCCCACTCTGTCTCGGCCGCCTGGACCGCGGCTGGGTGGTCGCCAGCGAGACCGCCGCCCTCGACATCGTCGGTGCATCCTTCGTCCGCGACATCGAGCCCGGTGAACTTCTCGCCATCGACGCCGACGGAGTCCGCTCCTCCCGCTTCGCGAACCCCGAGCCCAAGGGCTGCGTGTTCGAGTACGTGTACCTGGCGCGCCCGGACAGCGTGATCGCCGGTCGTTCGGTGCACTCCACCCGCGTCGAGATCGGCCGTCGACTCGCCACCGAGCATCCGGCCGACGGTGACCTCGTCATTCCGGTTCCGGAGTCGGGCACCCCGGCCGCGGTCGGGTACGCGCAGGGGTCGGGTATTCCGTACGGCCAGGGGTTGATGAAGAACGCCTACGTGGGCCGTACCTTCATCCAGCCGTCCCAGACCATTCGTCAGCTCGGTATCCGGCTCAAGCTCAACCCGCTGAAGGAAGTCATCCGAGGTAAACGTCTCGTCGTGGTGGACGACTCCATCGTCCGCGGCAACACGCAGCGCGCACTCATCCGGATGCTGCGGGAGGCGGGTGCTCTCGAAATCCACGTCCGGATCGCCTCACCGCCGGTCAAATGGCCCTGCTTCTACGGCATCGACTTCGCCTCGCCTGCCGAGCTGATCGCCAACGGCGCCGGTGGCGGAGCCGAACCCGGAAGCTTCGACGAGATGCTCGAAGGCGTCCGCCGATCCATCGGCGCCGACACCCTCGGCTACATCTCCACCGACGGGATGATCGCGGCCACCGAGCAGCCCGCCACGCGGCTGTGCACGGCGTGCTTCACCGGCACCTATCCCATCGCACTCCCGACGGAAACGTCGATCGGCAAGAACGTCCTCGAGGGAATGCTCGAGAGCGCGGCCGGCGGTCCCGCCACCCGGGACAACGACAACGCGCACGCGCTCAGCCGACCCTAGGCCAGTACATCGGGTCGGCCGTCGAATGTGCTCCGGTACCGTAAGGGCGCAATCACAGCACTCGATTGCCCGACCGACACCACATTGACGAGCAACAGAAGGCTGGAGTAACAACCACATGACCGAGGATCCGACAAGTCGCCCTGGAGCGTCCTACGCCGCCGCGGGAGTCGACATCGCCGCAGGCGATCGGGCGGTGGAACTCTTCGCGCCCCTGGCCAAGAAGGCCAGCCGTCCCGAGGTTCTCGGTGGTTTGGGTGGATTCGCGGGTCTGTTCGCGCTCAAGGGTGATTACAAGGAGCCGCTGCTCGCGGCCTCCACGGACGGTGTCGGCACCAAGCTCGCCGTCGCCCAGGCGCTCGACAAGCACGACACGGTCGGACTCGACCTGGTCGCGATGGTCGTCGACGATCTCGTGGTGTGCGGCGCCGAGCCGCTGTTCCTCCAGGACTACATCGCTGTCGGAAGGGTCGTCCCCGAGCGGGTCGCCGAGCTGGTCAGCGGCATCGCCGAGGGCTGCATCCAGGCCGGCTGCGCGCTGCTGGGCGGCGAGACGGCAGAGCACCCCGGCGTGATGGCCGACGGCGACTACGACCTGTCGGCGACCGGCATCGGCGTGGTCGAGGCCGACCAGGTACTCGGTCCCGACCGGGTCCGGCCCGGCGACGTCGTGATCGCCATGGGCTCCTCCGGGCTGCATTCCAATGGTTACTCGCTCGCCCGCAAGGTGCTGCTCGAGATCGACCACATGAGCTTGACGGCACACGTCGACGAGTTCGGCCGCACGCTGGGCGAAGAAATGCTCGAGCCCACGAAGATCTACGCGAAGGACTGCCTGGCTCTCGCCGCCGAGACCGACGTGCGCACGTTCTGCCACGTCACCGGCGGGGGACTCGCCAACAACCTGGCCCGGGTCATGCCCAAGGGGCTCGTCGCGGAACTCGATCGCGGAACCTGGAGCCCCGCTCCCATCTTCGCGATGATCGCGCAGCGCGGTCGCGTCGAGCGCAGTGAGATGGAGCAGACGTTCAACATGGGTGTCGGCATGGTTGCCATCGTGGCTCCCGAGGACGTCGATCGTGCGCTGGCCGTCCTGACGGCACGGCACATCGACTGCTGGACGTTGGGCAGCATCAAGAAGTCGCACGACGCCTCGGAGCTGCGGGCTCAGCTCGCCGGGGACCACCCGCGATTCTGACGACGATCTGACAAAGCCGGACGGGGCGAGCTAGCGGCCCTGTCCGGCTGAAGATGTGGAAATGAGGGGGAGCCGGACTCGGCTCCCCCTCATTTCCTTGTCGCTACTATCAACGCCGCCAGTCGTCATCGTCCTCCAAGGAGTACCCCTCCCTGTCGGCACGCTGGTCAGCAAAGACCTCGTCCCGATGCGAGTTGGACGACCCACCTGAGAGCTCTCGTTGCAGGCTGTCAAAATCCGTGGTCGGTACGCTGTACTTCAACTCGCGTGCAACCTTGGTCTGCTTTGCCTTAGCCCGGCCGCGGCCCATGGCTGACCCCCTCGCGCTTTCGCGGGGCGGCCTGGGGAATTTGGCGGCCCCGTTTGAGTGTGTAAGTTCCTGCCCACACTCTAGCGTGGAAAAGTCGCTCGCGCTTCCATCCACCGCCTGTCGTGGTGTCTGTTGTGTCTCACCCAGTGCGCGAGCAGCCAGAATGCCGAAATTATTCGGCTCAGAACACTCCGGGAATCGCGCGGACCGTCCCCACCCGGACGCCGCCACCGAGCACGGGCTGCGAGGCGAGGGCAGCGAGGTCCTCCGTCCACTCCGCGCCCATCCTGTGCAGCAGGGCTGCCGCCAGCGGCAGGCGGGCCCGCTCGTGGCCGTCCTCGATCTTGAACGCGAACGCCGAACCGTCCGGCAGTGCTCCGGCGTAGACGCCCTCGGCGCCGGCCTTCGACACCAGGCCGGGCACCACCGGCATCAGCCGGGCGTCGTCCTTTCCGGTGCCCGAGATCAGATAGGGGTGCTCCCGAATGGCGTCGGCGACGGCGCGCTCCGGTGAATCGGGCTCGGCCGTGACGAGCCGCGCGAAAGCCCGCGCCAGATGTGTCAACGACAGCGGGACGATCGGGAGGCCGCAACCGTCGATCCCCAACTCCGCGTCGACCTCACCGCTGATCGACCCGAGGGTCTCGACGACCGCGAGTTGCAACGGGTGCGTCGGCTCGAGGTAGCTGTCCAGCGGCCAGTCGTTGACCAGGCAGGTGGCGAGCATCGCGGCATGCTTGCCCGAGCAGTTCATGTAGACCGGCCGGGGGAGTTCTCCGGCCGCCAGCAGTTCGGCGCGGGCGAGTTCGTTGGACGGAAGATCCGCGGGACAGCGGAGCTGATCCTCGTCGAGTCCGTGGCGGAGAAGTAGTTCCTCGACCAGCTCGACGTGGTCCGATTCCCCTTCGTGCGAGGCGGTCGCAATCGCGAGTTCCTCCGCACTCGTCGGCGCGAAGCCGTTCCTGAGGAGCGTCACCGCTTGCCAGGGTTTGTTGGACGAGCGCGGGTAGATCGGCGTATGCACCTCGCCGACCGCGACGGCAATATCGCCGTCCGGACGCAGGATCACCGCGGATCCTCGATGGACGCACTCGCGGAACCCTGATCGAACCACCTCGACGAGTTCGATGCTCACGTCGTCACCTTGTCCTCCGGTTCGGCGATGCCCGCTCGCTCGACGATGCGCCGGGCCATCTGGGCGGCGGCCGGCGAGAGGTCCTCCTGCTGCGCGAGCAGAGCGGCGCAGCGCTCGGAGTCGCGGCCGGTGAAGAGATCGCGCACGGTGACACCGTGCGCGGGTACGTGGTGGCGGTGCACGGTGTCACCGGCACTGATCGACCCTTCCGTCACCACCCGCAGGTAGGCACCCGTGTCCCCGCGCCGAGTGAAGCGCTTGACCCAGTGCTCCTCGCCTGCCCACACCGCAAAGGTGCGGCAGGGCGTTCGGGGGCTGTCGACTTCCAGGACGGTGGTGCCGATCCGCCAACGCTCCCCGATCACCGCGTCGCTCGTCGGGACGCCGCGTAGCCGCAGATTTTCGCCGAACCAGCCCGGTGGTAATTCGCGGCCGAGCTCCACCTCCCACCGCCGAGCCTCGTCTTCCAGATACGCGTACACGGCTTTGAACGGGCCGCCGTGGTACTTGGTGTCGCAGACGTAGTCGCCTGCCAGCCCCGTGGCCGTCACCCGTATCGGACCGTCCACGGGACGCTTGTCGATAGCCGTGCGTTCCACGCGTCGGACACCACTGTCCCGCTCGGTGTGCAAGACGCAGACGGCCAGCACCTCGCCGGCCGCCCCGGCGCCTGCGCTCACCGTCCGCGCAGCCGCTCGACGGCGGCCCGGCCGGCCTGCACGGTCTCCTCGGTGGGAACGGAGTCGGGATCGATGGAGGCGGCGCACGGTCCCGTGACCAACTCGGTGTCGACGGGAATGGAGCGTTTGATCAGGGCGAGGGCGATGGGACCGAATTCATGATGGTCGATCACCGTGCCCACACGGCCCACTGTGCGGCCGCCTGCGGTGACAGGGTCACCGGTTTCGGGGCGACCTTCGGCGCTCCCGTCGAGGTGCAGCAGCACGAGGTGTCGGGGCGGCTTGCCGAGATTGTGCACACGGGCCACCGTCTCCTGCCCGCGGTAGCAGCCCTTCTCCAGGTGGACGGCCCCATGCTCGGCAGGACCGCCGATCCACCGGACTTCGTGCGGGATGGTGCGTTCGTCGGTGTCGAGTCCGAGGCGGGGCCGCAGGGCCGCGACCCGGAGCGCCTCGAAGGCCCACGTTCCGGCTGGTGCGGCTCCCGCCGCCGTGAGCCGGGCCCACCAGTCAGTCAGCTGCTCGCGGGGAACCAGCAGGTCGAACGAGGAGTCGGTGGGCCATGGCATGCGGCGAACGAATCCGCCGCCCGCCAGTGCGACGGCGGCGTACGGCTCGGTGGGTGCGGGGGCTCCGGCCCCCTCGAGTGTGGCGGGAGCGTCCGGTCCGATCACGGTGAGGACCGCCAGCTCGTTCCCGTCGCGGGGTTCGGCCTTGGCCCAGAACACCATCTTGGTGAGGAACGACAGGAGGTCGGGTCCGCGACCGGTCTCGGTGTCGATCCAGGTGACGCCGGCGAGCTCGGTCTGCACGAAGTGGTGTTCGACGCGGCCGTTGACGTCGAGGCTGAGGTTCTCCGCGCCCTCACCGTCGGCGAGGGCGGCGATGTGCTGGCTGGAGATGGTGTGCAGCCAGGTCAGTCGTTCGGCACCCGCGACGGCGAGGACGAAACGGTGGGACCGATCGATGACCACGGCGGAACGCTCGGCGCTGCGCTGTTCCCCGAGGGGGTCGCCGTGGTGCCATGCGACCCCGGCGTCCGGCGAGTCGTCGGGCGCGCGGACAGCGCCCGGGGTCGTGAGAAGTGGACTGGGTGAAACGGGCAGTTTGTCGACCACGAACCCAGTCTAGGGACCACGGAGGGGGTGGGGCGGCAGGCAGGGTGGATAGGCTGGCTCCATGTCTGATGCAGTGCTGGTGACGCTGGACCACGAGGTACGCGATGCGAACGCCCCGCTCCTGTACGCGGACGATCTGGCGGTGGTGCGCGGCGACGGTGTCTTCGAGACGCTGCTCGTCCGCGGCGGCCGGGCGCTCAAGGTGGAACCGCATCTGTCCCGGCTCGTGACGTCCGCCCGGGCCCTCGCCCTGCCGATGCTGGATCTCGACGAGTGGCGCCTCGCCATCGAGCTTGCCGTGGAACAGTGGGGCTCCGAACGTGAGGGTGCGATGCGTCTGGTGCTCAGCCGGGGGAGGGAATCCGGGGGTGACCCGACGGCGTTCGTCACGATCGGTGCGGTGTCCGATCGCATTCTCGACGCTCGTCGCGACGGCGTGGCGGTTCTCACACTGGCGCGTGGGTACTCCGTGGACCTGTCGGCGAGTGCGCCGTGGCAGCTGCTCGGGGCCAAGACCTTGTCATATGCGACCAACATGGCGGCTCTGCGCTACGCGGCGACGTTGGGCGCCGACGATGTGATCTTCGTCAGTAGTGAAGGCAATGTGTTGGAAGGGCCACGTTCCACCGTCGTCATCGCCCGGGAGAAAACGCTCCTCACGCCGCCGCCGGAGCACGGCATACTGCCGGGGACCACGCAGCAGGCGCTGTACGACGTGGCGTCCAAGAAAGGCTTCCGCTGTGAGTATGCCGCGCTGCGTCCCGCGGATCTCATTACCGCAGAAGGTGTTTGGCTGATCTCCAGCGTCACCATGGCAGCGCGGGTGCGCAAGATCGACGGACTGGTGCTTCCGGAGCCCCCTCTCGCTGACGAGATCGTGAAGCTGGTGGACCTTGCGGTCGAGACCGCGGGCTCGGAGTCCGCCGAGGCTTGACAGGCCTACTACATTCAGTAGTAGCTAGGTCCCGTCGGGGAAGTCGTGCGAGGGAAGCGTCTCGCAAAAAAGGACTGCCTCGACAGGATCACGCGCACAGGGATCGAGCGGATGCCCACGCCTCGAACCCGAAGCCTGTCCTAGGGCCCAGTTTCGGAGTAGCCATGGATACCCTGGATGTCTCCCGGTGGCAGTTCGGCATCACCACCGTTTATCACTTCATTCTCGTCCCGCTGACGATCGGGCTCGCGCCTCTGATCGCTGCAATGCAGACGATGTGGGTGATCACCGGTAAGGCCCACTGGTATCGGCTCACCAAATTCTTCGGCAAGCTCTTTCTGATCAACTTCGCGCTCGGGGTCGCGACCGGCATTGTGCAGGAATTCCAGTTCGGCATGAACTGGAGCGAGTACTCGCGCTTCGTGGGAGACGTGTTCGGCGCCCCGCTGGCGCTCGAGGGGCTCGTCGCATTCTTCCTCGAGTCGACCTTCCTGGGGCTGTGGATCTTCGGCTGGGGCCGGCTGCCGAAGCTCGTCCACCTGGCGACCATCTGGCTGGTCGCGGTCGGGGTGAATGCGTCCGCGTACTTCATCATCGCGGCCAACTCCTTCATGCAGCATCCGGTCGGCGCCACGTACAACCCCGACACCGGTCGCGCCGAGCTCACCAGCATCTGGGCGCTGCTCACCAACAACACGGCGATGGCAGCCTTCCCGCATGCGGTGGCAGGGGCGTTCCTGACCGCCGGAACGTTCGTCGCGGGTATCTCCGGATGGTGGATGGTGCGCAACATGCGACGGGCGCGGACGGCCACCGCACCCGAGGCGGCGAAGCTCGAAGGTGACGCACGGAGCATGTTCCGTCCGGCCGCGCGCCTGTCGCTCCTGGTGGTGATTGCCGCCGGTGTCGGACTCGTCTACACCGGCGACGTGCAGGGCAAGCTGATGTTCGAGCAGCAGCCCATGAAGATGGCGTCGGCAGAATCGTTGTGTCACACCGCGACCGACCCCGACTTCTCCATTCTCACGGTCGGCACCCACAACAACTGCGACGGTGTGAAGCATGTGCTCGAAGTGCCCTTCGTCCTGTCGTATCTCGCCGAGGGCGAGTTCACCGGAGTGACGTTGCAGGGCGTCGAGGATCTGCAGGCCCAGTACGAGGAGCAGTTCGGTCCGGGCAACTATCGCCCCAACCTGTTCGTCACCTACTGGTCGTTCCGCGCGATGATCGGTCTGGCCGCCGGTTCCGCTCTGCTTGCGGTGGCCGGGTTGTGGCTCACCCGCGGCAACCGTGTCCCCGACCAGAAGTGGTTTTCGTGGCTCAGCATCGCCGCGATCCCGACACCCTTCCTCGCCAACAGTGCCGGCTGGATCTTCACCGAGATGGGCCGCCAGCCCTGGGTGGTCGCGCCCAATCCCACCGGGGTGGACATGATCCGGCTGACGGTCGACCAGGGCGTGTCGCATCACTCGGTGTGGACGGTGTGGTTCTCGCTGATCACCTTCACGCTCCTGTACGGCGCACTGGGTGTGGTGTGGTTCATGCTGATTCGTCGCTACGCCGTCGAGGGGCCACTCGAGCACGACGCCCATCCGCCGGGTGACGACGACGAGGAACCCGAAGAACCGGGCACGCCGAAGCAACTCTCGTTCGCCTACTAGGAGAGACGGTCATGGGACTGGTAGAAGTGTGGTTCATCCTGATCGCGGTGCTCTTCACCGGCTACTTCGTGCTGGAGGGATTCGACTTCGGCGTCGGGATGCTGATGCCGGTGCTCGGCAGGCGCAAGGATGCCGACAGCGACACTCGCCGGCGAGTCGTCCTCAACACCATCGGTCCTGTGTGGGACGGCAACGAGGTGTGGCTGATCACGGCGGGCGGTGCCTTGTTCGCAGCGTTCCCCGAGTGGTACGCCACCTTGTTCTCCGGTTTCTACCTGCCGCTCCTGCTCATTCTGGTGGCCCTCATCGTGCGGATCTGTGCCATCGAGTACCGCGGCAAGATCGACGACGACACCTGGCGCCGGCGTTGTGACTGGGGCATCGTCTTCGGGTCGTGGGTCCCCGCGGTGCTGTGGGGTGTGGCCTTCGCGAACATCGTGCGGGGAGTGGACATCAATGCCGAGAAGGTGGTCACCTCCAGTCTTCTCGATCTGCTCAATCCCTACGCGCTGCTCGGTGGTCTGACCACGGCGCTCCTGTTCGCATTGCATGGAGCCGTCTTCCTGGCGCTGAAGACCGCCGACGAGGTCCGCGTCGACGCCGTCGAACTGGCAGCGAAGCTGGCACTGCCCACACTTCCGGTGGCCGGGGCGTTCGTCTTGTGGACACAGTTGGCGCACGGCAAGGGGTGGACCTGGATCCTGGTGGCCGCGGCAGCCGCTGCTCTCGCCGGGGTGGTCGCGCTCACCCGGGCCGGACGTGAGGGCTGGGCATTCGCACTGACGTCGATCGCCATCATCGCGAGCGTGGTGCTGCTGTTCGGTTCGCTGTTCCCCGACGTCATGCCGTCCACCCTCGACGCCGCGTACAGCCTGACTGTCGACAACGCGTCCTCGACTCCGTACACGCTGACAGTGATGACCTGGGCGGCTGCCTTCCTCACTCCGGTGGTCCTCCTCTACCAGGGCTGGACGTACTGGGTTTTCCGGCAACGTATTTCGACCAAGCAGATCCCGCCGTCGATCGGTCTCCCACTCGGGCGCAGATGAGCGTCGACGCAGGAAGCGAACTTAGTCTCCCCGGTGAGCGTCTCACCGGGAAGGCCGGTTCACGGCCGCCGATCGACCCCCGGTTGTGGCGCTACTCCGCCGCGGCTCGCGGTTATCTCGTCCTGACCGTCGGCCTGTCGGTCGTCAACGTCGCGATGGTCGTCATCTCGGCCCTGGCCCTCGGGCGGATACTCGCGGGAATCATCGTCGACGACGTCACCGACGTTCGCCGATGGACCACCGAACTGTCGGTTCTCCTGTTGGCGATGGGAGTTCGGGTACTCGGCACCTGGTTGCAGTCGAGGTTCGCCCATCGCGCGGCCAGTCGGGTCGTGGCAGAACTGAAGGGTGAAGTGCTCGGTGTCGCCGCCCGGATTCGGCCCCGCGACCTCGACGTGCGTCGGGACGAGATCGCAACGGTACTGACGCGCGGGATCGACGGTCTGCTGCCCTATCTCACGGGGTATCTCCCCGCCCTGGTTCTGGCCGCCACGCTCACCCCGGCGACCCTGGCGGTCATCGCCTTTCAGGACCTGACGTCCGCGGCGATCATCTTCGTCACGTTGCCGTTGATCCCGATCTTCATGATCCTCATCGGGCTACTGACCCGAGGCAAGGCTGCGAAGACGCTGACCGCGATGACGGCACTGTCGTCGCAGCTGCTCGACCTACTCGCCGGTCTGCCGACGCTCCGCGCGCTGGGTCGTGAGCAGGGCCCCGCCGCACGCGTGCGCGAACTCGGTGACGCACATCGCCGCACCGCGATGTCCGCCCTGCGGGTGGCGTTCCTGTCGTCCATGGTGCTCGAACTGCTTGCGACACTGTGCGTCGCGTTGGTCGCCGTCAGTATCGGTCTTCGTCTGGTATACGGCGAGATGAGCCTGGAGGCAGGAATTGTGGCGCTCATCCTCGCGCCCGAGGTGTATCTTCCACTGAGGATGGTCGGAACACGCTTTCATGCCGCGGAAGACGGAATGGCGGCCGCCGACCGGGCATTCGCGGTGATCGATACCGAACGGCCCGGCAACGGTGGCGGCATCGGCCGCATCGACGCACGAGGGGCGAGCATCGAGTTCGACGGCGTCAGTGTGCAGTCGCGCCGCGGGATGGCGCCGCATGCCTTGTCGGGAGTGCTCGAGCCTGCTCGGGTCACCGCGCTGACCGGACCGAACGGCTCCGGGAAGTCGACGGCCGTGCAGGTACTTCTGGCCCTCACGGACGCGGATGCAGGTGAGGTGCGGGTGGCCGGAACGCCTGTCCCGCAACTCGACCGGACCGCGTGGTGGGCGCAGGTGGCCTGGTTGCCGCAGCGTCCCGTCCTGGTACCCGGCACCCTCGAGGAGAACCTTCGGTTGATCGGCGACGTGGTTGATATCGAGGCAGCCTGCGCGGCAACCGGTTTCGATGCGGTTCTCGCCGAGCTTCCGGACGGGTGGGCCACCCGTGTCGGGGCAGGCGGAGCCGGCTTGTCGCTGGGCCAGCGTCAGCGGCTCGCGCTGACCCGTGTGCTCGCCACCCGCCGTCCCGTCCTGATCCTCGACGAACCGACAGCGCATCTCGACGACAGGTCGGAAGACACCGTGCTCCACTCACTGCGCAGACTCGCGGCGGCGGGAAAGACAGTCGTCGTCATCGCGCACCGGGCCAGTGTGCTGGCAGCCGCCGACTCTGTGATCGAGGTGCGCGCCGATGTCGAATGACCCGCTCCTGCGAGCTCTCCCGCTCCTCGAACTCGAGCCGAAGAGAGTGCTGCGGGCCGTCGCCGCCGGCGTAGCCACCCTGGGAAGCGCGTTGGCACTCGCCGCGCTCTCGGCGTGGCTGATCACCAGAGCCTGGCAGATGCCGCCCGTCCTCGATCTGAGCGTCGCCGTGGTGGCGGTCCGTGCCCTCGGAATCTCCCGCGGCGTGTTCCGCTACCTCGAGCGGCTGGCCACCCACGACACCGCCCTGAGGGGAACGACGTCCGCCCGGAGTCGGCTGTACCAGCGGCTGGCCGCCGGCAATCCCGCAGCCGCGGCGGGTTTGCGCCGCGGCGACCTCCTTGCTCGCACCGGGGCCGACGTGGACACTCTCGGCGATGTCGTCGTGCGTGCGCTGGTGCCGATCGCTGTCGCGGTCGTCCTCTCGGTGGCCGCCGTGGGCATCCTCGCTGTCATCTCGCCCGCCGCGGCGCTGATCCTGGCGGTCTCGCTCGCCGTGTCCGGGATTGCGGCGCCGGTGCTGTCCGCCCGCGCCGCGCTGATGTCCGAAAGGGACAGCGCCGCAGCGCGGGCACGCTTCAGCGAAGAGGCCGTCACGGTGCTCGATCACGCCGCTGAACTGACAGTGGCAGGTCGACTCGACCGCACCGTCGACGGTGCGATCGCTGCCGAGCGGACCGCCGTCGCCGCGACCGACCGGGCCGCTGTGCCCGGTGCCTTCGCCGACGCCGCGACCCCGCTCGCGGTCGGGGCCAGCGTGATCGGGGCACTGCTGATCGGCATGACCCTGTACTCGTCGGGGACCATGAGCCCGATGGCCCTGGGCATCCTCGTCCTCGTGCCGCTGTCGGCGTTCGAGGCGACCAGCGCCCTTCCCGCGGCCGCTGTCGCGCTGACCCGGGCCAGGATCGCGTCACGTCGGATCCTCGCGCTGTTCGATGCCGCCACCTCCGACCCGCATCCCGGGAATCGGGAACTGGACGGGCCCGTGCACGTACGCACGACCGGTCTCCGATGCGGATGGCCCGGCGGCAGGACAACAGCACCGATCGACCTGGACCTTCCGCCAAGCGCCCGGGTCGCGATCGTGGGCGGCAGCGGCTCCGGTAAGACCACGGCGCTGATGACACTCGCGGGACTGCTACCTCCGGTGTCGGGGGCGATCGACGTCAACGGTGCCGCGCCGGCCGACATCCGGCCCGACTCCCTGCGGCGCCGGATCGGATTCTTCGCCGAAGACGCGCACCTCTTCGACACATCCGTCCTCGAGAATCTGCGCGTCGCACGCGGCGATCTCCAGGAGGATGAGGCGCTCGACGTCCTGGAGTCCGTGGGACTCGGTGACTGGGTTTCGCGGTTGCCGCAGGGCCTGGCCACCACGCTCGCCGGCGGCGCCCGGGCGGTGTCGGGCGGGCAGCGTCGCAGGCTGCTGCTCGCCCGCGCCCTCCTCTCACCCGCCGACGTGCTGTTGCTCGACGAACCCACCGAACATCTCGACGCGGAAAGCGGAGCGCAGCTGCTGCGGGATCTCCTCGCGCGGGACGCAAAGCTGGTGTCGGGAGAGCGCACCGTCGTCGTGGTCACTCATCAGCTGCCGGAGGATACCAGCGCTGACGTGGTGATTCACGTCGAGAACGCCGAGAGCGAAAATACGTTGCCGACGCTCTGAGGGCGGCGTACTTTCTTGAGTACACGAGGAAGGAGGTGGTCTGAAGTTGAATGACAAACGGACACGTGAGGTGGCTGCCAGCTAGCCGCTACCGCTGACGGAATTCACTGACCGCGCGAGCGGCGAGCGAATCCCAGGCAGCTACCCGGCCCCCGAGCCCCCGGTCTGGTCCAGATCGGGTCCGGTGCACCCGCACCGGAAGGCTCGGGGGCCGTTCTGCGCTCCGCGCCTGTGAGTACTTATTAACAATCCATTGTTAGTAAGTACTCACAGGCGGTTATCCACAACCTCACATCTATCCACAGGCCAGTTCCGATCGTCGGCCTTCGCCCGTAGCTCTGTCGGTGACGCTGCGCACCGTTCGGACCATGACCACCGCGACATCCGACTGCACACCCGAATTTCAGCGCGTTCTCGACTACCAGCACGGGGTCGTCACCGCCAAGCAGTTGCATGACCTGGGTCTTTCGACCCGCCAGATCCAGCATCGCGTCGAGTCGGGGCAGTGGCCGGCCGTGCTCCACGGCGTGTATGCGGTGACCAACGGCCCACTCGACCGCTCCATGACTCTGTGGGCGGCCCTGCTGTTCGGTGGTCCGAGGGCGGTCCTCAGCCATCGCACGGCGGCAGAGGAGTGGGCGCTCGAGTCCGTGGACGCCACTGCGCCCATCCATGTGACCGTGCCCTACGGACTGTCGGCGGAGTCGCAGGCGCCCACGTATCGGCAGGCCGGTAGCCGGTCCGAACGGCTCGTCCCGAGGGAGGGCGATCTACTCCATCCCGGTGTCGTCGTGCATCGCTCCCGAGCACATACCCACATCACTGTGCCGACAGTGCCACCTCGGACTTCGCGAGCGGACACCATCCTCGACCTCGCCGTTTCCGAACCGTCGGCAGCAACTGGTGCCCGGGTGGTCGTGGCAGCAGCGACGACTGGCGGTGTTCCGGTGCACGATCTGCTCCGACGGATCGAGGAGCGGCCACCGCGCCGATATCGTCGGACTTTGACCGAAGCACTCGTGTCCGTGTCGGACGGCGGTGTTCAATCGCTCCTCGAACACCGTTACGCCGCAGACGTGGAGAAGGCGCACGGGCTACCGGCAGCGCGTCGACAGTCACCCATTCTCGTCGACGATCGCACCCTGTACGAAGACGTGGACTACTCGGACACCGGTATTCCACTGATCGTGCGACTCGATGGATTGCGGTACCACTCCTCACGCGTGGTTGCTCTGCGCGACCGGCGCCGCGGCAACGCGGCGGAAATCGCAGGAAAGCCGACGCTGGTGTACGGCTGGGAAGAAGTGACTCGGCGTCCGTGCGTCGTCGCCGCGGAGGTTCGAACGGTGCTCGGACGCGGTGGCTGGAGTGCCCCCAACCCGTGCCCGCACTGTGCGCACTTATCAACCGCGGAGTGTTAACAAGTACTCACGGGTGGGGTCAGCCGATGTAGCGGGTAAGACGCGCCGAAAGGCGGGGAAGAAGTTCTCCGTCAGCGATGATGCGTTCCTCGACGTACGCCAGGTCGCCGCCTTCGACGATGCCGTACAGACGCTTGGCGCCGCCGACGAGGGCACCGGAAGTGCTGCGGATGACGACATCGGTGGCGAGTTCCCACGACGACTGCGTGAGGGCGCGACCGTAGAACAATTCGACGATGCCGGAGCTGTGGGTGAGAAGC
The DNA here is from genome assembly GCF_018343855.1 of Rhodococcus sp. USK13. Classification (NCBI taxonomy): domain Bacteria; kingdom Bacillati; phylum Actinomycetota; class Actinomycetes; order Mycobacteriales; family Nocardiaceae; genus Rhodococcus; species Rhodococcus sp. USK13. Next base: position 6,456,760 of record NZ_CP069242.1, on the reverse strand, counting down.
AGCTCGACGACTTCTTCGTTGGTGCTGCCGGGTATGCCGTCCCCGCTGATGCGCCAGAAACCGGATTCGCGGAGATCGGGACGGACGTATTCACCTTCGCTGTCGAGCACCCAGGACTGGGACTCCCAGCTCAGGTAGTTGCCGCCGTTGTGAGAGACGATGATCTGCTGCCCGAATCGATAGTCACCGGTTTCGGGGTCGTGGCCTTCGCCTTCACCGCGCCACACACCCACGAGGGGCAGTACCGCCAGGAGTTCGTTGTTGAGGTCCGGCCCGAGCCGCAGATTCGCGGTGTCCTCGGGCAGCGGAAGGTCCGGAAGCAGGGGAATGTTGCGTGACGCCGTCGACTTGGAGCGCTCGATGGCGGCCGCGACAGCTGCGTCTCCACTTCCGCGACGCACGGTCGCGAAATCGCCGGCCTGCTCGTCGGAAGCCGGCCGGTCGGGAGACGGATCTGCGCCTGCGTCCGGGGAGGAACTCACGACTCGTCGGTGACCAGGCGGTAGATCGTGTACAGCGAGAACCACGTGATCAACACGGCGGCAAGGACAAGAAGTACCTCGAAGAAGATAACCACGCTGCCATCTTAAACCGACGCATTCGAACGGTCGAAACGGGAGCGGCGTTCGCGGACGGCTAGTACCGTTCTCGCGTCGCCGGCCTTCGTGGCCGGGATTCTCCTTTCTCTATCCGGCCAGGTCGTTCCGCAATATTCATGGAGGTTTCATGCTGCGCCCATGCCCTGATCTACTGATGAAAGGTGTGATCATCGCCACAGCAACTCTTCTCGCGTCGGCGATGCCGGTGGTCGCGGTGGCGGCGCCGGACACCGGAAGTGTCGGCTCGGGGAGTGCCGACACGAACCGGGTGGATCCGAACAACTACGCCACCGAGTGCCCGGACGTCCTGATCGTTGCGGTGTCGGGCGCCACCGATTCGACGGAGGACCGCAACCCGCTCACGGACGAGGAGCGACAGCTCTGGTCGAATTGGGTGGGCAACGTGACGGTTCCGACGGGGGCGCGCAACGCCGACGAACCGGGGAAGGTGGGATGGATGTACGTCCCCTATCCCTCCACCTACGGTGTCGGGCTCCTCGAACCCGTTCCTACGTACCAGGATTCGATGGCGGCGGGTGTTGCCGCGACCAATCGGATCCTCGACGAGAACAAGAAGAAGTGTGGTGACGCCACCGAGTACGTTCTCGTCGGGTACAGCGTCGGCGCCGAGGTGGTGGAAAGGGTGGCCCGCGAACTCGGTCACCGCGACTCCACCGCGCTGGTGACCGCGGACGACATCGTCGGCGTGGCCTTGATCGGCGACCCGTACCGGCCCGCGGGAACTCCGTCGCTCGGTGATACCGGCCCGGCGGGTGGGGGATTCATGGCGTCCGAGCCCGCCGACTACGGCGCGCTGGACGGGAAGATCACCTACGCCTGCAGGCCGTACGACATCGCGTGCGACGCGCCTCAGGACATCGCGGTTCTCGAGCTCGCGTTTGGAGTGCTCGGTCAGATGCACTTCACGGTGCTGAACCCGGGCCAGACGTTCTCCGACTTCGCGACCGCGGTGTCGGGCATGGCTGCGCGCTCCATCGTGCACATCATCACCCATGAGGACTGGTTCGCTTCGGAGGAATCATTTCTCGATGTGCTGCGAACGGTGGCCGACCTCAGCTATGACCCCGACGGTCCCGACCGTGACATTCAGCTGACCGACGAGCAGGTTGTCGAGGCGCTGAACTGGGCGACGGGGCCCGGCGCAGACGTGGTACAGGCCAAGCTGGCCGACGAAGGCGCCGGATTCCTCGAGGACAACAAGGACATCTTCGACCTGGTGGTCAAGCCGTACATTTTCCTGGGGTTCATCCAGCACTTGCTCTACTGGAACAACAATCCGAACGACCCCTGGTACTGGGAGAGCGAGAAACTGGTCGATTGGATCACCGACCTGGCCCACGCCGAAAAAGGCAGCGATACAGCAGCGCAGCCGGACACTGCAACCCCGGGCAGCTAGGCCCCCGCAGCCGAGAAAGGCCCCGCTCCGTGAACGGAGCGGGGCCTTCGTGGTGCGGTGAAACTACTCGCCGACGGTGACGTCGACGTTGTGAACGCCTGCGCCGCTCGGGCTCACCGTGGCGGTGCCGTTGCCGGAGCTGGACAGTGCACGCACGGTCCAGTCGCCGGGAGCGGCGAAGAAGCGGAAGTCGCCGGTACCCGAGGCAACGACCTCGGCGGTGAACTCGCCGCTGCCGTCGAGGAGGCGCACGAACGCTCCACCGATCGGCTGACCGTCAGTGGCGAGGACACGGCCGGTGATGACCGTTTCCTTCTCCACGTCCACGCCTGCGGGCAGGGTCTGGGTCTGTACGGGTGCTCCACACATGATCAGTGAACCTCCAACTCGATCGGGGCGCCGACGAGTGAGCCGTATTCGACCCAGCTGCCGTCGTAGTTCTTGACATCGGACTTGCCGAGGATTTCCTTGAGCACGAACCAGGTGTGGCTGGAGCGCTCACCGATGCGGCAGTACGCGATGGTGGGCTTGGACTCGTCGTAGCCCTTCTCCGAGTACAGCTTCTCGAGGTCGTCGTCCGACTTGAAGGTGCCGTCCTCGTTGGCGGTGGTGCTCCACGGGATGTTCAGGGCGCCGGGGACGTGTCCACGCTGCTGCGCCTGCTCCTGCGGAAGGTGCGCCGGGGCGAGGATCTTGCCGGAGAACTCGTCGGGGGAACGAACGTCGATCAGGTTCTTGTTGCCGATCGAGTCGATGACCTCGTCACGGAACGCGCGGATCGACAGGTCGGGGGCCTCGGCCTTGTACTGGGTGGCCGGGCGGCTGACGGTCTCCTTGGACAGGGGGCGTCCGTCGAGTTCCCACTTCTTGCGTCCGCCGTCGATCAGCTTGACGTCCTGGTGGCCGTACAGCTTGAAGTACCAGTACGCGTAGGCGGCGAACCAGTTGTTGTTGCCGCCGTACAGGACGACGGTGTCGTCGTTGGCGACGCCCTTGGCGGACAGGAGGTCGGAGAACTGCTGCTGGTTCAGGAAGTCACGACGGACGCCGTCCTGCAGGTCCTTCCGCCAGTCGAGGCGGATGGCACCCTCGATGTGGCCGCCGTCGTATGCGCTGGTGTCCTCATCCACCTCGACGAAAACGGTCTTGGGGGCATTGAGGTTCTGCTCAGCCCAGTCGGCGGAGACTAGGACATCGGAGCGAGCCATGGTGTTCCTTTCGATGTGTACTTACTCGGTTCGGGTGGATGGTGCAGTGGTGTGTGGCGGTCAGGCGCTGGCGCGCACTCGTGCGACCAGGGGATAGATCTGGCAGCCCAGACAGAAGCCGAACGCCGCGTTGAGGAACGCCGCGAACAGGGCGAAACCGGTGGCCACGGCGCCGACGATGCCGGATCCGGCCAGGAAGCCGATGGTTCCGACTGCTGCGAAGACGAAACCGACGAGCTGCGCGAATCGCAGCGGTGCGACGGGTTCCTTCTCGGTCACCGGGGCGAGCCGGGGAGCGACGAGTGCGCCGAAGATGCGGCCGTAAGGGCTGCGGCGCGGCCCGGTGGCCGCACCGACTGCGAAGACGACGGTCTGCAGGGCGAGCAGGACGCCCGCGGCGAGCAGCGAAAACGTAGAGAGAATGAACACGGCGACCAGGACGGCGGTGGTGACCCAGGCGGCGAACCGAGGGCCACGAACGTCGACCTGCTCGACTTCGAGGGTTGTGGACATGAGAAGTGCTCCTGCGGTGAGTGCTGAATGCTTGCCTGGCTCCGACGGGCGACGAACATCGTCGTCATCGGGTTTCGATCACGTGAGCGGAGTCCGCGGTGTCAGCAGAAAGTGACAGCCCTGGTGATCAGCAGCAGGTACAGCAACAAGCCCCGAGGCGGCACAGGTCAACCGTGCGGCGTCGGGTGAGCATGAGCTCGTGGCTGGATTGCACGTCGGTGAGTTTACCCGGTTCCTCAGGAATTTGAAGCGGGGGGCCGGGAGAGGGGTTCCAAGGCGGCGCGCAGGTCGGCTGCGGCAGGCACACCGGACACCCGAAAACGTTCGCGCAGGTCGCTGTCCAGAATGAACGTCGTCGGCAGGGACAGAACGCCCAGTTCCTTGGCGAGAGCGGGGTATTCGTCGATGTCGAGTTCCACTTCGGCCGGTGGGTGCGGCTCGTTGCCGAGGTCCTGGACGACCTGTCCCACCACCCTGCGCACGGCGGCGCAAGGGCCGCACCAGTCTGCGGAGAAATGCAGCACGGTCGCCGAATGGTGAGATGCTGCCGCTTCGGGGCCCACGCCGGCGGCCCCGAGGAGCCGTCGCCGTTCATCGGTCACGAGGGAATCAGTCGACCCGCTCGTGGTGCGAACCTTGCCTTGCCTGCGTTGCCACCAAAGCCCGAACGCGACGGCGACGAGCAGTGTGACGATCAACAATGTGATTCCGGTCATCTGTTCTGCAGTTCGTCGAGGTCGATCGTCACGTCGTTGCCCACGCCTTCGATGACAATCTGTGAACCCTCGGCGTATACCTCTGTGGGCTGGACCCCGAAGGGTAGTTCCCTGGGGTCGATCGTCCGGGTGAAGAGTCCGAGGATGGCGGGAGCCAGGGGATCGGGGATGCTGAAGTCGGCGTGACCTTCCGGTCCGAAGTAGAAGTCGCTGGCCACGATCTTCACCTGGCCGCCCTCGAGAACGAGGTCGGCCTGCACGCTGACCGTCGTCTCGATCGGCCCGACCGGAACCGTGCCCGTGAGGACCACGCCCCCCGCCGTGGGCATGCCCGAGCCGCCCGATCCGCCGGTGCCGTCCGATTTGCTCGCCGGCGGTGCCGACACCTGCAGGTCAGGTATGCCGAGGAATCTGCCCAGGTCGGTGGCGTCGATCAGCATCCGGCCTGTCAGGTGATCGACGGGAAGCGCCTGGACCGAGCCGTCCACCAGATCGGACAGCGGGGCCGAGACGCCCTGGAGGGTGGACTCGATCGTCACCTCGCCCACCACATCACTCTGTACCCCCTGTGCGCGGATTTCGATGTTGTCGTACTCGCCCTCCCAGGCCTGGGTGAGGAACGGGAACCCGTGAACGGTGACCTCCGGATCCGCCGTGAGCGAGGCGCCCGCCCGCAGCTCCCTCGACACCCGGTACTCCGCGTAGGCCGCCGCCCCGAAGTCGACGACGAGACCGAGGGCGACGAGGAAGACGATTCCCATGATGAGTTTCCGCACGGCCCCATTGTGACCGACACGGTGACCGTGGGCGCCGGTGCAGCCATCGGCGCCGGGCCGCGGGGGTTCGGTGCAACGAACAGCTCTGGTGGCGCGCTACTCTGTCACCGACAAAAGTGTCGATACCTTCAGGGTCGATCTACCTGCACCGGCTGTCTCACCAGTCGGCCGGTCGGGTACGACGGTGACGAGATGGGAGGCTGTGTGGAGCTACTGCTTCTTACCTCCGACCCCAACCCGGAGGCGGTCTTACCGGCCCTCTCCCTGTTGGCGCATTCGGTGCGGCCTGCTCCGACGGAGGTGTCTTCGCTTCTGGAAGCGAGCTCCGCTGATATCGCCCTGGTGGACGCGCGGACTGATCTTGCGGCCGCCCGTGGCCTGTGCAGGCTGCTGGGAAGTACCGGTTCTGCCGTACCGGTGGTCGCCGTGCTGACCGAGGGTGGCCTGGTGGCCGTCAATTCCGACTGGGGATTGGACGACATCCTTCTGCCCGGCACCGGACCTGCCGAGGTCGACGCACGGTTGCGTCTGCTCGTCGGGCGCAGCGGTGGAGTTGCCAGCCCGGAGGCCTCGGGCAAGATCACGCTGGGCGAACTCGTCATCGACGAGGGCACTTACACGGCCCGGCTTCGTGGCCGTCCCCTCGACCTCACCTACAAGGAATTCGAGCTCCTCAAGTACCTGGCGCAGCACGCGGGACGCGTCTTCACCCGCGCGCAGTTGCTGCAGGAAGTGTGGGGCTACGACTTCTTCGGCGGCACCCGCACCGTCGACGTCCACGTGCGGCGTCTTCGGGCGAAGCTGGGCAGCGAGTACGAATCCTTGATCGGTACAGTCCGCAACGTGGGCTACAAGGCTGTTCGACCCGCCAGGACCAAGTCGGGTACACCGGTCGTGCCCGTCGACGACATGGATGCCGACGACATCGACTTCGAGTCGGCCGAGGGGCCGGCGATCTGATGAGTGCTTCGGTGCAGTCCTGGCAGGATCGACTCGACGCGACGCAGGCCGTCGAAGTGTCCGCGCTGTTGGAGCGGGCAGCGGAGACGGATGGGACCGCCGCGGTGTCGGAGCAGGGAATCCACGCGCTGGCCGGTGTCGGCGAGGCGCGGCATCTCGTATGGACCGACGAACATCGTGTGGTCGGGTACGCGCAGTTGCAGCCGGGTCACGGCGAGCACCCTGCAATGGCGGAACTCGCGGTCGACCCGCAGGCCCGTGGCCGCGGGATCGGTGGCCGCCTGGTCGTCGAGGCGCTGGACGAGGGTGGCCCTGACTCGCGGGTCTGGGCTCACGGCAATCTGCCTGCCGCGCAGGCGGTAGCGCGGCGTCTCGAACTGACCGGTGCACGTGAATTGTTGCAGTTGAGGCGCCCGCTTAAGGGTGCCGATCTGCCGGAACTCGTTGCGCCGCAGGGTATTACGCTGCGCGCCTACCGTGGAGTCGAGGACGACTCCGAGGTGTTGCGGGTCAACGCCGCCGCATTCGCCTGGCATCCCGAGCAGGGTTCGTGGACCGCGCGCGAGATCGCGGAGCGTCGCGCCGAGGACTGGTTCGATCCCGCGGGGCTGTTCATGGCCTTCGAGGCGTCGGACGAGAGCACCTTGCTCGGATTCCACTGGACGAAGGTGCATCCGGCGCAGGGCGAGAATCCGGCGATCGGTGAGGTCTACGTCGTGGCGATCGACCCGTCGGCGCAGGGGCGTGGACTCGGCCGATTCCTCACGCTCGCCGGACTGCATTATCTGCGCGACCGGGGAATCGGTGCAGTACTGCTCTATGTGGAAGGCGACAACGCTGCTGCCCTCCATACCTATGAGCGTCTGGGCTTCGCGCCGTTCCACGTCGACGTGGCCTACGCGCGCCGCTGACGGCCTCCACTACGTTCCGCTCGGCCGTACGTCCGGGAAATCTGGGCGAATGCGTGGTCTGTTCACTTTCCGTTCACCGATCATGGTCCTACTGGACATTCACTACCCCTAGGTTTCTCCATGGGCAGCGCCGTGTTGCCTGGTGCAGGATTCAACCAGCGATCCGCGCCTCATGTCGCCGCCCGATCGTGGGCGAGACGATATTTCCGGAGGACTAGGTGAATTTCAAGCGCAATGGTGCCCTGCTCGGTGCAGTGGCCCTGGGTGCCATGACCTTGGCCGCGTGTGGCAGCGACAACAATGCCGCAACGAGCGGAGTCGACGTGTCGGCGTCCAACGCCACGTGCGAGGGCAAGGCCAACCTCTCTGCCGCTGGTTCCTCGGCGCAGAAGAACGCGATGGACCAGTTCGTGTCCACCTACATCTCCGTCTGCCAGGAAAAGGGCAAGACCGTCAACCTCGCGTACAACCCCAGCGGATCCGGTGACGGCCGTACGCAGTTCATCGCCGGCCAGATCGATTTCGCCGGTTCCGACTCGGCAATCAAGGCCGAGCAGGCCGAGCAGGCGAAGGCCCGCTGTGTCGGCGGCGAGGCCTGGAACCTTCCTCTCGTCTTCGGACCCGTCGCCGTCGCGTACAACCTGGACGGCGTCGAGGACCTCGTGCTGAACGGCGAGGTGACGGCCAAGATCTTCAACGGCACCATCAAGAAGTGGAACGACCCGGCCATCGCCGCGCTCAACGAGGGCGCCACCCTGCCGGATCAGGACATCACCGCGATCATCCGCTCGGATTCGTCGGGCACCACCGACAACTTCCAGCAGTACCTCACGGCCGCCTCGAACGGCGCCTGGACCACCGGTGCCGGCTCCGACTTCACCGGTGGTATCGGTGAGGGTGCGAAGGGTTCGGCCGGTGTCGCGCAGGCAGTGGCCTCCGCCCCCGGTTCGATCACCTACGTCGAGAAGTCCTTCGCCGACCAGAACAAGCTGTCGGCCGCGCAGATCGACAACGGCTCCGGCCCCGTCACGCTGTCCGACGAGTCCGCGGCGAAGGCGATCGAGGGTGCGCAGTTCAAGGGTGAGGGCACGGGCGACCTGACCCTCGACCTCGCTTCGATCTTCGGTACCCAGGAGTCCGGCGCGTACCCGTTGGTGCTCGCCACCTACGAGATCGTGTGCTCCAAGGGATACGACGCCGACACCTCGGCTGCGATCAAGTCTTTCCTGACCAGTGCCGCGAACGAGGGTCAGGCCGACCTGGCCGAGCAGGGTTACGTGCCGCTGCCCGACACGTTCAAGGAGAAGCTGAACGCGTCGATCGCCGCCATCGGCTGATAGCACGCAGTTCGTTCGGACCGCTCATGTCTCTATATCCTGACGAGAAAGAATGCGAGCGCAGATGAGTGAAGCGCCCACCGAATCAGCACCTCGCACCTCCGGCTCCGCTTCAGGCGGGGCCGGGGTGGGCGGTCCGAACGGCACCCCGGAGGCCGAGTTGAGTTCTACCCAGGCCGAGACCCCGACCCCGACTTCGGCGGGAGGGACCCCCGGCAAGGCGGTCACCAGGCCCGGAGACCGGGTCTTCCGCTCGCTCGCGACCAGTTCGGCGATCTTTGTCTCCGTTCTCATCGGGGCGATCGGCATCTTCCTCGTGTGGCGCGCGGTTCCTGCTCTGAGCCGGAACGAGGTGAACTTCCTCACCAGCCGTGAGTGGGTCACCGTCGACATCAATGCGATGGCGTTCGGTGTGCTCGACCTCTTCCAGGTGACCCTGCTGGTGTCGGTGTTCGCGCTGGTGCTCGCAATGCCTGTTGCTCTCGGAATCGCGATCTTCCTCACGGCGTACTCACCGAGTTGGCTCAAGCGCCCGCTGGCATACGTCATCGACCTGCTGGCCGCGGTGCCGTCGATCGTGTATGGGTTGTGGGGCCTCCTCGTCTTCGCCCCGGCCATCAAGCCGTTCGCCATCTGGCTGAACCAAAACCTCGGCTGGTTTCCGCTGTTCGCGACCGGCAGCGGATCCATCCTCGGCGGCGGCACCATCTTCACCGCGGGCATCGTTCTCGGTGTGATGATCCTGCCGGTGATCACCGCGGTCACCCGGGAAGTGTTCGTCCAGACGCCCACCGCGCACATCGAGGCGGCGCTCGCGCTCGGTGCCACCCGGTGGGAGGTCGTCCGGACCACGGTCATCCCGTTCGGCAAGTCCGGTTACATCAGTGGTTCCATGCTCGGCCTCGGCCGCGCTCTCGGTGAGACCATGGCGCTGTACCTGATCTTGCGGACCACCTCGCAGTCGTTCTCCTGGTCCTTGTTCGACGGCGGCGCCACCATCGCCTCCAAGATCGCTCTCGGCTACGCGGAGTTCAACAACGACATCCAGGCCGGCGCCTACATCGCCGCCGGTCTCGAGCTCTTCGTGCTCACCTTCGTCGTGAACGCCGCTGCGCGCGCCGTGATCGCAGGAAAGAAGGACTGATCCCATGACCGCGACCCTCGACAAGCCGGTCAAGGCGCCCACCTTCCGGGGTGTCGGTACCCGGCGCCGTATCACGGACGTCACCGCTACCGTGCTCGTCACGCTGGCCGTGCTCATAGCGTTGATTCCGTTGGTGTGGGTGCTGTTCACCGCGATCGCCAAGGGAATTCCCGCCCTGACCTCGGCCACCTGGTTCACCCACTCGCTCAGTGGCCTGACGTCCTCGGCGGCCGGCGGTGGCGTTTACCATGCGCTGATCGGCACGATTCTGCAAGGACTCGTCTGCGCGCTGCTGTCCATCCCGCTCGGCCTCTTCGTGGCGATCTACCTCGTCGAGTACGCCGACCGGCAGTCGCGGCTGGCCAAGCTCACCACCTTCATGGTCGACATCCTCAGCGGTGTCCCGTCGATCGTGGCCGCCCTGTTCATCTATGCGCTGTGGATCGCCACCTTCGGCTTCCCGAAGTCGGGATTCGCGGTGTCGCTCGCGCTGGTGTTGCTGATGGTTCCCGTCGTCATCCGCAGTACCGAGGAAATGCTCCGCATCGTCCCCCAGGACCTGCGGGAGGCGTCCTACGCACTCGGTGTTCCTAAGTGGAAGACGATCGCCAGGATCGTGCTTCCCACTGCGCTTCCCGGCATCATCACGGGTGTCATGCTGGCCCTCGCCCGCGTGATGGGAGAAACGGCTCCGCTGCTGATCCTCGTCGGCTACGCACCGTTCATCAACTTCGATCTGTTCGGTGGTGAGATGGGGACGCTGCCCGGCGTCATGGTGTCCGAGATGAACAACCCCACCGATGCGGGCACCAACCGCATCTGGGGCGCGGCGCTGACGCTGATCCTGCTCATCGCCATCCTCAACGTTCTGGCCAAGGTCATCGGCCACTTCTCACAGGTTCGTAGCAAGTGACACATACACATACATCAGTAGGGAGCCGGTAATGGCCAAGCGTCTGGATCTCAAGGACGTCAACATCTACTATGGCAAGTTCCATGCCGTCGCCGATGTCGGGCTGTCGGTTCCCCCGCGGAACGTGACTGCCTTCATCGGACCGTCCGGCTGCGGCAAGTCGACTGTCCTGCGCACCCTCAACCGTATGCACGAGGTGACTCCCGGTGCGCGCGTTGAGGGTTCGATCCTCCTCGACGGTGAGGACATCTACGGTTCCGGTACCGACCCGGTCGGTGTCCGCAAGACCATCGGCATGGTGTTCCAGCGTCCCAACCCGTTCCCGACGATGTCCATCAAGGACAACGTGGTGGCCGGTCTCAAACTGCAGGGCGAGCGCAACAAGAAGCGACTCGACGAGGTGGCGGAGCGCTCACTGCGCGGCGCAAACCTGTGGAACGAGGTGAAGGACCGTCTCGACAAGCCCGGTGGCGGCCTTTCGGGTGGCCAGCAACAGCGTCTGTGCATTGCCCGTGCCATCGCGGTATCGCCCGACGTGCTGTTGATGGACGAGCCTTGCTCCGCTCTCGACCCCATCTCGACGCTCGCGATCGAAGACCTCATCACCGAGTTGAAGAAGGACTTCACCATCGTCATCGTCACCCACAACATGCAGCAGGCAGCGCGGGTGAGTGACCAGACGGCGTTCTTCAACCTCGAGGCGACCGGCAAGCCGGGCCGTCTCGTGGAGATCGACGACACCGAGAAGATCTTCTCGAACCCGACGCAGAAAGCCACCGAGGATTACATCTCCGGCCGCTTCGGGTAGAGCTCGAAGACGAACGCCCCGACCGTAACTCGGTCGGGGCGTTCGTGTTGGAAAGGCTCTTACAGATCAGGGTAGGTGGTCAGGTTGTCGGCATCGGCCACAGGCCCGGTCTCGTCGGGCAGCTTGCCGGTGACCAGGAAGATGACGCGACGGCCCACCTCGACGGCATGGTCGGCGAAACGCTCGTAGAAACGGCCCAGCAGCGTGACATCGACGGCCGCGGCTACGCCGTGCTTCCATTCACGATCCATCAGGACGGTGAACAGGTGGCGGTGCAGGTCGTCCATCGCCTCGTCCTCCTCGCGGAGGCGTGCGGCCCGCTCGGGGTCCCGGGTCTCGAGAACCTCACGGGCTGCTGCACCGATGGAGACGGCGATGCGCCCCATCTCGGCGAAGTATCCGTTGACCTCTTCGGGCAGAACGTGATTGGGATGTCGGCGGCGCGCGATCTTGGCGACATGGAGGGCGAGGGCTCCCATGCGGTCGATATCGGCGACGATCTGAATTCCGCTGACGACGGAGCGGAGGTCGCCGGCAACAGGTGCCTGAAGGGCGAGGAGGGCGAACGCACGCTCCTCGCAGATGGTGCTGAGATCGGTGATCTTGTCGTGCTCTCCGATCACCTGCTCGGCAAGGGAGAGGTCGGCCTGGAGCAGTGACTGGGTGGCCCGCTCCATGGCGGCCCCCGCAAGCCCCGCCATCTCACCGAGCAGGTCGGCAAGCTCGGTCATTTGTTCGTTGTAAGCCACGCGCATGAGGTCACAGCCTACGGTGCACGGGAGTCCAAGTCACGATCGCAGGGTGAACGCGGGGTGAACGACGTGCCTGATCAGCGCTCAATCACAGGACGCGTCGCCGGCATTGACCACCGCAAGATCGGCGGGGATCTCGACGTCCTCCGGCTGGCCGACACGCACCCCGGACATGTCCAGCGGGGTGTCGATCGCGCTCGGTGCCTGCACGGTCCCGGAGAAGTTCGACCCGACGGCAACCTCGGTCACCGTGCCCAACCCGGAGGTCGACTCGAGGATCGCGCCGGGGAAAGCCGACGCGAGGGTGGCGGCTTCGGCTTCGTGCCCGGGGGAGAACCGGACGACCGTCTCGGCACTGGTGGCGGTGTAGTTTCCGACGTTGTAGATCTGAAAACCCTGCGCGGCCAGCGCGTCCGCGGTGGTCGCGGCCAGCCCCGATTCGCCGGAAGCGTTCGATACCTGCACCGACACGCTGGTCGGGTCGACCGCGAAAACGGAAAGTGGTGCGCTCGGCGTCGGAGTGGGGGCCGAGGCTGCAGCCTCGATCGGTTCGGCCCGCTTCTCCCCGGGAAGCGGGGCGTCGTCGATGATGGCGCGGAAGATGGCCTTGATGTCATCGGTACGGGGAATCTCGTTTCCCCAGTCGGTAGTTCCTGCGGTCGGGACCGTCAGGAAGGTGACCGCGCCGGCGTCGACGTTCTGTAGCGAACGGCCGAGTGTGACCAGGGACTTGGTGTCGATGTTCTCCACGAACGTGTCCCGCGTGAAGGCGTTGATGAACCCGTTGAGCTTGCCGGGGTTGAGGAGAACCTGACTGGACAGTGCTCCCCTGAGAAGCGCAGACAGGAACCGCTGTTGACGGTTGATGCGGCCGTAGTCACCGTTGCCCTCCGCCTCCACGTGGCGGGCGCGGACGAAGTTCAGCGCTGTCTTTCCGTCGAGCACTTGGGTGCCGGCCTCGGGAAGCACGGTGCCGAGGACGAAATCCTCGAGCGGCTGTGTGGTGCAGATCTTGACGCCACCGATCTCGTTCACCATCGACTCGAAACCGGCGAAGTCCATGCCGACGAAGTGGCCGATCTTCAGGCCCGACATCTTCTGGATCACCTTCACCAGACACTTCGGCCCGCCCAGGGCGTAGGTGGCATTCAGCTTGTCGCCCTCGGCGGAGGGGAACGTTTCCTCGGTGTACGTCCCGGTGGCGTTGTCCCAGCCCTGGCAGACAGGGCGCTCGACGTCGAGGTCGCGGGGAAAGGAGACCGCCACGACGCGGCTGCGATCAGCAGGAATATTGACGAGCATCACGGTGTCGGCGCGCGAACCCTCGGCGTCCTCGACCGTTCCGGCGCCGATCGTGCCGCTGGCACCGGCTCGGGTGTCGGTGCCGACGATGAGATAAGTCTCGTCACCGGTCTGCCCACCTGCGTCGACGATGTCCGTCGACTCGGTGTCGAGGGCGGCGATCTGATCGAACTTGCCTTCGGTGGAACGCAGGTAGCCCCACACGATTCCTGTTCCGGCGAGCGCGATCACTGCCACCAACGCGACGAACGCGCGCCCCACCGCCCGCAGGCGGCGGCGTCGACGGCTCTTGCTCAACGCCAGACGAGTCAATCCCGGATTACCGACCACCTGAGGAGTCGCGGTGGTCTCGGCGTCGACATGCCAGCCGGTCTCTGCGTCGCCGGTGGCGAGCTGTGAGGGCGGAGGACTGAACGTCGGCTCCGGTGGCGCGACGGCACCGGGTGGGGGATGTCGCTCGTCGACGGGGGCGATCGTCTCGGTCTTGTCCGGATCATCCGGTCGCTGTGGTTCGTCTCCGGCGACCTTCTTGACGAGGTCTGCAACGGAGAGGCCTTCGGTGGGTCCGCCGGCCGCGCGCCGGCCGATGCGCCCGCTGTCCTGGCGGATGGCGTCCGTGCGCTCGATCGGGGGACGACGGTCCGACGGAGCCGGACGTTCGGGAGGCCGCTGTTCCGGAGGTGTCTGGCGTGGAGGCAGCCGACGTTGTCGTCCCGACTGCGCTTCCCGATAGCGTTGATCGGCGAGAGGGCGTTCCCAGGGGGCGCGCGATTCGGGCGCCGGGGCGTCCGAACTGTGATCATCACCCACCGATACAACCTGCCCTTTCCGCCGACCCGGACCTCCGTCGGGGCCGACGGATTCCAGTCATAGTACTTATCGAACGTCGGCGCTCCACTCGGGAAGCGATGCGACTCGCCCCCTGCTGCTAACCGCCCGAGTGCATCATGTCCGCTCCAGCCGGAACCAGGCAGTCCTCGGGATCGTCGAGCCAGCCCTCGGGGAGGGCCACGGTTCCCGGCGAGCCCTGTCGGCCCCGGGGTCCCTCGGCGTCCTTGGGGAAGGGGATCGACGGATCGAGCTGGGCGAGGAGCCCGTCGAGTTCGGTGAGGGTGCTGACGAGGGCCATGGCCACGCGCAGATCGGAGCCGGCCGGGAATCCGCGCAGATACCAGGAGACGTGCTTGCGTAGCTCCCGGAGGCCTTTGTCTTCGCCGTGGTGAGCAGCGAGGAGTTCGGCGTGGCGCCGGATGATGGTCGCGACTTCACCGAGGGTGGGCGGCGTCGGCAGTGGTAGTCCGTTCAACGCGGCGCTCAGCTCGGCGAACAGCCACGGCCTGCCGAGGCATCCGCGGCCGACGACGACGCCGTCGCACCCGGTCTGGTCCATCATGCGGGCCGCGTCCCCGGCGTCGAAGATGTCACCGTTTCCGAGCACCGGAACGTCCGTGACGTGTTCCTTGAGCCGTGCGATCTCGTTCCAGTCGGCCGTACCCGAGTACCGCTGGGACGCGGTGCGCGCGTGTAAGGCGACAGCGGCGGCGCCCTCGGCCGCGGCGATGCGGCCGGCGTCGAGATGCGTGTGGTGCTCTGCGTCGATGCCGACACGAAATTTGACCGTCACCGGAATGTCGGTGCCCTCGGTGGCCTTGACGGCGGCCGCGACGATCCGGCCGAACAGGTTGCGCTTGTACGGCAAGGCCGCGCCGCCACCCTTGCGTGTCACCTTGGGCACCGGGCAGCCGAAGTTCATGTCGATGTGGTCGGCCATGTTCTCGTCCACGATCATCTTGGCCGCCGCGTATGTCGTGTCGGGATCGACCGTGTACAGCTGCAGCGACCTCGGCGTCTCCGTCGGCCCGAACGTGGTCATGTGGAGAGTTGCGGGTTGCCGTTCGACGAGTGCCCGGGCGGTCACCATCTCGCAGACGTAGAGGCCGGACGTGCTCCCCGCCCGCTCCGTCTCGAGTTCCCGGCACAGCGTGCGGAACGCGACGTTGGTGATGCCTGCCATGGGAGCGAGCACCACCGGGCTGCGCAGCTCGAGCGAACCGATACGAAGGGTAGACATTGACGACCTCTGGGAAAGTGCTGACAAAAAGCGTGCCCGGCACCGAATCCGGTACCGGGCACAGGATAGCTGTTTCGGCTAGGAAGCCTTCTGCTCGCGCTTCTTGGCCTCGCGAGCAAGCATGCGGTCACGCTGCTCCTCGAACTTGGTGGCCTGGCCCTCGAGGTTCTCGAGGAAGGCGCCGAGCGACTCGCGGATTTCTTCGCCACGTGCCGTGAAGTCGGACCGCTCGAAGATGTTCCACTTGCGCAGGACCGGCATGACGACCTCTTCGAGGTGCTGACGGAGGTCGTAGATGCCGTGCTTGGCCATGAGCACGCCGTTGCGGCGGAAGTTCGGCATTCCCGCGCCCGGCATCTGGAAGTTCTGGACGATCATGTTGATGGCCTCGAGTGCCTGGTCGGGCGCGAGATCGAGGGCTGCACCGCACATGTTGCGGTAGAAGATCATGTGCAGGTTCTCGTCGGCCGCGATGCGCTGCAGCATTTTGTCGGCGACGGGGTCTTTGCAGGCTTTACCGGTGTTGCGGTGGCTCACCCGGGTGGCCAGCTCCTGGAAGGTGACATATGCCACCGAGTGGAGGAAGCCGGCATCGACGTCGGCGGGGGAGGCGAAGCCGTTCGTCATGTGCTCCATGCGGAAGCGCTCGAGCTGGACGGGGTCGACGGCGCGGGTCACGACGAGGTAGTCGCGCATCACGATGCCGTGACGGTTCTCCTCGGCGGTCCAGCGGCCGACCCAGGTGCCCCACGCGCCGTCCTGGGAGAAGTTCTCGGCGATCTCACGGTGATACGAGGGAAGATTGTCCTCGGTGAGCAGGTTGGTGATCATGGCGGCCTTGGCGACCTCGTCGAGCTGTGACTGCTCCGGATCCCAGTCGATTCCGCCCATCGCAGCAAAGTTGCGGCCTTCGTCCCACGGAACGTAGTCGTGCGGATGCCATTCCTTGGCCATGGAGATGTGGCGGTTGACGTTCTCTTCTGCGACCGGCAGCAGCTCCTGCAGCAGCTCGAGTTGGGTCAGATCCCTCGCCATGTGTTTAGCCTCCATATAGCTCACTGTGACTGTCGTTCAGCCTACGGCACCGTAAGTACGTCGGTAAACGCTTTCGGTGCGCCGGAGACCGAGGAAGTTACCGATCCGTAATCGAATCTCCGGGGTCTGTCGCCGCGACACGGCCGACCGTTACAGACAGTGTACTGGGAGACGCCGATGGGCAGTGACCTGCGCGGTTATGCGGGAAAGGTCATCACGTCGGCTGCCCGGCACTGTGGGCGGTCACAGATTGCGGCGTTTGCCGAGGTCGTCGTTACGTGCCCGAGTCGTGGGCGATGCTCTCGTTGACCGTTCCGTGTCCGATTTCTTCGGTGTGTCGTGCCGTGATGTGAATCCCGACACGCCGTGCAGCTTCTCCATGAAACAACAGGCTTCGTCACGACGTCGGCGCACGTGGTTGCGCTGGACCCCGGCACAGCCAACAATCGGGTCATGGCAACTGTGCCGACGCAGGGGGACGAACGATGACGGCAGACATCAGCGGTTCCACCACACCAGCGAAGCCGGGCTTGCCCGCCTGGGCGAAGAAGGCTATCGCTGTCGCTGCGGTCGTCGTAGTCCTGGTCATCGCCTATTTCATTCTGGCGGCCTACCTTCCGCGGGCGTGGGCGCAGAACGTCGGTGGGCTGGCCGACGGCAGCTTCGGTGCCGGTATTCTCTGGGGCTTGTTGTTCGGCTTCCTGTGCACTCTCATTCCACTCCTGCTGTTCCGCGGAGCGTGGCGATTGTTCCGCCGGCGCCGATTCAAGCCGGTGCAGGTAATCATGCTGGTGGTCGCCGTGATCGTCGCGCTGCCCACTCTCCTGACTCTCAGCGTGGTGCTCGGCGGAAACAGCGCGGCACATGCGGGCGAACGGATCATGGATGTGGACGCGCCCGGGTTCCGTGGAGCGTCTCTGGCGGGCGCGATCATCGGCGTCGTCGTCTTCCTCGGCGTTATCGGCCTCACCTACACCTATCGCAAGCGCGGCGAGGATCTGGCCGAGCTCCGTGCCGATGCAGATTCGAAGGGCTCGGCGACTGGACCCGGCGAGGCGCCGTCCGCACCCTGAGGGTTGCCGATCACCACACCAGTACCGGTTTGACGATGATGCCGGAGGTCTGATCGGCCACGGCGCGATCGATGTCTGTGAACGGGTATCGGGTGACGAGCCGGTCGACCGGGAACTTCCCTTCCGCGTGCAGGGCGAGGAGCCGCGGAATGAAGGTCTGCACCGACGAGTCACCTTCGATGCACCCTCGCAGAGTCTTGCCCTTGCGCATCAGGTCCTGGATGTTCACCATCACCTCCGGTGCGCCGAGTCCCACCACGACGGCCGTGCCCCTTTCCCGCAGTGCCGAGACGGCGTGGCCGATCACTGTCGGAATTCCCGTCGTATCGAGCGTATGGGTGGCGCCGCCGCCGGTCAGTGCCCGAATCTCGGCGACGACGTCCTGGGTGGCCGGATCGAGGGCCATGGCACCGAATTCCTCGGCGAGTGCGCGTCGTGCGGGAACGGTATCTACGGCGCACAGCGTCGCAACTCCGCTCGCGCGGGCAGCGAGAAGGGCTGCGAATCCGACGCTTCCGGCGCCGAAGACCACCACGGTCGAGTCGTCATCCGGAGCAAGCACATTCAGAACTGTGCCCGCCCCTGTCTGGAAACCGCATCCGAAGGGCGCCGCAAGGGTGAGATCCACGGACTTGTCCACCACGACCACGTTGTCCGCCGTCGCCACCACGTACTCGGCGAAGCTGGACTGGCCGAAGAAGGCGGCCCGCACCTCTCCACCGTTCTGGGTGATCGTCGTCGATCCGTCCGGGCGGCGTCCCGAACTGTTGAGCTGTTGGGCGCGTTCGCAATAGGCGGGATGCCCGCCGCGGCATTGCCGGCAGGCGCCGCAGTGCCGATAGCTGAGCACCACGTGGTCACCTGGTGAAATGTCCTTCACCAGTGCGCCCACCTCCTCAACCACTCCGGCGCCCTCGTGCCCGAAGACGGCCGGCCCCATCGCGGCGGGATGCGTCGACTTGGCGAAGAGGTCGGTGTGGCACAGCCCGGTGGCAACGATGCGCACGACCACCTCGTCGGGACGCGCACGATCGAGCTCGACCGTTTCGAGCGAGAAAGACGACTGCGGGCCACGGGAGAGTGCGGCCTTCATCTGCATGGGGGCGTCCTCGGTGTCGAGGGGGCGATTCGTCGATTCGTCACCGGGTCAGTCTCTTTCGAGCACGAAGTAGTAGTGCCGGCCGCCATCGAGGACGAGTGCGGACTTGCCGTTCATGATGCCCATCAAGGTTGTGTCGTCGACCCGTTTGAAGTGATCGAAGATGGGCGCGCCGTCGTAGACCATGGTCGCGGTCACCTCACCCCGGAACTCGATGTTCCACAGGCTTGCCTCCCCGTTTCCGCTCGCGATGTCGGAGAAGAGGTTTCCGTCCGCGTCGCGGCAGATCAAGGGTTTCGCGTCTTCGAGCGAATTGAACGTCTTTCCGTGCCAACGGCTCGCGGCAAGTTTCTCGTGCAGGCGATGGCCGGTGGCGAAGTCGTCGCCCTTCCACTGCCCGAGGATCTCCTCGGCGCGTACCGGGTCGAGCGCTGCCCACACTGCGTCGAGGTCGTCGGGGGATACGCCGCTCTCGAGCCGGCGGAGTGTGCTGAAGGTGATGCGTGCCTCATCGATGTCCATGGAGAGTCCTCCGGAGAGTGCGTGGAGTCTGCGCTCGGCGTGATGTTCGCGAACCATTTGGTTCGCCAAGACGAAACCCTACGCCGAACCAAATGGTTCGGCAACGGTCAATTTAGGATGATCCGTATGCGTTCAGCCGGTGAAGCCACGAGGGAACGGATTCTCGCTGCGGCGAAGGAGGAGTTCGCTCGCCACGGAGTGGCCGGGGCCCGGATCAATCGCATCGCGGCGGCAGCCCGGGCGAGCAAGGATCGGTTGTACGCCTACTTCGACAGCAAGGAAGCGCTCTTCGACGCGGTCTCGCACCAATGGATTGTCGAAACGACCGAAGTGACCGCGCTGCGCGGAGACGACCTGCCCGGGTACGTCGGTCGACTGTTCGACAACTATCTGGCTCATCCCGAGAACGCGAGATTGCAGGAATGGGCCGATCTGGAGATGGGTGAGCTGGACGACGAGAACGACATGCGGATCCGCGCATTGCGGCCCAAGATCGCCGAGATTCGTCGCGGCCAGGAGGCGGGGTTCATAGACCCGTCTTGGAACCCCGCTGAGTTGCTGCTGGTCATCACCGACATCGCGCGCACGCTGGCGGCGACACGTCTCGCGTTTCACGACGGAAGATCGGGCCGGCGCGGCGCTGCCGAACGAAGACAGACGGCTGTCGAGGCCGTGCGGCGACTGATCGCGGTGCCGGGCGCCGAGCCTTGAACGGGCCGCTGACCCCTTACCCGGCGAAGGCGCCGAGTAAGGGGAGTGGTGGTGCCCCCAGTAGGGCTCGAACCTACGACCTGCGGATTAAAAGTCCGTAGCTCTACCAACTGAGCTATAGGGGCGCGGAGCCAGAGTCTAGTGCGCGGACGGCCGGGATGAGAACTGGACCCCCCGGTTCGCCGTCACCTGTCTCGAACCGACGGGTGGGCTCGGGTGCGCACCCCCTGCAGCGCACCCGAGCCGACCCAAATTATACCACTCGGTGTGTTTTTGGCAGAGGTCTGTTTAGCGCCCCATAAAAATCCTTGGGTCGGCTCGCGCGGTAGTTTTCATGGCGGACAGACTGTTGTGTCGGTTTTTTCAAAACGGGCATACTGTTATGTGAGACTTCGCGTCCTGGACGTCGGAGCCCGGAACAGCCGGAGAGGGATCTACCGCCATGGCACGTCAACAGGAGCGTGCGCGACGTACTCGCGCTGCACTGGTGGAGTCGGCCGCGATCGAATTCGCCAAGCGCGGTTACGCCGCTGCGTCGGTGAACACGATTCTCGAGGGCTCGAACGCCACCAAGGGGGCGATGTACTTCCACTTCCAGTCCAAGGAAGAACTCGCCCGAGCGGTTCTGCAGGCTGGGGTCGAGCAGTTCACCGCCCTGACGGAACGCTGGACGCGCCGCACCGACCTGGACCCCTTCGAGGCACTGCACTGCCTCGTCGTCGATCTGGCCGAGCTGTTCCGCACCAATGTGATCGTGCAGGCCGAATTCCGGCTCATTATCGAGCCCGAGTTCTACGCGGACGTGCAATCCGGTGGTTCGCAGGTGTGGGGCGCCACCGCTCGCCAGTTCGCCCTGCGCGCGCAGAAAGAAGGGCTGCTGCGGGAGGGTGTCGACACGGAGAAGTTCACCCGGGTGCTGGCGGCCTCGTTGGCCGGTCAGAGGTACATGGCGGATCTGACGGAGCTGAGGGGCGACCTGGCCGACCTCTTCGAGGAATCGCTCGAGGTGGTCCTCGCTGCGATGGCATCCGAGCAATGGCTCGAGAAGTTTGCCAGGCAGGGGTGGCCCGAATGTCGGTCCGATCTGCCCGAATTATAGTTTGACCTGGCGATTTGGGATTTTCTCGATCTGTGTCCTAAGCTATCCAAGCTCCCAACGGAACGCCGTTGAGGTACTGGTTCGGAGAAATCCGACGGGCCCCCTTCGTCTAGCGGCCTAGGACGCCGCCCTTTCAAGGCGGTAGCGCGGGTTCGAATCCCGTAGGGGGTACGTTTGACCGGTGTCGAGCATGCGGTATGGTTCGACAGCAGTAAAAGTGGGACAGCAGTAAAAGTGACATGCAGTATCGCTTCACTTGTGAAGCACAGCAGGACAAGCAAGGCCCTGTGGCGCAGTTGGTTAGCGCGCCGCCCTGTCACGGCGGAGGTCGCGGGTTCGAGTCCCGTCAGGGTCGCAGATGCGTATCCGATACCCGGTATCGGATACGCAATGCGATAGGCATTCGGTTCGGGTGCCGTCCGGCCAGGTAGCTCAGTTGGTACGAGCGTCCGCCTGAAAAGCGGAAGGTCGCCGGTTCGATCCCGGCCCTGGCCACACACTGTTTCTGCTGGTCAGGAACGTTCTTGCTGATCCAGCTCTCATTCGGGACACGTGGGGTCAGCTCTTATGGGGCCACTGACGAATGTGCCGCCGCGGTGACCGCGCCCCGCACCCGCAGATCCACCCATATCCAGCGCACGCATCGGCGTAAGTCCCCATCGCTCGGCCGGACCATCCGCCCGGTCGACGATGCAGGAAGTCGCATAAGATCCACCGATCGACCGAACCGACCGGTCGCGCATGGCACCGTTGATGTGTTAGATAGCGCTCGCTACACTTGGAGTATGTCAGCCAAAACCATGTCCCCGCGTGATCGCCTTTTGGCTGCCGCGGACGATCTGTTCTTCAAGGAAGGCATTCGCGCCGTCGGGATCAATCGCATCCTCGAGCAGGCGAATACGCCGATTATGACCCTTTACCGCCACTTCGGCTCGAAGGATGGGCTGGCAGCGGCATATCTGGAGCGTCGCGGTGAGAGACTTCGCGACGAGGTCGGCGGTGAAGTGGAGCGGCGCGCGAAATCGCCGCGGGAGGCGATTCTTGCCACCTTCGACATTCTTCGTGAGGGACTCGAGGAGGCAGATTTCCGGGGCTGCCCGTTCATCAACGCAACGGTGGAGATGGCGTCGCCGGATCACGAGGTCGCTCGAATAGCGCGTCGATACAAGGATGCCGGTCGACAGGGGTTCGCCGAACTCGCGGCGGAGCTCGGCGTGTCCGATCCGGCAGGACTGGCCATTCAGTTGACGCTGTTGCTCGACGGGGCCAGCGCATCCGCCGTCCTGTTCCAGGATTTAACAGGCGCAGTGCACGCCCGTTCTGCGGCTGAAATCCTGATCGACAGCGCCTTGGCTGGTCGCCCGCGCGACGCTGCCGAGACGCAGCAGGAAGCTGTGCAGCCATCGAATATTTCTGACGCCAACTCCGCTGCCTGACGCCTTCGGCTATTCGACGACCGCAGAAACCGGCTCGGTACAAGCTTCGAAATGGCCGCCCGGGGCAGGAGGAGGCGCTTCGGATGCGCGGCGGCCTCTTGGCCGCGCATGACCACGCGCTCGTTCGGCGCGACGACCATGAGCAGCGGGGTGGGTTGGCAGGACGCAGGGGGACACCTGCGGCAGGCGGCAGTGTCGACCGGCCGCGGCCAACCGCTCCGGATTTGGACCGATTGGCCGCCGGCTGTTGCTCGCGCAGCTCCCTGAGTTGGAGATGCGGCTCGCGTGGGTCTCGGGATCCAAGACAGATGAGATCGCGTGCCGGTGAACGAGTCGAGTTGTGAAGCGCTGCAGTGGAGGTGAGACCTGTTGGCGCGCTATCGTCGAGGACGACCCTGTCCAACCGTGTCTTTCTCGGGTAGCGGCAATAGGCGTGACGACTCGATATGTTCGGCGGGCGCGGACGGCGTGTGCTCGTATATTTCTGTGGCGTGTGCCGCGCTCTCGACCGAGAGCAATGCGCAGAGGCCGATGACAGTCTTCTTCGCGATCCCGGTGCGAGACCGATCGAGGCGTCGAACCAGCCCGGAGTCCACCGTGGTGGGGGATCTCCGAGCTGGTTCGTCCTCAGGCGCAGGTCACAGCTTGACAGCGCGAAATTCGTTGTCGATGAACATGTTCGAAGTTTGGCCTTCCCGATTCGAGGGGTCACGCCGACTTCGCTTCAGGCCTCCCAGGTACCGGTTGCGCGCCCTGCGAGTGGCTTCTGTCGATGGCGGCGAGGCGGCCGGCCGCGACATCGTCAATGGCTTGACCGATGGGGTGGCTCATCAACTCCGGTGAACACGCGAGGAGCTGTCGTAGGCGGGCGAAGAACACCGCTTCGGTGATTCCGAATTCCACCATGATGTCTTCGGGATTCCCGCCACCGAAGCGATACCACCGCTCCGCGAACGCCATCATCCGGCTTCGCTCGTTACTCACCGATCTGCGTGGCGCTGACCGTGTTACGAGCCTCGAAGGCGTTGAAGGCCGAGAAATACAGCGTCCAGAGGTTGCCGTGGTAGGGGAACTTCTCCTGCATGGTCGCGGTGAGTTCTTGCGCGTCCTTGGCGACTTCGTAGGCGGCGGCGAATTGTGTGATGTAGCCGCGGGTCTGCGCGATCATCGTCTCCACCGCGTAATCGTCGCCGTCGGGCCGGCGGTGGCCGGCGACGATGATCCGAGGGTTGAGGTTCTCTACGAGGTCCACGGTCTCGAGCCAGTCCTGCCACTCGTCGGGCGTCGCCAGGCCGAGCATGGGGTGGATCTCGTTGTAGATGGCGTCACCGGCCACGACGGCATCGATCGCCGGGATGTGCACGATTGTGGTCGGGCTGATGTCGGCCTGCTTGACCTCGATGATCTTCAGCGGTGAACCGTCAACGTAGAAGGTGTCGCCCTCGATCGGTTCGGGGAGCGCGTCGCCGGAAACGCTGGAGTCGCCGAACATCAGCTTCCACTGCTCAGCGTGCTCGTCCCTCGTCTCCTTGATCGCCTCGACGACATGGGGTAGCGCGACGCACTTTGCCTCCGGGAACCGCTCCATCAGGGGGCCGATGCCGAGGTAGTGATCGGGGTGCGCATGCGTGACGTAGATCGTGGTGAGGGTCTTGCCCGTGCGCTCGATGAGGTCGCCGAGGTCTCGGACGTCGTCCTCGAGGTACTGGGCGTCGATGAGTGCGACCTCGGTCGGGCCACTCACGATGGTGGAGGTGGTGGGCGAGAAGGTTCCGGTCTCCAGTCCGGGGAAAGGAGAGGGGATCTCGGGCCAGCGACCGACGTAGACCGTCGCGCGGATCGGCGGTGTAGCCGGTGTCGATTGTGAACTGACGCCGACGGAGTGAGCATCGATGGTCACGTGGTACCTCCAGGTTTGCGGGGTAGAAGCGCGTTGGCGCGGCCCGGTGTGGCCGACAGAAGTGCTGTGGAGAGAGTACTTTCTATCACACTCGAGGGCAAGGGTGTGGAGTGGATTTCCGACCCCCGGATCTTGTTATCCAGCTTCCTGTGGCGTCGTAGAAGTACTCGGATCAGGCTGACTACGACGACATCGGCGACTGCGAAGCGTGGCGACGCCGGTCGACGGACAACCCGCGGCGGGTGCGCCGTCGCGACGGCGGTGGCACGAGCCGCCCGACGGTTCAGTCATGGCGGTGGCGGTGGCGGTGGTGAGTGTTTGGGGTCGGCGGACGGTCCGTTAAGGGGGGAGTCTCTATTACAGGCAAGGTGGGAGCATGGAGCGACTGCCTAATCCATCAGCCCGACCGCCCCGGGGCGATCTGGCCGCAACGGGCCCCGGCCCTGCGCCTGACGAATTCGATGTGTGAAATAGTGCACGCTTTGATGTGTGAGATAGCGTTCGCTCGCTACTATCTTGGCATGACAGCAACGAAAATTTCCCCGCGCGATCGCCTCCTGGCGGCCGCGGATGATCTCTTTTTCAAGGAGGGCATCCGCGCTGTGGGGATCAACCGCGTCCTGGAAGAGGCGCGGACGCCGATCATGACGCTGTACCGCCACTTCGGGTCGAAGGATGGGCTGGCCGCGGCATACCTCGAGCGTCACGGCGAGCGTTATGCCGAGGAGGTCGCCGGCGAGGTCATGCGACGTGCGTCCTCGCCGCGGGAGAAGATCCTGGCGACCTTCGACGTCGTCGGTGAACGGCTGGAAAAGGGAGACTTCCGGGGCTGTCCCTTCATCAACGCGACGGTCGAGATGGCGTCACCGGATCATGAGGTCGCGAAGATCGCGCGCCGCTACAAGGAGGCCGGGCGGCAATGGTTCGCCGAATTCGCGGCCGAGGCGGGGGTGCCTGATCCGGGAGGACTGGCTATCCAGTTGACGGTGCTGCTGGACGGCGCGGCCGCGGCCGCGGCCCTGTTTCAGGATTCCTCGGGTGCCACGTACGCCCGCTCGGCTGCCGGGGCCCTGGTCGACGCCGCGCTGGTCGCCGCCTCGACCGGCGGCGACGCAGGCGATCCTCGGTAGCAGACTGATCCGGAGCAGGAGGTAGTCGCCGGGCACTTCGGACTGTTGCGCACCGGCGCGTCAGCAGCGGGGCACGGAGTGCGGGCCAGGATGCTGCAAGAACACCTCCAGCGCCACGATAGAACCGGAGCTGGTCGATCGCTGTGCGAATCAGGAAACCCGGGAGCACCTGGCACGAACAGTCTTACTGTCGCTGTGGAAGACCACGCCACGAACGTCACTACCGCGGGTGCGTACCGCCATCTCGATCGCGTCCGTGACGAGCTCGGTGCGCATGTGTTCGGCGATGGCCAGCCCACCACGCGCCGCGAGCAGATGTCGATCACCGTGGCCAAAAGCAACCACGAGGATCCCACCGGCACGTACCCGCGCGGGTCAGGTGTCAAGCAGCCGCCGGATGAGACGGGATCTGATGGTCGAGCAAGGCGGCGTGGTCGTCCCAGGGTCGTTGTGTTGCAGACACCACCACATGCGCCCGAGGAGCTTGTTGGCGAGGTTGCGCATCGCGGCGTTGTGGTGGTCGCCGGCGGCTCGGGGCTCGTCGCTTGTCATAGTCGGCCCGTGCGCCCGCTGATTTGGTGAGGGTTACGAACGCCCACCAGTGGCAGGCGTCGCCGAGTCGCTTGTTGCGGACCTTTCGCGCCTTGACGTAGTGCGATCGGCCCGAGGGGGTGGCTGTCGAATTCGCTACACAAGGCTTCCTCGAGGCTGTCCACGGACTGCTGCATCGAGGCGATGACGGCGAGCAGGCCGGTGACCGAGTGCCTCCTCGACCTGCGGCGGCTGCCGGAGCGCGGGCGTTTTCAACTCCCGCAGGATCCGCTCGACCAGGTTCGGGTCGTTGCGCCGGCTCCTGTGATGCAGGAGCGTCACTACTTTGCGTCTAGTCAGGGTACGACCCGATGCCGGGGTGGACTCCGCGGGAAGCACCGCAACGGCGGCGCGGTGCTTCAAACTCCGAAATGCTTGCAGTGCAGCAGGATAGAACTCCAAAAGCACAGAGCGTAGTCGGCTGATGGTTTGATGCAGGGCCCAGATCGCCTCCTGGTGCTGACGGGCGAGGGCCTTGATCGCCCGGCCGTGTTCGCTGATCGCCGGCGTCGGCCGGTGCATCGCTCGGTCGGTGCGCAGAATATTCGCCAGGATCGCGGCGTCACCCGGATCGGACTTGCCGCCGGCCTGTCCGTGGCGTTCGCGGTAGCGCCACCGCACGGCTATACGGGGAATCCTGCTTCCGCGAGGGCCACGACGAGGAGATTCTTGTCGGTTTCGATCGCGATAGGGGTGGTGTCCGGTGGGCCTCCGCTCTCGGCGATTATCTCCAGCAGCGCGGTCAACCCTGCCGTGCCGGTGCCGATGCGTTTCCGGAGGACGACGGGGCCGTTCTCGTCGACGGGGGAAACTTGTGATGGACTTCGGCCCAATCGATTCCGCAGTTGATGCTTAAGTAAAACCTCCTGTCCAGCGGCGGATTCTGCTGTAAGCACAGGGGGTTGTGCGGCGACCTGAATGAGGACCGCACCCACTGGATGCGGTCCCCACGTGGGTTGCGTCCACACTGCGACTTGCACGGAAGCAAGGTTATGGCGGTGCCCTGTCAGGTGTCCATGCCGAGATGCGCCCCGCCTGCGACGTCCACGGACAGTCCGGTCAGATATCGATTTTCACCAGCTGTCAAAAATGCAACCGTTCGCGCCCCACCTCATCGGGCTCCGCGAACCGCTGCATCGGGTACTCCCGTGCGCGAGCGTTTCGCGCAGCCCGCGCAGAGCCTGACTGTGCCGCGAGTTGTGTCCACATCTCGGTATTTACCGGTCCTGGACTGACCGCGTTGACGGAGATGCCGCTTGGACCGAGGATCTTCGCCATCGACCACATGATGTGCAGCACGGCAATTTTGCTCGCGTTGTTGCCACCTCACTAGCCGAGTTTGCCGAGGGGCGCTCTCGCGGATTCGTGCGCACCGCGCCGCGTCGGCCGCCGCGGCGCCTCGGCCGAGCAGGCGCGCACGAATTCGCGTGCATCAGAAGCGAAATAAGATGTATGAAGGGCGTATCGCCCGTTTCGACGGTCCCGGCAAGCCATTCACGATCGAGGAGGTGAGTCTGGCCGACGTAGGGCCGGGGGAGATTCTCATCAAGGTCACGCGCGCCAACATCTGTGGTTCGGATCTGCACGCGTGGCACGGCACGTTCGTGACCCGGGGCTCGGCGGCGAGCTGCCGACCGTTCTCGGACACGAGATGGTCGGAGTTGTCGCCGCACTTGGTGACGGCGTCATCGAGGATTCCAATGGCAACCGTTGGCGGAAGGCACCCGCGTGGCCTTCACTTATGACACCTTGTGCCACAAGTGCCGAGCCTGTCTGTCGGGCCGCCGCGTCGCCTGCCCGCACCTCACGATGGCGATGTTGAAGCGGCCGACAAGCCGTCGTACTTCGTCGGCGGTACGGCGACTATTTCGTTCTATCCGCTGGGTCGGTGGTGTACACCATCCCGGACGCAGTCTCGGATGAACTGGCCTAGGTGCCATTGTGCACTCTCACAGGTGATGCACGGACTGGAGACCGCATCCGAGCGTTCGGAAATCACCTCAGTGAAGGGTCTCGAGGAGTGCCGCGTCGTACGGTTCGGCGTCTTCGAGCCGCCCGTCGAGCGCCTTGCGGGCCCACTCGGGGTCGGCGATCAGGGCACGTCCTACCGCGACGAGGTCGAATTCATCACGTTCGGCACGGTCGAGAAGTTCTTCGATACTCGTAACGGCTGACCGGTCCGGACTTCCAGCCGGACCCACGAACTCCTTGTCGAGACCGACGGATCCGACTGTGACGGAAGCCCTCCCGGTGACGTTCTTGGCCCAGCCAGCCAGGTTGAGGTTGCTGCCTTCGAACTCCGGAATCCAGTACCGTCGAGTGGACGCATGGAAGACGTCGACACCTGCGTCGGAGAGAGGTGTTAGGATCGCCTCCAATTCCGCGGGTGTCTCGGCAAGACGGGCGTCGTACTGCCCGGTCTTCCACTGCGACAGTCGGAAGAAGACCGGGAAGTCAGGCGCGATGGATTCCCGGACGGCCGCGACGACCTCGGCGGCGAAGCGGACCCGGGAGGCGAGGTCACCGCCGTAGGAATCCGTACGCTGATTCGTCCGTCCCCAGAGGAATTGATCGACGAGGTAGCCATGGGCACCGTGCAATTCGACGCCGTCGAAGCCGAGCTCCTGCGCGGCGGCAGCGCCGGTCGCGAAAGCGCCGATGACATCGTCGATATCGGCGGTGCTGAGGGCAACCCCCGCCGGCAAGCCATCGAGGGCGAGGCCGGAGGGTCCGACGGGCGGCGCCGTACGGACGGGCCCGACCCCCTCGGTACGCGTGGAGCCGACATGCCAGAGCTGCGGAATGATCTTTCCGCCGGCCTCGTGGACGGCCGATGCGACACCGCGCCAGCCAGCGAGCGATTCTTCGCCCCAGAAACGCGGGACCCGGTCGCTGGAGCCCGACGAGGGGTGCTGGACCAAAGTCCCCTCGGTGATGATCAGGCCGACATTCGCGGCGGCCCGGCGTGCGTAGTACTGCGCCACGTCGTGGCCGGGAACTCCGTCTGGGGAGAAGAACCGTGTCAGCGGAGCCATGACGATGCGGTTGGGCACGGTGAGCTTGCCGACGCTGAAGGAGCGGCCGAGAACCTGCGCAGTACGTACCGCATCTGACGCGATGGACATTCGTTCCTCCTGGTTTCGGGGCGACTCGAGGTCGAAAGCGACGTGATGGTTCGGAAATCCCGATGCGCTTCTCGGCGTCGAACACGATGTAGGCCATTCTGCCACCACAAGAGAGAGATGGCTCGCTCTCTTGTGGTGAGTTTGCCCACTCGGCTTTTCGGCGAACGCGAACAGACGACTGGGCCGTGAATATCAAGTACCTCGAGCCGACTTTCACCGCGGTATTCCTCAACGCGCTGCGCGGTCTCGACCCGGACGGCCAGCCGGATGCCGCGTTTCGGGGTCGGGAATTGGCGCGCAACGCCGCGATCGGCGAGCCGGCCCTGTCCACCGGGCACAGGTTGCAGGAGTTCAGGTTCCTACTGGTCTATGAGATTCCGGCACTGCCGGCTCATCGCTCACCGTCGCCGATCCCGTTCCCAATGATGGTCGCCAGCGCGACAGCGCCGACCTGGCGGCAATGCGCGAGCCTTGCGACACCACAGCCCTGTACGGGGATAGGCGAGCAATGCGCCGCTCAAAAAAACGGCGGTCGGTCCGTCACAAAGGGTCGGGACCCGGGACCGTTCCGGCGGAACGGCGCGCCTCGATGTTGAATCGGACCGTTGGTCCGTCAAGGGACTTGTAGAGTCCCGGTTCGCTGTGAACTGTGTAGTTGATGCGTCGGTTGCGAGCGAATGGATGGAGAATGAACTCCTCATCGGCGCGGAGTCCCCGGTCGTCTGCGTCGGGGCCCGGACGGTGCGGCGCGGTGTGCACCCGCGCCGCACCGTCCGGGTCGTCACTGCCGTCCACAACAAGCGCACGGACAGGCTTCACGCTGCCGATCTCGCGGTCCGTCTCGAAGGAGTTTCGAACCTTTGAGCGTCGACGAGGGGTCAGCTGGGCGACTGTTGGCCGGAGGGCGCGCCAGCCGTGGTTCGCATCTCTATCGCACTGAAGGCCGAGAACGTCAGGGTCCATACGTTGCCGTGGTGCGGGAACTTCGCCGACACGATGCCGATGAGGTCTCGAGCATCCTTCGCTACATTGTACGCGGCCGCGAATTCTTTGATGTAGGAACGGGTTTGTTGAATCATCGTGTCGACTGCGTAGTCGTCGCCGTCGGGTCGACGGTGTCCGGCGACGATCATTCGCGGCTTTAGGTTCTCCACGACGTCGACGGTTCCGAGCCAGTCCGGCCATTCGTCGGCTGTCGACAACCCGAGCATGGGGTGGATCTCGTTGTAGATCGCGTCGCCGGCCACAACAGCGTCGATGGCCGGTATGTGCACGATCGTGGTGGGGCTGATGTCGGCTTGTTCCACCTCGATGATCTTCAGCGGCGAGCCGTCGACGAAGAACGTGTCACCGTCGAACGGGTCGGGAAGAGCGTTACCTGTCACGACCGTGTCGCCGAACATCTGTCCAAACTGTTCGGCGTACTCCTCTTGATTCTCTTTCATGGCCTCCACGATGTGCGGCAGCGCAATGCATTTCGCATCGGGGAACCGTTCCATCAGCGGGCCGATCCCGAGGTAGTGGTCGGGATGTGCATGGGTGACGTAGATCGTGGTGAGTGTTTTTCCGGTGCGCTCGATCAGATCGCCGAGGTCCCGGACGTCCTCTTTGAGATATTGGGCATCGATGAGTACTACTTCGGTAGGACCGCTCACGATGGTGGACGTGCAGGGCGGGAAGGTACCGGTTTCCGGCCCCGGGAACGGGCTGGGAAATTCGGGCCACCTTCCGACGTACACCGTCGCGCGAATTGGCGGTGCGACCGCAGTGGGGTGAGCGTCGATGGTCATGTGTCCTCCAGAGGTTCGGGTTTGGTTGCCTTGGCGGCCGTGGTCTGCCGGCCAGCGCTATGGATGAGAGTAATCTCTATCACACTCAAAAAGCAAGGGGCCCAGTCCTTTCGCATATCGCGGGGACCTGAGTACACACCGCTTTGATGTTGCGTCACAGTGCCCGTCGGACAGGATGGTGAAGGGCCACCGGGGGTGGAACGGCAGAACGAAACTGCCCTTCTCGGGTTGGAAGTCACCACCGGCACGACTCGTTCGTCGACGGGTGTTCGTGCGTTCAGCGTCGCCCCTCGTGCCGGGCACGTTTATGTCGAGTAGAGGTCGTCGATCTGAGTGGCGTACTTTGTCGTGATATTCCTGCGTTTGATCTTCATCGTGGGTGTGAGCACGTCACTTCCGGGCAGCCAGTAATCCTCGACCACCCTGAACTTCTTGATCTGCTCCACCCTGGAAAGTTGAGAGTTCGCAAGATCGACCCCGGCTGCAACCTCGGCGATAACGGCGGGATCGCTTGCCGATCTCCCGGCAGCCGCGTCGGGGTCGAGGGTGATCAACGCGACGTTGTATAGCCGTCCGTCACCGATACAGGCGACCTGCCCGATCAACGGGCTGCTCGACCGCAACCGTGACTCGATATTCGCCGGGGACATGTTCTTACCGGCCGCATTGATGATGATCTCCTTCTTGCGATCGACGATCCGCACGTAGCCGTCCTCGTCGACCGTCCCGATGTCACCGGTATGGAGCCACCCGTCTTTATCGATCGCCTCGGCGGTCTGGTCGGGCTTGTTCCGGTAGCCACGCATGACGGTCGCCCCACGGACGAGCAGCTCCCCGTCCTCGGCGACTTTCACCTCGATTCCGGGCAGGGGTAGCCCCACCGTGCCCTCCCGGATGGCGTCGCGCGGATTGACGGTGATGGCAAGGGACGTTTCGCTCATGCCCCACACTTCGCAGATGGGAATACCGATTGCCGAGAAGAACGCGAACACGTCGCGGGGAGTCGGGGCCGATCCAGACAGGACCCAGTCTATTTTCTCCAAGCCCAGCATTCGACGAAACCTGTCGCCGATGAGCGCGGCCGCGACCGATGCCTGAATGTCGAAGATCTTGCCGAGGGAACGGTTGTCGCGTGCGGCCTGTGCCTTCTTGATCCCGATGTCGATGGCCCAGCGCAGCAGTGCGCGCCGTGCCCAGTTGGGGTCGGCCTCGAGCTGAGCCTCCACTTTGGCCTTGGCCTTCTCCCAGATACGGGGCACCGGCTGGAACACCGTCGGACGCACCTGCTCCACGACGTCCAGTATCTCGCCGCCGACCGGATGTGGCGTGACTGTGAATCCCCAGATCATCAGAGCGCAATAGTGCGCACCCCACCGATCACCGATGTGCGCGGAGGGAAGGAAGGAGACGAAGCGACCGCCCGGTGTGGTGGGCATTGCCTGCTGGAGCGCGCGAACTTGACTCATCAGGTTGTGGTGAGTGAGTTCTACACCCTTGGGTGGGCCTGTGGTGCCTGAGGTGTAGATGAGTGTCAGGAGGTCATCAGGAGCGACCGCCGACCACGTTGCGTTGAAATCGAAGTCCGGGTCGCCCGCTGCTTCCACGTCCTCGAGGCTGAGCGTCCCCTCCGGTGCGCCGTCGACCACGACGATCAGGTCGAGCGGGGTGCCGCCATCGCGCACGGCCACGAGGCGGTCGACGAACGCTCGCTCGGTGATCACGATCCGGTTTCCGGCATCACCGAACAGATATTCGATCTGATTGTGTGCGGACGTGTTGTAGATCGAGAACGGCAGGGCACCGAGGTGCATGGCGGCCAGGTCGACGATGTGAAACTCCGGCCGATTCGTGAGCATGATACCGACGGTGTCGCCGCGCCGAACACCCAGCGCCGCCAAGCCGGCCGTCAGGCGTCGGACTCTCTCCGAGAGTGCGGCGAACGTCAGTGAGACGCCTCCGTCGACAGTGCGCAGAGCGACTTGGTCGGCCCGCGCGGCTGCGGTGATCTGGAACGCCTCGCACAGGGTCGCAGCGTGTAGTGCGCGAGTAAACGCCTCGCCGGGATCGTTGGCGACTTCGAGTACGTGCATGTGTGATTTCTGCCTCTCCATGTGATCACCTCTACAATAGAGAGCGATCCCTATCATTTTATTGCCAACTGTGTCATGCCCCCGCCAGCGCAAACGTCCGGGCTATCGACCATGCGATGTCCGATGAGCCGCCCGTAACGAGCATGCGCGGAGCCGGAAAATGTTGATCGGGTCCAACTTTCGCCTCACACTCGAACATCGGCCACGACCACGACCACGCAAGCGCACCAGTTACGGCCAGGTCGGCATCCTTGGTGGTCTCGGTCGTGAGCGGTTGCCTACCGGTGGCCGGGTTGAGGGGCACGTAAGGCATCGGTTCTCGCCTTCTGCAGTTGCTCGAACGGGCCGACGGCCCGGGTCTCTGGGTGGCACAGAAGACCCGGGCCGGGATTACGGAGCGTTGGTCAGACTGTGGGTCGCTAGGTATTCAGCCCCTGGGATCGACCAACCCCACGATCTGGCCATCCGCGCTGAGACCGACCATTTCGGTCCAGTCGTACGGGGATGATTTGTTGTCCTTCATCCACCGCTTCTCCGCCGGTGAGCGGAACGGCGGCGGGGTGAGCCCGTCGACCCTCCACAGCTCGGCCGGCATCTCCCCGATGCTTATTTCCCAGTCGTGTCCCCGGCCGTCGAGCCAAGGCCTGATGGTCTCGGTCAGCATGTCCATGATGAACTCCTGCATCACCTTGCCGTCTATCGCTCGTGCGATGTGTTCCACCTGGAGGCGAACAAAGTTGTCGACGGCCTCGCCACCCCTGAACGCGTTCCTCTTCTCCACCTCGTAGAAGAACACGTCGCAGTAGAAGGCCGGCATTTCTGCCGCGTAACGAGCTGTGATGGCCTTCGCGAAGTCCTCCTTGTCCTGGTCGGTGTAGGCCCCAACAGGGTGGTGGATTCTCCAAAACGGCATGACTATTTCTCCTTTTGATTGTGAAACGAGTGCTCACACTTGTGGTGGCCACGCCCAGATCGGACGAAACCTTGTAATTCGGGATGCCGACCGCGCTCGCCGCGACATCGCAAGACGCTGGGCATCTTGTCGAGGGCCTCATGCACCGATGTAGTTGCCGTCGCAGCGCTTGGGTTGTTTCCTACTGCCACAGCACCTCCGCGACGAGCGGAACGGCGGCGGGGAGAACCCGTTGATCTTCCGGATCGGCCGGCAACTCGCTGATGATCGTTTCCCAGCCGTAGTCCCGCTCCGTACCCGCTTATTGCCAGGACCGCAGCGGGGTAGACCCCTGATGTCAGACCGATGCTGGGGCGACCTTCTGCGCCAGGTGTTCGAGGAACCAGTCGCGTGCCGCGCCCGAGGAGAGCTCGAAGGGGTGACCGGTGTATACGTCGAAGTGGCCGCCGGGGATCGAGACGAGACGTTTGGGTTCGGCCGCGGTCTCGAACGCCTCCTTGGCCCACTCGGCCGGCGTCACAACGTTGTCGTCCTCGGCAACCACCATCAGCAGCGGGGTAGGAGCGACGAACTTGAGAAACTGGCCTGGCTCGTAGTTCAGCTCCAACGAGCGCATCGTCACTTCGTTGCGCCACGCGGTCCCCTCGTAGGCAGAGAAGAACGCGTAGGCATCGGGCGTCGGCAGGGCTGCCGGCTGCGTCGGGTCCGCGGTGACCACCGGAATCATCGCCGGTGCCTCTCCTCGGGCTCGCGCAAGGCGATCGGCGGCCTGCCCGTCCCACGCGGCCTGCCAGAACTCCTTCGGAACGTTCGCCTCGAAGGCGCGCCGCATCGAGACCCCAGGCACCTGACCGCACACGGCCTTCACGCGGCGATCGATCGCCGCGACCACGAACGCGTTCCCGCCCGAGTAGCTCGAACCCCACACCCCGATCCGCGAGGCGTCGACCTCGGGCCGGCCCTGCGCGTAGGTGATCGCGTGCTGGCAGTCGTGGATCTGGTCCCACGGGTCGATCTCCTGCCGCGGCTTGCCCGGAGCCGTGTCCGAGGCACCGAACCCCCGGTGGTCATAGACCACGCAAGCGAACCCCGCGGCGCTGAACGCCTCGGCGTAGGGTTCGAGACCCATTTCCTTGGTACACGAGAACCCGTGCGTCAAGATGATGCACGGCACCTCTCCGGACGCGTCGTCAGGTCTGTAGAACCAGCCCCGCAGCGTCACTCCCTCAGCGTCGAACTCGATATCTTCACGCATCGGCTTCTCCATTCCAGTAGGTTCTTGTGGATTGCCTATTCAGGCAGTCGCCACGATCAGTTCTTCGGCGCTGTACGACGAGCTCCGGTTCTCCTCGAACCAGCGCCGCTCGACGGCCGACTCAGGCGGCGGCGGGCCAAAAATTCAAATGGTTCCTTCAACGGTGCAGGCGTTCTCCGGGGTGAACAACTGCCACAGCGGCATTGGTGTGCTCCTTCTATCAGACGGGCGGAAAAGTGTGCAAAACCACATTGCGCTCTGGGCTCGAGCATGCCCGCTGGGCCTGCTGCGGCACACGCGGGTATATACCTAGGTAGGTACCTGTTCAAGGGCCCCATCGTCGCCACGGCCGCGAGGCGGTGCCGGTGCTGCCGTGCTGGAGTAACGGGTCATGGTCTGCAGAGAACGACGACGGGACGGGTGCGGCGGCTCGGTATTTAGTACTGCAACGACAGTTTGCGACCGGGACCGTTGTGGTAAGTGATCCAATGTGCAGTCAGAGGTGCTGGAGTGGTCAGTGGGGTTCACCGCGTTCTGGGCGATCGAGGAGTGCTTCCGAACCACCAAGAACGAGACCGGACTCGATCACTACCAGATGCGTGCGTACTCGGCCTGGTACCGGCACATCACTTTGTCGATGACCTCGGCTGCCTTCCTGACGATCCTGCGCCGCGGCGCTCAACAAGGGGGATCTCCAGTCGGTGCCCGAGATCTAATACCGCTGACAGTCAACGAAATCCGGCGATTGTTTGGGCCGCGTCGCCTGTCCGGTCGAACACGCCCTCGTGCATGGCTGGCACCGATCGAACTGGCGCCGCGCCAGCCAGGCCGGAGCGCGCGCCAGCCACCCCAAACACCCCAGGCGCTCGGCCATCGGCTTCGTCGACTTGCGGCGCCCGTCGAGCATCAATCCGCGTGCGTACACCGCTGCTGTCGTCCGCTGATCCTTGCGCGTGAGCGACGAGAACACCTCATCGACAAACGAATCGAGACGTTCACCGACATCTGTCAGGGCTGCGGTATCCACCGCGACATCATCTCGAGAATCATGTCGAAACTCGAGCCCTCACGCCGGTGTCGTTCGAACCGCGCCGCCGGCACGGTTGCGACCAGCTCGTCTTGTGGAGCCTCCGGACTGCCTATTCGACGACTGTCGGACGATCGCCGACGTGACGGTCACCGGCCGGTACGCCATTCGATGTGCGATCGGGGTCGGCCGGTGGGTCGGCGAACGTGGTAGACCGGCGGTTCGACATCTCTGGCTACCGAGCGCCGCATCGATCTCACGGGAGGCGGAAAGCGCTTGTGCGGGTACAGCTTCCCGAATCGGCGACGCGATCGGTGAGCATGCTGATCGCCGAGCGGGCGAGTTCGTCGATCGGAAGAACGCCAGCCAGCCGGCACCGTCCTTGGACGAGGTCACCTCCACGCCCAGGATCTCGCGGTCCTCGGCGTTCACCCCGACCGCGACGGCTACTATCTCGCCGGACATTGGCTTCTGCAGAAGGCCGTCGACGCAGAGATCATCACCTGGAACAAAGCGGTGTGGGGGCACCACCTGATGCTCGGGATCGAACCCGAGAATAAGGACGACCTACGTCCCCGCGAACTCGTGATCAGTTACATGGTCTCGAAGGACAGGCCGACGATCACCTCGCGGTACTCGTCGTAGGGCACGGGGGTGAGCGTCGGGAGGATCGTGAGGTTGACGCCGAACGGGCGGTCGGTCATGGTTCGGCAGCGCGCGATCTCCTTGGCCAGCGCCTCGGGAGTCGGTTGGGTCAGCGCCGTGAGGAACCCGAGGGCTCCGGCGTTGGCCACCGGCGCGATCAGGTCGGCGGTGCCGACGGCGGTCATTCCACCGCACACGATGGGGTGCTCGATCCCGAATTCCTCGGTGAACCGTGTCGAGAGCATGGCGTCCTTTCATTCGTGCCTGAGCCCGGCCGGGCCCGTGCGTCCTCACTCCAACCACCCCACGGCCGACCCGGCGGGGGGCGCTCCGACGACCCGATCCGCCACGAGACGGATTGCCAGGAACTGTCGACGGGACGAGATGAATCCGTCTTGGCGGCCACAGGAAGTCAGGCATTGACCAGTCCGTCCTTGTGCTGCGCCGGTCATGCGATGTGGTGCAGGCTTCACGAGGACAGGTGTACCGACCTGCTCGGCCCGGGCGACCGGTGATGTAGATCGCCTCGCAGCGTCCGCGCTCGCAGCGCGACTTCGAAAAGACAGGAGCCTCGGCGGTGCTGGCTGCCTGTGCGAGACGCGCCTGCCCTTCCATTGTTGCCATTCGCCGCTACGATAGAGAACGATAACTATCACACCAATATTGCAAGCCTTGCACTTGAACTTGACGCCAGATTCGACTATACAAAAAAGGGACGCGAGTCACAATGCACGGCGAAGGAGAGGGAGCCTCGTGAAGGTTGCACGGAAGGTCGCCATCGTGACCGGCGGTGGAAACGGGATCGGCGGAGCGATCGCCGAACGTCTCGCCGAACAGGGTGCCAAGGTGTTGGTGGCCGATCTCGACCCGAAAGCAGCCACCGAGGTTGCGGACCGCATCAATGAACGGCACCCCGGATCGGCTCTCGCGGAAGGTGCGGATATCGCAGATTCCGAGCAGATTCGGCGCGTCATCGAGCGGGCAGAGACCGACTTGGGTCCGGTCGACCTCTACTTCGCCAACGCCGGCATCGGGGGAGCGCCGGGCCTCGACGCCGACGACGCCGACTGGGATCGGGCCTTCGATGTCAATATCCGCGCCCACATCCGCGCCGCCCAGCAGTTGGTGCCCACGTGGATTGAGCGCGGCGAGGGCTACTTCGTCACGACGGCGTCTGCAGCGGGCTTGCTCACCCAGATCGGCTCCGCCACCTACTCGGTCACCAAACATGCGGCTGTCGCGTTCGCCGAATGGCTGTCCGTGACGTACGGCGACCGAGGAGTCCAGGTGAGCTGCCTCTGCCCGATGGGAGTGGAGACCACGTTGATGCGCTCGGGTGAAGACTCGGGGGACCCGCTCGGCGTTGCGGCCACCCGGGCCGTGATCTCTGCGGGAGACGTGCTCCAGCCGTCGGAAGTCGCCGACATTGTGCTCGACGCCGTCGATCGCGAAACGTTCCTGATCTTGCCCCACGAGAGCGTCCTCACCATGTACCGGCAGAAGAGTTCCGACTACGACCGCTGGCTGCGCGGGATGCGCCGCTACCAGAGCTCGCTGCTGGAACACGCATGACGGGCGCGCACGAGGATTTCGTGCTCGCCGAGCGCCGCGGACAGGTGCTGGTTCTGACGTTCAACCGGCCGTCGAAACTCAACGCCTGGACGAACGAACTCGAGGACCGTTATTTCGATCTCCTCGACGCCGCCGAAGACGACCCGGACGTGCGTGCTGTCGTCGTGACGGGGGCAGGCCGCGGGTTCTGTGCCGGTGCCGACCTGACGGATCTGCAGACGGTGGGTGATGCCACAGACCTGCTGGATCGTCGGCCGCGTGACGTGCCGCTGCAGCTCCGCAAGCCGCTCATCGGTGCGGTCAACGGCGTCGCGGCAGGGCTCGGCATGGTCGAGGCGCTCTATTGTGATGTCCGGTTCGCCTCACCGGCTGCGTGTTTCACCACCGCCTTCGCTCAGCGTGGGCTGATCGCCGAATACGGCATCTCCTGGCTGCTGCCACGGTTGGTCGGACGGAGCCGCGCCGCGGATCTGCTGCTGTCGAGTCGGATGGTCGACGCAGAGGAAGCGCTGCGGATCGGACTCGTCGATCACCTGATCACCGACGGAAACGTGCTCGCCGCGGCGATGTCGTACGCCCAGCAGCTGGCCACGCAGTGCTCACCGACCTCGATGGCCGTGATCAAACAACAACTACAGACCGACGCGGACGGCACCTACGCCGACTCCGTGTCCCGCGCGGAAGGTCTGATGTTCGACTCCTTCCGAGGCGAAGACCTCGTTGAGGGTGTACAGAGCCACCTCGACAAGCGCACACCCACCTTTCCCTCCCTACCTACAAGGAGTTCCCGTGTCCCTGTTCGACATCTCTGACCGCGCGAAGAAGTACCAGGCCGATCTACTGGAGTTCATGGACTCCCACGTGTATCCCGCGGAGGCGGTGTACGAAGAGCAGATGCGCGAATCGGGCGATCCGCACTTCCAGCCGCCGATCCTCGAGGAGTTGAAGGCGGAGGCGCGTAGCCGCGGGTTGTGGAACCTCTTCCACCCCCATCCCGACTCCGGGCCGGGGCTGACGAACCTCGAGTACGCCCCGTTGGCGGAGATCATGGGCCGCAGCCACATCGCCCCGGAGGCGTGTAACTGCAACGCACCCGACACCGGGAACATGGAAGTGCTCGAACTCTTCGGCACCGAGGAGCACAAGGAGAAGTACCTCAAGCCGCTGCTCGACGGGACGATGGCCTCGGCATTCGCGATGACCGAGCCTGCGGTGGCAAGTTCCGACGCCACCAACGTCGAACTCTCGATGGTCCGCGACGGCGACGAGTATGTTCTCAACGGCCGGAAGTGGTTCGCCTCCAACGCGTTGCACCGCAACTGTAAGGTGCTCATCGTGATGGGTAAGACCGATCCGTCGGCGGCCCCGCACCGGCAGCAGTCGATGATGGTCGTCCCGATCGATGCGCCCGGAGTCACGGTGATGCGGGGTCTGCCGGTGTTCGGTTACCAGGACCGAGAAGGGCACGCGGAGATCGACTTCGCCGACGTCCGGGTTCCGGCCAAGGATGTGCTGAAAGGTGAGGGCGAGGGTTTCGCGATCTCGCAGGCGCGACTGGGACCGGGCCGTATCCACCACTGCATGCGGTCGATCGGGATGGCCGAGCGGGCGCTCGAGCTGATGTGCCGGCGGGCGTCGTCGCGGGTGACGTTCGGGAAACCGGTCAGCGAGAACGCCAATATTCAGGATTGGATTGCCGAGGCCCGGATCGAGATCGAGATGATCCGATTGCTC
Source organism: Rhodococcus sp. USK13 (assembly GCF_018343855.1). Classification (NCBI taxonomy): domain Bacteria; kingdom Bacillati; phylum Actinomycetota; class Actinomycetes; order Mycobacteriales; family Nocardiaceae; genus Rhodococcus; species Rhodococcus sp. USK13. The sequence goes on along the minus strand of NZ_CP069242.1, from coordinate 6,416,586 downwards.
ACGTTCAAGGCGGCTCACCTCATGGACACGGTCGGGAACAAGGAGGCGCGCACCGAGATCTCGGCGATCAAGGTGGTGGGGCCGAACGTTGCGCTGAAGATCATCGATCGGGCGATCCAGGTGCACGGCGGCGCCGGGGTCACCGACGACTTCCCGCTCGCCATGGCCTGGGCGCACCAGCGCACACTGCGTCTGGCGGACGGCCCGGACGAGGTCCACAAGCGGTCCATCGCGCGCCAGGAACTCCGCCGGTACCGCGATTCGGCGCCGGCGTCCTCGACCAACGGCCACAAGGTTGCGGTGAGCTGACATGCCCGGACTCGACCTCACCGGACGCACCGCCATTGTTGCCGGCGCCTCCCGGGGCATCGGCCTCGCGGCCGCCCAGGCCATCGCCGCCGCCGGCGCGAACGTGGTGCTCACCTCTCGCTCGCAGGACTCGGCCGACGCCGCCGCAGCAACGGTCGGAGGAACCGCGATCGGCGTCGCCGCCCATGCCGTCGACGAGGACGCGGCCCGGCGGTGCATCGATCTGACCCTCGAGCGGTTCGGCAGCGTGGACATCCTCGTCAACAACGCGGGCACCAACCGTGCGTACGGTCCGACCATCGACCAGGACCACGAGCGCTTCACCAAGACCTTCGATATAAACGTGTGGGCGCCGGTGCTGTGGACTGGGCTCGCCACGAAGGCATGGATGGGTGAGCACGGCGGCGCCGTCGTCAACACCGCCTCGATCGGCGGGATGGCGGCCGAGGCGAACATCGGCGTGTACAACGCGTCGAAGGCGGCGCTCATTCACCTCACGAAACAACTGGCACTGGAACTTTCACCGAAGGTTCGGGTCAACGCCGTCGCCCCCGGCGTGGTGCGGACCAAGCTCGCCGAGGCACTGTGGAAGGAACACGAGTCGGCGGTGTCCGCCTCGACGGCCCTCGGGCGGATCGGTGAACCCGAGGACATCGGCTCGGCGGTCGCGTTCCTCGTCTCCGACGCCGCCAGCTGGATCACCGGCGAAACTCTGGTCATCGACGGTGGGCAGGTGCTCGGTGACGTTCTCCCGTTCCGGCAGGAGGTCCAGCTCGGTGTCTAGCGTGGGTATCGTCGGAATCGACACCGCCGCCGTGGCCCGATGGTTGCACACCACGGGCGTCGATTACACGGGCACACTGACTTTCGACCGGATCGGTCTCGGTCAGTCGAACCTCACCTACCTCGTTCGCGACAGCGTCGGTGGGCGGTGGGTGCTGCGGCGCCCACCGCTGGGGCACCTCCTTGCGTCGGCACACGACGTGGCCCGTGAGGCCCGAATACTCTCCGCACTGCAGGACACCGCGGTGCCGACCCCGCGGGTGTTCGGCTTCACCGACGACCCGGCGGTCTCCGACGTGCCGCTGCTGCTGATGGAATTCGTCGAGGGGCAGGTGGTCGACCGGACATCGGTGGCGCAGGCCCTGACACCCGAGCGGAGGCGATCGATCGGCCTGTCTCTGCCCCGCACGCTTGCGAAGATCCATGCGGTCGACCTCGAGCAGACCGGGCTGATCGATCTGGCCAGCCACAAGCCGTATGCGCAGCGTCAGCTGAAACGGTGGGCGGGGCAGTGGGAGAAGTCGAAGACCCGCGAGTTGCCCGCCCTCGACGATTTGACGCGTCGGCTCGTCGAGTCGGTCCCCGAACAACACGAGCTGACGTTGGTGCACGGAGACTTTCACCTGAGCAACGTGATCACGTCCACCGACACCGGCGAAGTCACCGCGGCACTCGACTGGGAGTTGTGCACCCTGGGCGATCCCCTCGCCGATCTCGGCAGTCTGCTCGCATACTGGCCCGAGCCCGGGGAGACGTTCGGTGGTGAATTGCCCGCTTCCACCCTCGACGGCTTTCCCGACCGGGCCGAGATCGCCCAGGTGTATTTCGACGAGACCGGGCGCGATCCGAAGGACCTCGGATTTTGGCATGCGCTCGGCCTGTGGAAGGTTGCGGTCATCGCCGAGGGTGTCATGCGCCGAGCGCGCGACGAACCGCAGAACAAAGCAGCAGCAGGAACGCCGACGGTGGAGCGTATCGACGCGCTCGTGGCAAAGGCGTGCGACATCGCCTCTCGAGCCGGAATTTGACTCGGGTTATGGGCTGGTGAGTGATGACTGCCAAGACCACGCCGTTGGTCAGCGGCGTTCTCGGCCAAGCACTGTTCACCTGCAGAAAACTGATTTCCGATTCACCTCAACAGGTTTGAGGAATCGCTCGGATGCTAGCCGTCGAGGTTGAGTGGGAGACCACCGAATGGAGTCGGTCCGCTGTTCAACACGGACCGACTCCATTCGTCAATCGATTAATTTCCACCGAACGACTACGACACGCGCTATCTTGAACAGCGCGCCCCACCGCCGCCTCGATACTCGAGATGGCCTGAATGAAGTCTCCACTTGATCCAGGGCGGATCAATCCGCATATCGGAAATCAGGGCGATCGCAGCTATGCACACATGTTTAGACGCCAACGCAGAGTGAGAAAGACGAATGACGAACCGGCACAACGTACCTGAAACGGACGAAGTAGCGAAAAGACGAAAAATACGCGGCCTGGCCGCCGCGTCCACGGGAACAATCGTCGAGTACTACGACTTCACCGTGTACGCCTATCTTGCAGTGGCAGTGGCTCCGTTGTTTTTCCCCGGAAGTGATCCGACTGCTGCATTGTTGGCCAGCCTGGCCGTTTTTGCGTCGGCCTACCTCATGCGTCCTCTCGGCGGCATCTTCTTCGGTCGAATAGGCGACCGCAGCGGGCGGAAGACGGTGCTGCTGCTGTCCGTGCTGCTTATGGGAGCATCAAGTCTCTTGATGGCCTTTCTTCCGACGTATGAGACCGCAGGCATTGTCGCGCCCATTCTGCTCGTGCTTGCCCGTCTCGCTCAGGGATTCTCGGCCGGCGGCGAATTCGGCGGCGCCATGACGTATGCCTACGAGATAACAGGACCGAAGCGGAAAGGGTTGGCGGCATCCTTCGTCTTCCTGGGTGTAACTGGGGGTTTTGCGCTAGCTGCAATCTGCGTTGGTTCGGTGTCGAGCCTGCTGTCCGCGTCGCAGATGGCGTCGTGGGGTTGGCGCATCCCGTTCCTGTTGGGCGTTCCCCTTCTTGCGATCTGTCTATGGGCTAGAAGCAAAATCGACGATAGTTCCGAGCACGAAAAGTCTATTCAGGATGGCGCGGTGGAGAACTCTCCACTTCTGACATTACTCAAGACACAGACCGTGAGAGTCCTTCAATCTCTCGGTATTTCGATCCCCGCCAGCGCCTGCCTGTATATGATTTTCACCTACCTCGGTATACATCTCGTGAGGGAAAATGATCTGGGGACCAGCGAAGTTGCATGGATCTCAGCAGGCATTATTGCCTGCATTACTATCCTGATGCCAGTGTACGGGTTGATCACCGACCGTATCGGGGCGCTCAAGGCCTATACAGGTGGGATTATCGCGTGCATCGTTTTGGTCTTCCCGGTTCTCCACCTGACAGCGACGGGAAGTCGAACTGTTGCGATCGGTTCCTTCCTGGTGTTTGGACTGGCAATGGCGATAGTGGTCGTAGCAGCATCGGCCGTCTTGCCATCTCTATTCGACTCGCGCACACGAGTAACCGGTGTCGCTCTGGCCAATAACTTCGCGAATCTCGTGACCGGCGGAACGGCGGCCTACGTATCCACATGGCTGATCCGAGAAACCGGTAGCGCTGTATCCCCTGGATTCTTTATCACTGCTTCCTGCTTCTTCGGTTTCGTTGCTCTGCTCTCGATCAGGAGAGCAGCATCGACGATCAAGAACTCCCAAGTCATGCGGTCCGTGCCTGCATCTTCGGTCGACTTATGACTTCTACACACCCTTCGTGCGTGGGGCGAAGGACGCATCTGTCTTCGACCGTCGAACGAGGAGAACAACAAAGGCAGTGACGAGTGTGGGACTGCCTTCGCCTCTCAGTGCGACAGGTGTTGATGAGCGGAAAGACAGATGCATGTGCTAATTAGTTGATGCGAAATGGTCGTGATTGATGTCCGTGAACGTACTTGCTCCGCCTGTCACCGGTAGTACCCGTAGCCCTGCTCTCATCACGGCGACGCTCGCCGGATGCGGCGTGGTCTGCTCGTTCATGCAGACGCTGATGGTCCCACTCGTTCCCGAACTTCCGCGGTTGCTCTCGACGAGCCCTTCCAATGCGTCGTGGATCGTTACCGCCACGCTCCTGGCGGGCGCCGTCTTCACCCCGATCTCGGGACGCCTCGGCGACATATTCGGTAAGAAGAGGGTGGCGCTCGTCCTGCTCGGCGCGATCTTGGTCGGCTCGCTACTGGCGGCAGTGACTACCACCCTTATCCCGATGATCGTGGGTCGAGCCTTCCAGGGTGCCGGCCTGGGCATGATTTCGCTGGGAATCGGCATGCTGCGCGATACCATCCCGCCCGAGCGACTGGGCCGGTCCGTTGCGTTGATGAGCTCCACACTGGGAGTGGGTGCGGCCGTGGGAATGCCGCTGTCGGCGTTCGCTACACAGCATTACAACTGGCACATGTTGTTCTGGATGTCGGGAGCGCTCAGCGTCCTCGGTGCGGGTGCGCTGTGGGTGATCGTGCCGGCGGGTCCACGGCATCGGGACATGCGCTTCGACGTTGCGGGGGCACTCGGCTTGGCCGTCGGGCTCACGGGACTGCTGCTGGCGGTCTCCAAGGGCAGTGATTGGGGCTGGACCGCCGCGCCGACCCTCGTCTGCGCCCTGGGAGGACCACTCGTGCTGGTGGTCTGGGGGCGATACCAATGGCGCTCACTTAGTCCGCTCGTCGATCTACGCGTCAGCATCCGTCGTCCGGTGCTGCTGACGAACCTCGCCTCGATCGCTGTCGGTTTCGGCCTGTTCGCGTCGTCGGTGGTGCTGCCGCAACTGCTCGAGATGCCCGCCGTCACTGGGGTCGGGCTGGGGCAGTCGATGGTGGTGGCGAGCTTGTGCATGGTCCCGACCGGTCTGATCATGATGGCCGTCTCGCCGCTCGCCGCACGGGTCTCCGAGGCCCGCGGGCCCCGCACCAGTCTGATCATCGGCGCTGCGACGATCGCGGCCGGATATGGTGTGGCACTAGTGTTGATGACGCAGGTGTGGCACATCGTGCTCGTCGGCTGCTTCATAGGGGTCGGGATCGGTTTCGCGTATGCGGCGCTGCCGACACTGATCATCCACTCGGTTCCAGAGCATGAGACTGGTGCCGCCAACGGCTTGAACACCTTGATGCGGTCGATCGGTACCTCCACCGCCAGTGCTGTCGCCGCCGTGCTCCTCGCGCAGAATGTGGTGGCGGTGGGCGGCCACGAGTACACCACCGCAACTGGTTTGCGCCTTGCTTTCGCGGCGGCTGGACTCGCGGCGTTGGGAGCACTCGCCATCGCCTGGTTCCTGCCGCGGCGCGAAAGGAGTATCCCGACGCAGGCGTAGCAGTCATCTCTTCTGTGCACAGAAACTTGCAGGTAAGCGGCGAAGTCGCCCGACTCTTGCTGGAATTTCCTGCGATGGGCTGGTGCCGAACTGCGCCGTGTCAACGGCGTATTGCGCGCGGCGAGCGCGTTTTTGCGTCCGAGATCAACCCGCGTCATCCCGGTCGTGGGGAACGCCCGAGATCTCACAACTGCCGAACACGCTACCAAAGACTGTCCGCCCACCACCCGGTGTGGAAGGCGGGAGCACCGTGGGGCTTGCATTCACCGAGGAGCACGACGACGTGCGTGAGTTCGTCCATTCCTCCTAGGCCAGCACGTAGGCGCCAACCAACTCGACGCACTCCCGAGGCGAATGGCTGTCAGCTCTTGTCGGTGGCTTCCCGCCTGGAGGGGTGATGCTCGATGCGCAACCCATTGCACCACAGCCGCGTCGCAGTGTAGACGAGCTCCTCGAAGTCGACTCTTTCGTTGAGCACGAAGGTGGAGAACGCAATCCTGCTCGTCATACCGGAGAGCGCGCGCGAGGCCATCACGGAATCGAGGTCGGGATCGGCAAGACCTCGCGCCTGGAGATCCTTGATCCCAGAAGCGTTGCGTTCGATGAAGACCCGGCTGCGAGCCTGCCGCAACTCCCGGACATTGGGATCGATGTTCGCCACCTGCTCGAGCAGCTGCATGAGCTTCGCGTTGCGGCGGTAACTCTCGAAATAGGCACGATTGCTCGCCTCGATGATCGCGGCCGGGTCATCGACCCCATCGACGTGCTCCATCCCGGGGTGGAGCATCTCGTTCTTCGTCGCTTCCATGACAGCGGCGAAGATCCCCTCCTTGTCGTTGAAGTACGTGTAGAAGGTCCCGGTGGAGCAGCTGGCTTCGGCGGTGATGTCGGTCAGCCGAGCGGCGAGATAGCCGTCGCGCTCGAAGATGACCCGCGCAGCGTCGACAAGGGCTTGGCGGGTGCGGATGCCCCGGCGTGTCACCGGTGGCCTACGAGCGGTGTCTTCGGTCACGGACGTCCTTGGTCGGTGTAGCCGCGCTCGTCGCCGCCGAAGAAGGTGGCGTGGTCCGGGGTGTTGAACGGTCCACTGGTGGTGAGGCGGGGGGTCGGGGTCAGCCAGGAACAGTCCGCCGAAGGAGATCATGTCAGTGGTGCCGTCCTCGATTAGTGACAGCTCGCTCGTACCTGTGACCGCGTTCGGGGTGGACGGGTTGAGGATGAACGTTCCGTTGAACCGTTTGCGCGGATCGAGAGTGAGGCCAACGATAGAGAACGATCACTTTCATGTCAATGATCGGCGGTGCCAGCACGTTGGCACTCAGGCAACGACAATCTGCTGAACCGGTCCAGCCGCATTGCCGAACCCGCCGGCGATGACGGAGATGAAGGAGCGGTTGGCGGACGCCACCGCGGGGCTGCTCTCCGGCGCAGCTCTCGCCAACTTCGGTGACAGCCATTCTCGAATCCTGCAGTCCAGCAGCACGTGTCAAGAAGGCTTGTCGAGGGGTTGCCGGTCGGCGCACCCGACCATTCGAAGGGCAAGTTCGACGTAGCGAGCCGCGATAATGCGTGGGTCGGAGTAGGCGCGGGAGGGGAACCACCTGCTGACATCGACGCCGAGGGACGTGATCGCCAGCGCGGCGGCCTCGATGTCGAAGGGGTGAAAGTCGCCTGCCGTTGCGCCGGCTTCGACGATCCGCTTGAACACCTTCGTGGTGGACCGGCGGATGTCCGCAATGATTGCGAAGTGCACAGGCGAGAGCGAACGTAGTTCGTACTGCGCGACTCGGGCGCTGGCGCGGTTGTCCGCGTGCCAGATCACGTAGGCCGTCACGGTCGACGTCAGCCGTTCGGGCGCCGCGACGTCGGGACTATCGGCGGCGGTGATGGCCGCCAGTACCGAATGGTGGCCCTCGAGGCTGATGGCGTAGAGAAGGGATTCCTTGGTCTTGTAGTGGGGGTATACGGCTCCTGGGCTCATGTCGAGGCTGGCGGCGATCTCCCGGGTAGTGGCGGCGCCGTACCCCTTTGCGGCGAACACCTCGATGGCCGCGGCGCGTATCCGCGCAGCGGCTTTCGAGGTACCCAGTTCGCTGACCGCTCCGGTTGGTGGTGCGTCCGTCACGCTGTTGCCTCTCGGTTGGCGGGGGTTGACATGTCTCCTCCGACACGGTCAGTATATGCAGACGCATAGTAAATATGCGTTTGCATATTTTTTGCTACAAGGCTTTCCCATCACGTCGCCATACGACCCGCACCCAGGAGTTCCTCATGCCCGAGGCTGTCATCGTTTCCATTGCCCGTTCGCCGATCGGTCGCGCCATGAAGGGATCGCTCAAGGGCATGCGCCCGGACGACCTGGCCGCGCAGATGGTGCAGGCGGCGCTCGACAAGGTGCCCGCCCTCGATCCCACCGACATTAACGACCTGCTTCTGGGTTGCGGGCTGCCCGGCGGTGAGCAGGGCTTCAACATGGGCCGCAACGTCGCCGTCCAGTTGGGCTACGACTTCATTCCCGGCACCACCATCACCCGGTACTGTTCCTCGTCTTTGCAGACCACCCGGATGGCGCTGCACGCGATCAAGGCCGGCGAGGGGGATGTGTTCATTTCCGCCGGTGTAGAGACGGTGTCCCGGTTCACCGCGGGCAGCGCCGACTCGCTGCCCGACACCCAGAACCCGCTCTACGCCGACGCCCAGTCCCGCACCGAGAAGCTCGCGCAGGGCGGCCAGCAGTGGGTCGACCCCCGGCAGGAGGGACTGGTCCCGGACACCTACATCGCGATGGGCCAGACCGCCGAGAACGTCGCCCAGATCACCGGCATCACCCGCGAGGAGCAGGACCGGTGGGCGGTGCGCTCACAGAACCGGGCGGAGGCGGCCATCAACAGTGGTTTCTTCGAGCGGGAGATCACCCCGGTCACCCTGCCCGACGGCACCGTCGTATCGAAGGACGACGGCCCCCGCGCCGGCACCACCTACGAGGCCGTGTCGCAGCTGAAGCCGGTGTTCCGGCCGGACGGCACCGTGACCGCCGGCAACGCGTGCCCGCTCAACGACGGTGCCGCCGCCCTGGTGATCATGTCCGACACCAAGGCCAAGGAACTGGGGTTGACCCCGCTCGCGCGGATCGTGTCCACCGGGGTGTCCGGGCTCTCGCCGGAAATCATGGGGTTGGGCCCGATCGAGGCCACCAAGCGGGCCCTGGCCATCGCCGGGATGGGGATCTCCGACATCGACCTGTTCGAGATCAACGAGGCGTTCGCCGTGCAGGTGCTGGGGTCGGCGCGGGAACTCGGCATCGACGAGGACAAGCTGAACGTCTCGGGCGGTGCGATCGCCCTCGGCCACCCGTTCGGCATGACCGGTGCCCGGATCACCGCGACCCTGCTGAACAACCTGCAGTCCAGCGACAAGCAGTTCGGCGTCGAAACCATGTGCGTCGGCGGCGGTATGGGCATGGCCATGGTCCTCGAACGCCTCAGCTGAGAAGAAAGACAGGAAACACGATGGGCAACATCACGTACGACTTCACCGGCAAATCCGTCATCGTCACCGGCGCCGCCCGCGGCATCGGCCAGGCCCTGGCCCGCCACTTCGCCGAGGCCAAGGCGACAGTGTTCATGGTGGACTTCGACAAGGACGAACTCGACAAGGCCGCCCGCGAAATCGGAGCCATCGGTATCCCCGCCGACGTCAGCGATACCGGTGACGTCGAGAACGTTGTCTCTACCGTGATCGCCGAGACCGGGCGGGTGGATATTCTGATCAACAATGCCGGGATCCTGCGCGACAAGGTGCTGTGGAAGCTGACCGACGAGGACTGGGACCAGGTCCTGAATGTCCACGCAGGCGGCACGTTTCGGTTCACGAGGGCCTGTGTTCCGCATTTCCGGAGCCAGGAATTTGGGCGGGTCGTCAACATCACCTCCTACACCGGGCTGCACGGCAACCGCGGGCAGGCCAACTACGCCACCGCGAAGGCCGGGATCATCGGGTTCACCAAGACCGCCGCGAAAGAGCTCGCTGCTTTCGGGGTCACCGTGAATGCGATCTCTCCGAACGCTGCGACCCGGATGACCGCCTCCATTCCGAAGGAGAAGATCGCCGAGGTCACCGGTCCGATCTCGCGGTTCGCCGATCCCGCCGAGATGGCCGACGCCATCTGCTTCCTCGCGTCGGAGGAAGCCGGCTACGTCACCGGCGTCGTCCTCCCGGTCGACGGCGGCATCTCCATCTGAGCGAGCTCACCTTTGAACGGAACTGATTCTCATGACTGATGTACTTTCTCGCCGCGATCTCGATTTCCTGCTCTACGAGTGGCTCGACGTGGTCGCGTTGACCTCGCGTAAACGCTTCGCCGAACATTCGAAGGACACCTTCGACGCGGTGCTCGACCTCAGTGCGGACCTCGCGCACAGGCATTTCGCCACCCACAACAAGAAGGCCGACGCGCACGAGCCGACCATGCGCCCGGACGGCACCGTCGAGATGATCCCGGAGGTCAAGACGGCGCTCGACGCTTACGCGGCGGCCGGTTTGATCGCCGGATCATTCGACGAGAGCGTCGGCGGGATGCAGCTGCCCACCACGGTGGCGCGAGCGGCGATGGCCTGGTTCCAGGCGGCTAACGCCAGCACCTCGTCCTATCCGTTCCTGACGACCGCCAACGCAAATTTGCTCGCCAAGTACGGCACCGAGCAGCAGATCGACGACTACGTCCGTCCGATGCTCGAGGGCCGCTGGTTCGGCACCATGTGCCTGTCCGAGCCGCAGGCCGGATCATCATTGGCGGACATCACCACCCGCGCGGTCCGCCAGGACGACGGCAGCTACCGGGTCACCGGAACGAAGATGTGGATCTCCGGTGGCGATCATGAACTCAGCGAGAACATCGTGCACCTGGTCCTGGCCAAGACCCCGGGCGGCGGCCCCGGCGTCAAGGGCATCTCACTGTTCATCGTGCCCAAATATCTCCCCGGCTCCGACGGCGGGCTCGGCGACCGTAACGATGTGACGCTGGCGGGTCTCAACCACAAGATGGGCAACCGCGGCACCACCAACACCCTGCTCGTCTTCGGTGACGGTACCCACACCCCCGCAGGCGATGCCGGGGCAGTCGGCTTCCTGGTCGGCGAAGAACACCGCGGCCTGTCCTACATGTTCCACATGATGAACGAGGCTCGGATCAGTGTCGGGTTCCTCGCGATCGCCCTCGGCTACGTGGGATACCGCAAGTCGCTCGAGTACGCGACGGTGCGGACCCAGGGCCGCCCTCTCGGAGCCAAGGACCCCTCCTCGCCGCCGGTGCCGATCATCGAACACGCCGATGTCCGCCGCATGCTGCTGGCGCAGAAGTCCTACGTCGAGGGCGCGCTCGCGCTCGGCCTCTACTGCTCGCGGTTGGTGGACGAACACGACACGGCCGACGATGCGGCCACCGGCGACCAGGCGACGTTGCTTCTCGACGTGCTGACTCCCATCGCGAAGAGCTGGCCATCGCAGTGGTGCCTCGAGGCGAACAGCCTCGCGATCCAGGTGCACGGCGGTTACGGCTACACCCGCGACTACGACGTCGAACAGTACTACCGCGACAACCGATTGAATCCGATCCACGAGGGCACGCACGGGATCCAGGGGCTGGATCTGCTGGGCCGCAAGGTCATCATGCAAGACGGTGCCGGGCTGCGGTTAGTCGGATCGAAGATCGCTGCCACCGTCGCGCGGGCTCGGTCTCTCGGTGGCGACGCCACCGGTTACGCCGACGCCCTCGACACCGTCTGGAACCGGGTCGTCGACATCACCGCCGCCTTGTGGGCGGCCGGTGACGCGGCGGCCGCGCTGGCAAACTCGTCGGTTTATTTGGAGGCGTTCGGACACACGGTCATCGCGTGGATGTGGCTCGAACAGCTCATCGCCACCGAGGGTAAGAGTGGTGACTTCTATAACGGAAAGCGCATGGCAGCCCGCTACTTCTACACCCACGAGGTACCCAAGGTCGGCCCGCAACTCGATCTGTTGGCCAGCGGAGACCGGACCACTCTCGACATGAACCCCAGCTGGTTCTGACCCAGGAGACATCACACATGAGTGTGCTCGAGAAATTCCGCCTCGACGGCCGCGTCGCCATCGTCACCGGCGCCTCGTCCGGCCTCGGTGTGGCCTTCGCTCAGGCCCTCGCCGAGGCCGGCGCGGACATCGTCCTCGCAGCGCGCCGCGTCGACAAACTAGACGACACAGCCGCACTTGTCCGTGCCACCGGCCAGCGGGCACTGCCGGTGGCTACCGACATCGCTGATCCGGATCAGTGCGCCGCTCTGGTCGACGCGGCAATGACCGAGTTCGGCCGCGTCGACGTTCTCGTCAACAACGCCGGCGTCGCCACCGCCCACCCCGCCACCCGCGAAACCCCGGACCAGTTCCGCTCGGTGATCGACATCAACCTGGGCGGCTCCTACTGGACCGCCCAGGCGTGCGGGAAGGTCATGCAACCCGGCAGTTCCATCGTCAACATTTCCAGCGTCCTCGGGCTCACCACCGCCGGTCTGCCCCAGGCCGCCTACAGCGCCAGCAAAGCCGCAATCATCGGTCTGACCCGAGATCTCGCCCAACAATGGGGCAGCCGCAAGGGAATTCGCGTCAACGCGCTCGCCCCGGGCTTCTTCGCCTCCGAGATGACCGACCAATATCACGACGGTTACCTCGACAGCCTCGCGTCACGGATGGTGCTCGGGCGCACCGGCGATGCCGCCGAACTCGCCGCCACCCTTGTCTGGCTCGCCTCCGACGCCGCCGGGTACGTAACCGGACAAACACTCGCCGTCGATGGCGGTATCACCATCACCTGATCGCACCGTACCCACAAGCCCATCGCGTCGAAAGTAGCCACCATGCCCACCACCACCGCAGTCGACGGGTTGAAGAGCCTCGTCGGCACCACACTGGACCCCAGTGATTGGTTCGAGATCACTCAAGGTCGAATCGCCACTTTCGCGGACGCCACCGACGATCACCAATGGATCCATATCGACCCGGAACGGGCCCGCAAGGAAAGTCCGTTTCGCGGTACCATCGCCCACGGTTACCTCACCCTGTCGTTGCTCAGCGTCATGTTCGCGCAGGTTCTTGAAGTTCAGGGCACGTCCCTGGCGGTGAACTACGGCCTGAACAAGGTCCGGTTTCCGGCCCCCGTCCCCGCGGAATCGAAGGTCCGGCTCGTGGCCGAGATAGTTTCGGCCGAGGACATCAGCGGCGGCGTCCAGATCGTGTCCGCAGTGACCGTGGAATGCAGCGCCACCGACAAACCCGTCTGCGTCGCCGAACCGCTGTTCCGATACTACCGTTAGCCCCATGCTGCAATGAGTGCCGCTGCCGTTCATGCCGAGTGTTGTTCAGCGCACTCGGCATGAACGTCCGCGGTTACCCGGTCACTATCATCCCTCGGTGGTGTTCCCGGGACACGCTCGTGGCGGCGGGATATTCCCGATGGTCATGGCGGGCCTGGGTTTCGCGCGACATGCAGTCACACACGGCAAGCCCGCCGCCATCGTCATCCGCGGCCGAACTCAGGCGACGACCTTGCCACCATCACCGTCGAAGTCGGGTGCGCGAGTGCTCTGACGACGCTGGCCGAATACCCTGACGGTGGCCCGTCTTCGGCGAGTTGCAGACGAGACGCGAAAGCGGCCCGACAAAAACCAACCATCAGACCCGCCGCTCGGTGGGCGCGGTATTGCTCCGGGAGCACCACCGAGTGTTGGACGTGGCCGGGATAATCCGGACGCTTACGGTCTGCTTCCCGTTAGAGGCCGAGATCGCGGCCGATGACTTCGCGCATGATTTCGTTGGAGCCCGCCCAGATCTTGGTGACGCGGGCGTCTTTCCAAGCACGCGCGACGCGATATTCGTTCATGTAGCCGTAGCCGCCGTGGATTTGTACGCAGTGGTCGAGGATGTCGTTCTGGACAGTGGAGCTCCACCACTTGGCCTTGGCGGCGTCGACGGCGGTCAGTTCGCCGGCGATGTGGGCGGCCACGCAGGCGTCGACGTGAGCCTGGGCGACGTCGAGTTTGGTAACCAGTTCGGCGAGCAGAAATTTATTCCATTGCATGGAGCCGATGGTCTTACCGAATGCCTTGCGTTCCTGGGCGTAGGTAACGGTTTCTTCGAGGATGCGGCGAGTGTGGGCGAGGTAGGCGACTGCGCCGCTGATGCGTTCCTGGGGGAGCAGGTTCATCATGTGGATGAATCCGCGGTCGAGTTCGCCGATAATGGCCGTGTCGTCGACGCGGACGTCTTCGAAGAACAATTCGGCGGTGTCGGATTCGGGTTGGCCGACCTTGTCGAGTTTGCGGCCGCGGGTGAAGCCGGCAGTGTCGGCGTCCACGGCAAACAAGGTGATGCCCTTGGAGCCCTTTTCCCGTGTGGTGCGGGTAGCCACGATGATCAGATCAGCTTGGGTGCCGTTGGTGATGAAAGTCTTGGAGCCGTTGATAACCCAGGTTGCGCCGTCTTTGACGGCGGTGGTCTTCAACGCGGCCAGGTCCGAGCCGGCCGATGGTTCAGTCATGGCGATGGCGGTGATGAGTTCGCCGGTGCAGAATTTCGGTAGCCAGCGTTGTCGTTGTTCTTCGGTGGTCAGGGAAACCAGATATGGTGCGACGACGTCGAATTGGATACCAAACGACGATGCGGCCGCGGCGCTGGAGCGGGCTAGCTCTTCGCCGAGTACGGCATTGAACCGGTAGTCGCCAGCGGCGCTGCCGCCGTACTGTTCGGGAACCTCCAAACCCAGGTAGCCGTTGGCGCCGGCCTCGAGCCAAATCTCGCGATCGATGTAGCGCTGCTCGATGAACTTCTCCTCGTTGGGCACCAGATGACGGTTGACGAACTCCCGTACCGAATCCCGGAACGCATCATGATCCGAATCGAACAAACTGCGCCGCATATGGAAGTACCTTTCAGGCGTGGTTGACAGTCATACGCCGGACCGTCGGTAATTAAGCTGCGCACGGCGTTGCACAGGTCGGCGGACACAAACAATCGCGAGCGGGGCCACACCCGGCGGGCTCGGCGAACCGCCGCCCATGAACGGAGTCAGACCGACCACCGTCTCGACAGCCCGAATCCCGCCGTCGGGCTTGCCACGATGAGATCACATGTCAGCGCGATTTCGAACGCCGTGGGCGATGTAAGAGATAGTACTCTCTATCAGAGGCAGGGCAAGAGTGTGGTGCGACTGCCCCATCCATCAGCCGGACCGCCCGGGGCGGTCCGGCCACGCACGGCAACGGCCCCGACACGTGCGCCACACGAATTCGGGGTGTATCACAGTGACGCGGAGCGAATCTCACCTTCGAGCGGTCACGACCGCATCACTTCGGGTGCACAGGCGCTGAAGCAGAGGTCTGGTCGGCGATCCAGTCGTTGTAGAAGTCTGGCATCTCGGAGGCGCGCCCGTGGAAGTCGGGTTTCCGTTTCTCGAGGAAGGCGGCGACGCCTTCCTTGCCGTCGCCGATGCTGGTCCAGAACATGGCGAGCGAGTCGATTCGGTGGGCCTGGTCGGGGTGCGTCAGAGTGGCGTTGCGTCGTACCATTTGCCGGCTCAGGGCCACGGCGACGGGGGAGCGGTCGCGGGTCCAGGCGTCGGCGACCGCGACGGCCCGGGTCAGCAGGTGCTCGCCGGGGTGGATTTCGTCGACGAGTCCGACGGCCAGCGCGGCTTCGGCGTCGAGGATGTCGGCGCGCAGGGCCAGGTCGAGCGCCGCGGAGGGGCCGACGAGTCGGGGTAGGTACCAGGTCGAGCAGGCCTCGGGCACGATGCCGATGCGGCCGAAGACGAGCCCGATGCGGGCGGAGGTGGACATCAGTCGGCGGTCCATCGCCAGTGTCATCGTGGCGCCGATGCCCACGGCAGGGCCGTTGAGGGCGGCGATGACGGGTTTGCGGCAGTCGTGGATGGCGAGTGTGCAGCGGCCGCCGGTGTCGCGGACCGCGGCGATGGCCGGATCGTCGAGGTCGGCCATGTCGCTCAGGCCTGGCGTGCGCTCCTCGTCGAGGCCGAACACGTTGCCCTCGCCGCTGAGGTCCATGCCGGCGCAGAACGCCCGACCGGCGCCGGTGACGATGACGGCGCGGACGGAGTCGTCGTCGTTGACGGTGCGGAACGAGTGCTCGAGTTCCTCGGCCATCGTGACGGTGAAGGCGTTGAGGTGTTCGGGTCGGTTCAGGGTGATCGTCAGGATGCCATCGGTGACATCGTGCCGGATTGTCTGGAAGTCCATGGTCAGACCTTCTGGGATGCGGTCGAGCCGGCTGCCGGGAAGGAGTGGCCGAGGCCGGCGATGATGCGGTCGGCCTCGTCGATGATGTCGTCGACGATGTCCTGGCAGCTTTGCACGGAGTCGATCAGGCCCTGGGCCTGGCCGGCCCACCACATGCCGTCGTGCATGTCGCCGTGGGTGAGGACGCGGTCGCGTCCGCGTGCTCCTGAGGCGAGGTCGGCGACGTCGGCGAAGGTGGCGCCGGGTTGTGCGGAGCGGCGGGCGATTTCCTCCGAGATCGTGTTGCGGGCCACTCGGGCGGTGTTGTTGAACTCGCGGAATACCAGTTGGGTCGCGCGTTCGTCGTTGGCGACGATTTGGTCTTTGACGTTCTGGTGGACGGGGGCTTCGGTGGAGGCGACGAAGCGGGTGCCCATGTTGACAGCGGAGGCGCCCAGGGCGAGGGCGGCGACCAGGCCGCTGCCGGTGGCGAAGCCGCCGCTGGCGATCAGGGGGATCTGAACCTTGCGGGCGGCTGCGGGGATGAGGACGAGGCCGGGGATGTCGTCGTTGCCTGGGTGGCCGGCGCACTCGAAGCCGTCGATGCTGATGGCGTCGACGCCGATCGCTTCGGCTTTGAGGGCGTGCCGCACGGCCACCGCCTTGTGGATGACTTTGATGCCCGCTTTCTTGAACGCGGCGACATGCTCGGCGGGGTTGGCGCCGGCTGTCTCGACGATGGTGATGCCGCTGTCGATGATCGCTTCGCGGTACTCGTCGTAGGGCACGGGGGTGAGCGTCGGGAGGATCGTGAGGTTGACGCCGAACGGGCGGTCGGTCATGGTTCGGCAGCGTGCGATCTCCTTGGCCAGGCCTTCGGGAGTCGGTTGGGTGAGCGCGGTGAGGAAGCCGAGGGCTCCGGCATTGGCCACCGGCGCGATCAGGTCGGCGGTGCCGACGGCGGTCATTCCACCGCACACGATGGGGTGCTCGATCCCGAATTCCTCGGTGAACCGTGTCGAGAGCATGGCGTCCTTTCATTCGTGACGAGCCCGGCCGGGCTCGTGGGTTGTTCGCGTCAAAGAACTGATCAGCCCACCCGGCGGAGCCACCCGAGCATTCGATGCACCGAGAGGTGCAGTGCGAGAAGGGTGTGCGAGACACGTTGGAACCGACCGGCGTCATGGGGAAGTCGCCATTTTCGCTCCCCATGCCTCCGCCGCTCTCATACGATAGAGAGTGAGTACTATCAGGTCAAGGATGCGTCTTGCTGAGCGTGATGCCGGCCGATGTCGCATCATTGACGTGAAAGCGAACGCTCTCTATCGTTTGAAATCGCCGACCGAATTGCGGGGTGCCCCGGTGCAACCTGCGTGACGAGCACTGGGTCGGCCCGCGAATCCAGCCTCGTCTGAAGGAGAGCACCACATGAATACGCTTGCAGGAGACCTGGCGCGTGCGCTGGGCAATGTCGAGGCGATGCAGGAACTGTATGCCGACGACATCAGCTGGACACTGCCTGTCACCCTGGGTCGGATCGGCGGTACCCACGAGGGCAAGGACGCCGTCCTGCAGTTCAACAAGATCTCCTTGGGGCCCTACAGCAAGTCCGCGGGCTTCAAGGTCGACATTCATCACGAGTTCGGTGACGGCGAATACAGCGTGGCCCGCTTCACCTGCAGTTCGACCGTCTCGGCGACCGATGAGGAATACGTGAACGAGTACGTGCTCTTCGCGCGTGGGCGTGACGGCAAGATCACCGAGGTCGTCGAGCACCTCGACACGCTCAAGGTCATGCACTACGAGGGACTGCGAACCTTCCTTCCGCGTATCTCGGGGGTCGTCGTCTCATGAGTGTGTTGAACCGGACGTGGCGCGTCGCGGGCATGCCCAGCGAACATCTGGAGACCTCCCACTTCTCGTTCGAGACCGCGGACCGGCCCGAGGCGGGCGACGGGCATGTGCTGTGTCGGGTGCTGTGGATCTCGATGGACGCGGCGCAGCGAGCCTGGTTCCAGGCGGCCACCTATCGTGCTGCGATCCAGGTCGGCGATGCCATGCCCGGGTTTTCGCTCGCCCAGGTCGTGGAGAGTCGCTGCGATGATTTCGCGGTCGGCGATATCGTCGCCGGTGATCTTGCATGGCAGGACTACGTCGTCGCCGAGCCGAGCGGCCTGCGTCGGATCGTTCCGAACCGGCCACTGTCCAACTACCTCAGCGTCTTGGGAATCACCGGCCTGACCGCCTACTTCGGCCTGCTCGACATCGGCGAGGCCAAGCCGGGGGAGACCGTCGTGGTCTCCGGGGCGGCCGGCGCAACGGGCACCCTTGTCGGGCAGATCGCGAAGCTACAGGGGTGTCGTGTGGTCGGCATCTGCGGGAGCCCTGAGAAGCAAGAGTGGCTCACGTCGGAACTCGGATTCGACGCGGCGGTGAGCTACCGTGACGAATCGTTCCGGAAATCACTGCGCGAAGCATGTCCCGACGGCATCGACGTCTTCTTCGACAACGTCGGTGGCACGACGCTCGACACCGTTCTCGGGTCCATGGCGTACCGCGGTCGCGTCGTCTGCTGCGGCGTCGTCTCGCAGTACGACACCACCACTCCCGTGCGCGGTGCGCGTGGTGTCCCCGGCGTGCTGATCATCAAGAGCATCACGATGCGCGGATTCCTGGTGATGACAGACTTCGCCGATCGGTGGGACGAGGGGCTGAAGGTGCTGGAGGGGTGGCTCGACGACGGTTCACTGAAGGTCCGCGAGGACATCCTCGAGGGACTCGAGAAGGCTCCGGAAGGCCTCATCGGGCTTCTCAACGGGAACAATGTCGGCAAGCGAATGATTCACGTGGCCGACCCGTCCTGACTTCGAGCAGGCGGCATCGGCGACACGATCGAGCGGTGGTTGAGCACCGCGAGCTTCGCGACGCCGAAACGCCGCGGCGGACTGGCGTCGGGACCGAGCCAGTCCGCCGCGGTGTTTCGGCCAGCCGGTCGTCGGCGCCGACCGTGTGCGCCGGATCGAAATCGGTTGGGCCCTCGCCTTCACACCTTGCGGTGGCGCGACCAAACAAATTGAATGGCCGCCCGCGGCCCGAGTAGATGGTTTCCATCCATGAATTCACACGAGCACCGCAGATGGCTGCAGAGGCGACATGCCGCGTGGGTCGAGGTCGACCGTAAGCACAAGCATCGCGACACCGACGCGGAGTTCCTCATCGAGTTCGCCAGTAGGTGGGCTCCATACGGGGGCCCTAGCGACGAAGAGATCCTCGTTCACTTCGGCCTGACAAGGCCCCGCTTCATCGAGCGTTTGTGGCAAATCGTTCCTGAATCCCACTGCGCTCACGAGGAGACACTTAAGTTTGCGAACGTATACCCGCGTCGGCGTCACCTGCGAACAAACACGCGTCCACGCTGAGTGGTGTGCAGTCCACTCTGGAGCCGTGCTCGTCGCACACGAACGGGGCGTGCACAACGGGTCATGCCGTAGACGCCGATGGTGACCGGATCGCGCTCGACGGCTTCCGCTTCGTTTGCGCCTGAACCACGAGAGCGTCGCCGCTAGGCAAGTAAGGACGAGGGCCGTCGCCATCCGACCGGGAGTGCGCCCAGGGCCGGCGTCCGTCGAGCTCACATCAGCATCGCCCATGCCCTGAGCCGGCAAATGGTGCGACGCAACGCTGACGCACCCCGACGAGGCCCACCGGATCGATTCGCTTGCCATGTTCTGGACCAGCATCGGCGACGGCGAGGAAGGCGTCGCCGCCTTCCTCGAGAAACGGAAGCCGGATTTTCGAGGACGCGCATCCGAGATGCCGCAGTTCTACAACGACTGGATCGCGAACCAACCCTGACCCCCGACTGCCCGCAACACCGAACTGACACCCCACCAAAACCGCACATGAGACCCGGGCGCTCGCCACTGAGTCTCATAACGCCAGGGCGCCACGACGCTCAGAATTCGGGCGACGACAACCCCGTGACTGCGGACGCCTTGATTCCGGGAAGTCCCCTCCGCATGGGTGGCGGGGTGATCGAGGATCGGCGCGGACAACGACGTTTCGAGATCATCGAAACGGTCTGCACCAAGACACGGTGGCGGGATCTCGACCGCGAAGGAAGGGCGCCCACTTTGCTGTCACCCCCTACCACTCACGGTATTGACGCGGTAGTGATCGCTCTCTATCGTAGCGGCCGTGGCATTAAGCGAGAGGCAGACATCACACATGCAGAAAACCAGCACCGCCGACACATCTACCGGTGAGGCGTTCGAACGCGCGCTGCACGCGAACACACTGTGCGAGGCGTTCCAGATCACCGCGGCCGCCCGCGCCGACCAGGTTGCCGTCCGCACCGCTGATGACAGTGTCTCGCTGACGTTCGGCACCCTCGCCGAGCGGGTGCGGCGGGTCGCGGCCGGTCTCGCGGCCCTCGGCCTCGAACGCGGGGACACGGTGGGCATCATGCTCACCAACCGGCCCGAGTTCCATCTCGTGGACCTCGCTGCGATGCACCTTGGCGCCCTTGCATTCTCGATCTACAACACCTCGGCGCACGATCAGATCGAGTACCTCTTCGCCGACGCCGGCAACCGCATCGTCATCACCGAGCGTGCCTTCGTCGACCGGCTGACCGCCGTCCGCGACGGCGGCACGCCGATCGACCACATCATCGTCGTCGACGGCGCGCCGGACGGCACCCTGAGCCTCGAGGAGGTGGAGGCTGCCGGCGACCCGCACTTCGACTTCGAGGCAGCCTGGTCTGCGGTCGGCCCCGACGACCTCCTCACCCTGATCTACACCTCCGGCACCACGGGTCCACCCAAGGGAGTCGAACTCACCCACCACAACATGATGACCAAGATCCGTGCTCTGCAGCAGATCTTGCCGGTCACGCCGGGGGGCCGCACCATCTCGTTCCTGCCCGCCGCGCACATCGGTGATCGGTGGAGCGGACACTATTCGCCGCTGGCGGTGTGGGGTTTCACCGTCACCACGTGCGCGGACGCACGCAAGGTGATGGAGATCGCGCAGCAGCTTCGCCCGACGGTGTTCCTGCCGGTGCCGCGGATGTGGGAGAAGGCGAAGGCGGCCGTGGAGGCGGACATCGACGCCGACCCCAACGTAGCGCGCCGCACGCTGACCCGTTGGGCCATCGACACCGGGATCAAGAAGGCCCGCACCGAGCAGGACGGCAGGTCCGTCGGCCCGATACTCGACCTACAGGCGAAAATCGCCGACACGCTCGTCGGCTCGAAGATCCGCCGCAAGCTCGGGCTGGACCAGTCCGAATGGTTCCTCACCGGATCGGCGCCCACCCCACGCCACGTGTTCGAATTCTTCGCGGCCATCGGAATCCCGATCTGCGAACTGTGGGCCATGAGCGAGACGTCCTGCGTGATGACCGTCAACCCGAAGGACCGCAACCGGGTGGGCACGGTCGGAGTACCGATCCCCGGGCTCGAGGTCAAGCTCGCCCCCGACGGAGAGCTCCTCGTGCGCAGCCAGACCGTGATGCGGGGCTACCGCAACAAACCCGAACAGACCGCCGAGGCCATCGATTCCGAGGGGTGGCTGCACACCGGCGACATCGGCACGATCGACGACGACGGCTACGTGCGGCTGGTGGACCGCAAGAAGGACATCATCATCAACGCCGCCGGCAAGAACATGTCGCCCGCGAACATCGAGACCTGGCTCAGATCCTCGAGCCCCCTGATCGGCCAGGCGGCATGCATCGGCGACGGCCGACCCTACAACGTCGCGCTGATCACGCTCGACCCCGACGGCGCCGCCGGGAAAGCGGCAGACGATCCCGCCACCATCGCCGAGGTCGCGGCCGGTGTGGAGCTCGCCAACAGCCACCTCTCCCGCGTCGAACAAATCAAGAAATTCACGATCGTCGCCGAGCCGTGGCTACCCGGCAGCGACGAACTCACCCCCACCATGAAGATCAAACGCAGAAACGTCGTCACCAAGTACGCCACACAGATCGAGGAACTCTACGCGAAGTAACCATCGCATCAGCGCGGAAACAGCTCCCACAACCCCACCGGTGAAAGCGCACGCCGGGTCCCACCACTGATCGTCGAGCCGCCCCGACCCAGGGCTCACAGATCAGCTTCTCCTGTGGGCGGAAGTAGTTTGCCAGAAACGACTGCAGCGCCCATACCAGTGGAGCTCCAACAGTTCTGTCTCGGTGTCGTAGCGGTGGTAGCCGATCACGGTCCGCACGATCGCCCAGCCCGTCTGCTCTGCGTGGCGGCCGTCATATCGATTTTCTCGGCCTCGGTGCGCATGCTGCGGTCCCGCCCAGTCCGGCGATAAGTATCGATGACGATCGGCGTCCAGACGATCCCCGGCGGTGTTGCCGTCGTCGTGGACACCGGTCGATCCCGAACAACCTCGGCCGCGCCGTCCCGGCCGACCAATTCGACACCGGCACATAGCTTTTCAGCAATACGCTCGGCCCGGTCAACCACGCCCTCACGCTGACGTTTCCTGCATTCGACAACCAGACGGCGGTCGCCGGCGGGCACCGACGTGTCTCACCGCAGCGCGGCGGTATCGTTGTCGATGCGAGTCCGTGGCGGCGCAGGATCCCCACCAGCTCGGGCAGAACCGAGGCCGGCCGCTTGCCCGCACACCCATCCGACACCAGTCACTAGAACATCAGTGCCGCAATCCCTTTCGGTTCGTACCGTGACGTGCGCGCGGCGGTCGGGGACGATTTTCGCCCAGCAGCGGACCCCCTGCACCTTGCCGCCAGTTACACAGGCCTTCTGTGATGAAATCCACGCACATCATTGACAAGAGAGATTGCTCACTCTACTGTCGAAAGTGTGCTGATCACGACGACTCCCGGTCAGACCCCACGAGGGAGCCTGACCGTCGACCCGATCACCGAATAAGCACACCCGCGCACCCCGCGCGATCCCGCAAAACGTTCACCCGGCGAAGAGTTCGAGGTCTGCGCCGCTGACGAACCGTTTGCATTTTTGGCCCACCAGATCACAAGGAGCTCACCAATGCCGCTGTGGCAGCTGTTCACCCCGGAGAACGCCTACACCTCCGAAGAGAAGGCCGATATGGCCCGGAAGATCGTCGACCTCTACTCGTCTGACTTCTCGCAGGAGAACTTCGGCTTCGTGCTGCCGAAGTTCTACACCTCGGTGATCTTCCACGAGATCAAGGCCGAGTCTTTTTTCGTCGGCGGGGAGCCGCGCGACCAGTTCCTCCAGATCGAGGTCGTCCACATCGCCCGTACGGTCGAGACGTCCGCCGCCAAGTTGGGCATCACGCCCGAGGAGACACTTCGGCGGTACTTCGAGCAGATGGACAAGGTGCTGAAGCCGTACATCGCGGACCGGGGGTACGAGGTGGAGTTCCACGCCGAGCCCGCGCCGTTCGAGACGTGGCGGATCGACGGCATGGTCCCGCCGGAGCCGTGGTCCGAGGACGAACTGCGCTGGGGCAAGGACAACAAGAGCTCGCCGTACGGGCATTACGCGAGGGCCTGATCACCCAGCCACATGCCCCGGGGTGCGTGCCGCGATGCGGCACGCACCTCCAACCATCCTGAGAAGCATTCACATGACGTTTACTGAAAGCGAGACGCCGATGCGCGAAGATATCGAGTTCGACGCTGAGGGTGTGACGCTGCGCGGCTGGTTCTACAAGCCCGAAGGCGTGTCCGGTGAGGTGCCGTGCGTGATCATGACGCACGGATTTTCGTGCACCAAGGAAATGGGGCTCGAACCCTACGCCGAGGCGTTCAGCGCCGCGGGGCTCGCCTGCGTGGTCTACGACAACCGCGGGTTCGGTGCCTCGGACACCGCCCCGGGCAAGCCCCGGCAGGAGATCGACCCGTGGGACCAGGTCCGCGACTACCAGCACGCGATCACCTACGCACAGGCCCGGCCCGACGTCGACGCCTCACGCATCGGGGTGTGGGGCTCGAGCTACGCGGGCGGCAACGCCTTCGTCGTCGCGGCGATCGACCGTCGCGTGAAGGCCGTGTGCGGTCAGGTGCCGGCGGTCGCAGGGCGGCGCACCTTCGAGGCGAACGTTCCGAAGGAGTTCTGGCCGGCCGCGTGGGACGGGCAGGCCGCCGATCGCCTCGCGCGAGCCCGAGGAGAGGCTCCCGCGATGATCCCGGTGGTCACCGCGGACCCGACACAGCCGGCCGTCATGCCGACGCCCGATGCCTACGCGTTCTTCTCGGCCTACGAGGGCACCGCGTGGCGCAACGAGGTGACGCTGCGCTCGACGGAGCTGGGCTACGAGGCCGGTGAGTTCCTCAAGTTCGTCGCTCCGACCCCGCTGCTCATGGTGATCGCCGAGGACGACAACGTTGTGACGCCGGCCGAGTGGGCCACGGAGGCCTACGAGACCGCGGCCGAGCCCAAGCGTCTCGTCTCGATCCCCGGCGGCCACTTCGACGCATACACCGGTCACCCCTTCGAGCTCTCCTCGGGCGCGGCACGCGACTGGTTCCTCGAACACCTGGCGCAGAAGGTGGTCCCGGCACCAGTCTGAGATCCGGGTCTGTCATCGCGGCGGCCTCACTTCGTTCCCCCGGCAAGGCGCGGGCACGAGGAGAGGTCGCCGCGATGCTGTCTGTGATCGACGCCGACCCCTGCGAGCTGTCTCGAGGCAGAGGCCCCCTCATCGGGCAGCCGGCGGCCCGCCGTCACCAGCCTGGCCTTCGTCGGTGGCCGGTTTCGCGGTGAGCGCGCGGCGTCGGAACGGTGCGCCGACCGTAATCTATGGCCTGCTCGTCGTCGCCGTCAGTGCCGGATCGCTTGTCCAGCACGGACGCAACCCGTCAAGGCAGGCCTACCCGCACGACGTGCCGATCGCGGCGCTGCTCGCCTACATAGCTGCTGACATCAAACATCACCTCGGCGTCTCCGGTTTCGCCACGCACGCTGTCGTCGACCAGCATTCGGTCGTACCCGTCGGAGACGACGTCCCACCCGACATCGCCGCCGTACTCGGGTGCGCCGTCCTCACTGGTGGCGGCGCGGTCATCAACGCCGGCCGCCCGACCCCGGGCCAAGCGGTCATGGTCGTCGGGCTCGGTGGTGTCGGCATGGCGGCGCTGATCACCGCGCTATCCCTCGGGGAGGGTGAGGTGATCGGCGTCGACTCGAATCCCGACAAGCTCACCCAGGCAACAAAGTTGGGTGCGTCCGCGACCTACACTCCCCAAGATGTCGCCGAGCTGAACATCCAGGCGCCGATCGTCATCGAGGCGGCAGGGCACCCACGTGCCTTCGAGACCGCCCTCGCCGCCACCGCCCCCCGGCGGCACCACCGTCACCGTCGGCCTCCCGGCCCCGGACGCCCGGTCGTCGATCTCACCGCTCGCACTGGTGGCCGGCGCGCGGACCATCATCGGCAGCTACCTCGGCTCCGCGGTACCGGCCCGCGACATTCCAGTCTTTGCGCAGCTGTGGCGCGACGGGAAACTCCCGGTCGAGAAGCTGATCTCGTCGCGGATCACGCTGTCGGACATCAACTCCGCCATGGACTAACTCGCCGACGGCAACGCAATTCGGCAAGTCATCATCTTCGACGAGAAGTGAGGAAACCTTGACCAGCACCCAGACCTCCCAGCAGGCGCTACTCGAGACCGTCCCGACCGGACTGTACGTCGGAGGGCGGTGGCGCCCGTCCGGCGGCAACCAGAGCGTCCCTCTGCAAGTTCATCGGTAGCGACGTCATCGTCGTCATCTGACGCATGTTTGGCCGCTGCGACTCAGCCGGTGCGGGAATCGTCGGACAGTGGGGAGCGGGCCAGGAGCGAGAACGGGGCTTCGGTGATTCGCTGCAGGCTTGGTCACGCTGTCAGTGGGAGACGAATCTGGTTCAACACCTTGATGTTACGCTCGCGCTCGGAGTTCTAGGCCGCAACTTGCTCCTCTGGTGGGATTGCGCAAGCGAGCGGGCGGTGCGAATGGCGAGATCGCCGCTACGTAAGGGCGGTGTGGAGTTCGTGGGAAAGTTGTAGCAGGGCGCGTCGCTGGGAGATCCAGCCGTCGGACTTCGCGAGTTTCATGACGGCCTTCTCGACGGTTCCGCGCTCGCCGATCAGGAATTCGACGGCCTTGGCGTCATCGATGACGTCGAAGTCGCGGCGGCCGACGTTCTCGATGACCGCCGCGGCGAGTAGGGTCTCCCAGTCCTTGGCGACCTCGTCCTTGACCTGACACTGTTAATGAAATCCTTGCTGACAAGGCGCTGTTCAATCATTTCATTACGCAACACACTTTCATTCCCCCCCACCCGTCCGCAACTCGTGCGGACCGACATGACGGAGAAATGAAGATGAGCGCTGAGGCAGTCGATGTACGCGAAAGTCCTACCGTGGCAGATTTCACGGTGCGTCGTGCGGCTACCACACGGTGGTCCGACAACGACATGTACGGTCACCTGAACAATGCCGTGTATTACCAGCTCTTCGATGCAGCGATCAACGGCTGGATCATCGAGCATTCCGGCCTCAACCCGATAGCGGCTCCGGCCGTAGGCGTCGTCGCCGAGTCCGGATGCCGGTATTTCGAGCAGCTGCAGTTCCCGCAGGCCCTGGAAGTGGGAATCCGTGTGGCCAGGCTGGGCCGCACGAGCGTCACCTATGACCTCGGGCTCTTTCCGGCCGGGCTGCCCGAGACGGCGGCGATCGCCGCGCGGGGCCGGTGGGTGCACGTCTATGTCGACCGTGACACCAGGCGCCCGGTGCCGATCCCGGACGTGCTGCGGCGGCTGTTCGAATCGGCCACCGGATAGCCGCGGCATCGCAGGGATGGTTTCGCGGCCACGGCATTGCTCTCCCTCGGCATCGACATCGCCCGCTGGTATCGGGGCGAGGGCCAGTGGAGCCCAGAAGACATCGCCAACCACGACGCCGAAATCGCCCTGCGCATCGTCGGTGCCTAGTGGTACGCGGTGCGGCCTGCGAGGCACGCCGTGGTGATCTTCGGTCGAACGGCCTACGCTGGCTCTTCACGGCAAGCGCAACCTGCCCTCACCGCTACGCGCAGAGGAGCTGATCGCTTGGCGGGGACTGTGGAGGCCACGTCAGATTGGTCTGCCACTTCAGTGAGCCGCGTTGTCGACGCGATAACCCGGGGGTAACGTGTCCGGCACCTGGTCGTTGCTCAGGTGGTGCGAGTGGAGTGTGTCATGGCAGTACGGTCTGGGAATGGACCGTCCGGTGTTCCAGCGGAGCTGACCAGTTTCGTCGGCCGCCGGACGGAGGCTGCTGAGGTACGGACACTCCTATCGACTGCGCGGCTGGTGACTCTCGCCGGCGTAGGCGGCGTCGGGAAGACGCGGCTAGCGCTGCGGGTGGCAAGCGACGTCCGCCGCGCGTTCCCCGACGGGGTCTGCCTGGTCGAACTGGCAGCCTTGAAGGATGCGGCCCTGTTGCCACACACCGTGGTGAACGCACTCGAGTTGCTGGAGCAGTCCACGAGGCCTCCCACAACCGTCCTGGCGGACCATCTACGCGGTCGGCAGATGCTCCTGATCATCGACAATTGTGAGCACTTGCTGCAGGCTGTCGCTGACCTCGCTGAGCTTCTGCTCAAGATGGCACCGGAATTGAAGATCCTCGCTACCAGCCGGCAAGCCCTCCGGATCACCGGCGAGCACATCTATCTTGTCCCACCTCTCCCAGTCCCAGACCCGAGAGCTCCGCACACACCTGGCATGGCTACCGGCTTTCCGGCAGTTTCTCTGTTCGCCGACCGAGCCTCGTCGGCAGTGCCCGGCTTCACCATCAGTCCTGCCAATGAAGCGGCAGTCATTCGCCTCTGTCACAGGCTGGAAGGTATCCCGCTCGCGATCGAGCTGGCCGCCGTCCGACTGCGCGTGCTGGATGTCTCGGACCTTGCAAATCGGCTGGACAGCAGGTTCGAGTTACTTCTTTCGGGGAGCAGGAGTGCACCGAAACGGCATCAGACCTTAAAGGCACTAATCGACTGGAGCTACGACCTCTGTGCCGTGCGCGAGCAGGAATTGTGGGCGCGTGCCGCAGTCTTCGCAAACGGCTTCGGACTCAGTGCCCTCGAAGCCGTCTGTGCGGACGAACAAATTCCCCCCGAGACCATTCTCGACACGGTTGCCGAGTTGACCGAAAAGTCAATCTTCGTGCGCGAGGAGCATGGGGGACGCGTCCGTTTCCGCATGCTCGAGACCATTCGAGAGTACGGGCAGGCTCGGTTACGTGAGAGCGGATCCGAACCGGTGTTTCGCCGCCGCCATAGGGACTGGTGCCTCCAGCTGGTGGAGCAAGCCGCCACCGAATGGTTCGGCCCACTACAGGAGGACTGGGCGAGTGTTCTTCAGGACGAGCACGCGAACCTGCGTGGCGCACTCGAATACTCCCTCACGGAGCCAGGCGAGATCGGCGTCGCCCTTCGCATGGCTGGTCTTCCTTGGTTCATGTGGATCGCTCTCGGATTCATGACTGAGGGTCGCCACTGGATCGAACGGGCCCTTCAAGCAGACAAGACGCCCAGCCACGAGCGCGCCTGGGCCTTAGCGACCTGCGGTTACATCACAACCCTCCAAGGGGATACGGAAGCCCAAGCAGCGCTTCTCGCGGAAGCCCATCGGCTTGCCGTCGAACTCGACGACGATGCCGCTCGCGCCTACGCGAC
Source organism: Rhodococcus sp. USK13 (assembly GCF_018343855.1). Lineage (NCBI taxonomy): Bacteria > Bacillati > Actinomycetota > Actinomycetes > Mycobacteriales > Nocardiaceae > Rhodococcus > Rhodococcus sp. USK13. The sequence continues at coordinate 6,388,178 of NZ_CP069242.1, read as the reverse complement.
GCACTTGCTCGGAATGCAGGGCAACTTCAGTGGAGAGCTCGCAGCCGGGATTCCGCTATTCGTCGAAGCCCTGGAACGCTACGCCGCCGTCAACGTACCCCAGGACTATCCCAATTCACTTCGCATTCCACTCGCCATCACGTACTTGCTGTTGGGCGAGTTGGACAAGGGCTCGGCCGTGGTCGACGAACTCGATCGGCTGTGCGACGTAGCCGGGGAACGCTGGCTCCTCTCGTATGCGAAATGTGTCCGCGCCTTCCTCTACTTACTGAGTGGCCGCCTAACGGAAGCAGAGTCACTTCTGCTTGATGCACTGAGAGTCCGACGGCCCATCCACGACAACTTCTGGCGTGCGATGGCTTTGGACTTCCTTGGTTGGGTCACCGTCGCGAAGGGCAATAGCAAACGCGCAGCAGTGATTCTGGGCGGCGCCGACACGCTCTGGCAGACTATCGGTGCGCCGTTATTCGGATCAATCCAACTCCAGGCCCGGCGCCGACAATTCGAGGCTACCGCAAGAAAGGCCATCGGCGACGACGCGTTCGACAGTGCCTTCAAGCGCGGACACGGCCTAGACGGAAACGCTGCGGTGGCATTCGCCTTGGGCGAACCCCTCCGCGAGCGGCAACGGGCCGGCGCAGGTCGCTCCGAAGCGGAGCCAGACCCCAGCGAGCTTACCCGGCGCCAGCGTGAGGTTGCCGAACTGGTGACGGACGGATTGACAAACGGTGAGATCGCCTCACGGCTCTTCATTTCGCCGCGTACCGCCGAAGGACATGTGGAAAATATCCTGACCAAGTTGGGCTTCACGTCCCGTGCGCAGATCGTGAACTGGGTGGCAGCACAGCGATTCGCATCGATCAACGACTCCCGCTAGCTGCTCGCGTAACCGCCCGCTGAATTGGCACCGGCACCGGGGGCGCGACGAGCGCACGCACTTAATACTGCAACGACAGATTGTGATGCCGATGTTTGGAGTGGCTGGCGCGCGCTCCGGCCTGGCTGGCGCGGCGCCAGTTCGATCGGTGCCAGACATGCACGCGGACGTGTTCGACCGGACAGGCGGCGCGGCCCGAACAATCGCCGTATCTCGTTGACTGTCAGAGGTATTAGTTGATCCGCTGCCACGCGGTCGGCGGTAGGTCGACGATCACGGCGTGGGCTCGGCGCTGACGCAACTCCATCGAGATCACCATCTGCGACTTCGGGACGGCGAGAACATGGGCCGCACCGCGGGATTCGAGCCAAAGCCGGACCTTGCCGACCTGCCCGTAGGCCCCGTCGCCGGTGAACCATCCGGATGGCACCCGGAGTCGAGTGTGCGTTCGATCATCGTCTGCGCCAGTTCGGGTTTCGTCGCGAAAGCCACCTCGTCGCCGATCCCGGCGGCCCGGCACTGATCGTGGTCCTCGGTCCAGGCCCTCGGCAGGTGCAACTCGCGATCGATCAGCGCCCGACCCCGGCCGGAGGCGTAGGCAAGAAATACCCGATCTGACTGTTCTCGATCCGCCCGGCCGTGCCGGAATACTGCCGGCCACCCCGGCAGAGCGGGTGCCCTTCTTCAAAAATGCTTTCTCGTCCACGATCAACACGCCTTGTCCGCGGCACCGGCCGCCTCTGCAGTGTTCATCCGTTCTTGCGTTCGACCTCACCGAGCAGTCCGCGCACAGAGGGATGGGTCGTACTGGTGACATGTCTGATCCTCGGGTTCTGGTTCGCCACTCCGGCGATTACCGGCTGACAACGCATCCACCGTCTGTCACACGGCTCGCGGCCGCAGAGCGACGTCTCCTCGCGAACCGACTCCTTCACAGCTTCTTCAGGCGCCTGCCAAGGAGTCGGTTCGCGTCGTAGACATGTTGCAGTGCTATGGATTTCACACCTTCGGGCGCTGTCGTGGCGATCCCGACGGGTCGAGCCCGCGGACCTCTGCATCCTCAAGACCTGACCGTCGCGCGGCGGTTGCGGCGCCGACGACCCCTTCCGATGATAGAGAGCGATTGCTATAGTGCGTTGATGACTACTTCCCCCCTGCCTCGAATCCGTCAAGCCGTACTTGTTGCACGTGACCGCGAATCTGCCGTCAAGGCGCTGCGGGCTCAGCTCCCACTCGGTGACCCGTTCAACGATCCCGAGGTCGAACAGTTCGGAGTCCACAACGCGGTGATGCCGCTCGGTGACACGTTCGTCGAAGTGATCTCGCCGTTCGAGGAGGGGACCGCGGCAGGCCGCCATCTCGATCGGCTCGGCGGTGACGGCGCCTACATGGTCATGTTCCAGGTCGACGACATCGCCGCCGCCCGTGCGCGAATCGACCAGCTCGGCGTGCGCACCGTCTACGACCTGGAACGCGACGGCGACACCGACATTCATCTCCACCCCGGCGACGTGCCGGGCGCGATCGTGGCGATCGACTCGATGAAGCTGCCGGAGTCGTGGCGCTGGGCGGGCCCGAAATGGATCGCAACGGCACCGACCGAGCTCGGTCCGGGGCGCGTGACCGGAGCGACGATGACCGCCCGCGAGCCCGCTGCGCTGGCGAAGACATGGGCAGCCGTCCTCGGCGTGGACGCCGATGGTGACCGGATCGCGCTCGACGGCGGCGAGCTCCGCTTCGTCCCGGGCGAGCGCGATGGTATCGCCGCCTTCCATATCGCCGGAGTAACTGCCGACACCTCGATCGGCGACTTCCGCTTCGTGTACGTGTAAACCCGGGCCCGGTGGGACAGTGGACCCGTCAGGAGCGGGCGGCCACGATGTGGAGTGCCATGTCGGCGTACTCCTTGCCGATCTGGTCGGGCGTCCAGCGGCCGCCCTCGCGGTACCAGCGGGCGAGGTCGATGCCGAGAGAGAGCAGGGCGGTCGCGGCGAGCCGCGGGTCGCGTGGGTGAAACTCGCCGGCATCGACCCCGCGCGCGACAAGTGCGCGGATCTCGTCGTCGATCTCCCGCCGCAGTCGGCGGATCACCGCGAGGTGGTCTGGTGTCAACGCACCGATCTCGTAGTTGATGACCCGCGCTCCTACGTGGTCGCGGGCGTGGTGGGTGGCGAAGTCGTACACCACTCTGCGGAGTGCGTCGACAGGGTTGTCAGTGGCCGCGATGGCTCCCCGGATGAGCCGCAGGGTGTCGTCGTGTCCCTCCTTGGAGATCAGGTAGAGCAACTCCTCTTTCGACTTGTGGTGCACGTAGAGCGCTGCCGGGCTCATGCCGGCTGCCGAAGCGATGTCACGCGTCGTCGTTCCGTGAAAACCCTTCTCGGCGAACGCAGTGACCGCGGCCTCGAGCAGGCGGGCGCGCGACGTTTCGGCGCGGGAGAGGGCAGTCTGTTCTGTCATCGCGATTCCATTGTCTCTGTCGGCAGGGGCGTCGTCGAGGTGGGCGTCGACGAGCGGGGGGCTTGGTGGCGCGGCTCACACAATTGCCGTCGGCTGCCCGGTTGACGGGCCGCCGTACCGTGCACCATAGTAGCGATTAAGCAAGCGCTTAGTCACTTACGTGCCAGTCGCTCAGGGAGGCTGCAACACCGATGCCCGAAGCCGTGATCGTCTCCGCCGTCCGCTCGCCGATCGGGCGGGCCGTCAAGGGTTCGTTGAAGGACATTCGTCTTGACGGCACGGTGACCGCGGGCAACGCATGTCCGCTCAACGACGGTGCCGCGGCGCTGAGCGTCATGAGCGACACGAGAGCCGAGGAGCTGGGTCTCACGCCGCTGGCTCGGATCGTCTCGACGGCGGTCACCGGCCTCTCCCTGGAGATCATGGGCCACGGGCCGGTGGGCGCAATCCCGGCTGCGCTGCGCAACGCGGGGTTGACCCTGGCCGACATCGACCTGTTCGAAATCAACGAGGTGTTCACGGTCCAGGCGCTCGGATCCGCGCAGCAGCTCGGTATCCCGCTGGAAAAGCTCAACGTCAACGGCGGCGCAATCGCCGTCGGCCACCCGTTCGGCATGATCGGAGCCCGCATCGCCACCACGCTCATCAACTCCCTGCAGTGGCACGACAAGCGCTTCGGCGTCGAATCCATGTGTGTCGGTGGCGGTATGGGCATGGCCATGGTCATCGAACGTCTGAAGTATGAGGAACTGACATGAACAAGCGTTTCGAGGGTAAGACCGCGATCGTCACCGGAGCGAGCCGCGGTATCGGCCTCGCCATCGCCGAGCGGCTGGTCGCCGACGGCGCCCGCGTCGTCATCACGGCGCGCAAGAAAGAGGCCCTGGACGAGGCCGTGACCCACCTCGGCGGTCCGGATGTCGCGCTCGCCGTCGCGGGCCGCGCCGACGACGCGGACCACCAAGGCGACGCGGTGCGGCAGGCGGTCGAGACCTTCGGCAGCATCGACTTCCTGGTCAACAACACCGGGATCAACCCCGTCTACGGTTCGCTCGTCGACCTCGACCTGGCGGCTGCTCGCAAGATCGTCGAGGTCAACTGCATCGCCGCGGTCTCCTGGGTCCAGCAGGTGCACAAGGCCTGGATGAAGGACAACGGCGGCGCGATCGTCAACGTCTCGTCGCTCTCGAGTATTCGTACGGCGCCCGGGATCGGGTTCTACGGCGCCAGCAAAGCCATGCTGAACTCGCTCACCGAATTGATGGCAGTCGAACTCGGGCCGGACATCCGGATCAACGGGGTCGCTCCGGCGGTGGTGAAGACGCGGTTCGCCACGAAGCTGTACGAGGGCCGCGAGGACACGGTCACCGCGGCGTACCCCCTAAAGCGGCTCGGCGTACCAGAGGACATCGGCAGCGTCGTCTCCTTCCTGCTCTCCGACGATGCCGCATGGGTCACCGGACAAACCGTCGTCGTCGATGGCGGCGTCAGCCTCCAGAGCATGGGTGAGTGAGCCGGTGCGAGAAATCGATGCGGTCCTCTTCGACTACGGCGGCGTACTCACCGGTCCGGTGCGGGACTCGATCGCGGCGTGGCTAGCCGCGGACGGAATCGAACCTGAATCGTTCTCACGTACGTTGCGTGCCTGGATGTCCCGTGATGCCGAAGACGGTACGCCGGTCCATCGGCTGGAGACCGGTGCGCTCCCGGCCGCGGCTTTCGAGGCGTTGCTCGCGGCAGAGTTGCAGACCACTGACGGGCGCGTAGTCACGCCGGAGGGAATGCTCAGCCGGCTGTTCGCGGGTATGCAGGCCGACTCGGCGATGTTCGAACTGGTCGAAGACCTGCGCGAAACCGGTCTCGAGGTCGGCCTTCTCTCCAACAGTTGGGGCAACACCTACCCGCGCGCACGAATTGACGAACTGTTCGATCCGGTCGTGATCTCCTGCGAGGTGGGACTCCGCAAACCCTACGCCGCCATCTACGAACTGGCCGTCGACAAACTCGGCGTACCCGCCGACCGGGTGCTCTTCCTCGACGACGCCGAGCCCAACGTGGTCGGTGCGCGGGCAGCCGGCCTCCAATCCATGCTGCACATCGACCACGCGTCGACGCGCGCCGCCCTGGCCGAACTGGTGCCAGGCCTCAATTCCCACCCCACAGGAGTTCCCGCATGACCACACCCACCACGACCCGGACCGCCATCGTGACCGGAGCCGCCCGCGGCATCGGAGCCGGCGTCGCACAGCGCCTCGCCGCCGACGGCCTCGCCGTTGCAGTCCTCGACCTCGACGAGACCGCCTGTAAATCCCTTGTGGCCGAGATCGAGACGGCCGGGGGCCGGGCACTTGCGGTCGGCGTCGACGTCGCCGACGAGGAGGCGGTCCAGGCCGCGGTCGAGCGGGTCGCCGCCGAGCTGGGCGAGCCGACCGTCCTGGTCAACAACGCCGGCATCCTCCGGGACAACCTGCTCTTCAAGATGACCACCACCGACTGGGACGCGGTGATGAACGTCCACCTGCGTGGCACTTTCCTCATGACCCGTGCCGTGCAGGGTTACATGACCAAGGCGAACTGGGGTCGCGTGGTCAACCTGTCGAGCACCTCCGCGCTCGGTAACCGGGGCCAAGTCAACTACGCCGCAGCGAAGGCCGGGATCCAGGGCTTCACCAAGACGGTGGCCCTCGAGCTCGGCAAGTTCGGCGTGACCGCGAACGCCATCGCGCCAGGGTTCATCGAGACCGAGATGACCAAGGCCACCGCGGAGCGGATGGGCGTGCCGTTCGACGACTTCAGGGCCTTCCTGGTCAAGGAGATCCCGGTCGGGCGCGCCGGCCAGCCTGCCGACGTCGCGCACGCGGTCTCGTTCTTCGCCAGCGAGGGCGCCGGCTTCGTGTCCGGTCAGGTGCTTTACCTCGCGGGCGGGCCGAAGTCATGAGGGTCTTCGACGGCATGCGGGTGACGATCGAACGGGACGGCAGCGGCACTCCGGCCTGCGTGGCCGACATGCTCGCGGTCGTGGTGCCGTGATGGAGACCGCACAAACACCCCTCGGCCTCGATCTCGACACACTCGGCGCGTGGTTCGCGTCCGAAATCCCGGGCTCCGGCAGCGATCTGCGGGCGACCCTGATCGCCGGCGGGAGATCCAATCTGACCTACATCGTGACCGACGGCCGGCAAGAATGGATCGTCCGTCGGCCACCGCTCGGTCACGTGCTCGCGACCGCCCACGACATGAACCGCGAGTACCGGGTCATGTCGGCGCTCCAGAACACCGGGGTACCGGTCCCCCGGACCTTCGCGTTGTGCACCGATTCTGCGGTGCTGGGCGCGGATTTCTATGTCATGGAGCGGTGCGCCGGTACGCCGTACCGCACCGCGTCCGAGCTCGAACTGCTCGGCACCGAGCGGACTCGTACGATTTCCGAACGCCTCGTGGATACGCTCGCCGCGCTGCACGCGGTCGAGCCGGCGTCGGTCGGGCTCGGTGATTTCGGGCGCCCGCAGGGGTTCCTCGGTCGCCAGGTGGCACGCTGGAAGAAACAGCTCGACGCCTCGTACACCAGGGACCTGCCCGCCGCCGACGAGCTACACCGCAGACTCGTGGAGTCAGTGCCGGCCGAGTCCGCCGCCGGCATCGTGCACGGCGACTTCCGGCTCGACAACGTCCTGGTCGGCGACACCGACCAGGTGGCCGCCGTCCTCGACTGGGAGATGGCCACCCTCGGCGACCCGCTGACAGACCTGGCGCTGATGCTCGTCTACTTCCGTCTCGACGCAGATGCAGATACCGGCAGCGACTCGGTGAGAAACGTGTCGGCTGCGCCCGGCTTCCTCGACGAGCGCGCGGTCATCGAGCGGTACTCCTGCGGCAGCGACCGCGACCTCTCCGGCTTCGGCTTCTATCTCGGCCTCGCGGCCTTCAAGCTCGCCGCGATCCTCGAGGGCATCCACTACCGCCACCTCCACGGCCAGACCGTCGGCGGCGGCTTCGACGGGGTCGGCGAATCGGTCCACCTGCTGCTCGACGCAGGCCTCAACGCACTGAAGGAGAACACCTGATGGGCAAGCTCGAGCAACGCTTGACGTGGGAATACCCGACGCACCTGTACCTGAAGAAGGTGAAGGCAGACCAGGCGTTCGGCACCGCAGGCGCACACCGTGCCGCGCTCGCCGGCCTCGTCGACCTCACGGTGGGGGAGACGCGATGATTGTCGGAGTGCTGAAGGAGGCGCGTGCCGGGGAGACTCGGGTCGCGGCAACGCCGACGACCGTCACCGCGCTGCAGAAGCTCGGTTACCAGGTGGTGGTCGAGCCCGGCGCCGGCGAACCTGCCGGCTTCACCGACGGCGCGTACGCCGAGGCGGGCGCCGAGCTGAGGGATCCGCTCACGGCCGACGTGATCATCGGGGTGAACCCACCGACGCTCGCGCAGCGGGACCGGTTGCAGCCGGGTGCCACGCTGATCGCGATGCTCAACCCGCGGCTCGACGACGGAATCGTCGCGGACCTGGCGCAGCGTCCGATCACGGCGCTGTCGATGGACGCCGTGCCGCGGATCTCACGCGCACAGTCGATGGACGTGCTGTCCTCGATGGCGAACGTCGCGGGCTACCGCGCCGTGGTGGAGGCCGCCCACGAGTTCGGCCGGATGTTCACCGGGCAGGTCACCGCGGCCGGCAAGATCCCGCCCGCGCGGGTCTTCGTTGTCGGAGCGGGCGTCGCCGGACTCGCCGCGATCGGTGCTGCGTCCGCCATGGGCGCGATCGTGCGTGCTTTCGACGTGCGCCCGGAGGTGGCCGAGCAGGTCGCGTCGATGGGCGCGGAGTTCGTCGAGATCGACTTCGAGGCCGAGGTCAGCGCCGACGGTTATGCCAGGGAGATGACCGCCGAGCAGGAGATCGCCACCGCGGCGATGTACGACGAGGAGGCGCGTGCGGCAGACATCGTCATCACCACCGCGCTGATCCCGGGTCGCCCCGCCCCGAAGCTGATCACCGAGGAGACCATCGCCGCCATGCGCAACGGCTCGGTGATCGTCGACATGGCTGCGGCCAACGGCGGCAACGCCGCGTTGACGAAGACCGATGAGCGCGTCGTCAGCGACAACGGCGTCCGAATCCTCGGCTACACCGATTTGGCAGGCCGGCTCGCCGCCCAGGCGTCACAGTTGTACGGCACCAACATCGTCAACCTGCTCAAGCTGCTCACGCCCGGTAAGGACGGGGAGCTCGTCCTCGACTTCGATGACGTCGTGCAGCGTGGCATCACCGTCGTGCGGGACGGCGAGTCGACCTGGCCGCCACCGCCCGTACAGGTCTCGGCCGCACCCCGCACGCCCGCCGCGGAAACTGTCCCCGCCGCCGAACCGAAGGAACCGATGAGCCCGGGCAAGCGGCTCGGCGTCGTCGCGGCGGTGGCTGCGGTTCTGTTCCTGCTGATCGGCGTCGCACCTGCGCAGCTCCAGCTGAACCTGACCGTGTTCGCGCTGGCGATCGTGATCGGCTACTACGTGATCGGGCACGTGCACCACGCGTTGCACACCCCGCTCATGTCGGTGACCAATGCAATCTCCGGGATCATCGTCGTCGGCGCCCTGCTGCAGATCGGCAAGGGCGACACCGCGATCACGGTGATCTCGTTCGTAGCAGTCCTGTTGGCCTGCATCAACATCTTCGGCGGGTTCGCGGTCACGCGTCGCATGCTCGCCATGTTCTCCAGGAGCTGACCGGCATGGACATACCTTCTGCATCCGTGGCGGCCTTCCTCGTCGCCGCCCTCCTCTTCGTGCTCACGCTCGCAGGGCTCGCTCGGCACGAGTCCGCCAAGCTCGGCAACTATTTCGGCATGCTCGGCATGGCGGTCGCTCTGGTCGCGACCACCGCGCTGGCCTTCGACGGCGGTGTCGACAGCCTCGGTGCCGTCCTGCTCGTGGTCGCGGTCATCCTCGGTGCCACCATCGGCCTCACGTTGGCCCGCAAGGTCGAGATGACAGGCATGCCGGAGCTGATCGCGCTGTTGCACAGTTTCGTCGGCCTGGCCGCCGTGCTCGTCGGCTGGAACGGTTACCTGCACGTCGAGAACCATCCCGGCGGCCACGAGTCGGCGGTGCTCGATGCCGCCGGACTGCTCGGCATCCACAGTGCCGAAGTGTTCATCGGCGTGTTCATCGGCGCGGTCACCTTCACCGGCTCGATCGTCGCCTATCTCAAGCTCTCGGCGAGGATCAAGTCGGCGCCGCTGGTACTGCCGGGCAAGAATGTGATCAACATCGGCGCGCTAGTGGTCTTCGCGGCCCTGACCGTGTGGTTCGTCATCGACCCGCAGCTGTGGTTGCTGATCGTGATCACGATCCTCGCGCTTGCCCTGGGCTGGCACCTGGTCGCGTCCATCGGCGGCGGCGACATGCCGGTCGTCGTCTCGATGCTCAATAGCTACTCCGGTTGGGCCGCAGCGGCTTCCGGGTTCCTGCTCAACAACAACCTGTTGATCATCGTCGGCGCACTGGTCGGCTCCTCCGGTGCCTACCTGTCCTACATCATGTGCAAGGCGATGAACCGCTCCTTCATTTCGGTGATCGCCGGCGGGTTCGGCGTGGTGGCCGGACCGGCGGACGACGTCGACTACGGCGAGCACCGCGAGATCCAGGCGGACGCCGTGGCGGAGCTGCTCGCCGGCGCGAAGTCGGTCGTGATCACCCCGGGCTACGGCATGGCGGTCGCACAGGCGCAGTACCCGGTCGCCGATCTGACCGCGAAGTTGCGGGCGAGGGGTGTCGACGTGCGCTTCGGCATCCACCCGGTCGCGGGGCGCCTACCCGGCCATATGAACGTACTGCTGGCCGAGGCGAAGGTGCCCTACGACATCGTCCTGGAGATGGACGAGATCAACGACGACTTCTCCGACACCGACGTGGTTCTTGTCATCGGCGCGAACGACACCGTCAACCCGTCCGCGGCCGAGGACCCGTCGTCACCGATCGCCGGGATGCCGGTGCTCGAGGTGTGGAATGCCAAGGATGTCATCGTGTTCAAGCGTTCGATGGCCGCCGGCTATGCCGGGGTGCAGAACCCCCTGTTCTTCCGAGACAACAGCCAGATGCTGTTCGGTGATGCGAAGCAGCGGGTCGACGACATCCTCAGTGTGCTGTGAACCTTCGGGACGTGTAGACGCCGCCGAACCGTGAATACGGGCCCCGCAATGGGCGCGTCTTGTTCGTGTCGTAGAGCGCGGCGGACAGCCGGGCTCCGGACAGCCGCCACCGCCGACGCCACGGCTGACTCGCTAGGCTGACCCCATGAGCACTGCTGAAGAGCCGTTGACCGCGGGCCGCGACGGGCTGCTGTCGTTGCTGCGGCACGGACAACTTCCCTCACGGGCAGCGAAGGCACCGCAGCGGGAGCGTTATCAGCGCATAGTCGCGGCGGCCATGGAGCTCGCTTCCGAGGGTGGTTACGACGCCGTGCAGATGCGAGCGATCGCAGATCGGGCCGGCGTGGCACTCGGCACCGTGTATCGATATTTTCCCTCGAAGAACCACATGCTCGTCATGGGGCTCCTCATGGTGTTCGAGGGAATGCGCGCCCGCTTCGAGGACGTCGTGATTCCCGGGGACACTCCCTCAGAGCGGATTCTGTTCGTTCTCCGGAAGAACACGGAAGTGCTGGAGAAGGACCGACCGCGATATGAGGCGCTGGTTCGAGCGTTCATGTTTGCCGACGCGTCGGCGTCGGCCGAACTCGATGCCTTCGGCGCGCTGATGACCGAGATGTTCGCCAAAACCATCGGTGTCGAGAAGATCTCCGACGACCAGTTGAACGCAATACGCGTGATCGGTGACGTCTGGATGTCGAGCCTGGTGTCGTGGGTGGCCGGCCGCATTTCGGTGGACGAAGTGATGTCGCACCTCACTCTTGCTGTCCGCCTCGTGTTCCGGCGACTGGGCGGCTGAAGGTACGCGCGAAGCTCGGACATCGAGGCCAGTGACGCCAGGACCGCTGCACCGGCTGTGCGGCGTCGTCCGGGTGTCCTCCGCGTCGGTCATATGCCTCCATTGCACATGGCAGCCTGTTACGCCGTGTATCCACCGTCGACATCGAGTTTCTGTCCGGTGATGAACCCCGCACGGTCACTCGCCAGGAAGCACACGGCCTCGGCGATGTCCGTGGCCGTGCCGAAACGGCGAAGCGGGATGCGGCTCATGGCCACGTCGAGGGCGCGCTGGTCGAGATCGGCTGACTGGATGAGGCGCTGCGCCATTCCGTCGGTGAGCATGCCCGGGCCGACGGAATTGAAGCGGACCCCGAAGCGACCCTCCTCGGCCGCGAACCCCTTGACCAGTTGCTCGACAGCACCTTTGGTACCTGCCGAGAGGCCGTCGCGGACGGGGTAGCGGCTGGTGGCAGCGGTCGTGACGGCGACCACGGAACCTGCGGATTCCCGCAGGGCCGGGAGCGCGGCGCGGACGACGGTGAAAAACGCGACAGCTTCCTGTTCGAGATGGACGGCGTATTCCTTCGGCGTGATCTGCGAGAGGTGGACCATCGGAATGTGCGGTCCCGCTGCGTGAATAAGGATGTCGAGCCCGCCGAAGTGCTCAACCGTCTGCCGGACGACCTCGGCGACGCGAAGTTCGTCGACGAGATCCGTGGAGAAGGCGGCGCAGGTGACACCGGTCTGCTCGAGTTCGGTCACCAGGTCGGCCGCGACATCGGCGTGGGACCGGTAGGTGATGGCCACGTGGTGCCCGAGGTCCGCGAGTTGGCGCGCCACGGCGGAACCGATGCCGCCCGTGCCACCGGTGACCAGAGCGGACAGTCGCCGCGGGGGAGCGCTGTTACGGGGTGCCGCCATAGGGACTCCAATGATCGGGGACGAGCCACATCATCAACCTAGCAACTGCTTGGTCGCGCTGTGAACCGAGCGGCAGCGCAGCGAACCGGGCGAGAGCGCAGCCTTGCCTCGCTATCGGGCAACGCAGCGCGGACCTAGCCTGAACCCATGTCCGCAGAACGCGCTGAGTCCTCGCATGCCGCCGTGGAACCGCACGGCCCCACCCTGGCCGGTCGCCTCAACTGGTTGCGTGCCGGGGTTCTCGGAGCGAACGACGGCATCGTGTCCACCGCCGGTCTGGTTGTCGGTGTCGCGGCAGCCACCACCGAGCGATCGGCGATCTTCACCGCAGGTTTCGCCGGTCTCGCGGCCGGGGCCGTGTCCATGGCTCTCGGCGAGTACGTGTCGGTGAGCACGCAGCGCGATACGGAACGGGCGTTGCTGTCGAAGGAACAACAGGAACTTTCCGAAACCCCGACGGCTGAATTCGAAGAGCTCGTGGCGATCTACGAGCGGAAAGGGTTGCGCGAGGACACTGCCCGCACGGTGGCCCGCGAACTCACCGAACACGATGCCTTTGCCGCGCACGTCGACGTCGAGTTGGGTCTCGATCCGGATGAACTGACCAATCCGTGGCAGGCGGCCGGGTCTTCGGCGCTGTCTTTCACTCTCGGTGCTGCCATTCCCTTACTGGCGATTCTTCTCACGCCGGTGCACCTTCGCGTCCCTGTGACTTTTCTGGCTGTACTGTTCGCACTCGCCCTGACCGGGTCGGTGAGTGCCACTCTCGGCGGCGCTCGGCGGACCCGCGCCGTCCTGCGGGTGGTGCTCGGCGGCGCACTCGCCATGGGGGTGACCTATGGCATCGGTCAGTGGGTGGGGACCGCCATCACGTAGCGCCGGACGAGTCTCAGCTTCGACAGATCATGACCGGAGTGGTGGCGTGGTGGAGCAGGTTCTGGCTCGTCGATCCCATCAGCGCGCCGAGCAGCGGTCCACGGCCATGGCTGCCCACGACGATCAACTGGGCGTCGGCGGCGTGCTGGAGAATGACGTCCGCGGCGGCGCCCTGCTGAGCCACCTTCGTCACGGAGACGTCCGGGTACCGCTCCGACTCTCCGGCCAAGCCCTCCGACAGGACGGCGGCTTCCTCCTGTTTCACCGCCTCCCAGTCGACGAGCATGCCGGTGCCGCCCGCTCCGAAAGTCGGCGAGCCCTGCCAGGTGTGGACCGCAACCAGGGGCGCGCCGAAGAAGGAGGCGAACTCGAATGCGTGGGACACCGCGTCACGGCTGAGTTCGCTTCCGTCGACTCCGACCACGACGGGACGACCGTCCGGCGCACTCGCCTCGCCGCGCAGCACGACGACCGGACACTCCGCACGGTTGGCCACGTGCAGCGCGGTCGATCCGAGAAGGACCGACCGGAACGCCCCTGCTCCGGTCGAACCCAGCACGATGAGCCGGGCCCAGTCGGCGGCTTCGAGCAGCGCCGTGCCCGCCGGTCCGGGACTGATCGTCGTCTCGATCGTGAGATCCGGGTAGTGCTGTCCCAGTAGCTTCTTCGCGGTGTCGACGATGGCCTCGCCGTCCTCTCTCAATTGGCTGAGAAACTGCGATTCCAGCATGATCGACGCCGGGCTGTACAGCGGGCCGTCCTGCGGCAACGCGTGGACGAGTGAGAGTGTGGCGCGCCATTTCGCTGCTACTGCGGCGCCCCACGTGGCGGCGGCCGTGGACGCGTCGGATCCGTCGAGGCCGACGACGACGGAATGGCTTGAAGAAGTGCTCACGTCTGGTTCCCTTCGTCGGGCTGTACTCGTCCGGTGTCCACAGTGCCTTATGTGCGTACTTTGCGGACCCACCTCCGGCAAGTAACGGACTCGTCACGACACGGCGACGGATAGGCGTCGAAACTCCGGAATTCCGAAGATTCACCTGTCACAACACAATAGTCGTACACCTGTACTTTACTTCTGCCTCAGAGGTATCGGGAGGAGGTCACAAAGGGGAGAAGCCGACCATGTCCGCCCAGCGCGGAGAGGAAGGACTCAGCATGACCACATGCCACATCGAGAGGCGCACCCTGGGCTGGATTGCCACGATCGGCGCAGCCGTGACGGTTCCACTGGGCCTGAGCGCCGGCGTTGCGTCTGCCGCACCGCACAACTGGGACGCCGTCGCCGAATGCGAAAGCGGCGGCGACTGGACGATCGATACCGGAAACGGTTACTACGGAGGCCTGCAATTTCTGCCCGAGACCTGGAAATCCCATGGCGGAAAAGGAGACCCGTCCGAAGCGAGTCGAGCGGAACAGATCCGTATCGCCGAAAAAGTGCTCCAGAGCCAGGGGGTCGGCGCCTGGCCGGACTGCGGCCAATACCTGACAGACCCCGTCGAGGTGCCGGAAACGGACGAGGTGCCGGAAACGCCGGAAGTGAGCGAGGTGCCCGAAGTGGCTCCGTCGTCGCCTGTGCCCGAAGTGGCTCCGTCGTCGCCTGTGCCCGAAGTGGCTCCGTCGTCGCCTGTGCCCGAAGTGGCTCCGTCGTCGCCTGTGCCCGAAGTGGCTCCGTCGTCGCCTGTGCCCGAAGTGGCTCCGTCGTCGCCCGAGGATCTCACACCCGCCGAAAAAGCGGCCACGGTGAAGGCGGCTGCCCAGGAGGCTCTCGACAGCGCCCGCCGCCTCGCCGAGCAGAACGGATCCGGTCAGGTTCTGGAGCAGAGGGTGGCGGCCTCGCAGGAGTAGTTCGACGTCCCTTCGCTGAGTGTCAGTGCGCCGGAGGGGTGGACGTCGGCCACGTCAGGGTCCGCTCACTGACGAACCGGCGGTGTGCACCCGACAAGGGATCGGTGAATTCCACCGAGCGTGCGAGTAGGCGCAACGGAGTCGAATAGTCGTCCCCGGCAACGTCATAGAAGTCGGGGTAGAAATTGTCACCGAAAATCGGGATGCCGAGTGCGCTCATGTGCAACCGCAGCTGGTGCGTCTTGCCGGTGTGGGGGAGCAGTCGATAGCGCGCGGCACTACCGCGGATTTCGAGCAGTTCGATGTGACTCTCGCTGTTCGCGGGCCCCTCCGTCTCGAAAGCCTTCAACACGCCGCGTTGCTTGACGATGCGGCTGCGGACCGTTGCCGGAAGGGTCAACTCGGGGTCGTAGCGGGCAAGTGCCTCGTACTCCTTGCGCACTTCCCGTCGATCGAACAGCGATTGGTAGTCCCGCCGGACCTCGCGTCGCACGGTGAAGATCAGAACTCCTGCAGTGAGACGATCCAGCCGGTGTACGGGCGTCAGGTCGGGAAGTCCGAGACTCCTGCGCAACCGTACGAGTGCGGACTCGACGATGTACGCGCCTCGTGGTGTGCTGGCCAGGAAATGGGGCTTGTCGACGACGAGCAGATTCTCGTCGCGATGCAGGATCTCGATCTCGAACGGCACCCGCGATTCCACCGGAGGATCCCGGTAGAGATAGACGTCTCTCCGCGGGACGAACGCCGTCGACTCGGTGACGGGGTGCCCCCGCTCGTCGACCACCTCCCGCTTGGCCACCTTCTCGCGGAGCCGTGTTTCGTCGTGGGGAAAGCGGCCGACGAGGTACTCGAGGACGGTGGGCCACGGTCCGTCGTCGGGCGTCCTCAGCCGCGTCGGGTTGAGGCCGTCACGAACGGGAAGCGGGGCGTCGGGCACACCGTCGACGGTAGTGCAGCTTGTCTGTAACTCGACGTTGACCTGGCGCGAACCCATGGTTACTATCCGGTAAGTTTGTGACGCGGGCCACCCTGGTCGCTGAGGCGCGTCATCGGAAAGTTCACGGGGGTTCTTAGGTGATCGTGCGTCGCTGGGCGTTTCGACCAGGTGTATTGGCAGTCGCGGTAGCAATGTCAATAGGGCTCGCTGTAGCGCCCACGGCGTCCGCTGACCCGACCGGAGGACCCGCGGCCGCACAGTGGCTGGCTGCCGTCGATGCACCGCCGGCCTACCCGGTCGTCGCCATCGACTGGGACGTGCCCATCACGATGAGTGACGGGACCGTGCTGAAGGCGAACGTCTATCGGCCCGCCGACGCGGCAGGCATTCCGGTCGACACCAAGATGCCCTCGGTTCTCAATGTCACGCCGTATACCAAGTTGATCGGCAACGTCGTCGACTCCGTGCTCGCGGTCCCGGGGCTCGAAGACACCGTTGTCGACCTGGTGAATTCCTACAACCTCGCCGGGACGCCGTTCGACGGCATCACCGAGGCCGCGAAGGTTCTGTCAGGTGGCGGCATGCGTGTTTTCGGTGTCAACCGCGACCTCGTGCAGAACGGATACACGCAGGTGGTCGTGGATGCGCGGGGCACCGGCTTCTCGCAAGGCGAATGGCAGGCACTCGGGCCGGTCGAGCAGCGCGATTCCGTCGAGGTGATCGATTGGATCAGCAAGCAGAGCTGGTCTGACGGCAGAGTCGGGATGGGCGGCGTGTCCTACTCGGGCATCAACTCCCTGCAGGCCGCGGGTCATCAGCCGCCTGCACTGAAGGCGATCTTCCCCACCGAACCCGGAAACGATCTGCTCCGCGACATCGTCGGGACCGGCGCCGGACTGGGTGTCGGTTTCATGCCCCTCTGGCTCTCGCTGGTGAACGGTCTCAAGTTCGTTCCGGACGTACAGGCGCTCGCGCAGGGCCGCTTCGACCAGACCTGGCTTCAGGATCGGCTTCGGGATCCCCTGACGCTGTTCCCGGCTCTCCTCGAGGCCATGACAGCGCCCACCGTGAACGACCTGGATCCCGGCACGCTGCGGGTAGCGCAGGATGGGGAGTTCTACGAAGAGCGCAAGGCCCGGGTGGACGACATCGAGGTGCCGACGATGCTCTACGGCGCGTGGCACGACATCTTCGCCAACAGCGAGCCCCGGGTCTACAACGACATCCCCCTGCCGCCGGGCGAGAAGCAGCTGATCATGAGCGACGCCTACCACATCAACTTCGGCGGTGGGTTCGGTGAGCCGGGCGCCCCGCCGCGCCTCGACGTTCTCGAACGCGCCTGGTACGACAAGTGGCTGAAGGGTGTCGACAACGGAATCGACGGCTACGGCCCGGTCACGCTGTATCAGCAGGGCAACGGATGGACCACTACCGATTCGTTCCCTCGGGCCGGCGTCGACTACCAGCGGATGTATCTGTCCAACGCGCCGAGCGGCACGGCGGGGCATGCTGCGCACGACGGCAGCCTCGTCCCGGCGCAGCCCGCCGATTCCGCGAATCTCACGGTGGCGCCGGGCCTGCGGGCGCTGTGCTCGCGTGACGGTGCCCAGGGCACGGCCGGGGCGGCCGTGATCTTCGGATCGGCATGCACCAAAGACTCGCGTTTCAACGAGGCCGAGGGACTCGCGTTCACCAGTGCCCCCGTCACCCGGCCCACGGAGTTGTCGGGACCCGTCAACCTGCATCTCGAGACGGTGCTCGACGCCACCGACGGCTTCTGGGCGGTCACACTCAACGACGTCGCGCCCGACGGTACGTCGACGACCTTGACCAATGGGGCGCTCACTGCGTCGATGCGTGCGGTGGACGATGCGCAGAGCACGAAGTCTCCCAACGGCGACTACACCGAACCGCATCACTACCTGACGGTGGCGGCGCGCCAGCCCCTCGTTCCCGGGGAGGTCACACCCGTGGACATCAACTTCGTGCCCACCGACGCCGTCCTGGCGCCCGGACACCGGTTGCGTGTCGACGTGTACGCGAGCAGCTTTCCGCGTTATCTGCCGCTCGGACCGATGCTCGCGGACAGCCAGTTGAAGCCGCAGCATGTCCGGTTGTCACCGGACAGGCCGAGTTTCGTCAACCTCCCGCTGGTCGGAGCAACGGCGTGGTGACGGGTGTTGGCCGCGTCCCGACTTCCGTAGGGTTGCTCTCATGACCAAGTGGACAGCAGCGGACATCGCGGATCAGCAGGGCCGGACGTTCGTCGTCACGGGCGCCAACAGTGGATTGGGGGAGGTGGCTGCGCGCGCACTCGCCAAGGCGGGCGCCCACGTCATCCTCGCCTGCCGCGACACCGCGAAAGGCGACGCGGTCGCGCGCACCATCGGTGACAACGCCGAGGTCCGCCGACTCGACCTCGCCGATCTGGCTTCGGTGCGAGACTTCGCCGCGGGCATCGGTTCGGTCGACGTGCTGGTGAACAACGCCGGAGTGATGGCAGTTCCCCGGCGTAAAACCGTCGACGGCTTCGAAATGCAGATCGGCACAAACCATCTCGGCCACTTCGCGCTCACCGGCCTGCTCCTCGCCAAGATCACCGACCGGATTGTCACGATGTCGAGCACCGCACACAAGATGGGATCCATCGACCTCGACGATCTCAACTGGGAAAACCGCAAATACAACCGGTGGAGCGCGTACGGACAGTCGAAACTCGCGAATCTTCTGTTCACCTACGAGCTACAGCGCAGACTCGCCGCGGCGGGGTCATCGGTCAAGGCTGTTGCCGCGCATCCCGGTTACGCATCGACCAATCTGCAGGCCCACACCGAGTCGGTACAGGACAAGCTGATGGCCGTCGGTAACCGAATCTTCGCGCAGTCAGCGGAAATGGGTGCGCTGCCCATGCTGTACGCGGCCGCCGTTCCCGATGTGGCGGGCGGGAGTTACCTCGGGCCGGACGGGCTGTTCGAGCAGCGTGGCCACCCGAAGGTGGTCGGTTCCACTACGAAGTCGCGGGACGAGAAGACCGCGGGTGCCTTGTGGTCGCTGTCCGAGAACCTGACGGGCGTCGAATACACATTCGCATAACCGACGCCCGCCGGTAGGTTCAGTCCTCGGTGACGTCGAGGGTGACCTCGACATTTCCCCGAGTTGCGTTGGAATACGGGCAGACCTGGTGCGCCTTCTCGGTCAATTCGAGGGCCTCGTCGCGCGAGAGATGGGGCAGGGACACCTCGAGGGTCACGGCGAGACCGAAACCGCCGCCGTTCGCCGAGCCGATTCCGACGCGCGCACCGACCGCCGAGTCGGTGATATCTGCCTTGGCCTGGCGGGCCACCATCTGCAGTGCCGAGTGGAAGCACGCGGCGTAGCCGGCGGCGAACAACTGCTCCGGGTTCGTGCCGTTGCCCGAACCGCCCATCTCGACGGGGATGGCAAGGTCGAGATCGAGTCGGCCGTCCGAGGTGCGGGCGTGGCCGTTGCGGCCTTCTCCGGTGGCCAGGGCTTCGGCGGTGTAGAGAATCTGCACGGGATTACTTCCTTTTCAGGGGATCGGTTGCGGTGTACTGGTGTAGCGATTCGGTGAGACGACTCAAGGTGTCGCGGAGGGCGACGAGCTCGTCGACGTCCATGCCCGTCGAGCCGGCCAGTGCGGCCGGAATGCCTACGGCGGAATGCCGCAGCTGGGTCCCGGCCTCGGTGAGGTGGATACCGACCCTCCGCTCGTCGGCCGAGTCGCGACGACGCTCGACCAACCCGAGCGATTCGAGTCTCTTGAGTAGCGGTGACAGGGTGCCGGTATCGAGATCCAGGGCGTCGCAGATGTCGCGCACGCCCCGGCCGTCCCGCTCCCACAGCACCAGCAGAACCAGGTACTGCGGGTACGTCACACCCAACTTCTCGAGCAGCGACCGGTAGGTCGCCGTCATGGCCCGCGATGCCGAGTAAAGGGCAAAGCACAACTGGCGGTCGAGGGTGAGAGGATCGGTCACCCCAGAATGGTTGCACACAACTTAATTGTGCGCAACAAAGACGGGTGCGGCTTTCTCTTTTCGCGGCAGCGCTTAGACTGTCGCCAGTGACACGGGGTGCTGCCCGGCGAAAGCTGCGCGGCTGAGAACACACCCGTCGAACCTGAACTAGGTAGTGCTAGCGAAGGGATGTCGCGCCGACCGCTGATGCGTGCGGTCGTCCGGCGTTCCTCGCGGCCGGACGAAAGGTGCGCAATGCAGATCGACAAGCAGATCGTTCTCGTGACCGGGGGTGGACGCGGCCTCGGTTCCGCCATCGTGCGCTCGTTCGCCGAGCAGGGCGCACGGGTGGTGGTGAACTACCGTCGTAGCCGAGACGCGGCCGAGGACCTCGCGGCGGAGGCGGGCGCCGGGCAGGCCATCGCGCTACAGGCCGATGTCACGGACCGCGAACAGGTTGACGCCCTGTTCGGCGCGGCGGCAGACCACTTCGGCTCACCGGTCACCACCGTGATCAACAACGCCCTCGCCGATTTCTCCTTCAACGGCGACGCCCGCGACAAGGCCGACGCCATCTCGTGGGACGCCTTCGACGCGCAGCTGCAAGGGAGTGTCAAGGCGACTCTGAACACCACGCAAGCCGCACTACCGGGCATGCGCTCAATCGGCTTCGGTCGCATCGTCACCATCGGAACCAACTTGTTCCAGAACCCCGTAGTTCCCTACCACGATTACACGGCGGCCAAGGCTGCAGCACTGTCACTGACCCGGACGCTCGCCGCCGATCTCGGTCCCGACGGCATCACGGTGAACATGGTGTCGGGGGGGCTGCTGCGCACCACGGACGCGAGCGCCGCCACTCCGGACGAGGTGTTCGACCTCATTGCGGCGAGTACGCCCCTGCAACGCGTCACCACTCCGGAAGAATTCGCCGACGCGGTGCTGTTCTTCGCCTCTCCGTGGTCGCGTTCGGTGACGGGTCAGAATCTCGTCGTCGACGGGGGATTGGTCAAAGACTGATGACAGCACGTAAGCAACTGCACCTCAACGCATTTCTTTTCGCCTGCGGACACCACGGCGCCGCCTGGCGGCACCCGGCGTCGCAGGTCGAACGGCTCACCGACATCGCCTACTACGAAGAGCTGGCGCAGACCGCAGAACGTGGCTGCTTCGACGCCGTCTTCTTCGCCGACGGACACTCGTTGCGAGAGCCCGCCGCCGGCGGACTGTGGTTTCTCGAACCGCTGACGGCGTTGTCGGCGATGGCCCGGGCGACGGAGCGAATCGGGCTGGTCACCACCGTGTCCAGCACCTTCTACACGCCCTTCCACGCCGCCCGGATGCTTGCATCGCTCGACCACATCAGTGGCGGCCGGGCCGGGTGGAACGTCGTGACCTCCATGTTCGACGCGGAGGCCCGTAACCACGGACTCGAGGAAATGCCGCCGCACGACGAGCGGTACTCGCGCGCCGCCGAGTTCGTCGACGTGGCACTCGCGCTCTGGGATTCGTGGGACGCGGACGCGTTGGAACTCGACCGAGGCGGGGTGTTCGCCGACCCGGCGAAGGTCGTCCCGATTCATCACCGTGGCAAGCATTTTCTGGTGGACGGCCCGCTGAACGTGCCGCGGTCGCCGCAGGGGCGTCCCGTCCTCTTCCAGGCCGGTGCCTCCGAGCAGGGCCGCGACCTGGCGGCCCGCTGCGCCGAGGGTATCTACGCCGTGGCGTACGACCTCGAATCCGCTCAGAATTACTACCGAGACGTCAAGCGGCGCATCCGAACTGCGGGCCGCGATGCCGACGCCGTGACCGTGATGCCCGGTCTCGTCACCTACGTCGGATCGACCACCGAGGAGGCACACAGGAAGAAGGCCGAACTCGACGCCCTGCTGCCGGTCGAACAGTCGATCGCGCAACTGTCCCTGTTCACGCATCAGGATTGCAGTGAGTGGGAACTGGACGCGCCCGTCCCCGACCTGCCGCCACTCTCCGAGTTCACCGGACCGCAGGGCCGCTACGACACCATCCTGCGCATCGTCGAGAAAGATCGGCCCACGGTCCGCGCGCTGCTGGGAACACTGGCCGCCGGTGGTGGGCACTGCACGATGATCGGCACGCCGGAGTCGATCGCCGACGACATCGAACGGTGGTTCCACGGAGGTGGCGCCGACGGCTTCAATCTGATGCCGCCGATCTATCCGGACGCTCTCACCGACTTCGTCGACGAGGTGGTTCCCGTACTGCAGAAGCGCGGACTGTTCCGGACCGAGTACAAGACGGCGACGTTGAGGGAACATCTGTCTTCGCCACCACAATGAACACAACCTTCTCTACGTCCGTAACAGTGACTGTGAGCGCCCGCTCGATCAACACTTGCTGTTGTCGCGATCACATTGCGACTTTTCAGGTGCGGACGAGGAGTGGCAATGCTGGTAGCACTCGGCTTTCTGATGGTGGCCGTGTTCATGTTCTTGATCATGTCCAAACGGGCCACCCCAGTGGTCGGGCTGATTGCCGTCCCGGTCGCGTTCGGTGTCGCGGCCGGGGCCGGCCTCGGTATCGGCGACATGATCACCGACGGGATCAAAGCGCTGGCCCCCACCGCGGCACTGCTGTTCTTCGCGATCATCTTCTTCGGGATCATGATCGACGTCGGGCTCTTCGACCCACTGGTGAAGGTGATTCTCAAGCTCGTCCGCAACGATCCCATGCGGCTCGTCGTCGGCACGGCAGTCCTGGCCATGGTGGTGTCGCTGGACGGTGACGGGTCGACGACCTTCATCATCGTCACCTCGGCACTGCTCCCGCTCTACCTGAAATTGAAGGTGAGCCCCGTCGTCCTCACCGTCGTCGCCGGGCTCTCGAACGGCGCGATGAACATCATCCCGTGGGGTGGGCCGACCGTCCGAGCTGCTGCGGCCCTCGGGATCTCCCCGTCCGACGTCTTCGTGCCGATGATTCCTTCGCTCGTTGCCGGACTCGTCATCGTGCTTCTCTTCGCCGTGCAGCTCGGCTACTCCGAACGACGACGCATCGGCACCCTGGTTCTCACATCCGAGCGTCTGCTCGTCGGCGCGGGATCCGGTCGGACTCGGCTTGGTTCCGGCGGCGCTGACGGTGGCAGCGGCAACGCAACCGGCGGTTCCGGAGATTCCGGGTCGGACGACGGGCTCGACGGCTTCGTCGACGGACTGGACCCCGAGCGGCCGACGCTGCGACCGAAGCTGTTGTGGTTCAACGCTGCTCTGAGCGTGGGTCTGCTGGCCGTGCTCGTGATGGACGTTCTGCCCATCCCGGTGCTCTTCATGGTGGCGGCATCGATCGCCTTGATGGCGAACTTCCCGCGCGTCAAGGAGCAGCAGGAAGCCATCACCCGGCACTCGTCGAGCATCGTCTCGGTGGTGGCGATGGTGTTCGCCGCAGCCGTGCTCACGGGAGTCTTCCAGGGCACGGGCATGGTCGAGGCAATGGCGCAGTGGTTGCTCGAGATCATCCCTGCATCGCTCGGACCGCACCTCGCCGTCATCACGGGTGTCCTGAGCCTGCCCTTCACGTTCTTCATGAGCAACGACGCTTTCTACTTCGGTGTGATGCCCGTGCTCGCCGAAACCGCGTCCACCTACGGCATCGAGCCCGTCGAGATGGCCCGCGCTTCGATCACCGGACAGACCTTCCACATGCAGAGCCCGTTGGTCCCGGCCATCCTGCTGCTCGTCACCCTCGCGGGGGTGTCCCTGGCCGACCACCACAAGAAGGTGCTGTGGCGAGCCGCGTTGGTGTCCCTGACCATGCTGGTGGTCGGTGTTGTCGCCGGTCAGATTCCCTGGTAGTCGTCAGTCAAAGTCGTCCGTGTCGGTGGCGGGCCCCTCCGGGGTCGCGCCACCTTCGCCGCTCCAGTCCGCACCCGAACCCTTGTCGTCCTCCGCGGGATCGGACACCACGTCTTTGTGGGCACCCGACTTGCCACTCTCCGTACTCGTCGTCGCCGGGCCGGGTGTGTTCTCGTGCTGCTCGGTGTCCTTGTGCGTCATGTTCGACGGTTACCCACACGGCTGCACGTTCAAAAATCGGGAGCTCGTCTGCCTCCAATTTCCGCGGCGGCCGGGCATACTGATCGAAACTCGATCCCTCCTGGTGAGGCGGTGTCTTCGTGGTGGATCCCGAGGTATTGGTGGTCGGAGCGGGTCCGGTAGGACTGACTGCGGCGATCGAACTGCGCAGGCGCGGCATCTCCTGCCGCATCATCGATCCGCTCCACGAGCCGCCGCAGTACGCCAAGGCGGTGGGCATCCAACCCCGGACCCTCGAAGTGTTCGAAGGTATGGGCGTGCTCGGACGAGTGCTCGACGCGGGGGTTCCATTCCGCGGGCAGATCCTCTACGTCGACGGAGTCGAGGTCGGGCGAATGGAATTGGCCTTGCCCGCGGATGTGCCGTTCGGGTTCATCGGACTGCCCCAGTACGAGACCGAACGCATACTCACCGAACACCTGGCCTCCCTGGGCACCAGGGTCGAGCGCGGAATCGGCCTCGTCTCGTTCGAACAGGACGAGGGCGGGGTGGTCGCCACGGTGAGCGGGGACGGCGGCGGCACCATCCGGTCGCAGTACCTCGCCGGATGCGACGGCGCGCACAGTGTGGTGCGCAAAGGTCTCGGTCTCACGTTCGAGGGCGGCGCCTTCGCTGAGCAGTACATGCTCGGTGACGTCGAAGTGGACTGGTCGTTGCCGCGCGGCTACAACATTCGTTCGGTCCGCCGCACCGAGGACGGACCCGACGATGTCCTCGTGTGCATTCCCTTGCCCGGTCGTCGTCGGTACCGGATGTCGATGCTGGTGCCCGCGGAACTGTCGAACACCGGCGCCTCGGCCGGCGACGACATCCGGCACGGATTCGAGTCGGGGCCCACGCCGCAACTCGGGCACATTCAGGCCGTACTCGACAGGCTGGCTCCCGAAACGGCCCGGGCGTCGAACCTTCGGTGGTCCTCCGTGTTCCGCATCAGCCACCGCATCGTCGACTCCTACGGACGTGGACGCGTGTTCGTTGCCGGCGACGCCGCCCATATCCACCCGCCCACCGGGGCGCAGGGTATGAACACCGGGATCCAGGACGCCCACAACCTGGCATGGAAACTTGCGCTCGCCGTGTCCGGAGTCGCGGTCCCCGACCTGACGGACAGCTACGACCTCGAGCGGCGGCCGGTCGGCGAGGAGGTCGTGGGTCGCACCATCCGCAGCGCCCGGGAAGGGATCGGCGCAGGTGCTTCGGACCCCGAACTGGTCATGCGCCGCGAAGCGCAGCTGCTCATCGACTACGGCGACAGCCCTATCGTGACCCGGACCGAGGA
Organism: Rhodococcus sp. USK13; assembly: GCF_018343855.1. Lineage (NCBI taxonomy): Bacteria > Bacillati > Actinomycetota > Actinomycetes > Mycobacteriales > Nocardiaceae > Rhodococcus > Rhodococcus sp. USK13. The sequence continues at coordinate 6,362,996 of NZ_CP069242.1, read as the reverse complement.
CGCGACCACGCTGCGGCCCGGTCAGCGAGCGCCCGACGCGCGTGGGTTGACCCGCGCCGCCGTCGCATTCCCGATCCGGCTGTTCGGGTTACTGGGACGCGACCGGCACACACTGCTGCTGTACGCCGACGACCCGGTCGACGCGCGGGGTCTGGCCGTGCTGGAGGCTGCTGCGGCGTCGGCCGTGACCGCGGCCCACGGCCTGCTCGACACCTATCTGATCGCAACTTCGGGTGCCGAGGTCGGTGAAACGATTCTTCCGCTCGTGCGGGACGAGGCCGGCGAATTCGCCGCGGCCTATGGCGCCGAGGGTTGCGCGGCGTACGTGGTCCGTCCGGACGGCTATCTGGGTTTCCGGATGTCGCCCGTCTCGATCGAGGGTCTCGCCGAATACCTGAAGTCGACTTTCCGCTGACCCCGCCGGGAAGAGTGGGTCCATGTCCGGTGTTGTAGGGAGTCCCTCGCGCCGGGCAGCCGTCCTCGCATATGACGGCCATCACAATGAATGGACCCCGCTGCGGGAATTGATCGGAGCACTGGCACGTTAGTTGAGTGAGTAACGCTCAACTTCTTAGGAGGCTTCGGAATGCCAGCATTCTTCGGGCCGGAGGGCCCTGGTCGCATCGACATCAGCCGTCTCATGAGCCGCTCCACCCAGGAACTCATGGCAGCGGCCGCGCGGTTCGCCGCCGGTCGCGGTGACTCCGACCTCGATGCACTGCACGTTCTGCGCGTCATGGCCGAACAAGACCCGGCCAAGACGCTGATGCAGCGAGCAGGCGCTGACGTGTCAGCCGTGTCGGACGCCGTGGAACTGCGTCTTCCGCAGGGCCGGAACTCGTCCGGATTCGCCGTGCCCTCGCTGAGCGGTGCGCTCAAGACCGCGCTACTCGAGGCGCATCAGCTCGCCCGCGCTCTCGGGTCGACGTACATCGATCCCGAGCACCTGTTCCTCGCGCTCGCCGCAGATCAGGACCATGCCGCAGGCCGCCTGCTGGCCTCGGAGGGTGTCACCCCGGAACGTCTACAGACCGCCATCCAAGGCGGGTCGGCCGAGCAGGCGCCGGACTCCGACACTCCCACTCTCGACAAGTACGGTTTCGATCTCACCGAACGCGCCCGCAGCGGCGGCGTCGACCCGGTGATCGGCCGGGCCGACGAGATCGAACAGACCATCGAGATCCTGTCGCGGCGGACCAAGAACAATCCCGTCCTCGTCGGTGAGGCCGGCGTCGGCAAGACGGCGATCGTCGAGGGCCTGGCTCAGCGGATCGTCGACGGCGACGTACCCGACCGTCTGACCGGTAAGCGCATCGTGCAACTCGACCTGTCGAGCATGGTGTCGGGAACCCGGTACCGCGGCGACTTCGAGGAACGCCTCACCAAGGTGATCGACGAGATCGCCGCCCACAAGGACGAGCTGATCGTCTTCATCGACGAGGTCCACACCATTGCCGGCGCCGGTGGAGGAGCAGAGGGCGCGATGGACGCCGGAAACATCCTCAAGCCGAAGCTCGCCCGCGGTGAACTGCACATCGTCGGCGCCACCACCCTCGACGAGTACCGCAAGCACATCGAGAAGGATCCGGCGCTCGAACGCCGATTCCAGCCGGTCACGGTGGCGGAGCCGAGCATCGAGGACGCAGTGGCCATTCTGTCGGGTCTCCGCGACCGATACGAAGAGCACCACGGCGTGCGCTACACCGACGACGCCATCACCGCCGCCGTCGAGCTCTCTGCCCGGTATATCGGTGACCGCTTCCTGCCCGACAAGGCGATCGACTTGATCGACCAGGCCGGGGCCCGGCTACGGCTGCGCATGCCGAGCGTCGACGTGGAGGCTCTGCGGAAGCAGGTGGAGGAGTTGGAACAGGCCAAGAATCAGGCTGTCGCCGATGAGCAGTACGAGAAGGCGTCGGGACTGCGTGACCAGATCACGAAGCTGCAGGCCCGCATTGGTGGCAAGGCCGACGCGTCGGACCTCACACCGGACGTGACCGCCGAGCAGATCGCCGAGGTCGTGTCGCGGTCGACGGGTATTCCCGCAAGCCAGATGACCCAGGAGGAGAAGGAACGCCTCCGCCGGCTCGAAGACGAACTGCACCGGCGGGTCATCGGGCAAGACGACGCCGTGCGGGCCATCGCCCGGGCGGTGCGTCGCAGCCGGACCGGTATGAACGATCCCGACCGCCCCGTGGGCAGCTTCCTGTTCCTCGGCCCGACCGGTGTCGGCAAGACCGAACTGGCGAAGGCTCTGGCCGCCACCCTGTTCGGTGACGAGAACAAGATGCTGCGACTCGACATGAGCGAGTTCGGTGAACGGCACACGGTTAGTCGCCTGGTGGGTGCCCCTCCCGGATACGTCGGCTACGGGGAGGCGGGACAGCTCACCGAGCAGGTCCGGCGCAACCCGTACTCCGTGATCCTGCTCGACGAGATCGAGAAGGCGCACCCCGACGTGTTCAACACGCTGCTGCAGGTACTCGACGACGGACGGTTGACGGACGGTCAGGGCCGGACGGTGGATTTCAAGAACACCGTTCTGATCATGACCAGCAACCTGGGATCCGACATCATCTCCAGCAAGTCGGGCGGACTGGGCTTCACCACCGGTGACGCCGAGGCGTCGGAGAAGCCGCTGCGAGACCGGGTGATGGGCCGGCTGCGTGAGTCGATGCGGCCGGAATTCCTCAACCGGATCGACGAGATCGTGATCTTCCGCAAGCTGGACACCGAACAGCTGCACCGGATCACCGACCTGCTATTGGACGACAGCCGGAAGCGGCTCGAGGCCAAGGGCATCGAGATCTCGTTCAGTGACGCCGCGGTGGACTGGATTGCCGAACACGGACACCAGCCCGAGTTCGGGGCACGCCCGCTGCGCCGGTCGATCCAGCGTGCGGTCGACGACCGGATCGCGGACCTGCTGCTCGACGACATTCTGGTCGAGGGTGGCAGCGTGACGGTCGGTGTCAACGACGACGAGCTGGATCTGGTCGTCGGCTGAGCCCGTGTGAGTGGCACAGTATGCTTCGGCGTACTGTGCCACTCACGTGTGTGCTGGGAGCCCCTTTCCCGCCCTCGCCGTCTTGGATCGGCACCTGGTGATGAGCTGTGCGTCGTGCGCAGTCACCTGTGCAATGTGCTGGGCTACACTGTGATCCGGGTGTATGCCCGGGGTGCGCCGCCTACCATGCAGGAGGTGTGGCCGGATTGCCGCCGACCGCGGTGTGTGCCCGCCTCTGAAACGGTTACCTACTGCCCAGCAGAATTCAGTCGAGCAGCTCGACCTCCCAGTTCGCTTGCTGCACTAGGAGATCGACTTCCCGGATTTGCCGCGCCAGATCATCGGCAGTACGCCTGAGATCCCGAACCGGCAACGCCGCGACGAAGACGTGCTCCGAGCGTAGTTGTCGGCCGTACCGGTCCTGCTCACGACCGGAGGCGGCATCCGCGGCGGCGGACACCACCCGGTGCCGGATACGCAGCATGTCCCGGCGAGCCAGGGCGTCCGTGATGCTCTCATCACCAAGGGGCGCAGAGGTATTCGTTCGATTGATCCTTCGGACGAGAACTTCCAGGCGGTCCAGGACCTCCTCGAGTTCGGCGAGTAGCGCCGCGGCGTCCTCCGCCGGCGACTCACCCTCTTGGTGTCGCGCATTCGTGAGGATGCGCGATTTCAGGTGCTCCACCCGACGCGTCAGATCGCCGCGTTCGGCCAGTGCCGCTGCTAGTTTCATCTCTACCTCCCCGCCCTGTTCGATTGAATGTTCCCCTCGTCTGCGCGAATGTGCGCCAACGATTTCGAGCGTCGACGGACACGCAGGGTGGAGGGGTCACGACATCGGAGGGGTGCCGATCGAAGCGTGGGGAGCGGATCTCGGTGGGCGCTCATGCGCCTTTCGTCGAGTCGCGATTCAGCATCCTCAACAACTACCACATCCCGGCGCTCGGCGCGAGCAGCAATGTCCTCGGTGGGCGGTGGCGACTATCGTTGAGGCATGCGAGCGGAAGACGGCGAATTGACCTCCAAGCACCAACCGTTGCTGGTCTTGAGCAAGATCACGGAGATCCTCGATGCGTTCAGCCTGTCGCGTCCGTCGATGACGCTGGGCGAGATCCAGCAGGCGACGGGTCTGCCGACCTCGACAGTCCAACGGCTCGTCAGCAACCTGGTGGCGCAGGAATTCCTCGACCGGTCCGGCGACCAGATCCGGATCGGCGTGAAGATGGCGTTCTGGGCTGCTACGGCCACCAAGGGACTCGACGTGCTGGCTGTCGTCACGCCGGTGCTGAAGGATATCCGCGACGCCACCGGCGAGACCGCCAGCTTCTTCCGGGTCGAGCAGGGCTACCGCGTGTGCGTGGCCATCGCGGAGACCGAGCACGCGCTGCGCCGAAACATGTACGTCGGAAAGATCGTCCCCTTGCCCGCGGGATCGGCGGGCCGGGTGCTGCTCGCCTGGAACCCGGAACTCACCGAACAGGTCCTCGCCGGCCCCATCGAGCCGATGACCGAGGGCACTGTCACCGACACCGCGGTGCTGCGTGAATTGATCCACCAGGCCCGGGCCGACGGGTACGCCATCACCGCCGGGGAGCGGGAAGACAGCGCGTCGGGATTGGCTGCGCCCGTGTTCGATTCGTCCGCCGACGTGATCGGTGCTTTGGCGATCAGCGGGCCGACGCTCCGCATGCCGCGCGAACAGTGCGAGAAGTGGGTGGATCTGCTCGTCGGCAGCGCCGAGAAGGTCACCCGGACGCTGGGTGGCCGCTACCCGTCATGAGCTGCGCCGCGATCGCGCGGCCGGCTTCGTGCATGGCCACGGCGTCCGTGGCGACGAAAACGCCGGCGATCCGGGACCGGTAGTCGCCGCCGACGCTTCCGCGGCGAGGGTGTCGAAGCCGATCACGTCGAGGACGTACTCGGCGCCGGAGCGGAGTTCGGCGTCGTACCGTGCCCACATGCCGCCGGAGAACCCGCCTGCCGCGCCGGTGCCGTCGACTTCGGACGGGTCGCGGGGGCCGTCGTGCGGCGTGGTGATCCCGCCGGCGACGGCGTCGGCGACCTCGCCTGCGGTGTAGGTGCCCTTGAAACTGTCGGGGGCGATCAGAACCGTCATGGGTTCCACGCTTCCGGGTTGACCGGATGCGGGGGAATCCGGTTCTGCGCCATGGCCACAGCATTCTCGGCGCACAGCCTCGCCATCTCGGCGCGCACCGATACCGTCGCACTGCCGAGGTGGGGGAGCAGGACCGTGTTCGACTGTTCCGCGAGTCCCGGCGCGAGCGCGGGTTCGTCCTCGTACACGTCCAGCCCGGCGCCGGCGATCTCCCCGGACTTCAGGGCGGCGACGAGGGCGGCTTCGTCGACGACGGGACCGCGGGCCGTGTTGACCAGGATCGCGGAGGGTTTCATCGCCGCCAGCACGCCCGCATCGACCAGGTGGCGGGTCTGCGCGTTGAGGGGCACGTGCAGCGACAGGTAGTCGCTGGTGGCGACGAGGGTGTCCCAGTCGGTGTGGGTGACGAGTCCGGCGAACTCCCCGAGTTCCTCGTCCGTCACCGGCCGGTCGCCGGGAGGCCGCGGGCAGAACTGCACCTGCATGCCGAAGGCCAGTGCCCGTTTCGCGGTCGCCCGCGCGATCCGACCGAACCCGGCGAGACCGAGCGTGCGTCCCGAAACATCCTGACCGAGGAGCAGGTTCGGCTCCCATCCGGTGAACTTTCCGGCGCGGACGAACGTGTCGGCCTCCACGGCGCGGCGGGCGGTGGCCATGATCAGCAGCATCGCGACGTCGGCGGTGGCGTCGGTGAGCACACCGGGTGTGTTGCCGACGAGGATCGAGTTCGCGGTGGCCGCCCCGATGTCGACGTTGTTGAACCCGACCGCATAGTTGGAGATCCCGCGGATCTTCGCGGCGGCCAGGAGGTCGGCGTCGAACGTGTCGCGCAGCTGGGACACCACCACGTCGTAGTCCCCGGACACGCACGCGTCCCGTAGTTGCGCGGCGTCGGGCAACGCGTCGGGGACGTGGACGCTGCCCGCGGTGCGCAGCAGCGTGAGACCGGGTTCGGGGATCGGGGTGGTGACGTAGAACCGGGCGCCGCTCATCGGCCGCCGCCGATGACCCACTCGAACGCAGTGGCGTTGGAGCGTGCGCCCTGAGCGGCCTTGGACCGATTGGCCTCACCGAGTTCCGCGAGCGTCTTCTCGGACAGTTCCACCAGCGACCCGAAAACTGTGGGATTCAGCCAGTCCGGGCGGGTGGCGAACAGCAGGTCCTCGCTGGCGGTGTTGCCGCTGGCACCGGGCGCGAAGGGGCAGCCGCCGAGTCCGCCGAGGGCACCATCGACGGTCATCGCGCCGGCAGCAACCGCGGCGAGGCTGTTCGCGACCCCCATACCCCAGGTGTCGTGGCCGTGGAAGACGATTCCGCGCTGCGGGGTTTCGAGCCGGATCCGGGAGACGAGCGAGTACACCTGGGCGGGGACGGCCTGGCCGAGGGTGTCGCAGACGACGACGTCGACGGCGCCGTGGGCGCGAGGGTCGTTGGCGATGTCGATCACCCGCTGCTCGGGCACCCGGCCCTCGAACGGGCAGGTGAACGACGTCGCGATGCACAGTTGGATGCTGCCGCCGACCTGCTGGGCGAGTTCGATCGCTGCCGGCATCGAGGCGAGGCTGTCCTCGGTGGATCGTCCGATGTTCGCCTGGTTGTGGGAATCGGAGGCGGAGAAGCAGTACTGGAAATGTCGTGCGCCGGCCGCGGCGGCCTTCTCCACGTGCCGGGGCGTCGCCACCCACACCCAGCAGTGGTCCAGTTCCTCCTGGGTCAGTTCGGAGATGACCTCGACGGTGTTCGCCATCGGCGGGACGAGGTCGGGACGGGCCATCGACCCGATCTCGAGCGCGGGCACGCCGAGTTCGAGGAGCCGGCGGGCGATCTCGAGCTTCCGGGCGGTGGGCAGCATCTTGCCCGTCAACTGCAACCCGTCGCGCAGGGTGACGTCGCGGAGCAGGGTGCGTGATTCGAAGGACTGCGTCATGAGAGGCCACCTACTGTGTCGTTGACGATGGAGTCGATCTGTTCCGGGGTCTTGCCGAGCAATGTTTCCAGGACCTCCCGGGTGTGCTCGCCGAGGTCCGGTCCGACGTGGCGGATGGGCAGTGACGTGCCGCCGATCACCGGGACGATGCCGGGGAAACCGACCTGCTTCGGCTCGGCCTCACCGGTGTCGACGGTGAACTGCTGGATCATGTTGCGGGCGGCGTACTGCTCGTCGCTGCAGATGTCGGCGGCGGTGTTGATCGGACCCGACGGCACACCGGCGGTGTCGAGGATCTTCAGCGCCTCCTCGCGGGAATACTGCGCGGTCCATTCGCCGATCGCTGCGTCGAGTTCGTCGCGTCGCTCCCAGCGGCCCGCGTTGCTCTGCAGACCCGGGTCGGTGCCGAGGTCAGGTCGGCCGATCGTGTCCATGTAGCGCTGGAAGATGGCGTCACCGTTGCCCGCGATGATGATGCTGTTGCCGTCGTTGCAGAGGTACGCGTTCGACGGGGCGATGCCTTCCATCCGTCCGCCGACACGTTCACGTTTGACGCCGTACGCGAGGTAGTCGGGGATCAGCGACTCCATCATCGACAGGATCGATTCGTTGAGCGCGACGTCGATGATCCGATGCGGCAGGGACGGGCCCTGCGTTCCGGCGACTTTCGCAGTCTCCCGCTGGAACAGGGCCATGACCGCCCCGAACGCCGCGTAGAGGCCGGCGATCGAGTCGCCGATCGACACCCCTACCCGTACCGGTGGCCGGTCCGGGTCGCCGACGAGTTCACGGAATCCGCCCGCGGCCTCCGCGACCGCAGCGAACCCCGGCCGCTGTGACATCGGCCCGGTCTGCCCGAACGCCGAGATGCGGGTGATCACCAGGTCCGGGTTGGCCGCGTTCAACGCGTCCGGTCCGATGCCCCACTTCTCGAGGGTGCCGGGCCGGAAGTTCTCGAGCAGGATGTCGCACTTGGCGGCGAGGTCGAGGACGAGCTGTTTGCCTTCCTCGGTCCGCAGGTCCAGCACGATCGACTTCTTGTTGCGGTTGATCGTGCGGTACAGCATCGAGGTGTCGCCGGAGTAGAGGCGCCAGTTGCGCAGTTCGTCACCAGTTTTCGGACGCTCCACCTTGATTACCTCGGCCCCGAAGTCGGCGAGCATGCGTCCCGCGGTCGGGGCGGCGATGTAGTTACCCAGCTCGAGTACCCGTACGCCGTCGAGGGGGCGGATCGTGTTTTCAGACATGATGTTCCTTCAGGGGTGCGAGGGGCGGTCAGAAGAACAGGCTCATCGGAAGGATGAGCAGGATGGCGACCACCGACGCCACCGATACTCCTACGGAGCACGTCTTCAGCGTGCCACGTGTGGTCTGTCCCATGAGGGATTGCAGGAGCCAGAAGGTGTTGCTGGTGACGTGCACGGCGAACAGTGAACCGGCACCGGCCGCCAGCGCGATCAGGACGGGATCGAGGCCGATGATCGGTGCGACGGGGGCGAGGACGCCGGCGGCGGTAATCGCGGAGATCGTCACCGAGCCGACCGCGATATGCAAGGCGGCGGCCATCACCCACACCATGAGCAGCGGGGCGGCGTGGTTGGCGGCGAAGTACTGACCGAGAATGTCCCCGAGTCCGACGGCCGCGATAGTGGCGGCGAGCGAGCCACCGACTCCGGTGAGAATCAGGATCTGGCCGCTTTCGCTGAAACCACTGGCGATTGCCTTCTGCACGCGATGCTGGCCGATGGTGAGCCGTCCGATGAAACTGGTGCCGATCAGACCGATCAACAAAGCGATGAGCGGTTCGGACACGAAGTCGATAACCGGATTGCTGACTTTGGCGATATCCAGAATGGCGCCGGTCGCGATGAGAAGAAGTGACACGAGCAGCGGAGCGAGCAGGACGATGAGCCGGCCCTCGTGCCGGGTCACGACATCCTCGTTCGTGATCGGGCGCAGGCTGGTGCTGGTGCGCTCGGCCTGGGCGACGCTGCGACCGGGCACGGGCCGCGGGCTCGAGGCACCTACGCCGCCGTCGGGAGTCGCGTCCTCTTCCTCGTCGTCCACCACTGTCTGATGGAAGTGCTCCTCGTCCTTCTCCGGGTTCCACCAACCATGGGTGAACAGGAACGACATGATCGCCACCGAGATCGCCACCGTCGGGATCACCAGGATCAACCCTAAGATCAGCATCTTGCCGAGCGGCACACCGAGAAGTCCGGCGAGCGCCAGCGCGCCCACACCCGGGACCATGAGCACGATCCCGCACTCGAGCCCGATCGCCAGCGCGGTGGCCATCCGTGCGGTGCCCATCCGGCCGATCTTCGGGGCGAGGTTACGTGCGAGGGGTGCGGAGATGACCAGCAGTACGTCGAGAAAGATGGACTGCAGCAACGTCGCAATGGTCAGCGACAGCGCGTAGGGCATCCGCTTGGGACCGAAGACCCGCAGCAGCGTTCCCACCAGACGTTGGATCGCACCCATTTCCCGCAGCATGGCGCCCATCAGGACGCCGAAGGAAATCAGCAACCCGACTTCGGCCATGATGTCGCCGAAACCGGTGGCGATCGTCTCCACAGTCTTCGCCGTTCCGAGCCCGGAAGTAAGGCCGAGATAGGCGGATCCCACGACCAGCGACACCACCGGGTTGAACTTGAAACGCACGATCATCAGCACCACGGCCGACACGGCGATCGCAGTGTTGATCAGGATTGCGAGGTCTGACATTGACGCGTCCTAACGAGGAGGCGGATAGTGACTGCAGTCACAAGGTCACCCATATTATGAACACAGACTCACAATATAAGCAACGGACCGGACATCCTCAGGGGTGGGTGTGGCGCCGATCGGGGGTGGCCGCTACTGTGGGCGCCATGCAGCGCGTGTATTTCTGGTTTAGCAGGCCGGCCCCGGGTGGGTCGGTCGGCGTAACCACGCGCTGATCACTTCCACCCCAGAGCCGGATTACAGACCGGCTCGCGGGATTCTTCACAGTCTTCGAGGGTCGGCCTGAGAACAGGAACCCCAACCCATGACTGTCACTCTCGACACCGCGTCCCATGCTGATCGCCTCGACGACCAGCGCACGGTGAGCATCAGCCCCCTGGTCGCCCCCTCTGTCGTGCGCCGTGAATTCGCGCCCGACGATGTCGCGGCTGCGACTGTGCGTAGCGGCCGCGCCGACACGGTGAACGTGCTGAACGGCGACGACGACCGCCTGCTCGTCGTGGTCGGCCCGTGCTCGGTGCACGATCCGGCGGCTGCGATGGACTACGCGCGCCGACTCGCCGCGAAGGCGGAGGAACTGCGGGACGATCTGCACATCGTCATGCGTGTCTACTTCGAGAAGCCGCGCACAACCCTGGGATGGAAGGGCCTGCTCAACGACCCGCATCTGGACGGCACCTTCGACATCGACACCGGACTGCGGATGGGGCGGAAACTACTGCTCGACGTGTCTTCCCTCGGGCTTCCCGTCGGTTGCGAATTCCTCGACCCGATCATGCCCCAGTACATTGCCGACCTGGTCACCTACGGCGCAATCGGTGCGCGCACCGCCGCCAGCCAGGTGCATCGACAGCTCTGCAGCGCGCTGTCGATGCCGGTAGGTATCAAGAACTCCACGGAGGGTGACGTGCAGGTGGCGGTCGACGGAACGAGGGCCGCGGCGGCGAGTCATGTGTTCCCCGGCACGGATCTGGACGGTCAGGCCGCTCTGATCCGGACGATGGGCAACCCCGACTGCCATGTGATCTTGCGCGGCGGAACCGACGGACCCAACTACGACTCGGAGACGGTGTCCGACACACTCGCCCGGCTGCGGAAGTCGGGACTGTCCGAGCGGGTCGTGATCGATGCCAGCCACGGCAACAGCAGCAAAAATCACGAAAAGCAGGTGGAGGTGGTCGGCGACATCGCGGCGCGGCTCGAGGCGGGCGAGCGCGGCGTCGTCGGCGTCATGATCGAGAGCTTCATCGAGGCCGGCCGCCAGGACCTCACCCTGGGCCGCGCCGAGGACCTCACCTACGGGCAGTCCATCACCGACGCCTGTATCGACTGGGACACCACCGCCGCGCAGCTCGACCGGTTGGCGCAGGCGGTCGCGGCCCGGCGGGGGTGAGCGATCATCGGACTCCTCGCGTGCGGAACTGGACGCTGATGCGTGGCCCCACCGGGCGGCTGCTCTTCGGTACGCAATGCTCCCAGGTGCGTTGGCAGGATCCCCCCATCACCAGAAGGTCGCCGTGCCCGAGTGAGTACCGGATCGACTGCCCTCCACCGCGCGGCCGCAGCAACAGCGGTCGCGCGGTGCCGAGGGAGAGGATGGCCACCAACGTGTCCTCGGTGCGGCTACGGCCGGTGTCGTCGCCGTGCCAGGCCACGCTGTCGGAGCCGCCCCTGTAGAAGCAGAGACCCGAGGTCACGAACTTTTCTCCCAGTTCAGGCAGGTAATGCGTGCTCAACGCCTCGCGCGCCTCGACCAGGAGTGGATCGGGAAGCGGCTCGTTCTCCCCGTAGAAGCGGACGAGGCGCGGAACGTCGACCACGCGGTCGTACATCTGTCTGCGCTCTGCCCGCCACGGAACGGTGTCTACGAGCTCGGTGAACAGCTCGTCGGAGCCCGTCATCCAGCCGGGGCGCACGTCGACCCAGGCGCCGGCAGTGAGGGTCCGGCGAGTGACCGTCGATCCGAGTTCGCCCAGTTCGACACCGCCCGACGAGTCGTCGAACAGCGAAGCTTGGAGCGCGTACCGCGCGTCCGCGGAAGTCATGCGGTCATACTACCGCGATATTCGAACAAACGTTCCCATTATCTTCGGGCGTAGCGATCACCGCTCAGACGCACCTGATTTCTGTAGCTGCACTACTTTTCGGGCCCTAAAAGAAGTGCGGCTGCGAAGAAGGGGTGCGTCTGTGTACAAAGAGCGCGGCACCGGTCCACCGAGGCTGGACTGGACGGTGACGGCGAGTGGTGCTGGTGGGATCGTCACGACCATGATCGATTCGACGGCAATACTCGGGGTGGCGGCGATCGCGCTCGGATTGGTACTGACGCCGGGACCCAACATGCTGTACCTGGTCTCGCGCAGCATCACTCAGGGCCGAGGAGCAGGTTTGATGTCGCTGGGCGGAGTTACGATCGGATTTCTGGTGTATCTGGCAGCGACGACGCTGGGGATTTCGGCGGTATTCTCTGCGGTTCCGCAGGCATACACGGCATTGAAACTGGCAGGTGCGTGTTACCTCGGCTGGCTGGCGTGGCAGGCGCTCCGGCCGGGCTCGGCTACACCGTTCGCCCCGAGGCAGACTCTGCCGCGCGATTCGCCGGCCCGTCTGTTCACGATGGGACTCACTACGAACTTGCTCAATCCCAAAATCGCGGTGATGTACATGGCGTTGATTCCGCAGTTCGTCGACTCCGACTCCGGACCGGTGTGGTCGCAAAGTCTGCTGCTGGGGAGTGTCCAGATTGTCGTCGCTGTGGTCGTCAATGCCGCAATCGTCTGCCTTGCAGCGTCTGTCGCCGGCTTGCTGCAGGGGCGGCCGCGGTGGATCCGCGCTCAGAAACTCGTGATGGGCAGTGTGCTGGGCGGGCTCGCGGTACATCTTGCGTTCGATCGCGGTCGCCCCACGGTGGTCTGACGTCCGTCGTACAACTCCCGCGGTGTCGTACTCGCTTCAACCTGTCGGTACCTCGCTATACCGTCGGAACATGGGATACGAATTTCAGGTCACCGTCGATTCGGAGAACCCGCACAGCCTCGCCAAGTGGTGGGCGCAGACGCTCGGTTGGGAGGTGGAGCCGAGCAACGAGGAATTCATCCGCGGACTGGTTCAGGCCGGTCACGCGAAAGAATCCGACACCATGATCTTCGAAGGTGTTCTCGTCTGGCGGGAGGGTGCCGCCATTCGGGATCCGGCGCATTCGGAGCGGCCACGGGTGCTGTTCCAACTCGTTCCCGAGTCGAAGACGGTGAAGAACCGCCTGCATCTCGACCTGCGGGTGGGAGACGGGCGAGAAGACCTCGCCAGGGAACTCGAGGAATCCGGCGCGAAGGTGCTCCATCGGGGACGGCAGGGTCCGAACGAGTGGATCACCATGGCCGATCCGGAGGGCAACGAGTTCTGCCTCGCCTGACCGAGCAGGCCGGGGACGCAGTGGGCCGAAAACGCAGTCGGCCGAAAACACAGCGGGCCGAAAACACAGTGGCCGAGGTCAGCGGTACGTGCTGGGAGTGGTGCCGGTCCACCGCTTGAAGGCGCGCCGGAATGCGCTGGGCTCGGAGAATCCCAGGCGTGCGGACAGATCGTCGACCGTCTCACCGCGTCGCAGACCCGCGACTGCGGCGTCGCGCAGAACCTCCTCGCGGAGCTGATTGAGCGAGGTGCCTTCCTGCCGGAGTAGGCGCCGTAGGTGGGGCACGCTGATAGACAGCATCTCCGCGATCTCCTCGGCGGTGGACGTGCGGCCCTTCATGCCCAATTCGAGCACCCTCCGCACCTGGGATGACGCCGTGCTGTCGTAGTCGCGCTCGGACATCAGCAACGTCGGCGATTCGCGGAGGTACTCCTCGAGCGTGTCCTCGGTCTGGATGATCGGCAGCCGCAGCACTGCATTGTCGAATTCGATTGCGGGAATTGCGCAGTCGAATGTGACGGGGACACCGAAGATGTGGTCATAGTTTTCGGCGAGGCGTGGAAGCGGTGCGGGGTACGGCATGTCGACGGCGAGCAACCGGACGCGCTTACCCACCAGCCACGCTGCGAACCGGTGCAGGAGAATGAGGAGGAAGTCGGTGGTGACGCGCGCCGCCTCGAGCGACAACTGTGCGTCCTCGGCCGACTGGACCTTCGCGCCGGGACGGATATCGAGCGTCATGCGCGTTCCGCCGTGGTTGCCGGGGACGATGTGGAGAGCGGGAAGCGAGGGCAGCGCTCGGAGAATGTCTGCCATCCGCTCGAGCGCGGCAGAGAGGTCGGCGGTGTGGATCAACGCCAGACACACCAGCCGAAAGGTGCCGCGCGGCACCGGAGCCGGTCCGAGACCGAACAGTTCGTCGCCCGTGATCTGCCAGACCGCTTGCGTGAACGCGGTGACCTGGGTCGGTGTGAGCCTGGCCAATGGGTCCTGCAGCGATGCCGCCGTGATCCCTGCGACGGATAAGGCGGGGGAGAGGTCGACACCACTGCGAGCCGACAGTTCCAGTGATCGCCGGACGAAGTCGGCGGGGATGGTGCGAGCAGTCACGAGCGAGGCTTTCCGAGAGCCCGCAATCGCCGTGCGGCCTCGGCGAGCACGTGGTCTTGTTTGCAGAAGGCGAAGCGAACCAAGGGCTTCCACTGCTCGGGGTGGTCGGTGAACACGCTGACCGGCACACCGGCGACACCGATCCTCGCCGGAAGATTCCGACAGAACTCGATACCGTCGTGCTCGCCGATCCCCGTGATGTCGGCGCAGAGGTAGTAGGTGCCCCCGCCGGAACGGACTTCCAGGCCGGCCGCCACGAGAGCGTCGTAAAGAATGTCCCTCTTCGTTTGCAAGCTGTCGCGTAGTTGTGTCACCCACTGTTGTTCGTGCGTCAGCGCGTGAGCCACCGCCGGCTGGAACGGGCCGCCGCCCACGAACGACATGTACTGCTTCGCGGTGCGCACGGCGTCGATGAGTTCGGCGGGTCCGCATGCCCAGCCGATCTTCCACCCGGTGACGTTGAACGTCTTGGCGGCACTCGACACGCTGACCGTGCGTTCGTACATCCCGGGGAGGGTGGCGACGGCGGTATGGGTCCGGCCGTCGAAGACCAGGTGTTCGTAGACCTCGTCGCTGAGGACCAGCAGGTCGTGCTCGCAGGCCAGGCGAGCGATGGCCTCGAGTTCTTCGCGGGTGAACACCGTGCCGGTGGGATTGTGCGGTGTATTGAGGATCAGCATCCGGGTCTTGCTCGTAACTGCATCGCGGAGTCCGTCGAGGTCGACGGCAAAGCTTTCGCCCGCGGGAACGAGCGGCACGGTGCGGCGCACCGCGCCCGCCAGTGCGACGGAGGCCGCATAGGAGTCGTAGTACGGCTCGATCAACAGCACCTCCTCGCCGGGCTCCACGAGACCGAGAATTGCCGCGCTGATCGCCTCCGTGGCGCCAACGGTGATCAGCACCTCCGAGTCCGGGTCGTGGTCGAGGCCGTAGCGAGCCAGCCGGTCGGCGGCCACCGCACGCCGCAATACGGGCATTCCGGGCCCGGGCGGGTACTGGTTGAGGCCGTCGGCGATGGCCGCACGCGCGGTGTCGAGCATCGACGACGGCCCATCAGTGTCGGGGAAACCCTGACCGAGGTTGATGGCGTCGTGTTCCACCGCGAGTGCGGTCATCTCGGCGAAGATGGTCGATGCGAACGGCTGCAGGCGCGAGACGGTTCGATTACGCGGCGTAGCCGACAGGCGATTGCGCGGCGTTTCGGGCATTACTGCAGCGTAGTCGGTGTGCCACCGAACCTCGCACACGGCCGTGTCACGTTCTGCGGGGCTGTCTCGTCTTCTCTGTAGACGGCGCGCGAAGGGCGCCCGGTGACGATGGAGGACACAATGCCCCGCATTCCCGCAGTGGCCCCGGCGGACGCGAGCCCGCTGGTCAAGGTTGCGTACAAATTCGCTGCCCGCAAGTTCGACGAGGTGCCGGAGCCGTTCACCGTGCTCGCCCACCACCGCAAACTCTTCGTCGCCTCGGCCCGGCACGAGCTGGCGGTGCAGAAGGCGTCGACCGTGCTTCCGGCCAGTGTCCGGGAGCTGGCGGTATACCGCGTCGCCTGGACGATCGGCTGCTCATGGTGCGTGGACTTCGGCACGATGCTGCAACGCCTCGACGGGCTGGACACGGCGAGGCTCGAAGACATCGGCAACTACGCCGACTCCCCGGCGTACAGCGAGGACGAGCGTGCGGCCATCGCCTATGCCGACGCGATGACTGCGACGCCCACGACGGTCACGGACGAACAGGTGGCCGACCTCGAACGCCGTTTCGGCAGGGACGGTGTCGTCGAACTGTCGTATCAGATCGGGATCGAAAACATGCGGGCCCGGATGTATTCGGCACTGGGCATCACCGAACAGGGTTTCAGCACCGAATCGTGCCGGGTGCCGTGGGCCTCGGAAGCCCCCGCTGCTGACCACCGAGGTGACGACACCGAGGTCACGAAGGGTGGTCCTGGAGTCTGATCCCGACGAGCTTCTCCGGATTCGCGATGTCGTAGGCGGCGTAGACGAGTCCGTCCCGGACGGTGAACCCACCCACTCGCGGAGGCGAGCTGCGGTGGGTCCCGCCGCCGGCGATCCCGGCGCTGAAGAAGCCGAGCTGACCGTTGACAAGGACCGGCTGCATGGTGGTGAAGGCGGCGGCGCCGTACTTTCGGATGAGGCCGAGATAGAAGCGAGCGAACTTGTCCGCTCCCCGGATGACGTTGACGGCGGTACTGGTCGTGCCGTTGGCGTCGCCGATGACGAGGGCGTCGGGGTGCAGTGCCGACACCACCGCATCGATGTCGCCGGAGGCGAGGGCTCCGAGAAGTCGCTGCACCGCGCGTGAATGCTCCTCGTCCGGGACCGCGGGAGTGGTTGCTGCCGCGGCCTTACGGGCGCGGGACGCGAGCTGCCGCGCCGCCGGGACCGCGATCCCCAACAGGTCTGCCACCTCGTCGAATGGCACCCCGAACCCGTCGTGGAGCACGAAGGCGACGCGTTGCTGCGGAGTGAGCGTGTCGAGCACGATCAACGCCGCCAACCGATTGTCTTCCTCCTGTACGACCGCTTCGAGCGGATCCGGCTCCGCAGACGGTCCCAGCCCGGTGACGATGGGTTCCGGAAGCCACTGCCCGACATACTGTTCCCGTCGCACGGCGGCCGATCGCAGCCGATCGAGGCAGATTCTGCCGACCACGGTGGTCAGCCAGCTCCGGAGGTCCCGTATGCCGGTGGCATTCTCTTCGTCGAGTCGCAGCCACGATTCCTGCACGGCATCCTCGGCGTCGCTGACACTGCCGGTCAGCCGATAGGCCACCGACAACAGATGCCGCCGGTGGCCCTCGAATTCGTCTACCAGCGTCGCTGACGGCATGCCGACATCGTACGTCCGATCCAGACATAAAATCCGTGGTGCGCGTAACCGTTGACCCTGGTGGGGGCACCGGACGTACTGTGGGACAACCACACGACGTCAGGGAGTTCTGCCATGTTCCAGTGTTGTAGCTGTCGCAGCTGACCTGGCTTTTCTGCACCCCTTCTCTTCGCAGGCACCGCTCGATCCCGCGGGACCGTCCCGGTCTCCGGTCGAACGGTGCGCATCACCCGACCCGCCACCCTTTCTGTGCGCGGGCATCACCCTGAGGAAGATCCCGATGATTCGTCCACGTCTGGCGCGGACTCTGGCCGCCGCGGCCGCCCTGCTCACCTTCGCCGGCCTCACCGTCGCCTGCTCGAGTGACAAGACCGTCACGACCGCCGACGGTAAGACCGTCCTGCGCTACGAGGGAACCACCGGCCAGGTCTCCTTCTCGGAATTGGCGGCCGACCTGGGTTACTACCAGAAGGTCGAGCTGAACTGGATCGGCGACAGCACCAGTGGGCCCCAGAGCATCCAGAACGCCGCAACGGGACAGACCGATTTCGGTGGGGCGTTCAACGGGGCGGTACTGAAGCTGGCGGCCGCGGATTCACCCGTCACCTCGGTCGTCGGGTACTACGGCTCCGACAAAGAGACGTTCAACGGGTACTACGTGCTCGAGGACAGCCCGATTCGCACCGCCCGAGATCTCATCGGCAAGAAAGTCGGGATGAATACCCTCGGCGCGCACCACGAATTCCTGGTCCGTGAATGGCTGGCGCGAGAAGGGCTCACTCCGGACGAGATCAAGCAGGTGGAGCTCACCGTCGTACCCCCGGTGAACACCGAACAGGCACTGCGACAGGGGCAGATCGATGTCGGCACACTCGGGAGCGTGTTCCGCGACAAGGCCGTGGAGAAGGGCGGCATCCGCGCGCTGTTCACCGACGAGTCCATCTTCGGTTCGTTCACGTACGGCTCGCTGCTGTTCCGCAACGACTTCATCGCAAAGAACCAGGAGGCAGTGGCCGACTTCGTGCAGGGCACGGCCCGGGCGATCCGCTGGACACAGACCACGCCGCGCGATCAGGTGATCGCGAAGTACAAGGAGATCATCACCGAGCGCGGACGCAACGAGAACACCGACCTCGTCGACTACTGGAGGTCGCCCGGTGTCGCCGGCCCCGGTGGAGTGATCACCGACAAGGAGATTCAGACCTGGATCGACTGGCTCGTGCGCAATGGAGAACTCGAGGACGGCAAGCTCACGCCGGCCGATGTGTACACGAACGAGTACAACCCCTACGCCAATGGCACGTATCCGGCGGACAGCGGTCCGGACGGGCAGGCCCTGGCCACGAAATGACAGTACCGAGCAGAACTGACGGAGAAGTATCGGAAGGACAGACATGAGCACGACCGCTTCGGACCGAGGTCAGGTCACACCCCCCAAACTCCGCCTCGAACACGTCACCAAACAATTCGACGTGCGCGGGACGAGGGACAAGTTCACCGCCATCGAAGACATCGACATCGATCTCGCCGCCGGTGAGTTCCTCGTCCTCGTCGGACCCAGCGGTTGCGGAAAGTCGACGCTGCTGGACCTTCTCGGAGGTTTGAGCACGCCGACCTCGGGCCGCATTCTCCTCGACGGGAAGCCGGTGACGGGGCCGGGACTCGATAGAGGCATCGTCTTCCAGCAGTACGCGCTTCTCCCATGGCGCACCGCGCGGCACAACATCGAGTTCGGGTTGGAAGCCAAGGGGCTGCCCAAGAAGGAGCGCCGGAGCCTCGCCGAGTACTACCTCGAGTTGGTGGGCTTGCACGGCTTCGGTGACCGGTACCCGCACGAACTGTCCGGTGGGATGAAGCAGCGTGTCGCGATTGCCCGCAGCTTGGCCTTCGATCCCGAAGTGCTGCTGATGGACGAGCCGTTCGCCGCCCTCGACGCGCAGACCCGCGAATCACTCCAGGACGAACTTCTGCGCATCTGGAAGGCAACGGGAAAAACCATCCTGTTCATCACCCACGGCATCGACGAGGCCATCTACCTCGGGCAGCGGGTTGCGGTGCTGACCTCGCGACCCGGGCGGGTGAAGACGTTCGTCGACATCGACATCGACCGCAGCGTTGAGGACGTCCGATCCAACGAGCAGTTCCGGCAGTACCGGCACAAGATCTGGACGCTGTTGCACGGTGAAGTGGAGCGAGCACAGGTAATCGAGAAGGAGGAGGCTCATGTCTAGCGCACTTGCCACACCGACAGACCTCGACGAGGCACCTGTCGTCGCCGATCCACTACAGACCCGCGCAACATCGCCCGCACCGGAGGTCCGACCGGCGGCACCCAACGCCGCGAAGCGCGCCGGCGCGGTCGTGGGGCCCGTCGCCTGGCGAATCCTCAAGCCTTCCATCGCGATCGTCGCGTTTCTCGGGCTGTGGGAGTTCGCGCCCCGAATCGGGTTGGTGGACGAGGTGTTTCTGCCACCGTTCAGTACGGTGGTCGAAGCCTTTCTCGACCTGGCCGCCAGCGGTGAACTGTGGCAGCACGTGTCGGCGAGTCTCTCGCGGGCTCTGATCGGCTTCTTCGTGGCAGTCGCGATCGCGATCCCGCTGGGCATCGCGATCGCCTGGTACCGCCCGGTGTCGGACTTCCTGAACCCCATTCTCGAGCTCTTCCGTAACACGGCCGCGTTGGCCCTGCTACCCGTCTTCATCCTGATCCTCGGCATCGGTGAGGAGTCGAAGATCGCGCTGGTGATCTACGCCTGCACGTTCCCCATTCTCCTCAACACGATTTCCGGTGTGCGTACCGTCGATCCGCTGTTGATCAAATCGGCTTCGTCGCTGGGATTGTCGCCGGTGCGCCTGTTCCAGAAAGTGGTGCTGCCCGCCGCTGTTCCCACCATCTTCACCGGTATCCGCATGGCGGCGGCGTCGTCCATTCTCGTGCTGATCGCCGCTGAAATGGTGGGCGCCAAGGCCGGGCTCGGCTATCTGATCACCGCCTCCCAGTTCAACTTTCAGATCCCCAACATGTACGCGGGCATCGTCGCGATCTCTGTTCTCGGGCTGTCCCTCAACGCGATTCTCGTGTTGATCGAACGCAGGTTGTCGCGCTGGCGGGTCTGATCGGCCTGCTGCTCCTCTCGTAGAAAAGAAACTCGATGTCACAAGGTTCCCAGCACTTCCATCTCAATGCCTTTCTCATGGGCGTGGGTCACCACGAGGCGGCGTGGCGGCATCCACGCACGGAGGCCCACCGGGTTCTGGACGTGAAGCACTTCCAGGAACTCGGGCGGATCGCGGAACGCGGCAAACTCGACTCCGTGTTCTTCGCCGACACCCTGGCAATCGGTCCGCGGCTCGAGCACAACACGCAGGCGATCTTCGAACCCGTCACGCTGCTGTCGGCCATCGCCGTCGCCACCGAACATGTGGGACTGATCGCCACGGCGTCGACGAGTTACGGCGACCCCTACAGCTTGGCGCGGAAGTTCACCTCTCTCGACCACATCAGCGGTGGCCGGGCGGGGTGGAACATCGTGACCTCGGCGGGCGCGGACGAGGCGGCGAACTTCGGCGTCGACGGAATCCCGGCGCACAGCGGAAGATACGAGCGCGCAGCGGAATTCGTCGACGTGGCACTTGCGCTGTGGGACAGCTGGGAAGACGACGCCGTGGTACTCGACCCGGACACCGGCCTGTTCGCCGACCCGGCAAAGGTCCACACGATCGACCACGACGGTCCGCGCTTCCAGGTCAAGGGGCCGCTGAACTCCCCGCGATCGGCACAGGGGCGTCCACTGCTGGTACAGGCTGGTTCTTCGGAGAGCGGTAAAGAGTTCGCCGCCCGGCATGCGGAGGCGGTCTTCACTGCGCAACGCACCCTCGCGCAAGGGCAGGAGTTCTACCGGGACCTGAAGGCGCGGGTGGTGAAGTACGGCCGCAATGCCGGCGATCTGAAGGTGCTGCCGGGTATCGTCCCGTTCATCGCAGACACCCAGGAAGAGGCGGAGGCGCTCGAACGGTCCTTTACCGAGCTGATCTCACCCGCGTACTCGCTGCGTCAGCTGTCCACGATGCTCGGCGTCGACCTCACCGAGCATTCCCTCGACGCCCCGCTCCCACCCTTGCCGCCGCTCAACGAGATTCAGGGGAACAAGAGCCGGTACCAGCTGGTGAAGGATCTTGCCGAAGGCGGCTCGCTCACCGTGCGGCAACTGATCGGACTCCTCGGCGGCGGGCGTGGACACCGCACGTTCGCCGGAACCCCCGAGCAGGTGGCGGACGAGTTGCAGATCTGGTTCGAACAGGGTGCGGCGGACGGCTTCAACATCATGCCGCCGTACTTGCCGGGAGGTCTCGACGACTTCGTCGATCGGGTGGTTCCCATTCTCCAGGACCGCGGATTGTTTCGCACCGAGTACACCTCGACGACGTTGCGCGGTCACTATGGGCTGGGCGAGGTCGGCAACCGGTTCGCACCCGGTGACCCGCTGGGCGGTGCCGTCGGCGAAGCGAGCGCATGAGCGGTCCGACCGGCCTCAAACCCTTTGTCACCACGGTCTTCGTCCCGGCCGCAATCTTCGGGATCGGCCAGGGCGCCGCGGCGCCGGTCATGGCCCTCACCGCACGTGATCTAGGTGCGTCGGTGGCGGTGTCGGGACTGATCGTGGCGGTCGTCGGGCTCGGCGCCGTGCTCGGTGACCTGCCGGCCGGGCGGATCGTAGCCAGGTTCGGCGAGCGGCGGTCGATCATCGGGGGCAGCTCGGTCGGCGCCCTCGGCGTCCTGATCTGCTTGTTTGCGCCGACGCCGGGAGTGCTGGGTCTCGGCGCCCTGCTGACCGGGCTCGCCAACGCAGTATGGGGCCTGGCCCGGCAGAGTTATCTGGCCGAGGCCGTGCCGCTCGGGCTGAGGGCACGTGCCATGTCGTCGTTTGCGGCGATGTGGCGGCTCGGCTTCTTCGTCGGCCCGCTTCTCGGTGCCGCCGTGATCCTCGTTGTCGGCACGCGCGGCGGGTTCGTCGTCCAACTTGTCGGTGTCGTGCTGTCGGGGTGGCTGATGTCCCGCGTCCCCGATCCACCGAGCCGCACGGATGGCCCGGCGAAGTCGCATGTCACGCTGCCCTCCATTCTGCGAGGGCACCGAAAGCTGTTGTCCACCCTCGGCGCCGGCTCGCTGCTGATGGGTGCGGGGCGAGCGTCTCGGGAAGCGGTGCTGCCGCTGTGGGCCGCCCACCTCGGACTCGACGCCGCCCAAGTGAGCCTGGTGTTCGGTGCCGGAGCGGCCGTCGACCTGCTGTGTTCGTATCCGGCCGGCCACTTCATGGACCGGTACGGCCGGAGATTCATCGCCGTACCCTCCCTGCTGGTGATCGGGGTGTCGTACCTGGCGTTGCCGTTCTCACACGATCTCGTGTCGATCGGCCTGGTCGCCGTCCTCATGGGCATCGGCAACGGGCTCGGCAATGGCGTCATCATGACGCTGGGAGCCGACATCGCCCCACCCGCGATCCGCGCAGAATTCCTCGCCGCCTGGCGACTGACCCACGACACCGGTATGTTCGCCGGGCCGTTGGGGGTGGGTGCGCTGGCCGCGGTGGTCCCGCTCGGGTTCGCCGTCGGTGCGGTCGGCGGGGCTGCGCTGCTCGGTGCGGGCCTGTTGTTCCGCTTCATTCCCGTCTACTCGCCGTGGCCGCCTCGACCGAGCCGCGATCCGGGTTCCGTCGCCCTCGAGAAACAAAGGACCTAGAACTCGGCCGGGCTCGGTGAGGCGGCTCCGGGCAGCTAACCGGCCATGGCCGATATCGGCGAGGCCGCCCCCGCACGCCTGGCGGGAAGCAGTGCCGCAATCACCCCGCAGATCCCGCCGAGCAACACGATGGCGAAGAGCTGCACCCACGGGATTCCGCTGAGCACCACATCGTCGTAGCCGAAAACAGACGCAGTTCCGGCGGTTCCGAAGATGAGACCGAACACGACGCCCATTCCGGACGCCACACCGGCCACCAGGAGGGCTTCCCAGATCAACATTGCGCGTACTCCTTTTCTCGTCAGGCCGAGTGCTCGAAGCAGTCCCGATTCACGACGCCGTTCGAGGACGGACAGTGCCATCGTGTTACCGACGCCGATGAGAGCGATCAGCACGGCTACCGACAGCAGGCCCACGACCACCATGAGCATGGTGTCGAGCACCGAATCGATAGCCCCGCGCATCGCGATCATGCCTTGGACTTCGCTTCCGGGCGCCAGCTCACGGGCAAGCTCCGTCACCTGGTCGGTCGCGGCCAGCGACTGCTCGTCGGAGTTGCCCTCCGACAGACGAATCCAGTACGCGTCGATAACAGGGGACGATGCCGACACCGCCATATCGGTGTGATCGAGGAGAGCCGGCTGACCGTCCCGGCCCTCCACCACCGCGACTGTGACGTCGCCGCGATCACCTCGGACCGTCGCCGTGTCTCCAGGGCTCAGACCGCTGTCCCGCAGTCCGGCGGGAGAGAGCACCAGCCGTCCCGGTGAGGGAAGGGTGATCGGGGTACGCAGCACGGACTGCGCGGCACTGCCCGACACCCCGAAGGCCTCCAGTTCGCCACGTCCATCGATGACCAGGTCGGCCCGCTCGAGCGCCGAAACCCCCGACACGCCCGTTGTTGCCGTGATCCGCGAGCCCAACTCCGGTGGAAGTCCTCGGTTCCCTGCGCTGCTGACCATCACGTCCACCGGAAACTGCTCGTCCATCGCGGCGGGGGCCGACGATTTCACTGTCGCGATCCCCACCACCAAGGTGCTGGTCAACGCCACACCGATCAACAGAGCAGTGACTGTAGCGGCGGTCCGGCGCGGATTACGGCCTGCGTTGCCCGCGGCGAGCTCGCCGACCGGACCTGCCAGCCGTGCCAGAACGATGCCCGTCCGGCTGATCAGCGCAGGCACCATCGTAGTGCTCAGTGCCGCGATGCCGAGGAACGAGAGCAATCCGCCCACAGTGGCTGCCGGAACTTGCTGTGCGAGGACGCCTACCACGGTCATCGCGATTCCGGCGGCCAGCATCCCGAGGCCGAGAACCCTGCGGCCGAGTGATATTCGCGCACTCTCCGGCTTGGCCTCCATCGGTTGCAGCGCTGCGAGTGGCGACAGTCTGGTCGCCGCCCGTCCGGGGGCAGATGCTGCCACCATGGTCATCACGATCCCCACTGCCACACCGAGCGCGACCGCCAGCGGATCGACATGCAACGTTGACAGCGGGATCGGTGCATCCGCCGCCGTGGCCACCCGTCCGACCACCCAGGCCAACGCGACCCCGACACCGGCGCCGAGAACGGACGCGATGATCCCTACTGCGGCCGCCTCCGCCCGGATACTGCGGCGCACCTGCGATGCGGTTGCACCGACACAGCGCAGGAGCGCAAGCTCCTGGGTCCGCGCCGCGAGCAGCACTGCGAAGGTATTGGCGATCACGAGCGCCGCGACAACGACCGCGATCGCGCCGAAGGACAGGAGGATGGTACTCAGTACCTCGGCCTGACCGAGATACTGTCCTGCAGCGTCTTTCGTTGCTGCGGCTCCGGTAGTCACGGTCGAGTCGGCGGGCAGGGCCTCGCGGATACGGGTGGCCAGCTCCTGCTGTGACAGGGACCCGTCACCGGCAATGCGTACCTCGTGGGTGGCGGCGTCACCGGCCCACTGAATCAGCTGGGCAGGTGTCGCGAAGACCGTGGTGCCGCGCATTCGCTGCGCTGTTCCGGAGAGGTCGACCAGCCCGACGACCCGCACACTGGTGGTCACACCGTCGCTCGCGTCGAGTGCGGTCACCGTGATCTCCGAGCCGACAGGGATTCCGGCGTCCTTACTCACCAGCGCCTCGCCGAGTCCCCTGGGCAGTTCTCCGTCGGAGACCTGCTGCCATCGCAACACACTGTCGTCCGCGATCGACACGGCGTCACCGTAGGACTTTCCGTCGATCGCGGAATCGACACGGACAGAGGCACTCACGTCATCGGTCGTCGCGGCGACGCCGGGGATCCGGGCGAGGTCGGCCGCCCTGGCGCCCGGCCCGGAAGCGACCGCGTCGGTGCCCTGATACTGCACAGCGAGCGAGTTGTCGATTCCGGCGCCGACGGTGGAGTTCAAGGTCAGCGTCGCCACGATGTACCCGACGGCGATGACCACCGCGAGAATCGAGGCCACGTACCGGCCCGCGTGCGCCCGGGCCTGCGCCAAAGCCAGCTCCCTCATCGTCGCACCGCCGCGAGGTCGTTCGCGCCGAGTGCACGCATCGACGCGATCACGGAATCTACGGTCGGCCGGAGAATGTCACCGGCGATCAAACCGTCTGCGATGAGAACCACCCGGTCCGCATACGACGCGGCAACCGGGTCGTGCGTCACCATCACCACCGTCTGCGACGTCTCCCGCACGCACGTTCGCAGCAGGCCGAGAACCTCTGTGCCGGAGTGTGAATCGAGGTTTCCGGTCGGCTCGTCGGCGAAGACGACGTCGGGCTGCGGAAGCAGAGCGCGCGCCACAGCCACCCGCTGTTGTTGCCCGCCCGACAACTCGTGGGGGAGATGATCGAGCCGGTGCGTGAGCCCGAGCTTGGCGACCACTTCCGCCATCCACTGCGGCGACGGGTTGCTGCCCGCCAGGCGCATCGGCAACATCATGTTGGCTCGTGCGCTCAGAACCGGTAGGAGGTTGAATGCCTGGAACACGAATCCGATCCGCTCACGCCGCAGTTCGGTCAGCTCCCCATCGCCCAACCCGGTCACCTCGGTGTCGCCGAGAAACACGCGGCCGGCCGTCACCGTGTCGAGTCCGGCCAGGCAGTGCATCAGTGTCGACTTGCCGGAACCCGACGGACCCATGATGGCGGTGAATTCGCCTCGTGCGAAATCGACGTCCACCCCGCCCAGCGCCCGCACCGCTGTCTCACCCGTGCCGTATACCTTCGTTACTCCGCTCGCGCGGACCGCAGCCTGCATCGTCGTCCCCACCTCCGTGTTGGTCCTTGTCATCACGGAATCGACGTTATTGCAGGTGATGCGGTGTGCGCGTCGGAGCGCGGAGCCATCTTCCGGCCGCGGCCGTCATCCTCTGGTAGGACGACGTGGGCCCCCAGCGTCAGTCCTCGGTACCGAGAAGGTCCGAGCGGCGCACCAAACCGACCTGGAATGCGAACACCACCGCCTGCACCCTGTCTCGTGAGTGCGTTTTCGACAGAACGCGTCCCACATGCGTCTTCACGGTGGTCTCCGATATGTGGAGCTGCGCCGCGATCTCCGTATTGGACAGCCCATACGCCATGGCCTCGAGGACTTCCACCTCACGGGGTGTGAGTTCCTCCGGAAGCTGTGCGCGGTCCATCGAATCCTCGAGTAACGGCCCCACGTGCTGGAGTAGGCGGCGAGTGGCCCGTGCCTCGATCACGGCGTCGCCCCGGTGCACCGTCCGGATACCGTCGAGCAACTGTTCCGGTGGAACGTCCTTGAGGAGAAAGCCACTCGCCCCCGCCCGGATTGCGGACAGCACATACTCGTCGTTGTCGAACGTGGTGAGTACCACCACTTTCGGCGCATCTTCCGCGGCCAGCAGCTGGCGGGTGGTTTCGATGCCGTCCATGCGCGGCATCTGCACATCCATCAAAACGACATCGACGCGACGTGCCGCGAGTTCGGTCAGCGCTTGCCGCCCGTCCGACGCCTCGACTACCACCGACAGGTCCGGCTGCGAATCGATGACCATCCGGAATCCGGCGCGGACCAGTTGCTGGTCGTCGATCAGCGCAACATCGATGCGGCCGCCGTGTTCGTCCATGCACTCACCCTAGGTGTTTCCGTGAGGGAGGACGGCGCGGACCCGATAGCCGCCACCAGGTTTGGGACCAGCCGTCACCCGGCCGCCGTGGAGACGTGCGCGCTCCGTCATCCCGATCAAGCCCTGCCCACCTGCGGAGGGTTCGATGAGTGCCGCCGAAACGCCCCGGCCGTCGTCCACGACAGTGACAACCAGATCTTGCTCGGTCCAGCACATTTCGACGTCGGCGTGCGCCCCCGGCCCGGCGTGCTTGAGCACGTTGGTCAGCGACTCCTGCACGATCCGGTACGCGGTCAGACTCGTTCCCGGTGGTAGTTCCCGCGGGTTACCTTCGATCTGCAGGTGCACGTCCACCCCACTTCTGCGAAGGTCTGCGACCAGCGACTCGATATCCGACGCACCGGGGATCATGGCGAAGTCCCGGGGTCGGTCCTCCCGCAACACAGACAGCAGTGCCCGCATATCCGTCAGCGCTTGCCTGCCTGTGGCGGCGATCGTCTCCAGCGCAGCGACAGCCGCTGCGGGATCCTGGGCGGCACCGTACCGTCCACCGTCGGCCTGAGCGATGACCACGGTCAGCGAGTGGGCGACGATATCGTGCATCTCCCGGGCAATCCGTGTGCGCTCGGTGATGGTGGCGATCTCGGCTTCCTGTTCCCGTTCGAGTTCGAGGAGCCGAGCTCGCTCCGCCAGCCCGTCGAGTTCCTTCATCCGAACCCGGCGCAGGTCACCGAACGCCCACACCGCGAGGACGAAGACGACGAAGGCGAGGGAGTTGTACACGATTATCTCGGACGACTTGCTGTCGGAGAAGTACTTCACCGTCGCGCCCACAGCCCCGACCATGGCGATACCGAGCGCGGTGAAACTGCTCCACCGCGGACCGTAGGCGGCGAAAGCGTAGAGCGCGATGGGGACCGCGACTACGGACAGCAGGAGGGTGTGTGCGATCACGACAAGATGCAGCACGGAGAACGCGGCGATGACGAAACCCGACACCACCGTGTGCGAACGACGCCAGGCCAGCGGCACCGTCATCCCCAAGGAAACGACCACCGCGGTCACGCTCGCCTCCACCGCGGTGAGGAGACTGAGAACGGTGACGACGCCGGCAACGCACACGTCGATTCCGCGACTGTGTTTCGCGCTCCATCGGTACCACTGTTCGGTGGAAGGAAAGCGGGCCATGCTGTGACGGTAGCGCCTGTTCACACGATCGGGCCGCGGGTGGCGCCGCACCCTGCAGGACTACCTGGACTGTGGGTACATTCTTCTCATGCGCTTCGGATTGTTCGTTCCTCAAGGCTGGCGCCTCGACCTCGTCGGTATCGATCCTTCCGAGCAGTGGGCGGTGATGCGCGACTTCTCGTTGCGTGCCGACCGCGGCTCCTGGGATTCGCTCTGGGTGTACGACCACTTCCACACCGTTCCGGCGCCCACCGAGGAGGCAACCCACGAGGCGTGGACCCTGATGTCCGCTCTCGCTGCCGTCACCTCGCGGGTGCGGCTCGGCCAGATGTGCACCGCGGTCAGCTACCGCAATCCCGCGTATCTGGCCAAGGTGGCCGCCACCACCGATCTCATCTCCGGCGGGCGAGTGGAGATGGGCATCGGAGGCGGCTGGTACGAGCACGAGTGGCGGGCCTACGGATACGGATTCCCCTCGCCCGGTGAACGTCTCGGTCGCCTCGAGGAAGGCGTTCAGATTCTGCGCCAGGCCTGGATCAACGGCAGCGCGACCCTTGCAGGCACGCACTACCAGGTGGACGGGGCGATCGTGCGGCCACTTCCCCTCCAAGAGGGCGGCATTCCCCTGTGGATTGCCGGTGGCGGCGAAAAGGTGACCCTGAAGATCGCGGCGAAGTACGCGCAGTACACCAACTTCGACGGCACTCCCGAAGGGTTCGCCCACAAGTCCGAAATCCTCCGCAGGCACTGTGAGAACGTCGGAACCGACTTCGATGCCATCGTCCGGTCGGCCAACTACAACGTCGCAATCGGAACCACCGAGGCCGAGGTCGAGCAACGACTGGCCACGCTGGTCGAGCGGGTCACCCCCTATGTCGGCGCCGAGGCGGCGGAGGGAACTCTCGGCGCCTTCCGCGGAATGCCGGGCGTGGGTACCCCGGATCAGATCATCGAGAAGCTGTCCGCTCTGAAGGCGCAGGGCATGACCTACGGCATCTTCTACTTTCCCGAAGCCGCGTACGACACGTCCGGTATCGAGCTGTTCGAGAAGGAAGTCCTCCCGGCGCTGCGTTGATCGACGGCTCGCAGGCCTACAGTGGCAGCATGTTCGTCGTCACCCTGAACACCGGCACCGTGTGGCTGAGCCCGCCGGTCGTCAGCGACATCGACGCGATCTGTGCCGCCTGTAGCGACTCCGCGATCGCCGAGTGGACCACCATGCCCTCGCCCTACGCACGATCGGACGCCGAGCACTTCGTGTCGCGGACCGTCCCCTCCGGATGGGCGGATCGAAGCCCGGTCTGGGCAATTCGCGAGCGCGCCGACGGACCGGCGGTGGGGATGATCGGACTACTCGCCCGCGACAGCTCGTCGGCCGAAATCGGATACTGGCTCGCCGCCGGTGCCCGCTCTCGAGGTCTCATGGCATCCGCGGTGGAGGTGGTGTGCGACTTTGCGTTTCGGCCGGATGTGATGGGTCTCGAACGCATCGAGTGGCGTGCCTTCGTCGGCAACCACGACTCCGCGGCGGTGGCCCGCAAACTGGGATTCCGGTTCGAAGGAGTGCAGCGCCGTGGGCTGCTCCAACGTGGAGTCCGGCGGGATTCGTGGATGGCAGCGCTGCTGGCGGACGACCCGCGCACGCCGGCAGACGGCTGGCCCGACTAGTTCAGCGCAGGCTCTCGGGAAGCTCGTGCTCGGACACGGCCACTCGCTGATCGGGACTCGTGCGCACGTGTTCCGACTCGGGGATCTTGCCCTCCAGAAATTCCCACTCCGCCTGATCGATGGCTTCGGCTGCGCGGGCGCGCACCGAGGAGTCGCGCGTCCCCCAGGCGATGGGCATCGGACTGACCATCTCCCAGGTGTCGGCGGCGCTGTGCGTGTTGCGGTCGCTCAGAAGCGCGACGGACGGCACCCTGTCGCCGACGTTCTGCTTCTGGTGTGCACGGATCGGAACGTTCCGGGTGACCAGCACGTACGACGGCCGCCCTGCCGCAGGCTTCGCTGCGTCGATCAGCGACAGCAGCGTGAGCGCACGCGGGTGCACCTCCGAGATCACGGCCGGGACCAATGGACTCTTCGCATACAGGTCTTCGATGCTGCCCACCTTCTTGGGCACCCAGAACGCCACCCACACCGACGTGAGAGCGACGAGCGCCACCACGACGCCGAGGATGATCGACCACGGATGCCCGAGCAGGACCAGCCCCACAGCCGCGGCCGCGAACAGCAGGGCAACGATGACCGCGGACACCTGGAGGCGTCGCATATCGGCGAACGTCTGATTCACAGACTTCGCGTAGGCCCGATCGACGGTGAACTCGAAATGTCGCACGGCACCAGCTTAGAGTCCGAGGCTCCGCGGCGGCGGAGTCACCCGATGGCGGGCCCGAGGAGGTCGTCGGCGTCGGTGATCCGGTACGCATAGCCCTGCTCCGCCAGAAAGCGCTGCCGGTGTGCGGCGTACTCGGCGTCGAGGGTGTCGCGGGCGACGACGGAGTAGAAGTGCGCTTGGCCGCCGTCCTGCTTGGGGCGCAGCAGCCGTCCGAGCCGCTGGGCTTCCTCCTGCCGCGACCCGAACGTGCCTGAAACCTGTACCGCGACGGATGCTTCCGGAAGGTCGATCGAGAAGTTGGCAACCTTGCTCACCACCAACGTCTGGATGTCCCCTGCCCGGAAGCTGTCGAAGAGTTCCTCACGTTCCTTGTTCTTGGTGGAGCCCTTGATGACCGGTGCGTTCAACGCCTCACCCAGCTCGTCGAGTTGGTCGAGGTAGGCGCCGATGATGAGCGTGGGTGCATCGGTATGCCGCTCGAGGATCGATTTGACCACTGCGATTTTCGTGTGTGCTGTCGAACACAGCTTGTACCGCTCGTCGGGTTCGGCGACTGCGTAGGCCATGCGCTCGGCATCGGTCAACGTGACCCGCACCTCGACGCAGTCGGCGGGAGCGATCCAGCCCTGCGCCTCGATGTCCTTCCACGGTGCGTCGTACCGCTTGGGGCCGATCAGCGAGAAGACGTCGCCCTCGCGACCGTCCTCACGCACCAACGTGGCGGTGAGGCCGAGGCGGCGACGGGACTGCAGGTCGGCGGTCATACGGAACACCGGGGCCGGAAGGAGGTGGACCTCGTCGTAGATCACGAGGCCCCAGTCGCGGGAGTCGAACAGTTCGAGGTGCTTGTACTCACCTTTGGTTCGGCGCGTGATCACCTGATACGTGGCAATGGTGACGGGCCGAATTTCCTTGCGCTCACCGGAATATTCGCCGATTTCCTCCTCCGTGAGGGAGGTGCGGGCGATGAGCTCCCGTTTCCACTGGCGTCCCGCGACGGTGTTCGTGACGAGGATCAACGTGGTGGCTTTCGCCTTGGCCATGGCCGCGGCACCGACCATGGTCTTGCCTGCGCCACAGGGAAGGACGACGACACCGGAACCGCCCGCCCAGAAGGAGTCGGCTGCCATTTCCTGGTAGTCGCGCAGATGCCAATGGCCGTCCGCCGATCCGGGCGACGTGCCGTCGTAGTCGAGGTCGATCTGGTGGGCTTCACCGTCGACATATCCGGCGAGGTCTTCGGCCGGCCAGCCCACCTTGAGGAGGAGCTGCTTGAGTCGTCCGCGCTCGCTCGGATGAACTACGACGGTGTCGTCGTCGACACGGGCGCCGAGCATCGGGGCGATCTTCTTGTGCCGGGTCACCTCGGTGAGTACGGCGCGGTCCAGACTGACGAGAGTCAACCCGTGCGCGGGGTTCTTAACCAGCTGCAGGCGGCCGTACCTGGCCATGGTGTCGACGATGTCGACCAGCAGAGGCTGCGGCACGGCATAGCGGGAGAAGTTGACGAGGGCGTCGACCACCTGTTCGGCGTCGTGCCCGGCCGCTCGCGCATTCCACAGGGCCAGGGGAGTGATGCGGTAGGTGTGGACGTGTTCCGGCGCACGCTCGAGTTCGGCGAACGGCGCGATCGCCTGCCGGGCGTCGTTCGCGCGTTCGTGATCGACCTCCAACAGCAACGTCTTGTCGGATTGGACGATCAACGGTCCGTCGGTCACGGAAGCCTCCTTGTCACGCCGGATTCTGGCCAGCCTGTCCATTGTCCTGGTATGGGCGTCGGCGCGCCACGTCGCCACCCCTCACCTGGCTCGATACCAGCACATTCCGGGCGGTGGCCGCCTAAATTGAGAGGTGAGCCGGTGGTTCCCCCAGAGACGAGGCCTGAGATGACCCAGCCCCCGACCCCCACGTCCCGATCCGAACACCCCCGGCCAGCCGCCGAACAACCCGCAGCAGCCGTACCAGCAGAATCAGCCCTACCAGCAGGGCCAGTACGGTCCGCCGCCGGGACAGCAGGGCCAGTACGGTCCGCCGCCGGGACAGCAGGGCCAGTACGGTCCGCCGCCGGGACAGCCGGGTCAGTACGGTCCGCCGCCCGGACAGTACGGGCAGTACCCGCCCGGCGGTCAGTATCCGCCTCCGAAGAAGTCGCGCAAGGGCCTGTTCATCACCCTCGCTGTGGTCGCCGTGGTACTCCTCGCCGCTGTCGCCGCAGTAGGCCTGTTCGCCGTGCGTAGTGCCGACCAGAACAGCCTCGACGTCGGAGATTGCGTCTTCTTCGAGTCCGCATCGACCACGGCCGCCGAGACCGAGCACGAAAAGCGGGACTGCTCCGACGACGACGCCACGTACGAGGTGGCCACCAAGCAGGACGGTGACGTCCAGTGCGGTGACGACTACTTCTCCTACACGCTGGTGGGGGAGGACGACACCGTCGAAAGCACGCTGTGCCTCATCCCGAACATGGTGAAAGATTCGTGCTACCTCCTCGAGGACGACGGCAGAATCGTTCCGGGTGTCTGTTCCCAACCCGACACCGTCACAGTGGTCGAACGCGTCGACGGCCAGGACGACGAATCCCTGTGCAACCAGTTCGACGCCGCATTTCCCATCGCCTTCTCGGAACCGCAACGCACCTACTGCATCGAGGTGAACTTGACCGGTTAGCGACTTCGCAACCGTGAGTGCCGTTCCCGTCGCAACGAGGCCGTGCCGATGCGCTGTGGCGGGGAAAGTGCAGGCGTACCGTCGACGTCATGACCGACGACCAGGTTGCGCCGTGGGATGACATCTACCGAGGCAATGCGGAGAACTTTTCGGGACCGGTGCCATGGAACATCGGTGAGCCGCAACCCGAGATCGCCGGACTGATCGCCGAGGGCAAGTTCCGCAGCGACATATTGGACGCGGGCTGCGGACATGCCGAAACTTCCCTCCACTTGGCGGCGCAGGGGTACACGGTGGTCGGTCTGGACCTCTCGCCGACGGCCATTGGCGTGGCTCGGGCAGCCGCGGCGGACCGTGGACTGACGACGGCCACCTTTCAGGTGGCGGACATCAGTTCTTTCACAGGCTTCGACGGACGGTTCGCCACGATCGTCGACAGCACCCTGTTCCATTCGCTCCCCGTGGACCGTCGCCGCGACTACCTGCACGCCGTCGCCCGAGCGGCGGCGCCCGGCGCGCAGTACTACATCCTGGTGTTCGCGAAGGGTGCCTTCCCCGAGGGGCAAGGACCGAATCCGGTGACCGAGGAAGAGTTACGCGAGGCCGTCGCGGAGTACTGGAACATCGACGATGTTCGCCCCGCATTCATCCACGCGCTGCTCGGACCGGAGGAGGCCGCGAACTGGGAGCGCGACGACAAGGGCCGGGCCATGCTGCCTGCATGGCTACTGTCGGCTCACCGCGACTGATAATGGGTGGGGTGACACCGCGCGAGTCGTGCGGCGCAGCCAAGCGCAGCCCCTGCCAACGATCTATATCAGCTGGCAGGGGCGCTACACGGACAACCTGCTACGTGATGACGAGCGGCGCATGAGAAATTTTGGCGAGCACGGGTCTGGAAGTCCAGAGACTGTGATCCACGCCATGGCACAAATTTCAACCACCCTGAATGCCGGGCCGCGGCTGGCGCTTTCAGCCCTGTGAGTACTTGTTAACCGCCCGCGGTTAACAAGTACTCAGTGATACTGGAGCAGTCCGGCCGGTACGAGATCTGACTCGCAAGTACTCCGACGTCCACCGCGGACTGTCTTTGCTGTGATGTGTCGGCCTCGTATCGACCGGACCAGCCCCCGTGCCTGATACGGGCCGGCCGGGCGGGTGTGACCTGATAGGAGCCTGACGCGACCAAGTCCCATCACTGTGTTGTCCACCCAGCCTCGACCGGCACGTGGCCACCGCGATGAAGGGATGACCTGTGTCCAGCATGACCGATATTTCCACCGCTGTCAGCCTCGAGATCTTCGTCGGGGTCGACACCCACAAAGACACCCACCATGCCGCGATCATCGATCACCTCGGCCGCCCGGTCGCGGATCACCAGTTCGACGCCACCCCGGCCGGGTACCGGAAACTGTTGTCCTTCATCACCGATGCCGGAGTCATCGCCTCGGTCGGGATCGAGGGCACCGGCACCTACGGGGCCGGCCTGACCCGGGTGCTCACCGAGGCCGGGTTGCCGGTGGTCGAGGTCGACAAACCCGACCGCCGCGCCCGACGCGCCCGCGGCAAGTCCGATCCGGTCGACGCCTACGCCGCCGCCACCGCAGCCCTGTCCGGGCGAGCGACCACCATCCCGAAGACCCGTGACGGCGACAGCGAGGCCCTGCGCTTCCTCTCCAGGACCCGCGCATTGGCGGTCAAGGCCCGTGCCGAGGCGTTGACCGCCCTGCGCGCGATGATCGTCGCCGCACCGGAACCACTACGCGGACAACTCCGGCACCTGACCCGCACCGACCTGATCGGCACCTGCGCCGGCCTGCGTCCCGACCCGGTCGCCGCCGGCGGCATCCTCGCCGCAACCAAGACCGCACTCCGCTCGACCGCCCGCCGCATCACCGCGTTGAGCGAGGAGATCAACGCCCTCGACACCGACCTCGCAGTGCTGACCCGACGCGCGGCACCCGCACTGCTCGCCGCGCCCGGCATCGGGATCGTCACCGCCGCCGAACTTCTGATCTGCGTCGGCGACAACCCCGACCGGCTCCGCTCGGAAGCCGCCTTCGCCACCAGCTGCGGTGTCGCACCCCTGCCAGCCTCCTCCGGCAAGATCTGCCGGCACCGGCTCAACCGTGGCGGGAACCGGCAGGCGAACCGGGCCCTGCACACCATCGTGATCAGCCGCCTCAAAACCGACACCCGCACCCGCGACTACATGGCCCGCCGCACCGAGGAAGGCAAAACCAAACGCGAGATCATCCGCTGCCTCAAACGCTACGTCGCCCGCGAAATCTACCGAGTCCTACACCCCACCCAAGTTGACTCCTCATAGGAGCATCACAGGGGGTGTCAGGCGCCGATCGAGGCCTTCATCATCGGGAGCATGGCCCAGAGCTGATCCTGCCAGTAGCCCCAGGTGTGGGTTCCGGAGGCGGGGAAGTCGTAGTGCGCGGGGATTCCCAGTGTGTCGAGCCGTACCTGGAAGGCGCGGTTCTGGGCGAGGGCGATCGCTTCGAGGCCCATCGCCGTGCTGGTGTTGAACACGCCGATGGCGGAGTCCGGCCGGTCGTACGCACCGGGCAGCCCGCTTCCCGCGGAGATCCACATCGGTAGCCCGCGGAGCAGGGGGGCGACGACGAAGGGGTCGTTGCGGAGCCAGGCCGGATCCCACGGCGGCCCCCACATGGAGTCGGAGTTGTAGCCGCCGGAGTCGAGCATCGACACCCGAATGGCTTCGCGCATGCCCGGTGCCGACAGGTTGAGGTATCCGGACATCGAACCGGCGAACGTGAACTGGTCGCGGTGATATGCCGCCAGGATGAGGGCTGCGTTGCCGCCCATCGACAGGCCGGCCACGGCGTTGCTCGTCCGACTGATGCCGTACACGTTCGCGAGGAAGTCGGGCAGGTTCTGGGTCAGGAACGACTCCCACTTGTAGGTGTAGGGCTGTCCGTTGGTATTGCTCGGGGCGTACCAGTCCGAGTAGAAGCTGGACATCCCGCCGACGGGCTCGACCACGTTGATCCCGTGATCCGACAGCCACGCGGCGTTGGTCTCGTGCTCCCAGCCGCTGACGTCGTTGGGTGCGCGGAGGCCGTCGAGCAGGTACAGGGCCTTGTTGCTGCCGTTGTTCGCCAGCCAGATCCGTACCTTGATCTGCCCGACACCTCCCGGGGCGGCAACCCAGTGTTCACGCAGCCGGTCATACGGGTTCGCGGCAGCAGTTCCGCCTCCGGCCAGTATGAATGCCAACGGCAGAATGACCACAGCGACCATCAGACGTACGACTGCGCGCAGCATCGTCCGCCGGCCCGTTCCGGTAACACTCATGTTCCAGCCTCCTGGTAGTCGTCCCCGGCCAGGTACATACCCGTAACACGTTATTGCCCGGAAACCCTGAGTCCAGGTGTTTGCGCACAATCGTTATCCGAGGCGCCGTTCAGTCGACTCGTGCGACGGAGGTGATTCGGTGCAGTGTGAAGCGACGGACACTGCCACTCGCCGGGTCGAAAGCGTCGAGTTGACCACCGCCGACGCTCACGGGGTCGACGATGCGGTGCGTCGCGACGCCCTGCGCGTCGACGTAGCCGATGGACACGCTGCTCTTCTCACGGGCGGCAGTGCTGAGCAGTGCGACGGTGGCAGCACTGCTTGCTCGCGACCCGTCGGCGCGGATGCTGCCGCGGCCGTGAGCCGATGCGGCCAGATCACCCGCACGCAGGGTGCGGACCACTGCGTCGAGCTGCGCTTCGGTGGCGACAGCCGGTGCTCGAGACCCGGGGGCCTTGCGACGGGTCAGCACCCGCGCGCCCCGCGGACGGAGGTCGACCAGCGCTCCCGAAGAATCCTCACCCGCGGGCGCGAACCCGGCGGCGCGCAGTTCGTTCAGTACCTCCCGCAGCGGGGCCTGCGACACCGCCACCGTCGGCGCCAGCGCGCGGAGCGCCAATGACGCGGCCACGGGCGACGCCAGCACCTCGGCGAGCAGGGCGGGATCCTCACAGCGGACGAAGGACGAGGCGACTCCGGCCCGCAGCCGTCCGTGCCGCCGGGCAACGTCGTCGATCAGGTACGACAACGACTGCGGCACGGGGGTGCGCGACCGGGTCGCAAAGAGGCTGTGCAGCTCGGCGGCAGTCATCCCTGCGTCGAGTGCCCTGCGCACGCTGTCTTCGCTGATTCGGTACATGGACGCGGCGCCGGCCGACTCGATGTCCGCGACCAGCGCAATCTGCTCGAGCAGGTCGGGTGTGAGCGGTCCCGGGGCGACGACGGTGAGGTCGGCCTGCACGAGAACGTGGTCGACGGGCTCGGGGAGTGAGGCATGCATCTCCGCCTCGGCGTCACCGCCGTGGATAAGCGCACGACCGGCAGAGCTGAGGGCGCCGCGCGCGACCAGACCGAGAGTCGCGGCCTCGTCGAGGGTCCGCTCCACCGCATGGACGCGCAGTCGGGCACCCCACCGCGGGCGACGCCACGCGAGCAGTCGGCTCAATTCCGCGGGCGCGACGGACTGACCGCTCCCGAGTTCGGCGAGAAGCCCGAGTATCGTCTGCCGGTCGCGGGGTGCGGACGGCGCCCGCACCTCCTCCGACAAGGCGGCAACCGGTTTGTCGTTGGAATCGCGCATACCGATGAACCACGCCATGCGCGGCAACTCGAGCCATCCGGAGGCCAATGCGTGCCATCGCCGGGCGATTGGCGCATTCAGCCAGTTGTCGACGGCGGCCGTCGGAGCCCAGTAGCTGTCCCCACTGTCCGAGGGCGGAGCCGGATCAGGCGCGCCGCTCGCGATCAACCCGGCCGCCGAGAGAAGCTCGACCAGCAGACTCAGCCGGTTCTCGTCGATCCCGGACACCTTCGCGATGCGCCGTAGCTCCCGGACACCCAGACCGCCGGCCCGCAGGGCGGGCGCGGGTGCCTCTCCGAGAACCTTGACGACGTCCTCGCAGTGGCGGACCAGTTCGAGGGCCTCACCCGCCGCTGCGGCATTGATGTCGGCCGGTTTGTACTTACGGCCGGTCACGGCGGGCGGCGTCAGGGAGGTGGGGTCGAAAGCGGCTTCACCGCGCAGGACCTGACGCACCTGGAACGGCAGCTCCACCGTCTCTTCGTCGACCCAGCGCAGGAGTCCTGCAGCGAGAAGGCGCTGCACGGGCCGATCGGCAGGCGTTCCCGGGGCCGCGTCCCGCGTCCGACCGACGGACGTGGAGCGGGCGAGCGTCTCGAGGATGTCGCGTTCGACCGTCACCAGCTGTGCCAGAGCAGCGGTGATGCCGGCCTCGTCGAGCGTCTCCGTGGGCTCGGCGATACGTCCGACGCGCCACGGGATGGTCGCGACGACGGCGGGAACGATGCGGAGATTGTCGGCATCGCCCCACACCAGTGCCAGCGACCGCAGGGTATCGAGGGTGGCGTCGACCGTCTTCTTGTTCACCCTCGTCCCCACTGCACCCAAGAGTGTGGCGCGGGAGACAGGCATCTCGTCCGCTTTGTCGAGGGCCAGTAGTTCGAGGATGCCGAACTCGAGCGAGGTGAGATTGTCGGCGGCACGGGCCACCGACGCCCGCTGTTCGGCGCGTCCGGCGAGAACGACGATCGTGGCAGGCGGAGGGACCGCCAAGTCGGGGCGCGCACGAAGCAGCGCGATCAGGTGGGCGTCGCTGCGCGCTGCCAGCCAGTCGGCGAGACTTGCGCCGCCGGCGGTGCTCGTAGCGGTGCCGGGGGTCGTGACGGTGTCGTCGGTGTCGGTCATCGACTATCAGATTAGAGACCTGGGCTGTACGTCGCCGACCGCTCCTGTCAAAATGTCCCCGTGGCTAACAATTCTAAGAAGCAGTATGTGGATCCAGGGTGGCCCGAAACCGCCGATGGAGATCACGCCGTGACCGAACTGTCGTCGAGC
Organism: Rhodococcus sp. USK13; assembly: GCF_018343855.1. Classification (NCBI taxonomy): domain Bacteria; kingdom Bacillati; phylum Actinomycetota; class Actinomycetes; order Mycobacteriales; family Nocardiaceae; genus Rhodococcus; species Rhodococcus sp. USK13. Next base: position 6,323,945 of record NZ_CP069242.1, on the reverse strand, counting down.
CGGGCGGGCGGTCTGTCCCCGTTCGGCGAGGACACCGAGTTCCCGCTGCCGGCGGAGTCGTTGCCGTACGCGCATCCGCACACGGTGATCAACCGCTAGTACAACGGCAGAAGAGGGGCCCTGCACCGGAATGGTGCAGGGCCCCTCTTCGCTGTGCCGAGAGGACTTACTGCGGAAGCAGGGCCCGGTTGGCGTCGATGAGCTGCAGGATCTGGGGATCGATCTGGATACCCTGAGCCTTGACGGCCTCGATGGCCGAGTCGATGGCGTCCGCAGCCTGCGGGGCCGCATTGGTGCTTGGAACGCCGCTGGTGAGGTCGGGGAGCGCCGGGGCCTGCGGGACGTCGGGCACGGTGGCCGGCGCGTTGCGCTGGGTGGGGGCGCTGCTCAGGCCGAGGCTCGAGGAGCAGGACGGCCATGCGCCCCATCCCTGCGAGTCGAGAACACGCTCGGCAACGACGATCTGCTCTTCGCGTGAAGCCTGGTTGGCGGTGGCGGCGTACTGGCTACCGCCGTGTGCGTTCCACGTGCTTGGCGAGAACTGCAGGCCGCCCTGGTAGCCGTTTCCGGTGTTGATGCCCCAGTTTCCGCCGGACTCACACTGCGCGAGGCGGTCCCAGTCGGAATCGGGGGCTGCGTTGGCGGTGCCCGAGAAGGCTGCTCCGGCGACGCCCATGATGGCGCCGGTGACGGCGACCTTGGCGACGGTACGGCCGGTGGTGGTGGGCTTGCGATGACGTCCGCTCATAGTGGGTCGAGATCCTCTCCACACGCGCCTGCGAGGTCAGCTGTCGGGTTCGGGCTGAGAGGTCGCCCGGCCTCACCCCTCCTGGCTTGGAGAGGGTCTGGCTTCACCCCGAGGTCCGACTGTGCGTGGCACATTCGGACCGGTGTCCGCCTGGGAACTCGAGTTCCCTGGAGGACTTTGGGTCCCCCGTCCTCGTCCCTGGAATGCTTCGTCGGGACTCCGGTACCCGCGGGACGAGGCTTGGCGCGGCGGGCCGGATGTGGCCGATGTTTGCTCGACCGCTGACGACGGTAACGGTCCGAGGCCTCAGTGTCACCATTTGATAACGCCGCGTGTCCGTGCCTGATGCAGCCCACTATCCGGGGCCTCGCGGACTCTTCCCAGCTAGTAGCGGCGAGACGTGCCTATCGCCGACCCGTTGCTCTTCTGTTACCGGGCCGTTATGTGAGTAACGTCACATCAGCGTGGAGCGTCGACTATGTCCTTGCCGAGAGGCATGAGCGAGATCGGAATCATCTTGATGTTCGCCACGGCGAGGGGGATGCCGATGATGGTGATCGCCATGGCAACCGCGGTGACGACGTGGGCGATCGCCAGCCACAGACCGGCGATGATGAACCAGATGACGTTGCCGATCAGCGACGCCACCCCGGCCGTCGGTTTGTCGACGACCGTCTTCCCGAACGGCCACAGCGCGTAGACGCCGACGCGGAAGGAGGCGATCCCGAACGGAATGGTGATGATCAGAATGCAGCAGAGGATTCCGGCGACGAAGTAGCCCAAGGCGAGCCAGAGCCCACCGAAGATCAGCCAGATGATGTTGAGCAGAAGTCTCATGATCGTCCCGTCGTAGTGAGGGTCTGGATGTCGTCGCCGAGCGTGTGCACGATCAGCGTGTTCGTCGGCCCTGTCTCAGCGCCGCCACGATCCCGAGAAGGAAACCGATCGGGCACGCGAGCGCGATGAGATACAGGACGAGTCCGGGATCGCTGTCCGAGACCACCGGGGTGAGAAAGATCGCCACGATCGCGAGGAATCCGACCGCGAACAAGGCAAGCGCCACCCGCAGCAGACCATCGTGGGTGCGGGGGGTCCCGGGCGTGCTCGGGGGAGTCGATTCTGGGGGCACACCAGCAACGATAATGCCTGGAAACCCGAATGCCGGAGGCAGTGTGTGCAAGGTAGACTGTGGATACTGCGCGTCCCGCACCAAAGGTGGGGCGCGTTGTTTTGCATACCAATTGCACTTCAAGTGATGAGCGGGTGAACGCGGTGCCGACCGGCAAGGTGAAGTGGTACGACGTCGAAAAGGGCTTCGGCTTTCTGTCGCAGGAAGAGGGGGAGGACGTCTATGTGCGTTCGTCCGCTCTGCCCGAAGGCGTCGAGGGCCTCAAGGCCGGCCAGCGCGTCGAGTTCGGCATGGCCGCCGGGCGGCGCGGTCCTCAGGCGTTGAGCTTGAAAGTGCTCGACCCGGCGCCGTCGCTGCGCCAGAACGCCGGGCGCAAGGAACCTTCCGCGAAGAAGCACACGCCCGACGAATTGCACGGCATGGTCGAGGACATGATCACGCTCCTCGAGGCGAAGGTGCAGCCCGACCTGCGCCGGGGCAAATACCCCGACCGCAAGACGGCTCAGCGCATCTCCGAGGTGGTCCGCGCCGTCGCCCGGGAACTCGACAGCTGACAGAACGCTTTCCGAAAAAGGAACCCCGCACCACGACACGGTGCGGGGTTCCTTTTTCGCTTGCTGTCGAATCAGGCCGTCTTGATCGACCAGGCGGCCCGCGCCTGCGTCAGCCCCTGCTCGTCGATGACGGCGGAGGGCAACTGGATCTCGACTCCGGCCAGTTGTAATTCTTCCGTCGACGGCACGGTCACTGCACGGGTCTCACCCGCGCGGTGCGCCCTCTCCTGCACGACGACCTGCCCCGAAGGGTCCTGATAGACGACGACCATGCGCCACGGTGCGTCGACGATCTCCTGCGGCAGCGACAACTGCAGCGCGGATCCCGGGGGCACGTTCAGCTCGGCAAGCCGGCCCGTCTCGCAGTTCTCGAGGTACAGATTGCAGAACGCCAGTGGGGCCACTTGCTCCGCGTGGCCGTGCGCGAAGGCGGTGATCTCGGGCAGGCGGGGATCGGAGTCCCGAATGAGCGCGTACAGAACCCCGACGAAGGCCACGGCCGCCACGACCAGTCCCACGGTGATCAGTGCCAGGGTCTTCTTGGTTCGCGCCTGCATACTCACTTACGTCACATTTCCCGTCGATCGGTCGGCCCTGTGGGTCGAGATTGGCTGAGTTACTTCCTGTTCGGCGAGGTCGGGCCGCTTTCCGCCGAGCCCTGGCAGCAGCGTGCTGCCCCGGTAGGTGAGGACCGTCTGCACCAGCCCGACGGTCATGACCGCCGACACCACGGTGAATCCGATCCAGTACTCGGTGGGGAGCAGGACGCCCAGCGCACCGCCCACCACCCAGCTGAGTTGCAGCACCGTCTCGGAACGACCGAATCCCGAGGCGATCGATTCTTCCGGCAGATCGTGTTGCAAGGATGCGTCCAGCGACACCTTGGCCAGGGCGCTCGCCGCCGACCCGACGAGGGTGGCAACGGCTGCGGTGAGCAGGTTGTCGGTGACGGCAGCGATCACGGCCACCACCCAGACGGCGCCCGTGCAGCGCAAAACGATCAGAGCGGGACGACCGAGTTTGAGGCGGGCGCCGGCGGCGTTGCCGGTGAAGTTCCCGATGCCGGCAGCCGCCCCGACCAAGCCCAGCATCGCGGCCTGGATCAGTGGTTCGTGGTCGGTCCGGGACTTCGCCACGAACGCGATGTACAGGGTGAGGAACCCGGTGAGCACGCGGATCGTGCTGTTGCCCCACAGCCCGGTGATGACCGCCCGTCCCAGCGGCTGCCTGCGCTTACCCGACTTGATGCCGGCGTCCGCCTCCGGCATCACGCGGGTGCGGTCGATGACCTCGGTGCGCCGGTCGTCACCGTGGTAGGTGAGCGTGGCCGGGACCTCGCCTTCGGTCACCTCCACCCACGACGGGATACGCATGCTCAGGTAGGCACCGAGAACGGTGATCACCGCGGCCAGCCACAACGTCGCCATGGACGATCCGGTGACCAGTGCGAGAGCGCCCGCGAGAGCGCCCGCGCCGATGGTTCCGCCGAGGAGACCGAACACCGTGAGCCGGGAGTTGACCCGGACGAGGTCGATCTCGGGCGGTAGTACTCGTGGTGTGACAGCGCTCTTGAGGACCGAGAACGACTTACTGAGCACCATCATCCCGAGTGCGGCGGGATAGAGCACCCAGCTGTCGAAGTTGAAGACCAGGATGATCGCGAGCGCGGTACGCAGTCCGAACGACGACGCGAGGGCGATGCGCCGACCGTGCTGAAGACGGTCGAGCATCGGGCCGATCAGTGGGGCGATGACCGCGAACGGGGCGATGGTGATCAGAAGATATAGCGCGACCTTGGTCTTGTCCTCGCCCGTCGCCGCGGAAAAGAACAGGGTGTTCGCGAGCGCGACGGCGATGGCCGCATCGGTCGCGTTGTTGGTCATCACCGCATAGGTGAGCGCGGTGAGTCCCGATTTGTCCGCACCATCTGCCTTCGCTGCCCGGTGGAAAGTGGCGATCGTCCTGTTGGTCAGCTCGCGACTGCGCATGGCGGCTACCCGGGTGACCGTGAGCTTGCGCGGCATCGGCGGCGCCTTGGGTGCGTTCGCCCGGTCCTCCTCCGACCGGGATCGCTGCCCGCCGCCCACCGGATGCAGGGGCGGCAACGGCGTACGTCGTCCTCCGGAGCGGGCAGCCGGAGGATAATTGTCGTAGCCGGGATGAGCGGTGGGCCCGGAATTGCCGTGGGGCGCCCGACTGCTGTCGGAGTCGAAGGGTTCGCGCGGTCCGGTCACTCCCCAATTCTGTCCTAGTCGGCGGACATCCGACCACAGCAACCCCGGGCAAGCTGGTGGGACCGGCCTGTCAGGGAACGAATCGGACCTCGAACATGCGCGGCCAGTATTTTCCGGTGAGGAGGAATCGGTCGGTTCCGGGAATCTGGGCGACGCCGTTGAGGACGTCGACGTCCCGCGGCCCGGCCGGCAAGGCGTCGCGTAGTGCGCTCGCGTCTATCACCGCGATCACGCCGCCGTCGGCGGGATCGATACGGACGAGGGTGTCGGTGGTCCACACATTGGCGTAGATGGTGCCGTCGTCCGCGCACTCGAGTTCGTTGAGGTGCGTGACGGCAACCCCGTCCCGGCGCGCCTGGACGGAGCGCTGCGCTTCGAACGTTCGAGGGTCGCGGAAGGTGAGGGTCGACGAGCCGTCACTGGTTACGAGAGTGTCGGCAAGCGCGCATATGCCCCAGCCCTCGGCGTCCAGTGTGACCCGTCGCTGCTCGCTCAGGGTCTCCCGGTCCCGCGCGATGGCCACCCCGTCACGCCAGGTCAGCTGCCACACCGTGTCGTCGACGACCGTGATGCCCTCGCCGAACAGTGGGGGAGGGAGCTCGGCACGAGCGCGGACGGTCCCGCTGCCCAGGTTCGTCGCACGAACCCACGACTCGCCGCTTCGACCTGTCCCCTCGAAGAGATCGTCGCCGGCGATCTCGAGCCCCTGTGTGAACGCATTCGGGTCGTGGTCGAGGGTGCGCAGTATCTCGACACGCAGCTCGGCGTCGGGGGCATCGGCCGCTGTGGGTGCCTGCGCGGAGCAGGAGGTCACCATCATCGCGACCCCGAGGAGGGGCGCCGCGAGTGCGGGGACGAGGTGCCTTCCGCCGGTCATCGGACCAGCATGACAGCCCAGGTGGGCATCCACTTGCGGTGGTGCGGCAAACTGGTGGTGTGAGTGTTGCTTCTTCCGACGAGCGCGCAGTGTCGCGCCCCGTACTGACCGACGCCGTCGAGCTCGCCCGAACCGCGCTGGCCGAACTGCAGGACGGGGGAATCGGCGAGTACCTGGGTGTCACCACCGAGGACGAGTGCGCCGCGACTCACCGTTTCGTTGCCGACCTTCCGGGCTACCGGGGCTGGCAGTGGGCGGTGGTGGTGGCCGCTGATCCCGCGGCGGATCACGCCACCGTCAGCGAGATCGCCCTCCTTCCCGGACCCGATGCCCTCGTCGCCCCCGACTGGATTCCCTGGGATCAGCGCATCCGGCCAGGTGACCTGTCGGCCGGTGATCTGCTGGCACCCCCGGCCGGCGACCCCCGGCTCGTTCCCGGCTACGTCGCCAACGGCGACCCAGAGGTCGACGACGTCGCCCTCGAAATCGGGCTCGGCCGCAAACAGGTGATGAGCCTCGAGGGCCGTCTCGACGCCGCGCAGCGCTGGCACGACGGCGAGTACGGTCCGGATTCGGAGATGGCCAGGGCGGCCCCGTCCACGTGCTCCCTGTGCGGGTTCTATCTGCCGCTCGCCGGGTCGCTGCATCGAGCGTTCGGCGTGTGCGGCAACGAGTTGGCGGCGGACGGGCACGTCGTCGACGCCGACTACGGATGCGGGGCCCATTCGGACACCTCGCTGCCGTCGGGTGCCGGTTCGCCGCAGTTCGACGCCTACGACGACGGCGCCGTCGAGATGGTCGAGGGTCCGACCGGAACCGACTCCGGGAACGCCGACACCGACGCGGAGACAGTGACGGCCGAGGCGACCGCGGCCGGGAACTCCGACGTGGAGGATTCCGCATCGACCAGCTAGCCGATCCTTTCGGCACGGGTGCCCTTCGGGACTCGACGCTGCACGCGTGGCGCACCTCACCCACCCGGTTGAGGGAAGACGCCGCCGCGGAGTCCGATCTCGTCCATGCCGGTTACCGCGACCGGTTGCTGACCGAGCTGGCGCAGAACGCCGCCGACGCGGCAGCGCGCGCGGGCGTGCCCGGTGAGCTCTGGGTGCGTCTCGACGGACGCGTGCTGAGCGTCGCCAATACGGGTGCGCCGCTGGACGAGTCCGGGGTGCAGGCTCTCGTCGCCCTCCGCGCGTCGAACAAGTCGGCGGGCACGGTCGGCCGTTACGGGGTTGGTTTCACCGCGGTGTTGTCGGTGAGTGACGAGGTGGAGTTGCGCTCGTCGTCCGGTTCGGTCGTTTTCTCTTCGCGGCGCACGCGATCTGCGCTCGCGGAGTTCGACGGCGCCGATCCGGGTGCCGATGTTCCGGCGCTGCGCCTCGCGTGGCCCACCGCCCACCGTCCCGTCGCGGGGGCGACGTCCGAGGTCGTCTTGACCCTGCGCGACACCGTCGACGCGACCGCGTTGCTGGCCCACATGGCCCGCGAGGCGCCGGACCTGCTGCTCGAGCTTCCTGCCCTGGACTCGATTACCGTGGCGGGCAGGGAGTTTCGAAGACGGGAGCGCCCACTGGCATCCGGGCTGACCGACATCGCCATCGGCGACGACCACTGGTGGCAATTCGAGTCCGTGCGGGCCCGGTGGCTGGTCCGCGTGGTCGACGGCGTCGTGCGCCCCTCTGCCGACGACGTTCTGCGCGCCCCCACTCGCTCGGACGAGGAACTGTCGATCCCGGCAATGTTGATAGCGGACATTGCGATGCAGCCCGATCGCCGCCGCGTGCTGCCCGGCGCATCGCTTGCCGAGGTAACGGTCGGTTACGCCGACTTCGTGGCGGCATTGCCCCCGAAACAACGACCGGCGCTGGTCCCCTTGCCGGGTTTCGCTCGCAGCGAGGTCGATTCGGCTCTGCGGGAACGGCTGCTCACCGAACTGCGGGAGAAACCGTGGCTTCCCACAGTCGGTGGGAAGGACAGGGCGCCCAACCGGGCATCGGTCGTACCCGGACTCAGTGACGAACTCGCCGAACTCCTCGCCGACATCGTGGACGGCCTGGTGGTACCGGAACTGTCCGGACCGCGCTGGGCCCCCGCTCTGGCCGCCGTCGACACCCACAGGATCGGACTCGCCCGCATCGCCGAACTGATCAGCGGGATCGACCGCGAGCCGACGTGGTGGGCTCGCCTGTACGCCGCGCTCGAACCTTTGGCCATCGACGCACTCGCGGCCGAGGAACTGGCCTCCATTCCCGTGCCGCTGTCGGACGGCCGCACGGTGACCGGACCGCGAACGGTATTGCTGGGCCACGACATCGGAGATGTTCTCGGTGTCGACTGGACGCGGCTGGTCCACCCCGAGGCGGCGCACCCGCTGCTGTCGAGGCTCGGCGCCAAGACCGCGACCGCCGTCGACCTGCTGTCCGACCCGGCACTGCGGGCCGAGATCGAGGACCTCGATCACGACGACGTGGCTGCGGCCGAGGAATTGTCCACCGTGGTGCTCGCGCTCGCCGCACACGCCGAGCCCGGTGCCCTGCCGTCGTGGGTGGGCGAACTCCTTCTGCCCGACATCGACGGCGAGTTGCGCGGCGCCGACGAATTGCTCCTACCCGGTGCACCTCTCGCGGCGGTTCTGGTGAACGACTCGCCGTTCGCGTCGGTGGACCCGGCTTTCGCCGAGCGGGTGGGCGAGACTGCATTGCTTGCCGTCGGTGTGGGCTGGGGCTTCACCGTGCTGCGCGCAGAACTGCCCACCGGGCCCGATCACGACCTCGACGACGAGAACCGCTGGTGGGACACACTCGACGACGATCCCGAGACGATCGACGCCGTCCGTGACCTCGACCTCGTGGACGAGGATCGCTGGGCGACGGCTCTGACCATGCTCGCGACGGATCCGTCGACCCGCCCACTGCTCGCGGACCGCGGCGGCTACACGGCGTGGTGGCTTCGGCACAACGCCGAACTGGACGGCCAGATCCTGGGATTGCTCCGCGAACCGGGCGATGACACGTTCACCGGGCTACTGGACGCCGTCGATCATCCGGAATCGGGCGTGTTCGCCGCGGCGCTCGCCTCACCCGCCGTCGATTCTCCCGAACTGGCGCAGCTCCTCCTCGATCGTCTCGCCGACTCCCGACGGCAACCTTCCCCGGCGGTGATCGTGCGCACGCACACCCTGCTGGGCGCGGCCGCTGCTGCGGGGGTCCTCGACCTCGACGAACTACACCTGCCGGACCATGTGCGCGCCGTCACCGGCGCGGTGATCGACGCCGGCGCGGCGCTGGTGCTCGACAAGCCGTGGTTGTCCGCCGCAGTCCCGCACGACCGTCTGGTCGCGGGGGCCCTCGACACCGGTGAGGCACTGGCCGACCTGCTCGATGTCGCCACAGCCTCCGCGGCGGTGCGGAGCGTCGTGACCAGCACCGGCCGCCCGGTGTCGTGGGAGCTCGAACCGACGGCAGTGCTCGCCCACGTCAGCATCGGCCGGCCCCTGCCCCACGGCAAGGTCGTGGTTCATCCGCAGCTCACCGTATCGCTCACCGGTGCCCTCGATGCCGAAGTGACCGTTCCGTGGTGGGTGGACGAAGACGGCACCACACACGTCTCCGAGTCCTGGGCGGCAGCCACCTGGGGTGTGCCCGATGCTCGTTGACAGCAGTGTCCTGAACGGGGTGATCGAGGACCGGCCGGTGTGGCTGGTCGACGTCGTCACGGCGATCACGAACAGCGGGGGAACCGTAGCCGCGTGGATCATCTCGGTCGTACTCACCATCACTCTGCTGCGGCAGGACCGCCGACGGGACGCCCTGCTCGTCGGCGGCGCGATGCTGTCCGGCTGGGCGGTGATGAGCGGCCTGAAACAACTGTTCCGGCGCGACCGACCACCGCTCCCCGAACGGCTGGTGAACATCTCGACCTACTCGTTCCCGTCCGGCCACGCCATGATGACCGCCATCCTGGCCTGTGTCGTCGGCACCCTGGTCGTTCGCCTCGTCGTGCTTCCTCGTGTCCGCGCGGCAGCGCTGACCCTGCTCGGGCTCTACACGCTGATGGTCGGGCTGTCGCGGGTCTACCTCGCGGCGCACTGGATCACCGACGTCCTCGCCGGCTGGGTCTTCGGGGCACTGTGGGCGGCCTTCTGGATCCTGCTGACCCGCTCACCCGCCCGCACCCGCACCTAGAGCAGACCCTGCTGTGCCCCCCGACTGCCGCGCCTCGCCGCCCGCCGCTGCAGCGCGAACAATCCGTAGCCGAGGAATCCGACGACGACGCCCGCGATACACGTCGGCAGCGCATCCGCCCACCGGTCGCCCGTGACGATCACCACGACCATCGCCACAACCCACGCAAGCGTGCCCAGGATCAGTGCAGGTCGCGGGTCGGCGAGGCGCCGCGTGAGGGGCTGTCGGTCTTCGGTCTCGTTCACCGAAAGAACGCTACCCTCGTCATCGTGCCCTAATCTCCAGTAGCGACGCGCGACTTCTGGCGATGGGGATTGAGAACATGGGTGCAGCTCCGACACTGCTCGACAACTACTTCAAGATCACCGAACGTGGTTCGACGGTGGGCACGGAAATCCGCGGCGGTGTGGTCAGCTTCGTCGCGATGGCGTACATCGTGGTCCTCAACCCGTTGATTCTCGGCAGTTTCTCCGCGGACGACGCCGTCGCCAAGACGGACGTCCTCGGCAACATCCTCCCCGTCAACCAAGTGGCGGCGGTCACCGCCCTCGTGGCCGGGCTGATGAGCATCGTCTTCGGCATCGTGGCCAACTATCCCTTCGCGATCGCGGCGGGCCTCGGTATCAACAGTCTCCTCGCCGTCACCATCGCGCCGCAGGTCACCTGGCCGGAGGCGATGGGCCTGGTGGTGATCGACGGAATCATCATCGTCGTCTTGGCGCTCACCGGTTTCCGGACCGCGGTGTTCAACGCCATTCCGCCCGAACTGAAATCCGCGATCGCCGCCGGCATCGGAATGTTCATCGCGTTCATCGGCCTCGTGGACGCCGGATTCGTGCGACGCATTCCCGACGCTGCCGGAACGACGGTCCCAGTGGGACTCGGCATCAACGGATCTATTTCTTCCTGGCCCACAGTGACCTTCGTGTTCGGTGTCCTGCTGATGGGCGTTCTGGTAGTCCGCAAGGTGCGCGGTGGATTGCTGATCGGCATCGTCGTCACCACCGTGCTGGCGGCGATCATCGAGGCGGTCGCCGGAGTGGGCCCGTCGCTCGGAGTGAACCCGAACGGTTGGAACCTCAGTGTGCCCGCGGCTCCCGATGTCGTCGCAGAACTCCCAGACCTGAGCCTCGTCGGCGACGTCAGCCTCTTCGGCGCCTTCGTCCGCATCGGCGTGCTGGCCGCGAGCCTTCTCGTGTTCACTCTCGTGCTCGCCAACTTCTTCGACGCCATGGGCACCATGACCGGCCTCGGCAAGGAAGCCGGTCTCACCGACCAGGAGGGCAACCTGCCCAACATCGGGCGGGCGCTCGTCGTGGAGGGAACCGGCGCTATCGTCGGTGGTGGCGCATCCGCTTCGTCCAACACGGTCTTCGTGGAGTCCGCATCCGGCATCGCCGAGGGCGCGCGCACCGGCCTGGCGAATGTCGTGACGGGACTGCTCTTCCTGGCCGCGATGTTCCTCACCCCGCTGTACTCGGTGGTGCCGATCGAGGCGGCCGCCCCAGCCCTGGTTGTGGTGGGCGCCATGATGATCGGCCAGGTTCGCGACATCGACTTCTCGAAGTTCTCGATCGCGTTGCCCGCGTTCCTCACCATCGTCGTGATGCCGTTCACCTACTCGATCGCCAACGGCATCGGTGTCGGCTTCATATCCTGGGTGGTCCTGAACGCTGCGAGTGGCGGTGTCAAGAAGATTCACCCGTTGATGTGGGTGGTGGCACTGCTGTTCGTGGCGTACTTCGCAGTGGACCCGATCACCGACGCAGTAACGTAAACGACGGCCCATCGGTCCCGTATTGTCATTCCCGTGACCACGGATACGCGCGCACTCGCCAGCGACCTCTCTTTGGCCGTCGTGCGCCTCACGCGTCATCTGCGTGGGCGTCGCGTCGACGCCCAGGTGTCGCTCACCCAGCTGTCTGCGCTGGCCACCCTTGCGCGTGACGGAGCCATGACGCCGGGCAATCTCGCCGCCCGTGAGAAGGTACAGCCGCCGTCGATGACCCGGGTCATCGCCTCGCTCGTCGATCTGGGACTGGTCGAGCGCGCAGCGCATCCCACCGACGGCCGCCAGATCATCGTCACACTCTCCGATGCCGGTCACGCGTTGATCGCCGACGAGACGCACGCCCGTGAAGCCTGGATGAACGAGCGGCTGTCCGGACTCGACGAGGACCAGTTGAAAACGCTCCGCGACGCGGTCGGCATCATCACGGCCATTGTCGCCGACTCCGAGTAGCCGCACCGGAGCGCAGGTGCTTCGGCCGCCGGGAGCAAGATGGAACGGTGCCACCCGAACCTGACGCCGCCTCACCCGCCCGGCAGAAGACCGGAATGTTCGCCGCCCTGCATACCCGCAACTACCGGTTGTGGGCCTCGGGGCAGATCGTGTCCCTCGTCGGGACGTGGATGCAACGGGTGGCGCAGGACTGGCTCGTCCTGACCCTGTCGGACGGCAACGCCCTCGCGGTGGGCATCGTGATGGCACTGCAGTTCGGGCCGACCCTGTTCCTGTCCGTGTGGGGTGGCGTGCTCGCCGACCGCTACGACAAGCGGCGAATCCTGATCACCACTCAGGTGGCGATGGCGTTGTGCGGCCTGGTGCTCGGCCTGCTTGACGTGGGTGGGGTGGTCGTGCTGTGGCACGTGTACCTGATTGCCTTCGTGCTGGGTTGCGCGTCGGCGATCGATGCACCGGTCCGTCAATCGTTCACCATCGAAATGGTCGGCAGGGATTTCCTTCCCAATGCCATCGCGCTCAACTCGATGACCTTCAACACCGCGCGCATCATCGGCCCGGCGGTGTCCGGGGTGCTCATCACCCTCATCGGCACGGGCTGGGTGTTCCTCCTCAACGCAGCCACGTTCACCGGGGTGCTGGTCGCGCTGGTGATGATGAATACGCGGGAACTGTTCACAGCGCCGCCCGCGGAACGCGGTAAAGGGCAGGTGCGGGCGGGCTTTCGTTATGTGTGGGGCCGCGCCGATCTGCGGGTGCTCATGATCGCGGTGTTCCTGGTGTCGACGTTCGGGCTGAACTTTGCCCTCAGCCTGGCTGTGCTCGCCCGCAACACCTTCGGGCAAGGCGCGGACGCCTACGGGCTGCTCTCCACCACCCTGGCCGTCGGCACGCTCGCGGGCGCCACGATCGCCGCGAAGCGCCGGACACCGCCGCGATTGCGTACGTTCCTCGGTGCCGCGGCAGCGTTCGGCGCATTCGAGATTCTCGTCGGACTCATGCCCACCTACCTTCTCGTGGCCGTCATGCTGGTGCCCACCGGGGCGCTCACCCTCACGTTCACCACGGCGGCGATGAACATTCTCCAGATGTCGGTGCCGTCGGAGATGCGGGGCCGGGTGATGGGTATCTACATGCTCTGCTTCCTCGGTGGCACTCCGCTGGGCAGTCCCGTTCTGGGCTGGCTCGCCGACGTCCTCGACCCGCGTGCACCCCTCGTGATCGGCGGTGTCATCTCATTGGTCAGCGGCCTCGGCGCTGCCCTGTACCTGATGCGGCACGCGAAGGTGCGACTGAAGGTGCGCAGACCGGATGCGGGCCGCTACCTTCCGGTGTTCGAGCTGCATAACGTCGTCGACCCGCACCCGGTCGTGGTGTGCGACGCCACCGAGCAGGCGGTGGAAGCCGGCCGCGACTCGCGGCCCTGACGGCTGCCGCGACCGTTCAGACGCCGACCGCCGTCGCCACGGCCCGCCGGGTCAGCACTCTCGCGAGGTGGCTGCGGTAGTCGGCGTCGGCGTTACCGTCGGTGACCGGGTCGGTGCCCTCGGCCGCGTGCTCGGCGGCCGCCCGGATCAACTTCGGATCGGCGGCATTGCCGACGAGCGCGTCCTCGACGCCGCGAGCGCGCACCGGCACGGAGCCCATGTTGGTCAGCGCTACCCGGGCCTGGCGGATGGTGCCGCCGTCGACCTGAATCGTCGCGGCCACCGCCACGATCGACCACGCCTCCGCGACGGTGTTGAACTTCTCGTACCGCGCCTCCCAGCCGGTGTGCTTCGGGATCCGCACATCCGCAAGTATTTCGTCCGGGTGCAGTGCCGTCGTGTAGTAGCCCTCGAAGAAGTCGGCGACCGGAATGCTTCGCCTGCCCGCGGTACCGACCGCGGTCAGGGTGGCGTCGAGTGCCAGTGCCGGTGCGCACAGGTCACCCGCCGGATCGGCATGTGCCAGAGCGCCACCCAGCGTGCCGCGGTGCCGGATCTGCGGATCGGCGACCGTGCGGGTCGCTTCGACGAGCAGCAGCGCGTGCTCCTGGACGAGCGGGTCGCGGATCATGTCGTAGTACGTGGTCATCGCGCCGATCACGATGCTGTCGCCGTCCTCGCGCACACCGCGCAACTCGACGATCCGGCCGAGATCGACGAGAGCGCTCGGCGAGGACAAGCGCAGCCGCAGCACCGGCAGCAGGCTCTGACCGCCCGCGAGTATCTTGGCGTCGTCCCCGGCCTCGGCGAGTGCGGCCACCGCCTCTTCGACCGTGGTCGGGGCTACGTAGTCGAAGGTCGACGGAATCATCGGGCACCTCCCTGAGCGGACCGGATGGCGTTCCATACCCGCATCGGTGTACAGGGCATCGCGATGTCACGCACCCCGAACTGGCGGACGGCGTCGAGGACTGCATTGACGACGGCCGGGGTGGATGCGATCGTTCCCGCCTCACCGACCCCTTTGACGCCGAGCGGATTACCGGTGGCGGGAGTCTCGGTGCGGCCCGTGGTGAACCTCGGCAGATCCGCCGCGGACGGCACGTGGTATTCGGCGAAGGAACCCGACAGCAGAGTGCCGGACTCGTCGTACACCGCCTCCTCGTACAGGGCCTGCGCGATGCCTTGGACAAGTCCGCCGTGCACCTGACCCTCGACGATGAGCGGGTTGACCACGTGCCCGATGTCGTCGACGCACACATAGGACCGGATGCCGACCTTCCCGGTTTCGGTGTCCACCTCCACCGCGCACAGATGTGTGCCGTGCGGGAACGAGAAGTTCTCCGGGTCGTACGTGGCCTCGGAGTCAAGGTTCGGCTCCACCCCGTCAGGCAGATCGTGCGCGGCGAACACGGCGAGCGCGACGTCGGCGATGCCGACCGCCTTCTCGGTGCCCTTCACCCGGAACCGGCCCTCGGTGAATTCGAGATCGTCCTCGGCGCACTCCATCAGGTGCGCGGCGATGGGCCGGGCCTTCGCGATCACCTTCTCGGCGGCCTTCACCACCGCGATCGCCCCGACGGCCAGCGACCGTGAACCGTACGTGTCCATGCCACGTGGCGACGTCTGGGTGTCGCCGTGCAGCACCTCTACGTCCTCGAACGGAACCCCGAGCTGATCCGCGACCACCTGGCTCCACGCGGTCTCGTGTCCCTGGCCGTGCGCCGACGAACCGGTGACCACTTCGACCTTGCCGGTGGGCAGCATCCGGATCGCCGCGTGTTCCCACCCGCCGGCCCCGTAGGCCAGGGCGCCGAGGGTGCGCGACGGCGCCAGACCGCACATCTCGGTGAACGTCGACACCCCGATGCCGAGTTGCACCGGGTCGTTCCGCTCGCGGCGCTCCGCCTGTTCGCGCCGGAGCCCGTCGTAGTCGAACAACTCCCGCGCGCGCTCGGTGGCGGCCTCGTAGTTGCCGGAGTCGTAGGTCAGGCCCGCGACGGTGTCGAACGGGAACTCCTCGTGGGTGATCCAGTTCTTCGCCCGCAGTTCCAGCGGATCCATCGACAACTCGGTCGCGAGCTCGTCCATCATCCGCTCGATCGCGAACGTCGCCTCCGGCCGCCCCGCGCCGCGGTAGGCGTCGGTGGGCACCTTGTTGGTGAACACGTTGGTGCACGTGAAGTGATACGCCGGGAACTTGTAGATGCCGTTGAACATGAACGCGCCCAGGATCGGCACCCCCGAGGTGACCAGGCGCAGGTACGCGCCCATGTCGGCGAGCAGTTCCACCTTCATTCCGGTGACGGTGCCGTCGCGGCGGGCGGTCAGGGTCAATTTCTGGATCTGGTCGCGCCCGTGATGCGCCGCGACCATCGATTCGCTACGTGACTCGGTGTACTTGACGGGCTTGCCGAGTCGCCGCGCGACGAGCAGCGCGATGACCTCCTCCGGCGTCACCTGAAGTTTGCCGCCGAAACCGCCGCCGACATCCGGGGCGACGACGCGCAGTTTGTGTTCCGGTATGTCGAGCGTCATCGCCAGCATCAGCCGCAGGATGTGGGGGATCTGTGTGGCCGACCACATGGTGATCTGAGCGCCGGTCGGGTCGACCACCACCGAGCGGGGTTCCATGAACGCCGGGATCAGCCGCTGCTGCCGGAACGTGCGCTCGACGAGTACCTCGGCGTCGCGGATGGCCTGCTCGACGTCGCCGCCCGTGCCTGCCTCCGCAGAGTCGAAGGTCCAGGTGGCGCTGACGTTCGTCCCGAGATCCGGGTGCACGAGGTCGGTGCCGTCGGCGGCCGCGGCCGCGAGATCGAGCACGACCGGCAGTTCGTCGTACTCGACGTCGATCGCCTCGAGTGCGTCGTGCGCCTCGTACGCGCTGCGCGCCACCACAACCGCGACGGCCTCGCCGGCGAAGTTCACCCTGTCGACCGCGAGGGACGGGGCGGGCGGCGACTTCATGTCCGGTGTGATCGGCCAGGCGCACGGCAGGCTGCCCTGCTCGGCGGCGAGGTCGGCACCGGTCAGGACCGCGACGACACCGGGCATCTCGCGGGCGGCGGTGGCGTCGACACCGGTGATGCGGGCGTGCGCGAACGGGCTGCGCAGGATCGCCAGGTGCTGCATACCCGGTAGCACGAGGTTGTCGGTCCAGCGGGTACGGCCCGTGACCAGATGCTCGTCCTCCTTGCGCTTGCGGGCCTTGCCGATTTCCGGTTCGGCGGTGGCGGTCATCGCACACCTCCCTGCGCGGTGTCGGTCTTCGGTGCGTCCGCCGTCGTCGGTGTTTCGGTGGTGCTGCCGCCGCGCAACCGCTGCGCCGCATCCTGCACCGCGCTGACGATGTTCTGGTATCCGGTGCAGCGGCACAGGTTGCCTTCCAACCCAAGCCGCACGGTCCGCTCGTCCGGGTCGGGTTCCTCGGCGAGCAGGTCGAGGGTCTGCATGATCATGCCGGGCGTGCAGTAGCCGCACTGCAGGGCGTGGTTGTCGCGGAACGCCTGCTGCACGGGGTGCAGGGTGCCGTTCCGGGACAGTCCCTCGATGGTGAGGACGTCGGCGCCGTCGGCCTGCACGGCGAGCACCGAGCAGGACTTGACGCTGTGACCGTTCAAGTGAACGGTGCACGCCCCGCAGTTGCCGGTGTCGCAGCCGATGACGGTGCCGACCTTGCCGAGCCGGTCCCGTAGGTAGTGGACGAGGAGTAGTCGTGGTTCCACCTCGTCCGTGTATGCCGTTCCGTCGACGGTGACAGTGATGCGCATCGCGCCTCCAAAGCCGGGAGCCTCAGGTGATACGTCCTACTCTGCGCCGATGAAGCGCGAACAACACCCGAAATCGTGGAACCCGTTCCGTATCGGTCACGTTCGGCGCGCGACCTCGAGCAGTTCCTGCAGTGTCGCGAGACTGTGGCCGGCGAGCAGACGATCGACGTACGGCAGCGCGGCCGCGATCCCCGACTGCACGGGCTCGTAACCGTCCGCGCCTGCGTGCGGATTCACCCACAGCACGGTGCGGGCGAGTCTGCGCAACTGTGCCATCTGCTCTGCGAGCAGCGTGGGGTCACCGCGCTCCCAGCCGTCGGAGAAAATCACGACGACGGCGCCGCGGGCCACGCCTCGCCTGCCCCAGCGGTCCAGGAACGCGCGCAGCGTCTCACCGAGACGGGTGCCGCCCGCCCAGTCGGGCACGGCCCTGCCTGCCGCGGCGAGCGCCACTTCCGGGTCGCGGACCCGCAGCGCCCGGGACAGCCGGGTCAGGCGGGTGCCCAGCGAGAACACCTCGGTGCCGCCAGGGTTGCCGCGGGCGACGACGTGCGCGAAACGCAGCAGTGCGTCGGCGTACGGGCTCATCGATCCGGACACGTCGATGAGCAGCACCATCCGGCGTGGCCGGGTGGCTTTGCGGTGGAGGCTCGGCCGCACCGGTTCGCCGCCCGCCGCGAGCATGCCCCGTACGGTGCGCCGCGGGTCCACCGTCCCCCGGCGGGCCGGGCGCATCCGGATGGCCGGGCGGGTCGGGGGCCGCGGGCGCAGGGCGGCGATCAACTCGGCGAGGTGCGCGCGTCCGGCCGCGGTGAGGTCGGCGATGTCGCGGTGGCGCAATACCTCGGTATCGTCCGCGGCGACCCGCAGTTGCGGCGCGTCGCCACCGGTGTCGCCACCGTCCGTCGTGGTCAGGGCGGCGGTTCGGGCGCGGCGAGGCAGTTCCCCGGACCGCGGCACACGGGCGGGAACGGTACCGCCGAACCAGGCTGCGAACGCCGAGTCATACCGGGGGATGTCGTCGGGACCGCGGCACAGTGTCGCGCGACCTGCCCAGTACACCTGTTCGGGATTGCCCACTTCCACCTCGCGGAGTGCCCGGGTGAAGGCGGCGACAGCGTCCGACGCGACCGGCAGTCCCGCGGCTGCGAGGGCGTGGGCGAATCCGGCCAACCCCACCAGAGGATCGCCGGCGCCCTGTGCTGCGGGCATGCTTCTCACCCGGCCAGGAGGCGGTCCAGTCCGGCACGGGCGACCCGTTCGAGGTCCTCGCGGTACTTGAGGACGGCACCGAGCGTCGCGGCGGCTGTCTCCGCGTCCAGCACGTCCCGGTCGAGTTCGCGCAACGCGCGTGCCCAGTCCAGCGCCTCGGCCACCCCCGGCGGCTTGAGGAGTTCCATCTCCCGCAGGGAGTGGACGGCGTGGGCGACCTGCGTGGCGAGGGCGGGGCCGATGCCGGGGATGCGGCGTCGCAGGATCGCGACCTCCCGGGCCAGGTCGGGGTGCTCGAGCCAGTGGTACAGGCAGCGGCGTTTGAGGGCGTCGTGCACTTCGCGGGTGCGGTTGGAGGTGAGCACCACCAGCGGCGGTGTCGCCGCCCGCACCTCGCCGAGTTCTGGGATGGTGACCGCGTTCTCGTCCAATACCTGCAGCAGGAACGCCTCGAACTCGTCGTCGGCGCGGTCGATCTCGTCGACGAGCAGCACGCAGGGGGCTTCGGTGAGCGCCCGCAGCAATGGGCGGGCCAGCAGGAACCGCTCGGTGTACAGCGAGCGTTCGACGGTGTCGGCCTCGAGCAGGCCGGTGCTCGCCGCCTCGAGCGTCCGCAGGTGTAGCAGCTGCCGCGGGAAGTCCCAGTCGTAGAGCGCCTGCGCGGCGTCGATGCCCTCATGGCACTGCAGGCGGATCAGCGGCAGGTCGAACGCCTCCGACAACGCGGTCGCGAGCGACGTCTTGCCGGTGCCGGGTTCACCCTCGCAGAACAGCGGTCGTCCCATACGTATGGCGAGGAACGCGGCCATCGCGACGCCGTCGTCGGCGAGGTAGCCCGTGGCGTCGAGCGCCCGCGCCAGTTCCGCAGGCGAACCGACCGTCGGTGTGGAATCCCTCACCCACGCGAGCCTAGGTGAGTGCCCGCCCCCGGACACGCGACTCGGAGGAGCTTGCTGCCGTCAAGCGTCCGGCTCCACCCTGCCGCGGTCCTCGCTCAACCGCCGGAACATCGCGGTGGCGCCGAACCGCGCGGCCACCCGTTCGACCAGTCCCGGCGCGATCTGCCCCAGAGCGAGCAGCGGGCGGATCGGGGCTCCGCTCTCGACGATCTCGGGCCGGTCACGCTGGATTGCCCGGATCACGGCGGCGGCGACCTTGTCGGTGGTGGTCTCGCCCGTGATCCGGCCGGCCCTGATGCCGCGTTCCGTCATGCGTTGGTACATGCCGTCGCCGGCGATGAATCCGGGGCACACGACGGAAAAGCCGACGGGCGAGCCCGCGTACTCCGCCCGCAGCGATTGGGTGAGCCCGATCAGGCCCGCCTTCGTCGTGGCGTACGGCGCGCAGTACGCCGGACCGATCTTGGCTGCCAGCGACGAGATGAACACCACGTGTCCCCAACCGCGGTCGAGCATCCCGGGAACCACTCGGCGTGTGAGAAGCAGTGGTGCGGTGAGATTGACGTCGACCATTGCGGTGAGCTCGCCGGGGTCGAGTCGGGTGAAGGCCGAGACGTTCTCCACACCGGCGTTGTTCACCAGCAGGTCGAGGGGACCGACTGTGGCCTCGGTGCGTGCGATGAGCGAATCGAGCTGTTCCAGTCGGTTCAGGTCCCCGGGCACGGCCTCGGCGCGCACACCGAGAGCACGCAGTTCACCGACGACTTCCGCGAGTCGATCCTCGCGCCGGCCGGACACCGCGACGGTGACGCCTTCACGCGCCAGCGCCCGTGCGATGACGCGGCCGAGGCCGCCGGAGGCACCCGTCACCAGAGCTGTGCGTCCACGCAATTGCTTCATCCCTTCGAGCTTTCGCGTTCGGTGGTGGGGAGTCAACGGGGTGACTCCGCACATACGGCACGATGGACCAGTGGTTTCCGTCATCGACATAGCAGATCCGGCCGATTCGCGGCTGGACAACTTCCGCGATCTCAACTCCTCGGATCGCCGCCCGGATCTTCCCGAAGGTAAGGGCCTGGTGATTGCGGAAGGCGTGCTGGTGGCTCAGCGCCTGCTTGCCTCTCGTTTCGACCCGATTGCGCTTCTGGGCGTCGATCGCCGGCTCGGGGAACTCGCGGACGACCTGGCCGAGGTGGACGTCCCGTTCTACCGAACGACGGCGGATGTCATGGCCGAGGTCGTGGGATTCCATCTCAATCGCGGCGTACTGGCCGCGGCACGTCGGCCTGTGCCGCTCGACTTGCCGGAGGTGCTCGACAACGCGCGAACGGTCGCCGTCCTCGAGGGAGTGAACGATCACGAGAACCTCGGTTCCATGTTCCGCAACGCTGCCGGGCTGGGAGTGGACGCCGTCGTCTTCGGCAAGGGTTGTGCGGACCCGCTCTACCGCCGGGCGGTGCGAGTGTCCATGGGCCACGTTCTGCGCGTTCCGTTCGCACACGTCTCGGCCTGGCCCCGCGACCTCGACGTGTTGCGCGAGCGCGGGTTCCAATTGATCTCGCTGACGCCGAACCCCGAAGCGATCACCTTGGCCGAGGCCATGACGGGGGAGAAGGTCGCCGTCCTGCTCGGCGCGGAAGGCCCAGGCCTCACCGAACATGCCATGCGTGCCACCGACGTCCGTGCCCGCATCCCGATGGCCCCGGGGACGGATTCGCTGAACGTGGCCACCGCCGCCGCGATGGCGTTCTACGAACGCGTCCGGACGGGTCGGTGACGGTGCCGCCTGCACCACGGCCGGTGTCCGGCGCCGGGGTCCCGTGGTTCACCGGGCTACTCGTCACCGGATTCACGGCGGTCGTCGTGGCGACCGCGGTCATCGCCTTCGGCACCCAATTGGCCCGCATCAACGCGGTGCTCGCGGTCTTCCTGGAGCTGGTGGTGGTGGCGGGTGTCGCCCCGACTGCGTGGCGGTTCCGCCGGACGCCGGTGTGGCGGTGGGTGGTATACGGAATGGGCGTAGGAGTTTTCGTGGGATGGATCGCGGCTCTCGCGGGCGCAGGCTGACCGTTCAGAAACCGAAATACCTGCGCAGGCGTCCGGGCCTGCGGGTGGCGGAGGGTGGTGCGACGGCAACGGGGGCCGGTTCCAGCGCCGGTGCTGACACCGGTTCCGGCTCCGGCATTTCCGGCTGCTCCACGTCCGCGGCGGGACCTTCGCCCGGGCGGTGCACGGTGAAGGCGAGCACCGGGAGGGACTTCGGGTCGAGCTCGGAGTCCTCTCGGGGTCCGGTGTACCGGAATCCCAGCCAGTTCCGGTTGGCGCCTTCGGCGAACTGTTGTGGGTGGAACGGCAGCGACTGCGGATCGGGAAGAACCCCCGGCGGATAGCGCAGCGGGAACTCGCCTGCCCAGTAAGGCCTTTCCCATACCAGGGGTAGGCCGAGGTCTTCATGGATGTGCACCGGTGTCGCACTGAAGGATCGGGCCACTTTGCCGTTCTCCCACATTGCGAACGAACCCCACGCGAGGTCGGGCTTGGACGCCACATAGTAGATTCGCTCGAATGCCGAGACCGGCAACCGGCTTTCGGGCAGTGTCGACGGGCGGGGAATCGCCAGATCGGCACTGCACACGACGGTGACACCGGGGTAGCAACCGATATACACGGTGGCGTCCTCATCGACGGCGGCCGCCTCGGACAGCGACGCCGAACCGGTCCGCGTGGCCACCAGATCGGGGTAGAGCCGGCTGGCGAGTGCCTGGGCGGCATCAGGATCGGATTGTGGGTGTCCACGTAGGACGGTGACCGGATCGGGGGCGTCGACGTACCAGATCGTTGATACCTTCGCCCCCACGGTCATCCCTCTCTTTCGGTGCTTACCTGAAAGAGTACGACCACGACCGTGTTCCCGGCCTGTTCACCGCGCCGGTAATCAGCGTCCGCTGCTGCGAACGCCGAGCAAAACGTCGTCCCACGACGGAAGCGACGGCTTCCCGCGCTTGTCCCTGTTGGAGGTCTGGTGCGGAGCGACCTTCGGTGCGGTGGGCTCGGGCTCGGTGTCTTCGTCGACCGGCTCGGGCACGTCGGTTTCGGCTTCGACGATGCGCTCCGGCTCCGCCGCAGGCGATGTGGACTCCGCCGGGTAGTCGACGAATTCGAGTTGCTCGGGCTCGTCGGACGCTACGGGAGCCAATCCGCGCAGTGGACGGCCGAAGTCGGGATCGATCAGGTCGAACGCGGTGTCGTCGAGTGCGACGATGGTGCCGCCGTGGGCATCCGGCTGGTACCGCCAGTGCGCGGCGTTGGTGGTGCGGCCCGCCTGCCACTGCAGTTGGGCGACCCAGTGGTTGTCCTCGTCACGCCAGGCGTCCCACGTGGCGTCGTCGATGTTGTGTCCGCGCGCCCGGAAAGCCTGGGTGACGATCTCGGCCAGCGTCGGAACGGCAGGGCCGTTGTCGCGGACCGGATGTCCACCCTGCGCCATCTCGGCGGCACGGGAGCGTTCGAGTAGAACCGGGTAGGCGAAGCGTTCCACCTTCGACAGCGGAATACCGGCCTCGTCGGCCACCTGCTCTACGGAAGCACCGGCGCGAATGCGGGCCTGGATCTCACGGGGTCTGAGCTGACTGTCCATTTCGATCTCAATCTGGCCGAGTCGAGCGATGTCCCCGCGGGATGCTGCGCGGAGCTTGTCATCGGCGGGAAGCCGGAATTTTTCGCCGGTAGCAGCATCAGCGCACACGACGTGCGAACCATCTGGCTCGAGACCGATCACTCGAAGCTCTCGCACGTTGACCTCCTTATCGCGCCGGCTCGCGACGATGTACCGCGCCAACTGTAATTCATTCGTGACAGCCGATGCGGGAGGACACGCGCGGCCGTGGTCGCGGCACAGAGGATCATGTCCGCGTTACGCTTCGACGTTTCGGAGTCGCAATTCATCCGCTACACCCTCCATCACTCCGTCGGGATCGGCTCCCAGGACGTGGTCGTGGCGCGCATACTGATCGGCAGAGCCCGGGAACCGGGAAGTCGGAACAGAAGTGGATCCCCGACGATGAGCCATACCGATGTCGACGACACCGACCTCGCCCATCTGCGGCGCACAATCGAACTGGCCGATGAGACCGGAGACGCGGGCAACAGACCCTTCGGTGCGGTGGCCGTCGGCTCCGATGGACACGTCATCAGTGAGGGCGCCAATTCCGTCGCCACGTCCGGCGACGTCACCGAGCACGCCGAACTCGACGCGATCACCACGGCCTGCGCCGAGGGACGGACAGAGCAGCTCGTCGGCGCCACCATGTACGCCAGCGGTGAGCCTTGCCCGATGTGCAGCGCCGCCATGGTCTGGGCAGGGATCAGACGGGTCGTCTTCGCCGCGTCGTCCGACGACTTCGGCCGAATCCTCCCGGACGGGCCGCGGTTCGGCTTACGCTGCTCCGACGTAGTGGACTCCGCCGACGTCGAGATCGAGGTAAGCGGCCCTCACCTCGGAGACGAGGCTCTGGCTCCGTTCCACCGATTCCTCGCCACCGACTGAAACCGACACCGCCTGAAAACGACGTCAGCCCCCGGCAGCACATGCCGGGGGCTGACGTCGATTCAGTTCACTAGCCGAGCTGAGAGACGACCCAGTCGACGCACTTGGTGAGCTGCGTGACGTCCTCGGGGTCGACGGCCGGGAACATGCCGACGCGAAGCTGGTTACGGCCGAGCTTGCGGTAGGGCTCGGTGTCGACCACACCGTTGGCGCGCAGGATCTTCGCCACCTGGGCGGCGTCGATCTTGTCGTCGAAGTCGATGGTGCCGACCACCTGCGAGCGGTGCGCGGGATCGCTGACGAACGGGGTGGTGTACTCGGTCGCCTCGGCCCACTGGTACAGACGCGAGGACGAATCCGCGGTGCGCGAGGTGGCCCAGTCGAGACCGCCCTGCTTGTTCAGCCACTCGATCTGGTTGGCAAGCAGCAGGAGTGTCGCCACGGCCGGCGTGTTGTACGTCTGATCCTTCGAGCTGTTGTCCACGGCGATGGGCAGCGAGAGGAAGTCGGGGGTCCAGCGACCCGAGTCCTTGATCTCCGCCACCCGTTCGAGGGCCTTCGGGCTCATCAGCGCGATCCACAAACCACCGTCGGCCGCGAAGTTCTTCTGCGGCGCGAAGTAGTACACGTCGGCATCGGAGACATCGACCGGCAGTCCGCCGGCACCGGAGGTGGCGTCGATGGCGATGAGGGCGTTCTCCGACCCGGCGGGACGGGACACGGGGATCGCGACACCGGTGGACGTTTCGTTGTGTGCCCAGCCGATGAGGTCGACTGAGGGGTCGGACACCGGCTCGGGGGCGCTGCCCGGCTCGGCCGACACGACGATCGGATCACCGATGAACGGGTTGTTCTTCGCGACCGACGCGAACTTGGAGCTGAACTCGCCGTTCGTCAGGTGCAGCGACTTCTCCCGGATGAGGCCGAACGCCGCGGCATCCCAGAACGCGGTGGTGCCGCCGTTGCCGAGAACCACCTCGTATCCCTCGGGCAGGGAGAACAGGTCGGCGAGCCCGGAGCGCACGCTGGCGACGACGTCCTTGACGGGCTTCTGTCGGTGGCTGGTGCCGAACACCGAGGAGCCCACCTCCACCAGCGACTGAAGCTGTTCGGGGCGAACCTTGGAGGGTCCGCAGCCGAAACGTCCGTCGGCGGGCAGGAGGTCTGCGGGGATGATCGGTGTGGAGGTCATCGCTACTTTCTGTTCCTTACTGATATTTCCGGTGAGGGTGTTCAGCTGGTGTGGGCGATCTGGTCCCAGCCCTCGACGGACTCGGGGGTGCGGGGTGCGGGGCCGGTGTAGATGGCGGCGGGGCGGACGAGCTTGCCCAGACGTTTCTGCTCGAGGATGTGGGCGCACCAGCCGGCGGTGCGGCCGCAGGTGAACATCGCGGGCATCATGTGCGCGGGAACCTCGGCGAAGTCGAGGATGACCGCGGCCCAGAACTCGACGTTGGTTTCGATGGCCCGGTCGGGGCGGCGCTCGCGGAGTTCGGCGAGGGCGGCCTGTTCGAGGGCGGCGGCCGCTTCGTAGCGGGGGGCGTTCAGGCGTTTGGCGGTGGCGCGCAGCACGCGGGCGCGGGGGTCTTCGGCGCGGTAGACGCGGTGGCCGAAGCCCATCAGCTTGTCTTTGCGGTCGAGGATGCCCTTGACCAGGGCGCGGGCGTCGCCGGACTTCTCGGTGTCCTCGATCATCGGCAGGACGCGGGCGGGGGCGCCGCCGTGCAGCGGGCCGGACATCGCGCCGATCGCGCCGGAGAGGGAGGCGGCGACGTCGGCGCCGGTGGAGGCGATGACGCGGGCGGTGAAGGTGGAGGCGTTCATGCCGTGTTCGGCGGCGGAGACCCAGTAGGCGTCGATCGCTTCGACGTGGGCGGGATCGGGTTCGCCCTTCCAGCGGACCATGAATCGTTCGGTGACGGTCTTGGCCTCGTCGATCCGTTTCTGCGGGACGGCGGGCTGGTAGATGCCGCGGGCGGACTGGGCGACGTAGGACAGGGCCATCACGGAGGCGCGGGCGAGTTGTTCGCGGGCGGTGTCGTCGTCGATGTCGAGTAGGGGCTGGTATCCCCAGATGGGGGCGAGCATCGCGAGGCCGGCCTGGACGTCGACGCGGACGTCGCCGGTGTGCACGGGCAGGGGGAAGGGTTCGGCCGGGGGAGGCCGGGGCCGAAGCGTCCGTCGACGAGTAGTGCCCAGACGTTGCCGAAGGTGACGTGCTTGGAGACGAGGTCTTCGATGTCGACGCCGCGGTAGCGCAGGGCGCCGCCGTCCTTGTCGGGTTCAGCGATGTCGCTGGTGAAGGCGACCACGCCCTCCAGTCCGCTGACGAAATCCTCCGGTATTGCCGCGCTCGCTGACATAGCTCGTGGACTCTCCTCGTTCGAGTGCCCCCGGTCAGAGCGGCACTGCCTCGGCGTTTCGACAACTGCGCTGATCGTGCGTGCGGGATGGGCAGGCACTCGTTCGTCCGCGCAATCGGCCTCCCGCCCTCCTGGTGTCGCGCGGTGGAGGCGACGGTTCAGCAAAGGCGGGTTCGGTCCCCAAAACTTTAGCCGGTGTCACCGGAAGGGCAGTCAGTGCATACCCGGGAGTAGCGTTCTCCGCTGTGTCATCAGATGCAGAACAGCCGGGTCCGGCGAACCCCGACCTCGCGACGATGCGCGTCGGTTACGGACATCAGGGCATCGGCGGACGGTCCGAGGAGTCCGACCTGGACGCCGAGCAGCTGAATGACGGCTGGCTGCCGTTGATGCGTCGCTGGCTCGAGGACGCCGTGGAGGCGGGAATTCCCGAGCCCAATGCGATGACGCTGGGCACCGTCGACGAACACGGCCATCCCTGCACGCGCACCGTTCTCTGCAAGGGACTGAGCACGGCCGGAGTGCTGTTCTTCACCAACTACGAGTCGGACAAGGGGAGGCAACTCGCCGCCGTTCCGTACGCGTCGGTGACCTTCACCTGGGTGCCGATCGCCAAGCAGATCACCGTTCGCGGTCCCGCCGAACGGGTCAGCGCCGAGGTCACCGACGAGTACTGGCACAGCAGGCCGCGGGGGTCGCGGCTCGGTGCGTGGGCGTCGGAGCAATCCCGGCCGATCGGCTCGCGGGCCGAACTCGATGCAGCGCTCTTGCACGTCGCCGAACGCTTCGGCGTCGACGTCGACATCCCGGTCCGGCCGAACTGGGGTGGGATCCTCATCCGCCCCGAAGTGGTCGAATTCTGGCAGGGCCGGGCCAACCGGATGCACAACCGAATCCGGACTTCGAGGCACGGAGACCGGTGGACCGTCGAACGGCTGCAGCCATGACCGGACAGGTGACCCGGGATCGTCGGCCCCGAAGGTTCCTCGCAGATACGACCCCACTCGAGAACAAGGACTACCGGCGCCTGTGGACTGCCGGGATCGTCACCGTCATCGGGGGACAGCTCAGCGTGGTCGCGGTTCCCCAGCAGGTCTACGAGATCACGCGCAGCTCCGCGTACGTGGGCCTCACGGGAGCGTTCGCCCTGGTACCGCTGATCGTCTTCGGCTTGTGGGGCGGCGCCCTCGCCGACGTGATGGATCGGCGCACCCTGCTGACGATCACCACGGTGGGACTCGGGGTGACCTCTGTCCTCTTCTGGGTACAGGCGGCGCTCGGCCTGAACAACGTGTGGCTGGTGCTGGGACTCCTTGCTTTGCAACAGGCGTTCTTCGCCGTCAATCAGCCCACCCGCAGCGCGATCATCCCGCGGCTGATACCGATGGGGCAGCTGGCGGCGGCCAACTCGCTGAACATGACGGTGATGCAGTTCGGCGCGATTGCCGGACCCCTGCTCGCCGGGGTCATGATTCCTGCCGTCGGCCTGTCGACGCTGTATCTCGTCGATTCGATAGCACTCCTGGCCACCCTGTGGGCGGTACTCCGGCTGCCCGCCATCCCGCCGGTGGGGGAGTCGCGGCGCGCGGGATTCCGGGAAGTGTTCGACGGCTTCGCCTACCTGGCCACCCAGAAGGTGCTGCTCGCGTCGTTCGTGGTCGACATCATTGCCATGGTCTTCGGGATGCCCCGGGCGCTGTTCCCGCAGATCGCCCACGACACCTTCGGTGACCCTGCAGGCGGCGGTGTCGCTCTCGGTCTGCTGTTCGCGGCGATGTCCGTGGGGGCGGTCGCCGGTGGTGTGTTCTCCGGCTGGTTGCCGCGGGTGCGCCGACAGGGACTCGCCGTGATCGTGTGCATCGTGCTGTGGGGGCTGGCGATGCTGGGCTTCGGTCTCGTGGTGGGGGTTGCGTCCCCGGGCTCGAGTCCGGTCCTGTTGTGGGCGGCTCTCGCCTTCCTCGCTTTCGGTGGCGCCGTCGACATGGTGTCCGCGGCGTTCCGCAGCACGATGCTCCAGCAGGTGGCCACCGACGAGATGCGCGGACGGTTGCAGGGTGTGTTCATCGTCGTCGTCGCCGGCGGACCCCGCATCGGTGACGTCCTGCACGGCGCTGCCGCCGCTGCAGTCGGAACGAGCGTCGCCGCGGCCGGTGGCGGCGTCCTCGTCGTCGTCGGTGTGGTAATCGCCGCAGTGGCATTCCCGGCGCTGGTGCGATACAAGGTCGCTCGTTAGGTTCCTGTGCCCTGTCACAGATTTCGGGCACACTGTGGTGCATGGGTGAACCGCAGTCGTCGGAATCGAAGAGGTCCACAGCGGGCGGAGTGGAGATCCGAGGAGGCGGCTACCGGGCCGAGATCGCAATCACGGGGGCTGGGCTGCGACGCCTCGAATGGCACGGCCCGGACGGTCCGCGGGCGCTGACCGAAACGTGGGAACTCGGGTCCAGGCCGCCGCTGTCCGCGGGGTTGATCCTCGCCCCGTGGCCCAACCGGATCCGTGACGGTCATTTCGTATTCGACGGTATCGAACACCAGCTCGAGATCACGGACACGGAGTTCGGCAACGCCAGTCACGGCTTCGTCCGTCGCCGGGACTGGCGTGTCGTCAGCCGCGCCGAGAACCGTGTGGAGATGTCGATCGATGTGGGACTTCACAAGGGCTGGCCGTATCCGCTGCGGGTGACCGTCGAATATGCTCTCGACGCTTCGGGTCTGACGGTCACACACACCGCCACCAATACCGGGGCGATTCCGGCGCCGTTCGGCTTGGGAATGCACTCGTACGTCCGCGTCGGCGACGTTCCGCTCGACGACTGCACGCTCCGCCTGTCCGCAGGCACCCGGTTGCCGCTCGACGACCGCCGGTTGCCGAACGGTGGTTCGCAGGCTGTTGCCGGCAGCGACTACGACTTCACCAGTCCACGCCCCCTCTCCGGGGTGTCGCTCGACACGCCGTTCAGCGCGTTGGACGTCGACCCGGACGGTAGGTCCCGGCACGAACTGCGTGCCCCGGACGGCGCCGGAACCATGTTGTGGGCTAGCCGCGAGTTCGGCTGGCTGCAGGCTTTCATCGCCGATCCGGCGGACGGCAAGCCCTATCCGGGCCGCGGACGGGCGCTGGCCCTCGAACCGATGACCTGTCCACCGGATTCGTTCAACTCCGGCATCGACCAGTTGGTGCTCGCTCCCGGGCAGCATTGGTCCGGCCGGTGGGGCATGACCGCAGTGGGTTCCTGACGGTCCGGTCCGCGACGACATACGTCCACAGAGTGAGACGGTGTAACGCCGGCAGTGCATCGCTCGATAAGTTCCGCGGGGGTTCTTCTGTTGCCGTGACCGGATCCGGCGGAAGGCCGTATTACTACGGCAGGTCTCCTCACCGCTTTCCTGGCGTGATTGTGCGTTTGCGCATTGTCGACGCCATCGATGCAGGTAACGCCGCATCTTCTCACTCGGGCGGCCACCGGCCGTTAGTCTCGGCCGCTCGCACCGCACGAAATGTCTCATCCTCGTGGCGGTACTCCGCGCGTCGCCACCACGGTCTCGCCGCATTCGGCGGCGGGGGCGGGTTGCGGCCTTTCCGTGGACCCTCCTGCAGCATGCGGGCTGGAGTGGGACTAGTTTCTACCTGAATGAAGTTGTTACTCATTGGTTTGAGCTTGAGAGGGATGCTTCGTGCCTGACAATGACACAAAGCCCACGCTTACCTACCCTGGTGGTGAGCACACGATGTCCATTGCCAGGGCAACCGAGGGCAATGACGGTATCGAACTGGGCAAGCTGCTGGCCAGCACCGGGTACACCACCCTGGACCCGGGTTTCGTCAATACCGCCTCCACCAGCTCCGCGATCACCTATATCGACGGTGAGCACGGGATTCTCCGCTACCGCGGTTACCCGATCGAGCAGCTGGCCGGAAAGTCGACGTTCATCGAGGTCAGCTACCTGCTGATCTACGGTGAGCTGCCGACCGCAACGCAGCTCGAGTCGTTCACCGACCGGATTCGCCGGCACACGCTGCTGCACGAAGACCTCAAGAGGTTCTTCGACGGGTTCCCCCGCAACGCGCACCCGATGCCTGTTCTCTCCAGTGCTGTGAACGCGCTCTCGGCCTACTACCAGGACTCCCTGGATCCGGCCGATCCCGAGCAGGTCGAACTGTCGACCATCCGCCTTCTGGCGAAGCTGCCCACCATCGCGGCATATGCGTACAAGAAGTCCGTCGGACAGCCGTTCCTGTACCCGGACAACTCGCTGAACCTTGTCGAGAACTTCCTTCGGATGACGTTCGGCTTCCCCGCGGAGCCGTACGAGATCGACCCGGAGATCGCCAAGGCACTCGACATGCTGCTGATCCTGCACGCCGACCACGAGCAGAACTGCTCGACGTCGACGGTGCGCCTCGTCGGATCGTCGGACGCGAACCTCTTCACCTCCATCTCCGGCGGCATCAACGCACTCTGGGGCCCGCTGCACGGCGGCGCAAACCAGGCGGTCCTCGAGATGCTCGACGAGATCAAGGCCAGCGGCAGCAACGCAGGCGATTTCGTCCGCAAGGTCAAGAACAAGGAAGACGGGGTGAAGCTCATGGGCTTCGGGCACCGCGTCTACCGCAATTACGATCCGCGTGCGGCCATCGTGAAGCAGACCGCGCACACCATCCTCGACAAACTCGGTGGCGACGACGAGCTGCTCGACATCGCGATGGCACTGGAAGAGGCGGCGCTCACCGACGACTACTTCGTCGAGCGCAAGCTGTACCCCAACGTCGACTTCTACACCGGCCTCATCTACCGCGCCATGGGCTTCCCCACGCGCATGTTCACCGTCTTGTTCGCCATGGGCCGGTTGCCGGGGTGGATTGCACACTGGCGGGAGATGCACGAGGATCCCGCTACGAAGATCGGCCGTCCGCGCCAGATCTACACCGGCTACACCGAGCGCGACTACAAGGACGTCACAAGCCGCTGATCTGCGACCTGTGCCGAACAGACAGCCCTCACCGAGGAGGACACATGACTAAGCCCGAGATCGAGTTCCAGGAGGGACCCGCCCCGACCGACCTGGTCATCAAGGATCTGGTGGTCGGCGAAGGCGCCGAGGCCGTTCCGGGGGGCACCGTCGACGTGCACTATGTCGGCGTCGAGTTCGAGTCCGGCGAGGAGTTCGACTCTTCGTGGAGTCG
Source organism: Rhodococcus sp. USK13 (assembly GCF_018343855.1). Taxonomy (NCBI): domain Bacteria; kingdom Bacillati; phylum Actinomycetota; class Actinomycetes; order Mycobacteriales; family Nocardiaceae; genus Rhodococcus; species Rhodococcus sp. USK13. The sequence goes on along the minus strand of NZ_CP069242.1, from coordinate 6,292,569 downwards.
CGGGGAGTCCATCCAGTTCCCGCTGCGCGGTCTCATCAAAGGCTGGCAGGACGGCATCCCCGGCATGAAGGTCGGCGGACGTCGTCAGCTCACCATCCCGCCGGAGCTGGCCTACGGCCCGGCCGGCGCCGGACACCAGCTGTCCGGCAAGACCCTGGTGTTCGTGATCGATCTGCTGGACGCCAAGGAATAGTTTTCCGCTTCACGTCACAAGTCCCGCTTCACCTCGGTGAGGCGGGACTTGTCGCATTCTGCGCCGGAAGGTGCGGCATCGGATGTGCGTCGGCCGAGTGCAGCTCCACGACCAACCGGGCGCCACCGAGCGGGCTGTCCTCGAAGTGCGCCCGCCCGCCGTGTAGTGCTGCCTGTTGAGCAACGAGCGCGAGGCCGAGTCCCGATCCGCTGCTGGTGGCGTTGGTGCCGCGGTGGAACCGCTCGAACACCTGAGTCCGCTCGGCGTCCGGTACGCCGGAACCGTTGTCGTCGACCGTGATGACGGTGGCGTCGTCCACGGCTCTCAGCGTGATCCGGACCGCAGTCGCACCCCCGTGCCGGACGGCGTTGGTGATCGCATTGTCCAGTGTCAGCCGCAGTCCGCCGGGCATCCCGCGGACGGTCAGCGGGACGGCGTCGACGGTGACCTGCAGTCCGGGATGGTGTCGCATCGCATCGTCGGCCGCCAGATCGCAGATGTCGACGAGGTCGCAGTCTACGAAGTCCTGGTCGGTGGACAATTCTCCGCGGGCCAGCCGCTCCAGGTCCGACAGGGTCGATTCCACCCGGCCCTGGGCGCGAATCAGATCGCGGAAAATTTCGTTCTGCTGCGCGGCCGTCAGCTGATGCGTGGTGAGCACCTCGAGGTCGGTGCGCATCGCGGTGAGCGGCGTGCGCAGTTCGTGGGCGGACACGGCGGCGAAGTCACGCGCGGTGGCCAGGGCGGCGGTGGTCGCGTCCTGCGCCTCGGCGACATCGCGCAACATCGACTCCGCCGCGGAGGCCAGTTCGTCTGCCTCGCGCACCCCTGAGGACGCGGGCGTCAACTCGGGGTCGCGGCGAACGATGCGGCCGGTGAGGTCGACCAGGGGTCGAACCGCCCGGCCACCGAACAGCCATCCGAGGCCACTGGCTGCGGCCACCGCCAGGACACCGACAAGGGCCACCTGGCGCTGCTGTTCGGTGGTGACGTCCTGGGCCTCCGAGTACGGGACGGCGAGTGAGATCCGGGTCCCCAGGAAGGGCGTCGTCGCCGTGAACGCCCGATACTTCGTGCCGTTGACGTCGACGGACTGCCACCCCGGTTCGAGCGGTGGCAGCCGGGTGGGGGTGCTCACCAGAACGGTGTCGCCGCCCGCGGACCGGATGGTGATCGCGAAGGCACCCTTGTCGCCCAGCGCGCCGAGGAACAGTCCCGCTGTCGCCGCGTTGGGAACCAGCACGTCGGACGCCGTCTCGAGCCGGCGATCGAGTTGGGACAAGTTGTTCCTGTTGATCGCGAGTGCCACCAGGATGCCCAACGCCACGACGATGATGGTCGCCCCGAGCGCGGTGGCCGCCGCGACACGGGTCCGGAGGGAGAACGAGCGCTTCACGACGGTTCCCGCAACACGAACCCGACACCACGCACGGTGTGCAGGATGCGCGGTTGGCCCTCGGTTTCGAACTTGCGCCGCAGATACCCGACGAAGACGTCCACCACATTGGTGTCGGCCACGAAGTCGTATCCCCACACCAGTTCCAGTAGACGTTCGCGGCTCAGGACGATGCCGACATTGCGGGCGAGGACCTCGAGCAGTTCGAACTCCCGCTTGGTCAGGGTTATTTCGTGGCCTGCGAGGAAGACTCGGCGCGCCGAAACGAATATCTCGAGGGCCCCGACGCGGATCGGCGGAGCCGCGGGGGTATCGGCTGCGGGGGGCGTGGTCGCGCCGCGCCGCCGGAGCATTGCCCGGATCCGGGCGATCAACTCCGCCAGGACGAACGGTTTGACCAGGTAGTCGTCCGCTCCCGACTCCAGCCCGGAGATGCGGTCGTCGACGGTGTCGCGGGCACTGAGCACACAGATCGGGATGTCGTTGTTCATTGCGCGGAGCGCGGTCACGACACCGGTTCCGTCGATGACGGGCATGTTCATGTCGAGGACCATCGCGTCGGGGCGTCGCTCGCTGACCACTCGGAGGGCGTCGGCTCCGTCGACCGCGGTGAGAACGGTGAATCCGGACAGGCGCAGACCACGTTCGAGCGAAGTCCGCACGTCCTCGTCGTCGTCGACGACGAGGACACTGGCTGAGTCGGTGGCGGTCACTCCTGCATTGTGCCGTGAGGAGGGGGTGGATGGCGGTGGTCCGGTCGTGTCCGTCCGTACACTCGGGTGCGATGTTTTCTTCGCTACTGGCATTCGAACTGACCGAAACCAACCGTGACTGGCTGATTCGCCGCCCAGCCGAGATCGCGATCTACGTCGTTCTCGCGCTGGCCCTGCGGTTCACCCTGCACCGGCTCATCGACCGAATGACCCGGCAGCGGACTGCCACCGACAAACCGGCGATGCTTCGCCCTCTGCGTGAGCGAGCGCCGAGAGGCATCAAGGAAGCGATGGCGAACGAACGCCGAGCGCAGCGTGCCACGACGATCGGGTCGGTACTCAAATCCGCTGTGTCGATCGTCGTCCTCATCTGGGGTGTGTTGCAGATCCTGGGGATTCTGGGGGTGAACGTCGCCCCGTTCATCGCGTCCGCCGGTGTGATCGGTCTCGCACTGGGATTCGGTGCGCAGAACCTCGTCCGCGACTTTCTGTCGGGCATGTTCATGCTGCTCGAGGATCAGTACGGAGTTGGCGACGTGGTCGATCTCGGTGAGGCCGTGGGAACCGTCGAGACGGTGGGCTTGCGGGTCACCACGATCCGCGACGTCAACGGCACGCTGTGGTACTGCCGCAACGGTGAAATCGTCCGGGTCGGCAACATGAGTCAGGGGTACGCGGTGGCGGTGGTGGATCTGCCGATCGCGCATGCGGCCAACGTCCAGCGGGCATGCGAGGTGGCCCTCGACGCCATCCTGGAGGCGTCGCGAAGTGACGCGATCGAGGCCGACGTGCTGGAAACGCCCGAGATGCTGGGTGTCAACGCCGTGACCGCCGAATCGGTGACGCTCCGCATCACCGCCCGCACCAAGCCGGGGCGGCAGTGGGCGGTGCAGCGCACGTTCGCGCGGGCGGCTCTCGCGGCGTTCGAGAAGTACGACATCGATGCGCCGTACCTGTCGATCGTGTCCGCGGCCCGCATGGACGCCTGACGGCGTTGCATTTCAGTACCGTGGCAGGCATGGACACGGCACTGGTCTGGTTCCGGCGCGACCTCAGGCTCGGCGATCTTCCGACCTTGCACACCGTCGCCGAGGCGGGGGCTCGCGCGCTCGGCCTGTTCGTGCTCGACGACAAGCTGCTCCACCCCGCGGGCGGTCCGCGCCGGGATTTTCTCTACCGCAGCCTGACTGCGCTCGACGACCAACTCGGGGGGCGGCTGCTGGTAGTGCACGGCAATCCTGCCGACGTGGTCCCAGCGGTTGCCGAGGCGGTGTCGGCGGGTGAGGTTCATGTGAGCGCCGACTTCGGTCCCTACGGCCGCGAGCGTGATGCTGCGGTTGCCGAGCGCATCGAACTGGTGGCCACCGGATCGCCCTATGCCGTGGCGCCGGGGAGGGTCACCAAGGCGGACGGCGAACCGTATCGCGTGTTCACCCCGTACTTCAGGCAATGGCTCGACCACGGGTGGCGTGCGCCGATCGACACCGGTGCCGCGACGGTCGACTGGATCGAACCGGACGACGTCCCCGTCCGGCGGGCAGCAATTCCCCAGCCGGAATCCGAGGGCGTGGCCGCGGGCGAGTCCGAGGCTTCGCGAAGGTGGGCGGAGTTCCTGGAGGACGAACTCGACTCCTACGACGACACCCGCAACCGTCCCGACCTCGACGCGACGAGCCGGATGTCGGTGTACCTGAAGTACGGCAACATCCATCCCCGCACCATGCTCCGCGACCTCTCGCGCCGCCGCGGTAAGGGGGTCGAAGCGTACCGGCGTCAGCTGGCCTGGCGAGATTTCTACGCCGACATCCTTTTTCAACGCCCAGACAGTGCGCGTGGCAATTACGACCGCAAGTTCGACGCGATCCGACTCGACTCCGGTCCCGACGCCGACGAGTCGTTCGCCGCGTGGTGCGAGGGAAGAACCGGGTTCCCGATCGTCGATGCGGGAATGCGTCAGCTCCGAGCCGAGGCGTGGATGCACAACCGGGTGCGCATGATCGTCGCGTCGTTCCTGGTGAAAGACCTGCACCTGCCGTGGTGGCGTGGAGCGCGCTACTTCATGGACCGCCTCGTCGACGGCGATCTGGCCAACAATCAGCACGGCTGGCAGTGGACGGCGGGAACGGGCACCGATCCCTCGCCCTACTTCCGAGTGTTCAACCCCATCACCCAGGGCGAGAAGTTCGATCCCGCGGCTCCTACGTGCGCAAGTGGGTGCCGGAGCTTCGCGGCATCCCGGGCCGCGCAGTCCATTCGCTGAAAGCCCTTCGGCCCGAGGGCTATCCGGAGCCCATCGTCGAACACGGCCTCGCGCGGCAGGAGTCCCTCGCCCGCTACGGCGAAATCAAGGCCCCGTGAGTACTTGTTAACAGCGGGCGGTTTGTTGAGTCTGGGGACATGTGAGACAGATGATGTCCACCCAGATGTGAGACACGCTGCTGTCGATTGAGGTGTGAGGCACCTGACTGGTCGTGGACTTGGTTCATGACCGGAACGGAAGCCGTCATGGAACTGCTACACGCCTTGCTGGTGGTCTCCCAGACCACCGGCGCCGACATGTTCGACGGGAACTTCGCCCGCTGGTGCGCCGACCACGGGATCTCCCGCGCCACCGCCTACCGGCACAAGAAACGGATCGAGGAGGACGGCCGGTGGACCGCCCGGTCCCGCCGGCCCTCTTCCTGCCCGCACGCCACCGCGTGGGAGGTGGAGGCCGAGATCGTGCGGCTTCGCCTGAACCTGCCCCATCACGAGCGCGGCGCCGACACCATCGCCTACCACCTGAACGCGGTCGCCGAGAAGCAACACTGGTCCGAGCAGGGCTGGACCATCCCGTCCCGGGCCACGATCAACAAGATCCTCTCCCGCTACCACCTGGTGATCCCCGAGCCGAAGAAACGCCCGAAATCGTCCTACCGCCGGTTCTGCTACCGCAAACCCCGCGACTGCTATCAGATCGACGCCACCGAACTCCGGTTGGCGACCGGGGCCAAGGCCACCGTCTTCGAGGTCCTCGACGACTGCACCCGCACCCTGGTCGCCACCCGGGTCGCGGACGCCGAGACCGCCGCCGGGGCGATCGCGGCGATCACCGCCGCGTTCACCGACTTCGGCGTCCCGGCACTGGTGCTCGCCGACAACGGCAGCGCGTTCACCTCCCGCCGCACCAGGGGCGGCACCTCGAGCTTCACCCGGGTCGTGGAGCGGGCCGGGGCCCGGCTGATCCACTCCACCCCGTACCACCCGCAGACCTGCGGGAAGGTCGAACGCCACCACCGCACCTTCAAGCAATGGTTGGCCACACACCCCACCCAACCGACCACTCTGATCGAACTGCAGCAGCTCTGCGACACCTACCAGCGGTTCTACAACACCGACCGCCCGCACAGTGCGGTCAAGATGCCGCCGCGGCAGGCCTGGCAGAACGCGCCGCTCCTCGGTGGGCCACAAGCACTTCCGATCCAACACGACGCCACCGTGCACGCCCTGATCGTCTCCTCCGCCGGCACCGTGTGCGTCGACTCCCACACCCGCCTGAGCGTCGGCCGGCGCAGAGCCGGGCAGACCATCACCCTGCTGCGCGACGACGACCACGTCACCGCCTACACCGCCGACGGCAACCTGATCGGACACCTACACCTCGACCACACCAAGCGCTACCAAGGACAACTTCAACCCGTCTAAAATCTGTCTCGCATCTACGTAGACACCCGTGTCTCACATCAACGTAGACAGCACATACAGCGGGCGGTTAAGAAGTACTCACAGGCGCTGGGCGCACAAGGAGGCCGAGGAAGGCTGCCCCGGCGAGCAGGATGACGAGTCCGCCGTAGAGGCGGGTGGTGTCGACCAATCCGACCTCGCCGACCAGGTAGCCGGCGAGGAGCGCCGGGACACTGTTGGCCAGGTAGGCGATCACGTAGATGGTCGACAGCAGGCCCGCCCGCTCGTGGGGCGCGGCCAGAGGCATCACGGTATGGATTGTGCCCTGGAAGCCGGCGCCGAAGCCGACCCCCGCGATGGCTGTTCCTGCCAGGACGATTGCTGCAGATGATGTTTCGGCGCCGACGAGTGTGACGGCGACACCGGCGATCAGGGCAGAGGTGCCGACGAGCAGCACTCGCCGCGCCGCCACGTTGCGTAGTACGAAGACGGCGATCGCCCCGGTTCCCGTCAGTGTCGCCACCATGATGGCGCCGATCAACGAGGTGTGGACGTCCAAGGCGCTGCGGGCGAGTGAGGGGCCGAGCGACAAGTAGAAACCGCCGAGTGCCCATACGGCGATCAGGCACGGCCCGGTGAGCAAGAGCATGCCGAGAGCGGGGGACGGTATCGCGAGCGTCGGGCGCATCGAGGCCAGTGCGCCCTGCTGCCGCACGGCCGTTTCCGGTGCTGCCCATATACCCAGGAGCTCGAGGACGAAGAGCGCGAGGAAGACGAGGAATACGGTGCTTGTCGGACGCGGAAGGTGCTCGCTGATCAGACTCGATCCGATGGCGCCGACCGCGAGACCCACCGTAGGCGCGATGCTGTTGACGGTGGAACCGCGGCCGGGTCTGCGCTCGAGGTCGATGAGGGTCGATCCGAGGGCGCTGATCGCGGCGCCGGTCGCAAAGCCTTGCACGACCCGGGCTGCCAGGAGAAGCCCGAGGCTCTCGGCTGAGGCGAACATGGCCATCGCGACCGCCTCGAAGGCCAGCGCGGTGACGAGGACGGGGCGTCGGCCGATGTAGTCCGAGAGAGAACCGACGGTGAGCAAGGCCAAGAGCAGACTTACGGCATAGATCCCGAAGACGAGGGTGGATTGCAGGGACGAGAAGCCCCAGTGGCTCTGGTAGAGCTCGTAGAGGGGCGTCGGCGCCGCTGACGCTCCGAGCAGGGTGGCGATGACCACGGCGACGAGCGTGAACGCAGCGGCGCGGCCGAGTGTGGGTCGCGACTTCGGTGGAGCATCGGGTGCGGCAAGGGTCGTCATGCGGTACTCCCAGCTTTAAAGCAAAGCGTTTGCTTTACGAACGTACGCCGCCGTTGTTCTTAATGCAAAGATTTCGCGTTAGTATGGGCTCATGAGCCCGGTCACAGGTCCACGCCCCGGTGGGCGCAGCGCCCGCATCCAGCAAGCGGTGCATGCGTCCACGCGCAAGCTGCTCGCCGAGCGCGAGCGAGCGGACATCACCGTCCCGATGATCGCGGCCGACGCCGGCGTCACCCCGTCCACCATCTACCGGCGCTGGGGCGACATCACCGAGGTATTCGCCGACGTGGCGATCGAGAGGCTGCGGCCCGAGACGCCCCCGCGGGAGACCGGCAGTGTGCGCGGTGACCTCGTGGCGTGGGCTCAGGAGTACCTGGAGGAGATGTCCTCGCCGGTGGGCCGGGCCGCGCTACGCGACATCGTGATGAGTGGTGACATGGGCCGCCCCGACAACGGCACCAACCAGTACAAGTGCGCGGCATTCTGCCGGAGTCAGATCAACGCCATTCTGGTACGGGACGCACAGTTTTCAGGGGCGCCGGGTGCCGTCGAGGGCGTGATCGACCACGTCGTCGCGCCGATCGTCTATCGCATACTGTTCGATCAGGATCCGCTCGCGGAGGACCGCATCGAGGCACTCGTCGATTCCGCCCTCGATGCGGTCGTTCACGCCTGACGCGCGCCTTTCCTGGAGACGTCAGTCCCGCAGCTGCTTCTCGAGCGCCTCGAGCACGGCGACATCCTCGATGGTGGAGGGCACGGTATAGGGCTCGTGGTCGGCGATCTGACGCATCGTCTTACGCAGTATCTTGCCCGAGCGCGTCTTCGGCAGGGCTCCCACGACGGTGACGTCCCGGAAGGTTGCGACCGCGCCGATCTGCTCGCGCACCATCGCAACCAATTCGGCGCGCAACGTTTCCGGGTCGATGTCGACACCGGCCTTGAGGACCACGTAGCCGCTGGGCCGCTGTCCCTTCAGCTCGTCGCGGATCCCGACCACCGCGCACTCGGCCACGGCCGGATGTCCCGCGACCACGGCTTCCATGCTGCCGGTCGACAGCCGATGGCCGGCCACGTTGATGACGTCGTCGCTGCGGCCGAGGACGAACACGTACCCGTCCTCGTCGATGTACCCGGAGTCGCCGGTGAGGTAGTAGCCGTCGAAGGTGGCGAGGTACGACTTCACGAACCGGTCCGGGTCGCGCCACAGCCCGGTGAGGGTTCCCGGTGGCAGGGGAAGTCCGATCACGATATTGCCTTCGGTGCCTGCCGGAACGACGTGACCCTCACCGTCGACCACCTCGACGCGATAACCCGGCACGGGCACGGTGGGGGAGCCGGCTTTGACGGGCATGGGTTCGAGCCCACGCAGATTGGCGCAGATGGCCCAGCCCGTTTCCGTCTGCCACCAGTGATCGACCACCGGGAGGTCGAGAACCCGGGTGGCCCACGCATAGGTGTCGGGGTCGAGGCGCTCGCCGGCGGCGAACAGCGTCTTCAACGACGAGATATCGTATTTGGCAATCTCTTTCGCTTCGGGGTCGGCCTTGCGGACTGCCCGGATCGCGGTCGGGGCCGTGAACAGTGCGGCTACCCTGTGGTCGGAGATCACCCGCCAGAACGCCCCGGCGTCGGGTGTGCCCACCGGTTTGCCCTCGTAGAGCACCGAGGTGGCACCGGCCAGCAAGGGGCCGTAGACGATGTACGAGTGACCGACCACCCAGCCCACGTCGGAGGCGGTCCACCACACATCACCCGGGCCGATGTCGTAGACGTTAGCCATCGACCAGGTCAGGGCCACCGCATGCCCGCCGTTGTCCCGGACCACGCCCTTCGGCTTGCCCGTGGTTCCGGACGTGTAGAGGATGTACAGCGGATCCGTGGCAGCGACGGGAACCGGCTGAGCGGGCGAGGCGTCGGCGGCGAGGGCGTCCCAGTCGAACCAGGAGGCTCCGTTGTTGCGGTAGTCGGCGGCCGATCCCGGTACCTGCTCGCGATTCTTGACGATCACCGTAAGCGGTGGAGTACTCGACAATTCGAGCGCCTTCGCCACCATCGGCAGGTATTCGACGGTGCGCCCCGGCTCGAGACCGCCCGATGCCGTGACCAGCACCACCGGTCCGGCGTCGTCGATCCGTGTCGCCAGCTCCTTGGCGGCGAAACCTCCGAACACCACCGAGTGGACGGCGCCGATGCGGGCGCAGGCGAGCATCGCGACGGCGGCCTCGGGAATCATCGGCATGTAGACGATCACCCGGTCGCCGGCCACCACACCCTGCCCGGCGAGGACGCCGGCGAACCGTGACACTTCGTCGAGCAGCTGTGCGTACGTGTATGTGCGGGAAGCCTCGGGTGCCATTGCCGAGTCGTAGATCAGGGCGTCCTGGTCACCTCGCCCGTCCCGCACGTGCCGGTCGAGAGCGTTGAAGCAGGTGTTCAGCCGCGCGTCCGGGAACCAGCGATACATCGGGGCGGACGAATCGTCGAGGGCGCGCGTCGGTTCTTCGACCCACTCGACTGCCGTTGCGGCCGCCAGCCAGAACTCCTCGGGACGTTCGACGCTCTCGCGGTAGACGTCTGCGTACGTACGTCCGGCGCTCGCTGTCGGGGAGCTCATCGATGTTCGTCCTCTCGCCGTTCACCTTGTGACCTGAAACACCCTATGCGATGGCGGGTGGACGTCGGTGGACGGCGCGGCGCGGGGTCAATCCATACCGCGCCAACCCACGACATCGGGGTCGTCGTCGGCTGGAGGTTCCGGATCCCGCGATTCTTCCGCGCGCGTGGGTGTGTTGCCGCGGATCATTCCTTCTGTCTCGTGCTTCATTTCGTCGTCCTGCCGAGGTCCGTGTTTGGCGCTCGCGCGTTCCATGTGCTCGTCCTTCCTCTCGGTCGGCGCCGGGTACCCGACGGGGCGAGAGGCAAAACGGTAGACCCGCCGGATCCGGCGCTAGATGCCGAGCGAGGACGCGATCATCGGCCAGGAGTTGTGCAGGTCGTCCTGCCAGTAGCCCCACGAGTGGGTGCCGGTGGGATGGAAGTCGAACGTGGCAGGGATTCCCAGTGAGTTCAGCCGGTCGGCCAGCCGGTAGGTGCACTGGTTGGTCCCCGCTTCGATGATTCCGCCCACGATCACCTGGTTGGCGAGGACGCCGACATCCCCGTTGACGTCCGGACCGTTCAGCGTGTCGTGGTGGCCGGGCAGTCCGGAACCGTTGCTGATGTAGAGGTCGATGCCCCGCAACTTTTCGGCGTTGACGACGGGGTCGTTGGCCACCCAGTCCGGATCGCCCGGGGGTCCCCACATGTTCTCGACGTCTCCGCCGCGGGCGCTGACCACGAAGGTAACGTAATCTCGGCCAGGCTGGGTGCTCGTCTCGGCACACCCGCTGTAGGAGCCGACCGCCCGATACACCGAGGGGGCGGACTGGGCGAGACTCAGCACCGAAGTGCCCGACATCGACAGTCCCGCAATGGCATTCTCACCGGTCGTTCCCAGTGTGGCGTCGACGATCGGGGGGAGTTCCTCGGTGAGGAAGGTGGTCCATTTGTTGACGCCGAGAGTGGGATCGGGCTTCTGCCAGTCGGTGTAATAACTGAACGCGCCGCCGACGGGGGTGACGACATTGACGTTCTTGTCGGCGAAGAAGCTGACCACGTCAGTCTTGGCCTTCCAGGTTGCCGAGTCCTGCCCGCCACCGGCACCGTTGAGTAGGTACAAGGTAGGGCGGGGCACGCTGGTGTCTGCGGGACGAATCACCTCGAGGAGAATCACTTTCTCCATCGCCGCCGAGTAGACGTACATGTTCAGTTGACGGCCGTCGATCTCCTCGATGCGGTCGAGAACAGATCCGTCCGCCGAGGCCGGCTTGTCGGTGGGAAGAGTTCGCCACTCGTTGGCCGACGCCACGGCCACCTGACCGAACAGACTCGACGAAGCGACGACGACGGCGACGAAGAGGAGCGCCCGACAGTGTCCGATCGCGCTCATGGCCGCTCCTCGTGCTCGACTGCAGTGCCCGACTACCGTTGGATCCTGATTCCCTCTCACGGTAACGGGGAAACATTCCTCTCGGCGGCCGAAACGGAAGACCCGATGTTCGCCGGCAACGGAAAGCTAGCCGTTCGGCAGGCCGAGGTTCCGGTAGCGGGCCAGCCGCGCCGCGAATCGCTCGGCGTCGGGCGCAGCGGTGAGCGTGCGCAGTTCACGGGAAATGGCCTCGCCGACCCGCTTCGAGAAGTCGACGGGTTCGTCGGCGGCGTCGGGTCGCTCCGGAATGATCGAGTCGATGACGCCGTCGCGCAGCAGGTCGAGGGAACGGATGCCCTGTGCGGCCGCCATCTCCGGGGCGTGCGTGGTGTCGCGGTGGACGATGGCACTGGCACCTTCCGGAGGCAGCGGCGCCAGCCAGCCGTTCTGTGCGGCGAGGACACGGTCCGCGGGAAGGAACGCCAGCGCCCCGCCGCCGGTGCCCTGCCCCAGCAGAACCGAGACGGTCGGAGTCTTCAGCGTCACCAGATCGGAGATGCAGCGCGCAATTTCCGGGGCCAGTCCGCGTTCCTCCGCCTCCTTCGACAGCGCCGCGCCGAGGGTGTCGATGACGAGGACCAGGGGTATCTGCAACTCCTCCGCGAGACGCATGCCCCGACGAGCCTCGCGCAGGGCGGCCGGTCCCATGGTGTTGAGCGCCGACTGTCCGGCGCGGTCCTGACCCAGGAGAACACAGGGGGCACCGCGGAACCGAGCCAGCGACAACAACACGGTGCCCTCGGTTTCCCCCTGCCCCGTTCCGCTGAGCGGTACCTGCTCCGTCGCCGCGTGCCGGAGGAGGTGACGGATACCGGGACGGTCGGCGCGCCGCGAGAGCATCACCGATTGCCAGGCAGGGACGTCGGGAATCTCGACGTCCGGGACCTCGACGGTGACCGTCGGTGTGGCAGGAGGGTCGATCAGCACGCGCAGGGCGCGATGTACCAGGAGCCGTAGCCGACTGGCGGGGACCACGCCGTCGATGACGCCGTTGCGGTACAGGTTTTCCGACGTCTGCACGCCGTCGGGGAACTTCTCGCCGTAGAGCGCCGCGTAGACGCGGGGACCGAGGAACCCGACCAGCGCACCGGGTTCGGCCACGGTGATGTGCCCGAGTGAACCCCAGGACGCGAAAACTCCGCCGGTGGTGGGATTGCGCAAATACACCAGATACGGCAGGTGCGCCGCCTTGTGGGTCGCCACGGCCGCGGCGATCTTGACCATCTGCACGAAGGCCACGGTGCCCTCCTGCATCCGCGTTCCCCCGGACGTGGGGGAGGCGAGCAGGGGCAGCCCCTCGCGGGTGGCCCGCTCGATGGCGCTGACGATGCGTTCGGCCGCCGCCACCCCGATCGAACCCGCGAGGAACGCGAACTCGCAGGCGATCACCGCTACCCGGCGACCACGAACCGTGCCGACTCCGGTGAGCACCGATTCGTCGACGCCCGACTTCTCGGTGGCCTTCATCAGGTCCGTTCCGTACTTGTCGTCGGGCCGCACGTCCACCGGGGTGGTGTCCCAGGAAACGTAACTGCCCTGATCCAACACTAATTCGAGGACGTCGTGGGCGGAGATCTTGGCGGCCATGGCCCTGAGAGTAGCGGTACGTCCACACGGAGCGATGCCTGCTACGGCGGGGTGACGGCAGTCCATTCGGGAGGAACAGCGCAAACAGCGCCGACACACCGTCGCCGGTGTCTAGAGTCGAAGACGTCGATGCAGGTTGGGCATGAGAACGACACCTTCCCCCGAGGGGAGCAGTCCCATGGATCTCCACACTGTCACGGACGTCGTTCGACGACCATCCGACAGGCCGGGGGAGGCGTGGCGTGACGGCGACGCCTGGCTTGCCGGGGGCACGTGGTTGTTCTCCGTCCCGCAGCCCGACGTCCGCCGCCTCGTCGACATCACCACCCTCGGCTGGGACGCGCTGGTGGCCGGTGACGCCGGCCTGGAGATCGGGGCCACGTGCACGATCCGGGAGCTGTATGCGCTGAAGCCGCCGGGCGACTGGCTCGCCGGCCCGTTGCTGGCCACGAGTTGCGAGGCGTTTCTGGCGTCGTTCAAGGTATGGAATTCGGCGACAGTCGGCGGCAACATCTGCATGTCACTGCCTGCCGGCCCGATGATCACGCTGACCGTCGCGCTGGAGGCGACGTACACGCTCTGGAATGCCGACGGATCCGAACGCACCGTCGATGCCGCCGACTTCGTGACGGGAGATCACCGGAACATCCTCGCGCCGGGTGACATCCTGCGGCGCATCGACATTCCGGTGAGTGCCTTGCGTAAGCGTCACACCCACCGTCGTTTCACCCTCACGCAGTTGGGTCGTTCCACGATCTTCCTGATCGCCACGCAGTCGCCCGGAACCGACGACATGCTACTCACCCTCACTGCGGGCACCACCCGTCCGGTTCGCCTGTCGTTCGACTCCATGCCCGATGCCGACGCGCTGCGCCGCAGCATCGACGACCTACCCGCAGACGTGTGGTTCGACGATCCGAACGGCACTCCCGACCACCGCCGTCACCTGGCGAAACACTTCGCCGAAGAGATTCGCAGTGAACTGGCACCGGGAGAACTGTCATGACGTACACCGTGAACGGCAAGACGTTCGACGAACAACCCGAGCCGGGCCAGTGCCTGCGCACCTTCGTGCGCGCACTGGGCCATCACGGTGTGAAGAAGGGGTGCGACGCGGGCGACTGCGGAGCGTGCACGGTATGGCTCGACGGCGTCCCTGTGCACAGCTGCATCACCCCTGCATTCCGGGCCGACGGCCACGAGGTGACCACCATCGAGGGGCTGGGCTCACCCGAAAACCTGCACCCGGTGCAGCGCTGCTTCCGCGATGCGCCGGGCTTCCAGTGCGGTTTCTGCACTGCCGGCATGATCATGACCTCGGCGACGTTCACGGAGGCGCAGAAGGCGGATCTGCCTCGCGCGCTGAAAGGTAACCTCTGCCGTTGCACCGGGTACCGGGCGATCGAAGACGCGATCAACGGTGTCACCGAAATTGAGGAAGCGCTGCCGGGCAAGGCCGTCGGCACCAGTGTGGGGGCGCCCGCAGCCACCGACGTGGTGACGGGCCGCGCCGAGTTCACCATGGACACCGAGATCGAGGGCATGCTGCAGCTGAAGGTGCTGCACTCCCCGCACGCCCATGCGCGCATCGTCTCCATCGACAAGACCGCGGCGCTCGCCGTTCCCGGGGTGCTGCGGGTGTACACGTGGCAGGACGTGCCCCGGAAGAGGTTCACGACGGCAATTCACACCGATCACCTCGTCGACCCCGACGACACCTACATTCTCGACGACACCGTGCGGTTCGCCGGGCAGCGGGTGGTCGCGGTACTCGCCGACACCGTCGCCGCCGCCGAGGAGGGATGCCGGAAGGTGGTGGTCGAGTACGACGAGCTGCCTGCGGTGTTCGACCCGGAGGAAGCGATGGCGGACGGGGCGCCTCGGCTGCACGGCTCGGACGACCCCTTCGTACGGGACCCCGACCACAACATCCTCCTCGAACTCCACGGGAACATCGGTGACCTCGAGGCGGGGCTGGCCGAGGCCGACGTGATCCACGAGGGCACGTACTTCTCCCCGCGCGTACAGCACGCGCATCTCGAGACGCACGGGTCGATCGCATGGATGGCGGACGGCCGGCTGCACGTGCGCACCAGCTCGCAGTCGCCGTCCATCGCCAAGGTCAAGCTGGCCCATCTCTTCGACCTGCGTCCCGATCAGCTGCGTGTGTTCTGCAAGCGTGTCGGCGGCGGTTTCGGTGGCAAGCAGGAGGTGATCACCGAGGATCTGGTGGCGCTCGCCGCCCTCGACACCGGGCGTCCGGTCTGCTTCGAGTACACCCGGGAGGAGGAGTTCACGACGGCATCGCCGCGGCACCCGATGACGTTGACGATCACCTTGGGAGCGCGGGCCGACGGAACGCTCACCGCGTTCGGGGTGCGCAACGTGTCGAACACGGGCGCGTACGGCAATCACGGGGGCGAGACCCTGTTCGCGGCCGGAGCCGCCATCTCGATGTACCGGTGCCGCAACAAGAAGTTCGACGCGTACTCCGTCTACACGAACACGGTGCCGAGTGGTGCGCTGCGCGGGTACGGCATGACTCAGCCGGCGTTCGCGGTGGAGTCCGCGATGCACGAACTCGCGATCGCCCTCGACATCGATCCGCTGGAACTGCGCAGACGCAACATCGTGCGCCCCGGGGATTCTCTCGTGGCTATCGACGACCGACCGGACGACGTCGCCTTCACCGAGGACGGCCTCGGCCAGTGCATCGACCTCGTCGACGCTGCCCTCTCGCGCAGTGCGGACGGGAAGGCGCTCGGTGACCACTGGCTGATCGGCACGGGTACCGCCAGTTCGGTGCACGAGACCGCCCCGCCCACGGAGCACATCTCGGAGGCGTGGCTGACCCTCGGCGACGACTGTGTCTACGAATTGGCAATCGGCACGGTCGAATTCGGGGAGGGAACGTCCACCGCGCACGTGCAGATCGCCGCCAACCAGCTCGGCACCACACCTGCGCGGGTGCGGCTCGTGCAGTCCGACACCGACCGAACCGGTTTCGACACAGGAGCGTTCGCGAGTGCGGGCCTGTTCGTCGCCGGCAACGCCGTGCTGCGGGCATCCGACGCCCTGCGCGACCGCATCCTGGCCTTCGCGGCCGCACACACCCGAGCCGATCTGTCCGAGTGCTCGATGGACGACGACGGCGTCGTCTGTGGTGGCGTCCGCGTTTCGCTCGGCGAACTCCTCGATGCGGCACACCGACGCGGCATCCGCTTCACCGCGGCGCGCAAGGCGTATGGCTCGCCGCGCAGCGTGGTGTCGAATACCCACGGCTTCCGTATCGCCGTTCACCGGATCACGGGCGAGGTCCGCATCCTCTACAGCGTTCATGCCACCGACGCCGGCGTCGTCATCAACCCGGCCCAGGTGCGCGGCCAGATCGAGGGCGGCGTGGCCCAGGGCGTCGGGTTCGCGCTGACCGAGAACTACCACGTCGACCACACCGGCACGATGATCAACCCGAGCCTGCGGAACTACCGCATCCCCACGTACGCCGACGTCCCGCGCACGGAGGTGTTGCTGGTCGACTCGACGGATTCTGTCGGCCCGATGCGGTCCAAAGGCATGGCGGAGTGCTGTATCAACCCGGTGGCGCCCGCTTTGGCCAATGCCCTGCACAACGCGACCGGTGTGCGCTACCGGGAGTTGCCACTGACACCCGAGCGCATCTACCGACGGCTCGGGGAGTCGACGAGCGTTGTGACGGCGCAGGGGTAGGGCGGAGGCGATGCGCGCGGAACGGATCGACAGCGGCGCCGCGACGGTGATCATCGGCCAGAAGGTCCGCGCCGGTTGCGAGCAGGCCTTCGAGACGTGGCAGGAGGACATGAATGCCGCCGCCTCGGATTACGCAGGGTTCCTGGGCGCCGAGATCACCGCACCGACCGACGTGCAACCCGACTGGGTGGTGGTCTACCGCTTCGATTCCATCGCTCACGTGCAGGCCTGGATCAACAGCGCCACCCGGCAGGAGCACCTCGACGCGGGGCAGCGGTACGTCGACGGTCCCGCCACCCAGCAGGTCCTCGGCGGGGACACCCGACCCCCCGACCCGCTCGTCACCGTCGTCGTGTCACATCGCGTCGCGCCCGGCAACGTCCCCGCCTTCCTCGAATGGCAGGAGCGACTGCGCCTGGAAGAGAGCAGGTTCCAGGGCTTCCGGGGCAGCGAACTCTTCCGTCCCGTCGAGGGCGTGCAGGACGAGTGGACCGCGCTGTACCGCTACGACACCGCGGCGCACCTCGACACCTGGCTCACATCGAAGAAGCGGCAGGAGCTGCTGGCGGAGGGCGAAGAGTTCTCCGATTTCGAGTTACGCACCGTCGACAACTCCTTCGGCAGTTGGTTCGCGTTCGACGAGAACGGCAAGGAGGCCCCGCCGCCGTCGGAGACCAAAACCTCCATCGCTGTCTGGGTCGGCCTGTATCCCACCGTCGTGCTGCTCACACTTGCGCTGTCGCCGTTGCGGATGCCGCTGTGGCTCGGAATGCTCGTCGGCAATCTGTTGTCCAGCTTCACCATGAGTTTCCTGACGATGCCCCACTACGTGAACCCGCTCCTGGGGCGGTGGCTGCGGCCCCCGGCGGGTGCGTCGAAGGTGAAGACCAACGTCAGAGGGATCGCGCTCGTCGCAGCCGCCAATGTGTTCTGGGTGCTCGTCTTCTTTCTGGTGACCACCCAGTTCTGGACGCTGCCCTGACAGCAGCGCCCCCGACACCGTCAACGGAAGGATCGATGATGACTGCGAAAACCGTTCGAGGTACGAGCCTGACCGCCCTTGCCATGGCATCGGCACTGCTCCTGGGAGGTTGTGGCTCGGACAGCGCTGACGACTCCGGTTCGCAGACAAGTGCCACGGCAGCCGCCACCACGACGGATTCGGCAACCACGACTGGCGCCGGCACCTCGCCCAGCGGGACGGCGGCCTCGACGGCGGTGGGCAAGCAACAGGCCGAACAGATCGCTCTGGCGACGGTACCCGGAGGCACGGTCGTCTCGTCCGAAGAGGTGAAGCGGGACGGTAAGACCGTCTGGCACGTGCATATTCGCGATGGCAGGGGTTGGGACTACGACGTGAACGTCGATGCTGCCAACGGCACAGTCGTATCCGAGGACCAGGACCAGGACCGGGACAACGACGACACTGCGACGACACCCACCGTGCCGGCCGCACCACAGGCGGTCACCCAGCAGCAGGCGGAGCAGACGGCTCTGGCGACGGTGCCCGGGGGCACGGTGGCGTCGTCCGAGGAACAGCAGCGGGACGGTAAAACGGTGTGGCACGTGCATATTCGCGACGGCAGGGGCTGGGACTACGACGTGAACGTCGATGCCGCCACCGGCGTGGTGGTACCCGACAACTGACGGACGATCTACCGCCCACCGAGCGGCACCGGTCCGCTCGGGGCGGGTAGGGGAGGCAGAGCGCCCAGTGGGGACGGCGCCAGGGTGCCGGCCTGCGGGTCGGTCCTGCCGAGCCCGAACTTGCGGACCTCGGCGCCGCCCGGTCCGGCACCACTGACGAGGAGATCTGCGCCCGTGGTGGTGCTCGTGGTGGCCACCTGCACGCCGCTGCCCGGGAACGGCACGAAATCGGCGATCTGCGTGAAGGTGACGGGCCCCGAATGATGGTCGGGGCTTTCGAGATACATCGCCGGTTCGCCGTCGAGTCGTGAACCGCTCGACCAGACGCGAACCGTGCCGTCGCCGCCGAGCATGCCGGTGACGATGCTCTGCGCGCCGCCCTCGGCGCCCGCAACCCACCCGGTCGACAGGGAGACGCCACCGGTATAGCCCTCGTCGAAGGCCAGGAAGTCCGAGGTGGTCACAGGTCCGGCAGCGTGGCCGGCATGCTCGTCCGCCGATCCGTTCGCCTCGGCCGCGCCGGTCGGGGTGTACAGGTCGTAGCGAAATGCCTTGACGCGGGGTGCTTCACCCGGACCGGGCGCGGTGACGATGCTGTCGCGGCCCGAGACGGCGTCGACCATGCCGGTGGCAACTGTGACACCCGATGTCGATCCTGGGTACGGCGTGAAGCGCCCGAACAACCCGGGGGCCGTGCCCTTCTCGCCGGGAAGGCCGAAAATCTTTACCTCCGACTCGATTCCGGGACCGGAGCCGACGATGATGTTGTCGGCCAGGGCGTTGCCGTCGATGTCCGCGCCTGCGACGGTGACACCACCGCGGAATTCCGAATCGAAGGGCGCGAAACGGGTGAGCTCTGAGAGGAACCCGTCTGCTCCGTCGTAAGCCACCACCTCGGGTGCCACCCCCGCACCCGTGCCGGCCACGAGGTCGAGCACCATGTCGCCGTCGACGTCGGCTATGGCGACGGTCGGCGTTCCCTCGAACGAGGGAAAGGGCGTGGCGGTCGAGACGAGCCTGTCACCGTTGCCGTCGTAGACCTGCACGGACGCCGCCCTGCCCGGTGATCCGGGTACCGCGACCGCGTACGTCGACACCTCGGGGATCACGTTGACGGTGGCCATCAGTCCGTTGTCCTCGTGGTTGAGGCGATGGCAGTGGATGACGAAGGTGCCGATGTACTCGGTGAACTTCGTGCGCAGCGTCACCGAGGCCGGTACGAGCGGATTCTCGTTCGCGTCGGTCACCGGGGCCGGCACGTTGACGTTGTCCTCACCCCACATCTGCACCCCTGTCCTCGTTCCGGCGACCGGGTCCACGATCTCGGTGACCTGAAAGTCGTTGACGTGGATGTGCATCGGGTGTTCGTCGTTGTTGAGATTGGTGATCAGCCACTCCTCGACGGAGTTCAGCCGCGGCTGAATCAAGGGAATGTTGGGGAAGGTGTTGTCGTCGAACTCGTAGGTGAATGCCTTGGGGTCGCTGTTGCTGGCTTTCTCGTTGCCGAAACCGCCCGAGACGGTGAGGGTGCGTTTCACGTCGGGCGTCATCGCCGACGTGTCGACGAAAGACGTGTAGGCGTCGAGTTTCTGCCCGGGTTCGAACGGTGTGGTCCGTCCCTGGCCGTCGTCCGGGGTGGCCTGGATGAGCTTCTGCGTGGGAAAGGTGAAGAACCCGTCGGCGTAGCTGATGACCGACGGATCGACGGTGACGGTGCCCAGAACGGCGGGCGGGTTCTCGGTGCCGTCGTTCGTGTACAGCACACCGGGATTGCTGACCGGCTGTGCGTTCTCCAAGGGCGGCATGTCCAGCACCAGGTCGCCGGTCTGCGGCATCGTCACGGCAATCGCGTACCGCGACGCCGGCGGGATGACGAGCCGGGTCCCGTCACCGCCGACGGGCCTCTCGACTCGAGGGAAGGGATTTACCGTCCTGGCCGACTACCGCAAATTTCGGGTGATTGCCGGTGGCCGTCTCGGTGAGGCGCAGCGGCATGTAGGCGAAGTCGCTGATGTTCGCGAGCACCCAAATTTCGGTCTGTCCCGGTTTCAGCTTCAGTTCCGGCTGGAACTGGCCGTTCACCGTGTACTGCACATCGCGCTGATTGTCCGGCAGGGACGGATCCGCGGGGATGTTTGTCTCGTCGCTGCTGAAACTCTGCAGGTTGCCGGGAACGAACTGGTTCTGTCCCCGGTGGTTGGCGGGCGACAGCGGTCCGGCGTACCAGTTCGTGAAGTACTGGGCGCCCTCCGACGTCTCAGAGAAGTTCACCGGGGCCAGGGTCGGCGAGTAGGTGCCGTCGGCAAGCTGGTCGCCTTCGGGAGGCGTCAGCGTGCTCACATACTGCGGCCAGTTCGGGTCGTTCAGCTGATGCCCGCCGCCCTTGCGGTCGAACACGAAGTTGTACTGCAACGCCATGTCCCGGATCGGGATGTCGTTCTCGGTCACCAGCGGCAGGTTGCCGTCGGGACGCCCGATTTCGAGGAGTCCCGCGAGCCCGAGATATGTCTGCTGCGCCGTGACCGTGTGGCGGTGGCTGTGATACCAGTACAGGCCGTTCGGCATGTCCTTCGGCACCGCGTAGTCGTAGACGTTGCCTTTGCCCGCCGGGATGTCGAGTAGGACGTTGTCGGCGTTGCCGTCCGGACTGGCATGGAGTCCGTGGGTGTGGAGATTGAGCGGCGACGACGTCAGAGGCGGCGGGTAGATCGGTACGTCCCCACCTGCGGGTGTGAAGGCGGGATCGTAGAAGTCTTCGATCGTCAGGTTCTGCAGGTCGTTGTCGTAATGGATGATCAGGCGCTCACCCGGATCGACCCGCAGTGTCGGGGCCGGGTAGACGCCGTCGGCCTCCGCCGAACCGTCGGAGGCCGTGCCTCGGAGAACCTCGTACCCGAAGAGCAGAAAATTCGATACCGGCGCCCAGGCGGTGTCGAGGTCGACGGTGCCCTGGCGGGCCGAGAGCCGCACTTCGAGGACCCCGCCGTCGCTCGTCAGCTTCACCGGCTCCTGGTACGCGACGGGTGTGCCGTCCGGCCCGGAATTGCCACCACCCACGGTGGTCGTTTCGGATGCGCAGCCGGCGAACATCAGCGTGAGCGACGTGACCATCGTGACAGCGACCAGGACGACGGGTCTTCTGCGACGGACGACCATGACGTTCCCCGTTCCACGCCGCACGTGAGCAGCGCCGATCGACATATCGAACGCTACACGGCACGCACGGCCGCAATCAGGGGATTCGCGCCTTCACCCACTCGCGGCCCAGCGCCACTTTCCACGGCAGGGCCTCAGCCCCTGTCGCAGTCGCGTAGGTACTCCGCCAGCGGAGCGTGCCGTTGTATCCGCGACACTGCGATCCGGCGCGCCACCACCCACATCAACGCGGAGATGACGACGGCGAGGACGACGCACAGCGCGAAAGCGGCGGTGTCGATCCGGGTAGGCGCATCCGCGGGTCGCACTGAGCGCCACAGCGCGACTGGGGCGACGGCAACCGCCACCGACAACGCCGGGAACACGCCGTAGGGAAGTACCAGTAGGATCAACCACCGGACGACGACGGTGCGCCACCGGGCGCGTTGCTCCCACCGCCACCGCAGGGACCGCTGATGGTAGGGGAAGAACACCCCCACCAGACTCGACCCGGCCAGCGGACCGAACGGACACAACGCCACAGCGACGATCACCACGGCAGTGAACATCCAGTCCCGCTCCACGAAACCGACAACGATCGCGATGGTCGCGCAGAGCGGCGCGATCAGCATCCACAACGCCACCGCCTTGGCGCCGAGAATCCTGCGCAGCGCGGCGCGGTCGTCGAGCGAAGCGAGAACTTTCTCCCGGTCCGGTGCCAGCACGTTGGTCGCGGTGACATCGGCGTACATCCAGCCGGCCAAGGCCAAGGCGAAACCCGACGGCCCGGTCCACTCGAACAACCAGTTCCGCGGCAGCAGGAACCAGGCCCCGATCATCAGGACGGCGTTGAACGCGACGGTCGTAAGGGTGTCTGCGGGGTTGCGCCAGATTCTGATCCACTCCGCGTGAAGAGCGGCCACGACGTTCAGGGTAGAGCGCACGCCGTCGGACGTAGGTCTGTTTCCCGTGCGTCGAGCGGTGGACGAAACCAACCGCAGTGAAGCGGAGTTCGGAGTACCGGGTACCGGCGCTCGAATATGGTTCTATTGATCTCGCACGTAGCCTGGTTTTCGTCGCGATGCCGAGAGCACCTTTCGAAAACGGACCGAACTGACGCGGGAGAACAAGCATGAGCGCCGATAAACAGTCGACCATCATCTACACGCTGACCGACGAGGCGCCGTTGCTCGCGACCTACGCCTTCCTGCCGATCGTGCGCACCTTTGCCGAGGCCGCGGGCATCGAGGTCGAGTCCAGCGACATCTCGGTTCCGGCGCGCATCCTGGCCGAGTTTCCCGAGTGTCTGACCGAAGAGCAGCGTGTCCCGGACAACCTCGCCGAGCTGGGTCGTCTGACACAACTGCCCGAGACCAACATCATCAAGCTGCCCAACATCAGCGCGTCTGTGCCGCAGCTCCTGGCCGCCATCAAGGAGCTCCAGGGCAAGGGCTACCAGATTCCGGACTTCCCGGACCCCCCGAAGACCGACGAGGAACGTGAGATCCGGCAGCGCTACGGCAGGATCCTCGGCAGCGCGGTCAACCCGGTCCTGCGTGAAGGCAATTCCGATCGCCGCGCACCCAAGGCGGTGAAGGAGTACGTCCGCAAGCACCCGCACAGCATGGGTGAGTGGTCGATGGCCTCGCGGAGCCACGTCGCGCACATGCGGCACGGCGACTTTTATCACGGCGAGAAGTCGATGACGCTCGACCGGCCGCGCACGGTCAAGATGGAGCTGGTGACCAAGGGCGGCGAGACGATAGTTCTCAAGCCCGGGGTGGAACTGGGTGAGGGCGACATCATCGACAGCATGTTCATGAGCAAGAAGGCCTTGCTCGATTTCTACGAGGAGCAGATGGAGGATGCGCGCAAGACCGGCGTGATGTTCTCCCTCCACGTCAAAGCGACGATGATGAAGGTCTCGCACCCCATCGTCTTCGGTCACGCGGTGAAGACGTTCTACAAGGACGCCTTCGCCAAGCATCAGAAGCTGTTCGACGAACTGGGCGTCAACGTCAACAACGGCCTCGCCGACCTCTACGACAAGATCGAGAAGCTGCCCAGCACGCAGCGCGAGGAAATCAGTCGGGATCTGCACGATTGCCATGAGCACCGTCCCGAGTTGGCCATGGTCGACTCCGCCCGCGGCATCTCGAACTTCCATTCGCCGAGCGACGTGATCGTGGACGCCTCGATGCCCGCGATGATCCGCTCGGGTGGCAAAATGTACGGCGCCGACGGACGGCCCAAGGACGTCAAGGCAGTGATGCCGGAGTCCACGTTCGCGCGCATCTACCAGGAGATCATCAACTTCTGTAAGACCAACGGCGCGTTCGACCCGACGACGATGGGCACCGTCCCCAACGTCGGGCTCATGGCGCAGAAGGCCGAGGAGTACGGCTCGCACGACAAGACTTTCGAGATTCCGGAGGAGGGTGACGCCAATTTCGTCGATGTCGACACCGGTGAGGTGCTGCTGACCCAGCACGTCGAGGCGGGCGACATCTGGCGCATGTGCACCGTCAAGGACGCGCCTATCCGCGACTGGGTCATGCTTGCGGTCACCCGGGCACGCAACTCCGGCATGCCGGTCCTGTTCTGGCTCGACCCGTACCGTCCGCACGAGAACGAGCTGATCAAGAAGGTCGAGCTGTACCTGCAGGATCATGACACCGAGGGCCTCGACATCCAGATCATGTCGCAGGTGCGCTCGATGCGGTACACGCTGGAGCGGCTCATCCGCGGGATGGACACCATCGCCGCGACCGGCAACATCCTGCGCGACTATCTCACCGACCTCTTCCCGATCCTGGAACTCGGCACGAGCGCCAAGATGCTGTCGATCGTGCCGCTGATGGCCGGCGGCGGCTTGTACGAGACGGGCGCCGGCGGGTCGGCGCCCAAGCACGTCAAGCAGTTGGTGGAGGAGAACCACCTGCGCTGGGATTCGCTCGGGGAGTTTCTTGCCTTGGCCGTCAGCCTGGAGGACCTCGGGATCAAGACCGGCAACGATCGGGCCAAGATCCTGGCCACGACGCTCGACGCAGCCACCGGCCGGCTCCTGGACACGAACAAGAGCCCGTCGCGCAAGACCGGCGAGCTCGACAACCGGGGCAGCCAGTTCTACCTCGCGATGTATTGGGCGCAGGAACTCGCCGCGCAGACCGAGGACGAGGAACTGGCACAGCACTTCGCCCCGCTTGCCGAGGCGCTGGCCGAAAACGAGGACACCATCGTGCGGGAACTCATCGAGGTTCAGGGCGAAGCGGTCGACATCGGCGGCTACTACAAGCCGGACAGCGACAAGACGGTCGCCGTGATGCGCCCGAGCAAGACCCTGAACACCACGCTGGCGGGCGTCCAACGCTGAGCCCGAACGCCCGGGCGGTACTTTCGGTTCAGGTCCGCTCTGCCACCGGTGGTGTGACCGCCAGGTCGTCGAGCAGCCCCAAGAATGCCCGGGCTCGGGGGAGGTCAGCGGTGACCGCCGCGACAGTGGGCCAGTCGACCTGCTCGCGTAGTGCGCGGGCCACCGGCAGCATCGGCACGAAGTTCCACCGATGAGCATCGAGATGACGAAGTTTGTCGATCATCAGATCTGTTGCGCTGAGGACCGGTGCGCAGATCTGCGCGATTCGCATCGTCTCGGCCCGTTCGAGGAGTCCGTGTCCGGTCCCGGTGGTACGGGACGGATACAGCAGGGTGATCCGGTGATCGCCGTCGACCAGCAGGCGTGACCCGAGCCGGGGGGAAACGAGGGGCCGCATCCCGCCCGTCGCCAGCGCAGCCCTTGCCCCGGCCAGGTGGGTGTCCGAGGCGATGATGGTCACCGGGTGCTCGGCCGGCGGTCCGCCGCGGGCGTACACCGCGCAGTCCCCGCCCACCGCGAACGGCACGTCGGCGGCCGAGAGCAGGGACACCACCCGCCCCAGCGTTCGCATCAGCTGGACTTCGCGGTTCGCAACCTTCCGAACGGTGGGGTGTTCCTTCGCCCACGGCACACGATGGCGCGACAGGTGTTCTGTGGTCATGACCCTGGATACCCGGCGCTCCGGACCTCAACCGTGCGACGGGTGTTCCCGGGAGATGCGCGACACTAGCGTCCCAGTGCCTCTTTCCACGACACGACCTTGCCGATACGCAGGATCGAGCGCTGGTAGATCTTGGCGGCCAGCACACTCAGCGCGGCAGTCACGGCGAGCATCAGTGCCACAGTTGCCACGACCTGCGTGGGTGATGCCACGCCGGCCGCGATCCGCAACGGCATCAGGATCGCGGAGAACGGCGGGATCCAGCTGAGTACGTTGCTCACTGTGCCGTCGGGGTCGCTCACCGAGGAGAACGCGCTGAAGAACATGATGACGATCAAGACCATCAGCGGTGACGCCGTGGCGTTGACGTCTTCCTGCCGGGACACCATGGAGCCTGCAGCGGCGTAGAGCACGGCGAAGAACGCGAAACCGAGGACGAACCAGCCGAGTGTGCCCACCAGGACCCCGAGTGCGGTACCGGTCACGGTGAGGGTGCCGGTGGCGAGGCCTGCGCCAACGCCGGCCACCCCGTACGCGGCCAGTTGCAGCAGACCGACGGCGCCGATACCGATGACCTTGCCCCACAACAACTGCAATGGCCGCAGGGTCGACAGCAGCAGTTCCACCACGCGGCTCGACTTCTCCTCGACGACGCCCATCGCGACGTACATCCCGAACATCATGATCTGCATGTAGAGCAGCACCACCACGGCAACCGACAATGCCACCCGCTGACCCTTCTCCGGGTCGGGCGGGTCCAGGGCGTCGACCGTCACCACGGCCTTGCCGGCTTCCTCCGCCAGTTGAGCGGGATCGACACCCTGCGCCGACAGTGCTTCGGCCTGTGCTCGTTGCATCACGGCGCCGTCGATCACGGCACGTAGGCCGGAGCCGATCTCCGATTCGGTGACCGCAGTGGCAGAGCCGTCGGCGCCCGGGATGAGGACCACGTCCAGATCACCGTTCTCGACGCGTTCGCGGCCGGCCTGTTCGCTGTCGATCGCCGACACCTCAACGGGGGTGCCCACAGCGTCCCCGGTCGCGACGAGCACCGGTGCGAGGGCCTGGTCGCCGACGACGCCGATCTTCGCCCGGTCGTCGCCGCCGCCCGAAAACAGCGAGTAGGCGACGATACCGCCGACGATCGCGAGGAGAATGATCACGTTGCTGATGACGAAACTCTTCTTGCCGACCTGTGTCAGAAACTCGCGGCGGGCTACCAAGCCGATGGCACGGACAGGACTCAGTGGGGCGCTCATGCCGTCACGACCTCTCGGAACATTTCGGTGAGGGACGGCCGGTGCAACGAGAATTCGTGCACCGGGCCGGTTTTCAACGCAGTGTGCAGTATCAGCTGATCGTCCACATGTGGTTCGAGCGACAGCAGGGTCCGGCCGTCGACGTGGCTGATCGTGGTCACGCCGTCGAGGTGGTGTGCCCACCCGACGGGAGCTTCCGGTGCATGGACGTCGAGTTGGACGTTGCCGGCGCCGCGTAACTCCTCGACGGTCCCGACCGCACGCATCTTCCCGGACGCGATGATGCCCACCCGGTGGCACAGGCGCTGCACCAGTTCGAGCTGATGGCTCGAAAAAATCACCGGCACACCGGTTCTCGATTTCTCCAGCAACACCTCGCTCATGACGTCCACGGCGACGGGATCTAGCCCGGAGAACGGCTCGTCGAGCACCAGGACCGCCGGATCGTGGACCAGCGCTGCCGCGAGCTGGACTCGTTGCTGATTACCCAGCGAGAGTGCATCCACGGTGTCACCGGTGCGGTCCGAGATGCCGAGGCGTTCGGTCCACCGGCCTACCGACTCGCGGGCGGCCGCGCGCGTGAGACCGTGCAGCTCCGCGAGATACGCGAGTTGCGCACCCACTTTCATCTTCGGGTACAGCCCGCGCTCCTCGGGCATGTAGCCGATGGTCCGTCGCACCTCGAGGTCCACGGGCTTGTTCCCGAGCCGCACCTCACCCGAGTCGGCGGACAGAACGCCGAGGGCGATACGCATCGTGGTGGTCTTTCCGGCGCCGTTGCTGCCGACGAATCCGAAGATCTCGCCGGGCCGCACGTCGAACGAGAGGTCGTCGAGTGCGACGACGTCACCGTACCGTTTGGAGATGCCGTCGATCGTGAGGGTGTGAGACATGGGTCCTTCCCATTTCGGAGGGCGAGAAGTTGTCATGGCGTCAGGTCTTCCGGTTCCGGATCGGGTTGTGTCCAGCCCAGAATCATGGCCGGGGTGCATCCGCCGACCATCAGCGCGGTGACCACGAGGAGACCTGCGGCGTACGGCACGTTGCTGTGATCGCCGTCCTGCGCGCCGACGAAGATCAGGTACAACCCGGGAACGAGCGTCAGCAGCTGGGTCACCGTGAGTCCGATCGACCGGGCGCTGTTCCGCTGCTGGATCTCCCACTCGTCGAGTGCATCACGGGGTGCGTCACCCTGCCGTCCGGAGACTATCTGCAACGTCGTCCACAGTGGGAAGAAGAAGAGGCAGGCGGGAAGCCACAGCAGTGGTCCCACCACCATGTCGAAGTGGCACACGATCCCCACTGCGACCATGAACACGAATGTGAGCGCAAGGAGCACGACGAGTAGCCGCCGGCGGCGCTGTGTCCGCCACCCCGGCAGCCACGTCCGATAACGTGCTTCGTTCTGCAAAAACCTTCGGGTGCGGAAACCCTGGTACCGCTCCAGCAGAGTCGTGTCAGGCAGAGTCGTGTCAGGCATCGGAACTCCTCTCGCTTCCTGTTTCGCGCGCCGGACGGGTGTTGCGGTACAACTCGGTGGACAGCGGACCGAATTCGGTCCGGGAGAAGATCGCCTCCACGGGTAGCTCGAACACCCACGCGATGCGGAAGGCGAGGTCCAGGCTGGGGTAGTGGTCGCCCCGTTCCAGCGCGCCGACGGTTTGCGGATTGACGTCGATGAGGCCCGCCAGCTGTGCCCGGCTCATCCCTCGCTCGGCGCGAAGAACTCCGATGCGGTTGTAGATGGGAAGAGACTCCCCCCGGCGAACTGGACTCACACAAAGAAGTGTTGTGAAAACCCAACGATTTGTCAATTGGGGGCAACGATCCGCGCGCCGAAGTCGACTTCGGTTGACCACGGGCAATTGAGTGGCAGAGTGGAGGCGATTCGCGCCGGACGGCAGGAAAGGCCAGGATTACTGACGTGACGTATACCATCGCCGAGCCCTGTGTCGACGTTCTGGACAAGGCATGCATCGAAGAGTGCCCGGTCGACTGCATCTACGAGGGTGGTCGGATGCTCTACATCCACCCCGACGAATGCGTCGACTGCGGCGCCTGTGAGCCCGTGTGCCCCGTCGAAGCCATCTTCTACGAGGACGATGTCCCCGATCAGTGGGTGGAATACACGAAGGCGAACGCCGACTTCTTCGACGACCTGGGGTCGCCGGGAGGTGCGGCAAAACTGGGCAAGGTCGACTACGACCCGCCGTTCGTCAAGGCCCTGCCGCCCATGGCCGAAGGCGACTGACCTACTCCTCGAACAGCCGGCCCGCATCCATCCGCCACCGGCGGGTGCTGCGGGTCGTCTCCAGCATCCGACGGTCGTGGGTGACGAGCAGCAGGGTGCCGTCGAAATTCTCCATCGCCTGCTCGAGTTGCTCGATCGCCGGAAGGTCGAGGTGGTTGGTCGGCTCGTCGAGCACCAGAAGATTGACTCCGCGGGCCTGCAACAACGCGAGCGCCGCCCGGGTGCGCTCGCCGGGGGACAGCGACGACGCGGAACGCAATACGTGGTGCCCCTTCAATCCGAATTTCGCGAGCAGTGTTCGCACGTCGGCGTCCGCCCAGTCCGGGACCTGGGCGGCGAAGGCGTCGGACACCTTCTCCGCGCCTTCGAACAGGCCGCGCGCCTGGTCGATCTCGCCGATCGCCACACCCGAGCCCAGCGACGCGCTACCCGCATCCGGAACGAGCTTGCCCAGCAGTACCTTCAGCAGCGTCGTCTTGCCCGAACCGTTGGCGCCGGTGATGAGGATGCGATCACCCCAGTCGACCTGGGTGGTCACGGGCCCGAATTCGAAGTCGCCGACGCCCTGGGTGATCGTTGCACCGTTCGCCGTCGCGACCACGGACCCGCTGCGCGGGGCAGCAGCGATCTCCATGCGCAGTTCCCACTCCTTGCGGGGTTCCTCGACCACGTCGAGTCGCTCGATTCGGCGCTGGGTCTGACGGGCCTTCGCGGCCTGCTTCTCGGTCGACTCGGTACGCAGGCCCTTTCCGATCTTGTCGTTGTCCTTCGCTTTCCGCCGCGCGTTGCGGACGCCGTGCTCCATCCAATTGCGCTGCATCTGCGCGCGGTCTTCCAGCTCCGAACGGGTGCCGGCGTACTCTTCGTAGGCCTCGCGGGCATGCTTTCTGGCGATCTCGCGCTCCGCGAGATACGACTCGTAGCCGCCGTCGTACACGGCGATCTGCTGCTGAACCAGGTCGAGTTCGACGATGCCGGTCACCGTGCGTGCAAGGAACTCACGATCGTGGCTGACCACCACCATCGCTGCCCTGCTGTCCGCGACGAAACGCTCGAGCTGTTCGAGCCCGAGAAGATCGAGGTCGTTGGTCGGCTCGTCCAGCAGAAGGACGTCGTAGCGGGACAGCAGCAGCGACGCCAGCCCTGCCCGCGCGGCCTGCCCGCCCGACAGGGCCGTCATCGGGGCGGTCAGCGGCACCCCTAGCCCCAGCTCGGCGACCACCTTCTCGGCACGTTCGGCGAGATCGGCGCCGCCCAGCGCCAGCCACCGTTCGAGAGCGGGGGAGTAGAGATCCTCCTCCGACTCGCCCAGGGTTTCGGCTGCGACGTTCATCGCGTCCTCGGCCACGGTGACACCGGTGCGCCGTCCCAGGAAATCGAGAACCGTCTCACCCGGCACACGCTCCGGTTCCTGAGCGAGGTAGCCGACCGCGGCGTCGGGTGGGCTGAGGATGATGCTGCCCTCGACGTCGGCCGATCCGACCCCGGCCAGAGCGGTGAGGAGGGTGGATTTGCCTGCGCCGTTGGCGCCGACCAAGCCGGTGACGTCGCCGGGGGCGACAGTCAGGTCGAGGCCGGAGAACAGTGTCCGCTCACCCCGCGAAGCCGACAATCCGCTGATGCGCAGTGTTGCAGTCACCTGGGCATTATCCCCCGTGCGCACTTGTGCACCGCGGGCGGTGGACAAGTGCGCACAGGGGTCAGCGCTTGACGAGGCGGAACCAGCGGGGGTCGGCCTTCTTCAGCGGCCCGGGCATGCCCGTGGTGTCGGCGTCCACGTCGGAAGTCAGCTTCCACGCCTCGAAGGTGCGCTCGACGTTGGAACGGGAGGCTCCGCGGGGGAGGGGCCCCCGGTGACCCGGGCCGAACGCGAACATCAGGAGAGTGGCTCCCGGTTCGGTGACGGTGGTGACGTTTTCTGCGTACGCGATGCGGTCGGCGTCGCTCATGCCGTGGTAGCACCCGACGTCGAGGACAAGGTGGTAGCCGCGGCCGACGGTGTGCTCGAGATCGGTGGCGTCCGCACGGAGAAACCGCGCGTCGACGCCCGCCTTTCGCGCTTTGGAGCGTGCCTTGTCCAGCGCCAGCTGGACGGTGTCGATTCCGGTCACGTCCCAGCCTCGCCTGGCCATTTCGATGGCATGGTCGCCCGTCCCGCAGCCGACGTCGAGGACTTTGCCCGGTGGGGTGTCGCACGGGTCGAGCAGTCCTTCGATCTGATCGCCGAAGATTCGGCCCGCTTTTACCCAGGGTGTGATCTTGAACCGATAGGCCAGTTCGTACCCGAGGCCCATGCTCGCCCCTTCCGATGGGTGCGTCCCCACCTGAACACACCACTGGCGACCGATTACCCGCTCGCCACCGGACGACACGCAACGTCCACATCCTGAGACAGCGGAACATCCTCGCCGGGTGTCCGGTTGGATTCACCTATGGGTTTCAACACTGCACAGAGTCCTGTACCTGTACCTACGGTCACGCTGAGCGACGGGAACAGCATTCCTGCGCTGGGCTTCGGTGTCTGGCAGGTACCCGACGACGAGAGCTACGGCGCGGTCACCGAGGCGCTGAAGGCGGGATACCGCAGCATCGACACGGCGCGCATCTACGAGAACGAGGCCGGGGTGGGCCGTGCGCTGGCCGACTCGGGCATTGCTCGGGACGAACTGTTCGTGACCACCAAGCTGTGGAACGACGATCAGGGCTACGACTCCACGCTCCGCGCTTTCGACGCGAGCCTGGGCCGGCTGGGCCTCGACTTTGTGGACCTCTACCTCATCCACTGGCCGGTGCCGTCGGCCGATCGATACGTCGAGACCTTCAAGGCTTTCCAGAAGATCAAGGCCGAAGGGCGCGCCCGTTCGATCGGCGTCTCCAACTTCACCCCGGCCACCCTCGAGCGCCTGATCGCCGAAACCGGTGAGGTGCCGGTTCTCAACCAGGTGGAACTTCACCCTCGATTCAACCAAGCCGAGTTGCGGGCTTTCCACACCGGAAAGGGAATCGCGACCGAAGCGTGGAGCCCCCTCGGGCAGGGAACCATCCTCGAGGACGAGTCGATCACCACCATCGCGGCGGCACACGGTAAGTCGACAGCGCAGGTGATTCTCCGCTGGCATATTCAGATCGGGAACGTGGTGATCCCGAAGTCGGTGACCCCCGAGCGCATCGCCGCCAACATCGACGTTTTCGACTTCGAATTGACCCCCGACGAGATCAACACCATCGGCTCTCTCAGCCGCCCGGACGGCCGTCTCGGCGGCGACCCGGACACGTTCGCCGGCTAGACCAGCCGAAAATCCTCGAAGTCGAAACCCGGGGCGACGACGCAACTGACGAGAGTCGGTTCGTCGCCCGCCGGAGTGGCGCGCTGCCAGTGTCGGGGCGGGACCAGTAGCTGTGGCTGCTGGCCCGCCGCGACGTCGGGTCCGAGAATGTGCGCTGCCGGGGCATCGGGTTCGCCGCCGTCACCACCCAGATCGAGGAGCAGTGGGCTGCCCCGGTGGTAGAACCAGATTTCGGCACTGCGCACCGTGTGCCACGCCGACTGCTGACCAGGCAGCAGGAGGAACAGGATCGCGGTGCCTGCCGACCGCGGTCCCGGATAGTCGGCGGGCAGACTTTCGGCGGGGACGGTGATGTCGCTGCGCCACGTCTCGCGATACCACCCACCCTCCGGATGAGGAGTGAGATCGAGCGCGCGCGCCCAGTCCGGAAGATCTGTCATGAACCCATTGTGTTCTGCCGATGGCGCTCGGGATCATACGGCTCGAAAAACGACTCGCCGACCACGAACATGCCGCGCTGTGGCAACCAGAAGTCTCCCAGTCTCGCTTGATGATCGAGCGGTCCAGGCGGCCCGATGTCGACGCCGTCGACCATGGCACGGCTGTCGTCGACGGTCCACAGCATCCGTGGATTGGCGCGGAACCATTGGCCGTTCGACACCGTCCCGGTGAGGCCGACCTTTCCGGCGCGCAGCACTGGTCCCGCCGCCTTCGACATCGCGGACAGCACCTTCTCGCTCCGCCACCAGGCCGCAGGCATGAGACGGCCGATCCCGGTCATCGCCGCGGTGGCAACCGAGCGTCCGAGTTCGAGTTCCCACACGATCTTGTGCCGAATCTCCACGGTGAAAGCGCGCGGACCGGTCCACTGGACTGAAATGTCCTCCACCCGTGCGTCTTCGAGTTCCGAACCGAAGTAGCGCGCGCAACTCGAGCTGGGTGGGACGCTGCTGTAGATCACCCAGTTCCCGGCCGGGTCGCGATGCCACACCGAGTCGTACCCTTCCCCGACCGAGCTCGCCGGGAAGTGCCGGAACGCGAGGTAGTGCCCGCTGGCGAACGGCAGGCCCATCACCCCGTACCCCGCGAAACGCTCCTCGTTCAGACCGGCGGGAAGCGGCGTGTCGCGTTGGGCGATCGATCGTGGGCTGTCCGTCATCACGGCCTCCTCGGCTGTGCCCTGTCCGTTCATCATACTTTCGCTGTCGGGTACCCGAGGGTGGGTGAACGCCATCCCTCGGGTGCGTTGAATGGATGGACGGTAACCCCCAGAGTCGTAGGTGTTCGGAAGCCGGGAGCTCCAATTCCGGTACTCGACAACGACATCAGGCTACGCATCACTCGGTTGTGGGGCAGCTTGTAGCTCACGCCTGTAGCGATCCGGCCGCTTTCCTGCGCCGTACCAGTCTGCGCCGGAACCGCGTCCAGTTGGTCCTCTCCCAGATGCTCGGCGGCGTCCGTTCCGGGTCCATCAGTTCACTCTCGGCCAGCGGGCTGTCCTCACCCTCGACGGTGTCCGGCTCGAACGGCATCAGCGTCCGGCCGTCGCCGCGCAGCGCCTCGACGGTGGCCAACAACGAACCCTTCTCGGTGAGAAGGTCGTCGAAGGTGTCCGACGCGACGTCGAGGTGCTCGCACAACAGCTGACGCCGTATTCCGACGATGGTGTCGCGGAGTCGGTCGCCGTTCGCGGTGTCTGCCGTCACCTCGACCGCCAGGTCGCACTCCGAGTCGAAACCCATCGACCGGTTGTTGAGGTTCGACGAGCCGACCCGCAGAAGGCGGTCGTCCATCACCAGAATTTTGGCGTGCACGTAAATGGGGTTTCCGCCCGCGGTGACGGGGTAGTACACCCCGAGCTTGCCGCCGGCGTCGGCGTCCCACAACAGGTGCAGCAGTCGTCGGCGGGCCCCGTCCATGGCCAGCCGCTCGAGCCACCCGTCGGCGTTGCGGGGCAGCACCAGGATGATCTCCGGGCCGTCCGGTTCACGCAGTCGCGTGGCGATCGCCTCCGCGATGGTGCGCGACGCCAGGTACTGACTTTCGATGTACAGCGACCGTGCCGCGCCCGCGATCGCCGCCAGATAGAGAGCCTCGATCTCGCGAACCTCCCCCCGATCGGCGAGTTCGGGCAGAGTACGGGCGATGCCGACGTCGACGGAATGCATCGTCGGCTCCAGCCCGTCCGGCCAGGGTGTCGTGTGCGCGGTGTCGTCGAGCGCCGGAAGTTCCTTGCCGGTGGCGGTCTTCCATCGGGCGCGGGCCTGTTCGCTGACAGCTTTGGCGGCGTCACCGTCCACCGCGGTGGTCGCGTCGTGCCACGGCCCGTAGCGGTTGCCGTTCGGCTGGGTGCGGTAGTGGTTGTCGTCCCGGTGATCGGAGGTGTCCCAGCGGTCCACGGTCATGTCGATACCGCCGCAGAACGCGAGCGTGTCGTCGATCACGACAATCTTCTGGTGATGAGCGGACCCGACCGGGTGAGCTCCGTCGATCTCGAAATGCAACCGGCGATCCGTCACCCAGTTCACCATGAACACCGGGGTCATACCGCGCCCGATCGCCGCGAAGGCCCCGATGTTCCACTTCAGCAGATAGATCTCCAGATCGGGACGCTTCCGGGTCAGCCAGACGAGGAATCGTCCCAGCCGATTCGGGCCCTCGAGCGTCTTCTCGTCCGGCTCGAACTTGATCCGCGTGTCGAAGTCCCAGCCGATCAGGATGATGCGGTGCCGGGCCTGGAGCATTGCAGATTTGGCGTGGCGGAAGTAGTCGGCGGCGTCGACGATGCACGCCAGCCGATCGGCGTGCGTGACCTGCCAGCACGTGTCGCCCGGTGCGAGTATCGGGCTCTCGTCGCTCATGTTTCCGCTCTCCCCGTCCGGTGGGACCGCCCTACCCCCGAAGGCGGACGATTCACACTACTGCCATCCCTGCGCGGACTACCGTGGAGAGGTGCGGCATCGGTGGCGCATCGTGGCGTTACTCGCACTGGTCAGCGTGCTCTGGGCACCCACTGTCGGTGCGGTACCGGTGCGCTCCGACGAGCGTCCCGGAACGGTCATCGCATCCTCCGAACTCCCGGCGGAGCTCCGACTCCCGGGTGCAGGCGCTGCGTACCGGATGACCTATCGCACCACCGACCGGCACGGCGTCACGCCCTGTACCGGAATGCTGTTCGTGCCGGGAGGCCCACCGCCCGACGGGGGCTGGCCGGTGATCGCCTGGGCGCACGGCACGGTGGGGAACTCCGATTACGACGCTCCGTCGGTGACCGGCGTCGACACGGAGTCGCGAGACTATGTCAGCAGCTGGCTGCAGAGGGGCTACGCCGTCGCGGCGACGGACTACGTGGGGCTGGGCACTCCGGGGGTACCGCCCTACCTCGACGGCAAGGTTGCCGGACGCAGTGTCGTCGATTCGGTCCGGGCTTCGAGGGAGGTCGACGATACCCTGTCCTCGTCCTGGGTCACGGTCGGACTGTCACAGGGTGGGCAGGCCTCCGTGTTCGCCGCCCACGCTGCCACCACCTACGCGCCGGAGCTCGACTACCGCGGCGCCGTCGCGGGCGGTGTGCCCTCGAACATCGAGCTGGTGGCGCCGTGGAGTGGTCCCTGGTTTCCCCCGCAGGGGCTCGCAGGCCTGACGGTGTACATGTCCTATCTGATCGCCGGGTTCCGCGACGCGTATCCGGAACTCGACCTCGACAGTTACCTCACCGAGGTGGGTAGGCGATTGGTCGATGCGGCGCCGGAGTTGCCGTTCCGCGAGTTTGTGAGGCTGACGCGCAACGTCTCGGTGGCGCAGATGCTGTCGCGCGGGCTGGACGCGCCCGACCTGCAGTCGGCGCTGCGCGAGTATCTGGAAGTACCCGTCGCCGGTTACGACCGCCCGCTACTGATCGTTCAAGGTGTCACGGACCCGTCGGTGCCGTTCCCCCTGACGGACAAACTGGCCGCAGACATGCGCCGAGCGGGAACCCCGCTCGACTACCGCATGTACTCGGGCGGCCACTTCGCCAGCATGTACCAGTCCGCGCCGGAGCAGGCCGTGTTCGTGGCGGCGCTGTTCAGGCAGGCGACTCGAGGTACCGGGTGAGTTCGCGTGCGGCGGCTTGCCCCGCACGGTTGGCGCCGATGGTCGACGACGACGGCCCGTAACCGACCAGATGGATCCGCGGATCGGCAGCTACCTGAGTGGCCAGCCGCCCGGTCATCTCGATGCCGCCGCCCGGGCCGCGAAGTCGCAGCGGCGCCAGATGGTCGAGCGAACTGCGAAAGCCCGTGCACCACAGAATCACATCGACGTTCTGCTCACGCCCGTCGGCCCAACGGACACCGGTCGCCGTGATCTCGCTGAACATGGGCAACCGGTCCAGCACCCCGCGCTCGCGGGCGGCGCGAATAGCGGGAGTGACAGGGAGGCCGGTCACCGACACCACCGAACCCGGCGGGAGACCGCGCCGGACTCGATCCTCGACGAGGGCGACCGCGGCCCGGCCGATCTCAGGGGTGAAGGGCTCGTCCCGGAACTCGGGCGGACGCCGGGTAACCCACGTGGTGGTGGTGACCCGGGAGATCTCGTCGAGCAGTTGCACCGCCGAGATACCGCCGCCGACCACCAGCACGTGGCGTCCCGCGAACTGATCCGCCGACGAATAATCCTTGGTGTGCAGCTGCTGTCCGGCGAACAACTCCGCGCCCGGATATCGGGGGATGAACGGGCGCTCCCAGGTGCCGGTGGCATTGATCAGTCCGCGAGCGGTGAAGGTGCCCGCGTCGGTCTCGATCCGCAGCCGCTGCTCGCGGGCACACACCACGCGCGTGTGCACGGGCCGGTGCACCGGCAGTTCGAACTGTTTCTCGTACGTCGCGAAATACTGGGGGACCGCGGTCGACGCCTGCACCTGGGCCGCCGCCACGTCATCGCCGTCGACGCCGACCGCATCGGCGAAGGAGAGGCCGGGAAGATCGTGCACCCCGTTGACAGTGCTCAGGGTCAGTGACGGCCAGCGGAATTGCCAGGCGCCCCCGGGCCCGGCCGCATGGTCGAGAACCACGAACTCCGTCTCCGGCTCCACCCCCAACCTGCGCAGGAAGTAGGCGGCGGACAACCCCGCCTGACCGGCCCCGATCACCACCACGTTCACATTCCGACTCATGTTCGTCCTTACCTCCTCCTGGACAACTATCCGACCGGCTCCCGTGTTCCGGCCGTTCCGGCGTGTGGTTGGCTGGCAGCGGTCCAGTCGGGTGGGCACGTCAGCAACGCAACGGACAGCAAACACGGAGAAAGCGAGTGGACATGATCGGGACGAGTCGTGACGGCGACGTCATCACCCTCGAATTACAACGCCCCGACCGCCGGAACGCCCTGAACACCGAACTCTGCGAGCGCCTGCGCGAGGAGATGGAGACGTCCGTCACCGACGGCGGACGAGTGATCGTGCTCACCGGACAGGGCACCGCGTTCTGCGCGGGAGCCGATCTGTCGGGCGACGTGTACGCGGACGGGTTCACCGACACCCTGCTCGAGATGCTGCACACCATCGACTCGGTCCCCGTCCCGGTGATCGCCGCGATCAACGGTCCGGCCATCGGCGCAGGAAGCCAACTGGCCCTCGCTGCGGACCTGCGGGTGGTGGCCCCCGAAGCGCGTTTCGCCATTCCCGCTGCCAAGCTCGGTATCTCCGTCGACAGGTGGACCGTGCACCGGCTGGCGTCGCTGATCGGCGGCGGACCGGCCCGCACCATCCTTCTCGGAGCCGAGGAGGTCGGTGCCGACGAGGCCCTCGCCCACGGTCTCGCCAACAAGCGTGGCGACCTCGCAGTCGCACAGCGCTGGGCGCACTCCATCGCCCGGCTCGCCCCGCTGTCGTTGCAGCACCTCAAGATGGTTCTCAACGACGACGGCACCCAGAGCCCGCCGCCGCCCGAGCAGCTCGCCGCACTCCATGCCGCGTGGAAGAGCTACGACGCCCACGAAGCGCGGGTGGCACGCGCGGAGAAGCGGCCCCCGGTGTTCCGGGGCCGCTAGCCGGCCGCGTCACGTACGGCGCACTCGTGGTTACAGTTGTCGGGATGAACGCGAAACGCGCTGTGACGACAGTCCTGGCAACTGCCACACTCGGGTGGCTGATGAGGGCTGCGTGGGGTCTGCCCGCGCAAATCGGTGCGTCCCGCGCGCAGGTGCGTCCCTACGCCGCGGTGTCGCCGAGATACCGCAACCAGCAGTTCCACAACTCCGACCCCGGCAGCACGATGTTGCCGGGATCGGAAACCGGAATCCTGAAGGCGCTCGTCACCCGGGGCACCGCTGGACGACCGCGCAGGCCGATTCCGCTGGCCACACCCCTCGCACCGGTCGAGGCAGCCGACGTCGCGGTCACCTGGTACGGCCATTCGAGCGTGCTCGTCGAGGTCGACGGGTACCGGGTCCTGGCCGATCCGGTGTGGAGTCGCCGGGTGTCTCCGTCGACGTTCCTCGGTCCGTCCCGCATGCATCCCACACCGGTGCCACTCTCGGACCTGCCTGCCGTCGACGCCATCGTCATCTCCCACGATCACTACGACCACCTCGACATGGCGACGGTGCGGCAACTCGTCTCCAGCCAGAAGGCGCCGTTCGTCGTCCCGGTCGGGCTCGGCGCGCACCTGCGCCGGTGGCGGGTGCCGGAGGAGCGGATCGTGGAACTCGACTGGGACGAGTCGACCACCGTGGGTGCGCTCACGCTGACCTGCACGGAGGCGCGGCATTTCTCCGGTCGCGGGCTCGTCCGCAACACCACGCAGTGGGCGTCGTGGGTTCTCGCCGGCCCCGAACGCACCGTGTTCTTCGGTGGTGACAGCGGATACACCCCGAGGTTCGCGGACCTCGGCCGCCGCTACGGGCCGTTCGATCTCACCCTGCTGCCGGTCGGTGCCTACGACCCCCGGTGGGCCGACATTCACATGAACCCGGAAGAGGCGGTGCAGACACACACCGACCTCCAACAGGGAGACGCCACCCGCGGACTCCTGGTTCCCGTGCACTGGGCGACCTTCAATCTCGCCTTCCATGCGTGGTCCGAACCGATCGTCCGGCTCGTCGAGGCCGCGGAAGACACGGGCACGACGGTGGCCGTGCCGATGCCGGGCCAGCGCGTCGACGCGACGAAGCCGACGGCGCAGACGCCGTGGTGGACCGCCCTCGGCTGATCTGTGGAACGCGGTGCCGGGTGCTAACTTCCGGTCCATGAACACACGAACCCAGCGGCTGGACGAGCTTCCCTTCACCCGGAAGCACGGAAAGCTGCTGCTCGGCTCCGGCGTGGGGTGGGCGCTCGACGCGATGGACGTGGGGCTCATCTCGTTCGTGATGGCGGCGCTGGCCGTGCAGTGGAAACTGAGTTCGACGGAGCTGTCGTGGATCGGGTCGATCGGCTTCGTCGGCATGGCGGTGGGTGCCGCCCTCGGCGGGCTACTCGCCGACCGGATCGGACGACGCCAGGTATTCGCGGTCACGCTGCTCGTCTACGGCCTCGCGACCGGTGCTACCGCGCTCGTCGGTTCGGTCGCCCTGCTGCTCGTTCTGCGATTCGTCGTCGGCCTCGGCCTGGGCGCGGAACTTCCGGTGGCGTCGACGCTGGTCAGCGAGTACGCACCGCGCAAGGTACGGGGGCGCGTCGTGGTGGCGCTCGAGGCGTTCTGGGCACTCGGCTGGATTCTGGCCGCGCTGATCGGATACTTCGTCATCCCCCTCGGTGACAACGGATGGCGATGGGCCCTGGCCGTGGGACTCGTCCCCACCCTGTACGCGGTGGCGGTGCGGATCGGACTGCCCGAGTCGGTGCGGTTCCTCGAACGACAGGGCCGATACGAGGAAGCGGAAGCCGCGGTCCGCTCGTTCGAGGAATCGGCGGGCGTGACGGCCGCGGTCGATGGTGGCAACGCCGACAACGCCGCCGGTCCCGACAGCGCCACCCCGCAGCCACCGGCAGAGTCGATCTGGTCGCCGCGGCTGCGGTCCCGAACGGCCGCGCTGTGGACGGTGTGGTTCTGTATCAACCTCTCCTACTACGGCGCCTTCATCTGGCTGCCGAGCCTGCTCGTCAACCAGGGATTCGACCTAGTGAAGTCGTTTCAGTACACGTTGTTCATCACGCTCGCCCAACTGCCCGGCTATGCGGTCGCCGCCTGGCTGATCGAGGTGTGGGGCCGCCGCAGCACACTCGCGACGTTCCTCCTCGGCTCCGCGGTGGCGGCAGGGCTGTTCGGACTCGCGGATACGCCCGCCACCATCGTGGCCGCCGGAATGATGTTGTCGTTCTTCAACCTCGGCGCTTGGGGCGCCCTGTATGCGATCGGTCCGGAGCTGTATCCGACGTCGGTGCGGGCGGCAGGGACGGGTGCGGCGGCGGCCTTCGGCCGGATAGCGTCGATCCTTGCGCCGTTGATGGTTCCCTGGCTGCTCATCGGCGGGGGAAACGCACTGGTGTTCGCCGTGTTCGCGGCAGCATTCCTCGTGGCCGCCGGTGCGGCGTTCACGCTGCCGGAGCGTGCCGGGATGGTTCTCGAGGCGGGATGACCGCCTGTCGCCGCCCCGTTGCGTAGCCTGTGGACCATGGCGTACGACGAGACCGGTACGGACGGTGTTGCCGTCCTCGCTGCGCACGGCTTGACCGCCGACCAGGTCGCCGAGCGGGTGGCCGCAGGCAAGACCAACGACGTGCCGGACCGCGCCAGCCGGTCGATCCGCGACATCGTGCGCGCCAACGTCTTCACCCGGATCAACGCGATCCTCGGCATACTGTTCGTCATCGTTCTGGCGACGGGTTCGATCATCGACGGGATGTTCGGGCTGCTCATCATCGCGAACAGTGGCATCGGCATCATCCAGGAGATACGCGCCAAGCGGACTCTGGACGAACTTGCCATCGTCAGCCAGACCAAACCGGTGGTGCGCCGCAACGGATCGGCCGTTGCGATGGCGCCTCGGGAGGTGGTGCTCGACGACCTCATCGAGCTGGGATCGGGCGACCAGATCGTCGTCGACGGTGTCGTGGTGGAGGCGAGCGCGCTCGACATCGACGAATCGCTGCTCACCGGCGAGGCCGACCCGGTGCACAAGGCGGTGGGTGATCCGGTTCTGTCGGGGAGTTTCGTTGCCGCCGGCAGCGGCTGCTACCGGGCGACGAAGGTCGGCAGTGACGCCTATGCCGCGAAACTGGCGGAGGAGGCCAGTAAGTTCACACTCGTACATTCGGAGTTACGCAGCGGCATCGACACGATTCTGAAGTTCATCACGTACCTGATGATTCCGGCGGGGCTGCTCATCATCTACAACCAGCTGTTCTCGAGCGGTCAGGCGTTGCGACCGGCGTTGAACGGCATGGTGGCCGCGCTGGTGCCGATGGTGCCCGAGGGGCTCGTGCTGATGACGTCGATCGCGTTCGCCGTCGGCGTGGTCCGGCTCGGCCGGCGTCAGTGTCTGGTGCAGGAGTTGCCCGCCATCGAAGGGCTCGCCCGGGTCGACGTGGTGTGCGCCGACAAGACGGGCACGCTCACCGAGAACGGGATGCGCCTGTCCGAATTGCGTTGCGCCCTGGCCGAAGATGCCGGTCCGGCCGGCGCCGCACTCGCTGCCCTGGCCGCCGACGATCCACGCCCCAACGCCAGTGTCCTGGCGATCAAGGAGGCGTTCCCCGACGATCCCGGCTGGGGCGACGCCACGGCTGAGGCGCCGTTCTCCTCGGCGAAGAAATGGAGCGGACAGTCGTACGGTTCCCACGGGAACTGGGTGCTCGGCGCACCGGACGTTCTCCTGGACCCGGGCAGCGCCATGGCACGGGAGGCGGAGCGTGCGGGTGCGTCGGGACTGCGGGTGCTGCTCCTCGGCAGCGGCGACGTTCCGGTCGACCATCCGGCGGCGTCGGGGGTCGTCACGCCTCGCGCCCTCGTGATCCTCGAGCAGCGGGTGCGACCCGATGCGCGCGGCACCCTCGAGTACTTCGCGGGTCAGAACGTCACGGTCAAGGTGATTTCCGGCGACAACGCCGTGTCGGTCGGTGCCGTGGCCGGATCGCTCGGCCTTCCGGGTGGGAACCGACCCGTGGACGCCCGCACCCTGCCGTCGGAACCCGAGGCCCTCGCCGATGTTCTCGAGGAATCCACCACGTTCGGCCGGGTGCGGCCGGATCAGAAGCGGGAAATGGTGGCAGCGTTGCAATCTCGCGGCCACACGGTGGCGATGACGGGTGACGGTGTCAACGATGTTCTCGCGCTCAAGGACGCCGACATCGGCGTGTCGATGGGATCGGGAAGCCCCGCGACGCGGGCGGTGGCACAGATCGTGTTGCTGGACAACAAGTTCGCCACATTGCCGTACGTGGTCGGTGAGGGTCGCCGGGTGATCGGCAACATCGAACGCGTCTCCAACCTCTTCCTCACCAAGACCGTCTACTCGGTGTTGCTGGCGTTCCTGATCGGCCTGACGGGTGCGCTGTCGCAGATGTTCGATTTCGAACCGGTCCCATACCCCTTCCTGCCGAGGCATGTGACCATCGCGGCCTGGTTCACCATCGGTATCCCCGCATTCATCCTCTCGCTGGCTCCCAACAACGAACGTGCCCGCTCCGGCTTCGTCCCACGGGTGATGCGGCTGGCGGTGCCGTCGGGCGTCATCATCGGTGTCACCACGTTCATTTCGTACCTCCTGGTCTACGCCGGGCCCGAGCAGACCCAGACGCAGAAGGTGCAGGCGGGTACGTCGGCACTGATCACACTCATCATGATCGCGCTGTGGGTGCTCGCCGTCGTCGCACGCCCGTACGTGTGGTGGAAGCTGGTCCTGATCTTCGGGTCCGTCGCGGCGTACCTCGTCCTGTTCGCCCTCCCGTTCACGCGGACGTTCTTCGAGCTCGACCCGACCAACGTGGCTGCCACCACGTCGGCGCTCACCTGCGGTCTCGTCGGGGTGGTTCTCGTGGAGGTGGCGTGGTGGGTGACGGGCCGCCTCCACGGAGAGCATCGACGACTTTTCGCGCCACCGGCGGATCTGCCGGGCCGCCGCTGAGGGCGGTGGCTCGCGCCCTGATGACGGGACCGTTGGCGTCCCCGGCTCGATGCTGTGAGACTGGGTGCGCTGCGAGTGTTCGATCTCGCGCAGACGCTATGTGCGCAAGCACAGAGGAGGAAGAACGATGAGTTTTGCCGACACACTGAAGGGCCTGCTGGGCAAGGGGAAGGCTGCGGCCTCGCAGAACGCGGACAAGGTTCACGGCGCCATCGACAAGGCTGCCGACCTCGCGAACAGCAAGACCGGTCGCAAGTACAGCGACAAGATCGACAAGGCTGCCGACGCGGCGAAGAAGGCAGTTCCTCCGAAGGAGTGACCACCCTTCCCACGAGACCTGTCCGGGCCCCGGTTCTCGAACCGGGGCCCGGACGCGTCCGCGGTGATGAGCCGCGAGCTCGGGGCGGGCACGGCACAATCGAACTGTGAACGGCGTCCTCGTGCTTCTCGTCATCATCGCGGCCATCGCGGTGACGAGTCTCGCCAAGCGCCGCGATCTGCAGCCGCCCCTCGTTCTGGTCACGATCGGCGCGATCGCCTCCTTCATTCCCGGCCTTCCGCGCCTCGAACTCGACCCCGAGGCCATCCTCGGAGTCGTGCTGCCGCCCCTGTTGTACTCGGCGGCCCTCAAATTCTCGGTGGCCACCTTCCGTCGCCACCTCGGGCCGATTCTGCGGCTCGGCATCTTCACCGTGCTGGCCACGGCATTCGCCGTCGCGTTCTTCGCCTCGTGGTTGTCGCCCGAGCTGACGTTGGGGGCTGCACTGGTACTCGGGGCGGTGGTCGCGCCGACGGACGCGGTCAGCGCTGTCGCCGTTGGCCGCCGACTGGGGCTGCCGAATCGGGTGATCGCCATTCTCACCGGTGAGGGCCTGGTGAACGATGCCACCGCTCTGACACTGTTCGCCGTGGCCGTCTCGGCCGTGGTCGGAACGGATGTACCGGTTCACCCGGTGTTGTTCTTCGCCTACGAGGTGATCGGTGGAGTGCTCGTCGGGCTGGTCCTCGCCAAGATCGTCGAGTGGGTGCGGCGCCGCATGTACGACTCGCCACTGGAAACGGTCCTGGGGCTGATGCTTCCCTTCGCGGCGTACCTCGCCGCCGGGCAACTGCACGCCTCCGGCGTTCTCGCGGTGGTTACGGCTGGATTCCTGATGGGCCACAAGGCAACCGACGCCTCGGTCTCCACCCGCATACAGGAGCGGTCCCTCTGGGAAAGCGTGGATCTCGTGCTCGAGATGTTCGTGTTCGCCTACATGGGGTTGCAACTCAAGTTCGTCATCGTCGACGTCCGCGACAACGGATTGCCGGTGCACCACATCTTCTTCTACGGGTTCGCGGTCCTCGTCGTGGTGATGGCGGTGCGGCCGGCG
Source organism: Rhodococcus sp. USK13 (assembly GCF_018343855.1). Classification (NCBI taxonomy): domain Bacteria; kingdom Bacillati; phylum Actinomycetota; class Actinomycetes; order Mycobacteriales; family Nocardiaceae; genus Rhodococcus; species Rhodococcus sp. USK13. The sequence goes on along the minus strand of NZ_CP069242.1, from coordinate 6,247,914 downwards.
TGGATACTGCTGCACCGGTTTCGCCGCCACATCGGTCTGGTGGTACGTACACCGGGCGACACCGTGGAACTCGGCTGGCGCGAAAGCCTTGTCGTGTCGTGGGCCGGCATGCGCGGAGTCGTCACGATCGCGGCAGCGGCGGGGATTCCGATGACGGTCGCGAGCGGAGCCCCTTTCCCGGGACGGGAAGTCATCCAGGCCATCGCCTTCGTCGTCGCGGTGGGAACCCTGCTCATCCAGGGCGCCACCATGCCGTTGCTGATTCGAATGCTAGATCTGGCAGACCCCCTCGAACGTCAACGGGAAGAGGAACAGGTGAAGCACGCGCGCACCATTTCACGCGAGGCGGGCGAACGGTTTCTCGACGACTGCGCCGAGCATCCGCCCTCGGGAATCGACTCCGCAGAGGTGACCGACATTCTGTCGCGGGTACGCCGGTCGATGCGGGCACGCCTGCAGGCCGAAGAAGCGGAAGAGCCCGGCGAGAAGGCGCGGGCCGGCGTGGTGTTCGACGACATCCGCCGGGCAGCGCTGCGTGCGCAGCGGCAGGCGTTGATCGATGCCCGTGACGCGGGCAGTCTCGACGACGAGGTAATGCGTACCGTATTGGAAAGCCTCGACGTGGAAGAGGCTGCAGCAGAAGAGCGGGTCCGACGGCGTCGAGAATGGGGTGCGCGATGACAGGTCGGTCGAGGCGGCGTGCGGGATGGCCCGTGATCTTCGCCCTCACCGGGGTCGTAGTGCTCGCAGCGTGCGGCGCAGACGGGGCGACCGTCCCGCCGCCCTCCGCCCCCGCAGCGACCTCCACCCCCGCGTTGCCACCGGCCCCCACCGGGGACGACCGCGGCGCGCTCACCGTGCAGACCCCCGTGGCCGGCATCGACCCGGCGATCACGAATCTGGGAGCAACGGCAACCCGCGTCGTCTATCGGTCGACGTCGGGTGTCGACGGGGCCGGTACCGAAGTGGTGGGCACCGTGTTCACACCGGCAGGACCCGCTCCCGAGGGCGGTTGGTCGGTGGTCACCGTGGGGCACGGCACCACCGGGGTCACCGACGACTGCGCGCCGTCGGCGTCACCGACGCTGTCGGGCACCACCGGACTCGTGGTGCCGCTCCTGCAGAGGGGGTATGTGGTGACCGTCAGCGATTACCAAGGTCTCGGCACCGACGGCCCGCACCCCTACCTCGAACCCGTCACCGCGGCATACAACCTCATCGACGCCGTCCGCGCGGCCCGCAACGTGGTGCCCGAGGCCTCGACGCGCTGGGCGGCCCTCGGGGTTTCCCAGGGCGGTCAGGCGTCGTGGGCGGCGGCCGAACACGCGGACGACTACGGGGACGGGCTCGAATTCGTGGGTTCGGCCAACCTGTCGCCCGCGGCTGATCTGTCGGGCATCATGGCGGAGGGAACCGCAGCCCCGTTGTCGTTGCCGCAGAAGATGTTCCTGCCGTACCTACTCGAGGGGCTCTCGGTGCTCCATCCGGACCTCGATCCGGCCGACTACATGCGCGGCGCGCTCGCCGACAATCAGGAGATCACGCTGTCGTGCGTCACGGCGAGACTCTCCGAGAAGTGGACTGTGGCAACCCAGCTCACTCCGGTGGACACCGGACCGCGCACGGAGGCCGCCGCCGAACGGATGAACGGCTGGCTCGAGGAGATCGCACTGCCACGCGAGCGCGCCGAAGGCCCGATGCTCGTCGTGGTCGGTGAGCGAGACAATCTCATTCTGCCGCAATGGACTTCGGAAGCCGTCGACAACGCGTGTGCGCAGGGCGACGTCATCGAGTTCGAATCCCGACCCGGGGAGGGTCACGCCGACGGACGCGCCGTGCCCGGTGCGGTGCAATGGATTGCCGATCGCTTCGCCGGTGAGCAGGCGCCGAACACCTGTGACGGCGGCGCACGGTGAGCGGATCGGTGATCGACCGACTGCGGGCGTTGTGCCTGGCGTTGCCCGAGGCGACCGAACGCGTCAGTCACGGAGAACCCGCATGGTTCGTCCGCCGGTCACCCCAATTCGCGACTCTCGCAGACCATCACCACGACGACCGCTTGTCGTTCTGGGCCGCCGCTCCCGCAGGCGCGCAGCAGGACTGGGTTCGGCGCGACGAGGAGCGCTTCTTCGTGCCGCCGTACGTCGGCGGGCGCGGGTGGGTAGGCGTGTACCTCGACGTGCCGCAGGATTGGCGCGACCTCGCCGACATCGTCGAGGAGGCCTACCGCACCGTGGCCCCGAAAACGCTGGTCGCTCGACTGGACGCCGGACAATGAGCCGTCGCGGGCTGCTGCAATGGTTGCGGGCGAGGCAGGAGCTGACCACACCCACCGAACGAGCGGTCCACACCACCTTGCACACGGCGTCGCTGGCGGCCGGATCGTTGCGGCAGGGACTCGACGAGACCTCGGCGCAGGAGGCGGCGCCGCATCTGCGCCTCCTGACGGGTGCCCAGGCGCTCGCGATCTTCGATGCCGCCGGACACCTCCTCGCCTGGAACGGCCCCCACGAGGCGTTGGCGGAACAACTCCACGATGCGGCGAGCCGGGCGGTCGACGGGGAGCGCCGGGTGCTCGTCGCCTACGGCGGACTGGTTCGCAGCGCCGGTGACCACGGGGTGCGGGCGCTGATCGCCCAGCCCCTGCTCATCGAGGCCACCGGCGTGGTGGGAGTGCTCGGGGTGGTCACCACGGAGGACCCGGGGCCCGGCATGCTGGGCGCCGTCACGGAGGTGGCCCGGTATGCGTGCAGTCAGATCGAACTGGCCGACCTGGATGCGTCTCGCGCGCGACTCGACCGCGCCGAGGTGCGGGCGCTGCGCGCACAGATCAGCCCGCACTTCATTTACAACGCGTTGAACACCGTGGCGTCGTTCGTGCGCACCGATCCCGACCGGGCCAGGGAACTGATCCTCGAGTTCGCCGATTTCACCCGGTATTCGTTCCGGTCGGCGGGGGAGTACACCCTGCTGGCGGACGAACTCCGCAACATCGACCGATACCTCACCCTCGAACGTGCCCGATTCGGTGACACGCTGGCCGTCACCCTGCAGGTGGCCCCGGAGGTGCTCAATGTGGTGCTGCCGTTTCTTGCGCTGCAACCGCTGGTGGAGAACGCGGTGCGGCACGGCATCTCCGGCAAACCCGAGGGCGGCACCGTCACCATCGTCGCCGCCGACGAGGGTACGGACTGCGTGATCAGCGTGGAGGACGACGGAATCGGGATGGACCCGGAACTGCTGCGGTCGGGGTCGCTCGACGCGGTCGCCGAGTCGTCCGGCATGAAGGAGGCGGCGCACGTCGGGCTCGCCAACGTCGACGACCGGCTGCGCGCCGCCTTCGGCAACGACTACGGGCTGGTCGTGGAGACCGCGCCCGGGGCGGGCACCAAGGTGAGCATGCGCGTTCCCAAGTTCCGGCAGGGGATCCGCCCGTGACCCGGTGGGGTCCGTGCGAAAATCGGTTTCGTTGTGAATGACACTGACGACATGGCCCCCCGAGCGTCCGGAAGCGACGCGCCGCTCACCGTGCTGGCCGTCGACGACGAGAAACCCGCCCTCGACGAGTTGGCATTCCTGCTGCGCGCGCAGGACGCCGTCGGGGAAATCCGCACCGCAGGGGAGGCCACGACGGCGCTGCGCATCCTCCGGGACGGGAACATCGACGCCGTGTTCCTCGACATCAACATGCCGGGACTCGACGGCCTCGAGCTGGCCGGCATCCTGTCGAACTTCGCGTCGCCCCCACCGGTCGTGTTCGTCACCGCACACGACGACCGGGCTGTGGACGCGTTCGACCTCGGTGCCGTCGACTATCTGCTCAAACCGTTGCGCGAGGAACGTCTCGCCGAGTCCGTGCGGCGGATCGTCGAAGGCCGGCGGCGCCGAAAGGAACCCGCCGCAGCCGGGGCGGTGTCCGACGAGGTGATCCCGGTCGAGCTCGGCGGCGTCACCACTCTGGTACACCGTTCGTCGGTGGAGTGGGTCGAAGCCGACGGTGACTACGCGCGACTGCACACCGCCGACCGTTCACATCTCGTGCGCATTCCGATCTCCGCGCTGGAGGCACGCTGGGCCGAGGCCGGTTTCCTCCGCGTGCACCGTTCCTACCTGGTGTCCCTGCCGCTGGTCACGGGAATTCGCACCGTCGGCAACGGCCTCGTCGTCTGTCTACGCCCGCACGGTGATCTGCCGCCCGTCGAATTGCCGGTCAGTCGACGGCACACGCGAATTCTCAAGGATCGCCTGGTCCGGGCACCGAAACAGTCATGGACCGCGCGATGAGCTCGCCCGAACGGGTTCGAGTGGTGCTGGCGCAGCGGCGTGGGGCCCGCATCGTGCGTACCCGTGTCGAGGTCCAGGAACAGACCGAGGTCGGGGATGCCATGATCCGCGGGCTCGTCCGCGCCCAGCTGTGGCTCGCTGTCCGGCTCGCCGTCTTCGCCGCGGGTGTCCTGTGTGCGGTACCGGTTGTCCTGCTGTCGTTCCCCGCGGTGTCGGAGGCGACCGTGCTGGGGATTCGCCTGCCGTGGGTGGTGCTCGGCGCCCTGGTGTATCCGGTGCTCCTGACCACCGGGTGGGTCTACATCCGGCAGGCCGAGCGCAACGAGCAGGAATTCACCGAACTCGTGGACGACTGAGCACGCCGTGACCACCGACCAGCCGATTCCCTGGCTCACGTTAGCCGGTCTGGCTGCGGCGGCCGTCGCCACCGTGGCCATCGGAATCTACGGCGTGCGGTTGGCCCGCACCACCTCCGACTTCCTGGTCGCCTCGCGTAGCGTCGGCCCGCGCTGGAACGCCGCCGCGATCTCCGGTGAATACCTCTCGGCCGCATCGTTTCTCGGAGTCGCCGGGCTCATCGCCAAGTACGGTGCCGACGCCCTGTGGTACCCGATCGGGTTCACGGCCGGATACCTGGGCCTGCTGCTGTTCGTCGCGGCGCCGCTGAGGAGGTCGGGGGCCTACACGGTGCCCGACTTCGCCGAGTTCCGGCTCGGCTCGGCTCGGGTTCGTACGCTCGCCATGATCGTCGTCGCCGTCATCTGCGCGCTGTACCTCGTCCCGCAGTTCCAGGGGGCCGGCCTCACGCTGAACATCCTCCTCGGCGTCCCCAGCTGGGTCGGAGCGGCGGTGGTCGGGGTCATCGTCATCGCCAACGTGGTGGGCGGCGGCATGCGGTCCGTCACCTTCGTGCAGGCGTTCCAGTACTGGCTCAAACTGACCGCGGTCGCGATACCCGCGCTGGTGTTGTCGGTGTACTTCTTCGCCGACTCCCACGAGTTGGGTGCACCCGCACCGCCCACCGTCGACGAGCAGACCACCGTCGACATCACCACCGACGTCGTCGTGCAGGTTTCGGCCCCCGTGACGGTCGGGGGGTCGGGAACGATCGACGGAGTGGAGAACACGGAAGACGTCACCCTGGCACCCGGTGAACACCATCTCGGCGAGGGCACGTCGATGATCCTCGAAGCGGGGTCGCCCGTACCCGTCGTCGCGGGCGCACCGGCCGACAACTCCGACTGGATTACGCCCGGATGGGGTTTCGGGGGCGGGCACCCGACATATCAGGTGTATTCGCTGATAGTTGCCACATTCCTCGGCACGCTCGGGCTTCCGCACGTCCTGGTCCGGTTCTACACCAATCCCGACGGACGGGCGGCGCGGTTGACGTCCCTCGCCGTCGTCGGACTGCTCGGGGTGTTCTACCTGTTCCCGACGCTGCTCGGCGTGTTCGCGCGGTTGTACGTGCCACAACTGCTGATCACCGGCACCTCCGACGCCGCGGTGCTCCTGCTGCCCGGCTCGGTGTTCTCCGGTTGGGGTGGTCAGCTGCTGGCCGCGCTCGTCGCCGCCGGTGCGATCGCCGCCTTCCTGTCCACGTCGTCCGGACTGCTCGTCAGCATCGCGGGGGTACTGAGCACCGATGTGCTGCGTGGACGGGTCCGCGACTTCCGGATTGCCGCGACCCTCGCCGGGGTCGTGCCACTGGCGCTGTCGTTGGCGGTGACGTCGCTCGACCTGTCCCGGACTGTCGGCCTGGTCTTCGCGGTCGCGGCGTCGACGCTGTGTCCCTTACTCGTCCTCGGCATCTGGTGGCGCGGACTCACCGCGGCCGGGGCGGGCGCCGGGATGGCAGCCGGGGGACTCGTCGCCGGTACTGCCGCCGCTGTCGTCGTGGTGGGCGGCGTCCCCGACGACATCGCCGCCGGCTGGCCCGCCGCGATGGTCGCCTACCCTGCTGTGGTCAGCGTGCCGCTGGCCTTCGCCACGATGGTGCTGGTCAGCAAGATGACGAAGCGTCAGATCCCCGCCGACCTCAGCCGGATCTTCACCCGCATGCACGCCCCCGAGCGCATAGGTGTCGGCTCCGACCGCGAGAGGGAGCTCCGCTCCCCGTGAGTGCTTGACGAGTCTCTGCACTCCTCGAGCACGCACGAGGGGTGGAGCCGCTCGTCGCGGTCGGGTAACCGTTCGGCGCACACTCCGACAGTTCGGCGTGTGACTGCCGCCACACTGTGTTGTTGTGACTCACCTCTCAGTACCGTCGATCTTCAGTTCACTTCACGCGTGCGACCAAGGAGTCAGCAGTGACCACAGCCGATATCAGCGAGGGAGCGTCGCAAAAGCGGCGCACCCCTGATGCGCAAGCCTTCCTCGACATGCAGGCGAGTCCGGAGTTCCAGGAGTTGCGGCGCCGCCTCCGTAGGTTCGTCTTCCCCATGACGGCGTTCTTCCTCGCCTGGTATGCGGCGTATGTGCTCCTGGCCACCTACGCCTCCGACCTCATGGCGACCAAGGTGCTCGGCAACATCAACCTCGGCATCATCCTCGGCCTCGGGCAGTTCGTGACCACCTTCGCGATCACCGCCCTGTACGTGCGGTTCGCGAACCGGGAACTCGATCCCCGATCCGCCGCCATCCGTGAAGAGCTGGAAGGACCCGTGAAGTGATCAACACCCTCGCGGCCGGTACCGACGTCGGTAACCCGCTCCTCAATATCGCGATCTTCGCGGCCTTCGTCGTGATCACGATGACCATCGTGATCCGTGCGAGCCGCACCACCAAGAAGGCCTCGGACTTCTACACCGGTGGCGGTCAGTTCTCCGGACCGCAGAACGGTTTCGCCATCGCCGGCGACTACCTGTCGGCGGCGTCGTTCCTCGGTATCGCGGGTGCCATCGCGGTGTACGGGTACGACGGATTCCTGTACTCGGTGGGCTTCCTCGTCGCCTGGCTGGTGGCTCTGCTCCTGGTCGCCGAACTCCTCCGCAACACCGGCCGATTCACGATGGCGGACGTGCTGAGCTTCCGGCTGAAGCAGCGCCCGGTGCGCATGGCCGCGGCGCTCTCCACGCTCGTGGTGTCGCTGTTCTACCTGCTCGCGCAGATGGCGGGCGCCGGCGGACTCGTCGCGCTACTGCTCAACATCGACGGCAAGGTAGGCCAGGCCATCGTTGTCGCCGTTGTCGGTGCGTTGATGATCGTCTATGTGCTCGTCGGTGGCATGAAGGGCACCACCTACGTGCAGATGGTCAAGGCGGTGCTGCTCGTCCTCGGTGCCGGTGTCATGTTCTTCCTCGTCCTGTTCGCGGTGCGCGGCAACTTCTCCCAGCTGCTCGCCGACGCGCAGGCCACCGCCGCCGGTTCCACGAACGAGGCAATCGCGGGCCGTGACATGCTCAGTCCCGGTGCCAAGTACGGCATCAGCTCGATGAGCAAGCTCGACTTCATCTCGCTCGGTATCGCGCTGGTTCTGGGAACCGCCGGCCTTCCGCACGTATTGATGCGGTTCTACACGGTCCCCACCGCCAAGGAAGCTCGCCGCTCGGTCACCTGGGCAATCGGACTGATCGGCGCGTTCTACCTGTTCACGCTGGTCCTTGGTTACGGCGCCGCCAAGATGGTCGGACCGGACGCCATCCTCGCCGCACCCGGCGGTGAGAACGCGGCCGCGCCGCTGCTCGCATTCGAACTGGGCGGCACCATCTTCCTCGCAGTCATCTCCGCGGTCGCGTTCGCGACCATCCTCGCAGTGGTCGCAGGCCTGGCGATCACGGCCTCGGCATCGTTCGCCCACGACATCTACGCCAGTGTCATCAAGCGCGGTAACGCCTCCGAGGAGTCGCAGGTACGGGTGTCGCGCATTACCGTCGTCGTGATCGGCGTCGTGTCGATCATCCTGGGCATACTCGCGATGGGGCAGAACATCGCGTTCCTGGTGGCGCTCGCATTCGCCGTCGCCGCTTCGGCCAACCTGCCGACGCTGCTGTACTCCCTGTTCTGGAAGAAGTTCAACACCACCGGTGCGCTGTTCAGCATCTACGGCGGCCTCGTCAGCTGCCTCGTGTTGATCGTCTTCTCCCCGGCGGTGTCCGGCAAGAAGTCGTCGATGTTCCCGTCCGCCGACTTCGACTTCTTCCCGCTGGCCAACCCCGGCATCGTGTCCATCCCGCTCGCGTTCCTGCTGGGCGCTGTCGGCACCTACATCGGTCGCAGCAATGCGGAGGATCCCGCCAAGCAGGCGGAGATGGAGGTCCGTTCACTCACCGGTGTCGGCGTGGAGAAGGCCGTCTCGCACTGATCCCGCCTGTGAGTACTTCTTAACCGCCCGCGGTTAAGAAGTACTCACAGGCGGCTAGGCTGCAGCGATGGCGAAACTTACGGTCGAGACGGACGTCCCGCTGACTCCCCAGGACACCTGGGACAAGGCATCGAATCTGCAGGAGTTCGACAAGTGGTTCGTGGTGCACGACGGCTGGCGCAGCGAGCTTCCCGAAACGCTCACCGCTGGTACGGTTCTCAGCTCCGTCGTCACGGTCAAGGGGTTGCGGAACCGGGTGAAGTGGACCATCAAGGAATATGACGCTCCGCGGCGACTGGTCCTGAAGGGTGACGGGAAGGGCGGCGTGAAGCTCGGCCTCACGCTGGAAGTGAAGGCGAAGGGTGGCGGCTCCGAGGTCGTGTTCACCATCGAGCTGGGCGGCGCGCCGCTGTTCGGACCCATCGGCTCCGGTGTCGCGAAGGCACTGAAGGGCGACATCGAGAAGTCGCTGCAGACGTTCGTGGAGCTGTACGGCTGATCGACACACCTGCCGGACCCGGAATCGGAGCGAGGAAAATCCTCCCGCAGCGCACAATATGTATGTATTGGCGGCGGAAGGGTGTCGATGGCGAACACGGGAACCCGGCAGGTGACGGTCGACGGACATCGGCTGTCGCTGACCAACCTGGACAAGGTCCTCTACCCCGAGTCGGGCACCACCAAGCGTGAGGTGATCGAGTACTACACGCGAATCGCGCCTGCGATGATTCCCCACATCCTCGATCGGGCTGCCACCCGTAAACGTTGGCCGAACGGCGTGGAGAGCGACCCGTTCTTCGAGAAGAACCTGGCCGCTTCGGCCCCTGCCTGGCTGGAACGACGGGCCCTGGAACACTCCGACCGTTCCGTGCACTATCCGATTCTCAACTCTGTGGCGGCGCTCGCCTGGGCGGGTCAGCAGGCCGCGCTAGAAATCCACGTGCCGCAGTGGCGATTCGACGGGTCGCGGCGCGGACCGGCCACCCGGATCGTGTTCGACCTCGACCCGGGACCGGGCGTCGGTCTGCCGGAATGCGCCGAGGTTGCCCGCGCCGTCCGGGACCTCGTAGCGGAGCTCGGCTGGACCGCCTTCCCGGTGACGAGCGGCAGCAAGGGCATTCACCTGTATGTGCCCCTCGACCGGAAGTTGGAGGGGTCGGGGGCGTCGACCGTCGCGAAGCAGGTGGCGACGGGCCTGGAGAAGCTGATGCCCGAACTGGTCACCGCCACGATGGCCAAAGCGGTTCGCGCCGGGAAGGTGTTCGTCGACTGGAGTCAGAACAATCCGTCGAAGACAACCATCGCGCCGTACTCGTTGCGGGGACGACCGCAGCCGTTGGTCGCGGCGCCCCGCAGCTGGGACGAACTCGACGATCCGGAGTTACGGCAGTTGAGCTTCACGGAAGTGCTCGAGCGGTGGGAAACCGACGGTGACCTACTGGCCGATCTCGACCCGCCGTGGGAGAACGAGGCGACGCTGGCAGACTATCGCCGCAAGCGCGACCCGAGCCGAACCCCGGAACCGATGCCGGACAAGGTCAACCCCGGTGCGGGCAACAGTTTCGTCATTCAAGAACATCATGCCCGGCGCCTGCACTACGACCTCCGGCTGGAGCGCGAAGGTGTTCTGGTGTCGTGGGCGGTGCCGAAGAATGTGCCCACCTCCACCGGTGAGAACCGGTTGGCCGTCCACACCGAGGATCACCCGCTCGAATACCTGACCTTCTCGGGCACCATCCCGAAGGGGGAGTACGGCGGCGGAACCATGACGATCTGGGACACCGGCACGTACGACGTCGAGAAGTGGCGCGACGACGAAGTGATCGTGCAGTTGCACGGCGAGCAGGTGGAGGGTCGTTTCGCGCTGATCCGCACCAAAGGTGATCAGTGGTTGATGCATTTGATGAAGGACCAGTCGACAGGGGAATCGACATCCGCCGAACTGCCACGGGATCTTTCACCGATGTTGGCGACGCCGGGCACCCTCGACGGGCTCGATCCAGCCGAATGGGCTTTCGAGGGTAAATGGGACGGCATCAGAGTGATCGCCGAGATCGGTGGGGGAGAACTGCGTCTGCGCAGCCGGGCAGGTAACGACAAGACCCGCGACTACCCTGGATTGGGCTGGCTTGCAGACGCTCTCGCCGACCACGACGTCGTGCTCGACGGTGAGGTGGTCGCCTTCGATCGGCACGGAATCACCAGTTTCGGCCTGCTCCAACAAGGAAACGAACCCCACTTCCTGGCGTTCGACGTGCTGTACCTGGACGGTGTGTCGTTGCTGCGAAAGAAGTACACCGACCGCCGTCGGGTGCTCGAAGCCCTCGCCGAGAAAGTTGACGACCTCGTGGTGCCGCCGCAGCTACACGGTACGGCGGAGGAGGCGCTGGAGGAGAGTGGCCGCCGCGGTTGGGAAGGTGTGGTGGCCAAACGTCGTGAGTCCGTGTACTTGCCGGGCAAGCGTGGGTCGAGCTGGATCAAGGTGAAGAACTGGCGGACCCAGGAAGCGGTGATAGGAGGTTGGCGGCGCGGGCAGGGCGGCCGTTCCCGGGGGATCGGTTCCATCCTTCTCGGAATCCCCCAGGACGGCGGACTGCGCTACGTGGGCCGGGTGGGTACCGGATTCACCCAGCGCGACCTCGACGAACTCGCATCCACCCTCGGTCCGCTCGAGACCGAAACCAGCCCCTTCGTCGACGACCTCCCGACCGCGGACCGTAAAGGTGCGGTGTGGGTGAAACCCACCCTGGTGGGGGAGGTGCGATTCATGGAATGGACCGGCGCCGGACGACTACGACACCCGAGTTGGCGTGGGTTGCGGGAAGACAAGCGTCCGGCGGATGTGGTGGACGAATCGTAGCGCTCCGATCCACTCACTCGCCGACAGTCGTTCCGCCCACGGACCCGCCCACTCCACCGGGGGCCTGCGGAACGCTCGGCGGCCGGGGCTTCGGTCCGCCACCGGCCGGGAAGGGATCGGTCGCGGGCGAGAGGACTTCGTCGTCGATCTTCCCGGGGAAGGGGAACGGGCGCTTCGGCGGCTTGACCGGATCCACCACGACCGGCGGTTCGACGACGGGCGGTTCGACGACGGGCGGTTCGACGACGGGCGGTTCGACGACCGGCGGTTTGGCGACGGGCGGTTGTGCGATCGGGGGAATGACGACCGGGGGTGCTGCGACCTGGGGTGCTGCGACCTGGGGCACCCCGACCGGCGGCGCTGCGACCTGGGGTGCCGGCGCGACGACGATCGGTGGGACGACCTCCGGTCCGGGAGCCGCGACCTCGATATCGGCCGCCGCAGTACCCGGATCCACCGCGACGGCACCGGGCACAGCAGCGATACCGGGAAGAACTCGCTGCTGCGAGTTACTCCTGTCGGACGTCGGTGAGGGTGCGCCGTCGATGTGTCCTCCGGTGAGGAGGACGACTGCCGTCCCCACGAACGAGAAGGCAATGGCGGCGGTGGTGCCGAGTGCGATGCGGGTTGCGGTGGTGGTCACGGTGTAGGTCCTCCGGTGGGTAGGGGGTGTGCCGGGCTGATGACTCAAGCGTGCGCTGAAGACGAACGCCGCGACAGCGACCCCAGGGTGACGATCAACCACCCCGTGCGCGGGTAAACCTGCACAGAATCTTCACAGGCTCTGACGGGGATCCGCACGTGCGGGCAATACAGTCGGGGCATGAGCCAGCGAAGAGTGCTCGTCGTCGACGACGAGGCGACGATCTGCGAGTCGGTCGCCGCCAGGTTGCGTGCCGAGGGCTTCGACGTCGTCACGGCCTCGGACGGTCCGGGTGCCGTGGCGGAATGCGAGGCCTCCGAACCGGACCTGCTCGTCCTGGACGTGATGCTGCCCGGATTCGACGGGCTCGAGGTGTGCAGGCGGGTGCAGGCCGCACGGCCGGTTCCCGTGTTGATGCTCACCGCCCGAGCGGACGAAACAGACATGCTCATCGGGCTCGGGGTGGGAGCCGACGACTACCTGAGCAAGCCATTCAGCATGCGGGTGCTCGTGGCCAGGGTGCACGCGCTCGTGCGCCGCGCCGAACGGGCCACCGAGGCCGCCTCCAGCGGACAGGCGGGGATGTCGGTGGGTGATCTCGAGGTGGATCTCGTCGAGCGACGGGTCCGGCGCGGTGACGACGAAATACACCTCACGAGGACGGAGTTCGACCTTCTCGCGCATTTCGCCTCTCGCCCACGGGCTGCCATCTCCCGGGAGTCGCTGCTCGCGGAGGTCTGGGGATGGGGTGACGTGGCCGGCAGCAGGACCGTCGACAGCCACGTCAAGGCCCTGCGCCGCAAACTCCGCGGCGACCTCATCCGCACGGTCCATGGTGTCGGTTACGCGCTGGACGTGCAGAAGTGAGCGCCGGTAACCGGGTCGGTGGCGGACGGATCGTCGACAGGTTGCCCCGACCGCTCGATCCTTTTCGGTCGTTCAAGGTCAAGACCGGGTTACTCGTGGTCGCAGCACTGTTTCTCGCCTCCTTGATGTTCTGGGTGACGGCGCGCTGGCCCTTCCGATACGCGCTCGCCCTGGCGATGCTGGTGTCGTTAGCAGTGACCCAGATCCTCGCGCACGGGATGACCTCGCCCCTGCGAGAGATGACGGCTGCGGCCCGCGCGATGGCGACGGGCGACTACTCCCGCCGGGTCCGGTCGACGTCGAGAGACGAAATCGGTGAACTGGCCCGCGCATTCAACTCCATGGCCGAGGATCTCGAGGCAGCCGACCGCTATCGCCGCGAACTGATCGGCAACGTCTCGCACGGGCTGCGCACACCGATTTCCGCACTGTCGGCACTGCTCGAGAACGTGGTCGACGGTGTGGAAGAACCCGATCCGGCTCGGATGCAGGTGGCACTCGATCAGACCGAGCGGCTGGGCCGGTTGGTCGCCGAACTTCTCGACCTGTCGCGCCTGGAAGAGGGTGCCGTGCAACTCGACCGCGAGCGGTTCCCGGTTCGGGACTTCCTCGAGGATGTGGTTCGTCAGGCGGTGGGACCGGCAGGACCACGGCGGGTGCAAGTGGACGTGCAGCCGTCCGGCCTCTGCGTCGATGCCGATGTCGCGCGACTCCACCAGGCGGTGACGAACCTCGTCGACAACGCTCTTCGGCACGGCTCCGCCCGCACCCAGGTCGTAGTGCGCGGCCGCCCCGCTCCGGAAGAGGGTGGTGTGATCATCGAGGTGGAGGACGACGGCCCCGGCATCAGCCCCGGCGAGCGCTCCCGGGCATTCGAGCGTTTCACACGCGGGGGTTCGACGGATGGGGGAACCGGGCTCGGACTCGCGATCGCACGCTGGGCGGTCGAATTGCACGACGGCCGCATCGAGGTCGTCGACACGGTGCGCGGCTGCTGCATCCGGGTGACCCTGCCCGCCGGTTGACACGAACACACCAGATACGGGACCCACCGGTCCCGCGATGACGCCTGCCCGAATCCGGGTGATGCAAACAGGGAGGACACATGACAATCGCACCTGCCCAACCAGTTCGGCCACGGCGGACACGATCGTGGCCGGGGGGAGTGTGGCGGCGCGACCGCACGTCGATCGCTCCGCGCGCGATCGTCCTCGCCGCCGTCGGAGCCGGCGTGGTCGCTGCTCTCACTCTCCACATCACGGTGGTCGGTCTTGGTTACCTGCTGACCGGTACCGCGATCGCACTGGCGGTCTTCGCGACGCGCAGGGTGAGACCCACAGCTGCGCAGGCAGTTGCAGTAGTCACTGCACTCGCCCTGCTCGCTGTGCTCAGTGTTCGGGGCGCCGGCTGGCTGGCCGCCGTGTGTGTAGCCCTCAGCTGGGTGGTCGGATCCTTCGCCGTGGTCGGAGGCAGAACCTGGACGGGTCTGGCCGCTGGTTCGTTCGCGCTGTGGTTCACCCCGCTGCGGGTGATTCGCTGGACACGACGCGGAGCCTCCCGCTGGAGTTCCGCCGAAAGAGTCTCGCTGCTTCGTGTTTTCGGCGTGGCCGCCGTCAGCGCGGTCCTCCTGCTGGTGTTCGGATCGCTGTTCGCCAGCGCCGATGCGAAGTTCGCCGAACTCCTCGAACAGGCGACACCCTCGGTGGAGGTGTCCAATCCGGTCGGCAGGCTCGTGCTCGGCACGCTCGTGTGCGGTGGGACGCTGGGTGCTGCCTATCTGCTGAGACGCACCCCACGGGTGGACGCGCTCGCCCCCGGTCCTGGTCGACCCGTTGCCCGCTGGGAGTGGGCCTTTCCGCTCGCGCTGCTGAACTTGCTGTTCCTCGGTTTCGTCGCCGTGCAGTTGAGAGTGCTGTTCGGTGGGGACCGGCACGTGTTGACGACAGACGATCTCACGTACGCCGAGTACGCCCGGCAGGGCTTCTGGCAGTTGCTGGCCGTGACGGGGCTGACGCTGCTGGTGATCGCTGTTGCTCTCCGCAAGGCGGCGCGGAGGGAGGCGATCGACCGCACGCTGGTGCGAGTGCTGCTCGGCCTGCTCTGTGTTCTGACGCTCGTCGTCGTCGCATCGGCGGTCGCCCGAATGTCGCTGTACGAGAGTCACTACGGGTACACGCAGCTGCGCCTGCTCGTTCTGGTGACCGAACTATGGCTGGGATTGGTGTTCGTACTGTTGCTCATTGCGGGGCTGCGGTTGTCGGGGCGGTGGTTGCCGTGTGCGGTTCTGGGTTCGGCAGTGTGCGGGGTGCTCCTCCTCGCTGTGGTGGTCGATCCGGACGCCTATATCGCGCAGAAGAACGTCGAACGCTTCGAGGAGACCGGACGCATCGATGTGAGCTACCTGAGACAGTTGTCGGTCGATGCGGTTCCGGCTCTGGATCGACTGCCGGAGCCGGAACGCTCGTGTGCCCTGTATCGGCTCCAGCACGAGGTCGATGAAGGAGCCGAGTGGTACGAGTACAACGCAGCGCGGAACAGGGCCCGCGATCTGTTGGCCGCTCACCCTGTCGGGCGCTGTGATCGGGTCGCGTCGTAGATCGCTGGAACGGCGGATCGTTGCATGCCGGAATGCGCGGGATTGATCCCACGTCGCTCGTCTTCGTTCGAGCACAGGTAGTAGTAGTCGGTGATGGCGTGGACCTGTGCGTACTGCGCCTGCGCGAGTTCGGCCTTCTGCTCTCGTAAGGCGTCGAGCGCCACGATGCCTGGTGGCGTCGCATCTGACCTGTCAGCCCGGGGCGAAGGACGCCAGCACTGTCTTGGTGATGTAGGACGCGGCGTCGCCCGGATCGAGCCGTCCGGCATCGACTTCGGTTGCGGCGCAG
This sequence comes from Rhodococcus sp. USK13, assembly GCF_018343855.1. Lineage (NCBI taxonomy): Bacteria > Bacillati > Actinomycetota > Actinomycetes > Mycobacteriales > Nocardiaceae > Rhodococcus > Rhodococcus sp. USK13. The sequence continues at coordinate 6,232,072 of NZ_CP069242.1, read as the reverse complement.
TGCACGACACTGTGGAGGACGGCGGCCAACCACGACGTGGGCAGGTCGGTGCGGAACACACCTTCGCTCCGACCGCGCTCGAGGAGCTCCCCGACGGGAACCAGCATCCCGTCGTGGGCGGCACGTATCTGTGCGGCGGGCAGGGTGCGTTCGGCGGCGGCCACCAGTGCACCGGCAGCGGCAGTGAGTGACCAGGAGCCGGCGACGAGCCGGTGTATGGCGTCCCGTGGATCACCGGTGAGGTCGATGGGAGCAAGGGCGTGTTCGGCGGCGGCAAGTGCCCGCGTGACGACTGCGTCGACGAGGTCGGCGCGAGTCGGAAAGTGTCCGTAGAGCGTGACCCGCCCGACGCCGGCGGCTTTCGCGATGTCGCCGATGCTGGCGTCCGGGTCGGAGCTCAGGCATGTGTGAGCTGCGTCGAGGATCGCTTCGATGTTGCGTTCCGCGTCCGCGCGGCGTCGGCCGGACTTCCTGGGTACCTCGCTGGTGCTCGTGGCTCCTCTTCCTCTTGTCGAACAGTTGTGTACAGGTTACGCTGCAAATAAGTTGAACATGCATGTTCGACTTGAGGACTTGGTCGCTGACACGCGAAGGGAAGTCGATATGAGCACCACGGTCACACGGCACGCTCACCACCCGGCCCATTCCGTCCTGCAACGCTGGCCGACCCTGGCTGCCGTCGTATTCGCGATGTTCGTCATGTTCGATGGCGGCACCGATCTCGCGCCGGTCCTCGCCGCCGCCGCTCTCGTGTATCTAGGTGCCGCACTGCTGGGGCGCAGAAGCTCCGCGTGGCCGCTGTTCTTCGGGACGGTCGTAGTGATCACCGCGGGAAAACTGGCGGAGCGTGCCACGGACGTCGGCGTCGACGTCACCTGGGTGCTGTTGGGGTTCGGCGTCATCGGAATTGGCTACGCCGTGGGCCGAGCCGTCATAGGGCACCCGTTTCGGGTGCAGCCTGCAGTACTGGCGATGGCCGCCTACGGTGCAGTGGCGGCCACGGCCGTCGTTGTCGCGCCCACGGTGGGGGCCGTCGTCGTCGGCTCCGGTTTGCTCGCTCATGCGGCGTGGGACCTCTACCACTACCGAGCGAATACGGTGGTCGACCGCTCCCTCGCGGAGTTCTGCGGTGTCCTCGACGCGCTGCTCGGGCTGGCGGTCATCGGCATCGCATGCGCGGCACTCTGAGATGTGAGTAACTGTGCGTCACAACTAGTTTCACTCACCGCTCGTTGGGGGTCAGATTTCGCGCTCCGGTCCCCGGTGACGACCGTCGCACTACACTCAGCGGATGAGAAATGCGATCGACGTTGCCCACGACTTGTCGCAGATCGCCGAGCCCTTCCTCGACGCCGGTGCGCGAAGTCGGGTAGATGAATTCCTGGACATGGGTGAAGGACGCATCGCTGTCGAGACCATCCTGCGTGCTGCAGTTGCCGGCATGTTCACCATTCCCCGCCCGCTGCTGCACGAAGTGACGTCATGCTTTCTGGTCGGCACCAGCTCCGAGCAGGGCGGGGAGGACCTTCGCTCGCTGGTCGACGCCGCACTGCGACACAACCGAGGAGTCGCAACAGATCGAGTCGTAACAGATCGAGTCACAACCGAGGCGTCATCACGCGTCCATTGCGAGCTGAGACCGGGCTGACAGTGCCCTCGGCAGGATTCGAACCTGCGACCTACCCTGTCGCAGGCTGCAATTAGAGAACCTGCAGATCAGAGCCGGTGCTACTGAGCCTTATCCTCGTCCACTCTCCGCTTACTCTCCACTTTGACTGCGGCATCGAGGATCGCCGCCACCTCCGGGCGCACCTTCCCCCGCGACATGTACTTGTCCATCGTCATCGACGGACTCGCGTGCCCGAGCTGGTCCGCCGTGATCCGCGCACCGACCTTCGACTCGTCCAGCAGCGACGCAACCGTCCGCCGGAACGTGTGCGCCGTGACCCAGTCCAACCCCAGCGCGGCCCGCACCCTCCGCCACTGCACGTTCATCGCGTCCGCATCCCGAATCGTGCCGGCCTTCGACGGGAAGATCACCTGATGCTTGTTCGGCGGCATCGCCAGCTTCCGGGCCCGCAGCATCGTCACCGCGAAGTCCGGCAGCGCCAACGTCCGGTGTGTGTTCTTCGGGTCGTCGGTGCGGCTGACCAACGCGAGCCCCTTGCCGGGCACCCGGGTCGCCTTCTCCGACAGGGTGATCGTCTTCTCCTGCAGATCCAGGCCCGGCCACGTCATGCCGATAAGCTCCGACATGCGGACCCCCGTCGCCGCGAACATCGTGATGACGTCGACCAGGTCCACGCTCGCGCAGTACTCCGCCACGGTCGGCACCCGGTACTTCGACGGAATCGGCATGCCGCCCTTCCCGACCGCGGGGCACGGGATCTTCGACTGCCGCAGATCCACCAGCAGCTTCGCCAACTGCTCCGGTTCAAGGGACCGCGGCTGCTTGGTCGACTTCGACGTCGGCGGCTTCGTGTCCCGCACCGGATTCGCCTTCACCACGCCGAGGCGGGTCGCCATCGAGAACATTCCCGACAGCACCGACCGGGTCGTCTTCGCGTTGCCGGCGCCGTTCACCTCGGCCACCGACCGGAGGAACGTCTCGAGCCGCTGCGTCGACACCTCCTGCAGGCGTAGCCCACCGAGCTGCGCCGAGATGAACCGGGCCACCTCGTCGTAACGCGTCAAGGTGCGCGGTGCCTTGCCCGTCTCCACGAGCTCCACCCGGTACGTCGACCAGAGCTCGTCGATCGTGGTCGTGCCGTCGAGATCGCCGGTCGACTCGCACGCCGACTTCATCGCCTCGATCAGGATCCGCTCCGCGGCGGCCCCTTCGCGGTCGAAGACACCCTCGGGGGAGTAGCGGCGCATCCGCCGGGTCCGCCCGTTCTGGGCGCGGTACCGGCCGTCGGCGTACCACCGCCCCTTGTCCACCTTGGTGCGTTTGATGTGCCCCCAGGTGCCGAGAGGCATGGGCGGGCGGGCCATCAGGCCACCGCCACGTGATCGTCGTTCGTCACGACTAGACTCCTCGCTGAAACTGTTCGGGTTTCGCCTTAGCCCCCGCGCTCACCACCTATGAGCGCGAGGGTTTCTCGTTGATCATGCCCTGCGTTCGAGTTCCTGATCGATGTACCGGCGTTCACTCTCAGTCAAGTCGCGGACTCGGTGCTGCAAGGTCGGCAGGTCGACCCACAACTCCTCGGCCATCTCGTCGTCTACCCGTAGCCGATTCCATACGAGGGCGTCGATGAGCGTCTCGAGGCTGATCAGCCTACGCGCCGTGATGCATTCGACGACGCGTTCCTCTTTGACGGCGAGGTGCGGGTCGTTGGGCACCGGGCCGCGCTCGATGTGCACGATCTCATGGGTCAGGGTGCACCGGCGCTCGCGCTGGTTCGACGTTCCATCAATCTCGATACCGTCGTCGGTCCACTCGCCGAGGCATCCAAACCTCAGGCAGCTCGGGAAGGTGACTTCGAGGTGCGGATAGCACCTTTGAAGATGCCTCCATGGATGCCATCGGTGAACCATGCGCCCCGTCCAAACGTGTCGGTGTCCTGTGGTAGGCCCACAATCTACTCGAACAGACGTTCGAAATACGAGTTACTGGTCGGTAACTGAACGTGACCCAGGTCGCCGCAAGGCTTCCTGAAACGCGTTCCTACGCACCAGCCTCCGGCCCCTCTGGGTCGGCGCGATCCCACGGCTCCCCTTCGATCCGCCGCCGCCGGCGCTCCTCGGTCTCACCCTCGCGGCGAGCCAGTGCGTAATCGTCCTGCTTCCCCGCGTCGTCAGGGCTCACGCCTTGATCGTCCACTGTCAAGTCTTGGACCTGGACATTCCCGGTCGGCTTCATGGGGGCTCCTGGGCTGCGCGTCTTGCGGCCTGCGCTGCCGCGCTTCGGGCTGCCCTCTTCCGTCCGCGATTCCGTGACTTGCGCATCTGCTTCTCCATCCGTCTGGTATTGGGATGTGAGCTTGATGAACTCGCGTGCCACGGTTGTCAGGGTTTCTTTCGCCGAGTCCGGCAACTCGCCGGCCCCGCCGATGGATAGCGCGCTCGGGTCATTTCCGGTGTAGACGGAAAGCCCTAGAGAGCGAGCTGATGCCATGACGATGTCCGTGACGGTGACACCCAGTCCTGCCGCCAAGCCGCGGATGGTGTCCGGGTCGGGGAAGTTCTTCGGTGTCACTGTCGCGAGTTGGTGCAGCCGCTTGGACGTCGGGACGCCCCCGCAGTCCCGCGACAATCTGTCGTAGGACCGCGTTCCTTTGCGGTCGGCAATCAGGCCGGCCAGCGTCTGCTCATCACTCACGGGAATCACCGTCGCTTGCCACTAGGCGTCTCGTCCAATTGGAAATCTTAGGCACTGCGCAACCTTACCGTTCGAACAAACGCGCAGGTGGCACCTAAGAACACGTGGCGAAAAGAATTCCCGTAGCCCCAGTCCAGCGGATTCATTCGAAGTTAGCGCTTGCCTAACTGCCTAACGTTGGGTAATACTTTGACGCGTAATGATTGACAAACTGCCTAACCAGGGGTGAGGATATGAGGGTCAAGACAGACACGCGCCGACACCGCTCCAACCGAAGGAGGTGGCCCAGTGGCATGAGAATGCAACTCGTAGCACGGGACGCACTTATCGACCGCATGGATCGCAAGGGATTCTCGAATCGTCGTCTCGCAAAGTACGCCGAGTGTGCTCCGGGCACGATCGACAACCTCGTCGGGGCCCGGACTCAATCCGTGAACAACCCCAGGACGGCCGAACTCATCTGCGAGGCGCTGGACGTCCCGCTCGACGTCTTCTTTGTGCCCGAAATTTCCAACAATGCGCGGCGAAACGTCAATCATCGGAAGGTTCCGGCGTGAAAGCCGGTCCGGCAACAAACGAAAAGGCCGCCAGCTGAGGCAACAGCTGACGGCCACGACACAGATAGGAGATCCAATGTCAGAGATTCAGACTACGGCACGCTCGCCGTTCGACGAGTTGATGCTGGCCGGGAACAGATGGTCCGCGCGCGCTCTCATGTCGCCGCTCGGCTACGGCGCCGACTGGCGAAACTTCGAGGCGGTGATTGACAGGGCCGAGAGGTCGGCCCTGAACCAGGGACACGACGTCTCTGACCTTTTCGTTGCCCTCACCGAAAAGTCGGGCGGCCGACCACGTGTCGACTACCACCTGAGCCGCTTTGCTTGCTACCTGGTCGCGATGAACGGCGACCCGCGCAAGCCAGAGGTCGCTGCCGCCCAGGCCTACTTCGCGATCAAGACACGCGAGGCCGAGACGGCAACCCCAGCCCTCACCGGCCCTGAGCTGATGGCCACCGCGCTCCTAGAGGCGGCTGCGACGTTGAAGGCGAAGGACCAGCAGATCGCGGAGCTCGAAGCACCAGCGCGAGCGTGGAACAACCTCGCCGATGCGAAGGGAAATTACAGCGTCGCCGAGGCCGCGAAGATCCTCTCGCAGGATACGAACATTCGGATTGGCCGTGATCGACTGTTCGACTTCATGCAAAGCAAGCGGTGGATCTTCCGCTCCCGGAATCCGCGTGGCGGCTGGGAGGCCCGGCAGGAGCAGGTCGACACAGGGCGACTGTACGAGCGACCAGCGCGCCCGTTCCTCAACTCCAAGTCCGGCGAGTACGAGCTGCCGGCGCCAACGCTCCGCGTCACTGTGAAGGGAATCGCGAAGCTGCACGAGCTCCTCGGCGGATCGGGACAGCTCACGCTGAGTGATGCGGCATGAGCGACCGGTCTCTCAACATTCATCAGGTGTCCGAGCTGGTTGGGCATTCGCCGCAGACGATCCGGAAGATGCGCACCCAGGGTTGGATGGCCGCGCACGGACCACACCCCCTGTACTCGAAGGGGTTCAAGGCGGGGGAGGGCATCACCTCCGCGCTGCACTGGCGTGCATCCGACGTCGCCGAGTTCATGGAATCCCTCATGGCTGATGCCGCGAGGTGGTCCGCATGATCCACTACGAATGCACCGAGTGTGGTTTCGGGATCGGCGGATCGCACCCGGAGGCCGCTGAGGATGAGTATGAGCTGCGTCAGGAGATTGACGCGCACGAAGAGGTGCATCGGCGCGACGACCAGGCAGTCGGTGTGAGCGCTCCCTCCGCCGACGGAGAAGCGCTGAGACTGTTGGCGGAGCAAGGACTGGTCATACTGCCGGCCGAGGCGAAGACCCTCACTCGCGACGACGTCCGCGCCATCGTGCGCGAGGAGGTTGCAGCGTTACTGCGTGTTGCCCTCGCCGGCGGCGAGTCGCTCATCGAGTTCGTCGAGCCCCCTGTTCATGGCGACGATGATCTCGTCGGCCGTCGCTGGCCGCGAGTTGTTCGACGCGAGCGTGAAGATCGCCTGGTAAATCGACTTCACTCCGGTCAGCGAGTCGGGGACCGCATCGATCCTTCGAGCGAGGTTGTCGAGCCGAGCGTCGGCAGCCATTCAGTTCCCCCTCCGAGTTGTGAGTCTGGCGTCACCACCCTAAGCGAGGCAGGCGGCCATGCCTGACCTTTACGAGGGTGACCTCGACGCCCTGGTCGCGAACGTGCCCCACACCAAGCGACCGCGTGCGCTCGTCGACCACCACAGTCGCCTTGCAGGCGAGTTCGTCACCGAGTTCGAGCGCGGCCTGATGTCGCACACCGAAGCAATCCACTCCGTTCATCCCCAGCATGTGAATGAAACGAGACTGCCATGACAGCAACGTTCGACGCCCGCATCGATGGCGACGATCTACACGACCACTACTTGTCGACCCCGCTCCACGACCAACTCGACCGCGACCTCCGTGCGACCTGGCTGCAGCAGCCCGGCCCTCCGTTGTCCGACACCGAGTTCGACCAGGCTGCCACCGAAGCAACCGAACTGACGAAGCTGCACCCGGCGACACCCGAACTGTTCGACGGGCTCGTCGCAGCAATCGACGAGGAACCCGAGCCAAGCTTCTGGGACAAGCTCGAGGACTGGCTCGCCCGTTGGGGGATTCGCCTCGTTGCACTCGCCTCGATCACGGTGTTCACCTACGTCGCGCTCGCCTACTTCAACGTAATCCCGGTAGTGCAGCCATGAGCGCCATGACTTTGGCCGAGTACAAGGCGCAGGTTGATGCGAAGTACGCGGGCATGCGAGAGCAGCAAATGGTGCAGCGTGAGGCCGAGCGCCCGCGCAAGGATCACTGGCTGCTCGTCGGACCCAGCGGTGAGATCGACGGCGTATGCACCAAGCGGTTCACCAAGTCGGCGGCTGCAGCGCTCGAGGAGTTCTTCCCGAAGAAGAAGCAGCGACACCAGAAGTCAGCCGAGGGCTGGCACATCGAAGAAGACGACGAGAACGGCAGCAGGTGGGCGGCGGATTGCGCTCGACGAGAGCAGGAGCGTGCAGGATGAGCGCCCCCGACGAAATACTTTCCGACCTGCTTGATGCGCTGAACGATGCTGGCCAGCTCGACGGATACAGCGTGTGGTGTGAGACCGACTGGGGCCGGTGGACCAAGGCACTCGACGAGAGCGTGGCGACCGCCCGGCTTTCCATTCGAACTCCAGGCGGGGCTTCAGAAGTCGCCTACCTCATCGCGCACCCGATTGAGTCCGATCCAGACGACGGCGCGGCTGCCGACCGTGCCCGCGACGCCGCAATCGATCAGCAGAACGGAGTGCTGTGATGAGCAACGCCAAAGCGCGGTTCGAAGCCGAAGTCACCGAGCATCAGATGACGGTGCTCCACGACGAGGGCCTGTATCGGCACATCAAGTTCGCCCGTCCGGGCAGCAACATGTGGAGGTTCGACCTCGTCACCTGGCCCGGTCACCTCGCGATTTCCGGAGACCTGCAGTCGTACACCTTCAGCCGTCTCCCTGACATGTTCGAGTTCTTCGACGGGCGCCGGATCAACCCGAGTTACTGGGCAGAGAAGGTCGTTGCCGGTCGCGAGCGGACCATGGAGTACTCGCCGGAACGCGCGCGCCAGCTCGTTGTCGAGCATTTCATGGAGTCCAGGCACCAGCGCGACGAGCCGAACCTGCCGCTCTGGCAGGCCATCCGAAGTGAGGTTCTTTCGAGGCTTGACGAAGGCGAGCACGAAGCGCACCGCGCGATCAGCGACTTCGCCTACTACCTGCCCGAGACGCCACGTAAGAAGTCTGAGGACTTCAAACCGGAGCCGATCGTCCGCCGAGCGCTGAGTCGGCGGGCCAACTTCGAGTTCTCAGATTCATGGGAGTGGGATCTCCGCGACTTCGACCACCACTTCCTCCTGATCTGCCATGCCATTCAGTGGGGCATCGCGAAGTACCGAGCGGAGGTGACCGCTCGTGCCGCATGACGATGGCCAGGCCGCGATCCTCGACGTTGCGGACCCTGACACCGACGTTGCGCGGGCCATTGCGCAACGCGCCCGACTCGCCGTGTGCAACGCCGCAACGGATGCCGACGACGCCCGCAATCTGCTGGCAATGCTCGGGCTGATCGACGTCGACACCGAGGTCGCGCAGCGTTGCGCCGTCTGCAACCACCAGATGGTGAACCGCAACGGCTCCGATCTCCGACCCCGACCACCCGGTGTGAAGACCGTTGGCGCGAAGGGGATGTGCAACACCTGCTACCAGGTCACGTTGCGACCAGACCGACCACAGGTGGGTGGTGTTGCGTGACGGATCCCTTTGCGCCGGGTGGTGCGGAGTGGTCGAAGATCATCACTCCCAGCAAGATCGCCGCGGTCGTCACCGATGACGACGGGCGTTCGTTCTCCCGGTACGAATCCGCCTACCGCTTGTGGCACCGGATGAAGGGTCTCATCGACCCGGAGCCACCGAAGGACATCTTCACTGTCGGGCACGCGTTCGAGCCTGCCCTGGCGTACCTGTGGTGTGAGGCCAACCCGGGCTGGCAGCTGTCGCCCGGTGAGGTGCGTGTGCGGCGTGATGACCTTGGCTTCCCGTGCCTGGCCACGATCGACCGCCGTGCTCGCAGCGGAAAGGCCCGCCGGATCGTCGAGTTCAAGACGGCCCGGAAGCTGGAGGAGTGGGGTGACGACTTCACGGACGAAGCCCCGTTCGACTACGTGATTCAGGTGCAGGCGCAGATGCACATCACTGGGTTCACGCAGCGCCCAGCGCATCTGATGGTGATGGGCCCGTATTTCAAGCATCACATCTACGAGATCGAGTACAACCCTGCGTTGTGCGCGGTGATCTTCGACCGGTGCCGGCAGTTCTGGGACTCCCTCGAATCGTTCACCGTCCCGGATCTCGACGACTCGAAATACACGTACGAGTGCGTGCGTGAGTTGCACCCGGACATCGACGGCACCGAGGTCGAACTCACTCCGGAGCTGTCACGCGAGTACCTGCAGATCGATGCCGAGTTCAAGGCCCTCGAGAAGCGGCACCGCGGTGTGAAAACGAAGGTCCTCGACCGCATGGGCAACGCACAGACCGCGCTCTGCAACGGCGAAAAGGTCGCCACCCGAAGCCCTCACAGCCGTGGCGGCGTCGCCCTCAAACCCAACAGCAAGACAGACCCCACGACCCTTGGAGTAGCAGCATGACCAACGAAATCGAGCAGTACAACGCCCCGACCGCACTGACGAACACCGCCATGGCTGACGTCGCCCAGGACCTGCAAGCCCACGTGGCCGCACTGGAGTCGGCCGACGTGCTCGCCAAGATGATCCACACCACCGTCCAGGCATACGACGGCGGCACCGACAGCAAGGGCAAGCGGCGAGCAGGGCAGAAGGAAGCCGCGGTCGCCATCTACCACGGCATGCAGCTTGGGTGGGGACCGCTCACGTCGCTGCAGAACATCTTCACCGTGCACGGCGTCCCCGCAATGTATGCCCGCGCCATGCGGGCGCTGCTGATCTCGAAGGGCCACGAGGTCGAGACGATCGAAAGCACCACGACCACCGCCACCGTCCGGGCCCGGCACGCAGGCCACCCGAACTGGGAAGAGGTCACCTGGACGATCGAGCTCGCAACCCAAGCCGGGTACACCTCGAACCCCAAGTACAAGACCGACCCTCGCGGGATGCTGTACGCCAAAGCACTGGCCGACGCCTGCCGCCGTGCCGCGCCAGACGTGCTCATGGGCATGCCGTACACCGCCGAGGACCTGGAGCTCGACCAGCGGCCCATCCGTGTCACGTCGGAGCGGGTCGAGGGACCGAAACGGGGCACCGCCGCCCTCGTCGAGAAGCTCGGCGTCCCCGCCGAGACCACCCCAGACCCGATCCTCGCCACCCCGGCCGACCTCAAGAAGCTCAACGACGCCCTCACCAAGGCAGAGATCACCGGCCGCGAGCAGGTCGAGGCGTTCCTCCGCACCCGCACGGGCCGACCAACCCTGGCCTCGTCGAAGGAAATGACCCGCGACGAGGTCGCCTCCACCATCCGCTTCATCGAGACCGGTGAAGAGTCCGCCGGAGACCAGCAGTGACCCGCACCCTTGCGTCCCTAGCCCTCGCCGTCGCCCTCACGGCGGCGGGGGCGGGGATGGGCGCAGTCATCGCATTCGGCTGGCTCGCAAACGGATTCGAAGAGAGGCTCGCATGACGACTGACCGTCACCCGTTCACCCTGAGCCCCAGCTCACTCCAGTGGTGCGAGCTGTGCGGATACGGTGAGAGTCACGCCAAGCACAAGCCGAAGGTAGTCACGATCTGCGGATCGATGCGGTTCTTCGAGCAGATGCTCACCGTCGCAGCGCAGGAGACCGCGAAGGGGCACATCGTCCTGGCACCGTTCTGCGTCGTCGCACCCGAGGACCAGGGCAACGAGCGCAAGGCGATGCTCGACCGCCTGCACTTCCAGAAGATCGACATGTCCGACGAGGTCATCGTCGTCACCAACCAGCACGGGTACGTCGGCGATTCCACCCGCCGCGAGATGGCCTACGCAATCGGTGCGGGGAAGTTCCTCGGACTCGACAGCACCCGCGAATTCAACATCCCCGAGGAGGGCGACCGGTGAGCAATTCCATCATCGACCAGCGGTGGACACGCACCGTCCAGGTGCGGATCGACGACCAACCGCCGATGCCCGACACCAAGTCCACGTACAGCGTGTTCCCCGCCAGCCTCGCCCTCGAGTACTCCAGCATCGACGGCAGCATCTGGAACCTCACCTCCGCCCGCGTCATCGGCCTCCGCGTCCTCAAGACAGGGGAGGCCGGCAGCACCCATTCCGTTCAGTACCTGGTTCGCAGCACCGACACAGTCGCGCAGATGCATCCCAACACGCCAGACGCGGTGCTCGGGCTCGCGTGGCGGCACGCCCCGCAGGCGGTGAGCAATGCATGAGCACCGCTTACAGCCAGCCGAGCCGTGCCGCTCGTGCCGGGCCCCGATCGTGTGGGCGAAGACTCAGCAGCCGAAGCCGATTCCGCTCGACCCGGAGCCGAGCGAGAACGGCAACGTCGCGACCTATCTCGTCGACGGTGTACTGCACGCCAACGTGATCCTGAAGGCGCAGCGAGCCGCACTCAACGCGGCCGGTCGTCCGCTGTACCTCGCCCACTTCGTCAGCTGCCCACACGCGAGCGACTGGAGGAAGCGATGATCACCGTCCTTCGCTGCCGTGGTGTCGGCGAGCCGATGGGTGAGGCGTCGATGCTCGCCAACGTCACGCGCCACCTCGACCCGGAGCGGTTCCGGGTCGTCGAGGTGCCGTGGTCGGCACAGTACGGGCCGGTGCCGGCGCCCCTCGGGTCGTCGTTCGACACGTCCCTGCGGTCCGGGCGGACGATGCTGCTCGACTACATCCGGCGCGACCCCAACCCGGTAGTCATCACCGGCTACTCGGGCGGGGGAGCGCTCGCCGGCAACGTCGCCGCCGAAATCGCGCGCGGCGAGCACCCTGAACTGGACGTGCGCGGTGTCGGGTTGATCTCGGATCCGCTCATGCCATGGCCGTACTCACCGGCCGGACCTACCACCTGGGGCATCGCAGGTGAACGCTGGATCGACGCGCGCGCCTTCCCGCTCTGGCATCTCGCAGACCCGGCCGACGTCATCACCTGCTGCCCGGCGGAATCGCCACTGCGCACGCTGGCCGACCAATCGGCCGCCTTCTCTCTCGTCGACCCGCGCGAATGGGGCTGGGACCTCATCCGCCGAGTGCGAGAGAAGCGCTGGCAGGCCACCATCCGCGACTGGCGCAACGTCCCCGAGGTCTGGCGGGCGTACAGCGCGGCGATCGACGGCGTCCGCGGCTACCTCACCGGCGAGCACGACTCGTACCACCTGCGCCACTACCCCGGCAGCACTCGCACCTACACCGAGTGGCTCGCCGACCGAATCAACGAAATCAGGGAGTGACCATGACGACCAAGCTCGACGCGCGGGACGTGATCACACTGCTGCGCAACCACTACAACGCACCGAACCGGCCAAAGGGGTGGTTGTTTGCCCCGGAGATCCAGGCACCAAACTCGGACCGGCGCGCCGACCTGATCACCGCACCTCTAACCCGATCAGGGGGCAGCGCGATCATCGGCCACGAGGTCAAAGTGTCTCGCTCAGACGTCCTCGCCGAGCTCGCGGACCCCACGAAGCACGACGACTGGGCCAAGTACTGCGACCGCTGGTATCTCGTCGTCTCCGACCCGACGCTCGTCGAGGGCCTCGACATCCCCGACCACTGGGGCATCATGGCGCCACCATCCGGTCGCCGCACCCGCTCAATGACGATCATTCGCAAAGCCCCGAAGCTGTCCCCGATCGGCAGCTCCGACGGCTGGATGAAGCTCGCGCGCTGGCAGACGTTCCGGGCGGATGAGGGCCTCGCGGAGGCGGCCCGTGACGTGGCGTGGAAAGAGCGCGAAGCCGACCAGCTGCGCGCGCAGGTGCAGAACCTTCAGGCCGCCGGCACTCGAAGTATCTCGCCGCATCTGCAGACTGGCCTCGACCTGATCAACCGGGTGAGCAGACGGACCTCTGACGAAGAACTCTGGGGCAACGTTGACCTCGACGCGATCGCCGCCGCCGTCGTCGACGTTGAGGCGACCCGCCGGGCCGCCGAAACGCAGCGCCGAGAAATCGAAGCGTTGGAGCGCTACCTCGATCCAGCCCGTGGATCACTCGCGAAGCATCTTGCGTCAGCTAAGCGACTCGGCGCGCAAGGCGAGATTCGGAGCGCATCATGACAACTGAGCAACTCGACCTGTTCGACGAGCGTGACTACGACGCCGAGGCCGCGGCGAAGGGTGCCTGGCGCGATCGGATGGTGCCTGCCGACTGGGTTGCGCCGTACGACTGCGGCTACGGGCCCGCCGGCACCGTCGTCTCGGGCTGGCGCTGCCCGGCCTGCGGCAAGGTTGAGCCGAACGGCTACATCCTGTTGATCAACCACGGCATCGATCCACACATTCCGGGGGACGAGGGGTTTCTCACCGAGTGCATCAGCATGGATCTGCGAGCGGTGCGCGCCACAGTCGAGGCGAGAGCATGAGTAACCAGATCGACCTGTTCGAGCCCGAACCCGCCGAGGTCGAGCGCCTCGCGGAGGTTGCGTTCAACGCGCACTCAGCGTCCTCGCTGCACGTGCCGCATCTCGTGCGGTGGCACGACATCACCGAGCCTCCCCGTGACCGCTGGCGCGCCGCCCTGCGCGCCGTACTCGCGGCACAGGCAACCCGACCACCAGACGGGAGGGCCCAATAGGTGGGACTTCCATGGGCTCGCACAGACACCAATCTGCCAACCCACGACAAGATCCTCGACCTCATCGGAATGGGCCCAAAAGGGAAGGGAGCGGCGTTCGTTTACGTCTCTTCCTACCTCTATGCGGCCGATAACGGCACAGACGGATTGATCAAGAAAGCCGTTCTGCCGTTCATTCACTGCAACCCGGCCGAGGCGAAATTGCTCGTCGCAGTGGGCCTCTGGGAGGCCGAGCCGCCAGGCAATTACAGGATCAGGAACTACGGCACGAAACAGGCTGTTGGGTTCGCTCAGCAGGCATTACACGAAGCCCGGTCAGCTGCCGGGAAGAAGGGGGCGGACTCGCGATGGGGCGACTGACACCAGTTTTGCCATATGGCAAAACCCATAGCAAAACGATGGCAAAACCGCGTTTGCCATTTCCATTTGACAATGGCACTACCCTACGTACGAACGAACGGACTTACGTAGATAACTACTTGCGGAAAATCTCTTCGACTTACGTAAGCAACGCGCGCGAATTTCGGGCCGGATTCATCGCTCGGGGTCACCAGATCGCCGCCGCTTCGCGCGGCCGTACCGCAGTTATCCACAGGGGTCGACCATGAACCCCTACGAATTCGCGGCCACCGTCAAGTGCCCACACTGCCGCGCCGAAATCGGTCACCGCTGCGTCACCGAAGACGGGTACGAGCGCAAGATGCCCTGCCTCGACCGCGTCCGACTCGTCGAATGGCCCGACACCCGCGCGCTGCCCGACACCACACCGTCTGACGGGCGTCCGCCGCGCGCACCACGACCCGACTACGTGTCAGGCATCGACAGGCAGGTGGGGGACCAGTGACCACCCATACGATCCGGCTGCCCTGGGACTCCCCACCACTGTCGATGAACGACCGAGGAGCCTCCGCAGGGGCGGTGTTCGCGAAGAACCGTGAAATCGCCCAGATCCGCTCAGACGTCGTCCGCCTAGCCCGTCATGCCAGGTTGCCCCTGAACGTCGGCCACGCGGTCATCCAGCTGCACTACCGACCCCGCGACAAACGGCGACGCGACACCGACAACCTCATCGCCACCCTCAAACCGATCTGCGACGCACTCGCCGCCGGCACCACCAAACACCCCGGCTACGGCCTCGTCGCTGACGACATCCCACAGCACATGGCCAAACCCGAACCGATCATTCACCAACCCAGCCGCACACCCGAGCTCTGGCTCGAGATCACATGCAGCGATGAGCCCAAGGAGCTACCCGCATGAGCGTCACCGTCTACAGCTCACCGGCGTGCATGCCCTGCAGAGCCACCAAACGCAAGCTCGACGACCTCGGAGTCGAGTACAACAGCATCGACCTCACCGACGACCCCGACGCCGCCAACGACCTCAAGAAACTCGGCCACCTCGAAACACCAGTCGTCATCGTCCGCCTGGACACCGGCGTCGAGCACTGGTCCGGACACAGGCCCGACCGCCTCACGAAACTCGCCGGCGACCTCGCCGCCATCGCCTACCTCGCAGAAGACGGAGACCTCGCATGAAGACCGCCTACCACGAAGGCAAGTACTGGCGTATCGGAGCCATCCGCCGAAACCCCATTGCCTACGCCGAACTCCACCGCCCTGACGAGAAATCCGTCGCCGTCCCGCTATCGAAGCTGCGATTGGAGGACCCACGACCATGAACGAAGACCATGTCTGCAGGGCAGGCAAACGGTGCACCGCCCGAACCCGCACAGAAGACGGCAAGGGCTGGACACCCGCCGCCACCATCAACCCAAATTCCCTCTGCGAGCCCTGCATCCACTGGGTCGAATCCGAGACCTCAGCATTGTGGGCCGACTACCTCGCACTGCACCGCATCGTCGGCGAGCGACCCAACACCCAACACGATGGAGGGAAACGGCCAGACCCAACCTCGCAGATCCCGCTCAATGTGCACGTCGACGCCCTGATGCGCGACATCGTCGACACCGTCGAACGCGCCGCCGAACAGATCGCCGACATCCTCCGAATCGACAACCCCGAACACCCCAACCCAACCGCACTTCTCGCCGCCGGACTCGCAATCGTCGAACCGAACATCACGATCCTGTCCAGGGTCGGCGAGTTCGACGCCCAGCAATGGAACGATGCCGGCGACAAGGTCGAGGCCGTGAACACAGACGGGCCCACACTCTGCCTCAAGCTCGCCGAACTGCACCACCGCGCGCAGAACCAGCTGGGCGAAACCCGAAGCAGAGACCGCATGCCCGTACCCTGCCCACGCTGCGAACACTCCACCCTGGGACGGTGGCACGGCGCCGACAACGTTGACTGCATGCACTGCGGATCGTCCTGGACTGAATCCGACTACAAGCGGATGACACTCATCCTCGCCGACGACTACCAGGAGCTTGCCGGATGAACGACCCATGGCCATGGGAGACCGACACCCCACTCGAACGCGCCCGCCGGGTCGCCCGCTCGTACCGTGAAGCACTCGAATCAGCGAACCCGACCGTGTGCGAACATCTCGACCGAAAGGTCAACGAGTACGGGCAAACCTGGATTCAACCCGTCGAAGTTCAGTGGGAACAACTGTCCGCGAGGGACATCGAGAACCTACTCGGAATACCCGCCACCACCATCAGGGCCTGGGCTTCGAAGGGGAAACTCACCAAGCTAACGGCGGACGACGGATCACCGGTCTACATGGCCGAAGAAGTGCGGGCCATCGCAGCGCAGTCACGCCGCAAAGCGACGTAAGACACCAAGCCAGGGTCGGGAGTGGACGACCGTAGGCGTTCCCGGTAACGTATCGACCTGAGCGAGCTGTGCCCAAGGGCAGGCTCGCTCTCGTCGTCTCGCCAGGAAATCCTGTTCAGCGCAGTCGGTGAGGCTCTACGTCCAGGGGCGCGCCTGGATTCCCGTTGAACACCCGCCTGCTTGCTGCCGGTGAAGTCGCACAGATCCACTCGTTGAGCGACGGCGCCATGGCGCGAGCGCGTACGCAACCGGCACCAACGCGCATCATCTCCCGCTCGTCAACGTCACCAGCCTCGTACCCGCAACCGCGAGGAACTGGAATCGAAGCACGCGCTGAACCGTTTCCCGGCGCAGCTGCGAGCGGATCTACTTCACAGGAGGTCTCGACATGGCGCGTATCGATCGATGGGCAAGCCACACGGTTCCGAAGCTGTCAGTGCGATGGACCGGCAACGAGGACCCGCGAGGTAAGCGGCGCAACCGGAAGGGCAAGCGGTGATGGACCTCGTCGGGCAGATCACGAGCATCACCGCGCAGGTGCTTCGCCGCCTGGCCGATGGGGTCGATGGCCATCCGCCCGCCGTGCAGCAACCGGTGATTCACATTCACATCTACGGTGATGGCCCGGCAGCGCAGGGCCCGCCCCGAACACGTTGGGGGAGACGGAGCTGACATGGATCGCATGGTGTTCCCCATTGAAGAGCCCGACGTTGAGATGCTCGTGCACGACTACCTATCGGACCTCGATGACTGGACGAGCCACTTGCTCGGCATCCGCTTCCTCGACGCTGTCGATGCTGTGCTTGCCCCGCTGTACAAGGACGCAGGCATCGCGATGATGGCATGTGTGGATGTGGATGTGGCTGGCGGCGCGTGACGTCCACTACTGACCGCGGTCTGGGTTGGGATCATCAGAAGCGACGTGAGCGACTGATCAAGGACCATGTCGATGGCGCACCGTGCTGGTGGTGCGCACTGCCGATGTTCCGGGACCGCGCGAGTAACTGGGACTACGACCCAACCTCTGCTGACCGTGCATCCGGATCGCTTGCCGCGGACCACACGGAGGCCCGGGCCCACGGTGGAACCCACGCCGATCGTCTCCTCCACGGCTACTGCAACAAGTCCCGAGGCGACGGCAGCCGCGACCATCTCCGCCCCGCAGTCACCGGGCTCGACCCGACGGCCACCCGCGGCGCCGACGACCCACTCGGCATCCGACTCCTGCCCTGGCCCTGACCAGCACCGATGCAACCCCACCCCACCCCCGAAAATTATCGAGGGGGTGGGGGGTCCCTGACTGGCCACCTTCAGTCAGGAGTTTTTTTACAGACCCGATTTTTGTACCGGGATCGAGGGGGGTGATCGGGTGCCAGACCTCGACAGCCTCGCCTCCGGTGGCCGCCGTCTCTACGCCGAGTTGCATGACGACGAGGACCCGTACTCGCTGACGGCGATGATCGTCGAAGCGGCCAGGATCAAAGACCGTCTCGACCAGTTCGATCGCGTCCTGTGCGGCGACATCGACTGCTGGGTGAGTCTGGTCGATGCGCGCGGCGCCGACGGCATTCTCGAGATACGCGTCGACGGTGCACTGCAGGAGTCCCGGCAGCAGGCCAACACACTCCGGCAGATGCTCGCCGAGATCCGCCGACAGAAGGGCGCTGAGCCTGCCGGTGATGGCGATGACGGCCTCGCTGATCTGTGACGACTTCCCCACGCTGACCGGCCGTCAGGAGCCGCACAACCTTTCCGTCTTCGAGGGCGACATCACGCACGGCGTGAAGGCTGTCGAGCTGGGACGCCGCGCCGGATCCATCGCGATGCCGTGGCAGGTCGAGGCGCAGCACGCGATCCTCTCGATGACCCCGGCTGGACGATGGACGCACCCGACCTGCTGCCTGATCATCCCGCGGCAGAACGGAAAATCCGAGATCCTCATCCAGCGCTGCCTGTATGGGCTGTTCAAGCTGGATGAGACGATCATCTACACGGCGCAGCGGTGGAAGACCGCCCGCGACGGGTGGAAGCGGCTGATGGCTCTCATCAAGAGCCGACCGTGGCTGCGGAAGCGGGTTGTCCGTGCGACGTGCTCGCAGGGTGAGGGGATCATCGAACTCGCGTCCGGCGCGTCGATCTCGTTCGGGACCCGCTCGAACGACACCGGTCGCGGTCTGACCGACGTCGATCTGGTCGTCTACGACGAGGCGTACAACCTGACGCCCGGTGAGATCTCCGCGATGTCCTTCGTGCAGATGGCGGCGAAGAACCCGCAGCGGATCTACGCCTCGTCTGCGGTGAACCAGGACGAGCACCCCAACGGCGAGGTGCTCGCGTCGGTCCGCAACCGCGGCCTGGCGCGCGAGGTCGGCGTGTACTTCGCCGAGTACATGGCGGCAGACGGCATGCCGCGCGACGCGGAAGAGACCTGGCGCTACGCGAACCCGTCGTACGGAGTCATCCAGACTGCCGAGAAGATCCTCGACATCATGAAGAACCTCGCGACCCCGGCGGGCCGCAAGGGGTTCGATGTCGAGGCGCTCGGCCGCGGCGATTGGCCGGCCACCGACGACAAGGCGGAGACCTGGCAGATCGTCGCCGAGGATCAGTGGCGCGGACTGCTCGACTACGCGCCGGACCTGACCGGCACGACCGGTGTCGGTGTTGCGCGTGTCGGGAGCCAGTGGGCGATCGGAGCGGCGCAACGCACCGTCGACGACCGGATCCATGTCGAGGTCGGGTATCTACCGATCGCGCCGAACCCGGAGATCGTCGCACTCCTCGGCCGCGTCGACGACACGATCGAGCCGTGCGCGATTGCCACGGACAGCCGGTCCCCGGCTGCGGTGCTCGAACCGATGATGAAGACAGCCGGTATCGAGCTGATCAAGTCGACGACGAACCAGGCCGCACTGATGTGCTCCGGGTTCGTCGACGACGCCGAGGACGGGTTGCTCTGCCACACCGGGCAACCCGCACTGCTGCACGCGCTCGAGCACGCCACCAAACGTGAGCTGCCACGCAAGGACTGGGTCATCGACCCAAACGGTGACCCCGGCGGGGCACCGTTGCTCGCGGTGGTGCTGGCCCGGTGGGCGCTGCTCACGTTCGAATCCCGCGTGGTCGGGGCCGCGGCCGCGCCCGCGTTCGAGCGGCCCACACACACCGGCGGGTACGTCGATTCGTTCGACGCGATGACCGTCGCATTCTGAAGAAGGAGGTGACCATGGCGCAAACTGCGCGACCGGCCACCGAACTGGGGTATGTCAACGGCGGCGGCACCGAATGGCAGCAGTGGGACCACACCGAAAAGGTGCCCGAACTGCAGTGGCCCGAGTCGGTAAATGTGTTCAGCCGGATGGGCCGCGAGGACGGCCGAGCCTCGTCGCTGCTGCGGGCCATCGGGCTACCGATCCGCCGCACCACGTGGCGCCTCGACCAGAACGGCGCCCGCGACGAAGTGACCGAATTCGTTGCGCGGAACCTCGGGTTGGGGATCAAAGGCTCGGACTTCGTGCCGACCACCCGCACCCGGGGCAGATTCTCTTGGCGAAGTCACCTACAGCCGGCGCTGCTGATGCTGCAGTACGGGCACTCGTACTTCGAGCAGGTCTACCAGCTCGAGAAGGACGGCAAGCTCGGACTGCGGAAGCTGGCGCCGCGTCCGCAGCGCACGATCTCGAAGATCACTGTCGCGCTCGACGGTGGGCTCGAGTCGATCACGCAAGAGGCGCCGGTCGGCAAACTCACCGCGGCGTCGGCCATTCCTGACGGATTCACGATCCCGGTCAGTCGGCTCGTCGCCTACGTGCACGAGCCGGACCCCGGCCAGTGGCAGGGCAACTCGATCCTCCGCCCGGCGTACAAACACTGGATCCTCAAGGACGAGTTCATGCGCACGCAGGCCGCTGCCGCTCGCCGCAACGGCATCGGTGTCCCGGTCGGTACCGCATCGAAGTCCGACGACCAGGCCGAGGTCGACCACATGCGTGACCTCGCATCAAACTTCAAGGGCGGCATGACCTCCGGCGTAGGCCTCGCCAACGGCCAGGACCTCAAGCTGCTCAGTGTGCAGGGTGTCCTGCTCGACATTCAGCAGGCGATCGACTACCAGGACAAGCAGATCGCGCTCGCCGGTCTCGCGCACTTCCTGAACCTCGACCGCGGTGGCTCCTTCGCGCTGGCCAGCGTGCAAGAGGACACGTTCACGCAGTCGGTGCAGACCCTCGGTGAAACCATCGCCGACGTCGGCACCGCCCATGTCGTCGAGGATCTCGTCGACCTGAACTGGGGCGAGGACGAACCCGCACCCAAGATCGTGTTCGACGAGATCGGCTCGCGTCAGGACCTCACCGCGGCCGCACTGAAGATGCTGATCGACGCCGGACTGATCCGGCTCGACCGCTCGCTCGAAGAAGACACGCGTCAGCGGTACGGCCTGCCCTCGAAGGACACGCCAGCCCCATCCGAGTCGTGGACGCCCGGCGGCGACCCGAGCGAAACCGAGGAGACGACCACGTGAACCCGTTCCTGCGTAACCCCCAGGCGTACAAGCGCACCCCGGTGCGTGCCGCGCTTCCGGAAACCCGCACCGAAGGGAGCGTCGCAACGCTCCGCCTGTACGACCCGATCGACTCCTGGGGCGAGTACTGGGGCATCTCCGCCAAGGAATTCACCACGGCCCTCGACGAGCTACCCGAATCGATCACCGAGATCGAGCTGCTCATCAACTCCCCGGGCGGCGAGGTGTGGGAGGCGCTCGCGATCCTCAACTCGCTCCGCCGCCACAAGGCGCGCGTCGTTGCGATCGTCGAGGGCATCGCCGCATCGTCGGCAAGTTTCATCGCCGCCGGCGTCGACGAACTCCGAATCATGGAGAACGCCCAGTTCTTCATTCACAAGGCCTGGGGGATGTGCGTCGGCAACGAGCACGACATGGCCAAGTGCGCCGCAGACCTGGCGCATGAGGACCGCAACATCGCCTCGATCTACGCATCGAAGGCCGGGCGCGACGCCGACCAGTGGCTCGCCGAGATGTCGGAGGAGACCTGGTTTTCCGCCGATGAAGCGGTGACGGCTGGTCTCGCCGACTCGGTCATCCCGGCCCGCGAGTCGGGCGGCGCCCAGAACGCGCTGAACCGTTTCGATCTGTCCGCGCTGTCCCGTAAGCAGCGTGCGACCACGAACTCCTCTGCCGCCGAGGCGGAGGACAACAGGAAGGAAGCCGATATGGCCACCTTGAATGAATCCCTCGCCTCGCGCCTCGGCATTGCAGCCGACGCCGATGACGAGACCGTCCTGGCCGCCCTCGACGAGGCGCTCGCCGAGCAGGCCCAGGAGCCTGCCGCCCCCGCCCCCGCCCCCGGCGGTGGCGGTGCTGGCGAGGTGACGGCCGAGCAGGTCGCGAACTACGCGAACCAGCACGGTTTCGTCTTCGTCGACCGTGCCACGCACGAGGACCAGGTCGCGGCCGCCAGCGAGGGTCGCGCCGCTCGCGCGCAGCAAATCCGCGAAGGCGACGAAGCTCTCGTCGACAAGGCCATCCGGGCCGGCAAGTTCGGCCCCGGTCGCCGTGACCACTGGCTCAACTCCCTGCAGAAGGACCGCGAGGGAGCCACCGAGGCAATCAACAGCCTCGCACCCGGGCTCGTCCCGCTCGCCGAGGTAGGCCACGGCGTCGACCCCGAATCGACCGGCGGCTCCGACTTCGCGGCCGTCGACAAGTTCAAGAACTGGATCGAGGAGAACTGACATGGCTGCAATCCCGCAGATCACCCAGGGTGGACCGAAGACCTTCACCCCCAACGAAGTTGTCCTCGGTGGGCAGCTCGTCGAGGCAATCGACAACGGACGCGTCAAGCCTGCAGCCGCGGGCAGCTTCCGGGTTGTCGGCGTCGCACTCACCGACGGGCAGAGCCCGGAGACCGCGCAGGGCGGCACCTCGTTCGATGCCATCGGCCGACCGATCATCAACGCGATGCCGATTCCCACGGTCGTGTCGGTCGCCTACGCGGGCACCGAAACCCGGGTGACGTACTCGGCCGCAGCGAAATGCGGCGAGAAGCTCGTCGCGACCGCAGCCGGAACAGTCGGCCCCGCCGGAGCAACGCCCGACGCCCGCACGATCGTCGGCATCTGCACCCAGCCCGGGGGCGTCGCCGCGGCCGGCGTCGGTCTCATCCGGATCGTCTGATCCCTCACACCAACAGGAGAAACACATGGCACCCAGGACCGTTGTGAGCGGGTCGGACGGAGCGGCAGTTGCCGTCGCCGACTTCCTCGCCAACCCCCTGCTGATCCCGACCAAGCTCAAGAAGCTGCTGACGAATCAGTTCATCGCCGAAGCGCTGTTCCGCAACGCCGGTGCGAACACTTCCGGCATCTTCGCCTACACAGAGGGCGATCCGTCGTTCCTCGTCGACGACATCGACGAGCTCGCTGAGTTCGCCGAGATCGCGGTCTCGAACGCGTCCCGCGGAACCCCGAAGGTCGTGTTCTCGACCAAGCGCGGCAAGGGTGTTCGGGTCACGCTCGACATGATTCGTAAGAATCAGCTCGACGACGTGAACAAGCAGGTCACCGCGCTGAAGAACTCCTTCATTCGCACGAACGACCGGGCAGCGAAGACGGTTCTCGGGAGCGTCCCGACCTTCCCGGTCCCGACTGCCTGGGATGTGACCAACTCGCGGCCGCGTCGCGACATCGCCGACGCGATCTTCGAGATCTCGCAGGCCGCTCCGACGGTCGGTGAGGGTGGCAGCGAGGACGAGGGATTCGAGTTCGCAGCCGACACGATCGTCATGAACCCCGCGCTCATGCCGATCCTGATGGACAACGATGACCTGCTGAAGGTGTACCGGGGCAACATCGCCGACCAGAACATCGCCTACGTCGGTGCGCTGCCGGAGACGATCCACAACCTGCAGATCATCGTGTCGAGGGCGTGGCCGGCGGATCGTGCGCTCATCCTCGAGCGCGGCACCATCGGCTTCTACGGTGACGCCCGCCCGCTCACCTTCACCGAGCTTTACCCGGAGGGCAACGGCCCGAACGGTGGCCCGCGGGAGACGTGGCGTTCCGACGCCACCCAGGAGCGCGGCATGGCGCTCGACCAGCCCAAGGCTGGTCTGTGGCTGACCGGGCTGGTGACGCCGTGACCGAGTACGTCCTGACCGCACTGCGGTTCGACCAGATCCTCGACCGTGACGCCAATGGCCGCCCGCTCAAGGTGATCAAGCACCGGCGGGGCGCTGTGATCAGCGACCTCGACGAGCAGGAAGCGCAGCGCCTGCTGAAGGCGGGTGCGATCGCCGAAGCGGTGCAGGTCGCCGACCCCGCCGACCCCGCCGACCCCGCCGACGTCGACGGTGACGGCGACGACCAGGGCGGCGCGTCACCCGAACCCGGCAGTGATGCGCCCACCACGCCGAACCAGGCGTCGGCCGATCAGCCCCGCAAGCCGCGCGTCACCGCGACCGCCGAGAAGTGGGTGGCCTACGCCAAGTCGATCGGCCTCACCGACGAGGCCGTCGACGGCAAGGACAAGGACGAGCTGATCGCCCTCGTCGAAGCCGCCGAGCAGAAGTGACGTGAGGGGACGCCATGGCTGACTTTGTCACCGTCCCAGACGTTGCGGCCGGCTGGCGCCCCCTGTCCGCCACCGAGGGGCTCTGGGCCCCGCAGCTCATCGCATCCGCGTCCAGGTGGATCCGAGATCCGAAACGGCGGCCGGACATCGCCGACGACGACCCTGATGCACAGTTCGTCGTCATCGAGGTCGTGCGTGCAGCGCTGACAGCCGCCAAGCACGCCGGGCACGTCTCCTACTCCAAAACGGTGGGAGGCGTGACCCGGTCCGGCACCCTCGCCAACCCCGGCCGCTCGCTGGTGTTCACCGAGTACCACCACCAGCTGCTCGGGATCTCCCGGTCAGCGAAGCCGTCATGGACGTTCGGAGACTGATATGGACGAACTCGGAAACCAGACCGTCCGCGTGATCGAGCGCGTCCGCGGCAAACGTGGCGTGATGACCGAGCAGCCCGGGGCCGAGTACCCGGGCTGCTCGGTGCAGCCGGTCGACTCCGTCGAGGGTGTGCCGCTCGAACGGCACACCCGGTGGGCGCTGTTCGCCCCTCCGGGCTTCCCCGAGTCCACCGAGAACGTCCTCGCGGTCGACGGCATCGGGCCCCGATTGCATGTCGACGGCGACCTGCAGACCTGGTACGACGACGACGGCATCGCCGACCACGTCTGGGGATACCTCGAAAGGTGGGTGAGCAGTGGCTGATCCGAAGCCCGGTAGCTACCGGTTCTCGTCAAAGGACGCGAAAGCGATCATGCGATCGCAGCACGTTCAGAAGGCGACCCGGCGCATGGCCGAAGTCGGGGCGAAAGCGTTCAAGGCCGAAGCCCGGCGCCACAGGAAGTCCGGGAAGCTCGCCGACCAGGTCCGCATCGAACCCAGCCGCGGCTGGGACGGGCGTCCCGGACAGCGGATCGTCGCCTCTCGCAGCGGAAATCAGCCGGCACTGTTCGGCACGAGGCGATCGAAGCCGGTTCGCGCGAGCGAAGCCGCGATCCGGGCGATGAGGCAGAAGCGGAGGTACTGATGGTCGTAGCAATCGATGACACCCTGTTCCCCGACATCGAAGAGGTGCTGATGGTGTACCTCGCGCCGCTGGGGGAGACGGACACCGAACCCCCGGTGGAGGACGACGGTATCGGAATCGAGATCCACCGTTCCGGCGGCGCCGACGACGGAATCAGCGATTACCCGCGCGTGCAGATCATCTGCCACCACCCCGATCCGCGGGGCGCTTCGAAGCTCGCGCGGCAGGTGCGGAACCTGATGGACCGCATCCCCGGTGAGGCGATCGAAGTCGAGGATGAACCCGGCCCGGTATGCATCGACTCGTGCAGGGTCGACACCCCGCCCGAGACCGAGCCGTACGAGAACCCGGACGCCCGACAACAGGTTGCGTACTACGCACTCAGCCTGCAGAAGCCCTGGCGGCACTGACAACCCCCACGAACACCCACACCCGAGGCCCACGACATTTCGCGTCGTGGGCCTTCCTCATGCCCAGGAGGCATCATGGTCAGCGACATTGGACAGCTCGAAGTCTCGCGTCACCAGCGCGAACTCATCCTCAAGCCGAACCGCGCCCACATCTACGGCATGGGCATGGACATCGACCCGATCGAATACATCACCGAAGGGTCGAGCTCCCAGCTCGCCGAACTCCCCGAAGGAGCATGGGACTTCGGTCTCCTGCTCAAGGACGACGCGATCACCCTGACGCGGGAACTCGAGAAGTCCGACATCAGCGCGATCGGCTACTCCAACCCGGTCCGGTCGGACTTCATCTCCGACATCGCCGGAATCCAGTTCACCGGCCTGGAAGCGAACCGGTACAACATCGAGAACAACCTCGGTGTCGACCTGTCGCAGATGATCGCCGACCCGGAGACCGGTGAGATCGCGTTCGATCAGCCGGCCATCACCGCGATCCGACAGCAGCGCTACCTGGCGCTGACCCAGTTCAACACCGGTGTCGACCGGATCTACCTCGGCCGCCTGCTCTACGCGGGCGAAATTTCCGAGATGGGTGAGCAGACCATCTCCGACGGCGAGGGATCGCTGACATGGCCGACGACTGTCAACGCGACGGTCGACACCGAGCATGGTGTCTCGGTGCGGCACTACTTCGGTGGTCCCGGCTGGAACCGTGTCCTCGAGGACGCCGGGTTCAAGCGCAGCGCACTGACGATCACCACCGCGTCGCTGCCCGGCGGCACCGTGAGCGTGGCGTACTCGCAGACCCTGACGGTCACCGGCGGCACCGGCACGAAGACCTGGTCGGTCACGACCGGCTCTCTGCCTGCCGGTCTGACCCTGAACGCGTCGACCGGTGTCATCTCCGGAACCCCGACCGCCGCGGGTACGTCGAACTTCACCGTCCAGGTCGTGGACAGCGTGACCCCCGGCAGCGTGCAGAAGCCGCTGTCGATCGTCATCGCTGCCTGACCGATGCCCGGCCCTCGCGCCGGGCCCGAGAACGCACTGGGCAGGCGGGGATCGGCGGTCGACCGCCTGCCCAGTGCATCTTGACCGCCACACCGACCGTCACCGAAGGAGATCCCGTCATGGGACAGATGCGCACCATCAACAAGGCCGATTGGACACCGACACCGCTGGTATCGCCGGACGGCCACCTCTACACGCCCAGCTCGTACGTCGAGCACAAGCAGCTGGTCGCGTCCGGGTACGCGCCCGCGGCCGCATCCGAGCCGGTGCCCGCCGAGCCCGAACCGGCTCCGGCGCCCACCGCGCCAGTGCCCGAGCCCGCTGCGGAGTCGAGCGAGAAGCCGACTGACGAACCCGCCGATGTGCCGGCCGATTCGCCAGCCGATGCACCCGCCGAGGCGCCCAAGACCAAGATCACCCGACGCACCACCGGAGGCGCACAGTGAGCAACGACCTCGACAACGTGACCCAGTTCGACGACCCGAACGTCCGCAGATACGGCGGCGAGCAGCGTGAGCCCAAGGAGCCGTTCAAGTTCCAGATCGGCGAATCGCCCACCTTCCTCGTCCCGGAACCGGACTCCGACACCGTCATGGACATCGAGGAGGCCAACACGTCCCGGCGCGTCCTCAAGCTGTTCCTCGGCGATCAGTTCGACGATGTCGCCGACTTCCTCGGGCCGCAGCACCCGGACACGCTGATCGACCTCGCGCGTGACCTGTCTCGGCACTTCGGGCTGTTCGACACCGAGCAGGCGGTGAACCGGGCCGATCGGCGTAGTCGCGACCGGCGCCGCGCCGGGCGTCGTCGCTGACCGATGACCAATGACAACGGGTCGGCGGCCTCCTACTTCGAGACCCTCCTCGATGAGGCCGCCGGCCCGTTCGTCGTGCACCTGGACGACGACGGGCCCGAGCTCGTCATCGAGGCGCCCGAAGCGGCTGACGTCGCCGACCTCGACACCACCGCCTCCGTCCACGACCAGCTCGACCTCCTCGTCGGCGATGAACTGGCCGACGTCATCGCCGACCACTACGCACGCCGGCCGATCTCCGAACTCGCCGACCTCGTCGACGACATCCGCGAGCATTTCGGGGTCCTCATCCCGCCGGACTCCGGATGGGCGTACCTGGTCCACGAGATCGACCGCTACGGCGAGGCCATCGAAAAGGACCTGTTCGCCATGCCCGGCGACGAACGGCTCTACGACTGGGTCCGCGATCACCTGAGCAACCCCTGGAACCGGCTGCTCCGGCTGTTGCCCGCACTGCCGGAGGGCGGCTGGTACTACGCCGCGATCTCCGACGACGACGAGCGCGCCATGCAGCGCCTCGAGATGGAGCAGCGCGGCGAGCTGCCCAAGCCATCGAAACGACCCTCACTCGTGGGGTGGACACAGGACCGTGAGCTTCTCACCGAGGCGGTCGAGGCGATGGCGCTGATCGTGCACGGCGTGTGGGGCGCGAGCCCGAAGTTCAAAGGCAAGGGCGGGAAGCCGCCACGCCGTCGACCGCGGCCGCAGACAGCACGTGACCGCGCCGAGGAATACCAGGCGCTCGTCGAGCACGACGACATCTCGTCGCAGCTGCTCGGCAGCCGTTACACGCGGCGCATTCAAACTTAGGAGGTGTCCAGTGGCTGACCTACAGGGTGGGCAGACCTTCATCAACGTTCTCCCGTCGATGGGTGGTTACTTCAAACGGGTCCGGACCGCGATCAAGGCCAACCCGGTCAGCCACGAGATCGGTGTGCGGGTCGACCAGCGTCAGCTCGCGAAGGCGAAGTCGGATCTCGATCGCGCCGCCAAGGGCGCAGCCGACGCACGCCGCCGCGAGGTTGCGGCGACCAAGGACGTCGTCGCGGCCGAAAAGGAACTGCAGGCCCTTCGTAACCGGGGCGTCACCGATGCGGGCCGACTCGCCGCCGCCGAAGGCAAGGTCGCCAAGGCCAAGCGCAACAGTCAGTCCGCGGCCGATGCGTTGCATGCTGCGGAGTCGAAGCGTTCGACGGCGGGCACCCGTGTTGCACGCATCGAGGCTCGGATCGACAGCAAGCGCGCCGAGGCCGACAGCGCATCGCTGCTGCAGCGCCTCTCTGCAGGTTTCGAGGAAGGTGGCCGCACCGTCGGCTCCCGGTTCGTCGACGGCATGAGCGCCACGATGAACTCGAACGCCCGCGGAAACGACGAGGGCCGCAGTTTCGCGGCGGGATTCGTCTCCGCCATCGGAACTGGAATGCGGATGGCGGCAGTAGGTTTCACGGTCGCCAACGATGCGGCACGGTCGGTCGTCAGAAATGTGGGGATGGCGGCCGCCGGTATCGGACTGGCCGCACGGGTACTGAAGTCGTTCAGCGCGGGCCTGCTCGTCAGCTCGTCGCTGCTGAAGGTGATGACCGGCGCCGGCGTCGCCAAGCTCGCCGGTCTGCTGCGCCTGGCCGCCGCGGCCGCGAACATCCTCGCCCGGGATATCGGCCGGGTCACCTCGGCGCTGCTGGTCATGGCCGCAGTGTCGAAGCTGATCGGCACCCTAACGCGCATCGGCAAGGCGCTGGGAATGGTGACCGTCGGGTCCGCAGTCGCATTGGGTGCGATCTCGGCGCTCGGTTCCGTCGTCGCATCGTTCGCCACCGGCCCGCTGGTAGCGGGACTGACCGCCGTCGCCGCAGCGATGGGAACCGTCGCGGCAGCAGCGGCGGGCATCCTCGGCCCGGCCATCGGCGTGGCGAAGATGGCGTTCGCTGGACTGTCCGATGGCGCCAAGGCGTGGGACAAGGCGCAGAAGGCTGCCAACACCTCGTCCTCGCAGGGCGCATCGGCGATGAAGGCCGTCGAGAGCGCCAAGAAGTCGCAGGCCCGCACCGCGGAGCAAGGTGCCCGGCAGATCGTCGACGCCGAGAAGCGGGTCGTCGATGCGCAGGAGGCGGTCAAGGACGCGCAGGACGACGTCAACGACGCCCGGAAGGAGGCCAAGCGCGACGCCGACGGCTACGCGCGGACCCTGAAGGGCCTGGCTCTCGACGAGGAGAGCGCAGCCCTGGCCCTCGCCGAGGCCAGGGAGAACCTGCGCGAAACCCAGGGCAATCGTGACTCGGACGCCACCGACATGTGGCGGGCGGAGCTCGGTGTCCGCGAGGCGGAGCAGGCTCTCGAGGAGATCAAGGCCTCAAACAAGGAGCAGCGCGCCGAGATCGCCGACGCACAGGCCAAGGGCATCGAAGGCTCCGACAAGGTCGTCGAAGCCAAGGGCCGCGAGGTCGACGCCCAGGAGCAGCTGCGCGAGGCCCAGGCCGATGCCGCACAGACGCAGCGGGATGTGGCGCAGGCCAACATCGACGCCGCAGAGGCTGTGGCGGACGCCTACCAGAGCATGGCGGACGCGCAGCAGTCGGCAGCCTCGGGAGATGACCCGTTCGCCGCGATGATCGGGCAGCGGCTCGCACCGCTCCTGCAGGCGTTCAAGAACCTGCGCGAAGAAGTCACCGACCGTTTCAGCGGCGCGATGATCGGCTCCTTCGGCATTCTCGGTGGACTGATCACCCGGCTCACGCCGAGCCTCGGTGGACTCGCTACCACCCTGGGCAACATCGGGTCGCAGATCGCGACGTCGATCTCCAGCCCGGCCGCCGTGGCGGGCTGGGAGCGAATGATCGACGGATCGAACCGCTTCTTCGGAAGTCTCGCGCAGGGCGAGAACGGTTTGGGTTCCGCGTTTTCCGGGCTGATCAGTGTGCTCGGAACCGCGGCGCAGACCTTCGCCAGCAGCGGAGCTGGAATCAACGAGTGGCTGCTGGACCTTGGCGAGAAGCTGCGGAACATCAGCGCCGAGGACCTTCGATCCTCGTTCGACGGGATCCGGCAGACGTTCGAGAACATTGGCAGCGTTGCCGGTCCGCTGTTCTCGCTGTTGCGTGGGTTCGGTGCGGAAGCCGCGTCCGGGCTGGCACCCGGGTTCTCGGCGTTGGGTCAGGCGATCCGGGACTCCATTCCCGGGCTGATGGACATGGCGCGGGTGTTGATGCCCGCACTGGGGCAGGCGCTGGCCAACCTGGCTCCCGTGCTGCCCGGGCTGGTGGAGGCGTTCCGTCCGTGGGCGGACGTCCTCGCGGCGGTGGCGCCGCACCTGGCGACCATCATCGAGAAGCTGGCCCCACTGGCGCCGCTGCTTCTGGCGACGGTCATGGCGGTGAAGGTCATCATGGTGGCGGTGACCGCGTGGAATGCGGTCATGTTCGCCGCGTCGGTGGCGCAGGGTGTGTTCGCTGCTGCGACCGGGCGCTCGGCTGCAACGCTGGGCGCCAATACGGTCGCCCTGGCCGCGCACCGTGCAGCGCTGCTGATCGGCACCGCGGCGCAATGGGCCTTCAACGCAGCGATGAGTGCGAACCCCATCGCACTCATCGTGATCGCGATCGCCGCACTCGTTGGGTCGCTGATCTACTTCTTCACCCAAACCGAGACAGGAAAGCGGATCTGGGAGACGGCGTGGAACGCGATACAGGCCGCAATGTCCGCGGCGTGGGCGTTCGTACAGCCGATCTTAGGATTTTTTCTTGAGAAGATTCGCGAACTTGGATCGGTCGTATCCTGGTTGTACGACAACATAATTCAGCCATATTTCGGACTCGTCGGAACCGTGATATCCACGGTCGTCGATGGGGCGGTGGCTGGATTCGGACGCTTCATGGACGGCCTGCGATCGGTCGGAGATTTCACGAGGAGCGTCGTCGGTGGGATCGAATCGGTCTGGAGTGGACTCCGGTCCATCCTGGCGAAGCCGATCAACTTTCTCATCAACACGGTCTGGAACGAAGGCATCCTCAAGGCCTGGAACAAGGCCGCAGGCCTCCTCGGTCTCGACCAGGCCCAGCCGCTCGCCGGCATCCCCGAACGGGCGACCGGTGGACCGATCTTCGGGCCCGGCAGCGGCACGTCGGACGACGTGCTGATGTGGGGCTCGAACGGCGAGCACATGGTCACCACCAAGGAGGTTCAGGCGGCGGGCGGCCACAACGCGATCTACGCGATCCGCGACATGATCCTGCGCGGCATCCCGTTCGAATGGGATGGCGGGCAGATCGTTCGGCAGGTCGGCCGCGACAACCTCAACGCCTACGGTGCCAGTGTGGCGGCGCAGGGGTACGGCAACGTCGACCCGCAGGGCATGTTCGACTGGCTGCTCCCGGCCTACAAGGACGGCGGCGAGATCCGCCCGATGTGGCAGACGCAGCTCGAGAACGGCCACCGCGCCGCGAAGATGCGCAACGGCAACCCGTACACGTGGGGGTTCGAGGACTGCTCCGGGTACATGTCGATGATCGCCGACGCCATCATCAATGGCGGCGACGGTATAAGAAAGTGGGCGACCGGGTCGTTCCCCGGCGGCCAGCCGTGGGCGCCCGGTCTCGGCGAGGGCTTCTCGGTCGGCGTGCACGACAACCCGGGCGGGCCGGGTGGTGGACACACCGCGGGCACCCTGACCGGTGTCGGCGGGTACTCGACGGTCAACGTCGAATCCGGTGGCGCTCACGGGCACGTCGCCTACGGCGGACCCGCGGCAGGTGCCGACGATCCGCAGTTCGCCGGCAAACACCCGGGGCTGTTCCACCTCGCTATCGGAGCCGACGGCGCATTCAAGCCGGCGGGCCCCGGCGGCGGTGGTGGGGGACCGTCCCCGGACGGGAAGAAGTCGTTCGTGCA
The DNA here is from genome assembly GCF_018343855.1 of Rhodococcus sp. USK13. Taxonomy (NCBI): domain Bacteria; kingdom Bacillati; phylum Actinomycetota; class Actinomycetes; order Mycobacteriales; family Nocardiaceae; genus Rhodococcus; species Rhodococcus sp. USK13. Next base: position 6,199,922 of record NZ_CP069242.1, on the reverse strand, counting down.
GTCGAAGATCTCGGAGATCTTCGACTTCTTCCTGAACCCGATCAAGGCCGGTATCGGTGCCGCGATCGGGACACCTCCGCCCGAGTCGCGTGGTGTGCCGCCCGCTTTCCTCGACAAGGGCCGCGACATGACGTCGTCGTTCCTGGCAGACAAGGTCACCGGCCTGGGCGATCTGCTCGGGTCGGTCTGGGACAAGGCCAAGGGCATCGGCGGACTGTTCCGTGATCAGGGTGGCTGGATCCCGAATGGCTCTCGATCGTCCGCAACGAGACCGGCAAGCCCGAGGCCGTACTGAACTGGGATCAGGTTCGCTCCATCGAGGACGTGATGCAGTTCATGCAGTCGAACTTCGCTGCGGCGGGCAAGTATGCCGGTGAGATCGACTGGGGCGGTGTCGGCGGACAGATCGGGACCTCGCTGCTCGCGGAGTGGGGCAACGACCTGCTCGGCATGGCTGGGTTCTCGTCACAGTTCGAGGGGATGCAGCTCGTCGACGAGACGGGCCGTAGTCGCTCGGATCAGGCGGGGCCACGGGACGAGGCCACGTACGACCAGACGCCGGCCGAAACCCCAATGGCCGATCCTGGCACACCGGAGGCCGCCCCGGCCCAGGCGGAAGCCCCGGCCGTAGTGGAAGCTCCGGCATCGGTCAAGGTGCAGGCGGAGCCGGAGTCCGTCGTCGACGCCGTCAAGCGCGCGTTCGCGGCAAACGGTTGGAACGAGGGCGAGCAGTGGGCCGCGACCGACTGGATCATCCAGAAGGAATCGGGGTGGAACCCGCTGGCACGCAACCCGCAATCGGGTGCGTTCAGCCTGTTCCAGTTCCTCGGCTCGACGAAGGACCAGTACCTGCCCGACGAGAGCACCGACCCGTACACCCAGGGCGTCGCGGGACGGAATTACATCCGCGACCGGTACGGCGACCCGATCGCCGCGAAGTCGTTCTGGGAGAAGAACGGTTACTACGACCAGGGCGGAATCGCCTCGGGCAAGGGATATCTGCTCAAGGACGTCATCCGTCCTGAGCGGGTTCTCTCGCCGCGGCAGACCGAGGCGTTCGAGTCGCTGGTCCCGATGCTCGATCGGGTTCAGTCGGCGGCGACCGCACCCGGTGACGTGCTCACCGGTGCGGATCGGGGAGCGCTCGAGTACGCGCCAGTTGGTGTGGGCGGTGACACCTGGAATGTCCACGGTCGCCTTGATCCGGAAACGAGACGGGAGATCCAGATCATGATCAACCAGCGTGACCGCGGCCACGGCAAGGGCCCCGAGTCCAGGAGGCGTTGGTGAACGACTCGATCGTCATGGTCGGGTGGAACGGGACGCCGCCGTACACGCTCGGCGGCCCGACGCGGGGGAGGGCGCGGGATGTGTGGATCGAGGACGGCCTGGCCGGTCTCTGGGTCCCCGCGCCCCGCACCCCGACCCGCACCTCGCGGGCCTACCAGCACGGTTCGACGCCGAAGGTCACGAAGATCGAGGAGCGCCTCCTCGACTTCCAGGTGAGGATCGAGGGCCGCACCCGATCCGACTTCGAGATGGCGTTCGCCGACTGGATGGCGGTGTGGTCGTTCGACTACGACAACGAGGTCATCACCAAGACCGGTGCCGGTCCCCGGTCGATCAGGCTCCGGCTTGACCGGGACCCGAAGATCGTCGGCCGGATGTCGATGCAGACCACCCGCATCAGCATCGAGATGGTCGTGGTCGCGTGCTGGCCGTACCTGACGTCGAAAACCGACATCCTGAAGTGGGAACCCGGTGTCGGGTCGCACACGGGCACGGTGGTAGTCGACAACCCGACCGATGTGCCGTTGTGGATGAAGTTCGAAGGCACACCGGCCACGAAGTGGATCCTGCCGGACGGCATCTCGGACCGCACGGTGCCGCTCAAGCCGCAGACCACAGGCTGGCGGGTCCAAACCCGGCAGGACTTCCAAACCATTCGGGCGGCCGGCGCCGGATTTGAGGTGTGGAAGGCGATGCGTGGCGTGAACTTCATGCACGAGATCCCACCGCGGACCCCGCCGACCGAGATTCCAGTCGAGGTGCAGGGGTCCACGGTTCCCGCCGAGCTTCGCATCCACCTGCCGCGCTACCACGAGATGCCCTGGGGGTGATCGCCTGTGAGTTACAACCTCGACGCTGACCTCGCGGCGATCGACGCCCAGGAGTACGAGGAGGCGGCGCTCGCGCTCCTGCGGACCCGGGTCACGATCCACGACAAGTACCTCGAGCTGGTCGGTGAAGTCGAGGGCGAGTACGACGGCTCGTGGGAGACGATGTGCAACGAGGTCGGTGAGGCGTCGGTCGGCATCGACGGCCGGGACGACCTTGCGGCGTGGCTGATCGACGGACTGTCCCTCGATCACGACATGTTCCTGGTGTTCCGCTCGCCGTGGAAGAAGGCCTGCTTCAAGGTCTACGACATCGAGTTCGACGAGGACGAGCACGGCGAGGCGATCGTTCGGCCGTTGGCCCGGCACATCCTCGATGAGGCCAAACATTGGCAGTGCTGGCCGAATACGTTCGCGCCGCTGAGTGTCCAGGCGCCGAAGATCGACTTCCAGGCGGGCAACTCGATCAAGGTGATCAAGGGCTACGCGCATCGGAACCTGCTGCGCCAGCAGCAACCGCTGTGGATTCCGTTCTTCGATATCTGGGACGCGGCGAACTGGCAGGCGAACTTCGACAACGCGAAGTGGCCGATGGTGATGATCCCGTACATCGAGTCGCGGGATGGTGTCGGACCGTGGACCGCGCTCGGCTCACGAATGGATGACTTCTGGGATCTGGTCCACCCGACGCTCGAGGACGGCGGACTGCAACTCACCGGCGACCTGTGGGAACCGGGGGACCCGCAGCCGTGCCCGACCCACTTCATCCTGGATCGGCCGACGTTCGTGTTCGACGTCAAGAAGCGGGCCACGATCCCCGGCGTCACCGGCACGATCCTCGACCCGATTCTCGACCTGCTGCGGATCTTCGCGCCAGATGGCACCTCGGACACCGTCACTATCGCAGACCCGAACGACGATCCCAACAACACCGATCCGAATGGCCCCTTCGCCATCTTCCGTCGCGGCCAGCACCGCGGACTGAAGTCGAAGATGGTGATACACAAACCGATTGAGCACTCAATCATGACGGGCGGACGCTCACCGGACGCTATTAACCAAGGTGCAAAGCTCGTATCGAACATCCTCCTGGGGTTGCTCGGCAGCGCGATTGGCCTGCCCTGGCTCACACTCGGCATCTTCGACAAGGCCGTCGAGGACATCATCCTTGCCTGGGCCATCGGGATTGACCATCAGCGCAAGGAGCGGATGGGGCCGTACTCGCACAAGGGCGGGTTCGAGGCCGGCGGCGGTGTCGCCATCTCGCCGTCCGGTTTGCAGACGATCCGCGTGGGTCTCCACAAGGCTCGCGGCTATGTCTCGTTCGCCGCCGAGGTCGACGACGCGGCACCATACCGCGTTGGACTGCATATCGACGACGGGCATCGCTGCGGATTCGAGATCGGTGACCGGATCTGGCTCTCGCACATCGCGTCCGTCCGCCAGTCGTGGGACCGCGCCAACCCCGACCAGCCGTGGGAGATCAACCTCGGCGACTACCGCTCCGAGGAATTGGCCGGAACCCGCGCGCTGCGCGGGCTCGAAGCCGTCAGTAGCGCGCTGCGCCAGCACAGCAGCGCCGTCTAGACCAGGAGACATCTGTGACACCCGAAGAGCTACAGGCGGCCCTGCCGGCCACCATGCACCCCTACGCCTACGCGCTGATGCATCCGCCGACGAACGGCGCCGGGTCGACCCCCGCCACGTTCGAGCCCGACGAGATCAATTCCTTCTGTCGGCACCTCGAGCGGTTGGGGTTCCGGCCCGTCGAGGAGTCACTCGACCGGTACGACCAGCCGGCCACCGGGCCGATCCACCCGCACAACCCGGGGCAATGGCGATCGAAGAAGATGCCCGAACCGAAACGTACTGATCCCTACTCGCACATCCGTGCGCAGCTCGCCGCGCTTCCGGGCGCGGCGCAACTCGAGCTGCTCCAGGAAGTAGTGGACGCACCGACCACCACTGAGCCGCCGGAGGAGGAGACGTGACCTCACCCGACAACTTCGTTCCCGGCGGACCGAACACCGGCTGGGACGACGTCGGCGATCTCGCCGACGCGCTCGGCTCGCAGGGCATTCTGGGGTTGCTGTTCGGCGGATTCACCAACCTGCAGGCGGGTCTCAATGACCTCGTATCGCAGATCGTTTACGGGCTGAAGGGAGTCACGGGCGGACTGATCGACCTGACTGGATTTATCCTCGAGACGGACCAGAAGGCGTCGGACGCGCAGACGGCCGCCGAGCAAGCACAAACCGAGGTCATCAACATCGGGTCCTCGATAGTAACGGTCGTCGACACCATCAACTCGGTGTCAGCGAACCCGTACTGGGTGTCGCTGAATCCGTTCGAGGACCCGTCGTTCGCTGTCAACGACCTCAAGCCTGTGACGGTTTACACGGGGACGAACAACACCGGCATGCATAACCACTCGTATGACGGGAATGCCGGGTCGTTCGCCTCGACCTCGATGGACGGCATCCATAGTCACACGCTGACGACCACGGTGCAGCAGCCGTTGATGCCGGCGACGTCGGGACGTCTGTACTTGGTGCCGATCCGTTGCCTCCAAGATCGCTTGTACTCGACGGCCGGGTTCGTCACCGACGGCACCACGGGTATGACTGGGCTGTACGCCGGCATCTTCACGTTCGACCCGAGCACGGGTGATGCGACCCGAGTTTGGGATTTCGGGAACGTGAAGGGCAACTTGTTTGCGGGCTCCGGTTTGCTCGATCAGCGGATGTTGACGACGGAGGATATCGCCGCCCAGCGTGGGCAATCCCTGTATGTGGGGATCCTCGCGGTGGGCGGGACGATGCCGAAGCTGGGTGCTCTTCCGTCGGCCGCGATCACCCGGTCGGACGGGCTGCACCCGAAGGCGCAAACCTTGTACGTCGATGGGCAGTCGTCGATCCCGTCCTCGATCGCCGGGTCCTCGGTGCAATCAAACCTGGGATACCAGGTGTGGGCGTGCCTCGGGCAACCAACGTCCTCGTACGATCCCGGCGCCCAGTTCGTGTTCACGGAATCCTTCAACCGTTCGGACGGCACCGGGTACGGGCCGTCGTACCTCACCCGAGGAAACTCACAGGGCATCGACGGCGGCATGGCATCGGTACTCGGCGGCTCCGACGGATACCGGGGTGCGCTACGCACGTCGCCAACGAACACGGACACGCAGTACTCGGAGATCGTATTGGGCACTCCGTCGCAGCTAGCGACGCGGGCGTACGTGCGGTGCCGGTCGGACTTCTCGTCCGGGGCGTGCGTCGAGGCGACGTCGAGTGAGGTTCGGATTCGGACGTTCACGAGTCTCGGGGGCGGCACGATCCGGGACTCTCGGTCGATCCCCGAGGCGTTGCCCGCCGGTTCGGCGCTTCGGATCTCGGCGTCGGGGAACGTGTTCACGGCGACTTACGAGGGCGGGTCGTTCTCGTGGACGGACACCGGCGGTGCGGTGGCCACCGGTTCGCAGTGCCGATATGTCGGCTGGGGCCTCTATCGCCTACTCGGCGTGAACTCTTCGAAGATCGACTCATGGGTAGGAAGGGACTACTGATGATCACTTCCGGCCAATTGGCTTCAGCTCACGAGGAATCCGACGCGGCCGCAGTATTGCTTCTGCACTCGACCGGTCAAACGGAGATCGTCACCGGCTGTGACGACATCACGCCCTACCAAGTCCGCGACGCAGATCCGCGGTACGTCTGCCGAATAGGTGCCGTGCACAGCCTCGTCCGCGCACTCGGCGCAGAACGCGCACGCGACCAGATAAACCGGCTGCTTCCCGAACCGAACCCACAGACCAAGGAGGCATGATGCCGACACGTGTTCGACCGGTCGCGCCAGAGTTTTACGTAACCAGCGGGTTCGGTAACCGATCCGGTGGATTCCACTGGGGAACAGACTTCGGGCGCAACGGCGGATCGGGCGGCCAACCTGTCTTCGCCGCGCAGGGTGGCTCCGTCGTGATGGTCGGTCCGGCATCCGGCTTCGGCCAGTGGGTCGTCCTCGATCACCCGACAGCAGACGGATCCGGAACGACGGTCTACGGCCACGTGATTCCCGAGGTCCGCCAGGGCCAGCGCGTCGTGGCCGGGCAGCGCATCGCGCGTATCAATCCCGACTCGAACACCAACGGCGGCGTTGCGCCGCACCTGCACTTCGAGGTGCATCGCTACGTCTGGGTCCAGCCGGGACCCGACCGCCTCGACCCCGTGCTGTGGCTCGCCAGTTCGGCACCACCCGCAACAGGAGGTACACCAGTGGGACAGCTACAGGCTGATGTCACACTGCTCTCGCCCAACGACGATGGGCCCCGGAACCCTGCGAACTGCACGCTCGCGATCGTCCACACCGACGAGGGCGACCCCAACGGGCCGATCGAGGACCTCCTTGGATGGCTCAAGCAGGAGCGGGCGCAGGCGTCGTACACGCTCCTCGTCGGCCGCGACGGGCGCATCGGCCGATCGAACGACGACAACTACGTGCCCTGGGCTGCAGGCTCGCCCGCGAACGAGCGCGGCCTGCACCTGTGTTTCAAGGGCCGCGCCTCGCAGTCCCGTGCCGAGTGGCTCGCGCAGGGCCGCCAGCTCGACGCCGGCGCCCGCGTGCTCCGCGACTGGCGCGACCGCTATGGCATCCCGCTCGTCAAGCTCAGCGGCGCGCAGATGCGAGCCGGGCAGAAGGGTGTGGGCGGACACGTCGACACCGTCGATGCCTGGCACTCGACCGACCACACCGACCCCGGCCCCGGATTCCCCTGGGACGTCTTGCTCGCCAAGGCTGCCGGAAACACCACTCCTGAGGAGGGCTTTCTCATGGCACTGTCCCACGAGCAGCAGCAGCGCATCTTCACCGAGTTGACGCAGAAGCTGCCATCTCGATCGAAGTACCGCACCAACGACGAACCGGTCGACACGCTCGCCGGAATGGTCCTCAACATCGACGCCCGCATTCACGAGGAGTCGACCGAGCGCGAAGCGCTCAACGGAGTGAAGTCCGCGATCGACCTCGTCCGCCGCGAGGCAGGCAGAGGCGACGCCGGCGCACAGGCAGTGCTCGCGAAAATCAACGGAGGTAAGTGACCATGAGCTCGGAATACTACGAAGCGACTGTCGAGCTGCGCAGCCTCGACTCCCGGACGTTCTGGCTGGACGCCCTCGACCGAGCTGGCCGGTCGTTCCTGCAGAACGTGCTCGTGTTCTTCGGCGCCGGCGTCACGATCGTGTCGGTGTCGTGGCCCACGCTGCTCGGCGCCGCGGCGCTGGCCGCCGTGGTGTCGCTCGTCCTCGCAGTGAGCACCGCCACGGCAGTGACGTCGGGGAACTTCCTCGTCGACCTCGCCGACCGGGCCGTGCGCACCGGCGCCGGATCCCTCGCCGCGGCGATCCCGGTCACCGGCAGCATCACCGACATCGACTGGCCGAGCTCCCTGACGATCGCAGGCACCACGGTCCTGCTTTCCGTCGTGACCTCGCTGCTCACCGAGAACCGCGGTCCCGCAAAGGGCCTGCCGACACTGGCACCCGTGGACGGTGAAGTCGTCGAGGTCACTGACACCGAACTCGACGGCTGATGTCCGTGCTCACCCCCGCCGCGTGGGAGGGGGTCAGCACGGTGACGGTTGTCATCGTGCTGTTCCTCCTCCTCGCCGTGTCGCTGATCCGAGGCTGGATCGTCTTCGGGCCGGCGCACCGCGAGATCGTGCGGGCGAAGGATGAAACGATCACCGACCTCCGTGGCGGCCGCGCCGAGGACAAGTCGGTGATGGCAACACTTGCCGCGACGAACGCCGAATTGGCCGTCACCGGTGAACTGTCCGCGCACGTCGTCCAGGCGATCCGTGAGGCGACCGGGCAACGGGCAGAAGCCGCGGGGAACGCGGGGCCGACATGAGGTGGCCGTGGTCGAAGGACGTCGACGCGGCCCAGGCCGAAGCGCGGGCCGCCGTCGAAGAGCACGCCTACGCCGTGGATCGACGCATCGAGACCGAACGCAAGAGCACGACCGAAACGCGAGTGGCGAGGGTGGTGCGAGCGGAGTTGGAACGCAACGGATACACCGAGCTGCTGCAGCAGGCATGGGGAGGTGTCCGGTGAAGAATGCTGCCGACTGGACGCTGTTGGTATTCGCTGCACTGGTCACATGTTTCGCGTTGACATACGTAATTCGGTCACCGTGGTGGCGCAACCGAATCGGCGAGATCTACCTCGTCAAGTCGGTGATCCTGTCGCTAGTCCTCATTCAGATCAGCCTGGCGACATGGGTATCGACGGAGTATCCCGGCCGGCACGTGGTCCGGTTGATCATCTACACCCTCGGGATCGTCTCGTACGTCTTCATGCTGTGGGCACTGGTCCGCGAGCAGAACGAAGACCGCGCCCAGAAGCGCGCCGAGAAGGCTAAGGCAGAGAAGGCTAAGGCCGAGCGAGGGCAGACATCGGACGAAAGCGATGAAGCCACCCAATGAGTTGTGGCCGAACCTGATCGACGAATAGAGGAGAAATTGTGACTGTCTACTCGCAGCCCATCACCGACATAGCAGGTGCTGGCGACCAGAGCCGATTCTGGTTCTACCGGGAAGACAACCTCAGCCCGAGTGCCGACGAGTCGGAGATCATCACCGGTAGTTGGGTGGACGTCCAACCGGTCGCTGGAGTGCTTACCACGCCGCCACTCAAGCCGGGTCCGGCGAAGGTGTCGTGGGGTGGGAAGGCGTACGACCTGGTCATTCCCGACGTGCCCGACGACGAGCCGATCCCGCTGTGGCCGGACATCCAGAACTACGTGCCGCAGCCGGGCCCCGTCGTCAGTGCGGCCGTCGCCGCGAAGGAGGCCGCCGAGGCTGCTCGCGATGCTGCACAGGAGATACTCGCTGACGTCGAGTCCGGCGTCGTGCCCGACTCCGGCGTTGCGGCCCGCGTCGCGGAGGAAGGAAGCGCTACCCGAACCGCCGTCGATGCCCGGGTCGAAGCTGTGGGTAACGGTATTTATGCCCCGGTGGATGCGACGGGAAGCACAAACCGAGTCGTCATCATCGGACCCTCGCTCGAGGAGCAGAACGGCCAGGGCGCGATAGCGCTGGACCCGGATTTCTCGGTGCCGTCCAAGACTGCGATGCGCGCCCGCGGCTGGTTCACCTGGTGCAACGGCTTCCTCGGGAACATCCTCAACTTGGCGAAGAACTCCGGTGTCGGCGGTAACAAGTTCTTCGAGATGCGCGCACGGTTCGCGACGGACGTCCTCGCCTACGACCCGGACGTCGTGATCATCGGTTCCCCCACCAACGATGTCGGCGCGGACCGCGCTCTCGCGGACATCCTGGCTGACCTCGAGTGGATGATCGAGCAGTGCCGCGCTGTCGGCGCTGTGGTCATCGTGCTGAACATCCCACCCCGCATCACATTCACGTCCGCAGCTCGGCGGCTCACGGTGGCCGAGTACAACCGGTATGTCGCGGCGCTGTCAGCCACCCGCAAGGGAGTTCTCGGGGTCGACACCTGGCGTTGCCTGGCCGACCCCCTCAGCGGATTCCCCGTACCCGCGACCACGGTCGACGGCACCCACTACTCCATTGCTGGCGCAGCGATTCTCGGCAAGTCCATTGCCGACCAGATCCGTCACCTGTTCACGAACAAGCCCGGGCAGACCTCGTTCTCGGTGGACCCCCGCCGCTTCATGGATAACCCCGCCCTACTGAGCAACGGCAGCGGGTGGACCGCCCTGGCTGGGTCGACCGTGACGTACACGCAGGAGGTCGGCGGCTACGGCAACGAGGCAACGGCCACCTTCAGCGGCAATGCCAGCGCCACGGCAGTGTTCGGCCTGACACGAACGGTCGACATTGCATCCGGCCTGTTCTTTGTCGCGGACGTCATCCAGGCCACGGCTCGCGTGAAGTGGTCGAGCATGGTTGCACTGGCTGGCGATATCCAATGCCAGCCGGTACTGATGCTGGAACAGCTCACCTCCGGTGGGTCCGTCATCAAGACGGCCCGGGCGCTGTGGTCGAACTCGACCGAGTGGGCGACCTGGCCGTCAGGCAACACCGTCGTTCAGCCGACGCCAACGGCGGGCGACATGGTCCTGTCGACCTGGCAGTCGACCATCGCGTCAAACTGCACGCAGGTGCGGCTGACGATCGGGTGGATGGGTGCGGCGTCCGCCACGGTGAAGATTTCCGAGCTCTCGCCGCTGAAGGACTCGGCCTCGACGATCGCTCATCCGAGCCCCGCTCCCGCGAACACTCTCCCGACCCCGGTGATCACCGAGACGATAACCAACCTCACAGCCTCGGTATCAGGTACGTCCTCCACGGACGGCGATGGATCGATCGTGGCCTACGCCTGGAACTTCGGGGACGGCACGACGGCCAGCGGTGCGACCGCCTCGCACACCTACGCCACAGCCGGATCGAAGACTGTCACCCTCACGGTCACCGACAACGCGGGTGGAACCAACTCGACGTCGAAGTCGATCACGGTCACCGATCCGCCCGCGGTCACCCGCGACGATCCGGGCGTCTCCGGGTACAGCTTCCGGTGGGTGGCGGACGAGGTCACGGCGGCAGACGGTACAGCGGTTGCCTCCCTCGCGGACTGGGAGAGCGGGAAGAACCTCGCGAACGCCACGTTGGCATCGCAGCCGACCGTGCAGACCGTGGCCGGCGAACGGGTCATCCGCTTCGACGGCACGGACGACTTCCTCAGCGTCACTGGTCTAACGGCCTGGGGTTCGTGCGTCGTCATCGGCCGCTACGTCAGTGATGCACCCGACGCGGTTGCCGGCATCTTCTCGGCCACCGATGGCAAGCCTGGTCTTCAGCGCGGCACATCCGCAACGTCGTACCGCGGCACTGTCGTCTGGACCGGCGCCCGGTCGGTGACTGCACCGTCTGGCGTCACGCTCCCCAACGGAACATGGTTCTGCTTCGCCATGAGGAACACGAACGGCGACGCACGGTACGAGCAGAACGGCTCCGCCGTCACGCTGGCAACGGCCGACGCAGTCGAGACGGCAACCACCTTCCAGATCGGACGTCGGAACACCGCCTACGGCAAGGTGGAAATTGCGGAGGTCATCCTCTACCCAGGGCAGCTGACTGACGCGCATATGGCGTCGATCTACGCAGCGGCTCGGGCGAATCACCCTGCTCTCTTGCCGTAGCCTTCAGGGCTTCGCCGTTGACCATTTCTGTGACGACCATGCCCATTGTGAAGATGAGGGGCTGCCACTGGGGGATCAGGGGCGTGACAAGCAGGGCCGGTACCTCTCCAGCGAGAGCAAGAGGATGCCGGTCCTGCTTGACTGGAGCGCGAACAATTGGGCTGGCCGGTCAAGTACTCGAGCCGCTTCCGACTGACAGTGGCTGGATCCGCGGACGTGCAAGCGACTTCAGCCGCAGTGCCGGCTTCTCGATCCAGAACCAGCTCAGCGCTGCGATGGGCAGCGTGATCGCGGTCGCGAGAAGCGCAAAGACGAGCGGCGGAAATCCGCCAATTGTAATGAACAGCAGCTGCTGAATCGGGAAGGCGTAGATGTACACGCCGTACGAAACGTCATTTCTGAGCACAAGGTGCTTGCTCTTGATCAATGCGCCCGTGCCGATCACGGCGTACGCCCAGAATATTGCTCCGACGACCCTGTAGTCGGGCAGCCACATCGACCCAGCCGTGATCGCGAATGCGCCAATCACCAACGGCCACGAGCATCGGATCGAATCTTGAAAGCGGAAGATCAAGGCGCCAGCGAGGAACATCACCGCGAATCGAGCAGCGTTCTCGGCGTGTCCTCCGATCGAGCCCAGTGTGGTTACAGCCAACAAACCCCAGGCGCCAGCGAATGCGAATGGCAGGCACCAACGTCGTGGGAGCACACCCGTCACGCCGAGGGCTAGCACCCCCAGATAGCAGAGCGCTTCCCATCCGAGTGTCCAGAGCGAACCGTTCCACGTACCACTGTGAGGGAGGGAAGACGGCGTGTCGCCTACTCCGCGCTCGAAGATCCAGATGCCCGCGTTGGCCAGGACGTACCGCACGGGCGCGAATGAGGAGAGAAGCGCGACTCCGTTGCCGCCTTGCATCCACACCCCGACTGGAGCGACGACGAATGCTGTTAGGGCCAGGCACAGATACAGCGCCGGGAGAATGCGAACAAGCCTCGCCACCACATAGGCCCGGACGTCAGGTCTGCGGACCCAACTCGACGTGATGAGAAACCCAGAGACCGCGAAGAAGCCATCCACCCAGACATCGGCGACAAACTGGCGCAGTGGCGCAAAGCCGATATCGTCCCCGGTCAGTGGGAAGGAATGCCAGAAGATCACTCCTACGGCCATCAATAGCCGTACCGCATTAAGAGCGTTCAGCTTTGGATCGAAGGCCTCACGCAGCGTCATTCTTCCCCCAGTGCAACGGTTGGGGACCGCACGCTTCGCGCTAGCTGGTCCGCCTTTTGGAAGTGCAATGGTTGCGGACCTGACCGCAACTCAACCGGACGGCACGTCACTTGCCACCGCTTTTCGCGCCTACGATACAACTAGTGCGTAGATGACGTGAGCCTGCGCTCCCTGAAAGATGCACAGCCAGTGCCGATTCATACCGCACCCTTGTTTGCGCCCCCAAGTCCGGACTTCTGGTGCGCTCTGCTGGCCGCATTCGTTCCAACGTGATCATTGACTGGGTCGGATTGGGCCACGTGACCGTGATTTCGGAGCGTGGTGTCGTCGCCGACCGTAAGCCAGCCCACTTCCCTGAGCGCAGGCCCACGTCCACCCGCTAAGCTCACCGAGAATCATCCGAGGTTGAGCAAGGGGAAGCACGCGCCATGGCCTACTTGGCAACGATCGGACTGTTGGGGATCTTCCTGGTGATCAACATTTTGATCGTCAGGCCACAGTGGTGGATAGGGATCGTTGTACTCACAGTAGCGGCGACAGTGCCAGTCCAGATTCCAATGGCCGTACCCATCGGCGGGTTTGGTGTCTACCTATCCGAAATCGCGCTTCTTCTGGCCGCGCTGTTCGTAGGCGTGAAGTACCAGGCGAACCGGTTGAGCGACTTCTGTTCAGCCGCGGTCTTTGCAGCGACGACCGTGTTCGCCCTATATGGGATTCTGAGCGGATACCCGACGCAGCAGGTTGCCGGCGACTCGCGCGGGCTGTTCGCGCTCGCGCTCGCACTGTTTGTTGCAGGGCGGGTCGCGGGGACCCCCATCGCAATGACAGCACTGAAGGCTGTCCGCGCGACCCTGTGGTTGTCGTTTGTCTTCATCAGCCTGGCCGCGCTGGATGTCGTCCAGATCGCCGGCCGAACATCGGACGCATCACTCGACCCAAGCTCATCGATAGAGGTGACACGCATTCAGTCGCCCACAACACACCTGGCGGCGTCTGTTGTAGCTATCAGCATCGCCTTGTGTGTCGCTAAGCCGGGGTCGTTCCGGGTGGTGCTTCCATACCTGATTCCGGCGCTGGGAATTACCTTCTTTGCATACTCGCGAAATGCGCTCGTGTTGGTCGCTATCACGGCTGTCCTAACCCCTCTGCTTGAGAGAAGGTTCAGGGCGTGGGTCAGAATGATGGTCGTCGCCGGATGCCTGTGGGTTGTATTCGTGGCGACAGGTTGGACGCTCAGTCAGCTCGCAGATCTCCCGGGCTTCGGGTATCTGCACCGCATGTACGTCGCCTACTCCGACCGAGTCATTGGTGGACTGTCAGCTGAGGCGCAACTCACTGACTCGTCAATCCTGTACCGGCAGCTTGAGGTCCGGAACATGAAGACGGCGATCACCGACTACGAGGTAGTCGGACACGGGTTGGGATATGCGTATCAGCCACAGCGAGATCGGAATACGCCAACCTCATCGTTCTATGGTCATCACTTCTACATCTGGGCGATTGTGAAGACAGGCTTTCTCGGACTGCTTATATACCTCGTGGCGCTGATTGCGCCCCTGGTGCGGGCTACGAAGTGGTCTGGCAATCCATTCCGCTCCGCATGCGCGAGCGCGGCAGTCGCAGTCCTGTATGTCAGCACGGTCGCGCCGATGCCAATGAGTACCAACGGTGGACCACTCCTCGGAGCGCTGTTGGGTGTGGCAGCAGGCTTATGGCCTTCAGCCGGAGGTCAAGGAAAAACCGTCACTACGAGCCGTGGCATGGGTGATCGCAAAAGCAAACCTCAGAGCCCCACCCTGAGTACCCTTCCGTCGTAACAAGACACTCCGCCGACCGCGGCTTCATTCGGAGCAATCTCCGTAGTATCGATACGCTGCGGGGAGGCGTGATTGCCGTGTGGCCACAGCGTGGGCATTTGCCGCCCTCCACGATCGCCCGAACGGGGACTTTCATGCGCGTTTCTGCCATTGGAAAAGCGTACTTCACTCCTTGCCAACCTGACGGCGATGAGTCAACGGTGACCGCATCCTGCGGGGCCAGCTTTACATAGGATGCGGTCCTCAGAATCCGACCTCATGTAGTTTCTCGGCGACCGCTGCGGAGATTTTTTCCTGGTAGTCCGGGGTCATGTGCGACCTATCTCGCCTGGTTGGTGTCGTTCCAACGAAGCTCGGGCAATGGCCACTTGGAGTGCAGAACCACTGCCTCGAATCAATGAAGTGCCCGCCGACCGCATCGGCCAGGCGCCCTTCCGTCGAAGCGCGCGTCGACCACTGATCGACTACTTGGCCGAGGCAGTCGGCCGGCTTAGCGGATCTGGTGTAGCAATCTCCGATGTCGATGCTCGCCGGAGGTGCCGCGAGGAACACCACGCTCTTCGCGCTCGTCGCGAACCGATCAACGAAGCGCCTCATCGCTTCAGTCCACTCCGTGGAGCCCTCCGATGTGTAATTGTTCGCGATTACGACCGCATCCGGCTTGACCTCGTTGATGAAGTTGATCGTATTCTCTCGGTGTTCCGGGCAAGCGGCACCGATCTTGTTGTCAGTGGCCTCAACAGCAAGATCAACGAATCGACAGCCAAACATTCCCTCCACAATCACCTTCCACTGTCCACCACTATTCTCAGCAAAGCGTGCGAGCGGGTGGCCATACGTCATTGAGATCGAGTCGCCGACGAGGATCATCGTCTTCGGCGCCGTCGGCGAACCCCAGGAGCACTCTGCCACTGGCAATCGCTTTGGATTGCCACACTTTAGAACCTCTGCTGGCGCCTGAGGTCCGCCGATTGCGTCATCCATCGACGGAGCTAGGTCCGGCCATTCCGTTGCACTGGCGGCGTCTGTGATTTCCTCGCTGAGCGCTGTTTGAGCTGGGCCGAGATCCATGTTCAGACCAGCGTCGACCCCGGCTACCGCAGAAGACGGTGTGTAACGCGGAACTGGTGAAACGGCCACGGTTACGGGTGCGAGGGCGAATGCGGTGACACCGGCCGTGACTAGTGCAAGGGCTCCGATGCCGATGCCTTGATTCCTCTCGCTCATCTTCGTTATCGGTAGCCGCCAACGCGAGAGGTCGAGGATCTTCTGATCCTTCTTTTCGGTGGAAGTCTCAAGCCACCTCGATCGTCGAATTGGGTTCTCGAAGAAGTGGTAAGCCGCGATTGAGAGACCGAACATCAAGAGAATGGCTGCGGAGAAGTAGTAGCCATTACGGTCCATGATCGCCGCGAGCAGGATGATCACGGGCCAGTGCCATAGGTACAGCGAATACGAGATGTCGCCAACGTAGGTGCTGATGCGGTTGGTCAGTAGTTTCAGGGACTTCTGCTCGCCGGAGACACCAGCGACAATTACGAGAGCTGCACCGAGTACGGGTACCGCAGCCCAAGGTGCAGGGAACCCGCCACCCGTTTCGGTAATTACGAGCGCTCCAGCAGTAATCGCAATCAACCCAGTCCATGCGATGAATGGACGGGCACGGTTCGGGATGCGTTCGAAGAAGCTGATCGCGATCGCCAGTAGGGCGCCGATACCGAGCTCCCATACGCGAGTGAGTGTGGAGAAGTATGCCCACGTCGGGTTACCTGCGGTATCGATCACTGCATAGACGAACGACGCGGCGACGACGGCTCCCATTACTCCAGCCGAGAGTGCGAGTCGCGCTTTGCCCTTCCATGCCAATCGAGCCGAGATGACCCCGATGACGAAGATGACAGCAGGCCAAACGAAGTAGAATTGCTCCTCGACTGAGAGCGACCAGTAGTGCTGCAACGGGGAAACTGGGCCGGAGGCGTTGAAGTAGTCAGTTCCCTCGATGCCGAACCGCCAGTTCGAAACGAATAGGAAGGCGGCAATTGCGTCAAGCCCAGTCGACCTGAACCGATTCCCCGTGTAGATGAAGTATGCGGCGACGCACGTCGTGACTAGGACGAGGGTGGCGGCGGGGACGATACGGCGGATACGCCGTCGGTAGAAGCTGGAGAACGAGATCCGCCCTGTCTTTTCTAATGTGTGTAGCAGCGACCCAGTGATGAGGAATCCGGAGATCACGAAGAATACGTCTACGCCAATGAACCCGCCCCGCGGCCAGTTGAAAAGGTGGGAAAACACCACCAGCATCACCGCAACCATACGGAGACCCTGGATGTCGAGTCGCTGGGTCGCCTTTTGTTTTGGCTTACCAGGTTTCCGGCGCGGCGAAGAAGGCCTCGTGATGGTTGCCACCGATGTTCCCCTCAATATCTGGCCCCCATAGAGGAGGGCGATGGTAGCAATATAGACCGCCCGGTACCTACTCGCCGGTTAAGTAGATCGTGCGAATGACACTCGCGTACCGAGATACTCCCAAGTCAGCCGACCGCTAACGCGAGCTTCGCATGGCCCTGGGGCTGCGCGCCGGCCAGCACGCCCATACCGCAATGAGCACTGCCGTGACCGACAGCAGGTCCGAGACGGTCACCCCATTGGTGGGCGTGATCTCGTACAGCGTCCGGCCCTCGAGCGGGCCGTTGCCGAAGACCCATAGGACCGCCGCGACCACGGTGGCGGTCGCGGCAACCCTCGTAGGCCGAGCAAGGCACCACGCAGATGCGGCGAACAAGAGATTCATGAATACGAGCGGGTAGAAGAGTGTCGACGGGTCTGACGGCATCTGCCCATCCTGCCGTGAGAACCGATCATCGTCGTGCCGCACCCCGCCCAGAATTGCTCACTATGCCCCGCGAAGGAGTAGCGATGCTCAACACGTCAGCGGAGCGGAAGCGGGAGCGACGGCTCATGATCTTGACCGGGATTTTGTCCGGCCTCGGTATTCACCCACGGGGCCTCGGTCGATCGTACCGCTAGGCAAATCATCGACGAGATGAAACAATCGCCTACCACGCGCCAAGCGGCGTGTGCGAAGCTGTGCAACAAGCCGGATTAGTCTTGCGAGGAGGGAAAGCGCATGGCACGTTCCCCCGAAGCGCCCGTTGAACCGGATACCATCGTTGCCGCCCGGATAAGCACTGGTCACGACGTTGAAAGCGCGGCGAAGAAGCTGGGTGTTGCCCCAGAGAAGCTGAACAGCTGGGAGCTCGGAGACGCTCGGCCGACACTTGCGCAGGCCAGGAACATGGCGAAGCTGTACGGAACCACAATCGCAGCGTTGCTCACGAATATCGAGGCAAACTTCGAGCCGGTGCCGCGCCTACCGGATTTCAGACGCGATCATGATCGTCCGGTAACGACCGCGGTGATCGGTGAACTACGTAAGGCTAGGGATCGAAGGAAGCGTCTGCTCGAACTGTCTGGTCCAACTGGTGAATTTCCACGGCTGGATTTACGTCGCAGCAGTATTGAAGAGGTCGCGAACGAGGTCCGACGACTGACTGGTGTATCCATCGATGATCAGCGCAAGTTCCGCGACGCAGGGGCAGCGTTGAATGGCTGGATCCGAGCGGTCGAGCGCCTCGGCGTTCTCGTGTTTCAGGTGAGTCGGATCCCGA
Source organism: Rhodococcus sp. USK13 (assembly GCF_018343855.1). Taxonomy (NCBI): domain Bacteria; kingdom Bacillati; phylum Actinomycetota; class Actinomycetes; order Mycobacteriales; family Nocardiaceae; genus Rhodococcus; species Rhodococcus sp. USK13. The sequence goes on along the minus strand of NZ_CP069242.1, from coordinate 6,181,915 downwards.
CCAGTGAGTTCCTGGGAATGTCCTACTACGAGGAGCTTCAGCCAATCATTCTCCTCAATGGCGCTGACATACCGCAGAGACGCATCTTTACGCTGTTCCACGAACTGGGCCACCTCCTCAGTCGGACCAGCGGGATCTGTGATATCTACAGTGGCGGTGCATCCGAATCCACGTGCAACGCGTTCGCAGCCGCGTTCCTGCTGCCCGAAGCCGCATTGCTCGCTGCGCTTGGACATCAGGAACCGATTGGTGCCTTGGACCGGTTGTCCAAACACTTTCGGGTGAGTCAGTCCGCAGTTGCGGTTCGCCTTCGAGAGCTCGGACGAATCTCTGCCCGCGAGTTGTCCCGACAATTGGCGATCGCGCGGGAGAAGGCACAAGCGCCTAGGGAGCCAAGTGACAACGCCGGGTTTGTCCCTCCGTATGTGCTCAAATTGAGGAACCTCGGAGAAACCTACGTGTCTTCCGTGCTTGACGCTATGCACGAGGGCACGATTTCTGCCGTCGATGCGAGTTACTTCCTCGACGCGAAGCTGCCCACCATCGACAAGATGGAGCGCGAGATCGCCAAGAGAGCGGTGGGTCAGTAGGTGGATACGTATCTTGTCGACACCAATGTCATTGTGCTGATGAAGCGTTACACCCCGCGAGACCTACACCCGTCATTGTGGCAGGCCGTCGAGGCTCTGGTGTCCGATGGTCGCCTGATGATTCCGCGTGAGGTGCTGGAAGAGCTTGACCGAGTTGAAGATGAGCTTGCTCCGTGGGCGAAGCGGATGGACGGCTTTGTCGATGAGCCGACGCTCGAAGATATTCAGATCGTTGCCGACATATCTGCAGCACACCCCGGGTGGGTGGTTGGTCAGCAGAATGGTGCCGATCCATGGGTTGTTGCTCAGGCATACCGGCTGGGGTCGGTCATCGTGACCGATGAGCGCGCCAAGGGTCCGAACACCGCTGACAAGAATTTGAAGATCCCGAATGTCGCGGCGAAGTACAACGTTGAATGCATCAATATGAATGATCTCGGGCGCAGGGAAGGCTGGGTATTCTGACGGCGTTGTAGCGCCGGAATCCCGCTCCGTGACGTCCAGATCATGGCCCGCCGCTCCGACCCGCGCATGACCCAGCGGTACGACCGGGCGCGCAGCAACCTCGACCGGCACGGGCAACTACGTCCGCGCCTCATTCCTCGGCGGCGCCGCGTAGTCACGGACAGACGAATGCGGCCCGGCCGGGGCTTCCCTCCCCGAACCGGACCGGACCGCGTGAGCACGCTACAACCGCGCACCGACATAAACGCACCCACTCTCAGTGCGAGAGCGGGGGCGTTTGGTTCGTTTATGCGCGTATCAAACCAGACGATCCGGACCCTGGGTGGAAATGAGCCCTGTGTTGGACTCTCCACTTACTCTCCACTTTGGTCGACACAACTCGGCACAAACGGGAACAAGCGTTCGACGGGGAATCGCGGCGAAACTTGAAATCTGCTGGTAGGCGACATCTTTGACTTATTCCGCCTTGTGTCATATGTGCCCTCGGCAGGATTCGAACCTGCGACCTACCCTTTAGGAGAGGGTTGCTCTATCCCCTGAGCTACGAGGGCGCGTGTACACCCGTGGCGTACGCCGTGGTGAGTGTAGCGGGAATTGGGGTGCGCTCGCGATCCGGAGTGCATAGTCGGCAACAGATGTCCTGGCGGGGCTTGCCTGGCAGTCAAGAGACGGCGTGCCGGGCGCGGGAGGTGGCGTTCCGGTAGTCGAGGCCGCAGACCCGCATGACCTGACCGAGCGTGAGGTACCCGTCCATGGTCGTGGCCTTCGCGAACTTGCCGTCCGCGCGCACGGCGACGGTCACGGTAGAGCGGTCGCAGTCGATGCGTGCGAGTTCGTACTCGTCCACACCGTTGCTCGCACGGGCGGCGGTCCGCACGGCGCCCTGTGCGTACGCGATCTCGATGAGGTCGTCGATCATGAACTCAGCTCCTGCCTCGGTAAGTTCTAGGAAGGTTAGCCTTAGCTGGGTGTGGCCTGTCAACCCCTGCGTCTGAAGACACTGCCCTCGAACGCGGGTCTCGAGGAAATCGCGCGTAACGTGACCCACGCTTTTGTGGGGTGCGTTTCTCGGGCGCCAGACCCCGAGGGCGCGGCACGTACGACGAAAGGGTTGCGGGTTTCCATGGCTGACCGAACTTCCTCGACGGGCGCGATCGGATCGGAATCGGGCGAAACTCCGTCCACCGGATCAGCGGAAGCACCGCATCTGTCGCGGCAGCTGGCCAACCGTCATATCCAGCTGATTGCGATCGGTGGAGCCATCGGCACGGGCCTCTTCATGGGCTCCGGCAAGACGATCTCGCTGGCAGGGCCGTCGGTGATCTTCGTGTACATGATCATCGGCTTCATGCTGTTCTTCGTCATGCGGGCGATGGGTGAACTTCTGCTCTCGAATTTGCAGTACAAGTCCTTCTCCGACTTCGCGGCAGACCTTCTCGGCCCGTGGGCCGGATTCTTCACCGGCTGGACGTACTGGTTCTGCTGGATCGTCACCGGAATCGCCGACATCATCGCCATCTCGGGTTACGTGCAGTACTGGTGGCCAGACCTGCAATTGTGGATTCCAGCGGTCGTCGCTATTGCAGCGTTGCTTCTGCTGAACCTCCCCACCGTGCGGGCGTTCGGCGAGACCGAATTCTGGTTCGCTCTGATCAAGATCATCGCAATCGTCAGTCTCATCGTGGTGGGTCTCGTCATGGTGTTCGCCCACTTCACTGCCCCGAACGGTGCTCAGGCCGGCTTCGACAATCTGTGGAACGACGGTGGCATGTTCCCCACTGGCGCAATGGGTTTCGTCGCCGGATTCCAGATCGCGGTGTTCGCGTTCGTGGGCATGGAACTGGTCGGCACCACCGCGGCCGAAGCGAAGGATCCGGAGAAGAACCTTCCGAAGGCGATCAACTCCATCCCCATCCGCATTCTGTTGTTCTACGTGGTGTCGCTGATAGTGATCATCTCGGTCACGCCGTGGCGTGAGGTGGTTCCCGGCGAGAGTCCCTTCACGGCGATGTTCTCGCTCGCCGGTCTCGCGATCGCGGCGGGAGTGATCCAGTTCGTGGTGTTGACCTCTGCCGCGTCGTCGGCCAACTCGGGTATCTACTCGACGTCACGGATGGTTTACGGTCTCGCCCGCGAGGGTGACGCACCCGCCCGATTGGGCACGCTCAGCTCGCGCCGGGTGCCGGCCAACGCGTTGATGTTCTCGTGCACGTTCCTGCTGTCGGCCATCGCGCTTCTCTTCTCCGGCGATTCCGTGATCGAAGCCTTCACGACGGTAACGACGATCTCGTCCGTGCTCTTCATGTTCGTGTGGACGATGATCCTGGCCAGTTACCTCGTCTACCGGAAACGTCGGCCGGAACTGCACGAGGCGTCGGCCTTCAAGATGCCCGGCGGTGTGGTGATGTGCTGGGTGGTGCTGGCCTTCTTCGTGTTCCTGCTCTGGGCTCTGACGCAGGAAGAGGACACGCTCGAGGCGCTGCTCGTCACGCCCCTCTGGTTCGTCGTGCTGGGTATCGCCTGGGCGGTGGTGCGGACGCGCGCCCCACACAAGGCCCGCTATGCCGAATTCCGCGCCGAACTCGAGCGGCGCAAAGCATAAAGATTCGGTCACGGTGGCGCTGACCTATATCGTTTTGTTACATTCGTCGCCAGACAGAGGAGCCCACCCCACACGGGGCGTGCTGCAATCCGACGACTGACGAGGTATCAACTGTGGGTTCCCACCACCGCTCGAACGGCAATTCGCTCCGATTCGAGATCGATCCGGACGCGGCGCGCGGGCGCCATCGCACTGCGCAGACCGGAGCGGGAGTGGGCGTGAAGGCAGCAACGGTTGCGGCGGCCACCGGCGCCCTCGTCGTCGGCGCAGCCCAGCTCGGAGCGGGCAGCGCGGCCGCTGCCCCGGCCGACTCGCACGCTGTCGAGCCGGCAGCACCGCACACCGCTCCCAACCTTCCCTTCGAGATTCCGGCGGGCGTCCTCCCTGCCGGATTCGAATTGCCTGCAGATTTGGGGGCTGCCGTCCAGAACTTCGGCGGACCCGACCTGGGGGCGCAGGCACAGCAGTGGCTGAGCTCGGTCAACCCCGTCAAGCCGCACGCGGTACAGCCGGTCTCGGGCACCCTCACATCCAACTTCGGCTCGCGCTGGGGGGCGCACCACGGCGGCATCGACATCGCCGCTCCCATCGGTACCCCCGTCCTTGCGGCCGCCGATGGTCAGGTCATCGACGCCGGCGCTGCGTCCGGTTTCGGCCTGTGGGTGCGGTTGCTTCATGACGACGGCACCGTGACGGTGTACGGGCACGTCAACGACTACACCGTCGCCGTCGGGCAGCGTGTCTCCGCCGGACAGCAGATCGCTCACGTGGGCAACCGTGGTCAGTCCACCGGCCCGCACCTGCATTTCGAGGTCCATGACGCCGCCGGCAACAAGGTCGATCCCGCCCACTGGTTGAAGGAAAACGGCGTGGCTGTCACGTGGGGCGACGCCGGCGCCAACGCCTGAGTCTCATTCCGGCTCGAGATCCGGGTCGTTACGGAAGACGAGGGGCCCACCGTCGAGGGCTATCGCCCATCGGCGCGACACGGCCCAGTTGCGGCCGTAGGACTCGTCGGTGATGTCCTGGACGCCGCCGAACTCGTCGACGATGACGCCCGTCTCGAGTGGCCACTCCTTCTCGGGAAGCTCGGGATCGACCGAATGGCGGGTCTTCACCCGCGTTCCCACGCTGAACTCTGGTTTCTTCCTCGAGTCGGTGTGAGGTGTCATCTCGGATCCTTCCGCTCACCAGCGTCTGGTTCGAGGTTATCCCGCCACCCCGGTCTCGTGCCGACCGAACGGATATGCTCGCGGAACCGAAGTCGCAGAGCAGAGGAGTGGCATGGGCCGCGAGGTCACCTCTCGGACATTCAGCCGAGCAGATCGACGTTTGTTCCGCCAGAAGGTCCTGATGTGCGCCGACGCGCTCGAACGCATGCTGCAGGAAGGCGCTTTCCGGGACGACATCGATCCACCACGACCGATGTTGGGCATGGAGATCGAGTTCAATCTCGTGCACGCAGACATGACGCCGGCCATGTCCAACAATGCCGTGCTCGAGTCGATCGGTGACGACGCGGTGTTTCAGACCGAGCTGGGTCAGTTCAACGTGGAGATGAACGTCAAACCAGGGCCGCTTGTCGGTGACGGGACGTTCGACCTCGAGCGCACGCTGCGGGCATCACTGTCCGTCGTCGATGCCCGGATCCACCGCCACGACGCACAACTGGTCATGATCGGGATGCTGCCGACCCTCGAGCTCGAGCACCTGGATCGCGAGTGGATCTCGGCCAACCCTCGGTACGAACTGCTCAACGAGCAGATCTTCGCGGCACGTGGGGAGGACATCGAACTCGACCTCGAGGGTGTCGCTCTCGAAGGCCGTCCGCAGGAGCAACTTCGTGCCGACAGCAATTCTGTGGTCCCCGAGGCAGCGTGCACGTCACTGCAACTGCATCTGCGAGTGGCACCCGAAGAGTTCGCTGCACATTGGAATGCTGCCCAGTGCCTCGCAGGTGCGCAGGTCGCGCTGGCAGCCAACTCGCCGTTTCTCGCGGGGAAGGCGCTGTGGCACGAATCGCGCATACCGATCTTCGAGCAGGCTACCGATACCCGACCCCTCGAGCTCAAGAATCAGGGCGTCCGTCCACGGGTGTGGTTCGGGGAACGGTGGATCTCGTCGGTCTTCGACCTGTTCGAGGAGAACTCCCGGTACTTTCCGGCGCTTCTTCCGGAGGTGACGGATGTCGACCCCGCGGCCGAACTGGACGCCGGCCGCATTCCCGACCTGAGTGAACTGCAAATGCACAACGGCACCATCTATCGCTGGAATCGTCCCGTTTACGACTGTGCCGACGGCAAACCGCACCTGCGGATCGAGAACCGGGTGTTGCCTGCCGGCCCCACCGTGCTCGACATCATGGCCAACGCGGCCTTCTACTACGGCGCATTGCGAGGACTGGTCGAAGCCGATCAGCCCGTATGGGCGCGCATGTCGTTCGACGCGGCGGAGGAAAACCTACGCGCCGGTGCCCAGCACGGCATGGATGCCCAGATGTACTGGCCGGGTGTCGGCACGCTGGGAGCGGACGAGCTGGTACTGCGGAGGCTACTGCCGATCGCCGACCAGGGACTGGCGGCCTTCGGCCTGTCACAGAAAGCGCGGGACCGCTACCTCAGCGTCATCGAGGGCCGATGCCTCACCCGGCAGACAGGGGCAGCGTGGCAGCGCGCGCAGGTAGTTCGTCACGAGGACGCCGGGATGAACCGGCGGGACGCGCTCGCCGCCATGATGCGTCAGTACGTCGAGAACATGCGTGACGGGAGCCCTGTCCACACGTGGCGAGTGTGAACCCCGGACGGTGACGAATCTTCCCCGTCGACGGCCGCCGCTCGGTGCTTCGATGAGCTAACCATGGGTGACATCGGCGCGGCTCGGGAGGACGATGAAAACGGACCGGTCTCATTTCATCTGGTCCATTCATCTGCCAATCCGTACAAGGAATGATTGCAATGCCGGTTACCGAGCAGTCCGTCGTCATCGCCCGCCCTCCCTCGGAAGTCTGGAATTATCTGACCGTCGCGGAGAACTGGCCCTCGTGGGAATCGTCGATCGTCGAATGCGAGCAGCTCACCGACGGGGACCCCGGGGTAGGCACCCGGTGGCGCGGAGCAACGCGGATCCTGGGGAAGCGATTCGAGTGGGTCAGCGAGTTCGTCGAATATCAGCCGGCGAAGGCCGGTGTATCCAAGTCGGTGGAGGGCCAGATCGGATTCACAGCCTCGACGAGACTCGAAGAGGTCGACGGCGGCACCCTGTTCACCTATCGCGTCGACAGCGACAGTGGTCTCGGAGGCATCTTCGGCAAGCTGGCGGACCCCACCGTCAACAAGGCGTACTCCCGCACGGTGCGGGCGAGTCTGGACAACCTTGCCGACCTGCTCACCACCGAAAGCTGAACTCGGAAAGGTGCACCACCCCGACGTCGAACAGAGATGTGATGTCGGTGACAGCGGTGTCGATCAACGGTCCGTCGGTAGCGGGTCGCGCAGTCGTGATGTGCTCGACCAATGTATCTGTCCAACAACCCCTTTGAAATATACACACGGAACTATCCGCAGGGCGCCCGACCCGCGAAGGGGCTGGAGTCTATGGTGCGTGGTGATGCCGGCCCGTTGCTGAAAGATGAAGGGCGGCAGACCCGAATTGGCGACCGGGGATAGTGTGGAGGCATGAGCGCACGGGACCGCAACAGTGTCGTCGTCGGGGTCGACGGTTCGGACAGCTCCAAGGCTGCGGTGCGAATGGCGGCTGAACTGGCCACCGAGCGCGGACTGAATCTGAAGATCATCCACGCGCTCGATTTCGCCCCGTACGGTTTCGGTGGGCCCTACATGGACTCGGGGGGCGTGTACGAGTGGGTCGAGGCGAGCGGGAAAACGATCCTCGCCGAAGCCCAGGAACAGGCGTACGTGGTCAACCCCATCATCGATGTCTGCACCGAGCTGTCCATCGGCAGCAGCGCTCAGTGGCTCGTCGACCTATCCGAGACCGCGCGGATGGTGGTGGTCGGCGCGTCGGGGTCGGGGGCTGCGGCCACGGCCCTGCTCGGCAATACCGCGATCAACGTCACCAGTCACGCGCATTGCCCGGTCGTGGTGGTACGCGGTGACGCGCACTCCGGCGGCCCGGTCGTGGTCGGGGTCGACGGGAGTCGCACCAGCGAACGCGCCATCGCCGTGGGCTTTCATGAGGCCTCGTTGCGGAACGCGGCGCTGGTGGCCGTCCACGTCTGGAGCGACCTCGGCCCGATGACCTTCGACGACCCCCGCAACGCCGCGCTGGTGCCCGCCGGCCTCGAGGAGGACGAGCGGGCAGTGCTCGCCGAGCGACTCGCCGGCTGGCAGGAAAAGTACCCTGACGTGCAGGTCTCTCGGAAGGTTTACGTCGACAACCCGCGAGCCCGGCTGCTCGGATGGTCGAAGAAGGCGCAGCTCGTGGTGGTCGGCAGCCGGGGGCGAGGCGGGTTCACCGGGATGCTGCTCGGCTCGACCAGTAACAGTCTGGTGTGCGGTGCCCATTGTCCCGTCGTCGTCGTGAGGCCTGAACGCCCCTGACGCCATCGGCGGCAGTAGTGTGCTGAGTTAGAGAAGAACGCCAGGATTGGGGAGCGACGTGCGCATCGGTATGGGCTTGAACTACAGCGGCGGATTCGCCGAAACGGTCGCAGAGGTCGCAGACCTGGAAAGGGCGGGCCTCGACATCGCGTTCGTGCCCGAGGCCTACTCGTTCGACGCGGTGAGCCAGCTAGGCTACCTGGCCGCCAAGACGTCCACGCTCGAACTGGCCTCGGGAATCTTCCAGATCTACACCCGTACGCCGAGCCTGACCGCCATGACGGCCGCCGGTCTCGACTTCGTGTCCAACGGACGCTTCGTCATGGGTCTGGGCGCGTCGGGCCCACAGGTGATCGAGGGCTTCCACGGCGTCAAGTACGACGCACCGCTCGGCCGCACTCGTGAGGTCGTCGAAATCTGTCGTCAGGTGTGGCGTCGTGAAAAGGTTCAGTTCCAGGGCAAGTACTACCAGGTGCCGCTTCCTGCGGATAAGGGCACAGGCCTAGGCAAGCCGCTCAAGATCATCAATCATCCTGTGCGTGAGCGCATTCCGATCATCATCGCCTCTCTCGGCCCCAAGAACGTCGAGCTGACGGCCGAGATCGCGGAGGGCTGGGAGCCGCTCTTCTACCACCCGGAGAAGGCGGCAAGTGTGTGGGGCGAGCCACTGGCCAAGGGCAAGGCCAAGCGCGACCCCAGCCTCGGTGAGCTGCAGGTTTATGCGTCGCCGGCGCTCGCTATCGGTGAAGACGTGGAGCACATGCTCGACTGGGTTCGCCCGAGTCTCGCGCTGTACATCGGCGGCATGGGTGCCAAGGGCAAGAACTTCTACAACGACCTCGCGGTCCGGTACGGCTACGAGAAAGAAGCCGAGACGATCCAGGATCTCTATCTTGCAGGCAAGAAGGACGAGGCCACCGCGGCGGTGCCCGACGAACTCGTCCGGGCCGTCTCGCTGATCGGACCGGAGAGTTACGTGGCGGAGCGCGTCGCGGCGTTCGCCGAGTCCGGCGTCACCACTCTCACCGTGTCGCCGCTGGCCGCCGACCGAGCTGGCCGCGTCGAGTTGGTCGAGAAGCTGCGCAAGATCTGCGGGTAACCGAACCACCGAATTGCCGTGCCTGGAAGCAGGTGTGAAGGAGGGGAAGGCGATCATGACCGGACATAAGCCGATCATCGTGGGTGTCGACGGATCCGAGTCGGCGTCCGCTGCCGTCGTGTGGGCGGCCCGGACTGCAGCTGCGCTGTCCCTGCCACTGCACATCGTGACGGTGGTGCATATCCCCGCCTTCTACTACACCGAGCCCTATCTGGCCGAGAGCTTCAAGGAAGAGCTGGCCGACACTGCCAAGGCCCGCCTCGGCAGTGCCCGCGTACTGGCCAAGCAGACCGTGGACGGCAGCCTCGACATCACCACCGAGCAGCACGAGGGCAAGGTGAGTCAGACGCTGATCGCCCTGTCTGCCGACGCGCACATGGTGGTTCTCGGCTCGCGCGGGCACGGTGAGTTCACCGGGTTGCTGGTCGGTTCCACCACATCCTCGGTGGCGGCCCACGCACAGTGCCCGCTGGTGGTGGTGCGTGGCCGCACACTCGACGGGCGGCCGCCCACGGAAGGTCCGATCGTGGTCGGCGTCGACGGTTCGGAAAGTAGCAAGGCGGCAGTGGACGTCGCCTTCGCGCAGGCGTCGGCGACGTCGTCGACGTTGGTCGCGGTGAACGTGTGGAGTGACGTCAGCGTTCAGCCTTCGCTCGGTGCAAGCCCGGACGACCCCTTGTGGGGGGGTATCCAAACCGGGGAAGAGGTAGTACTTTCCGAGCGGCTCGCCGGCTTCCAGGAGCGGTATCCCGACGTCACGGTCGAACGCGTCGTCGCGCGGGATCGTCCGGTGCGTGTCCTCAGTGAATTCGCCGAAAAGGCGCAGCTCGTCGTGGTCGGAAGCCGTGGGCGCGGCGGCTTCACGGGCATGCTGCTCGGTTCCACCAGTAATGCCCTGATGCATACCGCCGACTGTCCGGTGATGATCGTGCGGGAACAGTAGAAAGCATGACCACACGAGTGTTTCTCGTCGACGACCACGAGATCGTTCGCCGGGGCCTGGTCGACCTATTCGGCAGCGTGCCGGATCTGGAAGTGGTCGGGGAGGCGGGTTCGGTAGCGGAGGCGTTGGCCCGGTTGCCCGCCAGCGGTGCGGATGTCGCCGTCCTGGACGTCCGGCTGCCGGACGGCAATGGTGTGGAGCTGTGCCGGGACCTTCGAGCCGCCCTGCCTGCGCTCCGCTGCCTCATGCTCACGTCGTATTCGGACGACGAGGCGTTGTTCGACGCGCTCATGGCGGGTGCGTCCGGTTTCGTCCTCAAGCAGATTCTCGGCACAGACCTGGTAGCCGCAGTCCGTACGGTGGGGCAGGGGGGTTCGCTACTCGACAGCCGTGCCACGTCGGCGCTGATGCAGCGCATTCGGTCCGAGCGGAGGGAAGATCCGCTCGCGCAACTGTCGGAACAGGAACGGGCGGTGTTCGAGCTGATCGGGGAGGGTCTCACCAACCGGGAGATCGCCGAGCGGCTGTTCCTCGCCGAGAAGACGATCAAGAACTACGTCTCGCGACTGTTGGCCAAGCTGGGAATGCAAAGGCGCACTCAGGCAGCGGTATTGGCGACCGAGCTGCGGCGCCGGACCTAGGAGATGGGTACTCGCCATGTGACGAGTGTCCCCGAGGGGCCCGTCTCGACGGTGCAGGTGCCGCCGCACAACTCTGCTCGGCGATCGAGGTTGGCCAGGCCGCTACGGTCTCCTGGCGTGATGCCGATCCCGTCGTCCTCTACGGTGATGGCGAGTTCGTCTTCGGCTGCGATGCAGATGTCGATCGTGGTCGCGCGAGCATGCCGCAGCGCATTACTCAGGGCTTCACGCAGGACTGCCTCGGCGTGTTGGTGGATCCGGTTCGGCACGAGTGTGTCGATGGCGCCGGCGAATTGAACGTTGGGAGCGATCGGTGACTGCGCCGTGAGATCACTGACCACGTCGAGGAAACGTCTGCGCAGGCTCGTCGCGGACGCGGCATCGGTGGCCTGAAGATCGAAGATGGTGGTACGGATTTCGCGCACCGTCCGATCGAGTTGCTCGACTGCGGTGGCCACGATCGAACGCACCGCCTCGGGCACATGTCCGTCGGCGTCGGTGCTCTGCAGGCTCATACCCGTGGCGAAGAGACGCTGAATCACGTTGTCGTGCAAGTCCCGGGCTATCCGGTCGCGATCGGCGAGTACCGACAACAGTCGCTGTTTGCGCTGTTGGTCCGCGAACTCGACTGCCACAGCGGCGAGGTCGGCCACCGACTCGAGCCGAGCAACCTCGTCGGGGTCCCAGGGCTCGTTCCCGCGGGCGGTGACCACCAGGACGCCGCCGACCCCAGATGCCGTCGACAACGGAAGAACGGCGGCGCGACCGGCATCCGGCGAGAACGGCGCCAGACCGGCCAATCCCGTCAGCAGAGCGGGAGTCCGGGAATGCTGGACCTCGGCCAGCGGCTCGGCGTGCGCAGCGATCCGATAGGCGTCGGGAAGGGGACGTGCGGCGGTCTCCGCTCCCACAACGGCGCCGTCGCCCTGCGTGACGACGATGAACACCTCGTCGCCGCTCGACAATTCGCGTACCTGCCCGGCGAGGGTACGTAGGGTCTCGTCGAGTGAGCCACCGATCATCAAGCGCGACGTGATGGAGGCGACCGCCGTCAGCCACCGCTCGCGCGTCCGCGACTCCTCGAACAACCGGGCGTTGTCTACGGCCACCCCGGCCGACGTGGCGAGTGCGAGCAGGATCACCTCGTCCTCTTCCGTGAACTCGGGACCGCTGCGTTTCTCGGTGAGGTAAATGCTGCCGAAGACGGTCCCGCGCATCATGATGGGCGCGCCGAGGAAGCTATTCATCGGTGGGTGGCCGGGCGGAAGGCCTACAGATGCGGGATGGCGGGAGAGGTTCGGCAGACGGACCGGGCGCGGGTCGTTGATCAGGAGGCCGAGCAGCCCGCGACCTTCCGGGAAATGGCCCATCCCGGCGCGCTCGTCCGGGGTGATGCCCCGAAACACGAACTCGGCCAGACCGCCGTCGGGGGCACGCACACCCAGTGCGCCGTAGCGGGCGTCGAGCAGCGAGGTGGCCGAATCGACGATGCGCTGCAGGGTGGAATCGAGTTCGAGACCCGACCCCACCACGAGGACCGCCTCGAACAGACGCTGCAAACTCTGACGGGTGGGGACGACCTCGCTGAGTCCTCCGCGAGGCAGTCTGATCCTCATCCCGTGCTGGTCGTCCCGTCCCATGTCAGCAGCATAGGTGTGAGAGGGGGGTAACGCCCGGAACTGGGTATCGATAGAGGCGCGAGAGTGTTTACTCATTCGAAGTAACGCTTATCCATGAAGGACGAGGAGAAGAAGAATGAATCGACGGCACTTCGGACGACGGATCGCGGCAGGCCTGACCGCTGCAGTGGCAGCGACGATGATGTTTACCGGGGCGGCTTCGGCGCAGCCCACAGATTCAGTTCCGGCTGTCGACCCCACCACGGCGATCGCCAAGCTGCGGACCGCTGCAGCAGGTAATCCGGACGCCGAGGCCGCCATCGAACGGCTGGCACTCTCACCGACCGATGCGGCCGCGATGGACATCGCCCTGCCGGGCCAGATCTTCCAGGTTCCCGCGTACTCCGACACCGGTCAGGGCGGACCCGTCCTCGGCCAGCTGTACGGCGCCGGAGTGGCAACCAACATGAGCAACCAGTTCCGCTTCGGGTTCTTCGGGGGACCGGGGACCATCGCTGCCGACCAGGCGGGTGCCCAGCTCGAGGTCGTGTATTACAGCTTCGCCACCGGTGCCAGTGGCGTCGTCAAGCTGGACCAGAACAACGTGGCGGTTCCCACCGTCATCTCCACCCCGCCGGTCGCGGGTCTCGGTGGTGGCCTGGTCGTGGCGGCCGTGTACGGGTCGCTGAATCATCAGGTCGGTCCGAACATCGTCAAGAGCACGATCTGGTGGCCCAGTCTGGGGACCGTGCTCGCCTGACAGTCGAGCAACTAGGTGGCGGGTCCGGCCGACGGCCGGGCCTGCCACCACTCCGTCCAGCGCTCCTCCAGCTCGCGGAACTCTTCCTCGTCCAGGCCGTACACGGCCAGCAGTATCTGAGCACCACCGTGCGGGCGCGCAGAGTTGACCGGCTGCTCGCCGAACTGCAGCAGTCCAGGGCCGAGATCGTCGACACTTACCGCGGTCTGGTGTTCGCCGACGAAGCACACCACGCCGGACAGCAGGTCGCCCGCCGCAGAGACGGCGCTGAAGTGGTCGCCCGGCCTCGCGCCGGTGATCTTGTCGAGGCCCAGCAGATGCTGCGCCGAATCTCCCTGCGCGACTGGGCCTTCGAGAAACAGTGTGCGCCGCTCCGCCAATCCGTGCCGCTCGATGCCGAATTTCAGGAACTGCAGAAACGTGGTCCAGCCCTCGGTGACGTCGTCATACCAGTCGCCCGCGTCCGGGCTGCTGTCGCGGGGTGGCCGGGTGATCCGCACGAGGGTAGTGCCCTCGTGTTCGTGGAGTGTGAAGCGGTCACCCCCGGCCAAGGCCAGGCTGTACGTGGCAGGATCCTCGGTCACGTCGCGGAAATAGATTTCCTCGATCTCGGCGTCGAGGCCGTCATAATCCCATCCGTGCCAGCGCCGGATCAGCTCCGGATCCCGCAGCGCGGGCCACACCACGGACGGCGCCGCAGCCACGGACACCCCGATCACCGGTTGCGTATCGGTCATGTCACATGGCGACGGTGAGCAGAAAAGCCACGTCCTCCAGCGCTTCGACGCTGTGCCGATCACTCGGGAGAACCAGGAAATCGCCCGAGGAGCCTTTCCATGAATCCTCGCCCGATACCAGGGTCAGCTTGCCGCTGAGAATGAACAGAGTGCCTTCGCCCGGGCTCTCGTGCTCAGCCATCTTCTGACCTGCGGTGAGCGCGACAACGGTCTGACGGAGACTGCGCCGGTGGCCGCCGTACACGGTCTGCGAACTGCGACCGCTGGACGTCCCGCCTGCCAACTTCAGTTGCTGACGGGCAAGGGCGGTCAGTGACTTCTTGTCCATGAGTCGAGTATGACCCAACGCGCGCACCGTCACCCGGTGAATGGGGTAACGGTGCGGTCGTGGTGCTGTGGTCAGCGACGGGCGAGTGTCCACCCCTGCAGCGCCGCGAAGGCCCCGACCACAGCAGCCTGCAGTACAGCCCAGGCAGCTCCGGCAGTGGTGAGATGCTGCCATCCCGCGAGTACGAGTGCCAGGCTGGCGACCACCCACGCGGCATTGGCGACGATGACGGCCTCGACGGCCGCGGTTCGCGGGCGGTCGGGCGCACTCACCGACCACACGCCCACGGCGAAGGCGAGGAGGAACACCCCGATGACCCGCAGAAAACCCGTCGTCGGACCGAGCAGGCCGTCGAGTAGGCCGGCGGCAACGAGATAGGCAAGCCCGTTGACGCCCGTGACGACGGCGTCGAGGCGCAATACGATGCGCAGCGGGGAGAGGGCGGTTCGGGCTTCGAGTGCGGCGATCATGTCGGCGATCCTCACGTGAGACGAGTGAACGGGTATGTCACTCAGACTCGCGCCGAAGCCGAATGCTCTCAATTACCTTGCAGGTAATGCCCGGGTGTAGGTAATCCACCGGTACCGGGTGCCGTTCTTCGCCGACGTGAGCCACTCACCGGTGTCCTCAGCGTGCCAGGAGTCGTCGATCGGCGGTGCCCAGGCATCGCCGTCGACCGTGACGTCGACTTCGGTGACGAACAACCGTGTGGCGAAAGGCATTGCCGCGTTGTAGATTTCGCCACCGCCCATGATACAGACGTCCTCGTTCGTCAGTGCCAGCGCCGATGCGAGCCCGGACGCGGTCTCCGCGCCCTCCGCCATCCAGTCCGGCTGCCTGGTGACCACGATGTTGCGCCGCCCCGGTAGTGGCCGGAACTTTGTCGGCAACGAGTCCCAGGTCTTGCGGCCCATCACCACGGGGTGTCCCTGCGTGACCTTCTTGAAGTACGCCATGTCCTCGGGCACGTGCCACGGAATGGTGTTGTCGCGACCGATGACGCCACCGTTCGCCTGCGCCCAGACCAGGCTGACCTGCCGTGCGCCCACTAGACGGCCACCGGAGCCTTGATGGCCGGGTGATGCCGGTAGTCGACGATCTCGACGTCCTCGAAGGTGTAGTCGAAGATCGAATCCCGCTTGTTCAGCTTCAACGTCGGATACGGAAACGCTTCCCGGCTCAGCTGCTCCGTGACCTGGTCCACGTGATTGTCGTAGATGTGGCAGTCGCCGCCCGTCCAGATGAAGTCACCCGGTTGGAGTCCGGCCTGCTGCGCCACCATATGGGTGAGCAGCGCGTAGCTGGCGATGTTGAACGGAACACCCAGGAACATGTCCGCGCTGCGCTGATACAGCTGGCACGACAACCGGCCGTCCGCCACGTAGAACTGGAAGAACGCATGGCACGGCGCCAACGCCATCTGCGGGATGTCGCCGACGTTCCACGCCGACACGATGATGCGCCGGGAATCCGGATTCGACTTCAGCGTCTCGATGGTCTGGGTGATCTGATCGATGTTCTCACCCGAGGGGGTGGGCCAGCTGCGCCACTGCACGCCGTAGACCGGGCCGAGTTCACCGTCCGCGTCGGCCCACTCGTCCCAGATGGTCACGCCGTTGTCCTGGAGCCATTTCACGTTCGAGTCGCCGCGTAGGAACCACAGCAGCTCGTAGACGATCGACTTGAGGTGCACCTTCTTGGTCGTGACCAGCGGAAACCCGTCCGCGAGATTCCACCGCATCTGATGACCGAAGACACTCCTCGTGCCGGTTCCTGTGCGGTCGGCCTTCGGCGTGCCGGTGTCCAGCACGAGTCGGAGGAGGTCTTCGTACGGGGTCGGCACAGTCACGGCGTTCAGTTTAGGCGGCTCCGCCGCCCGTGAGTGGTCTGCGGGTCCCTGGAGTCCTCGACCACTCACGAGCGATAGCCTTCGCCCATGCGTGAACTTCTCGTGATCGGCATCGGCGCCGGCGACCCCGACCAGGTGACCGTCCAGGCGATCAAGGCGATGAACAAGGCTGATGTGTTCTTCGTCATCGGCAAGGGCGACGAGAAGCAGGACCTCGTCGATCTCCGCACCACCATTCTCGACGAACACGTCACCGGTCCGTATCGGGTGGTCGACATCGTCGACCCGCCGCGGAACCGCACGCCCGACGACTACGAGGGCGTGGTGGACGACTGGCACGAGCGCCGGGCGGCACTGTTCGAGGAGAAGTTCGCGGCCGAACCGGGAGTCGGGGCGATCCTCGTGTGGGGTGACCCGTCGCTGTACGACAGCACGTTGCGGATCGTCGAGCGAGTACTCGCCCGCGGAAATGTGTCGTTCGACTACTCGGTGATCCCTGGCGTGACCAGTGTGCAGTCGCTGGCGGCGGGACACCGGATGGTGCTCAACCGGATCGGTGAACCCATTCACATCACCACCGGTCGCCGGCTTGCCGAGGGACTCCCCGAGGGCGTCGACAACGCGGTGGTGATGCTCGACGCGAACACGACGTTCACCCAAGTGCCCGGCGAGGACGTGCAGATCTGGTGGGGCGCCTACCTGGGCACCCCCGACGAGGTTCTCATCTCCGGTCGCCTCCGCGACGTCGAAAGCGAGATCCAGCGGGTGCGGACCGAACTTCGCGAGCGCAAGGGCTGGATCATGGACACGTACCTGCTGCGGCGGTACGTCCGTTAGCCTGGTGCCATGCCCGAGCTGCCGGAGGTGGAGGCGTTAGCCGAGTTCCTGCGGAAACATGCCGTGGGCGCGGTCGTCGGACGGGTGGACGTGGCCGCGCTGAGTGTCCTGAAGACGTTCGACCCGCCGATCACGGCGTTGCAGGGCCGGGATGTGACGGGTGCTGCCCGTTTCGGTAAGCACCTGGCCCTCGACTGCGACGGGGTGTGGTTGGTCACGCATCTCTCCCGCGGAGGATGGTTGCGCTGGACCGACAACCCGTCGGCCGCCCCACCGAAGCCGGGGAAGGGTCCGCTCGCGTTGCGGCTCCACTTCTTCACCCCGGAGGGCGCGACACCGGCGTTCGACCTCACCGAGGCGGGAACGAAGAAGCGGCTCGCGGTGTGGGTGGTGCACGACCCGCAGGAAGTGGAGGGGATCGCGCGACTCGGCCCCGACGCCCTGGAGGTCACCGAACCGGAGTTCGCCGCGTTGCTCGAGACCTCCTCTGCGCGGATCAAGAACGCGCTGGTCGATCAGTCTCTGCTGGCAGGCGTGGGCAATGCGTACTCGGACGAAATACTCCACACGGCGAAGATCTCACCGTTCGCGACGGCGAAGACACTGCCGGAGGATTCCGTCCACATTCTGTACGACGCGATGCGCACGGTGCTGACCGATGCTGTCGAACGATCCCTCGGCCAGGATGCCGCGCGGCTCAAGGGGGAGAAGAGATCCGGTATGCGTGTGCACGCGCGCACAGGTCTGCCCTGCCCGGTGTGCGGCGACACGGTGCGGGAAGTGTCGTTCGCGGAGAAGTCTTTTCAGTACTGTGCCACTTGTCAGACCGGCGGCAAGGTGCTCGCGGATCGGCGGATGTCCAGGCTGCTGAAGTAGCTCTACGCACGCATATAGTTGTCGCCATGCGGAAACAGGCACCCGAGCGGTTCGGTACACCTCTGACGGCGGGCGCGATACGTGTGATGCTGCTCGGGTCGGGTGAGCTGGGCAAAGAAGTCATCATCGCCCTGCAGCGACTCGGCGTCGAGGTGATCGCGGTCGACCGGTACGACAATGCGCCCGGGCATCAGGTGGCGCACCGCGCGCACACCGTCGACATGAGCGATCCGGAAGCGCTGTTGCGTCTCGTCGACGCCGAAAAGCCGCACTTCGTCGTTCCCGAGATCGAGGCCATTGCCACCGACGCGCTGGCCACCGTCGAGGAGTCCGGTGCCGCCGTGGTGATTCCGACGGCGCGCGCCACCGCGCTGACCATGAACCGGGAGGGGATACGCCGTCTCGCGGCCGAGGAACTGGGACTCCCGACGTCGCCGTACGAATTCGCCGACTCGCTGGACGCAGTGCGTTCCGCTGTCGAACGCATCGGTGTGCCGTGTGTGATCAAGCCGGTGATGTCCTCGTCAGGGAAGGGGCAATCTACCGTCCGCGATCTCGAGGACGTTGACAAGGCTTGGGAATACGCACTTTCCGGCGGCCGGATCAATCACGGACGCGTCATCGTCGAGGGGTTCGTCGACTTCGACTATGAGATCACCCAGCTCACCGTTCGGGCCGTCGGCGCGGACGGTGAGGTGCACACCGCCTACTGCGAGCCCATCGGTCACCTGCAGGACGCCGGTGATTACGTGGAGTCGTGGCAGCCGCAGGCGATGAGCCCGGTAGCGCTCGCCCGTGCGCGGGAGGTAGCGGGAACGGTGACCGCGGCGCTGGGCGGCAGGGGAGTGTTCGGGGTCGAACTGTTCGTCAAGGGTGACGACGTCTATTTCTCGGAGGTCAGTCCCCGTCCGCACGACACCGGCTTGGTAACACTACGCACCCAACGCTTCTCGGAGTTCGAGCTCCACGCCCGCGCCATACTCGGGCTTCCCGTCGACACCACGCTCATCGCGCCCGGCGCGTCCGCGGTGATCTACGGCGGCAGGGACGCAGTCGGCATCGGTTTCGAGGGTGTCGCCGAGGCGATGGCCGTACCGGAAACCGACCTACGGCTGTTCGGGAAACCCGAAAGCTACGTCCGACGGCGCATGGGAGTGGCCGTGTCCACGGGACCCGACGTCGAGACGGCGCGCAGCAGGGCACGCGAGGCCGCGTCCCGCGTTCGTCCGGTCGAATGAGCACGGGAGCAGAGGCGCTCGTCGGCCTCGTTATCGTGATCGGGTTGATCGGCATCGTCATTCCGGTACTTCCCGGAACGATACTGATCTTCGCCGCAATTCTGGTGTGGGCAATCATGTCCGGCACCGCTACCGCGTGGGCCGTGTTCGCCGCTGCCACGCTGTTTCTCGTAGTGAGTGGCGTCGTGAAGTACACCTGGCCAGGTAAGCGGATGCGCAGTGCCGGCGTGCCCAACATGTCACTCGTCGCCGGTGGACTGACGGGGATCGTCGGATTCTTCGTTATCCCGGTAGTGGGCTTGTTTCTCGGCTTCATCGCGGGAACGTATGTGGCCGAGCTCTACCGGCTGCGGGCGCACAACCGTGCATGGGCGTCGACCTGGCACGCGTGCAAGGCAGTCGGGCTGTCGATGCTGATCGAACTGCTCGGCGCCCTGATCGCCTCCGGTATCTGGCTGGCGGCGGTGGTCGCGACTTAGGGGTATCCAGACGCGGTCGTCACCTGCAAGTATGGAATGCGGAACGAGATCTCCCACCTAGCGGAGGAACGCCCGTGCACACCAAGACGACCTGGATACTCGGTCCCCTCACTGTCATCGTCCTGGCCGTGAGCGGCTGTGGGGACGACTCGTCAGGCTCGTCGGCGGCGAGCGACACCAGCACTCCGAGCGCGAGCACCGCCGCGACCACCACCGCGGCAGCGGCCGCCCTGATGGAGCAGATTCCCTCCCCGTTCGAAGAAGAACCCCAGCTCGAGAGAACCTTCCTCGGCGCGGTGGACGATTCGGACGCCTATGTCGCCGTCGTCACGTCGGGTAGCGACGCTGTCGCATTCCTGTGCGACGGCGACGACATGTGGATGTGGATGTCCGGAACGATGGACGGTGACCGGTTGGCACTGACTGCGCCGGACGGGTCGGCGCTCACCGGCACGATGAGCGACGGAAAGGTGTCGGGGACGGTTACCGCTGCGGGCATGACCGACAAGGCGTTCGAGGCCGCACCCGCGGTGGCCGATGAAGGCCTCTACCGCGCCACCACCAACCGCGACGGTGCCGACTACACCCTCGGTTGGATCATGCGCACTGACGGGGTGCGGGGGCTCGAACGGCAGGCCAACGGATCGACCACAGGTGGTATCGCCGTCGACCGGAACGACGACATGGACGAACGCAATCGGGAGCGGCGGCAGGAGCGCAGGGACGACGATCAGGCCGCATGCGAGCAGATGGGCGGATACAACGACTGGCTCGCCTCACAACCGCAGACACCGCCGGTCAGCGAGATGATGTCGATGAACAGCATGCAGATGGAAGGCTGCTAGCAGCGTCCGTGTTCTAGCAGGGGCCCTGTTCGGAGCTGCAGCGGTACCACTCGCGTGCGTTGTCGCCCATGACGGCATCGAAATCGTCTCCGACCGCCTCCGCGACGATGTCGATGTCGCTGTCCTGGAACACTCTTCGGGAACGGCTGCCGGGGAGGTCGGTGCCGAACATCAGTGCCCGGGGATTGACGGCGTGAATTTGGCGGAGCACTTCGCACACGTCGTCGATGGTGGTTCTACCGAATCCGGTTGCTTTCACGCGTGCGCCGCGGTCGACGAGATCCAGTAGGTAGGGCAGCCCGCGGGTCGACATGCCGAGGTGATCGATACTGACGGCGGGAAGCTTGGCGAACACCGGCTCCAGCGACAACAGGAGGGTGGCGTCGACGTAGAACTCGGCGTGCCAGCCGGCGAGTTCGTAAGCGCGCAGCGCCTGCTTGGTGAGGAGCTTCAGATCGGTCGCGCTGCGGCGGAGGTTGAACCGGACTGCCCGCACGCCGGCAGAATCGAGACGCAGAATGTCCTCGTCAGTGGCGTCGGGCTCGAGGTGTGTGACGCCGACCCAGCTGGGGCCGAGTTCTTCCAACGCGGCAATCAGATAGCTCTGGTCGGTGCCCTGGTACGACGCAGTGACCACGGCGCCACCGTCCACGCCGAAACCTTCGGTCCGTGCCCGGTAATCGGCAATGGTGAAGGGGTCAGGCAGGTAGCCGTGATTCTCGAACACCGGGAACCGGGGATCGATGATGTGCACGTGGGCATCAAACACGGTTCACATTCTGCCTTGTCGCCGGCGTACCACGAGGGACTGCGAAGGGAACCTCCCGTGGGAGGCTCCCTTTCGCTGATGCTCGACGATCAGGCCTTGTCGGGCTCGCTGGCCTTGAGCATGTCTTCGCGTTCGACAACCTTGATGCGCTCGCGGCCCTCGGGCTCACCCAGGCTGCGCTCGTGCGCGTCGAGGCGGTACCAGCCCTGCCAGGTGGTGTACGGAATCTGCTTGCTCTCGAGGTACTCGATGATCCCGTCCTCGGACGGGTTGGCCGGTTCGGCGAAGGTGGGCCGGTCCTCGAGCAGGTTTGCCACGGTCTCGTTGGCGTCGCCCTTGGTGTGCCCGATGAGGCCGACGGGGCCGCGCTTGATCCAGCCGGTGACGTAGGTGGCCGGCATGAACCGGGCGGCACCCTCGGCCGAGTCGTCGGCGATGACGCGTCCGGCCTCGTTGGGGACGGTGCCGGCCTGCTCGTCGAACGGCAGCTTCGCGATGTTCTGCGACAGGTAGCCCACCGCGCGGTACACGGCTTGGACGTCCCAGTCGTTGAACTTGCCGGTGCCCTTGACGTTACCGGTGCCGTCGAGCTGGGTGCGCTCGGTGCGCAGACCGACGACCTTGCCGTCCTCGCCGAGGACCTCGGTGGGTGATTCGAAGAAGTGCAGGTACAGCCGGTGCGGCCGGTTACCGACGTCGCGGATAGCCCAGTCCTGCAGGGTGTTGGCCACCATGTCGACCTGCTTGGAGTTGCGGCGCGCCTGCTCCGAGCCCTCGTCGTAGTCGATGTCCTCGGGGTCGACGATGACCTCGATGGTCGGGGAGTGATCGAGTTCGCGCAGCTCGAGAGGCGTGAACTTGGCCTGCGCCGGTCCGCGGCGGCCGAAGACGTGGACCTCGACGGCCTTGTTGGCCTTGAGCCCCTCGTAAACGTTGGCGGGGATCTCGGTCGGCAGCAGCTCGTCGCCGGTCTTCGCGAGGACACGGGCGATGTCGAGGGCGACGTTGCCGACACCGAGGACAGCGACCTTCTCCGCGTCGAGCGGCCAGGTGCGCGGCACATCGGGGTGGCCGTCGTACCAGGAGACGAAGTCGGCGGCGCCGTAGCTGCCGTCGAGGTCGATGCCCGGGATGTTCAGGTCGCGGTCGGCGTTGGCGCCGGTGGAGAAGATCACCGCGTCGTAGAAGTTGTGCAGGTCTTCGAGGGTGATGTCGGTGCCGTAGTCGATGTTGCCGAGCAGGCGCACCGACGGCTTGTCGAGCACCTTGTGCAGGGCGGTGATGATGCCCTTGATGCGCGGGTGGTCGGGGGCGACGCCGTAACGGATCAGACCGAACGGTGCCGGCATCCGCTCGAACAGGTCGATGCTGATCCCGCCGTCCGAGGCGGCATCAGATTTCATGAGTGCATCGGCAGCGTAGATACCGGCGGGGCCGGCACCGACGATCGCTACGCGCAACGGACGTGTCTGATCAGTCATCTGGAGCGAACTACCTTCTGATGGGCGGACAACGAATTTTCAGCTTAAGTTAAGCCCAGCCTAATCGGGTGGCCGAGGTGTTGCGTCACGCCCCTGCCCGGCCGGGCCCGCACTCGGTGGCGCCGGTGAGAGCTGGGCGGCTCCCATTGTCTGGGCTTGCGAATGTCGAGGGTAGTCGTCTCCCGGTTGGGGGGTCACAAACCGGATTTGTACCAGCTGCTCTATACACTGCTGACCACGCCGAAACGAAGGGAAGTCATGTCCGATCCGAGCGAATCGCCGCACAACGCCGCGGGGGACGACCCGGAGGATCCCCGGCGTACCACTGCCACACCGTTCATCGCCGCCGTCGCCCTCGTCGTGATCATCCTGGTCGCGATCGTCGTCGGCAGTATTCTCTCGCCCGCCGACGAGAACGTCACCGAGGCCGACCGCATCAACCGCTCGGTGGCCGATTACATCCAGGCCCGCAATCATGACGACGCCGACCTGCAGAAGTCGTTGGTGTGTTCTACCTGGTCGGACGACCGGTCACCGCTCGCAGGGCGCGAAGGGGAGATCACCCTGCAGGGTGTCGACTCCTCCGAGGTGAACGGCGACCGCGCCCGGGCAGAGGTGCGGATCACGGCCGAGGACGGTCGCGGTGAGGCGACGGACACCTGGCAGCTGACCCGCTCCGGCGACAAGTGGGTCGTGTGCAATTGATGC
Source organism: Rhodococcus sp. USK13 (assembly GCF_018343855.1). NCBI lineage: Bacteria > Bacillati > Actinomycetota > Actinomycetes > Mycobacteriales > Nocardiaceae > Rhodococcus > Rhodococcus sp. USK13. The sequence continues at coordinate 6,158,490 of NZ_CP069242.1, read as the reverse complement.
GGGCCCAGAAGAGGGCCGCTTGCCCGGGAGGGCATCGATAAGAGGGTTGTGAAAAGCTGACATGGTGAGTTACGCAGGCGACATAACGCCGGAGCATGCCTGGGAGCTGCTTCGCGACAATCCCGACGCTGTGCTGGTCGACGTACGAACAGATGCCGAATGGAAATATGTCGGTGTTCCCGATACGTCCGCACTGGGCAAGCAGCCGGTGCTGATCGAGTGGGTGAGCTATCCCCACGGTGCCCGTAACGACAATTTCGTGGATCAGTTGAAGGAAGCCGGGATCACCGGGGGCGAGGACGCACCCGTCATCTTCCTGTGTCGATCCGGTCAGCGTTCCATCGGTGCGGCGGAGGCCGCGACAGCGGCGGGCATCGGCCCGTCGTACAACGTGCTCGACGGTTTCGAAGGCGCCTTGGACGCCGACGGTCATCGTGGGGCGGTCGGCTGGCGGGCGCTAGGCCTGCCGTGGAGGCAGTGGTGAGTGCAATTCCCCAGGGCGGCGCGTTTCAGAAGGCGCTGCCGGACGGCATCGGTCAGGGCACGATCAGTGTGCGCGGCGGAACCCTCCGATCAGGCTTCGAAGAAACGTCCGAAGCGATCTTCCTGAATTCGGGCTTCGTGTTCGAGAGCGCGGGAGCGGCCGAGGCGTCGTTCACCGGCGACATCGACCACTTCGTCTACTCGCGTTACGGCAACCCGACCGTGAAGATGTTCGAGGAGCGGCTCCGTCTCATCGAGGGTGCGGAAGCGTGCTTCGCCACCGCGAGCGGGATGTCGGCGGTGTTCACCGCCCTGGGCGCCCTGCTGAAGGCCGGCGACCGCCTGGTGGCGGCGCGCAGCCTGTTCGGGTCCTGCTTCGTGGTGTGCAACGAGATCCTGCCCCGCTGGGGTGTCGAGACCGTGTTCGTCGACGGCGAAGACCTCGACCAGTGGGAGGAGGCCCTCTCGACGCCGACCACGGCAGTGTTCTTCGAGACGCCTTCCAACCCGATGCAAACCCTTGTGGACGTGCCGCGCGTGGTGGAGCTGGCGCATGCGGCAGGTGCCAAAGTCGTGCTCGACAACGTGTTTGCTACGCCGCTGCTGCAACGCAGCCTCGATCTGGGAGCTGACGTCGTCGTCTACTCCGGGACGAAGCACATCGACGGGCAGGGGCGCGTGCTCGGGGGTGCGATCCTCGGCTCACAGGAGTACATCGACGGTCCGGTCCAGAACTTGATGCGTCACACCGGTCCGGCACTCAGTCCGTTCAACGCCTGGACGCTACTCAAGGGCCTGGAGACGATGCCGATCCGCGTTCGGCACTCGGTCGGTTCCGCTTTGCAGATCGCGCGGTTCCTCGAATCGAATGCCGCGGTCGAGTGGGTCAAGTACCCGTACCTCGAGTCCCATCCCCAGCACGAGCTCGCCAAGCGCCAGATGAGCGGCGGCGGCACGGTGGTCACCTTCGCGCTCGCCGCCCCCGAGAACGAGGCCAAGAAGCGTGCGTTCGAAGTACTCGACGCGCTGCGGCTGGTCAACATTTCGAACAATCTCGGTGACTCCAAGTCGCTCATCACCCACCCCGCCACCACGACCCACCGGGCAATGGGACCCGAAGGGCGTGCGGCAGTGGGAATTACGGACGGGGTCGTCCGGCTCTCCGTCGGACTCGAAGACACCGAGGACCTACTGTCCGACCTCGAGCACGCGCTGAGCTGAGCTGACGCAGCACCCGTGAGTACTTGTTAACTACGGAGCGTTAACAAGTACTCACGGGTGTCAGACGGAGGTTTCGGCCCGATCGAACGGGTCCGAGGTGCGCCCGACGAGATCGGCCACGGACTTGAGGACTGCCGTGGGGCGGTAGGGGAAGAGCTCGACGGAATCGCGCGTCGAGATACCGGTCAGCACCAGAATGGTCTGCAGCCCGGCTTCGAGCCCGCACACGATGTCGGTGTCCATGCGATCGCCGATCATCAGGGTGTTCGCGGAGTGCGCCCCGATGGCCCGGAGTGCCGAGCGCATCATCAGGGCGTTCGGCTTGCCCACGTAGTAGGGGTCGCGGCCGGTGGCCTTGCTGATCAATGCGGCAACGGAACCGGTGGCGGGTAACGATCCCTCCCGGGACGGTCCGGTGGGATCGGGGTTGGTGGCGATGAAGCGAGCACCTCTCTCCACCAAGCGGATTGCGGTGGTGATCGCCTCGAAGGAGTAGGTGCGGGTCTCGCCGAGCACCACATAGTCGGGATCGTTCTCGGTGAGGACGTAACCGATGTCGTGCAGTGCGGTGGTGAGACCGGACTCGCCCACCACATAGGCGCTGCCGTTCGGCCGCTGGCTCGCCAGGAACGTGGCTGTCGCCAACGCGGACGTCCAGATGGATTCCTCGGGAATGTCGAGTCCCGTGCGGAGAAGCCGGGCGCGGAGGTCGCGGGGTGTCCTGATGGAGTTATTGGTCAGCACGATGAACGGGATCTCGGCCTCGCGGAGCTCGGCCAGGAAGAGGTCTGCCCCCGGGACCAGGTGTTCTTCGTGAACGAGAACTCCGTCCATGTCCATCAGGTACGTCCAGCCGGGGTTTTCTACATCTGTTGTGCTCACCGACCCAGTATGAGGCAGCACCAGGCTGCTTGCGCGACTACGCCAGGAGCCGGCCCAGCCCGATCAGGCCGACCACCACGATGGTCACCCGGAGCGCGGCGGGGGACAGGCGACGGCCGTAGCGGGCCCCGAGCACTCCGCCGACGAGCGAACCGACCGCGATGAGGCCCGCGGCGGCCCAGCTGATCCGGTCGAAGGCGACGAGCGTGTACGCGAGCGCGGCGACGATGTTGACGAGCAGGGAGAGCAGGTTCTTCGCGCCGTTCATCCGCTGCAGACTCTCGGGGAGGATCGCGCCCATCACACCCATCAGGAGGATGCCCTGCGCTGCGGTGAAGTACCCGCCGTACACCCCGACCGCAAACGTGCCGGCCGTCAGCAACAGCAGACGCGGCCGGCTGAGGCCGGCTTCGTGGCTACCGCGCTCCTTCGCCCACGCCTGGATCCGCGGCTGCAACACCACGAGCACGAGCGCGAGGACCAACAACACAGGGACGATGAACTCGAACACCGATTCGGGCAGGTGCAGCAACAACCAAGCGCCGAGAATCGCACCGCACAGTGACGCCGGGATCTGCCAGCGCAGCCGGGACCCCTGCCCGGCCAGCTCTCGCCGGTAACCCCAGGTGCCGGAGACGCCGCCGGCGACCAAGCCCACCGCATTCGACATCGTGGCGGTCACGGGTGGAAACCCGAACGCCACCAGGGTCGGGAAGGTGATGAGCGTACCGCTGCCGACGACCGCGTTGATCGCACCTGCGCCGATGCCGGCAACGAGGATCGCAATGGCTTCGAGTGGAGTCACCGGGGCGACGTTACAAGGGGCGCCTGGCACCCTGCGCCCGGGTTCCGGACACGCGCCCCGTAGAGAGGGTGCCCACCCCATCCAACCTCATGGCGCGGCCGGTGTCAGCATTTACACGCAGCCTGATCCGATTACGGGGTTTTTCGGGTTTCCCCTGTGTGGCAGGGGAATTCGCGTGTTGACGAGGTGACGTGATGCGGATAGTGTTCGCGTCAACCATCCAGAGCGACCGAGAGACCTGGCTCGTCGACGTCGCAGCAACCCTTCCGACATTCTTTCGGGTGTGGGTGCTACCGCCAGGATCGATGGAAGGCATCACATGACACACACCGCACGCAGCACATGGCGCAGACGGCACATCGATCTGTGCCGCACCAAGTCCTGCGGTTGTTGACGTAGGTCCACCTCTCAGCTCACCGGGCGCAGTGCTCGGTGAGTGTCTGGCGCGTGTCCACGGGGAGCGTGGAAGTGCGCTTCCCTCTCGATCCCCGCCTCGATGAAAGGCCGTGTAGTGATGTCTGTCATAAGTGCGCCCCGACCCGTGGAGGACAGCCTCGACGACGGTCCACTCGGGGCGCACGCCTTCGAGAAGGCTGTGCCCGCCCCCTCGTCGGCGTCGAGGAAGTTCCAGTCGGCATGAAGTTTCTGCTGATGACTCTCGTCACGCATCAGCCCGACCCGGTAACCGGCGAGAAAGTCGACACTGCGACGCGATTGCGGGAAGTAGTCGATTCGGCGGTCCTCGCCGAACAACTCGGTTACGACGGGTTCGCTGTCGGTGAGCGGCACGAACACCCATTCCTGTCTTCGGCACCGCCCGTCGTGCTCAGCGCGATCGCGGCGCGCACAACCACATTGCAGTTGTGGACAGCCGTGACCACGCTCAGCCTGCTCGACCCGGTCCGGGCCTTCGAGGACTATTCGACGCTGGACAACCTGTCGGGCGGCCGCCTGCAGCTGATCATCGGCAAGGGAAACGGCACGGCCCAGGCCGAACTGTTCTCCGTGACCCCCGACGACCAGTGGGATCGCAATCGCGAGGGGTACGAACTGTTCCGGCAACTGTGGGAGAGCGAGGACGTGACGTGGCAAGGCAGCTTCCGTCCGCGTCTCGAACACGCTGTCGCACTTCCGCGACCACTCCAGCCCCGGATCCGGATCTGGCACGGCAGCGCCACGAGTAGGGAGTCGGTCGACTTGGCCGCTCGCTACGGTGATCCGCTCTTTTCCGCCAACGTCACCAACCCTGTCGAGCCGTATGCCGAACTCATTCGCCACTATCGCGAGCGGTGGATCGACTACGGCCACGACCCCGCCGACGCTCTGGTCGGTGCCGGGACTGCGGGCTTCTATGTGACGCCGAAGTCGCAGGACGCCCTCGACACCTGGCGGCCGATCCATGCCGCAAGGATCGAGTTCGCGCGCAGGACCGGACTGCCCGTGGTGTTCGACACGGTCGAAGACTTCGTGGAGCGAAGCTCGGCGCTCATCGGCAGTCCCGAGCAGGTGATCGACAAGGTCGCGCGGTACCACGAGCAGTTCGGCCACGAAGTGATCCACCTCGGGGCTGATCGAGTGGGGACAAGCGACAAGCAGCACCGCGAAAGTCTCGAGCTCTTCCAGGCAGAAGTGGCGCCCGCGTTGCGCGCGACCATCCCGAGCCGATCCCTCACAACCCTTCCGTGCACGTGAGCGTCCCCGAATCCCGGGTGTCATTCGTGCCTGTCATCGAATTTACGGAGCTATCGGTGTCCTCAGTGCTTGTGTCCTTGTCCCCGACCTTCCGCGGAAAAGCCCGTAGGGCAGCAGGTATCGGCGTCGCCGCCATAGTGGCGTCGATTCTCACCGCCTGCGGTGGCGGTTCCAGCAGTTCCTCCGCGGATGCGGGTCCCGCGCAACCGGGCGGCACACTCCGCTACGGCCTGTCCCAGGCGCCCACGTGCGCCGACCCCGCACAGTCCGGCACGAACCAGACGATCTACGTGACTCGTCAGGTGGTCGATTCGCTCACCGATCAGGATCCCCGAACAGGTGAGTTGACGCCGTGGCTCGCGGAGAGTTGGGAACTGAATGCCGACGCCTCCGCCTTCACCTTTCGCCTGAAGGAGGGCGTCACCTTCAGCGACGGAACTCCCCTCACCGCAGAGTCGGTGAAGAAGAATTTCGACGCGCTCGTCAACACCCTCACCGGGGCCAAGGCGCCACTGGCCGCCAGCTATCTGACCGGATACACCGGGACCACCGTGATCGATGCGCGCACCGCGCAGGTCAACTTCTCGGCACCGAACGCCCAGTTCCTGCAGGCATCGTCCACCCCGCAGCTGGGCATTCTGTCGGATGCGTCCGTCGCCAAGCCGGCGGAGGAGCGCTGCACCGGCAACATCTCGGGAACCGGGCCGTTCACGTACGCCGACTACCAGCAGGACAAGTCGGTGACCCTCGCCAAGCGGGCCGGATACAGCTGGGGCTCAGACGTATTCGGTCACGACGGCGAGGCCTACCTCGACACCATCGAGTTCAGCGTGGTGCCCGAATCCGGTGTCCGTACGGGCAGCCTGTCCTCGGGACAGCTGGACGCAATCAGCGATGCGCTGCCGCAGGATGCCCCGCAGATCGAAGGCGTCGGTGGGCAGGTGCTCACCACATCGAACCCGGGTACGCCATTCGGATTCCAGCCCAACGTGACTCGCGGACCGCTCGTGGATCCCGTCGTGCGCAGTGCGCTGGTCTCGGCGATCAACCGGCAGGAACTGGTCGACACCGTGCTCGGCCCCAACTTCACGCCCGCCACCAGCACGCTGGCCAGCCGCACCCCCGGCTACGTGGCGCTGCCGGACGTGACGTACGACCCGGAGAAGGCCAAGTCCATCCTGGATCAGGCGGGTTGGGTTCCCGGTGCCGACGGCATCCGGGAGAAGAGCGGTCAGAGGCTGAGCTTCCCCGTTCTGTTCAGCTCCGTGTTCGCCGGCAACCAGGCAATCCTCGAACTGGTGCAGCAGCAGCTCACAGCGGTGGGAGTGGATCTGCAGCTGAATCTCGTGGCCACTCCGGAGGCCACCGCTCGCCAGAATGCCAAGGACTTCGACGCCACCTACTACAACAGCACCCGCGCCGACGGTGACATCCTGCGTACCCAGTTCGGACTCGACGGCCGCAACCTCAACAGCCGTGGCCCGATTCCCGCGCTCGACGACGTGCTCGCGAAGCAACTCGCCACCACCGACACCACCGAGCGGAACGCACTTCTCGCCGACGCCCAGCAGCAGGTGCTCGACAACGGCCTGTGGATCCCCACCGTGGAGTTGTCGCAGGCGATCGGCGCAGGACCGAACGTGCAGGATCTGAGGTTCGAGGCCTCGGCCCGGCTCCAGTTCTTCGATACCTGGATCAGTGGACGCTAGAAGATGACTCGATACCTCGGATCCCGCGTCCTGCAGGCGTTGGGCGTGCTGTGGGCAACATTCACCGTGTCGTTCGCAGTCCTGTTCCTACTGCCTTCGGACCCAGTGAGCATCGCGGTCGATTCCGCAACAGCGGGGACGACGGTCGACGCGGCGGCCGTTGCGGAGTTGCAGGCGCGGTATGGCCTGGACCAGCCGGTATGGGTGCAGTACTGGAACTCCCTGAGCCACTCCGTTCGCGGTGACTTCGGATACTCGATCGCCACCGGGCAGTCGGTGACCGAGGCCATCGGGAACGCGGTGCCCAGCACCTTCGCGCTCGCGTCCGTGGCGCTCGTTCTCGCCGTGGTGTTCGGGACCGCGGTAGCGTTCGTCGCCACGTACACCAGGGTGCGCTGGGTACGGAATCTGTTGTTCTCGCTGCCGCCGCTCGGTGTCGCGGTGCCGACGTTCTGGGTAGGCCTGATTCTGCTGCAGCTGTTCTCGTTTCGATGGAAAGCCTTTCCGGCGTTCGGCGACCAGGGGATCGCGACCCTGGTGCTTCCCGCGGTCACTCTCGCACTGCCGACCGGCGCCGTGATCGCCCAGGTGCTCGCCGCGAGTCTGCAGACCACGTGGCGGCAAGCGTTCATCGACACCGCCCGGGCGAAAGGAGCCTCCCGGTGGAGGATCCAGACCCGGCACGCGCTGCGGTTGTCGAGCATCCCCGCCTTCACCATCGCCGGAGTATTGGTGGGCACGCTGCTGGCCGGGTCCGTGGTCGTCGAAACCGTGTTTTCACGAGCCGGAGTCGGGCGGCTCACACAGACCTCCGTGATGGCGCAGGACATCCCGGTGGTCCAGGGAATCGTGGTACTGAGCTCGCTTGCCTACGTCCTCGTCAACCTCGCCGTGGATCTGCTCTACCCGCTGATCGATCCGCGAATCATCGAGGGCAGAGGCAGTTCCGGCGGCACCGGCGAATTCGCGGAAGTGGAGGAGAAGGTTCATGTCTGACATCCTCACGAGGGAGGTGACGGGCGAGGTCGTCGATGTCGATCCGTCTCCGCGCATACTCACACCCGTGGCCGGGCCCTTCCCTGTTACCCGTCGGCGCAGTGTCGCGGCCTGGTTGCGTCGCAATCTCATGCTCGGGGTCTCCGCCGTCGTGCTCCTGCTTGCTGTCGGGTGTGCGGTGGCGCCCTCCGTATTCGCCGGCGGCAACCCACTCACCGGCGTGCCCGCGCAGAAGCTGCAGGCCCCGAGCGCCGCGCACTGGTTCGGCACCGACAACATCGGCCGGGACGTGTACACCCGAGTCGTTCACGGTGCCGGACTCTCGCTCACCGCAACCCTGCTGGCGGTGGGAATCGCCCTGGTTGTCGGTTCGCTGATCGGTCTGCTGTCCGGTGCGGCCGGGGGAGCGGTCGATGCGGTGCTGATGAGACTCGTCGATGTGTTGCTGTCCATTCCGGCATTGCTGCTCTCCCTCGCACTGGTCACGGCCTTGGGATTCGGCACCGTCAACGTCGCTGTGGCCGTGGGTGTCTCCCTGATCGCGAACTTTGCCCGTGTGATGCGGTCAGAGGTGCTGCGAGTGCGCCGGTCACTCTACGTCGAGGCCGCATTCGCCTCGGGAGTCCGGTGGCACACAGTGCTCCACCGGCACATCCTGCGGAACTCCTACGCACCCGTCGTCGCCCTCGCCGCCGTGGAGTTCGGCATGGCGGTCCTCGCGGTGTCGTCGTTGAGCTTCCTCGGATTCGGGGCGGTACCACCGACACCGGAGTGGGGTTCGCTGATCTCCGAGGGCCGCAACTACCTCGCGACGGCGTGGTGGATGACCACCTTGCCCGGCCTGGTGATCGTGGCCGTCGTGCTGTCGGCACACCGCCTCGGGCATGCACTCGAACAGAGAGAGTCGCGATGAGCACGAACGACACCCCGCTGCTGCAAGTCTCCGGACTGCGGGTCGCGTACGGGAGCGTGAGCGATCCACTTCTGGCGGTGACGGGCGTCGACCTTACGGTCTCGCGCGGGGAAGTGGTGGCCGTGGTGGGCGAGTCCGGCTCCGGTAAGTCGACCACCGCGCACGCGATTCTCGGGCTACTGGCGGGGAGCGGACGCGCGATCGGCGGCACCGTCACCTTCGACGGCGAGCGCCTCGACACCCTGTCCGAGCGCGCATTGGGGCGCATCCGCGGCGCGAGGATCGGGTTGGTGCCACAGGACCCGACGACCTCGCTCAACCCGGTGATCAGGGTGGGGGTTCAGGTCGCCGAGGTGCTGCGGGTGCACGGTCTCGCCGACCGGCGGACGGCCGGAATCGAGGCGGTGCGCATTCTCGCCGAGGCCGGGATCGACAAGCCCGACGTGCGTGCCCGGCAGTATCCGCAGGACCTGTCGGGCGGACAGCGGCAGCGCGTCCTCATCGGAATCGCGCTGGCCTGCAACCCCGAACTGGTGATCGCGGACGAGCCCACCAGTGCACTCGACGTCACGGTTCAACGCCGGATCCTCGATCACCTGGCTGCGCGTACCGCCGAGTCTGGCACCGCAGTCCTGTTGATCACGCACGACCTGGGTGTCGCGGCCGACCGCGCCGACCGGATCATCGTGATGAACCGCGGCGAGGTGGTCGAGTCGGGGCCCACCCGGGAGATCCTGACGCGGCCGCAGTACGCGTACACGCGCGCACTGCTGGCAGCCGCGCCCAGCCTGTCCGCGGCACCCCGGCGCAGAGAGCACTCGTCCACCGTGGTCGACCCGCTCCTGCGCGTGTCGGGCGTGTCGAAAACATTCCGGATCGACCGGAAGACAGCGATCGAGGCCGTCGAGGACGTGTCCTTCGAGGTTTCGCGCGGTCGCACGCTGTCCCTGGTCGGAGAGTCGGGATCCGGCAAGTCGACGGTGGCCCGCATCGCGATCCGGTTGGAGACGGCGTCTCGTGGCAGCATCGAATTCGACGGAGAAGACATCACGACGCTGCGGGGTGGCGCGCTGCGTGCCCTCCGCCGGCGAGTCCAACTCGTCTACCAGAATCCGTACGCCTCGCTCGATCCCACACTTGCCGTCGCCGACATCGTGGCCGAACCGCTCGGTGCCTTCAGGATCGGGAGCAAGGCCGAACGAGCGGAGCGGGTCGCCGAACTCCTCGAGCAGGTGGCGCTACCGCGCAGCTACCTCGCGCGGAAACCCGCAGAACTGTCCGGCGGCCAGCGTCAACGGGTCGCGATTGCCCGGGCGCTGTCACTGAACCCGGAACTTCTCGTGCTCGACGAGCCGGTGTCCGCTCTGGACGTTTCGGTGCAGGCGCAGATACTCGATCTACTGGAGACCCTTCAGCGCGAACTCGGCCTCAGCTACCTGTTCATCTCGCACGATCTCGCGGTGGTCCGGCAGATTAGCGACACGGTCGCCGTGATGCGGTCCGGTCGCATCCTCGAATCCGGCACCACCGCCGAGATATTCGACACACCCCGTCACGACTACACCCGGGAGCTGCTCGACGCGATTCCCGGGCGGTCCATCGCTCGCCCACCGTCTGCACAGCTGGAGGAAGCCATTCATGCCTGAACATCGTCACCACCCCCTCATCGCCGTCGACCTGTACGGCACCGGTCTGCACCCGCAGGCGTGGCGTCGCCCCGACTCACGCGCAGAAGATCTCTTCACGGCTGGTTACTGGACCGGGCTTCTGGGAGTTGCCGACAGGGCCGGCATCGACCTCGCCTTCATCGGCGACTCTTTCGCTCTCGCCTCGGCGGGCCACGGCGAACAGCGGGGGCAACTCGATGCTGTCGCGATCGCGTCACGGGCTGTGACGAGCACCCGGACCATAGGTCTGGTCCCGACGGTGACCGTGACCCATACCGAGCCGTTCCACGTCTCGAAAGCCATCGCGAGTCTCGACCACGCCTCGCTGGGGCGCGCGGGGTGGCAGGTCGATGTGTCGGCCGGTCGAGCCCAGGCTCAGCTGTTCGGCCGTAAGGACCCCCAGGACGGCGAAGATTTGTGGTCGGAGGCGAGCGAGGCCATCGAAGCCGTGCGTCTGCTGTGGGACAGCTGGGAGGACGACGCCGAGATCCGCGACGTCGCCACCGGCCGATTCGTCGATCGGGACAAACTGCACTACATCGACTTCGAGGGAACCCACTTCTCCGTGAAGGGGCCGTCGATCACACCGCGCTCACCACAAGGCCAGTCGCTGGTCGTGCTCGGTGTGCACGATGAACATTCCCACCGGGTGGCCGCATCACACGCCGACGTGATCCGCATCAGCGGCCTCACCGTCGACGCGGCCGGCCGGGCTGCGGCGGACATTTCGCGCGACGTGGTCGAGGCGGGCCGCGACCGGAGCGCGGTCCGGATACTCCTCGATGTGGAGGTGTTGCTCGCCGCCGACCACAGTGGCGCCGCCCGGGACCTCGCCCAGCTCGAGAACTGGGCCGGGACCGGGTACGAACCACGATCGCTCCTCTACCGGGGGGATGCGGCGGGACTGGCCGATCTCGTCGTGAACGTGGCGGGGGTGGGCGAGGTGGACGGCGTGACTTTCCGCCCGCTCGCGCTTCCCTCCGGACTGGACACCCTCGCCGAGGCAGTACTGCCGCTCCTGCGACCCGACGACGGCGACGTGCGTTTACTGCGGGAACGCCTCGGCTTCGACCGTCCCACCAATCACTTCACCCGAACAGGACTTTCGGCATGACGACATCGCGAGCGATGCCCCGCAAGCAGATACACCTCGCAGCGCACTTCCCGGGGGTGAACAACACCACGGTGTGGAGCGACCCCGAGTCGAAGAGCCAAATAGCTTTCGAGTCGTTCGTGCACCTGGCGCAAACAGCGGAACGCGGGTTGTTCGACTTCTTCTTCCTCGCCGAGGGCCTGCGGTTGCGTGAGCACCGCGGACGGATTCACGACCTCGACGTCGTCGGCCGGCCCGACACCCTGACCGTGCTCGGTGCGCTGGCCGGGGCGACGACCCACCTCGGCCTGGCCGGGACGATCAACACCACCTTCAACGAACCGTACGAATTGGCGCGGCAATTCGCGTCACTCGATCATTTGTCGGACGGCCGGGCTGCGTGGAACATGGTCACCTCCTCGGACGCGTTCACCGGCGAAAACTTCCGGCGCGGGGGATATCTCGATCGCAGAGACCGTTACGTCCGCGCAAGTGAAATGATCGAGGGCGCGCGGAAGTTCTGGGACAGCTGGGATCAGGACGCTCTCGTGATCGACCGGGAGCACGGGGTTTTCGCGCACGAGTCGTCGATCCGTGAGGTCGCCTTTTCGGGCTCGCAGTTCGACGTGCGGGGACGGTTCACGGTGCCCCGTAGCCCCCAGGGTCATCCGGTGTTGCTGCAGGCGGGGGATTCGGAGGAGGGCCGCGAGTTCGGGGCGGCTCAGGCCGACGCCATCTTTACCGTGCACGGCACACTCGAGGACGGCCGCACGTTCTATTCCGACGTCAAGGGCAGGCTGGCGAAGTACGGGCGCAGAGCCGAGGACCTCAAGGTGCTCCCCGCGGCCACTTTCGTTCTGGGTGATACGGCGGCGGATGCCGCCGAACGGGCCGATCACATCCGGCACCAGCAGGTGGGTCCCCAGACAGCCATCGCATTCCTCGAGCAGGTCTGGGGGCGTGACCTTTCCGGATACGACCCGGACGGCCCCCTTCCGGACGTCGAACCCGCCGACAATCCGGACATCACCCGCGGCCGTGTCCGGCACGTGAAGGATCCGCGGGAGATCGCCTCGGCATGGCGGGCGAAGGCCGAGGCGGAGAAGCTCAGCATTCGTGAGCTGATCATCGCGGTCACCGCCCGGCAGCAGTTCGTGGGCACCCCTGCCCAGGTGGCCGAGGACATCGACCACTATGTGCAGTCGGACGCCTGCGACGGTTTCATCCTCGTGCCGCACCTCACACCGGCCGGGCTCGACGAGTTCGTCGAGAAGGTGGTGCCGCTCTTGCAGGACCGTGGCAGTTTCCGCACCGAGTACTCGGGCACCACCCTGCGCAGCCATCTCGAGCTGAGCCATCCGCACCGCCAGAACGAAGGAGTACGAGCATCATGATCGCAGCGTCGGAAGCCACGGAATTCGAACAGGATCGGCAGTAGATGGTCACCCCGTTGTCCGTCCTCGACCTGTCGCCCATCAGCGAGAGATCCACCGCCCGAGCCGCGCTGCGCAACACCGTGGACCTCGCCCAGCACGCAGAGCTGTGGGGCTACAAAAGGTACTGGGTTGCCGAGCATCACTTCGTCGGCGTCGCAAGTTCGTCACCCGCCGTGCTGGTCGGCATACTCGCTGCGGCGACGAGCACATTGCGTGTCGGCGCCGCGGCCGTGCAGCTGGGGCACACCACGGCAGCAGCTGTGGTGGAAGCGTTCGGAACCGTTGATGCCCTGTACCCGGGGCGTGTGGACCTCGGCCTGGGGCGGTCGGGTCAACGCCGGGCGCAGGCACTGCAGGCTGTCGGCGAACGCCGACAGCAACCTTCGGTGCCGCCGTCCCGGACCGAGATCCGGGACGGCGTCGTGATTCCGGCGCCGTTCGACCCGTCCGAACTGCTGTTGTCCCCGCGGCTCACGGCGTCGATGTCGGTGCTACAGCAGCCGGGGGCACGGTCACCCGAGTTCGAAGAGCAGGTGGACGACATCCTCGCGTTACTCGAGGGCACGTACCGTACCGAGGACGGCATCGACCTCCACGCGAGTCCGGGGGAGGGCGCCGACGTCGAGCTGTGGGTGTTCGGGAGCAGCGCGGGCCCGAGCGCCGAACTCGCCGGGCGGCTCGGGCTACCCTTCGGGGCCAACTACCACGTGAGTCCGGCGACGACGATCGACGCCGTCGAGGCATACAGGGCCGCCTTCCGGCCGTCACGGGTACTGCGGGAACCGTATGTCGTCGTCTCCGCGGACGCCGTGGTGGCGGAGGACGACGCGGCAGCCCGGGAGTTGGCATCGACCTTCGGACATTGGACCCACAGCATCCGAAGCGGGCACGGTGCGATTCCGTATCCGGATCCCCGCCGTACCCCGCCGCTCGGTGAGGCGGAACGCGCCGCGGTGGAGGACCGGCTGATCACGCAGTTCGTCGGGGCACCCGCCACCGTCGCCGACCGGCTCGACAGCCTGCGGAAAGTCACCGCCGCCGACGAACTGGTGGTCACCAGCGTCACCCACGACCACGTCGACCGATTGCGTTCCTACGAGCTGCTTGCGCGGGAATGGGGGCTGCCCCGACTACTCGCTGCCTGACACCGCGATGGTTGAACGCTGGTCCAAGTGGGCATTCCCCGCTCATGGACACAGCACACGCCCCTGTGCCCGAGCCTTCTGACGGGTTGGTCGAGCAGCTACGGCAGTACCTCAGTTCGATCACGTCGACGGATCTCGGACCCGACGACGACTACTTCACGCTGGGCCTGGTGAGCTCTCTGCGGGCCCTGGAGATCGTCACCTACATCGAGGGCTCCCACGACGTCGTGGTCGAGGTGGAGGACCTCGACCTCGACAACTTCCGCACCGCTGCCCGTGTCGCCGAGTTCATCCGGAGGAAGCGGGGCGAGCAGGTTCGGGCCACGGACGGGGCGTCGCCGTGATCGGGATCGACACTCTCGTCGCGGCAGCGGAGACGGACGCGGTCGCATGGGACGAGTCGGGGCTTCCCACCGAGGTGATCGACGCCGCCGCCCGGGCCGGTGTCCTGGGTCTGGACCGGACCCCCGCCTGCAAAGGCCTCGGCCTGAGCGCAGCCGAACTGGGCTCGGTGGCAGAACGACTCGGAGCTGTCTGCACGTCGCTGCGGTCGCTCCTCACGGTGCAGGGAATGGTGAATGCCGCGCTCGACCGATGGGGAAGTGCCGAACAACGGGAGCAGTGGCTGCCGGTGCTGACCACCGGTGAGCTCCTCGCCGGGTTCGCGGCGACCGAGGCCGGTGCTGGAACCGAACTCTCCTGCGTGGCCACCACCTTCGACCCCGCCGGTTCCGATTACCGGGTGTCGGGCAGGAAGCTGTGGGTCACCTACGGCCAGGTCGCGGACGTACTCCTGGTCCTCGGACAGACGTCCGGGGGCCTCACGACCGCACTTGTCGAAACGAGTTCGCCGGGGGTCACCGTGGAACCGGTACACGGGCAGCTCGGCATGCGAGGTACACGGGTGGCGCACATCGAACTCGACAATGTGTCCATACCCGCCACCCACGTCATTGCGCCGCCCGGATTCGGTCTGTCCCACGTCACCGGCACAGCCCTCGACCACGGCCGGTACACCATCGCGTGGGGGTGCGCGGGGATGGCCCGGGCGTGCCTCGCCGATGCGGTGGCTCATGCCTCGACCCGGGTGCAGGGCACTGCAGTGTTGTCCGAGCGGGACGCGGTGCGGTCGATGATCGGCCGCGGTTGGGTCGAGGTCGCCGGTGCGCGCGCCCTCTGTGAACGCGCCGCGCAGGAACGCGACGCACGCGAGCACACCGCCCTCTTCACCACCGTTGCCGCCAAGTACGCCGCTGCGCGCGCAGCCGTGACGCTGAGCCAGCAGGGAGTCCAGATCCTCGGCGCCACCGGATGCGCCGGAGACAGCAGGGTCGGCCGATTCTTCCGGGACGCGAAGGTCATGCAGATCATCGAGGGCGCCACCGAGGTCGCCGAATTGCAGATCGGTGAGTACGTGCTGGCCGGTGGTGTTCGATGATTGCCCCCGTCGCCCTGCACTCGATCGCGCTGTGGTTCCCGGACGACGAGGTCACCGTGGCGGGTCTGCCGGAACTCGATCAGCTTCCTGTAGCGCAGCGCGAGCACGCCCTGTCCCTCGGCATCGACACCGTTCGGATCGGCATCGGTCAGTCCGAGTCGGACATGGCTCACGCCGCCGCCACCGCGCTGCTGCGCGCAGCGGACATCGACCCGACCCAGCTCGATGGCCTCCTGCTCGTGCAAGGGAGGGTTCCGCAATATCTGCTCGCCTCCGAGGCCACCCGGCTGCAACACCGGCTCGGTGCAAATCAGGCCTTCACGACCGGTCTCGGTGACCTGGGCTGCGTCTCGATCTCCGCGGGATTCGCACTGGCATCCGCGCTACTTCGGGGAGACCCCCACTGCCACAATGTTCTGGTCGTCGCTGCGGCGAAGACGCCCACGCGAGCCCGCTACCGCTCACCGATGACGCTGCTCGGGGACGGTGCGGCCGCGGTGCTGTTGACGACGTCGGGGACCGGGCGATACGAACTCGTCGACCAGATCGTCCGCAGCGACGGGAAGTACTCCGACCTGTTCCGAATCGACTACCGGAACGTGCGCGAGGCCGACTGGACCGAGGAATGCACGGACGAGCCGACGTACTCGTTCCGGCTGGCCGTCGAGAGCCGGAAGCGCTTCACCGACATCAATGCTGCGCTTCTCGGACGCAACGGTGTGGAACACGACAGGGTGGGGACCTTTCTGATGCAGAACCTTTCGGCCGGTGCGTTCGCGTTCTGGCAGGAAGCCCTCGATGTGCCCATCGACCCGGTGTGCCGCGCGAACCTGGCCCGGTTCGGCCACCTCGGATCCGTCGACGTCGCGCTCAACCTGGAAGCCGCGGCTGCGTCGCAGCGGCCGGGCGACTATGCCGTACTCATGAACAGCAGTCCTGTCGCGGCGTGGAGCAGCGCGCTCCTGCGGCGACTGCCGGATCCGACCGGGAACGGGAAGTAAGCGCAATGGAGCAGACCGTCAAGTGCGTGGTCTGGGACCTCGACGACACCATCTGGGACGGGGTGGTGCTCGAGCAGGATGTCCCGGTGCCGAAGGCCGAAGTGCTGCGCACGCTCGACGTGCTCGACCGCCGCGGCATTCTGCACGCCATCGCGAGCCGCGGAGAGTTCGAACCCGCTGTCGCTCATCTGCGCGCCCACGGCCTCGAAGAACTGTTCTGCGCCGTCGACGTCGGATGGGGGCCTAAATCCAGTGCAGTGCGGCGGATAGCGGACACCCTGAATATCGGTCTCGACACGGTGGCCTTCGTCGACAACGATCCGGTCGAGCGCGCCGAAGTCGCCGGAGCGTTGCCGTCGGTGCGGTGTTATCCGGCCGAGAGCATCGCTTCCTTCCCCGATCTGCCCGAGCTGACTCCGGAATCGATCACGGCCGAGGCAGCGGGGCGCCGCGCGCTGTACCGCGCCGAGCGGATCCGGCAGAGCAGTGAGGAGGTTTTCGCGGGATCGAGCGCCGAGTTCCTCGCCACGCTGGGCTTGGTGATGACCGTGCGCAGGGCAGAGGACGACGACCTGGCGCGGGCGCACGAACTGACCGTGCGTTCGCATCAACTCAACACTACCGGTCGCACATTCGGCATCGACGAACTCCGCCGACTGTGCCGTTCGGATCGCCACGAGGTGCTCGTGGCGGCCCTGGAGGACCGTTTCGGTGGATACGGAACGATCGGACTCGCGGTGTCGGAGTTCCGTGGGGACGACTCGGTGCTCCAGTTGCTGTTGATGTCGTGCCGAGTGATGTCCCGCGGAGTGGGCGCGGCCCTGATTCAGCATGTCGTCGACCGGGCGCGGGCGCGCGGACAGCAGCCCTGTGCGGAATTCGTGCCCACCGAGGTCAATCGCGTGATGCTCGTGACCCTGCGTTTCGGTGGGTTCGAGGTCGTCTCCACGGACCCCGAGCGATTACTGCTGCGGCACAATGGCATTGCTCACGGTGGTCCGAACACCGATCACGTCCGCATCGTGAGCGCGGTGCCATGAGCGCCTGGTGTCCGGGTGGCGAGGTGATCGCGGGAATCCTCGAGCAATGCTCACGAGTTCCCGGGCGGATCGCGATAGCGGTGGGAGAGCGAGCCCTGACCTATGCCGAGCTCGCTTCGAGGAGTGCGGAACTCGCCGCCGATCTGGTGTCGACCGGCGTGCGGCCCGGCCGGGTCGTTCTGATCTACCGGAAGCAGAGCACCGACACGATGGTGGCGATGATCGCCGCCCTACGGGCGGGCGCCGCCTGGTGCGTCATAGAACCAGGCCACCCGGCGATGCAACTGCGCGCCTTGCTGTCGGACGTCGACTGCGGCGCCATCGTGTTCGACTCCACGGATCCGGCCACCTCCACGGACGGTGTCGGCGCCCTCGCCCGTGAAGCCGGTGCTGGCGTGCGTGCATTGATCGACCGGCACCGGGAATCACCGCCACGGTCACGTGCGATCGGCCTTCCCGAACGCGTCCCCGCAGGCGCACCCGCCTATGTGATCACCACCTCGGGGACGACCGGTGTTCCCAAAGCCGTCGTGGTCACCCGCGCCAATCTGGCGAGCATGGTCGCGGGGCGGAACTACGACTACGACGAGTCCGATCTGGTCACCTTCTCCGCGTTTCGTCTGACGTGGGACGGCGCCCTGCTGAAGACAATCTGGGCGCTCTGCACCGGCGGCACCAGCGTGCTCCCCGACGCGGGCGGTATGCGCGATGCCGAGGCCGTCGCAGCGCTCGCAGGGAAGTGGCGGGCCACCCATCTGGCCGCGACACCGTCGTTCTACCGGCTGCTGCTGCCGCACCTCGCTCCGCTGCGCTCGCACCTGCAGTGGGTGACCCTGGCCGGCGAGGCGCTTCCCACGACGCTCGTCGAACGGCACCGCGCGGTGCTGCCTGGCGTGCCGCTGGCCAACGAGTACGGGCCCACGGAGACCACCGTCAGCTGCATTGCGCACCGGGTGCGTGAGCTGCCCGCGTCGATCGCCCCGATCGGCAGGCCGCTGGGTGCGACGACGGCGCACATCCTCGACGCGAAGCTGGTTCCCGTGCCGCCGGGAACGGTGGGGGATCTCTACCTCGGTGGTCCCCAGATCGCCGCAGGCTACGCGCATCGCCCGGCGGGCACCGCAGCCAGATTCGTGGCCGACCCGTTCGCCACCGATCCCGGTTCCCGGATGTACCACGCGGGTGACCTCGCACGTGTCGATGTCCACGGCGATATCGAATTCTGCGGACGGGTCGACGGTCAGGTGAAGGTGCGGGGGGCGAGGGTCGAGCGGCACGCGGTGGAGTCGGTGCTCGAGAGTCACCCGGCGATCCGTCAGGCGGTGGTGCTCGCGACCGTGGACGAGTACGGCGACACCGCCCTCACCGCATTCTGGGTTCCCGCCCCGGCGGCGACCCTCCTGCCCACCACCCGCGACCTGATCGCGCATTGCACCCAGCGTCTCGTCGCGCAGGCGGTGCCCGCCCATTTCGTGGCGCTCGGTGCCCTTCCTCTCGCGGCGAGCAGCAAGGTCGACGAAGCGGCGCTGCGGACATTGCTGGAAAAGTCCGAGATGAACGGCGGTGGCGGCGGTTGACAGTGTGCTGGATTGGAGGCAGTCTCGATCTTCTCGGGGATTTCGTTGCGTGGTCAGGGTGAGGGGCAGGTAGTCCGTCACCGTGGTTGGTTGCTCCCGGATGCGAAGGCGATGGGGGCCTTGGCTGGGATGCGATTGCGATGGAGCGACGAGCAGCGAGGGGGTCGGCCGGCGAACCCGCCTGTGTCGCCGACACTCCCGCCCATTTCCTCGCTTCACCAGCCTCACCGTTTCCACTGTCCGCCGCGCAGTACGAGGCCTGGCTGGCGCAGCAGCTCGCACCGGACGTGCCGTTGTGTATCGCGCAGTATGTGAAGTTGTACGGAAACCTGGACGTCGATCTCCTCAGGTCCGCCACGGTGGCCGCCGCCGACGAGTTCGGGTCGCCGTTCCTGCGTCTGATCGAAGTCGAGGGCCGCCCGTTCCAGCTGGTCGACCCTTCGACGGACCGATCCATCGGGCTGGTTGACTTCCGCGGAGAGGTCGACCCGGAAGACGCGGCTCGCCGGTGGATGCGGGCGGACTGCGCCACGCCGATCGACCTGACCCACGACCGCCTCGTCGAATCCGCGATTCTGCGGGTCGGCGACGAGCACTACCTGTGGTACAGCAAGATTCATCACGTTGCGCTGGACGGCTACGGCGCAATGACGATGCTCAACCGGATCGCGGCCCGATACAGCGCCGCGATCGCGAACCGAGAGCCGCCACCGAATGAGGCTGTCGATCCCCGGTACCTCCTCGACGTGGACGAGCAGTACCGATCGTCGAGCCGCTTCGCCGCGGACCGCCAGTTCTGGGCCGAGCGGATCGCCGGACTCGGTCCTGCACCGAGCCTGGCTCGCAGGGCCGCACCCGCGGTGGCCGACAGCAATGACATCGCGGGACCGCTGCCCGAGACGGCCGAGCGTGCGCTGCGCGAGGCCGGGCAGCACGGCACGGCGAGAATCATCGCCGGGTTCGCCTGCTATCTCGCACGCATGACAGGACGCCGGAACGTGCTGGTCACTATCCCGGTGTCGGCGCGAACGACGGCGGTTTTGCGACGTTCGGGCGGCATGGTGGCCGGTATCGTGCCGCTGCCGGTGGAGATCCGGCCCGAAGACACGGTGGGCGAGTTGGTCGAACGAGTCCGGCTCGACTTGCTGGGTGCCCTGCGACACCAGCGTTTCGGGCTCGGGGACATTCGCCGCGACGCAGGGGCGGGCGCCGCCGACACGCTGTCCGGGCCGATGATCAACGTGATGCTCTTCCATCAAGAGCTGAGGCTCGGCTCCCTCGTGGGCGAGTACCACATCGTCACGTCCGGGCCGGTGGAAGATCTGCTCGTCGACGTGTACCAGAGCGGTGCGCCGGTGAAGACCTTCGTCCACTTCCTGGCGAACCCGAATCGGTATTACGCCGAGGAGGTCGGTGCCCACCACCGCCGGTTCGTGGAACTGCTCGACGAGTTCCTGCGGGCGGACGCGGACGCCGTGATCAGCACTGTCCACGAAGACACAGCCAGATTGGATTTCTGGACGCGGACGCTGGCGGATGCGCCGCCGCTGATCGAGCTGCCTGCCGATCGGCCCCGGCCACCCCGGCCGTCCGGGCGCAGCGCCGCCGTGGAGGTGGCGATCGGCGCAGCTCTGCAGCATCGGCTGACGACGTTCGCGGCCGAGTACCGCACCGACGTGTTCACGGTGGTCCACGCTGCGCTCGCTCTGCTGCTGTCGCGGGTAGCGCGTACCGCGGACGTGGTCGTCGGAACCGCGGTGGACGCGGAGGTACTGGTGTCGCGGACCCGGCTGCGTGGCAGCGAACCGTTCACGGAGTTGGTCCAGAGGGTGCGGGACGCGGCACGAGAGGCGGCCGCTCACCGCGGCGTGTCGTGGAAGCAGATCGTGGACGCGCTCGACCCGCCGCGGTCCCGATCACACGCGCCACTGTTCCAAGTGTTGCTCGACTACGGAGACCGAGGCCGGGATCTCGGCGATCTCGACCTGCTGGTGACCGTGGACGAGCGGCATGATCAGGTCCGATTCTCCTATGCCGCAGACCTGTTCGACGCCGATATAGTCTCGGGCTTCGGTCATCGGCTGCTCCGACTCGCGGAGGCCGCCCTCGACGACCCGTCCGTCCCGGTCGGCGACATCGAGCTGCTCGCGCCGGCCGAGCACACGCTTCTCCTCGAGTGGTCGACGCGCCCCACGTCGCCCCCACGTCGGACGCTGACCGAGCTGTTCGCAGTGCGGGTCGCGGGCACACCTGATGCCACCGCGGTCGTGGCGGGCGGCGAACGGCTCACGTACGGCCGGTTGGACGCCCGGTCCAATCGGCTTGCGCGGCAGCTTCTGTCGAGGGGAGTGGGTCCGCAATCCCTGGTCGCGGTCGCTGCACCGCGGTCGGCCACGCTGGTGGTCGCGCTGGTCGCCGTCGTCAAGGCCGGTGCGGCGTATCTCCCGATCGACGTCGATCACCCCGGTGAGCGGTCGGCGCTCGTGCTCGACGACGCCCGACCGGTGTGTCTTCTCGCCACCCCGGGCACCGCAGCGGCACTGGCGCCGTCGAATATCCCTGTCTTCCTGCTTGATTCGGAGGAAGGCGAGCTCGACACCGTTTCAGCGCTGCCGGTGACGGACACCGAGCGGGCGCCGATCAACCCGGATTCGCTCGCGTACGTGGTCTACACATCGGGATCGACGGGCAGACCGAAGGGCGTGGCAGTGTCACACGGAAACGTGGTGGCCCTCTTCGCGAGCGCCGAGCAGCTGTTCCGGTTCGACGGCACCGACGTCTGGACGATGTTCCACTCACCGGCGTTCGACTTCTCCGTCTGGGAGCTGTGGGGAGCTCTGCTCCACGGGGCGACGCTCGTGGTCGCCGACTTCGACACCACCCGTTCGCCGGCACAGTTCCTCGAAGTGCTGCGCCGAGAACGGGTGACGGTGCTGAGCCAGACGCCCACGGCGTTCGCCCAGCTGATCGAGGCGGAAGCCACGAACGAGAGCGCCGAACCACTCTCGCTGCGATACGTCGTGCTCGGCGGTGAAGCGCTCGACCTCGGGCAGCTCGCACGCTGGTACTCGCGGCACGACGACAACGCGCCCGTACTCGTCAACATGTACGGCATCACGGAGACGACGGTGCACGTCAGTCACCTTCCCCTCGACCCTGAGTTCGCAGCCGCCGCGTGGACGAGTGTGATCGGGCGGGCAATTCCGGGTTTCCGCGTATCGGTGCTCGACCCACGACTCCATCCTGTGCCGGTGGGTGTGGCCGGTGAACTGTACGTTTCGGGACCGCAAGTGGCGCGCGGATATCTGGGCCGCGCCGGGCTCACGGCATCCCGATTCGTCGCGGACACGTCCGGGTCGCGCATGTACCGGACCGGTGACGTGGTGCGGTGGCGCCGGGACGGACATCTCGAGTACCTCGGGCGCGACGATCAGCAGGTCGAGATCCGTGGATTCCGCGTGGAACTCGGCGAGGTGGAATCGGTGTTGGGCCGCTGCGACGGGGTGGCGCAGGCGGTGGTGACGCTGCTCCGGAACGAGGTGACCGGCCCGGCCCTTGCTGCCTACGTGGTACCCGGACCGGGGGCGCTCATCGACCCGCACGCCGTTCGCGAGGCAGCGGAATCCGCTCTCCCCTCGTACATGGTTCCCGGGTCGGTGACCGTTCTCACCCAGCTGCCGCTCACCGTCAACGGCAAGGTCGACCGGGCGGCCCTCCCGTCTCCGGTAGCGCACGCCCGTGCCGACTTCGTCGCACCGGGCTCTGCCGTCGAGGAGGCGCTGGCGGCTGTCTTCGTGGAGTTGCTGAACGTGCCGTCCGTCGGTGTCGACGACGATTTCTTCGGACTGGGCGGCAACTCGCTGATCGCCGCCAGGGCCGCGGCCCGAGTCCAGACCGAACTCGGTGCGGGTGTGGGCGTGCGCGACCTCTTCGAGGCCCCGACGATCCGGTTGCTGGCCACTCGCGTGGGTAGAGCCGCGACGACGACTCGGCCACCGCTGGTCCCGACGGATCGCTCCTCGCCGGTGCCGGTGTCCCTCGCGCAAACGCGGATGTGGTTTCTCGACCAGTTCGACACGACGTCGCCCGCCTACAACATTGCAGCGGCCTTCCGATTGCGCGGGCCTCTCGACTCAGCCGCGCTGGAGGCCGCATTGACCGATGTCGTGGACCGTCACGAGATTCTCCGGACCGTGTTCCCACTGGCCGGAGACACCCCCGTGCAGTCGGTGCTCCCGGTGAGGGATGCCCTGCCGGAACTCCGTGCGGTGGTAGTGACGGGAGAAAGCGAACTGCGCCAACGAATCTCGTCGGCCTTGGCGACAGGCTTCGATCTCACGACGCAGGTGCCCCTGCGGGTGGAACTGTTCGAAGTCGGGCCGAGCGAGCACGTCTTCGCTCTCGTGGTGCACCACATCGCGGCGGACGCGCTGTCCCTGGGCCCACTCGCCCGGGATGTGACGGCCGCCTACGCGGCTCGGGTGGCCGGCCACGCGCCGCGGTGGGAACCACTGCCCGTACATTACGGCGACTACACCGTGTGGCAACGGGCGCTGCTCGGATCGGAGGACGACCCCGACTCCCTGATGTCCCGGCAACTCGCATACTGGCGTTCCACGCTCGCCGATGCGCCGATCGTGGCGGATCTACCGCTCGATCGTCCTCGTCCGGAAGTGCGGTCACTCGCCGGGGCGGGCGTGTCGTTCACCGTCGACGCACGCCTGCACGAGCGACTGCGGGACCTCGCGCGAGAACACGAGGTGACGGTGTTCATGGTGTCGCACGCGGTGTTCGCGGTACTACTCGGGAACCTGACCGGCACGAGTGACGTGGTGATCGGTTCGCCGGTCGCCGGTCGCAGCGAGGCGGTCCTCGACGACCTGGTCGGGATGTTCGTCAACACTCTCGCGCTCCGGACCCCGGTTCCCGGCTCCGGCTCGTTCGCAGACCTGCTCCACACCGTCCGGGACCGTGATCTGGAGGCGTTCGCGCACGCCGACGTGCCCTTCGAGCGGGTGGTCGAGGCGCTCGACCTACCGCGCACCACGTCACACGCGCCGTTGTTCCAAGTGTTGTTCGAGTTCCAGGACGTCGAACGGCCGACGCCTGCCTTACCGGGTCTCACGGTGGAAGAGATCGATCTCGGCGTGTCCGTGTCGACCTTCGACCTGCAACTGACGTTGATCGAACAGTTCGCCGAGGACGGCGCCCCGGCGGGAATGAGTGGTGGCTTCACCTACGCCACGGATATCTTCGACGCTGCGACCGTGCACGCGTTCGCCGAACGGTTCGTGCGTCTGCTCGACACGATCGTGGCATCGCCCGACGTTCCACTGGCGCGCATCGATGTGCTCACGCCCGACGAGCGGGGGGCGCTGGTTCCGGTCGGCGGACACCCTGCCGAAGCGCCCCGGTTGCTGCCGGACATTCTCGCTGCCGCGGCGCAACGCGATCCGCATGCCGTCGCGTTGTCCTACGGCAACGCGGTGATGTCGTATCGCGAACTCGACGACTGGTCGAATCGGCTGGCCTGGGTGCTGATCGATCGCGGAATCGGCCCGGAAGACCAAGTGGCGATCGGCCTCGTCCGGTCGGTGGAGCTGGTGGTGTCGGTGTGGGCGGTGGCGAAGTCGGGGGCATCCTTCGTACCGGTCGATCCGAGTCTGCCGCAGGCGAGGATCGCCGACATCCTCGCCGATTCCGGCGCGGTCGTCGGTTTGACGGTCGCCGAACAGCGCGACCGGATGCCCGACGGTGTGGAGTGGCTACACCTCGACTACCCGGGTCCGTCGCGGCGGTGGCGGTCCCATCCCATCACCGACGGCGACCGGGTCGCCGCGCTGCGGCCGGGACATCCCGCCTATCTGATGTACACGTCCGGGTCGACCGGAACGCCGAAAGGTGTGGTGATCACCCACACGGGGCTGCAGAATCTCACCGTCGAGCAGCACATCCGGTATGCCACGACCGCCGCGTCCCGGGTGCTCAATCTTGCGGCGCCCGGATTCGATGCGTCGATGCTGGAGTACCTCATGGCCTTCGGTGCGGGCGCCCGACTGGTGATCGCGGCACCCCACGTGTACGGCGGCGACGCGCTGACGGATCTCCTCGCCTCCGAGCGCATCACGCATGCCTTCGTGACCCCCGCCGTGCTCGCCACGGTCGATCCGCGCGGCCTGCACCTCCTCCGCACCCTTGTCGTCGGCGGGGAACGCTGTCCACCGGAGTTGCTCGACCGCTGGGCATCCGGGCGCACCCTGCTCGTCGCCTACGGGCCCACGGAGACGACGGTGGTGTCCAACATCGGTGCCCCGATGGCGCCCGGCGACCTCGTGCGGATCGGGCGCCCGATCCGCGGCATCCGCGAACTCCTCCTCGACGAGTGGCTGCGACCGGTTCCCGTCGGAGTGGTCGGTGAGCTGTACATGCTGGGGGACGGGTTGGCGCGCGGTTATCACCGGAAGCCCGGTTCGACCGCCGCCTCGTTCGTGGCCAACCCGTTCGACCGCGCGGGCTCGCGAATGTACCGTACCGGCGACCTCATGCGGTGGGCACCCGACGGACTCCTGGAGTATGTGGGCCGCAACGATTTTCAGGTGAAGTTGCGTGGACAGCGGGTGGAGCCGGGAGAAATCGAGGCGGTGCTCACCCGTTGCCCCGGGGTCGCGCAGGCGGTGGTCACGGTTCGCCGCACCCCGGCCGGCCAGGCGGTGCTCGCCGGCTACGTCACGGCGAACGAGCATGCGGATCTCGACAGCACAGAAGTCCTGCTCTTCGCCGGATCCGTCCTTGCGCCGTTCATGGTGCCGGCCACGGTGACCGTCCTGGATCGAATGCCGCTCGGCCCCAACGGAAAGGTCGACAGGCGGGCACTCCCGGATCCCGAGCTCGCCCCGCGTGTCTTCCGGGCGCCCACCACGCCGTTCGAGTCGATCGTTGCCGGCATCTTCGCGGAAGTGCTTCGAAGCGGTGCCGTGGGCGCCGACGACGACTTCTTCGCGTCGGGTGGCAACTCACTGACAGCGACACAGGTCGTCGCGCGGATCAACGCCGCACTTGGCGCGAGCATCGGGGTGCGCGACGTGTTCGAGGCCCCCACGGTGCGGGCCCTGGCTGGACGGATCGAGGGTAGAGGCGCTGCCGACCGGCCCAGGTTGACGGCGGTGCAACGGCCGGACCCGCTCCCGCTGTCGTGGGCGCAACACCGGATGTGGCTACTCAACCAGATCGACACCTCCTCGCCCGCCTACAACATTGCAATGATGGTGCGGCTCTCGGGAAAACTCGACGTGGACGCGCTCGCCGCCGCACTCACGGATGTGGTGATCCGGCACGAGACGCTGCGCACGCGGTATCCCCACGGGGTCGCGGGGCCCACCCAGGTGATCATCGACGCTCACGACGTCGCGGGGCTCACGGTGGTGACCACGGGAGAGTCACCCCTGTCAGAGTTGGTGTCGACAGGGTTCGACGTGGCCGCCGAAGTCCCGATGCTGGCGCGACTGTTCGAGTACGGCGAGCGGGACCACCTGCTCGTCGTCGTGGTGCACCACATTGCCGCGGACGGGTTCTCGATGGTCCCGTTGGCGCGGGATGTTCTCACGGCGTACAGCGCCCGAGCCGCGGGCCGCACGCCGGGGTGGGACCCGCTGCCGGTCCAGTACGCCGACTACACCGTGTGGCAGCGGCAACTGCTGGGTTCGGAGGACGACGCCGACTCCCTGATGTCCCGGCAACTGGATTACTGGCGAGCCGTCCTCGCCGATGCGCCGGTGGTAACCGAGCTACCCGCGGATCGGGAACGACGGCCGCATCGATCCGGTGCCGGCGACCGGTGGACGTTCACCATCGACGCAAACATGCACAGGGATGTCGTAGCGCTCGCACGGTCGCGGCACTGCACCGTCTTCATGGTGGTGCACGCGGCGTTCGCGCTACTGCTGTCCAGGTCGGGGGGCACCCGCGACATCGTGATCGGATCGCCCGTCGCCGGACGCGGAGAGGCGGACCTCGACGACGTCGTCGGGATGTTCGTCAACACCCTCGTCCTGCGGACCGAGGTCTCGGGAACGTTCGCCGATCTCCTGGGGCGGGTCCGCGACACCGACCTCGCTGCATACACCCACGCCGACGTGCCGTTCGAGAGAGTGGTGGAGGCATTGAATCCGCCACGCTCGCAGTCGCATTCGCCGCTGTTCCAGGTGCTGCTCGAATTCCGGAACACCGAGTACCCCGCGCTTCCGCTCCCACACCTCGATGTCGAGGTGCTCGAACCCGAAGTCACGGTGTCCCTGTTCGACCTGCAACTGACCCTCCGTGAACGCCACGACGAGTCCGGGTCGCCGACCGGGATGACCGCTGCCTTCACCTACGCCACCGATCTGTTCGACGAGCAGACCATCCACACCCTCGCCGACCGGTTCACCAGAATCCTCTCGGCCGCAGTCGCGGAGCCGGGTATCGCCGTCGACGAGATCGATGTTCTCGCCCCCGCCGACCGGCGGCAGCTCCGCGAATACAGCTTGGCGACAGGCACTTTCATTCTCGATTCCCGTCTGCATCTGGTGCCCGAGGGAGCGACGGGCGCGGTGTACGTGGCCGAGTCCGCGGCGGACGACCTGTCACCGCGGGCGGCGGCCACCACTGTCGTCGCCAATCCTTTCGGTGCCCCCGGATCCCGCATGGTCCGCACCGGCCGGCTCGCTCGGTGGACACGGTCGGGACGCCTCGTCGGCGTCGACGGCTCCCCGCTTCACTCGATTCCGGACATCATGAAGACTCACCCCGCAATCCGCGAGGCGGTCGCGCTGACGACGGCGGCGGGAATCACGCTGTTCTGGGTTCCGGCGGCAACTGCGGCGGTCCTGCCGATGCCCGAGGATCTGCGCGCATTCGGTGCCCAGCGACTCGAATCCCGACTCGTGCCCGCGCAGTTCTTCGCGCTCGGTGCAGTGCCGCGCACCCCCGAAGGCGAGGTCGACGAGGATGCGCTGCGCGCACTGATTCCGGAGGCGCAGGCACCCGACCGCACGTCACGACAACGGTGGACCGAGGTGCAACGCGCCGTCGCCGAGGAGTGGGCGGCCGTCCTGGGGCATGACGATTTCTCTCGCGAGGACGGGTTCTTCGACGTCGGCGGCAATTCTGTCCGTGTCGTGGAACTTGCGCGGCGGTTCGAGGACCGGTGGCCGGGCGCCCTCCGCGTGGGCCGGCTGTTCGACGTCGTCACGGTCGCCGCGCAGGCCGAGGTGATCTCGCACTCTGCCGGGGCAACGCAGGTCCGCGCACCCGCTACCTACGAATTCTGACCGAACTTCTGACCAACTCCGGGAGGCAACAGTGACCCAGCGACAACCGGGCGACGACGACGTCGTCGTGGTGGGCATCGCCGCGCGCTACCCCGAGGCCGACGACCTGGCGGAGTTCCGCGCGAACCTCGCGGCCGGCCGGGATTCGGTGCGCCCGCTGTCCCGGTCGCGGGCCGAGGCCACCGGACTCGGTCCGCCCTCGGACTACCAGCCGATGGGGTTCGTCGAGGACATCGCCACATTCGACTACTCGTTCTTCACGCTGTCGAAGCGGGAGGCGTCGCTGATCGACCCGCAGCAACGTCTGGCGTTGGTCCTGGCGTATCGAGCGATCGAGGAGGCCGGCTATTCGGCGACCGACTTCCGGGACAGTGCGACAGCGGTGATCTTCAGCGCCGCGACGTCCACCTACCCGGCGATGTGGGCGGAACCGGGCGTCCTGAGCACCCTGGGCAACGTTCCGTTCGCGGTGCCCGCCCGCATCGCGTACCAACTCGGGCTCACCGGGCCCTGTTACGCCGTCGACTCGGGCTGCAACGGTTCGCTGATCGCGGTGCACCACGCCTGCCGGGAGCTGCGCTCGGGAGACGCCGATTTCGTGCTCGCGGGCGGTGTCAGTCTGCGGGTGAACGGCATTCGCGCCGATCTGGCCGAGGGCTCGGCCGAGCTGATGTCACCCGGCGGACGATGCCGGGCATTCGATGCGAGCGCGGACGGTACTGCCGTCGGCGAGGGTGGCGCGGCGCTGCTCCTCACCACGATGGGGCGCGCGCGTGCCGACCGTGTGCCGGTGCACGCGGTGATCCGCGGCACCGCAACGGTGTCGAGCGGTCATTCGTCGGCGACCATCAGTTCACCGAGCGCTCGGGCGCAGGTGGCCGTGATCGAGCGGGCCTGGCGCAACGCGGGGCTCGCACCGCGCGATGCCGGGTATCTCGAAGCGCACGGTTCGGGAACACCCTTGGGCGATGCCGTGGAACTGGAGGGAATCGCCACCGCATTCGAGGGCAGGTCGGGTGTTCTACCCATCGGTTCGGTGAAGACCAACATCGGCCATCTCGACCACGCAGCAGGAGTGTCGGGCCTGGTGAAGGCGATCCTTGCCGTCGAGCACGGTGAGCTGTACCCGTCGCTGCATTTCGACAGGCCCACCGGCGGAGTAGATTTCGCCGGCAGCGGGATCGAGGTGGTCACCGAGGCCAGGACCTGGAGCGAGGAGCGCAGCCCTCGACGGGCCGGAGTCAGCTCGTTCAGTCTGGGCGGTATCAACGCGCACTGCGTGGTGGAGCAGCCACCCCGGCAGGACACCGCGCCCCGCGCCGAGGACACCGCGCCCCGCGTCGAGGACGCTCTTCGGATCGTGGGTGTGTCGGCGAAAAGCGCAGCGGCGCTGGCCACTCTGTGTGACGATCTGGCGTCGGCGGTGCGCGGGTATCACCTCGCCGACATCGTCTTCACTCTCAACCAGGGGCGGCCGCATCACGAGTATCGGGTGGCGGTGCAGGCGCGCACTGTCGACGAACTGGCGAAGGCACTCGCCGCGCAGGCTGCGGACCTCGAGGATCGGAACGAGACTGCGCCGACCCGGCGGGCACCGTCCGTGGCACTGCTGCTGTCACCGGACCCGATGCCCGCCGCACTCCGTGGCCGTTCCCTTCCGCCGGCACTGCCGGCCACGGGTGACGAGGCGGACCTTCTCGCCGGCCAGATCGCCGTTCACCGGGAATTGCGGAACGCTGGGATATCCGTGGACGCCGTCCTCAGCGGTGGTGTGTCGCGCTATGCCGCGAGGTATCTGCTCGGCACGTTGTCGGAGGTCACCGCCTCCGAGATCGCGGCGGCCGCCGCCGACCCTGCGATCGATACGGGACGGTTCGTCGCCGTCGCGAAAGGAATGCTCGCCGACGGACCCGTCGTGTTCGTGGAGCCGAGCCCGGACGGGCGGCTCGGACGGTTGCTCGCCGACACGCTCGGTGACCGAGCGGATGCAGAGATCCTGCGCGTACCGGACACCTCCGGGGCCATCACCCATGTGCTCGCGGGATTGTACGAGCGCGGAGTCGACCTCGACTGGGCTGCCGTCGGTGCGGCTGACGAGACCGCTCGGCGGGTGCGGTTGCCCGGGCACCCCATGCTGGGCTCCCGGTGCTGGTACGACCTGCCCGGCCGGCCGGAGTGGGGTCGAACCCCCGAAGTCGGCGCGCCGGAACCGAAGCCGGAACCGGCGCGCGTCGCCCCGGCGGACAGCCTCGACTGGCTGCAGACGACACTGCGCGGTCTGCTGCACAGCGAGACGGCGGTTGCCGCAGACGACGACTATTTCGAACTCGGCGGCAACTCGCTGATCGCGATGCAACTCGTCGACAAGGTAGCCGAGCAGTACGGGGTCAGACCCAAGTTGATCGACCTCTACGAGCGGCCGAAGGTCGCAGATTTCGCGGAGCTGCTCGCGGCGGGCACGTCCGCAGCCGGTGGGCTGCCCCCGATCACACCACGCGGACGGCATGTGATGTCCTTCGGCCAGGTGCGCATGTGGTTCCACCACCAACTCGACGCCGCCACGACGATCTACAACCTGCCGATGGTCAGCGACCTGCACGGACCGATCGATGAATCGGCCGTCCGCGGAATGTGGGACGACCTCGCCGCACGGCATCAGGTACTGCTGTCCAACTACGTCAACGTCGACGGAGAGCCGCAACTGCGCATTCGCCCATCGCTGGGCGACTTCTTCCGGACCGCCGACGTGTCGAACGAGCCGGACCCTGTGGCTGCGGCCCGGGCACTCGTGCACGAAGCGGCGATCGCACCGTTCGACCTGGCAAACGACCCGCTGGTGCGTGCTCTCCTCGTCCGGATCGGCCCGGACGAACACGTCCTGCAGGTGACCACCCACCACTCCGTCAACGACGGTGGTTCGCCGCGAATATTCGAACGCGAACTCCCCGCCCTGTACGCCGCACGCCGGACCGGTCGCCCCGCGGATCTCCCGCCACTGTCCATCCAGTACTGGGACTACGCGCTGTGGCAGCGGGAACTCATTGCGAGCGCCGCACTCGAGCCGGAACTCGACTACTGGCGACGGGTACTCGCCGATGTCCCGCTGCTGCGGCTTCCCACCGACTTTCCTCGACCGGAACGGAAGAACTTCACCGGCGCATTCCACACCTTCACCATTTCGGCCGAACATACAGCACGCCTACGAGCCGTGGCCCGGCGTGAGTCGGTGTCACTGTTCGTGGTACTCCTCTCCGCGTTCTTCCTACTCATGGCGAGCCGGAGTCGCCAGCGGGACATCGTCGTCGGGACCCCGACGACGGGGCGCAACCGGCCGGAACTCGCCGGCATGATCGGGTACTTCAACAGCACTGTGGCGTTGCGCGCCGACCTGTCCGGCGAACCGAGCCTGACGGAACTGTTCGGCCGGGTGCGCGACGTCGTGCTGGGCGCCCTCGAACATCAGGAGATTCCGTTCGACCGGGTCGTGACGGCACTCACCGGTGACCGAGACACGAGCCGTACCCCGCTCTTCGACGTCTGCCATGTCCACCAGGAACTGCCCGCGTTGCAGTCGCAACAGGGGCTCACCGAGACGCTGTTCGATCAGGAGGATCCCTCGGCCATCGCTTTCGGCGGGGTGCCCTCCGGTACAGCGAAGTTCGACCTCACCCTCGTCACCACGGAGCGCGGCGGCGAAGACGACATGGCCGCCGGGCTCGAGTTCAGCACGGAACTCTTCACCGAGCAGACCGCCGCCGCGCTGTGCGGGGAGTACGTTGCCATCCTGGCGGGCATCGTCGATTCTCAGGCGGCGCAGCCGATCTCAGCGTTGCTCACCGACTCGTCCGACGAGTTCCCGTCGCGCGAACTGCCGACCGCACCCCCGGTGGTACCGGCCGACCGGCCGCGGCCGACATCGAACGGCGCGGAACCGCTTCGCTACTCGATCGCTCGGGTAACCGCGAACCTCGACGACGCCCCGGAATTCGCCGAGTTGCTCGCCGCGTGGATCACCCTCCTCGCCTGGTACACCGCTCAGGACGAGGTGGTCGTCGGCACCGCCGCGGCCCCCGGGGGTCCGCCGCGGCTCGTCGGTGTCGACCTGTCGGGTGAACCCTCGTTCCTCGAACTGGTGTCGACGGTACGTAGGGAACTGTCTTCCGAGAGCAGCATGCGGGATTCCGCAGCAGTACACTTCCCTGTTCTCTGCGACGGAGAACGCGCCCCGAGTGACGACCGTGCCGAGGCATCGTCCGCCGAACTGGCGCTGGTGTGGTCCCGTGGGCAGGGCCCGAATCTCACCCTCGAACTCGACTACGCGGTGGAACTGTTCGACCGCAGCACGGCAACCGCGATGCTCGCCGACCTCCGTCAGCTCATCCGGGGGCTGGTGACGCATCCCGACCTGCCGGCCCAGGAGGTGGCGATGGAGTACGTGCATCAAGACGACACCGGTCGCTCCTCGGAGGCGGCGCGATGAGCATCGGTGTGGTGGGCGCAGGCACCATGGGCGTCGGAGTCGCCGAGTGCTGTGCGCACTCCGGCCACGACGTGATCGTCGTCGAGTCGGATCCACACGCCGTCGAAGTCGCGCGCAAGCGCATGAGCGACTCGCTGCGGCTCGCGATACTCCTCGGCCGCAGCGCGGGCCCGAAACCCGCCGAGGTGGTGGCACGTGTGCGATGGACCGATCAGATGTCCGAGCTGCACGACGCCACCGTCGTCGTCGAGTGTGTTCCCGAACGGATCGACCTCAAAGAGAAGATCTTCGCCGAACTGGACCGCTGCTGCGCCACCGATGCCGTACTCGCATCGTGCACCTCGGGGATTCCGATCGATCTCGTCGCCGCATGCACCTCGAGGCCGGAACAGGTTGTCGGGCTGCACTTCATGAACCCGGCGCCGCTCAAGGACACCGTAGAGGTAGTGGCCGGACCGCGAACGTCCCAGCGCACCCTGGACCGCGCGCAGGAGTTCCTCACCTCCCTGAACAAAACCGGCATCATCGTGGGTGACGGACCCGGCTTCGTGTTGAATCGCGTGCTCATGCTGTGCATCGCGGAGGCGGCCGCCTCCGTCGACGCCGGTATTGCCGACCCGGAAACCGTCGACGCACTGTTCGAGGGCTGCCTCGGCCATCCCATGGGGCCGCTGCGCACCGCGGACCTGATCGGCCTCGACAACGTTCACGACACGATGACCACCCTCCGCGCGCTGACAGGCGACGACCACTACCGCCCGCCCGAGTCGCTCACCGCATTGGTCGACGCCGGCCACCTGGGGCGTAAGACCGGGCGGGGCTTCCATGACTACCGATGAACGACCGCCTGCCGATGAAGAGCTCACTGGCAGTGTGGAACTGCCCCTGACGTACGACCAACTCGCACTGGTCGAGACCGGACACGACAACCCCACTTTCGCGTTGTATCTCGAACTCGACGGCCCGCTCGTCGAGGACGCATTTTCTACCGCATTGCGGCAGACGCTGACCGAATGTGGTTGTCTACGCGTCACCCTCGGCGGTAACGGGCAAGAACTACGCCAGAGAACCGGGACCGGGCACGTGTCCGGACCGGATGTGATCGACGCGAGCACCTCGGCCGACGCCGACACTCTCGTCGCGGCGTGGATCAGCCGCGAACTGGACCGGACAATGGACGTCACCACCGGCCCGCTGTACGTCCACACCCTTTTCCGTTTGCCGCACGGCCGTTTCGGCTGGTTCCAGCGCTACCACCGCCTGGTCAACGACGAACCGGGCATGGCGGCGATCGTCCGGGCCACCGCCGAAACCTACGAGGCCGCCCGCACCGCGCCGCCTCGGAGAGTGAACTGGCCGTTCACGTCCCCGTCGGCACTGCTCGCCTCCGATGCCCGCTACCGGGAGAGCGCCGCGTGGCTCGACGACCGCTGCTACTGGGAGGAGCTTCTCGCCGGGGTCCCGAAAGCGGAAGAACTGTTCGATCAGATTCCCGAACAGAAGGATTCACGCTACGAGAATATATCGGTCGGCGGTGTAGCGGCGCGACTCGCACGCCGCAGCGGCGGCGGTACGGCAGCAGTTCTCCTCGCGGCTCTCGCGCTGTACCGGCAGAGCCTTACGGGCGTCGACGACGTACTGCTCGGGTTCCGGGAACGTGGGACGACGATGCCGGTCAGGGTGACCCTCGCCCCCCATTTCACGTTCGACGCGGTGACGCGGCAGCTGGGCCTGCAACTGCGGAGATCCCGTCGACGGCGCTTCCTCTCCACAACCGATGCTGCCGCAATCGGGCAGGACTGGTGCCCGCTGGCGGGTGAAGTGCGGGAACCGCTCGGCGTCGAGCGGATCGGGAACTGCGCCGTCGCAGTGGTGAAGCGTTGGGGCGCAACGGGGGAGCGCGCATCTATCGCCGTGGACGACGGGGACGGGACGTGGTCCGTCGAAGCACACGGTCCGGCCGATCTACAGCGCTTCGTCCGAATCCTCACGGCCGCACTGGAATCGCCCGATGGGTTGTTGGCGGGGGTGGAGGTGTTGAGTGCGGGGGAGCGTGGGGTGTTGGTTCCGGTGCGGGGTGGGCGGGGTGTGGGTGTTCGGGTGTTGCCGGAGATTTTGGCTGGTGGGGTGGGGGTGGATCGGGGGCGGTGGCGGTTTCGTGTGGTGGGGTGGAGGTGTCGTATGGGGAGTTGGATGAGTTGTCGTCGCGGTGGGCGCGGGTGTTGATCGGTCGGGGTGTGGGGCCGGAGTCGGTGGTGGCGGTGGTGGTGGGGCGTTCGGTGGAGTTGGTGGTGGGGGTGTGGGCGGTGGCGAAGGCGGGTGGGGCGTTTTTGCCGGTGGATCCGGTGTTGCCGTTGGTGCGGGTGCGGGAGATGTTGGTGGATTCGGGTGTGGTGGTGGGGTTGTCGGTGTCGGGGTGTGTGGTGCCGGATGGGGTGGAGTGGTTGTGGCTCGATGATTCGGGTGTGGTGGAGGGGTGTCGGGGGTGTGGTGTCGGATGGGGATCGGGTGCGGCCGTTGAGGGCGGGGTGTGCGGCGTATGTGATGTATACGTCGGGGTCGACGGGGCGGCCGAAGGGGGTGGTGGTGACGCATGAGGGTTTGGCGAATTTGGCTGTGGAGGAGCGGGTTCGGTTCGGGTTGTCGTCGGGTTCGCGGGTGTCGCAGGTGTCGTCGCCGAGTTTTGATGCGGTGGTGTACGAGTGGTTGATGGCGTTTTCGGTGGGGGCGCGGTTGGTGGTGGCGCCGCCGGGGTGTTCGGGGGTGTGGGGTTGGTGGAGTTGTGGGAGGCGGAGGGGGTGTCGCATTGTTTTGTGACGCCGTCGGTGTTGGCGACGTTGGGGTCGGGTGTGGGGTTGGGGTCGGTGCGGGTGTTGGTGGTGGCGGGGAGGTGTGTGCGCCGGAGTTGGTGGCGCGGTGGGCGCCGGGTCGGGAGTTTTTCAATGCGTATGGGCCGACGGAGGTGACGGTGCAGGCGACGGTGGGTGGGCCGTTGGTGGCGGGGGTGTGGTGTCGGTGGGTGGTCCGGGGGTGGGGGTGGAGGTGGTGGTGTTGGACGGGTGGTTGCGTCCGGTGCCGGTGGGGGTGGTGGGTGAGTTGTATGTGTCGGGGTCGGGTGTGGCGCGGGGGTATCGGGGTCGGGCGGGGTTGACGGCGGTGTCGTTTGTGGCGAATCCGTTTTCGGGTGTGGGGTCTCGGGTGTATCGGACGGGGATGTGGTGCGGTGGGTTGAGGTGGGGGTGTTGGAGTTTGTGGGGCGGGTTGATGGGCAGGTGAAGGTGCGGGGTCAGCGGGTGGAGTTGGGGGAGGTGGAGGCGGTGTTGGCGCGGTGTCCGGGGGTGGCTCGGGCGGCGGCGGTGGTGCGGGAGGGGGTCGGTTGGTGGGGTATGTGGTGCCGGAGGTGGGGGTGCGGGTGGATCCGGATGTGGTGGTGGAGTGGGTGGCGGGGGTGGTGCCGGGGTGGGTGGTGCCGTCGGTGGTGGTGGTTGTGGGGGAGTTGCCGGTGACGGTGAGTGGGAAGCTTGACCGCACAGCACTACCCGAACCGGAACTTGTGCACCGACCCCAGCGGCCCGCGCGCACCGCAGCCGAAGAGACGTTGGCATCGGTCTTCGCGGAAGTACTCGGAATCGAACGGGTGGGGTACGACGACTCGTTCTTCGCGTTGGGCGGCGACAGCATCCTGTCGATCCGGTTGGTGTCGCGGGCCAAGACCCGAGGACTGGTGTTCACCCCGCAACAGGTGTTCGAGCACCGAACGGTGGCTGCGCTGGCAGCACAATCGGACATCGCGGACCGCACGACGCCCGGACCTCTCACCGAACTCGCCGGCGGCGGTATCGGCACTTTCCCGCCCACACCTGTGGTGCGGTACCTGTTGGAGCGCGGCGGCCACTTCGAGCGGTTCAGTCAGAGCCTGCTGCTCACGCTCCCCGCCGGGATCGACGAAGACGGACTTGTCGCTGTCCTCGCCGCGGTGATCGCACGGCACGACATGCTGCGGTCCCGGCTGTTGCGGGATGCGAGCGGACAGTGGCAGATGGAGACCCGCACGGACACCGACGTGGATGCGGCCTCACTGATCCGTCGCGTCAGGTTCGACGCCACTGTCGAGGCCGACCCGCCGGCGACACTCGTCGCGGCCGAGCACCAGGCTGCTGTCGAGAGACTGCGTCCCTCCGATGGTGTCGTCGTCCAGTTCGTGTGGCTCGATCCGGGACCGTCGAGCGTCCCCGCAACCTCGGGCCGATTGATCGTCGTGGCTCACCATCTTGCCGTTGACGGGGTGTCCTGGCGGATTCTGTTGCCCGACTTCGCGACCGCCTGGTCGCAGATCTCCGCCGGACACGGTGCGGAGCTGCCGGCGCCGGGAACGTCCATGCGCCGGTGGGCGCATGCCCTGGCGGAGGAGGCACAGCGCGGTGAGCGGGTCGCCGAGCTGGCGTGGTGGCGGAGCGTCGTGGACGGGCCGGACCCCCTGATCACCGACCGCCCTCTGGATCCCGCGGTGGACGTGGCGACGGCAATTCGTGACGTCGGCGTCGAGATGTCGACCGAAGACACCTCCGTACTGTTGACAACCCTCCCGGGGTTATACCACGGGGGTGCCCACGACGTGCTCGTCACCGCCCTGGCAGTGGCATCGTCGAGATGGCGACGCGATCGGGGAATCTCGTTGTCGTCCATGCTGATCCGCATGGAGGGGCACGGGCGCGAGCAGTATGTGGTGCCGGGCGCCGACCTGTCCCGCACCGTCGGCTGGTTTACCACAATCTTTCCCGTCCGCGTCGACCTCGCCGGTGTCGACCTCGACGACGCGCTCGCCGGCGGCCCCGCGATGGGCCGGGCGGTCAAGGTGGTGAAGGAGCAGCTGCGCGCTGTACCCGACATGGGCATCGGCTACGGCCTCCTCCGCTACCTGAACCCCGACACGGCCGACACGCTGCCGAAGACCGAACCGGGGCACATCAGTTACAACTATCTCGGCCAGGTCCCCGACGCACCAGCCGGCAGCACGGTGGCATGGGCACCCGCCGACGGATTCGGCGACCTGCAGTACGTTCCGGACCCCGACATGCCCGCCTCGGCCGCGCTCGAGGTCAACTCGATCGTGGTCGGCGGAAAACTTCGGGTGAGCGTGGGCTACCCGGACACCCTGGTGGCGCGCGACGATGCCGAGCGGTTCGCGATTCTGTTACGGGAGGCGTTGTCCGCATTGACAACTCATTCTCACCGTCCTGAGGCCGGGGGGGTCACCCCTTCCGATGTTCCGCTCGTCACCGTGACTCAGAGCGACCTCGACGCGTGGGAGGAGCGCTTCGGGCCGCTCACCGATGTGTGGCCACTCGCACCCCTGCAGGCCGGGTTGCTGTTTCACGCCCTCATGGCGAAACCCGCGATCGACGCCTACACGGTGCAGGTGTCGCTACATTTGAAAGGCGCCGTCGATCCGGCGCGGATGCGCCGCGCGGCTCAGGCACTGCTGGATCGGCACGCGAACCTGCGGGTGGCCTTCGTGCCGTCCGCCGACGGCACCTTCGTACAGGTGGTGCCGGCGACCGTCGACGTGCCGTTCCGCCAGGTCGACCTGACGGGCATTCCCGAGGAGGCGCGCGGCGCCGAACTGGACCGGATTCTGGCCGCCGATCGCTCTGCGGCATTCGACACCTCCCACGCACCGCTGATGCGATTCCTTCTCCTGTCCATCGGACACGACGAAGTCCGTCTGGTGTGGACCAACCACCACACCCTCCTCGACGGGTGGTCGATGCCACTCGCGATCCGGGATCTCCTCGCCCTGTATGTAGCAGATGGGGCGGGGACGCTGCCGAGTCCCCGGCCCTACCGGGACTTTTTGACCTGGCTGCGCCACCGAGATCCAGAGGAGTCGCGGGGGGTGTGGGCGAACGCGCTCGCCGGCATCGACGGACCGACGCTGCTCCTGCCGGAGGCGTGGGGAAAACAATCGTCGGTCCCGCCCGCCCAGGTACAGTTTTCGCTTTCCGAGAGCCTTACCGCGGAACTCGCGACTCTGGCACGCGAGCGCAACGTCACTGTGAATACGGTGACCCAGGCTGCGTGGGCACTTCTGTTGAACGGGGCCACGTCCTCGTCCGATGTCACGTTCGGCGGCACGGTGTCCGGGCGATCACCGCAACTCGCCGGCGCCGAGTCGATGATCGGATTGTTCGTCAACACCGTCCCCGTTCGTATCACGCTCGATCCCCGGGAAACGGTGGGCGAGTTGCTCGAACGAACGCAGTCGGAGCAGGCGGCGTTGTTCGACCACCACCACCTGGGTCTCGCCGACATTGCGCGCGCGGCCGGCCCACAGCTCGGATTCGACACGGCAACCGTCTTCGAGTCGTACCCGATCGATCGAGGTGGGCTGACCGAGGACACCGACCTGGCCGGAATCCGGGTAGTGGACGTCAGCGGTGTCGATGCCACGCATTACCCACTCAGCGTGGCCTTCTCGATGGACACGCAGCTGCGCATGACCTTTCACTACCTACCCGACCTGATCGAGGCGGCCACGGTCAAGACGATCGCGGCACGGGTCACCCGGATATTCGAGGAGATGGCCACCGAACCGGATGGGTTGTTGGCGGGGGTGGAGGTGTTGAGTGCGGGGGAGCGTGGGGTGTTGGTTCCGGTGCGGGGTGGGCGGGGTGTGGGTGTTCGGGTGTTGCCGGAGATTTTGGCTGGTGGGGTGGGGGTGGATCGGGGGCGGTGGCGGTTTCGTGTGGTGGGGTGGAGGTGTCGTATGGGGAGTTGGATGAGTTGTCGTCGCGGTGGGCGCGGGTGTTGATCGGTCGGGGTGTGGGGCCGGAGTCGGTGGTGGCGGTGGTGGTGGGGCGTTCGGTGGAGTTGGTGGTGGGGGTGTGGGCGGTGGCGAAGGCGGGTGGGGCGTTTTTGCCGGTGGATCCGGTGTTGCCGTTGGTGCGGGTGCGGGAGATGTTGGTGGATTCGGGTGTGGTGGTGGGGTTGTCGGTGTCGGGGTGTGTGGTGCCGGATGGGGTGGAGTGGTTGTGGCTCGATGATTCGGGTGTGGTGGAGGGGTGTCGGGGGTGTGGTGTCGGATGGGGATCGGGTGCGGCCGTTGAGGGCGGGGTGTGCGGCGTATGTGATGTATACGTCGGGGTCGACGGGGCGGCCGAAGGGGGTGGTGGTGACGCATGAGGGTTTGGCGAATTTGGCTGTGGAGGAGCGGGTTCGGTTCGGGGTGTCGTCGGGTTCGCGGGTGTCGCAGGTGTCGTCGCCGAGTTTTGATGCGGTGGTGTACGAGTGGTTGATGGCGTTTTCGGTGGGGGCGCGGTTGGTGGTGGCGCCGCCGGGGGTGTTCGGGGGTGTGGGGTTGGTGGAGTTGTGGGAGGCGGAGGGGTGTCGCATTGTTTTGTGACGCCGTCGGTGTTGGCGACGTTGGGGTCGGGTGTGGGGTTGGGGTCGGTGCGGGTGTTGGTGGTGGCGGGGGAGGTGTGTGCGCCGGAGTTGGTGGCGCGGTGGGCGCCGGGTCGGGAGTTTTTCAATGCGTATGGGCCGACGGAGGTGACGGTGCAGGCGACGGTGGGTGGGCCGTTGGTGGCGGGGGTGTGGTGTCGGTGGGTGGTCCGGGGGTGGGGGTGGAGGTGGTGGTGTTGGACGGGTGGTTGCGTCCGGTGCCGGTGGGGGTGGTGGGTGAGTTGTATGTGTCGGGGTCGGGTGTGGCGCGGGGGTATCGGGGTCGGGCGGGGTTGACGGCGGGGTCGTTTGTGGCGAATCCGTTTTCGGGTGTGGGGTCTCGGGTGTATCGGACGGGGGATGTGGTGCGGTGGGTTGAGGTGGGGGTGTTGGAGTTTGTGGGGCGGGTTGATGGGCAGGTGAAGGTGCGGGGTCAGCGGGTGGAGTTGGGGGAGGTGGAGGCGGTGTTGGCGCGGTGTCCGGGGGTGGCTCGGGCGGCGGCGGTGGTGCGGGAGGGGGTCGGTTGGTGGGGTATGTGGTGCCGGAGGTGGGGGTGCAGGTGGATCCGGATGTGGTGGTGGAGTGGGTGGCGGGGGTGGTGCCGGGGTGGGTGGTGCCGTCGGTGGTGGTGGTTGTGGGGGAGTTGCCGGTGACGGTGAGTGGGAAACTTGACCGCACAGCACTACCCGAACCCGGCACCGGGACGCGTCGCTTCCGGGCGCCCGCCACCCCCCTCGAAGCCGTCGTGGCCGGTGTGTTCGGCGACGTCCTCGGAATCGAACAGGTCGGCGCCGACGACGACTTCTTCCGCTTGGGCGGCGACTCACTGTCCGCCACCCGCGTGGTTGCCCGGGTCGACGCGGCACTCGACGTCGAAGTCGGACTGCACGCCCTCTTCGAGGCGCCGACCGTCACAGCGTTTGCGGCCCGTGCCGCGAAAGCCACCGTGCGTACCGACCGGCCGGTGTTGCAGTCCGGACCGCGTCCGGAACGAATCCCGTTGTCGCTGGCGCAGACTCGTATGTGGTTCCTCAACCAGTTCGACACCTCCTCGCCCGCCTACAACATTGCCATGGCGTTCCGGCTCTCCGGCGCACTCGATGTCGACGCGTTGCGCGCTGCGGTGGCCGATGTGGTGGCGCGGCACGAATCGCTCCGGACCCGCTTTCCGATGTGCGACGGTGAGCCGGTGCAGGTGATCCTCCCCGACGCGGCACCGGACCTGCCCGAGGTGACGGTGACCAGCGAAACCGAGTTGCGCGAGCGGCTCTCGGCGTCGGTGTCGGAAGGCTTCGACGTCACCAAGCAGGTGCCGGTGCGAGCGGCGTTGTTCGAGACCTCCGATGCCGACCGAGTGCTCCTGGTGGTGGTGCACCACATCGTCGCGGACGGAGCATCGATGGTCCCGCTCGCCCGGGACGTGCTGGTGGCCTACACGGCCCGCACCCACGGGGGTGCCCCGGAATGGGAACCCCTGGCGGTGCAGTACGCCGACTTCGCACTCTGGCAGCGGCAACTCCTCGGTTCCGACGAGGATCCGCAGTCGCTGGTGTCGGCACAGCTGGACTACTGGCGGAACGCGCTGGCCGGTCTTCCTGCCGCACTGGATCTACCGGCGGACCGTCCGCGTCTGATGCAACGGTCACCGGGTGGAAGCCGAGTGGGATTCGAGATCGACGCCGACCTGCATCGTCGGCTGACAGCGCTGGCGTCGGCGCACCAGTCGACGCTGTTCATGGTCGCGCATGCCGCCCTGGCCGCTTTCCTGGCCCGGATGTCCGGTTCCGAGGACATCGCCATCGGAACCCCCGTCGCCGGACGCGGCGAGGCCGCACTCGACGACATGGTCGGAATGTTCGTCAATACCGTGGTGCTACGCACCGTCATCCGGTCCGCGAGCACGTTCGCCGAACTGCTCGAGCAGGTGCGCGTTGTCGACCTCGGCGCATACGCCCACGCCGAGGTGCCGTTCGAGAAGGTCGTCGAAGCGCTCGACCCACCTCGCTCGACGGCGCATTCACCGCTGTTCCAGGTACTACTCGAATTCCAGAATGTGGAGCAATCCGACCTGTCGCTGCCGGACGTCGAGGTGACCGGCATCGACCTCGGTGCGACGATCGCACGATTCGACTTTCAGCTCACCGTGTCCGAAGAGTACGACGACGAGGGGTCACAGTCGGGCATCAGGGCCGCATTCAGTTACGCTACCGACCTTTTCGATGCCGACACCGTGGCCGAGCTGGCCGACCGTTTCGTTCGCATGCTCGGCGCCGTGGTGGACGACCCCTCGGTGCGGCTGGGGAACCTCGACATACTGGACGCCTTCGAACGGGACGAACTCGCGCCGGTCCGGGGTGCGCCCGCGGTTCCGGAACGGACGCTGTCGGACGTGCTCGTCGCCGGCGCCGCCGTGGATCCGGAAGCAATCGCACTGTCGAGCAACGGTATCGACGTTTCGTACCGGACGCTCGACGAACGGTCCAACCGGTTGGCCAGAGCGCTCCTCGACCGGGGCGCCGGCCCCGACTCCTTCGTCGCAGTCGGGGTGCCGCGGTCGATAGAATCGGTGCTGTCGGTGTGGGCGGTCGCGAAGTCGGGTGCGGCGTACGTGCCGATCGACCCCGCGCTCCCGGCCGCCCGCATCACGGCGATGCTCGAGGATTCCGGTGCAATCCTCGGACTGACCGTATCGGCGCACCGCGGGCATCTGCCCGGCGCGGTGGAGTGGCTGCTGCTCGACGACCCGGAGGTCGACAGCGCGTACCCCGGGGACCCGGTGACCGACGACGACCGCGTGCGACCGTTGCATACCGGGCACGCCGCCTTCCTGCTCTACACCTCCGGCTCTACCGGCACACCGAAGGGTGTCGTCGTCTCGCACAGCGGTCTGGCAAACCTGGTAGTCGAGGAGCGGGAACGCTTCGCAGCGACGCACGGGGCACGGGTGTCGCACCTGGCGTCGCCGAGTTTCGACGCGTCCGTCTTCGAACTGCTGATGGCCTTCACCGTCGGGGCGACGCTGGTGATCGTGCCCCCCACCGTGCTCGGTGGCCGCGAGCTGGCCGAACTCCTCGAGGCCGAACACGTCACACATGCGTTCTTCACCCCTACCATCCTGGAAACGGTGAGTCCCGAGGAGCTTCCGTCCGTCCGAGTTCTGGCAGTGGCAGGTGAACGGTTCGCCCCCGAGCTTGCGAACCGCTGGACACCGGGCCGGT
This sequence comes from Rhodococcus sp. USK13, assembly GCF_018343855.1. Lineage (NCBI taxonomy): Bacteria > Bacillati > Actinomycetota > Actinomycetes > Mycobacteriales > Nocardiaceae > Rhodococcus > Rhodococcus sp. USK13. The sequence goes on along the minus strand of NZ_CP069242.1, from coordinate 6,114,946 downwards.
TTGTCTTCAACGGATACGGTCCCACTGAGGCGACGATTCAGACCACGGCCAGCGAGGCGCTGTCGCCGGACGAGCCGGTCACCGTCGGGGGTCCCGGCCGCGGCGTCGACGTGATAGTCCTGGATCCGTGGTTGCAGCCGGTCCCGGTGGGTGTGGTGGGCGAATTGTATGCGGCGGGACCGGGACTGGCTCGTGGATACCATCGGCGCCCGGGTATGACAGCAGCGTCGTTCGTGGCGCACCCCTTCGGAGGTCCGGGCTCCCGCATGTACCGCACCGGTGACCTCGTGCGCTGGACCGAGATAGGCCGGCTGGAATACATAGGCCGCAACGACTTCCAGGTGAAGATTCGAGGACAGCGGGTGGAGCTCGGCGAGATCGAGTCGGTACTGGCCCGCTGCGACGGGGTGGGCCGGGCGGCGGTGACCACACACGCCGGCGCAATCGATCGATTGGTGGGTTACGTAGTCCCGGAGGGCAATGCGAACATTGATCCGGCGGAAGTGCTGCGCTACGCCGCCTCTCATCTCGCGCCATACATGGTGCCTGCTCAGCTGGTCGTGCTCGACGAGCTGCCGGTCGGGCGCACAGGCAAACTGGACAGGCGGGCACTTCCCGCGCCGATGGTCTCACCCAGGCCGTTCAAGGCACCAGCCACTCCGCTCGAGCACGCCGTCGCGGAGGTGTTCGCCGACGTACTCGGGGTAGAACGCGTCGGAGCCGACGACGACTTCTTCGCACTCGGTGGGAACTCCCTGGTCGCGACCAGGGTGGCGTCCGCACTGCGGGACCGGCTCGGCACGGACGTCGCACTGCAGTGGATCTTCCGCAACCCCACTCCCGAAGGGCTGGCGCGCCGCATCGTCGACCCGTCCACGCCCGGCGCCGCGGCGACCGACGACGTGTTGAGTGTCGTGGTCCCGCTCCGGTCCGGTGGAACACGTCCCGCTGTGTTCTGCGTCCACCCCGCGGGCGGACTCGCCCTCGGATACGCCGGACTGATCCAGCACCTCGCGCCGGACAGGCCGGTGTACGGGCTCCAGCTGCCCATCCTGAGCGGAGGCGCGACGTTCGAGTCGATGGAAGAACTGGCACACCGCTACGTCGTCGAGATGCGGGCGGTGCAGCCCCGAGGCCCGTACCACCTGCTGGGATGGTCACTCGGTGGCGTGATCGCACACGCGATCGCCGTCGAATTGCGAGAGTCCGGGGCGGACGTCGGCACGCTCGCGATGATGGACAGCTACCTGGCAGAGGAGGGCGATTTCGGTGACCTCGAGGTCGACGCCGAGCAATGGCTGCACGGACTGGGCGTCGATTTCGAGGGCAGCGGCGACGACGACAGGTCGTATCGAGAGCAGTTGGTCGAGATGCTCGGCCGATCGTTCGGCCGCGACCCGGCGTTCGCGTCGACCCTACTGGGCCGCATCAGCGCGGGCCTCGAGAACTCGAAGCGGATCTCGGCCGAACATCGGCCCCGCGTGTTCGACGGTGACTTGCTGTTCTTCGCCGCCGCGCAGGGCGCCGACGACGAGGGTGAACGACCCTCGCCGAGCGTGTGGCAGCCCGTGGTGACCGGCGTGATCACCGCGAACGAGGTGGAGTGCGATCACGTGCGGATGACCACACCGGAGGCCTTCGCGGTGATCGGGCCGGTCCTGGAACGCGCACTGGCGCGCACGCCCTGATGGTCGCCGCTCATGCCCCGATCGCCGCTGTCCCCCCGGTCGCCGCTATGCCCCGAGAGCACTGCCGATGACGGGCCAGGAGTCGCGTAGCTCGGTTTCGAACAGGCCCCAGGAGTGGGTGCCCTGCGGTAGGTAGGCGAACGTGGCCGGGATTCCGAGCTGCCGAAGCCGCGATTCGAACGCGCCGGCGCACACATGGGTGACCATCTCGACGACACTGCCGCCGATCGTCTGCGGCACGGCCAGTAGTGGGTCGTGGTTGTCGATCGGCCCCGGCATCCCGTTGCCGGTCGACACGAACAGCGTTGTGCCGCGCAGGCGCTCGGCGCTCAGCATCGGATCGTGCCGCGCCCACGCGGGATCCCCGGGCGCACCCCACATGTTGGCGGCGTTACCGCCGCCCCGCAGTTCGACCATCGACCGCACCATCGCCTGCCCGAGCACGCCACTGGTCTGTGCGCACCCGCTGTACGAGCCCACCGCACGGTAGAACCCCGGTACCTGCGCCGCCAGGTCGAGTACCGCGCTGCCCGCCATCGAGACTCCGCCGATGGCTTTCGAGCCCGTCGTCGAAAACCGGCTGTCGATTGCGGCGGGAAGCTCGTGGGTGAGGTACGTCTGCCACCTGTTACGCCCGAGCACCGGATCATCCGCGACCCAGTCGGTGTACATGCTGTACTGGCCGCCGATCGGCATCACGACGTTCACATGCTTGTCGGCGAAGAAGTCCCGGACCCCCGTGTTGTTGAACCACGAGATGCCGTCCGATCCGCCGCCGATCCCGGTGAGCAGGTAGAAGGTGGGTGCGGACGCACCGGAAGCGGGCGAGATGACGTCGTTGGAAACCCAGCGGCCCATCGCCTCCGAGTAGACGTCCACCCGGGTGATCCGCGGCTCCGCCGAGGCGGGCGGCGGTCCGAGCGCCAGCCACGCGGACAACAGCAGAATCGTCACCACCAGTCCACGGAGAGGGGCCGAGCGTCGCAGAACGTCGAACGGTCGCATGATGCCCCCTGCCTGTGGCCTGCTCGTCCAATCTAAGACGCCGGGCTACCTGCTTGTCGCGGTTCCACGGAACCGGTGTATAGATGGATCGATGACGGACACCGACCGGCCCGACGAGCGATTCACACTCGCCAGTGAGCGGACGTTTCTGGCATGGATGCGAAGTTCGCTGGCCTTGCTCGCGGGTGGTCTCGCGATGATCCACCTAGTCCCCGAATTCAGCACCGGGTGGGTGCGGACGACCCTCGGCCTGATTCTGATCGGTCTCGCCGCGGCAGCGGCCCTCGTCGGACTGCGACGGTGGTCTCAGGTCGAGAAGGCCCTACGCGACGGCGCGCCGATGCCACCGCCCCACGAGTTGAGGCTGTTCGCCGTGGCTCTGACGGTGGTGGCGCTGGGAGCGGGGCTCGCCAGCGTCGTCGCCGTTCTCTAACCTGCAGAAGAGGTTTGCATAACGCGAACCGCACGTGACGACGAAGGAGTACACGGTGGCCCACGAGCTCAAGCTGGGATACAAGGCGTCGGCGGAGCAGTTCGGTCCGCGGGAGTTGGTGGAGCTGGGTGTGCTGGCGGAGGCGCACGGGATGGATTCGGCGACGGTGTCGGATCATTTCCAGCCGTGGCGGCACGAGGGTGGGCATGCGCCGTTCTCGATTGCGTGGATGACGGCGGTGGGGGAGCGGACGGAGCGGTTGCAGTTGGGGACGTCGGTGATGACGCCGACGTTTCGGTACAACCCGGCGGTGGTGGCGCAGGCGTTCGCGACGATGGGGTGTCTGTATCCGGGTCGGGTGATGCTGGGGGTGGGTACCGGTGAGGCGCTCAATGAGATCGCGACGGGGTATGCCGGGGAGTGGCCGGAGTTCAAGGAGCGGTTCGCGCGGTTGCGGGAGTCGGTGCGGTTGATGCGGGAGCTGTGGCTCGGGGATCGGGTCGATTTCGAGGGCGAGTATTTCTCCACGAAGGGGGCGTCGATTTACGACGTGCCCGAGGACGGGATTCCGGTGTATATCGCGGCGGGTGGTCCGGTGGTGGCCCGGTATGCCGGGCGCAGTGGGGACGGGTTCATTTGTACGTCGGGTAAGGGTATGGAGTTGTATACGGAGAAGTTGCTGCCGGCGGTCGCGGAGGGGGCGGCGAAGGCGGAGCGTGAGGTCGCGGAGATCGACAAGATGATCGAGATCAAGATTTCCTATGACACGGATCCGGAGTTGGCGTTGGAGAACACCCGGTTCTGGGCGCCGTTGTCGTTGACGGCGGAGCAGAAGCATTCGATCGATGATCCGATCGAGATGGAGAAGGCGGCGGATGCGTTGCCGATCGAGCAGGTTGCGAAGCGGTGGATCGTGGCGTCGGATCCGGATGAGGCGGTGGCGCAGATCAAGCCGTATCTCGACGCCGGATTGAATCATCTGGTGTTCCATGCGCCCGGACACGACCAGAAGCGGTTCCTGGAGCTCTTCGAACGTGACCTCGCCCCCCGGCTGCGCGGCTAGGCGGCTTCGCCGCCTGTGAGTGGTTAACGAGTGTAGAGACTCGTTAACCACTCACAGGCGCGGAGCGCCTCAGAGCATGTGCACCCGCTTGTACAGGCGCTTGGACGGCCCGCCCAGCAGGTCCGCGTCGGCGAGGAAGCGCATCAGTGGCTGCGAGCTTTCGCGTACCTTCGCGGCGCGGAACGAGTTGTTCTTCGCCTCGCGCAGCGCTCGCTCGGTGTCCAGCCCGGCGGCGGCGTAGACAGCGGGGTTGATCATGCTCGACACGATGAGGTTCGCCGCGATCGCGATGGCGCCGCGGCTGGCCGCCCGGCGAGCCTTGCTGGTGCCCGCTGCACGGCGCAGTGTCTCCTCACGAGCGAAACGCATGTGCCGGGCTTCCTCGACCACGTGGATCTTGCTGGTCACCCGAACGATCGGCTGAACACGGGTGTCCTTCATCCAGTCGCGCTGCATGACGTCGAGGATTTCTTCGGCGACCAGGATGCCGGCGTAGGCGACCTCTCCCGACGCGAGAGCTTTGAATCCGCGACCCAGGTTGACGACGGCACGGCGCGGCACGTACGACGGGCAGCCGAACTTCTCGGCGGTACGAGCGAACATCACGGAGTGCCGGCATTCGTCGGCGACTTCGGTGAGCGCGAACTGGAAGTGCGCCTGCGAGGCATCCTTGGCATACATGTCCCGGATGACCATCTGCTGCAGGATCATTTCGAACCAGATGCCGGTGCCCATGATCGAGGACACTTCGTGCTTGGTCAGGGTGATCTGCTGCTCGAACGTCATTTCGTTCCACAGCGGGGTTCCGAACAGTGTGGACCATTCCGGCGTCAGGCCGTACAGGTCGTCGGGGACCGGTGCATCCCAGTCGACCTCGACCATGGGGTCGTACGACATCCTCGCGGAGGATTCGAGGAGCCGTGTACCCGTGTCCTGGCGATCGGTGATCCTCGGGTTGCGAAGCTCGAGCGTAGAACGGGTCATGAGCGTCCTCCATATCAGTGTGACGAGACGTAACATGTAATATGGACCTCAGAATGATTTACGTCAAGGCCGCTCGTGTACAAATGCTGGACTCGCTGACGGATACGCCGCCCATCGAGCCGGTGGGTGATGATTCCCACACACGCCCGGAGTTGGCTTGCTGAATGTTTGCTGATGGTCTGTAGTGGGTGTGCCTGCAGTCGGCAACAAGCTCCCGAACCGCAACGCGCAGGGTTCGGGATCGGCCGGCGGTCCCTCCCCCGACTCGGGGTCGTCGGCTGTTCCCACACCCGCTCACCCCAGCGGGTGTGGGAACAACCAGGCCGCCCGCGGCCCTCCTTCGAAGAAAGTTGGATGAGCAATGCCCGAGCAGAACCCTGTGAAACCCGACATCGTCGTCGGAGCCCGTGTCCGGGTTCGGCGCGAGACGGAAACGACGGCGCAGGGTGTGGTGATCGAGGATTTCGCGGAACTGACCACGTCGGGGCAGTCACTCGGCCGCGACTGGGCTCCGGTGCACCGGTGGGCGGTCGCTCTCGACGACGGACGTCTCGTGTTCGCCCACGACGGCGAACTCGACGTCGACTCGGCGTCGAGCGGACAGTGACCGACGTCAGTCGACGCCGTGGAGACGTTTCATCGCTCGGTGCAGTTGGTCTCGCTGAGCGCGGGTACGCCCAGGCTGCTGTGGCCATCCCGGTTTGCGCGGAGACCGTCGAGCGCGAAGCCGGTGCTGACCGATCCGGCTGCGTGGTGCCTCGTATTTGGTGATGTTGATTTCTGCGGTAGGCATGTTCGGGATCTTTCTGTTCCTCACCTATTACCTCCAGCAGCTGCTCGGATACAGCCCGATCGCGACCGGTATCGCCTTTCTGCCGATGGTCGCGTCGATCGCCCTGAGCGCTTCGTTCTCGGGAGCGGTGCTGGCCAATCGATTCAGCCCGCGGATACTTGTTACGTCCGGTCTGCTCGTCTCTGCACTCGGTATGGCATTCCTGACCGCGATCGATGTCGACTGCGCCTACCTCACCGGCATCCTGCCGGGTCTTGGCGCGGTGGGGCTCGGTCTCGGATTCGTCTTCTCGAGCGCGATGGCCTCCTCCACGGCGGGAGCGCGGGCCGACGACGCCGGCGTCGTTTCGGCCACGGTGAACACCGCGCAGCAAGTCGGCGGTTCGATCGGGATTGTCCTCCTCAGCAGTGTCGCAGCCTCAGCAGCAGACAACTACAGCGCCGAGCACGCCGTGTCTGGGGATCCGGCCGTCGTGGGCGCAGCAGCTCGCCGAGGGTGCGGCGCTGGCCGGCTATCACTCCGCGTTCTGGGTGGCCGCAGCATTTTCGCTGTCGGCGCGTTGGTGTCGATGACACTGTATCGCAACGAGATTCCGCAGCAGGACGCCGATGCGGGGCCAGTTCTGGTCCACTGATGGAGTGTGCTGATCGGGCCCTATCGAGGCGGTTCGCGCCGAACGGTGCGGGGGGTCGGCCTGGCATCTGGAGACCGCGCGATGGTGCGGATGCCGGTCAACCCCTCGATGGCCGCGGCCAGATCGTCGGCGGACAAGTCTCCTGATTCGGGGTCCGTATCTGCAGGCTCGTGGCCTCGCCGGGACTTCTGGTTCATATGTCTGCCTGTCTTCGAGTCGACGTGGGGGGAGAACTCACTGATCAGGGTCGGGCGGATTCGGCTTCAGCGGCACAGGCGCCACCACATACGGGCGTAACTGTCTGGCTGCAAGCATGTTTCCCCCTTTCCCGGCGGTTGTCCGCCTCATCTCCTGGTTCCACCACACACCACGAGCAAACCTCTGGCAACTTGCGGCGCTGTGATTGTCCCCACGTAGATGGTACGGGCGGGAACAGATATCCCGGGGTAGCGCTGGCGAGCGGGTCGCGCTGATGACGCAATGACGTCTGGTCAGGTGGCAGTCAGTGCGAACACCCGCATGTTGCGATCGGTGCGGGTCTCGTAGACGCCGTAGACCCTGACCATGGCATCGAATTCACGATAGATGCGGGTTCGTTCCGGTTCGGTGAGGAGAGTGGCGGTCACCGGGATCGCCTTTCCCCCGATGGTCACCGTCGCGTGCGGCTCCGCGATGAGGTTCGCGGACCAGGCGGGGTGTTTCTCTTGCCCGAAGTTGCTGCCCACCACGTAAATTCGGTCACCCTCGCGGTAGTACAGCAGCGGGCTGGTCCTCGGCTTCCCGGACCTGCGGCCCGTCGTGGTGAGAAGCACCACCGGCGCGGCGATCGGGCCGAGAACAGTGAAACGACCACCGCTCTTCTCGAGTAGACGCCGGTCTACTCCGGCGAGCTTCCGAATCACCCACGACCCCGGCCGGGTAGCGGCGAAGGTCGCAGCGGGCTCACGGAGGAAGCTGTTTTCGCTGCCCCACCGCACGTCGGGGAAGGGTGATTCGGCCATATGTCATCTGACCGCTTCGCAGGACCCCTGTCAATCGTGGTGGCCGGAGGTGCCGACGGCGACGGCGCCGGCGCGGACCGCCGGATACGCTATGGCCATGGCTGCACCTGGAACCTCCGCACCAGTGAGTCCGCCGGGCCGTTCGGCGCCGTCGAGCATTTACATCGCCTCGCCGGAGGGGGACACCGGTAAATCCACCATTGCGTTGGGTGTCTTGCAGATGCTGTGTGCCTCGGCGGCACGGGTGGGTGTTTTCCGGCCGATCGCGCGATCGACGGAGGAGACCGACTACATCCTTGAGTTGCTGCTCGAGCACACCACCGCCGACGTCGGTTACGAGCAGTCCCTGGGTGTTACCTATGAGCACGTCCACGCCGACCCCGATGGCGCGCTCAGTGAGATCGTCGCGCGGTATCACACGATGGCCGAGCAGTGCGATGCCGTGGTGGTCATCGGTAGCGACTACACCGACGTGGCCAGTCCAAGTGAGCTCGGGTACAACGCGAGGATCGCCGTCAACCTGGGTGCGCCGGTGCTCCTCGCATTGCGGGGAGCACGCCGCAGTCCTGACGAGGTGGCCCAGCTCGCTGCGCTGTGCATAGGCGAATTGAAGGCACATCACGCTCATCTGATCGCGGTGATCGCCAATCGGTGCAACCCGGACGAACTCGGCGCAGTCACGTCCGCGCTGTCCTCCACCGGCGTGCCTGCGTGGAGCTTGCCGGAGATTCCGCTGTTGACCGCGCCGACCATGGCAGAACTGCTCGACGCCGTCGACGGCACCTTGTTCAGTGGGGATCCCGAGCTTCTGCACCGTGAAGCGCTGCGGGTGATGGTCGGCGGTATGACGGCCGAGCACATCCTCGAGCGTCTGAGTGACGGGGTGGTGGTGATCGCGCCTGCCGACCGTTCCGACGTACTGCTGGCGATGGTCAACGCGCACGACGCGGAAGGGTTTCCGTCGCTCGCCGGAATCATCATGAATGGTGGTCTGCTCCCGCATCCCGCGATCGCCGACCTCATGGCAGGTTTGAAACCGCGTCTCCCGATCCTCACCACGTCGCTGGGGACGTTCGACACGGCAAGTGTTGCCGCGCAGACGCGGGGCCGGGTGGCCGTCGGCTCGCAACGCAAGGTCGACACCGCGTTGAGCGTCATGGAGCAGCACGTCGATCCCGCTGTTCTCGTCGAACGGCTGAAACTTCCGATTCCCTCGGTGGTCACACCGCAGATGTTCGAGTATCAGCTGATCGACCGGGCCCGGCGCGGTCGCAGGCACATCGTCCTTCCGGAGGGTGATGACGACCGTATCCTCCGGGCCGCGGGCCGTTTGCTCCAACGCCAGGTGGCGGAGCTGACACTCCTCGGAGACGAGGGACGGGTACGCAGGCGTTCCGCCGAACTTGGTGTTGACCTCTCCGAGGCGCAGGTCCTCGATCCGCGAACCTCGGAGTACACCACCTCGTTCGCCGAGGAGTACGCCCGGCTGCGCGCGCACAAGGGCATGACCCTCGAGCGTGCACGGGAGGTGATGGGCGACATCTCGTACTTCGGAACCATGATGGTGCACAGGGGAATAGCGGATGGAATGGTGTCCGGCGCCGCGCACACCACCGCGCACACGATTCGGCCGTCGTTCGAGATCATCAAGACTCGGCCGGGTGTGAACACGGTGTCGAGCGTGTTCCTGATGTGTCTGTCCGACCGCGTCCTCGCCTACGGCGACTGCGCGGTAGTGCCCGACCCCACCGCCGAGCAACTGGCCGACATCGCGATCTCGTCCGCTGAGACTGCCGCGCAGTTCGGCATCGACCCGCGCATCGCGATGCTGTCGTACTCCACCGGCGACTCCGGGACCGGCGCGGATGTCGACAAGGTGCGCTCCGCCACCGCCGTCGTCCGTGAGCGGCGACCGGATCTGTTGGTGGAAGGACCGATTCAATACGACGCCGCCATCGAGCAGAGTGTGGCCGACAAGAAGATGCCCGACTCGCAGGTGGCGGGTAAGGCGACGGTGTTCATCTTCCCCGATCTCAACACCGGCAACAACACCTATAAGGCGGTGCAGCGCAGTGCCGGTGCCATCGCCGTCGGCCCGGTGTTGCAGGGTCTGAACAAGCCGGTCAACGACCTCTCCCGGGGCGCGCTGGTCGAAGATATCGTCAATACGGTGGCCATTACGGCCATTCAGGCCGCGGCGCTCGAACCTCAGGGGGCAGACACGTGAGCGACGACACCGCAGGATCGGTACTGGTACTCAACTCCGGTTCTTCGTCGATCAAGTTCCAGCTCATCCAGCCGGACACCGGCGAGTCGATCGCCTCCGGGCTGATCGAGCGGATCGGCGAACCGGACGGTCACATCGTGTATCGACACCGCACGGGCGTGGAGGAACGACACGGTGTCATCGCCGACCATCGCGCGGGTTTGAAAACGGTCCTCGAGGTGGTCGCCGAGGTCGGCCGGCCGCTCGGTGAGGCGGGGATCGTCGCCGTGGGACATCGCCTCGTTCATGGTGGCAAGGTGTTCTACGAGCCCACGATCATCGACGACGACGTAGTGCGCGCCATCTCCGATCTGTCGAGCCTGGCGCCGCTGCACAATCCGGCGAACGTGATCGGCATCGAGGTGGCACGGGAAGTGCTTCCCGATGTCCCGCACGTCGGAGTATTCGACACCGCGTTCTTCCACACCCTGCCCGCGGCGGCGTCCACGTATGCCATCGATCGGAGCATCGCGCAGGAGTACGACATTCGCCGTTACGGCTTCCACGGGACGTCGCACCAGTACGTGTCGTCCTGTGCCGCCCAGTTCCTCGGCAGGGATACCTCCGAGCTCGACCAGATAGTTCTGCATCTGGGCAACGGCGCCTCGGCGTCCGCCATACACGGCGGCCGCGCCGTCGACACCAGCATGGGATTCACGCCACTCGAGGGCCTCGTCATGGGTACGCGCAGTGGTGACATCGACCCGGGAGTCCTCCTTCATCTGTACCGGCAAGGACTGACGGTCGACCGGATCGACGATCTGCTCAACCGGCAGTCGGGTCTGCGTGGGCTGTCCGGTGTCAACGACTTCCGCTCGCTCCGGACCCTCGTCGGTGAGGGAAACGCGGACGCCGCGCTCGCCTATGACGTGTATGTGCACCGGCTCCGCAAATACATCGGCGCCTACCTCGTGGAGCTGGGCGGTGCCGACGCCATCACGTTCACCGGGGGAGTGGGCGAGAACAACGTCGATGTCCGGCGCGACAGCCTGGCGGGGCTCGAACGTCTCGGCATCATCGTCGACGACACCCGCAACAGCTCGGAATCCCGTTCGGCCCGGCGCATCTCCTCGGACGACTCCGAGGTGGAAATTCTCGTCGTCCCCACCAACGAGGAGTTGGCGATTGCCCGGGCGGCAGTCGACTTGGTGGGTGGCTGAGCCGGTGACCGACTGCTAGAACAGGCTTTTCGGGCGAATGGTGTTAGCCCGGTCGACCAGTGCATAGCGGTGGGTGCGTTCGGGTGCTTTGCGGGCCAGTGCGCGCAGCGCCGCCTCGGCGCCCGTGCGTAACCCGTGTTCGGTGAACGGCACGCCGAGAAAAGGTCTTTGTTCGGTGGTCGACGTGTGGCCGCTGCGTATCCAGTCGAGTGCGGTACCCAGTACGAGGGTGCGCATCTGAAGTGCCCGGCTCTCTTCGTGCGGCAGCGCGGCGACACGAAGCGCCGCCTCGCGCAGCTCGGACTCCTCGATCTTGTCGATCGGCCGCCCGGACAGCAGCACCAGCACACCGGTCATCCGGGCCACGGTGAAGTGCCGGGAGGTGGGGGGAACCTCGTCGAGCGCCGCGAGGGCACCGGAAAGATCTCCGCGCTCGGTGAGTTGCCGTGCCAGCCCGAATGCCGCACTCACAGCGTTGTGGTCGGTGCGCCACACCGACCGGTAGTACTTCTCCGCGAACGACCGCCACGGGGCCGGGTCCGAGGTATCCCAGTGCTGCAGGATCAACTCGGCGGTCGCGGCCAGGGCGAGCTTGGGTGCCGTCTCACCGGGCATCGCTTGCAGCACTCCTTCGAAGTGGGAGAAGGCTGCCTCGTAGTCGCCGGAGAGCAGTGCGGCGATTCCTGCGTACCAGTCGATCCGCCAGTTGTCGCCGACGTCTCGCTCCACTTCCCCGAGCAGAGTGAGTGCCGTGGCCGCGTCACCGAGATCGAGGTGGGCCTTGATCTCGGCGAGCGTGAGTTCGCGGGAAAACGACACATCGGGATTTCCGACGAGGCGTTCGATGCCGTTGTCCCGGGCATGTCGCAGGGAGTCGAGCGTCTGCTGCGGTTCGCTGTGAACGGCGGCGGCCAGCAGGGGAGCGTTGGGGTCGGTGGGATCGATCAGCGGCACCGCCAGGGCCTGCGCCACCGAGCGCGCATCGAGTTTCTGCTCCCGTTGCACACCGTCGACGTAGACGTCGGTCTGTTCGACGGCCTCGTCGGTGCCGAATGTTGTTCGCTGCCTGCTGAACACCGTGGAGAGCCCGGGGTGTTCCTCGCCGGTCTGCTGCGCGAGTACCTCACGGAGTACGCCGGTGAGCTGGCCGGCCATCTCCTGCGCCGAGCGGAAACGCTTCGCGGGGTCGGGATCGGTGGCACGCAGCAGGAGTCGATGGAAGAACTCGTATTCGGCCAGCAGCGGCGCGTGATCCGGGGTCGGTATCCCGTCGAGGTACCGGCCCTTGTCGGAGGGCATGTCGAGCGTCAGCACCGCCAGCGTGCGGCCCACCGTGTAGATGTCGGAGGCGACGGTCGGGCCCGTCTTCACGATCTCCGGTGCCTGGAAACCCGGTGTGCCGTAAAGATAGCCGTAGTCCTCGATGCCCGCGACCGCGCCGAGGTCGATCAGCTTGAGCGAATCCTCGGTCACCATCACGTTGTCGGGCTTGAGGTCGTTGTAGACCAGGCCCGTGGAGTGCAAATAGTCGAGTGCCGGAAGTATTTCCAGCACATAGGCGATGGCTTGCTCGATGGGCATCCGTTCGGGGCGATGGTGCGTCGAGAGAACGTCCCTCAGAGAGTGCCCGCCCACGTACTCCATGACGATGTACCCCATCGGAGTCCCGTCGGATCGGGGGTGCTCGACGAAGTTGTAGATCTTCACGATGCTCGGGTGCGCCACCTCGGCGAGGAACTGGCGTTCGGCCAAGGCGACCGCCTGCGCCTCGGCATCACCGAAATGCAACAGACCCTTGAGAACCACCCATCGATCGCTCACGTTGCGGTCGATCGCGAGATAGATCCACCCGAGACCGCCGTGCGCGATGCATCCCTGCACCTCGTACTGGCCGCTCACCAGCTCCCCTGGCTGCAGAAGCGGCCGGAAGTCGAACGTGGCGGCGCACGAAGGGCATGTGCCGAACTCGCACTCTTCCGCAGTGGCGCACTTCCGGCCGACGGGATTGCCGCACTTCCAGCAGAACCGCTTGTTCTCGGGAACCGTCGGGTCCGACATCACGGCCGAAGCCGGGTCGACCGTCTTCACCACCGGCACTTCGACGAGCCCACCACCCAGGCGCAGGCGGCCGCCGGAGCGACTGCGCGGTGACCGCGTCGAACGACCTGTCGTCGAGGCCCCCGATGGACGCGAAGCCTGCGTGGCCTGTTCCGGTTCGCGGGGTGCAGCCTGAGTGGCCTGTTCCGGTTTGCGGGGCGCAGCCTCGGTGGCGACGTCGGGATCCGGCGACCCCGTATTCTCCTGGGACATGGGCCTCAGTCCTGGTACACGGCGGCCGGAGGGACGGGCGACGGTCCCAGCATCGACAACCAGCGGTTGTAGGAGTCGGTCCAGGTTCCGTCGCGGCGGATCCGCTCGAGGGTGCCGTTGACGAACCGCACCAGGTCCTCGTTCGATTTGGTGATGCCGATTCCGTACGGTTCGGCGCCCATGCTGTCCCCGACGATCTCGAGGTACGGGTCCTGAGATGCCAGTCCGGCCAGAATCGTGTCGTCGGACGTCACCGCATCGACCTGCCGTTGCTGCAACACCACCAGGCAGTCGGACCACATCGGCACGGTGAGGATCTCTGCCGTCGGCGCCACCTGCTGCAGCCGCTCCAACGAGGTGGTGCCGCGCACCACACATACCCGTTGTCCGGCCAGATCCGCCGGACCGCGGATGGGCGAGCCCTTGACGACGAGGACGCGTTGTCGCGCCTCGAAGTACTGGCTCGAGAACGCCACCCGCTCTCGCCGGTCGCAGGTGATCGTCATCGTCTTGGCGACGACATCGACCAGCGACTCCTGCAGCGCCCGTTCACGATCGGCGGAGGTGAGAATTCGGTACTCCAGGCGCTCCGGGTCACCGAATAGATCCCGTGCGATCTCACGGGCGATGTCGACATCGAACCCCTCGATCGTGCCGGTTGCCGGGTCGCGGAAACTCATGAGGTTACTGCCGGTGTCCAACCCGACGATCAGCCGGCCCCGCGCGCGGATGGCGTCGACGGTCGGGCTCGGTGGTGGTGCGCCTGCTTCGGAAACGGGGCGCAGACTGGCTGTGGGATCGCCGCAGTCGCCGCCCGGCGCGGGAGCCGGTGTCGAACGGTCCGTCGGTGCCGGGGCGACGCCGGCGGGCAACGGCGGTTCGGTGTACGAGATGCTCGGCGAACCGACGTGCCCCGACGTCGACTGGGCGCAACCGCAGAGGAGCATCGCCAGCGCTAGCACCACGGGTGCTATCCGGTGCGGCCTCACTGATACTCCCTCAACCGCGGCCACAGTCCGATGATAATTCCGATCACGGCGATCAGCGTCAGGGCGAAGGCCCCCGGGCCCAACGCTGTCAGCACCCCGGATGCGGACGCCACATGGGAGCGAAGGTGATCACGGGCAGAGTCGATGCCTTCGGTGAGCGCATCGTCGAGAGCGGTGAACTGGGCGGCCGAATTCTCGTCTCCGGGTCCGATGGCGATGGCCGCGCCAGTGAGGAAATCGCCTTCGGCGAGAACGGTGTTCATCCGTTCGTGCGCCGTCGACCATCGGTTCCATGCTTCCTCGGCCCGGGTCACCTCGGCGTCACCGACCGGGTTGTCGTCCTCGCGCGGATAGTTCGACAGCACCGCACCGAGCTGAGCGGACTTGTCGTCGAACACCGCGTCGTAGTCGCCGTTCGAATCGCGCCGCACCAACCGGAGTGTCTCCTCGGTGCGCGCCTGCTGGGCGAGGATGCGGCCGGTGGTCAATTCGTGCAGCGGCCGGGCACCCTCGGTGAGTGCGCGATGGGTGTCGAGAGCCGAGATCAGCCCTGCTATCAGCATCCATGCCAGCAGAATGGCGGTCGCCGACGATGCCACTATCAAACCGAGGTTGAACGTGCGCCGAGTGAGCCGCGCCAGCACGACCTGGGTGAGGACCAATCCCACCGCGGTGGTCAGCAGGAGCGCGAGAGCGAACCACGGAGGCCGTGAATAGTTACTCTGCGTCGACGCCACACGGGCCTCGTGCCCGGCGTGCAACTGCTGCGCCATCGGAAGCAGGCTCGTCTGCATCAGCGTCGAGGCCTCCCCGAGGTAGGCCGCCCCGACGGGGTTGCCCACCCGGTTGTTCGCCCGCGCGGTCTCGACGAGCCCGGTGTACACGGTGAGGTCGGTGGAGATGGAGGCGAGGAGTCGGCGGCTGTCCGCCTCGCTCGCTGCCAGCCCGCCGGAGGCATGGACGAGATCCGCCGACGCCGTGCCGATCGCCTGCGCGTACCTGTCCCGAAGGTCGCCCGGCTCGAGACCCCCCGAGATGAACGCCGTCGTGGCTGCGGCGTCGGCCACCGACAACGCGATATACAGATTCTGCGCCGAGTACGACAGCGGTTCGGCATCCACGAGGACGGCGTCGAGCGTGGCCGCCCTGCCGTTCACCGTGGAGGTGGCCACCAGACCGGCGGCCACGCACAGGAGCATGAGCAGAATGCCGAGACCGGTCAGTCTGGCCGGGGTCGAGTGGAGGAAGGCGCGCAACTCCCTGCGGCGAGCCACCGCCGGATCGACCTCGTCGTCCCCGAGGGCCGACAAAGCTCGGCTACCGTGGGGTTCGATCGACGGTGCCTCACGCAGAACCACGTCGCACCTCTTCTGGAAACGGCCGCACTGTGTGGGGAGCATATAAGCTGCCGCGCCGGGAGGCGGTCAACCGGACGGAGCGCGGGATCGTGCCCCCGGCCGAACGGGGCCCGAACGGGGCCGTGAGCTGGCGAGGCCGGGAGAAACCGTTAGTGTGAGGGAACTGCAGGTGACCCATCAGGTCGGACAGGGGTAGTCGATGCGTGGTGACGGGGACGGCTGGGCAACCGGTCCGGACGGCAGTCGTCATTGGGGCAAGCACGGTGCGGCCGGATTGTTGTTGCGTGCTCCGCTCGCGGACGAGACGCCGGCGGTGCTGCTCCAACATCGTGCGGTCTGGAGTCATCAAGGCGGGACGTGGGCGTTGCCCGGCGGCGCCCGGGACAGCCACGAGACGACGACCCATGCTGCGGTCCGGGAAGCCCACGAGGAGACCGGCATCGAGAGCGCGGCCATCCGGGTGCGCACCGAGGTCGTGACGATGGAAGCCGCCAGCGGTTGGAGCTACACCACGGTGATCGCCGACGCCGAGCGCCCGCTCCCCACCGTTGCCAACGGTGAGAGCACGGAGCTGCGCTGGGTTCGTGAATCCGACGTTGCAGGGCTGCCGCTCCATCCGGGGTTCCAAGCGGGCTGGCAGATGCTGCGCACCACCGAGGTACGGCTCGTCCTCGCCGGGCACGACGTTCTGGGGGAGCACGCCTTTCTGACACACTTGTCAAAGGCGTTGCCCCGCACGATCCACTTGCCCGACGGAACCTACGGCTGGCTCCCGCGCATCGAGGTGCTCGACTCGCTCGAGGTGTTCGGTGGCACTGCGGAGCCGGCAGGCCATGGCACCACCGTCGGAACGGTGACCGCCGTGGTGACCGCGGACCCCGAACTCGTCGACCAACTCGCGGGCACCGTCCTCACCCTGGAGCCGTCGACCGTCCTGGGCTGGCTGGATCAGCCGTAACTCAGCTGTTGCCGCGGAGCATTCCGGCGAGTGAGCGCGCCGCCGCCTGAGGGTCCCGGGCCTCCGTGATCGCCCGCACCACGACGATGCGGGTCGCTCCCGCAGCCAGAATCTCCGGTACTCGCGACTCGTCGATGCCACCGATCGCGAACCAGGGTCGGGTGGGCTGCGCATCGGCTGTGGACCGCACCAGCTCGATGCCCGCCGCCGTGCGTCCCGGCTTGGTGGGGGTGGCCCACACGGGCCCGGTGCAGAAGTAGTCGACGTCGTCCTCGATCGCCGCGAGACTGGCCTGCGCCCGGCTGTGGGTGGACCGGCCGATCAGGACGTCCGGCCCTACGACGTTCCGGGCGTACGGCACCGGAAGGTCGCCCTGGCCGAGGTGCAGGACATCGGCACCGGCTGCGAGCGCCATGTCGGCGCGGTCGTTGACGGCGAGCAGGGCGCCGTGCCTCCGTGCGACGGCGGCGAGCACGGACAGTGCCGCAAGTTCGTCGCGTGCGTCCATCGGACCCAGCTCGCGCTCGCCGGCCGAGCCCTTGTCGCGGAGCTGGATGATGTCGACACCACCGGACAGCGCGGCTTCCGCGAACTGTGCCAGGTCACCTTTCTCGCGTCGAGCGTCGGTACACAGGTACAAACGCGCAGCTCCGAGGCGACGCCGACGTTCTGCATGGCTGGTGTGATGCGAGGTGGTCACGGCATGACGGTAGCCTCTACGGTGAAAGTGCAACACGGGAGTCCCGGGATCGTGGGGCTGAGAGGGGCTCACGCCGAGCCCGACCGTCATACCTGACCCGGATCATGCCGGCGCAGGAAGTGAGGTGGTGTTCGATGTCAACGGTTCTGAGACCACGGTCGGTGTCCGTCGTCGGCGGCGGGGTGATCGGGCTGTCGATTGCGTGGCGCGCCGCCCACGCCGGGTGGTCGGTCCGCCTGTACGACCCGGCGATCGGCTCGGGTGCGTCGTGGGTGGCAGGGGGAATGCTGGCACCGCTGTCCGAGGGCTGGCCCGGCGAGGAGAGTGTCCTCGAGCTGGGCAGTGCGTCACTGGACCGGTGGCCCGACTTCGGCAAGGAGCTCGAGGCCGCCGCCGGTGTCGAGCTGTTCACTTCGGCCAGTTCACTCACCGTCGCGCTCGACGCCGCCGATGCCGAAGATCTGCGCACCATCGCCGAATGGGTGGGTGCGCAGGGACGCGATCTGCAGATCCTGAGCCGCAGCGAGGTGCGCGAACTCGAGCCGATGCTCGGGCGTGGGGTTCGGCTCGGACTGCTCGCGGTCGCGGAACTCGCCGTGGACAACCGGTTGCTGCTGGCGGCACTGCGGACGTGCGCAGTCGACGCCGGAGTGGAGTTGATCGAGGAGAGTGTGTCCGACCTCGGCCTGCTCGACACCGACCAGATCGTCCTCACCGCAGGCGTCGCGTCGCCGTCGCTGTGGCCGGGTCTTCCGGTTCGCCCGGTGAAGGGGGAGATCCTGCGACTGCGTGCCCGTCCCGGGGTGACGCCGGCGCCGGGTCGCACCATCCGTGGCAGTGTGCACGGCCGTCCCGCGTACCTCGTGCCGCGGGCCGACGGAATCGTCGTTGGCGCGACTCAGCACGAATCCGGCCACGACACCCAGGTCACCGTCGCCGGGGTGCGCGATCTCATCGCCGACGCCGAAGCACTGATGCCTGCGATCGGTGAGTACGAACTGCGCGAGGCCTCGGCCGGTCTGCGGCCGATGACTCCTGACAATCTGCCCCTGATCGGGCGAGTGTCGGATCGGGTCGTGGTGGCGACGGGACACGGACGCAACGGCGTCCTGCTCACCCCCGTCACCGCTGACGCGACGGTGGCACTGTTGGAGGGATCGGCTCTCGCCGAGGCGAAGGCTGCCGACCCCGGACGTTTCGAGAAAGTAGCGAGGTAGAGATGAGTGAGCAGCAAGTCGTGGTGCCCGTCGGCATCACCGTCAACGGCGAGGACCACGAGTTCGCGGTAGCGCCCACCGTCGCACAGCTGCTGGAGACGCTGAACCTGCCCACGAAGGGCATCGCGGTAGCTGTCAACGGTGCCGTGTTCCCGAAGGCCCGTTGGGATGAAGTCGTGGACCGCGGCTGGGACATCGAGATCCTCACGGCGGTGCAGGGTGGCTGACGTGACGCCGGTGGCGCAGAAGGGCTTGACCATCGCCGGCCGCTCCTTCGACTCGCGGTTGATCATGGGCACCGGCGGGGCCGCCAACCTCACCGTGCTGGAAGAGGCGCTGGTGGCGTCCGGCACCGAGTTGACGACCGTCGCGATGCGTCGGGTCGACGCGGCCGGCGGCACCGGCGTGCTCGACCTGCTGCGGCGGCTCGACATCGCGCCGCTGCCGAACACCGCCGGTTGCCGGGGCGCGGCCGAGGCGGTGCTCACCGCGCAGCTCGCCCGTGAGGCGCTGGAAACCGACTGGGTGAAGCTCGAGGTGATCGCCGACGAACGCACCCTGATGCCCGACGCGATCGAGCTCGTCAGTGCGGCAGAGCAATTGGTCGACGACGGCTTCGTCGTCCTGCCGTACACCACGGACGACCCGGTGCTGGCCCGTCGGCTCGAGGACATCGGGTGTGTTGCCGTGATGCCCCTGGGGTCACCGATCGGAACCGGATTGGGCATCGCCAACCCGCACAACATCGAAATGATCGTCGACGGGGCCGGGGTGCCGGTGATCCTCGACGCCGGCATCGGAACTGCGAGCGACGCCACCCTGGCGATGGAGTTGGGCTGTGACGCCGTCCTCCTGGCCACCGCCGTCACCCGGGCCAAGGACCCGGCGCTGATGGCGTCGGCGATGCGCGGCGCTGTCGTGGCGGGGTACGAGGCACGTCACGCGGGCCGGATACCCAAGCGATTCTGGGCGCAGGCGTCGTCCTGACCACTTCCGTGCGGGTGGCGTTCTCAGGGTTCTGTCGGGGTGGGTCCGGGGACGGGTGGTACCACGGGACGAGTCGACAGTAGACCCACGGCGGATGCGCCTCACCCCATGGTTCGGGCATCCTCGTCACCATGATTGAAGTGAGGGGACTGACAAAGACCTTCGGTGCGACGAAGGCGGTGGACAACCTGACGTTCACCGTCCAGCCGGGTATGGTCACCGGCTTCCTCGGGCCGAACGGTGCAGGCAAATCGACGACGATGCGGATGATCCTCGGGCTGGACCGTCCCACCGCGGGCACGGCGCTGATCGACGGCAAGCCGTACCGCGAGCTGGTGCAGCCGCTCCGGACCGTGGGCGCACTCCTGGACGCCAAGTGGGTGCATCCCAACCGCTCCGCCCGCGCCCACCTGCAGTGGATGGCGGCCTCGAACTCGCTGCCGAAGAGCCGGGTGGACGAGGTGCTGCACCTCGTGGGCCTCACGGAGGTGGCCGGCAAGAAGGCCGGTGGGTTCTCGCTCGGCATGTCCCAGCGACTCGGCCTGGCCGCCACGCTTCTCGGTGACCCGAAGGTTCTGCTGTTCGACGAGCCGGTGAACGGTCTCGACCCCGAGGGCATCGTGTGGATCCGCAAATTCATGCAGCGCCTCGCGGCCGAGGGACGCACCGTGCTGGTGTCGAGCCACCTGCTGTCCGAGATGGCGCTCACCGCAGAGCATCTGGTGGTCATCGGCCGTGGGCGCCTGATCGCAGACACGACGGTGTCGGAATTCGTGAGCAAGTCCTCGGAATCGACGGTGCGGGTGCGCAGTCCGCAACTGGATGCGCTGCGGAGCGCGCTGACGTCGAATGGGCTCACGGTCCGCGAGGACGGATCAGACGGGCTGCAGGCGCTCGTCGTGGTCGATTCGTCCACCGACGTGATCGGCGCGATCGCCGGATCGCAGGGAATCACCCTCCACGAGTTGGCGTCTCAGCGCGGTTCGCTCGAGGACGCCTTCATGAAACTGACAGGAGACGACGTGCAGTACCACGCAGAAAGCGTCGACGACGTGATGAGGGGTGCACTGTAATGGCTGTTCTCAATGCGGAACGCATCAAGATCACCTCCACCCGGTCGCCGTGGTGGTGCACCGTCATCATCGTCGTGCTGGGTCTCGGCCTTGCCGCGGTCATCGGGTTGAGCGCGAAGGCCAGCATCAACTCCTTCAACGACCAGTTGGCGGACGGGAAGGAACCCGATTTCGAACCCTTCCTGCCGCAGATGGCCGATGCCGTCGGCGGTGTCTCCGGATTCGGTGTCCTGGTCCTGATGATCCTCGCGACCCTGGCCGTGACCAGTGAATACCGCTTCGGGGTCATTCGCACCACATTCCAGGCGATTCCGAACCGCGCCTCCGTCCTCGTCGCCAAGGCCGGCCTGATCGGTGCGTTCGGTGCCGTGCTGACCTTCGTCCTCACCTTCGGGGCGTACGCCATCGCGAAGGCGACCGCGGGCAACGAGGCAGGTGCTGCCCTCACACTCTCCGGTGGGGATGCATGGCGGTCGATCTACGGAGTGCCGATCTACGCGTTCCTGTGTGTCGTGCTCGCCGTCGGGATCGGTGCGTTGCTGCGCCAGTCGGCGGGAGCGATCGCGCTACTGCTGCTCTGGCCGCTACTGATCGAAAGCCTGTTCAACCTGTTCGGATCGTTCGGTGAGAAAATCATGCCGTTCCTGCCGTTCCTCAATGCCAATCACTTCCTCGGGGCACCGCAGGGCGTGGACTTCCACTGGGGACCGTGGGGCAGTCTCGTGTACTTCGCGGTGTTCGTCCTGGTGATCTTCGGGGCCAGCCTGGTGGTGGTGAACAAGCGCGACGCGTGAGACCGATAGAGTACTTTCGCCCTGCCTCTCCGCCAGGTGAACGTCGGGAGACCTGGCTGGGATCGTAGGCAGGGCGGGGAGCCTGTGGGCCGGTGCGACATCCATTCGCACCGGCCCACAGGTGGTTCTGCGTTAGGCTCCCGACATGCGACTACGGGGACTTTTCACCGTCGGAGTGACCGGTGCGCTGGTGCTGGCCGGGTGCTCGTCCACGAGCGAACCGGAGTCGCCACCGGTCGACGCGAGCGCACTCGCCGGATCGGTCACCGAGGACGCGCTGGTAGCGCATCTCGAGGAACTGCAAACCATCGCCGACGACAACGACGGCAACCGCGCCGCAGGCACCCCCGGATACGAAGCCAGCGTCGACTACGTGGCACAAGTTCTGACGGACAACGGCTTCGACGTCCAGACCCCGGAATTCGAGTTCCACAATTTCGATGTCACCGCCGAGAAACTGAGGTCGCGCGACCGTGACGTCGAGGTGCGAGCACTGTCCTACAGCCCGTCCACCGGCCCCGAGGGACTGACGGCGAGATTGGTGCCGGCTCGCCAGGACGAGACCCCGGGGTGTGAGGCAACGGATTACGACGGTCTCGACGTCAACGGAGCGATCGTGCTGGTCGACCGGGGTATCTGCCCGTTCTCGGCCAAACAGCAGATTGCGGCCGAGCGCGGTGCTTCGGCCGTGATCGTGGTCAACAACGAGGACGGGCCGATGAGCGGCGGCACTCTCGGCGATCCGTCGGCGGGCAAAATTCCCACCGGCGGGGTGAGCAGGGCCGACGGTGACACGCTCCGGCAGGGCGGCGGAGACGTCACGCTGACGCTCGACACCAGCACCGAGACCAGCACGTCCCGTAACGTCATCGCCCAGACGACGACGGGCTCCACCGGCGATGTCGTCATGGTCGGCGCTCATCTCGACAGCGTTCCCGAGGGGCCCGGCATCAACGACAACGGCACAGGCGTGGCCGCGATCCTCGAAACGGCGGTCCAGCTCGGCGGTTCCCCGGACGCCGACAACGCGGTGCGGTTCGCCTTCTGGGGCGCCGAAGAACTGGGCCTGCTCGGCTCCGAGGCCTATGTCACCGGCCTGAGCGAGGCGGAACGCAACGACATTGCGCTCTACCTGAACTTCGACATGCTCGGCTCGGAGAACGCCGGCTACCTGACCTACGACGGCGACAACTCCGACAACGTCGGCGAAGGTCCCGGCCCCGAAGGTTCGGCGGGAATCGAGCGCACTTTCGTCGAGTACCTCGGTAAGAACGGCATTGCCGCGAACGGCACCGATTTCGACGGCCGCTCCGACTACGGTCCGTTCATCGAGCAGAAGATTCCGTCGGGCGGGGTGTTCAGTGGTGCCGACGACAAGAAGACCGCCGAGGAGGCCCAGAAATGGGGTGGCACACCCGACGCCGTGTTCGACAAGCATTACCACAGCCCGACCGACACCCTCGCGAACATCGACCGGGCAGCTCTTGCGAAGAATGCGTCCGCGGTGGCCTACGCAGTCGGGGTCTACGCGGAGTCACTGGCCGGTCCCAACGGTGTCCCCACCGGCGCCGATCGGGAGAAGGCTCGGGCAGCGCAGTGATGTCCGATTCGTCACGGGCTTCTGCCTGTGACGCTGGGTTACCCTTGCGCTCGTGAGCGAAGACCCGGCCGACGACAGCGCTGCCGAACTCGACGCTGCGTCGGAGAGTAGACAGGACAAGGTTCTGGGCTGGGTGGGGGCACTGAACCGTCGGCCCCAGCTGATCGAAGGACTGCGCAGGGTCCGCCGTGCCTTGCCGGGAGATCCGGCATTCGGCGACCCGCTGTCCACCGCAGGCCCCGGCACCGCACGCGCCGTGGCCCGCGTGGCGGACCGCTTCCTCGACCATCAGCCGGGAGCGTCCCGGGAGATGAGCCTCGGCGCCCTGCAGGTGTGGCAAGCGCTGCTCGAGCGCACCGGCCGCGGCCGGGGAACCCAGGAAGTGACCATCGTGTTCACCGATCTCGTCGGCTTCTCGAGCTGGTCTCTCCCCGCAGGCGATACCGCCACCCTCGCGCTGTTACGAGACGTCGCCAAAGCAATCGAGACACCCATGGTCGACCGCGGCGGGCACGTCGTGAAGCGGATGGGCGACGGCGTGATGGCCGTCTTCCCCAGCCCTGATCGCGCCATCGACGCCGTCTTCGCCGCGCAGGACGCGCTCCGGAATGTCGAGGTCGACGGCTACCGTCCGCGGATGCGGGTCGGAATCCACACAGGGGTTCCCCGGCAGCTCGGCAGCGATTGGCTCGGCGTCGACGTCACCATCGCGGCCCGCATGATGGAACTCGGCGGGGACGGCAACGTCATGGCGTCGTCCGCCACCCTCTCGGCGCTTCAGCCGGGGACGCTCGAGGAACTCGGTATCAGCGTCAAACCGTGGCGCCGCGCCTTCTTCGCCCCCGCCCCCAGCGGGGTGCCGTCCGACCTCGGCATCTGGCGGCTGCGGCTCCGCCGCCCGTGAGTACTTCTTAACCGCCGCAGGTTAATAAGTGCTCACGGGGGACGAAGTCGCCAGAGGGGGGAGACGGGGCCATGACCGGCTCCCAGGTCGTACGACGCCTCGAGGCACTTGGTGACCCATTCCTTGCCGAACGCGACGGCGTCGGGCACAGACCACCCGTGGGCGAGTGCGCTGGCGATGGCCGCCGCGAGGGTGTCGCCGCCTCCGTGGTCGTTGCCGGTGTCGATCCGGGGGCTGCTGAACTCCCGGAAGGTGTCCCCGTCGAAGAGCAGGTCGGTACTGACCTCCGACGTACGCAGGTGCCCACCCTTGACGATCGACCACTGGGCCCCGAGCGCGTGCAGAGCCTCGGCTGCGCGGCGCGCGGTGGCGTCGTCCACCACCTCGATCCCGGTGATGAGCCGGACCTCGTCGAGGTTCGGTGTCACCACCGTCGCGATCGGGATCAACGTGTTCCGTACGGCGTCGAGCGCTTCGGCGTGGAGCAACGGATCGCCGTGCATCGACGCGCAGACCGGGTCGACGACGAGCGGGACCGGATGCTCGCGCCCGATCCCCACTTCTGTGCAGACACTCGCGACGGCCTCGATGATGGCGGTGGACGCCAGCATGCCCGTTTTCGCCGCTCCCACGCCGATGTCGCCGACGACGGAGCGGACCTGCGCCGCCACCGTCTCGGGTGGAATTTCGTGGAACCCGCTCACACCGACGGAGTTCTGCACGGTCACGGCGGCCACCGCGACGCATGCGTGGACACCGCACAGAGCCATCGTCCGTGAGTCGGCCTGAATTCCGGCGCCACCACCGGAATCGGTGCCGGCGATGGTGAGGACTCGGACGGGGGTCTGGCCGTCGGGGGCCAGGGGCAGCAGCTTCACGGAGGGGACCTTACCGATTCTCTGAGGTGACGGATTCGACGGGCAGATATACGCGGCCACCTGCGCCGACGAACTCGTCCGACTTCTCGGCCATACCCGCTTCGATGGCCTCCACCGAATCGAGGCCGTTCTTCTCGGCGTACTCCCGGACATCGGCGGAGATCCGCATCGAGCAGAACTTCGGGCCACACATCGAGCAGAAGTGGGCCGTCTTCGCGGGCTCCGCAGGCAGGGTCTCGTCGTGGAATTCGCGGGCGGTGTCCGGGTCGAGGGACAGCGCGAACTGGTCGTGCCAGCGGAATTCGAAGCGCGCCTTGGACAAGGCATCGTCTCGTTCCTGCGCCCGAGGGTGCTGCTTGGCGAGGTCGGCCGCGTGCGCGGCGATCTTGTACGTGATCACGCCGGTTTTGACGTCGTCGCGGTTCGGCAGCCCGAGGTGCTCCTTCGGCGTCACGTAGCAGAGCATGGCGGTGCCCGCCTGCGCGATCATCGCCGCACCGATGGCCGACGTGATGTGGTCGTAGGCCGGGGCGATATCGGTGGCCAATGGGCCCAGGGTATAGAACGGCGCCTCTTCGCACAGTTCCTCCTCCAGGCGTACGTTCTCGACGATCTTGTGCATCGGCACGTGTCCGGGGCCTTCGATCATCACCTGCACGCCATGGGATTTCGCGATCTTCGTGAGCTCACCCAGGGTGCGAAGCTCCGCGAACTGCGCCTCGTCGTTGGCATCCGCGATCGAACCCGGCCGGAGTCCGTCGCCGAGCGAGAATGTGACGTCGTAGCGGTGCAGGATCTCGCACAGCTCCTCGAAGTGCGTGTACAGGAACGACTCCCGGTGATGTGCCAGGCACCAGGCCGCCATGATGGAGCCGCCGCGCGAGACGATGCCGGTGACGCGACGCGCCGTCAGCGGAATGTATCGCAGCAGCACCCCGGCATGAACCGTCATGTAGTCGACGCCCTGCTCGCATTGTTCGAGCACGGTGTCCCGGTAGATCTCCCAGGTGAGGGCGGTCGGATCGCCGTTCACCTTCTCGAGTGCCTGATAGATCGGCACGGTGCCCACCGGGACCGGTGAATTACGCAGGATCCACTCGCGTGTCTCGTGGATGTTCTTGCCGGTCGAGAGGTCCATGATGGTGTCGGCGCCCCAACGGGTGGCCCACACCATCTTTTCCACTTCTTCGGCGATCGAGGACGTGACCGCACTGTTGCCGATGTTCGCATTGATCTTCACTGCAAACGCCTTGCCGATGATCATCGGCTCGAGTTCTGCATGCTTGCGGTTGGCCGGGATCACGGCCCGTCCCGCAGCGACCTCGGCGAGCACGGTGTCCGGTGAGACACCCTCGCGCGCAGCGCAGTACCGCATTTCCGGGGTGAGGACGCCCGCCCGGGCGGCGTCCAGTTGGGTCTGCCCGCGATCCCCGGACCACTGCTCGCGGATGCGGGGCAGTCCGGCGGCAACGTCGATCTGGGCGTTGGGATCGGTGTACGGGCCGGAGGTGTCGTACAGGTCGAGATGCTCACCGTTGGTCAGGTGGACGCGCCGGACCGGTACGCGGATGTCGTCGCTCCACTGCACGTATTCCTTGGTGCTGCCTGCGATCGGCCCCGTCGTGACGGACGTGGCCGTAGATACAGTTCTGCTCATCGAGATGCTCCCTACGCCGGCATTACCCGGACAGGTTCGACGGTCGACGGCCCTAGCCGTCCTCTCAGCCCGCTGGTGCGAGCCCCCGTGGATGTGTAGTTGTCGCACAGACTGTAACCGACATGTCTGTGAGAAATCATTCGGGGGAACCTTGGACAGCAGCCCGGTGAGTCGGTATAAATGGTGACGTACATCACGTTTTGATCACGAAGCAAACACCAGGAGGTCGCAGTGCTGACGGACTCGCAGGTTGTGGACGTGATCGACAATGCCGGCCAGAACCGCTTCGAGCTGCGGCTGAGTGGGGATCTGGTCGGAATCCTCGGATACTACGACCTCTCGGGGCCGCCGACCGGGGCCGGCGCCGGGGTGGGGGTGACGGCCGGTCGGCGCCCGACCGGCGTCCCGGCTCCGATCGTCTCGTTCATGCACACGGTGATCGTCGAGGACTTCGGGCATCGCGGACTCGCGTCGATGATGGTGGGGCGCTCCCTCGACCTGGCCAGGGGATACGGCTGGAAGGTGCGACCGGTGTGTACTTACGTCCAGCGCTTCTTGTCGGCCCATCCGGAGTATCGCGATCTGGTGGTACCGATCGAACGCTGACCGCTGGACGCGAAAAACCCGGCAACGAATCGATCCCGGTTACGGCGTTTGTGCTCCCCCAGTCTGCGACTTACTGGTTCCATGGTGGCATGGATCACATTTCGAAGTCTTCCCTGTCGGGCAGTGTCTCGGCGTCGGGCAATGTCTCGGCCGCCGACGTTCGTGTACTCGACAATCCGGCTCACGAACGCTTCGACTTGTGGCTCGGTGACGAACTCGTCGGGATTCTCGGCTATCGCGACGAGGACGACATTCCCGGCTTCACGGCGAAACCGGGGGAGGTTGTGGCGTTCATGCACACGGTGGTGAAAGAGGAATTCGGCGGACGGGGATTGGCGGAAACACTCGTCCGCGCAGCCTTCGACGAGGCACGCGCTCGCGGGTGGAAAGTGCGCCCGATCTGCACCTACGTCCAGCGCTATCTCTCGCGGCACCCGGAGTCCCTCGACATCCTCGTCGAGGACTGAACGTCTCTACGCCTCCACGCTCGTGCACGTGCGTCAGTCTCCGAGGTCGACGATGACCGGCGCGTGATCGCTCGCGCCCTTGCCCTTACGTTCGTTGCGGTCGATCTCCGCCTTGTCGACCCGGCCGGCGAAAGCGGGCGAGCCGAGGATGAAGTCGATCCGCATTCCCTGTTTCTTCGGGAATCGCAGCTGCGTGTAGTCCCAGTAGGTGTACACGCCCGGACCCGGCGTGTGCGGCCGCACCACATCGGTGAAACCTGACTCGAGAAACGACCGGAACGCCTCCCGCTCGGGTGCGGAGGTGTGCGTCTTGCCTTCGAAGAGGGCAGGATCCCACACGTCGTCGTCGGTGGGCGCGATGTTCCAGTCGCCGACCAAGGCGATCTGCTCCTCGGGATTCTTCTCCAGCCACCGGACCGCATCCGAACGCAGCTTCGACAGCCACTCGAGCTTGTAGGTGTAGTGCGGATCCGCCAGCTCGCGTCCGTTCGGAACATACAGGCTCCACACGCGGACACCGTTGCACGTGGCACCGATCGCGCGGGCTTCCTCGACAGGGGCAACCTCTGGATCCTTGTGGAACCCGGGCTGATCGTCGAAACCGATCCGAACGTCCGTCAGCCCCACGCGGGACGCGATGGCCACCCCGTTCCACTGACTGATACCGACGTGCGCCACCTCGTAACCGAGCTCGCGGAAACGCTCGTACGGAAACTGCTCATCCTTGCACTTGGTCTCCTGCATGGCCAACACGTCGGTGTCGGTCCGCTGAAGCCAGTCGAGGATCCGGTCGGTACGGGCACGAACAGAATTCACGTTCCAAGTAGCGATGCGCACGCCGCCAGCCTAGTCCCCGCCGCCGACAGGTTCCGTCGCGTACCGGTACCGATGGTGTGCAACGAAGCCGAGGCCGCGATACATCGCCTGAGCACCCTCGTTCTCCGCGGCCACCTGCAGGCAGGCATGGGTCGCTCCCTGCTCGCGACCCCACGCGATCATCTCGCCGCAGATCAGGCTGCCGATACCGCGCCTACGGTGGGCCTGCGCCACCTCGACCGCGGTGAGTCCCACCCACAGGCGGCCGCCCGGGGCCGAGGTCACCGAACCGCGTGCGACTGCGAGGAGGGTGGAGTCGGCGGCGCCGATCCGGCCGAAGCCGAGCGTGCCGCCGCGGACGGCGTCGAGCACGTCGACCGCGAAGTCGGGGAGCGCGGACCCGCGGTACCGGTAGAGCGCGAGCCAATCGGAGTCGGGACGATCGGTGATCGTGGTCGTGCGAGGGCCCCGGGGAAGAGTGAGATTCGCGATATCTGCGGCCATCACCACTACCTCGTCGCTGAGATTCCATCCTGGTGGCACCCTTCCCAGCCGATCGGGAAGCAGAAGCCGCAACGGGCGCTCGCGCTCGGCGTACCAGTCGCGCAGACGATCGAGCGTGCTGCCGGGGGAGCTGTCTGCCAGGTCGCCGACCGTGCCCGGGTCACCGAGAGGGGCCGCCGAGTTCGCGCGCCCGGTGAATCCGTGACCGTACCGGGCCAGCCACCCGTCGATCCAGGCGTGTTCGACTCCCGGCCAACCGTCGGCGGAAGCCAGTTCGAGCGCTCGGATCTCGCTGGTGCGGACCGGCCGCGCGGGGACGGCCTTGAGTGCGATGACCCGGTCCGGTTCCACCTCGACGACCGAACCGTCCGCCGCACGGACGGTGACGAACGGCGCGACGCCCTCCAGAATCCCGACGACGTCGGTCATCGGATGGCTGTGGCCGGGAGGCAATGCGTAACGCAGCACCACCCGGCTACCGACAGGAATGTCAGTCGTCATGCCCGAAGGGGTCTTCGACCGTTCCCGGCACCCAGCTCAGGCCCGGGACGCCCCAGCCGGCGCGTTTGATCGTTTTCTTCGCTGCCCGCGCGTTGCGGCCGATCAGCATGTCGACGTAGAGAAAACCGTCGAGGTGTCCCACCTCGTGCTGCAGCATCCGGGCGAAGAATCCGCGCCCCTCGATGTCGACGGGATTGCCGTCGGCGTCCGTGCCGGTGACTCTGGCCCAGTCGGCGCGGCCGGTGGGGAACTGCTCGCCCGGCACGGAGAGGCAGCCTTCGACGTCGTCGTCCGGGTCGGGCATGGTCTCGGGAACCTCGGACGTTTCGAGCACCGGATTGACGACGCAGCCGCGACGGCGGAAGGCTTTGCCGCTGTCGTCGACGTCGGGGCAGTCGTAGACGAACACGCGCAGTGACTCGCCGACCTGGTTGGCGGCGAGCCCGACACCGTTGGCGGCGTCCATCGTGTCGTACATGTCCGCGATGAGTTCGGCGAGCTCTGCGGGTGACTGGGACACCGGCTCGGTCGGCTTGTGCAGTACCGGGTCGCCCACGATCCGGATGGGGAGGATGGCCATGGTTGTCAAGGATAGTGCGGCGCGCCCGCGTCGCCGGCACTGCCTGCGGCCTTCCTCATGGTTGAATAGTCGCTGAAGTACAGCTGTGTAATTCGTTGCTCGGTCGACCCACGCGATCGAGGAGCCGGGGGAACGTGGTTTCGCTGAATTCGAGCGAGAGCTAGTAGTCGAGGAGTGACATGGACGGCGCAACAGCGCGTAGTCGGAACCAGTCCGAGCGCACCGACAACGACAACTCCGCAGGGGTCGACGAGGTCGGGACCGACGGACTGAGCCGTCGGGAACACGACATCCTGTCCTTCGAGCGCCAGTGGTGGAAGTATGCCGGGGCCAAGGAAGAGGCAATCAAGGAGCTCTTCGACATGTCGGCAACCCGGTACTACCAGGTGCTCAACGCCCTGGTCGACCGCCAGGAGGCGCTCGCGGCAGATCCGATGCTCGTAAAGCGGCTGCGGCGTCTGCGCGCCAGCAGGCAGAAGGCTCGCGCCGCCCGTCGCCTCGGGTTCGACGTCACCTAGTAGCCCGGTCGCTAAGGTCGACACCGTGAGCAATCAGAATCCGCAATCGTCCGGCCCGCCGTTACGTGCCCTCGCCATGGTGCTGATTTCTCTCGCGATCCTCTTCGCCGGTCTCGGGTTCGCCTCACTCGGCGATTCGGACTCGGGGAACACTGCGGCCACCGTCACGACCGCCTCCGCGGCTCCGCCGGCTTCGCCCGCGGCGCGCACGACGACTGCGACCGCGTCGGCGTCGGGTGCCACCTCGACGTCCGCGTCGGCGAGCACCACGTCCGGCGCCTCGGGCACATCCGCGTCCGCCGACGCGTCGTCGGTGCCCGTGCGGGTGTTCAACAACAGCAACGTCACCGGACTCGCCGGACAGACGGCCACCGAACTCACCGAGGCCGGCTGGACGGTGGCCGAAACGGGGAACTACAGCGACGGAACGATCTCCGAAACCACCGTCTACTACGGCAATTCGCCTGCCGAGAAGGAAGCGGCGACGCAGATCGCCGCCGAACTGGGGGCTACGGCCAAACCCCGATTCGCCGGTATCGCGAACTCTTCCGCAGGCGTCATCGTCATCGTCACCGCCGCCGGGTAGCGCGACCGCAGGGGCAGGCTGGACCGGAAGGCCGGTCCAGGGGCGTCGTGGTTATGATCAGATGCACTTCTTCGCCACCTCAAAGGAGCGGTATTGATGGCCTCGAGTACTACCCGTCGGATGTCCTGGCGCATTGTCACCCCCGTGGTGGCCATCGCTGCGTTGGGGCTGACCGCCTGCAGTAACAACGAGGAGCCGTCCGACGTCTCGGGTACCACGCCCCCCGTGTGGACCGGAGCCGCCGATCCCAGTGCCGCAGACGTTCCCGGCGATGCAGGCCACGGTTCGGCCGGCGGGCACAGCGAGAGCGGAAGCGACACCCTCACTGCGACGTTCAAGAATGCCGAAGGTAACGACGTCGGCACCGCCACCTTCACGCAGTCCGGCGAGCACGTCGAGGTCACCGTGTCCGTCAAGGACCAGACTCCCGGGTTCCACGGCTTCCACGTGCATTCGGTCGGCAAATGCGAGACGAACTCCGTCGCCCCCACCGGCGGTGCACCCGGCAACTTCCTCTCCGCCGGTGGACACTTCCAGGTCGAGGGACACTCCGGCCACCCGGCCAGCGGAGACCTCACCTCGCTGCAGATCCTCGAAGACGGTACCGGCGAATTGGTCACTACCACTGACGCCTTCACTGTGGAGGACTTGAAGAACAGCGATGCCGGGACCGCGGTCATGATCCACTCCGGCGCCGACAACTTCGCGAACATCCCCACCCGGTACGCACCCGCTCCCGATCAGGAAACCCTGAGCACCGGGGACGCAGGCTCACGTGTGGCCTGCGGTGTCCTGGGCGAAAGCTGAGATCTCCGACATCCCGGTTGACGCCGGGATGTCGGTGTACTGCCGCACCGTGCGGCCTGTGGTTGGATCGGAATCGTGGTAGTTCCCTTTCCCGGTTCGCCGCGGCCGACACTGGGTGTCGAGTGGGAGATCGCGCTGGTCGACAGGGTCACGCGGGATCTCTCCAACACGGCCGCCGAGGTGTTCGATGCGGTGGCGAATCTGGCGGGCCCCGAGGATCCGCGCATCACCAAGGAGTTGCTGCGCAACACCGTCGAACTCGTGACCGGCATCCACTCCACCGTCGGCGAGGCAATGAGCGATCTCGACGAGTCGCTCGATCTGCTGCGGCGGGCTGCCAACCCTCTGGGTGTCGACCTGATCTGCGCCGGCACCCACCCGTTCGCCCAGTGGTCCACTCAGTTGGTCACCCGCACACCTGACTACGACGAGCTGATCGAACGCACGCAGTGGTGGGGGCGGCAGATGCTGATCTGGGGTGTGCACGTTCACGTCGGTGTGTCGTCACCGCAGAAGGTGTTCCCGATTCTCAATGCTCTGCTGCAGCGGTATCCGCATCTACTGGCGTTGTCGGCGTCGTCACCGATGTGGGCGGGCGTCAACACCGGGTACGCCAGTAACCGTGCGCTGATGTTCCAGCAGTTGCCCACGGCCGGGTTGCCCTACCAGTTCGCGAATTGGGCGCAGTACGAGGACTTCATCAGTGATCAGATGAAAACCGGGGTGATCACCAAGATCGGCGGCATGCACTGGGACATCCGCCCGGCTCCGCGCTGGGGCACCATCGAGGTGCGGGTTTTCGACGGCATTTCGACCCGCGCCGAACTCGGTGCGCTCGTGGCGCTCGTGCATTGCCTGATCGTCGATCTGGACCGGCGTTTCGAGGCCGGCGAGAACCTGCCGAACCTGCAGCCGTGGCATGTCAAGGAAAACAAGTGGCGGGCGGCGCGGTACGGGCTCGACGCCGAGATCATCCTCGACTCGGACAGCAACGAGAGGCTCGTCACCGACGACCTGAACGATCTGCTCGAGAAGCTCGCACCCACCGCTGCGCGTCTCGGGTGTGCGGACGAACTGGCGGCTGTGGCCGATATCCCGCGCCGCGGGGCCTCCTATCAGCGCCAACGCCAGGTCGCGGAGGCCACCGGGGGCGATCTGGTGGCCGTGGTCGATGCTCTCGTGAAGGAGCTGGGCACCTGACACCGCGGTGCCGGGGTCGGACGCTTGTCCACCTTCCGTTCATGTGTTGTTTACACTTGCCGGGTGTCGATCGACGAAGTAGCCGTTGCACGGCCGGGGAGGTCCGTCGACCGGTCGCCCACGCTCGTTGCCGGTGGCGTGCTGGGGGTCGTGGCTGCGCTGGTGACGGTGCAGTTGCTCGCGTCGGCGCAGGGATTCCAGGGGCCACTCGAAAGCCTTGTTCGTGACTATGTTTTGACACCGAAGTCGGCGTCCGTCCCCTGGGCGGGGCTCGCGCTCGCGATGGTCGGGCTCACGTCACGGCAGCGGATCGTGGCCCTGTCGGCCGCGGCCGGCATCGATGTGTCCGTTGCGGCTGTGCGGTACGCGGCGGGGGGCCCACTCACCGTGGGAAACGGTGCGACGTGGGTCCTCACCGCGGTCGGTGTCTACGCCGCGGTCCGGTGGACCGGCGAGCAGCGGCACAGCGCGCTGAAGGGGGTGGCGCTCGGTGCCCTGCTCATTCTCGCGACCAAGTTCGGCGATGCGTGGTTGCAGATCACGATCATGGCCGGCCCGATGGTTCTCGATGAATACGCGCAGCTGGCCGACCATGCGCTGGGAAATCCGTCGTGGCACATGGGACAGCTGGTCGATGCTCTCGGTTCGGTCGGCTACGGGGTTCTGCACTGGGTCTACATCGAACTACCGGTCGCCGCGATCGCGGTGGCGATCTATCAGCTGCGAAACGGCTGGCCCACGCACTATCTCGTCCGCACGTTCCTGCTGATCGGCCTGATCGGGCCCATCTTCTACCTTCTCTTCCCCGTGGTCGGGCCGATCTTCGCATTCGGCACCGACGGGCAGGGCTTTCAGGCCGGCAACTTCTGGCCGAATTTCGTTCCGACGCCCGACTTCACCCCTGCGCCGATGGCGTTCGATGCGGTGACACCCCGCAACTGCATGCCCAGTCTGCACACCGCCTGGGCGCTCGCGCTGTTCATCCATTCGCGCGGCGGCACCTGGTGGCTTCGGCTCGGCGGCACGTTCTGGCTGGTATGCACTCTCACCGCGACGCTCGGCTTCGGCTATCACTACGGAGTCGACCTGGTGGCGGGAGCCGTGCTCTGCCTGACCATCGAGTCGGCCCTGCGGGACCCCGAACGCGGGTGGGGCTGGTTCCGGATTCGGCTCGTCGGCGGCGGGACGATCGCACTCGTCGTACTGCTGCTCAGTTACCGCTATCTCGCCGTGCCGATGGGCCGCTTCCCCGAGGTCTCGGGACCGATCGTGATCGGTGTCCTCGCCGCTGTGATTCTCGGGTTCTACGCGACCTTCTTCGCCCGGGAGGACAGCGCGCTGCACCGCTGGGGCACCGTCGGTTCCCGGCCTGCGGTCACGGCCGCTCTGGAGGCTCCAGCTCGTTGATCATCATCAGCCCGTCCTGATCGCGTTGCTCCCGGTACGCGACGCGGCCGACGCTGTGCGCGATGACAGGAGCGGTGAAGAGGGTGAAGACGCCGACGAGGATCAACATCCAGATGTCGACGTTGCCCCGCAGTTCGATCACGGCGCCCACCAGCACCATGTTCAGTCCGACCACCTGCGGTTTGGTGGCGGCGTGCATGCGCCGCAGAGTGTCGGGGAAACGCACGATGGCGATGGCCGCGGTGAGCGCGAGAAGAGAGCCCGCCAACATGAGACCGGCGCCGATGTAGTTCAGGACACTGGTCATTACTTGTCACTCACCCGGAAGCGGGCCACCGACACGGAACCGATGAAGCCGACCAGCGACAGGGCGACGATGGCAGGGACGATCGTGGTGTCGCCGGTGTAGGCGGCCCACACCGCGAGACCACACATGGCGAGCGCGATCAGGGTGTCGAGGGCGACGAGGCGGTCCAGCGAGTTGGGCCCGTCGAGAAGCCGAAAGGTGGTCAGCACGCCGGCGATCACCAGAACGATCCCGGAGATGACGGAGACGACTGTCATGTGGTGCCCTTCTGAGTGGGGTCCTCGTACTGCTCGTCGCCGAAGTGCCAGGCACTCGGCTTCCATTCGGAGTCGCGCTCGAAGGCGGCGATGAACAAGCGTTCCAGTTGCGCCACCGTGCGGTAGAACTGGCCGACCGCCTTCGCCGAACCCATGTCGAGTACATGGACGTACACGATCCGTCGAACCTGATCGATCTCGAGCACCATGGTTCCCGGGATGAGATTCACGACGTCGATGAACAGGGTGAGGACCAGATCCGATTTGATTCCGAGCTGGTACCGCAGAACGCCGGTGACCGGTGGCGGACCGGGGCGTACCGCCAGCCAGGCGATTTGCAGGCTCGATTCGAGCGAGTAGTACACGAATTTCCATGCCAGTCGGAGGAGCGACAGGACGTGCACGCGCCCCTGGACAGGCACCCCCGGCAGGGGCATGAGCACCATGATCAGCACACCGACCGCGACTCCGCCGACCACATTGGCGATGCTGAGGTTTCCCCATAGGAGAATCCATACGGCCGTCAACCAGACCAGTGCGCTGAGTTGGAGAAATCTCTCGCGTTTCATCGCGGCGCCTCCTGCGCTTCGGCCCCGCTGCGATCGCCCAGGACGGCGGTGATGTAGATCGAGCGGTCCTGCAGGTCGGTGGCAGCACGGTCGCTGATCGAGATGATCTGCCCGGCGAAGACCGTCATGGCCAGGCCCACCCCGACGAGCGCGACCGTGGGTAGCAACATCATCGCGGGGATGCGCCCCACGTCGGCGCGATCGTCGAACGGGATGTCGGCCTCGGACTCGTCGATCAGAGCCGACGGGCTCACATCGGCGAGGTCACCTTCCGGGGCGTCGGCGCGGGCCCGCCAGAACGCCTTGGTCCAGACGCGGGCCACCACGTACAGGGTGAGCAGGCTGGTGAGGGTGCCGCCACCGACGAGGATCCAGGCCAGTACCCCGGCGTCCGCGGAACCCGCTTGCAGGAGGGCTACTTTGCCGATGAACCCGGAGAACGGCGGGATGCCCCCGAGGTTCAGAGCAGGGACGAGGAAGACGATGGCGAGGACGGGGCTGGCGGCGGCGAGCCCGCCGAGCCGGCGCAGCGACGACGACCCGGCCTGTCGTTCGATGAGACCGACGACGAGGAACAGCGTGGTCTGCACGAGAATGTGGTGCGCCACGTAGTAGATGGCACCCGAGAGTCCCGACTGCGTGGACAGCGCGATACCGAACACCATGTAGCCGATGTGACTGACCAGGGTGAAGGACAGCAGGCGTTTGATGTCGCTCTGCGCGATTGCACCGAAGATGCCGACGAGCATCGTCAGCAGGCCGCACACCATCAGAACGTTGTCGAGTTCGCCCTCCGGAAACAGCAGCGTGTGCGCGCGGATGATCGCGTACACGCCCACCTTGGTGAGCAGACCCGCGAAGACGGCCGTGACCGGTGCCGGCGCGGTCGGGTAGGAGTCGGGGAGCCACGTCGACAGGGGGAAGACCGCGGCCTTGATCCCGAACGCCACGAGCAGGACACCGAAGATGGCGGTGCGCGTGCCCGACGGGATGCCGTCGAGCCGGGTGGCCATGTCGGCGAGGTTGAGGGTGCCGGTGGCCGCGTAGGCGAAGGAAATGCCGGCCAGGAAGATCAGCGACGACACCATCGACACCATCACGTAGGACACGCCGGCGCGGACCCGCTCGGCGCTCGCTCCCAACGTCAGCAGGACGAAGCTGGCCGCGAGCAACACCTCGAAACCGACATACAGGTTGAACAGGTCACCGGCGAGGAAGGCGTTGGATATTCCTGCGGTGAGGGCCAGATACGTGGGCAGGAAGATCGAGACGGGCTGGTCTTCACTTCCGTCGCGGATGCCCTGACCGACCGCGTATGCCATGACGGCCAGCAGCACGATCGAAGAGACGACGAGCATCATCGCGGACAAACGGTCGACGACGAGGGTGATGCCGATGGGGGAGTCCCAGCCGCCCACTTGAATCGCCGTCGTACCGTCGCGGTCCGCGAGGTACAGGAGCAGTGCGGACACGACCAGCACGGCGATCAGTGCGGTGAGGGTGATCACCCGCTGGGCGCGGGGACGCCGGCCGAGTACCAGGGTCGCGGCGGCGGCGAGCATGGGCACGAGAACGGGCAGCGGGGCGAGTGTGGTGACGAGGTGCGGGGACAGGGTCACGGCTTCTTTCCGATCGTGGCCTTGTCGTCTTCGTCGTCGTCGAAATCGCCGGTGTGCAGCTCTTCGTAACCCTCGAGGTCTTCGAGGTTCCGTAGTTCTTCCAAGGGGATGGGATTACCGTTCCGGTCGAAGGCGTCACCGGTGAAACTGGGCTCGCCGGTGACGGGGTCGTCGGAGCGGTCGCGGTCGGGGGCTTCCGAGGGCGAACGCCGCAGCAGGACCCGGGTGTCTTCGGGATCGTTCTCGACGAGGTCGGCGGTGGTGATCTTGAAAGACCGGTACGCGAGAGCCAGGACGAAGGCCGCAATGCCCATGGTGATGACGATCGCGGTGAGCACCATCGCCTGCGCGAGGGGATCGGCCATCGACTCGTGGATGGAGTCGCGGCCCACGATCGGGGGATTTCCGTCCGAGCCACCCGACGTGAGGATCAGAAGATTGATCCCGTTGCCGAACAGCAGCAGTCCCAGGAGCATGCGCGTGATGCTGCGCTCGATGAGCAGGTAGACGCCTGCCGACACCAGGACGCCGATGATGACGAGGAATCCGATGTTTGCGCTCATTTCTGGTTCACCTCGATCTGTGCATCGAGACGTGCGCCGAGGCTGCGGAGCACGTCGAGGACGAGACCGACCACGATGAGGTACACACCCAGGTCGAAGAACAGTGCGGTGACCAGCTTGATGTGTCCCAGCAGCGGGACCGTCACCTCGAACACTGCGGACGACAGCACGGGTGCGCCGAGGAACAACGACACCAGGGCCGTTCCGGCGGCGAGTGTGAGGCCCAGCCCGAGAATTTTGCCGGCGTCGATGGGGACCGTTTCTCCCAGCTCGTACCGGCCGCCCGCGAGATAGCGCAACACAAGGGCGAGCCCCGCGGTCAGACCGCCGGCGAATCCGCCACCGGGTGCGTTGTGCCCGGAGAAGAAGAAGTACACCGACAGCACCATGATCGTCGGGAAGATCAGCCGGGTGGTCACCTCGAGAACCAGCGAACGGTGTCGGGGATCGATGAGATCTCCACCGAGCAGCCACGTCGTCTCCGACTGCGCGGACGCCTGTTCGACGGTGACCGCAGGGGCGTCCGACACGCGGGGCGCACTACCGAAGCGGCGATTGCGGAACACCAGACTCGCGACACCCGTCGCGGCGACGAGCAGAACCGAGATTTCGCCGAGCGTGTCCCAGGCTCGGATGTCGACGAGTAGGACGTTCACGACATTCTTGCCGTTGCCGATGTAGTACGCGGCGTCGGGAAGTAACCCATGAATCGGCACCGTGTTGCGGGCGTTGATCGCGTAGGCACCGATTGTGGTGATGGTGGCGCCGACCGCGACCGCGAGCAGTGCCCGGGGCAGCTTGAAACCGATGGCCCTGCTCTCGTCGACCTCTGCGGGAAGCTTGCGGAACACCAGCACGAAGATCACCAGAGTCAGCGTTTCGACGAGGAACTGGGTCAGTGCCAGGTCCGGGGCGCCGTGCAGCGCGAACAGGACACCGCAGCCGTATCCACTGAGGCCGACGAGGATGACGCTGGCCAGCCGGTTGCGCATCACCGTCGCCGCGAGCGCGGCGGCCACCATCATCAGCCCGATCACGAACTGCACCGGCGAGTCCCACAGTCGGAGGTCGGCGTCGGTGCGGCTGCCGGTGAACAGCAGAACGAGCGGCAGCACGACGAGCGTGGCGAGAATGATCGCCTGGGTCCGGGGGAGCGAACCACGCTGGGTGGCGCCGGTCAACCGCATCGACAGGGCGTCCATGAAGCGGAGTGTCGCGTCGTAGATGCGGTCGGCGTTGCCGAGCGGTGGATGTTCGAACCGCAACCGGATGACCCACCGCTGCGCCACGAACAGGGCGGTGCCGACGGCGAACACGACCACCGTCAACAGCAGGGCGGTGTTGACGCCGTGCCACAGCGCGAGGTGGTAGTCGGAAGCGCCCTCGGCAGGCAGAGTCTGCGAGTACGGAACCAGCAGCTTCTCGAGTTGGGGTGACGCCACACCCGCGGCAAGTCCGAGCACCGAGAGCACCGCGGGCGCGGCCAGGAACATCGGGCCGGGGGCGTGCATTTTCTGCACGGCAACGGTGGGATTCTCGAGCCGCTTGCGCCCGAATGCCCCCCACATGAATCGCACGCTGTAGGCGAAGGTCAGGATCGATCCGACCACCACCACGGCCACGGCCACGAGGCGAGCGGGGTCCGCGAGCGCCGTGGTGCTCAGCAACGAGTCGAAGGCTGCTTCCTTGCCGACGAAACCCAGGAACGGCGGCAGTCCGGCCATGCTGGCCGCGGCAAGGGCCGCGAACACCGTCAGCGCCGGTGCGCGGGCGCCCAGGTGGCCCAGTTTCCGGATGTCCCGGGTGCCGGTGGAGTGGTCGATGATCCCGACCACCATGAACAGCGCCGCCTTGAACATCGCGTGGGCGACCACCATGGTCAGCCCCGCCAGCATGGCGTCCCGCGTACCCAGACCCACGAGCACCATGAGAAATCCGAGCTGACTGACGGTGCCGAACGCGAGGACGAGTTTGAGGTCGAAGGCCCGCAGCGCACGCCACCCGGCCAGCACCATCGTCAGCAGCCCGAGCGTGACGATGGTGAATCGCCACGGGGCGGCGTCGGCGAAGCCGGGGGACAGCCGGGCCACGAGATAGATGCCGGCCTTCACCATGGCCGCGGCATGCAGATAACCGCTGACCGGAGTGGGGGCCGCCATCGCTCCGGGCAGCCAGAAATGCAACGGGACGATCGCGGATTTCGACAGCGCACCGATGAGGACCAACACAACGCCGACACCGGCGAGCCAGCCGCGAGGTGCGACCTCGATCAGTTCCGACAGGTTGTACGTGCCACCGACCTGGCCGAGGATGATGATGCCGACGAGCATGGCCAGCCCACCCGCGGTGGTGACGAGCAGCGCCTGCGTCGCGGCCCGGCGACTGGAGGCGCGCTCGGCATAATGGCCGACCAGCAGGAACGACAGGACCGTCGTCAGCTCCCAGAAGGTGTACAGCAACAACATGTTGTCGCTGGCGACGAGCCCGAACATGGCGCCGGCGAACGCCACCATCTGCGCGGCGAAAATGCCCAGCCGCGGCTCGTCGTCGGTGAAATACCGCGCGCAGTACATCAAGATCAGGGCGCCGATCCCGAGGACGAGCACCGACATGACGGCGGCCAGGGGATCGAACCAGAAGTCGATGTTCATCGACAGGCCGGGGATCCACTCGAGTGAGACGGTCTGCACCGTCCCCCAGTGCGCGATCACCCAGCCGAGTGATACCAGCGGGACGAGCGCGAGCGGATAGAAAGCGTTGCGGCCGAACATGCGCACCACAAGCGGAGCCAGAACGGCGGCGACAGCATGGGCGAGCAGAACAGCGAGCAAAAGGCACTCCGTCGTTGGTCAGCGGGCGGCGGGGTGTCGGAACGCAGCGAACCGAGTCGGTGTAGACCGTTCGCGAAGCTAGCGAGTTGGTCTACGACGTACATCTTACTGGTTCCAGGTTGCGGCCTCGAGTCCCGGCGAACCGGACGAAACGGGCGGGCCTGTCACGCTGCGTCATTTCAGGGCCGCGGCGGGCTGTTCTATCTTGTGAGGCGTGCCCGCCGAGATCCGAACCGCAGCCCTCGCTCACATCCGCCAGAGGCGGCTTCTGCAGACGAGATCGGTCGGAAAGTCGGCGTTCTACATGGCCGGCGGCAAGATTGATCCCGGCGAGAACGCCGAAGAGGCGCTGCACCGGGAAATTCGGGAAGAACTCGACGCCGCGATCGTGGACGGCACCCTCGAGCAACTGGGAGTCTTCGAAGCGCCGGCGTACGGGCATCCCGAAGGCACCGCCCTGCACATGACGTGCTTTCTTGCAGAACTGAGCGCTGAGCCGCGGCCCACGAGCGAGATCGCGGAACTGCGGTACTTCACGGTCGACGAGTACGCGGCGATGCCCGACGTCGCGCCCGGTTCGATGCTGGTGTTTCGCCGGCTGCAGTCGCTGGGTCTGCTCGACTAGGTGAGCGGGGCTGTCTTTTCCAGCGGTGGGCGACGCGACCGTATCGAGTAGGCGCAGTACGCCACGACGGCCAGCATCGCGATCCCCGCGAGATGGTCCGATGCCGCCGAGACGGGCGAGGGGCCGTCGGCCTCGCCGGTGAACGCCGCCACAGCGCCGAGCGGTTCATAGGCTCCGGCGTACACGACCCGGCTGCCCGGGATGGTGGTTGCCGCCACGAAGACGAGCGAGGCGAACGGCAACGCCAGGCCCAGAACTGCGACCGGCGCCGACGCGGGGAGCGCGGCGGCCAGCGCAAACCCCATCCCGGTGCACAGGACGAGGAGCCGGGCGAGAAGGAGGACGCCGTCACTGCCGAAGTCGGGCTGTATGGCGGTGGTCAGGGGAACGAGGGCGGCGAGCCCGAGCCCCCAGTACGGTCGTCGCAACGTCGGAGGAACCCGGACCGCGACCGCGATACCCAATGCCAACGCTGTGACACCGACGATCAGGACGGCGGAGGCGGGGGTTGTCACGCGGGGGGTCCGGAGGTCGTCGAGGACGGGCATGGCCGCGGCGGTGACTGCTGTGGCGGCCAGCAGGAAATGCCCGTCGGCACGGGGGAGCAAGCGTGCGGACACCTCCGTGCACACCAGCACCACCACGAGGCAGAAGCCGATGATGAGCCATACCGTCAGCGGTTCACCGAATTCGTGGTCGTCGATCCACGCACCGAGTAGCCGGTTGAGGAGAGCGAGAGCCAGTGCCGCGGCCAGTGCCGTCTGGAGGATTCGACGTTCGGGACGCTGCACCCGGAACTGCTTCTGGGCGAGGGCGGTGGAAACGAGCGCCAGTACCAGCGTCCCGATCAGCAACCACATCGGTGGTTCCCCGATCGCGGACGTACTCCGGCTTGCCGGTTCGAGATACTCGGTGTCACCGCGCGGTAGTCGCGCGACGCTCGCGAGAACGAACGCTCCCGCCGCGCCGAGCGTCAGCGTCAGCTGCGGACCCCACCGTCCCCACACTGCGGCGACCGCGGCTCCGAGAAGAATCCCCGCGGTTGCGGTCTTCGCGAAGTGCAATGCGATCAGCGTGTCGACACCACCTGCCCCCGCCACCGCCGAGCGGGTTGCGATCAGGACGAGTGCACACGCCGCGGCGACGATCCACGAGGCGCGGCGTGAGCCCGACCGCTGCAGTCCGGCCACAGCGATCACGGCGAGGACGAGGGCAACCACGACACCGGTCGGCTGGCTGCTGAGCCACCGGTCGATCTCACGATCCGACGCATAGATGGCCCACGCGCGATTGCGGGGATTGGTGAGAACGAACCCGGCCAGTGCGCCGGAGGCGAGGGCCGCCGCCGCCGACAGGGGTTCGCGGAAGTCCATCCACTCACGGTACTCGAGCAGCGAGGAATGGACGGCACCCACCTCGCGTTGCCAACGAAGGCGTACCGAGAACGACTCCGTCCAACACTTTCCGAGGCGAGGAGCCCACCCATGACGTCGATCCACGAGAAGGCCACAACGCTGCTGCAGCTGCATCAGCCCGGTAACCCGGTCATCCTGCCGACGGTATGGGACGCGTGGTCCGCGAATTTGGCTGTCTCCGCGGGTTTCCGAGCACTCACGGTCGGTAGCCATCCGGTGTCGGACTCGATCGGCAAGCCCGACAACGAGGGAATCACCTTCGACGAGCTGCTGCATCGGATCGCCCAGATCACCTCCGCCGTGGACCTGCCCATCTCGGTGGACATCGAATCCGGCTACGGGGAGGAACCCGCTCGCCTCATCGACGGCTTGATCGGCGCCGGCGCCGTGGGGCTGAACATCGAGG
This sequence comes from Rhodococcus sp. USK13, assembly GCF_018343855.1. Lineage (NCBI taxonomy): Bacteria > Bacillati > Actinomycetota > Actinomycetes > Mycobacteriales > Nocardiaceae > Rhodococcus > Rhodococcus sp. USK13. Next base: position 6,071,910 of record NZ_CP069242.1, on the reverse strand, counting down.
ACACCGTCCACAGTGAAGGCGGCCGGCTGCGTGAGCCGCAGGAGCACGCCGACTTCGTGGGGAAACTACGCCAGGCCGCCGACGCCGCAGGCGTGCACGTCGTGGTCAATGCGCGGACCGACCTGTTCGTCAAGAAGGTCGGCGACGATGCCGATCGCGTCGACCGTGCCATCTCCCGGCTGAAGCTCGCAGCCGACGCCGGCGCCGACGTCCTGTATCCGGTGGGCCGCCACGACGACGCCACCCAGAAACGTCTCACTTCGGAGCTGCCGCTGCCCGTCAACGCGATCGGCCTGCCCGACCAGGACGACCCGGCATCCTTCGGACCGCTCGGCGTCGCACGGGTGAGCTTCGGTCCGTTCTTCCAAGCTGCCCTCGCCGCGCACGCCGCGACGTTGCTCGGCCGCTGGTCCTGACCCGTGAGTACTTGTTAACCGTGGGCGGTTAAGAAGTACTCACGGGCGCGACAGCGCATAGGCCTTGAGGTGCGCCACTTGCTCGGGGTCGAGCGAGGGGCGCACCTTCTCGCGTGCTGCGGCCACGTCGGCGGCGGTGACGTCGGCGGCGTCGATGCTCCGGCGCATCGCGGCGAGCGCAGCTTCACGGAGGAGCGCCGAGCAGTCGGCGGCCGAGTAGCCGTCGAGGTTGTCGGCCAGGTCGTCGAGGGCGACGTCGTCGGCGAGCGGGACCGAACTGCCGGCGGTCCGCAGGATCGCCTTGCGCGCCTCCGCGTCGGGCGGCGGCACGAACACGAGTCGTTCGAGGCGTCCGGGCCGCAGTAACGCGGGGTCGATCAGGTCGGGTCGGTTGGTGGCGCCGAGCACCACGACATCGCGCAGAGGCTCGACGCCGTCGAGTTCGGTCAGCAGCGAGGCCACCACGCGGTCGGAGACACCGGAGTCGGAACTCTGACCGCGGCGCGGGGCCAGCGCGTCGATCTCGTCGAGGAAGATGAGGGACGGCGCAGAGTCGCGGGCCCGCTGGAACAACTCGCGCACCGCCTTCTCGGACGCGCCCACCCACTTGTCCATCAGCTCGGCGCCCTTGACGGCATGCACGCTGAGGTGTCCCGTACTGGCAAGGGCCCGAACAAGATAGGTCTTGCCGCAGCCGGGAGGTCCGTACAGCAGGACTCCGCGCGGAGGGTCGACACCCAGCCGTGCAAACGAATCCGGATGCTGCAACGGCCACAGCACCGCCTCGGTGAGGGCCTGCTTGGTTTCGACCATGTCACCGACGTCGTCCAGAGTGAGGCTGCCGATGGCCAGCTCCTCGCTCCCCGACCTCGACAAGGGGCGGATCACGTCGAGGGCGCCGAGCAGATCCTCCTGGGTCAGAGCTGGGTCGGCCGGTGATCTGGTGGCGCGGGAGGCGGCCCGCAACGCTGCCTCCCGGCACAGTGCTGCGAGATCGGCCACCACGAATCCCGGCGACCTGGCCGCGATGGCATCGAGGGCGATCCCGTCGGTGGGCACCTTCCGCAGCAGCAGTTCGAGCAGGGCGCGTCGGGTGGCGCCGTCGGGCAGTGTCAGGGCGAGTTCGCGGTCGCACAGTTCCTGGCCGCGCAGCCGGGTGTCGGTCGATTCCGGATGCGCGGTGGTCGCGACGAATGCGACACCGGCGGTGTCGACGGCACGGCGGAGTTGGTCGAGGATCAGGGCGGAGACGGGTTCCGGAGTCGCGGGCAGCAGGGTATCGATGTCGGTGACGAGTAGCACCCCGCTGCCGCTGATCGCGTCGACTGCTGCTGTGACCCGTTGCAGTCGTGCACCGGCTTCGAGAGCGCCGACGCTGGGACCGTCGAGTTCGACGACGCGCCGCGACGCCAGCACGGAGCGGGCCAAGGTGGCTTTACCGACGCCACCAGGCCCGGTCACGAGGACTCCCAGGTGAGGCGACGCCCCGAGCTTGCGGAGCAGTTCGGGTTCGTCGAGCGCGAGTCCCAGCCACTCGGTCAGTTTGGCGGCCTGGGTCTGCGCCCCGACGAGGTCCTCGACGGGCAGGGGTGGGACGGCCGCGGATTCGGTCACCGTCGCCGACAGGCGCGCCGGGGCGGACGAGACCGCGGTGCGCGTTCCCGCACCCCACCCGACCGCGGTGTTGGGTTGCACACTCACCGGGCCGCCCGCCGGGTCCACCCCGGTGACGGTGAGAAGTTCCGACGTCCATGCGACGCCGAAGGTCCGGGACAGTGCCTGGGTGGCGGGCGCCGTACTGGTCCCGGGGCCTAGGTCGCGGGGGAGCAGGGACACCGCGTCACCCACGCTGAGGACCTTCCCGAGGAGGGCTTGTCGCAGGGTGACATCCGAGATCGAGGTGACCGCCAGGTTGGAGCCGCTGACCGTGACCGTTCTTCCGCCGTACACGGTCACCGGCGTCACGACGACGGTGGCGTTCTCGGTGAGGCCGGCATTCGACATCGTCACGTCGTCGAGCAGCGCGGTGCCCGTGGGCGTTCCGGTCGGCGCGATACCCGCCACCGCTGCCGTCCGGCGCGCCCCCACCAACGCGATCGCGTCCCACTCGCGGAGACCGAGCGCGGCGAGCGCTTCCGGATGGAGCCGTACGACGCCGCGTCGCGTGTCGGCGGCCGAAGTGTTCAGTCGGACTGTGAGCGCGAGTTCCGGTGAGGTCACGCGTCGAGCCTACGTGCGCGAGTGCACTATCGGGCTCGTGGACGGCGCAACCCGAGCCGCGCCGCGGAGCGCCGTCCGCGGGTGTCGGGCTGTCGCCGGATGGCTCGCCGTTCTGCCGGTTTGATCTCCCAGGTCTCCGGCCGCGCCGCCACCCACCGCTGCGAGCGGACGGCGAACGGAATGTGCGCCAGGTACACGGCGACGAGGGCCATCAGCAGAATGAACGGATAGGTGACCAACGCAGCCGCTGCGAGCGCCACCAGCACCAGCAGACCTGCTGCCATGCGAGGCGGCACGGACACGGTCTTGAGCGCCAGAGTCGGAATGCGACTGACGATCAGGGCCGCGGAGAACACCGTCCACGCCACGACGACCGGATACGACGACCACCAGCCGTCGCCCCACTGCGCTGCCGCCGCCAAGGGCGTGAGCGCTACCAAGGCTCCCGCGGGTGCCGGGACGCCGACGAAGTACTCGCTGGCGTAACCCGGCATATCGTCGTCGTCGAGCAGAGTGTTGAAGCGGGCGAGCCGCAGCACGATGCTCACTGCGTAGATGAGCGCGATGATCCAACCGAAACTCTGCCCGTCCAGCAGGGTGACGTACAGCACGAGGGCCGGGGCGACACCGAACGAGATGGAGTCGGCCAGCGAATCGAGCTCCGCACCCATTTTGCTGGTGGCGTCGAGGAGCCGGGCGATCCGCCCGTCGAGGGAGTCGAGCACCGCGGCGGCACCGATCATCGCCAGCGCGGTCCCGAGATCGCCGTCGAGCGCGAACTTCACCGCGGACAGCCCACCACACAACGCGAGAATTGTGACGACACTCGGCAGCAAGCGCACCGCTTGCCGTGGTCTCCCTCTCCGCTGCTTCGTACTGGCGATCACGGCAGTTGAGCGATGACGGTTTCGGCACCGATCGTCCGCTGGCCACGCTCCACCAGCAAGGTGGTGCCCGCAGGGAAGTAGGTGTCGACGCGGGAGCCGAACCGGATCAGACCGTAGGTGTCACCGATGGGGAGGGTGTCGCCGACCGCGGCGTCACACACGATTCGCCGGGCCAGTAGGCCGGCGATCTGCACCACCGCGACGTCATGGCCGTCCGAGGTGTGCAGCAGCATGCTGTTGCGTTCGTTCACCTCGCTGGCATCGGCAAGGTCGGCGGACAGGAATTGGCCCGACCGGTGCACGACTTTCTGCACCACTCCGCCGACCGGGCTGCGCTGGACGTGGACGTCGAGCACGGACAGGAAGATGCTGACCCGGGGCAGGGGCTCGGAGCCCATGTCGAGTTCGGCCGGCGGCACGGCGGTATCGACGAGTGCGACTTCACCGTCGGCAGGCGCGACCGCTACGCCCACCCGGTTGGGGGGAACACGATGCGGATGCCGGAAGAACGCGGCGCACGCCGCGGCGGAGGTCAGCGCGCCACGCCGGACCCACTTGCGGTTGCGGCCGAGGACCGCCACACCGAGCGGTGCGAGAACGAAGGGCAGTCCGGCCGGATGAAGCGGTGGGACGGCTCCCCGGGCGAGATCGACGAAGTGGCCGATCCCTGAGGTCTGCGCGGTTCCGGGTGGTCTGGGCTTACGGGCCACGGGCTCCTCTAACTGTGTCGGGCGGGACGGCTACCTGCCGTTGCGGCGCCCTCACAGGTTACGTGAGCGCGGCCGGCTGTAACGGCATCAGGAGAGAGTACGCACTCACCGAGGCGGAGGAGGAAACGGACCGCGGACACATGGCGAGCGGTGCGATGGGGCCGCCGAAGCGAAACGTCAGCTGATCGCCGGGGAGGGCGGCGATCGCGTCGAGGAGAAAACCCGCGTTCACCTGTACGTGCGATCATCCGTCAGCGTGTCCGCGGCCTCGGGCGCACGCAGATCCAGCGCAATTCCTCGGTGGGGTCGATCTGAACGTCGGCAATGTAGTGGGCGAGGGTCACGATGTGAAGCGGATCGCGATTGCCCTCAGGAGACGCCTCGAGGGCGCCCCACACCTCGGCGAAGAGATGTCGGGCGCCCTCGGCGTCGCCTGCTATCGCGAGTTCCTGACCTCGACCGATCTGCGCCGTCACGTCATCCGAGTTCTCCATGCGGTTCACGGTGAAGGCTCGACCAGGTCGAGAGTCAAGCGGGTTACCTGGCTTCGGCGGCCGCCTTGATACGGGCCAGGGTGGTGTTCATACCCTCGATCAGTTCGACCTCGAAGTCGTCGTTGCCGCCCAGCACGGTCTTCACCAGGAATTGCGACACCTTGGTCGTTCCGGTCGGCGCCTCCCGGCGTTCGATGACCTTGGTTCCGCCGGCGGTGGGCTGGAGTTCGTACGACCAGATGGTGCGGTTCTCGACGACGCGGAAGGCGATCGACTTGTTCGGCTGGAACTTGACGACCTTCGAGGTGGTCGGCCACACGAGCATGCCCTTGCGGTTGATGTTGATCGTCTTCGTGCCTTCTTCGACCACACCGCCCAGGACGCGCATCGTGCGGCACTGCGGGCTCCACTCACCCATCCGCTTCAGATCAGACACCACCGCCCACACATCCTGCGGGGTGGCGTCGATTTCGATGCTTGCTTCGAGGGTGTTTGCCATCGGCTGTCTCCAGTCAGGGAAGGTGGTACGGGTAGTTACAACTACTTTGCCGTCATCGTAGGCGCTCGGAGAACGAGGATGTGCGGCAGGTCACTTCTTTGTACCCCGATGAGTTCGTTGCGTCCGCTCCGGAACGGGTTTGTCGCTTCGCTCCGCGCGCCTCACCGAAACTGTGTAACTCGCGAGGCACGATGAGCGATAGAAAAATCAGTGCAATGGTTCGGTGCCAGCGCATTGGCACGTCGTCGAGTCGGTGTTCGGAAGTGATCGTCGTGAATGTTCATTCGATCCTGCGGCGGGACCGCAGCCCTCTCCCTCTACTCGAATCTGCCCGATTGCAAGGACGTCCGTCCTCGTGGCCGAGTGAAAAACTCGAACGTCTCATGACGCCACGCGAAATCGAAGAAGTTCTGCGCGGCGACGTGTAATCGCCGTTGGCACCCCGCAATTCCCGACCTACACCCCGCGCCGGGGTGGACACTGAGTCTGTGGGTACCGAAGAGCCTGTCGTCGTCGGTGTCGGCCCGGTGTCTGCCGAAGAAGTGGTTCGGGTGGCCAGGCTCGGCGCCCCGGTGCGGATCTCCGAAGAGGCTCTGTCCACCATGGCGGAAAGTCGTCGGTGGATCGAGGCTCTCGCCGAGGATCCGAAACCGGTGTACGGCGTCTCGACGGGGTTCGGTGCCCTCGCGATCCGTCATATTCCGGTCGACAAGCGTGCGCAGCTGCAGCGCAGCCTGATCCGTTCCCACGCCGCCGGCAACGGGCCGGAGGTAGAACGTGAGGTGGTGCGTGCGCTGATGTTGTTGCGGCTCTCGACTCTCGCCACGGGCCACACCGGCGTTCGGCCGGAGGTCGCGCAGGTGTACGCGAACCTGCTGTCGGCGGGTCTGACTCCGGTGGTGTACGAGTACGGGAGCCTGGGTTGTTCGGGCGATCTGGCGCCGCTGGCACATGTTGCCCTCGCCGTGATCGGTGAGGGCACCGTGCGAAACGCCGAGGGCTGTCCTACCCCCGCCGCCGATGCGCTGCGGGCCGCCGGAATCGCACCGGTGTCGCTGGAGGAGAAGGAGGGCCTTGCCCTCGTCAACGGCACCGACGGCATGCTGGGCATGCTGCTGCTGGCCTGCGAAGACCTGGGTCACCTGCTGCGTCTGGCCGACATCACGGCAGCGATGAGCGTCGAGGGCCTGCTCGGCACGGACCGGGTCTTCGCCGCCGACCTGCAGTCGCTGCGGCCGCATCCCGGGCAGGCCGCAGCGGCCGAGAACATGACTCGGCTGCTGGCCGGCTCCGACATCGTGCGCAGCCACGCGGGGCCCGGGTGCACGGTGGTCCAGGACGCCTACTCGTTGCGCTGCGCGCCTCAGGTCGCCGGCGCCGCGCGCGACACCCTCGCCCACGCCCAGCAGGTCGCGGCGCGCGAACTCGCGAGCGCCGTCGACAACCCCGTGGTGACTGCGGACGGCCGCGTCGAGTCGAACGGCAACTTCCACGGAGCCCCGCTCGGCTACGTCCTGGATTTCCTGGCGATCGTGGTCGCGGACGTGGCGAGCATGAGCGAGCGCCGCACCGACCGATTTCTCGACGTCGCCCGCAACCACGGGCTGCCCCCGTTCCTCGCCGACGACCCCGGCGTCGACAGCGGCCACATGATCGCCCAGTACACGCAGGCCGCGATCGTGTCCGAACTCAAGCGCCTGGCCGCGCCTGCGAGTGTCGACTCGATTCCGTCGTCGGCGATGCAGGAGGACCACGTGTCGATGGGGTGGTCAGCAGCCCGCAAACTTCGCCGCGCCCTCGACGGGCTCACCAGGGTCCTCGCGGTCGAGGCACTGACTGCCGCGCGGGGACTCGACCTCCGTGCGCCGCTCGAGCCTTCGCCTGCAACGGGTGCCGTACGCGACGCGATCCGGGAGCACGTCGCCGGACCCGGAACCGACCGGTACCTGGCCCCCGAGATCGACGCGGTGGTGGCGCTCGCGTCATCGGGCACCCTCCTTGCCTGCGCCGAGGCGGTGGTCGGCGCATTGGCCTGAGACGAAGGACGGGCTCAGCGCAGAGGGTCGAAATGCCGCAACACCGCGGACGGTTCGCCCCCAGTCATCGACTGGGCCACCAGGCGGCCCGTGAGGGCGCCGAGCGCGATACCCCACATTCCGTGGCCGCCGGCAACGTGCACGCGAGGCGAGCGGGTGGCCCCGACGAGGGGCAGCCCGTCCGTGGTGCACGGCCGGGAACCCACCCATTCCTCCTGGCGGGCATTCCAGTCGATACCGGTGAACAGGGGTGTCGCGGCATCGATGATGGCCTGGACCCGTCGGGGATCGAGCGGTGCGTCGGGACTCCGGAATTCCATCATTCCGGCGACACGGAAGCGGTCGTGCAACGGGGTGCACGCCACCCGCTGAGTGGGGAAGTACACGGGATTCTTGGGCATCTGCTGTGGCTGGACGCTGAAACTGTAGCCACGGCCGGCCTGGACCAGTGCCCGGACGCCGAAGGGACGTGCCAGTGTGCCCAGCCGGGCGCCGTTCGCGATCACGACCGCATCGGCCGACACCGAATCTCCGCGGGCAGAGGCGAGCCGAACGTCGGACGCGCCACGGTCCCGGACCGCGGTGACGTCGAATCCGGAGACGATGTTGCCACCCCGTGCGCAGACGGCGTCGGCGAGAGAATGCACAAACCGCGGCGGATCGATGAAGCGCTGGTTCCGCAGGCGGAGACCGCAGTGCACGCCCTCCCCGAGACTCGGTTCCAGGGAGTGGATCTCGTCGGTATCGAGCCGGTCGTACTCGACCTCGCCACCGATCGCCTCCACGTGGCGGAACTCGTCGACGAGCACCTCCCGGTCCGCGTCCGACGTGAACGCAGTGAGGAAGGGGTCGGCGAGATGGGTGTGTTCGGCGACGCCGCCCTCGGCGAGTTGGTCGTATGCGCCCAGGGAAATCCGGTTCACTTCGGCGTAGACCTTCATCGCCTCCGCCCATCGTGCGGGAGTGCAGTGCCGGGCGAAACCGACGAGGAAACGGAGGAGGCGGAGGTCGGTGGTGAACGGAACATACACGGGGGAGGAGGGATTCAGCATCGCGCGGAGGCCGTACTTCAGGACGGCGGGCTCCGGGAGCGGCAGGGTGAGGGCAGGAGCAAGCCACCCCGCATTCCCCCAGGAGGCGTCGGCCGCAACACCTTCCCGGTCGACGACGGTGACGCGGACCCCACGCTCCTGTAGGAACCAGGCAGTGGACAGGCCGACGACACCGGCTCCGACGATTGCGACATGCTCCGGGCGCGCAGTTGTGCTCATGTGTCCATCATCGATCGACGATCACGCGGGGGGAGTAGCCGTTCGGCCAGTGCCGGACCGTCCACGTTGTGCAATCGGCCAGGGTGGGTCCACGGCTCAGTGCTCGCGCAGTCCGCGCAGTTTCAAATGCAGCATCAGGACGAGGCGGGTGTCCGCGTCGGAGAGGTCCACGCCGCACGATTCGACGCAGCGCCGGAGCCGGTTGCGCAGGGTGTTGGGGTGGATGTGCAGGGCTGCGGCGGCGTCGGCCACGTCGCCGCCATGGTCCAGGAACGCGCGTGCCGTGGCCACGAGGTCGGTGCCGTGCTGCTCGTCGTGCGCAAGGAGGGCGGCCAGCGGGGTGAGCGTGCCCAACCCGTCGAAGATGTCGGCCACGCGCAGCGCGAGGACCGACGCCAGCGTGTCCCGCATGGTTCCGACCACACCGCCACGGGAGGCGTGTTGCAGCGCCGCGAGTATCCGGTCGGCGTCACCGCGCGACAGATGCGCCTCTCCTGCCGTGTCGACCCCCCGCCCGACCGCGACGACGAAAGCATGTCCACTGCGCGCACGTCCGAGGAAATTCTCGGAGAGACGGCGAACCTCCTTCTCCCCGGCGGCGATCACCACATAAATGGTGTCGTCGAGTTGGGCTGCGACGGATTCGACGGCCAGCGTGTCCAGGTAGAGACCGAGGGAGGCCAGCAGTCCGGACGGCAGCGACGAGCCGAGCGTGACCGGGGCCGCCGCGGCAACCGTCATCGGACCGCTCCACCGCAGGTCGTCGGCGGCCCGGAAAGCGGGCTCGCCGCCGGTCAGGAGGGCACGGACCCGGTCGACCTGCAATCGCCGTGTGACATCGACCCGTTCGCGTTGCGCGGCGATATGTTCGGCCACGACCGGTACGGCGGACCGGAGGATCGCTTCCTGTTCCGGCGTCGGAAAGGCGGTGACGGCTGCCCAGATGGACCCCACCGGGCGCCCGCCGTCACGCACCGCGATCGCCGCCCGCGGTCGCATGTCGGGAACGTGCAGATCGACATAGATGACGTCGGTGTCGTGGTGAAGGCGTTCGAACACACCGGCCTCGGTGAGCAACTGCCGGTACCGTCCCGGCACCTGCCGGCCAAGGATGGTCCCGATCCGCGCTTCGTCCACCGCCTGCTCACCACTCGAATACGCGAGCACCGTCGAGTTCTCGTCCTCGATCGTGATCGGGGCGCCGATCAGCTCGGCCAGAGACCCCGCAACCGTGAACAGGTCTTCACCGCGCAGGTCCATGCTCGGAGCCTAGTTGGCCGGGACCGACTCGAATGGTTCCGACGAGAGGTGTTTCATCCGGCGCGGCCGAAGGTCGTCCGTCGTGGAGGAAGTTTGGGCTCGGGCGCTGAGGGCATAGCTGTGTAGCAGGGCATTGCGACGGTGATCCGTACACGTTTGTCGCACAACAGTCAGGAGAGGTCATGGAGAGAGCGTTGATTTTTGCAGCGGGGGCAGCCGTGGGTTTCGTCCTGGGCACCCGGTCCGGCAGGCAAACCTACGAGAAGATGAGGGATCAATCCCTCGAAGTCTGGCACAACCCCACCGTGCAGGAGAAGGTGAGCGGCGCGACCGAGGTGGTGAAGGAGAAGGCCCCGCACGTGCAGCACAAGGTAGGTGAGCTGGCGAAGAAGGCCACCCACCGCGACACCGACACCAGCACGGCCACCGCGCCCACCACCGGTGCGCCGCCCGTCGAAGCCACGGCTCCCACTCCCACGCCGGCTCCCACTCCCACGCCGGCTCCCACTCCCACGCCGGCGCCCACGGACTCGCCCGTTTCTCCGCCGGCGGGGGGCAAGCATACGCAGAGCCCGGGCTGACCGGGCCCGATGCGGCAGTAGGTAACCATCCCGGCGCGGCGTGCGGTCGCGACACTGCGGATTTCGTGGCGTCGGCGCCGCGCCGCGGGCATCCTGTGGGTATGGCGGCGACGCGACGCGGAATCCGGACGATGGGTGCGTGGCGCGCCGTCAGCCCCGGACCGATTGCGGGCACTCCGCTGCAGTGGGACATCGAAGCGCTCCCCGAGCCCGAGCCGGGTGAATTGCTGATCAAGGTACTGGCCTGTGGGGTGTGCCGAACCGACCTACATATCGCCGAGGGTGATCTTCCCGCGCACCGACCGCGGGTCGTTCCCGGTCACGAAGTGGTGGGAGAGGTTGTCGCAGTGGGCGACTCCGTCTCCGCGGCCTGTGCCGCCGGAGATCGCGTCGGTGTCGCCTGGCTGCGCCACACCTGTGGTCGGTGCCCGGCGTGCGGTCGCGGCCTCGAGAATCTGTGCCGGCAGTCGCGCTACACGGGGTGGGACGCGGACGGCGGATACGCCGAATTCACGACGGTGCCCGCCGACTACGCGCTGCAACTCCCGGACGGCTATCCGGACGCCGAGCTCGCGCCGCTCCTGTGCGCCGGGATCATCGGTTACCGGGCCCTCATGCGTGCCGAGGTGCCGGACGGCGGCGCCTTGGGTATCTACGGCTTCGGGGGCAGCGCCCATCTCACCGCCCAGGTTGCGCTCGCCCGCGGTGTCCGCGTGCACGTCATGACGCGAGGCGCGCAGGCACGGGCACTTGCCGAGGAACTCGGCGCGGCGTCGGTGCAAGGGGTGCGCGACACCCCACCGGAACCGCTCGACTCGGCGATCCTGTTCGCACCCGCCGGAGACTTGGTGCCCACGGCGTTGGAGGCGCTCGCCGACGGCGGCACGCTCGCCGTCGCGGGCATCCATCTGACAGACATTCCGCGGCTCGACTACCAGAAGCATCTGTTCCGGGAGCGGCAGGTCCGCAGCGTCACCGCCAACACCCGGGCAGATTCCGTCGCGTTCCTCCGATTCGCGGCGGACCATCGATTGAGGGTCGACACCCATCCCTATCCGCTCGACCACGCAGATCGGGCGCTGCGCGATCTGGCCGACGGAAAGTTCAGCGGTGCAGCAGTTCTCGAACCATAGAGGGAGAGGTACATGAGTGAATACGTGGGCCCACCGGTGGTGGTCGGCGTCGACGGATCACGGCCTGCTCTCGACGCGGCACGCTGGGCCGCGGCGACGGCAGTCCGGCTCGGTGCCCCGCTGCTGCTCGCGCATGCCTACCCGGATGGGGCGACGTTCTACAACGGCACCGCAATGATGATCGACGCGCAGTTCATCCAGGAACTTCGGGAAGACGGAAACGCGATGCTGGACACCGCCCGCACGGCCGTGCTGGAAGAGCACCCCGGACTTCCTGTCGAGACAGACCTGCGGACCGGGACCGCAGCCGCCCACCTGATCGAGTTGTCACGCGCCGCCCGGATGGTGGTTCTCGGCGCGCAGGGTGCGGGTGCCATCACGGATTACCTGCTCGGTTCGACGGTACTGCGCACGATCAACTCCGCGCAGTGCCCGGTCGCCGTGTTCCGGGGTGCCCGCGAAGCCCCGTCACCGGACCAGCGCCCGATCGTCGTCGGTGTGGACGGCAGTGACGTCAGCGAACTCGCCGTCCGCCAGGCGTTCGCCCTCGCCTCGGCGTTCGGCGTCGGACTCGAGGTCGTGCACGCCTGGAGCAGCGAGCGGCGGCACGGGCTCGCACACGCGTCGAAATACGTTGACTGGGCGGCGTACGAAGAAGCGGAGCGGGCCGTCGTCTCCGACTGCCTCGCCACCTGGGCCGAGGGCTACCCCGACGTGCAGGTGGCCGGGACAACCACGGAGGGCGCACCTGCCGACGTCCTGATCCGGCACGCCTCTGCCGCGCAATTGCTCGTGGTGGGCAGCCGCGGCCGGGGCAAGGTGCTCGGTGCACTGCTCGGATCGGTCAGCCAGAATCTCGTGCACCACGCTCCCTGCCCCGTTGTGGTCTGTCACGCTCAGCGGTCGCCCGGATAGGCTCGACCCCATGACTGCGGTCGAGGGAATCCTGTTCGATATAGACGGAGTTCTGGTTACTTCTTGGCATCCCATCGACGGCGCGGCCGACGCCGTACGCGAGGTGCGGGATCGGGGACTTGCGTGTGCGTATCTCACGAATACAACGTCGCGGACGTGTGACGAGATAGCGGGTGCGCTGCGGAACGCGGGTATCGACACAGAGCCCGGCGAGATCGTCACCGCCGCTCGCCTCACCGCCGAGTACCTCCGCACCACCTACCCGGGCGCGCGGGCCTGGGTGCTCAACAATGGTGACATCACGCCCGACCTCGCCGGCATCGAACTCGACGAGGACGATCCGCAGGTCGTCGTGCTCGGTGGCGCAGGCCCCGAATTCACCCATCGCGCGCTCAGCCGGGTAGTGGAGTTGATGCTCGACGAGATTCCGGTGGTGGCCATGCATCGGGGGACGACGTGGGCAACCCGCGACGGACTGTGCATCGACACCGGCGCCTACCTTCCGGGCCTGGAAGAAATTGCGGGAACGAACGTCGTCTCGGTCGGCAAGCCCTCGCTGGCCGCCTTCCTCACCGCAACCGAGCTCATGGGCACCGACCCCGAAGCGGCCGTCATGGTCGGTGACGATCTGACGGGTGACGTCCTCGCCGCACAACGGGTAGGCCTGACCGGTGCGCTGGTGCGCACCGGCAAGTTCCGGCAGTCGATTCTCGACCTTGCTGTGCAGCGCCCCGACCACGTCATCGACTCGGTCGCGCAGCTCCCCGAGCTGCTCGACGGACTCGCCTGAACACCCTCTGGGACTAACCGGCCGGGAGCGGGTACTCTCGCGGCGAATCCTCCAAATCGACGTTCCCAGAAGGAGCTTCCATGCTCGCTGTCTCCACGCCCGCCACGTCCACCGCCTCGGCCACTCGTACCCGCATCTCCTCTTTGTTCGGCCGCCGGCTGGCGCGTGCGGGAGCGGCGATGGTCGTCGGGCTGGGTGTCGCGGCGGGACTCTCGGTGGCCGGTGCCGGTGTCGCCGGTGCCGCCCCCGTCACCTGTGTCTCCCCGCCGTCCGTCAACGACATCCAGGTGTCGGACACGGCGAGCTGTGGTGCCAAGGCGACCGAGGCCGGTGTCGCGCGGGCGACGGCCATGGAGAGCGGGACCGCGGTGAGCGTCGCCAACGGGCACGGCTCCACCACCACCTATGCCAACGGGTTTGGAACATCTCTGGGTGCGTCGACGGGTTCGGGTCAGGCGTATGCCGTGTCGCTGGGCGGCGGCATCGCGCGGTCCGGGGCGGCTGACGGCACCACCACCGTGGCGATCGCCGGCTGGGGGTCGGGCGCCAGCTCCGACGCGAACGGCGTCGACTGCGTCGGTGCCCTGTCGCTCGCGTTCAACCTCAACACGGGCCAGGTCTGCGCCATGCGCTGATCCTCTGACCCGGTGGTCTCGTCCCGACCTTGCACTCACCCTGGTCGAGTGCTAGAAATGCACTTGGCACTCGCGACACGTGAGTGCCAGGTCGGGATGGTGAGACCGGGAACCTAGACACCCCTGGTCGTCCGTCGCGGGCACTGACCCCGGCCCAAGGCGTAAATGGGGCGACCCGGCAAGCGGCCGTCCTGTGTGTCACCCCCCAATCCGGAGGATCACTTCGCAATGGCCAAGATCATCGCGTTCGACGAAGAGGCCCGTCGCGGCCTCGAGCGAGGACTCAACGCCCTCGCCGACGCAGTCAAGGTGACGTTGGGCCCCAAGGGTCGCAACGTCGTGCTCGAGAAGAAGTGGGGAGCTCCCACGATCACCAACGACGGTGTTTCCATCGCCAAGGAGATCGAGCTCGAGGACCCCTACGAGAAGATCGGTGCCGAGCTGGTCAAGGAGGTCGCCAAGAAGACGGACGACGTCGCCGGCGACGGAACCACCACCGCAACCGTGCTCGCTCAGGCTCTCGTGCGTGAGGGCCTCCGCAACGTTGCTGCCGGCGCCAACCCGCTCGGCCTCAAGCGCGGCATCGAGAAGGCCGTCGAGGCCGTCACCGCGCGTCTGCTCGAGACCGCCAAGGAGATCGACACCAAGGAGCAGATCGCTGCTACCGCTGGTATCTCCGCCGGCGACCCGTCCATCGGTGAGCTCATCGCCGAGGCCATGGACAAGGTCGGCAAGGAAGGCGTCATCACGGTCGAGGAGTCCAACACCTTCGGCCTGCAGCTCGAGCTCACCGAGGGCATGCGCTTCGACAAGGGCTACATCTCGGCGTACTTCGCCACCGATGCAGAGCGTCAGGAAGCCGTCCTCGAGGACGCGTACATCCTGCTCGTGAGCTCCAAGATCTCCACCGTCAAGGACCTGCTGCCGCTGCTGGAGAAGGTCATCCAGTCGGGCAAGCCGCTGGTCATCATCGCGGAGGACGTCGAGGGCGAAGCCCTGTCCACCCTGGTGGTCAACAAGATTCGTGGCACCTTCAAGTCCGTGGCCGTCAAGGCCCCCGGCTTCGGTGACCGCCGCAAGGCGCAGCTCGCCGACATCGCCATCCTCACCGGTGGCGAGGTCATCAGCGAAGAGGTCGGCCTCTCCCTGGAGACCGCCGGACTCGAGCTGCTCGGCCAGGCTCGCAAGGTCGTCATCACCAAGGACGAGACCACCATCGTCGAGGGTGCCGGCGATTCCGACGCCATCGCCGGTCGCGTGAGCCAGATCCGCGCCGAGATCGAGAACAGCGACAGCGACTACGACCGCGAGAAGCTGCAGGAGCGCCTGGCCAAGCTGGCCGGTGGCGTTGCAGTCATCAAGGCCGGTGCCGCCACCGAGGTCGAGCTCAAGGAGCGCAAGCACCGCATCGAAGATGCCGTGCGTAACGCCAAGGCTGCCGTCGAAGAGGGCATCGTTGCCGGTGGTGGCGTGGCCCTGCTGCAGTCGGCCCCCGCGCTCGACGACCTCAAGCTCGAAGGTGACGAGGCCACCGGTGCGAACATCGTTCGCGTCGCCCTCGAAGCTCCGCTGAAGCAGATCGCCTTCAACGCCGGCCTCGAGCCCGGCGTCGTCGCCGAGAAGGTCCGCAACCTGCCCGCAGGTCACGGCCTCAACGCTGCGAACAACGAGTACGGCGACCTGCTCGAAGCAGGCATCAACGACCCGGTCAAGGTCACCCGCTCCGCGCTGCAGAACGCAGCGTCGATCGCGGCTCTGTTCCTCACTACCGAGGCCGTCGTCGCCGACAAGCCGGAGAAGGCCGGAGCGCCCGCGGGCGACCCGACCGGCGGCATGGGCGGCATGGACTTCTGAGTCCGTACCACCCGCTCCACCCGAACACCCCGAAGGCCCGGGACTCCCGCAAGGGAGTTCCGGGCCTTCGGCCTTTTGCCCCGTGCGCCTACTTGGCGGGCATCAGCATCCACGCTGCCACGTAGACGAGAGCCGCGGTGCCGCCGGTGACGAGCGTGGCGACGACGGCCAGGAGTCGGACGAGGTTGACGTCGGCACCGAAGTATTCGGCGATGCCGCCGCAGACGCCGGCGAGCATTTTCTGGTTGTCGGAGCGGGTGAACTGGCGAGGAGTGTTGCTGTCGAATGTCATGCGTCCAGTCTGCTCAGCCCGCTGGTAGCGCACATCGGGATGTACCCCGATCTCCACCCTGGTCTTTCACCCCGACATCGTGCTGAGAGCGCGTTTCCCGTTCACGCCCGGGTCACTTCGAGGACGCCTCACGCCGCTAGATTCCGCCCCATGACCGACATCGACGAACGCCCCGGCTTCCTCAGCGCGTACGCGGATCTGGCTACTGCCGTCGACCTCCGCGACACCTCCGCGTTCAGGGTCGACGACGAGGACGACGATGATCCCGTGCTCGTCACGCTCACCGACGGTCTGATCGTCGATACCTGGCGGGAGGGCTTTCCGTACGAGGAGCGGATGCCCCGCGACGAATACGAAGTTGCCAAACGGTTGCTCCAGATCGAACTGCTGAAGTTCCAGAACTGGGTGAAGGACACCGGACGCCGTCACGTCATCGTGTTCGAGGGACGCGACGCCGCCGGCAAGGGTGGCACCATCAAACGGTTCATGGAACACCTCAATCCGCGCGGTGCGCGTGTCGTGGCACTCGAGAAGCCGTCGGTGCGCGAGTCGACCCAGTGGTACTTCCAGCGTTACGTGCAGCATCTCCCTGCGGCAGGTGAGATCGTGTTGTTCGACCGGTCGTGGTACAACCGCGCCGGCGTCGAGCGCGTCATGGGATTCTGCAGCGCAGACGAATACGACAGGTTCCTGCATCAGACGCCGCTCTTCGAACGCATGCTCGTCGACGACGGTGTCAGCCTCACCAAGCTGTGGTTCTCTGTCTCACCACTCGAGCAGCGGACCCGTTTTGCCATCCGTCAGGTCGATCCGGTTCGCCAGTGGAAATTGTCCTCGATGGACATTGCCTCACTGGATAAATGGGGCGCCTATACCGCGGCCAAGGAAGATATGTTTCGCTTCACGGACACCGATATTGCTCCGTGGACGGTAGTCAAGAGCAATGACAAGAAAAGAGCGCGCATCAATGCAATGAAGTATGTTCTGTCGCTGTTCGATTACGAGAACAAGGACTTCGAAGTGGTGGGGACGGTAGATCCGCTGGTCGTGGGCCGTGCCAGCCAGGTAATTGGCGAATAACCCGATGATCTTTCTTCCGAACGCCAGGTAACTATTCGAGATATGTCCGCGAAATTTCTTTGGTCTTCGCCTTCGGTCGGGTACAAAGAGTGAAGCGCCGACCCATGGCGCAGATCGAAAACCAACACAGTCGATCGGGAGAGAAAAATATGTCCACTCAAATCCTTGGCCTGCTCGATATACTCACCGGACTTCTCGACTTGCTGACGGGGTCATCAGAGGCGTAGACAGCGCGTCTCCACCAACATCCAGTTGAGAACTGGAGCCCACATGACACACTGTGGGCTCCAGTTCTCGTCTCTTCGGAGTCGGGCAGGCGGCTTCGCAGCAAAGGAGAATAATGGGCAACCGCACGGCAGCGGGTAGGTACGGGGTTCGGCTGGCACTCGCGCTCGCCCTCGCAGCGGCTCTTCCGTGGGCGGGGGCGCAGGCTGTGTCCGCAGACCCGGTGGATGACGCGACCGTCGCCGACGGCAGCTCGCGACTCCTGCGTACCGAGAAGATCGACGATCGGCAGTTGACGATGCACGTCTACTCGGCGTCGATGGACCGCGACATTCCGCTCCGGGTGATCACGCCCGCGGACACCAGTGCCCCAAGGCCCACGCTGTACCTGCTCAACGGCGCGGGTGGCGGCGAGGACTCCGCAACCTGGCAGGCGAAGACCGACGTGGTCGATTTCTTCGCCGACAAGAACGTCAACGTCGTCACACCGATGCAGGGCGCCTTCAGTTACTACACGGACTGGCGGCAGGAAGATCCCGAACTGGGCAACAACAAGTGGACGACGTTCCTCACCCAGGAACTCCCGCCCATCGTCGACGCCGAGCTGGGCACCAACGGTGTCAACTCGATCGCCGGAATCTCCATGGCCGGCAGTTCCGTACTGAGCCTCGCGCAGTCGGCACCCGAGCTGTACGAAAGTGTCGGCGCCTATAGTGGCTGCGCCATGACCAGCACCGACCCTGGTCGCACGTATGTCCGGATGGTCGTCGAATCCCGCGGCGGCGGCGACACCAGCAACATGTGGGGCCCCGTGGACGACCCGGCCTGGACGGCCAACGATCCGTACCTCAATGCGGAGAAGCTGCGCGGCCTCGACATCTACGTCAGCAACGGTTCCGGCATTCCGGGGCCGAACGATCGCCTCGACGGTCCGGGGATCAACGGAAACGTCGAGACGTTCGCCAACCAGATCATCCTCGGCGGGGCCATCGAGGCGGCGACCAACCAGTGCACCCGGGCGCTGGCGGACAAGCTGAACGAGCTGCAGATTCCCGCCACCTTCGACTTCCGTCCCGTCGGCACCCACTCGTGGCCGTACTGGCAGGAGGACCTCCACAAGTCGTGGCCCCTCCTGGCGTCCTCGATCGGCCTGTAGCCACCGGGCCGGACACCACCGTCCTCGTGCACTGACTTGTGTCTCGACCCCTGCGGATCGCGAATCCGCGGGGGTCGAGCCGTCTAGTCTGGCGGAGTGGAGACAGTACCGATCCAGATGCCCGACGGAACGACCACCCCGGTTCGCCTGTTTGCCGGGCGGGACGACGCACCCGTAGTCGTGGTGTTTCCCGGCCTGGGAATTCCTGCCGGCTACTACGAGCCGTTCGCCGAGGAGCTGATGTCCCGCGGATTCAATGCGGCCATCGGCGAACTACGCGGACAGGGTGACAGCCGTCCCCGTCCGAGCAGTGCCAGCAGGTACGGCTACCACGAGCTGGTGTCGGTCGACTTTCCCGCCATCTTCGAGGTGGTGCGCGAACATTTCCCGGCTGCGACGCCGTTCCTGTTGGGGCACAGTATGGGTGGTCAGCTGGGCGTGATGTACGCGGCGCGGATTCGTGGCCGGCTCGGCGGAATCGTGCTCGTCGCGTCGGGGTCGCCATATCACCGGGGATTTCCCGGAATGCACTCGCCGCGAATGCTCGTCGGTGCGGCCGCGATGTCGATGACGGCCAATCTCGCCGGTTTCTGGCCGGGCGGCAGGCTGGACATCGGCGGGTTCGGCAGGCAGTCGAAGGTACTGATTTCCGACTGGTCCCGTTTCGCGCGCACCGGGAAGATCGAACCCGACGGCGCAGACATTGACTACGAGGAACGGATCGGCAGATTGAAGCTGCCCGTCCTGTCGGTGACTATCGAGGGCGACGACCTCGCGCCGGGTCCTTCGGCGAAGAATCTCGTCGCCAAACTCCCACATGCCGACGTCACCATCTGGCACAACCCGCGACCGCAGGGTCACAACGGGTGGATCCGGGAGCCAGTCGACACGGTCGATCGGGTCGTCGACTGGATCCATGACCACACCTAGCCGTGAGTACTTATTAACATGGGGTGGTTAAGAAGTACTCACGGGCGGGTGAGTGTGCGCCACAGGAACATGAACGTCAGCGCCGACTTGAACGCGGCCTGAGCGTTGTCCGCGGCCCCGCCGTGTCCACCTTCGATGTTCTCGTAGTACCAGACTTCGTGGCCCTGCTCCTCGAGGAGCGCGGTCATCTTGCGGGCATGGCCCGGATGGACCCGGTCGTCCCGCGTGGAGGTGGTCACCAGAATCGGTGGGTACTCGGCGGTGGCACTGGTGTTCTGGTACGGCGAGTACTCGCTGATGAACTTCCAGTCCTCGGGATCGTCGGGGTCGCCGTACTCGGCCATCCACGACGCCCCGGCCAGCAGCAGGTGGTACCGCTTCATGTCGAGGAGCGGTACCTGACACACGATCGCCCCGAAGAGTTCGGGGTAGCGGGTCAGCATGACGCCCATCAGGAGACCGCCGTTGCTTCCACCTTGAGCCGCGAGTTGCTTCGTCGTGGTGATGCCGCGCGCGACCAGGTCGCGCGCGACTGCGGCAAAGTCCTCGAACACTTTGTGACGGCCTTCACGGACGGCCTGGGTGTGCCACGACGGGCCGTATTCGCCGCCACCGCGAATGTTGGCGACGACGTACGCACCTCCGCGTTCGAGCCAGGCGAAGCCGACCGACCCGCTGTATCCCGGCACCATCGAGTTCTCGAACCCGCCGTATCCGTACAGGAGTGTGGGGCACGGGCCGTCGGCGTCGTCGCGGCGTACGACGAAGTACGGGATCTCCGTTCCGTCGTCTGATGCGACGAAGTACTGGGACGCCGAGATACCGTCGGCGTCGAAGAAGGAGGGCGCCTGCTTGACAGGTTCCAGCGGTCCGCCGACGGTGCCGTAGAAAAGAGTTGCGGGAGTGGTGAATCCACTGCTGTTGACGAAGAAATTGTCCCCGCTGCGCGCATCCGTGCTGATGACACCACTGGCCGTGAGTTCCGGCACGCCGTCGAGCGGCTTCTCGTCCCAGCCGGTTTCGGTGGGCGTGAGCACCGACAATTTGGTCTGCACGTCCGAGAGGGTGACCAGAAGCAGGTGGTTGCGAGTCCACGTGCCCTGTTCCAGGGACGTGTGCTCGTCGGGTGTGAACAGCGGCGTCAATTCCCGCGAGCCGGCGAGATAGTCGGCGTAGTCGGTGACGAGCAGCGAACCCGCGGGATAGATGGTGCCGTCCACCTCCCAGTCGGTGCGCGGGCGGACCGTCAGCCAGTCGCGGTAGACGGACGTTCCCGCGTCGTCGGGCGTGTCGATGCGCAACAGCGAACCGTCCGGCAACAACTCGTACCGTTCGGAGTTGTAGAAGTCGATCGATCGGCCGACGAAGTGCCGCTCGTATCCTGGAGTGTCGTCATAGGAGGCGCCCACCGACACGTCGGTGCTCTCGCCCTCGAACACGGTGACCGCCTCGGACAACGGGGTACCGCGATGCCAGCGCTTCGCGATCCTCGGATAGCCGGAATCGGTCATCGAGCCTTCACCGAAGTCGGTGCCCACGTAGACGCTGTCCTCGTCGATCCAGCTGATGCTGGTCTTCGCTTCCGGGACGTCGAAAGGATTGTCCGTAACGAATTGCCGTGTGCCCAGGTCGAACTCGCGAACCACGGATGCGTCGGCGCCGCCCCGCGAGAACGACAGCAACGCGCGCGTCTGTGCTGGGCGCAGGACACTCGCCCCTGCCCACACCCAATTCTCACCCTCACGCTCGGCGAGTTCGTCGACGTCGAGCAACACGTCCCACTGCGGATCCTCGGAGCGGTATTCCGCCAGGGATGTGCGCCGCCAGATTCCGCGCTTGTGCTCACCGTCGCGCCAGAAGTTGTACAGATAGTCACCGCGCAGGGAGACGTAGGGAATGCGCGCGTCGGTATCCAGCAACTCCAGGATCCGGCCCTCGAGCTCGGAGAACTCCGAGTTCTCGGTGTACTCGCCGACGGTCCGCGCGTTGCGTTCCCGCACCCAGTCGAGAGACCGGTCAGCGGTGACATCTTCGAGCCAGAGATAAGGGTCCGTCATGACGGCCATTGTTGCAGGAAGCACTCCGATAGCCTCGGCGGCGTGAGTACACCCGGGCAGTACCCGTTGTGGGAGCAGCACTGCTGTCTGCCGCTGACACCGTCGGCAACTATCGACGAGCTCCGCCGTTACCGCCGTCCGGCCGGCAGCTACGTGTCGGTGAACATCGGTTACTCCCCGCAGGACAAGGCGGCGTCGACGGCGATCGCCGAGAGCTTTCGTGCCCAGGCCGGCGGTGACATCGAGTTGGTGACACGACTCGACGACGTCGGCGCAGTACGCGGCGCCGGTGGTATCGCGCTCGCATTCGACCTCGAAGATTCCGCCCCGCTCGACGGCGACCTCGCAAACGTGGCCCATTTTCACCGTCTGGGCACACGATCGCTGCTGCCCACGTACAACCATGCGAATGCAACCGGGTGCGGTTGCCTCGACGCCGACGACACCGGGCTGACCGGCTACGGCCGCGACCTCGTGCGGGAGATGAATCGGGTGGGGATGACCGTGGACGGCTCCCACTGTTCGATACGTACCGGACTCGACCTTGCCGCGGTTACCGAGCGCCCCATGATCTACAGCCACTCCAACCTGCGGCGATTGTGGGATCACCCTCGCAACATCACCGACGATCAGGCTCGCGCCTGCGCGGAGACGGGTGGCGTGATCGGGATCAATGGGGTCGGCATCTTTCTGGGTGTCAATGGGCCGGACGACCATGCCCGCCGGTTGTCGGCGATGGCCGATCACATCGAGGAGGCGGTCGATCTGGTGGGTCCCGCGCACGTCGGCATCGGCTCGGACTACTCGTTCGACGCCGCGGACTTCGTCGCGGAGATCACGAACAATGCGGGCTCGTTCTCGGACGCGTATACGGCGTGGGGTCCGCTGCAGTGGGTACCGCCGGAGGATGTGCTGACTCTCGATCGCGTTCTGCGGAATCGGGGGTTCGACGAGCCGTCCATCGAGGCCGTATACGGGGGAAATTTCGCCCGTGTCGCGGCGGCAGTCTGGGCTACTGGCGGGTAACACGACCGAGGTGAGACACCGAATCCGGACGGGACTACCCTGAACAACCGTGACCTCACACTATGACGTCGTTGTCCTCGGAGCCGGTCCCGGTGGGTACGTCGCTGCTATCCGCGCGGCACAGCTGGGATTGAGTACCGCCATCATCGAGCAGAAGTACTGGGGTGGTGTGTGCCTGAACGTGGGCTGCATCCCCTCGAAGGCTCTTCTCCGTAACGCCGAGCTTGCGCATCTCTTCACGAAAGAGGCCAAGTTGTTCGGCATCACCGGTGAAGCGTCCTTCGACTTCGGCGCAGCCTACGACCGCAGCCGCAAGGTCGCGGAGGGGCGCGTCAAGGGCATTCACTTCTTGATGAAGAAGAACAAGATTCCCGAGTACGACGGCAAGGGCACCTTCACCGACGCCAACACCATCGAGGTCGCACTGACCAAGGGTGGCACCGAGACGGTGACGTTCGACAACGCCATCATCGCGACCGGTTCGACCACCAAGTTGCTGCCGGGTACCTCGCTGAGCGAGAACGTCGTCACCTACGAAGAGCAGATCATGACCCGGGATCTGCCGGGTTCGATCCTCATCGTCGGGGCCGGGGCGATCGGCATGGAGTTCGGGTACGTCCTGAAGAACTACGGCGTGGACGTCACCATCGTCGAGTTCCTCGACCGGGCGCTGCCCAACGAAGACGCGGACATCTCCAAGGAAATCGAGAAGCAGTACAAGAAGCTCGGCGTCAAGGTCAAGACCGGCGCGGCTGTGCAGAGCATCGACGACGACGGCAGCAAGGTCACCGTCTCGATCAAGGACAACAAGAGCGGCGAGATCGAGACCGTCGTGGTCGACAAGGTGATGCAGTCGGTCGGCTTCGCCCCCCGCGTGGAGGGCTTCGGCCTCGAGAAGACCGGTGTCCAGCTCACCGATCGCGGTGCCATCGGGATCACCGAGACGATGCAGACGTCGGTGCCGCACATCTACGCGATCGGTGACGTGACGATGAAGCTGCAGCTCGCCCACGTGGCCGAGGCGCAGGGTGTCGTGGCGGCCGAGACGATCGCCGGCGCCGAGACGCTGCCGATCGACGACTACCGGATGATGCCGCGCGCCACCTTCTGCCAGCCGCAGGTGGCCAGCTTCGGTCTCACCGAGCAGCAGGCGAAGGACGAGGGCTACGACATCAAGGTGGCGAACTTCCCGTTCGCCGCCAACGGCAAGGCACACGGCCTCGGTGACTCCACCGGCTTCGTCAAGCTCATCTCCGACACCAAGTACGGCGAGCTGCTCGGCGGCCACCTCATCGGCCCCGACGTCTCCGAGCTGCTGCCCGAGCTGACCCTCGCGCAGAAGTGGGACCTCACCGTCAACGAGCTGGCCCGCAACGTGCACACCCACCCCACCCTCAGCGAAGCCCTGCAGGAGGCCATCCACGGCCTCGCCGGGCACATGATCAACTTCTGATCCTCGATAGAAAACGAGGCCCGCACAGATACTGTGCGGGCCTCGTTTCGTGTATGCGGGCCTAGTTCTGATCGGTCCGGCGTTCGGCGTACTTCTGCTGCGCCGCCCACACTTCGGGCATTCGCGACTCGACCAGTTCGATCAGGCCGACGAGATGTTCGGCGATCTCGGCACCGAGCGGTGTCAGGCTGTATTCCACCTTCGGGGGTATCGCCTCGAGTACGTCGCGGACCACGAGTCCGTCTCGTTCGAGCGCCTGGAGGGTCTGCGACAGCATGCGTTCGCTGACTCCGTCGACGCGCCGGCGTAGTGCGCTGAAGCGGTAGTTGCCCTCGGCCAACGCCGCGAGCGCGAGCACACCCCATCGGCCGGTGACGGTCTGCAGGGTTTCGCGAGAGGTGCACCCGCGGGCGAAGACGTCGGCTTCCAGGGTGGCGTCTGCGCCCTCGCGCGGTGTCTGTTCGAGCTCGGACATGCTCACCACTCTACCCCTCATCGGAGAAGTGCTTACCGTCAAACTTGAACTTACGAATAGTTAGTGCATAATGGGACGTGCGCGCTTGAAACAACAACCCCCACGCTAGGAGTTCCCATGACCATCGCCGTCACCGGTGCAACAGGACATCTCGGCCGCCTCGCCGTCGAGGCTCTCCTCGACAAGGGCACCCCCGCCGGGGAGATCGTGGCGCTCGTTCGCACACCCGCCAAGGCCACCGACCTGACCGACAAGGGCGTCGACGTCCGGCAAGCCGACTACAGCGACCGTGCCTCGCTGGACAAGGCGCTCGGTGGTGTCGACAAGCTGCTCCTCGTGTCGGGTTCCGACGTCGGGCAACGAGTGATTCAGCACGGCAACGTCATCGACGCGGCGAAGGCAGCCGGTGTCGGGTTCATCGCCTACACCAGCGTCCTCGATGCGCAGAAGAGCCCGCTCGGACTGGCTGCCGAGCACCGCGCCACCGAGGATCTGCTCGACGGGTCCGGAATCGACTTCGCCTTGCTGCGCAACGGCTGGTACTGGGAAAACTACCTGGGCGCTGTGGCGACGGCCCGGGAGACGGGTTCCTTGTTCGGCAGCGCAGGAAACGGCATCATCGCCGGGGCCGCGCGCAAGGACTACGCCGAGGCGGCCGCCGCCGTCCTGGTCGCCGACGGGCAGGCGGGAGCGGTGTACGAGCTCGGTGGTGACGAGCGGCTGACATACGAACAGCTGGCCGAGGTCCTCTCCGCGGTGGTCGGTAGCCAGGTGTCGTACAAGGACCTCCCGCAGGACGAGTACGCCGCCCTGCTCGAAGGCGCCGGCTTGCCGGCACCGGTGGCGCAGATGCTCGCCGATTCCGATGCGGGAGTAGCCACCGGCGCCCTCGACACCAAGAGCGGCGATCTGCAGAAGCTGATCGGCCGCCCGTCGACCCCGGTGGCCGCCGTCCTCGCTGTGATGCTCCTATGAGGAGTCAACTTGGGTGGGGTGTAGGACTCGGTAGATTTCGCGGGCGACGTAGCGTTTGAGGCAGCGGATGATCTCGCGTTTGGTTTTGCCTTCCTCGGTGCGGCGGGCCATGTAGTCGCGGGTGCGGGTGTCGGTTTTGAGGCGGCTGATCACGATGGTGTGCAGGGCCCGGTTCGCCTGCCGGTTCCCGCCACGGTTGAGCCGGTGCCGGCAGATCTTGCCGGAGGAGGCTGGCAGGGGTGCGACACCGCAGCTGGTGGCGAAGGCGGCTTCCGAGCGGAGCCGGTCGGGGTTGTCGCCGACGCAGATCAGCAGTTCGGCGGCGGTGACGATCCCGATGCCGGGCGCGGCGAGCAGTGCGGGTGCCGCGCGTCGGGTCAGCACTGCGAGGTCGGTGTCGAGGGCGTTGATCTCCTCGCTCAACGCGGTGATGCGGCGGGCGGTCGAGCGGAGTGCGGTCTTGGTTGCGGCGAGGATGCCGCCGGCGGCGACCGGGTCGGGACGCAGGCCGGCGCAGGTGCCGATCAGGTCGGTGCGGGTCAGGTGCCGGAGTTGTCCGCGTAGTGGTTCGGGTGCGGCGACGATCATCGAGCGCAGGGCGGTCAACGCCTCGGCACGGGCCTTGACCGCCAATGCGCGGGTCCGGGAGAGGAAGCGCAGGGCCTCGCTGTCGCCGTCACGGGTCTTGGGGATGGTGGTCGCTCGCCCGGACAGGGCTGCGGTGGCGGCGGCGTAGGCGTCGACCGGATCGGACTTGCCGCGGGCGCGTCGGGCGCGGCGGTCGGGTTTGTCGACCTCGACCACCGGCAACCCGGCCTCGGTGAGCACCCGGGTCAGGCCGGCCCCGTAGGTGCCGGTGCCCTCGATCCCGACCGAGGCGATGACTCCGGCATCGGTGATGAAGGACAACAGTTTCCGGTACCCGGCCGGGGTGGCGTCGAACTGGTGATCCGCGACCGGGCGGCCGAGGTGATCGATGATCGCGGCGTGGTGGGTGTCTTTGTGGGTGTCGACCCCGACGAAGATCTCGAGGCTGACAGCGGTGGAAATATCGGTCATGCTGGACACAGGTCATCCCTTCATCGCGGTGGCCACGTGCCGGTCGAGGCTGGGTGGACAACACAGTGATGGGACTTGGTCGCGTCAGGCTCCTATCAGGTCACACCCGCCCGGCCGGCCCGTATCAGGCACGGGGGCTGGTCCGGTCGATACGAGGCCGACACATCACAGCAAAGACAGTCCGCGGTGGACGTCGGAGTACTTGCGAGTCAGATCTCGTACCGGCCGGACTGCTCCAGTATCACTGAGTACTTCTTAACCGCCCGCGGTTTGTGCTGTCTACGTTGATGTGAGACACGGGTGTCTACGTAGATGCGAGACAGATTTTAGACGGGTTGAAGTTGTCCTTGGTAGCGCTTGGTGTGGTCGAGGTGTAGGTGTCCGATCAGGTTGCCGTCGGCGGTGTAGGCGGTGACGTGGTCGTCGTCGCGCAGCAGGGTGATGGTCTGCCCGGCTCTGCGCCGGCCGACGCTCAGGCGGGTGTGGGAGTCGACGCACACGGTGCCGGCGGAGGAGACGATCAGGGCGTGCACGGTGGCGTCGTGTTGGATCGGAAGTGCTTGTGGCCCACCGAGGAGCGGCGCGTTCTGCCAGGCCTGCCGCGGCGGCATCTTGACCGCACTGTGCGGGCGGTCGGTGTTGTAGAACCGCTGGTAGGTGTCGCAGAGCTGCTGCAGTTCGATCAGAGTGGTCGGTTGGGTGGGGTGTGTGGCCAACCATTGCTTGAAGGTGCGGTGGTGGCGTTCGACCTTCCCGCAGGTCTGCGGGTGGTACGGGGTGGAGTGGATCAGCCGGGCCCCGGCCCGCTCCACGACCCGGGTGAAGCCCGAGGTGCCGCCCCTGGTGCGGCGGGAGGTGAACGCGCTGCCGTTGTCGGCGAGCACCAGTGCCGGGACGCCGAAGTCGGTGAACGCGGCGGTGATCGCCGCGATCGCCCCGGCGGCGGTCTCGGCGTCCGCGACCCGGGTGGCGACCAGGGTGCGGGTGCAGTCGTCGAGGACCTCGAAGACGGTGGCCTTGGCCCCGGTCGCCAACCGGAGTTCGGTGGCGTCGATCTGATAGCAGTCGCGGGGTTTGCGGTAGCAGAACCGGCGGTAGGACGATTTCGGGCGTTTCTTCGGCTCGGGGATCACCAGGTGGTAGCGGGAGAGGATCTTGTTGATCGTGGCCCGGGACGGGATGGTCCAGCCCTGCTCGGACCAGTGTTGCTTCTCGGCGACCGCGTTCAGGTGGTAGGCGATGGTGTCGGCGCCGCGCTCGTGATGGGGCAGGTTCAGGCGAAGCCGCACGATCTCGGCCTCCACCTCCCACGCGGTGGCGTGCGGGCAGGAAGAGGGCCGGCGGGACCGGGCGGTCCACCGGCCGTCCTCCTCGATCCGTTTCTTGTGCCGGTAGGCGGTGGCGCGGGAGATCCCGTGGTCGGTGCACCAGCGGGCGAAGTTCCCGTCGAACATGTCGGCGCCGGTGGTCTGGGAGACCACCAGCAAGGCGTGTAGCAGTTCCATGACGGCTTCCGTTCCGGTCATGAACCAAGTCCACGACCAGTCGGGTGCCTCACACCTCAATCGACAGCAGCGTGTCTCACATCTGGGTGGACATCATCTGTCTCACATGTCCCCAGACTCAACAAACCGCCCGCGGTTAAGAAGTACTCACGGGACGCGAAGCGGCAAGGTAGGCCACCCAACTACCGAATTCGGTGATGTCCGTGGCCCCGTCGACCGCGTCGTGGGTGCAGCTGAAGCCCACCACGGCGCGGCCGTCGGACAGTTCGACACTGGTCAGTGCCATCGGCGCCGGAAGTGCCGCCAGGAATCGTCCCAATCCGGCGGGGGAGACTCGGAACAACTCTCCGACGATGGGTGCGCCCGTGTCGGGGCCCCGGCGCACCAGCCCGGGTTTGGGGGGTGTGGTGGCGAGTGCGGTGAGCCGGTACGCGTCGGTGGTGGTGACGGTGTCCACGAAACGGGCACCGAGGTCCTCGAGTTGGAAATGGAGAGGCTGCCCGCGCAGGTGGGCCCCGAATACGGCGAGCTCGACACCGTCCTCGACCAACGCCGGCGCGGGAACACCGGTAAGCCGGGCAGCGAGGTCGACGGCAACCTGATCGGTGAAACCGGGCACCACGAACATCACCCCGAACGGTTCACCCGCCGCCGTGGGCATGCCGGGTACCGCGACGGCCGCCATGTCGAGCAGGTTGCAGAAGTTCGTGTATGTGCCCATTCGCCGGTTGATGTCGATCGGCTCGGCCTGGACCGCGGCGATGGTCGGGTGCTCGGTGGTGGTCGGCAGGAGTAGCCCGTCGAAGCCGGCAAGGAGATCCCGGGTCTGCGCCTTGACACGAACGAGGGTGTCGAGGTCGGCCACCAACTCGTGCCCTGCCGGCCGCCTCGCGGACCCGACGATGGCGGTCACGACCGGATCCGCCCCGGCAGGCGCCGTGTCGAGGAACCGTCCGACGGCGGTGTACCGTTCCGCGACGACCGCTCCGTCGTAGAGTAGCCGGGCAGCGTCGAGCAGCGCGGAGATGTCTACCGTGTCGACGCGAAAGCCTTTGTCGGTCAACGCCTGTACCGTGTCGTCGAATGCCTGCCGGTAGTCGGCGCCGAGCGCGGTGAGGTCCTCGTCGCGCGGGACGGCGACCCGTGGCTGCGCAGGTGCCGCCAACCTCACGTCGGTAGGCCAAGCCCTGCTGCGCGGGTCCCTCGACGCCGGCCCCGCCATGATCCGGGCCGCGGCGGCGGCGGCGTCGAGTTCGGTGGCGAACACCGTGACACAGTCGTAGTCGACACAGGCGGGGACGACGCCGTCCGCGGGGATCACACCCAGCGTGGCCTTGATACCGACGAGACCGTTGAAGGCCGCCGGCACCCGACCCGAACCGGCGGTGTCCGTGCCGATCCCGATGTCGGCGATGCCGAGGGCCACGGCGACGGCCGAGCCGGAGCTCGAACCACCGGACACCCGCTCGGGGTCCCACGAGCAGCGCACCGCCCCATAGGGACTGCGCGTGCCCACCAGGCCGGTGGCGAACTGGTCGAGGTTCGTCTTACCGAGGACGATGGCACCCTGATCTACCAGTCGGCGGACGGCCGTCGCGGTGCGGTCGGGCACGTAGGCGAACTCGGGGCACCCCGCCGTGGTAGTCAGTCCCGCGACATCGATGTTGTCCTTGACTGCCAGGATCTGTCCGGCCAGCGGGAGGTATTCGCCTGCAGCGATTCTCGATTCGATGGCGGCTGCGTCGGCGTAGACGTCCTCGGCGGGCCGAAGTGTGATCCAGATTTCCGGACGGTCCACCGCGGCGATCCGCCGGAAGGCGTCGTCGACGCGTTCGGTGGGCGAGAGGGTAATTCTGGTGGGCTCCAGCTTGCTGGCATCGACACTCACGCTCATCAGTTCTCTGCTCCGATCACGAAGAGGGGGGCGCCGGGCTCGACTATCGATCCCGGTGAAACAAGCACCTGCAGAACCGTTCCGGAGGCGGTTGCAGGCACCGGCATCTCCAGTTTCATGGCCTCGAGCACCACGGCGTTGTCGCCGAGCCGGACACGCTGCCCGACCTCGACCTCGACTCGCCACACGCTGCCCACCAGCGGAGCTTCGACGACGACCGCACCGGGTGGCAGGTCGAGGAGCGGCTGTTCGGGGAGGAGTGGCGGTTCGACACGGTCGTATTCACCGGACGCACGCCACGCAGACTTCTCGGCGTCGAAAGCCGCCGACTGTCTGCTGTTGAACGCTGCGATCGACTCGGCGTTGTCGGTCAGGAACTTCAGATGATCGGCGAGTGCGAAGGTGCCCTCGGAGATCTCGGTATCGAACCGGCCAGCCACGGCTTGCTCGCGGTACTTCTGCAGTTCCTCCGGGGTCGCCGGTTCCCAGACGATGCGGTCGAAGAACCGGAACATCCAGGGTGTGCCCTCGTCGAAGGGGCGGTGCTGCCGGTAACCGGACCAGATGGGTACCGTGCGACCGATCAACTGGTAGCCGCCCGGCGACTCCATGCCGTAGACGCACAGGTACTTTCCGCCGATGCCGACGGCGTCGGACGGCGTCCAGGTGCGTGCCGGGTTGTACTTGGTGGTGACCAGGCGGTGCCGGGGGTCGAGTGGCACGGCCAGCGGGGCACCGAGGTAGACGTCACCGAGCCCGAGTACCAGGTATTCGGCATCGAACACGGTGTCGCGCACGTCGTCCACACTGTCCAACCCATTGATGCGCCGGATGAATTCGGTGTTGGAGGGCAGCCAGGGAGCCTCGTCCCGGACGCCGCTGCGGTAGCGGTCGATCGCCTCCGCGATGGACGGGTCGTCGAAGGACAACGGCAACCGGACAGTTCGGCTCGGCACGACCAGGTCGTGCGTGGCGGGCAGCAGTTCCTCGATGTCCTGCAGGATGTCGAGTAGGCGGCCACCGGGCAGGACGTCCGGGTCGAAATGCAGGTGCAGCGACCGCACCCCGGGCGTGATGTCGATGATGCCGCGCACCCCGCGTCGGATCAACTCTTCCGACAGCGCGTGCACCCGCATCCGGAGTCCGAGGTCGAGTTGTTGTTCACCGTATTCGACGAGGATGTTGTCGTCCCCGCCGCGAAGGTATGCCACCGCGGGGCGGTCCAGTACGGGCCCGGTTCGCCCCAGAACGCCTCCGTCTGCCTGGGCAGGAGTCCGGATTCCTCGCGGAACATCCAGAGCGCGAAAGGAATCGGATCGTCGAAGTTCGTGCGCATCGGATTCGGACACCGCCACGAAGCGCACCCCGTCACCCGGCCGGATCTGCCCCAGTTTCCACCGGTGGGCGCTGACGACCGTGAGCGGGCAGGCGAAGCCACCGAGACTCGGGCCGTCGGGACCGAGGAGGATCGGCGTGTCACCGGAAACATTGAGGGCACCCACGCTGTACGGGTTGTCGTGCAGGTTCGACGGGTGTAGTCCCGCCTCGCCACCATCGGTTCGCGACCAGGTGGGTTTGGGTCCGTCGAGGCGGAGACCGGTGCGATTGGCGTGCGTTTGCACCTTCCAGGTGGTGCCGTAGAACTGCGCCATGTCGGATTCGGTGAAGTACGACGGCGCAGACTGCGGACCCTCGGTGACCGCCAGATGCCACAGGTGAGTGCAGTGGGGACGCGACTCCGTCGGAACGGGGTGTGGAGTGCCCAGGCCGCCGGTGTCGTCGACGATTCCGAGTACGTCCCCGGTGGCAACCGCCTTACCGGTGATGCCGCCGAAACCACCGAGCGGGAAAGTGGCAGCGCTGCCGTGAAAGAGCGGCGCGTCGATGCCGCCGCGGACGGCGAGGTACGTGCGCAGACCGGTGTCGGTGGGACCGCCGATGTCGAGAATGGAACCGGCGGGCACCTCGACCGGCTCCCACAACGGGACGGCATCGCCGTCGATCGTGACCGGTGCATCCGCGCCGCCGACACAGATCAGGGTGGCATCGGAGAACTCGAGTCGCGGACCCTGCAGGGTGCATTCGAGGCCCGGCGCCCCGGCAGGGTTGCCGACGGCGGAGTTCACGAGCTGGAACGAAAGGTCGTCCATCGGTCCGGACGGCGGAATGCCGACGCTCCACAGCCCGGTGCGGCCTGGATAGTCCTGCACGGTGGTCATGGTCCCTGCCCGGAGGACGTCGATACGACGGCCGGTGGAACGGAAGTCGGTGAGAAAGTCGGTGGTATGGACGGCGTCGAGAACGTCTGCGGCAGAACAGATTCGCCGCAGCTGCGGCAGGTTCGTCTGAATTCCGTAGATGTGCGTGTCGGACAGGGCCTCGGCCAACGCGGCGAACGCACCGGTGCGCCGATGCCCTCGAGTGATCACCTTGGCGAGCATCGGGTCGTAGTACGGGCTCACCTCGGTGCCGGTGTCGACCCACGTCTCCACCCGCGTGTGGGCAGGAAACTCGACTCCGGTGAGCCGCCCCGCACTGGGGCGATAGTCGTGGCCCGGGTCCTCGGCGTAGATCCGGGCTTCCACCGCGGTACCGACGATGTCCGGTCCGGTGTCGGGGAGGCTCTCGAGCATCGACGAATCTCCTCGTGCGAGCCGCAGCATCCACTCGACCAGATCGATACCGGTGACTTCCTCGGTGACCGGATGTTCCACCTGCAAGCGGGTATTCATCTCGAGGAACGACGCCTCGCCGCGATCCACGTCGTAGACGAACTCGACCGTCCCTGCGGATCGGTAGTCGACGGACGACGCCAGCATGCGAGACGAACTCAGCAATCGCTCGACGACGTCATCGGGCAGTCCGGGTGCGGGAGCCTCCTCCATCACTTTCTGATGGCGCCGCTGAAGCGAGCAGTCGCGTGTGCCGAGGCTGAGGGTACGTCCGAGGCCGTCACCGAAAACCTGCACTTCGATGTGCCGCGCCCGGGCGACGAAGCGTTCGAGGAACACACCGGAAGACGAAAAGTTCGCCTCGGCCAGCCGCTGGACGCGGTCGTACGCTTCCGTGAGGTCGCCGGCGTCGAAACAGGCCTGCATACCGATTCCGCCGCCGCCACCGACTGCCTTGATGATCACCGGGTATCCGATATCCGAGGCTGCGGACAGCGCCGCATCCACCGAATCGAGGAGGCCGCTGCCCGGAACGAGTGGAACCCCCACGGCCAGAGCCTTTTCCCGGGCGGTGTGCTTGTTCCCGAAAATTCGGAGCTGTTCCGGTGTGGGACCCACGAAGGCAATGCCCGACGACTCGACTGCGGTG
Source organism: Rhodococcus sp. USK13 (assembly GCF_018343855.1). Taxonomy (NCBI): domain Bacteria; kingdom Bacillati; phylum Actinomycetota; class Actinomycetes; order Mycobacteriales; family Nocardiaceae; genus Rhodococcus; species Rhodococcus sp. USK13. The sequence continues at coordinate 6,038,761 of NZ_CP069242.1, read as the reverse complement.
GCGAAGGCGTCGTTCTCGGAGAGGAACCCGTACCCGGGATGGATTGCGCCCGCGCCGGTGGCCAGCGCAGCCTCGACGACGGCATCGGCGCGTAGATACGACTCGGCTGCGGGAGCGGGTCCGAGTCGCACTGCCATGTCGGCCATCTCGACGTGCGCAGCCGCCACATCGGCGTCGGAATACACCGCCACCGTCTTGAGTCCCAGAATGTGCGCCGAGCGCATGATGCGACAAGCGATCTCGCCCCGATTCGCTACGAGGAGCGTGTCGAACGAGTACTCGACCGGCGGCGTATTCATCCCTGTGGACATGCTTGTATACGCTAAGGACGGCGTGTTGCGCGGAGATTTCTCGCGGTAAAGGGTGGGTTAGTAGAACCTCTCGCGCGCCGTCATGGCGTGGGTACTACCGGCGGCACGTAGTCGAATGTCATCCCGAGTAGCCACACCAGGAGCAGAACCACCGGCAGGTGGAACATGAACTGCAAGAATGTGAATCCCACCAGGTCGCGCGCGCGCAGCTTCAGCACCGCCAGGAGCGGCAGCATGAAGAACGGATTGACGAGGTTGGGCAGTGCCTCGGCCACGTTGTAGATCTGAACCGTCCAGCCCAGGTTCATCTGGACGTCGGTGGCCGCCTGCATGACATATGGGGCCTCGACCAGCCATTTTCCGCCGCCGGACGGGACGAAGACCCCCAGCACCACGGTGTAGAGGGCGATGACGACCGCGAAACTCCCGCCGCCCCCGATGTTCGTGAAGAACTCCGCAAGGTGTTCCGAGATGGTGAGACCCCCGTTGCCCTCGGCCTCGGTGAGGATCGCGGCCATCGCGGCATAGAGGGGAAACTGGACGAGAATACCGGCCGTGGCCGGTACAGCAAGAGTGACAGCTTGCAGGAACTTGCGGGGTGTCCCGTGCAGCACCAGCCCCAGCATGAGGAATACGAGCAGATATCCATTCAAACTGCTGACAACGGTGAGCACCGGCTTCGTGACGAGCTGAGAGACCAACCATCCCAGCGTCATCAGGGCGGCGAGGACCGGCAGGATACGGCTGTACTCGAGCCACTCTCCCGGCCGTGAGCGCGGCGCCACCTCGGCGGGCTGGTCGTCGACATCGACATCTAATTCTTCGGCAGTCTTGATGGCGGCACCCCTCGGCGCGGAGAAATGCGCAATAGCCACGGTCAGCGCGGTGATAATGGCACACATGAGCAATGACTGCCACGTGAAAATCGTGTCACCGAAGTCGAGGACGCCGGTGATCTTCAGCAGTGCCGGAGGCAGCGAGGTTGCAGTGGCCTGCAGTTGCGCAGCCGAAGAGGACATGCCGAGCGCCCACACGGCCCCCAGTCCCATGAAGGCCGCTGCGCCGAGCGCGCGGTAGTCCACGCGTAGATCGGTCCGGCGGGCGATCGCACGGGCCAGCAGACCACCGAAGACGAGACTCAGTCCCCAGTTCAGGAAGGACACCGACATCGACAGGAATGCAACGACACTCACCGCACTGCTGGCGGTGCGCGGCACGGTGGCCAGCCGGTCGATCAGCCTTGCAACCGGGGGCGAGGTGGCCACGACGTATCCGGTGAGCACCACCATGGCCATCTGCAGGGTGAAAGCCGTGAGATCCCAGAAGCCGTCACCGAAAGCATCGACGACCGCGTGCGGGGACGAGCCGTTGGCCAGAGCGGCGACGGCCACGATGACGACACCGGCCAGCGCGAAAACGTAGGCGTCCGGAAACCACTTCTCGGTCCAGGCGGCGAGTGACTGGGCGACCCGTGCCAGTCCTCTTTCGGAGCTGGTTCTCTGGGCGGTGTCCGTCATTCGTCGATCCCCATCTCTGTGCGATGTCCACTCGGTCGAGCTGTGGCGCGGTGCGTCACGCTCAGTCGGTGAGTATCGATGCAGACTTCAGCGCAGACAAGGCCGACATTCGCAGACACCGACTGCAGAAATGCAGAAACAGGAAAGGCGCCACCGTGGACAAGTACGACTGCAAGAAGGAGCGCAAGGCGCTGTACGCGCCGAGCGCCGGACGGTTCGCTCTTGTCGACGTCCCGGAGCTGACCTATATCGCAGTGGACGGACATGGCGACCCGAACACCTCACCCGAGTACGCCGCCGCCGTCGAGGCGCTGTATGCCACCGCCTACACGATCAAATTCGCCAGCAAGATCACCCACGGTCGCGATTTCGTCGTCGGTCCGCTCGAAGGTCTGTGGCGTGCCGCCGACCCACGCAGCTTCATCACCCGCGACAAGGACAGCTGGGACTGGACCATGATGGTCGTGCAACCCGACTGGATCACCACGACCGACATCGAGGATACACGGTCGGTGGTCGCCGCCAAGAAGGAGCTTCCCGCTCTCGATCTGCTGCGCCCGCTCACGTTCGTCGAAGGCGCAAGCGTGCAGATCCTGCACCTCGGCTCCTACGACGACGAGGCGCCTACCCTCGCCCGACTACACGACGAGTTCATGCCCGAGCACGGACTGGTCTTCAACGGCGATCATCACGAGATCTACCTCAGCGACCCCCGGCGGACGGCACCGGCGAAACTCCGGACGGTTCTCCGGCAGCCCGTCCGCCCGGCGTAGCGAAGGGGAGCGAACCGGACCGGGGCGTCTACGAGTAGTCCCGCTCGATCCGCAATGTGCCGATGGTCGTGGCAAGCGCGTCGTATTGCGTGACCAGAAAACAGAACTCGATCAGCTGGCGGTCGTCGAAGTGGGCGCTGAGCGCCGACCACGCGGCATCGTCGAGATTGTCGGTGGTGACGAGTTGGTCGACGGCCGTGAGGATGGCGCGGCGGCGCACATCCCAGCCCTCGGCGTCCGGACCGTCGAGCACCTGCTGGAGAAGGGCCGGGGTGACGCCGGCGCGGCGTCCGAGACGGACGTGGTGATCCATCTCGTACCCGCACTTCCGCAGATGAGCTACGCGGAGAATGATCAGTTCGGTCTCGTGTCGGGAGATTTTTCCGCCCGGCATCAACTTGCTGGAGTAGCGCAGCCACGCCCGGAACAGGCCCCTCGCGCGGCCGACCGTGCTGAACAGATGCGCGTCGGGAACACCGGCGACAGTCGAAAGGATCCGCAACAACACCCAGTTGACCGGTCCGAGCTCCTTCAGCCGTCCTGGTGGAATGCGTGCGCTCATGCCGCTCCCTTCCGTCGAGACTGTGTTACCGAGCGGTAGCAAGACGCTAGCACTCGCTCGGCTTCTCGGTCGAGAAGAGGGATCCCACGCGAGGGGAACGCGGCTCAATCCCGAACGGCCCACGCCATCCGCGCCAGCGAAAGCGCCTGTTCGGCGCGTTCGATCACCACTTCTCGCGACTCGCTGATGTGCGCCAGCAGCGTGTCGTAGGCGGCATCGAGTTTGCGATCCAGCGTCAGTTCTGCCACCGAGATGTGCTCGTCGATGGTCGCAGTCATGCGGTCGGGGGTGAGGTAGTCGAACATCCGCACCGGTCGTACCTTCGCATTCACGTTGACGAGGGCGTCCGACAATGCTGTGTTGCCCGCAGCCCGCAGCAGAACGGTGTGGAACTGCTCGTCGAGTGCCACGAATCCGGCGTCGGGCTCCGGAGTGTCCTTGCGTAGGGCGTACCACTTGTCGAGTTCGGGTCCCAGGACGTCGGGGTCGTGCTGCCTCGACTCGTCGTCCCTGACCCGTGCGATGCCCTGCAGTTCGAGCGTGATGCGGAGTTCGTAGAGCCCGGCGAGTTCGTCGATGCGCGGACGGTACGGAAAGAGCCCACCCACATCGCGTTGCACGAGCCCGTCCGCCAGCAGACGAGCCAGAGCCTCCCGTACCGGCGTCCGGGACACGCCGTACGTCTCGGCGAGGCGTTCCTCGCCGAGACGCTGTCCGGGCGGAATTCGTCCGCTCATCAGATCCGTCCGCAGCGCAAGGTACACCTGGTCGCTGAGTGGACCGGCTGATTCTCGGCGAGCCATCAGATGGCCATTGCCGCGCGGACGTCGGACACCGCGGTACGCACGTCGGACTCGGGTGCGGCGCCACCGGCACCCGACGACGTGACCCGCCCCGACTCGAGCACGTAGTAGCGCTCCGCCGATTCGAGCGCAAAGCCGATGTGCTGCTCGACGAGCAGGACGCCGAGCCCGCCCCGACGCGTGAGCTCCATGATCGTTCGTTCGATCTCCGCGACCACGGACGGCTGAATGCCCTCGGTCGGTTCGTCGAGAATCAACATCTTCGGCTCGGTGATGAGCGCCCGGGCAATGGCCAGCTGCTGACGCTGACCACCCGAGAGGAGACCGGCACGTCGTTCGAGAAGGCCACGCAATGCGGGAAAGAGATCGAGTGCCTCCCCGATGAGTTCCTTTCCGCGCTTGCGGCCGTCGGCAACCACTTGGAGGTTTTCGGCGGTGGTCAGCTGCCCGAACGACTGCTGGCCCTGCGGGACGTACGCGAGGCCGCGCGCCACGCGGGCGCTCGGGCGCAGCGCCGTCACGTCCTCGCCGTCGAACAGCACCCGCCCGGAATCGACCTTGATCAGTCCGACCGCAGCCCGCAGAAGCGTCGTCTTGCCCGCGCCGTTGTGACCCATCACCGCTGCCACGCCGTCCGACGGCACCGTCAGCGAGACCCCGTGGATTACTTCGGTCCGGCCGTACCCGGCCCGGATGTCGTCAAGCTCGAGCATCGCTGTCCTCCTTCGAAACGTCGGGCTGCAACTCGGGAGCGGCGCCGGCCGCGGCGGTCCCGAGGTACACCTCCTGCACACGTGGGTCGGCCTGCACCTGCTCCACGGTTCCCTCGCTCAGCACCTTCCCGGCGTGCAGCACGGTCACCGACGTCGCGAACGCGCGCATGAAATCCATGTCGTGCTCGACCACGACGACGGTCCGCTCACCGCCGATGCGGCGCAACAGGTTTCCCGTCTCTTCCCGCTCCTCGGAACTCATCCCGGCAACCGGCTCGTCGAGCAGGAGAACCGAGCAATTCTGCACCAGCAGCATGCCGATCTCGAGCCACTGCTTCTGTCCGTGCGCGAGAATCCCGGCAGGGGTGTCGCGGAGGCTGCCGAGACCCGTGACCTCGAAAGCCTCCTCGATGGCGGGGAGCACCGTCTTGCGGCGGCGCAGCAGGGTGAGTGCCGAGCGGCCCGCACCCGCGGCGATGTCCAGATTCTGGAGAACCGTCAACTCCTCGAACACACTCGCAGTCTGGAACGTGCGTCCCACCCCGAGCCGGGCGATGCGGTGCACCTTCTTGCCGATCAGCTCGACACCGGACTTGGTGACCGATCCCGTCGCAGGGACGAGCCCGGTGATGGCGTCGACGAGCGTGGTCTTGCCCGCACCGTTAGGTCCGATGAGAAACCGCAGATCACCCTGCAACAGAGTGAGATCGACGCCGTCGACAGCCTTGAACCCGTCGAAGCTGACGCGTAGATCGCGCACCTCGAGGTACTCGCTGGACATCCCGGCGTTGCCGCCGAGCACAGGTTCCTTGGACGTGGTGGACGTAGTCATCGCGCCATCTCCATTCGTTCCGTCGACTCCGTGTCGTCCTCCGGTCCGGGCGAGGAAGGTTCGTCGGGGGACGCCTTCTGCCTGCGTTTCAGCAGTGCGAACAGGCCGGCCACACCGGCCGGGAAGAATCCGACCACCACGATGAACAGTAGGCCCTGGGCGTAAATCCATCCGGAGGGGAAGGACTCGGAGAAGGCACTCTGCGCCCATGCGACACCGATCGCACCCAGAACCGGGCCGAGCAGGGTGGCGCGGCCACCGATGGCGACCCCGATCAGGAAGGCGATCGAGGGAACGATTCCGACGTCGGCGGGGGAGATGATGCCGACGATCGGCACGAACAGCGCACCCGCGATCCCGGCGAAGAAGGCGGCGGTCACGTAGGCGACGAGCTTGATGTTCGCCGGGTCGTACCCGAGGAAGCGGACACGCTCTTCCTGGTCACGTACGGCGACGAGCAGTTCACCGTAGCGGCTGTTCATCAGTTGCCGCACGATCGCCACCACCGCGAGGAGAACACCGGCGGTGATGAAGAAGAGCATCTGCTTGTTGGCGGGATCGTTCAGGTTGAAACCGAAGAAGGTGCGGAACCGGTTGAGGCCGTTGCTGCCGCCGGTGGTCTGTTGCCCGACGAGCAGGATCGCGAACGCGGCAGCGAGTGCTTGACTGAGGATCGCGAAGTACGCGCCCTTCACCCGGCGTTTGAACACGCCGAGACCCAGCGCGAACGCGACGAGTCCGGGGATCAGCAGAATGCCCAGCACCGTCACGACCGGCGACGTGAACGGCACCCAGTATCCGGGCAGGGCGCGGATGCCGGCAATCTGCATGAAGTCAGGCACGGTGTCGCCGCGGAGTTGGGCGTCGGAAATCTTCAGATGCATGGCCATCATGTAGGCGCCGAGCCCGAAGAACACGCCCTGCCCGAGGGTGAGCATCCCCCCGCGGCCCCACGCGAGGCCGATACCGACCGCGACGATCGCGAAGCACAGGAACTTCCCGAGCAGGCTCAACCGGAAATCACTGAGAACGGCAGGGGCGACAACGAAGAGGAGAAGGGCGGCGATCGCGAAACCCGCCCACGCACGGTAACGGCCACTCGTCAGGATGCTCATACGAGACTCCTCGTCTTGACGGCGAACAGGCCCTGTGGCCGAACCTGGAGGAACACCACGATGACCACGAACACGATGACCTTGGCGATCGACGCCGTGGTCGAGTACTCGATGAACGAGTTCAGCAGGCCGAGCGCGAACGCGGCGATCACCGCACCCTTCATCTGCCCCAGACCGCCGACCACGACCACCAGGAAGGCGTCGATGAGATAGCTCTGACCGATGGTCGGGCTGGTCGAACCGATCAGGGTGAGCGCCACACCCGCGACACCGGCGAGACCGGATCCGATGAAGAACGTCGTCACATCGGTACGGCGACTGGAGATTCCACTCGTTTCGGCCAGATCGCGGTTCTGCACGACCGCCCGAATACGACGACCCATCGACGATCTCTTCAGTGCCAGCGACAGTGCCACCACCGACGCGACGGCGAGCACGAGGATGAACAGACGTGTCTTGGGGACCACAGCTCCCAGAATCTCCACACCGCCCGAGAGCCACCCTGGTGCGACGACGTTGACTGCCGGCGCACCGAAGATGTCCCTCGCGAGCTGCTGCAGGATCAAGCCCACACCGAACGTCACCAGCAGGGTGTCGAGCGGCCGGTGGTACATGCGTTTGACCAGAGTGACCTCGAGGAGGACGCCCATGGCACCACCCACCACGAAGCCGACGAGTAGAGAGACGAACAGGGATCCGGTGGCGCTCGAGATCACCTGCTGCACAACGTAAGCGGTGTACGAGCCCGCCATGATGAACTCGCCGTGGGCCATGTTGATGACGCCCATCTGACCGAACGTCAATGACAGTCCCAGCGCTGCGAGCAACAGGATGGATCCGATACTCAGCCCGGTGAACAACTGCCCGATCACTACATCCATGGATGCATGTCCTCTCTCCCTCTACTCGTCGGACGTGGTGCTAGCTACCGAGCGACTCGGCCCAGGGGTAGGACGTCAGGTACGGGTCCGGCTCGATCGGGGTGCCGGAATCCCACACCGTGTAGATCAGGCCGTCTCCCCGGATCTCACCGATTCGGGCTGTCTTGCTGATGTGGTGGTTGGAACCGTCGATCGTGACCTTCCCCTCGGGGGCGTCGAACGCCACTCCGTCCGCATTTGCCTGAATATCGGCCGTAGCAAACGAATTCGCCTTCTCGACGGTGTTCTTCCACAGATAGACGGAGGTGTAGGCGGCTTCCATCGGGTCCGACGTCGGCTTGGCTGCGCCGTACCGCGCCTTGTAGGCGTCGACGAACGTCTTGTTCTCCGGCGAATCGATGGTCTGGTAGTAGTCCCAGGCCGTGAGCTGACCTTCGATGTTCTGGACCCCGATACCGCCGACTTCCTCCTCCGCGATCGACACCGACACGACGGGCATGTCCTGGGCGGTCAGCCCCACGTTCTTGTACTCCCGGAAGAACGCGACGTTCGAATCTCCGTTGAGCGTGTTGAACACGGCGTCGGCGTCGGCGGAGCGAACCTTGTTGATGATGGTGGAGAAGTCGGTGGAACCGAGCGGCGTGTAGTCCTCGCCCTTGATCTCGATGCCGTTGGCCTCGGCGTAGGCCTTGATGATGCGGTTCGCGGTCTGCGGGAACACGTAGTCGCTACCTACCAGGTACAGCGACGTGACGCCCTTCTCCTTCAAGTAGTCGAGGGCAGGAACGATCTGCTGGTTGGTGGTGGCACCCGTGTAGAAGATGTTCTTCGAATCTTCGAGACCCTCGTACTGGACGGGGTAGTAGAGCAGGGAGTTGTTGTCCTCGAACACCGGAAGCATCGCCTTGCGGCTCGACGAGGTCCAGCCACCGAAAACCGCTGCGACACAGTCGCTGCTGATCAGCTTCTCGGCCTTCTCGGCGAACACGGTGGGTTCCGAGGCGCCGTCCTCGGCCACGATCTGAATCTTCTTGCCGAGCACGCCGCCCGCGCTGTTGATTTCGTCGACCGCGAGCGCGATCGAATCCCGGACGGTCACCTCACTGATGGCCATGGTTCCGGACAGCGAGTTCAACGACCCGACCTTGATCGTGTCCCCGGAGGTGTCCACGCAGGATGCCGCGGTGGACTCCGTGGCCGTGTCGGATGCCTTGCTGCCACAACCGGTCAGCACGAGCCCGATGGCGGCGAGCGCGGTCGGTGCAGCGAGGGCGCGCTTGGAGAAGGTGCGCATGTACGGGCCTTTCCGTCGGAGGAGGTGGGAACCCCGTATTCCGGAACGGATGTATCCGCCCCACGTATACAGAGGTGTATTCGTGGGGCGAACATTAAGCCGCGGTTGTTGCGCCTGAATGTCTGTCGGTGACGTGTTCGTGTCGCGAATTACAGACGTGTGAACAAGCGCTCACAGGGCCGGCGGTGCGCGGCGGAAAGTGCAGTACTTCACCGAATGAGGTAGGGGGACACCGAACTGCGGTGTTCGCTGATGTCGAGTTGCTTGCCCAGGGGCGGGAACGCCCGTTGTGGGCAGTTGACCCGCTCGCACACCCGGCAGCCGGCTCCGATCGGCGTCCCGGGATTCGACTCGTCGAGGTCCAGTCCGTCGCCGTAGACCAGGCGGTGCGCGTGTCTGATCTCGCAGCCGAGCCCGATCGCGAAGATCTTGGCCGGCTGCCCGTAGCGGGCGGCACGACGCTCGACGGTGCGGGCGACCCAGAGGTACCGGCGGCCGTCGGGCATCTGCGCGATCTGGTTCATGATCTTGCCGGGGTATGCGAACGTCTCGTAGACGTTCCACAGCGGGCAGGTGCCGCCGCTCGTGGAGAAGTGGAAGCCGGTGGCGGATTGGCGCTTCGACATGTTCCCGGCGCGGTCGACGCGCACGAACATGAACGGGACCCCGCGCAGCTTCGGCCGCTGCAGGGTGGAGAGGCGGTGGCAGACCGTCTCGTAACTGACCGAGTAGAACGCCGACAGGCGCTCGATGTCGTAACGGAAATCCTCGGCGACGTCGTGGAACTGCCCATAGGGCAGCACCGTCGCGGCGGCGAAGTAGTTGGCGAGTCCGAGCCGGGCCAGCGCCACCGACTCGTCGCTGGTGAAGCCGCCCTCCGCCACCATCTTGTCGAGGAGGTCGCCGTACTCCAGGTAGGCGAGCTCGGTGGCGAACTTGAACACCTGCTGTCCGCCCGAGAGGTGCGGCGAGATCTCCAGCACCCGCGACTCGGGGTCGTACCGGTGCAGCACGTTCTCGCCCAGGTCGATGCGGCGAACGATCTGCACGTCGTGCACCGTTTCCAGTCTGCGGGCGATCTCACCACCCACGTCGCCGCGGTGGAAACGCAGGCGGGCGGTGAGCTCTTCCGCAGCAGTATCGAGCTCGTGCAGGTAGTTCTGACGCTGGTAGAAGTAGTCCCGGACCTCTTCGTGCGGCATCGTGATGGAACCGCTGCCGCTGCCGTCGCTGAACCGGTCCTCCGTGGCCGCCGCCAGCTGCGCGGTGGTGTTGCGGAACCGGCGATGCATGTTGACCATGGCCTTCGCCAGGCCTGGATGCGACGCCACCATGTCCGCGATCTCCTGAGCGTCGGCGTCGATTCCCATCTCCTGATCGAGGGCAACCTCGCGCATCTCGGCGATCAGGCGGGTGTCGTCCTGGGAGGCGAAGAAGGTGGTGTCGACGCCGAACACCTCGCTGATGCGCAGCAGGACCGGCACGGTGAGCGGCCGGACGTCGTGCTCGATCTGGTTGAGGTAACTGGCGGAGATTTCCAGCGTCTTGGCCAGTGCTGCCTGGCTCATGCCTCGTTCGGTGCGGAGCTGACGCAACCGGGTACCGACGAAGGTCTTCGACATTTCCCCAGCCTACGAAGGGTTCGCGGGGTTCGCAAGAGGGGCTTCGCAGCCTTCGCGGGTGCTGTGGTCCGGGGGCGAACGTACCTTCCGGCGCTGTGGACGCGCCGAAAGGTACATTCGCCCCCGACGCCGGGGGCCAGCCATCGGACGCGAGCGCGGTAACGGCCGCGACCGGCGGCATCCGGCCCGATCGGTGATTGCCATCACAACCGGCGCCTCGAGGGGTGTGCCGCGGCGGGGAGGTGCGGGCCGCAGGGGCGTAATTACCTGTGTACGAGGGGTTGCGTGCATTGTGTTCGCGACCTGCACGTTCTTACTACTGGCGGGTATCTTTCCTCGCTGACGGGGCAGGTCGTGACCCATTCCTTCTTCGCAAAGTTTGCAAGGCTCGATGAAAAGCTAGCGAAGATTGGCAGTAGCAACAGGTAGACGGCACTTTTTGTGTGTGTCATTCTCGATGAGTAACTAGGAAGGGCCTGGCAAGGATGTGAAGCAGTACATCCGTACCGGACCAGCAGATCGAAGAGATGGAGTCTTGATGTCGACCACCGGCACCCCGAAGACCGCAGCTGAGATTCAGCAGGATTGGGACACCAACCCGCGCTGGAAGGGAGTAACCCGCAACTACACGGCGGAGCAGGTCACCAAGCTCCAGGGCACCGTTGTCGAAGAGCAGACCCTCGCACGCCGTGGTTCCGAGATCCTCTGGGACCTCGTGAACAACGAGGACTACATCAACTCGCTGGGCGCGCTGACCGGCAACCAGGCCGTTCAGCAGGTTCGTGCAGGCCTCAAGGCCATCTACCTCTCCGGCTGGCAGGTCGCCGGTGACGCGAACCTGTCCGGACACACCTACCCGGACCAGAGCCTCTACCCGGCCAACTCGGTTCCGCAGGTCGTGCGTCGCATCAACAACGCGCTGCTGCGCGCCGACGAGATCGCCAAGGTCGAGGGCGACACGTCCGTCGACAACTGGCTCGCCCCGATCGTCGCCGACGGTGAAGCCGGCTTCGGTGGTGCACTCAACGTCTACGAGCTGCAGAAGGCCATGATCGCGGCCGGTGTCGCCGGTTCGCACTGGGAGGACCAGCTCGCGTCGGAGAAGAAGTGCGGCCACCTCGGTGGCAAGGTGCTCATCCCCACGCAGCAGCACATCCGCACCCTGACCTCGGCTCGCCTCGCGGCCGACGTCGCGGACGTTCCCACCGTGGTCATCGCACGCACCGACGCCGAGGCCGCGACCCTCATCACGTCGGACGTCGACGAGCGCGACCAGCCGTTCCTGGACGGCACCCGCACCGCCGAGGGCTTCTTCGGTGTCAAGAACGGCATCGAGCCCTGCATCGCTCGCGCCAAGGCTTACGCGCCGTACGCCGACCTCATCTGGATGGAGACCGGCGTGCCGGACCTCGAGGTCGCCAAGCGGTTCGCCGAGTCCGTGCGCAGCGAGTTCCCGGACCAGCTCCTCGCCTACAACTGCTCGCCGTCCTTCAACTGGAAGGCGCACCTGGACGACTCGACCATCGCGAAGTTCCAGAAGGAGCTCGGCGCGATGGGCTTCAAGTTCCAGTTCATCACCCTCGCCGGCTTCCACTCGCTCAACTACGGCATGTTCGACCTGGCCCACGGCTACGCCCGCGAGGGCATGACCGCCTTCGTCGACCTGCAGGAGCGCGAGTTCAAGGCCGCCGAGGAGCGTGGCTTCACCGCCATCAAGCACCAGCGTGAGGTGGGTGCCGGCTACTTCGACAGCATCGCCACCACGGTCGACCCCAACACGTCGACGGCTGCTCTGAAGGGTTCCACCGAAGAGGGTCAGTTCCACTGAGCCTTGTCCACAACAAGGATTCGACCGATCACGGTGTGACCTGATCAATCCCGACCCCCGGGAGGGGCCTGTTCCAGGGCCCCTCCCGGGGCGACGACTCCACTAGACGAAAAAGGAGCTGACGACGTGACCAGCGACAAAATTCAGCGCGTCGGCGTTATCGGCGCCGGGATCATGGGCGCCGGAATCGCAGAGGTGTGCGCTCGCGCGCACGTCGATGTTCTGGTGTTCGAGCAGACCCGTGAGCTTGCGGCTGCAGGGCGCTCACGCATCCTGCGTTCGCTCGACCGCGGCGTGAGCAGCGGCAAGATCACCGAACGTGAACGTGAACAGGCGGCCTGGCGGCTGCGGTTCACCTCCGATCTCGGTGATTTCGCGGACCGCCAGCTCGTCGTGGAGGCCGTCGTCGAGGACGAGAAGGTGAAGAGTGACATCTTCGCCGAGCTCGACTCGGTCGTGACGGATCCGAATGCCGTGCTGGCATCCAACACGTCGTCGATCCCGATCATGAAGCTGGGCATCGCCACGAAGTCCCCGGAACGGGTCATCGGGATGCACTTCTTCAACCCTGTTCCGGTGCTTCCCCTCGTCGAGCTCGTGACCACGCTCAAGACGAGCAGGGCGGTGGCCGAGCGGGCCGAGGCCTTCGCGAGCGATGTGCTGGGCAAGCAGGTCGTCCGCTCCGCGGACCGTTCCGGCTTCGTCGTCAACGCCCTGCTGGTGCCGTATCTGCTCTCCGCCATTCGCATGGTGGAGTCGGGGTTCGCCACCAAGGAAGACATCGACAAGGCAACGGTGCTCGGCCTCGCACACCCGATGGGTCCGCTCGCGCTGACCGACCTGGTGGGTCTGGACACGGTCAAGTCCATTGCCGACTCCATGTACGAGGAGTTCAAGGAGCCCCTGTACTCGGCACCGCCGCTGTTGCTTCGCATGGTCGAGGCGGGACTTGTCGGCAAGAAGGCGGGCGCCGGCTTCTACGAGTACGCCGAGAACGGCCGGGCCAGCAAGAAAGCAAGCTAGAAGGTAGGTAGGCGACTACCCTGTGCGCCTTTCACGACCCCGGTTGTGAGAGGCGCACAGGTGCATCGAGTCCGCGGTGCTTTCCGCCCCCGGACTGAGCCCAGAAAGGTCGACCGCATGTCCAGCACCGCAACATACGGATCCAGCATCCTGGGGTATCCCCGCATCGGGCCGCACCGCGAACTCAAGCGCGCCCTCGAGTCCTACTGGCATGGCACCAGCACGAAGGCAGAACTCGTCGCCGTCGGGCGGGACCTGCAGGAAGAGACGTGGAGTGAGCTCGCCGCGACCGGTTTGACCCAGGTCCCGGGCAACACGTTCTCGTACTACGACCACGTACTCGACAACGCGCTGCTGTTCGGTGCGGTGCCCGAGCGGTTCGCCGCGCTCGAAAGCGACCTGGATCCGCTGGACTTCTACTTCACGATGTGTCGCGGCCGGCCCGACTTCCCGCCTCTCGAGCTGGTGCGCTTCTTCGGCACCAACTACCACTACCGCCAGCCCGAACTGGACGAGAACACCACCTTTTCCCTGCGTTCGGACACGCTGATGGACGAGTTCGCACGGGCGAAGGCGCGCGGAATCGAACTGCGTCCCGTCGTGCTCGGCCCGGTGTCGCTGCTGCTCCTGTCGAAGGTGGGGCCGACGTCCCGACGGCACGGCTTCTCGACGCTCGACCTGCTGGACAAAATCCTGCCGGAGTACGAGCTGTTGTTCGAGCAGCTCGCGAAGGCCGGCGCCACGTGCGTCCAGCTCGACGAACCGTCGTTCACCGAAGACCGCACCCCCGAGGAGCTGGCCGCGCTCGCGCGTGCCTACGAAAAGCTGTCGCACGCGCCGCTGCGTCCCCGCATCCTCGTCACCGGGCCGTACGGACACCTGGGTGAAGCACTCGCCCTCCTCGCTGCGACCAAGGTCGAGGCTCTCGGTCTCGACCTGGTCAGCCGCCGGATGAGCGCCGATGACCTCGCGAAGATCCCAGGCATTCGGCGCAAGCGCATCTACGCCGGTGTGGTCGACGGCCGCAACGTGTGGAGGGTCGACCGGTACAACACCCTGACGTACCTGAACACGATCAAGGACGTCGTGCCGGATCTCGTGGTCTCGACGTCCACGTCGTTGCTGCACGTTCCCTACGACGTGCTGTCCGAGTACGACATCCAAGGCGATGTGGCAGACAGGCTGGCGTTCGCCAAGCAGAAGGTCGGTGAGGTCGTGTCGCTCGCGAAGGCTCTCACCGAGGGGCCGTCGGAGAAGTGGCGCAAGCGCCCCACCTCGGTGCACTTCAAGCTCAAGCACGCCGTGCGTGCCCGGGTCAATGCCATCACGCCGTCCGACCGTGTCCGGGTCCCGTACGAGGAGAGGCGCGTCGCGCAGCAGGAGCGGCTGAATCTGCCCCTGGTTCCCGCGACGACTCTCGGCTCGTTCCCTCAGACGACCGAGATCCGTCAGGCTCGCTACGAGCTGGGGGAGGGACGCCTGGAGTGGGACGAGTACTACAAGCGGATCCAGGCCGAAATCGAGAACACCATCCGGTTGCAGGAAGACATCGGTCTGGACGTGCTGGTGCACGGCGAGCACGAGCGCAACGACATGATCCAGTACTTCGCGGAGCTGCTCGAGGGTTACGCGTACACCCACAACGGCTGGGTGCAGGCCTACGGTTCGCGATGCACGCGTCCGCCGATCCTCTACGGGGACGTGTCGCGGCCGAAGCCGATGACGGTCGAGTGGATCTCGTACGCGCAGTCCTTGACGGACAAGCCGGTCAAAGGCATGCTCACCGGTCCGGTCACGATGATCGCGCGGTCGTTCGTCCGCCAAGATCAGCCGTTGTACGAAACGGCGGACCAGCTGGCGTTGGTGATCCGCGACGAGATCGCCGATCTGGAGGCCGCGGGTATCGCGATCATCCAGGTGGACGAGCCGGCCATCCGTGAGCTGCTGCCTCTGCGCGAGGACGGTCGTGAGGCGTATCTCGAGTGGGCTGTCGATGCGTTCCGCCTCGCCACCGGTGGTGCCAAGCCTGAGACGCAGATCCACACTCACCTCACCTACACGAGCCGCGCGTCGGTCGTCGATGCCATCGAGCGCCTCGACGCGGACGTCACTGCCATCGTGGCCACCCGGTCCATTACCTGGGTGCTCGATGCTCTCAAGGAACGGGCGCTGACTCACGGGGTCGGTCCCGGTGTGTACGAGAGCAGGTCGGCCCGGATACCCGATATCGACGAGCTGGACGAACTGCTCACCGAGGCCAGCGAATCCGTCTCTCTCGAGCGGCTGTGGGCCAACCCCGACGGGGGTCTCAAGACCCGTCACTACTGGCAGTTGGAACCCTCGCTGCGCAATCTGGTGGCGGCCGCGCGCAGGCTCCGCCGCCGGGCCGAGAAGGAAGAACTCGAGGACTGAGTCGATTCGTTTGGGCGGGCCGTTGTTCTCGGACACGGCCCGCCTGGACGCCGAGCGACGCGAACAGGTAGGCATGTGTGCATGGTTACCGCCGCCGCATATGCCGTCACGTCCGCTGAGGGCGCCTTCGAAAAGACCACCATCGAACGTCGGGAGCTCGGACCGCTCGACATTCTCATCGAGATCAAGTTCGCGGGCATCTGCCACTCGGACATCCACACCGCCCGCAACGAGTGGGGCGGAACCCACTATCCCGTCGTCCCCGGCCACGAGATCGCCGGTGTGGTGACCGCCGTCGGTTCCGGGGTGACCCGCCACCACGTGGGTGACCGCGTCGGAGTCGGGTGCTTCGTCGACTCCTGCGGTGAGTGCGACGCCTGCCGCGCCGGTGAGGAGCAGTACTGCGCGAATCGCGTCACCGGCACCTACAACGCTCGCGGCCGCGACGGCGAGTGGACGCAGGGCGGATATTCGACGCACATCGTCGTGACGGAACGTTTCGTCGTCTCCATTCCGGACGGGCTGGAACTGGACGTCGCGGCGCCGCTGCTGTGCGCCGGAATCACCTTGTACTCACCACTCGCGCACTGGGGCGCGGGCCCGGGCAAGAAGGTCGCCGTCATCGGCATGGGCGGGCTGGGACACGTCGGGGTGAAGATCGCTCGTGCGATGGGCGCGGAGGTCACGGTTCTGAGCCAGTCCCTCGGCAAGAAGGAGGACGGGCTGAAGTTCGGAGCCGATCACTACTACGCCACCAACGATCCGGAAACGTTCAGATCGTTGCGGAGCCGGTTCGACCTGATCGTCAACACGGTGTCGGTGAACCTGGACATCGACGCGTACCTGTCGATGCTCGCGATCAACGGCACCCTCGTCGAACTCGGCCTGCCGGAAAAGCCGATCGAGGTACGCGCGTTCAGTCTCGCCGCCAATCGGCGCAGTCTCGCCGGTTCGATGGTGGGCGGTATGGCCCAGACTCAGGAAATGTTGGACTTCTGTGCGGAGCACGGCATCGGCGCGGAGATCGAGGTGATTCCGGCGAGCGACATCGATGCCGCCTACGATCGCGTCGTCGCCAGCGATGTGCGGTACCGGTTCGTGATCGACGCGGCAACGATCTGACTCACGCCTCCCCGAGCTGATCCCGCAGCGACGCCAGTGTTTTCGCCAGCAGCCGCGAGACGTGCATCTGCGAGATGCCGACGCGGTCGGCGATCTGGGTCTGCGTCATGTTGCCGAAGAACCGGAGCATCAGGACGGTCCGCTCCCGTTCGGGCAGCGACTCGAGCAGCGGGCGTAGGGTCTCGTGATTCTCGACTTCGTCCATCGCGGCGTCGTAGTCACCGATCGTCTCGACCATGGACAGTTCGCCGGACCGCTCGGACGACGTGTTGTCCACGGACACCGTCTGGTAGGCGTTGCCGGCGAGGAGGCCCTGCGCCACGTCCTCCTGGTCGATGTGGAGATGTTCGGCCAGCTCGCTGACGGTGGGGGCGTGGCCGAGGGTCTGCGACAGCTCGCCCACCGCGAGGCTCAGCGCGAGATGCAGTTCCTTCATGCGGCGCGGTACGCGCACGGCCCACCCGGTATCTCGAAAATGCCGGCGTACCTCGCCCATGATCGTGGGCACCGCGAAGGACACGAAGTCGGAACCACGGGTCACGTCGAACCGATCCACCGAATTGACGAGGCCGAGGCGCGCCACCTGTACCAGGTCGTCGTGCGCCTCGCCTCGCCCGTCGAATCGACGGGCAATGTGCTCCGCGAGGGGGAGGCAACGCGTCACCAGCGCGTCGCGGAGAATTCGTCTTTCGGGATCGTCCTCGTCGAGCGCGGCCTTCCGCTCGAACAGTGCTGCCACATCCTGATACTCGTCCGGCCAGCGTGCCGTCTGCCCCCCACCGCGAGTACCGGACGTCACAGAATCGAGCCGTTCTTCACCCTGGTGAATTCCATGGTGGTGACAAATCCCGACGAGGGCGGGTCCGGCTCGTGGCGCATATCGACCGAATCGGTCAGGGCCTGAAGTACGTGCCAGCCGAACGAGCGCGGCCCGAGCGAATCAATGCTCGTGGTGGTGCTCGACACGGCCACTCGCAGTGTGCCGTCGAGGTACTGCAGCCGGCACACCAGGACAGCATCGGGCGTCGCGCGGACGATCAATTGGGTGCAGATCTCGTCCATGGCCAGTTTGATGTCGGCGATGGAGTCGAGGTCGAAGTCTTCGTGAATGGCAACGGTGGCTGCCAGGGCGCGTAGAACGGACAGCTGATCGGGCGTTGCTCGCACGCGCAGTTCGACGACGGGATGAGTGTGATCCTGGTCGGGTTCGATTGTCTTGGCGATGGCCATGAGACCTCCGGGTCGGGCGTTACCGGGTTGACGGCGGGAGTGTTGCCGGCTCGCGGGTGGTGACAAGTCAGGGTAGCGATCCGGGGACACCGCAGGTGGGATACCGCAGAACAACCCCGATCAAACCAGTCCGCGCGGTACGTATGCGCAGGTAGGGTTGGCGCAAGCGATGAGCGTTCCTCAGGCTCTCGATGGGGCATGTGGTCAGAGGAGACGAGTGGGATGCGGAAGGATCTCCGACGGCAGACTGCGACGAGCGTCGACCCCCCCGCGGACGTCGATCCGGTCACCGTGTCGCTCGAGGCGGTGCTCCGGCTCCTCGAGACCGAAGACAGTGTCATTGCCCTCCTGAACAACTTGTGCAGGCAGGCGGTTCAGGCATTTCCCGGAGCGGAAATGGCCGGAATCACGCTACTGGGCGCAGCCGGACCGGCATTCGTGGCCGCAACATCGGACGAGGTGTTCCACTTGCGCGAGGCCCCGGCGTTCGGTACCGGCGGTAGCTCCCTGTCGGTGCCGTTGACCGACGGGACAGCACGGGCAGACTCCCGGTCAGGGGATATCGAGACGCTGGGTGCCTTGAACCTGTACGGCAGCCGCCCGCACGCCTTCGACGACCTCGATCAGTCGGTGCTCGGGTCGCACGTCGACGCGGCGACGGCCGCACTGCGTCAGGTACGACGATGCGAGGAAGCGAGAAGCCTGCTCGAACAATTGCGGATAGCAAATGATTCGCGGGCTGTCATCGATCAGGCCAAGGGCATCGTCATGGCGTTGCGGGGAGTAGATGCCGGGGCCGCTTTCGGCGTCCTCGTCGCGCGCTCGCAACAGGAGAACGTGAAGCTGCGTGTGGTCGCCGAGCAAGTGGTGCGCGCCGTCGCGAGACGCGCGCCCATAGGTAACGCTTTGTAATAGCTCACCTGCGCAGATGTCGGCAAGGGATCTGTTATTTCCTTGTGACACATCACTGCCGGGAGTAGTCTCGAACCGAGGTTGAACACACAGCCGATGTCGGGAAGCGCTGCCGTAGCAGACGGTGAGAGGTGTCCGAGGTCGGGTTTGTCTGCAGGTGCTCCGCTTCCCCTCTCAAAAGTTCGAGATGGGGTGAGCCATGTCTGTTGTTCCAGGGGTCCCAAAGCCTGAACTGGCCTGTTCGGGCGCGGGTACCGGCGTCGACTACACACCGAAAGTAGTCCTCGCAGCGGTCGATACCGTTCCGACACGCTGTGCGAGTGCGAAATTCTCTTCCGAGCGAATAGGTTCAGGAGTGATGGTTCTCGGAGTGCGCGGTGACATCGATCTGTTCAGTGCGCCCGTGTTCCACGAATACGTCTGCACCCAGATCTCGCCTGAGGGGCAATTCATCCTCGACATGTCCAAGGTCGACTTCATCGGGACGGCAGGACTGTCGGTCCTCGACAGCGTCCACGCATCGAACCTTCGGGACGGGCGGCATTGGGCAATGATCTGCGGGCGCCCGCTCTATCGGCTGTTACGGGCGGCGGGTCAGGAATCGAGTTACCCATGCTTCCCGTCGGTCGACAGCGCGCTCGGGGCGTGGCACGGAAGAACCGCCTGACGGAAGAACCTCGGCCGGAACCGGTGCGGAGATCAGTGCGCACCGGTTCGACTCGTGCGCGGGGGAGCGGAAACGCAACGTCCGTACGCACGAAGTGTGTCGGTGGCGACTCGATCCCAGGAATACCGTGCGCGGGCACGGTCGCAGCCCGCCATGCCGAAACCCGCACGCAGCGCATCATCGTCGAAGATTTGCCGTAGCGCCTCGGCCAGTCGCACCGGATTTCGGGGTGAGATCAGCCGCCCGGTGATTCCGTCGACCACCGTGTCCCGCATGCCGCCGACCGCGGAAGCCACCACCGGGGTGCCGCAGGCCATCGCCTCCAGGGGGACCATGCCGAATGGCTCGTACCACGGGGTACACACCACAGCGTCCGCGGAGCGCAGCAGGGACGGCATGACGTCGTGCCGAACGTGGCCGACGATCCGTACCCTGTTGCTCACCTTGCTCTCACGCGCGAGAGCCTGCAGTCGCATCGCCTCCGGATCGTCGGCGACCCGGTCGGCGGCCGGTCCGCCCGCAATGACCAGTTCGGTATCGGGAAGATGGGTGAGCGCCGCGATGGCGGTGTCGTAACCCTTGCTCGGCGCCAGCCTGCCGACCATCACGATGCGATGACGCATCCCCTTGTCGTCGGCGCGACCGTCCGGAGTGAATTCCGCGACGTCGACACCGGAAGGAACCACCGATGTCCGGGACCGCGGCAGACCGAGATGGGCCAGTTCGAAAACCTCGTCAGTACACGTTGCCACCACCCGGGTGGCTCCGCGGGCGATCAACTGCTCGAGGTGAACTCGGTTGGACTGGCTCGTCATCGGACGTTGGAACCGCTCCTCGACGACGCCCAGGGCGTGGAAGGTCTGCACGGTGGGGATGCCGAGGAGGCGCGCCGCGAGCTGCGTCGCAATACCCGACATCCAATAGTGGGCGTGAACGATGTCGGGCCTTTCGGCCTCCCATTCGTTCTTCAGGAAATTGCCGAAACAACCCATCAGGGGCAGTATTTCGGCTTCCGGCATCGGCCGGGGCGGGCCGAGGGGTACCTGCACGACCGTGTATCCGCCCGGCATGGTGAAGCGGTCCGGGAGGGTCTCGTCGGCGCGGCGCGTGTACACGGTGACGTCGTGGCCCTCGCGGGTGAGGGCAGCGGACAGTTCCGCCAGATGGATGCTCTGCCCACCTCCGTCGCCGTCCGAATCGGTCAGCGGACCCGCGTTGCCGGAGACCATCGATATTCGTAACCGCCGGGCGGTGACGAGAGGCGCGGTTCTGATCGGCTGACCGACGCAGGAGTCGGGTCTCGGCTGGCGATGAGTGGCGGTCATGCCAGGGGATTCCCGAACTGTGGGTTTGTAAACCGACCGGCTCGCACTCTGTCACAGGACAGGGTTCACGGGACCGGTCGGTGTCGCGATCTAGTACCAGTGGCGCCTGCCGCCGACAGCGCGTCCGGTGGAACCGAGAATCCACAGCACCGCGCCGATCACCAGGAGAATGATGCCGAGAACCCAGAGCCAGTTGAGATTGGCCAGCCATCCGATCAGGAGCAAGATCAATCCGAGCACGATCATGACGTTCCTCGTTTCTTCCTCATCCTCTCGACGCGGGAAACGTGTCCGCTGAGGGACTGCGCTCCACGTCGCCGACTCCTGCGCCCATTGCGTAGGTCAGATGTCCGCCCAGCGTTCCGCCGACGCCGACCGCGAGAAACCCGGCGACGCTCAGCGCGACAGCTTGCGCGTCGGTACCGCGGCGGCGGCGCAGGAACGACGCGGTGAAGGCGGCGATTCCCAGTGCGTTCGCACCCGCGTGAATGAGGCCGACACGGCGTTGCGTCGCATCGCGTTCGGCCCAGTCCACCCAGCCGGTCGTGAGGGTGGGCACTGCCGAGAGGAGACCGAATCCGATCAGCCGTCTGGCGGCGACGTGGTCGCGCAGCACGGTGTCCAGGACCAGGGACCCGGACCAGGCGCCGATCGGGACGGTGACGAGCACGGGATGCAGCGGGTGACCCAACCAGGAACCCCGCAGAACTTCACGGGCTCCGGTGCCGCTGAGCGTGCCGGCGATCCTGCGCTGCAACAGTGCGCTGACGTTGTCGAGGAAGTCGGCGGACTCCGTCTTGCGTAACAGACCGGGTACGTTCATTCGGCTCGATTACCCCGGCCGGACGGCGTGAAACCCCCGTTGACGCCACCGAGACATCTTGTCGCCGATTGCAGTGCGGCGTAGCGTCGGGAACAGATTCCACCAGGTGAGGTGAGTACTGATGAAACTCAATCTCTTCGCCGCGTGGACAAGCTTCGCGCTCGTCCTGTTCGCGGTGGTCTGCATCGCCGGGTTCCTCGTCGCTGCCGGATCCGGTGAGGGCGGCTGGGCGGTGATCGCCGGTTCGTTGTGCGTCGTCGCCCTCGCAGCAGCAATGGCGCTGTACGGCGGCACAGTGCGCCACGATCACCGGGTGCATCACGACACGCCGCACCTTTTCTGAAGCGACCGCGTTCGCCTACGACTCCGCGAGTCGGCGCTGCTCCGTGTCGATGTCGAAATCAGGTTTCGGCCATTCGAGGCGGAGGCGTTCGAATGCGTCGATCAGCAGCTCGGTGACCGCAATTCTGCTGTACCACTTCCGGTCACACGGAACCACATACCAGGGCGCGTCCTCGGTGGACGTCTTGTCGAGCATCGCCTGGTAGGCGTCTTGATACGCCGGCCACAACTTGCGCTCGGTCACATCGCCAGGGTTGTACTTCCAGTACTTGTCCGGGCGCTCCAGTCTCTTCTGCAGCCGCGACTTCTGTTCGTCGAGGGAGACGAACATGGCCACCTTCACCAGGGTGGTGCCGGTGCCGAGGAGTTCCTTCTCGAACTGATTGATCTCGTCGTAGCGGCTACGCCACACGGTCTCGGGAACGAAGCCGTGTACGCGCACCACCAGGACGTCCTCGTAATGGGAGCGGTCGAAGACGCCCAGTTGCCCACCCCGGGGCAGCGCCTTCGTGACCCGCCACAGGTAGTGGTGCCGCTTCTCCTCGTCGGTGGGCACCCCGAACGCCACGTGATCGACACCCTGCGGATCGACGTGCCCGATGACGTGACGAACCATTCCGCCCTTGCCCGCGGTGTCCATGCCCTGAAGGACGAGCAGCACCGAGCGGTTGTCGCCGGATCGGCCGTTGGCGTAGAGCTTCTCCTGCAACGAGGAGAGGACCATCCCCCGTTCGTGGAGGGCGCGCTTCCCGTCGGTCTTGCCGCTGACCAATCCGGGTGTGCTCCGACTGTCGAGATCAGCGATCTGCATGCCGGGCCGGAAGCGCAGCACTTCGACGGCCGGTGTCTCCCACAACCCTGCTGCGTTGTCTGCCATCTACGAACAGTGCCACAGTCGGGGGCTTCGGACAGGCGAACTCGGCTTCACACTCGGCTGAAGGGTGGCGGGGTGACCCCGTCGACGAGATGGCTGCCCCACAGATCCACACCCGTGATCCTGGCGGTGGCGGTACCTTGCGGTCCCGTGATCCGTAACTCCGTGCCGGGTGAGAGGTCGGCGTCCTCGCCCAGGGCGTCCGTCAGCGTGCGTACCCGCCCGTGCCAGACGTAGCGACCGCTGATGGGTTCGAAGTTCCCTGCGAGCTGAACCTGGACCGTCACGGCGGGTAGCGCACCCACCACGACCTCGGCCGGCCCGCGGTAACCCTCTTCTTCCTCGGAGTCGTTCATGACCCCGAGTTTACCTGTTACTTCTGGTCACACAATATCGAGTGGGCGTCTACTCGTCGGCTGTGGGAAGCAGCGGATGCGGTGCCGCGTTGAATCGCGCGGGGGAACCGTTGAAGGCAGCGATGCCGGTGATGCCTCCCCAGGTCATCATCGTCAGGTAGTTGATCAGATCCTCCACCGACATCGACCGGTTCGAGATCCACCAGTGGGTAGCCAACTGGACACCGCCGACGATGCCGTACGCCCACGGCACCGCGCCTCCGGAATCCATCTCCATCTGACGCAGTCGCTCGCCGAGCACCGTCGAGAGGACCTCGGCGATCATCCGTTCGGAATCGGCCACCGTGTCCCTGCCCGGCCCTGAACCGTTCGACATGATGTACAGATACACGTCGGGATCGGATGCCACCGTCTCCACGTAGGCGGTGATCGTGGCGCGGGTGAGTTCGAAGTCGTCGAGATCTTCGCCGATGGCCTCGTAGATCCGGGGTGCCAGCGTGGTTTCCACGTAGCGGGCCATGGTGGCATTGGTGAGATCGCTCTTGTCGGCGAAGTACCGGTACAGCACGGTCTTGGAGACGCCGATTTCCGAGGCGATCTCATCCATGCCGATGTCGCGCCCACGCAAGCGGATGGCGGCGATCGTTCCGTCGACGAGCTCCTCCCGGCGCGCGATCTTGTGCTCACGCCAGCGGCGCTTACGCCCGTCGGGCTTGGTCGCCTTCTCCAGCTTCGTCATCGACTCCGTCACCTGCTCGGCATCCTTCAGGTCGTCATTCGCCACTGAGCTTGTTCACATCCGTTTCGTATCGCAATTCTTCTCTCAGCTTAGTGCTCGTGTGTTGTCGGCTCGCACAATGCCGTCTGTGCAGCTCGCTCGTCACTCCTTTGGGAAGCGCCGCGTCATCGACCTTCGGCACAATGGCAACTGTGCATCAATTGAGTCTTTCTGCTTTCGACGACGGGGAGAAGCGGCGCGATCTCCGCAAGATGAAGACCGTGGCGACGGGTTTCCTCGTGTTCGCCACCGTGGTCTACCTCGTCTGCCGGTGGCAGGAATCGCGTGGCGCGGGGGAGTGGGTCGGCTACGTGCGAGCCGCGTCGGAAGCCGGAATGGTGGGCGCGCTCGCCGACTGGTTCGCCGTCACGGCTCTGTTCCGTCATCCCCTCGGCCTGCCCATTCCGCATACGGCGATCATCAAACGGAAGAAGGATCAGCTCGGTGCCAGCCTGAGCAGTTTCGTGGGTCAGAACTTTCTGGCGCCCGAAGTGGTGTCGGCCAAGGTCGAGGCCGCCCAGATCCCGCTACGGCTCGGCACCTGGATGGCGCAGCCGAAACATGCCGCGCGAGTCGCCGCCGAGACAGCGACCGTGCTGCGTGGACTCGTCGAGGTGCTGCGCGACGAGGACGTGCAGCAGATCATCGACAGCACCATCGTGCGCAGGCTGGCCGAGCCGGAGTGGGGGCCGCCGATCGGGCGGGTGCTCGGTGAACTACTCCGTGAGAACCGTCAGCTGCCGATCCTGGACCTGCTTGCCGAGCGCGCCCATCAGTGGGCCCTGGGAAGCCAGGAAACCATCGACCGCATCGTCACCCGCGACTCGCCGTCCTGGTCGCCCAAGTTCGTCGACCTGATGCTCGGCGAGAAGATCCACCGTGAGCTGGTCGAATTCACGTGGAAGGTGCGCTCGAACCCCGAGCACGAGGTCCGTCAGGCGGCCAACCGCTTCCTCGTCGACTTCGCCGACGACCTGCAGAACGACCCCGTCACGATGGAGAAGGCCGAAAAGATCAAGGCCGAGATCATGGGTCGCGAGGAGGTGACCGGGCTCGCCGCCGCCACCTGGAAGGTTGCCAAGCGCCTCATCATGGAGTCCGTGGACGATCCGGGTAGCACGCTGCGGACCAAGGTCGCCGAGAACGTCGTCCGGATCGGCGAACGACTGCGCGACGACGACGAGCTGAGACTCAAGGTCGACGGGTGGGTCATGGCGGGGACGCGATACGTCGTCGACAACTACACCGACGAGGTCACCGGGATCATCTCCGACACCGTCGAACGCTGGGATGCCGAGGAAGCGAGCAAGAAGATCGAACTGCAGGTGGGACGGGACCTTCAGTTCATCAGGATCAACGGTACGGTGGTCGGTTCGATCGCCGGGTTACTGATCTACACGGTCTCCTCATTGATGTTCGGCTGACCGCCGGGTTGATGTTCGGCTGACCGCCCGGCACCCTGTGGCGACGGCCACGTGCCCACTGCTAGCAGAGCGCTTGCAATTGCTAGCACCCTCTCTTACACTCGGAATTGCCCAGCAATTCGGGAGGACTGATGGCCAGCGACGACCGCGAGGCAGCCGGTGCAGGAGATGTGGCCGCTCGCGTAGTCAGTAACGCCGCACACGACATCGGTGGCTTCATTCGTGCACAACGTGAAGCCGCCCAGGTCTCGATGCGACAACTGGCGCAACTCGCAGGCGTCAGTAATCCGTACCTGAGTCAGATCGAGCGCGGGTTGCGCAAGCCTTCGGCCGAAGTGCTGGCGCAGATAGCGAAGGGTCTCCGGGTGTCCTCGGAGGTCCTGTACGTCCAGGCGGGGTACCTCGAGCAACGACCCCACGGTCCTGTTCGCGACGCCCTGCTTGCGGATACGGCCATCACCGAGCGGCAGAAGCAAGTGCTGCTCGAGATCTACGAGTCCTTCTGTCGTGAGAACGACTCGGCAGAGTCCGCCGAATCCAGGATGTCCGAGGTTCGGACCCCCGAACCACATCGGTCCGGACCCGAGACGCCGGAACCCGACCCCCCCAACGTTGAACAGGAGATAGCCGATGACTGACCAGAAAACCATCGACAGCGTCAAGACCTCGCTGTACGCAGCCGTAGGTGCCGGTGACGTCGTGGTGCAGGCCGTGGCCGACGTCGTCGCCCAGGTCCGCTCGCGCGCCGAGACCACCCAGGATGATGTCGAGGAGCGCGTCGGTGGCGCCCGCGAACGCATCGCCGGTCTGCAGGAAGAGGTCACCGAGGGTGTCGAGCACCTCCGCGAGCGCCTCGCGGGCCTGCCGTCCGAGCTGCCCGAGGAGCTCGCCGAGCTCCGCGAGAAGTTCACCGCCGACGAACTGCGCAAGGTCGCCGAGGCTTACCTGAAGGTTGCGTCCGACCTCTACACCTCCCTCGCGGAGCGTGGCGAAGATGCAGTCGAGCGCATCCGCAAGCAGCCGGTCGTCGAGGAGGGTCTCGGCCGCGCCGAGTCGGCCTTCGGTGACGCCGTCGAGCTGACCGAGGAAGCTCTCGGCACCGTGGCACGCCAGACCCGCGCTGTGGGCGAGCAGGCCGCGAAGCTCGCCGGCCGCGCGTCCGTCCGGATCTCCGACACTGCCGAGGGTGTCGGCGAAGCGATTGCCGACGCCGGCGACGAGGCCGCGATTCGCGTTCTCGACCTGGGTGACCAGGCGGAAGAGGTCTCGAAGGAGGCTGCCGATCGGGTGAACGCTACGGCTGCCGACGTCCAGGCCCGCGCCGAGAAGGCAGCGCCGGCCAAGCACGCTGCCCCGGCGAAGAAGGCGACCCCGGCCCCGGCCCCGGCCCCGGCCAAGGCTGCTCCGGCCAAGGCTGCTGCAACTCCGCCCGCGCCCGCCAAGAAGACGGCTCCGGCCAAGAAGACGGCTCCGGCCAAGAAGGTCTGACCTTTTCGCGCTCTCGGCCCCCGCACTTTACGGTGCGGGGGCCGTTTGCGTCTTCAGCTCGTAGTATGAGCGTGTGATTCAAGTTGACGGCATCGTCTCGGTGATCTTGTTGGTGATTCGCATCGTCGCCCTCGGCGGCGCGGCGTTCGCCCTGTTTCACGCTGCTCGCCAGCGCAAAGACGCCTTCACGGCCGTCGACAAGCTGAGCAAACCCATCTGGCTGAGCATTCTCTCAGTGGCCTTCCTTGTGCTGCTGCTGTTCCCCGCCGTGCAGCTGTTCGGCATCGTCGCGGTGGTGGCAGTCTGCGTCTATCTCGTGGATGTCCGGCCGCGAGTGGACGACGTTCAACGCGGACCCCGCTGGTAGTTTGGCAACGGCTCGCCTGCGTTAGGCTCGCGTGATGGCCACGCTCACCACAGTCGAGCAGTCGCGGGCTATCCCGATCACATGCGCGCAAGCATTCGACGGGACCCTGTCGATCCCGCTGGATGCGATCTTCTCCCGCCGCTACGCCCTGCTGCCGCCCATCAAGCAGGTTCGCGGACAGGACGGAATGTGGGGCCGGGTCGGACAGTCCCGCACAGTGGTCACCACGGACGGCGGAACGATGCGCGAGTTGCTGACAAATGTCGATGCCCCACGCTCGTTCAGTTACCGGCTCAGCGACGTCACCGGCCCACTGCGGCCGCTGGTTGACAGCATCGACGGAACCTGGGAGTTCGTCCCATGCGGGACCGGGACCAGAATCACCTGGCGATGGGTCCTGCACCCGAGGGGCCCTGGGACACTCGTCATGCCGCTGATCGCCTCGATGTGGCGTGGCTACGCACGACAGGCACTGGAGGTGCTGTCCGAGCAACTGCTCATGCCGGAGCCCACCGAGCACACGCCGGACTGACACTTCGTTCTGTCATCACCGGCGGGCAGTGTGCGCCTGAACTTCAGCCGGCCCCGGCCGGACGCAACGTCGGTTGCAGAGGTTCGATCGGTGAATTCGCGTGTGGAACTGATGGTTACGACTATCTCAGTGGGCCGCAGCGAACATCGAATCGCTCACGCACAGTGTCCAGGGTGCGGCGGAGGTGATCGCGTCCGCGGCGGTGGGTGAGCAGGAACCGCGTTGTTCCGATCATGCGGCGTGGCCGCGGGTACCAGCGATCGAGATCGAGTCCGCAATCGAGGAACACCTTGTTCGGCACGCTGTCGACGATGAGACTGAGGTTGTGCATGGTGAGCGATCCGAGCGTATAGGGAAATGCCGCCTTCGACTTCTTCCGTAGATCCGGCGCGTCGAGTTCATACAGCGGGAGGTCCTGGATCCTGTCCAAGAACAGTAGGTGGGTCAGGAAGTATCCCACATACGACGTCAGATGTAATGTGGCAGAACGCGGTTGAATCGACAGGACCGCACCGCTGTCGGAAACGTATGGCTCGTAGGGGTTCTCGCCGCGCAGCATGTATCCGGTGCAGTTCACTATCCAGCTGCCCGGTTGAATTGTCTTCGCTGAGCCGCTGCGGAATATCAAGTCGGTGTCGCCGTTGCGGTCGACGGCATCAACGACGTGATCCATGATCACCTCGCTGAGGCCGGCGGCAATCGTCTTGTTCTCCGCCTCGGACAGCAAACCCAGCAGGTAGTTGTCTGCGGTGGGGGTCAGCCAGGTGCCGTAGGTAGTGCGGAACCAGGTCGCGACATCGGTCTCGTTGGTCCCGTCGAAGCGCCGACCCAGTTCCGTGAAGATGCGAGTTACGGGCGTGCCGCCCCACCATCGTCGGCCGCCGGTAGGGAACAACCGGTCGCGGTTCGAAAAGAATGTGCCCGAGCCTGCCACTAGGTTCACTTCCCGACCGGGGTATTCCGTGACCAGCGTGTGAGCGGTGTCCATCGCGGTTTTTCCGCCGCCCACGACCCACACGGGGGCGTTGCTCGCCCGCATGTCGTCCCCTCGCATGTCGCAGAAATCGGGTGATACCGACAGGACGCGCGCGCTGGAGATCTCGAGCGGGTCGTTGGGCACGACTCCAAAACCGCTGGCTTTGATCAGTCGCTTCGCCTCGACGACCATGACGTGGCCGTCCGACGATGTGCAGGTGACGCGCACCATCCCACCTGACTCGTCATGCGACTCGAGCGTCCAGCCGAAGTACTCGTCCACGTGCACTCGTTGCTTGACAACGTCGAGGCAGTGTTCGAAGTGCGTGAGCACCTCGTCCTTTGTTGCCAGGTAGGAGCGATCCCGGCCGAGCGACCACTTGATGTTGCCGGCGGTGAACAGGCCATGCGGCTGGTGCAGTCGCACATACGCATAGGTGTCGACCCACATGCCGCCGGGACGATCGCGGCGGTCGACCAGGATGATCTTCTGCGAGCGAGACAAGTATCGACTGGCGACGAACAGGGCATTGACTCCGGCGATGCCCGCACCGACGATGCAGACGTCGCAGCGCTCTACCCGCACGGACGTCTCAGCCGACGCAGCACTGTATGTCACCGCAACCTCCTGGGGACTCTTCAATGCTAGCGAGCCCGGGCGGTTCCGAGAATTGCTCCGCTGGGTCGTTCACCTCCTGGAAGGTGAACCCAGGTACGTGAACTCTGTTGGCTTCTTGCGTCGTGCGGTGGTCGCAGAGTTCGCGGCGGACACAGTCGTTGATTCGGTCTGGGTCGTCCGCTGCCGGAGCATGTGAGTGAAGGCGACGAAAACCTCGAGTATTTCGGCGGATGTCCATCCGCGGTTGTTCGTGAGGGCTTCGTGCGGGACATCGGTATCCATGCCGGCGGGGGTGAGGCCGTCGATCGTGTGCAGGCTCGGTGGAGTGTCGCTTCTGGGTGAGCTGAGTTCAACTTCCACGGTCGGGATCGGCAGGTAGACGTGGTCGAGGTAGCGGTATGCCGCACCCGGGCGTGCCTCACCGTCGTTGCCGAGGAATTCTGCGATTCCGGACGCCGATACGAGTTGGACGGAGAGAAGCGTGTCGTGCTGGATCGTCCACAGGAGGACGAGTCCGCCTTGGGGTTGGGCGAGGTACGCCACTCCGGACGATGAGGGCAGGTCATCGGGCTCCACGCCCACCTCGGCAGACGTCGCACTGCCCGCGAGGAAGTGGGCTGTCATTTCCTCGGAGGCGTAGTACGCGTGCCGGTCGGCAGTGGCTCCGCTGGTGCACCGATATGCGTCGTACATTCCCAGCATCGTGTGTTCTTCCATGGCGCCGATGGCGGACCCTTCGGGTCCGAAGCAGAAGTAGCGTTCGCTGTGGACCAGCAGTGATTCAGCTGATTGACCGTGGAATTGGGACCACCACGCGAGAGTGGGGCCGATCGTTCGGGTGGCGCGGAACTCTTCGAACTCGGGCACCACCCAGGCGAATGGTTCGAGGTGTTCGACGACGGGTGTGGCGGTGTCGTCGAGTGCATCCAGTAGCAGAGGCATCTGTTCCGGTTTGAAGTCGGCCAAAGCCTGTTGTGCCTGTCGACGGATCGCCAGGCCGTGTCGGAAATGCTCACCCGTCACGAACGGCCCAGCGAAGTCCTGTTCTGTCCTGTTCCGGTGTAATGCGTTACTTATCGTTCGACCCTCGGATTTGTGTTGGCTCAGCTGTCGTAGTCGACTGCGACTGTGGGGGTGGTGGGGTGGGATTGACAGGTCAGGATGAAGCCGGCGTCGGTTTCGGCCTTCTGCATTGCGAAGTTCTGTTCCATCGACACTTTTCCTGTGGTGACTCGGGCTTTGCAGGTGCCGCATGCGCCGCCGAGGCAGGCGTAGGGGGCGTCGATGTTGTTTTTCAGTGCGGATTCGAGGACGGTCTCACCGGGGGCGAGTTTCACGGTGTGCTGTGCGCCGGACAGGGTGATGGTCACTTCGGAGGCGGGAAGGTTGTCGAGGTGGGTGGGTCGGTTCGTGCCGCGGAACAGTTCGAGGTGTATCCGCTCGGTCGGCACTTTTTCGGTTGCGA
Source organism: Rhodococcus sp. USK13 (assembly GCF_018343855.1). Lineage (NCBI taxonomy): Bacteria > Bacillati > Actinomycetota > Actinomycetes > Mycobacteriales > Nocardiaceae > Rhodococcus > Rhodococcus sp. USK13. The sequence continues at coordinate 6,007,776 of NZ_CP069242.1, read as the reverse complement.
GGTCATCGCGGATTGTGGTGGTGAGGTCGCTCGGGCCGCACAGGTACCACTGGTCGATCGTGGTGAGGTCGGTGGCGAAAAGGCGTTGAATTGTCGGCAGGTCGATCCGGCCGCGCAGGGCTGCGGGGTGGTGTGCCTGTGCGGAGCGGATGTGGAAGATGCGGAGCCGGTCTGCGTAGCGGGATTCGAGTTCGTCGAGTTCGGCGGCGAACATGGTCGACTCGGCGGTGCGGTTGCCGTAGAAGAGGGTGAAGCGGCTCTCGGTCTCGATTTCGAGGGTGGTGTGCAGGATCGACAGGATGGGGGTGATGCCGCTGCCGGCGGCTACCGCGACATGGTGGTGCCGGGCGAGTGGATCGAGGGGTGCGCCGAAGCTGCCGGTGGGGGTCGTCAGTTCCAGGACGTCGCCGGCTTTGAGGGTGTCGACCGCGAAGCTCGAGAACGTGCCGCCGGGGATGCGGCGGATGCCGATCGCCAGTTCTCCCGAGGTGGCGCTGGTGCAGATCGAGTAGTTGCGTCGCACCTGCTGTCCGTCGATGTGGTGGTGCACGGTCAGATGTTGGCCGGCCTGGAAGGCGAACTGGTCCTGAAGGTGATCGGGAACGTCGAAGGTGACAGTAACGCTGTCGGGGGTGAGGGTTTCGACGCTGGCGACGGGGATCGGGTAGGTGCTGGCGGGGTGTGCCGCGGAGGAACGCTGCATCCGGATTGGGAGCAGGGCGGCGAGGGTGCCGTTGAGGCGTTTCCACTCCTGGTACTGGGTGGCGTCGAGGTGTTGCCCGAAGACGGTGCTGATTTGCGGGTCGCGCTCGAGGTAGGCGGCCTCGTTGCGTCGCCAGGCCGCGACGTAGCGGTAGAAGGGGATGGAGGGGTGTAGGTGGTGGACGAGGTGATAGTTCTGCGCCAGGAGCAGGGGAGTGAGGATCCATTCCGAGCCGACGCGGTTACGGGTCGCGCGGTAGCGGTTCTCGCGTTGGGTGTCTTTAAGGTCGTGGTGCGGTAGCCAGTCGAACCACCAGGCGAGTACGAACATCGCCACCCGTTCGGGAATCAGGTAGATCAGTGCGAGCGTCCACAGATGTCCGGTGACGGCAGCGGAGGCGATGACCGTCACCGACAGGGTCATCAGGGCCGCCGTTTCGGCAATGTCGGTGCGTGGGCGGCGACGCAGGTTGCGCACCAGGAAACTGATGTAGGGCAGGTCCATGGCCGGGAAGCGGATGGGCAGCTGCCACCAGGGTGAGGCGCTGACGAAGTGATCGGGATCGGATTCACCGTCGTTGGTGTTGCGGTGGTGCTCGATATGGATGAACGCGAACGATCGGAAGGAGATCAGCGAGGAGACGAAGAACATGGCCACCCGGCCGAAGGCGACGTTGACCCAGCGATGTGAGCTGATCGAGTAATGCGAGGCGTCGTGCAACACGGTGAACAGGACGAAAATTGCTGTCGAGCTCGCGGCGATGGTAGCGATCGCAGGCAACGTGTCGGTGAGGGCGGCCCAGGTCGATGCGCCGAAGAGCGCGAGGGCGAAGATGCCGATGCTGACGATCGGCCAGGACAGGGTGGGTACCTGCTCGCCGGGATCGGGCAGGGCGTGCTGGGAGGCCGCTGCCGGGGGTTGGGGGTGTCGAGTCGTGGTCGACATCGGACTCCTCTTCACGCATTTGGGATGAGATTGCTCACAACGTACAAACGGCGGGCATCGGTCGACAAGGCCATCCCAGCCCTCTGAGGTGTGCTGTCAACACATCCGGTGCGCTCGGGCTCCGGTCAGCGTGGCTTCGGCTCGGGCAACACCGCGGCCCCCAGCACATTGCAGACGATCAGCGCCGCGTGCAGTTCGGCGATGTTGCTCGTTGCGGGCCTGCCTCTGCGCTCTTCGGCACGACGCATCCTCTGCAGGACCGTGTTCCGATGGATTCCCAAGGTGCTCGCGGCGGTCGCCAGGCTCCCTTGCGCGTCGAGAACAGCCAGGAGCGCGGCGCGCTCGCCGCGCTCTTTCGCGTCGTCCCGTGCGAGCTCGCCGAGCTGAGCGGAGACGAATGCCTTTGCCGCATCCAGGTCACGCGATATGGCGTCTACCAAGGCAACATCGCTGAATTTTGTGATCGATGGCGCCGGACGTCCGGACAGTTCGATGATTCGGCGTGTGCGGAGAGCCTCGAGATGGGAGGTGCGGAAGCCTGCTGCCCCCGGATGGGGTGAGCCGACCGCGATGTGAACGTTCTCGCGTTCGCCGGGAAACTCCGTCGCCATGCCGTTGGGTGAAGTCCGCACGTCCCCCGTGATCGATGCCCATCCCCACACCGCGAGTGGGCCGTCCGCCACGACGAGTGAGTGACCTGCCCCGAGGAACCTACCGACCCGCCTGGCGAATCCCTCGAGGTCGACACCGCGTTCGTCGACCCAGCACACGAAACCGATCTGCCGACCGGTGAGCCGGTGGCTGAGCACACGTTCGGCGCGCGCGATGTCGACCCGTTCTCCAGCGAGCAGTGCCCGCACGACATCGGCGCGTTCGGCGCGTGCCTGGTTCTGGCGTCGGTCGAGCTCGGCGACGTACTCGGCAGCCACCAGACTGGAGATGCGGTCGATGTATCGAAATCCGAAGCGCTCGAGGTCCCCAAACGTCCTCAGTGCAACCGCGGGGTCCTCGATCCAGTCAGTGAGTGAGTCGGAAAGCTTCTCGGTGAAGTACTCATGACCCAACCGATAGAACCGCAGCATCACATCGACGCTGTGCCCTCGTGCTGCCATTGCGCGCGCGTGTTCGAGCGCCGTTACCGGCGCCTCCGCAGCCGCTGCATCGATCCCGTGGCGAACCATAGACAGTACCGCTTCGAGATTCGACGAGCACGACCCCAAAGTCAGGCCGCGAAGCTCGTCATCCCCGCCGACCTCCGGAATTCGCTCGACCAGATACTTCAGCATGTCGTCAGCCAGGCTGGACACATTCGCCAGTAGAGACGCGGCGATGCCGCGTAAGGCGACCGCGCCGTTGTCAGGCTCCAGCGCCTCCATATCTGCACACTAGTGGCCGGCGGCCGCAAATGCGCCAAGCCTGGCGCGTCAGCCGAGCTGCTCGAACAGGGACACGATGATCCCTTCGGGCCCACGCACGTAGGCCATCCGCACGCTGTTCTCGTACTCGCCGATGCCACCGATGAGCCCGTACCCGTCCGCAGCCACCGCGTCGACGGCCGCCTGGAGGTCGCCGACCTCGAACGACACGTTGCGCAGCCCGAGCTCGTTGGCCATCGCTTCGGGCGATCCGGGCACGTGATCGGGCGTGACGAAGGTCGCGAGTTCCAGCCGGGACCCGCCGCCGGGTGGCCGCAGCATCACGATCTCACAGCGCGCGCCGGGGATGCCGCAGACTGTCTCCACGAACTCACCCTCCACGGATCCGGTGCCCTCTACCTCGAGACCCAGTCCGACGAAGAACGCCGTTACCGAGTCGAGGTCCGCGACGGTGATGCCGACGTGGTCGAAACGTTGTACGTGTGCCATGGGATCCATCCTCCAGTGTTGTCTCGCCGATTCGACCGTCTTGCCGATTCCACGCTGGGACGGAGCCGGGTCTGGATTTTCGACATCATGCGTTTCCGCAGGCAATTCCCGCCCGACGATGACAATGGACATTGTGACAATGCTATTGTGGGTGGAGAAGGCGACCGAGGAGTGGTGATGTCCGTCGAGAGTGCACGGGACTTCCTCCGTGATGCCCCTGCGACGACCCGGAAAATGAAAGTAAGTGACCGTCAGGACACGGCTGAGCGGCTACTCGCCTCCGCGGCACGCAAGTCCTACGACCCGCTGATCGAGGTCGACTGGGATGCGCCCATCCCCACGGACCGGTATGGCATGACCCCCGAGTGGTGCAGCCTCTACGGCACCGAACTCTGGGACACCATGACGGAGGAACAACGCGTCACCCTCACCAAGCACGAGGCGGCGAGCATCGCCGGTACCGGAATCTGGTTCGAGCTGATCCTCATGCAGATGCTCGTGCGGGACATCTACTTCGACGACCCGGCCACCCCGCACGTCCAGTTCGCGCTCACCGAGATTGCCGACGAGTGCCGTCACTCCACAATGTTCGCGAGGTCGGCGCAGCGCTTCGGGATTCCGTCGTACCGGCCCAAGTGGTGGATCCGTCAGGCTGCTCGCGCCTTCAAGGCGACCGCCACCGGATCCCTGGCGTACGGCGGGACATTGTTCGCCGAGGAGATCCTCGACATGATGCAGCGCGACTTCATGCGGGACGAGCGAGTTCAGCCGGTGACACGCACGGTCAGCAGAATTCACGTCCTCGAGGAGTCGCGGCACATCAAGTACGCACGCGAGGAAACAATCCGGCGAATCCGATCGGCGTCCTGGTTCGCGAGGGCCCGGGTGCGTTTGGCGCTCGGCGTCATCGCATATTTCATCGTCACCAGTCTGGTGAACCCGCAGGTCTACGCGGCGGCGGGTCTCGACGTGGACGCGGCGAAGAGGGCAGCCAGATCGAATCGCCACTATCACGACAAGATCCGCGAGGGCTGCGCCAAGACCGTCGAATTCCTCGACGAGGTGGGACTCATCGGTGGTCCGTCGAGGCTTCTGCTCGAACGGGCGCACATCGTCTGATGAAGGAATATCGGATCGACGACCTCGCACGCGAGGCGCGGGTGAGCGTGCGCAACGTGCGCGTCTACCAGGACCGCGGACTTCTCCCGCCACCGCGGAAACAGGGGCGGACCGGGTGGTACAACGAGTCGCATCTGGCCCGGCTACACCTCATCGGCCGGATGCTCGACCGCGGATACACTTTCGCCACCATCAGCGAGCTGCTCACGGCCGCCCAATACGGACTGCACGTCACCGATGTGCTCGAGACCGACGATCCCGGCAGCCGGTGGAGGAAACGCAAGCGCGCCGCGCGACTCACCGTGGCGGAACTCCGGCGGATGTTCGGTGCGCAGACCACCGACGAGAATATTGCGCGGGGAACCGAGCTCGGCGTGCTCGTCCCCTCCGGTGACGACTACGCGGTGAACAGTCCTCGACTCGTGGAGGCGGCCCAGGTTCTCGTCGACGCGGGTATCTCACTCGAGGACGTGCTCGAACAGACCGCAGCCGTGCGCAAAGACCTGTCCGACGTCGCAGCTCGATTCGTCGCGGTCGTCGCCGATCGGTACCTCGCACCCGAGGGCGAGCAACTCGAGCTCGACGAGGCGAAGATCTCGGACATCGTGCGGCTCGTCGAGCAGATGCGGCCACTCGCACACGACGCCGTCCAGACACTGTTCACGCAGGCGATGGAAGAGCAGATTTCCCGCGCCCTCGAGAAAGCCGCACAGCAACTCGGAGATCCGCCGAGTTCCGCGCGGACGGCCGACAACGGCCGCGCAAGTTGACAACTCACGGACGTCGCCGCACGGCGGTGTCACCCAGATGACAGGGGTAAGAATGACCAGCAGTTCGCGCACCACCGCCCTGCGGGCACTCGCCGGCGTCGCCGGAGTGGGCGCTGCCTTCGCCGCAGCAGCGGCGATTCGGCACAAGCGCTCCACCCGTGGTCTGACGCTGACGACCGAGGTTGCACCGAACGACCTGCTGCGTACCCCGAGCCTGCGACCCGACGTCAACGAGATCGTCACCGACGACGGCGCCACCCTGTACGTGCGCGCCTATGGTCCGGTGGACGGCGACCCCATCGTGTTCAGCCACGGCTGGGCCTGCTCGACCGAGTACTGGTACCCGCAGGTGAACGCCCTCTCAGGCGAATACCGCGTGATCACCTACGACCAGCGCGGGCACGGTCGGAGCACCGTCGGCTCCCTCGCTCTCGGCCCCGACGTCCTCGCCGACGACCTGTCCGAGGTACTGAGGGCGACTGTCCGCGAGGACAAGAAGGCCGTCCTGGTCGGCCACAGCATGGGCGGCATGAGCATCATGGCCTGGGCCGGCCGTCATCCCGACGAGGTACAGAAGTATGCGTCCGCGGTCCTGCTCGCCAGCACCGCCTGCGACCGGCTCATCGCCGAGACCACGGTGATTCCCCTCCCGAATCGCTTCCCGCGAGTGCCGGTCCCGGTCGGCCGTGCGGTGCTGAGCGCCCCGATGCCGCTGGTGTCTTCACCGGTGATGACCCGGGCGATCCAGTACGTGGCGATGTCGCCGAACGCCAGTCCCGCCGAGGTCAGCTTCTGCGAGAACATCGTGCGCGAGTGCCAGCCCCGCATTCGCGGGGGCTGGGGTGCCGCGCTGAGCGGGCTCGACATCCACGAAGCTCTCGACCACCTCACTGTGCCGACCACCGTGCTCGTCGGGTCCATGGACCGGCTCACACCACCGGTCCACGCACGCAAGCTCGCTCGCGTGCTGGACGAAGCGGGACATCTCGACCGGCTCATCGTGCTCCCCGGTGTCGGGCACATGAGTTCCGTCGAGAACATCGACGAGTTCGACAAGGAGATCGTCCGGCTGCGCAACCTGTAGCCGCAGCGGTTTTTCAGCTGAAGACCACGGTCTTCCGGCCGTGCACGAGGACGCGGTCCTCGAGGTGCCAGCGCAGGCCGCGGGACAGCACGAGCTTTTCGATGTCGCGGCCCTGCCGCACCATGTCCGCGACCTCGTCGGCGTGATCGACGCGAATCACGTCCTGTTCGATGATGGGGCCTGCGTCCAGCTCTGCCGTCACGTAGTGGCAGGTGGCGCCGATCAGTTTCACTCCCCGTGCGAAGGCCTGGTGATACGGGCGGGCGCCGACGAACGACGGCAAGAAGCTGTGGTGGATGTTGAGGGCGCGTCCCGCCCAGTGCTCACACAGTTCCGAGGGCAGCACCTGCATGAACCGGGCGAGGACGACAGCGTGCGGATCGTGCGCGTCGACGAGTTCCCGGACCTGCTCGAAGGCCGGACCACGTTCGGCCGGATCCTTGGGGAAGGGCACATGGTGGAAGTCGATGCCGTGGCGTCGGGTGACGCTCTCGAGGTCGCGGTGATTGCCGATCACCGCGCAAATGTCTGCCGGCAGCTCGCCGCCCGCCGCCCGACCCAACAGGTCGTGCAGACAGTGCGCTTCCTTGCTCACGAGCAGCACCACACGCTTGCGTTCACCCGTGTCGGACACCGTCCATTCCGTGTCCGGGCCCAGCTCGGCCGCGACGGCAGCGAATCGTTCGCGCAGCTCGTCGATCGACATGTGCACCGACGACGCCCGCACGGCCTGCCGGGTGAAGAACCAGCCGGTGTCGGCGTCGGCGTGATACGCGGCCTCGACGATCCACCCGCCCACCTCGGCGAGAAACGTCGAGATCCGGGCGACGATGCCGGTGCGGTCGGGGCAGCCGAGGGACAGAACGTACCGGTGATCGTCGGAAGAAGCAGTGCTCATGGGCAACAGTCTTTCAGGTGGCCCGCCGGCCGGTCACGACTGCGGTACCCACCAGAGTTCCGGCGTCGACGTCATGGATCGCCCGCTCGGTCAGGAGCTGCAGGAAGTCCCGGCGAATCACTTCGACGGTGTTGTCGTCGAAGGGCGAGAGGGCTCCGCGCAGTGCCCCACCCAGCACGAGATCCCAGGCGAACTCCGGTGTCGCGGGGATCAGATTGGACAACTCACGGACCTCCGTGGACTCCGCACCGAGGTCGGCCAGCCACTGACGGAGACCGTCCGGGGTGTCGATGCGATCGAGAACGTCGAACCGAGACGCGCTCTGCTCCGGTGCCGGTTCCTGCTGCCGGGCGACTGCGGCCAGGAACGCGTCGGCGAATTCGCGCAGCGCTCCGCGTCGCCACACGGTGATCCCCACCTTCCCACCGGGTCTGACCAAACCGGCGAGCCGGGTGAAGGCCGCATCCATGTGTGGCAGGAAGAAGACGCCGTACGAGCATGCGAGCGCGTCGTAACCGGCCGAAGGCACCGTGCTCGGCGGCTCCCAGGTGGTGGCGTCCGCACACACGAACTCGATGTTCTTCAAGCCGCGTTCCGCGCTCTTCACCCGGCCCTGTTCGAGCAGTTCGTCTGCGAGGTCGACGGCATGGACCAGCCCGGTGGGCCCTACGGCGGTAGCGGCGGGGATGGCCGAAGCTCCTGCACCACAACACACGTCGAGTACGGCATCGCCGGGGTGCAGTCCGAGCTGGAAGACGAGGGACTGCCCGGCCGGGGACCACACTGCCGTGGTGAGTCGATCGAACTCCTGGCAGGCCTCGTCGAAGATCGCTCCGGGATTGGTCATACCGCGATGCTAGGCCGTGGACGCGGGTCCCCGGCGGCGTTGTGCGAAGCTCGGAGCATGCCGGACGTTGCACTGACCCGTTCCCAGGTGGCCGCCCTCGTCGACCACACACTTCTCAAACCCGAAGCGACCACCGCCGACGTCGACGCGCTCATCACCGAGGCCCGCTCGCTCGGCGTTCTCGCGATCTGCGTGTCACCGTCGATGCTGCCCGTCCGGGCCGCGGGTCTGGTCACGGCGGCAGTGGTCGGGTTCCCGTCGGGAAAACACCACTCACTCGTCAAGGGTGCCGAAGCCCGGCTCGCGGTCGATCAGGGCGCGCAGGAAATCGACATGGTGATCGACATCGGCGCCGCGGTGGCGGGTGATTTCAACGCCGTCCTCGCCGACGTGCTCACCGTGCGCGAGGCCATCGGCGACGGCCCGGTGCTGAAGGTGATCCTCGAAACAGCGGCCCTCACCGACCATGCCATCGTGGAGTCGTGCCGCGCCGCCGAACGCGCAGGTGCCAACTTCGTCAAGACCTCCACCGGATTTCATCCTGCGGGCGGAGCGTCGGTCGACGCCGTACGGCTGATGGCCCAGACCGTCGGAGGACGGATCGGCGTGAAGGCGAGCGGGGGCATCCGCACCGCCCAGGCAGCGATCGACATGATCGACGCCGGAGCGACGCGACTCGGCCTGTCGGGAACCCGCGCCGTCCTCGACGGGCTGCCCGACTGACCCGTCCGCTCGATCAGACGAGGAGCCCGCAGCTGCTCTCCTGCTGTTCCTGCTGCTGCTGGGTACCGGCTGCCGGCATCGTGTACGCGCCGCCCTCGAGGGTGATCTCGATGGCGTCGTCGGTGACCTCCAGCGAGGTCGGCTGCATTCCGAGCGGGTAGGTCTGCAGGCTCGAGGTGAGGGTCTGCACGATTCCGTCGACCAGGTCGGTGGGAAGGCCGAACCCGAGAATCTCGGCGTTCACCGTCTTCACCTGAACGGTTCCGCCGCCGGCCTCGGGCCGGACGGTCAGCTCGGCGAGTCCGGCAGGACCGACCGAGAAGGTCAGGGTCCCGGCGTCCGCATCCGCCTTGACGGCGCTGACGAGGGAGCCGAACGCCTGCTGCTGCAGCGTCGCCAGGATTCCCTCGGTCGACCAGTGAATGTGGGCGTCCGAGCTGCCGATGGTGCCGCTGCTCTCGGGGGTGTCCTCGATGCGGATGTCGTTGATCTGGGCGTTGACCTGCATTCCCACTGCGGGACCGAACTTCGTGTCGTCACTGTCGATGGTGATGTAGGGAACGTTCTTGTCCAGCGATTGCAGCAACACGGGTTTCCAGCTCAGGCCCACGTCCACCTTGGACCCGAGTTGGCTCTCGAACTGATCTGCCATGCAGCTCTTCACGCTGTGGCGGACATAGAGTTCACCGCCGACCAGCACGGCGACGAGCGCGGCGATGACGATCAGCGAGATGACGAGCACACGGTTACTTCGGGATGCGGAGTTCGTTCGGGCTGCCATTGCACGGATTCTTCCCGACAACTCTGAACAATTTCTGTGAATACCGCCGCGGGGCGCACGCGAACTTCGCGAGAAAGTGTGATTCACGACACAAGAGACCGTAATGTGAGGGAATGTCCGGATGGTTGGCTCCACGTCCCGGCGGCCCCGGGCGTGACGGTGTCGGCGAAGAACTGACACGTCTCGCTACGGCGCAAGCCGGATATTTCACCACGGCGCAAGTGCTGCGCCTCGGCTTCACGGCCGATGAGATCGGTGAACACGTCAGCGCAGGGTCTTGGGACAAGATCGAGCGAGACCTGTTCCGACTGAACGGCAGTCCCCACTCCGACCTCGACGAGTTCGCGAAGTGGTGCACGTGGTTCGGTGCCGCCGCGGCCGTCTCGCACCAGAGCGCGGCCGAACTGCACGGTCTCGGGCACTTGTACCCGCGGTTCATCCACCTCTCCACCGTGCTGTCGCCACCCTCGCCCACGCAGCAACTGGCGCTGCACCGCCGTTCGCTTCGCGCGGAGGACTGCGAGCAGGTGGGACCGCTGCGGATCACCACACCGACGTGTACCGCGCTCGACCTCGCCGCCAGCGGCATCTCACAGGAACTGCTCGACGAGGTGGTCTCCGACGGGGTCGCGATCGGTCGCCTGGATGTGCGGACCCTGCACGGCGAGTGTGGGTTGCTGCCCGCGCAGGTAGCTCAGCGCGTCGAGCATGCGCTGGCCACCTGCACCTGACGAAGGCCCCGCCGAACAATCCCGACGCGCAACGTCTTTCGGTGAGGAACGGGACGGGACGGCTCTGTGGGGCAGTAGGGGATTACCTCGGCGACTGCGCCGGCGCCACCAGGTCCCACGGAACGGTGAGCACGTTGTCGCGAATACGCCTGCGCTGCGCTTGCACCGGGACACCCTGCGCACGCAGCAGTTGCAGGGACGCTCGCCACCGCACCCGGGGACCGAACGAGCCGTGCGGTGCGGCGATGGCCCAGGCCCGGTCGACGGCGGCGAGCAGCGCGTGGATCGGTTCGCCGGGAACGTTGCGGTGGATCAGCGCCTTCGGCAGGCGTTCGGCGATGTCCGATGGAGTCTCGACGTCGAAAGGATCCCAGGCCAGCGTCAGCGACAGGGGGCCGGTGGCGTCGAGTAACACCCAGGCGCAGCGTCGGCCGAGTTCGTCACACGTGCCCTCGAGAATCAGCCCGCCCGGCGCAAGGCCGGCCTGCATGAGTGCCCAGGCCGGCCCGACCGACTCCTCCGGATACTGCCGCAGCACATTGAATGCGCGGACGAAGACCGGCCGCAGGCCGGACAATTCGAAACCGCCCCGCGCGAAACTCACTCCGTTGCCGCCCTCGACCACCCGTTCGGGATCGATCTCGAGACCCACCACCCGTCGATCCCGCCGCACCGAGAGGAGTCGGTCGGCGAGTTCGAAGGTGGTGTGCGGGCGATTGCCGTAACCGAGGTCGACGACGAGTGGGTCGGCGCTGTCCCCGAGCGTGCGGCGCACCAACGCGTCGTTCACGAGCCAGCGATCGCTGCGCCGCAGACGGTTGATGCCGGTAGTGCCCCGAGTGATGACACCCCGGGGGGTGAGGCCGGCCTGGGCACCACGGGGCCGCCTCAGCGTCGCTGAAGTCATGGGAGCTGTGTGCTGTGGAAGCTACTGCTGCGACAACCAGTTTTCGGTGATCTCGGCCTCGGCGCGGAAGAGGTCGATGAGGTTGACGAGCATCAGCTGCTCGAGCTTCCCGCCGATGAACGGCAGGTACACCTTCGCCTCGGACGACGTGCGGAACGTGCATCCGGTGTCGGTGGCGAACAGTTTCATGGTGCCCGTCAGGCTGCCGGGTCCGGCGGGGATCGATGCCTCGTACGTTCCGGTGGTCGGGTCACCGAACGGGGTGTACGACTCCTTACGGGTGATGACCATGTCTTTCTTCATCACGGTCTGCGCGATCTCCGGGAGTTCGGAGCGCGGCAGGATGTGGTGAAGGACGATGTCGATTCCGTCGTCGCTGACCTCGAAGTGCTCGATGTGGTTCTCGGAGTACTTCCGCATCTCCTCGATGCGCGCGTCCCAGTAGTCGCGGTTGGTGAACGCGCCGTACACCTCTTTCGGGGTGTGCTTGTAACGGGCTGAGTAGTCGATGCGGCGAGCCATGATCGTCAAGGTTACCGGACTGTGACCGAACACAATCGACGCCCGCCCCAGGTCGGGGACCGTCGAGACGCCGCTCGGCGGGCGTCAGGCGCCGAGCCACCGCTGCGTGAACTCCTGCTCCTTGTCGATCAGGCGCAGCACCTCGTCTCCGATGGCGCCTTCGATCTTGCCGCCGATCAACGGGATTTTGACCTCGGCCTTGCCGGTGACCTGGACTTTCGTGCCGGAGCCCTCGCTGGTGAGGGTTTGCGATCCCGAGATCTCAGCGGGTGCGCCGGTGACCCGAGCAGTGAAGGTGCCGGACGCGCGACCGCCGTCGAGCGCGTTCCAGGTTTCGGTGCGCGCGATCACGAGGTCCCCCGATCGGACCTTCGCGACGATGCTCGGCAGATGCTCGGCGGGAATCGACTGCGACATGGACACCGAGATGGTCCCGGGCCCGGTCGTGACCTCGTCGAGCGTGGCTCCCGGCCCGCCGACCTCGGCGATCCGGTCGCGCCAGTACTGCTCGGTGGTCAGGCCGGCGTGGACCTGTTCGACGGGGAAGGAGTAGGTCGAGGAATGCTCGATGCGGCGGCTCACGGTCCGCAGGCTACCGTTTGCGGATGTGTGGGATGTGAGCATTGTCAGTCAACTCGTCGATTCCGGCGCCTTCGTGTCCGAGAATCTCGACTTCTCGGAAATGACCACCCTGCGGGTGGGCGGGCCGGCGCGCATCGTGGCCGAGTGCCCGACCACCGAGGTGCTGGTCGATGTGATCCGCCTGCTCGACGCGAGTGGCATACCGACGCTGATCCTCGCGGGCGGTTCCAATCTGGTGGTCGGTGACGACGGTTTCGACGGCGTGGTGGTCCGTGTGTCGAACACCACCGTGGAATTCGACGAGGGATTCGTCACTGCCGAGGCCGGTGCCGAGTGGGATCAGGTCGTAGCGCAGACCGTCGCCGCCGAACTCGGCGGGCTCGAATGTCTGTCCGGGATCCCCGGCTCGACGGGTGCCACTCCGGTGCAGAACGTCGGGGCGTACGGCGTCGAGATCGGCACCATGTTGCGGCGCGTGCGGCTCCTCGACCGCCGCACCGGCGAGGTCCGATGGGTGCAGCCCGACGCGCTGGGACTCGGGTACCGCACGAGCGTCCTGAAACACACCGACGCCGCTCTCGTGCTCGCGGTGGAACTGACAGTGCACCGGGACGGTTTGAGCGAGCCGTTGCGCTACCGGGAACTGTTCTCTGCCCTGGACGCGGAGGAAGGGGACCGGCGACCGTCGGTCGAGGTCCGCGACGCCGTCCTCGACCTGCGCAGAAGCAAAGGCATGGTGCTCGACCCCGACGATTACGACACCTGGAGTGCGGGGTCATTCTTCACCAATCCCGTCGTGCCCGACAGCGAACTGGCCGCCGTTCTCGCTGCCGTCGAAGCTCGACTCGGTGACGTCTCGGTGCCGCAGTATCCGGCCGCCACGGGCACCAAGCTCTCCGCCGGATGGCTGATCGAGCGGGCCGGGTTCTCGAAGGGGTATCCCGCCGAAGGCGCTGCAGCCCGCTTGTCCACCAAGCACACCCTGGCACTCACCAATCGCGGCGCGGCGAAGACCGAGGATCTCCTGGCCCTTGCGCGGGACGTGCGGGACGGTGTCCAGTCGGCGTTCGGTGTCCGCCTCGAACCGGAACCCGTCACGGTAGGCTGCGCGGTCTGAAAGGTCGGTCCGTAGCGCAGGTAACGTGTCAGTCGTGCATGAACTGGGTTCTCGGACAAGCCCGAAGCGGGTCGCGTATGTCGCGGCGGCGCTGATCGCTCTCGTCGCCTTGCTCGCCGGTTGCACGGTGGGCCCGCAATCCGGGACGCCCGTCGCCCCTCCCGAACCGGTGGTTCAGGTCACCCAGAATCCGGAGTCGGGTTCGCAGGACGTGAACCCGGTGTCGCCGGTCTCGGCCACCGCCACCGAGGGCACTTTCACCGATATCGCTCTCGTCAATGCGGAGGGCCGTGCCGTACAGGGCGTCCTGTCGCCCGACCGAACCACGTTCACTGTCGGTGAGGCTCTCGGCTACGGAGCCACCTACACGTGGCAGGGCACTGCCGTCGGTACCGACGGCAAGACGGTCACTGTCGACGGCGGCTTCACCACCGTGCAACCCGAGCAGACGATCTCGGCCAACCTGAACATCGGTGACGGTCGAGAGGTCGGTATCGCCGCCCCCATCATCGTGCAGTTTCACGACACCGTCGAAGACAAGGCTGCGGTGGAGAAGGCGATGACGGTGACGACGACGCCGCCCACTCCGGGGTCGTGGGCCTGGCTGCCGGACGACAACGGGTCGCGTGCGCACTGGCGACCGCAGAACTACTGGGCACCGGGCACCACCGTGAATCTGGACGCCAGGCTGTACGGGCTCGACTTCGGTGACGGAGCCTACGGAGCAGAGGACCTGTCGCTCGACTTCACCATCGGTCGCAGTCAGACCGTGATTGCCAACGCGCCCAGCCACCGTATGCAGGTGGTGCGGGACGGCCAGACCATCATGGACATCCCGGTCAGCTACGGCGAGGGCAACGAACCGCGCAACGTCACGCGAAGCGGCATCCACATGGTGACGGAGAAGCACGAGGACTTCCTCATGTCCAACCCGCCGTTCTACGAGAACGTCCGCGAGCGGTGGGCGGTGCGCATCTCGAACAACGGCGAATTCATCCACGCGAATCCCGAGACCCTCGGAGTGCAGGGGTCGTCGAACGTCACCAACGGCTGCATCAATCTGTCGCTGGGCGACGCCCAACAGTATTTCGGCACGGCCATGTACGGCGATCCTGTGGAGGTCACCGGCACCTCCATCGAATTGTCGGCAGCCGACGGCGACATCTACGACTGGGCCGTCGATTGGCCGACCTGGCAGTCGATGTCCGCGCTCGCGTAGGGGAACCGAACCGACTCCCGCTGCGTCTACCTGAACGAGTCTCGATTTTCGGGACAGTTCGAACGGTAGGGGGCTGCGGTGGCGGGATGGATGCTGTTGGGATCGGTGGCGTTGATCGTTGCCGCGGTGTGGACCGTGGTCCTACTGCTCGAATATCAGGATCGCCGCGCCGACGGACGGGACCGGTGACGAGCCGCAGTGAGGCTTGTCGGTCACTGACGTCTCAGGTCACTCGTGCGGTGGAAACGTCCCGAGGAGGCCTGATCTCGGGGCTTGACGACGATCTGATCGATGTTGACGTGCGAGGGGCGCGACGCCACGAACCCGATGATGTCGGCGACGTCGGCGGCCACCAGCGGAGTGATCCCCTCGTACACCTTGTCGGCGCGCTCCTTGTCGCCCTCGAACCGCACCAGCGAGAACTCCGTCTCCACGGCGCCCGGCGCAACCTCGGTGAGGCGAACGGGCTTGCCCAGCAACTCTCCACGCAGCGTCCGATGCAGCACGGCCTGTGCGTGTTTGGCGGAGGTGTAGCCCGCGCCGTTGTCGTAGGCCTCGAGCGCCGCCACCGACGTGATGGTGACGATCAGTCCGTTGCCCGAGTCGACGAGTTTGGGCAGGAGCGCCCTGGTCACCCGCAGGGTTCCCAGGACGTTCGTCTCCCACATCCAGCGCCAGTCGTCGAGGTCGGCGTCGAGGACCGGCGCCAGCCCCTTGGCCCCACCCGCGTTGTTCACCAGCACATCCACCCGGGGCAGGACTGCCGTGAAGGCGTCCACCGAGTCGTCGTCGGTGACGTCGAGCTCGAGCGCCGTACCCCCGATGTCTCCGGCGATCTTTTCCAGTCGATCCACCCGCCTCGCTCCGATGACCACATGAAAACCCTGGTCAGCCAGTGTGCGGGCGGTGGCTTCGCCGATTCCGGAGCTCGCTCCGGTGACAACGGCGACGCGGGTGTCGGGTGAGATGATCATGCGGCCATGGTAGGGCTCGAGCCTTACCCGCGAACGGGCGCGGGCTCGTCGATGACCGAGTAGCTGCTCGCGTCGCCTGCGATGCTGCGGCTGCGTTCGCCGTGGATGTCGACGGGCACGTCCCCGGCCAGGGTGATGCGATTGAGCCGGCGGTACTGATCCCCGTAATCGGCGACGGCGTAGTGCTGCGTTGCGCGGTTGTCCCAGATGGCGACATCGCCCGGCTGCCAGTTCCACCGGGTCGTGTATTCGAGGGAGATGGCGTGATCCTGCAGAATCCGGAACAGCGCCTGCGAGTGCGCAGTGCTCAGGCCGACGAGATTCTTCACGAAATGGCCGAGCAGCAGGGTGCGTTCGCCGGTCTCCGGGTGCACCCGCACCACCGGGTGCACCGTCTCGAAGTAGGTGGACTGGAACTCGGCGCGGTACTCCTGCGTCTTCTCGTTCTGCGCCCGCTCCGCGCTCGTCGCGGCGTAGTCGTAGACGTTGGTGTGGGTGGCCCACAGCTTCTCGGCGAGAATCTTGAGAGGCTCCGGAAGCGCGTTGTAAGCCGCGACCCCGGACGCCCAGGTGGTGGAGCCGCCGTAGGTCGGAAGTTGCACGGCACGCAGAATCGACGCCTTCGGGATGCGGTCGACGAAGGTCACGTCCGTGTGCCAGCTGTTGGCCTTGCCGTAGTCGGAGTCGATGGGCAGCACGGTGGTTCCCCGGGAGGTGACGGTGGGGTGCGCGGTGGTGGGGGAGCCGAGCAGCTGCGCGAACTCGTACTGGGAATCGTCCGTCAGGTGCTGCTGTCCGCGGAAGAAGATCACTTTGTGGGTGAGCAGCGCCCGATGGATCAGCGACACCGTGGCGGGGTCGAGGTCGCCGCCGAGCCGAACACCGTCGATCCGGGCTCCGATGTGTTCGCCCAGTTGTACGACGCCGGCGGCACCCGGAACGGCAGGGGAGTCGGCAACCTGATCGGGCGCGAAATCGATAGACATGATGGGCCTTTCGGGTATCGGAAGCGATGTGCAGTCCTGCAACCGAACCATCGGCGCGCCACCGCCGGAAGGTTTGGCGTCACTCTGATCGCAAGAGTCGCGGGGACCGCCGAATCGGCAGAGATTGGTGAAAGCGACCGAAGGTGCTATTTTTCTTGGCATGTCCTCAGGCCAGCCGACCGCTCCGCGGGTCACCTATGTGACTTCCGCGCTGGGATCGCGGCTGCCGTTGGCGCGGGAACTGTGTTGTCGCTGTTTCAGCGTCTCCAGCTGACCCGCGCAGTCTTCTCCTGATCAGCCGTCCGCGTCCCCGCAGGGACGACGCCGTGTTCGGACGAAGGTGCGCACCGCCTCCGTACGCAAGGACTACTCCGTGTCTACCCCCACTCTTTCCAGTTCGAATCTGAGCGCCTCAACGCGGTTCCAGCGTCCCCTGTCTCGTCCGCGCCTGACCATCGTTCCTCCCGACCTGCGGATCAGCGACGGTCCCGCCGCCGGTGTCCTGCGCGTGGCCCGTGCTCGCGGCCCCCTGTCGCGGGATGTGGCTGCCAAGGCGACCGGCCTCAGTATTGCGACCGTCAATCGTCAGGTGTCGGCGCTTCTCGATCTCGGGTTGCTCCGCGAGCGCGGCGATCTCACGCCCTCCGGTGCGATCGGTCGTCCCCGCGTCCCGTTCGAGGTGAACCACGAGCCGTACCTCACCGTGGGAATCCACATCGGCGCCGTGGTGACCAGCATCCTCGCGAGCGATTTGCGCGGAAAGGTGCTCGGGGCTGTGGAAGTTCCGACGCCGCGCGGTCCGTCCGCCGAGGCCCTGACCGGTATCGCCCGCAGCGCACGGGCTTTCGCATCCCGCTGGCACCGGCGCCGTCCGCTGTGGGCGGGCGTCGCCCTCGGTGGACGCGTCGATGCACAGACGGGTGTGGTCGATCATCCCCGGTTGGGGTGGAAGTCGGCGCAGGTCGGAGCCATCATCGCCGCCGGGCTCGGATTGCCGGTGTCCGTCGCCGCCCACGTCGAAGCGATGGCCGCGTCGGAACTGTTACTGAGCCCGGACAGTGAGGATTTCGTGGCGCAGGGTGAAACGGGGCTGTACTTCTACGCGCGCGAAACCGCGGGAATTGCCATCACCATCGACGGCCGGGTGCACACGCCGTCGAGTGGGCCGGGTTCCATCGCACACCTCCCCACCGGTTCCTCGGCGCAGTGCTCCTGCGGCTCGCGAGGATGCCTCGAAGCGACGATCAGCGATCGTGCAATTCTCGGCGCCGCAGTGTCGGCGGGCATCCTGCCGGAGTCGGCACGGCTGCCGTCGATGAGTGCGCTGTACAAGGTGGCGGCGGCCGGATCGGTTGCTGCGCAGGATCTTCTGGTCGACCGCGCTCAGGTGCTGGGTAGGACGGTGGCCATGCTGCGGGACCTGTTCAATCCGGATCGGGTGATCCTCGGTGGTCAGGCCTTTACCGAGTATCCCGCCGGGATTCCGCACGTGGCCGAGGCGTTCGCTCGAGCGTCGTCGTTGGAGCGCAAGGACATTCGCATCACGGGCTTCGGAAACCGGGTGCAGGAGTATGCGTCGACGGTGGTGTCATTGAGCGCTCTGTACTCGGACCCGGTCGGTGCGATGCGGCGTGTGTCTCTCCAGTAGGTGCGGATGGATTGGTCAGCCGCGCGCGTACAGGCCGCGCAGCTGACCTTTCCGTCGGCAACGGGGCGGTCGGACGGCGGTCAGCTGAGGGGCGGCGCCGAAGTGGCGTCCGGCGCGGCTCCCCGTCGCCGCAGTTCCTCGCGGGCGCGCTCGATGCCCCCGTGTTCGAGCGCTGCCAGAGGAGATTCGTCTGCCCACACGAGACGACCACGGCGACGGACCGTGACGCTCATCGACCCGGCGAGATGTTCGAGGGCGCCCGCGATGTTGCGACGTTCCTCGGGCAGCGGGACCGGCAGCACGTGTGCGGAGCCCAGCGGTGAAGTGCCCTCGATCTCGAGGCTCCAGGTGCGGTTTCGCCCCCGCAGCGACCAGCGATCTTCGGTCACGTGCGCTCGTACCGGGGAGGTGACGGGATTGCCGAGGCGAAACACGGTGCCGTCGGGCAGGGCGACGACCACGGCGGTCACCTCGGTCCGCAGCGGACCTGCGGAGATCTCGCCGCCCGCGAACGCCACGCACGCCTGGCGGTCGGCGAATCCCTGAGCCTGCCCCCACCACCAGGAGTCGGGGAAACCGCCCTTGCCCCAGTTCTTCTCGGCGTACACCTGTGCGCCGCCGAGATCGATTTCGGTGTCGCCGAGCACCGCGGTGCCCTCGGCTCTGCCACCGAGCAACCACGGATGCCAGTACTGGTTGAGCGCCGGAACGCTCTGGAAGACGCTGGATCCGCCGAAGCGGCGATGCGGCCACCCGACCCGATCGGTCACCCGGACGTCGAGTCGCGCATCCGGTCCGAGATCTACCTGGACGCGGTCGGTTGTGCCGCGGAACGCCTTGCCTGCGAACGCTCCCAGCCCAGCGGATTCCGCGTGTCCCTCCGGGTAGGCGTCGGTGCGCAGGAACCGGCTGGGATGGGCGGCCAGGCCGAGCGTCGACCACTGGCCGTCCTCAGCGCGGTTGATGCCGGCCAGCGCGACGACCACTTGGCCCGTGGCCGGCTGGGTGAACCGCCAGAAGTAACCCTCCATTGCGACGCCGTGCGCTGCGAGGAGGTTGCCGAACGGCAGGTCGGCTCCCGTGGCGCGGTAGGCGCGGAGCAACGAAGACATCGGATCAGCGCGCCGGTCGCAGGACCGCCTGAGGCTGGCGAGGAGATCGGCGGGTCCCATACCCGTGGATGCTAGGCGCGGAGTCCGGTCCCCGCAGGCAGTTCACGCGTCGAGTTCCTCAGAGCGGGAGCGACGATTCCGCGAGACCGTCCGGCGCCCCGCGGCGGCGGAACCACTCCTGGCCGAACACCGCACGAAGCTGGTCGTCCGGCATGGCGAGGAAGGGCCCGAAATCGCCGATTTGGGTGGCGTGCGCATGCATCGCCGCCCGCTTGACCTCGAGAACCCCACTGACATCGACGACCGTGGTGATCTCCGACTCGGGTAGGCCGAAGCTGTCGAGGTCCGGCGGCTGCGCGTCCTCGGACCATTGAGGGTTGGCGGCCAGCAGACCCCGGATGTGGTCGCGGCTCACGGCAGCCTCGTACACGTGCGGCACACCGGCCATCTCTGCGGCGCGGACTCCCACGTGGTGCACCTGGACGTGGTCGGGGTGCCCGTACCCGCCGTTGGGGTCGTAGATGGTGACGACGTCGGCGGCTTCCTCGACGAGGACGGCGGCCAGCCGGGCGGCCGCCTCCTCGACGTCGGCGTTGCAGAACGCAGCCGGGTTGTCGTTCTCCGGCGTCCCGGCCATCCCCGAGTCCGCGTAGTGGAGCATCACGACCCGCGCGGCGCCGAGGAGGGCGGTCGAGTGCTCGAGCTCGCGCCTGCGCCGTTCGGCGAGCGATTCGCCTTCGCTCAGGATCCCGTCGGGAACCTCGCCGAGCGCACCGTCCGTGGCGGTGACGACGACCACGCGATGACCGGCATCCGCGGCCTGCCGCATCACACCGCCGGTCGTGAACACTTCGTCGTCGGGATGGGCGTGGAAACACACCAGGACACTCATGAGGGCAATACTTGCACGCGCCCGGCTGAGGCGGCGGCCCCCTAGGGTGGCCGCATGGCTATTCGTGAAACCTTCGGCGTCGACGGAACGCCGCTCGTCTACTCGGTCACCGGCGCCGAGGACGCGCGCCCCCTCGTCCTGCTGCACGGCTGGGCGCAGTCCTCGAAGTGCTGGGGCATCGAGGTGCTGGACGAACTGGCGGCCCGGTACCGGGTGATCGCTCCCGATCTACGCGGGCACGGGTATTCGGGCGTGCCCGCCACCGGATACGACGACTCCGCGGTCTGGGCCGGAGACGTGCGCGCGGTCCTCGCCGCCGAAGACGTCACGTCCGGGGCCGTCCTCCTCGGATGGTCGTACGGTGGGCTCGTCATCTGCGATTATCTCGCCACGCACGGGAGCGCTGCGGTCGACGGGGTGGTGCTCGTCGGTGCGATCACCAGCATCGGTCGGGGCGAGAAGGGCGGCAAAGTCGGCCCCGCGATGCGGGAAGCGGTTCCCGGTGCGATGTCGGAAGAGCCGCGCGTCGCCATTCGCGCGCTCGGCGCGTTCGGGACCGCCCTCACCGGCCCGCCCGAAGGAAAGGGTGCGCAGTCTCAGGCGTTGTTCGGTGCGAGCCTCAGCACCCCGCCGCGGGTACGTGCGGCGCTCTTCGACCGCGCTGCGAGCCACGACGACCTGCTGCGGCGGCTCGACGTCCCTGTTCTGGTGATCCACGGCACAGAGGACTCCGTCGTGGACGTCGCGGCAGGCAGGCACGCCGCCGACCTCGTGCCGAACGCGCAGGCGTCGTTCTGGGACGGTTGCGACCACGGACCGTTCGTCGAGGATCCGGCCCGGTTCGTCAAAGAGATCGGCGAGTTCGTCGGCAACCTCGATTAGAAGCCCCGCCGAGCGAGGGGGCAGTATGGAGTTCGTGACGCCCATGTACAACGACCTCGGCGGGCTCGGCCGGGGTGCGCGCCCCCGCAGGGTGGCCGTGCTTTCGGTCCACACGTCACCGTTGGCGCAGCCGGGTACCGGCGATGCGGGCGGAATGAACGTGTACGTCCTGCAGACCGCCATGCAGATGGCCCGGCGCGGGGTCGAGGTGGAGATCTTCACCAGGGCCACGTCGTCCGCTGATCAGGCGGTGCAGGAGGCGGCACCCGGCGTGCTGGTCCGCAACGTGGTGGCCGGCCCGTTCGAGGGACTGGACAAGCAGGACCTGCCCACGCAGCTCTGCGCGTTCGTTGCGGGTGTGCTCCGCGAGGAGGCGCGCCACGAACCGGGCTACTACGACGTCGTGCACTCGCATTACTGGTTGTCCGGTCAGGTCGGCTGGCTCGCCCGCGACCGGTGGGGCGTGCCGCTCGTCCACACCGCGCACACGCTGGCCGCGGTGAAGAACGCGTCGCTCGCCGAGGGCGACACCCCCGAGCCTGCCGCTCGCCAGATCGGCGAACAGCAGGTCGTTGCCGAGTCGGACCGTCTCGTCGCCAATACCGCCGAAGAGTCCGAGCAACTGGTCCGGCATTACGGCGCCGACCCGAGCCGGATCGATGTCGTTGCCCCCGGCGCCGACCTGACGCGGTACCGGCCCGGCGACAAGGGTGCGGCCCGGCGCGCGCTCGGCATCGACCCCCGCGAGACCGTGGTGACTTTCGTCGGCCGCATCCAGCCACTCAAGGCTCCCGATGTGCTGCTGAGTGCCGCCGCGGAACTCATCGCCCGCGATCCCGAGTCGAGCCTGCGGGTTCTCGTCGTCGGTGGTCCGTCCGGTACCGGGCTGGCCCGACCCCACGCACTGATCGAACTCGCCTCCTCGCTCGGTATCGCGGCCCACGTCACCTTCCTTCCTCCGCAGGCACCCGACCGACTCGCCGACGTCTACCGCGCTTCTGATCTCGTTGCCGTACCCAGTTATTCGGAATCATTCGGTCTGGTCGCCATCGAGGCGCAGGCCTGCGGCACCCCGGTGATCGCCGCGCACGTGGGCGGCCTCGGTGTCGCGGTACGCAACGGCGAGACCGGACTGCTCGTGGACGGGCACCGCACAGGGGACTGGGCGACGGCGTTGCACTCGCTGGTGTCCGATCCGCGGCGGCTGGCTGCCCTGGCCGCCGAGGCGCCGCGACACGCCGAGAATTTCTCGTGGGAGCACACCGCGGAAGGGCTTCTCGAGAGTTACCGGCAAGCGACAGTCAACTACAACTACGGAATCGGGCCGAGCGAGTTCTCCCCGCGCCGCGGACGCGGATTGTGGAAACTGCGCCGGGTCGGGGGAGTGCGCGCATGAGCGATCTTGCCGAAGTCATCGAGTCTGCCCTTACCGAGCGTGAGATGGAGTTCACCAGGAAGGACTCGACGCATTTCATCGTCGAGTTGCCGGGTGAGCGCAAGTTGAAGACCACCACCCTGCTGACCGTCGGCACGCATGGTGTTCGGGTGGAGGCGTTCGTGTGCCGCAAGCCCGACGAGAACTTCGAGGGCGTGTACAAGTTCCTGTTGCGCCGCAATCGGCGGCTGTACTCGGTGGCGTACACGCTGGACAAGATCGGCGACATCTATCTGGTCGGGCAGCTTGCCGGCCACGCCGTGAACGAGGACGAACTGGACCGCGTGCTCGGGCAGGTCCTCGAGGCCGCAGACGGCGATTTCAACACCCTCCTGGAGTTGGGATTCGCCAGCTCCATCAAGCGGGAGTGGGACTGGCGGGTCTCCCGTGGGGAGTCGCTCGCCAACCTCAAACCGTTCGAGCATCTGATCGACGACACGGAGGAATGAGGTCCCGACAACCGCCCGCGGCAAAGAAATACGCGCGGGTAGAGTTGCTGCAGCCTGTGACTGTCATCACAGGATAGGTACATGTTTCTGACTTTCACAGAAACTTGTGTCGACAACTGCTGCTGCAACATTTCGAGGGAGAGGCCCCAGTGAGCTTCAAGAGCCCGTTTCCGGACGTCGAGATTCCGAACCTCAGCGTCTACGACTTCCTCTTCGGCCAGGTCGATGAGGCCGAGGGGGATCGGCCGGCGTTGATCGACGGTGCTTCCGGTGCGGTCACCACCTATCGGTCGTTGATCGGCCAGATCAACGGGGTCGCGGGGGCGCTCGCGGCGCGCGGGCTGGCCGTCGGTGAGGTGGCGGCGTTGCATTCGCCGAACGTGCCGGCGTTCGCGTCGGTGTTCCACGGGATCCTGCGGGCCGGTGGGGTCGCGACCACGATCAACGCGTTGTACACCGCCGAGGACATCGCCAAGCAGCTCACCGACTCGAAGGCGAAGTTCCTGTTCACCGTCTCCCCGCTGCTGCCGCAGGCGAAGGCCGCGGCCGCGCAGGTCGGGATCCCGGCCGCGCATGTGATCGTGTTGGACGGCGCGGACGGGCACCCGTCGCTGAAGGATCTGCTGGCCGAGGGGGCGCCGGCGCCGGAGGTGTCGTTCGACCCGGGCACCCAGTTGGCGGTGCTGCCGTATTCGTCGGGCACCACCGGCCGGCCGAAGGGGGTGATGCTCACTCACCGCAATCTGGTGGCGAATGTGTGTCAGATCGACCGGCCGATCGGGATCCGCGCCGACGACAGAGTCCTCGCGGTGTTGCCGTTCTTCCACATCTACGGGATGACGGTGCTGCTCAACGCCGCCTTGCGTAAGCGGGCCGCGCTGGTGACGATGCCGAAGTTCGACCTGGTCGAGTTCTTGACGATCGTCGCGGAGCAGAGGTGCACGTATGTGTTCATCGCCCCGCCGGTTGCGGTGGCGTTGGCCAAGCATCCGCTGATCGATCAGTACGACCTGTCGAGTGTGCACTCGATCTTCTCCGGGGCCGCCCCGTTGGATCAGGAATTGGGCAAGGCGGTGGCGAACCGGCTCGGGTGCCGGGTGCGGCAGGGGTACGGGATGTCGGAGATGAGCCCGGTCTCGCATGTCATTCCGTTCGACCGGGACGACATTGCGCTGGACTCGGTGGGTCCGACCATCGCGAACATGGAATGCAAGCTGGTCGATCCCGGGACCGGTGCGGAGATCGAGCAGCCGGCCGACGGAGTCAGCGCGGCGGGGGAGTTGTGGTGCAAGGGCCCGAACATCATGGCCGGGTATCTCGGTAACGAGGAGGCGACCGCGGAAACCCTGGATGCGGACGGGTATCTGCATACCGGGGACATCGCGACGGTCGATGCCGAGGGGGTGGTGACGATCGTGGACCGGATGAAGGAGTTGATCAAGTACAAGGGTTATCAGGTGCCGCCCGCCGAGTTGGAGGCGTTGCTGTTGACGCATCCGCAGATCGCCGACGCCGCCGTGATCGGCGTCCTCGACGAGGAGGGTGAGGAAGTGCCCAAGGCGTTCGTGGTCCGCCAGCCCGGTGCCGACCTGGACGAGGACGCGGTGATCGCGTTCGTCGCCGAGAAGGTCTCCCCGCACAAGAAGGTCCGCAAGGTCGAGTTCATCGACCTGGTGCCGAAATCGGCCGCCGGCAAGATCCTCCGCAAGGACCTACGCGCCGCCGAGGCTGCGAAGTAGGCACTCCCGGCCGGCCTGTGGGCGGGCGGTAGAGGGGTTCAGGACGCAAGGGTTCCGGGCCGCATGCCAGGATGAACGGCATGAGTACCGGAACCCTTGTGCTGCTCCGTCACGGCGAGAGCGAATGGAATGCACTCAACTTGTTCACCGGCTGGGTGGACGTTCACCTGACCGATAAGGGCATCGCCGAGGGCAAGCGCGCCGGCGAACTGCTCCGCGAGCACGACCTGCTTCCCGACGTGTCGTACACGTCGCTGCTGCGCCGGGCGATCAGCACGGCCAACATCGCGCTCGACGCAGCCGATCGGCACTGGATTCCGGTGGTCCGCGACTGGCGTCTCAACGAACGCCACTACGGCGCCCTCCAAGGGCGCAACAAGGCTCAGGTGAAGGACAAGTACGGCGACGAGCAGTTCATGCTGTGGCGCCGCAGCTACGACACCCCGCCGCCGCCGATCGACGCGGGTAGCGAATACAGCCAGGACACCGACGCCCGGTACGCGGGACTCGACGAGGTACCCCTCACCGAGTGCCTCCTCGACGTCGTCAAGCGCCTCATCCCGTACTGGGAAGACACGATCTCCGCCGACCTGCTGGCGGGCAAGACCGTCCTCGTCACCGCCCACGGCAACTCGCTCCGAGCCCTGGTCAAGCACCTAGACGGCATCTCCGACGACGCCATCGCCGGGCTCAACATTCCGACAGGGATCCCGCTGCGTTACGACCTGGACGAGAACCTGACACCCCTCAACCCGGGTGGTACCTACCTCGATCCCGAAGCGGCGGCCGCGGGCGCTGCCGCGGTGGCGAATCAGGGCGGTAAGTAGTCCGTGTGGGCCGGCCGGGTGCCCCGTGCGCGGGGCACTCGGCCAACAACGGGTGAACGACGGGCGAAGAGTGCGGTTCCGACGTGTGACGTGCACGGAAATGGCTGAACCCTGCATCACCAGCGGTTCCCGCGAACGTACGATTCAGGCGTGAGCGTTGTTCAAGGCGTACTGCTTGCCGTCATGGGCGGCTTCGTCGGTTACCTGATCGGTGGTGTGCTGATTCCCATGCTGTCGACACGGCACTCGCAGCGGATGGCGGAGCAATCCGGGCTGACCATGTCGCAAGTGCTCGACCTGATCGTTCTGGCGTCGGAAAGCGGGATCGCCGTGGTGGACCAGTTCCACGACGTGGTCCTCTTCAACCCCCGCGCCGAGGAACTCGGCCTGGTCCGAAACCGGCTCGTCGACGACCGCGCCTGGGTGGCGGCTCTGCGCGTCCTCGAGACCGGTGAGCCCGTAGAAGTCGATCTCAGCACGAAGACCCCCCAACGCGGACGTGACCGGATCGCTGTGCGGGGTACCGCACGGCTGCTCAGCAAGGAAGACCACAAATTCGTGGTCCTGTTCGCCGACGACGATTCCGAACAGGTGCGGATGGAGGCGACCCGCCGCGATTTCGTCGCGAACGTCAGCCACGAACTGAAAACCCCGGTCGGGGCAATGGGACTGCTCGCCGAGGCACTTCTCGAGTCGGCGGACGACCCGGAGTCGGTGCGACATTTCGGGGAGCGGGTGCTCCACGAATCGGTCCGCCTCGGCAAAATGGTCACCGAACTGATCGCGCTGTCCCGGCTGCAGGGCGCCGAGAAGCTCCCCGACCTCGAGGCTGTGTCGGTCGACGAGGTGGTGGACGAGGCCCTGCAACGGTGCAAGATCTCTGCGGAGGCGGCCGGCATCTCTGTCACCACCGACCATCCCAGCGGCTTTGAAGTGCTCGGTGACCGCGCACTGCTGGTCACCGCCCTCACCAACCTGGTGCAGAACGCCATCGCCTACTCACCGAAGCGGACACCGGTGTCGGTGAGCCGCTCGATGCGGGGCGCCAACGTTGCGATCTCGGTCACCGACCGCGGCGAAGGGATCGCCAAAGCCGACCAGGAGCGGGTGTTCGAGCGCTTCTTCCGAGTCGACAAGGCCCGCGCGCGGGCGACCGGCGGCACGGGACTCGGACTCGCCATCGTCAAGCACGTCGCCGCCAACCACAACGGATCCATCGAATTGTGGAGCAAGCCCGGAACGGGTTCGACGTTTACCCTGCAAATACCTGCACACATCGAGACAGTAGATCCGAACGGCGGGGACGCCGACGGCGGAAACGTCGGAAAGAGAGAAATCGGTATGGAGGCCAAGCGATGACAAGTGTGCTGATCGTGGAAGACGAGGAATCCCTGGCCGACCCGTTGGCATTCCTGTTACGCAAGGAAGGGTTCGAGACGACCGTCGTCGGCGACGGCCCCTCGGCCCTGGCCGAGTTCGATCGTTCCGGCGCGGACATCGTCCTCCTCGACCTCATGCTCCCGGGTATGAGCGGAACGGACGTGTGCAAGCAGTTGCGTAGCCGATCCGGTGTGCCCGTCATCATGGTGACGGCGCGCGACAGCGAAATCGACAAGGTGGTCGGACTCGAACTCGGAGCTGACGACTACGTGACCAAGCCGTACTCCGCGCGGGAACTGATCGCCCGGATCCGCGCGGTGCTGCGCCGCGGCGTCGACAACGATCTCGACGTGGCGCAGGACTCGGCGGTCCTCGAGGCCGGCCCGGTCCGCATGGACGTCGAACGTCACGTAGTGCAGGTCAACGGCGAGGCGGTCACCCTGCCGCTCAAGGAATTCGACCTACTCGAGTACCTGTTGCGGAACTCGGGCCGGGTGCTCACGCGGGGTCAGCTGATCGACCGCGTGTGGGGTGCCGACTACGTCGGCGACACCAAAACCCTGGACGTCCACGTCAAGCGTCTCCGCTCGAAGATCGAAACGGACCCGGCCAAGCCCGAGCACCTGGTGACCGTGCGCGGCCTCGGCTACAAGCTCGAGGCCTGAGCCGACCTCAGAACGGGTTGTAGACGTAGACGGGCCGGAACGGGGCGAACATCACCTGCGTGATGGCGTGCTCGCGCGCCTGGTCGTCGAACTGACGGCACGACACGGCGACATAGTGTCCGTCGCCCTTGCACTCGATGACGCGGGACGTGCCGTAGGGGCTCAACACGATGGCCTTGTCGCCCCTGTCGCCGAATGCGCCGGGGTCGAGCGGCGCGACGAAGTTCGCGGTCTTGTCGTGATAGGTGTTCCAGCCGTACGGGTCGTCGGCAGGGTTCGCGGCGGCGACCGGGGCGAGGGTCAGTGCGGCGGCGGCGGTCAACAGGGCAGCGGACAGAATTCGAGCAAGCATGTTCTCTCCCATCGTGGCTGTGCCCGCGAACGGGCCGTGCCGTGGCTGTGCCCGCAAGCGGGCCGTGCCTGGGAAATCGACCGCTGGGTCCGATCCGTTACCGGGCCGGGTTCCGTTGCGCGATAGAGGTGGCGGGATGGACGGCGATGAGACCGAGGCCTGCCCTGCGAGCACACAACTTCGCCAATTCGGCGTAGGCGGCCTTACCGAGCAGTTCCGCCAGTTCGGGCGCATACGACTGCCACACCGCCTTGGCGCCGACATGGGCGTCGGGTGAGCCGGAGCAGTACCAGGCGAGGTCCTCGCCACCCTCGCCCCAGCCGCGCCGGTCGTACTCGGTGATCGTCGTCTTGAGTATCTGCTCGCCGTCCGGGCGTTCGACCCATTCCTGGGTGCGGCGGATCGGGAGCTGCCAGCACACGTCCGGCTTCACTTCGAGGGGCTCGATCCCTCGCTTCAACGCCATCGAGTGCAGCGCACACCCGACGCCGCCCGCGAATCCGGGGCGGTTGAGGAAGATGCACGCGCCTTTGTATCGGCGGGTGCGCAGGGCGGGCTCGTCCTCGAGGTCGTCCTCTTCGACGTAGCCCTTCTTGCCGAGACCCTTGTCCATGAACTGCCAGTCTTCGGGTGTGAGCAGCTTCACCGACTCGTTCAGCTTCTCGAGATCCTCATCGTCGGAGAGGAAGGCCCCGTGCGAACAGCAACCGTCATCGGGCCGGTCCTCGAGGATTCCCTGACACGCCGGCGTGCCGAACACGCAGGTCCAGTGGGAGAGCAGCCACGTCATGTCGGCAGCGATGATGTGCTCGGCGTTGTCCGGATCGGGGAATTCGACCCACTCGCGAGCGAAATCGAGGGGAACTTCGGGGCTGGGCGTCATCTTGTGGGAACGCCCTGCTTTACCTGCTGTCACAAAGCCCGACGGTAGACCCAGTACCGTGTCAATGTGCGACTAGGGGTACTCGACGTCGGAAGCAACACCGTCCATCTGCTCGTAGTGGACGCCCACAGGGGCGGCCACCCCACACCGATGAGCTCCACCAAGTCGACATTGCGGCTGGCGGAGAACACGGACGAACTCGGTGACATCACAGCTGCGGGCGCAGACCGCCTGGTGGCGACGGTCGCCGACTTCGCGGCGATCGCGAAGACCTCGGGCTGCGGCGAGCTGATGGCCTTCGCCACCTCGGCCGTGCGTGACGCGAAAAACTCGGATGCCGTTCTCGGCCGCGTACATGCCGAGACCGGGGTGAGGCTCGAAGTCCTGTCCGGCGTCGACGAAGCGCGGCTGACTTTCCTCGCCGTGCGCCGCTGGTACGGATGGAGTGCGGGGCGCATCCTCAACATTGATATCGGTGGCGGATCCCTCGAACTGACGAGCGGGGGCGACGAGGACCCGGACGTCGCGCTGTCGTTACAGCTCGGGGCGGGCCGCCTCACGCGTGACTGGCTCGAGGCCGACCCGCCGGGGAAACGCAGGGTCGCGGTGCTGCGCGACTGGCTCGACGCCGAACTCGCGGTCCCGTCGAAGGAGCTGCGGGCGGCAGGGGAATGGGATCGTGCCGTCGGCACGTCGAAAACCTTCCGGTCCCTGGCCCGTCTCACGGGCGCCGCGCCGTCCGGTGCCGGTCCCCGTGTGAAGCGCACGCTCACCTCGAGCGGTCTCAGGCAACTCATAGCTTTCATTTCGCGGATGACGGCGGCGGACCGTGCAGAATTAGAGGGAGTGAGCTCCGACCGGTCGCAGCAGATCGTCGCCGGAGCACTCGTCGCGGAGGCCAGCATGAGAGCTCTCGGGGTAGAAGAATTGGAAATCTGCCCCTGGGCTCTGCGGGAGGGTCTGATCCTCCGAAAGCTCGACACGGAAATGGGCGGTGAATTGATGGTGGGTGCTCGATGACCGAGGACAGTCAGCAGATCTCTGTTTCAGAACTGCTCAAACGCAATGGGCAGCAAGTGGAGTCCCGTGGGGGAAGACGTCGTCGCGGCGTCAAGGGCGGAATCTCCGTTGCCGAGCTGACCGGTGAGATCCCGGTCGTCCGGGATTCATCCGAGTCGCGGGCACTCGATTCCGAGCCGGAGCCCGAATCTGCGTCCGAGCCCGAACGTAAGCCCGAGCCCGAACGTAAGCCCGAGCCCGAACGTAAGCCCGAGCCCAAACCTGCGGCGACGCCCACGCGGGCCACCCCGCGGTCGGTGACGGCAGATGAGCGCACTGCCGCATTCAAGGCACCGTTCGACGATGACGACGATGACGAGCCCATCGCCAGTCGCCCTGCCGCCCGTCGCCCCGCCGCCGGTCGCAATGGCGCCTCCGCCACGGCGACATCACGTGATCATCAGGGCGCCTGGGTGAGTCGGTCCGTCACGCAGGAGCGCCCGAAGCCGGCCGCCGCACCTGTCGCGCCGGCGGCCGCCGAACCCGCTTCGGTGACGAAAACGCCGGAACCGGCGCCCACCGTCGCCGCACCCCGCGTGCAGGCGGCTCCCGCCGGCAAGCCTGTTCCCGCCGGCAAGCCTGGTCCCGCCGCGAATCAGGCTGCTACCGCCAAGCCGGCCCCGCAGGCGGAGGCAAAGGCCGTCCCGAACGGCACGCCGGCGCCAGCCGGCACCGGCATGCTCGTCAAGACACCGAAGAAGCCCGAGACCGCATCCGAGAACAAGGCGCCCGAGCAGTCGGGAACGAAGCAGTCGGGAGCGAGGCAGTCGGGAACACAGCAGGAGCCCGGGCTGCTGTCCGGCTCGACGCTTGCCGGCGACCTGATGCGGCAGTCGCGCGACGCGGATGCCGCGAAGGCCGGTGAGGACACCGAGTTGATCGCCGCCGCCACCGACGAGGCGCCGGAGGCGGAAACCGAACAGGTCGCCACTCCACGTCGCTCGCGTAAAGAGGCGAAAGTGGAAGCCGCCAGAGCTGCCAAGGCCGCGAAGGACGTCGACGGCACCGAGCAGGAAAGTAGTGCCGCCCGCGAGTGGGCGGTTCTGGCGGGCCAGGGTGTGATCGCGGTGATCGCCGGCGCCCTGTTGTTCAAGGGCTTCGAGAAGCTGTGGGACGTGTTCCCGTGGGTCGCGCTGATCCTCGCCTTGCTCGTCATCGTCGGATTGGTGGCTATGGTGCGCATCCTGCGCCGCACCGACGACATCACCAGCTTCGTGATCGCTGTCGTGGTCGGAATGATCGTCACTCTGGGGCCGCTCGCCTTCATGCTTGCGTCGGGCTGAGTTGCTCATGGTCGGGGACAGTGGGTACGTGCAGACGCGGCAGACACCGCGCGGGCGCAAGGTTCTGGTCGGGCTGTCGACGGCGTCGGTGTATCCGGAGAACACTGAGGCCGCCTTCCGATACGCGGCGGAGCTGGGGTACGACGGCGTCGAGTTGATGGTGTGGGCGGAGTCGGTGAGTCAGGACATCGGTGCCGTCGCCGCACTGGTTCGCAAGTATGCGATGCCGGTTCAGGCGATTCACACCCCATGTCTGCTGATCTCGCAGCGAGTGTGGGGCGCCGACCCGGTCGCGAAGCTCGACCGTTCGGTGCGCACCGCGGAGGCGTTGGGCGCGACGAGCGTCGTGGTGCATCCACCGTTCCGCTGGCAACGCCGGTATGCGGAGGGGTTCAGCGACCAGGTCGCCGCGCTGGAGGAGCGCAGCGACGTGATCGTCGCAGTCGAGAACATGTTCCCGATGCGGGCGGACGGCTTCTTCGGAAGCAAGGAACGGTCGGCCGAGCGGCTTCGTCGTCGCGGCGGCCCCGGGGCCGCGTTGTCGGCGTTCAGTCCCTCCTACGACCCCACCGATTCCGGTCATGCCCACTACACGCTCGATCTCTCGCACACCGCCACTGCGGGTATGGACGCGATGAAGCTGGCGGAGCGGATGGGGTCGGGTCTGGCGCATCTGCACCTCGCCGACGGCCGGGGAGCCTCGATGGACGAACACCTCATTCCTGGGCACGGCGGACAGCCGTGCGCCGAGGTATGCCGTCACCTCGTCGACTCGGGCTTCGAGGGACAGGCTGTGATCGAGATCAACACTCAGAACGCGCGGACCCGGCGCGAGCGGGCGTCGATGCTCGGTCAGGCGCTGGCCTTCGCCAGGGAGCACCTCGGGACAGGCCGCGCCACGTCCGGTTCGGCACAAAGCCGCCCCGGCGGCGATCACGACGACACCTGACCTGAACCCGCGGGCGATGAGGCCATTCCTGCTGCGGTAAGCTGACATCACCATTGGATAGCTGGAGTATCCAACGATGGAGTCCCTGATCGAGTCGCGGTAGGAGGCACCGTGCGCGTGTCGGAACTGGTTGCCTGTACCGGCGTTCCTCTGGCGACCGTGAAGTACTACCTGCGCGAGGGTCTGCTGATGCCGGGCGAGGCGACGAGCGCGACTCAGGCCAGGTACGGCGAAGAACACGTTCGGCGCCTAGGGCTGGTGAAGGCACTCGCCGGGGCCGGACTCCCGATCCCGCGCATCCGGAAGGTCCTCCAGCTCATCGATCACCCCGACGGCTCGCTGTTCGAGGTGCTCGGCCAGGCGATCGGTCAACTACCGCCCTACCTCGACATTCCGGCCGATCCCGGTGACTATCCGCGGGCGCGCGCCGTGCTCGAGAAACTCGGGCAGATCTACGACCCCCGGTACGTGGCGGTCGCGCAACTCGAACGCGCGCTCGAGGCCTTGGAAGATGCGGGTATCCCGATGACCGATGAGCGCCTCGACGCCTACGGGCGGCACATTCGCGGTATCGCCGAGGTGGACATCGGGCTGATGCCCACCGGCTCGGCAGAGGATGCTGTGCGCTGTGCGGTGCTCGGGACTGCGATCTACGAACCGGTGATCGCCGCGATGCGCCGACTCGCCCATCAGGACATTGCCCAGAATTTCTTTCAGAAAACCGATGAACAGGACGTTTCGTGAGCTCTGCACCCTTCCGCGACCTCAACGCCCTCACTCCCGGCGGTGACGGGACGTTCCAGGCGCACATCGACCCCATCTGGACCATCGGGCCGAAGGTGCATGGCGGCTCCATGATGTCGCTGTGCGCGGCGGCCGCACGCGCCCGCCTGGCCGACGACGGCGGTGCAGGCGATCTCGCCCGGGTTCAGCCACTCGCAGTGGGGGCCAACTACCTGGCCGCTCCCGACCCCGGCGAGGTCACCCTCTCGACCACGGTGCGCAAGCGGGGCAAGCAGGTGTCGTTCGTCGACGTCGAGCTCCGGCAGGGCGACCGGGTCGCCGTCCATGCGTCGGTCACGCTGGGTGTTCCCGACGCGGGTGAACCTCACTACAGCGTCGATCATGCGTTGGCCAAGCTTCCGGTGGAGCCGCCCGCCGACGCGGTAATACTCACGCCCGACCACCCGATGGGCCAAATCGTGCACGTGGCTCAGGGATGCGACATGCGCGTCGACGGCACGTCCGCCCACTTCCTCGCCGGCAATCAGGGCGAGCCGGAGGTGCGCATGTGGGTCCGACCGCGTGCCGACGACGAGAACGACCCCGACACCGCCGCACTGTTCGCCATCATGACGGGCGACATCAGTGCACCCGTGACGATGAACCGCGGAATGTTCGGGTGGGCACCCACCGTGCAGCTCACCACCTATCTGCGCAGGCAGCCCGCACCGGGGTGGCTCCGCGTGATGGCCAGCAGCACGGTGCTCGGCAGTGCGTGGTTCGAAGAGGACCACACGGTCCTCGACTCGACCGGTGCAATCGTCGTGCAAAGCCGTCAGCTGGCCATGATCCCCCGCTAGAAACACGCCGCCACGGGTCGTGGCAGGCTGTCCGGCATGACGAGAATTGCGGTTATCGGAGGCGGCCGGATCGGCGAGGCGCTCATCTCGGGCCTCCTGCAATCAGGACACGCGGTGAAGGATCTCGTGGTGGCCGAGCAGCATCCACCGCGGGCTGCCGAACTGGCAGCCGAGTACTCCGTGTGTGTGAGCAGCCCCCAGGACGCCGCGGAGGGAGCCGACGTCATCGTGGTGGCCGTCAAGCCCGGTGACGTCGAGTCCGCGCTCACGGCGGTGTCGAAGGCCGACCTCGACGGTGAGCGTGAACAGATTCTCGTGTCCCTGGCGGCGGGCATTCCCACCTCGTACTACGAGAAGCGCCTGCCTGCCGGGTTCCCCGTCGTCCGGGTCATGCCGAACACGCCGATGCTGGTAGGGGAGGGCGTCAGCGTGCTCGCTCCCGGCCGCCATGTGAAGAAGGACCATCTCGACCTGGTACGTGGGGTGTTGTCTGCCGTGGGCAAGGTCGTGACGGTGCCGGAGTCGCAGATCGACGCGGTCACTGCCGTCTCCGGGTCCGGACCCGCCTACTTCTTCCTCGTCGCCGAGGCGATGATCGACGCCGGTGTGGGTCTCGGGCTGACCCGCGCGACGGCGAACGAGCTGGTCGTGCAGACGATGGTCGGTGCCGCGGCCATGCTCGACCAGTCGGGGGAAAGCACGACGGAACTCCGCGCGGCGGTCACCTCGCCCGGTGGAACGACTGCTGCCGCGATCCGTCAGCTGGAAAAGAACGGTCTCCGATCGGCGTTCTACGACGCGCTGGAGGCGGCGAAATCGAGATCGGCCGAGCTCGGCACTTCTACCGAATGATATTCGATTGCCCACACCCGTCGCAGTAACCCCATCCGTCCCGCTAAGCTCGAAGTAGCACGTGCGTGTCTGTTCCGCCGGAGGGGAAGCCGGCGGCGCGAGACGTGCCGGAGGTAAGTGTTTGATGACGTCTGGAAAAAAGCCGTCGAAGGGCTCAGCCCAAGACGGACAACCGGCCCTGGCCGGAACGCAATTTCTCACCGTCGCCGAGGTAGCGACGCTGATGAGAGTGTCCAAGATGACTGTGTATCGGTTGGTGCACAGCGGCGAACTGCCTGCCGTCCGGGTGGGCCGTTCGTTCAGAGTGCATGCGAAAGCGGTGCACGACTACCTTGAAACCTCGTACTTCGATGCCGGTTGATCGATCGGCACGAAGAGGGTGACCTCGGTTTCTCCCGGGCGAACCTCACCGGTACGATTAGCGACTGTCGTACCAGCCAGCTGGTGTCGTAAGGCGCTGAGCTAGTTAAAACGAGGCCCAGGCGCCAGAGAGGCGCAGGCGTACGTGACCGGCGTGCGCAGGAACGCTAGAGAAGAACGTGAGGGACACCCGCTATGGGTTCAGTGATCAAGAAGCGACGTAAGCGCATGTCGAAGAAGAAGCACCGTAAGCTGCTTCGCCGCACCCGAGTGCAGCGCAGGAAACTCGGTAAGTAAAGAGATACGCCGCGATGCCCGCCACCTCGAGTGGCGGGCATTTCGTCGTTTCGGACGGGTCGACTTCTGGGCGACCGACCAAATGTCGTTGTGCGAAGCGCTATCCGCCCGCTGCACGTATCGTTGACCTCACTCGCTACGTGATCGGGGGTTCTAGTGGTTGTGAGTGACGATGGCAGCTCTGAGCGTACGGCGCCGCCGCGCGTCGCGCTGGTCACCGGCGCGAGCCGGTTCCTCGGGGGATACCTCGTCACCAGGCTGGCACAGAACCCGGATATCGAGCGGGTCATCGCGGTGGACGCGGTGTCGCCGAGCAAAGACATGCTGCGGCGAATGGGCCGCGCCGAGTTCGTGCGCGCCGACATCCGCAATCCGCTGATCGGCAAGGTGATCCGCAACGCCGGGGTCGACACGGTAGTGCATGCCTCCACTCTGGCCCGACCGCCGAAAGCGGGCAGCCGGGCGGCGATGAAAGACATGAACGTGATCGGCGCCATGCAATTGTTCGCGGTCTGCCAGAAGGCGCCCACGGTGCGGAAGGTGGTACTGCGCTCGGCGTCCGTCGTCTACGGCAGCACGGCGCAGGACCCGGCGAAGTTCACCGAGGAGATGAGCGCGCGCCGCCGCCCCGGCGGCGCCTACGCACGGGACTGCATCGAAATCGAGGGCTACCTGCGCGGCATGGGACGCCGGCGTCCCGACATCGCGGTGTCCATCCTGCGCCTCGCCCCGCTGGTCGGTCCTCGCCTCAACGCGACGGTCGCGCGGTACCTGACATCGCCGCTGGTACCGACCATCCTGGGCCGTGACGCACGCCTGCAGGTACTTCACGAAGAGGACGCCCTCGCGGCTCTGGAACGCGCAACCGTGTCGGGTCCTGCCGGAACGTTCAATGTGGCAGGCGACGGCGTCGTCATGTTGTCGCAGGCGATCCGCCGGGCCGGACGTGTCGAGGTGCCGATGCCGTTCAGCCTGTTCCGCAATGTCGGCCGTGCGCTGATGGGGCCGGTCATGCGGTCGTATTCCAACGAGCAGCTCGAGTACTTCCACTTCGGTTGCGGACTGGACACCACGCGCATGCGAACCGAACTATCCTTCGAGCCACGGTGGACCACGATGCAGGCGCTCGACGACTTCGCGCGCGCCGCGGGGGTCACCGCCATCATCAAGAACGAATGGATCGACGCAGCAGAGAACGCACTACTCGCTCTGACCGGTACGGCGAAAGGGGAGAGGTGAACGAAGTGGCGAAGGTCATTCCGTTGCACGGTGCATCAACCGCGCGCGGGGCTGCACTGGGAAATTCGAGGCGCGAGCAGAGCGAGAGCCGACATCCGTCCGCAATGCCCCCACCGGCCGTGATCAGCCCGCCGGATCCCCAGCCCGACACCGGATCGTCGGCGGTCGACGCCGTCCGACGGGTCCTTGCCGATCAGATCGTCAACACCGCGGAGTTTGTGCGCCGACGCCTGTCGGGCGACTATCACGTCGACGACTTCGGTTACGACCCGCACTTCGCCGAGAACGTGTGGCTGCCGATTCTGCGGCCCCTGTTCGACAAGTGGTTCCGCGTCGAGGTCAGTGGTCTGGAGAACATTCCGTCGACCGGTGGCGCCCTGGTGGTGGCCAATCATGCCGGTGTCCTTCCCCTCGACGGCCTGATGACCTCGGTCGCCGTGCACGACCACCACCCCGCTCATCGGCCGCTGCGCATGCTGGCGGCCGATATTGCGTTCGAGATGCCTGTGGTCGGTGACCTCGCCCGTAAGGCCGGGCACACCCTGGCGTGCAACCCCGACGCTGTTCGCCTGCTCCAAACCGGTCAGGTCGCGGCCGTGTTCCCCGAAGGTTTCAAAGGGATCGGCAAACCGTTCAGTGAGCGCTACAAGCTGCAGAGATTTGGTCGCGGTGGTTTCGTGTCCGCCGCCATGCGGACCGGGGCACCGATCATCCCGTGCTCGATCGTCGGTTCCGAGGAGATCTATCCGAAGATCGGTGACCTCGGAACGCTCGCCCGCCTACTCGGCATGCCCTACTTCCCGGTGACACCACTGTTTCCGCATTTCGGGCCGCTCGGGCTGGTTCCCCTGCCGTCCAAGTGGTACATCGAGTTCGGCAAGCCCATCGTCACCGATACCTACGACGCGTCGGCCGCCGACGACCCCATGGAGCTGTTCGAGGTCACCGACCACGTTCGCGAGACCATCCAGCAGACGCTCTACCGGCTCCTCGCGAAGAGGCGCAACGTCTTCCTGGGCTGACACCGACACGTCGTAGCCGGGGTCGAAACCGGCGCAGTGACCGGTCAGACCGCGTGCTCGCGGCGGCGGGCGACCACGGCCGCTAGCGCGCCGCCTGCCGCGCCGAGCAGCAACGCGGTGGGCACGCCGATCTTGGCGGCCTTGCGGCCGGTGCGGAAGTCCCGGATCTCCCACCCCCGGTTCTTGGCCAGCTCGCGCAGGTCGGTGTCCGGGTTGATGGCGACGGCCGTGCCGACGAGCGAGAGCATGGGCACGTCGTTGTGGCTGTCCGAGTAGGCGGTGCAGCGTTTGAGGTTGAGGCCCTCGCGGACGGCCAGCGCGCGCACCGCGTGGGCCTTGCCGAGGCCGTGCAGGATGTCGCCGACCAGACGTCCGGTGAACACGCCGTCCTCGCTTTCGGCGACGGTGCCGAGGGCCCCGGTCAGGCCCAGCCGCTTCGCGATCACCTGGGCCAGTTCCACGGGAGTGGCCGTCACCAGCCACACCTGTTGTCCGGCGTCGAGATGCATCTGCGCGAGTGCCCGGGTGCCTGCCCAGATCTTGTCGGCGATCACCTCGTCGTAGATCTCCTCGCCGAGCCGGGCGAGTTCGGCGGTGGACCGACCGGCCACGAATGAGAGGGCCTTCTCCCGGCCGGAGGCGACGTCGACGCTGCTCTCCTTGCCGGTCACGCGGAACTTGATCTGCTTCCACGCGAAGTCCAGGAGGTCGGCGGACTTCAAGTACTTCCTAGCGGCTAATCCGCGGGCGAAGTGGATGATCGACGCACCCTGGACCATCGTATTGTCGACGTCGAAGAAGGCCGCGGCGGTCAGGTCCAGGGGAACCTGGGGCTCTTCGGTTTCTGTGCCTGCTTCGTGGAGGGCCAGCGCGGCATCGGCGCTGGCCTCGCCCGCAACGTTTGCACGTACCTCGGCCTCGCTCGGGCCCAGCGGATTCCTGAACTGCCGACGGCCCGGAAGGATCATCCCCGCCAGTCCTGAACCGAAACCCGAGCCGTTCGGTAGTGATCGCGCAGGCACTCGCACCTCCCCTATCGCTGAAGCCTCTGGACGCAGCCTATCCCGCGGTTCCGATCCTGGGCGGGCGGATGGCGGCGTGCACCGAATCGTGTGACGTTCATCTCCGAGCCGGGTGGCGTTACCGGTCCCGGAAACGGCACAGTGAGTCCCGCAGAGGTGGCGAAAGGAAAGTATCCGACATGAGTACCAGCGAACACGAGGTGACGCTTCTCACGCGGGCGGGCTGCGGGGCGTGCACGCCGGCACGCGAGCAGTTGCTGATTCTGTGCGAGGAGTTCGGGCTGGAACTGACGTGCATAGACGTCGACGAGGCGGCTTCCACGGACCCGGAACTGCGGGCCGAATTCGGTGACCGATTGCCGGTCGTCCTGCTCGACGGACGTGAGCACAGTTACTGGGAGGTCGATGAAGAGCGCCTCCGATCGGATTTACGCAAGTAAGGCGACCCTAAAACTGCGAACTTCGGATGCTGTGCAGGTAGGAGTGCATGTCGCGCAGTCGCAGCGACTTTGTGCATGGGTTCACAAGCAGTTACCGTGGTGTGAACAATTCCCCGGAGCATCGTGGAGAACGGCAGCGAATGCCGATCGGACGAGGAGCCAACGACGTGACCGAAACGCACCAGACGCATGGGTCTGTGGCCCATGGCGTCACGGGCGCAGTCGGTCCGTCCGCCGTCGAGTCACCAGCCCCCGGATCGCCGCTCCCCGAATCGCGGGACATCCCCCAGGCTACGGTCACGCGGCTGGCGACGTACCTGCGGGTCCTCGGAATGCTGGCGGACCGCGGCACGATCATCGTCTCGAGTGAGGAACTCGCCGCCGCTTCCGGTGTGGGTTCGGCCAAGCTCCGCAAGGACCTGTCTTTCCTCGGCCCCAACGGGGTGCGGGGGGTCGGCTACGACGTGACGCGGCTGCGGGCACGCATCGAACGAGCACTCGGTCTGGACCGCGGGCACAAGGTCGTCCTCGTCGGTGTCGGAAACCTCGGCCAGGCCCTCGCGGGTTACGGCGGTTTCGGACGCCGCGGATTTTCGATGGTGGGTCTGTTCGACAGCGACCCGGCTCGTGTCGGCACCCCGGTAGGCGACCTCGTGGTGCGCCACGTCGACGAACTCGAACAGGCCTGCGCCGAACTCGAAGCCACCATCGGCGTCATCTCGACTCCGGACGAGGCCGCGCAGGACGTATGCGACCGCCTCGTCGGCGCCGGGCTGCGGTGCATCCTCAGCTTCTCGCCGACCGCACTCGACGTCCCGGACCACGTCGAGATGCGCCGCGTCGACCTTGCGGTCGAGATGCAGGTCCTCTCGTTCAACAGCGCACGCAACACCGAGTCGGCTCCTGGCGCTCGGGCCGCGGACGTCGTACCCACGGCCCCGCGCGTGCGCATCGGACATTCGGCTGTCCCGTCCACCGCACCAAGAAACGGATCAGTGATCGCGCCGTGAGTGTTCTGCTTGTCGGGGTCTCGCACCGGACGGCTCCCGTGCCGGTTCTCGAGCGGGTTGCTGTCACCGAGACCGATCGACCGAAGCTGACGGACAAGCTTCTGGCGTCGACGCACATCTCGGAAGCGATGATCGTCTCGACCTGCAACCGGGTGGAGATCTACGCCGTCGTCGACGCGTTCCACGGTGCGCTCACCGAGGTCGGTGAACTTCTGGCGGATCATTCCGGGCTCGACCTCACCGACCTGCACCGCCACGCCTATGTGCGGTACAGCGAGGCGGCCGCGGAGCACCTGTTCGCGGTGGCCAGCGGACTCGATTCGATGGTGATCGGCGAACAGCAGATTCTCGGTCAGATTCGGACCGCCTACGCGTCCTCGGACGCCCAGCAGGCCGCCGGACGCACGTTGCACGAGCTCGCCCAGCAGGCGTTACGCGTCGGCAAGCGGGTTCACGCGGAGACAGGAATCGACTCGGCGGGCGCGTCGGTCGTCTCGGTGGCCCTCGACCGCGCCGCCGGCGTCATCGGCGCCGGTGGGCTCAGTGGCCGGACCGCGGTGGTCGTCGGCGCCGGCTCGATGGGCGGGCTCTCGGTCGCATACCTCACCCGTGCGGGCATCGGCCGGATACTCGTCGTCAACCGCACCGCGGAGCGGGCGGAGCACCTGGCCGACACGGCCCGGTCGGGCGGTGTCGAAGCGGAGGCGTTCGAGCTCGGTCACCTGCCCACTGCGATGGCGCAGGCGGATGTGCTCGTGACCTGTACCGGCGCGGTCGGTGCCGTCGTCACACTCGCGGATACGCACCGTGCGCTGGCTCAGCCCGACCGCGACCCCGAACGTCCACTCGTCATCTGCGACCTCGGTCTGCCCCGCGACGTCGAGCACGCGGTCTCGGGACTGCCCGGGGTCACCGTGCTGGACATGGAGTCGCTGCAGCGCGACCCCGCCGCAGGGGCCGCCGCATCGGACGCCGATGCCGCCCGGGCCATCGTGGCGAGTGAGCTCGCCCAGTATCTCGCCGGCCAGCGGCTGGCCGAGGTGACGCCGACCGTCACCGCCCTGCGTCAGCGCGCCGCGGACGTCGTCGAAGCCGAGTTGCTGAGGCTCGATTCCCGGCTCCCCGGGCTCGACGACCCCGAGCGCGACGAGGTGGCACGCACCGTCCGCCGAGTGGTCGACAAGCTGCTGCACGCTCCTACCGTGCGGGTGAAACAGCTCGCGTCGGCGCCGGGTGGCGA
Source organism: Rhodococcus sp. USK13 (assembly GCF_018343855.1). NCBI lineage: Bacteria > Bacillati > Actinomycetota > Actinomycetes > Mycobacteriales > Nocardiaceae > Rhodococcus > Rhodococcus sp. USK13. Next base: position 5,966,383 of record NZ_CP069242.1, on the reverse strand, counting down.
CTCGTACGCTGCCGCGCTACGCGAACTGTTCGAGCTGAGCCCCGGATCCGTGGAGGCGGTGGCAAAGCCGACCGACCTCGGTGCCATCGACATCACCGACGGATTCATCGCGGGTCAGGACCCCCGTCTGCGCCGTTTCGTCGCGGGCGACAATCAAGGGAAGGAACCGCAGGCATGAGCGCCGTCGGCACCCGCACCCTGCGGATCGGTACCCGCGGAAGCGAACTCGCCACCACCCAGGCCGGCACCGTGCGCGACGCACTGATCTCCGCCGGACACGAAGCCGAACTCGTCATCATCAAGACCAAGGGCGATCAGTCCATGGAGTCGGTGGAGAAGATCGGGGTCGGTGTCTTCACCGCGGAACTTCGGGAAGCGCTGGTCGACGGCCGCGTCGACGTGGCCGTTCACTCGTACAAAGATCTGCCGACCGCCCGGGACGAACGGTTCACCATTGCCGCGATTCCGCCGCGCGAGGACCCGCGTGATGCGCTGGTCGCCCGCGACGGACTCGTTCTCGGTGAACTTCCGGTCGGGTCGAAGGTCGGTACGTCGGCGCCGCGCCGCACCTCGCAACTGCGGGCACTCGGCCTCGGTCTCGACATCCGCCCCCTGCGCGGCAACCTGCAGCGTCGGCTCGGCAAGGTGGAGTCGGGCGAGCTCGATGCCGTCATCCTGGCGCGGGCGGGGTTGGCGCGTATCGGCCGACTGGACCTGATCACCGAGTCCCTCGAACCCGTCCAGATGCTGCCTGCACCTGCCCAGGGTGCGTTGGCCGTGGAATGCCTGTCCGGCAACACCGCGCTCGTATCGATCCTGGCCGAGCTCGACGACCCGAACAGCCGCGCCGCCGTCACCGCGGAACGTGCTCTCCTCGCCGAACTCGAGGCCGGGTGCACCGCACCGGTCGGGGCAATCGCGGAAGTCGTCGAATCACTCGACGACGACGGCCGCAGCTTCGACGAACTCTCCGTCCGGGGTTGTGCAGCAGCCATCGACGGTTCGGACGTCATACGCACGGGGGCAGTGGGCTCCCCGGACAACGCCGAAGAACTCGGCCGCTCGGTCGCACGGGAACTCCTCGAACTCGGGGCGCGCGAGCTGATGAACGTCACCGAGGCCGGTGATGCCGATGTTTGATGTGCGAAGGCCGACCGATCGGCCGGCCCGCCCCCTGTACCCATCTCGACACATGATCGCACTGGAGAATTACCGATGAGCCGAGTCCGAAAGAACACCCCCGGACGGATCCTGTTCGTGGGATCCGGACCGGGCGATCCGGCCCTGCTCACTGTGCACGCACGGGACGTCCTTGCCGCAGCGACGCTGGCCTTCACCGACCCCGACGTCGACAAGGGCGTCACCGTCCTGGTCGGCACCGACCTGGGCGTCGACGCGGAAACCGGTGAGCCGCTCGCCGAGGTCCGCCCGGCTCTCGGTGAACCGGCCGAGGTCGCGAAGACCCTCGTGCACGAGGCCCGCAACGGCCACGACGTCGTCCGCCTCGTGTCCGGTGACCCGCTGACCACCGATTCGGTGATCGCCGAGGTCGCGGCAGTGGCGCGCACTCAGGTGCAGTTCGAGGTCCTGCCCGGACTCCCTGCCGCGTCCGCTGTGCCGTCGTACGCAGGCATGGCGCTGGGCTCGGGACACACCGAGGCCGACGTCCGCGGTGAGGTCGATTGGGCGGCGCTGGCCGCGGCGCCCGGACCGCTGGTGCTGCACGCCACGTCGGGGCACCTGGCCGAGACGGCGAGCGCGCTCGTCGAACACGGTCTTGCTCCGCAGACCCCGGCCGCGATCACCGTTCGCGGCACCACCCGGCAGCAGCGCACCGTCGAGGCCACCCTCGCCACCCTCAACGAGGCCGGTTCCGAACTGGTCGGCTCCCTCGTGGTGACGGTCGGCAAGGTGGTGGCCCAGCGCAGCAAGATGTCGTGGTGGGAATCGCGTGCCCTGTACGGCTGGAAGGTCCTCGTGCCCCGCACGAAGGATCAGGCCGGGGAGATGAGCGACCGCCTGGTCACCCACGGCGCCATCCCGATCGAGGTGCCGACCATCGCCGTGGAGCCGCCCCGCAGTCCCGCCCAGATGGAACGTTCCGTCAAGGGCCTGGTCGACGGCCGCTACCAGTGGGTGGTGTTCACCTCCACCAACGCGGTGCGTGCGGTGTGGGAGAAGTTCGAGGAGTTCGGGCTCGACGCCCGCGCGTTCTCCGGCGTCAAGATCGCCTGCATCGGCGAGGCCACGGCCGCCAAGGTCCGGTCGTTCGGGATCAACCCCGAACTCGTGCCGTCCGGTGAGCAGTCGAGCGAGGGTCTGCTGGCCGAGTTCGCTCCGTACGACGACGTGTTCGATCCGGTCAACCGGGTTCTGTTGCCCCGCGCCGACATTGCCACCGAAACACTCGCCGAGGGTTTGCGTGAACGCGGCTGGGAAATCGACGATGTCACCGCCTACCGCACCGTCCGGGCTGCGCCGCCGCCGGCCGAGACCCGCGAGATGATCAAGACCGGTGGGTTCGACGCGGTCTGCTTCACCTCGTCGTCGACGGTCCGCAATCTCGTCGGTATCGCGGGAAAGCCGCATGCACGGACCCTCGTGGCCTGCATCGGTCCTAAGACCGCGGAAACCGCAGTGGAGTTCGGACTTCGCGTGGACGTACAGCCGGAGACCGCTCAGGTCGGCCCGCTGGTGGAGGCTCTCGCCGAGCACGCCGCGCGACTGCGCGCCGAGGGTGCACTGCCCCCGCCGCGCAAGAAGTCCCGCGCCCGGCGATAGGCGCTACGCGCCTGTGAGTGGTTGAGGAGTCCAGGCACTCGTCAACCACTCACAGGCCCGACGAAGGAGGGCCCTTCCGTGTTTCCGACCCACCGGCCGCGGCGATTGCGCCGCACTCCGGCGTTGCGCAGACTCGTCGCCGAGACTTCGCTCGAGCCACGACATCTGGTGTTGCCGATGTTCGTGGCGGACGGCATCGACGAGCCGCGGGAGATTTCGTCGATGCCCGGTGTCTTCCAGCACACGCTCGCCTCGCTGCGGTCGGCGGCCATCGAGGCTGTGGAGGCGGGTGTCGGTGGGCTGATGTTGTTCGGCGTGCCGCGTCCCGACGACAAGGACGCCGAGGGTTCCGGCGCCAGCGATCCGGACGGCATCTTGAACCGTGGGTTGCGCTCCCTTGCAGAGGAACTCGGTGACGCGACCGTCATCATGGCGGACACGTGCCTGGACGAATTCACGGAGCACGGTCACTGTGGGGTGCTCGACGACAGCGGCGCGGTCGACAACGATCGGACGCTGCTCAGGTATGTGGACATGGCCGTTTCACAGGCCGATGCCGGTGCCCACCTGCTCGGTCCGAGCGGGATGATGGACGGTCAGGTTGCCGCCATCCGGAAGGCGCTGGACGCCGCGGGTCACACCGAAGTCGGTCAGCTGGCGTACTCCGCGAAATACGCCTCCGCTTTCTATGGGCCGTTCCGTGAGGCTGTGGGCTCGTCCCTGCAGGGTGACCGGAGAACGTATCAGCAGGACTCGGCCAATCGGCGGGAGTCGCTGCGCGAAGTGGATCTCGATATCGAGGAAGGTGCCGACCTCGTCATGGTGAAACCGGCGATGTCGTATCTGGACATTCTGCGCGAAGTGGCGGACAAGTCGCCGGTTCCTGTTGCGGCATACCAGATTTCGGGTGAGTACTCGATGATCACGGCGGCTGCGCAGAACGGCTGGATCGATCGGGACGCCGCCATCCTCGAATCGTTGACGAGCATCCGGCGGGCGGGCGCCGACATCGTTCTCACCTACTGGGCCACCGAAGCGGCGGGCTGGCTGGGATGAATGCGGCGCGGCGTCCGGTGGCGGATACGGTGGTGCCATGACTTCGCAGTGGCCGCACACCCCGCCACACCAGACACCGCCACATCAGACGGCGCAACACCAGATTCCGCCACAACAGGCACCGCCGCAGGGCCCGAACCCGTACGGGGCCTATCCGCCGCCCGCGCCGCAGCCGAAGCCCGAGCGCCCCGCACCGGTCGATGTGGGCACGGCGGCGCAGCTGCTGTGGGTGGTGGCCGTGCTCGGTGTGATCCAGGCGGTGGCGGCGATGGTCCTGGTCGTTCGTGAGAAGTCGACCTTCGTCGACGAACTGATGACCAATCCCAGCGTGAAATCCGGCGAGGTCGCGATGACGCGGGAGAACGTGGAGATGCTCTTCTACGTAGGTATAGCCGTCACTGGTGTCGTCATTGTGCTCCTGACGGGCCTGTTCGTCCTTTTCGTCCATTTCATGCGGAAGGGCAGGAACTGGGCGAGAACCTTGCTGACGGTCGTGAGCGTCACGATGGTGGTCTGGACGGTGCCGGTGCTGTTCGGAATCGGATCGGACGGCAGTAGTATCGCGCTCGCCGTCGGAGGTGTGCAGATCCTGCAGGCTGTGGTGGCGGTGGGTGCCGTCGTGCTGATGCACCGGAAAGACTCGAACAGTTATTTCTCGAAGCTGCCCGCGTCGTAGCTCGAGTTTGATCGTGAAACATAAAGATGTACCGTGAAGTACGTCACAACAGCACACGGCAGACTTCTTCTACCGAAGGGCTTTTCTACATGCGCGCTGAAGATCGGGCACACGGGTCACGCAGGGAAGCACTGATGTTCGCCATTATCGTGGCCTTCGTACTGCTGACCTTGCTGCTCGTCGTCATTCCCGGTGCCGTTTCCTGAGGTGATCCCGCCGGGCGTGGACCACCGCGCGACCGCAAGAAGCCGGGCGGTCCGTGGCTGAGGAGATTTTGTTCAGTGAGCCCGGCGCGCGCTGGCGGTTGGTGGCATTCGGCCCGGTGTTCTGCACTGTCGCGTTGGTAATCGAACTTCTGACAGGTCCGGTGGTGCACTGGTTCGCCCTGCCGTTGTTCGCCGCCCTCCTCAGCGGGTTCCTCTACGTGCAGGTAGTTGCCGCCCGCCGGCACGCGAGCGTGGAACTCACACCTACTCTGCTGCGGCAGGGCACCGAGGAACTACCGATCAGCGAGATCGTGAAGATCCTGCCTCCGCCGGACACCGAGACGTACACACCCCAGCCCTGGGAGACGGCCCGGACGCTCGGTGAGCTGTCCGCGGTGCCCCGGCGACGATCGGGTATCGGGCTTCGACTGCGGGGCGGCGCACTGGTGCAAGCATGGGCGAAGGACGACGAGGGGCTGCGGGCGCAGCTCGAGTCACTGCTCGCAAAGGCCGACGGAGGGGCCGAACAGTGAATCGACGCGCCATGGGGTCGGCGGCGGAGATCGCCTCGGCCGTCGTCGTATCAATTCTGGCGGTGTGGTGCTGGACCTCGGCACGAGTTACCTCCGATTTCGGTCCGGTCGCACCGGGCGCCCCGTCCTACCAGGGAACCGAGTACTCGGGTTCGTGGATCGCCGCCGCCGCCGCCCTCGTCACCGTTGCGGGCCTGCTCGTGATCGACGCGGTCCGCAGGCGGGTTGCCGGCCCGACGGGTCACCCCGCCGAGCCGTCGACGTCACCGGAAGATCTGAGTCTTGCGGATCGCGTCGGTTCCCGGCCCGTCGATCATCGCGGAGCCGAGTAGCGCCTCCGGCACTCCCAGTCCCTCGACGAGCGTCGCCGCGTGGGGGCGCAGCTTGCGGCAACGGTCGTTGATTCCCCGCTGCACCGCTTTGGACCGCTCGACCGACAGGTGGCGGTGTTCCATGAACCACGCCTTGTCTTCCTCGATGATGCTGAGCGCGTAAAGGTCGCAGACGTCGCTCAGAAGGTTGCGTGCTTCCTCGTCCTGACACTCGTCGATACCGGCGACGAATGCTTCGAGCACCACCCGGTCGATATGCGCCTGCGCGGCGTGCATCACGTGATCCTGGACGAAGTTGAACGCGTCGAACGGGTTCTCCTCACGCTTCTGCGCACCCTGGAGCCGGCGAGCCGCGGTCGAGAGCAGGTACTGCTCGCGGTCCTCGAACATGGTGAGCTGTGTCCCGCGGTTGAAGAGGCTGCCGTCCTCTTCGTTGTCCTGACGCGTGTCGAGGATGGTCTGAATGATCTGCTGCGCCGCTGTGCGGGTCTTGACGACGTCCGACACGGTCGTAGCGGCGAAACGCATCCACTCGACGGGACTCATCCCGCGGACCTCGTCGGCGTAGGACGTGAGCAGTTCCTTGGCAACCAGCTGGGTCAGCACGTGGTTGTCGCCCTCGAAAGTAGTGAACACGTCGGTGTCCGCCTTGAGAGCCGTCAGCCGGTTCTCCGCCATGTACCCGGCGCCGCCGCACGCTTCCCGGGCTTCCTGGATGGCGCGGGTGGCGTGCCAGGTGTTCGCTGCCTTGAGGCCGGCCGCCCGACCCTCGAGTTCGCGCTGCTCCTGCGGATCGGCATCCTCGATGCTCTGGAGGTCATGCATCTTCGATACCAGCTCGTTCTGCGCGAACTGCAGCGCGTAGGACCGCGCGATCAACGGGAAGAGCCGTCGCTGGTGCACGAGGTAGTCCATGAGCAGCACTTCGTCTTCGCTCTGCGGCGCACTGAACTGGCGGCGCTGCAACGCGTATCGGGTCGCGATCGACAGTGCGACGCGGGCCGCGGCGCCGGCTGATCCACCGACGGTGACGCGTCCCCGCACGAGAGTTCCCACCATCGTGAAGAAGCGGCGATTGGCGTTGTCGATCGGCGAGGAATAGGTGCCGTCCTCCGCGACGTCGGCGTACCTGTTGAGCAGATTCACCCGCGGAATGCGCACCTGATCAAAGGTGATGCGGCCGTTGTCGACTCCGGGGAGCCCACCCTTGTAGCCGCAGTCGGAGGTGTGAACGCCCGGAAGGTCGTTGCCGTCCTCGTCGCGAATCGGGACGAGGAAACAGTGCACGCCGTGGTGTTCACCCTGCGTCACCAATTGCGCGAAGACGGCCGCCATCGTCGCGTGTTGTGCGGCCCCGCCGATGTAGTCCTTGCGGGACGACGGCGTGGGGGAGTGGACGACGAATTCACCGGTGGCCGCGTCGTAGGTGGCGGTGGTCTCGAGTGCCTGGACATCGCTGCCGTGGCCGGTCTCCGTCATCGCGAAGCAACCCAGCAGGTCCAGGTCGATGAGAGGCTTGACGTATGCCTCGTGGTGGCGAGCGGTGCCCAGATTTTCGATGGCTCCGCCGAAAAGTCCCCACTGCACGCCCGCCTTGACCATCAGCGACAGGTCGGACATCGCCAGCATTTCGATGCTCGTCACCGCGGCCCCGGCGTCCCCGGTTCCGCCGTGGTCCTTCCTGAACCCGTCGGCTGCGTAGCCGTTGCCTGCGAGTAGACGCATCTGCTCGAGCGTCTTGGCTCGCGCCTCTTCCAGATCGGGGGTGTAGTGCGGAGCGAAATCGGGCGTCGCGGACAATTCCGCCCGCACGCGCTCGCGTACTTCCCTCCAGCGCCCGTCGAGTGTGCTTCTCAGGTGGTCAGCTGTGGTGGCCATGAGTCGACCCTAGCGGGAGCCCTACAGTTGCGGGTGTGAGTACCGGCAACGACGGCACGGGCGGACGACGGGTTTTCGACGCACATCTGCACGTCGTGGATCCCCGCTTCCCACTCGTCCCGAACGACGGCTATCTGCCGCCGGAGTTCACCGTGTCCGACTACACGAGACGGGCGCCCGGACTCGGTGTCGTCGGGAACGCGGCCGAGTTCTACCGGGTGGCGGAACCGTTGGCCGCCGCCCGGACGAGTTGCTGATGGCGTAGTGCGATCTGGGTCTGCGTAGCGATCACGGTGGACGAGCGTAAGACGTTGCGGCCGTCGACGATCGAATTGATCACACGTTGCAGATCGGCATTCGTGCGCGCCACCACCCGCACCAGGACGTCACCGGCGCCCGTGATCGTATGCGCTTCCAACACTTCGGGGATGGCGGTCAGATGCTCGACCACGGCGGCGTGTCCGGTGCCCTGGGCGATCTCGAGGGTGGCGAATGCGATGACCGGAAAACCCAGGGCCTCGGGATCGAGGGTCGGCGCCGAGCCGGTAATCACCCCGGAGCGTTCGAGGCGGTCGATCCGCGCCTGGACTGTGCCACGCGCCACCCCGAGTCGGCGGGAGGCCTCGAGGACCCCGACCTTCGGTTCGTCATGGAGAAGATCGAGGAGTGCGGCGTCGAGCCGGTCGAGAGCCATCGTCATCCCTTGGTCACCTTGTACGATGAAAAGCGGATAGTGTCCAACATTGTGTACACATTGACCATCCTAAAATCGCACAGTTGCGCATGGCAGTGATCTGAATCACAGTTCTTGCATGACTACTGCCGACATTCGACTGACTCCGCGTGAAGTGGCCGCCCGGCTCGACACCGCCGGGCTCCGGCAACTGGTCGGCCTCGTCGAACACGACGACGCCTCGGATCCCTTTCCCGTGGTCGCCTTGGACGCCGTGGTGTTCGTGTGCGGCAATGCGACACAGAGCATGCAGTACTACGTGTCGACCTGGGGGATGGCACTCGTCGCGTACGCCGGCCCCGAGACCGGTCAGCGCACGCACAAGTCGTTCGTGCTCGAGTCGGGTTCGGCGCGATTCGTGCTCCACGGTGCGGTGGACCCGAAAAGCTCTCTCGCTGATCATCACCGGACGCACGGCGACGGCGTCACGGATCTCGCGATGGAGGTGCTGGACGTCGACCGGTGCATCGCCCACGCGCGCTCGCAGGGCGCCACGATCCTGGAAGAGCCGCACGACGTCGCCGACGAGTTCGGTACCGTCCGGCTGGCGGCGATCGCCACCTACGGTGACACTCGGCACACCATCGTCGACCGCAGCCGGTACGACGGCCCGTACCTGCCGGGATACGTTTCGCGCAGTAGCGCTTTCGTGCCGAGGCCGGGTAGGCCGAGGCGGTTGTTCGAGGCGCTCGATCATGCGGTGGGCAACGTCGAGATGGGCCGGATGGACCATTGGGTCCGCTTCTACAACCGGGTCATGGGATTCACGAACATGGCCGAATTCGTTGGTGACGACATCGCCACGGAGTACTCGGCGCTGATGTCGAAAGTGGTCGCCAATGGAAACCACCGCGTGAAATTCCCGCTCAACGAGCCGGCCGTCGGCAAGAAGAAGTCGCAGATCGACGAGTATCTCGAGTTCTATGGTGGGCCGGGATGCCAGCACCTCGCACTGGCGACAGGCGACATCCTCGCGGCCGTCGACGCTCTGCGAGCGGAGGGTGTCGAATTTCTGAGTACCCCCGATGCGTACTACGAGGATCCAGAGCTTCGCTCCCGTATCGGCAAGGTCCGAGTGCCGGTGGAGGAATTGCACAAACGCGGAATCCTCGTCGACCGAGACGAGGACGGCTATCTGCTCCAGATCTTCACCAGGCCGCTGGGCGACCGGCCCACCATGTTCTTCGAACTGATCGAGCGGCACGGATCCCTCGGTTTCGGCGCGGGAAACTTCCGGGCGCTGTTCGAGTCCATCGAGCGGGAGCAGGCGGCGCGCGGCAATCTGTGAGTACCCGAACGGCGAACAGGGCATCATCCAAGGAATGGACACGAAAACCGCATCTCCGCGCGGCCTGACGGAGCCCGGGGCATGAGTCTCGTCACCGGACCGATATTTCAGGTCTGCTGGGTGGTCGAGGACCTCGACACGGCGGAGCGCCATTTCACCGACCAGTTCGGAGTCGCGAAATGGCTGCGACTGCCGAATGTGCATTTCGGTCCCGACCACTGCACCTACCGCGGGGAGCCCGCCGACTACGTCGTCCACGTGTCGCTCGGGTACGCCGGAGGGCAGCAGCTCGAACTCATCGAGCCGGTGTCGGGCCGCAACCTCTATGTCGAGCAGTTGGAGAACAGCGGTCCCGGAGTGCACCACGTGGCGTGGGTTCCCGAAGACTTCGAGGCCACGCTGGCGGAGGCGGCGCGCCGCGGGCTGGCCGTCGTCCAGCAGGGGCGGTTCGAGGGAATCGGGATGGAATTCGCCTACCTCGACGGCGGCCCCCTCGGCGGCTACGTCGAGCTGATGAAGCTGTCCGAGGAGATGCGGGCGATGTTCGACTCCCTCGTCCCCGGGTGACCGCACACAAGTGATACTGGCCACCCACTACACCCTGTCGTTGGCAAATTCGACAGAACTGGGACACTGGAGGCCGTGACTGTTTCCTCCGGTGGCCCCGACGTGCACGCTTCCCGTTCCGCTCAGCTCTTCGACCGGGCCGACGTGGTCATTCCCGGCGGCGTCAACTCACCGGTGCGGGCCTTCGGCTCGGTCGGCGGAACCCCGCGCTTCATCGAGAAGGCTGCCGGTTACACACTCACCGACGTCGACGGCAACGACTACGTCGACCTCATCTGTTCCTGGGGTCCGATGATTCTCGGCCACGCCCATCCCGCTGTCGTCGAGGCAGTCCAGAAGGCGGCCGCCACGGGGCTGTCCTTCGGAGCACCCACCGAGGGTGAGATCGAACTGGCCGAGGAGATCGTCGCCCGCGTCGCGCCGGTGGACAAGGTGCGGCTGGTCAATTCCGGCACCGAGGCCACCATGAGCGCGGTCCGACTTGCCAGGGGATTCACCGGCCGGAGCAAGATCGTGAAGTTCTCGGGTTGCTACCACGGCCACGTCGACGCCTTGCTCGCCGACGCCGGTTCCGGCCTGGCCACGTTCGGCCTGCCGACGTCGCCCGGCGTGACCGGCGCCCAGGCGGAGGACACCATCGTCGTGCCCTACAACGACCTCGAGGCTGTCGCGCAGGCGTTCGCCGCCAACGAGGGCCAGATCGCGTGCGTCATCACCGAGGCCGCCGCAGGCAACATGGGTGCCATCGCACCCCAGCCCGGATTCAACGAGGGACTGCGCACCCTCACGCGCGAGCACGGCGCGCTGCTGATCATGGACGAGGTGATGACGGGATTCCGCGTCAGCTCGGCCGGCTGGTACGGATTGGAGGGTGTCGCAGGCGACCTCTACACGTTCGGCAAGGTGATGAGCGGCGGTCTGCCCGCTGCCGCCTTCGGTGGCCGCGCCGACGTCATGGCTCACCTGGCGCCCGCCGGTCCCGTCTACCAGGCGGGCACGCTGTCGGGAAACCCCGTCGCCGTCGCCGCCGGTCTCGCGAGCCTGCGCGCGGCCGATGCGAGTGTCTACGACGCCCTCGAGCGCAACAGCGTCACCCTGCAGAACTTGCTGTCCGAATCGCTGACCGCGGCAGGCGTGCCCCATCGAGTGCAGACCGCAGGAACGATGCTCAGCGTCTTCTTCACCGAAGAACCGGTCACCAACTACGCCGAGGCGAAAGCGGCGCAGACGTGGCGGTTCCCGGCCTTCTTCCATGGCCTGCTCTCGCGCGGGGTGTACCCACCGCCCAGCGCGTTCGAGGCCTGGTTCGTCTCGGCTGCCATGGACGACAAAGCCTTCTCCATCATCGCCGACGCCCTGCCGCATGCAGCGAAGGCCGCCGCGGCGGCCACCCAGCCCTGACCGTCTGTCCAGTCCTGACGCGCCGCGTCGATTCAGCCACCCGACTCCCCGCCCCGACCCGAGGAACCGCACCGTGACCGATGCCGCTCACCCCGACCACACCCAGACCCGCACGATCGTGCACGTGCTCCGGCACGGCGAAGTGCACAACCCGCGAGGAATTCTCTACGGCAGGCTTCCCGGTTTCCGCCTGTCGGTGACGGGTGAGGCACAGGCCCGCGCCGTAGCGTCCGTCCTGGCGACCCACGACATCACCCACGTGGTCGCATCGCCGCTGCAACGGGCGCAGGAAACGGCGGCGCCGATCGCCGAGAAGCACGGACTCGAGATCGCAACCGACGAGAACCTCATCGAGGCGGGTAACGAGTTCGAGGGACTCAAGGTGTCGGTGGGCGACGGCGCGCTCGCACGCCCCCGTCACTGGTGGAAGCTGCGAGATCCGTTCACTCCGTCCTGGGGTGAGCCGTACCTGCAGATCGCGCACCGAATGCTTGCCGCCGTCAACAGCGCGCGCGTGGCCGCCGTCGGTCACGAGGCCGTGGTCGTCAGCCACCAACTTCCCGTCTGGACGCTGCGCCGATTCCTGCAGGGGGAGCGGTTGTGGCACGACCCGCGTCACCGCCAGTGCTCGCTGGCGTCGCTGACGTCGCTCGTCTACGAGGGCGACACCCTCATCGACATCGTGTACTCGGAGCCCGCGGGCGCATCGGATCCGAGGGTGAGCGGGGCATGATTCGGGGGCGCTTCGCCGGGCTTCTCGCGGTGATCTGCATGGCCGCGGTGTCGCTGTCGGCGTGTGCGTCCGGCGACGACGCCGTGGCCCAGGGAGGCACGTTCGACTTCGTCTCCCCAGGCGGTCAGACGGAAATCTTCTACGATCCACCGGCCGATCGCGGCACCATCGGCACCGTGTCCGGACCCGACCTCATGACGGAGGGCAAGACCACCTCCCTCGACGACTACGAGGGCCAGGTAGTGGTCCTCAACGTCTGGGGGCAGTGGTGCGGGCCGTGCCGCGGCGAGGCGAACGACCTCGAGCAGGTCTACGAGGCAACCAAAGACCAAGGTGTCGCGTTTCTCGGGATCAACGTCCGGGACAATCAGCAAGACAAGGCGCAGGACTTCGTGATCAACAACAACGTGTCGTATCCGTCGATCTACGACCCCGCCATGCGGACGATGATCGCCCTGGGAGCGAACTACCCGACGAGCGTCATTCCCACCACGGTCGTGCTCGATCGTGAACACCGTGTCGCCGCGGTGTTCCTGAAGGAATTGCTGGCGGACGACCTGCAGCCGGTAGTCGAACGGGTGGTGCAGGAATCGTGACTACCGGTACCACCCTTCTCGCCGGGGGCGTCGGCGAGGCCTTCCAGTCCACCGCCTCGTCGGGACCTCTGTTCCTTGCGCTCGGCGCCTGCGTTCTCGCCGGCCTGGTCTCGTTTGCCTCGCCGTGCGTAGTTCCCCTCGTCCCCGGTTACCTGTCCTACCTGGCGGGTGTCGTGGGAGCCGACGCTCCAGCCGTCACCGCCGAAGAAGCCGCGACGCGCACGAAGACGGTGACAGACGGACGCCTGCGCGTCGCCGGGGCCGCAACTCTGTTCGTGGCCGGTTTCACGGTCGTGTTCGTCCTGGCCACGGCGTCGGTCTTCGGCGCGATCTCGGTCCTCTCCGTCAACCGCGAAGTACTGATGCGGGTCGGAGGTGTCGTGACGATCGCCATGGGGTTGGTGTTCATCGGCTTGATCCCGGCGTTGCAGCGTGACACCCGGCTCGAGCCGCGGCGCATCTCCAGCCTGGCTGGAGCCCCGCTGCTGGGTGCGGTATTCGCGTTGGGGTGGACACCCTGCCTCGGTCCGACACTGGCCGGCGTCATCTCCCTTGCCGCCGGCACCGACGGCGCCACCGCGGCCCGCGGCGTCGCCCTGATCGTCGCCTACTGCCTCGGCCTGGGCCTGCCCTTCGTCATCCTGGCCCTCGGCTCCTCCCGCGCGCTGCGGGGTGTGGGCTGGCTGCGCCGCAACGCGCGAACCATCCAAATCTTCGGCGGCATCATGCTCGTGGCGGTGGGCATCGCCCTCGTCACCGGCGCGTGGGATCAGTTCGTCGGCTGGATTCGCGACGCCTTCATCTCGGAAGTGACCCTCCCGATATGAGCGACACCCAGACCCCCGAAGCCCCGGAAGCCGCACCGGTACCCCGCCAATCGCTGCCGGGCCGCGCTTTCGCGCTGGTCCGCAACACCTGGCGTGGGCTCACGTCGATGCGGACGGCCCTGGTGTTGCTGTTCCTGCTGGCGCTCGCGGCGATACCCGGGGCCTTGCTGCCCCAGCGCAGCCTCAATGCGGGCAAGGTCGACGAGTACATCGCGAATCGGCCGACCCTCGGTCCCTGGATGGACCGGCTCGAACTCTTCGACGTATTCGGCAGTTTCTGGTTCACCGCGGTCTACGTCCTGCTCTTCATCTCGCTGGTCGGCTGCATCCTTCCGCGTTGTGTCGACCATGCGAAAGCACTGCGCACGCGTCCGGTGGCGGCGCCCCGCAACCTCGCGCGTCTGCCCCACCACGTCGAGCGCCGGGTCGACGAGACGCCCGACGAACTCGCCGCCCGTATCCGTACTTCGCTGAAAGGGTGGCGGGTGGAGACCCGCACCGGCGGCGCACGCCCGGTCCGCGACGGTGAGATCACGCTCTCAGCGGAGAAGGGCTACACGCGCGAACTCGGCAACCTCGTCTTCCACCTCTCGCTCGTCGGTCTGCTGGTGGCGATCGCCGTCGGCAAACTGTTCGGGTACGAGGGCAACGTGATCGTGGTCGCCAACAACGGTCCCGGCTTCTGCACCACGTCCCCCGCCGTGTTCGATTCGTTCAAGGCAGGAAACACGCAGGACGGCACGGGAATGACCCCGCTGTGTCTCAAGGTCAAGGATTTCACCGCCGACTACCTCGACAACGGTCAGGCCGAGATGTTCACGTCGAACATTTCGTACCAGGCCGGTGACGACCTCGAAACCGGTACCTGGCGCGACGATCAGTTGCAGGTCAATCATCCTCTCCGTGTCGAGGGGGACCGTGTCTACCTGCAGGGACACGGATACGCGCCGACATTCACCGTCACGTTCCCTGGCGGTGAGACGCGGACCGAAACGCTGCAGTGGCGACCCGACGATGCGACGACGTTCCTCAGCAGCGGGGCCATGCGATTCGATCCGCCTGGCGGCATGTACCCCGACACGGACGAACGCCGTAAGAATCAGATCGCGATCGAGGGCTTGTTCGCCCCCACCGCGCTGTTCCACGGCAACCTGCTCGCGTCGAGTCATCCGGCGATGAAGGATCCGGCGGTGGCCATCGACATCTACAAGGGCGACACCGGCCTCGACACCGGCAACCCGCAGTCGCTGTTCTCCCTCAATACCGAACTGATCAACCAGGGCCGGCTGGTGAAGCAGGACAGGGTCAACCTCATGCCGGGGGAGAGCGCGACGCTCGCCGACGGCACGCAGGTGCGGTTCGACGGCGCCGTGGACTTCGTCAATGTGCAGGTGTCGCACGATCCGGCGCAACAGTGGGTGCTGGTGTCGGCTCTGATGATGATGGCGGGACTGCTGGTGTCGCTGCTGATCAAGCGGCGCCGCATCTGGGCCCGCATCTATCCCGCGGACCCCGCCGATCTTGACCCACGACGTACTGTAGTAGAGCTTGGCGGACTCGCCCGGACCGATCAGGCCGGCTGGGGTGACGAGTTCGACCGGCTCTGCGCCCGTCTGCTGACGGACGACACGAAGCCTGACGCGCAGGAGAAGCGACGATGACGACCAACGAGACACTGGCGCAGTACAGCGACTGGGCCTTCCGATCAGCGTTCACGGTGCTCGCGCTCGCGCTCGTGCTGCTGATCGTGCAGTACGCGTCGACGAGGGCGCGCGCCGTGCAGGACAAGGAGCTCGTGGCGGCGGGTGCCAGGCCCGCCGGCTCGGCGACGGTTCCCGGACGCGTGGTCGAGCAGCCGAAGAAGCCGATGGCCGAGCGTTTCGGCGGCATGGGGTCTGCGGTGCTCGTGGTGGGCACTGTTCTCATCTTCGCGTCGATCGTGCTCCGGGGATTTGCCACCGAGCGTTTCCCGCTCGGCAACATGTACGAGTTCGTCACCATGGCCTGCGGGGCGGCGCTCGTCGTGGGGCTGGCGCTCCTGTCGAAGCCGGCATACCGGCCGATGTGGGTTTTCCTGCTCGTCCCCATTCTCATCCTGATGTTCCTCGCCGCCACGGTGCTCTACGCGGATGCGGCACCGGTGGTGCCGGCGCTGCGGTCGTACTGGCTTCCCATCCACGTCACCATCGTCAGCGTGGGTTCGGGCGTCTTCCTGGTGTCGGGCATCGCCAGCCTGTTGTTCCTGCTGCGGATGCGCTACCCGCGCGGCGAGGAAGGAACGGGCGTCTTCGCGCGGGTGGCGGAGCGCCTGCCCGACGCGCAGACCTTGGACCGATTGGCGTACAAGACCACGATCATCGGGTTCCCGCTGTTCGGCGCGGGCGTCATCCTCGGCGCCATCTGGGCCGAGGCCGCCTGGGGCCGATTCTGGGGCTGGGACCCCAAGGAAACGATGTCGTTCATCGCCTGGGTGATCTATGCGGCATATCTCCACGCCCGAGCGACCTCCGGATGGCGCGATACCAAAGCCGCATGGATCAACATCGCCGGCTTCGTCGCGATGCTGTTCAATCTGTTCATCATCAACATGGTGGTGTCGGGACTGCATTCGTATGCGGGCCTGACCTGACGGTCACCACCGACTGATATTCTTCCGCCGCGACGTCTCCCAGCGGTGTGAAGCGGTGGGGACTACGGAGACTTCATCTAGGGGGGATGTTCGGCCATGTCCGAAAACAACGCTGGCGTGTGGGAGCCGGTGCGGCCGGCATCGAACCCGCCCGCCGACACCACCGTGGGATCCACACCGCACAACGCCGCGCGGCAGGCGCCGTACGTTCAGCCGCAGGGTCCCAACCCCTTCGCGCAGCCGGGGCGCCAGGCCCCCGCCGCAACGCCGGCGCGTCCTCAGACGCAGCCCCCGGCCGCGGCTCCCACTCAGCCACCGCCGCCCACACTGGCTCCCGTATCTCCGCAGCCCGCCCCGGCTCCGACGTTCACGGCCCCCGCGCAACAGCAGCCGTCGCACACGCAGCAACCTGCTCCCGCCGCGTACACGTCGGCTCCCGAGCAGCATCCGGCGAGCCGTCCGCAACCCGTGCGTCCCGAGCAGCAGCAGTACGCGGTATCCGCGCGAGACCTGTCCACGTCACTTCTGCTCAAGCAGGTCAAGCCTGCCCCCACCACGGGGTGGCGCAGAATGCTCTACCAGGTGTCCGGTCGCTACATCAACCTGGGGAACAGCGCCAAGGAACAGCGCCGCATCGAGCTCACCAAGCAGGTCAACCAGCCGTTGCAGGGCTGCTACAAGATCGCTCTGCTGAGCCTCAAGGGTGGAGTCGGCAAGACCACCACCACGGCCACACTGGGATCGACGTTCGCATCGTTGCGCGGTGATCGAGTGATCGCGGTCGACGCCAACCCGGACCGCGGCACGCTCAGCCAGAAGATCCCCCTGGAAACCCCCGCTACCGTGCGGAACCTGCTCCGCGACGAACACAGCATCGAAAAGTACAGTGACGTCCGCAGTTACACGTCACAGAGTCGGCATCGGCTCGAGGTACTCGCATCGGACAGCGACCCGGCGGTGTCGGAGGCGTTCAGCGCGGACGACTACGCGCGCACGGTCGCAATGCTCGAGAAGTTCTACAGCATCGTCCTCACCGACTGCGGCACCGGGCTGATGCACTCCGCGATGCAGACGATTCTGGAAGAGGCCGACGCACTCGTGGTGGTCAGCTCGGGGTCGGTCGACGGTGCCCGCAGCGCCTCGGCGACGCTCGACTGGCTCGATGCGCACGGCTACCGCGAACTCGTCGCGAAGTCCGTGGCCGTCGTCAACGCCGTCCGCCCGCGCTCCGGCAAAGTTGATCTGCCGAAAGTGGTCGAACACTTCGAACAGCGGTGCCGGCTGGTCCGGCTCATCCCGTTCGATCCACACCTCGAAGAAGGCGCCGAGATCGAACTCGATCGCCTGCGGCCCAAGACGCGCAATGCCCTACTCGAACTCGCTGCAGCGGTGGCGTCCGACTTTCCAGCCTCCACCTTCGCGCTCCAGGATCATCGCTGACGCAGTAACCGAACCGCGGGGGGAATCACCCAGTGGTATCCGGCGAACCCGTGTCGGGCTCGTCCGACTTTCTCCGTCGGGCGTCCCGACTCATGCGCCACAGAAAATCTGGATCGTCGTCGGGTCCGAGAACCCTGTCGCCGAGAACTGGCTTCGTATTCGGGCCGAACGCTTTCCAGAGTAGAAACGCCACGACCACGAGCCCGATGAGCGCCAACAAATACAGCACCGCGCACCTCCTTACACCGCTCGGGTAGCCGGTATCCCTCGAGCGTAGCCGTGTAAGAAGCCGACGGCACCTACCCCCTCAGGGGCGAGCCCGTCCATAGGTTCCAGGTCGCGCAGCCTCCGTGTTCAGGGTCGGGCAGCCAAGGTGTTCAGGGTCGGGCAGCCAAGGTGTTCAGGGTCGGGCAGCCAAGGTGTTCAGGGTCGGGCAGCCTCCGTGGTGAGCGAGCGGAGCAGTTGCATCACTTCGGCCTCACGGAACCGGCGGTGGCCACCGGGTGTCCGGAGCGAGCCGAGCCTGCCCGCGTGCGCCCACCGAGTGACGGTTTTGGGGTCGACGTGGAACAGGGCGGCCACCTGGCCCGGGGTCATGAGGGCTTCGTTCGGTCCGCTGAAACCGGATCCGTTGTAGGTGGGTGCGCTCATCGACGGTCCTCCGCTGTTTTCGTTCTGTCAGTGCTGCAGCTGGTCGCAATCGCGACTGAATACGGTCATCGTGGCATCACAACCCTCAGGTACTCGAACGATCTAATGTTGGTAAAGGGGAGGTAATAGACAAATCGGATAAGTCGGACGTTCGAGCGCGCCCCGGTGGGTGGGTAATCTGGGGGTCGTGAGCGAGCCCAGTGAGAAGCCGAAGAACCCGAAGCCAGCCGATCAGGCCGAGCCCCCCGTGACCGCAGGGTCGGCGGCCCCGCAGCCGGCCGAACGGGTCACGAAGGGTCGTCTGGCTCGCGACGTCGCGCTCTACTCCTTCGCTCGACTGCTCCTCGTCGTCGTCATCGCGGGCATCATCCTCGGAGTCGCGGCGCTGGTCGGGGTGACGATCCCGCTGCTCGTCGCCGCCATCTTCGGGGTCCTGATCGCCCTTCCGCTGTCTCTGCTGTTGTTCGCGACACTTCGGCGCCGGGTGAACGAGGGGATCGCTGCGTTCGACGCGCAGCGCCGCGCGGACCAGGCTGACCTGCGCGCGAAACTCCGCGGCGAGGACCGGTGACGGACGCCGACTGCGTCGTCATCGACCGGAGCCGGTCCCGAGACTGGGTGGACAATGCGGTTCGTCTGATCGAGGCCGACGCGCAGCGCAGTGCCGACACGCATCTGCTCCGATACCCGCTTCCCCCGGCGTGGGGCGTGCAGCTGTACCTGAAGGACGAGTCGACGCACATCACGGGAAGCCTCAAGCACCGGTTGGCCCGTTCACTATTTCTGTACGCGATCTGCAACGGGTGGATCACCGAGGGAACCACGGTCATCGAGGCGTCGTCCGGTTCGACAGCGGTCAGTGAGGCCTACTTCGCCAAGATGCTGGGCCTCGACTTCGTGGCGGTGATGCCGCGCAGCACGAGCGGCGCCAAGGTCGCGCTGATCGAGGCGCAAGGTGGGCGCTGTCACTTCATCGATCGCCCGCCCGAGATCTACAGCGAGGCCCGCAGGCTCGCGGCGGAGACGAACGGCCACTTCATGGATCAGTTCACCCACGCCGAGCGGGCCACCGACTGGCGGGGCAACAACAACATCGCCGAGTCGATCTATCAGCAGATGGCGCGTGAGGAGCACCCGGTGCCGGAGTGGATCGTGATGAGTGCCGGTACCGGAGGCACCAGCGCGACGCTGGGGCGTTATATCCGGTACCGCAGGCACGCCACCCGACTCCTCGTGGTGGACCCCGAGAACTCGGCCTTCTTCGGTGGGTACGACACCAATTCCTGTGACTACGCGACCGGGCTGCCGTCCCGTATCGAGGGCATCGGCAGGCCTCGCGTGGAACCTTCGTTCGTCGGACAGGTCATCGACCGGATGATGCGCGTACCCGACGCCGCTTCCATCGCCACCATGCGCCATGCCAGTTCGGCTCTGGGCCGGCGTGTGGGCGGTTCCACCGGCACGAACCTGTGGGGCGCGTTCTCGGTGGTGGCGGAGATGCTCGCGGCCGGCCGCTCCGGCAGTGTCGTGACCATCCTCTGCGACGGCGGTGAGCGCTACGCGGACACTTATTACGACGACCGGTGGGTCAGCGCCGAGGGCATCGACCTCACCGGGCCGACTGCGTTGCTGGACGAGTTCGCGCATACCGGAGTCTGGCCAGGTCATACCGCCTGAGAGTGGCTGAGTCAGACCGGGAGTGGCTGAGTCAGGCCGGCTGACTCGTCGGCTGCGCCCGGCGTGCGGGCGTGGCGACAGGTCGCGTCATGGTGACGCGCGGCCACGCTGCCAGTCCGTTGCGTGCCTCGTCCGCGCGAATCTGCGACAGCCCGGGGGTGAGTTCGCAATCCTGCAGGGGCCGAAAGCCCAGCCGCTCGTAGTACGGCGCATTCCACGGAACGTCGACGAAGGTGGTCAGTGTGAGGGCCGGAAGGCCGCGTTCCGCCGCCCAGGACGAGATCTCGTCGAGGAGGAGCGCGCCGAGTCCCTGCCGGGCGGCGCTGGGATGGACCGAGACCTGTTCGATGTGCGCGGCGCCGTCCACGAGCGCAACCAGGGCATATGCGACCGGGTCGCCGTCTGCGTCCGCGGCGACCCAAATCCTCCCCGCATCCAGAAACTCCCTCAACTCGTCGAGTGAGGGCGGCGGATCCTCCGCGATCGCGTCCATTCCGATGTCGCGGAACGGAGCTCCTGCGGCAACTTCGATCTGTTGGAGAGTGGGCAGGTCGGTGACGATGGCCGAGCGGATCACAGGTCTGTTTTACCCGAAACCAGTCAATTCATACACCTTTGCAGCACGATCCCAGTACCTACGCCTCCGTAGGCTACGGAACCGTAGGTTGGTAGCCTGAGGTCAGGACGATGCGATCGGGGACTAGGTATGGACAGGCCCGAGGTAACCCTCGAGAACTACCGTGCGGTGTACGACTATTACCGCGATCATCAGCAGAACCGGGTGCTGGCCAAGCTGGCGTACGCGATGTTGAGCATGAAGTACCGGCCGCGGGTTCGATACGCCGACGGCGCCGAGGAGCAGCTGACCGAGCTCGTCAAGTCCGGAGCGGTACTGCTCGTGGCCGCCAATCATGTGACGCACAGCGATCAGTACACGCTTGCCGCGACTGCATGGAAGACGCCTCTGCGCCGAGTGATCGGCAGGACCCGCGTACTGGCCAAGGACGAGTTGTTCACCGACCCCGATCTCCGCAAGAAGGTCGACATGATGGGCGGGATCCCAGTGTTCCGCAGTAAGAACTACGGCTTGCGCGCCGTGGCGGATGCGGGGCGTCTCATGATGGACGTGGCGGCCGAAAGATTGTGCCGGGGAGACAACCTCGCGATCTTCCCGGAGGGCACCTGCAATGAGGGCGACCCGACCCGGCTCCAGCACATCAACAGCGGCATCGGTCACATCGCCAAGCGCGCTGTCGATCGAGGTGTCGCTCCCGCGCTGCTCTCGATCGGCATCAGCTACGGCCCGGACGCGCATGGCGCCGATACCGAGCTGGTGAAGGGCGCGAGTGTGTATGTCGCTCAACCGCTCACTGCTCTCCCCGCCAAGCCGATGGACATTGCCCACACCGCGCAGTGCGAGCTGCAGAAGGCGGTCGACGGGGCGGTCGCCGCGTACTGAGCCGTCGAGAAGGCGTCAAGAAAGGTTGACACCCGACCGGTTGTCAACCTAGATTGACATGCATGACGGAGGCAACGACACTCGCAGCTGCAGCGGGAAGCCCGGATCCCGCCGAGGGGTTACGGGCCGTGCGTGCCCTGCGACGTCTTCTGGAGCGGCTCGAAGCTATTCAGGTCGACAACGCTCGCGCTCAGGGCTGGTCCTGGCAGGCGATTGCCGACTCGCTCGAGGTGAGCAGGCAAGCGGTCCATCAGAAGCACAATCGGAAAGGGAGGTAGCTCCCCATGTTCGAACGATTTTCGACGGATGCCCGTGCCGTGGTGATCGATGCCCAGAAGGAGGCTCGCGCTCTGAAGTCGCCGCGGATCGGTCCCGAACACCTCGTTCTCGGGCTTCTGTCCGTGCCGACCGAACCCGTCCAGGGCATCCTCGCCGATTCCGGCCTTGTCCTTGCGGCCGCGAGACGCACTGTCGCCGAACGGGGTATAGCGCTCAGCGATGCGGATGCGGACGCACTCGGATCGATCGGCATCGATCTCGACGCCGTCCGCCGCAGTCTCGAACAGACCTTCGGTAAGGGCGTCCTCGATCCCGAGCCGCCCAAGGGGCCGCGCGGCTGGTTCGGGCGCAAGTCGGGCCACATCCCGTTCACGAAGGACGCCAAGAAAGCGCTCGAACTGTCCCTACGGGAAGCCCTTGCCCGCAAGGACAATCACATCGGACCCGAGCACGTGCTGCTGGGCGTGCTCCGAGCCGCGGACGGCACGGCCCGCGAGATACTCGAGGTTTCGGTGACTGTGGACGAACTTCGGCGTCGGGTGCACGCCGCGCTCGACCGGGCGGCCTGAACCGGGCTCTCCGCGAATGGGGGCGGTGCCCGTGTGTCGCAGTGATGTGCCAGCATGCACAGATGACCTTCTTGGTACGTCTCGTCGTCAACGCGTTCGCGATCTGGCTCGCGGCCGCCTGGGTGTCGGGCATAGACATCTCGAGTTCGGGCAACGGCACTGCGTGGGACATCGTGGTGCTGCTCGGTATCGCGCTGGTATTCACGGTGGTCAACATCTTCGTCAAACCGCTGGTGAAGCTGTTGTCGTTGCCGCTCCTGGTTCTCACGCTCGGACTTTTCACCCTGGTGATCAACGCGCTGATGTTGATGCTCACCGCTTGGCTGAGTTCACAGACCGACTATGGCATGACGGTCGACGGCTTCTGGACGGCTCTCTGGGGCGGCCTGATCATCTCGGTCGTCAATTTCCTGGTCAACATCGTCGTTCCGGACCGCGACTGAGCTCGGTCAGGCCAGCGACAACGCCACGGCCGTCGCTGCGCCCCAGATGAGCATGGCCAGGCCCGAATCTCGCAACGCCGGTATCAAGGCCAGGCCTGTGGCGCCGGAACGAACCGGCGAGTTCGCCCGGATCGCAAGGGGCACGGCCAATAGTCCGAGAAGCGCCCAGGGGGTGCGCGCAAGGAGGACGAGAGTCGCGATGAACGGGACGGTCAAGGTGACGAGGTGCAGGATGCGGGTGCGGGCATCGCCGAGACGGACAGCGAGTGTGCGTTTGCCCGATTCGGTGTCCGTGGGGATGTCCCGGAGGTTGTTCGCCACGAGCACCGCGCTGGAGAACGATCCGACGGCAACGGCCGTCACGAGGCCCGCCCAGTCCACCCTCTCCGCCTGCACGTATTGGGTCCCGAGCACGGCGACGAGACCGAAGAACACGAAGACGGCAATCTCGCCGAAACCGCTATACCCGTAGGGTTTTTTGCCGCCCGTGTAGAACCAGGCGCCTACGATGCACAGCGCGCCGATCAGAACCAGCCACCACGCCGTGGTGACGGCGAGTACGAGTCCGGCGGCGGCGGCGACGGCGAAGCAGGCGATGGCAGCAGCTTTCACCGCCGACGGCTTCGCCAACTTGGAACCGACGAGCCGCAGCGGTCCGACCCGTTCGTCGTCGGTGCCGCGAATGCCGTCGGAGTAGTCGTTGGCGAAGTTGACCCCGACGATCAACGCGAGAGAGACGACGAGCGCCAGTAACGCCTTCCACCACACTGCGCCGCCGAGCGACGCCGCTGCGCCTGTGCCCGCCAGCACCGGGGCGATCGCGTTCGGGAGGGTGCGCGGACGAGCGCCTTCGATCCATTGAGCAGCCGTTGCCATGTGTCGATCTTTGCACTCCGCACCACCGCCGAATGCGGTGGACCAGTACCTGAGTGTTACCGGGCGGGGCGAACCGGTAACGGCTGCGATCTGTTCAGGCCGACACACCGGCGCCGAGGCGGTGGGCGCAAGCGTGCAGGAGGTCGGTCAACTCCGGATCGCCGACGGCCAGCCGTCCGGTCTTCCCGATCGCGGCGAGGCAGCCCACCACGCCGTGTCGGGCGTCGCGCACGGGGACGGCGACGGAACTGCGGCCGATACGAATCTCGTCCACTTCCTGGGCCGAACCGGTGTGCCGAATGGTCTCCAGCTCGGCGTGCAGCATCGAGATGTCGGTGATCGTGCGGGACGTGACCCGGCGTAGTTGCTGCTGTACGAGTTCGGGGTGCGCCGCGAGGAGGATCTTCCCGATGGCGGACGCATGCGGATGCGCCGTGATGGTGCCTTCACCGCTGAGTTCGTGGTCGGGGTCTTTGTCGACGAGCCGGACCGCGCCCCCCGTGAACGATGCGAGGTAGACACCGAACCGCACCTGAGACCGCAGTCCCTCGACGATCGCGTGCTGATCGACTGGGTCCGGCGTGTCGGCGCCCGCGAGTTGCCGGGTGCGGCGACCGAGTGCGAATCCGGAGAGGTCGGAGATTCGCACCAGATAGCCGTCGGCGGTGAGCAGATTCAGAAGCCGATAGGCCGTCGCCTGGGGGATACCCGCATGGGCGGCGACGTCCTTGGCGGTAGCTCCCGAGCCCAGTTGGGCGACGGCCTCGAGTAGTGCGAGTGCTTTCTGCACGGCGCGGGGTTCGTGTCCCGCGAGCTCCCCGGTCCTCCTCGCCATCAGCGCATCTCGTGGGTTCGCGCACTCGCGGTCAATGCCAGGTTGCCCGTCGCGTCGGTGACGAACACGCCCGCACCCGGCAGTACGTCCTCCGTTTCGGCGCTGTCGAAAACGCCGATCGACATCAGACTCGCGGGATGGTGCCATTGGAGGAAAAGGTGCCAGGCAGAACCGGACAGCAGCAGCGTGAGCATCACCGCGGGCACCATGACGAGGCCGTGTGAGGCAGTGGTGAACAACAGGTAGGTGAGGACGGTTCCACCGGCTGCGCTGCCCGCGACCCCGGCGCACAAGGTCAATGCGGTGTGCTCCTGAATTCGGAGGAGGAATCGAACCGACGCCACCGCGACCAGCACATAGGCGGCGATCACCGCCGTGCGTGCTGCCAGTTGAACGTGACCGAATGCGGTCGACTTGCCGACTATTCCGAAGGTCGCTGCGCCCACGCATACGGTGCAGACAATCAGGGCCAGAGCGGGATACGGAGTGCGGTAGCCGCGCTGCACGCGCGCGAACAGCCGCGGAACCACTGATTCGACGCCCATCGAATACACGAGGCGTGAGGCGGCGTTGGACGACGCCATCGCCGAGGCCAGCCACGACGTTCCGAGCCCGAGATTCAGCGCTATTACGACCGCTGGGGCGACACCGGTCGACGTGCCGTGGAGGTAGGCGTTGACGAGGGTGTCGGCGCGGCCGGACCACGCGGCCCAGCCGGCGAAGATGAACAAGGCACCGCAGATCATCGGGGTGAGGAGGACGGTCCGGGTGACCGTCGCGAGGGGCCGCTTGGCCTCGGGTCCGAAGAAAGTGGCGCTCTCGAAACCGGCGAGAGCGAACACGGCAACGAGCGCCATGGTCAGGAGACCGTGCGACGAGTCTTCGGGCGGCACCACGGCGTGTTGCCCGCCCGCGCCCGTCACCACCATCAGGCCGATGATGAAGAGCAGCGAACATGTTTCGATGGCGAGAATGGCGAGGGCTGCGAACCGCACGCCCCGCACCAGACATCCGAGAATGACGAGTCCGATGCCGGCATAAATCAGTACCCGGTCGGCGGGACCACGCATCTCCAGTCCGAGGAAACCGAGTGTCGTGATCACGGCCTGACCGCCGTGGTACAGGGTCATGACGGCGCTACCGACGTACTTGGTGAGCATGGCCACGCCGGCGGTGAGGGCGGCCCGGGTACCGAGTCCCTGGAATACGAAGCTGTAGATGCCGCCCGCCGCGGCCATCCGCCGCGTGAATTGGGAGACGCACACCGCAATCAGCGTGATCACGACCGTAGCGACGACGATGGTGACCACACCGCTCAGAAGCATCTGATGGGTGAACATGGTGACGGGCAGGACGACCATCGAGACCGCGGGGGCGGTGGTGGCCACCGACTGCGCGAGAACCTCCAGCCCCGACAGTTGCCGTCGCCCCAGGGCTCGCAACGGAGACAGAGCCTGACGCTCGGGCTCGCCGGTGGCGAACGAGCGCACGATTGCGTCGGAAAGGGCTGACATTGGCCGAAAACTAGTCCGCCCGTGTTGCGGGAAAGTTTCGGTTCAGGGTCGAATTACGCCCCGGGAGTGAGAAAGCGGTGTGCCCCTTCTCGCTCGAATGCCCAGAACTGTTTCGCGGCCGACAAGTTCCCGACTCGTAGTGCTCCCAGGATGAGTGCCGACAGATACCCGGGTCACCGGGCGCACGAATGGGAGCGCGAATTGGCATTCACACGTAGATCTTTCATGAAGGGCCTGGGGGCCACCGGAGGCGCAGGCCTTGCGTACGGCGCGATGTCGACGCTCGGGCTGGCACCGTCGACCGCCGCGCCCGCCCGCACCTTCACGCCACTCGCCGCCGGTGACCTGATCGGCAAGGTGAAGGGCAGCCATTCGGTGGTCGTACTCGGCGGCGGTCCCGCCGGTCTGTGTTCTGCGTACGAACTGCAGAAGGCGGGGTACACGGTGACCGTCCTCGAGGCGCGCACCCGCCCCGGCGGACGTGTCTGGACGGCGCGGGCCGGCACCGAGGAAACGGACCTGGGCGGTGAGACGCAGAAGTGCACCTTCTCCGAGGGCCACTTCTACAACGTCGGCGCCACCCGCATCCCGCAGAGTCACATCACCCTCGACTACTGCCGGGAACTCGGCGTCGAGATCCAGGGCTTCGGGAACCAGAACGCCAATACGTATGTGAACTACCAGAGCGACACGTCGTTGTCGGGCCAGTCCGTCACGTACCGGGCCGCGAAGGCCGACACGTTCGGCTACATGTCGGAACTGTTGAAGAAGGCAACCGATCAGGGCGCGTTGGACCAGGTGCTGACCCAAGAGGACAAAGACGCGTTGTCGGAGTTCCTCAGTGACTTCGGCGACCTGTCCGACGACGGCCGATACCTCGGATCCTCGCGTCGCGGCTACGATTCCGAGCCCGGTGCCGGATTGAACTTCGGCAGCGAGAAGAAGCCGTTCGCGATGCAGGAAGTGATCCGCAGCGGCATCGGCCGAAACTTCAGCTTCGACTTCGGCTACGACCAGGCGATGATGATGTTCACCCCGGTCGGCGGCATGGACCGCATCTATTACGCCTTTCAGGACAGGATCGGCACCGACAACATCATCTTCGGCGCCGAGGTGACGTCGATGAAGAACGTGTCCGAGGGCGTCACCGTCGAATACACCGCCGGCGGCTCGAAGAAGTCGATCACCGCCGACTACGCGATCTGCACGATTCCGCCACACCTGATCGGACGTCTGCAGAACAACCTGCCCGCCGACGTGCTCACCGCGCTGAAGGCGGCCAAGCCGTCGTCGTCCGGCAAGCTCGGCATCGAGTACTCGCGCCGGTGGTGGGAGACGGAGGACCGCATCTACGGTGGCGCGTCCAACACCGACAAGGACATCTCGCAGATCATGTTCCCTTACGACCACTACAACTCCGATCGAGGCGTGGTCGTCGCCTACTACAGCAGCGGCAAGAGGCAGGAGGCGTTCGAGTCGCTCACCCACCGGCAGCGGCTCGCCAAGGCGATCGCCGAGGGCTCCGAAATCCACGGTGAGAAGTACACCCGCGACATCTCCTCGTCGTTCTCCGGCAGCTGGCGTCGCACCAAGTACTCCGAGAGCGCGTGGGTCAACTGGGCGGGAAGCGGTGGCTCCCACGGCGGGGCGGCCACCCCCGAGTACGAGAAGTTGCTCGAACCGGTCGAGAAGATCTACTTCGCCGGCGACCACCTGTCCAATGCGATCGCCTGGCAGCACGGCGCTCTGACGTCCGCCCGCGACGTCGTCACCCACATCCACGAGCGCGTGGCCCAGGAAGCCTGACCTTCCCTTCTAACAAGGAGTTCTGAACTGTGAAGTCTTTTCGTACCAAGGCCGTGACCGCCGCGCTCGCAGCGTCCGCTCTGATCGCCGGGGCGACATCATGCTCCTCCGACGAGGCCGCAGCGGAGGCGCCCGGCAGCACCTTCGTCTCGAAATCCATTCTCGAAGCGGGCGAGGCGAATCCGATGATCGCACAAGGGGTGGCGATCGGCGGTGGCACCGCGGTCTACAAGTCGAGCGGGATCGGACCGGGTGCGTCCAACAAAGCTGTGCCCGAGGGCACCCCGGAGTCGTACATCGACACGGACGTGTTCGCAGGCGGCATGCTTCCCGGCGGGGTCACGATCACCGAAGCGCAAGGCATCAATGCCCTGAAGCGAATTCGCGACAATCTCGAGGCGCAGGGACTGACGCTCGAGGATGTCGTGACCATGCGGGTGTTCCTCGACAACGCCCCCGGAACGGACCGCGCCGATTACGCCGGCTGGAATCGCGCCTACCGGCAATTCTTCGCGAACACCAACCTCGACACCGGCGACACCGAACTGGTTCCCCTCGGCACCGCGGAACCGGCCGCCCCGATGGAACGGAACTCCGCGCATCCCAGCCGATTCGCCCTCGAGGTGGCGAGCCTGCCGGCAGCGGGATGGCTCGTCGAAGTCGAGGTGGACGCCGTGTACCCCGACGGTGAGGAACCGCAGTAATGGGAGCGATGAGCCCGTCACACTGGGCGATTGTCGCGGTGGTTCTGGTGGTGCTCTTCGGGTCGAAGAAATTGCCCGACGCTGCGCGCGGTCTCGGCCGGTCTATGCGAATCCTCAAAACCGAGGTGGGCGAGTTGCAAGCGGACGCCTCCGACCTGGAGAAGTAGGCGCCCGAGCGGGACGCGTCGAATGGTGCAGCGTGGACGTGTACTTCAGCAGTTCGGCCGCCGCCGGACGTGTGATTGCGAGTCAGCGTCGGTCATGGCGGGCATCGTGCAGCACGCGCAGACAGGACTGGTGTGCTCACCAGGACTTCAGTGCAACCCTGTAAATGGAGGGCAGCCTGTGGACAACTCCATCTGGAGACATTGGCCAGACGCGCGACCATTGCGACCGCGGCTGGCCAAAATCAGCGCAAACAGGCGAGCCCTACCAGAACCTGGACTCCAGGGCCCGGCGGTCGACCTTGCCGGGACCGCGGAGGGGGAGGGCGTCGACGAGGTGCAGTTCGCGGGGGGCAGCGGTGGGGTCGAGGGTGCGTTCGACGAATTGCCGCAGTTCGTCGAGCGTGGGGAGGGTTCCGGGTTCGGCGACGACGGCGGCGGTGACACGCCGGCCGAGTCGTTCGTCGGGGAGGCCGAAGACGGCGCATTCACGCACGGCCGGGTGCTCGTTGAGTGCGCGCTCGACTACTTGCGGTACGACGGTGAGGCCGCCGGTCGAGATGGCCTCGTCCAGTCGGCCGGTGATGCTGAGGATTCCGTCGGTGAGCGACCCGGAGTCGTCGGTGCGGAACCAGCCGGGTTCGGCGAACGCGGGGTGGTCGGGAATGCCGCGGTAACCGGTCGCCAGCATGGGACCACCGAGCAGGACGCGGCCGTCGTCGTCGATCCGGACCCGCGCGCCGTCGAGAGGGATGCCGTCGTACACGCATCCCCCGCACGTTTCGCTCATGCCGTAGGTGCGCACGACGGTGATCCCAGCCTCCTGGGCACGTTGCAGCACCGGGGCCGGTGTCGCTGCGCCGCCGAGCAGGACGGCGTCGAGGGAGGCCAGTGCCGCCACCGCGCCGGGGTGGTCGAGGGCCTTGACGAGCTGCGTCGGAACCAGCGACGTGTAGCGGCGACGCGAGGTCATGGTCTCGACCGCGGCGGGCAGCGCTGCGGGATCGAAACCTCCCGTCACATCGACCACGACCGGTTCGGTGCCCGCCAGCACACTGCGCAGGAGAACCTGCATCCCCGCGATGTGGTGGGCGGGCAGCACCAGGAGCCAGGAGCCGGGCCCGCCGAGTCTCGCGTGTGTCGCTTCACCGCTCGCGCGCAGCGCAGCCGCTGTGAGCATCGCACCTTTGGGCACGCCCGTCGTACCCGAAGTCGCCACGACGAGTGCGACGCCGTCGTCGATCGGCTCCCCAGGACGCAGGGCGTCGGTCAGTCGCCGGGTCTCCCGCTCGTCCGCGGCGGGGACGGGCAGCGCGGCGGGGGCGGTTCCGTCGAGCATCTCCGACAGCTGCGGCAGGATGCCGACGACCCCGACGCCCGACGGGACGGGAAGGACCTGGAGTTCGCTCACTGGGCGGGCCCGGCCAACGGCCATCCGCCCGCGGCAAGATTGCTGCGAACCCGGTCGACATCCGATTCGAGTGGCAGCTCGTCGGTGACCTTGGTGATCAGGACCTGGATGTCCGTCTTCTCGATGGGGAGGTCACCTTCCTCGACGAGAGCGTCGGCGACGGCATCCACCTCGTCTTCGGACAGGCGGCGAGTGAGCAACGCGAACAGCGGGATGTAGTCCTGCTCGGGCACACCATTGGGATAGCCGGCTCGCAGCCACCCGACGATGGAAGTGAGGAACGGTGGAAGGCTCATCGGCTATCCCGCGTCGCGTGTTTCTTTCGGATCGCCCGCACCCTCGTCGGTGTCACCGGCGACCGGCCACCCTCCCGTGGTGAGGTTCGCGGTGACCCGCGCAACGTCCTCCTCCGACGGCTCTTCGTGGGTGATTTCACTGATGAGGCGCCGGATGCTGTCGTAATCGACGTGGCGATTCGGGTGTTCGTGGGCCGTTTCGATCGACAGCGCCACCACTTGCTCGATTTCCTCATCGGTGAGTCGACGACGCAACACCGCCAGCAACGCGAAATGGTCCTTCGCCGGGATCCCCTCGGGGTATCCGGCGCGGAGCCAATCGAGTACGGAACGAAGTGAATATTTGGGCACGCGTTCGGCCTCTTTCGTCGATGGAGTGGGGACCTCGCGGTCGCCGCTCAGAAGATGTGGATACCGAACGTGCTGGCCAGGAAGTCGCTCATCAACAGCAGTATCCCAGTGATGATCGCGATCAGCACGACGGCGAAGCAGGCCACGGCACCGATCCGGCCTGCGACGGACGCCTGCGGTGCGGAGGTGTCACCTCCGGCTCCGATGCTGAGCGACTTCAGTCCGAGAGCGAAGATGGCGGGGAGTCCCGCACCGAACAGCAGTCCGACGAGGATCACTTGCCAGAGCGAGTTGACGGTGGTGGTCAAGAGGGTCATGAGCAGCTCCCGTCAGTGGTTGGTGGTGGTGGGTCTGGGCGACTCGGAGATCTCCAAGTCGGCCGGGGGTGGTACAGCCGTGGTCGCGGGATGCTCTGCACCCGGCTCCCACTCGGCGTTGACATTGCCGGAGTGCACCGGCTGCTTGCGGGACCGTAGGTACATGAACCCGGCGAGGAGGATGAGTGCCGCGAACACCACCAGCACGCCGGCGAG
Source organism: Rhodococcus sp. USK13 (assembly GCF_018343855.1). Lineage (NCBI taxonomy): Bacteria > Bacillati > Actinomycetota > Actinomycetes > Mycobacteriales > Nocardiaceae > Rhodococcus > Rhodococcus sp. USK13. The sequence continues at coordinate 5,935,139 of NZ_CP069242.1, read as the reverse complement.
GCCGCCGATGATGTGCGCGAGGAACCAGCACACGGCGCCCACGAACGCGGCCGAGGGGAGAGTGATCAGCCACGCGACCGCCATACGTCCGGCGATGCCCCAGCGAACCTCGGCGCCCTTGCGGCCGAGTCCGGTGCCGAGGATGGAACCGGTGGCGACGTGTGTGGTGGACAACGGAAGTCCGAGGTGGCTCGACGTCAGGATGATCGCGGCCGACGAGGATTCGGCGGCCATGCCTTGCGGGGCGGCGATCTCGACGAGCCCCTTGCCGAGGGTGCGGATGATCCGCCAGCCGCCGAGATAGGTGCCGAGGGCAATGGCGACGGCGCAGCTGAGCTTGACCCAGAACGGCATCTCGTCGTCGGCGGTGATGCTGCCGTGCGCGACCAGTGCGAGGAAGATCACACCCATTGTCTTCTGGGCGTCGTTGGTTCCGTGCGCGAGCGACACCAGCGAGGCGGAACCGATCTGACCGACGCGGAACCCGTGCTCCTTCGTTCCCTCCGGCACGGCGGAGGTGATGCGGTATACGAGTTTAGTGCCGGCCGTGGCGACCAGTGCTGCGACGACAGGGGCGAGAAGTGCCGGAATGACGACCTTGCCGAGGACCCCGCCCCACTCGACACCACTCATGCCGATGGACGCGATGGCCGCACCGATCAAGCCACCGAACAGCGCGTGCGAGGAGCTCGACGGCAGACCGAGCAGCCAGGTCGCGAGGTTCCAGATGATGCCGCCGACAAGTCCCGCGAACACGATGAGCAGGAGATCTTCACCGCCCACCGTTCCCAGGTTCACGACACCTTTGGCCACTGTCGCGGCCACCTCGACCGACAGGAATGCGCCGACCAGATTCAGCGACGCGGAGAGCACGACCGCGGTCTTGGGTCGCAGAGCTCCCGTTGCGATCGAGGTGGCCATTGCGTTTCCGGTGTCGTGGAAGCCGTTGGTGAAGTCGAAAGCGAGGGCGGTGACGACCACCACCAGAAGAACTACGAGCTCTGCGGTCACACCCAGATTGTGCGGATCGAAGTTCGAAAAGTACAGCTGGGGTCGGACACCTCGAGGCGGCCCGGCGTTTGGCCCCGTGTCACCTGTCGTTCACCGGCCGGGTGTCGCGCCGAAGGGGGTGATCCTCCGGAATCTGCACCAGGACGATCGGAATTCCGTCGGGGTCCGCGATCCACATTTCGTGCAGTCCCCACGGTTCCTGCCGGGCTTCGCGGTTGATCTTGACCCCGGCGAGGACCAGTTCGGTCTGCGCTGCGGTGAGGTCGCGGACCTGCAGCCACAGGGCACCGTCGAACGTCGACGGAGTGTCCGCGGCGCCGTGGGCGGCCACCTCGATGAGTCCCTGCCCCGCGAAGAAGACCGTGCCCCCGGGGTATTCGCGGGCGGTGGCGAGTCCGAGGATGTCGCGGTAAAAACTCAGCGTCGTCGCGTAGTCCCGTGGCCGCAGGATCGTCCTGCTGCTGAGGATTTCCACCCGTCACTCTCCTTTGCTCGGGCGGGCTTCGTGACCTGCCCGGCCGTGTGTGCGTCGCGCTTCCTTCATCTCCGCCTCGAACAGGTGGCGACGACCGTCCAACAGTTCGTCACGGGCGGCGCGCTCGAGTTCACGGAAGGTGGACCAATACCCGTCGTCGAACTCTTCCACGACCTGGAAGGTCCACCGTCCGTCGAGCACGTTGAGGCCGACCAACTCGGTCTCCAGGCGGTCCGCCGTCGCGCCGTGACCGGCCGACCGCAACGCGTCGACGGCGTCACCGAGCTGGAGGTCGGCGTGCCCGATCAGCTGGTGGAACGAGTACAGCAGTCCGCGGGCCCGCTCGACGGTTTCGAGGGATTCGGACAACTTCCCGAGCGCGGCGACGGTGTCGTCGCCGGTTCCGGGCGGACGGCGGTGTTCCGGGGCCGGGAGCTCGCGGTCGGTGCTCATGTGGTCAGTGTGCCGGAATCGGTGAATCCGCGCTGGCGCGTGGCCATTTCCACGATGCCCGGGAAGGGGAGCGGCTCAGAAGTACCAGGGATACGGCTTCCAGTCGGGTTCGCGCTTCTCGAGGAAGGAGTCGCGACCTTCGACGGCCTCGTCCGTCATGTACGCCATGCGGGTTGCCTCTCCCGCGAACAACTGCTGTCCGACGAGCCCGTCGTCCTGCAGGTTGAACGCGTACTTCAGCATGCGCTGCGCCTGCGGGGACTTTCCGTTGATCCTGGCGCCCCACTCGATTCCGACGTCCTCGAGTTCGGCATGGTCGACGACCTTGTTGACGGCGCCCATCCGGTGCATCTCCTCGGCGGTGTACGTCTCGCCGAGGAAGAAGATCTCACGGGCGAACTTCTGCCCGACCATCTTGGCGAGGTAGGCGCTGCCGTAGCCGCCGTCGAAGCTGCCGACGTCGGCGTCGGTCTGCTTGAAGCGGGCGTGCTCGCGGCTGGCGAGTGTCAGATCGCACACCACGTGCAGGCTGTGCCCGCCGCCTGCGGCCCAGCCGTTGACGAGACAGATGACGACCTTCGGCATGAACCGGATCAATCGCTGAACCTCGAGGATGTGCAGGCGCCCGGCGCGTGCCCGATCGACGGTGTCCGCGGTTTCCCCTTCCGCATACTGGTATCCGCTGCGGCCGCGGATGCGCTGATCTCCGCCCGAGCAGAACGCCCAGCCCTGATCCTTCGGGCTCGGCCCGTTGCCGGTGAGGAGGACGGCGCCCACGTCGGAGGTCATCCGGGCATGGTCGAGTGCCTGGTAGAGCTCGTCGACGGTGTGTGGACGGAAGGCATTGCGCACCTCGGGACGGTCGAACGCCACCCGGACGATGCCCTCGCTGATATGCCGGTGATAGGTGATGTCCGTGAGGTTCTCGAAGCCGGGTACGGGTCGCCAGTGCTGCGGGTTGAAGGTCACGGCTCCGAGATTATCGGGTGCCGCCCGTGGGTGTCCGCGCGCGGGAGTCCGGCCCGGGTTTACCGTGCAGGTATGAGCGAACAGGCTGCGGACGTCACCGGTGTCGACGGGAAGCGCGACGACGACTACGAGCACCACGGCGGGTTCCCCAAGTACGAGGCGATCACCCCCGGCCCGGATTGGGCGCGGTTCGTGGAAGGAATGCGCACCCTGCAGGATCTGGCGGTGTCGGTGGACGCCCCCGACGACGTTGTCGCGCAGGCGGCTGACCAGGTGGAGAAGCTGGCCGCAGTGCTCACACCGTACGTGGTTCCCGAGGGACGGTCGCCGGCCGGGCGGACGATCGAGCTGCCGGGCCGGGGGAGCCTGCTGATGCCGCCGTGGCATATCGAGAAGTTCGGACCCGACGGGGTGCGCAGCGCGGGCGAGTTCCGTCGCTACCACCTCGGTGGCAACGGCGCCGCGCACGGCGGCACGCTGCCGCTGCTGTTCGACGACCTGATGGGAATGATCGTCCACGCGTACGGACGGCCCATCAGTCGCACGGCGTACCTGCATGTGAACTATCGGGCGATCACACCGCTCAACACACCGCTCACCGTCGAGGGCAGCGTCGACCGGGTAGAGGGGCGCAAGACGTTCATCACTGCGCAGCTGAAGAAGGGCGACACGTTGCTCGCCGACTGTGAGGCCCTCATGCTCGAGCTTCTGCCCGGACAGCCCTGACCTCGTGTCCACTCTGCCGACCCTCGACGAGGTCCTGGCCGACGCGGTCGTGGTGAGTTTGCCCATGCGGGTCCGCTTCCGCGGCATCACCACCCGAGAAGCCGTGCTCGTGCGTGGTCCCGCGGGATGGGGGGAGTTCGCGCCCTTCCCCGAATACGCGGACGACGAAGCCTCGCACTGGCTGCAGTCGGCGATCGAGGCCGCCTGGCTCGGTCCGCCGCCCGCGCTCCGCGACCGGGTCGCTGTCAACGCGACCGTTCCCGCGGTGGACGCCGCACAGGTTCCCGCCCTGCTCGAGCGATACCCGGGCGCCCGAACCGCGAAAGTGAAAGTAGCCGAGCGCGGTCAGACTCTCGCCGACGACGTCGCACGGGTGAACGCCGTCCGCGCACACATTCCCTGCGTACGCGTCGACGCGAACGGTGGATGGTCGGTCGACGAGGCGGTGACGGCGCTGCACGCACTCACGGCAGACGGGCCGCTCGAGTACGCGGAACAACCGTGCGCGAGTGTGCCGGAGCTGGTAGAGGTGCGTCGACGTGTGCCCGGTGTGCGCGTGGCCGCCGACGAGAGCATTCGACGTGCGGACGATCCGTCGAAGGTGGTTCGCGCAGGCGGCGCCGACATCGCCGTCGTGAAGGTCGCCCCCCTCGGTGGAATGCGCCGCCTCCTCGCGCTCGCGGACGAGTTGTCCGAGTACGGGGTCCCGGTGGTCGTGTCGAGTGCGTTGGACACCGCCGTGGGAATCGCCGCCGGTGTCGCGGCCGCGGCCGCACTACCCGACCTGCATTTCGCGTGTGGACTGGGAACCGGTGGACTCTTCGAGTCGGATGTGGCCGAGCCCAGAGAGCCCGTGGACGGTGAACTGGGCGTCGCATCCGTGACTCCCGACCCCGCCCGGGTCGCCGACCTCGCGGCAACGCCCGAGCGTGCCCGCTGGTGGATCGAGCGGGTGCGCCGGTGTCATGGCCTGCTCGAACAACGCGACCCGCAGCTTTTCGTATAGTGTCTGGCCGGACCTGATCGCTCAGTCAATACGGAGGCATTGAAAGTGGTTGCAGCTCTGAACGAAACCCTGCTCGACGAGGCACGCGTGCCGGCGGTCATCGCCGATGTGCAGGCTCTGATCGACGCGGAGGTTTCGGACAAGTCGGGGGCCTCGGGGCTGGCATTGAAGGGTGGTTACGCCGCGGTCAAGAAGGTGGGACCGTCCATCGTGCCGGATGCTATCGAGGGCTTGCTGCCCGAGTTCGTCACCAAGCTCGAGCCGTACTGGCAGGATTTCACCGCCAGCGGCCAGGATTCGTTCGCCGATTACCTCGTCGCCCGCGGCGACGACGTGTCGGACTCGCTCCTCGGTGTCACCGACGAGCGCATCGAGAACAGTGACCGTGGCGCGGTCAAGAAGGTGTACAACTCGCTGCGCCCGTCCGCGAAGAAGAATGTGATCGAAGCACTTCCGCGTCTGGGCGCACTCGTCCAGAAGCACGCCAACTGAACGAACCTCTGGAAGTGGCGAAGTGCGCGTCCGCGCACTTCGCCACTTCCCTGTGGTCAGTAGGCGGCGTGGCCGTGGCGCCAGTAGCCGGTGAACGAAATGTGTGTCTTAGGAATGTGCCGGTCGTTCACGAGGTGGCGTCGAAGAGCCGTCGGTAAGTCACTTTCCCCGGCGACGAAGGTGTACGACGGCCCGGCCGGAAGATCTGCCTGCCGCACCGTCTCCAACGCAAGCAGCCCCGGACGGGCACCTGCGTTTTCGCGGACCAGCCAGTGCACGTTCACTCCGTCGCCCACCGAAACGTCCTGTGCGTCGGCGGCTTCCGCAATCTCGACGAACACCTCGGCTCGAAGGTTCCGCGGCGCCGATCGCAGAATCCCGACGATCGCCGGCAACGCGCTCTCGTCACCGACCAGAAGCTGCCACTCGGCGCCGGGCGCCGGGTTGTAGATCCGGCCCTCGTCGAGGATCGCAACCTCGTCGCCCGCCGAAGCCGAAGCGGCCCAGGCCGAAGCCGGACCCAAATCGCCGTGCGAGGCGAAGTCGATGTCGATCTCCGTCTCGTCGCCGAACAGTCCGGTGCCGGCGGCACGGTAATCGCGGATCGTGTAGTTGCGCACGACCGGCCGGGTGTCCTTCGACATCAACTTGTACTGCGCGTACCAGAGGTTGCTCGCGCTGGTCGGCAACCGCAAAGTGGTCTGTCCGGGTTGGGGGATGAACATCCGGAACCACTGGTCGAAGCCCATCGGCTTCACGGAGTCCAGTTCGGGTCCCGCCACGGTGACGCGGATGAAGTTGGGACTGATCTGCTTGCCGGCCACCACCCGGGCGGACGCAATTCGGCGAGTCTCGGGTTTGACGAACTTGCTGCGTTGGGCCATGGATGGTTACTTTCCGGCTAGGGAATCGATTTTGTCAGGTAAGCCTAACCAATCGATCGGCTATTCGGGTCGTTGCGGTCGGTCCAGCAACACGACTTCGGGCGGCAACCCCCACTCGTTGCGGCCCAGGCGGCTGAGCGGGGCGAGGGACGCGAAGTCGGGCAGACCGTCCTCCGCAACCGCTTCGTCCCGCACCGCAACCGCCAGCACGTCGCCCATCACCACGAACGAATCACCGACCGGAACGATTTGCGCGAGGCGGCATTCGATCGCCACCGGCGAGGCGGCCACCCGCACGGGACGCACGTGCTCGCTCGCCTCGGTCTCGATCCCCAGCGCCGCGAACTCGTCGACGTCGTGGTCGTAGGTGGCCGAACTGGCGTTCACCACCTTCATAAGGGGTTCGGTCGCCACGTTGATCACGAACTCCCCGGTGGCTTCGATGTTGCGCAGGCTGTCCTTGCGGGTGACGGAGGTGAACTGCACCACCGGTGGGTTGGTGCTCGACACCGAGAAGAAGCTGTACGGGGCCAGATTGGCTACCCCGTCCTCCGAGAGGGTGGACACCCAGGCGATCGGTCGCGGCACCACGGACGCGGTCAGCACCTGGTACATGCGGCGGGGCGGAAGTTCGGCGGGGTCGAAGACTGTGCGCATCTGTTCATCGTGTCAGCGGAGGGGTGTGGCCGCGAACTCACCTGACGAGGTCGCCGACAGAACCGGCCGGTGGATCTGACACTCTGGATGGTGTGAATCCGTCCACTGCACAAGCCACCGCGGTCGTCGACGAACTGGTCCGCGGGGGAGTACGCGAGGTTGTGCTCTGCCCGGGTTCGCGCAACGCACCGCTGGCCTTCGCGCTGCAGAAGGCCGACCTCGAGGGTCGACTGCGCCTGCACATGCGCATCGACGAGCGGACCGCGGGATTCCTCGCGCTGGGATTGGCCGTCGCCGGTCGTCGGCCGGTGCCCGTCGTGATGACCTCGGGTACTGCCGTGGCCAACCTCGGGCCGGCCGTTCTCGAGGCCAACTACGCCCGGGTCCCGCTCGTGGTGCTCAGTGCCAACCGCCCCTACGAAATGCTCGGTACCGGCGCCAACCAGACCATCGAGCAACTCGGACTGTTCGGGAGCCAGGTCCGCGCCACTATCAGCCTGGGGCTGGCGGAGGACGACGCCGGTCAGAACAGCCAGTGGCGTTCGGCCGTGTGCCGGGTCCTCGCCGCCGCGCGCGGCACGAGGTCGGGCAACGCCGGTCCCGTGCACTTCGACATTCCGCTCCGGGAACCGCTCGTTCCCGACGTCCACGCGCAGGGGCCGATCCCACAGGGACGGCCGGGTGGGGCGGCGTGGACCACCACTCAGCACGCGACGCTCGACGTGCCGGTCGAGCTCGACCTCACCCCCGACACCATCGTCATCTCCGGTCACGGGTCGGCTCTACGGCCCGAACTCGCCGGACTCCCGACGGTCGCCGAGCCGACGGCGCCGCTCCACGGCATACCGGTGCATCCGATGGCGCTGCCCCAGCTCAAACCGCGGCAGGCAATCATCACCGGCCGCCCCACCCTGCACCGGCCGGTGTCGAAACTTCTCGCCGATCCGGTCGTGGCCGTGTACGCGCTCACCACCGGCCCGCGCTGGCCCGACGTCTCCGGCAACGTTCTCGCCACGGGCACCCGCGCCGTGGTCTCGGGTGAACCGGACCCGGCCTGGATCGCCCGTTGCCGGACCCTCACCGAGCACACGGACAAAGCGGTGCGCGCCCAGCTGGCGTCCCATCCGAAGGCAACCGGCCTGCACGTCGCCGCCACCGTGATGGACGCATTGTCCGACGGTGACCAACTGCTCCTCGGGGCGTCCAATCCGGTGCGAGATGCCGCGCTCGTCAGTTACCCGTCGCCGCGGATCCGGGTTCTGTCCAATCGGGGAGTCGCCGGGATCGACGGCACCGTGTCGGCCGCGGTGGGGGCGGCCCTTGCCTACGAGGAGGGCCGCACGGTGGCTCTGCTCGGCGATCTGACGTTCCTGCACGACGCCTCCGGGCTGCTCATCGGACCGGGAGAACCGCGTCCCCGTGATCTCACCATCGTGGTGGCCAACGACGACGGCGGCGGCATCTTCGAACTGCTCGAACAGGGCGACCCCCAGTACGCGGGCGTGTTCGAACGGGTCTTCGGCACACCACACGGCATGGACCTCGCCGCGTTGTGCGCCGCCTATCGCGTGGAGCACCACCTCGTCGGGCTCGAAGAATTGTCCGCCGAACTGCACAACCCCGGGACACCCGGTGAACGCGGAATCCGGGTGCTCGAGGTGACCACCGAGCGTTCCGGCCTGCGCGAACTGCATGCAGCGGTCCGGGCGCAGCTGTGAACGCACGGGTGACGGGCCGGGTGCGGCGCGGCATCGTCGTCACGGCCGCCGGCATCTCGATCCTCGCCGTGCTGTTGGTGGTGGCAGCGTGGCGGAACGACCGCACGATCCAATCGGACATGGGTGTCGCGACGGCCGAGGTGCTGTCGGCCGGCTCGCTGCGGTCGGCGATCAGCTTCGTGACGCCCGACGGCGTGACGCACAATCCGGAATTGGGCGTGCTGTATCCGACGCGGTTGACGGCCGGACAACGGATCGACGTCGAGTACGCACGGGCCGACCCGGACGTCGTCCGGGTATCCGGCCGGGATGCGAGTGTCGCCGTGATCCCTGCCGGGTCGCTCATCGTCGTCACCTGGCTCATCGCGGGACCGCTGATCTGGTATCTACGCAGACGAGAGGACGCGGCGGTTTCTCCGGCAATGTCATCGTGAGTTCGCCGGAACTTCGCGCGTCGGTCACATCGTTCTCGCCGCCGTGACCACGGGCACTGCCACGCTGTGCGTCGTGAGAGTAGCGATCGTCGCGGAGTCGTTCCTGCCCAACATGAATGGTGTGACCAATTCGGTGCTCCGGGTTCTCGAGCATTTGCAGCGGGCCGGACACCAGGCGATGGTCGTCGCCCCGGACACCGTCGGTTCACAGCCTCCTGCCTCGACGGAACACGACGGTGTGCCCGTCTATCGGGTGCCCGCGGTCATGGTTCCGAAAGTCAGCTCCCTCCCCGTCGGACTGCCGCAACCGGGACTCACGGCGGAGCTGCGTGCGTTCGAGCCCGACGTGATTCACCTGGCGTCGCCGTTCCTGCTCGGCGCGGGCGGGCTCGGCGCGGCGCACCGGCTGGACGTGCCGACGGTGGCGATCTATCAGACCGACGTCGCGGGTTTCGCCGAAAGCTATGGCCTGGGAATTGCCAGCCGCGCGGCGTGGGCCTGGACCCGCCGAATCCACAAGGGATGCACGCGCACCCTGGCGCCGTCGACGTCTGCGGTCGAGGCCCTTGCCGAGCAGCGCATTCCCCGCGTGCACCGCTGGGCCCGCGGAGTCGAGACCAGCCGATTCGCGCCGTCTCGCCGCAGTACGGACCTGCGCGACTCCTGGTCGCCGGAGCCGGACCGTCTGATCGTGGGGTTCGTGGGCAGGCTCGCTCCGGAAAAGCATGTAGAGCGACTTGCCGCGCTGGCCGGACACCCCGGAATCCAGCTCGTGGTGATCGGCGACGGGCCGGAGCGGGGCCGTTTGCAGAAGCTGATGCCGGATGCCGTCTTCACCGGCCAACTCGGCGGCACGGAACTCGCGGAGGCCTACGCGAGCCTGGACGTGTTCGTGCATCCGGGTGAGCACGAGACGTTCTGCCAGGCCGTCCAGGAAGCGCTGGCCAGCGGCATTCCGGTAATCGGCCCGGACGCCGGAGGGCCACGCGACCTCGTCACACACTGCCGCAACGGTTACCTGCTGCCGGTCGAGCGATTCGCCGAGCTGCTACCCAGTGCTGTCGGGGCGCTGGGTGACCGGCGGATGCGGGCGCGCTTCGGTGAGGCGGCCCGCCGATCGGTGCTGCACCGCACGTGGCCTGCCATCTGCAGCGAGCTGCTCGACCACTACGCCGAGGTCACCGGGTCTGCGGGCTTCCGCGCGTCCCGGGCTGCCTGACGACGGCACGGGGATCGTTCCCCGAGCATGCGCGGCCAACCCGGACATCGGCCGGGCAGGCGTCGACTAGCGCCGATCCCGGCACCCGACGAGGTTGGTAGCGTTCCGGGTGTGGCAACTACACACGGTTCGCGGGCATCGCTCGAAAAAGATCCGCACGAAGTCGCGTCGATGTTCGACGGCGTCGCGAAGCGTTACGACCTCACCAACACCATCCTGTCCTTCGGGCAGGACCGCAGTTGGCGCAAGGCGACTCGGTCGGCCCTCGATCTCAAGCCGGGGGAGCGGGTTCTCGACCTTGCCGCGGGCACCGGTGTGTCGACCGTCGAACTCGGGCGGTCGGGGGCGTGGTGCGTGGCCACCGACTTCTCCAAGGGAATGCTGCAGGCGGGCATCGGCCGGCAGGTTCCCATGGTGGCGGGGGACGCGATGCACCTGCCGTACGCCGACGCGGTGTTCGACGCGGCCACCATCTCGTTCGGCCTCCGCAACGTCTCGGACTTCGATGCCGGGCTGCGGGAGATCGCCCGCGTCACCAAGCCGGGCGGCCGCCTCGTCGTCAGCGAGTTCTCCACGCCGGTGTTCGGGCCGTTCCGGACGATCTACATGGAGTACCTGATGAAGGCGCTGCCGCGGGTCGCCCGCGCGGTCAGCAGCAACCCTGATGCGTACGTGTATCTCGCGGAGTCCATTCGCGCCTGGCCGACACAGTCCGAACTCGCCCAGCGCATCGAGGCGGCAGGGTGGCGACACGTCCAGTGGCGCAACCTCACCGGCGGGGTTGTTGCCCTGCACCGCGCCAGCCGCTGACCGGCCTCAACCGAACAGCGGCCGGGTGTCCGCCTTCTGCGACGCCAGGCCGGACGCACGCCATGCCCGGGCGGTGAGGTCGTTGTCCTCCTCGGTGACGAGGTTGCCCATCACGCGCACGGCGATGGTCATGAGCGCGCGCGAGCGCATTGCCACCGGACCCGACGCCGGGAGAACCCGGGGCACGGTCAGCAGCCCGGCGAGCCGACGTGCCACCGAGAACGCCCGCCCGTAGCGCTCGCGGAGGATGGTGGGCCACAGCTCCGTCAGATCGTCCGCATCGAGGACTTCGGCCACGAGACGTCCACCCTCGAGCCCGTAGTCGATCCCCTCGCCGTTGAGCGGGTTCACACACGCCGCGGCGTCGCCGATGATGGCCCAGTTGCGCCCGGCGACGTGGGACACCGCGCCGCCCATCGGCAGCAACGCGGACGCCACCGCCCGCAGTTCGCCGTCCCAGGCCCACTCCCCGCGCCGCTGTGCCGTGTACAGGTCGAGCAGTGGCCGGAGCGCGCCCGGCGCCGGCCGTTTGGCGGTGGCGAGGGTGCCGACCCCGATGTTCACCTCGCCGGTGCCGAGGGGAAACACCCACCCGTACCCCGACTGCAGAGTGCCGGCGCCGTCACGCAACTCCAAGTGGGAGGTGATCCACGGATCGTCACTGCGCGCCGTGGCGATGTAGGCGCGCGCGGCGACGCCGTACGCGGTGTCGCGGTGCCATTCCCGGCCCAGCTTCTTGCCCAACGTCGACCGGACCCCGTCGGCCACGATCAGGGTGCGGCACTTGATGGTGTGCGTCCCGTCGCCGGTCTGCACCGTCACCGCGCTCACCCGGTCGCCGTTCCGCTCGACGCCGACCGCCTTGGCCCCCTGCACCATCACGGCGCCCGCCTCGACCGCAGTCGTTCGGAGCTTGTCGTCGAATTCGGTCCTGGCCACCGCGCTCCCCACGGCGGGGAACGACCGTCCGGGCCATTCGAGTTCGAGTTCCTGCCCGAATCCACTGAGCCGGAGCCCGCGGTTGGTGCCCTTCGACCGCACCCACTCACCGAGGCCGAGGTGATCGAGTTCGGCGACGGCACGCGGGGTGAGGCCGTCACCACACGTCTTGTCCCGGGGAAACACGGCGGCGTCGACGAGTACCACGTCGCGGCCGGCACGCGCGGCCCAGGTGGCGGCGGAGGAACCGGCGGGACCAGCGCCGATGACCAGGACATCGGCGGCGACGGGAAGCGGGGACCCCGCGGGCGACTGTTCTGCTACGACCACACCTACATCCTGTCAGGCCACGCCCGGGGACCGCGGCGAGGCCGATGGCCGCCGCAACCGCTAGGTTCTCTACCGTGGGTACCAGCCGTCACCGACGGCGCGGGAACCGAGCCGTCACTGACGACAGGAATGGGTACTGAGAACGTGAGCACCGAGGGCGCAGCACACACCGCTGCCGACGCTGTAGAGGGCACTACGGTCGCCGGGATCGATCTCGGCGACACTCAGCTCGCTGCCACGGTCCGCGACAGGCTGAAACAGGTCGAGGAACTGCTGGTCAGCGAACTCTCCGACGGTGAGGACTTTCTCACCGAGGCCGCGCTGCACCTCGCGAAGGCCGGAGGTAAGCGCTTCCGCCCGCTGTTCACGGTGCTCACCGCTCAGCTGGGTCCGAAAGCGTCCGATCCGTCGGTGGTCACCGCCGCCACCGTCGTCGAACTGGTCCATCTGGCCACGCTCTACCACGACGACGTGATGGACGAGGCGTCGATGCGCCGAGGCGCGCCCAGTGCCAACTCGCGGTGGGGTAACAGTGTCGCGATCCTGGCGGGCGACTACCTGTTCGCCCACGCCTCCCGCCTCGTATCCACGTTGGGTCCCTCTGCTGTCCAGATCATCGCCGAGACGTTTGCCGAACTGGTGACCGGGCAGATGCGCGAGACGATCGGCCTGCGCGGCGAGCAGGACCCGATCCAGCACTATCTCAAGGTGGTGTGGGAGAAGACGGGTTCACTGATCGCTGCGTGCGGACGTTTCGGCGGCACCTTCTCCGGCGCGGACGCCGCCGACGTGGAGCGGCTCGAACGTCTCGGCGACGCGGTCGGCACGGCCTTCCAGATCTCCGACGACATCATCGACATCTCCTCGGTGTCGGCTCAGTCCGGCAAGACACCAGGGACCGACCTGCGCGAGGGCGTGCACACCCTTCCTGTGTTGTATGCGCTGCGCGACGAGGGACCGGAGACAGACCGGCTGCGTGTGCTTCTCGACGGCCCCGTCACCGACGATGACGACGTCGCCGAGGCGCTCGAGCTCCTCGCGCGGTCGCCTGGGATGGCGCAGGCCAAGGCGAAGCTGGAGGAGTTCGCCGTGGAGGCGCGTGCGCAGCTCGCCCAGCTACCCCAAGGTCCCGCCAACGACGCGCTCGTCAAGCTGGTCGATTACACGGTCGAACGCGTCGGCTGAGCCGTATCGTCGAACCTGATTGCTCGCGCGATTTCCACGCTGTACACACCGGGAACCGTCTCACCACCCTGCTTCGTTGAATGATCAAGATCCGGTATTCGGGCGATCGTGATCGGGTGACGACGACAAGGAAGGCGAGCCGTGCGCGGGTACGCAAACGGGGCTAAGACCCTGGTTCTGCTGGTCGGCATGTCGGCGCTGATCGTGTTCATCGGCGCGTTGTTCCGCAACACGACCATCCTTCTGCTGGCCATCGTGTTCGCGGTCGGTATGAATGCGTACGCCTACTTCAACAGCGACAAGCTGGCCCTCAAGGCCATGCATGCGCAGCCGATCACCGAGGTGGAAGCGCCTGCCATCTACCGCATCGTGCGGGAGCTGGCCACTACAGCTCATCAGCCGATGCCCCGGCTCTACATCAGCCCCACCAGTGCCCCCAACGCGTTCGCCACGGGTCGCAGCCCTCGGCATGCGGCGGTCTGCTGCACCAGCGGCATCCTGCAGATTCTCAACGAACGCGAACTGCGGGCGGTCCTGGGACACGAGCTGTCGCACGTCTACAACCGCGACATCCTGATCTCGTCGGTGGCTGGGACGATGGCCGCCGTCGTGTCCGGGCTGGCGAACTTCGCCATGTTCGCGAACATGTTCGGCGGACGGGGTGGGGGACAGGGCGCCAACCCGCTCGCGCTGCTGCTGGTGTCGTTGCTCGGCCCCATCGCGGCCACCATCGTCAAGCTGGCGGTGTCGAGGTCCCGGGAATACCAAGCGGACCAGTCGGGCGCAGAACTGACCGGTGACCCTCTCGCCCTGGCCTCCGCGCTACGCAAGCTCGAGCGGGGCACCCAGGCGGCCCCGCTCCCCCCGGAACCTCAGCTCGCCGCGCAGTCGCACCTGATGATTGCCAACCCCTTCCGTACCGGCGAGAAGATGAGCCGCATGTTCTCCACCCACCCGCCGATGGCCGAGCGCATCGAGCGTCTCGAGCGGATGGCCGGCCGGTAGGCGGCTTCACCGCCCGTGCGCCTTTCTGGTTGCTCCAGCTACCAGAAAGGCGCACGAGCGCGGAGCGCCTACCGGTAGTTCACGAACTGCAGCGCGATGCCGAAGTCCTCCCCCTTGAGCAGGGAGATGACTGCCTGTAGGTCGTCGCGCTTCTTACTGCTCACGCGCAGCTCGTCGCCCTGAATCTGCGCCTTGACGCCCTTGGGTCCCTCGTCGCGGATCTTCTTCGTGATCTTCTTGGCGTTCTCGGTGGTGATGCCCTGGACGAGCGTGCCGGTGAGTTTGTAGATCTTCCCCGACTGCGCGGGCTCGCCGGCGTCGAAGGCCTTCAGCGAGATGTCCCGGCGGATCAACTTCTCCTTGAAAACTTCGAGGGCGGCAAGTAGTCGCTCCTCGGTGTCGGCCGTCAGCGTGATGGATTCCTCACCGGACCACTCGATGGACGCGCCCGTGTTGCGGAAGTCGAAACGGGTCGACAGCTCCTTGCCGGCTTGATGCAGGGCGTTGTCCACCTCTTGACGCTCCACCTTGCTCACCACATCGAAGGACGAATCAGCCACTGCACACTCCCGGTTTCCGTCTGTTTCCCCCGCCGCGATCCGGACGGGCGCTCACCTGAATGCTAGTGAGCAGATTCGACGCTATCGGTTCGCAACCGCCCGTATCCACCCGGTTTGCAAAACGGGGGGCCGTTCGTTGTATTCTTCTTTCCGCAGTGGAGAGCGATCTCGCAGAGATTCGCGCTCCTCGTGCAACCCGGCAGATTGCCCGAGCGGCCAATGGGAGCGGACTGTAAATCCGTCGGCTTATGCCTACGTAGGTTCGAATCCTACATCTGCCACACACAGAACCCCGGTGAGCACCAGCTCACCGGGGTTCTGTCGTTGGGTACCTGTGGTTCGGGCTTTCCGCGATCGTTCCCGGGAGCGCGTAACGTCCGGTGGGTGGAGTTTCGGAGAACCGTGACCAGGCAATTTGGTTCTCGGCGCGAACTCTGTGTAATCTCGTCAAGGCTTCAGCGCACAGCGATGTGCGAGTGAAGCACGCCCCCTTAGCTCAGTCGGCAGAGCGTTTCCATGGTAAGGAAAAGGTCAACGGTTCGATTCCGTTAGGGGGCTCGCTGGATTGTGGTGAAGCGCTTCGTGCGCGACACTCGACACCGAGGCGGTGTAGCTCAGTTGGTAGAGCAAACGACTCATAATCGTTGCGTCGCCGGTTCAAGTCCGGTCACCGCTACACAATATGCATGATCCACCCTGATTGCTCGTAATCAGATACACCCGAAAGAAGGCATCCCGTGGCCTCCTCGACTGACGTTCGGCCCAAGATCACTTTGGCCTGCGAGGTATGCAAGCACCGTAACTACATCACCAAGAAGAACCGGCGTAACGACCCCGATCGCCTGGAGATCAAGAAGTTCTGCCCCAACTGCGGAACCCACCAGTCGCATCGCGAGTCGAAGTAGCACGGTTCCGGCCGGGAGTTGAGTTCGCGAGGGAAGCTTCGAGGCTGCCCTCGCGTTCCCACGCCCAGGGTAGAAGAGGTTCTTTCGCGTGACTGACACTGTGACAGAGATCGAGACGAGCGTGTCTCCGGACGTTCCCGAGGATCCGGCTGCGCACGCGCTGGCGATGGTGGGGCACCACTACCGCGTCGACGACTTCTACGAGGTCGGTCGCGAGAAGGTGCGCGAGTACGCGCGGGCCGTGCAGGACTGGCACCCCGCTCACCACGATGAGGACGCCGCCCGCGGCCTCGGCTACGACGGCCTGCTCGCTCCGCTCACGTTCATCTCGCTTGTCGGAATCATCGCTCAGAGCCGCCTCTTCAAGGAGATCGTCACCGGTTACGACCCGAGTCAGATCCTTCAGACGGATCAGCGTCTCGTGTTCCACAAGCCGATCAAGGTCGGGGATCGCTTGTTCTGCGACGTCTATCTGGACGGCTTCCGTCAGATGGGTGGCAGCGACATCATCACCACCAAGAACATCGTCACCGACCAGAACGACGAACTCGTGCAGACCACCTGGACCACGCTTGTCGCGCGGACCGGCGGCGAGGTCGACGAGAACATCGCTCACGCAGTCAAGGACGTGATCATGCATGGCGCTTCGTAAGTTCGAGGACGTCTCGGTGGGTGACGAACTCCCCGAGCGCATTGTGCGTCTCACGCGTGGCGACCTGGTCAACTACGCGGGCGTCTCGGGTGACCCCAATCCGATCCACTGGAGCGACGAAGTCGTCAAGCTCGCCGGCCTGGACAATGTGATTGCCCACGGGATGCTCACCATGGGTCTCGGTGGTGGATTCGTGACCTCATGGCTCGGTGACCCCGGCGCGGTCACCGAATACAATGTACGCTTCACGAGCTCGGTGTACGTCCGCGAGGACGAGGCCGCCGAGGTCGAATACACCGGCAAGGTCAAGTCGGTGGATGAAGAGAGCAAGACTGCAGTAGTCGCTATCGTGGCGCGCTCCGAAGGAAAGAAGATCTTCGGTCGTGCCACGGCAACGGTCCGTCTGGCCTGACCGCCGGGTGGATTGGGTTTGTTCCGGGGCTTTGAAGTACACTGAGATTTCTGGGATTACTCAGCGCTGCGCGCTGCCCTACGGTGCTGTTCGGCCGACACAGGGCGGCGCGCGTGTCATGTAATCACAGAGAGGTCGGGCAAGAATTGGTCCAGAGGTAACTCGGGACCAGGTCACCCGACCAAAGGGGCGTAGCTCAACTGGCAGAGCAGCGGTCTCCAAAACCGCAGGTTGCAGGTTCAAGTCCTGTCGCCCCTGCCCCCGGATTGCCAGCGACTGAGAGGAACGACGTGAGCGAGGAGCGCGCCAAGCGCGACGGCGACACTTCAGGGTCGACGCGCCCGGACGGTGTCGACGACACCGCGGCCGACGCCACCACGCGTTCCGAGAGTCCCTCGGCAAGGCCGAGCGGCAAACGTCAGAGCCGTCGGTCGCAGGCCGGCACCGGCGTCGCTGCCAGTTCCGTGAAGACGCCGGAACGCGCGAGAGCCGAGACGATCACCAAGGCCCGTCCCGCGACGAAGGACCGTGCCGACAAGCCGCACAAGGAGAACATTTTCAAGCGGCTTCGCCGGTTCCTGCGCGAGGTCATCGCGGAGCTGCGCAAGGTCATCTGGCCCAACCGCAAGCAGATGATCACCTACACCAGCGTTGTGCTCGTCTTCGTGGTGTTCATGGTGGCGTTCATCGGTGTGCTCGATCTTGCGGTCATCAAAGGCGTCACCTGGTTGTTCGGTTGACGGAGTCCGCCCCGGTGGATCCGAAGTATGTGAGTGACGAGAGGAAGCGAGTGCCCCAGTGAGCACCCCCGAGAACGACACGAATGAGGCCTTGGCCGAAGAGCGTGTTTCTGCCGAGGCGGCAGCCGAAGTGGATGTCGAGGCTGCCGACGAGGGCATCGATGCTCCGGACAGTGCCGGTGACGAGGTAGCCGAGCCGTCGAACGACGACGCTGCCGTCGCCGAAGAGGCGCCCGCTGACGACGCAGTCGTCGCCGAGGAGCCCGAGGATCCGGTCGCCGAGCTGAAGGCCGCCCTTCGCCGTGCGCCTGGCGACTGGTACGTCATCCACTCCTACGCGGGCTACGAGAACAAGGTGAAGGCCAACCTCGAAACTCGTGTCCAGAACCTCGATGTCGGTGACTACATCTTCCAGGTGGAAGTTCCTACCGAAGAGGTCACCGAGATCAAGAACGGCCAGCGCAAGCAGGTCAACCGGAAGGTTCTGCCCGGTTACATCCTCGTCCGGATGGAGCTCAACGACGAGTCCTGGGGAGCCGTGCGCAATACGCCCGGTGTCACCGGATTCGTCGGTGCCACCTCCAGGCCGTCGCCGCTGACGCTGAACGAGGTCGTCAAGTTCCTGCTGCCGCAGCAGGAGCAGAAGAAGCAGGCTGCCGCCGCGGCAGTGTCCGCCGGTGACACCGGGGGAGAGAGCTTCGCGAAGCCGCTCATCGAGGTCGATTTCGAGGTCGGCGAGTCGGTCACCGTCATGGACGGCCCGTTTGCGACGCTTCCCGCCAGTATCAGCGAGGTCAACGCGGAGCAGCAGAAGCTCAAGGTTCTCGTCTCGATCTTCGGTCGCGAGACGCCCGTCGAGCTGTCCTTCACGCAGGTCGCGAAGATCTAGCGTCACACACACTTGCACTGCAGTAGCAAGAAACACACCCAGCAACAAATAGGAAAACGAGATGCCCCCCAAGAAGAAGAAGCTCGCAGGGCTCATCAAGCTTCAGATCCAGGCCGGTCAGGCTAACCCTGCACCGCCCGTGGGTCCCGCGCTTGGTCAGCACGGCGTGAACATCATGGAATTCTGCAAGGCCTACAACGCGGCGACTGAGTCTCAGCGCGGCAATGTTGTGCCGGTCGAAATCTCGGTCTACGAAGACCGCAGCTTCGATTTCAAGCTGAAGACCCCTCCGGCTGCCAAGCTGCTGCTCAAGGCTGCAGGCGTCCAGAAGGGCTCCGGCGAGCCGCACAAGACCAAGGTTGCCTCGGTGACCATGGACCAGGTGCGCGAGATCGCGAAGACCAAGCAGGAAGACCTCAACGCCAACGACATCGAGCAGGCCGCGAAGATCATCGCCGGTACCGCCCGGTCGATGGGCATCACGGTCGACGGCTGAGCCGTTTCCGTATGACGGCCGAGGCCGTCGAGAGAACGCGTGGGAGGGCCGGCCAGGCCCCGACCACTACTGAACCATTCACCACTGCAGTTGGTCACACACTGTGGTGAGAAGTTAGGACAGAAAACATGGCAAAGCGCAGCAAGGCGTACCTCGCCGCCGCTGAGAAGATCGACTTCGACAAGCTGTACAGCCCGCTGCAGGCTGCGAAGCTGGCGAAGGAAACGTCGTCGAGCAAGATGGACGCGACCGTCGAGGTTGCCGTTCGTCTGGGCGTCGACCCCCGCAAGGCGGACCAGATGGTCCGCGGAACGGTCAACCTGCCGCACGGCACCGGTAAGACCGCCCGCGTCATCGTGTTCGCAGTCGGAGAAAAGGCCGCTGAGGCCGAGGCAGCTGGAGCCGACGCCGTCGGTGCCGAGGACCTCATCGAGCGGATTCAGGGTGGCTGGCTCGACTTCGACGCCGCGATCGCAACCCCCGACCAGATGGCCAAGGTCGGCCGCATCGCCCGCGTCCTCGGACCGCGTGGTTTGATGCCGAACCCCAAGACGGGCACCGTGACCGCAGATGTCACGAAGGCTGTCGCGGACATCAAGGGCGGAAAGATCAACTTCCGCGTCGACAAGCAGGCCAACCTGCACTTCGTGATCGGCAAGGCGTCGTTCGACGACGCCAAGCTGGTGGAGAACTACGGCGCCGCGCTGGACGAGATCCTGCGTGCGAAGCCGTCCTCCGCGAAGGGCCGCTACGTCAAGAAGGTCACCGTTTCGACCACCACCGGCCCGGGCATCCCGGTGGACCCGAACCGCACCCGCAACCTTCTCGAGGATGCCGACGCGTAAAGTTCGTCACCTGTGCACAGCTCGGCCGGTATGGAGATCTCCGTACCGGCCGAGCTGCTTTTGCGCGGCGTCGCCCCTGGTCGTGAAGACTCCGATTTGGTGGCGCGGCCGGTGATGCCGTAGTCTGTGCTGCGGAGTTCATGCAGGATTCGAACTCCACCCCAAATCATGTTCTACCCAAGACCGTTGGTGATCGTCCCCGCGAGGGTGCGATTGAAAGTCCGGGAATGTCCGGCGGCCCACGCAGGAGGACGAGGTAGGGGGATGCGTCTCGGTCGCGGTTTCGTACCCGGCTGAATGCCTCCTTTTCCGCCCCGTGTGCCCTGCACCGGGGCGTTTTGCATGTCGTGGACTGTGCACTGTCCGGATCCTCGGACGTGCGCAGCGGCTCCGAAGTGGGATAACGACTGTCATGAGAGGAGGCGAAGTATGGCAAAGCCTGAGAAGGTTTCCGCAGTTGCGGAGATCACCGAGCAGTTCAAGGGTTCGACCGCTGCTGTGATCACGGAATACCGTGGTCTGACGGTGGGCAACATCACGACACTGCGACGCGCTCTCGGAGAGGGTGCCACCTACTCCGTCGCCAAGAACACCCTGGTCAAGCGTGCCGCTGCTGAAGCGGGCGTCGAAGGCCTTGACGACCTTTTCGTCGGTCCGACCGCCATTGCATTCATCAAGGGCGAGCCGGTCGATGCAGCGAAGGCTATTAAGAACTTCGCGAAGGACAACAAGGCTCTCGTCATCAAGGGCGGCTACATGGACGGCGCTGCGCTGTCCGTGGATCAGGTCAACCGGATTGCGGACCTCGAGTCCCGCGAGGTCCTGTTGGCCAAGCTTGCCGGCGCGATGAAGGGCAACTTGGCAAAGGCCGCAGGCCTGTTCAATGCTCCTGCCTCGCAGGTGGCCCGTCTGGCTGCCGCACTGCAGGAGAAGAGGGCCGCCGAGGGTGGAGCAGAAGCTCCGGCCGAGGCTCCCGCCGAAAGCTGATCCGCACCCGCGCATCACAGCTATAACCCCGCCCGGTCGCGGATCAGCGACATGGGACTTACAGGAAGGACCGCCATCATGGCGAAGCTCAGCACCGAAGAGTTGTTGGACCAGTTCAAGGAGCTCACCCTTCTCGAGCTGTCGGAGTTCGTGAAGGCATTCGAGGAGACCTTCGAGGTCACCGCGGCTGCTCCGGTCGCCGTTGCCGCTGCGGGCGCCCCGGCTGCTGCCGGCGCCGACGCTGCCGAGGAGCAGGACGAGTTCGACGTCGTCCTCGAGTCGGCCGGCGACAAGAAGATCCAGGTCATCAAGGTCGTTCGTGAGGTCGTCTCCGGCCTCGGCCTGAAGGAAGCCAAGGACCTCGTCGAGGGTGCTCCGAAGGCCATCCTGGAGAAGGTTGCCAAGGACGCGGCCGACGCCGCCAAGGAGAAGCTCGAGGCTGCAGGCGCGAAGATCACCGTCAAGTAAGACGGTTTCGCGCTGCTCTACCCGAGCGGACGAACGAGGGCCACTTCCCACTTGTGGGGAGTGGCCCTTTTTCATGTCCGGACGGACTCCGGAGTGTCGAAATTCAGCGCGAGAAACTGAACGTACGACCAGCTCAAAACGCCCTCGTCACCGCAGCTCAGCGGGTATGTTTTGCATTGTGGGACCCGGTGTTGGCATGCTTTCTTACCGGTGAGTAGCATACTCTGTCACAGGTAACACTTCGATGCGATAGAGTGACCCAACCCACACGGGGTGTATGCATCGAACGGTCGCGGAGGTAATGGTGGGTGTCGAGGTAGCCGTCGAGGGACTGACCAAGTCGTTCGGCTCGCAGAGGATCTGGCAGGACGTCACGTTGACCCTTCCGGCAGGTGAGGTCAGTGCGCTGCTGGGCCCGTCGGGTACGGGTAAGTCGGTGTTTCTCAAGTCGTTGATCGGTCTGCTCCGCCCGGAGCAGGGCTCGATCGTGATCGACGGCACCAACATTCTCGAATGCTCCAGCAAAGAACTCTACGAGATCCGGAAGTTGTTCGGTGTGCTGTTCCAGGACGGCGCTCTGTTCGGGTCGATGAACCTGTTCGACAATGTGGCGTTCCCGCTGCGCGAGCACACGAAGAAGTCAGAATCCGACATCCGCAAGATCGTGATGGAGAAGATGGAACTCGTCGGCCTCCTCGGGGCCGAGGAGAAGCTGCCGGGGGAGATTTCCGGTGGTATGCGCAAGCGTGCCGGTTTGGCCCGCGCCCTGGTGCTCGATCCGCAGATCATTTTGGTGGACGAGCCGGACTCGGGTCTGGATCCGGTGCGCACCACCTACATTTCGCAGACGTTGATCGACATCAACGCCGAGATCGACGCGACGATTCTGATCGTCTCGCACAACATCAACCTCGCCCGGACGGTGCCGGACAACATCGGCATGCTGTTCCGTCGGCATTTGGTGATGTTCGGGCCGAGGGAGGTGCTGCTTACCAGTGAGGAGCCGGTGGTCAAGCAGTTCCTGAACGGCACGATGATCGGTCCGATCGGGATGTCGGAGGAGAAGGACGAGGCGCAGATGGCGCAGGAGCAGGCGATGGTCGACGCTGGTCACCATGCCGGTGGTGTCGACGACGTCGAGGGCATCGTCCCGCAGATGAAGGCGACGCCGGGGATGCCGTTCCGGCAGGCCGTGGCCCGCCGGCAGGAACGCGTCCGCCACATCATGCACACCCTGCCGCCGAGCGCGCAGGCCGCAATTCAGGAAAGCCTCGACGAAACATCCGGCAACGGCGGCGACTACGACTACGCCTACAGCCAGGAAGATACGCAGGTCCTCCCGGCATACCGGGGCGAAGGATACGAGAACACCACTCACGGGCAAGGGTAGGCATAACGGATGGGGGTTACCCGCAGCTCCGTCTTGCGGCCGGTCAACGGTGCGCTGACGCAGGCCGGAAACATCGTCGAGCTTTTCGTCGACGTCGCACGAAACACGTTCAAACGACCATTCCAGTTCCGCGAGTTCATCGAACAGGCCTGGTTCATCGCGAGCGTGACGATCCTGCCGACCGCTATGGTGGCGATTCCGTTCGGCGCAGTGGTGTCACTGCAGACGGGGTCGCTGATCAAGCAGCTCGGTGCCGAGTCGTTCACGGGAGCGGCCAGCGTGCTCGCCGTCATTCAGCAGGGTTCCCCGCTGGTGACCGCACTGCTTGTGGCAGGGGCTGCGGGCTCGGCTGTCACGGCGGATCTCGGTGCGCGAACGATTCGCGAAGAGATCGATGCCATGGAGGTTCTGGGTATCAACCCCGTGCAGCGCCTCGTGGTGCCGAGGGTCCTCGCGATGGTTCTCGTCGCGATTCTCCTCAACGGATTGGTGTCCGTGGTCGGTATCGCCGGCGGCTACTTCTTCAATGTGATTCTCCAAGGGGGCAATCCCGGTGCGTACCTGGCATCGTTCTCGGCCTTCGCGCAGCTCCCCGACATCTGGGTGGGTGAACTCAAGGCGGCCGTCTTCGGTGTCATCGCCGGTGTCATTGCGGCGTACAAGGGTTTGCATCCGAAGGGCGGTCCCAAGGGTGTCGGTGACGCCGTGAACCAGTCGGTGGTCATCACGTTCCTGCTGCTGTTCTTTGCCAACCTGATCTTGACCATGGTGTACCTCCAGATCGTTCCGGCGAAGGGATCGTGACCCGATGACAATCGCAAAGGGACGCGGTGACCGGACGCTCATGGCTGCGCGCCGTGTCGGGCGTGCGCCACTCAACGTGCTCGACCGGGCCGGCGAGCAGATGTCGTTCTACGCCAGGGCGATCGCGTGGTCGCCGCACACGCTCGTGCACTACCGCAAGGAAGTTCTGCGGTTGCTCGCCGAAGTGACCTTCGGCAGTGGGGCGCTCGCCGTCATCGGCGGAACCATCGGCGTCATCGCGATGATGTCCGGGTTCACCGGTGTAGTCGTCGGATTGCAAGGTTTCGCAGCCTTGGAGCAGCTGGGCAGCTCCGTGCTCACCGGCTTCCTGTCCGCCTACGTCAACACCCGTGAGATCGCACCCATCGTCGCGGCTCTCGCGCTGTCGGCAACAGTCGGTTGTGGATTCACGGCGCAGCTGGGTGCGATGCGTATCTCCGAGGAGATCGACGCACTGGAAGTCATGGCGGTGCCGAGTGTTCCGTTCCTCGTCACCACGCGCATGGTCGCCGGGTTCGTTGCCGTCATTCCGCTCTACATCGTGGGTCTTCTTGCGGCATACCTTGCGTCCCGGCTCATCAGCACTTTGTTCAATG
This sequence comes from Rhodococcus sp. USK13, assembly GCF_018343855.1. Lineage (NCBI taxonomy): Bacteria > Bacillati > Actinomycetota > Actinomycetes > Mycobacteriales > Nocardiaceae > Rhodococcus > Rhodococcus sp. USK13. The sequence continues at coordinate 5,911,082 of NZ_CP069242.1, read as the reverse complement.
GTCAATCGACCGGTTCGTACGATCATTACTTCAACTTGTTCCTGCCACCGCAAGACGTCCTCTACTCGTTCGCGAAGGTCCTCATCTTCGCGTTCGTCTTGATCCTGATCCACTGCTACTACGGCTATCACGCCTCGGGCGGCCCCGCCGGCGTTGGCGTGGCCGTGGGCAGGGCGGTCCGCACCGCGATCGTGACGATCGCCGTACTCGACTTCTTCCTGAGCCTCGCCATCTGGGGCACGACGACCACAGTGAGGGTGGCCGGATGAGCAACACATCATCTGTTGTGGGTCGACGGGTGCTGGGGCTGGTGTTCTTCCTTGTCCTGGCTCTGTTCCTGGCCGTCACGATCGGCATGTTCAACAAGACGTTCACGAAGGTGGTCAAGATCGGGCTTGTCACCGACACCGTCGGAAATGCGCTCCCGCCCAATGCGGACGTCAAGGTGCGTGGCCTGATCGTCGGAGAGGTGCGGTCGGCCTCCACCAAGGAGGGTGAGGTCACCTTGGATCTGGCCATTCAGCCGGACAAGGCCGAGCTCATTCCGTCCAACGCGACGGCGCGATTGCTGCCCAAGACCCTGTTCGGCGAACGGTACGTGTCGTTGATCGTGCCGGAGGGGGACACGGCTCCGCCGATCCAGGCTGGTGACGTTCTCGAGCAGGACAAGAGCGGGCACGCCGTCGAGATCGGCGAGGTCCTCGACGGCTTGCTGCCGCTGCTGCAGGCGATCCCGCCGCAGGACCTGGCGAACACGCTCGGCGCACTGTCGCAGGGACTCAGTGGGCGCGGCGCCGAACTCGGTCTGACGCTCGACCGGCTCGAGGAGATCTTCGCCGGACTCAACACGGAACTTCCTGCGATTCAGGCGGACCTGCGGGGTATCGCGGACTTCTCGCAGACGTATTCGGAGGCGGCACCGGACCTGGTCAACGCGCTCGACAACCTGCGGACCACAGGGAACACCGTGGTGGAGAAGCAGAACGAGCTCTCCACACTGCTGGTGTCCCTGACCGGGACGGGTGCGAGCACGGCAGACCTCCTGCAGACCAACGCCGAGTCGATCGTGAACATCGCGGCCGATTCCCGTGAGGCGCTGCAGATTCTCGGCCGGTATTCGCCGAGCTTCGGCTGCACGTTCGCCGGATTCGCGAAGACGGCTCCCATCGCACGTGCACTGCTTGCGCCGGACGACCCGAACCCGGGTGTGCGTGCCAGCGTGCAGTTCGTCAACCCGAAGGGCCGATACTTGCCTAACCAGGACGAGCCGCGCCTGCTCGACAACCGCGGACCCGCCTGCTACGACAACGTCACCGCACCCGGCGGCAAGTTCCCGCAGTATCCGGGTGGGTCGTCGTACAACGACGGTGCCTACCAGGTACCTTCGCGTAACCCGGGACCGTCCACCATCGACTTCTTCCCCGCGCCGGCCGGCGTGCCGGACCAGGTTCCGGGATGGGGAGCCGAGGTCACACCCGCCAGCTATGCGGGTTCGAAGATGGAACAGGACACGCTCGACGTCGTGTACGGCGAAGCAGGAGGCATCGCGCCCGAGGACGTGCCGAGCTGGACGACACTCGTCGGCGCACCGACCATGAGGGGGACTGAGGTGAGTTTCAAGTGAGGGGCCTCCTTGCGCCGCTGATCAAGCTGATCATCTTTGCCGTGGTCACGATCCTGGCCACAGGTCTGCTTGCGGCCACCATCGCCAACCTCGGTGGTGGCGGCGGCACCAAGTTCAACGCGATCTTCTCGGATGTCACCTCCCTCAACGAGGGTGACGAAGTGCGTATCGCAGGAGTGCGAGTCGGCCAGGTCGAGAAGATTTCGATCGTCGACGATCGCGACGCCGAGGTGCAGTTCACCGTGGCTGATCGAGATTGGTTGCCCGCGAGCACCACTGCGACGATTCGATTCCGGAACCTTGTGGGGCAGCGGTACATCTCGCTCCAGCAGGGCGAGGGCCAGCAGGGGAAGAAGATCACCGCCGGTGACACCATTCCGCTCGAGCGGACCAAACCCGCAGTCAATCTCACGACGCTGTTCAACGGATTCCGTCCGCTCTTCCAGACGCTCAGCGCCGAGGACGTCAACAAGTTGTCCTACCAGATCATCCAGGTTTTCCAGGGCGAGTCGGGAACGATCACCGAACTCGTGCGGAACACCGCGAGTCTCACCAACACGGTGGCGGACAAGGACCGGGTGATCGGTGCGGTGATCAACAACCTCAACGATGTGCTTGCCACGGTCAACCAGCGCGACGACCAGCTCGATGCCCTGATCGTGAACACACAGCAGCTCGTCACCGGGTTGTCCGAAGAGCGCGGTACCGTCGGGTCGGCGGTCACGTCCCTCGCCGGTCTCACCGACGCGACCGCAGATCTCCTCGAACCCACGAGGCCGTCCATTCAGGAGTCCATCACTTCGCTCAATACGCTGGCGACGACGTTGAACCGCAACTCCGATACGGTCAACGGCGTTCTGGAGACTCTTCCCATCAAGCTCGAGAAGCTCGGGCGGGCGGCCAGTTACGGCTCGTGGTTCCAGTTCTACCTGTGCGGAATCGACATCGTTGCAGGACCGGGAACGGCACCTCAACTGAACTTGCCCACCGGCCTGCCGACCGTGAACCAGCCGCTGTACACCAACTCGGCGAAACGGTGCTCGCTGGACGGCCTACGGGAGTTGCAAACACGATGAGAAAACGTCGCAGCCCGGCAGTGGCTGGTGCCCTCGGCATCCTCGTGGTGCTCTTGGCGACCCTGTCGGCATTCTTCCTCGACTCGCTGCCCTTGATCGGTGCCGGATCGACCTACACCGCGCAATTCTCCGAGGCTGCAGGCTTGAAGCCGTCCAACGAGGTGCGCATCGCCGGTGTGAAGGTCGGCAAGGTCACCGCTGTCGAACTCGACGGAGACCACGTCAACGTCGACTTCAAGGTCACCGATGCGTGGGTGGGCAACGAAACCTCGGCATCTATTCAGATCAAAACGATTCTGGGCCAGAAGTATTTGGCTCTCGACCCCCGGGGTTCCGACTCGTTGAATCCCAATGACCCGATTCCGCTGGAGCGCACCACCTCTCCCTATGACGTGGTGGAAGCGTTCTCGGCGGCAGCGGAGACGGTGGGCGACATCGACTCCGATCAGCTGGCGGAAAGCATGGTGACCTTGTCGCAGGCCTTCGAGGGCACGCCGTCGGAGATCCGCGCGTCGCTCGACGGCGTCAGCAGGCTGTCGGAGACCATCGCGAGCCGCGACCAGGAACTGCGGAAGTTGTTCGACGCGACCGGTACGACGACGAAAGTACTCGCCGACCGCAACGCCGAATTCAACCGGCTGATCACCGATGCGGGCCTTCTGCTCGCCGAACTCAACAGTCGCCAGCAGTCGATCTCACAGCTGCTGACCGGAACCCAGAGGCTGTCGCAGCAGTTGACAGGTCTCGTACGCGAGAACGAAGCCACGATCGGTCCCGCACTCGAACAACTCAACGGGGTTGTCGAAATTCTCAAGGCCAACAACGAGAACCTGGACAGGGCGATGAAACTGTACGAACCGTTCGTCCGCCTTTACACGAACGTGGTCGGCAACGGGCGCTGGTTCGACCAGGTCGTAGTCAACCTTCTTCCGCCGGGTCTCCCGGACATTCCCAGACCCCGTGATCCCGTCCGTACGTTGGGGGGTAACTGATGGCTGACACCGACAACGGAGAAACCCGGGGAACCAACCGCGGTCAGATCGCAGTAATCGCGGCGATCGTCATTGTCGCGCTGGTGGTCGCGGGGGCGCTGTGGTGGGTGTTCACCCGCGCGGGCACCACCAAGATCACCGCCTACTTCGACAAGTCCGTAGGCATCTACCAGGGTTCCGACGTCCGTGTCCTCGGAGTGAAGGTCGGATCGATCAACTCGGTGGAGCCACAGGGTGATCAAGTGAAGGTCGAGATGCGGGTCGACCGCGGCATCGACATTCCCGCCGACGCGAAGGCCGCACAGGTCACACCGTCCGTGGTCGCCGACCGCTACGTTCAGCTCACGCCCGTCTATACCGGCGGAGAGACGATGGAGAGCGGTGCCGTGATCCCGCGGGATCGCACGGCTACGCCCGTCGAGGTGGACGAGCTGTACGCGAGTATCGAGAAGCTGTCGGCCGCCCTGGGTCCGGAAGGCGCGAACAAGGAAGGTGCACTGACCGAATTCGTCGAGACCGGCGCCGCGAACCTCGATGGCAACGGTGAGGCGTTGGGGCAGAGCATCAATCAGCTCTCGGACGCCGCACGTACGCTCAACGAGAGTCGTGGCGACCTGTTCGACACCGTCAAGAACCTCCAGGTGTTCGTCAGTGCTCTGGCTGCCAACGATCAGCAGGTCCGGGAGTTCAACACGCAGTTGGCCGACCTGTCCGGGTTCCTCGCCGGTGAGCGCGAGAATCTTGGTGCGGCGCTGAACCAGCTGGCCATCGCTCTCGGTGACGTCTCGAGGTTCGTGGCCGACAACCGGGAGCTGCTCGCCGAGAATCTCGACGATCTCGTTCCGGTCACCCAGACGCTGGCAGACAACCGCGACTCGCTGGTGAATTCGCTGACGTTGCTGCCGTTGGCCGTCAGCAACCTGGCCAACTCGTACGACGCGGAGTCCGGGAGCCTGGCGTCCCGCCTGGCCTTACCTGATCTCCAGGACCCTGCCGGCGTGATCTGCAAGTTGATCGACCTCGGCAGGCTCGTGCCCGGTGATCCGCGTTTCGAAGCGCTTGGACGCCAGATGCAGCCGTTGATCGACAACTGCAAGAACATCACGTCGCAAGTCACGGCATCGGTGACCTCGCCGACGCTCGTTCTTCCGTTCGGAATCCTGAGCGGTGACAACATTCAGCGGACGGTCACTCCCGGCACGGTGCCGGGTGTCGTGTCGCCACGGTTCGACGACGCAGTAGGCGGTGAGGGCGAATGAAGCGGTCGGTAATTCTCGGCGCCGGGGCGTGCGCTGTCGCCTTGGCGGTAAGTTCCTGCTCGTCCGAGGGCATTTACGGTGTTCCGCTGCCCGGTGGGCCGGACGTCGGGAGCGACCCCATGCACCTGACGATCCAGTTCGACGACGTGCTCGACCTGGTACCCCAGTCGGCCGTCAAGGTGGACGGTGTTCCGGTGGGTCGGGTGGAGTCGATCAAGGTGGCTCCGGACGGCTGGTCGGCCGATGTCGAGGTCATCCTCGATTCGTCGGTGGACCTGGCTGCGAATGCAGTCGCGGCAATCGAACAAACCAACCTCCTCGGTGAAAAGTTCGTGCAGTTGTCCGAACCGCCGGAAGACAAGGATCCGGACCGGTTGCAGAGCGGCGACACGATCAGCCTCGATCGCACCCGGCACGCCACCGAAATCGAGCAGGTCCTCGGCGCGCTGTCGCTGTTGCTCAACGGCGGTGGTGTCGGGCAGCTCCAGCCGATCGTGCACGAATTGAGCACTGCCCTCGACGGTCGTGAAGGCCGGGTCCGCAGTTTGCTGGAGCAGGCCAACACGCTCATCGACGGTCTCAATCAGCAACGGGACGACATCACGCGGGCGCTCGACGGCCTCGACGCCCTGACGACGCGCGTGAACGAGCAGAACGAGAAGATCGGGCTCATCCTGGATGACCTGCCGATCGCTGCCCAGGTGCTCAACGAGCAACGCCCGCAGCTGACGCAGATGCTGGTGCAGCTCGATCGGCTCGGTGCGGTCGGCACGGATGTCATCACCCGGTCGAAGAACGATCTGATCGCCGACCTCCTGGCGCTTCGTCCGACACTCAAGGCGCTGGCCGATGCCGGCGACGACCTACCCAACTCCCTGGCGTTCATCCCGACGGTTCCGTTCCCGGACGGAGTGGAGCAGATCGCTCTCGGTGGCTCGGTCAACCTTTTCCTGTCGGTCGATCTCCAGATCGGTGACGCGCTGAGCGCACTCGGTGTCGGGCAGGGCAATCCGGTGTACGTGCCGCCGAAATTCGGCGAGCCGAAGCCGATCGTCGACCCGACCAACCCGTACTACAACGGCAACGGTCCGCGACCGGGCTGGCCGACGATCTCACTGCTGCCGGTGCCCCCCATCGTTCCAGTCCCGACTTCGGGCCTGCGGCTCCCGGCGCTGCCCGGTACCGCGCCCGCCGGCGCAACCCCGGGCGCGGAGACACCGTCCCCGCAGAACCCGATGGGGGGACTGCTCGAGCAGTTCGGAATTGGGGGTGGACAGTGAGATCGCGACTGGTCAAAGTTCAGCTCGTCGCTTTTGCCGTGGTCGCGCTGTTGGGCCTTGTCTACGTGGGCGCCAAGTACGTCCGTCTCGACAATCTGCTCGGGTTCGGCGAGTACGACGTGAACGCACAGTTCAGGGATTCCGGTGGCATCTTCACCAATGCCGAGGTGACATACCGGGGAGTGCCGGTCGGACGGGTCGGCGAGCTGTCACTCACGTCGGACGGACTGAACGTCGAACTCAAGCTCAAGAAGGGCGGCCCCGAGATCCCCGCTTCGGCCAAGGCGGTCGTCGCCAACCGTTCCGCGATCGGTGAGCAGTACGTCGACCTCCAGCCGGACAGCAACGAGGGCCCGTACCTCGCCGAGGGCTCGATGATCACCGAGGCCAACACCTCGACCCCCGTGCCGGTGGAGCAGGTGTTGATGAGTGTCAACGGGCTGGTCCGGTCGGTTCCGACGGATGCGCTGCGTACGGTCACCACTGAACTGGGAACGGCATTGAACGGCAAGGGCGAGGATCTCCAGACGCTGGCGGATGCTCTGTCCACGCTGACCGATGACGGGCTCGACGTTCTACCGGAAACCCTGACCCTGATCCGCGACAGCCAGACGGTATTGGCAACGCAGTCGGATCAGTCGTCAGCGATCATGCAGTTCAGCTCGGATCTCGACGCCGTCGCTGCGCAGCTGCGCACCAGTGACCCCGACGTGCGGGCGGTCATCGACAACGGCATCCCTGCCAGCGACGAACTCGGCCTGCTGGTCGATCGGACGGGGCCCAGTCTCACGACCGATCTGACCAACCTGTCGGCGCTGGGTCAGAAGCTGGCGCCTCAGGCGATCGCATTGCGACCGATCCTGATGTTCCTTCCGGCCATCGCCGCTTCCGCGTCGACCGTCGCGCCGAACGACGGAACGGTGCACCAGGGCATCGTGCTCGAGACGAACAACCCGCCGTCGTGCACGATCGGTTACGAGGGGACGCATGAAATCCTCGCCGAAATGCAGCGGCGGGATCCGAACTTCGACGACACCCAGCAGGACTTCCCGTACAACACGGAGGCCAATTGTGACGTGCCTCAGGGGAGCGTGACCGGTGTGCGAAGTGCAGACCGAATCGTGTTCGCCGATCCGGACACGATTCAACCCTGGGATTTCAAACCGAAGGTCATGCCGGACACCCTCAACTTGAATCCCATCGCAACGCAGCTCGCTCCGCTTCTCGGGGTTACTCCCAAGTAGCATCTCGGGTTCCATTCGAGCGAGCCGAAGAAAACAATCAGTAGGGTATTGGTGTGACGCGAACTACCACGCCCCCGGAGTCGAACTCATCGGCTCCGGGGAAGGACAGAACTCTGAAGGCCTCGTTTGCTGCGGTGACCGCACTGGTGGTGGTCGCGGTGATTGCAGCCGGATGGTTTGGCTTCGGGTGGGCGCGAGCGCTCTTCGTGGACAAGCCGATCGCCGACGCACGAGATTCCGCGTTGAACGGTGCGCAGCAGGCGGCGATCAACCTCAATTCGGTCGACTCCGCAAACCTCGAAGGATCCTTCGAGAACATGAAGTCGTCCATCACGGGCGACAAAATGAACCAGGATCTTCAGGCGACCATGGACGGGTTCACCGACCAGATGCGCCAGTCGGGTGCGACGAGCAAGGCCGAACTGATGCAGGGCACTCTGACGGAGCTGAACACGGATGACGGCCTCGCGAAGGCGCTGGTCGTCGTAGCGGTCACCACGACGTGGCCTGACCGTTTCGACAAGTCCAAGGTCACCATGAGGTTGGACGTGCAGGACGTCGACGGTGTCTGGAAGGCGTCTTCCGTCGAGCCGGTGGGTGCGCGTATCCCCCTCGAAAACGGCCCGCTGCCCGCCGACGGCGCCGCACCGGCACCGGCAGAGCAGGCACCGGTACCGGCACCGGGGGAGCAGGCCCCGGCACCGACCGATGGTCCGGCCGCCCCCGCGCCCGAGTTGGTTCCGGCGCCCGGTGACACCGGCGGTCAGTAGTTGTGATGAGCCGCGCCGGATTCGTCGCCGCGGTGCCCACGTCGACGAGAGTTCGTCGTGCAATGAGAAAGTGGTGAACTATGCCCCCCAAGCGCCGTAACAACGTGCCGGACAGCGCTGCAAAGGGCAGGCGTCCCCGGGTAGCGGGAACCCGCAACCGTGTCGACGACCCGGCATCGCGAGTAACTCCGCCGCCTTCGCCCACGACGAAACTTCCGAAGAAGTCGTCGACTGATCCCGAGCAGGACCCGACCGCGAAAAGCCCTGTCGGGCAGGAGAATGTGGCGGCAGCGGCTGCCGTCGACACGCCCGCGACGCCGGACGCGAAGACTGCTGACACGAAGACCGCTGGCACGGGTGAGCCGGTATCGATGGCGAAGTCGACGCCGGTGAAGAAGGCGGCGCCGGGCGCCAAGACCGTGTCCACGGCCAAGGCAAGTGCGGCAGGGAAGGCGAAGGTTCCCAACCTGCAGCCGCGTATCAGTACCCAGTCGGCTCCGAAGGCGACACCGGAGAGCAGCGGTAGCCGTATCACGTGGAAGCTGGTGGGGATACTGGGTGCTGTCGCAGCGGTGCTGGGCATCTTCGCGGTCGTGGCGGCATTTCAGCCGGGCGGGCACATCAGCAACACCGCGTGGGTGGACGAGAGTGGCACCGCGGAGGTGACCAAGGCCGGAACCGAGGCGATCGAGTCGCTGTACACCTACAGCTACGAGACGATCGACCAGGACTTCGAGAAGGCCCGTGGTTACTTGAACGAGGCCAAGCGTGCCGAGTTCGATCAGACTGCGGCGACGACGAAAGACGCGGCCATCCAGACCAAGACGGCCACCGAGGCGTCGGTCACCGACATCGGTGTCACCTTCCTCGAAGGAGACAGGGCGGAACTTCTGGCGCACATGAACGTGAGCGCCACGGGAGACGCTGTGGCGCAGGGTAGTGCGGCAACACCGTTGTCGGTCAAGCTGGAGAAGGTCGACGGCAAGTGGGTGCTGTCCGACATCTCGGACAGCGAAGGCTGAGCTGATCTACGCTCCCCGGACGACCGGCCTCGGAACTGTGTAGTCAGCTGAACAACCAATTCGTCAGGGCGGCAAGGATCGTGCGGTTCGGTGTGCCTATCGGCGTGACGTGTCGACCGGCAAAGTCTGTGCGGCAGTGGTTTTCGAGTGTCCGTTCGCGTCGGGCGGTACCCGTCGCGGCGTGAGGAATCCGGGCGCCCACCAGTTCGCCTCACCCATCAGTGCGACGAGGGCGGGGACGAGCATCATCCGGACCACGGTGGCGTCGATGATCAAGGCCACGATCATGCCCAGGCCGATGAACCGCATCATCGTCAGGTCCGAGAGGGTGAAGGCTCCCGTGACAACGATGAGAAGTGCGGCCGCGGCCGTGACGATGCGGCCGGTGTGCGCGGTGCCGATCCGCACGGCATCTTCCGTTGACGCGCCCTGCTCGTGGGCCTCGACCATCCGCGACATCAGGAAGATCTCGTAGTCGGTGGAGAGTCCGAACACGACGGCGATGATGAGGACGACCATCGTCGCGGGCAGTGGGCCCGGCGTCACGCCGAGTAGTTCGGCTCCATGACCGTCCTCGAAGATCCACGTCAGAACCCCAAACGAGGCGGCGAGGCTGAGGGCGGCCATCGCGATCGCCTTCAACGGCAGGACCACGGAGCCGAAGGCCGGGACCATCAGGGCGAAGGTGACGGCCACCATGATCCCGATCATCCACGGCAGTGTGGCGCCCATCGAGTCCAGCCCGTCGGCGGTGAGGGCGTTGAGTCCGCCGATGTGTTTCTCGGTGCCTGCCGGCGCCGGGAGATCGCGGAGAGTGGCTGCCGTCGTCATCGCCCCTTCCGTTCTGTCGGCGTCGTCGAAGATGGCCCGGATTGCGGTGAAGCTTTCCGTGGTGCCGACCGGAACCACGCGGCGAACGCCCTCCACCTCCGCCGTCGCCTGAAAGAACTGCGCCGTCGCCGAAGCCGGCGGAGCCTTGCCGTCGGTGCCGAACAGGACGAGAGTCGCACCGTTGTTGGCGAGCGGGAAGTCGGTGGCCAGGTCGTCGACGGCGAGGCGGGCCGGATGACCCGCGGGCAGCCCGGTGTGATCCAGGTCGCCCAGCGAGGCGCCGACGAGCGGGGCGGAGAGGACCAGCAGCCCGGCGACGATGCCGACGGCAACAGAGACGGGCCGCCGCATCACCCGGGCGGCGACACCGCCCCAGAATCGGTGCGCCCGGTCCTCGCTACGTTCGACCACTCCCGGGCGCCAGGTGAGCGAGTTGATTCGGGGGCCGAGGACGGTGAGTGCGGCGGGTAGCGCCGAGAGGGACAGGACAGCGGCGATACCGATGGCTGCCATGCCCCCGTAAGCGAACGACCGGACCAGCGCCTGCGGGAAGACGAGCATACCCACGAAGCCGCAGACGAGGAGAAGTGCGGAGAATCCCACGGTCCGACCAGCGGTGGCCATGGTGCGCTGAACAGCGTCCGAGGTCTCGGCCCCGGACCGCAGTTCCTCACGGAAGCGGGTTACAACGAACAACCCGTAGTCGACGGACATCCCCAGTCCGACCAGGCTGGCGATATTGATCGAGAACGCGCTGACCTCGGTGGCGTAGGAGATTCCTCGCAGTGCACCGAGTGCGCCCAGGATCGCGAGGCCGCCGATGCACAGGGGGACGGCGGCCCCCACGAGTCCGCCGAAAATGACAAGGAGCAAGACCAGGAGGATCGGGAAGGAAATGGCTTCGGCCGTGATCAGGTCGCTCTCCGACTCCTCGTTGTATGCATTGGCGATCACGCTGAATCCGCTGAACTCGGTATTCACACCGTCGATGAGGAGAAGGGGTGCGAGATCGTGGTACGCGGCGATCCGGGTGTTCTCGCTGCCGCGTAGAGACAGGACGACGAGTCCCTCGGCGCCGTCGGTGGAGCGCAGAAACTCCCGGGCCTGCGCCGGCGCCGTCCAGTACGAGAGGGGAGTGTTGGCAAGCGCAGCCGGATCGATCTGCGCCAGCCGCGCGGACACCTCGGGACCCAGGGCGTCGATCGACTCTCCGGGACGTGCCGTGTAGGTCACCGCGAGGTCGGGCGTCTGGCGGCCGAACTCCTCCTCGATCAGGCTCTCGACGCCCGCCGATTCGCTGCCGGGGTCGGTGTACCCACCCAGGCTCAGCCGGTCGAACACACCCGAACCCCAGGCGCCGCTCGCCAGCACGATAAGAATCACCGCCGTCAGGACCAGCTTCGGGCGGGCAACGACGAGAGCACTCCAGCGCGTCACGGCCCTCCTTCCCCCGAGGTCTCGGCGATCGCGTGGGCATATTGTTCACCGCCCCCGGGCTGCGGGGAAGGGGTGGTGAACAGGCGCGGCGGGCGGTTCTCGACGACGCGGAGACGACGCGACACGCACGCTGACTCTTGACGCCGGGGTGATCACGCGTCACTCTGATGCGTGAACATGCGCTTCCGGCGCATGGCCGAGCGCCCGGCTGGGTGCTCCTTCGGCTGCCCGACTCGACATCTGCTGAGTTTGGGTGTACTTTTGGACGTTGCGCTGGCTGCCTCCTGTCCACCTCTCGTCTCAACTGCTGTGAAGTGTTTCCACTTCTCGCCTCTGTGACGGGTTTCGTTCGGGTTGTAACCAGCGAAATTCAAAGCAGATACAGCGGCGGTCGCAACAGCACAGAGCGGCCCGCGTGAGGTGCTGGAAGGACGCATCTTGGCAGTCTCTAGCCAGACCAAGGCAGTTTCCGGAATCCCCGGAGCCCCGAAGAGGGTTTCGTTCGCGAAAATTCGCGAACCCCTCGAAGTTCCCGGGCTTCTTGATGTACAAACCGATTCGTTCGAGTGGTTGATCGGTGCGCAGAGCTGGCGCGAGCGCGCCGCCGCTCGTGGCGACAGCGCAATCTCCGGCGGTCTCGAGGACATCCTCGCGGAGCTTTCTCCGATCGAGGACTTCTCGGGCTCGATGTCTCTGTCCTTCTCGGACCCACGCTTCGACGAGGTCAAGGCCTCGACGGACGAGTGCAAAGACAAAGACATGACCTACGCGGCGCCGTTGTTCGTCACCGCGGAGTTCATCAACAACAACACCGGTGAGATCAAGAGCCAGACGGTCTTCATGGGTGACTTCCCGATGATGACCGACAAGGGCACGTTCATCATCAACGGCACCGAGCGCGTCGTCGTCTCGCAGCTGGTGCGTTCCCCTGGCGTGTACTTCGACCATTCGGTCGACAAGGGCACCGAGAAGGACCTGCACAGCGTCAAGGTCATCCCCGGCCGCGGTGCATGGCTCGAGTTCGACGTCGACAAGCGCGACACCGTTGGTGTCCGCATCGACCGCAAGCGTCGTCAGCCCGTCACCGTGCTGCTGAAGGCCCTCGGCTGGACCACCGAGCAGATCACCGAGCGTTTCGGCTTCTCGGAGATCCTCATGGCCACGCTGGAGAAGGACAACACCGCGGGCACCGACGAGGCGCTGCTCGACATCTACCGCAAGCTGCGCCCGGGCGAGCCGCCTACCAAGGAGAGCGCGCAGACGCTGCTGGAGAACCTGTTCTTCAAGGACAAGCGGTACGACCTGGCACGTGTGGGTCGCTACAAGATCAACAAGAAGCTGGGCCTGAACATCGGGCAGCCGATCGTGGCGTCGACCCTCACCGAAGAAGACATCGTCGCCACCATCGAGTACCTGGTGCGCCTGCACGCCGGTGACACCGAGATGACCGCCCCCGGCGGCGTCACGGTCCCCGTCGAGGTCGACGACATCGACCACTTCGGTAACCGTCGCCTGCGCACGGTCGGTGAGCTCATCCAGAACCAGATCCGCGTGGGCCTGTCCCGCATGGAGCGTGTGGTTCGTGAGCGCATGACCACCCAGGACGTCGAGGCGATCACGCCGCAGACACTGATCAACATCCGGCCCGTCGTCGCTGCGATCAAGGAGTTCTTCGGAACCTCCCAGCTGTCGCAGTTCATGGACCAGAACAACCCGCTGTCGGGGCTGACGCACAAGCGTCGTCTGTCCGCCCTCGGCCCGGGTGGTCTGTCGCGCGAAAGAGCTGGTCTGGAGGTGCGAGACGTTCACCCGTCGCACTACGGCCGCATGTGCCCGATCGAGACCCCTGAGGGTCCGAACATCGGTCTGATCGGTTCGTTGTCGGTGTACGCACGGGTCAACCCGTTCGGCTTCATCGAGACGCCGTACCGCAAGGTCGTCGACGGCCAGGTCACGGACCAGGTCGACTACCTGACCGCGGACGAAGAGGACCGCCACGTCGTCGCCCAGGCCAACTCGGCCATCGACGCCAACGGTCACTTCACCGACGACCGCATTCTGGTTCGTCGTAAGGGCGGCGAGGTCGAGTTCGTGTCGTCCGCCGACATCGACTACATGGACGTCTCGCCGCGACAGATGGTGTCCGTCGCAACCGCGATGATCCCGTTCCTCGAGCACGACGACGCCAACCGTGCCCTCATGGGCGCGAACATGCAGCGTCAGGCGGTGCCGCTCGTTCGCAGTGAGGCTCCGCTGGTCGGCACCGGCATGGAGCTGCGGGCTGCAGTCGACGCCGGCGACGTCATCATCACCGAGAAGACCGGTGTCGTGGAAGAGGTCTCCGCGGACTACGTCACGGTCATGGCCGACGACGGAACCCGCAAGACCTACCGGATGCGCAAGTTCGCGCGTTCGAACCAGGGCACCTGCGCCAACCAGCGTCCGATCGTGGACGAGGGACAGCGTGTCGAGACCGGACAGGTCCTCGCCGACGGCCCCTGCACCGAAAACGGTGAGATGGCCCTCGGAAAGAACCTGCTCGTCGCGATCATGCCGTGGGAAGGCCACAACTACGAGGACGCGATCATTCTGTCGCAGCGCCTCGTGGAGGAGGACGTTCTCACCTCGATCCACATCGAGGAGCACGAGATCGATGCCCGCGACACCAAGCTCGGTGCCGAGGAGATCACTCGGGACATCCCGAACGTCTCCGACGAGGTCCTCGCCGACCTCGACGAGCGCGGCATCATCCGTATCGGTGCCGAGGTTCGTGACGGTGACGTGCTGGTCGGGAAGGTCACGCCCAAGGGCGAGACCGAGCTGACCCCCGAGGAGCGCCTGCTGCGCGCCATCTTCGGTGAGAAGGCTCGTGAGGTCCGCGACACGTCGCTCAAGGTTCCGCACGGTGAGACCGGCAAGGTCATCGGCATTCGCGTGTTCTCGCGCGACGACGACGACGATCTGCCCCCCGGTGTCAACGAGCTGGTCCGCGTCTACGTGGCACAGAAGCGCAAAATCCAGGACGGCGACAAGCTCGCCGGCCGCCACGGCAACAAGGGCGTCATCGGCAAGATCCTCCCCCAGGAGGACATGCCGTTCCTGCCCGACGGCACCCCGGTGGACATCATCCTGAACACCCACGGTGTTCCGCGTCGTATGAACATCGGTCAGATCTTGGAGACCCACCTCGGGTGGATCGGCAAGACGGGCTGGAACGTGCAGGTCGCCGGCGACGGCTCGCGTCCCGATTGGGCCGAGCAGCTGCCGGAGGAGATGCTGTCCGCTCCCGCGGACTCCAACATCGCCACCCCCGTGTTCGACGGTGCCAAGGAAGACGAGCTCACCGGTCTTCTCGGTTCGACACTGCCGAACCGTGACGGCGAAGTGATGGTCGCGTCCGACGGAAAGGCCACTTTGTTCGACGGCCGTTCCGGCGAGCCGTTCCCGTACCCGGTGTCGGTCGGCTACATGTACATCATCAAGCTGCACCACCTGGTCGACGACAAGATCCACGCTCGCTCGACCGGTCCGTACTCGATGATCACCCAGCAGCCGCTCGGCGGTAAGGCCCAGTTCGGTGGCCAGCGCTTCGGTGAGATGGAGTGCTGGGCGATGCAGGCCTACGGCGCGGCTTACACGCTGCAGGAACTGCTCACCATCAAGTCGGACGACGTGGTGGGTCGAGTCAAGGTGTACGAGGCCATCGTCAAGGGCGAGAACATCCCCGAGCCGGGTATCCCGGAGTCGTTCAAGGTGCTCCTCAAGGAGCTTCAGTCGCTCTGCTTGAACGTGGAGGTGCTGTCCTCGGACGGTGCGGCCATCGCGATGGCGGACGGCGACGACGAGGACCTCGAGCGCGCCGCAGCGAACCTGGGCATCAACTTGTCCCGGAACGAAGCGGCCACGGTCGACGACCTCGCGAACTAGGTTTCGGTCCCCGGGCCCGTGAGAAATCAGGGGCCCGGGGGCGTAGTTCACATTTGAATTGGCAGTCAGGTATCGGCGGCCACCGCTGATCCACAATCCCTCTGGGGAAAGGAAGTTACGTGCTCGACGTCAACTTCTTCGATGAACTCCGCATTGGCCTCGCCAGTGCAGAGGACATCCGCAATTGGTCCTACGGCGAGGTCAAGAAGCCGGAGACCATCAACTACCGCACGCTCAAGCCCGAGAAAGACGGCCTCTTCTGCGAGAAGATCTTCGGCCCCACCCGGGACTGGGAGTGCTACTGCGGTAAGTACAAGCGTGTCCGCTTCAAGGGCATCATCTGTGAGCGTTGCGGCGTCGAGGTGACTCGCGCCAAGGTTCGCCGTGAGCGCATGGGCCACATCGAACTGGCTGCCCCGGTCACCCACATCTGGTACTTCAAGGGCGTGCCCAGCCGGCTCGGCTACCTGCTCGACCTTGCGCCGAAGGATCTCGAAAAGATCATCTACTTCGCCGCATACGTCATCGTCGGTGTCGACGAGGAGCTGCGTCACAACGAGCTCTCCACGCTCGAAGCCGAGATGCAGGTCGAGAAGAAGGCTGTCGCGGATCAGCGTGACGCCGACCTCGAGGCTCGCGCGCAGAAGCTCGAGGCCGACATCGCCGAACTCGAGGCCGAGGGCGCAAAGTCCGACGTCCGCCGCAAGGTCAAGGACGGCGGCGAGCGCGAGATGCGTCAGCTCCGCGATCGCGCCCAGCGGGAGCTGGATCGTCTCGACGAGATCTGGACCACGTTCACGAAGCTGAGCGTCAAGCAGCTCATCGTCGACGAGCTGCTGTACCGCGAGCTGGTCGACCGCTACGGCGAGTACTTCACCGGTGCCATGGGCGCCGAGTCGATCCAGAAGTTGATGGAGAACTTCGACATCGACGCCGAAGCGGAGAACCTGCGTGAGACCATCCGCAGCGGCAAGGGGCAGAAGAAGCTCCGCGCACTGAAGCGTCTCAAGGTCGTCGCAGCTTTCCAGACGAACCAGAACTCGCCGATGGGCATGGTTCTCAACGCTGTTCCGGTGATCCCGCCGGAGCTGCGGCCGATGGTGCAGCTCGACGGTGGACGTTTCGCCACGTCCGACCTGAACGACCTGTACCGCCGCGTCATCAACCGCAACAACCGCCTCAAGCGACTGATCGATCTCGGTGCCCCCGAGATCATCGTCAACAACGAGAAGCGGATGCTGCAGGAGTCGGTGGACGCACTCTTCGACAACGGCCGTCGCGGCCGTCCGGTCACCGGTCCCGGTAACCGCCCGCTGAAGTCCCTGAGCGACCTGCTCAAGGGCAAGCAGGGTCGATTCCGTCAGAACCTGCTCGGTAAGCGCGTCGACTACTCGGGTCGTTCCGTCATCGTCGTCGGTCCCCAGCTGAAGCTGCACCAGTGTGGTCTGCCCAAGCTGATGGCTCTCGAGCTGTTCAAGCCGTTCGTGATGAAGCGTCTGGTCGACCTGAACCACGCGCAGAACATCAAGTCCGCCAAGCGCATGGTGGAACGTCAGCGCGCACAGGTGTGGGACGTCCTCGAAGAGGTCATCGCCGAGCACCCCGTGCTGCTGAACCGTGCACCGACGCTGCACCGCCTGGGCATCCAGGCCTTCGAGCCGCAGCTGGTCGAGGGCAAGGCCATCCAGCTCCACCCGCTGGTGTGTGAGGCGTTCAACGCCGACTTCGACGGTGACCAGATGGCCGTGCACCTTCCGCTGTCCGCGGAGGCGCAGGCCGAGGCGCGCATCCTGATGCTGTCGTCGAACAACATCCTCTCGCCCGCGTCGGGTCGACCGCTCGCCATGCCGCGTCTGGACATGGTCACCGGTCTGTACCACCTGACCCGGTTGGACGAGGGTGCCACCGGCGAGCTGAAGGCTTCCGACGGAGAGGGCGCCGAACAGGGCGTGTACTCCTCGCCTGCCGAGGCTCAGATGGCCGTCGATCGTGGTGCGCTGGTTGTGCAGGCGAAGATCAAGGTGCGGCTCACGCAGCAGCGCCCGCCTCGTGACCTCGAGTCGGAGCTGTTCCCCGAGGGCTGGAACTACGGTGACGGCTGGACCGCGGAGACGACTTTGGGTCGGGTGCTCTTCAACGAGCTGCTCCCGGCGGACTACCCGTTCGTCAACGAGCAGATGCCGAAGAAGCGTCAGGCGACGATCATCAACGACCTCGCCGAGCGTTACCCCATGATCGTGGTCGCGCAGACCGTCGACAAGTTGAAGGACGCCGGCTTCTACTGGGCCACGCGTTCCGGTGTCACGGTCTCCATCTCCGACGTCCTCGTGCCGCCGGAGAAGGCTCAGATCATGGAGTCCTTCGAGGCTCAGGCCGATCAGATCGAGAAGAAGTACCAGCGTGGTGCCCTGAACAAGACCGAGCGCAACAGCGCCCTGGTCAAGATCTGGTCCGAGGCCACCGACGAGGTCGGTAAGGCCATGGAGGCCCACTTCCCCGACGACAACCCGATCCCGATGATCGTGAAGTCCGGCGCCGCCGGCAACATGACTCAGGTTCGTTCGCTCGCCGGTATGAAGGGTCTGGTGACCAACCCGAAGGGTGAGTTCATCCCGCGTCCGATCAAGTCCTCCTTCAAGGAAGGCCTGACCGTTCTCGAGTACTTCATCAACACGCACGGTGCCCGTAAGGGTCTGGCCGACACCGCGCTGCGTACCGCCGACTCGGGTTACCTGACCCGTCGTCTGGTGGACGTGTCGCAGGACGTCATCGTTCGTGAGGTCGACTGTGGAACCGAGCGTGGCATCGTCACCACCATCGCGGAGAAGCAGCCCGATGGCACGATGATCCGCGATGCTCACGTGGAGACCAGCACGTACGCCCGTACGCTGGCCGCCGACGCGGTCGACGCGAACGGCAACGTCATCGTCGAGCGTGGTCACGACCTGGGCGACCCGGCTATCGATGCGTTGCTCGAAGCGGGCATCACGCAGGTCAAGGTCCGTTCGGTGCTCACCTGCACCACCGGCACCGGCGTCTGCGCCACCTGCTACGGCCGCAGCATGGCCACCGGCAAGCTGGTCGACATCGGTGAGGCCGTCGGTATCGTCGCCGCACAGTCCATCGGTGAGCCCGGCACCCAGCTGACCATGCGTACGTTCCACCAGGGTGGTGTCGCCGGAGACGACATCACCGGTGGTCTGCCGCGTGTTCAGGAACTGTTCGAGGCCCGCGTCCCCAAGGGCAAGGCCCCGATCGCCGACGTCACCGGCCGTGTCCAGCTCGAGGACGGCGACCGCTTCTACAAGATCACCATCGTCCCGGACGACGGTGGCGAAGAGGTTGTCTACGACAAGCTCTCGAAGCGTCAGCGTCTGCGTGTCTTCAAGCACGAGGACGGCACCGAACGCCTTCTGGCCGACGGTGACCACGTCGAGGTCGGTCAGCAGCTCATGGAAGGTGCTGCCGATCCCCACGAGGTGCTGCGTGTCATGGGCCCCCGCCAGGTGCAGATCCACCTCGTCAACGAGGTCCAGGAGGTGTACCGGAGCCAGGGTGTGTCGATCCACGACAAGCACATCGAGGTCATCGTGCGCCAGATGCTGCGTCGCGTGACGATCATCGACTCGGGTGCCACGGAGTTCCTGCCCGGTTCGTTGACCGAGCGGGCCGACTTCGAGGCGGCCAACCGTCGGGTCGTGTCCGAAGGTGGCGAGCCTGCGGCCGGTCGTCCGGTGCTCATGGGTATCACCAAGGCATCGCTGGCCACCGACTCGTGGCTGTCTGCGGCGTCGTTCCAGGAGACCACTCGCGTGCTGACCGATGCGGCAATCAACTGCCGCTCGGACAAGCTGATCGGTCTGAAGGAAAACGTGATCATCGGAAAGCTGATCCCCGCCGGTACCGGTATCAACCGCTACCGCAACATCCAGGTTCAGCCCACCGAAGAGGCACGTGCGGCGGCGTACGCGGTTCCGTCCTACGACGACCAGTACTACAGCCCGGACGGCTTCGGCCAGAACACCGGTGCTGCGGTGCCGCTGGACGATTACGGGTTCAGCAACGATTACCGGTAGGGGCGCAGCCCCTGTGAGTGGTTGACGAGTCTCAGGACTCGTCGGCCGTTCACCCAGACCAGGCCCCACCCCTTTCTCTTCGGGGGTGGGGCCTTCTGTGTCGGGCCTGTTCTACCGCGGAACGTGGAACGTGGTCAGCGACGCCGAGCTCGAGGTGAGTTCGGCCCAGCTGCACGGGACGGTGAGCACGGCGAGTGCGGACGTCGGGAACTTCTCGCGTATCGCCACCGCATCCCCGGTGTCGGGGTTGCCCGCCAGATCGAGTGCGGTTGTGGGCATTCCGGGGTCGTGTCCGACGACCAGCAGAGTGCGCACCGATGCGTCGGTCGCTGCGATCTCGGCGACCACCTGCGCGGGGTACGCACCATAGAGCGCCTCGCTGAAGGTAGTTGGTGCAGTGACCCCTGCGGCGGCGAGGGTGTCGCGGGTGCGCACGGAGGTCGAGCACAGCACCGCATCGACGGGTGGCTGCATCGCCCTGAGCCAGTCTCCGGCGATCGCGGCCTGGCGTCGGCCCCGAGGGGCGAGCGGGCGGTCGTGGTCGGCGACTCCTGCCGGGTATGCCGACTTCCCGTGCCGCATGAGGATCAGCGTGCGGCTGTGCGGGGTGTTGTGCGTGGCCATGGCTAGACGCTAAGGCATGGTTTCGGATTGTCGAGACGGGCCTCGCAACGGCCGGTAGCGTCGCAGCCGTGGCCTCCCTCCAGCTAGCCGACGGTCGGACACTCGCGTACGAAGAGTGGGGCGACGTCGACGGCATACCCGTGGTCTTCGCCCACGGCACCGGGGACTCCCGTCTCGCCCGGTACCCCGACGACACCCTCACCCGGTCTCTCGGATTGCGGCTGATCACCGCTGATCGCCCCGGCGTCGGGGGCTCCACCCAGCTGCGGGGCCGGAGTCTGCTGGACTGGCCGCAGGATGTCGCCGCTCTCGCGGACGAGCTGGAGATCGAGCGATTCGCAATCGCCGGCTGGTCCGGCGGTGGACCGCACGCGTTGGCCGCAGCGCACCTGCTCGGTGACAGGGTCACCCGGTTGGTGCTGGCCTCCCCGCTCGGCCCGTTCGATGAGCAAGGCTCCCGGGACCTCGTGCTCAACCGCGACCTGCGTATGATCTGGCGACTCAACCATGCTCGTTTCGTCGCCACCGCTGCAGCGCGACACGAGTCGAAAGCGTCCCGCCGCGATCTGCGGAAGTTCGTCACACACCTCGCCGAGGAGGCCCCCGCGGACCGGGACGTGCTGCTCGACCCGATGCTGGAGCCGATGTTCGAGGAAGAAATGGGAGAGGCGCTGGTCCAGGGAGGCGTCGGAATTCTCGACGACATGTGGGCGTTCCTGGATTGGGGGTTCGTGCCCGAGGACATCACCCAGCCGGTCGACGTGTTCTACGGCGACGCCGACGACATCCTGGCCCCGGAGATGTATCGGCGCCTCGTTCAGCGACTCGGCGCCGCCGACACCCATGTCTGGGTGGGCGGCGGCCACTACCAGGTGTTCGCCCACTGGGCCGAGTTCCTGCAGCCGTTGGTCGCCGGCCGCCGCGACGCTGTGAACTAGCTTTGCCCGACCGTGGTCCGTTCACTGTCGAGCTGGGCCATCTGCGCGGGTGCGTAGCGGTCTCCGGCGACCGCGGAATCGGGAACCGCTGCTGCGATGCCGGCCAGGTCCGCGGCGCTCAGGTGCACGTCGAGCGCGCCGAGCGTTTCGGTGAGGCGGGTGACCTTGCGGGCGCCGACGACCGGGACGATGTCGCCGCCCTGCGCGAGCACCCAGGCGATCGCGAGTTGTGCGACGGTCACCCCGTGTTGCGCGGCGAGTTCGGCCATCGTGTCGACGAGCCGCAGATTCTGTCGGAGGTTCTCGCCCTGGAAGCGCGGGCTGTAGGCGCGGAAATCGTCGGGCGCCAGCGCGGAATTCGACCGCAGCGAGTCACTGAGCAGACCGCGGGACAGCACCCCGTACGCGGTGACGCCGATGCCGAGTTCGCGGCACAGGGGGAGGATCTCGTTCTCGATGCCGCGCGAAATCAGCGAGTACTCGATCTGCAGGTCGGCAATGGGATGCACGGCGGCCGCTCGGCGGATCGTCTCGGGGCCCACCTCCGACAGTCCGATGTGCCGCACGTAGCCGGCCTCGACCAGTTCACCGATCGCGCCGACGGTGTCCTCGATCGGCACGCTGGGGTCGAGGCGGGCGGGACGGTAGATGTCGATGTAATCGACGCCGAGTCGCTGCAGCGAGTAGGCGAGGAAGTTGCGGATCGAGTCGGGCCGGTTGTCGACTCCGCCCCACGTGCCTCCCGGTCCGCGCATTGCGCCGAACTTCACGCTCAATGTGACGTCCTCGCGCCTGCGGCCGGACAGCGCTGCCCCGATCAGGGTCTCGTTGTGACCGGACCCGTAGAAGTCGCCGGTGTCGATGAGGTCGATCCCCGCATCGAGGGCGGAGTGGATCGTTGCGGTCGACTCCGCGTCTTCCGACCGGCCGTACATCCCCGACATGCCCATGGCGCCGAGTCCGATCCGGCTGACGGTGGGACCTGTGGTTCCGAGTGAGGTTGTGGGGACCATGATGTGCTCCTGACGGTCGTCGTGGTGTGGGACCGACACCAGCGTGATCCGCTCGGGACACGACAACCAGAGACCCTTCATCGGGGGACCGGCGATCCCTGGCAGGGTATCCGCGGGTGGGGCACAGTTGGTCCATGGACCGCACCGAGCTGGCCGACTTCCTCCGCCGTCGCAGAGAGCAGTTGGTCCCCGCGGATGTGGGCTTGCCGCCCGGTGTCCGGCGCCGGACACCCGGACTGCGACGCGATGAGGTCGCGCTGCTCGCAGGTATGTCCACCGATTACTACACCCGGCTCGAGCAGGCTCGCGGCCCGCACCCGTCGACCTCGGTGCTGGGCTCCCTTGCCCGGGCACTGCGGCTGACCGATGACCAGCGTGACCATCTGTACCTGTTGTCGGGACAGGTGCCACCGCTGCGTGCGGTAGGAGACAAGCACGTCGGGCCGGGACTGCTGCACCTACTGGACAAGCTTGACGACACCCCGTCCTGCGTCATCTCCGACCTCGGTGAGGTGCTGCTGCAGAACCGCATGCACGTCGCCCTGTTCGGGGACCTGTCCACGTTCTCCGGTCTCGACCGCTACCTTCCGTGGCGGTATTTCGTGCACCCGGGGGAACGCTCGATGTTCCCCGAGGAAGAACACGAGCGGCTCGCCGCGAACCAGATCGCGGATCTGCGGGCCACCGCGGCGCGCCGGGCGGGCGACGCCGACGTGACGGAACTGGTGACTCGACTCCGCGAGCGGAGCCCCGAGTTCGCAGCGCTGTGGGACCGCCATGACGTGGCGGTACGCCGCTCCGACACCAAGAGCGTGCTCCACGCGGAGGTCGGACGGATCGACCTCGTGTGCGAGACGCTTCTGACACCGAGCGCCTACCAACACCTGCTGGTGTACCTGCCGCAACCGGGTTCCGACGCCCGGGCGAGGCTCGATGTGCTGCGGGTGATCGGTACCCAGCAGATGGTCTGATCACACGGAGAGGGGACCCACTTTGGCGACTGCCCGCATGGTGTCGTCGACCAGGAACCACACCGTCAACGACGTGTCGTCGCGGCGGGAGCGAAGAATGATCTTGTCCGTCGACACGATCGGCGACAGGTACTCGAGCACGGCGCGGTGCGGGTTGTCGACGAGGCGGCCGCCACCCGGGTGCTCGTGATCGGCCAACAACTCTTCCACCGCTTGCCAGTAGACGGCGTTGTTGACGTGGTCGAACGGGTCGATGTCGGTGCGGCGCAGCCCGAACGGCGTCTCCTCGACGCCTTCCTCGTCGGTCGACGGAGCGTCCTCGACCAGCCAGCGCTTCCACTTCAAGCGCGTTTCGTTGGCGGACTCACCGAGTGCATCGATGAACCCGTCCTCGATGCGCGTCGGCATCCCGGTTTCGGCGCTGATGTGAATCCAGAATCCTTCGGTCTCGATCAGGGCGCCCTTTTCGCCTTCGATCTGTACCCGCATGTTCGTCCATCGGGTG
Source organism: Rhodococcus sp. USK13 (assembly GCF_018343855.1). Classification (NCBI taxonomy): domain Bacteria; kingdom Bacillati; phylum Actinomycetota; class Actinomycetes; order Mycobacteriales; family Nocardiaceae; genus Rhodococcus; species Rhodococcus sp. USK13. The sequence continues at coordinate 5,887,493 of NZ_CP069242.1, read as the reverse complement.
GACAACCCCGAACACCACCGGCGAAGGTGCACGCGTTCAGGCCACACCGCCGGACGGATGATGTCGATGACCGTCCGGCGGACTATCCACAGGGGGTGGCTCTCGGCGGCGTCGACGGCCTCGAGGTTGTCCAGCCCGGCGTCTTGCAGGTAGCGGGCGATTCCGTCGAGGCGCAGTCGCTTGGCCGCGTCGATGTCCCCGGTGCGTACGGGCCAGGAAGTCTCGAAAACTCGGCCGCGATCGGGGAGCACGGCCAGTGGCTGATCGAGTGACAAGGTGAGTTTCCTTCGCTCGTGGACAGTCTCCTGATTCTCGCATTCGGCGGCGAGGGTTGTTCGGAGACGCGTTTCTCAGTACAGTTTCCATAACTGTTACTTCGTGTAACACACACGAACACATGGTCCGAACAGGTGTGAGGAATCCGCAAATGGCATATGTCATCACGCAGGCGTGCTGCAACGACGCGAGCTGTGTCTCCGCTTGCCCCGTGAACTGCATCCATCCGACGCCGGAGGAGCGGGAGTTCGCTCAGACCGAGATGCTCCACATCGACCCCGAGACCTGCATCGACTGCGGGGCGTGCGTCGACGCCTGTCCCGTGGACGCGATCTTCCCGGAAGACAAGCTCCTGGGATCGCTCACCCGCTACAAGGACATCAACGCCGACTACTACACGACCAATCCCATGCCGACGGGGTGGCTTCCGCTCACTCCCGCCACCCCGCCGCGACGGGATCTGGGGAAGCTGCGGGTCGCCGTCGTCGGTGCCGGGCCTGCTGCCTGCTACGCCGCCGGTGAGCTGCTCGAGCGCTCCGACGTCGAGGTCGACATGTTCGAGAAGCTGCCGACGCCGTGGGGCCTCGTCCGCGCCGGGGTCGCGCCGGACCATCCCGGCACCAAGGAGGTGACGCGGATGTTCGAGTGGAGCCTCGACCGCCCGAACTTCGAATTTCACCTCAACGTCGAGGTCGGCAAGCACATCACCCACGACGAACTCCTCCGCAACCATCACGCGGTCGTCTACGCGGTGGGCGCGTCGAGCGACCGACGGTTGAACATCCCCGGCGAGGACCTACCCGGAGTGCACGCTGCCACGGAGTTCGTTGCCTGGTACAACGGCCACCCGGACTATGCCGATCGCACGTTCGACCTCTCGGGGAAGCGGGCCGTGATCGTCGGAAACGGCAATGTGGCGCTGGATGTCGCCCGCATCCTCACGATGAACGTGGCGGAGCTGGAACGTACGGACATCGCCGACCACGCACTTGCTGCATTGCGCAACAGCAACATCGAGGAGGTTGTTCTCCTGGGTCGCCGAGGTCCCGCTCAAGCGGCATACAGCAACCCCGAGTTCCTTGCGCTCGGCGATCTCGAGAACGTGGACGTCGTTATCGACGACGCCGATCTCGACCTCGATGACGGCAGCCGCGCACTGCTCGACGACCCGGCCACTGCGATGAAGGTCCGGCTGGCGCAGGAGTTCGCCGCACGCACTCCGCGGCCCGGACACAAGCGGATCGTGTTCCGGTACCTGACGTCCCCGCTCGACATCACGGGATCCGGTAAGGCCGAGGCGCTGCGCTTCGGACGCAACGAACTCGTCGTCGACGAGTCCGGCGCCGTCGTCGCCCGGCCCGTCGACGACAACGGCTCGCTCGACACCTCTCTCGTGCTCCGCTCCATCGGCTACCGCGGCAATCCCGTGGGTGGCGTCGCGTTCGACGAGAAACGTGGCGTCATCCCCAACGAACGCGGCCGCGTATCCGACCGCGTGTACGTCACGGGGTGGATCAAGCGCGGTCCCAGCGGTGTCATCGGAACCAACAAGGCGTGCGCCAAGGAGACGGTCGCCGCCCTGCTCGAGGACTTCGAGGCGGGCAAACTTCGCGGCGACGTCGGAACCCGCAAGGACGTCAAGAAGCTCGTCGAGCGCCGGCAGCCGGAGCAGATCGGTTTCACCGGCTGGCGGGCGATCGACAAGGCCGAGACTGCGCGCGCGGAAGGGTCCGGCCGACCCCGGGTGAAGATGACGGACAAGGTCGAAATGGTGGCTGTCGCCCGCAAGCGGAGACGTCTCTTCGCTCGTTGATCACTTCCGGTCCCGGTACGCGTCTAGCATTCGGGAATGCGCGCAGTGGTGGTGACGGAACTGTCCGGGCCGGATGGCATGACGGTGCAGGAGGTGCCCGAACCGCAGGCTGATGGTGCGGTGCTGATCGATGTCCGGGCGAGTGGGGTGTGTTTCCCCGACCTGCTCATCAGCTACGGCAAGTATCAGCTTCGGCCCGAGCCGCCGTTCGTTCCCGGGGCGGAAGTGGCCGGGGTTGTCGTGTCGGCGCCGCCGGACAGCGGGCTCGAACCCGGTCGGCGGGTGCTGGCCGTCTCGCACGTCGGCGGATACGCCGAGCGGGTCGCCGTGCCGCCCGCACAGGTGCTGCCGATCCCCGACTCGCTGAGCTTCGAGGCCGCTGCGTCCCTCATCGTCAACTATCAGACGATGGAGTTCGCGTTGCAACGGCGCGCGCATGTGCGTTCCGGTGAGACGGTCGTCGTGCTGGGCGCGGCGGGTGGTGTCGGCACGTCGACGATCCAGCTGGCGAAGGCCCACGGCGCGCGGGTGATCGCCGTCGTGCGGCGGGACGGTGCCGGGGAGTTCCTGCGGGAATTGGGCGCCGACGAGGTCGTGCAGCTCAGGGAAGGCTGGGGCGAGCATGTTCGCGCCCTGACCGGTGGTGTCGGCGCACAGGTGGTCGTCGATCCGGTCGGTGGTGACGCATTCGACGAAGCGGTGCGGGTGCTGGCCCCGGAAGGGCGGCTGCTGGTCATCGGGTTCGCCGGCGGAGCGATTCCCGAGGTCAAATTGAATCGTGTGCTCTTTCGCAACATCAGCATCGTCGGGGCGGCGTGGGGTGAATTCCTCCGTACCGAACCGGCCGCGCTGGCCGAGGTGCACGCTGCACTCCTCGGGCACATCGAGCGAGGTCTGACGCCGCTGGTGACGGGCCGATACCCGCTGGCCGACGCCGCGGAGGCGCTGCGCGACCTCGAGGCAGGGCGCGTGCTGGGCAAAGCCGTACTCGTGCAGGATCGCGAGCAGTGACGCTGTGATACCCGACACCGATAATTCGGTTGCGCCATAGTTGCTCTTCAGCAATAGTTGCATGCGCGCTAGCATTTCGGGGTGGCCGACAACTCTCCTGCTCTTCTCTTCGATGTACTCAACGATTTCTTCTCGCAAGTGTTGTGTGTGGGGGAGTCGGAGTCGATGGACGCCCTGATCGAGCTGGACCTCACGTTCTCTCAGGTACGCATGCTTTTCGCGCTCGCGCAGCACGGTGAGCCACTGCCGATCAACGAGGTTGCGGAACGGTTACGGCTCTCGGTGGCGGCAGCCGGTCGGAACGTCGACCAGCTCGTAAAGCTCGGTCTCGTCGTTCGTCGGGAGGACGATCGTGACCGGCGGGTCAAGCGTGTGTCCTTGTCGGAGGCGGGGCACAAGCTGGCCAACCAGCACATCGACTGCAAGCGTGATCAGTTGCGACAGTTCGCATGGCGGATTCCGGAGGCCGAGCGAGCTCGACTGATCGAGGCCCTACAACCGATCCTCGCAGGAAACTTCCTGCGGGAAGACAACCAGGAGACATTCGGATGACATCGCCGAACGCCGCGCCCGCGGTGCCCGACAAGCTCGACGGCACGGTCCTCAAGATCGCGTCGGTGGTGGTGCTCGGCGCCATCATGTCGATCCTCGATGTGACCGTGGTCAGCGTCGCGCTGCCGACATTCGCCACCGAGTTCGACAGCACCTACGCCACCGTTGCGTGGACGATGACCGGGTACACGCTCGCGCTCGCTACCGTCATCCCTCTCACAGGGTGGGCGGCCGACAGGTTCGGCACCAAGCGCCTGTACATGACCGCGCTGATCCTGTTCGTGCTCGGCTCGGTGCTGTGTAGTTTCGCCTGGGACATCACGACGCTGATCGGATTCCGCGTGCTTCAGGGTCTCGGCGGCGGCATGTTGATGCCGCTCGGCATGACGATCATGACAAGGGCGGCCGGTCCGGATCGAGTCGGCCGGGTCATGGCGGTGCTCGGTATCCCGATGCTGCTCGGACCCATCGGCGGTCCGATCCTCGGCGGCTGGCTGATCGAGGCGGCCAGCTGGCACTGGATCTTCCTGATCAACCTGCCCATCGGTGTCGTCGCGCTCGCGGCGGCGTTCATCATCCTGCCGTCGGACAAGCCTTCGCCGTCGGAGTCCTTCGATTTCCTCGGAATGCTGCTGCTCTCGCCCGGCCTGGCGCTGTTCCTGTTCGGGGTGTCGTCCATTCCCGAGGTCGGCACCGTGGCCTCGGCTCGAGTGCTGGTGTCCGGAGCCATCGGACTGGTGCTCATCATCGCGTTCGTCTTCCATGCGCTTCGCAAGGATCACCCGCTGATCGACCTCCGCCTGTTCAGGAACCGGCAGTTGTCGGTCGCGGTCATCACGACCTCGCTGTTCATCGTCGCGTTCATGGGTGCAGGTCTGCTCTTCCCGAGTTACTTCATCCAGGTCGGGGGACACACCACTCTGGCTGCCGGTCTGCTGATGGCTCCGCAGGGAATCGGCGCGATGCTGACCATGCCGGTTGCCGGTCGGCTCGTCGACAAGATCGGTCCGGGCAAGATCGTGCTCACGGGTCTGCCGCTGATTCTGGTCGGCCTCGGAGTGTTCACTCAGGTCGCAGGGGATTCACCGGCGTGGCTGCTGATGGGTGCGCTGTTCGTGATGGGCCTGGGAATGGGTTGCACCATGATGCCGCTGATGACCGCGGCCATCGTCACCCTGTCCAACGAGCAGGTCGCGCGCGGTTCTTCGCTGATGAACATCGTCCAGCAGACCGCGGGTTCGATCGGTACCGCCGTCATGTCGGTCGTTCTGACGAACCAGCTCCTCGATCGGGGTCTCGACAACCAGACTGTGGCGATGCAGCACGTTCCCGAGGTGGCCGCGCAGCAGCCTCCAGGCGCCGTCGACAGCATTCTGAACGCCGCGGCCGAGGCCTTCGGCAACACCTTCATGGTGGCGACCGTGCTCATCGCACTGACTCTGATTCCGGCGTTCCTGTTGCCGCGGAAGAAGACGGTGAATCCGTCGCTCGAAGCAGAGGATGTTCCGCAGATCATGATGCACTGACCGGCTGCGCGGGGGATCCGGCGTAATCGCGTCGAGGGGCGGCAAGCACTTCTGTGCTTGCCGCCCTTCGCGTTCCCAGCTACCCGGAATACTCGCGTATGGTTGAATGTTGTATCAAATTGATGCACGCGTGACTATGCGGTTCCGGAGGAACATCTCATGCAGTTCGGAATATTCACCGTCGGCGACGTGACGACCGACCCCACCACCGGCCGCACTCCGTCCGAGCACGAGCGCATCAAGGCGATGACCACCATTGCCACACACGCCGAAGAGGTCGGGCTCGACGTCTTTGCGACCGGCGAGCATCACAATCCGCCTTTCGTCCCGTCGTCCCCGACGACCATGCTGGGGTATCTCGCCGCCAAGACGAAGAAGATCATCCTCTCGACGTCGACAACGCTGATCACGACCAACGACCCGGTGAAGATCGCCGAGGACTACGCCATGCTGTCGCATCTCGCCGACGGACGCGTCGACCTGATGATGGGCCGCGGCAATACGGCTCCGGTCTATCCGTGGTTCGGTCAGGACATCCGCCAGGGAATTCCGCTGGCGCTCGAGCACTACAGGTTGCTGCGTCGACTCTGGGACGAAGAGGTCGTGGACTGGCAGGGACAGTTCCGTACCCCCTTGCAGGGCTTCACCTCGACGCCGCGGCCGCTCGACGGTATTGCGCCATTCGTGTGGCACGGCTCCATCCGTAGCCCGGAAATCGCGGAGATCGCGGCCTTTCACGGCGACGGATTCTTCGCGAACAACATCTTCTGGCCCAAGGAGCACTACATCGCGCTGATCAATCTGTATCGGGAGCGCTACGAGCATTACGGTCACGGGCGTGCCGATCAGGCGATCGTCGGATTGGGTGGGCAGGTGTTCATGCGAAAGAACGCACGGGACGCCGTCGACGAGTTCCGACCCTACTTCGACAACGCCCCGGTGTACGGGCACGGCCCCAGCCTCGAAGACTTCACCGAGCAGACGCCGTTGACGGTCGGGACGCCCGAGCAGGTGATCGAGAAGACCCTCACGTTCGCCGACTTCTTCGGCGACTATCAGCGTCAGCTGTTCCTCGTCGATCATGCAGGCCTTCCCCTGAAGACGGTGCTCGAACAGCTGGACCTGCTCGGTGGCGAGGTGGTTCCTGTGCTGCGCAAAGAGTTTGCCGCCCGTCGTCCGGCGCACGTGCCGGAGAATCCACCGACGCACGCGTCGATGAAGGCCGATCGGACGTTGACCGAGGCCACCCCTCTGTAGAACTGATGTGGCGTCTGTCGACGAGACGAGACGCCGAGCGTCGCACCCGTGGTACCGCGCAGAGCCGACGAAAGGCACGATGGAATCGTGAGCAATGTGGAAGCGAATTCGGTGGAGAAGCGGTGTGAGTCCCGTCCCGGTGGCGACGGTATCGAGGTGCTGAGCGCGCGCGAGGTTCCGCTGGGCGGTCCTCGCGCCATGCCGGTCCGGCGCACTCTGCCGCAGCGCGAGCGTTCACTGATCGGGGCGTGGTGTTTCGCCGATCACTACGGCCCGGACGATGTCGGACTCACCGGGGGGATGAACGTCCCACCGCACCCGCACACCGGGCTGCAGACAGTGAGCTGGTTGTTCACCGGCGAAATCGAGCACCGCGACAGCATCGGCTCACACGCCATGGTCCGACCCGGCGAACTGAACCTGATGACGGCGGGGCGGGGCATCGCACATTCGGAGGTGTCGACGCCGGAGACGCGCATTCTGCACGGCGCCCAGCTGTGGGTGGCGTTGCCCGCCTCGGCTCAGGACGCGCCGCCCGCCTTCGACACCTATGCGCCGGAACCGGTGGAGTTGGACGGCGCAACGGTCCGGGTGTTTCTCGGTACCACGGCGGGGTCGACATCGCCGGTCCAGACATTCTCGCCGCTGCTGGGGGCGGAGGTCCTGCTCGATCCGGGTGCCGACGTCACCTTCGACATCGAACCCGGTTTCGAAGTCGGGGTTCTGGTCGACGAAGGCGACGTCCGGCTACGCGGAACCCCGTTGAAGTGGGCGGAACTCGGCTATCAGCCGCCGGGGTCCTCGGTAGTGGCGTTGCGAAATACGGGTGAGACCCGCGCCCGGCTGCTGCTGCTCGGCGGCGAGCCACTCGGCGAGCAGGTGATCATGTGGTGGAACTTCCTCGGTCGCAGCCACGACGACATCGTCGGCTACCGCCGGGACTGGCAGTCGGAAATCCGTGGCGCAGGGTCCGCCGACTACCGGTTCGGAACCGTCGAGGGATACGACGGTTCGGCTTTGCCTGCGCCTGAGCTGCCGAACAGCCGGCTGAAACCCCGCGGCTGATCCCTCGCCCTTCAGTAGCTGGTCAGTGCGGTGTTGGCACCGCACAGGACGACACACAGCGGTCGATCCGAGGGTGGTACGAGTTCGCCGGTGAGGATCGCGGCGAGCGCCGCCGCCGTGCCGTGTTCGACGACGATCCGGAACTCCTCCCACAGGAGCGTTCGCGCGTCGAGCAGTGCGCTGTCGTCCACGACGAGGCTGTCGACGGGCCGCCCCGACACGGTGGCCCACGCGATCGAGCCGATCCGGGTGGCCCCGAGGGAGTCGCCGGCAATGCTGTCGATGTCGATGTCTACGGGACGGCGTGCCGCGACGGCCGTGTGCAGGGTGGCCGCGCCGCGCGGTTCCACACCGATGATGGCGTCGTCGTCGCGGCTACCCGCGACGATGCCCGACAGCAGACCGCCGCCGCCCACGGCGACCACGTAGGTGACCGGTTCGGGGACGTCGTCCTGGATCTCGAGGGCGATGGTGCCCGCTCCCGCGACGATGTCCGGAAGGTCGTAGGCGTGCAGCGCCAGAGCGTTCGACGACTCGGCGAGCTCTGCGGCGTACGCGGCGGCCTCCGCATAACGGTCACCCACCGTGCGGACATCCGCCCCCAGCGCCCGCAGTTTCTCGATCTTGATGTCGGGCGCGGTGTTCGGCACCACCACGGTGCACCTCACACCGCGCAGGCGTGACGCCCAGGCTGCGCCGATCGCGGCGTTTCCACCGGAGGCGATGACGACACCCGCGTCGGCGAGCTGCCCCTCCTCCTCTGCGTGAAGCATGGCGTTGAGACTGCCGCGGACCTTGAACGATCCGCCGTACTGGAGGAATTCGAGCTTGAAGATCACCGGAACGTCACCGTGGGCCGTCGGAACGGTGGCCCGGAAGGTGGGAGTGCGCCGGATCAGCCCGTCGATGCGCTCGCGCGCGTGAACGACGGAAGCATGGTCCACTGTGTCTGCCATGACATACATCGTGTCATCTCGTGGCGGCGGTGCTACCGCGTCTGCTTGACCGTCGCGGTTCCCTGCGCGGCGGCACAGAGCACCTCTGAGCCGTCTTCCTGCACTGCGTAGATGTCGCAGCGGCACAGAGCCTGCCGCCGGGTCGCGGCGTCGGCCCGAGCGTCGGCGCGAAGGATCACTCCCAGCGCTGGACGCAAGTAGGTGATGGTGAATCCGGCGGTCATGATGTTCGCGCCGAGCACGGTGCCGGCCGCGAAGGTGAGCGCATTGTCGGCGGCGTAGGACAGGACGCCGCCGTGCACGAAACCACTCTGCTGCCGTAGATCGTCACGGACGGGGATCTCGAGGGTGGTACGGCCGTCGCCGAACTGCGTCATGCGGGCGCCCACGAGCATGCTGAATGGCTGCGCTTCCAGCACGGCCCGGGCAGAGTCCGGAGTCAAGGCGACATCCACGGTCATGGTTCACTCCTGAGTTCGTAGCGACATCCACGCGGCGCGCGCCAATTCCGGGGCCACGGCGGCGGGTTCGGTGGTCATCGAGCCGGCGAGCCAGTGCCGGGAATACTCCTGTGCAGGTCCGAGCCACAGTGCGTACAGAACATCGAAGCCGAGGCGACGGACCGTGCCGTAATGCTCGTGGACACGCCACCAGTGCATTACCTGGCGGAAGAATGCGGCGTTCTTGTCGTGCACACGCTGGTCGACGGCAGGGGGACGAGGCGCAGACAGGATCGCGGCCCTGTCCCTGTGTGTGGACACCCACGCGAGGTGGTGTACGACCGCTCCTTCGATTCCGGTCCGGGCCTCCGCGCACTCGGACAGTGCAGTCCAGAACTGATCCTGATAGTCGGTGAGTGCGCGGAGCCAGACCTGCGCGTACAGCTCGGCCTTGTTGGGGAAGTGGTGGTACACCGCACCCACGCTCGCCCCAACCTCCTGCCGGATGTCGGACAGTCGGGTCTCGAGAACTCCGCGGCGTGCGAAGTGTGCTTCCGCCGCATCCAACAACAGACTTTGAATCGGCATGCACCGAATATAGTTCGGTCTCACCGTCCGCGGGAAGCACTTCCCGTAATCTCCGCGATCAAGGCCGTGATGCCTGCGACGATGAGGACGTGCTCAATTCCCGGGCGAAACGGCGGCTTCCGCGGCGAGTCGGCGTGCGGCTCGTGCCGCGGCCGGGAGGGCTGGTGTCCCCGGCGCCTCGTTTACTGCGCCGTCCGGTTCCGCATCGTGTTCAGATCGAGAACTTCGAACGTGCCGGTCTCCTGGAGGGGCTCTCGGGTTCGGACCGTGCTGCCCGGATCGGCGTGCTCGACACGCTGGTCGCGGAGAACGTGACGATCGACGAACTACGCGCCGCGACTCAGGGCAACCGGCTCGCTCACCTGTTGCTCGAGCATGCCTTGTCGCCGAAAGGCACGTACAGCATCGAGGAAATCTCGCAGTTGGCCGGTCTCACCGTCGAGGATGCCCGCCGTTGGTTTCGTGCCATCGGCAGGGGAGCGTCCGAGGACGGGGCGTACTACAACGACGGTGATGTGAGCCTTGCTCGAGGATTGAAGCAGTACCGAGATCTGGGACTCGACGAAGGTGGAATGTTCGCGGCCGCACGCGTCATGGGCCGCAATATCTGGACGTTGGCCGATGCCGCGGAGGCCCTCCTCCAGGACCGTCTCGCGGCAGCGGGTGATCACCCGGAAGTTGCCCTGCAGTATGCGGTGGAGGTGCGCCGCATCGCAGATTTCCAGGCACAGATACTCGCGCACATTCTTGCGACGAGCCTGCGTGAACAACTGCGTTCGGACGCCGTCGGCATCGCCGGTGACTCGAACCTGCACATCCGGGGTTCTCAGCAGATCGGGGTGTGTTTCGCCGATCTCGTCGGGTTCACGCTGCTCGGCGAGCAGGGCGCGGCGGACGATCTGAGCCGGGTCGCGGAACGGCTCGACCGCCTGGCCACTGACCTGGTGGTCTCGCCTGTGCGTTTGGTGAAGACGATCGGGGACGCGGTCATGCTGGTGTCGTGGGATGCCTCCGCGCTCGCGGGCGCCGCACTCGACCTCGTCGATGCCGCCCGTCTGGAAGGGTTGCCACCACTTCGAGCCGGCATCGACTGGGGAACCGCAGTGCCGAGCGCGGGCGACTGGTTCGGTCGACCGGTCAACATGGCGTCCCGCGTGGTGGCCGTCGCACCCGCCCACGAGGTGGTGGTCACCGGTGAGTTCTACGACGAACTGGACACCGACGACTTCTGGTGTGAACCGGCCGGCAGCCACAGGCTGAAGGGCATCGATTCGCCTCGGGAACTCTTCGCGATCGGCCGACGATCCGTCGCCTGAGTAACAGTTCTGCTAGAGCTTGTAGGACCCGGCGAAAATCGAGATTCCCGGCTTCCGACTCTCGACCTTGGTGCGCACGTGCAGGTCGGCGTAACCATCCTTGCCCTCGCGGAGCATCCGGGGACCGACGATCTCCTGCAGGACGTGTTCCTCTGCCGACTCGAACGACGTATCCGACGGGAGTTCGACCTCGAAGTTGTGCTGGTCCACGAGTGTCCTTTCCTGGTACTTCCGCGGGCGAATGCCGGTCCCGTCTCGATGATATGGGCTCCTCGCCCGTGCGTCAGGGTTCGTCCGAGGGCGTGCGCGTCCAGAATCCGCAGTTGAACTCCTGCGCCCGGAGATCGCGCGCGAGATGGTCGCGTTGCTCGACGATCAGTCTTCGCAGAGCGCCCGGTGCGTCGGCGTTCGCTGCAAGCCAGGCGTCGGCCGCGGCGAGGGTCGTCTCCCGGGGGAACAAGCCGGTCACCACCCGGCGTGCCATCTCGATGCTCCGGTCCCGCCAGATCGGACGCACTGCGGCGAAGTAGTCCGCCGCGAACGGTGCGACGAGGTCACGTCGTGCTCCCGCGAGGAATCCGCTGATGGTGGCGTCGAGGTGATCGTTCGACAGCGAGTGGTCGTGGAAGATGGACGCCCAGGCCTCCGCCTTGACGGCGACTTCCGGACGGGCCGACATCGCACGCAGGTACGCGGTGCGACCGGACCCGGTGTCGTCCCGCTGCCATTCGGCGTGCAGGTCGGTGTCATCGGCATGACCGGTGGCGGCGAGAGCGAGCCAGAACGCCCACCGCAGGTCGGGGTCGAGAGACAGTCCGGACGGCGGCGGTGCACTGCCGTCGAGAATCGATCGAATATCCGCCGCCCGGCCTCCGTCGGTTGCCGCAACAGCGGCGACAGCGCGCGCCCAGGTGAGCTGGTCGCCGGAATCACTGACGAACATTTCGTTCCAGGTGTGCTCGAGCCATCGCCTGCGGGCGTCCGCTCGGGCGGATTCGGGTAGGTAGTGCTCGATCGCGAAGGGCACATTGGACAGCACCGAGGTCAGGAGAGCCGGGTTGGACTCCGTAGGCGAGAACCGCTGCGCCATGGCAAGATAGCGGGCTGCCTCCAGTTCGCTGTCCCGCGTCGCATTCCAGAGGGACGACCAGATCAGCCCGCGTGCCAACGGGTCGCGAACCCGGTCGAGGGAGTTCTCCACCGTGGTCAGCGAGCGAGTGTCGAGACGCACCTTCGCATACGTCAGATCGGCGTCGTTCGGTAGCACCAGCGGGGCATCTGTGAGGTCGACGGGAGTGCGCGAGGTCGTGATGTCGATTTCGGTTCGCTCGGTGCACACCAGGTCGCCGGCTTCATCGAAGTCGTACATGCCGATCGCCAGCCGGTGCGGTCGGGGATCGGTCTGCGAAAGACTCGCACCGCCCCCGTCGTTGCGCTCCAGGGCCAGAGTCGATACTCCGCTGGTCTGCAACCAGGCTTCGGCCCAGCTGGTCAAGTCGCGACCGGATGTGCCGGACAGCTCGGTCAGCAGATCGGCCAAGGTGGTGTTTCCGAAGGCATGGGCGCGGAAGTAGCGGCGAGCGCCCTCGAAGAACGCGTCCCGACCCACGTAGGACGCGAGCTGCTTCAGAACACTGGCGCCCTTGGCGTAGGTGATGCCGTCGAAATTGAGCTTCGCGGCTTCGAGGTCGACGATGTCGGCCACGATGGGATGGGTCGTCGGGAGCTGGTCCTGGAGATAAGCCCAGGCCTTGCGCCGGTTGGCGAACGCCACCCACGCCTGCGTCCACCGCGTCGCCTCGGCACTGGCGAGCGACCCCATGTAGTCGGCAAACGACTCCTTGAGCCACAAATCGTCCCACCACACCATGGTGACGAGGTCGCCGAACCACATGTGCGCCATCTCGTGGAGGATCGTGTTGGCCCGACCCTCGTACTGGGCATCGGTCGCCGACCCACGGAACACGTACGCCTCGGTGAAGGTGACGCAGCCCGGATTCTCCATGGCCCCGAGGTTGTACTCGGGAACGAAGACCTGGTCGTATTTACCCCATGGATACGGGTAGTCGAAGGCGTCGGCGAAGAAGTCCAAACCCTGCTGAGTAATCTCGAAAATGGTGTCGGCGTCCAGATATCGTGCCAGGGATGCCCGGCACAGGACACTCAGCGGAACTGTGAGGTTTCCTCTCTGCCAAGAGGATTCGACCCTGTGGTACGGACCGGCCACGATTGCGGTGATGTAGGTGGACAGGGGCAAGGTAGCTGCGAAGGTGACGACCTGGCCGTCGCTGACGGTGTCGCGACGGTCGACGTGCTGGTTGGAGATCACCTCCCAGCCCCGCGGCGCGGTGACGACGAAGGTGAACGAAGCCTTGAGGTCGGGTTGTTCGAAGCACGGGAAAACCCGGCGGGCGTCGGCCGGCTCGTACTGGGTGTACAGGTACGTCTGTGCGTCGGACGGGTCGACGAACCGGTGCAGACCCTCCCCGCTGCGCGAGTAGTCGCCGTGTGCGACGACGGTCACGACAGAGGATTCCCGTAGTCCGGTCAATGCGATACGTGCACCGTCGTACTGCACGCCCACTGCGGTTCCGTCGACGGTCACCGACTCCACCCGGGTACCGATGAAGTCGAGCCAGGTGTCAGGGGAGCGTGAGGAGAATTCCACCGTTGTGGTGGTGCTGAAGGTATCCCTGCCGGGGTCGACGGCACCGAGTAGGTCGAGCTCCACTCGGTACCGGAGCACCTCGATCGACCGGCTGCGTTCGGCTGTTTCGGCCCGGGACAGGTTCGCGGTACTCACGGCGTCGATACTGCCAGGCGGAGAGGGCTCGCGGAGAGAGACGGTGCGACGGCCGGGCGACCACGTGAGGGCGGTACCCGATAATGGCCCCATGCGGTCGCGGAAGAAGATCCTGGATGCCACGCTCGAGTTGATCAGAAGTGACGGCTTCGACGGGGTCACCATCGCGGCGGTGGCTCAGGCCGCGGGCGTCACGCGGCAAACGGTCTACTCCATCTTCGGGTCACGCGAGGAACTGGTGTCGCAGGCGATCGCCGGTCTTGCGGTGGAGGTGGTGGGCGGCATCCGTTCCCGCTTGGACGCCACTGACACGCCCTTCGAGCTCGTCGTCGAGCTTGTCGTCGCCAGTCGGGCTGCGGTGCACGCGGACCCGGTCCTCGCGGCACTGCTCCAGGCCGTGCAGGGGAACCCTCTTTTCGACGCGGGAATGATGCGTCGCGCCAAACCCGTTGCACGCGAGTTACTCTCACCTCTCGTTGATCGCTACCCCGACACGCAGTCGTACCTGGACGACATCGTCGAAATTCTGGTCCGCCTGGGACTCTCGGTCATCATGTTCGACGACGAAGCCGTTCACGCCGACGACGACCTGCGCAGGTTTCTCACCCGCTGGCTACTGCCGGCGATGCCCTTCGGCTCGTGACGACCCGGAGCGGTGTGCGCCCCAGGTTCCGCCTCTCTGAAGAACGAGATTCTTGACACATCCTCGATCGAGTGTCTAGTTTTGACCTCGCCTGAGGGATTGCTTCGGGCGCTCTGCCCGCAAAGTGCGTCCGGTTGGCCGGCTCACGCGCGATGTGACCACGTCGACCTATCTTGTCATCTCGCCGAGTACGTCTTCATCGAGAGCTGGGGGAAAGCTGTGTCTGCACTCAATCGCCGGTCCTTTCTGACGGGCGCGGCCGCCGCGGGAATTGCGTTGGCGAGCCCGCGTGTTGCCCAGGCCGGCGTCAGTCGCGAGGACCGTGGTGCGCGAACCTCGGTCACCCGCGAAGATCATCGGGTGATCGTCGTCGGATCCGGATTCGGGGGTGGTGTCGCAGCTCTTCGGCTGGCCGAGGCGGGCGTGCCGGTACTCGTGCTCGAACGTGGAATGCGTTGGCCCACAGGTCCCAACGCGGAAACTTTCCCGCGCGCTACAACTCCGGACAAACGGATCCTCTGGTACGAATCCAGCCCACAGCTCTTCGGCGCGCCGGTGGCGATGGAGCCGTACACAGGTCTCCTCGAGACGGTGCTCGGTGAGAACATGACCGCACTGTGCGCTGCGGGAGTCGGCGGCGGGTCCTTGGTATATCAAGGGATGACCCTGCAGCCGGCCGAGGCCGTCTTCAACTCTCATTTTCCGGAGGCGCTCGACTGGGCGACCATGGACAGGATTCACTACCCGCGGGTGGCGCGCATGCTGAAACTCGCGGTCGCTCCCGACGAATTGGTCGCCAGCCCGAATTACCGGGCTGCAAGGGTATTCGAGCAGAATGTCACGCGCGCCGGTCTTCCCGTGGCGAAGATTCCGATGCCGATCGACTGGAACTACGCGCTCGACGAGGTCCACGGGCGCGTGAAAGCGTCGTATACCAATGGCGAGGGCGCTTTCGGCGTGAACAACGGCGGTAAACACTCGGTCGACGTCACGTACATCGCCGCCGCCGAGGCGACCGGGCGCGTGACAGTGGAGATGCTGCACCAGGTCACCGACATCGAGCGGGCCAAGGATGGCCGATGGATCGTGCACGTCGACCGGATCGACTCGTCCGGCAGAGTCCTCGAGAAGAAGATACTCACGACGACCGCTCTGGTGATGGCCGCCGGCAGTGTGAACACCACCAAGCTGCTGGTGCGGGCGTCGGCAAAGGGGCAGATTCCGGACCTACCCGACCAATTGGGCGCCGGTTGGGGTACCAATGCCGACCGAATCTATGTGTGGACAAGCCTCGAAGAGGAATTCGGTGCTCCGCAGGGCGGCCCGGTGGTCTACGGCAGTCTGAACTGGGACGACCCCTCGTCCGCCCACACGGTCATCCAGGCGTCGATTCCACCGCTCTCCTTCGACGCCCGCAGCACGATGCTCGTCGGGTACGGCGTCAGTGAGGGCCGTGGCAGCTTTGCCTACGACTCGGCGAATGACGGCGCTGTATTGCGTTGGCCGAAGGAAGGTGACGCAGTCATTCAGCAGGGTCATATCGATCCGACCGTGCGAAGAATCGCCGGGCCGGGCAGCATACTCACGGACACCAATTCGGTATTCCCCTCCACCTGGCATCCGCTGGGCGGTGCCTGCATGGGCACGGTGTGCGACCTCGAAGGCCGCGTGCAGGGCCAGCGCGGGCTGTACGTGCTCGACGGTGCCCTGATGCCCGGCAACACCGCCGCGTGCAACCCGTCGATGACGATCGCTGCTGTGGCCGAGCGCGCATTGGACCGCATCGTCGCTGCCGACGTCGGGACCCTGATATGAACTGGACGCGGAGATGAACTACCTGTTACTCAGCACCGACCCGATGCCGGCGGCGACGACGAGCGCGATCGCGGCCAGCGTCTGCAGTCCCAGTACCTGCCCGAGGACGAGAACCCCGGCGAGCGTGGCAGCAGCCGGCTCGAGCGCGATGAGGATGGCGAACACCTTCTTACTCATCACCTGCAGCGCCCGCAGTTCGAGAGTGTACGGAATGACCGAAGACAGCAGAGCCACCGCGGCGCCCACCGCCAGAGTGTGGGGATCGAACAGTGCTGTCCCGCCTGAGATCACGCCGAGAGGCAGCGTGAGCACCGCGGCGACGATGCTGGCACCGGCCAGGCCGTCGGCGCTCGGAACCGTCGCCGCCAAGTGGGAACCGGCGATGATGTAGCCCGCCCACGCCGCCCCCGCAGTGAGGGCGAATGCGACACCGACGGCGTCCAGCGCCTCGCTGCCCGTGTCCCGCAATCCGAGCATCAACACTCCCGCGAGAGCCGCCACCACCCACACGCCGTCGCGGAGTCGTCTCGACAAGACGGCGGCCAGGGTGAGCGGCCCCAGGAACTCGATGGTGACGGTGGTGCCCAACGGTAGCCGCGCCAGCGCCTCGTAGAAGGCCGAATTCATCACTGCGAGAGCAAGTCCCAGGGCGATAATGCCCTCTCGTTGCGGTCGCGTCCACCGACGCCATCGTGGACGGACCAGAATGCCGAGAATCAGCGCGGCGACGGTGAGCCGCAGTGCCACGGCGCCCGACGCGCCCACCGTGTCGAACAACGTGCTCCCGAAGGCGGCGCCGAACTGGACGGACAACACCGATCCGAGGACCGACAGGACAGGGACGAGCTGGCTGGGGGACGTTTCGGTCACGGCCGCTGTGTTTCCGGCGCAGCGGTGCGGTGAACCTGTCGTACGGCCGGGCGGAACCGATTCACTGCCCCGTGAAGTTCGGTGTCCGGCGATCGAGCATCGCCCCGACCGCTTCGTGGTGGTCGGCGGTGTGGTGTGCGAGCGCTTGCATCGCCGCCGAGAGTTCGAGCAGGCTTTCGAGGCTGTGTTGACGTCCCTCGCGAAGCAGCTTCTTGGTCATCCGGAGCACCTGGGGTGGGTTGACCGCCACCCGGTCGGCCAGCGCCCGCGCCGCCGGCAGCAACTGGTCGGGCTCGGTCACCTGGGAAACGAGTCCCCACTCGAGGGCTTTGGCGGCGTCGATCGCGTCACCGGTGAACGCCATCTCGCTGGCGCGGGCCATGCCGATGGCCTGCGGAAGGAACCAGGCACCCCCGTCGCCGGGAACGAGGCCGACCTTGACGAAACTCTCCGCGAAGACGGCGGCGGTGGAGGCGATCCGCATGTCACACATCAACGAGAGGTCGCACCCCGCACCGATTGCCGGTCCGTTGACGGCGGCGATGGTCGGTACCTCGCAGTGGTGCAGGGCGAGCGGGATCCGCTGGATACCGTGGCGGTAGCCCTGCCGGATTTCGGCGGGTGAGCCGCCGAACATTCCTTCGCGGTTCTGCATGTGCTTGACGTTGCCGCCGGAAGAGAAGGCCGAACCGGAACCGGTGATGATGGCGGCGCGCACGCTGGGGTCACCGTTGACCTCGGCCACCGCGTTCTCGAGCGCCTCGATCACGTCGGGCTCGGAGATCGGGTTGCGGGCCTCGGGACGGTTGAGCGTCCACGTGATGATGTCGCCATCGCGGGTGGTGAGCACAGCGTCGGTCATGAACGGCTCCCTCTGGGTGTGTGCGGCTTTCGGAACAGAGCCAAGTCTTTCATTCCGGCTAGATGCCGGCCCGCCGCACCAACGCGTCGGTGAGGGTCGGCGCGAAGAGGCCCAGAAGCCGGAACAGCTCCCCATATCCCGGAAGCAACTCCACGGGCCGCGTCCGGACCGCGGTGACGAACCATTCGGCCGCCTGCTCCGGGGACAACGCCGCCATCGAGTCGTAGTCCGTGGTCGGGGCGATCATCGGCGTCCGCACCAGAGGCAGGTCGAGGGTGGTCACGGCGATGCCGCGATCGCGAAGTTCGGCACCGAGACTGCGTCCGAACGCGCCGACCGCCGCCTTCGACGCGTGGTAGGCGGAGAACTTGGGCATCACACCCGCGGGCACACCCCACGTGGCCACGTTGATGATGTGGCCGTCGCGACGCTCGAGCATCGACGGAAGCAGCGCGAGAGTGAGCCGGGTCGAACCGAAGTAGTTGATCGCCATGGTGCGCTCGTAGTCGTGAAAGCGGTCGAGCGAATCTTCCACCGTCCGCCGGATCGAGCGTCCGGCGTTGTTGACGAGGACGTCGACAGGGCCGATATCGCCGAGCACCCGGGACACCATGGCGTCGATCGAGTCGGGGTCGGTCAGATCGCAGGGGACGGCGTGCGCGTCGCACCCTGCACGCAGGATGTCGTCGCGGACGGCTTCGAGGGCTTGGGCGCCTCGGGCGACGAGCACGACCTCCGCGCCGAGATGTGCGAGTCGGCGTGCCGCAGCCTCGCCGACACCCGACGAACCCCCGGTGACCAGGATGCGCTTCCCGGCGACCCGATGTCCCGACTTCGGTACGAGGCGCGTCGCGAGTGTCCGCGGCGAGGGGAGAGGATTCAGTGCCGCCTGGGTGAGCAACTGTCGGATCACGTCCCCAGCGTGGCAGCAGACCGCCCGCAATGCACCCGGCGACACGGCAAGGATAAAAACAATCAATCGTGCTTGCTTTTTTACCGGGCTGGTGTGATGCTGGTCGCATGGCCGAACTGCAGAGGTTCATCGACGACGTGTGTGCCGAGAGTGAGGCGCTGGATGCGCTGGTCGCAGACCTCCCGGACTCCCGATGGGCAGACCCCACACCCGCGGAGGGATGGACGATCGCCCACCAGATCGGGCATCTGCTCTGGACCGATCGAGCCGCCCTGCTGGCGATCACCGACCCCGACGCGTTCACCGTGCAGCTGGCGGTCGCCGCGGCAGACCCGGCAGGTTTCGTCGACGCCGGTGCCCGCGAGTTCGCGAGCCTCCCGCCGGCGCAGCTCCTCGACGACTGGCGGACGACCCGTGCACAGCTCGCCGCTGCTCTGGCCGCGGTGCCGCCCGACCAGAAAATCCTGTGGTACGGCCCGCCGATGAAGGCGGCGTCCATGGCGACGGCCCGCTTGATGGAGACGTGGGCACACGGTCAGGACGTGGCCGACGCACTCGCGGTGCCCCGCAAACCCACCGATCGGCTGAAGAGCATCGCCCACCTGGGCGTCCGCACCCGCGACTTCGCCTTCGCCGTCAACGAACTCGCGCCACCGACCGAGGAATTCCGGGTCGAACTGACTGCCCCCGACGGCGTGTCCGTCTGGACATGGGGACCCGAGGACGCCGCCCAGAGGGTGACCGGACCGGCAGAAGACTTCTGCCTGCTCGTCACTCAGCGTGCGAATCGGGCAGACCTTGCTCTCGTCGCGACCGGGCCCGACGCCGACCAATGGCTGGACATTGCACAGGCTTTCGCGGGACCCGCCGGCGGGGGACGGGAAGCGGGGTCGCGATGACGGTGCGGATCGGCAACTGTTCCGGCTTCTACGGTGACCGCCTGTCGGCGATGCGCGAGATGCTCGAGGACGGCGAACTCGACTACCTGACCGGTGACTATCTCGCCGAACTGACCATGTTGATCCTCGGTCGTGACCGTATGAAGGACCCCGACCGGGGATACGCCAAAACGTTTCTCCGCCAGGCTGAAGACTGCCTCGGACTGGCCCTGGACAAGGGCGTCCGCATCGTCGCCAACGCAGGTGGACTCAATCCCGCAGGTTTGGCCGCGGCGCTGCGCGCAGTGAACGACACGCTGGGGCTGCAGGCAAAGATCGCTCACGTCGAGGGTGACGACTTGATCGGGCGGGCCGCGGAACTCGGACTGGGCAGTCCGCTGACCGCCAATGCCTACCTCGGGGCGTGGGGAATCGTCGAATGCCTGAACGCCGGGGCCGACGTGGTGGTCACCGGCCGTGTCACCGACGCCTCGGTGATCGTGGGACCGGCGGCTGCGCACTTCGGGTGGCAACGGGGCGACTTCGATCAGCTGGCGGGTGCGGTCGTGGCGGGTCACGTCATCGAGTGCGGCACCCAGGCCACCGGGGGCAACTACGCATTCTTCACCGAGATCGCCGACCTCGACCGGCCCGGGTTTCCGATCGCCGAGATCGACGCGGACGGATCCTCGGTCATCACCAAGCACCCTGGAACGGGCGGGGCGGTGACTGCCGGAACAGTGACCGCGCAGCTGCTGTACGAGATCACGGGCGGCCGGTACGCCGGCCCCGACGTGACGGCCCGCATCGACACCGCCGAGCTGTCCGATGACGGCGCCGATCGTGTCCGCATCAGCGGGGTCACGGGCGAGCCGCCGCCGCCCCAGCTGAAAGTCTCGTTGAACACGCTGGCCGGATTCCGGAACGAGGCCGTGTTCGTCCTCACCGGCCTCGACATCGAGGCCAAGGCGGCGCTGGTGCGGAGACAACTCGAGAGTGGGCTGACCACCCGTCCGGCCGAACTGGAGTGGTCGCTCGCTCGCACCGACCACCCGGACGCTGATACCGAGGAAGCCGCGAGCGCGCTGCTGCGGTGTGTGGTTCGCGATTCCGACGCCGCCGCGGTGGGTCGCAGCTTCTCCTCGCTCGCAGTCGAACTCGCACTCGCCAGCTATCCCGGCTTCACGCTCACCGCTCCACCCGGGCAAGGGCAGCCCTATGGGGTTTTCACGCCCGGGTACGTGCACGCCAAGGAAGTTCCGCACGTCGCGGTACTGCCGGACGGCGCCCGCGTCGACATCGAGCCGTCTCCCGAGGTGCGTGAACTCGAGGACGTCGACGATCCGGTGCTTCCGGGGCTACCGGCCGGTGGCCCGACGACGCGTTGTCCCCTCGGCGCCATTGCCGGTGCCCGTAGCGGCGACAAGGGCGGCAACGCCAACGTCGGTGTGTGGGTCCGCACCGACGAACAATGGCGGTGGCTGGTCCACACCCTGACAGTCGACGAAGTGAAACGACTCCTCCCGGAGGCTGCCGACCTCCCCGTTACGCGGTACGTGCTGCCGAAACTGCGCGCGGTCAACTTCGTGATCGAGGGAATTCTCGGGCAGGGCGTGGCGTCCCAGGCCCGATTCGACCCGCAGGCCAAGGGTCTCGGTGAATGGCTGCGATCGAGGCACGTCGATATTCCGAAAGCACTCCTCCCCGAAGGGACAAGTTCGTGAACGTGTGGGACACACCGGAACGGCAGGAGCTGCGCAAGACCGTGCGCGGTTTCGTCGAGCGACAGATACTTCCGCACCTCGCGGACTGGGAGCGTGACGGTGAGATTCCGCGCGCACTGCACCGTGAGGCAGCCGAACTGGGGCTGATGGGCGCTGGTTTTCCGGAGTCCGTCGGTGGCGAGGGTGGGGATCTGGTAGACGCGGTCCTCATCTGCGAGGAGATGCATCAGGCCGGCGCGTCGGGTGGTCTGTTCGCGTCTCTGTTCACCTCAGGCATCGCCCTGCCGCACCTGGCAGCGGCCGGTGACCCGGAGCAGATCGAGAAGTGGGTGCGGCCCACCCTGCGCGGAGACCTCATCGGCTCGCTCGCCATCACGGAACCGGGCGGCGGTTCCGACGTCGGACACCTGCGAACCACCGCGGTGCGCGACGGCGATCACTTCGTCGTCAACGGCTCCAAAACCTTCATCACTTCCGCGTGCCGCGCCGACTTCGTGGTCACCGCGGTCCGCACCGGCGGACCCGGTGCCGCCGGTGTGTCCCTCCTCGTGATCGAGAAGGGAACACCCGGTTTCGAGGTGGCCCGCAAACTCGACAAGATGGGATGGCGCGCGTCCGACACCGCGGAGTTGTCCTTCGTCGACGCGCGTGTGCCGGTCGCCAACCTCGTCGGCGCCGAGAACAGCGGATTCTCACAGATCGCCCAGGCCTTTCTCACCGAACGCATCGCGCTTGCAGCCCAAGCGTATTCGAGTGCGCAGCGGTGCCTCGACCTCACGTTGGCGTGGGTCCGCGACCGCGAAACCTTCGGGCGGCCACTGATCAGCAGGCAGGCAGTGCAGAACACGGTCACGGAAATGGCCCGGAAGATCGATGTGGCCCGGGTGTACACCCGGACTCTGGTCGAGCGGTCGCTCGAATCGAACGAGGACTTCATCGCGGAGGTGTGTTTCGCGAAGAACACCGCGGTGGAGTCGGGCGAATGGGTGGCCAACCAGGCTGTTCAGCTGTTCGGCGGGCTCGGTTACATGCGGGAGAGCGAAGTGGAACGGCAGTACCGGGACATGCGCATCCTCGGGATCGGTGGCGGTACCACCGAGATTCTGACCGGGCTCGCCGCCAAGCGATTGGGGTATCAGGCATGACGACGCTGAAGTCGACTCTCGACACCGGCTCGGACGAGTACGCGGCGGCGGCGAAAGCCATGACCGACAAACTCGCCGAGATCGACACCGAACACGCCAAGGCGCTCGCCGGCGGCGGGGAGAAGTACACCGAACGGCACAAGAAGCGCGGAAAGCTCCTCGCCCGCGAGCGCATCGAATTGCTGCTGGACCCCGACTCGCCCTTCCTCGAGCTGTGCCCGCTGGCGGCGTGGGGCAGCGAGTTCCCGGTCGGTGCCAGCACCGTGGTCGGGATCGGGGTAGTCGAGGGTGTCGAGTGCCTGATCGTGGCCAACGACCCGACGGTCCGCGGCGGCACGAGCAACCCGTGGACTCTGCGGAAAGGTTTCCGCGCCAACGACATCGCACGGCAGAACCGGCTCCCGGTCATTTCACTGGTGGAGTCGGGCGGCGCCGACCTCCCCACGCAGAAGGAAGTGTTCATTCCCGGCGGTCGCATGTTCCGCGACCTCACCCAGCTGTCCGCGGCGGGCATCCCGACCATCGCCCTCGTCTTCGGGAACTCGACCGCCGGGGGCGCGTACATCCCAGGCATGTCCGACCACGTCGTGATGATCAAGGAACGGTCCAAGGTGTTCCTCGCCGGACCTCCGCTCGTGAAAATGGCCACCGGTGAGGAGTCGGACGACGAAACCCTCGGCGGCGCCGAAATGCACGCCCGCAAGTCCGGACTCGCCGACTACTTCGCCGTCGACGAGCAGGACGCGATCCGGATCGGCCGCAGCATCGTCAAGCGACTGAACTGGAAGAAGCAGGGCCCCGCGCCCCGGGCCGAGGTCATCGAACCGCTCGCTGACCCCGAGGAACTGCTCGGCATCGTCCCCGCCGACCTCAAGATCCCGTTCGATCCCCGAGAGGTGATCGCCCGCATCGTCGACGGCTCCGACTTCGACGAGTTCAAGCCGATGTACGGGTCGTCGCTCGTCACCGGCTGGGCCGAACTGCACGGGTATCCGATCGGCATCCTCGCCAACGCGCGCGGTGTTCTCTTCAGCGAGGAGTCGCAGAAGGCCACCCAGTTCATCCAGCTGGCCAACCGCTCGAACACCCCGCTGCTGTTCCTGCACAACACCACCGGATACATGGTGGGTAAGGAGTACGAGGAGGGCGGGATGATCAAGCACGGTTCGATGATGATCAACGCGGTCTCCAACTCCACCGTCCCGCACATCTCGATCCTCCTGGGGGCGTCGTACGGGGCCGGGCACTACGGCATGTGCGGACGCGCATTCGACCCGCGATTCCTCTTCGCCTGGCCCAGTTCCAAGTCGGCCGTCATGGGCGGTGCGCAGTTGGCGGGCGTCATCTCCATTGTCAGCCGGGCCTCGGCCGAAGCGCGCGGCCAGGCCTTCGACGAAGAGGCCGACGCCGGGATGCGGGCCATGATCGAGAACCAGATCGAGGCCGAATCGATCCCTATGTTCCTGTCCGGCCGCCTGTACGACGACGGTGTGATCGATCCCCGCGACACCCGAACCGTGGTGGGAATGTGCCTGTCGGCCATTGCCAACGCCCCGATCGAAGGTGCCGAAAACTTCGGCGTCTTCCGGATGTGAGGCAGCACATGACAACCCTCGACGCCCCACACCTGATCCGGTCCGTCCTCGTCGCCAACCGTGGTGAGATCGCCCGCCGCATCTTCGCCACCTGCCGGCGGGCGGGCATCGGCACCGTCGCCGTGTTTTCCGACGCCGACGCATCGAGCCCGCATGTTGCCGAGGCCGACGCCGCGGTCCGGTTGCCCGGCAACAGCCCCGCCGACACGTACCTGCGCGGCGACCTCGTCATCGAGGCTGCCCGCCTGGCCGGAGCCGATGCCATTCACCCGGGCTACGGGTTCCTCTCGGAGAATGCCGATTTCGCGCGCGCCGTCCACGACGCGGGACTCACCTGGATCGGGCCACCCTCGCCCGCCATCGAGATGATGGGCTCGAAGGTGGAGTCCAAGAAGCTGATGGCCTCCGCCGGGGTCCCCGTCCTGGCCGAACTCGATCCCGACTCGGTCACCGAGGCCGATCTGCCCGTACTCGTCAAGGCGTCCGCGGGCGGCGGCGGGCGTGGCATGCGGGTCGTACGCGAGCTCGCGGACCTGGCGGAACAACTGGAAGGCGCTCGCCGTGAAGCACAGTCGGCCTTCGGTGACCCGACGGTGTTCTGCGAGCGTTACCTGGAAACGGGCAGGCACATCGAAGTGCAGGTGATGGCCGACCGTCATGGAACGGTGTGGGCGGTGGGGGAGCGTGAATGCTCCATCCAGCGTCGTCACCAGAAAGTGATCGAAGAGGCGCCGTCCCCGTTGGTCGAGGCCACACCCGGGATGCGGGAGCGGCTTTTCGAGGCGGCCCGGCTCGCCGCGAAAGCCATCGACTACGAGGGTGCCGGCACGGTCGAATTTCTTGCCGACCAGGCGGGAGAGTTTTTCTTCCTCGAAATGAATACCCGCCTGCAGGTGGAGCACCCGGTCACCGAATGCACCACGGGGCTCGACCTCGTGGAACTGCAACTGCAGGTGGCGTCGGGTGTTCCTCTCGACGCGGAGCATCCCACCGTGTCGGGCCACTCCATCGAGGTTCGGTTGTACGCCGAGGATCCGGCTCTGCACTGGCAACCGCAGAGTGGCACCGTCCACCACTTCGACGTGCCGGGCACGACCACGGAGTTCGACGTTCTGCGCTCGCCCGGCGTCCGCCTCGATTCCGGTGTGGTCGACGGCTCCGTGGTGGGCGTGCACTACGACCCCATGCTCGCGAAGGTGATTTCGTTCGCGGCGACGCGGTCCCAGGCGGCTACCCGGCTGGCGTCGGCCCTCGGCCGTGCGCAGATCCACGGGCTGCGCACCAACCGGGACCTGTTGGTCAATGTCCTCCGGCATCCGGCGTTCCTTGCAGGCGACACGGACACCGCCTTCTTCGCGACCCACGACCTCGAGGTGTTGTCGCGGCCGCTCGCGTCGGCCGACGCCCACAGGTTCTCGGCGCTCGCCGCCGCCCTGGCGGACGCGGCGCACAACCGCGAGGTCGCGGCGGTGAACGCCACGCTCCCCAGTGGGTGGAGGAACCTGCCGTCCGCTCCGCAAAGTAAGACGTTCAGCACAGGTGACCGTGAGATCGAGGTCCGGTATCTACTCGGCCGGTACGGGCTGACGGCGGACGGTTTCGACAATGTCACCCTCGTCGCGGCGACCGCGCGCAGGGTCGTGCTGGACGTTGCTGGGTTGCGCAGATCGTTCGAGGTGGCGCGCTACGGCGACGACGTGTTCGTCGACTCGGCGCTCGGGCCGGTGAGCCTGCGCGCAGAGCCGCGATTCACCGATCCGAGCACCGTGGTGGCGGAGGGGTCCTTACTCGCCCCGATGCCCGGCTCGGTCATCCGCCTCGGCGCCGAGGTCGGCGATTCCGTGACCGTCGGCCAGCCGATCGTGTGGCTCGAGGCGATGAAGATGGAACACACGATCAAGGCACCGGCATCCGGTGTGGTCACCGAACTGTCGGTGATCGCCGGTCAGCAGGTCGACGTGGGAACGGTACTGGCAGTGGTCGAAGCAGCGCAGGCTGAAGGAGAATCATGAGCTTCATCGAGACCGAAGAACAGAAGGAACTCCGTGCCTCCGTGTCGAGGCTCGGGGAGCGTTTCAACTACGTCGATTACGTGCTTCCTCGGGCGCGGCGCGGTGAACCACTGACCGAATTGTGGAACGAGGCGGGCAAGCTCGGGTTCCTCGGCGTCAACCTTCCGGAGGAATACGGCGGCGGGGGAGCGGGCATCTACGAACTGGCGCTGGTCCAGGAAGAACTTGCCGCGCACGGTGCCGGGCTGCTGCTCGTGGTGGTGTCGCCCGCCATCTGCGGCACCATCATCGGCAAGTACGGCACCGAGGAGCAGAAACAGAAGTGGCTCCCAGGACTCGCCGACGGGTCGAAGATCATGGCATTCGGCATCACCGAGGCCGACGCGGGTTCGAACTCGCATCAGATCACGACCACCGCGCGGCGGGACCGGTCGAGCGGAGCGAGGGGTGATGATCAAGCCGAGGACTGGGTGCTGTCGGGGAACAAGATCTATATCTCCGGGGTCGATCAGGCCGATGCCGTCCTGATCGTCGCGCGGACCGAGGACTCGAAGACCGGCAAGCTGAAGCCTGCGCTGTTCATCGTCCCCACTGACGCCGAGAATTTCGTCAAGACGCCGATGGAGATGGACATCGTCGAGCCCGACCACCAGTTCATGCTGTTCCTCGACAACGTGCGGCTTCGGGCGGACGCACTCGTCGGCGAGGCCGACGCCGCGTTGATGCAATTGTTCGCGGGCCTGAATCCCGAACGCATCCTGGGTGCGGCCATGGCGGTCGGTATGGGCCGGTACGCGCTCGACGCGGCCGTGAAGTTTGCGAAGGAGCGCACGGTATGGAAGACGCCGATCGGCGCTCACCAGGGGATCTCGCATCCGCTTGCGCAAATCAAAATCGAGCTCGAACTCGCCAAGCTGATGATGCAGAAGGCCGCAGTGCTCTACGACAGCGGCGACGACTTCGGGGCCGCGGAGGCCGCGAACATGGCCAAGTACGCCGCCGCCGAGGCGAGCATCAAGGCCCTCGACCAGGCCATCCAGACGCACGGTGGGGCAGGCCTGACCAAGGAATACGGCCTGGCAGCGATGCTCGGTGCGGCCCGCATCGCCCGGGTGGCGCCGGTCAGCCGGGAAATGGTCCTGAACTTCGTCTCCCAGCACTCGCTCGGGTTGCCGAAGTCGTACTGATGTCGAACGGACAGCGCATGACCGAAGTACACGCCGACCGGTTCGTCCGGTACGAGGTGAGTCGCGGGTTCGCCACCCTCACCCTGGACTCGCCGCATAACAGGAACGCGATCTCCGGGAGGCTGGTCGAGCAGATCCTGCAGGGATTGCGGGACGCCGCTGCGGACAACGACGTCCGCGGCGTCGTTCTGACCCACACCGGCGGCACCTTCTGCGCCGGGGCCGATCTCAGTGAGACCGGTGGAGATGTCCGGTCCCGGACCCGTCAGATGGCGGAACTGCTGCGCGCCATCGTCGAGCTGCCTAAACCGGTGGTGGCGCGGATCGACGGTCACGTCCGAGCGGGAGGCATGGGTCTGGTGGGTGCCTGCGACATCGCGGTCGCCGGACCTCGCAGCACCTTCGCCCTCACCGAGGTGCGACTGGGGCTCGCCGCCTCGATCATCTCGTTGACCGTCCTTCCCCGCATCGACGCACGCGCGGCAGGACGGTACTTCCTCACGGGGGAAAAGTTCGGCGCGCACGAGGCCGAGGCGATCGGACTGATCAGTGAGTCGGCGCAGGACCCGGACGACATCGTCGAGGAAATTCTCGATCAGTTACGGCAGGGGTCACCACAGGGGCTGGCGGAGAGCAAGGCCCTGATCACGAAGGCACTGCTCGCCGATTTCGACCGCTACACCGACGAGCTGACGACGCAGTCCGCGAGGCTCTTCGAGTCCGAGGAAGCCCGGGAAGGCATGATGGCGTTCCTGCAGAAGCGGCCGCCCACCTGGGCCTCCGGCCCCGTGCGCGGTTGACGAGTCTCAGGACTCGTCAACCGCGCACGGGCGAACAGCGCAACGAGAGGAAGTGACCGCATGACCCGCGAACCGAAGCAGGACCGTAGCCGGGTCACGCGTGAGCATCTGCTCGAGGTCACCATCGACTGCCTCGCCGAATTGGGGTGGAGCGCCACCACCGTCAGCCTGGTGGCGCAACGCGCCGGGGTGTCGCGCGGTGCCACTCAGCACCATTTCCCGACCCGGGAGGATCTGATCACTGCCGCCCTCGAGGTGATGTTCGACGCCAGGATGGAGCAGGCCCGGCGGGAGGCCACCGACCTGCCGTCGGGAGCGGGCCGCACCGAGGCCGTGGTGTCGCGGCTCGTCGACTACTACACGGGCACTCTCTTCAAAGCGGCCCTGCAGGTGTGGACCGCAGCCGCGGCGGACCCGGAGCTGCGGGCGCGGATCGTGCCGCTCGAGGAACGCTTCGGACGTGTCGCCCACCGCACCGCCGTCGAGCATTTCGGCTTCGACGACTCCGACCCGGTGGCACACCGCCTCGTGCAGGCCACTCTCGACCTGGCCCGCGGGCTCGGCCTCGCCGACGTCCTCACCGACGACTCGAAACGCCGCGCCGAGGTGGTACGTCAATGGGCTGCGCAACTCGACGCCGCGCTCCCACGGGGCACAGACGGCGCCGAACGGACACTCGACGCGGTGGCAGTCGACTGAACCCGGCACACCCCGGCCGGATCGGTAGAGTCAGCGTTCATGGGCAGGAAATGGGGAGTGCTCGCCGCGGTCGGAGTCGTGGCTGCCCTGGCCGGCTGCGGGGGCGGCGACGATGCCGGGACCGATACTGCCGCCCCACCCGCCACCGGGCAGATCACCGAACCGGGACCCTTCTTCGGTCAGTGCGGCTCCGTCACGGACGACGAAGTGTCGACGGCATTCGGTATGCCCTCCTTCACCGGCGTCACCCGCAACTCCGTCGGCTGTGAATGGGAAACCGCGGGAATTGGCGGGCCCAGCGTGACGTTCTCCTGGTACCGCGGCAGTCCGATCGGCCGCGAACGGGCGGGATCGGAACTGATCGGCCGGCCGGCCACCGACATCGACATCCAAGGGAACCCTGGCTTCATCGCCTCCTCGGAGGGGATTCTGTGCGAGCTCGGTGTGGAGTTCGGCGGCGATTTCATTCACTGGTCGGTGATGTATGCCGACGCCCGGCCGGCCGCCGACCCCTGCAAGGTTGCGCGGGACCTCGCCGAACTCAGCGTGTCGAGGGCGAAATGAGTGGGGGCCAGATGAGCGGAGGGGTGATGAGCGGCGGACGTCGCCGCGCGGCCGAGGCTACGGCCGCGATCGTGTCGGTGGTCGGGCTGATCGCGGGATGCGGGTCGTCGATCGACGGTTCGCCCCGACCCGAAGGTGCCTCTGTCACGGGTGACACGGAGAGGTTCACCGCCCTCCTCGAGGAGTGCGACGCAGTCACCGACGAACAGATCGCCGAATCCGTCGCCGCCGACGCCATCGAGCGCGGCTTCTTCGGCGCGATCTGCCGCTGGGATGCCGTCGGCGCGAACGGTCCGGTGAAGATCACCTTCAACTGGTTCGAGACAGGTTCGCTCGACACCGAGAAGGAGACGGGCGAGGAGCTGGGCTACAAGGTGGAGTCGTCGACCATCCAGGGGCGCAGAGCCGTGGTGATGCGACCACCGGAGGATCCAGGAGCCTGTGGGGTGAGCGTCGGGTCGCCGTCCTCGGGTGTGGTCGGCTGGTGGGTGCAGTTCACCGCTGCCGCGGCGGATCCGTGCAAGGCGGCGTCCACCCTCGCCGATCTGACGCTCAACCTGAGCAGCTAGTGTGCTGGCACTCGAACCGGAAGCCCTTCCTCTCGCCTCGCAGCCCTTACCACCGCCCGCCCGCTTTGACCTTCCGGCGCGCCGCCGGGTATCGTTGTGGGTCGTGTCCGGCATGCCCGGGCCGATCTGTGTGCCTAGCGAGGTATTGCCGTGCGCGCGTTCGTGCAGATTTGCTGCATGGAACGAGCATCCGGCTGCCTGTGTGGGGGTATGCGACACACCCGACCGTGGGGTGCGTGCACGTCACGCACCGTCGATCGAGTGCGGGGCAGTAGCTTCCTTGCCCCAACTGCTAGATCCCTAATTTCAGAACAGCCAAGGTTGCTTGTCCAGAGCAGTCTGTTCAACACGAAGAAAGCCGGTAAATGCCAACCATCAATCAGTTGGTCCGCAAGGGCCGCCGCGACAAGACCGCCAAGGTCAAGACGGCAGCTCTGAAGGGCAGCCCGCAGCGTCGTGGCGTGTGCACCCGCGTGTACACCACCACCCCGAAGAAGCCGAACTCGGCGCTCCGTAAGGTCGCGCGTGTGCGCTTGACCAGCTCCGTCGAGGTCACCGCTTACATCCCGGGTGAGGGCCACAACCTGCAGGAGCACTCCATGGTGCTCGTCCGCGGTGGTCGTGTGAAGGACCTCCCCGGTGTGCGCTACAAGATCATCCGCGGCTCCCTCGACACCCAGGGTGTCAAGGGTCGCAAGCAGGCACGCAGCCGCTACGGCGCCAAGAAGGAGAAGAGCTAATGCCACGTAAGGGCCCCGCTCCGAAGCGCCCGCTCATCAACGACCCGGTCTACGGTTCGCCCCTGGTGACGCAGCTCGTCAACAAGATCCTCCTGGACGGCAAGAAGTCCACCGCCGAGCGCATCGTCTACCAGGCGCTCGAGCAGGCACGCGAGAAGACCGGCACCGATCCGGTCGTCACCCTCAAGCGCGCTCTGGACAACGTCAAGCCTGCCCTCGAGGTTCGCAGCCGCCGTGTCGGTGGCGCCACCTACCAGGTGCCGGTCGAGGTCCGTCCGGGCCGTTCCACCACCCTCGCGCTCCGCTGGCTCGTGACCTTCTCGCGGCAGCGCCGTGAGAAGACGATGGTCGAGCGTCTCGCCAATGAGCTCCTCGACGCCAGCAACGGCCTCGGTGCCGCTGTGAAGCGCCGTGAGGACACTCACAAGATGGCTGAAGCCAACAAGGCATTCGCCCACTACCGCTGGTGACGTCACGTCGGAGCAGTCACCTCACCGTGACTGCTCCGGCGTCGTTGCTACGTCGGGCCCTACCCGGGCCCGGCTGATCTACAACTCGAGACAACGGCCCCGCTGGTGGAACACCGGGGAGGCCGACACCCGATACACGAGCTACGAGCGGGGAAGAATCCTGTGGCACAGGAAGTGCTGACCGACCTGAACAAGGTCCGCAACATCGGCATCATGGCGCACATCGATGCCGGCAAGACCACGACCACCGAGCGCATCCTGTTCTACACCGGTGTCAACTACAAGATCGGTGAGACGCACGACGGCGCGTCGACGACGGACTGGATGGAGCAGGAGAAGGAACGCGGCATCACGATCACCTCTGCCGCGGTGACCTGCTTCTGGAACAACAACCAGATCAACATCATCGACACCCCCGGACACGTCGACTTCACCGTCGAGGTGGAGCGTTCGCTCCGCGTGCTCGACGGCGCTGTGGCCGTGTTCGACGGCAAGGAGGGCGTCGAGCCCCAGTCGGAGCAGGTGTGGCGTCAGGCCGCCAAGTACGACGTTCCGCGCATCTGTTTCGTCAACAAGATGGACAAGATGGGCGCGGACTTCTACTTCACGGTCCAGACCATCATCGACCGTCTCGGTGCCAAGCCCCTCGTCCTGCAGCTGCCGATCGGCGCCGAGGACGACTTCGACGGTGTCGTCGACCTGGTCGAGATGCGGGCCATCACCTGGCGCGGTGTCGTGCCGACCGGTGCCGAGCCCACCATCGAGGAGATCCCCGCGGATCTGGCCGACAAGGCCGCCGAGTACCGCGAGAAGCTGCTCGAGACCGTTGCCGAGTCCGACGAAGCCCTCATGGAGAAGTACTTCGCCGGCGAGGAGCTCTCCGTCGAGGAGATCAAGGCTGCCATCCGCAAGATGACGGTCGCGTCCGAGCTGTACCCGGTGCTGTGCGGTTCCGCGTTCAAGAACAAGGGCGTGCAGCCCATGCTCGACGCGGTCATCGACTACCTGCCGAACCCGCTGGACATCGGTGAGGTTCAGGGCCACGCGCTGGGCAACGAGGAGGAAGTTCTCACTCGTAAGCCGAGCAAGGACGAGCCGTTCTCGGCTCTGGCCTTCAAGATCGCAGCGCACCCGTTCTTCGGCAAGCTGACGTTCGTCCGCGTGTACTCCGGCCGGATCGATCCGGGCGCCCAGGTCATGAACGCGACCAAGGGCAAGAAGGAGCGCATCGGAAAGCTCTTCCAGATGCACGCCAACAAGGAGAACCCGGTCGACGAGGCCGTGGCCGGCCACATCTACGCGATGATCGGTCTGAAGGACACCACCACCGGTGACACCCTTTGCGATCAGAGCAGCCCCATCGTGCTCGAGTCCATGAGCTTCCCGGACCCGGTCATCCAGGTCTCGATCGAGCCCAAGACCAAGTCCGACCAGGAGAAGCTGGGCACCGCGATCCAGAAGCTCGCCGAAGAGGACCCCACGTTCTCCGTCGAGCTCGACGAGGAGACCGGCCAGACCGTCATCGGCGGTATGGGCGAGCTCCACCTCGACATCCTCGTCGACCGTATGCGTCGCGAGTTCAAGGTCGAGGCCAACGTCGGCAAGCCGCAGGTCGCCTACCGCGAGACCATCACCAAGAAGGTCGAGAAGCACGACTACACCCACAAGAAGCAGACGGGTGGATCGGGCCAGTTCGCCAAGGTGATCATCGCGCTGGAACCGTTCGTCGGCGAAGACGGCGCCACCTACGAGTTCGAGAACAAGGTCAGCGGTGGCCGCATCCCGCGCGAATACATCCCCTCCGTGGATGCAGGCGCACAGGACGCGATGCAGTACGGCGTCCTGGCCGGTTACCCGCTGGTCAACCTCAAGCTGTCGCTGCTCGACGGTGCATACCACGATGTCGACTCGTCTGAAATGGCCTTCAAGGTTGCCGGTTCGCAGGCACTGAAGGAAGCCGCCCGCAAGGCCGGCCCGGTCATTCTCGAGCCGCTCATGGCTGTCGAGGTCACCACACCCGAGGAATACATGGGTGACGTGATCGGCGACCTGAACTCCCGCCGTGGCCAGATTCAGGCCATGGAGGAACGCAGTGGTGCCCGTGTCGTGAAGGCGCTGGTTCCGCTCTCGGAGATGTTCGGTTACATCGGTGATCTGCGGTCGAAGACCCAGGGCCGGGCGAACTTCTCCATGGTGTTCGATTCCTACGCAGAGGTTCCCGCGAACGTCTCGAAGGAAATCATCGCCAAGGCGACCGGCGAGTAACCTCGGTTAAGCCGGCCGAAAGCACGACCCAGTAATAACAACCGCACTGCTGCATACCGCAAGCATCAATCAGTCCAGGAGGACACACAGTGGCGAAGGCGAAGTTCGAGCGGACGAAGCCGCACGTGAACATCGGCACCATCGGTCACGTCGACCACGGCAAGACCACGCTGACCGCGGCCATCACCAAGGTTCTGCACGACGCGTACCCGGACCTCAACGAGGCCTCGGCCTTCGACGAGATCGACAAGGCTCCTGAGGAGAAGGCTCGCGGTATCACGATCAACATCTCGCATGTTGAGTACCAGACCGAGAAGCGCCACTACGCGCACGTCGACGCTCCCGGTCACGCCGACTACATCAAGAACATGATCACCGGTGCGGCGCAGATGGACGGTGCCATCCTCGTGGTCGCCGCCACCGACGGCCCGATGCCCCAGACGCGTGAGCACGTGCTGCTCGCCCGCCAGGTCGGCGTGCCCTACATCCTCGTCGCTCTCAACAAGGCCGACATGGTCGACGACGAAGAGATCATCGAGCTCGTCGAGATGGAGGTCCGTGAGCTCCTCGCTGCGCAGGAGTTCGACGAGGACGCTCCGGTGGTCAAGGTTTCCGCACTGAAGGCGCTCGAGGGCGACCCGGAGTGGACCAAGAACATCCTCGAGCTCATGGCTGCGGTCGACGAGTCCATCCCGGACCCGGTTCGCGAGACCGAGAAGCCCTTCCTCATGCCCGTCGAGGACGTCTTCACGATCACCGGTCGTGGCACCGTCGTCACCGGTCGTATCGAGCGTGGCGTGATCAACGTCAACGAGGACGTCGAGATCGTCGGCATCAAGGAAACCAAGACCAAGACCACGGTCACGGGTATCGAGATGTTCCGCAAGCTCCTCGACTCGGGCCAGGCCGGTGACAACGTCGGTCTGCTCGTGCGTGGTATCAAGCGCGAAGATGTCGAGCGTGGACAGGTTGTCGTCAAGCCCGGCACCACCACCCCGCACACCGAGTTCGAGGGCCAGGCGTACATCCTGTCCAAGGACGAGGGCGGCCGCCACACGCCGTTCTTCAACAACTACCGTCCGCAGTTCTACTTCCGTACCACGGACGTGACGGGCGTTGTGACGCTGCCCGAGGGCACCGAGATGGTCATGCCCGGTGACAACACCGAGATGTCCGTCAAGCTGATCCAGCCCGTCGCCATGGACGAGGGCCTGCGCTTCGCGATCCGCGAAGGCGGCCGCACTGTCGGCGCCGGCAAGGTCACGAAGATCAACAAGTAGGCACCCGCCTGCCTGTGATCGGCTGATCACGCTGCACTACACGCCAGTGGCGCTCATCCTCCGGGATGGGCGCCACTGGCGTTTTCTCGTCCGACCTCGTGGGGTGTCAACGGAAGCTCAGGGCGTCCCACTCGCGGATTTCTCCGGGGAGCGCGATGCCCTCGAGGACGAAGGGGTCGTTCGCGACGAATTCCTCGGCTCGCTCCCGGCTCGTGAAGATCGCCATCGACCCATGAGTCACGGGGTCGTCGAACGGGCCGATACTCAGCAGACCTCCTCGAGTGGAGAACTCGTCGAGGTACGCCAGATGCCGTGGGTACACCTCGGGGATACGCGCTGCACTGGCCGGATCGGTCGCATAGAACACCACATATTCCATGAGCCCGAACGTACCGAGTACGTGCGGGTGCGCGGGTCAGCTCTCGGAATTTTGTGCCGGCTGATCTGCCCGATCGAGGTGCAGCAGGACCTGGGTGGCCACCTCGTTGTCACCGACCGTCGCCGCAACCCAGGCGGCGATGCGCTCCGATGTGCGGGTGAAGTCGGCGAGGTCGATCGTCGGATCAGCGGTCACGACGACGGACAGGGTGGGTAGTCCGCGTTCGTTGACTGCCCGTGCGCGGGTCTGCCGCACCCCCGGGTACCGCTCGAGCTCACTCGACACCCCGTTGGCGAGAGACCCGAGGTCCACGGTGACGAAGGTTCCGGAGTCGCGGTCCGGCACCGCAACGGGCGCAGTGCGTCGCCTGGTGAGATCAAGTGCCAACAGCACCGTTCCGAACAACACACCCCCGACGACCGCCGCGGCGAGCGCCCACCCCCACCAGTTCTCCTCAGGCAACGAGGTGACACGTGCGCGGTCGTAATGCGACACCCATTCCCGGACGATCGGTACGCCGAGGTCCCAGGCGACGGCGTAGGCGCCCACACCGAAGAGGATGAGGCCGACGACGAGGACGATCAGACGATTGACGGCGGCGGTGCGATGCGTCATGGCTTCACCTGCACTCGGAGTTCGGGTGCGGTGCCGAGCAGTGACAGGGTCGGTTCCACCGCTTCGCGGACCGAGATGGCGACGTCACCCGCTGAGAACGCTTCGCTGCGCACCACCCGAACGGTGACGTGTTTGCGGTCGACCGTGGTGTGCGCGGACTGCACGCCGGGAGCGGTGCGGGCGTGGCTGCTGCAATGGCGAGCGAGGTCGGTGGGTCGAAACCAGACGATCGGTGTGTCGCCGACTCGCAGTGGCAGATGTGTGCGTGGGCGGGGTTTGACAGCCGCGACGATGAAGACGACGCCGAGTACTATCGCGCTCACTGCGGCCGGGACTATCCACTCCGACCAGTGCAGTCGTCCCAGCCACTCCACGGTGTTCCGTATCCAGGGTGCATTCGCGAAAGTGCCTCGCATGATGAGCAGTTCGCGCGCCGAGACGAGTGCCAGGCCCAGAGCTGTGACCGCGATTATGATCGCGGCCGGTACCGCGGCCGGTGTGGCCCGCGGTGTGCGCGGTCGGAGCGGGACAATGGGCGCGTCCGGAGCGCGGGAGTCGTCGTCCTGGTAGGGCGTGTCCGATGAACTGTCCTCGTCCGGGGCTGCCTCTGTTCCGGCGACCACGATGTTCAGTTCGCACACCGGCATTCCGGTCAGATCCTCGATGCGGCTGCTCACTTCCGCACGCAGACGCCGGCTCAGGATGTCGAGACGGCACGGCCAGCGCATCGCGATGTACAGGTTGATGGCGACGGCATCGGCGCCTGTGGACACATCGGCGCGGGGGAGTTCGCGACCGGTGAGCCGGGACAGTCCGCCGGACTGCCTGACCACGCCGGGTACCTGCAGGGCTGCGGCGACGGCGATCTTCACGATGGCGCGCTCTTTGATGACCAACTCGCCGCGCAATCCGGACGCGTCGTAGTCGGCGGCCGCCTCGTCGACACCGGCAGCCGATCCGGAGGGGGAGGGTTCAGCCACGGCCACGGCTTCGGAGGATGGCGCCGAGGTCGAGGTGACCGTCCCGGTGTGCACCGACGGCCATTCCTACCGCGCCGAGAAGTACCGCGAAGACGAATCCGCTGAAGCCGCCGAGGATTCCGGCGATCGCGAGGAGTAACCCGACGACCAACCCTGTGACTGTACTGTTCATTGCGTGTGTCCTGTCTCGGTCAAGAGATCTTCGATGGTCACGTCTACGGGGACGTTCACCAGCGATTCGACGGCGGCCCGTACGTTTTCGGCGGTATCGACGACATTCGCCGGGTAGCGCACGGCTACGTGAACGGCGCACGACGACGGGCCGATGGTCACCCCGGTGACACGACGGCCGGGCAGATAGGTCGCGATTTCCCCGAATTGGCCGCCGTGCAGGGCTGCGACGCCCGGAGTGGCGAGGACGGCGGCGGCAACCAGTTCCGACAGATCTTCGGTGCCGGTGTCCGGCAAGGGCGACCCTGACCCTGTCACTGCACCCTCGGTTTGAGGTCCGACTCGGCCACGATGTCGGGTTCCTCGAGCATGACGTCGAAGACGGTGATGTTCACTTCCGTCACCTCGAGCCCGGTCATGCGCTCGACGGCGGCGATGACGTTGCGGCGAATTCCGACGGCGAGTTCGTGTAGTGCGACGCCGTATTCGGCCACGATGCCGATGTCGATGGCGGCCTGCTTTTCCCCGACCTCGACGGCGACCCCCTGGGCGTGATTGACCCGTGCGCCGGGGATCCGGTCACGGAGAGCGCCGACTGCGCGGGCGGTGCCGCCACCCACGTCGTAGACACCGTTGATCTCGCGAGTGGCGATGCCGGCAATCTTGGCGACCACGGCGTCGGCGATGATGGTCCGCCCCTGGGAGCTGACGAGTTCCGGCGTCGCTCCGGCACCGAACTGCACGCGGCTGCGCGCGCCTGAATCGCTGGTCATCGTGGATCCTTCCGAGTCGCCTGCCTTGTCCCCAACAGTAGTGATACCCGACCGTACGTGTGACCCGACACGAGCTATGCGCCGACGGGAAGTCGCGAGCGTCGGTGGGCGAAAAATATCTGATATTGCCCACGGGTAGCATTCGGGGTGATCCAGGTAACAACACGCACTACCGAAGGACATCGATGGCTGACGTGCCCGCCGTGGACAGCGCTTCCCCGGAAAAGTCGACTCCACCGGAAGAGGGCACAGCACAGGCGGCGCCCGGCTTGGAAGCTGCACCGCCGTCGGCCGGGCGGACGTCCGGGACGGCAATCGCCGGCGTGCTGTCGGTGGCGGCGCTGGCACTGTTCGCCCTCAGCGGGTACTTCGGCTACTCGCACTGGCAGGCCGAGCGCGATGCACGGGAGCGGTCCGAGATACTGGACGCCGCCCGCCAAGGGGTCGTGAACTTGACGACGATGAACTTCGAGCGCGCCGACGAGGACGTGCAGCGAGTGCTCGACGGCGCGGCCGGAGAGTTCCGCGACGAGTTCGAGGCGCGCTCGAAGGATCTCGTCGCCGTCATGCAGGAAGCGCGGGTCCAGTCCGAAGGCGAGGTGCGGCAGGCCGCGATCGAATCGCAGAGCGGCGATTCCGCCGACGTGATAGTCGCTGTCGCACAGAAGGTTTCGAATGCCGGTGGCGCTTCGGAAGAACCGCGCGGACAGCGGATGCGGGTCACGGTGCAACTCGACGACGGCCGGTACAAGATCGTGAAGGCGGGATTCGTGCAGTGAACGCAGAAGAGAAGGTGCAATGGTGGTCGCGGAACCCACGCAGGTGGGTCTCCGTCCTGGCTGCACTCACCGCGGTGGCGGCGGTGCTGGCAGCAACCCTCTACGTGACGACGTATCGACCGGACCAGCGTGTCGATGACGACGTGCGCGCGGCGGTGACCGACACCGCGTCGCAGGGCGCTGTCGCCCTTCTGTCCTACACGCCGGACACCGTGGCCAGCGTCGTCGACACCGCCCGCGGTCGTCTGACAGGAGAGTTCCTCGACTATTACTCGAAGTTCACCACGGAGGTCGTGGTGCCGGCCGCGCAAGAGAGCCAGGTAGCCACCGAGGCGACGGTGGCGGCGGCCGGTCCCGTGGACGTACAGGCCGACACGGCGACAGTGCTCTTGTTCGTGAACCAGACGACGACCAGTGCCGCGGAACCCGAACCGGCCACGACGGCGACGAGTATCAACGTCGAACTCACGCGCTCAGGTGACGACTGGCTGATCTCCGGCTTCGATCCTGCCTAGTCGGCGCGAGTAGCGTGTGCGCGCATGAGCACCCTCCAAGAGGTCGGCGAACGCGCATCGTGGCGCTGCTGGCTGTGTGACGAACCGGTGGATCCCGACATGTCGGTCAACGATCCGCGTGGACCCAGTATCGACAGCGTTGTCACCGCGAAGAAGGCGAAGGCGAAGGGCGGCGCCGAACGCCTGGCGCACCGCGCGTGTAATACCAAGAAGGGCGCGGTCAAGCCGGTCGTGCCGTGGCCGGACCGGTTGTTCGTCGTCGATCCCGCACCGATCATCGGCGTGGTCGAGCAGTTGAGCCGCAAAGGCGGACGTGTCGCGGTGGCACGCTGCCCGGGAAAGTCGGATGCCGAAGAGGCGTCGGAATGGCTGCTCGACCGGTTGTCCCGGCTGGCTCCGGACCTGCGGGTGGAGTCGCAGATCGACGCCGCCGGTGGTGCGTATCTGCTGGTCCTTCGCACTGCCTGACCCGTGAGTATTTGTTAACCGTGGCCGGTTGATAAGTACTCACGGGCGGCGAAGCCGCACGAGGGAGTAACGTCGGATCCAGAACATGAATCCGACCTCGAGTGCGAAGGAATCCCGATGAATCTGGCTTTGACCGACGAGGAGCTGGCGTTCCGCGACGAGATGCGAACGTTCTTCACCACGCAGATTCCGGCGGAGATCCGTGAGCGGTATGCGCGCGGAGAAGAGGTGGGGAGGGAGGGGTTCGTCGAGTCGCAGCGGATCCTGAATGCCAACGGGCTCGCGACGCCGCATTGGCCGGTGGAGTGGGGCGGCCGGGACTGGACACCGGTGCAGAAGCACATCTGGTTGGAAGAGTTGCAGTTGGCGTCGGTGCCCGAGCCGCTCGCGTTCAATACCGGCATGGTCGGCCCGGTAATTGCGGCGTTCGGTTCACAGAGGCAGAAGGAAAAGTTCCTGCCGCCGACCGCGAATCTCGACATCTGGTGGTGCCAGGGGTTCTCCGAGCCCGAGGCCGGCTCGGACCTGGCGTCGCTGAAGACCCGCGCCGTCCGCGACGGCGACGAGTATGTGATCAACGGTCAGAAGACATGGACCACCCTGGCGCAGCACGCGGATTGGATCTTCGTTCTCGCTCGCACCAATCCGGATGCGCCCAAGAAGCAGGCCGGTATCTCGTTCATCCTCGTCGACCTGAGTACGCCTGGGGTGACGGTGCGCCCGATCAAACTCATCGACGGCGGCCACGAAGTCAACGAGGTGTTTTTCGAGGACGTTCGGGTGCCGGCGGAGAATCTCGTGGGCGAAGAGAACCAGGGCTGGAGTTACGCGAAGTTCCTCCTCGGCAACGAGCGCACCGGGGTGACCCGGCTCGGATTCTCCAAGGTGCGTATAGCGCAGGCGAAGAAGCGCGCCGCAGAAATCGCGGTCGGGGACGGCACCTTGCTGGAGGATCCGCTGTTCGCCGCGCGAGTCGCGGAACTCGAGAACGAGATCATCGCGTTGGAGTTGACGCAGTTGCGGGTGGTGGCGAGTTCGGCCGACGGGAAGCCGAATCCGGCGTCGTCGCTTCTGAAGCTGCGGGGGTCCGAGCTGCAACAGGCCACGCTCGAGTTATTGACCGATGTCGCGGGACCGGACTCGCTGCCCTTCGCGGCCGGTGAGGGTATTGCCTCGCCGCTCTGGGCGCAGCGGACGGCACCGACGTATCTGAACTACCGCAAGGTGTCCATCTACAGCGGATCGAGCGAAGTGCAGCGCAGCATCATCGCCTCGTCGATCCTCGGATTGTGAGGGGTGTGTCATGGATTTCGAACTGACCGACGAACAGAAACTGCTGCGTGACACCACCAGGGAACTGCTCGGCCGCAGTTACGACGCGGAGAAGCGTAATGCCGTCACCGACACCGAGCAGGGGTGGAGCCCGCAGGTGTGGAAGCAACTCGCCGAGGTGGGACTGCTCGGTTTGAGCTTCGCCGAGGATGACGGCGGAATGGGCGCCGGTCCGGTGGAGGTGGCGTCGGTGATGACCGAAATCGGCCGCCGGCTCGCCCCTGAACCCGTACTCGACGCGGTGCTCGTTCCGGGCGGGCTGATCGCTGCGGTAGGCAGCACGGAGCAGCGCCGCCGAGTCCTGCCGGAGGTGTCGGAGGGCAACCTGTTGCTGGCGTTCGCCGATCGGGAACCGGGGGTGCGGTGGCCCTCCACCCGAGTCTCCACGACCGCGAAGCAGGACGGCGACTCCTGGACGGTGTCGGGGATCAAGAACCCCGTCCTGCACGGGGGAAGCGCGGACACGCTGGTCGTCACGGCGACACTCCCCGGTGGTGGGGTCGGGCTGTTCCTCGTCGACGCCGACGCTCACGGGCTTACCCGCACGGGTTACGCGACTCACGACGGACTGCGCGCCGCGCAGGTCGAACTATCGGATACTCCGGCGGAGCCGCTCGGTGAGGGCGGCGACGCGTCGTCGGCGATCGAGGGCGCGCAGATCCGGGCGCAGGCGGCGTTGTGCGCGGAGGCGGTCGGCGCGATGGAGGAAGCGTTGCGGTTGACGACCGAGTACCTGAAAACCCGCAAGCAGTTCGGTGTCCCGATCGCGAAATTCCAGACCCTGACACATCGGGCGGCGGATATGTACGTGCTGCTGGAACTGGCTCGCAGCATGAGTCTGTACGCGACGATGTCGCTGGCCGACGGAACCGTCGACCCGGTGGTCGCCTCCCGTGCGAAGCTGCAGATCGGGCGTTCGGCCCGCAAGATCGGGCAAGAAGCGATCCAAATGCACGGTGGCATCGGCATGACCGCGGAGTATCCGGTCGGGCACTATGTCAGCCGGCTCACCGCCATCGAACACACCCTCGGCGGCTCCGACGACCACCTCCGGGTCCTCGCGTCGGCGACCACCCAGGGGACCATCAGCATCATCTAAACCCGCCTGTGAGTACTTGTTAACCGCTCGCGGTTAACAAGTACTCACAGGGGTTGGTCTCGGCTTGGTATCGAATTACGGCGTTTCCGACGTGTCGCGCGGGTGGTGGTGGTGTGACGCGGATAACGTTCTGCGCGCAACACCAGAACTCACGGGGGACGTTCGTAATCTCGGTGAAGGAGCATTGCCATGGGGTCCGGTCCAGTCAAAGCGATCATGTGGAGCCTGCTTTTCGTGGGACTCGTCGGTGCGGGAGTCGGGATTTCCGAGCTGCACGTTCAGTGGACGGTCGCGTCGCTCATCGTCGCGTCGGTCTCCGGCCTTGTCTTGCTCAGGATTCGCGCAGACGCGCACCCCGAACTGCACAGCGACCGCCGGATGGCCGCCGGCTAGGCCCGCGTCACTCCGTCTGAAGACTGTCTGCCCACCTGCGAATGTCGCCGCGTTCCAGTGCGAGCGCCAGCAGTTCCGGGAACTTGTCCGGTGTGCAGGCGAATGCGGGAACCCCGAGAACACTCAGGGCCGCCGCGTTGTCGTGGTCGAACGACGGGGCGCCGTCGTCGGACAGTGCCAGCAGCACGATCACCTGGACCCCGGCAGTCTTCATCGCAGACATCCGCCGCAGCATCTCGCCGCGGATTCCGCCCTCGTACAGGTCCGAAATGAGCACGAACAGCGATTCGGTCGGTCTGTCGATCAGCGACTGGCTGTAGGCGATGGCCCTGTTGATGTCGGTGCCGCCGCCGAGCTGTGTGCCGAACAGGACGTCCACGGGATCGGACAGTTTGTCTGTCAGATCCACGACGGCCGTGTCGAAGACGACGAGCGAAGTTTTCAGTGCGCGCATCGATGCGAGAACGGCGCCGAAGACGGAGGCGTAGACGACGCTCGACGCCATCGACCCCGACTGGTCGATGGCGAGGACAACGTCGCGGTGCACCGACGGTGATCGACGTCCGTACCCGATCATCCGTTCCGGCACCACGGTCTTGTACTCGGGAAGATAGTGGGCGAGGTTGGCGCGGATGGTGCGGTTCCAATCGACATCGCGGAGCTTCGGATTGGTGGTGCGCGCAGCCCGGTTGATGGCGCCGGTCACCGCGGTCCGTGTTTTCTGCGCGATGCGTTCCTCGATCTGCCGGACCACTGTGTCGACGACCATGCGGGCGGTGGCTTTGCTCGTTTCGGGCATCACCCGATTGAGGCTCAGCAGCGTGCCGACGAGGTGGACGTCGGGTTCGACGGCGTCGAGCAATTCGGGTTCGAGCAGCAACTCGGTAAGTCCGAGCCGGTCGACGGCGTCCTTCTGCATCACCTGGACGACGGTGCTCGGGAAGTACGTCCGGATGTCGCCGAGCCACCGCGCCACCTTCGGCGCCGAGCTTCCCAGGCCGGCACCGCGGCGACGGCTACCGGTGTCCTCGGGGTTCGCGTCGTAGAGGGCCGACAGCGCACCGTCCATCGCGGCATCCGACTTGGAGCCCAGCCCGCCCGTCGACTCCTCGGCGGCGTCACCGAGCAGCAACCGCCACCGTCGTAACCGCTCGACGTCTTCGCTCACGACGGCACTCCCAGAATGTCGGCCACCGTGC
The DNA here is from genome assembly GCF_018343855.1 of Rhodococcus sp. USK13. Classification (NCBI taxonomy): domain Bacteria; kingdom Bacillati; phylum Actinomycetota; class Actinomycetes; order Mycobacteriales; family Nocardiaceae; genus Rhodococcus; species Rhodococcus sp. USK13. The sequence goes on along the minus strand of NZ_CP069242.1, from coordinate 5,844,156 downwards.
GGATCGCGACCGCGGCCCGCCGCGGGTCGACCGGAGCTGCAGCTTCGGTTCGGTTTCCGCCCTGCACGGACTGGCCGATCGCCTGACGTTCCCCGGTGTCGAAGGCGCCGAATGTTCGCCGCAGCAACGGCAGCGTGTCTACGAAGTCCTGCTCACCCAGTCCCGATACCCACGTGTCGAGCAGGCGCAGCAGTTCCCGATCATGGACGAGAAGCAAGCCACCGCCGCCGAGAAAGCCGTCCACCCATCCTGCCTTCGCGGACGGTGTGGCGCCGACGGACAATGCCCGCGACAACCTGGTCGCGGAGTCGGTTTCGCTGATCGCGCCGGCGTCGCGGAGCAGCCGGACCATCCGGCCGATCACCAGGCCGTTGACGTCGCTGCGATCGACGAGCCCGGCGAGTGTACCCAGCCATCGTTTCGACGCGCGATCCTCGTCGCGGAGCATCACGGCGGCATGGACCCCGTCGATCGCCCGGCGCATCTCGATCGCGCTGTCGTCGTCCAATCCCGACAGCGCCGATCCCAGTCCCGCGCAGATCCGCACCAGGAGGCTGTCGTTGACGCGGGCGAGGGACGAGATGTCGGTGCCGCGGACGTCACCGTAGCGGAGGGTCCGGGTCAGGGACGGCAGCGCATCCATCAAATGCATCACGTCGTGGTCGAGGGCGGCGGCCGTGTCCAGCGCACGTAGCAGTTCGGGCAGCGCATCGGTGAGGTTCGACAGCAGCGCCTGCTCGAGAAGTGCGGTGAGCTGGGCGAGGGAGACGTCCTCATCCGACGCCTCGGCCCGTACTTTGGCGGTGGCTGCGGCCTCGACTGTCGTTCCCCAGAGTGATGCCTCGATGATGGCGACGGCGAGTTCCGGCTTCCAGGTCAGTGACCACGTTTCGCGGAACGTCCCGGTGGCGTTGATCTCGCTGTTCGCGGGAACGCCCCACCCGACCCCCAGGAGCTGCAGGCGGTGGAGTAACCGGGAGCGCGTGCCGTCGATGTCCTTTCGAAGATCGAGGTCGAGTGTCTTCTCCGTGGCCTGTTGCTTGAGGCGGAGCGTTTTTGCCCGTGCACGCAGGTCGGCGTCGAGCGGGACGGTGGGTGTGTCGTCCGGGACGCCGCCGAGTGCCTCACCGACCACGAGTCGCCGGGTGATCAGGTCGAGCAGGACGTCGTTGCCGTCGCACATCACGGCGCGGGTTGCCTCGGTGACCTCGGACAGGCCGGCCAGGGGACGTGAGCGCATGGCGGCCAGGGTGTCTGCCAGGCGTACCGCCTCGATGACGTGCGCGCTCGACACCGGGAGGTCCTCGGCGCGCAGCACGCGGGCCACCTTGGTGAGCCATCGTGGGATCGTACGGTCGCCGGCGGTGAAGAGGTGGTGGTACCAACCCGGTGAGGTGATGCCCGCTCCGTACCCCGAGGCCGTGGACAGACGCGAATGGGTCCACGGAACCCACGTCAGTGAGGTTTTGATCTTCGGCAGGCCCTTGAGGATTCGCGCATCGGCGGTGGCGGGGCCGAGGGGCCCGGAGAGCGCCGGCGCATGCCAGGCGCCACAGATCACCGCCACGCGCTGAGCGCCGCCCTTGATGGCCCTGCGCAGCGTCTGGCGCATGTAGGCCTCGCGTCTTCTCGTCTCCTCGTCGAGGTCGGTGGCATTGCGCAGAACGGACATCGCTTCGGTGATGGCGTCGAACGAGTCTGCGCCGGTGCCGGATTCGATTACTGCGTCCCACCAGCGTTCGGGGTCGTCGTATCCGGCAGCCGCGGCGAGCTGGGCCAACGGGTCTGTGCGATCGGATTCGGCGGATTCGGCGGCGAGCGTCTGGGCAGCCGGGAGATCACAGAACCGCACGTCCACTCCGTGCTCCGCGGACCACGAGAGTGCCTGCCACTCAGGGGAAAACACTGCGAAAGGCCAGAACGCAGCCGTCCGCGGTTCCCCGGTGGCGTAGGCCAGCAATGCCACCGGCGGTTGCATGGCGTCGGCGGCCGTCAGTGCGATCAGCGGGTCGGCGTCCGCGGGCCCTTCGATCAGGACTGCATCGGGAGTGAACGCCTCGAGTGCGCGTCGCACCGACCGTGCGGATCCGGGCCCGTGATGGCGGATGCCGAAGACACGGACATCGGAACTCACCCGGTGACCTCCCGGCAGACTCGGTAGAAGTCCGACCAGTCCTCGCGTTCACGGACAACCGCTTCGAGATACTCCGTCCACACCACCTTGTCTGCCACCGGATCCTTCAGTACGGATCCGAGGATGCCTGCGGCCACATCAGAGGGCCCCAACGTGCCGTTGCCGAAGTGCGCGGCGAGCGCCAATCCGTTGGTCACCACGGAGATGGCCTCCGCGGTCGACAATGTTCCGGACGGCGACTTCAGCTTGGTACGACCGTCCGAGGTGGCGCCGGAGCGTAATTCGCGGAACACGGTGACCACTCGGCGAATCTCGTCGACCGTCGCGGGTATTTTCGGCAGTTCCAATGAGGCGCCCAATTGCTCGACGCGCCGCGTGACAATGGCGACCTCGTCCTCCTCGCTGGCGGGCAGCGGCAGGACCACCGTGTTGAAGCGCCTGCGGAGTGCGGAGGAGAGGTCGTTCACACCGCGGTCCCGGTCGTTGGCGGTGGCTATCAGGTTGAAACCCTTGGCTGCCTGCACTTCGATGCCCAATTCGGGCACCGGCAGGGTTTTCTCCGAGAGCACGGTGATGAGCGCGTCCTGCACGTCGGCCGGAATTCGGGTGAGCTCCTCGACTCGGACGATCCGGCCGCTCTCCATCGCGGTCATCACCGGGGAGGGGACGAGGGCTCCCGCGGTGGGGCCTTCGGCCAGGAGCCGGGCGTAGTTCCACCCGTACCGGATGGCCTCCTCCGGGGTTCCGGAAGTTCCCTGGATCAGTAGCGTCGACGTTCCGGAAATCGCGGCCGAAAGATGTTCGGACACCCACGTCTTGGCTGTTCCGGGGACACCGAGGAGCAGGAGTGCCCGATCGGTGGCCAGGGTAGCGACTGCGACTTCCATCAACCGGCGGGGGCCGACGTATTTGGGGGTGATCACGGTGCCGTCCTCGAGTTCGCCCCCGAGTAGGTACGTGACGACGGCCCACGGCGACATCTTCCAGGACGGCGGCCGCGGCCGGGTGTCCTGGGCGGCGAGGGTCGCGAGTTCTTCGGCGTAGTCCTGCTCGGCATGGGGACGCAGCAGGTCGGCCTGGCCGGCCACGATCTCGGTCACTCGAGCTCCTTCAGCAGCGTTCGGCGGTGTTCGATGTTGGCGGCGGCCGTCGAGAACGCCTGCTGCCAGCCGGGGTCGCGGGTGCGTTCGGCGGCCGCGTGGAGCAGGGGAATCGCGCTGAAAGGGAAGTGTGTCTCGGCACTGCGCAGCGTCGAGTAGTGGCTGTGCCGGGACAATTGTCCGAGTTCCTTGCCTGTCGAGGCGTGCCGCAGCGCGATGTCCTCGAATCGGGCGATGATGCGTTGCGCGAGTTCGAGGGGCCACGGGTGCGGGAGATCCTCGAACAGTGCCGCCCCGTCCACGCCCAGCAGATAGGAGTCGGCGTGGCCGGCGAGTATGTACTGCAGCCGCTCACCGGCGGGAACGAGAGGGACGACGCGCCGCTCGGTCTGCCGGCCCTGTTTGTGCAGGAAGGCGGACGCCCATCGCGGGTTGCGCTGCAACACTGTCGCATTGACCAAGGCCTCGGTCATCACATCACGCCATTGATCCTCGATGTGGATGTCCAGGGCCTGGGATGCGGATCCGATCATGTCGTCCCACACCGACAGTGGTGCCGCGGTGACCACCATTCGCAGCCACCAACTCCGAATTCCCTTGTTCTTGAAGTGCACGTTTTCGATGCCGTCACGCCGCGCCGAATCGTCGAGCGAACCCGGCATGTTCACCACCAGGCGGGTGCGGAGGGGCTTCTTCTCCACCCGCACCCACGCGCGGGCGCGGGCAGCCATCCGCTGCGCGTACGCCGAGCGGGGAAGTTGGCGCAGCAACTGGACTGCATGCTGGCGAACATCTTTGCGCCGGTCGTCGAGTGCGTGCTCGAGGAGGCCGGCGTCCGCGTCACCGAGCCCGGTGGCCAGTGCTGCGATGAACGCGGCCCGGTGCTCGCCGCGTTCGGTATCCCACGTACGTTGCAGTTCCGCCGTGGCGGCCGCCGGATTCACCGAGCGCATCGCCGTGAGCCACTGCAGACGTTCCGGATGGGATCCGCGATGCCACACCTCGAGGCGATCGGCTGTCCGCCGGAGCATCGACCATTCCGGGTTCTGGGCGGCCAGCCACTGTCCGCGTGGTCCGGTGAGCCGGAGAATGTTCTCCCGGTGCGTGTCGTTGCTCCGTGCCGCGGACATCAGGTCGGCGACGAGATGATCCGGCGCCCGGTACCCGCGCTCGACGGCTACGGCGAACCACTCCGTCAGTGTCCACGACCTGGCGGCGAGCAGTTGCATCAGGTGGTCGGCCGCCGCCGGGGGCAGTTGCACTCGGTCGTCCTCGTCGGCGGGCGCAGGCACTACGTGCAGGGAGGCAGAGACCCCGCCTGCTCGATGGGCGTTTTCCAGAGCGGCCGCACCCAGCAGCACTTCGGCGGGATCGCCGGTAATCGATTGCGCCAGTTGCCCCGTGGCGAGGTCCTGTAATGCGGGAGTGGACCGGGCCGTACCGAGGAGGGCCGTCGACAGAAGTTCGCTCATCGTCGTCTGCCTGCCGTGCGGGTCGCGACGGCGGGGGCCGTTGCGGATACGAGCGAGTGGACGACACCGCGGTCGAACACGGACACCGGAGTCAGTGCCTCACTGTTCCACTCACCGCACACGGTGACCGGGTGGCCACCGGAGATGCCGAGCAGTGTCCACAGATTTCTCTCGTCACCGGTGACCGGCAACGCTCGCCCTTCGGCGTCGACCAGCAGCCATCCCTCGTCCGTGACCGTCGGCGTGACACCGCCCAGCAACACGGGCCACGAACGAACCCACGGATCGGCGCCGATGACGTGGGCGAAGGCGTCGAGGGCCGGGTCGATGCCTCCCGCGCGAAGCGTCGTGAACGGTTCTGCCGCACCGTGGTCGGTGCCCCACAGGGCGCGCAACGGCGCGGCGCCGGGATAGAAGTGCAGATCTGCGTCGACGAGGGAACCGAGCGGCGGAACGGCGTTCGCGAAGTTCGTTGTGCCGTGGGCGAAATCGAGCAAGAGTGCCCAACGGCCGTGATCCCGGCCGAGTAACCACACCTTGCGGGTGAAGAGCCGTTTCTCTTCGGTGGTCTGGGAGCCCAGCACCATCCACCGATCACGCACAGCCGGTTCACCACGCACCTTGTCGGTGGAGACCGGGTATCCCACGTGGGCGCGGACCGACGCCCGCAACGGCTCCGGCAGTTCGGGGAGACGACGATGCGCGACCACGAGTAGATGCAGCTTGGCGTACTCGGCAAGCAATCTCGCCGGCCAGTCGGGGCGCAGCGCGACGGCGAAGGCGAGCCGACGCAACGCCGATGCGACGCCGGGAGCCTGCGCGTCGACCATTCGGGCCGCAACCGCATCGAATGCGGCGGGGGACGTGTCCGTGGATCCCAGCCCACCGCGGATCTGATCGGTGAGCCACAGGTCGAGTTCGTCGAGGCCCGCGGCCACCCGATCGGCTCGACGTTCGGCAGCCTTCCCCTGGGCGGTCGACGGGGGAGCAGGCAGACCTGGTTCGCTTGCCCGCGTGGCCCGTCGTCCCAGCCATTCGCGCGCGAACGGCGGGAAGTCGGCCGCGTCCGGGACCCGCCCCTGCGACCAGAGCAGGAGCAGCCCGAGCGCGTGCTTGCAAGGGAATTTCCGGCTCGGACACGAACACGAGAAAGCGGGCCCGTCGAGATCGACCACCGTGCGGTACGGGTTCCTGCCGCTACCCCGGCACAGTCCCCACAGTGCGGTGCCGCTGTGGCCGGTATCCGACCACGACGCCGAGAGCGTGCGTGCGGCAGCGAGAGAGCCGGCATCGGCCGCTACCGATGCGACCTGTCCCTCCGACCAAGGCGACGTCACGTCAGTCACCGTAGGCGAGTAGTCCGACATGCAGGGAGGAGGGTGCGCTCACAGGCACGGACTAGGTGGGTGTGGGCGTACCGGGGTCGGGTAACCGGTCCGCGGGCCGGGGTGGGTCGAACAATCCCGCGATGCTCGAAATCCGGTCGGTGGAATCTTCGACGGCGATGTTCTCGCCGGTCCGCAACCATCCGTTCCGCAGCGAAGACGTCAGCCAATTGTCCAGGGCCGCCTGCGTCTCGAACTTGAGGACGATGACGCACACAGCGGACGTGCTGCTCTCCTTGAGCCATCCGCCGCCGAGGAAACCGGGGAAGAGGCGTGCCAGACCGAGGCCGACCTGAATCCAATCGGCGAACTCTTCTTCGCACCCCTGGCTGACCCGCCGGACGATGGTCGTCGTCACGGACGTGTCGACGACGTCGCCCGTTCGGACGCTGTCGGCGGCGTTCGTCACTGTCGTTACCTCGGATCCTGCTTGTCTATTGGCAAACTACCAGCGGCTCGGGAGCTGCACACTGTGCACTCGCCTCAGAGTTGATAGAACGGCGCGGCGTACCGGAACATTCCCGACAGGGCGGTGTCCCAGGTAGTGAGACGGCGAACCTGGAAATGGGACGACCAGGAAGGCTCGTCCGGTTCGATCCCGAGGGAGGATCCGGCGACGAACCCGAACCGGGGGTAGTACTCGAGGTGGCCCAGCAGTGCTACCAGCGGTTCGTCACGGGAATCAGCGGCGCCGAGGGCGGCATGCATGAGCGCCGAACCGACCCCACCGAGCTGGTGGCCCGGCAGCACACCGATGGGGCCCAATGCCAGCACCGGCGTCGAAGCAACGGTGGCGCGGGTCAGACACACGTGTCCGATCACCGAGTCGTGCCACTCGGCGACGAAGGACAGCGGCGGAATCCACGCCGGGCCCGTCCGGAGTCGCTCGACGAGGTCGACCTCGACGGGGGCGTCGCCGTCGAAGGCCTGGCGATGGACCTCGGCGATCGCGGCGACGTCGTGGGCAGTTTCCCGTCGTATGAGCATGTTCGACAGCCTGCCGCGAGAATTCTGTCCGTCGCAACGAATTTATGCGGCGGTTTGCTGCTGGCCGATAGCTGGACCCGGAGCCCGCGCACAGAAGGTTCTGAGCGATGCCGGACAGATACCGTTGCAGCACTGGGAGTCGGCACAGGGCGAAGCGTTCTCCAATTGTGACCCTCGAGGGTTTCCCGCTTTCGGGTTTTTCCGAGTCGGGGATAGCAGTATGAGCACCACGCGTGAGTGTGTCGGCCGCCGCGGCGGGTCGAGGAGCGGCGAGGGAAGTGGGTGCGAGTGGCCGAGGCGCGGGAGTCTCGATATAGTTGCAGTGTGCAACACAACGAGGTCGAATCGGGTGAGTCGTCCGCATCGGGCGTCGTGGCTGTCCATGACGAACTCGTCCGGCTCGTCCGCCAGCTCGTCGCCGGTGACGGACCTCCGGCGGGTTCGCCGACATTCGCTCAACATTCGCTGCTCTCGTACATCGCCCGCAATCCCGGGTGCCGGGCCACCCAGATCTCCGAGTCCTTCGGAGTGCACCGCTCCACGGTGTCGCGGCAGCTGCGTGTCTGCATCGACGAGGGGTGGGTGCGGGCCGAGGCCGGACCGCTTCGCAGCGGCCATCCGCTGACCCTCACCGACGCCGGTGTCGCCGTGCTTGCGGGAGCGGATGCCCGGCGGGTCGAGGAAGTGCGCGACCGGATGGCCTCCTGGTCGGACCGTGACATTGCCGCGTTCGCCGATCATCTGCGCCGATTCCGTCGTGGCGGCGACGACCCTTCGCGGCACCCCTCGACCTTCGAGAGCAACGGAGACGACACCCGTGCGTGAGTTCACGAGCCCGCCGACCTTCAGCGTCTCCGAGCACGAGAACGCGGTCTTGACGGTGTTCGCACATGCGGAGAGCGCGCCCGACCGGGTGATGTACGCCCGGCAGGAGGCCAATGGCTGGGTCGACGTGACGGCCAAGGATTTCGCCGCACTCGTCACCGGGGTCGCGAAGGGCCTCATCGCCCATGGTGTCCGGCCGGGCGACCGGGTAGCACTGCTGTCGTCCACTCGGTTCGAATGGTCCTTGCTCGACTACGCCATCTGGGCGACCGGCGCTGCCTCGGTTCCGGTCTACGACTCCTCGTCGCCCGATCAGATCCGGTGGATCATCGAGGACTCGGGGGCGGTGGCTGCCGTGGTGGAGACGCCGGCTCATGCGTCGAGCTTCGAGGGCGACGGCATCCCGTACACGTTGAAGCACATCTTCACCATCGACGAGGATGCGGTGGGCACCCTCATCAAGGCCGGACGCTCGGTCGACGACTCCGAGGTGTTCAAGCGAGTCGTCGCGCTGACCGCGGGCGATCTCGCGTCGCTGGTATATACCTCGGGAACCACCGGAAGACCCAAAGGGTGCATTCTCACGCACCGCAACTTCTTGTCGGAGGTGCGGGCCCTCCTCGCTGCGCCGATCGGGGACGTGGCGCGTCCCGGCAACCGTGTCCTCACATTCCTTCCCCTGGCACACGTTCTGGCCCGGGCGGTGTCCCTGGCAATGTTCGAGGCGGGGGCCACCCAGGCGCACTGGTCCGATTTCGGGACGGTCACGGGAGAATTCGAACGTTTTCGCCCGCACACGATCCTCGGTGTTCCACGGGTCTTCGAGAAGGTGCGCGACGGTGCCGCCCGTAAGGCGGCATCCGGTGGTGGCCTGCAGAAGCGGATCTTCGACTTCGCCGAGACGACGGCCGTCGAGTACAGCCGGGCCCAGGACAACGGTGGACCGGGACCGTTGCTCGCGCTGCGCCGCGCCGTCGCCGACAAGTTGGTCTACGCCAGGCTGCGGGCAGCCTTGGGCGGCGACTGCTGGTGGGCGATCTCGGGAGGCGGAGCGCTCATGCCGAGCCTCGGGCACTTCTTCCGCGGGATGGGCGTACCCGTGTACGAAGGATATGGACTCACCGAATCCACTGCCGCGCATTGCGTGAACGTTCCCGGGGCGCAAAAGATCGGAACGGTGGGCAGGCCGCTCGGCGGACACGGCGTGCGCATCGCCGAGGACGGTGAGATCGAATTGTGCGGTGACGTCGTCTTCGGCGGCTACTGGCGCAACGAGCACGCCACTCGGGAGGCGCTGCACGACGGCTGGTTCCGCACCGGTGATCTGGGCTACCTCGACGACGAAGGCTTTCTCACCATCACCGGGCGCAAGAAGGACCTTCTGATCACCGCAGGGGGCAAGAACGTGTCACCGGGGCCCCTCGAGGATCGCCTGCGCTCGCACACACTGGTGTCGCAGGCCGTGGTCGTGGGTGACGGTCGCCCGTTCATCGGTGCGCTGCTCACGGTCGATCCTCAGGAATTCGACAAGTGGAAGGCAGCCCATGGGCGGCCTGCCGACGCATCGGTCGCCGATCTGCGCGAAGACGAGGAATTGCGCGCGGAGCTTCAGGATGCCGTCGACGACGCGAATACCACCGTCTCCCACACCGAGTCGATCAAACGGTTCGTCATCCTCGACCGCGACCTCACCGAGGCGGACGGGGAATTGACGGCCACCTTGAAGATCAAGCGTCCAGTTGTGACCGAACGCTTCGCCGCCGATATCGATGCGCTGTATCGCCGGACCTGACCGGTTACCGTGGCGACATGACGACCGCTTTCGTTCTGTCGGGTGGAGCCAGCCTCGGAGCTATCGAGGTCGGAATGCTGCAAACGCTCATAGGCAGGGGAATTCGCCCCGATCTCATCGTCGGAACTTCTGTGGGTGCGCTCAACGGCGCTTGGCTGGCGGCCGGGTCCTCGGAATCGGATCTACGTGAACTGGCCGATCTGTGGCGCGGGCTGAAGCGGAGCTCGGTGTTCCCGACCGGCCTGTTCACCGGCTTCGTGGGTTTCGTCGGGATCGACAATCATCTGGTCTCCAACCGGGGAATCCGGCGGATTCTCGAGAAGCATTTGCGCTTCGGGCGGATGGAGGACGCTCCGATCCCGCTCCACGTGATCGCAGCCGATGTGCTGACCGGCAAGGACGTTCGGCTGTCGAGCGGTCCCGCTGTCGATGCCGTCCTTGCCAGCGCTGCCATTCCGGGAATTCTCCCGCCCGTAGTCGTCGAGGGTCGCGCGCTGATGGACGGTGGCGTGGTCAACAACACCCCGATCTCGCATGCCATCGAACTCGGTGCCACGACGGTGTGGGTACTGCCCACCGGATATGCCTGCACGCTGTCCGAGGTTCCCCGCAGCGCACTCGGGATGGCTCTGCTCGGGGTGACGCTCGCGATCAATCAACGCCTTGCGCTCGATATCGAACGTTATGAGGGCGCTGCCGATATCAAGGTCGTGCCACCCCTCTGTCCTCTGGACACCAGCCCCGCAGATTTCGGCGAGGCGGACGAGTTGATACGGCGGGCCCGGGAGCAGACTGCGCAGTGGCTCGACGAGGCCCCCGTCGAAGTAGGGCAGGCAGATCTGCTTCTGCCACACATGCACAGCTAAAGCTCCAGCGGCTACGCGGATACTGTAATCCCGGTCACATCACCGCAGATCGACACGGGCGCAGCGGTGATTTGATTTCACCGTGGGGTCGCTACTGTGAGTGCATGGCGGTCACGGTGGAGCGGGCAGTGCTGGATCAGGCGGAAGACATCGTCCAGATGCACTGGGACGCAGAGGATTGGCTTGCTGAGCAGCAGATCGACCCGCCGTGCCGCGGTGATGTGTCGCTCGCCGATGTGCGTGAGCAGATCGAGGCCGGAGAATGGCGCGTCGCGCGCTCCGGTGGAATCGTGGCGGGCGCCCTGCGCGTACTGCGCGCCGATCCCGACATCTGGGTCGACGACGAGATTCCCGCTACCTACGTCGCGCGGGTGATGACGGATCGCCGCCATGCAAGTCCAGGGTTGGGAGCGCAACTGTTGCGGTGGGTGGACGAGCACGCCCGGAGCGAGGCCGTGTCCGTCGTCCGGCTCGAATGCGTGGAGACCAACAGTCGGCTGCGCACGTACTACGAGGAGCAGGGTTTCTTCCTGGTGGGCCGCCGCGACTTCGAGGTCGAATGGCCCAGCGTCGTGCTGTTGGAGAAGGCCGTTCGCTGACCCATCAGAGCGGATCGAGGATGCGGTGCAGGAATTGCCGTAGCCGCTGTCCGGTCGGGTTCGTCAGTAGGTCCTTCGCCGTACCGCGTTCGAGAACGACGCCGCCGTCGATGAACAGGACCTGATCGGCCACCTGCTGCGCGAACCGGATTTCGTGAGTCACGATCACCATGGTCCAGCCCTCGGTCGCGAGATCGCGGATCACGCGTAGGACCTCGCCGACGAGTTCGGGGTCGAGTGCGGACGTCGGTTCGTCGAACAACATCAGTTTGGGCTTCAGCGCGAGCGCCCTGGCGATTCCGACGCGCTGCTGCTGGCCACCCGAGAGTTGGTACGGGTACTGATCCGCCTTGTCCTCCAGTCCCACCTGGGTGAGCAGTGCCAGAGCGTCGGCGCGCGCTTCGTCTCTCGGCCGCTTCTGGACGACCACCGGACCCTCGGTGACGTTCTGAAGCACCGTCTTGTGCGGAAACAGGTTGTGGGCCTGGAAAACCATGCCGCTCTGTGCCCGGAACCGAGCCAGGGTGGACCGGTCCACCTGGGCAGCGAAGTCGACCGACACCTCACCGATCGAGATCACGCCGGCGTCCGCGCGGTCCAGCGCATTGAGTGTTCGCAACACCGTGGTCTTTCCCGAACCGGACGGCCCGATGATCACGGTGACGGTGCCGGGCAGGACCTCGAAGCTGATGTCGCGCAGCACGCGATGTTCACCGAACGATTTCTCGACGCCGGAAACGTGGAGCAGCGGGGTGCGGGTGTCGGTCATCTGGCCACATACCTGTCGAGTCGGGCCTCGAGTCGGCCCTGAACGGCCGAGAGGACGATGCAGATCGCCCAGTAGTACAGCGCGGCGACACCGTACAGGGCGAAGAAGTCGAACGTGGGTGCGGCGGCGAGTTGCGCGACGCGCAGCAGTTCGGTGACGAGGATCGTCGAGGCCAGGGAGGTGTCCTTGACCAGCGAGATGAGCGTGTTGGACAGCGGCGGAACGGCGACCCGGGCGGCCTGGGGGAGCACAATCCGCTGCAACGTCGTGGTGTATCCCATGCCGATGGTCTGGGCAGCTTCCCACTGACCTTTCGGGATGGACAGGATCGCCGAACGAATGACTTCCGCGGCGTAACCCCCGACGTTGAGGCTGAACGCGATCACCGCCGCCGGGAACGGTTCGAGCGTCACCCCGAATTGCGGCAACGCGTAGAAGACGATGAACAGCTGCACCAGCAACGGTGTGCCCCGGATGATCGAGATGTAGAAGCGGGCCGCGATCGCCAACTGCGTGATCGAGGAGATTCTGGCCAGCGCGACGAGCAGGGCAATGACCAAACCGATGGTGAAGCTGACGATAGTCAGCGGAATCGTCATGGTGAGTGTGGCCTTCAGCATCGGCCACAGGTTGTCCAGGATCAGTTGGATCGTTGCGTCGTCCACTCCGGCGCTCCTCGTGCGTGCCGGCTCAGTTACTCGGCGCTGACACGTCGGTGCCGAAGTACTTGTCCGAGATTTTCGCCAGTGTGCCGTCGGCACGCAGTTCGGCGAGCGCCTTGTCGATGTCGGGCATCAGGCCGCTGTCCTTCCGGGCAGCGAAGGCCTGTTCGCTCGTGTCGCCGGTCTCGGCCGAGATCTTCACGCCCGCGTCATTCGTCTGCTTCTGATACTCCGCGACGGCGAGGTTGTCGTTGACGGTGGCGTCGACCCGTCCGTCCTTCAGAAGTGTGATCGCTTGTACGAAGCCCTCCACGGACTCGACGTTTGCCCCGGCGTCCCTTGCGACCTGAGCCCAGTTGCTGGTCGCGGATTGTGCTGCGGTCTTTCCGTTCAGATCGTCGAGTCCGGTGATCGAGTTGTCGTCGGCGCGGGTCACGATCACACCCTCCGACACTGTGTACGGCGTCGACAGGTCGTACTTCTGGGTGCGCTCGTCGTTCACGGTGACCTGGTTGGCGACCAGGTCGTACCGCCTCGCTTCCAGACCGGCGAAGATGGAGTCCCACGGAGTCTGGGTGAACTCAACGGACACACCGAGTTTGTCACCGACGGCGCGGATGACCTCGACGTCATAGCCGGTGAGCTGACCGTCGGGGCCCTGATAGCTGAACGGGGTGTAGGTGCCCTCGGTGCCTACCTTCAGGACGCCCGCCTCGCGCACCTGGTCGATGACCGGGCCGGAGTCGGAATTGCTGCATCCTGCCAGGGACAGGGCGGTCACAGCGGCGATCAGGATGGCAGGGAGTGTGCGTCGCACGGAGTTCCTCCTCGTTCAGCGGATCAGATCACCGTACTGGTCGAGTGCGGTTCGGAGAGGATCTTCCGCGTACGACCTCGGCGAGCAGTTCCGGGTCGATGGTTCCGTCGGCCCAGGCGAGGCAGAAGCCGGCACCGAAATCGCCGATTTCCTCACGGCGGTCCGGCCGTCGGCAGCAGTTATCACGTTGACCTCGAAGTCCGACTACGCCGCCCAAGTGATAGAGCCGCTGTCTACTTCGGTGCCATGCGGATGGCCCCATCGAGGCGGATGGTTTCACCGTTGAGCATGGCGTTGTCGACGATATGAGCCGCGAGAGCCGCGTACTCGGTGGCTCGGCCGAGGCGAGATGGGTGTGGAACTTGCTTGCCGAGTGAGGTTTGCGCATCCGCGGGAAGTCCGGCCAGCATCGGCGTTTCGAAGATTCCGGGTGCGATGGTGACTACTCGGATGAGATGGCGCGCAAGTTCGCGAGCAATCGGCAAGGTCATTGCCGCGACTCCACCTTTCGATGCCGCGTACGCCGGTTGACCGATCTGACCGTCGAATGCTGCTACGGATGCGGTGTCGATGATGACGCCACGCTCGCCGTCCACCGGCTCGGTCTGCGCAATCCTCTCGGCTGCAAGTCGAAGCACGTTGAAAGTTCCGATCAAGTTGATGCGAATTACCCGCTCGAAATCTGAGAGCGGAAGGGGTCCGCTCTTTCCGAGAACCTTGCCTGGTGTTCCCACGCCAGCGCAATTGACTACCACCCGCAAATCACCGAGGGATGCGGCGAAGTCGATCGCCGACAGGACGTCACCAGAGGAGGTGACGTCGGCGGCCACGAAGTAGGCGCGCTTGCCTATCTCTTTCGCAGCGACGTCTCCTCCGGAGGATGGCAGATCCAGCAATACGACGTGTGCTCCACGCTCGTGCAAGGTGCGGGCGGTGGCATTGCCGAGGCCGGATGCTCCACCGGCGACAACGGCAACGGCTTCGGTGATGTTCATTGGTTCTCCTCTGTTCTGGACAACTGATGCATTGCCGACCGTGAATAGTTGTGGCCGTGTATGACGAAGAGTTGGACGCCCAGTGCCGCTGCTTGTCTTCTGGATCGAGGGTCTTGGCCGCCGGTGGAAGCACCGCTGGGCGTCGGGGTCAGATGCGTTCGATGATGGTGGCGTTGGCCAGCCCACCGCCTTCGCACATCGTCTGCAGGCCGTAGCGTCCGCCGGTGGCCTCGAGCTGGTTGACCAGTGTGCCGAGCAGGCGGGTGCCCGAGGAGCCGAGCGCGTGGCCGAGGGCGATCGCACCGCCGCGGGGGTTCAGCTTGGCCGGGTCGGCACCGAACTCGTGTGCCCACGCCAGCGGCACCGGGGCGAACGCCTCGTTGACCTCGTAGGCGTCGATGTCGTCGATGCTCAGCCCCGACTTCGCGAGGATCTTCTTCGTCGCCGGGATCGGGGCGGTGAGCATGAAGACCGGGTCATCGCCCGCAACGGCGAACGAGTGGAACCGTGCCCGCGGGGTCAGGCCCAGCTTGGCGGCCATCTCCTCGCTCATGATCAGTGCGCCGGACGCAGCGTCGGTCAGCGGGGACGAGTTGCCCGGGGTGATGTGCCACTGCGCCTCGGGGAACCGGGCCGCGTACTTTTCGGAGTAGAACGACGACTTCAGCCCGGACAGCCCCTCGGCGGTGGTCGAGGCGCGCACGGTCTCGTCGACGAGGTGCGTCACCGTCTCACCGGCCGCGTTGGTCACCTCGATCGGCAAGATCTCCTTGTCGAACAACCCCTTCGCGGCGGCGTCGGCGGCGCGGCGATGCGACTCGGCCGAGTAGGCGTCGAGGGTGTCGCGGTCGAACTTCCACTTGGCGGCGATCAGTTCGGCCGAGATTCCCTGGTTGACCAGGCCCTCGGGGTAACGGGCCGCGATGCCCGGGCCGGACGTGTCCTGCCCGAGGGTCGTCGTGCCCATCGGCACGCGGGACATCGACTCGACACCCGCAGCGATCACGATGTCGTAGGCGCCGGCGATGACGCCCTGCGCGGCGAAGTGCGCCGCCTGCTGGCTCGAACCGCACTGGCGGTCGATGGTGGTGGCCGGGACCGAATCAGGGAACCCGGCCGACAGTAGTGCGGTACGCGAAATGTTCACCGCCTGCTCACTGACTTGAGAAACGCAGCCGCCGATGACATCGTCGACCAGCGCGGGGTCGATGCCGTTGCGCTCGACCAGGCTGCGCAGCACGTGCGCGAGGAGTTCGACCGGGTGGGTGCCGGACAGCGCGCCGCCCGGCTTGCCCTTACCGGAGGCGAGGCGGACGACATCGACGAGTACCGCGTCGGTCATATTGATCCCTTCGAAAAGTTATGCGAGTTTCCTCATACGCGAGGGTGCAGTGCGTCGCAATCAGGAGTCGGCGACCGCTGTCGGGCAGGACAAGAAGCGATGAATTGCCGAATAGGGTGACGATGCAAGTACGAGTGCCAGAGGGGTTCTTGGACATCTTATGAAGTCGTTATTCAAACGATGACTGCCGAAACCGACCCGGATACAGTTGTCGACGTGCCCGGGTTGGTTCCGGCATGCATGCCGCTCGAGGTCTGCGTCGCTGGAGCTAGCGGCATCGGAGGATCAGTAGATGATGACGCCGCGGATGTTGAGGCCAGCGTGCATGTCGGCGTACCCCTGATCGAGTTCGTCGAGGGAGTAGGTGCGAGTGATGATTTCGTCGAGTTTGAGCTGACCGGCCGAATACATGTCAAGCATCTTGGTGACGTCCCACATCGGGGATACTCCGCCGAACATCGATCCCTGAATTCGCTTCTGATAGAGCGTCAGCTCGAAGGGAGAAATCGGCAGTCCGATGTGCGCCGAGTCGCCAAGCGCAGTGAGTACGACGGTGCCGCGCTTCGCGACGGAGTCGAAGGCTTCGGTGATGTGTTCAGGCTCGAGGGTGCCGACGGTGACGATGGTTGCCGCCGCGCCTTGCCCGTTGGTCAAGCTTCGGGCGATCTCGGTCGCCTCGGTCATATCGGCGGCGGCGTGTGTCGCGCCGATCTCGAGAGCCGTCGATCGCTTGAATTCCACTGGATCGACTGCAATGACGTTGGTAGCACCGCCGTGACGGGCTCCTTGCAAGGCGAAGGCGCCGATGCCACCGATGCCCATGACGATCACGGTGTCGCCGGGGACCGGCTGCGCCATGTTGAAACCGGATCCCCAACCCGTGTTGACGCCGCACCCCACTAAGCAGGCCTTGTCAAGGGGGATGGCTTTGTCGATCTTGACTGCGGACACCACACCTACCGTGGTGTATTCGGAGAACGTAGAAACACCACACCACTGACCGACCGGTTTACCGTCGAGGGACATCCGCCAGCTCTGGGGGTCATCGAATCGGGAGCCGAGCATCAAGTGCTGTGCGAGGTCGCAGAGGTTGCCGTGGCCTGTTGCGCACATCTTGCAGCGTCCGCACTGCGGTAAACAGGAAAGTACGACATGGTCGCCGACCTCCCAGCCGGGAGTATGGGGGCCGACCATCTCCACGACGCCGGCTCCTTCGTGTCCGACACACATCGGAAAGTGGCCGATGCCCATGTGCCCGGCGGCGATGCTGGCCTCGGTGTGGCAGAGACCGGATGCTGCCATCTTGATAAGTAGTTCGCCCTGCCGAGGCTCGTCGAGATCCAGTTCGACGATCTCGAACTTACCTGGCTGTTCGCGCAGGATCGCTCCGCGGGTTTTGATCGTTGCCATGCTGATGCCTGCTCCTATATGTCTCGACGTTTGTTCACGAAATTCCAGTGCGGTGTCAGAGGCGACGCCTGGTAGCCGTCCTAGCGCAAGATGTGAATGCCGTTGATCGAGGGGAAGCGGTTACCGCAACGAGCCGAATTCCTGACTTCCGCGTCCTGGCGAACTGGCGATTCCCCCACGCTCCGATCGGCCGTTGTGTTCGTGGCTCGAAATCGAGTGAGTGGTCTGGAGACCAGCTGCCGGGGGCCTGATCCGGTGCGCGGAGCAGGCCCCCGGTCTCTAGTTCGACTTTGTTATCCGGCGGAGACGGCGGGCTGCGGAAGGGAAATCCTCGGCGCTACTTCGCTCTGGATCATCGCGAGAGAATTGAACCAGGGGGCGGGATCGTCGGAGTAGTCGTGGGATTCGATCTGCAGCGTGCCCCATCCGCCGCTGGCCTCGAACAACGTGTTGATCTTCTCCACCACGGTGTCGGGTGAGCCCACACAGAACACGTTGTCGACAACCCATTCGAGGTCGACGTCGGCCCTGTCCGCTCCGGCGTCCTTGATGAATCCGTCCATCATCCCGAATCGCCACCAGATCGGAATGAGGTAGCGCTCGAAGCAGTATCCGATCGGCCCTTCCATCACAAGCCGCTTCGCCTCTTTGTCCGTGTCGGCGACGAACACCGTCTGGGACACGTGATAGCGCGAACGGTCAGCGACGTGTCCATTGGCCTCCGCGGCGGTGGAGTAGATGTCCCAGTGCATCTTCAGGGCGTCCAGCCCGGAGAAGATCGACATCGGCCGGAATCCGCGTTCGCCGGCGAATTTCATCGACGGTGACTTGGCGCTGAATCCGGTCACGGCGATTTCCGGTGCACCACCCCAGGGACTGAGGTCGGCCAGCTTGTGCTGGTCGTCGCCCTCGTCGCCGTGCTTCTCTTCCGGGTAGCCGGCGTTCCAGAAACGTCCCTCGTAGAAGAAGGGCTCGCGCTTCCAGATCTTCTCCATGATGTCGAGGGACTCGCGGACCATCTCGTTGGTGAACTGGGTGTCTTCACCGTTCTTGATGCCATGAATGTAGGAGGCGTCCGGGTAGGCGCCGGCACCGACGCCGAGGAAGTACCGGCCCTCGAGGATCTGAGACAGCCAGCCGACCATGATCGCGAGCTTCGCCGGATTGTGGTGGGGAAGGATGTGAGCCATCGGCGCAAACTTGATCCGCTCGGTCTGGCGTGCGGCCGCGGCGATGATCAACTCCGGGTTGGGGATATTCTCCCAACGCTGTGAGGCATGCTCGGAGAACATGATCGAATCGAAGCCGATCTCGTCGGTCTCGATGGCCTGCTGTACGCACCAATCGAACGTCTGGCGCGCGGTTCGTTCGGGGCGCATGTACGGGTGGACGATCAGTCCTGTTTCCATTGCCATTGTTCTGTCCTTTCATCGGGGGAGGGTGTTTCTGGGCGAGGACTTTGGGGCACCCGCGCCTCGCCGGGCGGGTCAGCTCAGGAGTAGAAGATGTCGTAAGCGTGTTTGGTGTCCATGTACTCCTTGACGTGAATGATTTTTCCGTCAGCGATTTCGAATAAGAAGTGATATTGGTTTTTGTAGACGCGGCCATTGTTGAGTTCTGCGTAGGACTCCGCCTCGACGGCAACCCGGTCACCCTGGGCGACTGCACCTGTAGGTGTAATCTGCAGCGCGCCTTCTTTGTAGATGCTTGTCACACCGCGGAGGAGTTCACCAAGTCGCTTCTTGTCGTAGGTGCCCGACATTCCCTCGATCTGACCGGACACCCAGTACGTGGCATCGGGGTGGAGGCAGTCGAGGATGGCGTCCACGTCTCCTGTCGAGAACACCTTGGCGAAATTGTTCGCGATTTCTATGTTTTGTTCAGGGGTTGTCACGAACTTCTCCAGACATGATTCGGGATGGTCGTACTGTGGATGAATAACTACGGATCAGGATTAGAGCGCGCCGACGCCGGTTTCTATTTCCGTGAGGCGCTCTGCGAGTGCGCGCTTGTTGATCTTGGTCGCGGACATCGGCCAGTCATCGGGTTGGACGAGGTGCACCGCGCGGGGGACCTTGTACCGGGCGATCCTGCCTTGGCAGAACTCGATCAGTTCATCGGGCTCGACATTGTGGCCTGCGCGAATTTCGATGAACGCCACCGGAACCTCGTCGAGACGCTCGTCGGGTCGGCCGATCACGGCAGCGGTCTTGACGGCCGGATGCTCACACAGGAAGGCTTCGACCTCGATGGCGGCAACGTTCTCGCCGCCGACCTTGAGCATGTCCTTCAGCCTGCCGTGGAACACGAGGCAGTCCGTCTCTGTCCGGCTGTACAAATCGCCGGTGTGGAACCACCCATCCGTGTCGATGGCAGCTGCTGTCTTGATCGGATCCTTGTAATAGCCTTCCGTGACGCAATACCCGCGCACGAGCATTTCGCCCGGGGTGCCCTGAGGTTGTTCGGCGCCGGTGTCGGGATCGACGATGCGCAGCTCGATTCCAGGGGCGGCCTTGCCCTGGGTTCCCGATCGGTCGGCGATGGTGTCGGATCGCTCGCTGAGCGCGTAGATGCCAGCGGTTTCGGTCATCCCGCACGCGGCCACGAGTTCCGCGGACGGGAAGGTTTGCTGCACCTGCTCGATCAGCACGCGAGGTCCAATCAAGAATAGATAGCGAAGTGAGTCGAGCACTGATGCGTCGAATGACGGGTGGTCCATCAACGATTGCATCATCGCGGGGAACCACGGCCAGACGGTGGTCGGGCGCTCCCGCTTCATCAGTGCGAGGGCACGACCGGGCTCGAAATAGACGTCGGTGACATAGGTGCCTCCGGCACCCATCGCCCCGATCAGTGGCGAGAGTGCGGCGATGTGGAACAGCGGTCCACCTGCCCAGCTGATGTGACGGTCGTCCGTCACGAGCCGTTTGCCGGCGCGCTCGACTGGTCCGCGGGTCAAAGCCTCATGGGTAAGGATGCACCCTTTGGGGTTCGCCGTTGTGCCCGAGGTGTACAAGATTGCTGCGGCGTCGCGAATTCTGACTCGCCGCCGAATCTGATCGACATCCGAGGGGGGAACCGTCTCCGCCAACCCATCAAGCGTCGAGCGGCCGACGAACCCTCGGTTGTTGCTCTCACCGCGGAGGAGTACCGCCTGCCGCAGCAGGGGTGCCTCCGGGAGGTGCAGGTCCCGGTCCGTGGCGGCCTCGGCCAATGATGGAAGAGCGTCGTGCATGACATCGACGAAGTCGACATAAGCGTCATCCCCGGACACCGTCAACACTGCGGCCAAGTCTGCGTTTCGGACGATGTACCCGAGCTCAGTGGCCTTGTGTCGGGCATTGAGCGGAACGATCACACCGCCGATCAGCGCCGCGCCGAAGAAGCCCTCGATGAACTCGATTCCGTTCGGGGCGAGCAGACCGACGTGGTCGCCTCGACGTACCCCGAGGGCGATGAGTCCCCGCGCAACGTGTGTTGCCCGTTCGAGCACGTCTGCGTAGGTGTATCGGCTGTCCGGGAAGACAATCAAGTCCCGGTCAGGATGGCTCCGGGCCCCGCGGACCAGGAGATCTGCAACCGGTAGCACCTCGCACCAGTCACCATTGTCAACCATGTCGTTCCTCGCTCGATCGTGAACACCAGGGGAGTTCCATCGGATGCCGGCGGAGTGTCCTCCATCCGCCGGGCGCTGAGCCGCCGACTAACGGAACAGCTCCTCATCGGAACTCCGCGTCGGTGTGGTGCCCATCACTCTGCCGACTCAGCGGCGTGTATGGAACCCGTTCCTCTACGCGATCCACTACGCATCTAGTCGGGCTCGTACGAGAGACATCTTCGTGCAGGTCAGAGCCGGTTTCACGCCGGGGCTGCGCGTCATGGCCGGCGTCGTGTCACATGCTGTCAGATCTTGACCCCGTAGTTGCACAGTGTCACGATGGCGCAGTGGACGGGGTTCCCTGACACCACGCCGCGCGGGGTACCCAGGAAGGCATCGTGAACGCCGACGAATGGCACGAAATACGCGAACTGCACGCGAAGGGCGCAACGATCAAGGGGATTGCCGAGAGTCTTGGTATGTCGCGGAATACTGTTCGTCGCGCACTTGCTTATGACGAGCCGCCCACAGACCACCGTCCCCGGAAGGGGTCGGTCGCCGACGCCTTCGAACCGGCGATTCGGACCCTGCTGGCCGAAGACCCGGACATCAGCATCGCCGACATTCACCGTGCTATCGGTTGGGACAGATCGCGGAACACCCTCGCCAAGTTGGTGCGCCACATTCGGTCGGAATCGTCGAACCAGCCACTAGAAGTCGCTCCGTATCCCCAGTACGGCAGCAGTATTCCGACCTTCTCGACGGGGTTCGTCGGTCGAGACGGGGAATTATTCGCCCTCCGGCGGCTCCTGGGTACCACACGTCTGATTACGATTACCGGTCCTGGCGGCATCGGAAAGACCCGCCTCGCTGTTCAGACAGCCACCGACTTCCGGAGGGCATTCGCCGACGGCGTGCGCTTCATTGAACTGGCGTCTTTGAAGACATCGGGGCTTCTTGCTCAGGAGGTCCTCGACGGACTGGGGATCGGTCAAACCGACCTGGTTGGGCGTCCGCTCGAGGAGGTCTTGGTTCACTACCTCAGGCACAAGCAGATGTTGATCATTCTCGACAACTGTGAGCACATCGTCGATTCCTGTGCGGAGCTTGTCGCCTACCTACTTCGCCACACGACGCAGGTCAGTATCATCGCCACCAGTCGTGAACGTCTCGCTGTCCCAGCCGAGCACGTTTTCACGTTGGCACCACTCTCGACGACACGCTCCGACGATTCCGGATCCGTCGGCGCCGCCCTCCAGCTATTCGAAAGCCGAGCGGCAGCAGTGCTTGCGGGCTTTTCCATCACCGATCGCAATCGCGACACTGTCCGTCGAATATGTAGCCAGCTGGACGGTATTCCGCTCTCGATCGAACTCGCCTGCGCACGATTGAGCGTGCTTTCGGTCCAAGACCTCGAGCAGCGGCTCGATCGACGACTGGAGCTGCTGACGACCGGAAATCGGTCCGGACCCGAACGGCATCGCACCTTGCAGGCCACGGTCGATTGGAGTTACGAGCTCTGTACATCGGCCCAGCAAAAGCTATGGGCGCGCTTGTCCGTCTTCGTCGACGAGTTCGACCTACCGATGGCCGAACAGGTGTGTAGCGATGACGACCTACCCGCACAATTGATCCTCGACGGCATCTCCGCACTCGTGGGAAAATCGCTGCTGCAACGCGAGCAGCGGGGTGATTCGGCCCGATTCCGCATGCTTGAAACGATCCGCGAATACGGAGCCGGGAAGCTCAGTCCGGCCGAAGCCGACGCACTACAACTGAGGCACCTCGAGTCGTGCTCAACGCTTGTCAGGTCCTCCGTCGAGTCCTGGGCGAGCTCCGGACAACAGCGGGCAGGCGAATTGCTGCGAAGCAACCGGGCTAATCTGCGCAAGGCCTTGCACACCGCGCTATCGGCGGGAAGCGACAAGATGCTCTCCACCGCAACCGAACTCGTCTCAACGGCCTGGTTCCTCTGGTCCTCTGGCTTTTCGGTGCGTGAGCATCGGATGTGGTTGATGCGTATCGCCGAGAGAGATACCGCTCCCACAGCTCGCCGAGGCCGGCTGCTGGCGACCCTGGGGCTGGTCCAGACAATGCAAGGCGATCGGTCGGCGGCGTCCGACGTTCTCGACGAATCGATCCGACTCGCCTCGGCGTGCGATGACGACGCGACCATAGCCTTCGCAACGCAGACCAAAGGACTGAAGGATTACCTGGACGGTGACTTCGACTCGGCCGAACCGCTATTCAAAGACGCTCTGAACAGGTATAAGGAACTGCCCGAGAACGTCGATCTGCTGTGGGCACTCCATATTGAAATGGGAATGTTCTACTGCTCCACGCTGGACACTGTGCGCGCGCTCGAGCATTTCGAGTTTGTGCGTGTGCACTCAGAACTCGCGGGGGAGCGATGGATGCTGTCCTATGCCGTTTATGGCCTCGGTCTCGCTGCTATGGCGGATGAACGATACGATGAGGCACTGCGCCGTGCGATGGAAAGCCTCGCCCTGAAAAGGGAGTTTCTCGACGACGTGGTCGGCACGTCGCTGGTAACTGACCTGCTCAGTTGGGCGGAGGCGGCCGCAGGGTCCAAAGAACGTTCGGCGGTCCTTCTCGGCGCGGCGTCGCGAATGTGGGAGTCGTTCGGCATGCAACTTTATGGATCCCGGCATTGGGTGGAGCGGCGCGCCGAGTTCGAGTCGGCCGCCCGCACCGGTCTCGGGGATGAGCGGTTCGCACAATGTCGCCGCCGTGGGGCGGAGATGTCGATACCGGAGATGGTCCGGTTTGCCCTGAAAGAGGAAGTGCCTACCGAGCGCAGATCTTCGGGGTCGTCAGCTGCCGCACTGCTGTCACCGCGCGAACTCGAAGTCGCCCGACTTATTGCGGATGGACTGTCGAACAAAGAGATCGCGGCGCGGATGGTCCTGTCTCCCCGCACGGTCGAGGGCCATGTCGTGAGGATCCTCCGCAAGCTTGGAATGACTGGCCGCCACCAGGTAGCGACGGCCTTCGTCGGTGACGCACATGTAGTCGGCTAACCGGGTTCTAGGCATCTATGGCCGGATGTTTACATTTACGTTGACGTTGACAGGGTGGGTAGTTATCTGCGACGCTCGTCACATTCGCGGTGCCAGAGCTGACTCTGCAGATCTCGGGTAGTTATCAGCCAGCTCGATTGCAGCCACGAATCGAAGTCCTGAAGTCGCACACTCTCGCAGAAGGAATCAACCTATGAACAGACTGGACGGCAAAGTCGCACTCGTCACCGGGGCGGCCCGCGGAATGGGGGCGTCCCACGCCCGGAAATTCGTCGAGGAGGGCGCCAAGGTCATCTTGACAGACTTGTCTGATGCCGCTGGCAAAGAGTTGGCCGAAGATCTTGGGGGCAATGCCCTTTTCCTTCATCACGATGTCACTGATCCGCAGTCGTGGGCTGAGGTGGTCGAACACGGCGTCCGTGCCTTTGGTGACATCACGGTCCTCGTCAACAACGCGGGTATTCTCGGACCCGTTACACAGACCGCAGAACTGAGTGAGGCCGACTATCGGACGGTGTGCGCGATCAACCAAGACGGGGTCTTCTACGGGATGAAGTCGGTCCTACCGTCCATGGAACACGCAGGAATCGGCGCCATCGTCAACATCTCGTCCATCGCCGGAATCGCGGCCAACTACGGATTTCCCAGCCTCGCCTACGTTGCGAGCAAATTCGCGGTACGCGGCATGACGAAGGCAACCGCAATAGAGTATGGGCCGAAGAATATCAGGGTCAATTCCGTTCATCCGGGATTTATTCAAACCCCGATGATGGTGGAAGCTACCGATGAATCGGGCGGTGACGCGCTCGGACTGATCCCTTTGGGAAGAATCGCCGATCCTAACGAGGTGTCCAATCTCGTGCTCTTCCTTGCTTCGGACGAATCCTCCTACATCACCGGTGCCGAACACCTTATCGACGCCGGCATGCTCGCCCAATAGGTTCGGCTCGTCCGCCGCGGGCAGATTGCGTACGGCCTGCCAGTGCCTCGAGAGCTGATCGGAAACCCGGCGCGCACCCCCGAGCTGAGCACCGCGAGTGCGATGACGGCATCGGGGGTGCGTCCCCCGGGCCCAGTCGATCCAGCGGTCGAGTTTGGCAGCGGCCTGCTCGACCGGGAGCCGGAAGATCTACCCCACACGCCACCCGGCCGCGTCCGAGGTGACGTGGTGATCTTCTGCGACCTGCTCGGCCCCGAGCAGGTCGCAGAACCCGGACGGTGTGGCCGCGTCACGACCCGGGGCCGCCGACACCAGCCGGCCGGCGTCGTGATCGACGACGACCGTCAAATACTTGTGGACCTTCTTGTACGAGATCTCGTCGATCCTGATCCGCCGCAGCCCGGGCGGGGGCGGTGCCGGTCCCAGGGCGCCGCGTCACCGTGACTCCGTGTCCGCGGCAGCACACCCGCGGGGCGTCGGCCTCGACGAAGGTGCGGACCAGGCAGCTGTCCGGGCGCGCCACCGCCGTGGCCGTGTGGTCGAAAGCGATGCCCTCGATCACCGTCTTTTCGAACACCCAACTCGATATCCTGGCCTCGCGCATGCCGTTCCCACACGTGTAGCCAACTGACCCTGAACTAACCAGAACGCCACTGGGACAACGTCGTGCGCCCTCACCCTCGACGAACTCCACCCTCGATCACAGCAGGAGAGCCGCAATCGGCGCAGGCCTACCGCGCCAGCGGGGTGACCGCTAGCAGATCACCTTGATGGCAATACGGTGGGCGATCAGGGAGCATGCTCCGCCGGAACCGGCTGAACGGGGGTGGGGACTCTCCCCGGTGCTCGTAATGAGTGTTCGGAATGGTACCGGCCGCCGCACTTGGTCCAGGTCCGCAGTAGGGGCCGTTGATATGGGTGAATCCGAGAGCTGAACCTCGCAATCTGGAAATAGCGTGGGAGGTGATCGCATGGGATATGTTGCACGATCATGCTGGGGCGTTCGTACGTCATGCCCTGTCCCGAAGTTGCCGTCGGCAATAGCTGCAGGGATGGTCGCGGGCGACCCGTTTGCTACGCAACGTGACCTGCCCGTTGATCTCACCACGGAGTTGACTGCGGCCGGGTTCGAACACCCTGTGGAGATTGGTAAGGGTGGCTTCGGTGTCGACAAGTCCTCGAACGTCTCACGGACAGATACAGACTGCTGACCGTGGGCAGTCGTGGTGCACCGACACGGCAACAGACACTGCGGCTATCGGTCGACTGGAGTTATTACCTGTGCACCCCCCGCGAACGGCAGGTATGGGCTCGGATTCGGTATTCGCCGGAGTGTTCGAACTGGATGACGCGAATGGGATCTGCGGCCTGGTGATGTCACCGGAAGACCTACTCGATGCGTTGACATCGTTAGTTGACAAGTCGATTCTGATTCGCGAGGAATGGGGCACCACAGTGTGCTTCCGGATGCTCGAGACGCTCCGCGAATATGGCCGCGAGAAGGCGGAAGAGGCAGCCCAATTCGTGGACCTGCGTCGGCGTCACCACGACTGGCATCGGCGTTTGGTAGCCGAGGCAGAGTGGATCAGTGCATACCAACTGGAGTGGATCACTCGTCTCGAACGTCAAAACTCGAATTTGCGAGAGGCGTTGGAATTCAGCTTGGCCGGGGATGACGATGCTGCGATCGAATCCAGCCTGACTATGACGGCGACGCTGCTGCTGTTCTGGCTCACCCGTGGCCGGTTCAACGAAGGACGGAACTGGCTCGGTCGTGCACTCGCGCGCAAGACCCCGGGATTCGACGGCCGAACGCGTCAAGGCCTTGTATGCCGCGAGCGTTCTCGCCGAAGTACAGGGCGATTTCTCTGCCGCAGCTGACTTCGTCGCGGAGAGAGAGGCACTGGTCGCACACGTCTGAGGACGAGCTGACTCATGCGCGGATTGCTCATGCCGATGGGCTCCACCCGATCTACAGTCGCGATCTTCCTCGCGCATGCTCGCGTTTGGAAGAAGCCCTCAGAGTGTTTGGGGAGGAACAGGATTCCGTCTTGCACGTCTGTACTCTAATGATGCTCGGATGGCGTACCAGCTGAACGGTGACGCTCCTCGGGCTATCACTTGCCATGAGCAAGTACTCGCGGTCACGAAATTCCGCGGTGAGTCGGTATATCGATCTTACTCATTGTGGGCGAGGGAAGTCGCGGCAGTTCAGCAGGATGACTTCGACGGTGCTGTCTGTTTGGAAGCTCTGTCATGGATCGCATGCCGACGACAGACGTACGAGCGGGCGGCCGTACTCATGGGCGCGGCCGAGGCGATGGGTTGCTCCGTGGGTAGTTCCGCAGTTTTGTTCCACAACCTGACCGTCTACCACGACGAGTGTCAGGCGTTGACCCTCGAAGCACTCGGTCCGAATAGGTACCACGCGAAGCACATCAGTACGGCGCTTCGCTGAGGTTCGATCCGGCAGTCGACGCCCTCGGGGAGCCGTCCGTTGACCACAGCACGGATGCTGATCACACAGAAGACCGGGACTGAGCGGTCAACGGAGGGTGACCATTTCCAGGCGGACTTCACTGGGATGTCCGGTGGTCAACATCGGTACGCCTCAATGCCGGCGCCGGTGTGACTGTTTTCAGCACCGGCACCGGCTTCGGGGTGAGTCGCGCGCGGCGGACTTCAGTCCCTCACAGGTGTTCGACCATCATCTGACTGTGTAGTTCTCCAGGTCGGGCCGTCGGGTCATCTCCCAGTACTCGACGTTGAGGAACGGCATGACGAAGACGACTCGTCCGCGCGAGTTGCGGTAGTAGGTCGACATCCCACGGTGGGTCCAGACGGTGCGGTCGTGGGTGGTGTCGACGAGCTCGTTGTACTCTTCGGTTGCATCGGTTCGTGCGTCGATGGCGGCGATGTCATGTTCGAACATTTTGGTCAGTAGGCCCCGGATGTACCGCATTTGAACTTCCATGAAGAACATGAAGCTGCCGCTACCGGGGAAGGAGTTTGGGCCGCCGAGCATGAAGAAGTTGGGGAACTGGGGAACCGAGACGCCCAGGTACGCCCGTGGGTCGTCATCATTCCATGCTTCTCGCAGGGACAGTCCATCGACTCCGCGCACATCCAGCGAGGAGACGAAGCGGGCGGCCTCGAACCCCGTAGCCCAGACGATGATGTCGGCGTCGATCTCGGCTCCGGATGCGCTGACGAGTCCCGTCTCGGTCACGGCGGCGACCGATTCGTTGACGAGGTCGACGTTGTCCCGACGCAGGGCCTCGTACCAACCGTTGTCGAGCAGGATGCGCTTGCCGAACGGTGGGTAGTCGGGCATCACCTTGTCGAGGAGGTCGGTACGGTCGCCGACCTGTGCAGTGATGTACCGAGTGAAGTACTCACGGTGCGCATCATTCCGAGCGTTGACAGACCGCTCGGGGTGTTCCCACTCGGGATCGACGCGCAGGGATTCGATGACCTTGTCGCCGAACTGCCAGAACAGTCGAATCCAGTACCAGCTGTGATAAAGGGAGCACGACTGCAACAGTCGCCGAAGTTCCGTAGGGATGGGCATCCGGAACTTCTCGAAGGGTGCCACCCATTGTGGTGAGCGCTGAAAGACCGTCAGGTGCTCGACCCGATCCGCGATGGCGGGAGTGATCTGCATCGAGCTGGCGCCGGTACCGACGATGGCGACCCGCTTGCCTTCGACCTCGAGTCCTTCGGGCCAGTTCGCTGAGTGGAAACTCGTTCCGCGGAAGCTCTCCATGCCGGGGAGATTCGGTGTTACCGGCCGATTGAGAACACCGACAGCACTGATGACGACATTGGAGCGCAAGGTCTCGATCGATCCGTCAGCGTTTCGTACCTCAACGTGCCACCCTCGTGACGTCTCGTCGTAGGTCGCGGCGAGAACTTCGGTGTTGTACCG
Source organism: Rhodococcus sp. USK13 (assembly GCF_018343855.1). Lineage (NCBI taxonomy): Bacteria > Bacillati > Actinomycetota > Actinomycetes > Mycobacteriales > Nocardiaceae > Rhodococcus > Rhodococcus sp. USK13. The sequence goes on along the minus strand of NZ_CP069242.1, from coordinate 5,815,494 downwards.
GACTCGTTCGTTGCCGCCGACCTCCTTGAGGACGCGCCCAAAGTACTCCTGCAGTTCGTTGCGTAGTTCGAAGTGGGTGTTCCAGTCGTTCTTGGCGAACGAAAAGGAATACAGGTGGCTGGGGGTGTCGACGCCGGCGCCGGGGTAAGTGTTCTGCCACCAGTTGCCACCGGCTTCCGGTTGCTTTTCGAGAATTATGTAATCGATGCCCATGTCTTCGAGCTGATGAGCTGCTGCGATGCCGGCGACACCCGTGCCGATCACGATGACGTTGAATCCGACGGGTGGATCGACGGGGGGGAGTGCGAGCTCGGGGGCGTTCGGCGCTGCGCGTCGCGCCAGCTCCAGCGACAACATCGGACCGTACTGGTCTGCGACTGGCTCGCCCATGCAGACGCTGATCATCCGGACTGTCTGTTCAGCTGTCGGTGCCTCGATCGCGGGCTTGACTCCGGCCTGGAAGTCCAGGATTGCGTGCACTGCCGCCTGGCGAATTTCCTCCTGGATCTCCTCGGTGAGTCCTCCGGAGTCGTGGTCGCCGAGACCCTTGCCGCGTGTGGGGCGGTAGGGCTGCTCGAGCCACTTCCCGTCTCCGGTCATTTGGTAGACCACCATGAGCAGAGCGGGGACATTCGCGATGGAAACCGCAGTCCGTACCTCGGACTCACTGAGGCGATCCGGGTTGAACTGACTCGACTCGGTCGCGGTTGCGGATGTGACCGGACTGGCTGTCTGCATATCTGACTACCTCTCGCGGGGGCCGAACGTTGTAGCGGCAGAGAATCAAGCGATGACGACTCGTTCAACGTTCGCGTTGATTATTCGTTGTTGCCATGGTCGCAGCCGGTCGCGCACTTTGTCAACGTGTGAGTTGAAAATCGACTGAATGCAGTGCGGGGCGCGATCGGCGATCTATCTACATCGCCGTTGACAGGGAACTGTGGATGTGCCAGCCTCATTCCTGGCTGTGCCGTGTATCACACACCAGTGTCAGCCGATCCCACTAGGTGGTTCGCTGGCTCTCACCAGAACGGAATCGCAATGACTCACGCCATTACTCCGGACTCCTCTACCGAGAGGGTGCTCGATCTGCGTGCCTCCCGGAAGGCGCTGATCGCCGGGTCTCTCGGCAACCTCGTCGAATGGTACGAATTCGCCATCTACGCATATATGGCACCGATTTTCGCGCCACTGTTCTTCCCTTCCGGCAATCCGACGACGGCGATCCTGTCGACGTTTCTCATCTTCGCGCTCGCGTTCTTCCTGCGTCCTGTCGGCGCAGTCGTCTTTGGTCGTTTGACCGATCGAATCGGACGCCGGCCCGTACTGGCGATGATCATCGGGCTGATGGCCGCGGCCACCACGGCTATAGGACTCCTTCCCACGCATGCCCACATCGGGATGCTGGCGCCGATTTTTCTCACTCTCTGCCGTGTCGGCCAAGGCCTGTCGGCGGGCGGTGAGATGGGCGGCGCCGTTTCACTGATGGTGGAGTCCGCACCGTCGAACAAACGCGGCGTGTACGGGTCCTGGTCTTTCGTCGGGACCACACTGGGATTCGTTCTCGGTGGTGGAGTGGCAACAGTGCTGGCGATTGCCCTTTCCGCCGATCAGTTGGCGTCGTGGGGATGGCGAGTCGGCTTCCTGCTCGCTGCGCCAATGGGTGTCGTCATCCTCTATCTGCGGATGCGCGTCGACGAGACACCGCACTTCAAGCACATGACTAGCGAACGCGCAGCGCATGACCCGTCGTCGGAGGATTCGTCGGCACCGCAAGGACGCTCGTTGATCTACTTTCTCGTCACGATGGGTGCCGTCGTCGTCTACAACGCGGTCGGAAACACCTTCATGGTCGGGATGCCGGCGTTCTTGTCGAAAAGCTTTGAGATGTCCTTCGAACGCTCCTACCTGCTCGCATTGATCACCGGGCTCATCGCGGCAATCTCCATGCCGATCTTCGGTGCCATGTCCGATCGAGTGGGGCGTCGTCCTGTCCTACTGGGCGGTTCAGTGGCCGTTGTGGTGCTTTCCTATCCCCTTTATGCCATGCTCAACTTCGGTTTCGTGGGTGGCCTGACCGCGCTTGCGCTCGCTGGGGTGCTTATCGGTGCAGTGGGGGGACCGATGCCGGCCTTTCTTTCCGAACGCTTCCGCACGCGAAACCGAGCCACCGGAATTTCCGTCACCTACGCGCTCTCGGTGGCCTTGTTCGGAGGCACGGCGCCGTACATCATCACCTGGATGGCCTCGGCGACCGGTGATCCGTTGTCCGCGGCCTACTACACACTCGGCTGCGCCGTGATCAGCGTGATCGCCCTCCTCACGATTCGCGGTGTCGATCGGGACCAGCATCGCGCGGCGCTCGAAGACTGACGGTGAGCGGGCGCCCGTCTCCCTCGGGGGGCGGGCGCTTCCGCTGCTGTATCACCAGGTATCGAGATGCCACCGAACCCGCTCAACGGGTTTGCTGTTTGCGCGGTCGAAGGTCTCGACGATCCACGCTCTGGTGTCGGCCGGATCGATGACATCGTCGATCTCGAACACCGATGCCGCGTTCGTGGCACGCCCCTGGGCCTCGTAGTCGGCCAATAGAGTCTGGAAGGTCTGCTCGCGTTCGTGCGGGTCGTCGATCGCGTCGAGTTCTCGGCGGAACCCGAGCCGCACTGCCCCTTCGGGCCCCATAGCGCCGAGATCTCCAGTCGGCCAAGCGAGCATCGCGTCCGGGACTCGAAAGCTTCCGCCGGCCATGGCCTGCCCTCCGAGTCCGTAGGACTTGCGGATTACGATCGCGCACAGTCGAACAGCGAGATTAGGGCCGGTGACAAGCAACCGGCTGACATGCCGCACCATAGCCGTCTCTTCTGCTTCGGGGCCTACCATGAATCCAGGGGTGTCGCAGAGGGAGACAATCGGCAGTTCATAGGTATCGCAGAGCCGAAGGAAGCGCGCCATCTTGTCGGCCCCGTCGCTGTCGATCGCGCCGCCGCGGTGACGTCCGTCGTTCGCGACGATGCCCACCGGTCGACCCTCCACCCGAGCCAGGCACGTAACCATTCCTCGCCCGAATTCCTTTCGAAGCTCGAGTACCGACTCCTCATCGGTCAGGGTGTGGATGAGCGCACGAATATCGAACACCCGCGATCGTCGCTCGGGTACAGCGTTGCGCAGTCGACGTTGATCGGCGCAGGACCACTGACGGGCAGAGCCCTGGAAGTAGCCGAGGTATTTCTTGGTTGCGGCCACGGCCGCGGCCTCGTCATCGACGAGAATGTCGACGACCCCATTGGCCGCCTGGACCGTGGCGGGCCCGATCGCTTCCGGCGCGAACGCCCCCAGCCCACCTCCCTCGATCATGGCCGGTCCACCCATCCCGATGTTCGCGTCGCCGGTTGCGATGATGACATCACAGGCACCGAGCAGTGCCGCGTTGCCCGCGAAACAACGGCCGGCCGCAATGCCCACCGTCGGAACGTGTCCGTTGAGCCGACCCAACGCGACGAACGTCCCCAAGTCCATCCCGGTTGCCTTGGCCTGATTGTCGGTGTCCCCGGGACGGCCGCCGCCCCCTTCGGCGAAGATGACCACCGGGGTGGCCCGTCGCCGGGCGAGTTCGAACATCCGCTCGGCCTTTTTGTGGTTCTGCAGTCCCTGGGTTCCCGCCAGCACGGTGTAGTCGTACGCGAGGGCGGCGACCTGGGTGTTCTGTGCGTCGGACTCGGCCGCGCTCACCCGGCCGAATCCGGCGACGAGGCCGTCGGCGGGCGTATTGGCTTCGAGGTCGTCCAGCGTCCGCCTTCGACGTTGCGCCGCGATGACAAGCGGGCCGTACTCACGAAAGGAGCCAGGGTCGAAAAGGTCTGCGAGGTTCTCGCGGGCGGTCCGTTTCCCGGCCACGTGCCTTCTTGCGCTGGCTTGTGGGCGGGCGGCGTCCAGACCGGCTTCGTGGCGATCTCTGATTTCGGCGACATCGGAACGGAGGTCGTCCAAGTCGGGAAGTCCACAAGTTGCGATTGTGGTATCCGCGGGCCGGTCGTCGAAGGCGACCGCCGCAAGCGTTGCGACCCGGGCTCCCTCGGCGACAAAATCGCCGACCTGCACGGTCACCTTCTCCAGCCGTCCGGCGGCCGGGGCGATTATCTCATGCTCCATTTTCATGGCCTCGAGAATCGCAACCGGTTCCCCTTGCTCTACCCACTGCCCGGATTCGCCGGCGATCGAAACCACCGTTCCGGCCGACGGTGCGAATAGGTCGGTCGCCTGGCTGTCTTCCGCCTGCACCGGTATGCGCGATGATCTGAGCAGGTAATCGTCGACGAAGCTCGTCGTCATCGCACCGCCCGAAATTGCAGGGTCGGCCAGCACCGACCGCAGCAGCGGCAGGTTGGTGGGCACCCCCTCGATGACGATATGACGTAGCTGGGTCTCGAGGTGAGCGAGAACCTGTGCCAAGGTCGCGCCCAGTCGGTGAACGATGATCTTGGCCAGGAGCGGATCGTAGTCATTGGTTGCCTGCATACCGGCGTAGCCGTGGCTTTCCACCCGAATACCGGACCCGGCCGGGAGGTCGAATCGCGTGATCTTCTGTGTGGGGGCGACCGCGGGCTCGAGGGTGACTCGCGCTTCGACGGCGATCCCGCGGGGGTTTCCGATGGCCTCCTGGGAAAGACCCTGGTCCTTCAGGGACACCCCCTCCGCTATGGCAATCTGGGCTGCGACCAGGTCCACGCCCGTGATTTCTTCGGTGACACCGTGCTCGACTTGCAGTCGTGGATTTCCTTCGATGAAGTAGTAGACGTCGGGGGAGTCGGCATCGACAAGGAATTCGAATGTGCAGACACCTCGGAAGTGTGTTGCCCGCGCGAGATCGAGTGCGGAGCGTAGAAGAGCCGATCGCGTCGCGTCCGGCAAATGCGAAGCAGGCGCGATCTCAATAAGCTTCTGATGGCGGCGCTGAATCGTACAGTCGCGGTCCCAGAGGTGTATCGGGTCGCCGACACCGTCGCCGAGCACCTGAACTTCGATGTGCCGCGCGCGGGGAAGGTAGCGCTCGACATAGACTTGTGATTGCCCGAAACCACGCAGCGCCTCGGATCCGCAACGAATGAGCGCTTGCCCGATGTCGGCGGAGTCTGTGACGACCCGCATTCCGCGGCCGCCGCCGCCGGCGAGAGCCTTCACCATGACCGGGCCGCCCGAGTGCGCTTCCATGAAGGCCAGCGCTTCCGGAAGATCCGTTGCACCGTTTGTCGCGGGAAGGACAGGAACTCCGATCTCTTCGGCCAGAGCCCTCGTCGCCGACTTGTCACCGAAGAGCCGGAGGGTCTCGGAGTCGGGTCCCACGAATGTGATACCTGCGCGTGCACAGGCGTCTGCCAGCTCCGGATTTTCGCTCGCGAATCCGTATCCCGGATGGAGCATGGTGCATCCGGACGTGATGGCTGCGTTGACCATTTGATCGATCTCGAGGTAGGCAGCCGCGCCGCAACTCGACAGCGGGCACACCTCGTCGGCCGCTCGGACGTGGGTTGCTTCGGAGTCGTCGACGCTGTGAACCGCGACGGTGCGAAGTCCGGATCTGCGGGCGGTGCGGATAATCCTCAAAGCGACTTCGCCGCGGTTGGCGATGAGTAAGCCCGGCAATCGCTTTCCCTTCGTTGTCAACTGGGTCGGCCGGAACCGTCCCGTCCTCGAGGATGGTCAGATCACGGTGGGCGTGCATCCGCCCAGCTTCGCGGTGACCCTCTCGGCCGCCGTCATCAATCGATTCCGATACTGTTCGACCGTCGCGCCGGACAGTTGGCGGGGGAGTTGGTACAGGCTCAGCAGCAGCACCGGTTGGGCGTCTTTGCCGAATACCGGAGCGCTGATGATCCGGACGTCATAGGTGGCAGCAGGGTCGATTTCGGCGGGTTCGTATCCCTCCAAACTGAGGGCGCGGGCGGCCTCGGTGACGTCAGACGCCAGATCGCCGGTGGCACCGGTAAGCGGCAGACGCGCAACGGCCCTTTCGAACCGCACTTGTGCGTCGCTGCGAAGCACGAGTGACCAGCCGCGGTCGCGGACACGGGACACCGCCTGCGCAAGCAAGGCACGATCGAGAGCCTCGCCGCCGCGTCCGATCCACTTGTCGCGTTCGCGTCCCTCGGACCATGCCATCAGTGGGAGGGCGAGTGGGGGTACGAAGGGCATTCGCTGCCCGAGGCGGGTGTGTGGTGACGTCGGTAGAGTGCTTGACATGCTGCTGCCGACCAGGACCAGCTGATCCCGAATCGCGACCGAGGCGCAGCATTCGACTCCCAGTTCGCGGGCGACCGCGTCCATTTCCGAACGTGCCTGATCGACGATGCTCAGGGGCCGCAGCAGGTCAGCCTCACCGGGCGCGGTGAGGGAGGTCGACGAGAAGCAGCCGTAGCCACCTTGGAAGAAGATGAGCGGTGAGGCGGCATCATCGACCTCGAGCGATGTAACCCGACCGATCACCAGGAAATGGTCACCGGCGTCGTGGATTGTTTCGATTGTGCAGTCGATCCAGGCGATGCAGTCGTGGATACGCGGATTGTCGCGATTGGTCGGCGTCCAGGAGATCGACGCAAACTTGTCTGATCCCTTCATTGCCAGACTTCGGCAGACGTCCTGCTGGCCGGCGCCGAGCACGTTGACGCAGAAGCGACCGGATTCCCGGATCTTCGGGAAGGTGCTGGAATTTTTGTCGGGGAGGAACGCGACCAGCGCGGGATCCAGCGATACCGATGTGAAGGAGCCGACGGCCATACCGACCGGACCTCCCGCGGAATCAGTGGAGGTGATCGCCACGACGCCGGTCGGGAAGTGGCCGAGCACAGTCCGGAAATGTCCCGGGTCGATCACTGTGTTGGTGTCGGTGAGTGTCATCGGGTTGTCCTTCTCGGCTCAGGACCCAAAGGCCTGATCGGTGTGTGTGTGCTTGCGTCGAGTCTGGTTTCGCGGGTACGGGTCCACCGCTGTGCTGCCATGCCGTCCTCGCGCTCCGAGCGCCTTGGGATCACCCCGGTCTGCTCGAGGTGGAACTGCATGAAGTCTCCGTCTCGGTCGGGCATGTGACGTGCGTCGCTCTGAAGACGATCGTCGCATCGACCTTCGTGGAATGTCAACTCTAACGTTGACAAATTTCTACAAACATGTTGATAACAGATGGAGCGTGTGTGGGACGCCAGAAGCGTCATGAAGTGCTCAAATATTGATCCTGGGACACGGGATGGGCGGTGCATGGGGGGAAAGTGCGTCTACACAAGCGTTGAAAATCGGTGTAGCTTGTTGGTAGTTTCTCGTCCAGAGGCGCCTCAGCGCAGCTTCACCGCCAGTACACGCCTGGCACCGAGGAATCCGCCCTCAGCACATCGCCACATCACATCGGAGGAAGATCATGACTACCAGTGCACTGTCGAGTCGAGAACTGACTGAACTCGTCGAGGCCCAGAAAGTCGAACGAGTGTTGTACGACTACGCGTACTACCTCGATATGAACCAGCCCGACGATCTCGCGGCCCTGTTCACGTCGGACTGCTACGTCGCGTATGGACCCGACTTCGGCGCCGAGGGACGCGACGCCTATCGAAAGACCCTCGACGGAATCGGCACCTTCTTCACCGCCACTAGTCATCATGTCTCCAACGTCGTTGTCGACTTCGACGAGGAAATGCGCACTGCGACCGTCCGCTCGGTGCTGTATGCGTGGCATCAGTACACCAAGGAAGGCAAGCCGGACGGCCACTTCTTCGGCCAGTACCACGATGTTCTGGTGCGCGACGACGAGCACGGCTGGCGTTTCACTCGCCGTGAACTGCGCGCGGCAGGTGTCGTCGACTTCCACGTCAAGAAGCAGATCCCGATCGGACGTGCCTCGGCATGACCACGCCGACCACTACCGCCACAGTAGACACCGAGTACCAGAACTTGCGTGTCGAGCACCGCGGGCCGATCAGCTGGATCGTCCTTGACCGCCCGGACAAAGCGAATGCCCTGTCGAATGCGCTCCTCGACGAGTTCAGCGACGCCCTCGAGCGTCTAGCCACCACCGGCGGTCCCGTCGTCGGGATCCGCGGCGAAGGAAAGGGCTTCTCCGCCGGCTACGACATCGACCAGGTCGGCGAATATACCACCACCAAGGACCCGGTGTCGGATCGAGAACGACTCGCGCGCAACGTTAATCGCTATCTCGCGATTTGGGATCACCCTAAACCGGTAATCGCGGCGGTCCACGGTTACTGCATCGCGGGCGCTACGCAGATGTGTGTATTCACCGATCTCACGATAGTGGCGCATGATGCGCGCATCGGTGAACCGGCTGTGCCGCTCGGTGGGGGATACATAGCCCCGCTGTGGGCGCCGCTGGTCGGACCCAAGCGGGCGAAGGAACTCGCCTTCATCGCCGGCAACTCGATCGACGGTGACACCGCGGTTGAATGGGGGTGGGCCAACCGAGCCGTTCCGGCAGACACCGTCGTCGAGACTGTCGAACGCCTCGCCGCCCAAATAGCCCGGGTTCCTTCCGATCTCTTGCGCATCAAGAAACTGTCGGTCAACCGCGCTATGGAGGCCATGGGCGTACGCACTGCCGCACAGGGTGGCGCAGAAATGGACGCGCTGTTACATCTATCGCCCTCGGTGGCGCAGGTTCGTGCCTTCATTGCCGAGGTCGGCCTGAAGGCGGCCATTGCCTCGTACCGTGCGCCGGTCGATGCCCCACTCTCCACTTCGTCAGTACCATCCGGAAAGGCAACATCATGAGCAGCGGAGTCACGTTCATACGCGATGGCCACATCGCACGCGTCACACTCGATCGCCCCAAGGCGTTGAACTCGATCAATGCCGAGATGGACCAGGCGTTGTACGAGGCGTGGACCGAAATCAACGCCGACCCGGACCTGTGGGTGGCCGTCCTGTCAGCCTCCGGGGAGAAGGCGTTCTGTGCCGGCGCCGACGTGAGCGGCGGCACGGAAGGCGACGGTCGCAGGATGGCCCTCGGCGGTGGACTCACCGGCGTCGGAGGCCCGTTGCTGAAGCTGCGCAAACCGCTCGTTGCCGCCGTCCAGGGGTACGCCGTGGGTGGCGGATTCGAGCTGGCGATGTGCGCGGATATCATTGTGGCGGCGGACAACGCCCAGTTCGGTATCCCGGAAACGAAGGTCGGAATCATCGGCGAGGCAGGCATCATGCACCGCGCGATTCGGCAACTTCCGCATCACATCGCCATGGCGATGATTCTCACCGGGGACCGGATCACTGCCGTCGACGCCGAACGGTACGGACTCGTCAACGAAGTCGTCGCACCCGAGCAACTCGGTAAGGCCGCCGACCAGTGGGCCGAGCGTATCGCGGCCGCATCCCCGCTCGCCGTGCAGGCGGCCAAGGATGCCGTGCTGTCCCGATTGGACTGGCCCTTGGACATCGCGTTGGCGACCCGCTACGAACCCATCGAAGCGTATGCGGCCAGTGCCGACCGGCTCGAGGGGCGAGCGGCGTTCGCCGAGAAGCGAAAGCCGCAGTGGACCGGCCGGTAGACGAGGAACGGTTGTGGACGTGCCGCGGGCCGCGATGTAGGTCGCGCGCTCACGGCGCCCCACCCGCTCGGGAACGGCGAAAGGCTCCCAACAGTTGACGTAGTCTCTGATACTTCCTAATCCTGTCTGCTACTCTCCGCTTCATGTGAATTGGTGAGGTCGCGGTGTACCTGAACTGTCAGTCGTGGGAGTTCGCAAGGCTGCGTCGGAAGGCCGGATAACGCTCCCGGCGTACAGGTTCTGCAGCGAGTATGTGATCGCGCTGATCTCGATGCGTATCTCGGCCGACCTGCCCCTGACAAGGTTCCGTCGACGACAAGATCGCTGTCCTCCCCGCCCACCGCGCCGCGGTCGGTGTCAAACGGGGCAAGATCAACCGGGAACTCGCCTTCCATTTCGCCCGTCACACCGTCGACTACGCCGCCGCGGCGGGCGCGGAGGTGATCGGGGTGGAAGATCTCACCACCCTCGAAACGCGGGGTCACGGCCGGGTGAACAACAATCGGGCCGCGCAGTCCGCGCGCCGCAAAGCCGTCGACGCTCTCGCGCACACCGGTGCCGGTGTCGGTGTGACGGTGGTGTTCGTCCCGGCCCGCGGCACGTCGGCACTGTGCCCGGGCTGCAACGAGAAACTCTCCCGCCCGGGCGGCTATCACCGGGCATGGTGCGCACGGTGCAAGGTAGGCGGCAATCGTGATCACGTAGCAGCTGTGAACCTCGCTAAACGTGCACTACTCGGGCGCGGCAGAGTTGTTCGCAAGCGCGGCCAGAACCCTTTGTTCCTGTACCTCGAGCGTCGGTGTGGGGCACGGTCAAGCCCGCAGCATCACAAGGCGCTACGCGCAGCCGTGAAGTACTTACATCTCCCACGTCGGCCACGTCAGTGTCAGAAAGTATGAGAGTTACGTAGACGCTGGACGGATCTAAGCGGGTTTGGCCAGTGCGCCCTGGAAGAACAACGCGCAGAACGCGTCAATGGTCTGTCTGGCGTCAACCCTGTGCGAGCCAGGCTTGAGCCACCGATGGGTCCAGTTGATCATCCCGAACAACGCTTTCGCCATCAGTGCAGTAGGAACATCTTTACGAAAGGTTCCCTCTGCCACCCCCTGCTCGAGGACGCCGGCAACGATTGCCTCGAAACGCTTCGTCTTCCGGAGCATGTCCTTGGCCCACGGGGTCGACTGGAACTCGAGCTTCGCCATGTCCTCCTGGATATACAGGTAGATGTAGGGATAGTTGTTCTCGTACGAGAGCATCAGTAATTCGACGAGTCGACGGAGCTTCTCAGGGGCGTCGGCGTCGATCTCCGCGATCTCTGTTCCAGCAGAAACGTTATCGTCGAGAACGCCGATCACAACGTCCTGAAACAGGGCCTGGAACAATTCCTTCTTACTGGCGAAGTAGTAGTAGATCGACGCCCGATCGGTTCCGAAACGCTCCGCAATGTCGTTCAACGTGGCGGCGTCGTAACCCTTTTCCTGGAACACATCAGCCGCCGTTTGGAGGAGTTCACGGCGTTTCGCCTGATAGCTGGGGCTGCTGTCATTCTGCGCGCTACGGCGGCGCCGGCTCATACCGCTGCTTCTCGTCACTGGTGTTCTGGCCACGTAGGGGATGCTACGCGGCGGAAGACGGGAAATCCATCAACGTTGATGTAAATCTACTTCAACGTTGATTGACACGGTGTTCGCGATCGCATAGCGTCGGAAGGCGGAAAACACGAGTTCTGTGGCCTCACCCAGAAGCCGCTGTACCGACTCACGAGCGAGGCCGACATGACGAATACCGACGACGGGGAACGGATCACGTCCGTCGGTGGTTCCGTGGTGTGCGGTACTCGCCGTAGTCCCGATGAAGCCACCGTTATCGTCCGATTGCTGCACACGGAAGCCGTCCCGCGGTGACCGAGTCCGAGGGCCCGCCCGACTCTGCGCGGCCGTCGGTACCGTCCATCCGCGATGAAGTTTCGCTCGATCAACTGCGCGCCGTTGCCGACGCGTACCTCAATGACGTCGGCGACGGGGAACCGTTGGACCCGCTGACCCGCGCGCTGGTCGAACTCGCAGTCCGCGCGTCCGTGACCACTATGGATATCGTGGGTGCCGAACGCTACATGCAGGAGGCGCTCGACCTGGGAGCGACCGCGGATCAAGTCCACGAGGTACTCATGCTGGTGTCGGGGCTCGGAGTGCACACCCTCTTCGCAACCGCCGAACACCTCCACGCTCTCAACTCGGAACGGCACAACGAGCAGGCGAATTCAGCGCTCGATGCCGACCAGCGTCTCCTCTGGGAGCGATACGTAGGAAGCGACCCCTACCGTCAGCGCCTAGAGGATGAGCTACCTGGTTTCCTTGCTGCGCTGATACGGATCTCTCCCGAAGGATTCGCTGCATTCTGCGAGTATTGCGGTCTCCCATGGAAGACGAAAAACGTGCGCGCCGTCACCAAAGAACTTATTGCCCTGGCGGTGGATGCAACGCCGACCCATCGTTTTCTTCCCGGCATGAAGCTGCACCTGCGCAATGCGATCGAACTCGGCGCCGGCCGCATCGCGATACTGGAGGTCCTCCTGATCGCATCCCACGCGCCACCGCACAGGGGAGTGCGCTGACCGTCTCTATGGGGCCGCAACCAGGGTTGAGGAGGTCGCAACCACGGTTGAGCGCAGCCAGTCGTGACACGTCGTCTGGATTCTGCGGAGTCGCGACGAAGGTTCTGGAGCGGTCACTGATCGAGGATCGCGCCAGCCGCCGAACTATGGCACGCATTCATCACGTCGCTGATCGGTTCCGTCTCCGTCAGGGATCCGCTCAGCTATCCGGCGGTGGGATAAGTGTCGGACAGAAGCTCCTTGGTGCGCCGAACATCGTCCTCGAGCGCGGCAATGAGTTCTTCCTTCGAGGCGAAGGTCGCTTGGCCGCGAATCCAGTATTCGAGATGCACGGTGACTTCGAGGTCATAAAGATTCGCATCGAAATCGAGTAGATGTGCCTCCAGCAATCGCGTCCCCACACGGCCGTAGAATGTCGAACGTCGACCGATCGAAACTGCGGCGGGGATCGACCTGCCATCGGGAAGCGCGCAGTGACCTGCCCACACGCCATCCACCAGGTGAGCCTCGGACGAGGGACTCCCCGCTTCGGTGTCGAGTTCGAGATTCGCGGTGGGGAAGCCGAGTTCACGACCCCGCTGGTCACCATGTCGCACCAGCCCGGCGACGGTGTGTGCGGTGCTTGTCGTAGTGCAGGTCCGTGCCTTCACAGTCGAACCCGCATCAGCTTGGGACAGCACCGACGCCTCGATTCCCATGATCTCCAGGGTCCCGAGAAGATCGGCTGGCGGGTCCAGCAGCTGCAACGACGAAATTCCGAGCTCTCGGATTACCTGTGCAATGTCCGCATTCCGGTCAATGCGTCTGCGGTCCTGCTGCTCTGAGGTGAGGGTGTACGAATCGAGGTCGTTCGTGTTGCGTTCGATCAGTACTACGCCGTCACCGTGTGCGGCTATCCGCGCAAACATGGCCTGACGATCAGGGTCTGTGGAGTCGGCATGCGGGGCGAAGTCTGATTCGCGGTGAACGTGGATCCATGGCGCGTCCGCACTCTGGGGTCGACCGATTCGGTAGGCGATGTAATCGGTGCCGGTCACTTCACTCCGAAATCCAGAGGTGAGTAGCTCGCCGTAAGGGCTTTCCCGAGTGATGGTGAAGGTGCATCGGACGTGTAGTTCGGATACCCGGCGATAGATGACAACGTCGTCCGCAGACAACCATGTCAATTGTTGTGCCTGAGCGAAATCACGGGTTTCGTCCTCGTTCGCGATGCGGGTGGGATCTTTCTCCGAGACGAGCGCAGCAAAGGCGCCGACCGGTCGTAGACCGGCCGCACGAGCGAGGTCCGTTACGACTTCCGCTGGACCGCGGGTCTCGAGTACCCCGTTCTCGCGCGCCCGGGCCGGTACGACATGGCCGGGGCGGGTGAAGTCGCCGGTCGCGCTGTCGGGGTTGGCGAGCATTGCGAGGGTGCGTGCCCGGTCGGCGGCAGAAATCCCCGTACCCACCCCAGCGATCGCATCCACCGAGACGGTATACCAGTCGCTGGCCTGGTCCGGGATCGTCCCCACCATCGGTGGCAACCCGAGACGTTCGCAGACACGCCGGGTGACCGCCGCACAGACGAAACCAGAGCTATGGCGGACCATCGATGCGAGCGCGGCAGGGGATGCCTTCTCCGCCGCCAAGAGCAGGTAGCCATCGGGATCGCCGCCCGCACTGCCCGCGAGCGCAACGGTCCGGCCGGCGGCGAGGTCGGACAGAGCTTGCTGGACTCGGGTCACCGAATTACTCATGCGTGCATCTCCAATCTTGGGGGCGAACGGACGTCGGAGTCCTGCCTTGGTCACGTTCTCGTAAGGCGGCGTTTCCCCTGTGACCAGAATCGCAGCTGCGTCGCGACTTGTCAACGTCAACGTAGATGTGCGCACTGGGAGGATTCTCCTCGGTGATCGATCGGTTCGATGTCGAGTCATCGCGACGGGCAGACACATGCGGAACGACAGCGCCCGCGGCGAGGGAGTGGCTCACGGCGAATAAGGGGAGACCCTTGATAGCCGTGAGGCCACTCCCTCGGCGGCATCCGCTACGAATGCCACCTACGGTGCACTGCCCTCGTTCCTGAGAGGCGTTGATCGGCCAGTATGTCGATCGCGGCGTGTCTTCGATTAATCAGTAGTCCACTGCAATGGAACCGATGTCATGGAGCTCACGATTCCTGACTGGAAGCCCACCCCCGACGGGTCGGCAACCTCGAATTCGGGAATCTGCCCCAACCACTCCTCCAAGGTCGTCTGAATTTCGACACGCGCCAAATGAGCGCCCGCACAATGGTGTACGCCGTGACCGAACGTAATGTGGTCGATTTCCTCCCGACCGAAGTCGACATCCATCGGGCACTTGTTCTTGCGGTCGTCGAGACCGTAGAGCATGGTCGGCAACGCCACCATGTCGCCCGCTTTGAGATCGACGCCGTCGATGGTGATGTCCTTCTTGATCAGGCGGGCATCGGATACCAATCCGAAGCGCCGCAGCAACTCCTCGGTGGCGGTCGGTATCAGCTGGGGATCAGCGACAAGGGCGCGCCGCTCCTCAGGATGCGTGGCCAGGAAGTGCATCGTGAAGCTCAAGAAGTTCACCACGGTGTCCAGCCCTGCCAGCAGAAGAAGGCCGCAGATTTTCAGTGCCTCGTCCTTGGTGATCGGTCGGCCGTTGACCTGGCTTTGCACGACGGTGCTGATCGCGTCATCGCCCGGATTCTCCGTACGAGCGTCGATAAAGGGTGACAGGTACTCGAAGAAGAGATCGATTGCCTCGCCCATACTCATCGAGCCGTCAGGCCTGGTCATCTGATCCCCGATGTACTTCAGCTTCGGGGCATCGCTGAGCGGAAGGTCCACGATCATGAGAAAGATCTTGATCGGGAAGACCTCCGCGTACTCCTTGGTGAAGTCGCAACTGCCGGTGGTGCGGATGTCCCCAATCAGTGCCCGTGCGGTCTCCCTGATGTCATCGCCGATGCGGTCGATGGTATGGGGTCCGACGCTCGCGTTGAGAATGCGCCGATACGGTCGCTGCTCGGGCGGATCCATCGATGTGGGAATGAAACTGTATTGTTCGCCCGCCTCGCGGGGCAGGAAGGGGCATTCGCTCGAAAAGTGCTCGAAGTCCGTGAACATTTGCTGGATCAGTGAGCCCCGCGTTGCAATCCAGTGCCCACCGTTGTGGGGAGTCCACACGAGATCGCGCATGCCGGGATCCTGGAGGTGCTTCCATGCCTCCTGGGCGCCTTGGTCGATGTGGGGCGGGTTGAACATGTCGAAATCAACCACCCGGTCCGGCGAAACATTCGCCGGCAAGTTACTTGCGGGGGTTGGGACGATCGTTTCAGGTGCTGTTCCCATTATTCGCTCACTTCCGCTATAGCTTGTTGGTGATGTGGGACCGTTCGGTCTCTGTTGCTGTCTATCTTCAGGTGGTGCTATTTCGAGCTGAGCGGCCCCATGCCCGCCAGTTCCCCTCCATCGATGAGGAATTCGGCCCCAGTAACGAAGCTGGATTCGTCGCTGGCGAGGTAGATGATCAGTTGTGAAACCTCCTCGACGCTGCCCATGCGTTTCATCGGGTTGAAGTCCGCCACATCCAAGTCGGCGTTCATCGGCGTCGATACGGTCCCGGGATGGACGGAGTTCGACCGAACGCCGTGCTGGGCCAGTTCGAGCGCGACCGATTTGGTCAGACCACGCACGGCGAACTTGGAGGCCGTGTAGCCGTGAAGTTCGGCGATGCCTTGGAAGCCGGCGGTCGACGAAATATTGATGATGGACGATGGCGCAGACGAAATCAGCGACGGCGTGGCGGCTTTGATGCCCAGGAACGGTCCGGTCTGATTCACGGCGATGATGTCGTCCCATTCCTTGATGGAATAGTCGGTCAGCGACCCCATATTGACGATGCCCGCGTTGTTCACGAGGACGTTCAGCTTGCCGAACGTCCTCACTGACAGGTCGACAGCGTTTTGCCAATCGGCGTAATCGGTAACGTCGAGTCGTGTGTAGACCGCCTTGTCCGCTCCCAGTTCCTTTGCCAGACTTTCGCCCTCGTCATCAAGGATGTCGCCGATGACGACCTTCCCGCCCTCGGCGACGATCATTCGAGCGTGGGAAGCGCCCATACCTCGTGCGCCGCCCGAGATGAGTGCGACCTTGTCCTGCATTCTCATGTGAGCTCCTTCATCTGTCTGTCGACGTGTGCGGCATTAAGAACCGCTGATCAGTACTGTTTGGTTTGCGTCTGTTCGGTCAACTACCACTGGGTCGGGGCGACTTCGACGGTGATTCCGTCGAGGTGGTCGTGCATCGCGATCTGGCAGCTCAATCGGCTGTTGTCTTGCACGGGGGAGGAGGCGCATTCGAGCATCTCTTGCTCGTTGGAATCCATGGGAGTGAGCTTGTCGAGGAACTCCTGCTCCACGTAGACGTGGCAGGTTGCGCAGGCACCGCTGCCACCACAGTCACCCACGATCGAACGGATGCCGTGCCCGACTGCAGCTTGCATAAGAGTGGTTCCGGACGCGACGCTCAGTTCGTCGTGGTTTCCGTCAGGGGAGATGAAGGTTGCTTTCGGCATGGTCGGTAAACCTCCTAGGTTCTGGCTGTGGAACTTGCAATTGACGGTTGTGTCGAAGTGACGAGATCCCGGAGCGAAACGTCGCTCGCTGCGAGCAGGTCCGCGGTCACAGGAATTCGCTCCGAGATAAGTCGCTTGGACACGTTGAAATCGGCAGGTCGGTTGATTGTGTCCACCGCAAGCACTCGGTCACCCACTACGTAGAAGGCGCTGAAGGAACGGTCTTCGGGCCTTCCTCGTAACACCAAGCGGTCGTACCCTTCCGACAGGCCGACCATCTTCAGATTCAGGTCGTACTGATCGGACCAGAACCATGGAGCGCCAGTCGGGCGGGTCGGCTTGTCGCACAGTACGGCAGCGGCGTTGCGTGCCTGTTCGAGTGCGTTGGGGACCGACTCGACACGGACAAAGCGGTCGTACAAATGGCTGTACTGGCGAACACAATCTCCTACAGCCATGATGTGGGGATCAGCTGTGCGAAGGTCGTCGTCGACCACGATGCCGTTATCGACCTCGAGGCCTGCTTCTGCGGCCAATTCACTGTTCGGTATCAGCCCGATACCGACGACGACCAGATCGGCGGCGAGTCGTGTGCCATCCGAGCAGCGAACTGCTTCGATGCGGCCGTCTCCTCGAGTCTCCAGCCCTTCTACCACGCAGTTGGTAAGGATATTGACCCCCGCCTCACGGTGAACGGCCTCGTAATATTCGGAGATCGGCTGTGCAGTAACGCGAGCTAGTACGCGGGACGCAGCCTCCAGCACGGTGACGGTCATGCCGATCCGGACGGCGGCCGCGGCCACCTCCAAACCGATGTATCCGGCGCCGATGATAACGACGCTCCGTTGGGGGTGCAGTTCATCTCGAAGCGCGTCTGCATCAGTCCTTGTGCGGAGATAGTGGAGATTCGAGGGCTTCTGGGGAAGCGCGTCTGCGACCGGAAGCGTCCGCGGTCGGCCTCCCGTTGCAAGAATCAGCTCGTCGTATCCGATTTCGGTACCGTCGGACATTGCGACCTTGCGATGCTTGCGGTCGATCGCCTGAGCGCGATGGCCTGCGTGGAGGGTGATCGCACTGCGCTCATATGCCACGTCGCCCCGCAGGTGCAATGATTCTGCGGTGACTTCACCCTTGAGGTAGGTCTTCGAGAGGGGTGGTCGATGGTATGGCTGAAACCTCTCGTCACCCAGCAGGGTAATAGGTCCCTCCCATCCGGAGGTGCGTGCGGCAAATGCCGCTTCGGTACCACCGCAGCCATTGCCTATGACAAGCAGGTGTCGGTTCGACATCTGGAAGTCCCCTTCTCTGTTTTCTTTCGCGAACGAACCGGTCACGCGGGCGTCCGGCTGTTCCCGGACGGTGAGCTACCCGTCAAAGCGTTCTGTCTTCTGCTTTTGCGGCGGTAGCGTTGGTGGCATGAAATCTTTCGTCTCCGAGAGGTTCTGGCCGCCTCCCGGCTCTGTGTCCACATGTCGTCGCGTCGGCAGGATTGAAGTTGTTACTTAGACGCTAAGAGGGTGCCGGCGGCATATCACCGTGCTGGCCGCACACAGATGTGGTCCAGTTTTGTGCGCCCCATCACATTCGGTAACGGCTGTGTGGGTTGTCATAATCTGGGCTGCGTCCGACACTCACCGGCGGCGGCTGCATTGGTGCGCGACAGACCTCAGTTGCCGACTGCACGTTGCCCAGGTGTCCGGCATGAGCGTGCGCGAGCACCGGCACCGAGCGTGCGACTAGGTGATCGCTTCCTCGCGTGGCCCCTACAGGAAGCAGAGACGCCCTTCGCGGGTCGTCCGACGTGTCCGGTTGCCTCTCGGTGCCGGCTATAGACCAGTAATCAGGATGTCCCGGCTTTGTCCGGGTCCGGAGCGAGCACCGCCCCGCCGAGCCAGAAGCACAACTCTAGAGCGTTCTCGAGTTCCAGCCGTCTTTCGCGCACGTTCTGGCCGAGCTGATCTTCGATTTTGTGGATCCTGTAGACGACGGAGTTCCTGTGCATGTGCAACTCAGTGGCGGTGGCGGCATAACTCCCACCGGTGCGAAGGAATTCACGCAATGTAGTGCGTAGATCCTCGGCCGCCGGATCATCAGCGGCCAACGGACCCAGAACTTCGGCGACCCAGGCGCGAGTCGCGCTGAGGTCGCTGCACATCAGCGCGACCGCGCCGATATCGGCAATGGAAATGATTCGTGGGGTCGGGACGCGCGAGGCCTGGGCAACAGTTCGAGCTTGATTGGCCTGGGAGTGAGTGCGGACGAACCCGGCGACGCCCTTCTGAGGTGCACCAACCGCCACCGAAACTGGCTGGTCCCAATTCGCTGTGATCGAAGCGAATTTCTCGAGGTCGAGGTTGTCTTGTTGTCCAAGGGGTAGCCAAGCCCATCCGGTGTGTTCGTCGCGCGGCTCGAACAGCGGGTGGCCGGAGATGCCTAGGTGCCGGGCGAGTGCAATTACCGCTCCTTCATGATGACTGAGCTCGTCATCGGGCCTTTCGCTCCGTACTGTCCACACGATCACCCCGATGTGGTATTGGTTGAGGCGGTAGCCAAGTGCTGCCTCGGCTGAAGCGATATCGATCGCTTGGTTGCCCAGTATGTCCTTGATACGTGCCGAGCGGGAGGCGCTCCGCCGAAGCCGCCATGCATCTCGCTCAGCCTCATACGTCGTCAACAAATTCTGGGCAATCAGGTTGACGTGGGCAGATACCAGTGTGGTGATCTCCAATGCAGCCTGTGCGGTTACGGCCGCGTCGTCACTGCGGATCGCCAGCTCCCGAAGGCACCATCGAACAACACTGTCCTGGTACAGGCGGTAGGCGTGCTCCAGTGCGGTGATCGGAATCTCGCGTTGGGCGAGTAGTCGGGCAAGTTCATTCGCAGGTTCGGACGGATCAACCTGATCGATCTCGATTTCGTGTCGAAGTATCCGCATGGTGATGGCGAAGTTGTGTGCGGCACCAGCGTTCAACTGTTCGACAATGGGCTCGTCGGCGGTGAACTCAGCGATCTCGAAAGTGAGTCGTGCGACGATCTCGTCCGCGATTTCCAAGAGGTTTCTGTCCGCGGCCCTTGTGATGGCGAGGATTACTTCGTGGACACCGATGCCCGAATATGCCACCCACTCGCCGACGCCGTCAGCTCTCTTCATCCGCAAACTCTTTTCTCGAACGTGTGACAAGAATACTGACCACCAGGCACCGAGGTTCGTCGATGGGCACCGCACATCGTGCTGGGGCGCGCCCAAGCGATCGCGACGGCTGCGGCTCGGCCATGATCTCGACCGACACAGTATCTGTTGACCGAGTCGTCCGCCGATGGCTTTGCCTCATATGCATACCCGCCGGTCCACCCCTGGCGAAGCTGCGACTCACCCAGATACGTTGGGCAGTACCAACCGGTTGACTGTCTACGTGGCCAGTTACGTGTGCAGTGATGTCAAGGTACCTCCGGTGTGGATCCACACCAGGCGGTGCTGAAAAGTCTGGCAACTTCGGCCCGAATACGTGAACGTGGATGAATGGGCCCTCGCGTGCACTCCCCGGCTCGTCCCGCGGTTAGCCATACCGGCTAGCTTCCGACCGTCTCCCGGAGAAAAGCCAGATCTTCGGCGAGTCCTTCACCCGGCGTTTCGAGGACTACGGGTGCGTCTGCCGTGCGTACGACCTCGGCGAGCAGTTCCGGGTCGATGGTTCCGTCGGCGAGGTTGGCGTGCCGGTCCCGCGCGGAGTTGAACTCGTCCCGCGAGTTGTTGAGGTGCACGAGGTCGATGCGTCCGGTGATGGCCTTGATCCGCTCGACCACACCCACCAGGTCTTCACCGCCGGCCCAGGCGTGGCAGGTGTCGAGGCAGAAGCCGGCACCGAAGTCGCCGACCTCCTGCCACAACCGGTCGATCGCGTCGAAGTGGCGGGCCATCGCGAAGTCGCCACCTGCCGTGTTCTCGATGAGGATCGGCACCGGGAAACCGCCCTTGTCGGCTTGGCGCTCGAAGAGTTTGCGCCAGTTGACTATCCCTTCGTTGACGTCCTCACCGTCGCGGACGTGGCCACCGTGCACCACCAGTCCGAATGCGCCGATGTCTGCGGCGGCCTGAGCTTGCTGCGCCACAGCGTTACGTGAGGGCATACGGAGCCGGTTGTTGAGGCTCGCCACGTTGATCACGTAGGAGGAGTGGACGACGACGTCGATGGGGCTCTCGCGGATCTCGTCGGTTCGCGGATGCGTGGGCGGTTTGTTCCACTTCTGGGGGTCGGTGAGGAACATCTGGATGATGTCTGCCCCCAGGCGCTCGCCGTATCCAATCGGATCGTCGTCCTGGCGGACATGTGCTCCTATGCGCATGCACTCAGGGTAGGGGGTGGGTGTCGCGTGTGGGGCGCAACACCTGGCCGGAATGCGGTCGATTCGGGACGCACGGACCCGGACACGCCGACACCCCTCGCTCCGTGTGCGGGGCGAGGGGCTCTGTGTCGGCTGGTCTTTGTCAGGCGGGCGGCGGTGGCGGGGGCGGCGGCGGAGGTGGCGGCTGCGCCGGTCCGCCGGGTGTCGATGTGCAGAACTGGCAGCTGTCTCCGAGGTCCTTGGGTAGTGGCTTCGGATTCGGCTGATGGCAGTTGACCTTGCAGGGACGCTCGGCGGAAGCCACAGCCGCCGGACCCACCATCCCGATCGACAATGCAGCGGCGGCTCCTACGAGCGCTGCGATCACGCGGGTTCGGGGTGAACGACTCTTCGACATCTGGTGTTCCTTCTCGGAGGCGGCGAGGGTGTCAGCTCGGTGTTTCTGACGTGATTCCATCTTGTGCGAGCGTGCTCGGTACCGATACCGACCCCGGGGTGAGGATCAGGCCACCCTGCGCAGAGCAGGCTTCCCTCAGTCGGCGACCCCGATGTCCTCGTTCCACAGTTCCGGCTGGGTCTCGATGAACTCGGTCATCAAGTCGATGCAGTGCTGATCGCGGAGAACCGTCACATCGACCCCGTGCTCCCGGAGCCATTCGTGCCCTCCGGTGAAGGTGACGCTCTCGCCGATGATGACCGCCCCGATGTTGAACTGGCGGATCAGTCCACTGCAGTACCAGCACGGCGACAGCGTCGTCACCATGACGGTCGAGCGATAGTCACGCTGACGTCCGGCGGCCCGGAAGGCATCGGTTTCACCGTGCACCGAGGGGTCGTCGTGTTGGACGCGACGGTTGCGGCCACTGCCGAGGAGGTCTCCGTTGCCGGCGAAGAGGGCGGCGCCGATCGGGATGCCGCCCTCCCGGGCGCCCAGTTCCGCTTGGGCAACCGCGGCCGCGAGCAATACTTCCGGATCGAGGGTGAGTCGGGTGGGCTTCGGCGACGTCGACATCCGTCAGCGCTCCGCTGTTCCGGAACTCTGCAGGATCGCTATCGCTGCCCGCGTCATCATCGGAGCAAGCGACGGAAGACTGTGCCCGTCACGCGCGCGCAGATTCGTGCGCAACAGTTCGTCGAAGCCCCCGACAAGTAGCCGCAGAAGGTCGTCGGGCAGGTGGGGGAGCGTGCGATCTTGCTGACGGGCGAGCTGATGAAGTCCGCGCATTCGATCGAGAAGACTGTCGAACATCGCCTCGCGGGCCTGCCGAAGCTCGGGGGTGGCGAACGTCTGCACAGTGAGGGCATACGCTGCGCCGGGTTGTGCGGCCAGGACTTCGAGGTAGCGCTGAATGTGGGCGCGCAGCTGCAGCTGCCAGGGCAGCGAGGTGTCTGTGGCCGCGTCGAGTTCTTCCGCCATGATCCGGGTCGCGAGCGCGCACACGGCGACGAAGCACTCACCCTTGTTCGCATAGAACTCGTAGAACGTGCGTCGGGACACGCGCGCGGAAGTGATGATGTCGGCCACTGTTGCTGCCGCGTAGCCTTTTTCGGCCAGAACGTCGAGGGCGGCAATGTCGATGCGGTACCGCTGGGAGGCCGCTACCGCCGTCGGGTCGAGCCGATGGCGGCCTGCGGGAAGTGGCTCAATGGCTGTGGATCCTGCCGACTCGCGCATGGTGCCAGGGTAGACGTGCACCGAGCCTGTTCGGCGTCGCTACACCCTCGGCACCGTTTCGGCGCGGTGCCGGTGCGCGAATCGAAGAATCGAACTGTTTTCCAGAAACGCCGGTGTTTCTGGTGTGAAATACCTAGCATGTCGCGCATGGGTTCACACCGCTCCCACCGAGGTCGCCGGGTTGCCGCGTTAGCTGGAGTCCTCGCTGTCTGGCTCGTTGCCGCGCCCGCGGTCGCAGACCCGGTGACGGATTTCCTTTCCGTCCAACGCACAGCGGTCGATCGCGCCGAGTGCGGACCGGGGTCGGATCAGGAGTCGGGGATACAAGGGCAGGTGCCGCTCGCGGACCGCCGGAGTGGACGCAGCCAGGAACCGTACTCGTGCAACCTCGGACTGGTCGGCCAACTCCAGGGTCAAGGGGCGGGAATCGTCAGCGCCGCGTATGGCAACTGCGTGTATGTGGGATCGAATATTCCCACCCGGCTCGACCGCCCAGGCCCTGGCGTCCAGGTAGTGGATGTATCCGACCCGGCCCGCCCGCGTCACACCGGGACCCTGATCGAGCCGCCGATGCAGGCCGGCACCTGGGAGTCGCTCAAGGTCGATCCAGGGCGCGGTCTGCTCGCGGGCACGGGCGTCGGACTGTTGACCGGCATCGGCGGATTCTCGATCTACGACGTATCCCAGGACTGCACGCGTCCGCGGCTCCTCAATCCGGGGACGGGAACGCAGCTGTCGCTCCCGCTGCCGATCACGACGCACGAGGGCGGCTTCTCGCCGGACGGCCGGACATATTGGGCTGCAGGCACTGCCGGCGGCCAGTTGTCGGCTGTCGACGTCAGCAACCCCGCCGAACCCCGCGTGGTCTGGACGGGCCTGACCGGTGTGTCGAACCACGGCTTCGGGATCACGCCTGATGGAAACCGCATGTATATTTCGACGCTGGCGGGTATCACCGTGCTGGACATCAGCGCCGTTCAGCGCCGCGATCTCTTTCCCGTAGTGCCGCACGTGGGCCGCAGACTGTGGTCGGACGGTCAGCTGACGCAGCACACCATCCCCGTCACCGTGGACGGCGCACCGGTCATCTTCACCGTGGACGAAGGCGGATCCGGTGGCGTGAAGGTGATCGACTCGTCCGATGATGCGAATCTGCGTTTGATCAACACGATCAAGCTCGAGGTGAACCTGCCGCAGAACATGGACGTGTGGGCCCAGGACAACGGTGGCAACGGCGCCTTCGGTTACGACGCGCACTATTGCAGTGTGGATCGGCCCGTGGACCCCACGGCGCTGGCTTGCGGCTGGATCCAATCCGGTATTCGCGTCTTCGACGTCCGCGACTTGCACGACATCAAGGAGATCGCGTACTTCGTTCCGCCGGGGCAACCGGACAAGGCCGGTCGGCTCGAGAACTCGACGCACGCGACTCTGGGCTCGATAGTCGGCCTTCCGCTGATCGGTTCGATCGCGGTCGCGCGGGCCGCATTGGAGGGCGATATCAACGGAGCGGACGCGGTCGGGCCGGGTACCCGGCCGATCGGAATCGACATGTCCAGCGATTGGTGCATGTCGCCTCCGGAGTTTCGCGGCGACCAACTATGGGTGACGTGCATGGACAACGGCTTCCTGGCGCTGCAGTTCCGGAACGGTGTGTACCCGCTGACATGAAACGTCTTGCTTATGCGGCCGCAGGGCTCGCGTGTGTCCTTCTCGGCGTGGTCGTCGGGGCATGGTGGCAGCACCAGCCCGACCAGCCGCGCGCCGCCACCATGTCGCTCGAGCCTCTGGAAGTGGGCTTCGCACAGGACATGTCGAGCCATCACCTGCAGGCGATCGAACTGTGTCACGCCCTGGCGTCTCCGCGTGAGCCCATGATCGATGCACTGTGCACGCAGATCACCGCCGCCCAGAACCAGGAGATCGGTGTGCTCAGCGGCTGGCTCATGCTGCTCGACCAACCGCAGACTTCCCCGCAACCGATGGCGTGGATGGGAACCGACCGTCACCACTCCGGCGCCCACATGCCTGGAATGGCGAGCTGGGCCGAGATGGACGAGCTTCGTCGGCTCACGGGACCGGCGGCCGAGACGGCCTTCCTTCAGCTCATGATCCGCCACCATCGTGGTGGCCTCGACATGGCCTCCTACGCCGCCCAGCACGCCACCACGCGCGCGGTGGCGCAGCTGGCGACATCGATGATCAAGGAGCAGAGCGAGGAGATCGGCGTCGTGGAGCCGATCCTGGCGGCCCGCGGCGGCGAGCAGCTTCCGTACCCGTAATGCCGCTCCGGGGGAGCCGCCACTTCCGATGCACGCCGTCACAGCAGTGCATCCGCTGACACCCCGCTCGTCACAGACGTCGGCGACCGTCACCGCATTGACGACAAGCTGATTCCCCGGAACCACCATCGTTGATCCGGCCGGCGTGACGCCGAGTCATCTTGTGTGATCTACAGCCGCCCGGGTAATCGGACAGTGCCGGACCTTTTCCCATCGAGGAGACACACCATGCCGCGGTCATCGATCAAAGACGAGAAGGTATACGAGGAAGTACGCAAGGACGGCGCGTCGAAGCAGAAAGCGGCGCGGATCGCGAACGCGGCCGCCAAGCGCGGGCGCTCCGGAACCGGCCGTAAGGGCGGAAAGTCGCAGTCGTACGAGGACTGGACCGTCGACGAGTTGAAGAAGAAAGCCAAGGATGTCGGACTATCCGGATACTCGTCGAAACGCAAAGGTGAGCTGATTGATGCCCTGCGAAACCACTGACAGCGGATGCCACCGTACGCACCCGGCTGCGCCGTCGTGAGGGGCCCTTCACCACACGCGGAACTTCCTGTCGGACACGGTGAATCCGTGCCCGGCGTCGCTCGTGCAGGTGACGCCCGCGGTCTCCTCGACGTGGCAGGTCAGATCATTCACGCGTAGCGACCTGCCGTACGGCAGAACGGTGGCCGGCGAACCGCCCAGCGGGTAGTACCGCGGATCACCCGCGCTGATGAACTGACCCGAGCGGGAACCAGTCACTTCGACGGCGTTGGGCGGTACCGGGATGTCGGGGGCGCCGGATCCGGGAACCTCCGGAGCCGACTCCGGCATCTGGCCGTGACAACCTGCCGTCGGGAGGTCGCCGCCGGTCAGGATCGCGCAGTGGAACTTCGTACTGGGCGTCGTGAAGTAGGAGCTCCCCGCCGCGGTACCCGCGTAATGCTGCGGATCGACTTCCCGGGTTCTTGCGGGCACGCTCGTCACTGCACTGGGAACCACGCTCGGAGTTGACGGGGCCGCACTCCGCATCGAAGTAGGGGGCGTCGACGTGGTCGTTTTCGACGGGGTAGTGGCGGAAAAGGCGGTCGACGGGGCGGCCGCGGTATCGGCGGATCCGCTCACCGAGCCTGCGCACCCGGTCATCAGCAACGCCGTGGTGAGTAGCAGCACCGCGCGGACCGAGAGACTCATGCGGAGAGCTTAGAACTGCGTCCGGCCGAAGCGGTCGCGGCGCGTCCGTCGACTTTCTGGGACAGTAGTTAGAGAGCGATCTGCCCAGAAGCCGGTGTGCAGGAGGTCCGATGTCGGAGAGTGGCCAGTCCCCGTACGGCGAGATCCCGCCGATGATCGACACCGACGAAGAGCGTAGGGCTCGGATTTCTTTCGAGGTTCGGCGTTGGTGTGAGCGAGCCACGATTTCGGGAACGCACCCGCCGTTGTCCGATCAGGCTGCCGTGCTGATCGCTGCCGGACACCTCGACGCGGCCACCCGGCAGGTGCTCGCGAACCGCCGTCGCACCGGCAGGACGATCCCATCGATCGGTGGGTTCGGTCACCTGCGTCTTCTGACGGACGAATACCACCAGGTGGCCCATCGTTGCGACACACTGCGCCCCGGGCCGGCGCAGCTGCTCTTCAAGTACCGCGCCACCGAACTCGCCAGGAAACTGCAGGCGTATCGGTCGGCAGTGGTGATGTCGACAGCGCATTACGGTAGCGGTGTGAGGGCGATGCGCCGTGATCGGAGGGAGGGCGTGCATCTCGACCTCGAGAAGCGTGAGGCGCTCTTTCGGGCTCTGCAGCGGACGCCGACACCGTTGACCGGAAGCGCCTTCGAGCGGGCTGCGAAAATTGCGCGCGGTACCGCTGCGGAGCGGATCGGCCAGGCGTCGCAGAACACTGTAATGGCGGCGGCCGGAAGAATGGTGGCCGACGCTCTCGGCCGCGGCGTCGACCTCGACGAAGACACCTTCGCCGACGGTTACGACACGCTCCTCTACCTCGCCGGAATGCTGTACGACAGGATCGACGGGTCCCCGGTGTGGCGCTCCGAGCACTTCGCTGTCCAGCGGCACCAACTCGACCTCGCCGACGAGCTGACGCAGATCGCTGTCGACACCGTGGCGTTGCGCGGCATTCGCCTCGAGCTCGACGAGGCACTGCGCGTCACGCACTCCGACAGTGGTCGGCGGCAGATTCAACTCCGGCAGACTGCACTGACACCGGTGTGGGACCAGCTGGTGGACCGCGTTGCGGCGCTGGCGCGGATCGGTGACCTGCTCTCCCGAGCCGAAGTGCAGTTGCGCTCCGTGCTGGCCGTCAACCGGGCGATGAGCCTGGACAGTCGAATCGACGACCTCATCGCCCGCTCAGGCGACCGGGAACTATCGGCCGTGAACACCCACCACGTGGGAGATCAGTTCGACGGAGTGGAGGAGCTGATGCTCACCTACCAGTCGGCGCTGTACGGCGACATCGCCGAACTGACGGCATGGTCGGGGAGTCCGGAGCGCAAATAGAGCCGCTGCACCGGATTTGAACCGGCGCGCACACGTATCCAATCTACGGGCCGAGGTCGGCGATCATATGGCGATGTCGCCTCGCCGGTGTTCGATGGCGGCTTGCCGCTCGGATTCGGACATTCCTCCCCACACTCCGAAGGGCTCCTCGACAGCCAGCGCGTGCTCACGGCACTGGACGATCACCGGGCAACGGTTGCACAGCTGCTTGGCTCGCAGCTCACGCTGCTTCCGGATGCGCCCGCGCTGTCCGTCCGGGTGGAAGAACAGCGACGAGTCGACGCCACGGCACAAGCCATGCACCTGCCATTCCCACACGTCCGACAGTGGCTTGGGAAGGTCCGTATATGAAGGCATGTGAACTCCTCGATCGTGACGTGACGTAGGTGGCGGCGTTCTCGCCACCCGACGCTCACCCAGCCCGCACTGCTGGAGCGCGGTGAACATGTGAGGAAACCTGTACCCAGAAACGGGATGTGTCACGCACGCGTCAGAAAACTTTCACGTCGAGGCGTCGGACATTGTCATTCGCCCGATGAACGAGGAGTCCCCTTCGGAAGCTCGGAATGTTCAACTTCCGATCAGCCGGGTAATCGGCTGCCCACGACGCCGGGGGACACGCGCCGCGGCAGTTAATGAAGGAAGAGCACATGGGCGAGGGGCAACCGATCGATCCAGCCAGCATGCTGGCCACCCACTTCCCGCGCGACCTCACCGACACGGTGATGAGCGGCGAGTCGGCCACCGTGGTACTCGACATCGCCGGTCACGGTCACTGGACCGTGTCGATCGACAGCGGTGTCGCAGAACTCCGCAGTGCGGACGGTCCTCGGAAGCCCACGTGCACCATCCGGACCGACGCAGACACGCTCGCCGACGTCCTGATCGGTCGACGTAGCGGGGTCGACGCGTTTCTGGACGGCGACCTCGTCACACGCGGCAGCCTCGCGACCGTGCTTCAGATCGGCGGGGCGTTTGCGCCGGATGTCGAGTTGTCGACGCGGCCGCAGTCGCGGGAAGTCGACGCAGGTGGCGTACGCACGGCCTACCTGGAAGCGGGCCGAGCCGACGCGCCGCCAGTCGTTCTCCTCCACGGCCTCGGTGCCACCAACGCGTCCATGCTCCCGGTGCTGGCCGACCTGGCCGAGGACCACCGCGTCATCGCGCCCGACACCCCGGGGTTCGGTGCCTCAGAAGCACCGTGCTGGACCTATACCGCCCATCAGCTGTACTCCTGGCTTCGCGCCTTCCTCGATGCGGTCGACGCCCGCGGCGCCATCGTCGTCGGCAACTCTCTCGGTGGCCGCCTCGCACTCGAGTTGGCCATGCACGATCCCGAGGCGGTCGCCAAGCTGGTCCTGCTCTGTCCGTCGCCGGCGTTCCGCCGATTCCGGCAGTTGGTACCACTCGTCAAGTTGCTGCCCGTGGATGTGGCGCGCCTACCCACGGCTCCCGTGCCGCGTCCTGTTGTGATGGCGGGTGTGAAGGCGATGTTCGCCGACCCGAGCCGAGTGCCACAGAGTTGGTTCGACGCTGCCGTCGACGAATTCGAGATTGCCATGAGCTCCGGTGCACACCGTCGCGCTGCGCTGTCGGCCTTGTTCAACATCTATACCGAGGAAGCTTTCGGCGATACCGGGTTCTGGGGACGACTCCCCAACCTTCGGACACCGGCGTTGTTCCTGTGGGGGAGCGAGGACCGACTCGTTCCGGCCGGCTTCGCTCGCCACGTCAGCGAGGCGATGCCTACCGCGGAATCGGTGGTCATTCCTCATTGCGGGCACGTTCCTCAGCTGGAGCTGCCCGCTCTGACGATGCAACTGGTCCGCGAATTCCTGAACTCGGAACGCACTCCGAGCGCGCATTCGTCGACCGAGTATGACCTGGCTCTGGGCTGAGCTCGGGAACTCTCTTTCATGATCAGTGTCGTCGAGGTGGTTGCACGGCTCACCAGTAGAAGATCGCCGCGGCCGGGAAGTCCGCTGCAGCGAGGCGCGCCCGGAGACCGGGGTTCACCGCGACACGGGTGATCCCGCGCCCGTCGAGCGTGAGGTGCCGTCCGATACGCCGACCGGCCCTGATCTCGAGAAGGTGATCGGCAAGCAGGTGCGCGCGCTCCGCAAGGCCAGTGGGCTTTCCGTGGGGGACATGGCGACAAAAGTCGGGATCTCCAAGGCGATGTTGTCGAAGATCGAGAACTCGCAGACGTCGTGCAGTCTGTCGACGTTGGCGCGGCTAGCGGCGGGACTGGACGTACCCGTGACCTCACTCTTCCGGGGTGCGGACACTGCCCGCGACGCCGTGTACGTCGAGGCGGGCCACGGTGCGGTCATCGTCGGGCGAGGGACCCGGGTGGGGCATCACTACGAACTTCTCGGCGCACTGCGCGGGCAGCACAAGCGACTCGGACCGGTGCTGGTCACACTCACCGACGCCAGCGAGACGTTCCCGTTGTTCCAGCACGCCGGCACCGAACTGCTCTACATGCTCGAAGGTGTCATGGTGTATGGGCATGGTGAGGCCGAGTGCACGCTGCGGCCGGGGGATTCGCTGCTCCTCGACGGTGAAGGTTTGCACGGTCCCAACGATCTCGTGCGGTTGCCGATCCAATTTCTCGCGGTCACCGCATACCCCGACCACCACGAGGACTGACGGCAGTCATCGAGATTTCTACCTTCCTCTGCCTCCGCGCCGGGCGTAGAGTGGCGGTTGATTTCGAAAGGTCGTGGTTTCCGTGTTAGCGACAGTTCAGATAGCGTCCGACGACGGGTCCGCGTTGCCCTTCGATCGTCTGGAGCCGGTTTATCTGGCCACCGCGGGCGCGATCGGGCTCTACTATTTCGACTACGGCACCGATGCGCGGATGAGCTCGGATGAGCTCGGCGACTTCTTCCTCGTTCAGATCCCGCTGTCGGGTACGGCCCGAATTACCTCTGGCGCTGAGGAGTTCGATTCGACGATGTCGGTCGCGTCGATTCTGCAGCCGGGACGCCCCGCGACCATGCAGTGGCATGAAGGGCAATCTCAGCTGATCATCCGGCTGGCGCGCCGAAGTCTCGAGGAGCACTTGCAGGAAATCCTGGGAAGCCCTCTCGCTGAACCGCTGATATTCGAGCCGCAGATGGAACTCGGAAGCCCCGCAATCCGCGGCTGGCGTGATGCGGTCGAACTTCTGGAGCGCGAGGTGTCGAATCATGATCCGATTACTGCAGATTCGGCCGCCATGGAGGAATTCGACACGATCTTGCTGAGTCAGTTCCTGTCCGCTCAGCCGAACAACTACAGCGCGAGGCTGCGGAGTCTGGCTCAGAGTCTGACGTAGCTGATCACACGGTGGCCCTGCCCCGCGGAGTGCTGCGGGGCAGGGCCATCGGCTGTGTCGAGACCGGGATCAGGCCTTGGCGGGGTCCGCCGCCCTGGTCGTGATTGCTTCCGCACCGAGCACCGCGTCGGTGCCGTGCTTCGAGGCGCCGGTGAGGCCGACGGCATCGAGCACGTAGGCCGTCTCGCCGTGCACGGACACGTCGAGGCCGTCGTATTCGCTGTCCTGGTCGGCGCGGATGCCCATGAACTTCTTCAGCGCCGCGGCGATCACCAGCGTGACGATGAAGCAATAGCCGACAACGGCTGCCACGGCGACACATTGGCGCCACAGCACGTCCACACCGCCGCCGTAGAAGAGTCCCGCGGCGCCGCTGGGTGCGGCCGGATCTGCGAGGAATCCGATCAGAACGGTGCCGAGGATGCCGCCGACGAGGTGCACGCCGACGACGTCGAGCGCATCGTCGTAGCCGAGCCGGTACTTCCACCATTCCGTCGGAAGTGCGGGCGTGGCTCGACGCGCGGGCCGCCGACGAGGAGACGTTGACCAAGCTGGTCCAGCAAATCACCGCGGAGGCACGGGCATACGCGGCCGCCGACGGTATCGGTCTCGACGTCGACGCCGAATCCGTCACACCGATCGTCGAGTTCCCGCAGTCCACCCGCGAACGACTGCGCCACTCACTCGCGCACCTCGGTGACGTGCCCGTTCTGCCGACGGCGGCCGGACACGACGCCGGGATCCTGTCCGCAAAGGTGCCCACGGCGATGATGTTCGTCCGCAACCCCACCGGCGTGTCCCACTCGCCCGCCGAGTTCGCCGAACCAGGCGACTGCAACCGCGGCGCCCAAGCCCTGGCGGACGTGATGGCGGACTGGGTCAGCGAGCAGCAGTAGGCACACCAGGGGCAGCGCCAATCCCTCAGCGTTTCGGCGACCGCGGTGACGGTGTCCTCGACGTCCACGACGGGGTTCGGCGTCGACGGGAAAACGTGAAGTCCCTCGTCCGGAAAGGCTGGTCCCGTCAACCGCATCCGCCCTGGACGGCTGTCAGCGTTGGTTCGCGTTCGCCGACGGTTCTGTGCTGCCCTCAAATACCTCTGTGCCGATAACCTGCGGCACTAGTTCTCGTTGTGGTGGGGTGTCATTCCATGCGCGGAGAAGGTCGTTGCAGAGGGTGGTCTTGAGGTTGCGCAGGTGGCCCAGGTCTGATGGTCGCGGGGTCATCGCGGCTTGGAGGAGATGGAGGAACCTGTTGCGTTGTACGCCGAATCTGATGAACAGGTCCTCGGCGTCGGCGCCGCCGTAGGGGGCCCATTCGATGGCGAAGGCAACGAGCGCCCGGTCCGTGGGGCTGATGGAGTGCACGCTGGTGAGGAGATCGCAGGCGTGCAGGGATTGTCGTAGCCAGTCGAGCTCGGGAGAGCCGGTGGGAACGCCGGTGCGGGCGGCGCGTCGTCGCCGGGCCAAGCGGTTGCCGGTTGGGCTGGGCTCGGGGCGATCCCGGCAGAGGGCGCCGGTGTCTGCAGCGGAGGGGTTGAGCGTTGCCGGTGATGTCCTCGGGGGTGGGGCGGGGTTTTCAAGCATGGAAGCCTCGAGCGTGTGAAGAATTGATCGGGTGTTTCTATAGTTCTCCATGCCCCACCGATCCGGACCGGCCATTCGGCGGGGTGAGGTGCCTGTCCAGGTGCTCGCGTGCAGCTCGGCGTGGGATTGGCCGGCTCGGTAGGTGCGCGGCCAGGCCTGGCGGTGGCGCTGATTGCGTGTTCGTTTTTTTCGTTTTATGGTGGGCTATGGCCGCTCTGATGAACCGCACGGTGTTGCCGCCACCCACCGACGATCGGGATCGTCTCGCCGCGCTGAAGGATGTTCTCGCTGGTTCTGAGGAGGTATCGATCTCGACTCCGGAAGGGTCGGTGCCCCTGCCGGACAGTGTCCGAGGGTTACTCGTCGACGCGGTCACTGCGTTGGATCGGGGGCAGGCGGTGACGGTGGAGCCGCATCGCACGGTGCTGACGACGCAGGAGGCCGCGGACCTGTTGGGCGTCACCCGGCCAACGTTGGTGCGGTTGTTGGAGGCGGGGAAGATCCCGTACACCTCACCTGGTCGGCATCGGCGGGTGGAGTTGGCGGACGTGCTCGAGTTCCAGCAGGGTGAACGGGCGCGTCGTGGCCAGGTACTCGAGGAGATGGCCCGCGAGGAAACCGCGGATTCCGGCGATGCCGCTGACGGCTTCATCTCGACCCGCTGATCCGAGATGGCTGCCTTCCGGGTGGTTCTCGACGCGTGCGTTATGCTTCCCCAGACGCTGAATGATCTGCTGCTCACCCTCGCCGATGCCGAGTTGTTCCGGCCGGTCTGGACGCCGGATCTACTCGACGAGGTCGAACGGAATCTGTCTGGCGAGCGGTTCGGGAATTCACCCGAACAGGCGGCGCGGCGAGTGCAGCAGATGCGCAGGGCGTTCCCCTTCGCGGAGGAGGAATCACGCGGATATCGGGAGCTGATTCCCGCGATGGCCAACGAGCCGAAGGACCGGCACGTTCTGGCTGCGGCGGTACGATCCGGCGCGGCTTTGATCGTGACCGCCGATCTGAAGGACTTTCCGCGTGCGGTGCTCGACCCGTTCGACGTCGAGGTCGTCCACCCCGACGAATTCCTGTGCGATCAACTCGATCTGGACCCGGAAGCGGTGTTCGAGTGCATACACGTGCTGGTCGCCCGCAACACGCTCCCGCCGCGCACGGTGGGGGAGTTGCTCGAGTTACTCGCGCGGCTGACCCCGCGGTTCGTCGACGCCGTCCGGGCATTGCTCGGTGCCCCGGACGAAGCCCCCGGCGCAGGTGCGGAATCGGTGGCGTCGTCTCTTCCGGAGCTGACCGACGAGCAGATCGACTCCCTGCCGCCCGAGGTGCGGCAGACGTACCGGCAGCTTCGTGCGATGGATCCGGTCGAGCGGGTGCGGTTCCTCGGGCATGCCGAGTTGGTGAGTGCGGCGTGGGCGTTCTTGACTCCGGTGTGTGTGGACGGGGATCTGCTGTCGGTGTGGCCGAATGTGGATCCCGATTTCCGGGTGGTACTGGCCCGGAACTGGGTGCAGGACAATCGTCGCGATATCGATGCGGACGGTTGGGATGGTGAGGCAGTTGCGGCAGCCCTCGCCGAACCAGAGCCGGATCATCCGTTGTGGGTACATTTCGAGCGCGTACACGTGCGGTCGTTCCGGGCGATGCTGCCGGATCCGGCGACATGGGGAATCGGTAGCGGCACACGGCTGGTCGCCCCGGGAGTCGAAGTGCTCTATGTGTACGACACCTCGACACTGGCGGGTGGCGTGTGGCAGCCATACGACCCCCGCTATGTGTGCCCGGTCCTCATGCATCTGGTCGACGGGCGATGGCTGGTGCGAAACTTGGGGTCTGAGGAGGACCCGGTCATTTGGGGCTGAGTCGACGGTCTCTCCGGCGAATACCCGCACGGGGAGATCGTGTCGGTCGCAGTGAACTGGGTGCTGGGTGTGTCATGGAGGACGCCGGAGCCCACGGCTGTCGCAATAAGGCGGCGATCGGGACGATAACCACTGGGCGCGAGCGCGCTCTGCGGAGAATGTGGAAATCAACAACGGGACTTAAGGCACTAGGCACAAGGTATTTCGTCGTGCTTACGATTCCGAGCGTGACACTCAGCTCCCTGCCCTTGGCCCTTCTACGTGTGAACTATCGACTGGCGCGGCTTCCGCTGCAGTTGGTCGAAGACGTGGCGGTGGCTCGGCTCGACGAACAGGCGCCGATACGGCTTGCGTACGAGCAGATCCTGATCGAGTGTGACCGTGCTGCGGCGTACTTGCTCGGCGATCGGACAGCGGCCAGGCGGGCGACCGAGCTGACGCGGCGGACCGCGTCGGTGCGCCTGCTGATTGCCCGTGAACATCACCGCGTTCAGCACCGTGGTGTGGTGTTGCTCGATGATCAGCGCGAGCGGTTTCTTCAGCGTCGTCAGCGGGGCGTGGGTTCGTTGACATGACGTGTGTCGTTTCGCCGTTCCGGTGCTGCGTGGTCGGCATACTCGACCGGTGAGCCGACGGGCCCAGGTGGGGCGTAGGGAAGTTTCGCGCATCATCGGGGCGCGCCCGCCGCGCGGACCTTCCACCTTTCGTCCGGTGTCAAGCGTGCATCGCATCTGACTTCGGGCCGGGCGCGTCCTGGTGCCCAGCATTCGCAGCGAATGTTTGCGGGAACCGCAGAGCGCCGCGCGGCCGCCGTGTCCTCAGCTGGTCGGGATTGGCGGCGGGAGCGGTGCCGGAGAAGGCTCCGGTGGTGGTTCCTGGGTGGGCGGTTGGGTACTCGGGTTGTCCGACGGTGGGGGTGGCTGCATGGTCGGGTTGTCCGACGGTGGGGGTGGCTGCATGGTCGGGTTCTCCGACGGTGGGGGTGGTTGCGTGGTCGGGTCGTCCGGTGGCACAGGCGCGGGCAGCTGCGGAGGCGGGACCATCGTGATGGTGGGTTCAGGGCTGGGGGACTGCCATGTCTCGGGTGGAAGCGTGAGCGTCGTCGTGAGGAGCGGCGGCACTGACGTGGGCGGTGGTCCGGGAAGCTGCACATCTGGGGGCGGGGTTTCCGGCAGCTGCTCGACTCCGGGCGCCGTCGTGGAACCCGGTGCTTCCAGCACGGTAGCCGGCAGTTCGGTGGTCGTCGTCGGCGCTTCGGTGGTGGCGGTACCGGCCGTTGTGGTCGTCGTCGGCGGGGTGGTGGGAGCGATCTTCTCGAGTTCTGCGGCCAGCTTCGCCCGCCATGCTTCGAGTTCGTTGCGGGTGTCGGCGTCGCGGACCCCGCCGGCACGGTCGGCGGCCCCCTCGAGCAGGTTCTTCGCCGCCTCCGCGTCGCCCGCGGCGATCAGCCGCTCGGCTTCCTGCAGCTGGGAGGTGGTGTCGATCTGCGCGACGGTCGAATCGGCCTGCTGGCTGAACACCACCGATTTGACGCTCCAGAGTGGATCGCCGGGTGCGGCGTTGTAAGAGAAGATGGTGACGCCACCTATGACGATCGCGATCGCGGCGGCAGCGCCGGCGATGGGTCGCAACAGGCGGAGCGTGCCGCGGGCGGCGCTGCGTGCGGAACGGGTGTCGGAGGCGTCGATCGCCGCGATCACGTCGTCGAGCAGCGGACCGGTTGGCATCGGCGCCGCGACGATATCGGCGCGCCAGTTGGTCAGCAGAAGCGCGAGTTGGTCCTGTTCCGACGAATCCGATGCGACGGGACCACCACCGGCGATCGCGTCGATCAGCGCGTCGTCGCGGCGTACTGCCGCGACGTCCACCGGTGCGTCGTCGTCTGGGAGATCGGCATCGGGATTGCCGTTGCGGGTGATGCCCCTAGCCAAATCTCTCACCTACCCTCGTCACCTGCGATGGCTCGGTGTTGAGCCATGCCGCCAGCTTCCGTGGTACTCCCCACGGCCGGGTCCTGGCTGACTTACCGACCACGAGGCGAAGGATCACGATCTCCCGGTGCCATTCCGGCAGCGTGCTGAGCAGTCCGTTCACCTGCCTGCTCGCCTTTCGGCTCCAGCGCCCGCGGTTGACTGCGTCATCTGTTATTTCGGTGACGGGCTCCGACTTGTTACCGCATGTCAGCGAAGAAAGATCAATCGGAGCGCTCCACGTCGGTCGTTGCTTTCCGGTGTGGGTCCGCACGCAGTTTGCTGCCGCACGAGCACACCCGTCCTGCTCGGGCCGACCCCGGCACACTCGGGCGGTCCTGAGGCCCTGGGCCGGGGTCGACGTTTGTGCAAGGGCATCGTCTTCGGCGCGAACGATCCTCCTAGTGGGATTATCCCCCGGCAGCCGGTACTTGGCGAGGCCCGGCGGTTGCCGAGGCGTGACCCCCACGGATCTCAGCCAGCTTACAACTGCGGAGGCTTGTTTCCGGTATACCCCGGTGGCGGTGGTCACCGGCAGCGGGTTGTCGCCGCACCTGTGGATGTGTCCGCCCGATCTCGATCAGTTCCAGTGGGCAATCACCCCAAGCTTCGGGACTGTCGCGGTGTCCTAGGTCCGCCGGCCGAGGCTGGTGGACTTGCCCTTTTTGGGAATTCGTTCGGGGTGTGCGTCGGTTCGAACCGATTCACGACCATTCGCCGAGGAGAGGTGGGGTGGACCTTCGGCGGACTTTCCAGCGAGTTGAACCGCCGGGACACCGCGGAAGCCGGCCGCGGTCATTCGCGCCTTTTCAGCCGTGAGGTGTGTCGTTTCGCCACGTCGAGGTCGGCGTCAGCAGTTCCG
The DNA here is from genome assembly GCF_018343855.1 of Rhodococcus sp. USK13. Lineage (NCBI taxonomy): Bacteria > Bacillati > Actinomycetota > Actinomycetes > Mycobacteriales > Nocardiaceae > Rhodococcus > Rhodococcus sp. USK13. Next base: position 5,778,365 of record NZ_CP069242.1, on the reverse strand, counting down.
AGGGTGTCCTGGGCGGCGCGGAGGGCATCGACGGCGCTCTCCAACACCTCCGGCGCCGTGGCCGGGGCACCGAGGTCGTCCACCGCGAGCGCGGTCGCATCGAGGTCTGCGTAGTTGCGCTCGAGGTCGAGGAGGGTTCGGCGTAGGCCGTGTAGCGCATCCCGCACTGCGGTGACCTGCTCGTCAAGGTCGGCGGGCGTGCTCATTCGATCACGTCCGCGAACACCGCGGCGGCGTTGTCGAGGTGGCGCTGCACGTCGCCCAGCGTGCCCCACTGCTTGCACACGTCGGCTGTCTGCTGGCCAAGGTCGGTCCTGCGATTGCTTCGTCTGTTGTGCATGACTACAGCATGTCGTGCCGGACGGCCCGTCCGATAGCACTTGGCACGCAACGCGCGTCTGATGTGCCGCTCGGCGGGCAGGACGGGCATCGGCGCCCTAAAGGGAGCGGCACTGCGCGAGGCCCGGTTATGGGTGGACCGAGAGACGTCCATGGGCATCTCTGGATCGGCAAGATCGGGGTGCCACGGTCACGCGGAGACGCCGAGGTGCAGTGCTGTCTGCACAAATAACGGCCCTCTGGGCGTACCCGGGATAAAGACGACGAAGTTCGTCGACGCAGTGGGGTCGCCGAGGAACCACACGCAGGTCACTCGACACCCGTTTCGACGGGCGCGCTACTTTGATGTCCTACTATCTCCCCGGACCGGGAGCAAGACGGAAGGGCATCTGATGAATTCTTCTGAACCGATCGTGGTGATCGACGGCGCGCGGACGCCGGTCGGCAGCTTCGGTGGCACGCTCGCCGGTGTGCCCGCGCACGAGCTGGGTGCGACCGCGGCGCGGGCAGCGCTGGGGCGGGCCGGGGTCGCCGGTGACGACATCGACGAGGTGGTCATGGGCTGCATCGGTCAGGTGGGGCCGGACGCCTACAACGCCCGCCGGGTCGCCCTCGCAGCCGGTCTGCCCGAGAGCACCCCCGCCTACACGGTCAACCGGCTGTGCGGCAGCGGCCTGCAGGCGGTGTGGTCCGCGGCGCAGCAGATGCGCTGGGGTGGAGTGAACTTCGCCCTCGCCGGTGGCGACGAGAGCATGTCCCGGATGCCGTTCTACGACTTCGGCGCCCGGTCGGGGTACAAGCTCGGTGACCGTTCGCTCGTCGACGGCACAGTCGCGATCCTCACCGACCCGTTCGGTGGTGTCCACATGGGCCGCACCGCCGAGGCCGTCGCCCGCAAGTGCGACGTGAGTCGGCAGCAGCAGGACGAGTTCGCTGTCGAGAGCCAGCGCCGCGCCGCCACCGACGCCGCGAAGGCCGCATTCGCCGAGGAGATCACCCCGGTCGCGATCAGCGGGCGCCGGCCGATCACCGTCGAGGTCGACGAGCACCCCAAACCCGGCACCACCCTCGAGACCCTGGCGAAGCTGCGTCCGGCGTTCGAGGAGGGCGGCTCGGTGACCGCCGGCAACGCGTCCGGTATCAACGACGGAGCCGCGGCCCTGGTGCTGGCCACCCAGTCCGCCGCCCGCGAGAAGGGCCTGACCGGGCTCGTCACCCTCGAGGCCGTCGCGACCGCGGCGATGGACCCGGGTCTGATGGGGTACGCCCCCGTTCTGGCGCTCCAGAAGCTGTTCGAGCAGACCGGCACCACCCCGGGTGATATCGACGTGATCGAGCTCAACGAGGCGTTCGCGTCGCAGGCGGTCGCGGTGATCCGGGACGCCAAGCTCGACCCGGAAAAGACCAACCCGTACGGCGGGGCCATCGCGCTCGGGCATCCGGTCGGCGCCACCGGCGCCATCCTGAGCTTGCGGGTCGCCAAGGACCTGGTCCGCCGGGACCTCGAACTGGGCATCGTCACCATGTGCATCGGTGGGGGCCAGGCCCTCGCCGCGCTGTTCCGTCGAGTCTGAGGCGTACGGACATGAAGAAGCATGTCCCATCGTGGCACGACGACGAAGTAAGGGCCTTGTCCGAGCTCGCGACCGGGTTCTTCGAGCGAGAAGTGGTCGCGCACAACGACAAGTGGGACGCGCAACATCGCATCGACCGATCTGTGTGGCACACTGCCGGTCAGCTCGGACTGTTGTGCTGCTCCGTGCCCGAGGAATACGGCGGGGGCGGGGGCACGTTCGCCCACGACCTTGCCGTGTTCGAGGCCCAGGGCTACGCCGGTGACCTCGCGTTCGGAATCGCCGTGCACAGCGGTATCGTCGCGCACTACCTCGTCGAGTACGGCTCGGAAGCGCAGAAGAAGGCGTGGCTGCCGGGAATGGCGACCGGGGAAATCCTCGGTGCGATCGGCATGACGGAGCCGGGCGCCGGTTCCGACTTGAAGGCGATCAAAACCACGGCCATCCGTGACGGCGACGACTATGTGATCAACGGTTCGAAGACGTTCATCACCAACGGTGCGTCCGCCGACATGATTGTGCTGGCGGTCAAGACCGATCCGAAGGCCGGCGCCAAGGGTGTGTCGCTGGTGATCGTCGATCTGCGGGACTGTCCCGGCTTCACCGTCGGACGCGTCCTCGACAAGGTGGGCCAGCAGGGGGCCGACACCTCGGAGTTGTCTTTCACCGACGTGCGGATACCCGTCGATAATCTGCTCGGTGAGTCCGAGGGGCAGGGCTTCGGGCAGTTGATGGCCCAGTTGGTGCAGGAACGGTTGATCATCGGGGCGCAGGCCGCGGGTGCGATGAAGCGTGCGGTCGAAGACACCGTGGCGTACACGAAGTCGCGGCAGGCGTTCGGTCACAGCCTGTTCGAGTTCCAGAACACTGCGTTCGAGCTTGCCGAATGCCAGACCATCGCGCGCACCTGCCAGGTGTTCCTCGACCATTGCATCGAGGCGCATCTGCGCGGTGAACTCGACCCGTCCGAGGCGGCCATGGTCAAGTACTGGCTCACCGAGAAACAGTGCGAGGTGATCGACCGCTGCGTCCAATTGCACGGTGGATACGGCTACATGCGCGAGTACCTCATCGCCCGCATGTACGAGGACGCCCGCGTCCAGAAGATCTACGCGGGCGCCAACGAGGTGATGAAGGGCATCATCGCGAAGTCGCTGTAACCGCAGGCTCGCGCGACACCTCGTACGCCGCCTCGTCGAAACGGCCGAGGCGGCGACGCATTCGATCGGTCGACCACGGCCAGTTGAAGCTGTTGCGCCCGTTGACGTCCAGGAAGTAGCTCTGGCACCCACCCGCGTTGTAGACGGTGGTGGCCAGAGCCTTCTGCACCTGCGCGTTGAAGGCGTCCTGCACCTCTCGGCGCGGTTCCCACCGGCTCCACCCCCTGTTGCGGGCGTGCGTGAGCGCCTGCATCACGTAGTCGAGTTGCGCCTCGAGGATCATGAATGCCGAAGTGTGGCCGGTGCCCAGCGCGGGTCCCAGCAGGACGAAGGCGTTGGGGAAGCCAGCGACGGTGGTGCCCAGATACGCCTGAGGACTGCCCTTCCAGTGATCGTCGAGGCTCCGGCCCTCGCCATCGAAAACTCGTGCCCCGATCGGCATGTCGAGAATGTGGAAGCCGGTGCCGAAGACGATGGCGTCCACCTCCCGTTCCTCGCCGTCGGTGCCCACCACCACGTTCCCACGCACCGACGCGACGGCATTGGCATGCACCTCCACGTTCGGCTGCGTCAGCGCCGGATAGTACGTGTTCGACATCAGCAGGCGCTTGCACCCGAGCGTGTAATCGGGCGTCAGGGACGCTCGGAGTTCGCGATCACGCACCTGGGCCAGCAACTGTGCCTTACCGATCTGCTGTACCACCTTCAGAATCCAGGGGTGCCGGAATCCGAGTCCGAGCGACTCCATGATGGCGTACTCGACCCGCCGCAACGCCCGGATCGCGCCGGGAACCCGGTGCAGGACGGCGCGCTCGACGCCGCGCAGTGCGACATCGGGTTTGGGTAGAACCCACTGCGCCGTCCGCTGGTAAAGGTGCAGTTCCGCCACGTGCGGTTGGATCGCGGGAACGAACTGCACCGCGGACGCCCCGGTTCCGACGACGGCGACGCGTCGACCGGTGAGGTCGAAGTCGTGGTTCCAGCGGGACGAGTGGAAGACCTCACCGGGAAAGGTGTCGAGTCCGGGGACGTCGGGGACGAGCGGTTCGTTCCATGGTCCCGCCGCGGCGATGATCGCGTCGGACGTGAAGGTTCCTGCGGTGGTGGCGACCGTCCATCGCCGGGTGTCCTCGTTCCACTGAGCGCGCTGGACTTCGGTTCCGAACTGCACGTGCCCGGGAATTCCGTGGTGGCCGGCCGTCCGCTCGATGTAGCGGCGAATCTCCTCCTGCCCGGCGAACAGTCGAGACCATTCCCTGTTGGGGGCAAAGGAATAGGAATACAGAGCGGAGGGTACGTCACACGCGCAGCCCGGGTAGGTGTTGTCGCGCCAGGTCCCGCCGAGCGCGTCGCCCTTCTCGAGAATCACGAAATTCTCGATGCCGTTCTGTTTCAGCCGGATGGCCGCTCCGATGCCGGATATGCCGGCGCCGATGACGAGGATGTCGTAGTGCGTCATGCGCGCATTCCCTTCGCGAGTTGAGTTCGAGTGCTACCAACGACCACCAAGCCGCTACTGAGATGTGTGTCACTGGGCGTCATACACAGAACCTAGCAGATTTCAGATACCGACGGTATATGAAAAGTTGGATTAATCTCGAAGGCCGCCGAAGAAAGGGTGCACATGGGGCGTTTGACCAGGTCGGAGAGTCAGGCGCAGACGCGTGCGCACCTCGTGTCCACGGCACGGGACCTGTTTCTGGCCGACGGCTACGCGGGAACGTCGCTCGAAAAGGTCGCCGACGCGGCCGGCTACTCGAAGGGCGCGGTCTACTCCAATTTCAAGAACAAGAAGGAGTTGTGCCTCGAGGTCCTCGGTTTGATCCACGCGACGAAAGGCGCCGAAATCGCAGCGGCGCTCGGCCACGGTGACACCGCGGAAGACCGGCTCGGCGCATTCGAGTCCTGGGCGGAGAACACTCTCGGTGACGTGGGATGGACGATGCTCGAGTTCGAACTGATCGTGCTCTCCCGGCACGATCCGGAGCTGCGCGAGGCGCTCACCGCCACACTCGGCGCCGCGCGCGACATCGCGGTGAACCTCTTGACGTCGTTCACGGAGTCGCTCGGGGTCACGCTGCCGATGCCGGCCGAGGACGCGGCGAGCAGCATCCTCGGTCTGGGCGTGGGCCTGGGCATTCAGCGCGCGATCGATCCCACGATCTCCGCCCGCGTCGTCACCGACAGCCTGCGGGTGTTGCTGGCCACGAGCTCCCCGATGTGAGTGAGACAGTGCGTCCCCGGCGCACTGTCGTCGGAGCTGAACGCCTGTGGTGCAAGGATGCTCGCCGCCGACTGACGCGCCGTCCGGGGCGAGGTCGGTTAGGCTGTGGCCGCGGAACTTCGGGACCACGCGTCGGCAGGCGGACAGGACTGACCATGAAGAAAGCACTTCTCATCCTCACCGGGCTGCTGGCTGTGGCATTCGTGAGTACGCCTGCAGCGCATGCCGACCCGGGCGTCCATGTCGGACCGGGCACCGCATACACGACGAATCCCGACGTCGACGGCTTCTGCACCATCGCGGCCGTCGGGAATGACGACGCCGGCCGTCTCGTCGCCCTGACGATCGGGCACTGCCATCAGCAGGCCGGCACCCCCATTTACAAGATCGGGGAGGCGGACCGCGGACCGATCGGGTGGGAGACCGACATCTGGTCGACGAATCCCGCCGGAACGTTCCATGCGGTGGATTACGCGGTGCTCGAGTTGAATCCGGCGGTCGTCGCGCCGAGTAGGTACGGCGAGGGCAGTGACGTCATCGTGAATAGTGTCGGCGACGCAGAACCCTGGAACATCGCCTGTAAATACGGCCCTACCACCGGCAAGACGTGCGGGGCCCTTGCTGCCTTCGCGGGAATTCACCTGCAGAACTGGGCCCTCATGGGTCCGGGTGATTCGGGTGGGCCGCTCGTCGTGGGCGACAAGCTGGTCGGGATCAGCGCCGGGCTCGACGCCGCCCCGGAGGCGCCGTTCATCTACGGAAAGATCGGTCCCATCCTGGCGGACATCGACGCACAGCAGAGCTTCGGAGCAGGCTTCAGACCTGTTCGCTGACCGGCGGCGCACGTTACCGTGTCGTTCATGCCCCGGACCGACAACGTTCCCGCGTACACGATGCGCCAGCTGGCGGCGTTCGTGGCCGTGGCGGAAACGGGCACCATCAGCGGTGCTGCCGAGCGGTTACATCTGTCGCAGTCCGCGCTGTCCGCGGCCGTCACCGACCTCGAAAAAGCACTGAAGGCCCAATTGTGCGTCCGCCGCCGCGCCCGCGGGGTGCAGTTGACGCCGACGGGCGAAGCGGTGCTGTCCCGGGCACGCACCCTGTTGCAGCAGGCGGGCGAATTGCAGGCCGACGCGTCGGGTGCGGGAGGTGTGGTGGCCGGCCCCATTGCGGTCGGGTGTTATCCGGCGCTCGGGCCGACGATTCTCCCGGCCATGCTCTACTCGTTCACCGCCGAGTATCCGAGGGCTTCCGTCGAGTTCCGGGAAGACACGCAGAACCGGCTCCGCACCGAACTCGAGGGCGGCGAACTCGACGTCGCCATCGTGTACGACCTCGAGCTGTCGCCCGAGTGGCGCACCGTTCCCCTGATGACCCGTGAGCCGATGGTGGTGCTCGGGGCCGATCACCCGCTGGCAGGCATCGACGGGCCGGTGCGGCTGGCGGACTTGGCCGAGCACCCGATGGTCCTGCTGGACGCGCCGCCGAGCACCCATCACGCGATGGACGTCTGCCGAGGCGCCGGGTTCGCCCCGCGCGTGGCCTACCGCACCGCCAACTTCGAAACGGCCCGTGCCTTCGTGGGGCGTGGGCTGGGATGGACGCTGCTGCTCCAGCGACCCCGGGTCGACGTGACCTATGAGGGCCTGCCCGTTGTGGTGAAACCGATCGCCGAACCGAAGCCGCCGTCGGTGACCGTGGTGGTCGCCTGGCATCAGGGGGCGACGCTGAGCCGGGCGGCGCGAGCATTCATCCGGTTCGTTTCCACCAATACCGGCGACGGCGATCCGGCCTGAACTGGGCCTCTTCCACCTTCCGCGGATTTTCCGCACATGAACCGGGGATAGTCCCGCTTTTCAAGGCTTGTGAGGCGCGTCATTGTTTTCCTAGCGCGATGAGTGGGCGCGGCAGACGGGAAGGCAGATTCATGACGGCAATCACCGAGGCGGCACCGACGGTGTCTCCCAAGGAAGCTCGCAGGGCGGTCCTGTCGAGCTTCGTCGGCACCGCGATCGAGTGGTACGACTTCTTCATCTACGGCACTGCCGCCGCCCTGGTGATCGGACCCCAGTTCTTTCCCGGCGCTTCGACGTTCGCCGGCACACTGGCCGCGTTCGCCACCTTTGCCGTGGGTTTCATCGCCCGGCCGATCGGTGGCGTCGTCATGGGCCACTTCGGTGACCGGATCGGCCGCAAGTCCATGCTGGTGTTGTCGCTGACGATGATGGGCGCCGCGACCGTCGGCATCGGGTTGCTGCCCAACTTCGAGGCGATCGGTGTGGCCGCCCCGATCCTGTTGGTGGTGTTGCGGTTCGTCCAGGGCATCGGCGTCGGCGGCGAGTGGGGCGGGGCCGTCCTCATGGCCACCGAGAACGCGCCTGCCGGCAAGCGCGGACTGTATGGTGCCGCTCCGCAGATGGGCGTACCCGCCGGGGTGATCATGGCCAACGTCGTGTTCCTCGCCGTCACTCAGCTCTTGCCGGACGACGCGTTCCAGACCTGGGGGTGGCGGGTGCCGTTCCTGATGAGCGCGGTACTGGTCGGAGTCGCGATGTGGATCCGCTTGGGCGTGCTCGAGAGTCCCGCCTTCACCGAGGTGAAGAAGACCGACGCCGTCGTCAAGATGCCGATCGTCGAGGTTCTGACCAAGAACTGGCGGACCGTCCTGCTGGCGGCGGGCACCTTCATCGCGACCAACGGCATCGCCTATGTGTTCATGGTCTACGTCCTCACCTACGGCACCACAGAACTCGGCTTCAGCCGCGGAACGATGCTCACCTTGTTGATCGTGGCATGCCCCGTGTGGATGGCGGGAATGGCGATCTCGGCCGCAAAATCCGACACCTTCGGTCGTAGGCGCGTCTACACCTGGAGTTCGGTGGCGCTCGTCGTCATGGCGGCGGTGTTCTTCCCGCTGATCGACACGGCATCGATTCCGGTGATGCTGCTCGCCATGGTCGTGATGGCTGCGGTTCTGGGCACCACCGCCGGCCCGCAGTCGGCACTGTTCGCCGAACTGTTCCCTGCGCACATCCGGTACAGCGGGGCGTCGCTCGGCTACCAGATCGGCGCCATCTTGGGCGGCGGGCTGGCGCCGTTCATGGCGACGTGGCTGTTCCAGGTGTTCGAGAACTCGATGGCCGTCACCGCGTACTTCGTCGTGATCGCGGTCGTCAGTCTGGTCGCCATTCTGCTGTTGCCGGAGACGAACGACGTTCGCGACGAAGAGAAGGTTTCCTGACATGTCCACCTATTTCCAACCCCCGAAGTACCCGGCGACCGACTTCACGTCGATGACAGCGGTTGACGAGCCACTGCCCGTCGTCGTGGTGGGCGCCGGGCCGGTGGGTATGGGCGTCGCGCTGGGACTCGCGCAGCGCGGAATCGCGGTAACGGTCCTCGAGTCTGCCGACCAGGTGTCGTTCGGTAGCCGCGCCATCTGCATCTCCCGGCACAGCCTCGAGGTGGCGGTCCGACTCGGCGTCGGACCCGAACTCGAGAAGATCGTTCTTCCGTGGGTCGGCGGTCGCAGCTACTACCGCGATCAGGAGGTGCTGCACTTCCAGATGCCGCACAGTGAGCACGATGTGCGGGGACCGATGGTCAACGTCTCGCAGTCCGAGATCGAGCAGATCATGACAGAGGCTTTGCTCGCGCATCCGCTGATCACGCTGCACTGGTCGGCGCGCGTCGTGGGCGTCGTGCGGGCGGGCACGGAAGTGACGCTCGACATCGATACTGCCTTCGGTGCGCGGACGCTCCGTGCCTGCTGGGTCGTCGCCGCGGACGGTGGCCGAAGTCGGATGCGTGAGTTGGCAGGACTTCGGTTGCAGGGCAACAGCTATGAGGGAAGCTACGTGATCGCCGACATTCACTGGGAGTCGAAGCTGCCTGCCGAGCGGATGGTGTGGTTCGATCCGCCGAGCAATCCCGGGTCCACGATCATCATGCACCAGCAGCCGCGGGACATCTGGCGCATCGACTACCAGCTCGATCCTTCGGACGACGCCGAACTCGAAACCCAGGAACACCGGATCAGCGACCGCATCGCCCGGCACCTCGAGTGGCTCGAGAATGACGTGCCGTGGACCCTCGAATGGCACGGTTTCTACCGAGCGCACGCGCTCGCATTGGAAACCTTCACGCACGACCGGATCTTGTTCGCGGGTGACGCCGCCCATTTGGTGCCGATCTTCGGTGTGCGCGGGTTGAACTCCGGAATGGAAGACGCGGAGACCCTGGCCTGGCAGCTTGCCGCCGTCGTGCACGGAACCGCCGACGAGGTGCTGCTGCAAGCGTATTCGACGGAACGCCGGGGGGCGTGGCAACAGAACGTCGACAACGCCGGCAAGTCGACGCTCATCATGTCGCCGGGGAGTCACGGCTACCGGACCACCCGCGACGCAGTGCTGGCGCTGGCAACCACCCGTCCGGAGTTCGCTCACCTGATCAACCCGCGACAGTCCAGCGCCACGCACGCACACCTGTCACCGTTGACCTGGCCGGTGGTCCAGGGCACGACCGGAGTGCTGCCCGGCGACCCGATGGAGGATCGGCGGGTGCGCGTCGTCACGACGAGCGGCACGGTGGAGTCGTCATTGAATGAGGTATGTGGAACGGGATTCGCTGTGCTCGGCATCGGACTCGACGTCGCAGCAGCAGACGTGATCGCGGTTCACGCCGCCGCACTCGCCATGGCGCTGTCGCCCGAATCGGTGCGGGCGATCGTGGTTCCTCCCGCCGGTGTCGAGGTGGACCCGGCCACCGACCTGACGGTGCTCGACGACGGCGACGGTGTGCTGTCGCGGGCCCTCGGCGCGTCCGAGGGGGAGTTGTTCGTCATCCGCCCGGACGGGCTCGTCCTGTGCCGGATCCGCGATGTATCGCTGCTCGGGAAGGTTCACGAGCACCTGAGGTCTGCGACCGCGCCGACCTCCGGTGTCGTCCCCGCTCATACCGAGGCTGGTGCGACACCGGAGGAACTGGTACGCGAGAACGTGTGGATGGGACTGTCGGAGGCACTCGACCAGGCGGACGAGACGGACCGGGAAGGTTTCCTCACCCGGCTCGCGATGCTGCTCGGATCGCAATCGGGTCGACGCGAGTTCGAGGAAGCGCTCGCTGCTGCATCGGCTGTGAGCAGCAAAGCACGTCATAGTGCGTCGAAACACTCCGTGGTGGACGCTTAGCCCGGCGCGCCGGTGTCGGCGTGGTTTCGCCGAGGCGCGGGATGCGGCTCGCGCGCCCGGGTGATACCGCTGGGCGGGTAGTTGCACGTATGGTGAGGGAAGAACGCCGAGTCGTGCTGTGCAAACCCGTCGCCACACCTCTCTCCACCTGCGTACGGGACGCAGCATCACGGATGGACACGTACACAAGTGGAAGACACCGCCAGCCGGGGAATCCAGGCCTTCATCGCCGACGTCACGGAACGAGGCGGCAAAGCAGTCCGGCTCACCCATTCGCGGCGCAATCCTGTTCAGGTCTGGGGTGACGACGGCCAGAGCCGCATCGTGCGGGTGCGGTCCAAGCTCAGCGGCGACTGGCAGGCCCGTAAGCAGGACGAGTCGCTCGACGACGACGACACGGGCTCGCAGTTCTGGGTGTTCGTCGACCTGGCGAGCGAACCTCACGAGTTCTTCGTGGTTCCGTCCGCCGAGGTCGCCGACGACATCCGCGCCGAGGTGGACCTGTGGATGATGGACACCCCCGGCCGCACGCGAACCGGACACCACGCCATTCCACTGAGTCGCGTCGCGCACGGACGGGGTCGCTGGGATCTGCTGGGACTGTCGGGGGCAAAAGACCCGAGCCTGTACAGCGACGCCCAGCGGGCGAAGACCGCGGAGGCGCTGCACGCCGACGCGCTGGCTCGCACGAATGCCCGGAAGAAGCCCGCCAAAGCGGCCGCTCTGTTGGACGAGGTGATCGATACCCGACTCGAGGTGGTCGCCGACTTCGAGGGGTACCGGTTGGTGGGGCGCTTCGACTCCGATACACACAGCCTCGAAATCGTGCGCGGTCCGATGCAGGGCCGCCGCTTTCCCGACCCCACCACCGCGGCCAGCGCGGTTGCCAGTCATATCAGCGGTGACGTGGAGACGCACGACGGGTGGAGTTTCTGGCGCACCGAGCAGGGCGAGCGAATTGACTTGAGGCAGAACAGCATCTGAGTATCGGCCAGGTGTTGCAAAATCTGGCTCGCCGGTCTGCGGGATTGAGAATACCCTGGGGTGGGTAACGCAGTGTGTGATGCCGCCGCGTTGCGGTGGTCTGTGGACACAGCCGAGGGGAGCCGATATGGACATCGTCGACGGCACTGTACGCGCCGTGACCGGGGTCGCGACCGCCACGACGAGTGCTGTCGGTGCGGTCGGCGGTGCCGCGATCGGTAGCGTCGTCGGCGGTCTGCGGGGCGTCGCGACCGGGGCTGTGCGCGGCGCCGCGAGTGGGGCCCGAAGCGGGTTCGACAGCGGCAGCCATTCGACGTCGACGGCGGTAGCGACGTTGGCGGCGGTAGGTGCGATCGGTCTCGTCGAGTGGCCGGTGGTCGTCGCTGTCGGTGGAACGGCGTTGGCGCTGCGGCAGATCAACGCCGCCCGTTCCCGCGTTCGGACAAATTCGGAATCCGTCACCTCGTCACCGCCGCAGAGGGATGTGCCGGCCGCGAACGCTGCTCCTACCTCCGGCGCTGCTCCTGCTTCGAACCCTGCGGCGACGTCGGTCGTTGCGCCCTCTCCCGGGGCCGCCCCGGCACCGGAGAAGGCGGCTCCTGTCGAGAAGGCCCCGGCAAAGAAGGCCCCGGCAAAGAAAGCTCCGGCAAAGACGGCGGCTGCGGCAACAAAGATGCCGGCGGGCACACCGGACGCTCCCGTCAAGGACGCTTCCGCCAAGAAAGCCCCCGCAAAGAAGTCGGTCCCGGCGAAGAAGGCGATTGCCCGCAAGACTCCGGCGAAGGCGCTACCGCCCGCGAGGTCGCGTGCAGGGTCGGCGTCGGACTCACGATCGACGCGCGCGAAGTAGGCGACGTGGGTTTACGTCGATATCTCGCCGCCGCCGCGTCCGTACCGGTACGCAGCGTCGGTTTCGGGGTGGGTGTGGTGACGCACAGCGGCGCCGTCGCGGCCGATCTGATGACGACCACCGCTCGGGTCGCGACGTCGATCGCCGCCGAGGCTGTCGGCGGAACGCCGGCACGCCGCACCAGTGCCGGGCGTGGCCGGGTTTGGATAGAGGTTCGTGGACTCGACAGTCCCCGCGGCGACGACGTGGCCGCCGAGGTACTCGACGCTGTCCGCGCCACGACCGGCGTTCAGAGTGCAGCTCAACCGCCCGTTGTCCCGGCTGATCGTGTCCCACGGCGAGGGTGCCCCGTCGGTCGAGGAGCTGAGCGCCATCGTGTCCACCGCCGAGAAGCGGGCGCGAACCGGGGACGATCGCGACCATCCGTCGGAACTGCCCGGCGACGATGTGACGCTCGCCGAGAGCTGCCTCGCTCTAGCGGCGGTCACCACCGGCCTGGCGGTGGCCGTCGCGGGCCGCGCCCTGCGTCTTCCCCAGGTGCCCGGTTCGGCGTTGACCACGGTGGTCACGGCCGTGAACTATCAGCCGCGACTGCGAAAGCTCGTCGAAGACCGGTTGGGGCCGGATGCGGCAGAACTCGTCCTGGCCACCGCCCAGGCACTCAGTGATGTCATTCGTCAGGCGCCGTCGTCCCTGGCGGTGGACGTGGGCTTGCGGTCGGCGCTGACCGCCGAAGCGTGGTCTGCCCGGCAGGCCTGGCACCGCCGTGAGCCTCAGCTGGCGGCGAACGCTGCCGATCACACCTCCCCGCATCAGCAACAACCCGACCGCACATCCGGTCCCGTCGAACGGCATGCCGACCGCGCGGCTGTTGCGCAGCTGGTCGGCGCGGCCACCGTTGGTGTCGCCACACGCAGTGCCGCCGGGGCAGGCGACGCCGTGCTGGTCGCAGCCCCCAAGGCGACCCGCACCGCCCGCGAGACATTCGCGGCCACGTTGGGACGTGGTCTGGCGGACCGCCACGGCGCGTTGACGTTGCGCCCCGGCGCGCTCCGGTGCCTCGACCGGGTAGATACGGTCGTGATGGATCCGTCGATTCTGCAGACGGCGGAGCTGCGTGTCAGTCGCATCCGCGGAGTGCGCGACGCCGATCGCACCAAGGTCTGGGAAGCCGCGCGATCGGCCGTCGACCGCGAAGAGCTCGGGCCCGGCTGGCACCTTCTGGCCGACCTGCCGGGTGATCTCGACGCTGCAGGCGAGCACGAGGACGCGGCCGTGTTCGTCACACCGGCTCATCACCCGCTCGCGGCCGCGGTGCTCGCGCAGGCACGCACCTCCGGAGTCGCGGTGGTCTCCGTGGACACGGAGTCGCTCGGGAGTCTCCGTTCAGCATTCGACGATCTCCATCCCAGCAGTGGCGCGGGCGAGTTCCGCGGCCCACCCGACCGCGATCTTCGCGACACGGTCGTTCATCTGCAGGCCGAGGGCGCGACTGTTGCGGTGGTGGCAGCGGGGGCGCCCAGCGCGCTGGCGTCCGCTGATGTCGGCGTCGGAGTCCTGGTGGACGGTGCGGCCCCGCCGTGGCCGGCGGACGTGCTCGTCGACGATCTCGCCGGGGTGTGGCGGATTCTCCGTGCACTGCCCGATGCGCGGACCGCGAGCCGGCGCGGCGTCGAGATCGCCACGGCGGCATCGGTACTCGGCGCACTCTTGATGCTTCCCGGTGTGCGCGGCCGGGGCCCGGGGCCGATCACGGCCGGTGCGGCGGCCGGCCTGTGGACAGGACACTCGCTGGCGCGGCGCGTGATCAACGCGTCCGTTCCGCCGTCGGCCCCCGTGCACGCCTGGCACGAGATGCCTGTCGAGGAGGTGCGGCGACTCCTTCCTGCTCAGGAAGGCGACGGCGACATAGGTGCGCGCCCCCGTGCGCTCGACTGGGCGCTGGCACCGCTCGAATGGGGTAGCAGTCTCGCGGCCTGGCCGGTGGCGCTCGTCTGGGACTTCGGCCGCGCGATGCGCACCGAACTGTCGGATCCGCTGACACCCATTCTCGCGACCGGTTCGGCGGCGAGCGCCCTGCTGGGTTCGCCGATCGACGCTGTGCTCGTGGGATCCGTGCTGACCGGGAACGCGGCACTGTCCGCCGTACAGCGCCTGCATGCGGAACGACTGCTGAGCCGGCTCCTCGCTGCGGGCGACCCGCCCGCACATCGGGTGAGCGGATCCGGGCAGGAGCGGGTCAGCGAGCGAGTCGAGGCCTCGCGGTTGCGGATCGGTGACGTGATCGAGATCGGTCCGGGAGAGGTCGTTCCCGCGGACGGCCGGTTGATCGAGGTGTCCGGTGTCGAGGTCGACGAATCCTCCCTCACCGGGGAGTCGCTGCCGGTGGCGAAGCAGACGTCGCCGACACCCGGTGCACCGCTGAGCGAGCGCTCCTGCATGGTGTTCGGCGGTAGCACAGTTCTCACCGGAACGGCCACCGCGGTCGTCACTGCCGTGGGGGAGGCGACGGAGGCGGGACGTGCCGGGGCGATCAGTCCCACCGGTGCATCGCACGTCGGCTTGCAGGCTCAGCTGCGCAGCCTCACCGACCGTGTGCTCCCGGTCAGCGTCGGTGGCGGGGCCCTCGTCACCGCGGTCGGCTTCCTCCGCGGAACGGGACTGCGTCAGGCGGTCACCAGCGGCGTCGCGGTCGCGGTCGCGGCGGTTCCCGAGGGGCTGCCGTTGGTCGCCACTCTCGCGCAGCAGGCGGCGGCGCGCCGGTTGACCAAGTCGAATGCTCTTGTGCGAGCGCCGCGCTCGGTGGAGGCACTCGGCCGCGTCGACGTAGTGTGCTTCGACAAGACGGGAACGCTGAGCGAGAACCGGCTCCGTGTCATCAGAGTCGTGCCCGAGCCTGCCGTCGACCACGACGAGTTGCTGATGTGCGCTGCGCGTAGTGCCGTGACGCCCGACGGACGTCCCGCGGACCATGCCACCGACGTCGCCATTGCGGAGGCCGCCCAGCAGCTCGACTGCGGCGACGAGGCGCAGTGGTCCTACCTCCCGTTTCGATCGGGACGACCCTATTCGGCGGCACTGTCCGGCACACACCTGTGTCTCAAGGGTGCACCGGAGACGGTTCTGGCCGCATGCCCCGATATCGACGACGACGAAGTGCAATCCCGGGTCCTCGCGATGGCCGCCGACGGGCTTCGGGTGATCGCCGTCGCGCGGCGCACCGTCACCGCGTTCCAGGCCCGGCGCGCTGCCGACGACGGTGCCGTGTTCGAGAAACTCTGCAGCAGCGGGCTCGAACTCGTCGGATTCCTGGGGATCGCGGACACACCGCGTCCGGAGGCCGCCGGCCTGCTGCCGGAACTGGAACGCCAGCAGGTCGGGGTGCGGCTGCTCACCGGTGACCATCCCGTCACTGCCACCGCCATCGCACAGGAACTGGGATTGACCGTGTCGTCCGAGCAGGTGATCAGCGGCTCCGACTGGGACACCCTCTCGCATCGTGGTCAGGAGGAGGCCGTCGAGAAGTGTCTCGTGTTCGCGCGGATGACTCCGGAGAACAAGGTGCAGGTGGTGCAGACTCTCGAGCGCGCCGGACGCGTGTGCGCCATGGTCGGGGACGGTGCCAATGATGCTGCGGCTATCCGCGCGGCCAGCGTGGGTATCGGTGTCAGTTCCCGCGGCAGCGATCCGGCCCGCAGTGCGGCCGATGTGGTCCTCCTGGACGGCCGGGTGGACGCACTGCTCGACGCTCTGGACGAAGGGCGGCAACTGTGGCGGCGCGTTCAGGCAGGGGTGTCCGTCCTCCTCGGCGGCAATGCCGGTGAGGTGGCGTTTGCGCTGATCGGGAGCGCGACTGCGGGTAAGTCGCCGCTGACCGCGCGTCAGCTCCTCCTGGTGAATGTCCTCACGGATGCTTTGCCTGCGGCGGCGCTCGCGGTGAGTCCGCCGAACGAGGACGTGCGAGGAGAAGGCCGCGGACCCGACAGCGCAGCCTTGTGGCGCACAGTCGCGATCCGCGGTGCCGCGACTGCGATGGGTGCGACGACGGCGTGGACGATGGCGAGTCTGACGGGCAGGCAGCGCCGCGCCTCCACCGTGGGATTGGTGGCATTGGTCGGAACGCAACTCGGTCAGACGCTCATCGATTCACGCAGCCCGTTGGTGGTGCTCACAGCGGGTGGTTCGCTCGCCGCCCTGACGGTTCTGGTGAGCACACCCGGCGTCAGCCAGCTGGTCGGGTGCACACCCCTCGGTCCGGTGG
Source organism: Rhodococcus sp. USK13 (assembly GCF_018343855.1). Classification (NCBI taxonomy): domain Bacteria; kingdom Bacillati; phylum Actinomycetota; class Actinomycetes; order Mycobacteriales; family Nocardiaceae; genus Rhodococcus; species Rhodococcus sp. USK13. Next base: position 5,761,784 of record NZ_CP069242.1, on the reverse strand, counting down.
GGTGGACGCAGGCGCTGGGGTCGGCGGCTGCAGCCACCGCAGCCGCGGCATTCGCACCGGGAGTCCTGGCGAAGCTGGCGGGAGATCAGTCGACGATGTCGAGTACGCCAGCCCTCACCAATACGGCGTACACCTCGTGCAACGGGGGAGTGAGCGCGCGTGTCACCGCGCCGGTCCAGAAGTCGCCGGGGGCGGAGACGGCACCGACAGCGGTCCGGGCTGCAGAAATCAACACATCGGTCACAGTCCTCGATCAACGTGACCGGCAGGTGAACAGCACGGACTAGGGAGGCGAACTATGGCCGACAACACACCGAGGGCCGAAGAAGCACCGAGCCGCGACGCACACCGGGACGCCGTCGCACGGGTGCGGGAGGCGTCCGGCTTCACTGTCCAGTTGCCGATACTCGGACGTGTACCCGTCCCACGTCCCGAACAGTTGGCGTTCTTCGCCGCGATCGGGCTCCTCGCGGCCGTCGAAATCATCGAATGGCCGGTTGCGCTGACCATCGCGGCCGGGCACATCCTGATCGCCGATCAGCACAACAGAGCTGTTCAGGAGATTGGGGAGGTCCTGGAAGCGGTGTGAGCGCACACGATCAGGCAGGGCATGCCGGTGAGGTGAGCTGTGCGATGGCCACGATCGAGCACGCCGTCGCCTTCGACAGGCGCCACGTCCCGTTCGGTCCCGGTACGAAAATTGCCGGAAGGTTGTTCTGCTGAACCTGTCCGTTGATGGTGAGCTGCAGCTGAGCGCTCGCGCTCCCGTCACCGTTATCGATCACGGGGTCCAGAACCTGTACCTGCGCTCCGGCCTGCTGCGCGGCCGCGGCTACCTGAGCAAACAGATTCGGATCCTGCTCGGACCCTTCCACCATCGCGACCTTCTCCTCCACGGGAGTTGCAGGATCGAGTCCCCGCTCCATCAACTCGTTGAGCTCCGCCGCTGTGGGCAGTTCGAGTGGGGGCGACGTTTCGGCGGTCGACGTTGCCGATGCCGTGGTGGTTCTGTTCGGCGGGGCGGGATCGTCCGATCCGCACGCGGACATGGTCAGCGCTGCGGCGATCGCCATTGCGGCCACCGTCATTCTTCGAAGCGACACTCGCTTACCCCTTCGCTGTGGGCTCTCGATGCGGGACGGTCTCACTATCGAGTGTGGGGGTTCGGCGGCCCCTTCGCCGTCGAAGCAACTGTTTTCTCAGAGTTTTGCCACTATTTCCGCGCACCGAGCATCTCGTCGTCGCCGCAGGGCTTCGGAGACGCGCGGGCAGCAGAGCGCCGACGGCATTGTTCACCGCGCTTTTCCCTTACGGTGGGAACATGGCTACCGTCTGGACGATCCCGATCGACATCACTTCTCGCTGGCTCGACTCCGCCGAGGTCCAGGCCTTTCTCGCGTCCAACGACCTGGACAACGCATCCCCCGACCCCCTCGTACGGTTCGCTCAGTTCTCCGACGTCACGAAGTCGCTGCAACGGAACATCGGGCACACCTATTCTTCGGTGCAGGGTGCGGCCACCGCGCTCTTCGACGGAATCGACGGTGGGGTGCCCGTTGCCCTGAAGCTGGCGGCGCTGCGTCTGATCCTTCGTGAGGTCTATCAGACCCGCCGCGCCCCGGAACCGTTCCCGAAAAGGGTGGGCGACGAGCTCGGGTCCTACGTCTACGCACTCCTCGACCCCCGGAACCGGTCGGTCTTCTACGTCGGGAAGGGTCGGGGTACCCGGGTCTACGGCTACGTGTGGGAGGCGTTGGCCGTGGACGAGCACAGGAAGACGCTCGAAGACTCCGAGAAGGACGCCTCAGAGGTGACAGCGGCCACGATCGCCCGCATCCGGGAAATCTACGACTCCGGCCACGAGGTGGAGCACTACATCGTGGCGCACCGACTGAACGCAACCGGTGACGTCGCCGAAGCCATCAGTGATGGGCTGATCGGGGCTCTGGGCCTGCTGGAGGGCTCCGTACTCACCAACCTCGCCGCTGGTGCCGGCGAGCACCGCGCCGTACCCGTCGACGACCTGGTGTTGCAGTACGCGGCTGAGCCCGTGCCCAACCTGCCGACACCCTGCGTGCTTCTCGAGGTGCCGCGCGCCGCCGAGCGCGGAGTGACCCCGGACGAGATCTACGAGCGCGCCCGGGGACCGTGGGCGGCCGGTGCCGCCGTCCGCAACACCGAGAACATCCCGGTGATCGTGTTCGCCGACAACATTGTTCGCGCCGCCTACCGGGCGAAATCGTGGTCCGGAGTCGCTCGGCCGGGTGACGCGCAGTTGTGGAAGTTCACCGGTGACGTCGACCCCGACCTCGAGGTGCAGTTCGTGAACAAGCGGATCGTGCCCGCACAGGTCAATCTGAAGAAGTGGCCGACACACGGATGGGTGCCGCACCTCACCCAGGCTCGCCCCGGCCGTTGACCGCCAGAGTGGGTACTCCTTGCAGCTCTGCCGGGGTTGTGTCCGACACCGTGATCACCAGTCCGTACCGGTCGGGCTCGGGAATCGGCTGACCCCGGCGGAAGAACCGTAGTCGGTGCGGGTCTGCTGCCTCGGCTTCCATCGCCTCGCGGTCTTCGGGGGTCGGCTGACGGGCGATGGACGGGGACGGCGCTTTCGCCACCTCCCGTATTGCGGCCGGAGTCGGTTCCTCGTCGTCCGGAACCGGGTCGGCGTCCAGAATCACCGCGGTCAGACCGGGACGTACCAGACTGGCCGCCACGATCGTCGAGGGCGTGGCGGTCTCGGTCGCCACGGATTCCCCGCGGTGCAGCAGCCGCAGCACATCCCAGTTGTCCGCGCCCTCGACGAGGGTTTCGGCCTGCACCGGCGTCAGCACCTCGGCCGGGTCGGCGCTGCGGAGCGGCCACCGCGGGTACACCGGGGTCGGCCACACGTACCCGCCGTCACCGCGCCACTGCGGGGGATACGCGTCCGGCGCCTTCTCGGCGAGGACCCGTCGATGGCTGGCGTGCACGTCGGCTCTGCCGAGCCAAGGGGGCAGCAATCCGTGGTCGCGTAGGTGGGCGAAGGTGTCGGTGCGACCACCGCTGTACTCGAGGAGCTGCGGCGCGAGCGCCTCGGTGTGACCTCGCGCGGCCCACTCGCCGCACATGGCGACGCCATATGCGACCAGGGCGGGGGTGAAACCTCGCCACATCGCCGTCGCGGGATGATTCTTCCAGCCGTACGACGGCCAAACGAGGGCCCGCAGGATCTGGAAGGTCTCGACGCGCTGCTTTCCGAGGCGCCGGTCGTCGAGCAGCCTCGCACTGCGCACGAAACCGGAGTCGGGCACGAACGTCTGCATCCGCGAACCTTTCCGGGGCCGCGGCGCCGTCGGGCCCCTCTCGAACCAGGCTCCCACAGGCGAGCGTTGTGTGCGCCGGAACGTATATCGGCCTGAGCTTCGCTACGTAAGTCGGTGCTCTGTGGTAAGTCTGACCCGACACCGGAGTGGGGAGCGAAGGAGGGTGGTGACGTGTTCGTACTGCATCGTGCCGAGCGTTCGACCACCCTCGCCGCCGCGCTGGGCGATGTCCTTGCGACTCCACTTGCCGACCCGTTCGCGCGCGAGGTGATCGCGGTTCCCGCGAAGGGTGTGGAGCGCTGGCTGACGCAACGGCTCTCGGCGGTGCTGGGCGCGCGAGCAGACAACGGTGACGGTGTGGCCGCGAACATCGACTTCCCGTCCCCGACACGGCTGGTGGACGACGCCCTGGCTGCGGCCACCGGACTGTCCGCCGAGGATGATCCGTGGAATCCCGCCCGACTGCTGTGGGTGCTGCTCGACGTCGTCGATGGTTGCCTCGGCGAACCCTGGTGCGCTGTCCTTTCGAAACACCTCGGGTCCGGCCTGTCGGCACAAGATCGAAACGATCACCGGCCGGGTCGCCGTTACGCCACCGCGTCGCACCTGGTGGAACTGTTCCGGAGTTATGCCGCCCAGCGGCCGGCAATGCTCGTCGGCTGGGCGGGTGGCCACGACATCGATGGAACCGGTGGGCCGCTCGACGAGGATCTCGTGTGGCAGGCCGAACTGTGGCGTCGACTACGGACACGCGTCGGCGCCCCGAGCCCCGCGGAACGGCTCGACTCCGCCTGTTCCCGGCTGCGGGACGAGCCCGGGCTCGTAGATCTCCCGCAACGCCTCTCGCTGTTCGGGCCCACCCGCCTCGCCACCGACCAGATTGCAGTGCTTTCCGCACTGGCCGCGCAACGCGACGTACACCTGTGGCTGCCGCACCCGAGTCCGGCCATGTGGGCAACCCTGACGACAACGCAGGAGGTGACTGCCCGCGCCGACGACCAGAGTGCGCTCGCCGTCCGTCACCCGCTCCTCTCGAGCCTGGCCCGTGACGTCCGCGAACTCGAAGCGCGCCTTGTGCGCCTCGACCTCGACGACGTCCACCACGACGCGCCACCGAGTCCGCAGACGCTACTGGGTCGCCTGCAAACCGACATCCGGGACGATCGGACACCGGTGCATGCCGGGATGGATCCCGACGACTCCGTGCAGGTGCACGCCTGTCACGGGCCGGCCCGCCAGGTCGAGGTCCTGCGTGAGTGCCTCCTTCATCTGTTCCAGGACGACCCCACGCTCGAACCGCGCGATGTCGTGGTCATGTGCCCCGACGTCGAGTCCTACGCACCGCTGATTCGTGCCGCATTCGGCCAGGACGTGCTCGGTCATCCCGGACACCGGCTGCGGGTACGTCTCGCCGATCGTGCTCTGCACCAGACCAATCCGGTGCTCGCGGTGGTCGCGACGCTGCTGGGGCTGGCCGATTCCCGCGTCACCGCCAGTCAGGTACTCGATCTCGCCGCTGCGGTCCCGGTGCGTAAGAAGTTTCGTTTCGACGACGACGATCTCGAACGTATCCGGGAATGGGCTACCACCACCGGTGCGCGGTGGGGGATCGGGCCACGTCAGCGCGCGGCCTACGGCCTCGGCGACTTCCCGCAGAATACCTTCACGACGGCACTCGATCGGATTCTGCTCGGCGCCGCTGCCGACGAGTCGGACAGCGAATGGCTCGCGCTGGCCCTGCCCCTCGATGACGTCGACAGCAACGACATCGACCTCACCGGCAGGCTGGCCGAGTTCGTCGATCGCCTCGACGTCGCCCTGCGAGGACTCGGTGGGCCACAATCGGTGGCGGAGTGGTCGCGGGCGCTGGCAAGGGCTCTGGACCTCCTCGTGGAGGTGGGTGCGGCAGACGCCTGGCAGTCCGCGCAGGCGCGGCGCGAGTTGGGCGCCGCGATGGAACACGGGGGAGAGATGGTGCTGCGGTTGTCGGACGTGCGCGCCATGCTCGCCGGCAGGCTGGCGGGACGCCCCACGCGGGCCAACTTCCGTACCGGCGAACTGACGGTGTGCACGATGGTGCCGATGCGGTCCGTCCCGCACCGTGTCGTCGTTCTCCTCGGGCTCGACGACGAGGTTTTTCCCCGTTCGGCCGGCGTGGACGGCGACAACGCTCTCGCCCGCAATCCTGTACTCGGCGAACGTGATCCGCGTAGCGAGGATCGGCAACTCCTCCTCGACGCGGTGATGTCCGCCGGTGAGAAACTGCTGCTCTTCTACACGGGCGCCGACCCGGTCACCGGTATGGTGCGGCCGCCGGCGATCCCGTTGTCCGAGTTACTCGACACGGTGGCCGTCACGCTCGGCGGCGACGCGTTGAGCCAGGTGATGACCCGTCACCCCCTGCAGCCGTTCGATGCGCGCAACTTCGAGCCCGAGCATCCGTTCAGCTTCGATCGCGTGGCCCTTGCCGGGGCTCGGGCGGCTCGGTCTCCCTCCGTGCCGAATCCGGCTTTCCTTCCGGACCCGCTGCCCGCGCCGCCGTCCGAAGACGTCGACCTGGCAGACCTCATCGCCTTCCTCGTACATCCCACGCAGGCGTTCCTCCGGCAACGGCTGGGTCTGCGCATTCCCGAGGTGGCTGAGGACATCGCCGACGCACTCGATATCGCGCCCGACCCCCTCGCGCGGTGGGATCTCGGACAACGGATGCTCGTCGCGCGGCTCGCCGGAACCGAGCCGGCCGATTTCCGCGCCGCCGAGTGGCGCCGCGGCACACTGCCGCCGTTCAAGCTGGGGGAGTCGGTGCTCGGGGCCATCGAACACGGTGTCGAGGCGCTCGTCGCCGTCAGCGCACCCGTCCATGTGGGCCGCGCGCAGACCGTGGATGTGGACGTCGACCTCGGCTCCGGCCGGCGTCTCACCGGGACCGTCGGCGGCGTCCACGGTTCGGTGATCGCGAACACCACCTATTCACGGCTCGGTCCGAAACATCGCCTCGCCGCGTGGGCGCAACTGCTGGCAGTCGCGGCGTCGGGCAAGGGCGGCGCATGGTCCGCCGTCACTACGGGCCGCGGCGCGTACAGCAGACCCGCGTGGCGTTCCACGTTGACCGCTCCACCCGACGCGCTCGAGCAGCTCAATCGCCTCGTCGAACTCCGCGACCTCGGGTTGCATGCGCCGCTGCCGATCGCGACCGGTGCCTCGGCGGCCTACGCGGAACGGCGGTACGGCGGAAGCAGCGTCGAGGATGCGATCGAGGCGGCGCGGCGGGAATGGAGCAGCGACTTCGGGGATGCCAAAGACCGTCACATCGTTTATGTTCACGGACCCTCGCCGAGTATCAACGCTCTCGGTGATTCGGTGGTGTTCGACGACTACGCCCGGAGACTGTGGGCGCCGCTGCTGGCGGCCGAGACGCTGGCGCAGCCATGACCGACACCCGAGGGTTCGATCTGCTCGGACCGTTGCCGTCGGGCACCACCGTGCTCGAGGCCAGCGCTGGGACGGGGAAGACCTACGCGATCGTCGGACTCGCCGCCCGCTTCGTCGCCGAAGGTGGAATCGACCTCTCGCGACTCCTGCTGGTCACCTTCAGCCGCGCGGCAACCCAGGAACTGCGCGAGCGCACCCGGGAACGCTTCCGCAGTGCGGCAACCGAATTGGCCGATCCTAGGCAAGCCCTCCGCGGCGAGGATCAGGTCATCCGGCACCTGGCCGACGCCGACCCCGAGGAGGTGGCACTGCGACGTCGACGACTTCTCCAGGCTCTGTCCGACTTCGATGCGGCGACCATCGTCACCACCCACAGCTTCTGCCAGCGCATGCTCGACGGCCTCGGCATCGCCGGTGAACGGGACCCCGACGCGGTGCTCGTCGAGGCCGCCGACGACCTCGTCACCGAGGTGATCGACGACCTCTACCTCAGCGCCTACAGCCGTGCCGAGTCCGCACCGTTCACCCCGGCGGAAGCCACCGCCGCCGCACGGGCCGCCATCTTCGATCCCCAGGCCGTGCTCGCACCGGAAGACGCGCGCGGCACCCCCGCAGGCGAACGGGTTGCGTTCGCCGAGGCGGTACGCGCCGAGGTGGAATGTCGCAAACGCGCTGTGGGACTGCGTGACTTCGACGATCTGCCGGCTCTCCTCCATCGCGTACTCACCCATCCCGAACACGGTGCGGCCGCCTGCCGGCGAGTGCGGGACCGGTACGACGTCGTCCTCGTCGACGAGTTTCAGGACACCGATCCCCTGCAATGGGACATCCTGGGTAGAACCTTCCACCGGGGCGGTCAGGCTTCTCGGCACCGCGCGGGAACGTTGGTGCTCGTCGGTGATCCGAAGCAGGCGATCTACGCATTCCGGGGGGCCGAGGTACTCAGCTACCTCGACGCAGTCCAGTCGGCCGACAGTCACGAAGAACTGGTCACCAACTGGCGCAGCGATCAGGAACTGCTCGACGCACTGGAGTACCTCCACGGGGGAGCGGCCCTCGGCCATCCCGACATCGTCGTGCACCGGGTGGACGGCGCTCGGCCGAAGTCGCGGCTCACCGGGGCGGCACCGCTGCGTCTGCGTTACCTGCCTCGCACCGGCGCGGGTGCGATCAACAAATCGGGCTACCCCGCCGTCGGTCCGCTGCGCAACCGGGTGGCCGCCGACCTCGCAGCAGACATCGTCCGCACCCTCGACGGCGGTGTCACACTCGACATCGGCGGCGTGTCCCGGGCGGTTCAGCCGGGCGACATCGCCGTACTGGTGCGGACCAACGCGCAGATCACGCTGGTGCACGATGCCCTCGACCGCGCCGGGGTCCCGTCGGTCCTCGCAGGCGGAGCCAGTGTGTTCACCACACCCGCTGCGCAGCACTGGCTGTGGGTTCTGCAGGCACTCGAGCAACCGCACCGTTCCGATCGCGTCCGGCTCGCCGCTCTCACGCCGTTGCTCGGACACACCGCGGAGGAACTCGATGCCCGCGGTGACGACATCGTTGCCGAAGTCGGTGGGTTGCTGCGTGAACTCGCCTCGGTGTTCGCGCTGTCCGGTTTCGCGGCCCTCTTCGAACGTCTGGCGGCGATCGGGCAGCTCGAGGCGCGGCTGCTCGCCGTCTCCGCCGGTGAGCGCGCCCTCACCGATCTCCGCCACGTGGCGCAGTTACTCAACGGCGCCGCCGTGGAGCAGTCTCTCGGACTCACCGCCATCACCCGGTGGCTCACCGAACGGATGAAGGATCCGTCGTCCGGCGGCGTCGACCGCAGCCGGCGTCTCGACAGCGACGCCGCGGCAGTGCAGATCGCCACCGTCCACGCCAGCAAGGGTCTCGAGTTCCCCCTCGTCTACCTGCCCTACGCGTGGGATGCTGCAAAGAATCCGAAACCGAGCAAGCTGCTGCTGCACGACGAGAACGGGCGGCGCATCCTCGATGTCGGAGGCCCGAACAGTCCGGGCTATGCGGAACGTAAGGGCCGGCACGACGCGGAAGAAGCGGGCGAGGAGCTTCGCCTGCTGTATGTTGCGCTCACCCGGGCGATGTGCGGACTCGTGCTGTGGTGGGCGCCCGCGTTCTCGACGGCGGGTGCGCCGCTGCACCGGATGATCCTCGGCCGCGCGCCGGGACATCGCGACGTGCCACAGAAAGCGAACGTTTCGGAAGACCCGGTCGTCGCCGATCGATTGTCGGCGTGGGGTGCCGGCGGCCCCGACACCGTGCACGTCGAGCCCGTCGGCTCCGAAGCGGTGCCACCCGCGCAGTGGTCACCGCCCAAAGAGACGGGTGGTGACCTCGAGGCGGCCCGGTTCCAGCGTCTTCTCGACACTCGGTGGCGGCGAACCTCGTACTCGGCGTTGACCGCGTCCGCGCACGAAAGCCCGGCAGTGGGCAGTGAGGCTGAGGTCGATGTCAAAGCGGACGAACCAGACGAGCCGCCGCTGCACGCGCCGGAAGACGGGGGCACCGGTATCGCCTCGACGATGAACGACCTTCCCGGCGGCGCGACGTTCGGAACCCTCGTCCACGCCGTGTTCGAAATCGTCGACACCACCGCCGCCGACCTCGAAGCCGAACTCGTGCGCTGCTGCACCGAGGTGATCGCCTCGACCATGTCGGAGATCGATCCGGCGCGGCTCGCTGCCGCCCTGCTGCCCGTACTGCACACACCCCTTGGGTCCGCGGCGACACGGACGCTCGCGGAGGTTGCGCCCGCAGACCTGCTCGCCGAACTCGAATTCGAGCTTCCCCTCGCCGGCGGAGACACACCCTCGCTCACGGTGATGCTCGACGGCGTCGGCAGACTGTTGCGCACCCACCTTGCCGCCGACGATCCGTTGAGGCCGTACGCGGAGGCCGTGACTTCTCTGGAACCCACGCCGTTGCGTGGATACCTCACCGGCAGTATCGATGCCGTGATACGGCTGCCCGGCCCTCGTTACGTCGTCGTCGACTACAAGACGAATCGACTGGCGCAGGGTGAGTTGACCACCGCCCATTACACGCGGGAGCGGATGGCCACGGAGATGATCCGGTCGCATTATCCGCTTCAGGCTCTGTTGTATTCTGTTGCACTGCATCGCTATTTGCGGTGGCGTCAGCCTGGCTACGACCCAGCCCTGCATCTCGCCGGCGTGCAGTATCTGTTCGTCCGCGGAATGGTCGGGCCCGATACGCCGCCGGGATGTGGGGTATTCGACTGGACGCCCCCGGCCGCGCTGGTGACCGAACTGTCCGACCTGTTGTCCGGGATCGAGGCGACGCCATGACCGACGTCCGGGTAGCCCAGCGCGGCAAGGGTGTGCTGCGAATCTTCAACGAGGCAGGAGTGCTCGCGGCTGCGGATGTCCATGTGGCGCTGCGGTTGTCCGCTCTGGCCGGGGAGACGTCGCCGGACGTCTACCTGGCCACCGCCCTCGCGGTCCGGGCAGTGCGGGCCGGCTCGGTATGCCTCGATCTGACTCGGCTCCGGGAGGTGACGGTCGACGAGGAGTCCGAGGTCGACCTGGACGATCTGCCGTGGCCGGACGACTCCACGGTCATCGAGGCGCTGCGCCGCAGTCCGCTCGTCGTCGGTGGACCGGCCGGACCGCTGCGACCGCTGCGGCTGGTGGACACCGCTGAAGGCGAATTGCTCTACCTCGACCGGTATTTCCGGCAGGAGGAGACGATCCGCCGCGTCCTCGACCAGCGTGCTTCCGGGCACCCCGTCGTCGACGAGGCATCACTACGCCGCGGGTTGAACACTCTGTTCCGCGATCAGAACGATCCGGCCGGCTCCTCGGCCCCGCCGGATCGGCAACGGATCGCGGCTGCTGTCGCCGCGACCCACTGGACCTCGGTGATCGTCGGAGGACCGGGTACCGGAAAAACGCACACCGTGGCCCGCGTGCTGGCCCTGCTGTCGATGCAGACCGACCGACCACGACGCATCGCCCTCGCCGCACCCACGGGCAAGGCGGCGGCGCGGTTGCAGGAATCGGTGCGTGATCAGGCCGGCGAGCTGGGCTTGCCACCTGATCCGACAGCGATGACGCTGCACCGCATGCTGGGCTGGCAACGCGGACGGGGCAGTCGGTTCCGCTACAACGCCGACAATCATGTGCCCTACGACGTGATCGTGGTGGACGAGACCTCGATGGTGTCGTTGACCATGATGTGCCGGCTCCTCGAGGCGCTGCGTCCCGACACGCAACTTGTGCTCGTCGGCGACCCGGACCAGTTGACGTCCGTCGACGCGGGCGCGGTGCTGGCCGACCTGGTGGCTCGACCGATGTCGGGGAAGGAGAATCCGCTACTCGCACGTCTGGTCGGGAAGGACCTGGATGCGGCGGACGACCCGGACGAGGCCGCGCTGAGTGCGGCGGAACGGGATCGGCTGCGCGGGGGAGTCGTGCGGCTCAGCCGGGGCCGCCGTTTCGGCGGTGGCATCGCCCAACTCGCTGTCGCGGTGCGAGACGCGGACGAGGACCGCGTGATGGAGTTGCTGCGCAGCGAAGCCCCCGAGGTGTCGTTCCACGACGTCGATGATCTCGGGGCGCTGCGGAAGGACGTGGTCGACACTGCAGCGGGTGTCACCGAGGCCGCGTCGGGCGGCGATGCCTCGGCGGCACTGCAGCTTTCGGAGGCGCATCGCCTGCTGTGTGCGCACCGTGAGGGTCCGTACGGTGTCGCATGGTGGGCGCGGCAGGCCATGGAGTGGATCGGTGAGGCTTCAGGGCAGCGGCTGGACCCGGAGCGCTGGTATCCCGGTCAGCCGCTTCTGGTCACGGCCAACGATCACGAGACGCGCATCTACAACGGTGACACCGGGGTGATCGTGCGCCGCGCCGACGACGAACTCGTTGCCGCCTTCGCGCGCGGCAACGAACCCTTTCTGTTGCATCCCACGCATCTGTCGGCGGTGCAGACCGTCTACGCCATGACGATTCACCGAAGTCAGGGCAGTCAGTACGACACGGTGTCCGTGGTGCTACCGGGAGCGGAGTCCTCGCTGCTGACCCGGGAACTGCTTTATACGGCGATCACACGGGCCCGTCGGCACGTGCGGATCATCGGGACGGAGGAGGCGATGCGGGCGGGTGTGCAACGCCGGGTACTGCGGGCGAGTGGGCTGCGGCGGACCTTCCGGTAGACCGGCCCCGCCGGGAGGAGATCGTGATCGTGTCTCAACGGTCGGTGCTGGCGGTCGGTGTGGTGTGGGCCAGTCGATTGCGGGCCCGATTGCCTGCCGGTGTGACGGGAACGCGGGCGGTGAACCGCGCCAGCCCGAGCGCCGGAGCGCCGACATAGATCGACTCCGCGCGATCGACCGAATAGGTTTCGTGCCACACCCCCACTGCTCCCGGCGCCCGGCGGGCCCGTCGATTGAAGGCGGCCCAGGCAGGCCGGTGTCGGGCGTCGGAGTTGCTCGCGTAGGCGTACAGCTTGTCGGCCGAACTCCAGTACTGGATCAACGTGGGTCCGCGCCCCTCGATCACCAGGCGGTAACCCAGCAAACCCGAGTCGGGGTCCTGCGACAGTTCACGCAACATTCTCGGCATGGCGAGGAAGGCGGGCAGCCACAAATCCGGGCGCCACGGTCGGTTGATGGTCATCCCGATCAGGAAGATCACCAGCTCATCGTCGTAGTGGTGGGTGGAACGGCCGGGTTCGATCGTCGACATCGGATGCCTCCCGAGATTGGATATCTGCACTATCCAACAGTGGATAGTGCAGATATCCAATGTCAAGGGGTCCGGGCATGCGAGTTGCCGGGATACGCAGTGCGCAGCCCGGTCGTGAGGTCGCGGATGGGGACTACGGGGACGGAGCGGGAGGCGTGACCGGAACGACGGAGGCGAGCGCGCGCTCGTGGGCGTCGGTGGACCAATTCGGGTCGGTCATGATGTCGAGGTCACCGACGATTCGGCCGAAGATGTCGATGCCGGTGCTGTACAAGACCATGGCGTTGCGCTGCGAGTCCGTGAAATTCGTGTCCGTGAGGTTGGCGTCGCTCAGATTCGCGAACGACAGGTTCGCTGCCGTGAAGTTTGTGCCGGCGAGATTGGCGAACGTCAGGTTTGCGCCCGACAGGTCGGCGAAACTCAGATTCATGCCCGCGAGATTCGCCCTGCTCAGATCGGCGCCGGGGCAGGTGGTGCGATGCTCGGGTGTCGGGTCGGCCACGATCGTGCAGCCGTTGATCTGGGTGTCCGCCGAGGCGGCACCCACACCGCAGGTGAGTGCGACACCAGCGGCCACTGCCACCGCCACAGCTCCGAAATACGTCCTGCTCATGCCGGACCGCCCCCTCGCCGAGAACCTCAACCTTCACCGCCGAACATAGTGCGGAGCGCACTGCCCCGCACGAGGAATGGCGACACCGGTTCGTCGTGCGAGGCGTTGTGAGGCTGCGAGGCGTTGTGAGACACAGACGCACCCCTTCTCGGTAGACGCACCCGTTCTAGGGCCCGAAAACGGGTGCGTGGGCACAGAAGGGGTGCGTGTGTGGGTGCCGCGCCGGGGATCGACTACTCGCAGGCGATGCCGTCGTTGTCCCGGTCGAGGTGCGGTGCGTAGCCGTCCTGGCCGCGGTAGATCGGCGTCACGCCGGCGTTGCGAGCCTCGGTGCAGTTCTTGTACCCAGCCCTCGGCGCGGGAGCAGGCGGTGCAGGAGCCAGCTGGGGCGCGGGGGCGGCCTGCGGGGCCGGCGCCACCTGCGGTGCGGGTGCCGGTGCTGCCGGGGCGGCGGGTGCGGGCGGCAGAAGCGGGTTCACGGCGTCGGCCGAACCGCTCGGGATCAGTGCGGCGATCTCCGGCGGCAGGAAGTCGAAAACCGTGGACGCCTGCGCGGTCGGCGTAGCTGCCAGGGCAATGGCCGCAGATCCGAAGATGGTGAGAGCTGCACGTCGTGCATTCATGGTGTTTCCTCGTTCATAGGGGTGGGCTGCGACAGGACGCGGGGTCGAATAGCCGAACCGCACTGTCTTGTCGGATGTTAGCCACGGCATAGCGGAGCGCGAAAACCGGTGTAGGTCAGTGCGGTTCGTTGTCGGTCGAGTGAATGACATTTGTGCCGAGTGACTCGCGCACTTCTTTTCGTCAGACGCACCCGTTCCAGGGCCCGAAAACGGGTGCGTGAGCGCAGAACAGGTGCGTGTGTATGCGCGGGCTTCTACGCGCCGGGGAGCATCCGTGCTTCGATTGCCTCGGCGATGGTGTGCCAGATCCGGCTTGTCGGATCGATGACGGCGAAGTGATCGCCCGGCCCCTCGATCAGGGCGACGTCATCGGTGGTCGCCGCGGCGGCCGCGGAGTACTCCCTGCTCATTTCCAGCATGTCCGGTTCGTCCTGCAGGGCGCAGGCGACCAACTGCGGGATGCCGAGGGGGAGTCGGTCGATCGGCGACGACGCCTCGTACGTCTCGCGGTCCTCGGACCAGTGATTGCCGACGGCCATCGCGACGGCACCTTCGCCGAGGTGGCGATCGTCGGCAAGTCGCAGGTTGAGCACACCGGCGAGGCTGACGGCGAGCGCGAGAGGAACCGCTGGCGCATCGGCGGCGGCCCGAAGCGCGAGCTGAGCACCCGCCGAGTGGCCGAGCACGACGAGGCGGCTGGGGTCCACACCCGGAAGAGTCGCTACGGCCGCAACGGCGGCGGCGACATCGGACGACATGTCCGCCCAGCGATGTGCGGTGTTCCGTCGATACTCGACGTTCCACGTGACATACCCGCGGGCGGTCAGATCGACCGCGAGGGCATCCATCAGGTCGAACTCCCACCGTGTGCGCCAGAACCCGCCGTGGATGAGAGCGACCGCGGGGAAGGGGCCGTTCCCGTCCGGGATTCGGAGTTCGGCGCGCTGATCCGGGTGGCTTCCGTACCGGATCATCGTCCCGGGATGGAAGCGGTGGTGGTACCAGCTGTCGACGGCGTACCGCAGGCCGTCGAGTCCTCTGCCGCGTATGTGGGTGCGGACGCCCGCCGAGCGATCGGCGTCGCAGTCACCGAAGTCGACGCGAGTCACGCCGCCTTTCGGGGGTGTGAAGGATTTCCCGGTTCCGGGTACGACGATGAACTCGCCTCGCCTCGCCGCCGAAACCATGGCCCGGTCCAGCGCGGTGCCGTCTCGGGTGAACGTCAATTCGCCGGTCAGCCCGCGCGCACTCAGTGCCCGGTGCAGGAGCTCTTCCACGGTTCCGCGGTGTGCCACGACCCCGGGGGCGAAGACGACATCGACTCGGCGACTGGGTGCATTCACGGATCCACCGTACTTTCCGATAATGACATCTGCCTAACGATCGCCACGATTATGTAATATGAAGGGCGAGGGCCCGGTACTCGAACACCAGCAGTGAGGACAGTCATGGGCGTGCAGGCCAACACCAGAGCCATCGAGAAAGACATCGTCACCGACTTCAGCGAGCGCATGAGCTATGGCTCGTACCTGGACCTCGACACCCTGTTGAGCGCCCAGAAGCCGGTGAGCCGCCCGGAGCACCACGACGAACTGCTGTTCATCATTCAGCACCAGACCACCGAACTCTGGCTGAAGCTCGTCCTCCACGAAACCCTCGCGGCGCGTGCCTCTTTCGACGACGACGACATCGGTAAGGCGCTCAAGTGTGTGGCGCGCGTGAAGCACATCCAGAAGACGCTGACCGAACAGTGGTCGGTCCTCGCCACGCTGACTCCCACGGAGTACTCCGAGTTCCGCCAGTTCCTCGGCAATTCGTCCGGGTTCCAGTCGTACCAGTACCGCGCCGTCGAGTTCGTGCTCGGCAACAAGAACGCGGGAATGCTGCGGGTGTTCGAAGCGGATCCTGCCGCCCACGATCTGCTGGGGCGGCTCCTCGCCGAGCCCAGCCTCTACGACGCGTTCTGGCAGTGCCTGTCGCGGCTCGGGTACGACGTGCCGGCATCGGCGCTGAACCGCGATGTGACCGCCGCCTACACGCTCAACGAGGACTTGATGCCCCTGATCAAGTTCGTCTACGAGAACCACGACGACCACTGGGCCGTTTATGAGGCGTTCGAGGAGTTCGTCGATCTCGAAGAGAACTTCCAACTGTGGCGCTTTCGGCACATGCGCACGGTGCTGCGCACCATCGGTATGAAATCCGGGACCGGAGGATCGAGCGGAGTGGGATTTCTGCAGAAGGCGCTGGAGCTGACATTCTTCCCGGAACTGCTGGCCGTGCGCACCGAGATCGGACGATGATGACCACGTCCACCGATGTGCTGACCGCCCGCGCCGAGCACCTCGACGCCGCCGACCCGCTGCGTTCCTACCGTGACCTGTTCATCGGCGCCGACGATCCTGCGGTGGTGGCGTACCTCGACGGCAACTCGCTCGGACGGCCCACCCGAGCGAGTGCCGAGCGGATCAACTCCTTCGTCACCGGGGCGTGGGGTGGCCGGCTGATTCGCGGCTGGGACGAGGAGTGGTTCGAACTCCCGATCACCATCGGCGACACCCTCGCGCGGGTTGCGCTCGGAGCGGCCCGTGGGCAGACGACCATCGGTGATTCGACGACGGTCCTGCTGTACAAGCTTGCCCGCGGCGCCCTCGCGTTGCGGCCGGGGCGCACCGAGATCGTCGTGGACCGCGACAACTTCCCGACGGACCGGTACGTGCTGGAGTCCATTGCCGGAGAACTCGGGCTCACGTTGCGATGGATCGAGTCGGATCGGCGCGGTGGCGTCAGCGTCGACGACCTGGAATCCGTCGTGTCGGAACACACGGCGCTCGTCGTTCTCAGTCATGTCGCATACCGCTCGGGTTACCTGGTGGACGCCGCCGGGGCCGCGCGCGTGACTCATGAGGCGGGCGCACTACTGCTGCTCGACCTGTGTCACTCGGTGGGGTCGGTTCCACTCGAGCTCGACAGCTGGGGTGTGGATCTGGCGGTCGGGTGTAGCTACAAGTACCTCAACGGCGGGCCCGGGTCACCCGCGTTCGCGTACGTCCGAGCCGAGCACCAGGGGAAATTCGTGCAGCCGATCTGGGGTTGGATGGGTCGCGACAACCCGTTCGCGATGGCCCAGGGCTACGAACCGGCTCCCGGTATCCGTCGGGTGATCAGCGGAACGCCTTCGGTCCTCGGCATGCTCGCGATGCAGGACACTCTCGCGCTGATCGACGAGGTCGGAATGGCGGCCATCCGGGCCAAGTCGGTGGCACTGACGGAGTACGCGCTCGAACTCGTGCGAACGTTGCTGTTTCCGCTGGGCGTGGAGATCGGATCGCCGGAGGATCCTGCCGAGCGGGGTGGTCACGTCATCATCGATCACCCGCAGTTCGAGGCCGTCATCGAGAAGCTGTGGCGCAAGGGCGTCATCCCCGACTTTCGTGCCCCCCACGGGTTGCGTCTCGGCCTCAGCCCTCTGAGCACGAGCTTCTCCGAGGTGTGCGCCGGAATACTGGCGATCCGTGATGAACTCACCGCCTGAACCGGCAAGCGCGATCCTCGACGACTTCGATTCGCGACCCGGCAGCGCGACGTCGCTGATCCGAACCGTCCTCGGCGCGTACGTGCGCGACCTCGGCGGGTGGGTGGCGATCGCGGACTTCGTCGGATTGATGCAGGCCGTGGGCATCCCGTCCGAATCGACGCGCATCGCGGTGACCCGCTTGAAGAAGAAGGGGGTGCTGCGGGCCCGCGTCTGCGACGGGCGGAACGGGTACGAGGTGACCGAGCAGGCGGAGGCGATGTTCAGCCGCGGCGATCCGCGCATCTTCGGCTTCCGTCAGATGGCGGAAGGCGACCCCTGGCGTCTGATCTCGTTCACCATTCCTGAAACGCAACGGACCGCGCGACACCAGTTGCGCAGGCGGCTCGGGTGGATCGGGTGCGGAACGGTGTCACCGGGTCTGTGGGTTGCCCCCGAATATCTCGCGGAGGAGGTGGGGGACATCGTCAACGCGCTGGGCCTGTCCGCGTATGTGACCACCTTTGTGTCGACGTCGATGTTCGTGCCCGACTCGACAGCGGATGCGGCAGCGAGGTGGTGGGATCTCGACGGCATTGCTGCTCGCCACCGGGACTTCCTGACCCATCACCGCGCTGCTCTGTCGACGACAGAGCAGGTTTCACCGCGCGAGGCCTTCGTTCGGTTCGTTCCGCTGCTCGACGAATGGCGGATCATCCCATACATCGACCCGGGACTGCCTGCCGAAATGCTGCCCGACGACTGGCCCGGCTCCGACAGTGTTCGCCTGTTCGCATCGGCGCGGGACCGCTACCTCACCGGAAGCCGAGAGTGGGTGCGCAGCATCCAGTCCCGACTCCCGGCGTGAGGCGGCTATCCCAGAAATTCCTCGCCGATGATCTTGGCCCATTCCTCGGCCTGGTCCTTGGGGCGGATGCTGCTCGAGCCGTCGTGCCGGCCGTGTTCGCCCACCTGGACGGCGCCGAGCGAGACGAGCTTTTCGGCGAGGATTTCGCCGCCCCGGTTGTAGGTGTCTTCGTAGACCTTGTCGCCGAGGCCGAAGAGCGCGAAGCGCAATCCGTTCAGGTCCGGTTCGTCCTCGTCGAGTCCTTCGAAGAAAGGTTCAGCGCCGGTGGGCAATTCACCCTCACCGTAGGTGGAGCACACGATGACGTGGAAGTTCTCCGGGTCGAGATCGCCGGCGTCGTACTCCATCATGTCGTACAGGGACGTGTCGTCGTAGGCGCCGAGCACGTCGGCGAGATGATCGGCAACCAGTTCGGCGGTACCGCCCTCGCTACCGTACAGAATCACCACTGCCATGGTTCTTGCTTCTCCTCGTAAGTCGGTGCGGCCGTGCTCAGTACACGTCGCGTAGGTAGCGCTTGTCCTTCTTGAGCTTGTTGACGTACTCCGACGCGTCCTCGGCCGAGAGACCGCCGTGGGTGGCGATCACCTGGTGCAGCGCGCGGTCGACGTCCTTCGCCATGCGGGTGGCGTCGCCACACACGTAGAAGTGGCCGCCGTCCTCGAGCCAGGCGAAGAGCTCCTTGCCGTTTTCGAGCATTCGGTTCTGGACATACACCTTCTCGGCCTGGTCGCGGGAGAAGGCCAGGTCCAGGCGGGTGAGGAGACCGCTGTCGCTCATGGCGCCGATCTCGTCCTCGTAGATGTAGTCGGACGCGCGGTGCTGGTCACCGAAGAACAGCCAGTTGCGTCCCGCCGCGCCCCGCGCCCGGCGTTCCTGCAGAAACGCGCGGAACGGTGCGATCCCGGTTCCGGGGCCGACCATGATCATCGGCGCGTGGTCGTCGGCGGGCACGCGGAACGACTTGTTCTTCGACACGAAGATTCCACCGGTACCGCCCTCGGCGACGCGGTCGGCCAGGTAGGTCGAGCACACACCGCCGCGGTCGCGCCCCGCGGAGGTGTGCCGGACGCTGGCCACGGTGAGGTGCACGCTGCCCGGGTCGGCGAGGGGACTCGACGAGATGGAGTACGCGCGGTGCTGCAACGGCTTGAGCACGCCCACGAACTCGTCGGCGGTCATCGACAGCGCGGGAGCGAGGAGGAGCAGATCAAGGACGTCCTTACCCCACAGCCACGCGTCGAGTGCCTCCTTGTCGCCGTGCCGGAGAACGTGAGTCAGTTCGTCGTTTCCGGCCCGCTTCTCGATCTCGTCGAGGAACTCGTGCGACGGCGTGGAGATTTCGTAGCTATGCATCAGCAGATCGCTGAACGGGCGTTCCTTGCCGGTGACGGCGGCGTCGGCAGGAATGCAGAGCCGTGACACCAAAGCGTCCACGAGCTGCGGATCGTTGACCGGCATCACACCCAGGGCGTCGCCGGCCTCGTACTCGAGACCGCTGTCGGCGAGCGCGAACTCGTAGTGCCGGATCTCCTTCGCGGAGGCGTCACCCGACAGTCTCTGATTGACGGCCAGCGTGGACACATAGGGGTTCTTGCGATTCCACTGCGAACGCTTACGCGCGGGCTTCGCGTCCGGTGTCGCGACATCGGCCACCGGCGACTCCCCGCGAATGCCCTCGACTGCCGCCAACAACGGCAACGTTTCCGCCACCCATGCGGCAGCGGCGTCCTCGTAGTCGACGTCGCAGTCGACGCGCGGAGTGACGCGGCGGGCGCCGAGCTGCTCGAGCCGGGTGTCGATCATCTTGCCGGCCTGGCAGTACCCGTCGTAACCGGTGTCACCGAGTGCGAGCACCGCGAAGTCCGTGGCCTCGAGACGGGGCGCGGTCTCGGCAGACAGTGCCTGCCAGAACAGTTCCGCGTTGTCGGGCATCTCGCCCTCACCGTAGGTGGAGGTGACGACGAGAACACGCTGCATCGACGCCAGGGCGTCGACCTCGACGTCGTCGAGCGCACTGACCACCGGGGCGAAGCCGTGCGAACGTGCCGCGGCGGCAGCATCTTCCGCGACGCCCTCGGCATTGCCGGTCTGGCTGCCGTACAGCACGTGGACAGCGGGGAGTTGCCCACCGGAGGCGGCGGGTGCGGCGGAGCTGCTGCCGACCGCGAGACGCGAACTCATTCCGGCCAGGAAGCCGGTGAGCCACACGCGCTGATCGTCGCTGAACGGCGCGTCCTGAGGGATGTACGGCATTTTCATGAGGGAACAGCGTCCTTCGTGGGGATCAGGTCGGGCAGAGCGTGCTGAGCGAACAGTTCCTCGAAGCCGGGCAGCCGGCCGATCTTGTCGACGTTCTTCGCATCCTGGTGCAGGATCCAGCCGTACGTGCCGGGCGCGTCGATGGACCGGACGTTGCGTTTGCGCAGGGCGTCCTTGTAGTCGGCGAGGCGCTTGGCCGCCACCATCACCGCCAGGTCCTCGTCGCTGTAATCCTTCAGGGCTTCGCGGGCGTACCGCTGCAGTCGCTGCATCAGGAAGAAGTCCTCGGTGAGCAGCAGATTGCGCACGGCCTTGTCGACCGCCGGATCGGACGGGTCGGTGGCGCCCGGCAACTTCGACAGCGCCATTTCCTGCGCGGCATTGAGCACCGTGTAGTTGTTGAGCAGCGCGAACATGGCTTCGGTGTCGGCCTCGCCGTAGCCGGGAACGGCGCCGCCCAGAACTGCGCGTCCGTCGCGGTAGTCCAGCTTGAACTTGCGCACCTGGTGGGCCACCAGCGCGGCCGCGAGTTCGTCGGCCAAGTCCTTGCGCGACTTGGCTTTCAGGATCTCGTCGCTGTCCTGGTACTGCAGCAGTGCACGCGGCATGCCGTACACGAAGTTGTGCTGTTCGGTCTCCCAGTTCTCGAGAAGCCAGGCCGCCTTCGCGGACCCGGTGGCCTCGAGGTGCCAGCCGAGCAGCAGGTGCACAGCATGGTGGTGCAGTGCCGCGTGCTCGTCGTCACCGGTGATCGCACCGAGCAGGATGGAATCGGCACTGGCCTTGCCGGCGAGCTTGCCCTCGGGGTCGTACTGGTAGACGAACCCACCGCTCATGCCGTTGCCGACACCCTTGCCGAACCCGCCGAGGTTGAGCACCGCGCCGTTGGTCATGTACTCGCAGGCGAAGTCGCCGACGCCCTCCACCACTGCGGTGGCGCCCGAGTTGCGGACGGCGAAGCGGTCACCGGCCTGACCCTCGACGAACAGGCGTCCGCCGGTGGCCCCGAACAACGCGAAGTTGCCGATCAGCACGTTGCCACCGGCCGCGGTCGACCCGCCCCCGGGGGAGCGGACGACGATGCTGCCGCCACACGCACCCTTGCCGACACCGTCGTTGGCGGTGCCTGTGTGGACCAGAGACATTCCGTCGTTGCAGAACGCACCGTACGACAGGCCGGCGGACCCGGAGGTGGCGATCCGGACACTGCCCTCGCGCAGGTAGCCGCGACCGCGCTCGTCACGCAGTACCGCCGGCAGATCCTGTTCGGTCAGTTCGTGATTGAGCATGCGCTCGATGTCGACGGCCAACTGTGCGCCGACGCTCTTGTTGCGGTTGCTCAGTCGTACACCGTCACCGAGGTCGACGGTGCGCTCGCCCTGCTCGACCAGGGCCGCCCGCAACTGGACGAGCCAGCCGTCGTCGAGCGTGTAGTCCTTCTCGAGGTATACCGGATCACCGATCGTGACCTCGTCGACTACAGCGAGCATCGCCCGCAGGTCGAGCTGGCCGACGCTCGACGGGTGATCGAGCAGGTGCAGCAGGTCGGACCGGCCGCGAGCCTCTCGCAGCGAGGTCATGCCCAGTTCGGCGAGCACCTCCCGCGTCTCGTGGGCGATGTTGAGCAGGTACTGCGCCATCGCCCGCGGGTCACCGTCGAACAGTTCCGGGTTGGTGGTGAGGCCGGCGGGGCACTTGACGTTGCAGTTCTTGGCCATGACGCACTTGAGCATCATCAGCGCGGTGGTCCCGAACTCGAAGCTGTCGGCCCCGAGAAGCGCAGACTTCACCACGTCACTCGCCGTCTGGTGCGCGCCGGAACACCGGAGCAGCACCTTCTGCCGTAAGCCGTTAACGCACAGCGCCTGGTGAACCTCGGCCACGCCGATCTCGGCGGAACGCCCCGCGTACTTGAGGCTGGTGACCGCAGCGGCACCGGTGCCGCCGGTGTTGCCGGCGACGTTGATGACATCTGCGCCCGCCTTCGCGACACCGACCGCAATGGTCCCGATGCCCTCCGACGACACCAGCTTGACGATCACGCGGACCCGCGCGGCCTTGCAGTCGTGGATCAGCTGAGCCAGATCCTCGATCGAGTAGGTGTCGTGGTGCGGGGGCGGGGAGACCAGTTCGACGCCGGGGGTGCCGCCGCGCGCAGCCGCGATCTCGACGGTCACCTTGGGGGCGGGCAGCTGCCCGCCCTCACCGGGCTTGGCGCCCTGCGCGATCTTGATCTCCAGCTCTTCGAGCATGGGATCGGCCAGGTAGCCGGCCCACACACCGAATCGGCCCGAAGCGAATTGCTTGATCCGCGAACCGCGGATGGTGCCGTAGCGGGAGATGTGCTCGCCGCCCTCACCGCTGTTCGACATTCCGCCGACCATGTTGGTGCCGTGCGCGACAGCCTCGTGCGCATTGGAGTTCAGCGCGCCGTGGCTCATGGCCCCGGAGGTGAGGAACGGCGTGATCTCACTGGCCTTCTGGACCGTGGCGAGCGGGATGCTGGGCGGTGCGGGGCGCAGCAAGGCCAGGCATCGCAGTGCCTCTCCGGACGCCCGTACCACCAGGGCGTCACCGTCGATCCGGTGCTCGCACAGGTGGTCGCCGAACCGCAGGACCAGTGACTCGCCCAGTGCGGCAAGCACGGTGGGTTCGCCGGCGTGCGGGCCGGTGAGCCGCAGGCGGAACTCGTCGTCCCCGACCTGCTCGGAGGCGAGCCCACGGACCGCGAAGCTGTTGTTGCCCTTACGGGAGAACCGGCCCATTTGCCGGCGGAACTCCTGCGCGGTGGTGAGGAATGTGACGTCGGCGGGCAGGTCGAGAACGTCCCGCAGTGCGGCGGGGCGACGGGTGCGCTCCTCGGCCATGGTCCGGATGAATGCCCGGTAGCCGGGTGTGATTTCGAACCCGTCGATCGCCTCGGGGGTGAGCTTTTGGAAGCCGGCGTTGCGGTAGGCGTCGTCGTCGAGACCGAACGCGTCCTCGAGCCGGTTCAAGGGAAGCAGGCGGAGGGACTCGGTGTGGTCCTGGGTGCCGGCGGTGTCGAAGGCGATCGGTTCCTCGGTGAGGTCGACGAAACCGCGCACGGCAGCCGTGCCGTACGAGTGCCCGGCACCTTCTGCGCGTTCCTTGAAGAGGCCGAGCAGGGGGACGTCCTTTTCCCCGGTGACGGTCGCAGCCTTTGCGTGCCAGTCGGCGACGGCCTGGGCGATCACGGCGAATCCCACGCCGCCCACGGGCGTCTTGACGTTCGCGAAGAAGCGGCGCAGGACCGGGTCGTCGGTGTCGAGGTAGTTGGGTTCGAAGAACTCACCGCCGATGTAGCTTTCGGCGGTGCACAGACCCACCCGGCCCATCGTCTTCATCAACGACTTCTCGGCCGCCTTGGCGAAGCGGGTGAACGCCTCGTCCGCGTTGTCCGCGAACTTCTCCTCGGCCCGCAACCGGACGGCGAGGGGGTAGATCGCGGCGGCGCCGAACCCCAGGGCAGCGGCGACGTGGTGCGAGGACGAAATCTGCCCGCTCTCGGCCACCACCGACACCCGCAGGCGCAGACCCGCCTCGATCAGCCGCTGATTGACGGCCGAGATCGCGATGATCATCGGCAGGGCCGCGCGGTCCGTGGCGACGTGCCGGTCCGTGAGGATCGCGATGCCGCCGCGCTCCCGGGCGAATGCCTCCACCTCGTCGCACAACCCGTCCACCGCCGCCTCGAGCGCGGCCGCGTTGGCAGCGGCGTCGCCGGGAACAGGGCTGTACAGCATCGGAAAACGCTGCACCGGTGTGTCGGTCTGCTTGCGGATCCGCAGCATGTCCAGATGAGTGAGGATCGGCGACGGCACCACGATCTGCGGGGCAGACTCCGCACCACTGTGCAGCTTGGCGCCCAGCGCGACTCGCAGAGTCATGCCGTCCGACTCCCGGATGCTGTCCAGTGACGGGTTGGTGACCTGTGCGAAGCGCTGCGAAAAGTACTTGGCCACACCGCCTTCCTGATCGGACAGTGCGTTGATGGCGTTGCCGTAGCCCATCGCGGAGATCTTCTCCTGACCCGAAGCCAGCATCGGGTCCATCATGAACTTGAAGCTTTCCTGGTTGTGCGAGTACGCGACGTACCGCTGATGGCGTTCCAGGTCGCCGTTGTAACGCAGTGGGCCGGGCTCGGCCTCCACCTCGGGCAGGGCGTCGATCGTGCGGCGCGCCTCGGCGACGAGGGCGCGGTAATCGTGCCGTGCGGCCAGCAACTCGAGCGCCTCGTCGGAGGAGTACGCGCGGCCCTCGCGGTGGTCGAAGTACAGCATGCCGCCCGCCTCGATGCGGCCGCGGTGACGCACCGTCTCGGGGTCGAAGTCGATCTGCCCGGCCTCCGAGGTGACGCACAGGAAGTCGTCGGTTTCCACGCTGCGCAGCGGACGCAGCCCCAGGCGGTCGAGGCGCGCTCCGACGACGGTGCCGTTCCCGAAGATGACCGCGGCCGGGCCGTCGTTTTTCTCCTCGTAGAGCGAGAAGTACTCGAGCATTGCCCGCACCTCGGGGGAGAGGTTCGTGTCGTTTTCCCACGCCGGGGGCATCATCGACACCACGGCGGTGACGAGGTCGAGGCCGTCCTCGACGACCCGGCTCTGCAGCGTCTGATCGAGACGGCAGCTATCCGACTGGCCGTGCGGACGCACGATCTCCCGGTTCCGGGCACGGGCCACGGCCGTCTCGGAGAGCCGGTTCTTCTTGTCGGTGTTGAGTTCGCCGTTGTGCGCCATGAGCCGGAACGGCTGCGCCATCGTCGGGTGCGGGTCGGTGTTCGTGGAGAACCGGGTGTGGAAGAAGAGGGTGTGAACGGCGTGCGCCGGATCGACCAGGTCGCAGAAGTACGGGATCACCTCGTGCGAATTGAGGCGACCCTTGAGCACTTGGGTGCGGGCGCTGAGCGAGAGCGGGTACATCCCGGCGAGGTCGGGCCGGGTGTAGGCGACGGCCTCGATGGCGAGCAGGGCATCGTGGATGCGGCGGTCGAACTCGACCCCGTCCGTACACGCCTCGGGAGCGGTGAACACCCACTGCCGAATGGGCAGCTGGTACTTGATCGCGGCCGGACGCAGGACGGTGGCGTCGACGGGGACGTCACGTTCGAGCAGCACCTCGAAGCCCTGCGCGGCGAGTGCCTGCTCGATGACGGCCTCGGCGTCGGCGTGGAACGCGACGTCGGTGGGGAGGAAGAAGTTGCCGACACCGAAGCGGCCGGCTTCCAGCTCACCCCGCCCGGTGAGGGCGCGGAAGAAGGGCACCGAGAGGTCGACACAGATTCCGGCCCCGTCGCCGACGCCCTCGGCCGACATGCCACCACGGTGAGGAACAGCACACAGGGCCTCGTTGCCCAGGGTGAGAATCTCCGGGGTCTGCACGCCATCCTTGCGGGTGATGAAGCCCACGCCGCAGCTGCTCTTGTCGAGCGTCTTGTCGTACAGGCCGAACTCACTGGCACTCGTCTTCAACCGACTGTCTCCTCGCGATACTCGCCGAAATGGGGTCCGTGCAGCACACGGGTGGCGTCGGCGAGAGGATCACGGCGGAGAACCGGCCCCGAACCGATACGCCGGTGAGGCAGACGTCGTTGTCTGTGGTGCGGACCCTGACGAGTCCACGCGAAACCGCAGATTAGCGGAGGCTAAGTCCCCACTGCAAGCGGCTCGTTTCCCAGCAGTGGAGCGCCGGCAAATCCGCTCCCGGCGTGCGGGCAGAACACCTAGTTGCGAATGTCACACCTGGCCAGGACGCTGGGCCGACTCGTAGATGCACGGACTTTGGTCGGGTGCCGACGCTTCTGCGGGTGCGGATGACTATTCCGTGGGGGATGTGAGGGCATCTCAGTCGGTGAGATCGATCCGCACGGTCAGGAGGTCGGTGCCGACCGCCCGGACCGCCGCGCTGTTGAGCCGCGGGAGCTGCGCCAGCCGGGCGACGGCGTCGTCGTCGGGCAGCACAGTTGCGGTGCCGGTGTGCCAGGTGCCGTGCAGTCGCAGCCGCACGGCGTTGTTCGCGCGGATGTTGCGGATGTAATTCGACTGGCCGCCGTGCTCGGCGACGAGCCAGAACTGGTTGCCGGTTCGCCGCCCGCCGATCGGGGTGACCCGTGGTTGACCGCTCGACCGTCCGACGGTCTCCAGAAGAGTCTGGCTCGGCAACCGGGTGGTGAGCGGGTTGAGGACCCGCTTCTGGAACTGGGTGATGATTCGCCGCTTCCACGCGTTGACGTCGGCCATGGACGAGAGCCTTCCACGCGGAGAAGGCCCTCGTCGACCTTTCACTACGCGGCGGCCTCGACCGTGTCTTCGTCCTCGGCGAAGGGATCACCGTGACGTTCGGCGTTGTACCGGGCCTCGTCGAGGATGCCTTCACGCTTGGCGACGATCGTCGGGACGAGTGCTTGACCGGTGACGTTCACCGCGGTGCGGCCCATGTCGACGATCGGTTCGACGGCGAGCAGGAGGCCCACTCCGGCGAGGGGCAGTCCCAGCGTCGACAGGGTCAGCGTCAGCATGACCGTGGCACCGGTGGTGCCTGCGGTGGCTGCCGACCCGATTACCGACACCACCACGATCAGCAGATAGTCGGTGACGGACAGCGGCACCCCATAGAACTCGGCAACGAAGATCGCGGCGATGGCGGGGTACACGGCGGCGCAGCCGTCCATCTTGGTGGTCGCTCCCAGAGGGACCGCGAACGACGCATACTCGCGGGGAACGCCGAGATTGCGTTCGGTGACGCGCTCGGTGAGGGGGAGTGTGCCGATCGACGACCGGGAGACGAACCCGAGCTGGGTGGCGGGCCACACACCGGAGTAGAAGGCGCGCACCGACAGCCCGTGCGCACGTATCAGCACCGGGTAGACGACGAAGAACACCAGCGCCAGCCCGATGTAGACGGCTGCGGTGAACCAGCCGAGCGAGCCGATGGCATCCCAGCCGTAGGTGGCCACCGCATTGGCAATCAGTGCGGCGGTGCCGATCGGAGCAAGGCGGATGATCCACCACAGCACCTTCTGCACGATCGCCAGCAGCGAGGCATTGAACTGCAGGAACGGCTCCGCCTTGGCCCCGACCTTCAGCGCGGCGATACCGATGGCGGCGGCCACGACCAGCAGTTGCAGGACGTTGAAGCTCAGTGACGTGCTCGCGACGCCCTCGGTGACAGTCGTTTTCGCGCCCAGGCCCAGGAAGTTGCTGGGCACCAAACCGGTGACGAACGCCCACCACGATCCGGTGGTCGCCGGCTCCTTGCCTTCGCCGGACACCGTCGTATGGGCACCGGGCTGCGTGAGGAGCCCGACGACGATTCCGATGACCACCGCGATGAATGCGGTGATCGCGAACCACAGAAGGGTCTGCACCGCCAGCCGGGCGGCGTTGGCCACTTCCCGCAAGTTGGCGATCGAACTGACGATGGCGGTGAACACCAGCGGGATCACCGCAACGGTGAGGAGTTTGACGTAGCTCGTGCCGATGGTGTGGACGGTGCCGACGAGCCAGTTCTCGTTGCCGTCGGCGGCCGCGGGGAGGCTTCGGGCGACAAGCCCGAGGATGACGCCGACGACGAGGCCGGCGACGATCTGCGGGCCGAACGAGCCGGCCCATTTCGGTAGGCGCCGAGAGGTGTTCTCGGCGCGCGTGGACAGCGCGGAACTGGGCATGGGTGTGCCTTTCGCATGAAGCCGTCAGCCGATGCCTGGTAAGGCAGGATGCGGCGGGGAAGGTTCCTGAGAGTTGTGAGAAGGGTCCGTCAGAGCGGGCGCGGACAGATGGCGCTCGCCTGCAGCCGGAGGTCGACGTAGCGTCGAGAAGTCAGGAACAACACCGAAGCGACTGTACTCGCCGACTCGATCACTTCACGAGATGGGCGGCGTCCGCGCGGGCTTGCCGGGCATTCTCGAGTTCGAGTGCGTACAGCAGGCCGAAGGTAAACCCGTTCTCGCCCTCCGTAACTCCGGCGCGCGCTCCGAGAGCGCGAAGGTTGTCGGCGGCGAGCACGCTGTCCTGGTGCTCACCGAGCACCTTCTGGACGTGCTTGTACTCGGACACCTTTTTCTCTGCTTTCCCGCCGAGCAGTGGTGTGGCCAGCTCGGCCGCGTACCTGGCGCGTTTGGCCGCTTTCCGGGCGCGGTGCAACTCCGTCGCGTCGGAATCGGCTACAGCGGCAGTGAGTCGTTTCCGTGCCTTGCGCCCGGCGCGCTTGACAGCCTTCGCGATCACTTTCGGACCGGCGCCGGGTTCGATGGTCAAGGGTGGGGCCGTACGCCATTGCGCGAGCGTCACGAGAAGGTCGCGGTAGCGTGCGTCGTCGAGAGCGGACATGACGACGGTCAGGCAATGCAGCTGTTCCCCCAGCAGGTCCTGTTCGATTCGTGCGGCGACGGGACCCATGACCAGCTCGGCGGGCATGCCGGCGACCAATTCCCCGAGCCGGTGCCGTTGCACCTGACGATCGCGCACCTCGCCGAGTAGCCCCGCGTACCAGACGAGTTCGTCCTCGAGCCTCGACCGAGCGTCCGGGTCGACCAGATCCTTGAACACGCGAAGAGTGCTGCGGAACCGGCGAATGGCCACGCGGGTGGCGTGTATCGGGTCGAGTCCGCGGCGCAGCCACACATCACCCGCAACGATTTCGTCGATCTGGGTGCCGAGATAGTCGGTGAGCGCTCGCCGTGCCGGGTTCTCGGAATCGTCGTCCGCGCGGTGCGGCTCGAGTGCCAGAGCGCGAGCCAGTTTCGACGCGTACGACGACGTGTGCGCCCCGCTCCGAACGAGGCGGCCACCGATGTCGCGCAGCAGTCGTTCTTGCCCGTGATCGCCGAGTTCGACCTCGACTTCGCGCCACTGACTGGCAATGGCTCCACCGTTGTGGGCGGTTGCGGTGGCGCGCACCGAATCGTCTGCCAGTTCGGCCAGCGAGTTGCCATCGGAGTCGACCACACGGTGGCGCCGCCGGACGGTCGAGAGCGAAGCCACTCGCAGAAGAGGTTTGCCGAGCGCCACACCCGACACCGCGTTCGCCAGCTCGTCCGGGACGGACTCGTCGCCGGTCGGCGGAAGCCGGACCTCGGTGCGGGCGTCGCCTGCGGGCACCTTGAGTTGCCATCCGAGGTCGTCGTCCCCCGAGCGGCGGCGAAGCGTCAGATGGTGACGGAGAAGGTCACGGTCGGCGGTGTCGAAGTAGACACTGTCGAGCCGGATGGTATCGATGTCTTCCCGGCCCTGGTCGGGAACCAGGTCTCCGAGAGCCGGTACGACGAAGTCGAGGCTCACGTCGTATTTGTCTTCGCGTTCCGTCTGCTCCGCCGCCATCAGTCCAGTTTGCACCCCGCCTCTTTCGGATACCAGCGGCGGAAAACGTCGGGGTGCGCGCGGGTCCGGCTCTTCCACGCGTTCTCGCCGTATGTGCGGTACAACGGGTTGGCAGGGTCCCGTTCGACTCCCCGGGCTCGCGACGCCAGGTGCGGGGGCAGCGGAATCGTCGGAACGGCCGCGTCGAGTGCGGGATTGAGGAAGTACGGCACCGACAGCCGCTCCGGTGCCCCCGCCGGTGTGAGCACCCGGTGTCGGGTTGCCCGCAGATATCCACCCGTCGCCACCTCGAGTAGTTCGCCGATGTTGACCAGGAACGAGCCCGCGCGCGCCGGAGCGTCGATCCAGTTGCCGTCCTCACTCTCCACCTGCAGTCCCGTCGAGCCGGGCTCGAGGAGCAGGAGGGTGAGGACGCCTGAGTCCTTGTGGGCGCCCACACCCTGCTCACCGGTGTGATCGTCGCTCGGCCGTGGCGGGTACCGCACCACTTTGATGAGTGTGGCCGGGGCGTGGGCGAAGGCGTCGTCGAAGATGCCCGGATCGGCGTCGAGGGAGGCTGCCCAGTGTCGGAGCAGACGCATCCCGACCTCGGCCAGTGCCGCGTCGAACTGCTCGATTGTGGACTTCAGCGCGGGTAGTGCTGCGGGCCACTGGTTCGGGCCCTGCAACCGCAAGTAGTCGGTCGCATCCGGAACCGGGTCCCGTTCCGGTCCGATGTCGATCTGTTCACGCCAGTCGATCTCGCCGTTGGTCAGTTCACCGCCCAGCCGGTTGTAGCCCCGGAAATGGGGACTGTCGATCATGGCGATCGACATCTTCGACTCTTCGGGCAGCGCGAAGAACTCCCGGGCAACCGAGAACACCCCGTCGAGGAGGCGGCGATCGACGCCGTGACCGTCGAGGTAGAAGAACCCGACGTGATGGGTGACCTCCCGCAGCCGCTCACGCCCGGCGGGGGTGTCCAGGTCGGCGAGGTCGATGACGGGAAGCACGTCTCCACGGTATCCCCGTGGCGAACTCCGGGCGAATGTACCGTTCGACGCGACCAGTGCGTCCGAAGGTACATTCGCCCGGCAAAGGAAGGGCCGTGATCAGCGATTCAGCACTGGCTCGCCCTCGTGGACGATCACTGCCGGGGGAGCGTCGACCTGATCGATTCTGCGGGGAATCAGCGCGGCGAGGATCGCTCCCACGGCCGCCGCTGCGGCGCCGATCAGGAATGCGACCTGGAATCCTCTGTCGGTGTACAGGATTGCGCCCTGCGTCACCTCCGGCGGGATCGGGGCGATGTACGAGTTGTTCATCACCGTGAACGCGACCACCGGCAGGACTGCGGCGACGATGCTCTGTGTCACGCTCACGATGCTCGCCGTGGTGGCCTGCAGTTGCGGCGGAACGGCCTCGATCAGCAGGTTCGGCACCGCTGCGTAGGCCAGCCCCATGCCTGTGCCGGTCAGGCCGGCGAAGATCAGAAGCAGCGCTTTGGAGTCGTGCAGCTGGGCGGTGAGCAGGAATCCGGCCGACATGAACAACAGGCCCACGATCATCAACAGGCGAGGTGGGACGTTCTTGCCGACCAGGATGCCGACGACGATGCCGCCGACCACCACCATGCCCCCCAACGGAACCTGAAAGATCGCGAATCCTTCGGCGCTGACCCCGAACCCGTAACCCAACCCCAAAATCGCGGGAGTCATGGCCATCATCGGGAGCAGGATGGTGAACAGCGCACTGCAGCCGTACGCGAGCCCGGAGCCCATCGACGTCAGCAGGATCGGCCGCCTGCGGAGGACGTCGAGGTCGACGAGGGGTTCCCGCACGATCCGGGCGGAGACGAGCCAGGCCGCCACCAACGCGACGCCGCCGGCAAGGAAGGCGAGCGTCGACGCGTTCGACCAACCCCAGATCGGTCCGAAGCTGACCGCGATCAGAATGCCCGCGATGCCGCCGCCGAGGAGGACCGCACCGAGGACGTCCATCCTCGACTGCAGACGTACCGGTGATTCGTCCGTGCTGAGCATGATGAGCACACCGACGACGCCGAGTCCGACGACGAAGAACCAGAAGATGCTGCGGAAGCCGTGATTGTCGAGGAACCAGCCGGTGAGAAACGGCGCGGGGATGGCGATGAGGCCCATGCCGCTGGTAGCGACACTGACCGAGAGGGCGACGGTTTTCGGCGGGAAGATGTCCCTGATCAAGGAGTAGCTCAGGAAGATGCAGGGAATCAGCACGCCGGACAGCGACCGGCCCACGATCAAGACCGCGTAGCTGGGCGCGACCGCGGAGACGAAGGATCCGAGTGCGGCAATGAACGTGCACGCCAGCAAAATCTTGCGCTTTCCGTACACGTCGGCCGATTTGCCGAGGAGGGGCCCGGTGACGGCTCCGACCAGCAGGAACGAGGTGAGCAACCACGCGCCCTGCGTAGTGTGGTAGTGCTGGGAAATCGCCGGAACCGCCATCGAAATCATGATGTAGCTGACCGCGAGAATCTCCAGGAGCAGCATGATCGAGGCCAGGGAGAAAAGTAGCCGCGGCGACCAGTTCGGTGTCTCTCCGGGCAAGTCGATGGACGTGGTAGCAGGATCTATCATCGGGGTCCTCTCGGGTACCCACACGGTCCCTGTTCGGGATTGCGCCGTGCAGTGTGTCGGTGACCGCACCCGCCCTCCATTGGGTGAGAAGTGCGTGTTCGACATCACACTTCGCCACGGACGCACCCACCATGGGTGTGACCGCTCAGCGGAAGAACTGACCGCGGTGCGTCCGCTCACCGGAACAGTGCGCAGGCGAACGGGTCTAGAACCCCCAGCCCATCTGCGCGGAGTATTCGGAACCGAAGGCGAGGTCCAGGGCATCGAGGGTTGACGAGTCGACGGCCCACAACCTGGTCGCTGCGGCGAACGCGCGTGCGCGGTGCGCACCAAGGTACAGGCTGCCCAGCACGTCCAGGGCGAGCACCACCTGTGGGTCCGCTTCGGTGCGGGTGCACACCGCGCGGCCGTCCCGCACGCGCAACGCGAATCGGCCGCCGGCATCGAGGAAGCCATCGTCGACCTGCATCACGACGTCGAGATCGCACCGGTATACCCGAGCCTCCAGCGCGGCGGGAACGTCCATGATCCGTACCCACAATTCGTCGTGACGGGAGGTCGTACGGACCAGCCTGCTGTCAGTCAACAGGTACGGCAGCGGATCGTCGGGAACAACGGAGGCCTCGATCCGCCGCATGAGGTCCAGTCCGAGCAGGGCCCGCCACAGGGCGATATGGCTGTCGTCGGTGACCGAGCGGAACTCCTGGACGCGCGCGGTCGTCCCGTGCTCTCCGGAGACGCAGCGGTAGAGCACGTACCCGTCGTCGTGGAGCAGCCCGAACAGGCTCGTACCGCCGCCGCGCTCGTTCTCCGGGTCGGCGAAAATTCGGTCCCACACGTTGTCCGGGCGTACCTGGGCGCCGGGTGTACGTCGCTGCCACCGGTCGTAAATTTTGGTGATCGACGGACGCGCCTCGACGGGGCGGACCATGCGCACACCACCGGGATCGGGTACATCCGGATGTAGTGCTGCGAACCGGCGATCGATTCCGACCGTGGATTCGACAGTGGTCGGACCGTACCCGAACCGGCCGTAGATCCCGCCCTCGCTGGCGGTCAGAATCGACAACGGCACACCCGACCGCCGGATACGCGCGTGTTGTTCTGTGTAGAGCGCGCGAAGGATGCCCCGCCTGCGATGTGTGGGGGCAACGGTCACCGCGGTGATCCCGGCGGCCGAGACGCCGACACCACCGGGCACGGTGACCGTCATCGGAATGTCCATGGTGGCGCCCACCACGTCAGCACCGTCCAGTGCGATGACAGGACGGTCGGCGCCCACCAGTCCTTTCCAGAAGGCTGTGAGCTCCGGCGTCTGCGGCGTCGCGAAACAGATTTCGTTGAGCAGCACGATCTTCGGCCAATCCTGCTCCGTCGCCGTCCTGATCGTGATGCCGCCGGTGGTGGTCGTCATACCCCGACACTGGCACACCACACTCCGCCCTGCACGCGAATTTCAGCCGACCGTGAGCGATGACGGCGCACCAGCTCAGGCCGGGTCGGCGGCGATCCGTCCCGAGTGCACCGCGTCGACCAGGACCGCGTGGTCAGCTTCGGTTCGATCGGCGTAGCGGACGGCGTACCGCCCGATCGCTTCGTCCAGTTCTTCGTCGCCGGCGAAGTAGCCGGCGAGTAGCCGCGGATCGAGCGAGCGGGTATGTGCACGTGCGAGGAGCGCGCCGGCCAGGCGGCCGTAGTCGTCGAGATGGTCCTGCGCGAGACCGGTGGGATCGATGTCGCCTTTGAGGTTCCGGAACTGTCGCACGATGTAGGGAAGGCCGTCGATTGTGGTCCAGCCCAGGAGAATATCCGACTCCGCCTGCACCAGCCGGGCACCGTGCACGATCCGCTTGCCTTCGTGTTTCGGCGTGCTGACAGGCAGGTACGGCGACAGTGCCGACGGCCGCGCCTGCTTGAGCTGCAGGACGAGTGCCTCGTCCCGGTTGCCCTGCAGCAGGGCGATGTAGCTGCGCAGTCCCACACTCCCGGTTCCGACGATCCGGAACGCGACATCGGATACGGCGAACCGGGTGATCAGGTTGCGGCGCGACTCGCGCAGTGACTCGACATAGAATTCGAGTCCATCGATCACCGCATCGGCGGTGGCCTGTTCGACACGTGTGAGAACCGGCGGGTTCTCCACGAATCGCCGTCGCCGTGTCCCGGATTCGTGGTCTTCGAGGTGCTCGGTCCATTTGGCCGCCACCTTTTCGCTGGTGTTGCGGCGGGCCTTCTGCGCGGCCTTGTCGAAGTCGTCGAGAAGATCGTCTGCTTTCGCCCGTTCGAGCGCCGACTTGTCGGGGAGAGCGTTCCACGACTGCAGGAATGGCTGTTCGGCGAGTTCGCGGATGGTGCGCCGATACGAGGTGACGGCATCCTCGGCGGCCTCGATGCAGCCGCGCTCGGAGACACTGCCCTCGCGTCCGGCGAGGACCAGGCTCGCGGCGAGACGTTTGAGGTCCCACTCCCACGGACCCGGGAGCGTCTCGTCGAAGTCGTTGATGTCCATGACGATCTGTCCGTCCGGTGTCCCGTACAGGCCGAAATTGGCGGCGTGGGCGTCGCCGCACAGTTGCGCCGTCAACCCGGTGACCGGTGAACCGGCGAGGTCGGCTGCCATGAGGCCGGCAGCGCCTCGGAAGAACGAGAAAGGGGAGGCGATCATTCGTCCGATTCGCAGCGGCAGCAGAGACGTCAGCCTGCCCTCGTTGGTGGCCTCGACGAACTCGAGCACTCCGGGCCGCTCTGCCCCGGCGGCGAGGTGGTCGTGCGCGCTGGACGGCACGGATGCCCGCAGCGCGTTGCCGCGCGCAGCGACGTCGTCCGCCTCGACCCTCGTTCGCAGGTCGACCCGCGCTCGGTCGGTCGTCACGATGGTGACCTTATCCCAGGCGCTCGGCGTTCGACTAAGGTCCGGTGCATGCGGAGCAAGTGTGGCAACCGTGCCGCAGGGTGAGGCCGGAACCTTCCGACGTCGGGAACCGGTCATGCGCCGCGAATCGTGGGGTTTCGCGATCGGGTCGGTGTTGTTCGCGCTCGGAGCACTGCAGGTGTACGGGGACGCTGTCGGCCGGGAGATCGACAATGCGACGTATTTCGTGGGATCGCTGTTCTTCACGGCCGCCGCGTACATCCAGCTCCGACTCAGTGGACGACCGGTGCCCGGTGCCGAATCCTTACGCGCCGAGCGCTACGACTGGTGGGCGGCGCTGATTCAGTTCGCCGGCACTCTTCTGTTCAACCTCAGCACGGGGGTGGCACTCGTCCACGACCTGACGGTCGAACAGGACGAAGCGTGGCAGTGGCGGCCGGACCTGTTCGGGTCTACCGCCTTCCTCGTTGCCAGTGGCCTGGCGGTAGTGGCCACGACCGAAACCGACAAATTGTGGGATCCCCATGCTCGCAACTGGCGGAGCACCTGGCTGAACATGATCGGGTCGGTGGCGTTCGGCGTGTCGGCCGTCGCCTCCTTCATACTGCCGGGAACGGACATGCCGGCCGATCCGGTGGCTGCAGATCTCGGAACGTTCGTGGGCGCGCTCTGCTTCTTGGTGGCCGCGCTGTTGATGCGCCCACCTCACCGCACGTATTCGTCGAACCAGTCGAGTACCCGGTCGTAGGCATCGCTCGCTGCCGCGGGGTTGTAGCGCTGCCCGGTGTCGTTGAAGAAGGCGTGGTCGGCACCCGGAATCGTGACGATCTCGTGTGGCAGTGCGGCACGAGCCAATGCGGCGGCTGCGGCGTCCCGGCTCGCGTTCACCCGGGCATCGTGCTCCGCATAGATGGCCAGCACCGCGGCACGGGAACCAGAAAAATTCGCGTTCTCCGGCAGGGGTCCGTAGAACGGGACGGCGGCGGCCAGTCGAGGTTCACCGGAGGCCAGAAGTAGCCACACCATGCCACCGCCGAAGCAGAACCCGACCGCGGCCGTTTTTTTGTTCGGCACCCGTCGTTCGAGTTCGTCGACGCCGGCCTTCATGTCGGCCACGAAGCGTTCGGGCGGCACCTTCGCCAGTGTCGCCGTGGCCTGAGCGGGATCCGTGAAGGACGCGGTGCCGCCCTCTTCCGACAACAAGTCGACGGCGAGAGCGGAGTACCCTGCTCCTGCGAATCGACCTGCGACCGAACGAATATGGTCGGTGAGCCCCTTGTTCTCATGGATGACGAGCACTGCTCCGCGGGGCGAGTCCGCCGGCGCCCAGGCTCCTTGGAGGGTTCGTCCGTCGGGTCCGGGTAGCGTCACCGATTTTGTGGCGACGGCGCCTGCCGCACCGGGTGGTGGGGATGCCTCACTGGACGCGGTGCTCGCCGCGGTCGTGCCTGGGTCGTTGGTGCAGGCGGCGAGGAGTGAGGTGGCGGCAGCGACACCGAGGCCTATCAGGCCCAGTCTTCGCAGCGCTTCTCGTCGGGTGAGGAGTCCGTCGGCATGGTCGACCGCGATCTCCTCAGCAATATAGCGTTGCAGTGGCGTCATGATCGTCCCCGTCCGAACGGCCGTTTCAGAGCACTATCGCGCGTCAGCGACGCGACCAGACCTACGCCGGTGCGAAGAACTCCAGCGCGATGTTGTCGGGATCGCGGAACGAGATACCGGATCCGTAGTGGGCGGTCTTGATGCCTCCGTGCTCGATGCCGAGGGCGTCCAGGCGATCCCGCCACACCACCAGATCGGAACACTGGAACGCCACGTGGTCGAGCCCCACCTGCCGTTCGTCGAATGTGCTTCCGGAACTGCCGCCGGTGTGCGCGTGTAAGCCGAACAGCATCCCACCGTCCAGAGCGAACACGGTGTGATGGAAGGTGCCCGATTCCTCGTCCTCGTCGAGGACGGGTGCCGAATCGAACAACGCGCTGTACCAAGCGGTGCTGGTCGGCAGGTCGGAGACCGTGATCGCGATGTGGGCCAAGCCCGGGAAACTGGACATGTGTGGCATCCCTTCTCCGGCGAAGTTCGTGCGCGGATCCATACGACAGTATCGACTTCCGGCACCCGGCACACCCAGAAACCACTCGAGCCGACTCGGCTGGGACGGCTAGCCTGGGGCGATGCGCACCGTGGGCGTCGATCTCGCCGCCGAACCGAACAGGACGGCCATGGCCGCCGTCGAGTGGTCGGAAGGCGGGGCCCGCGTCGAATCGGTGATCCTGGGCGTACGCAACGACGCCATCACCGCCGCAATCCTCGACAGCGACCGGGCGGGAATCGATGCACCTT
Source organism: Rhodococcus sp. USK13 (assembly GCF_018343855.1). Lineage (NCBI taxonomy): Bacteria > Bacillati > Actinomycetota > Actinomycetes > Mycobacteriales > Nocardiaceae > Rhodococcus > Rhodococcus sp. USK13. Next base: position 5,724,300 of record NZ_CP069242.1, on the reverse strand, counting down.
TCGGCTGGCCCGACGCCTTCGTGCAGATGGTGTCCGCACATCATGCCGGCAGGATGGCGGCCACCGAAGAACTGTCACACCGCGCCGGCCGGCGACCCCTGACGAAACGTCGGACCGACCTCGTCGTCCAGGCTGCCACCGGCATCGCACCGCTCAGTGTCTCCGCTGACCTCATCGCGCACGTGGCACTGCGCTGCGCCGGAATTCTCGCCGAACTCGGCGACCTCGGCGCCGACGTCGACCGCGTCGAAGGCCGGGCAGTGGAGGTGTATCCCGCCGCTGCCCTGCGGCGGTGGGGACTGCTCTCGCGCGGCTACAAGCGGTCTGCGAATCGGGTGACCCTGGGAGAGTTGGTCGACACGCTTCTCACCTCGGCGCCGTGGATGGACCTCGGGGCGCACGAACCACTCTGCCGCACCTCGGACGACGCCCTCGACGCCGTCCTGTCCGCTGTGATCGCGCGCGCGGCGGCCGTGGGACGCACGGAGATGCCTGACGACGCGGACCGCAGGATCGCCCGCCGCGAGGGCTGGATCCACGTGCCCGTGGGCAGCCTGCAGTCGCTGCGGCCGACGCTGTGAACCGAAACCAGGCAAAGTGGACAGCACACGCACAGTGCGTGGCGAGGACAAAGGAGACCCATGGCTTTCTGGGATCAGCTGAAGGCAAAGGCGTTCGAAATGAACGGCCAGCTCAAGACGAAAACGGCACAGTTCCAGAACAAGGAGTTCGCCAACGCCAGCATGGCTATGTGCGCGCTCATCGCCGCGGCTGACGGCACGATCGACCCGTCGGAACGACAGAAGACTGCGACGCTGATCACCAGCAACGAAGCGCTCAGTGTCTTTCCCTCGGATGAGCTGCGTCAGAAGTTCGAGTGGTACTGCAGCAAGCTGCAGTCGGACTTCGAGTTCGGCAAAATCGAAGCCACCGCCACCATCGCGAAGTTGAAGTCCAAGCAGGATCAGGCGCGGGCCGTGATTCAGATCGGCATCGTCATCGGCGGCGCGGACGGCAACTTCGACCAGCACGAGCGAAATGTGGTGCGCGACGCCTGTTTCGCCGTCGGGATTGCTCCGGCGGAATTCGAACTGTGACGTAAACGGTGGCGCGCCCCTAAGAGGTGGCGCGCCACCGACTGCGACGTCGATCCCATGATCGAACAGTGGCTGACACGAGAAGTGGGCGTCACCCGGCGCAGCGGAACCTCCACGCCGGGGGCGTGCTCATCCGGGTCGCGGGTGTCAGCGGCACCAATGCTGAAGGACCTTTGCCGTGAGCTCGGCCCGACTCAGGTGGTGATGGTGATGGCGCGGTCCCCGCTGGTGCTGCACCTCGGAATGGACTTCGCGAATGATTTCGAACATCCCTCCGCCCTCCATTCTCTGCATCCTGCCCCGGAGCAGGACGCACCGGGGCGTCTGATTCCGTTTTACCCCATCGGTGGGCTTTCAGACGGGTTTCGGGCATACCTTTTCCGGCGTCGTTCGGCGGGGCCGCCGTAGGGTCGAGGCAGTGGCACAACCCGATATCGATGGAGGCTGACCGATGACCGAAGTTCTGGACCGCAGCAAGATCTACATCGACGGAGCGTGGGTCGATTCGCAGGGGACGGGGCGTATCGACGTCGTCAACCCCGCCACCGAAGAGGTCATCGCTGTGGTCGCGGACGGCACCGCAGAGGACGTCGACCGCGCCGCCGAGGCCGCCCGCGCCGCGTTTCCCGCGTGGTCGGCGCTCAGCGGCGAAGAGCGCGGCCAGTACCTGCGCAAAGCGGCCGGTCTCGTGAAGGAGCGAGTCGACGAACTCGCCGCCCTGGTGTCGAGCGACATGGGGATGCCTGTGCGGTTAGCGAAGCCCGTGCAGATCGGGATGCCATTGGCGAACCTCTCGGCCTTCGCCGAACTGGCCGCAAACTACAACTTCGACGCCCAGGAGGTCGGGAATTCGCTGATCGTGCGGGAGCCGATCGGCGTGGTCGGTGCCATCACCCCGTGGAACTTCCCCCTCCATCAGGTGGTCCTGAAGGTCGGTGGCGCCCTCGCCGCGGGTTGCACCGTGGTGCTCAAGCCGACCGAGGTGGCGCCCCTCATCACCTACGCCCTCACTGACATCTTCCACGAGGTCGGTCTGCCGGCCGGCGTGTTCAACCTCGTCAGCGGGTACGGTCCCGTGGTCGGGGAGGCAATCGCCGGACACCCCGAGGTAGACATGGTCTCCTTCACCGGCTCCACCCGCGCCGGTAAGCGCGTCGCCGTCGTCGCAGCCGAGACGGTGAAGAAGGTGGCGCTCGAGCTGGGCGGCAAGTCGGCCAACGTCATCCTCGACGACGCGGACCTCACCAAGGCCGTCACCGACGGGGTGGGCAAGTGCTATTTGAACTCGGGTCAAACGTGTTCGGCCCTCACGCGCATGCTCGTCCCGGCCGACAAGGTGGACGAGGCGGCCGCGATCGCTGCGCAGGCCGCCCAGAATTATGCCGTCGGCGACCCGACCGCGGCTACGTCGGTCCTCGGGCCGCTGGTCAATTCGAATCAGCTCAAACGCGTCCGAAGCTACATCGAGCAGGGAATCGCCGAGGGTGCCGAGCCTGTCCTCGACGGACGCGAAACCGGTCAGGAGAAGGGCTATTTCGTCGGCCCTACCATCTTCTCCGGGGTCACCGAAGACATGACGATCGCCCGCGAAGAGATCTTCGGACCTGTGCTCTCCATCATCGGGTACCAGGACGAGGAGGACGCGGTCCGGATCGCCAACGCCACCGAGTACGGGCTCGCCGGTGGCGTCTGGTCCGGCGACAAGGATCGTGCCGATCGCGTCGCCCGGCGGCTACGGGCCGGCCAGGTCGAGGTGAACGGCGGCGCCTTCAACACCAACGCCCCGTTCGGTGGGTACAAGCAGTCGGGTATCGGGCGTGAAGCCGGTGTACTCGGCTTCGAAGAGTTCCTCGAGGTCAAGTCGATCCAGCTGTAGGCGGCTTCGCCGCCCGTGAGTGGTTAACGAGTCTCTGGACTCGTCAACCACTCACGGGCGCGAAGCGCAATTGGCGGCAGCCGCGGAATCGGTCTCGCGATCGCGCGCAGTCTCGCGTCGGAGGGGGTCGACGTGGTGCTCGCGGCCAGGAGTGTCGAGACGCTGGAGTTGGCGGCGAAGACACTGTCGCAGGAGACCGGGCGGCGGGTGATCGGGGTTCCCACCGACACCGGTGACGACGACTCGGTGCGCGCCCTCGTGCAGCGAACGGTGGACGAACTCGGTGGTGTCGACATCCTCGTGAACGCCGCCGCAACCCCGTGGAGTGCGGGCAAGCCGAGCGACTTCGCGTCCACCACCGACGACGTGGTGCGCGGCGAACTCGAAATCAAGGTGCTCGGGTACCTGCGGACCGCCCGGGCGGTGGCACCGCACCTCGTGGAACAGGGGTGGGGGCGGATCATCAACATCAGCGGACTCGGTGCACGCCAGGCCAACTCCATCGCCCAGACCGTGCGAAATGTCGGTGTGTCGGCGCTGACGAAGAACCTCGCCGACGAACTCGGACCGCACGGCGTCAACGTCACCGTGGTGCATCCGGGACTGACGCGGACGGAACGTCTCGTAGACCGACTGGCCAAGCAGTCCGAGGACGAAGGTGTGCCGGTGGCCGAGCTGGAGTCGCGGCTGGCCACCAACTCGATCCACCGGTTGATCGACGCGAGCGAGGTTGCCGACGTCGTCACCTTCCTCGCGTCACCGCGCAGCGTCGGGATCACCGGCGACGCGGTCGCCGTCGGTGGCGGTGTTCCGGGGGCCGTCTACTACTGAGGTCGGGCGGGGGACGGCGCGCGGTCGCGTTCGGTGACCTCCCGTGCGGCGTGTTCACCGGACCGGACGGCTCCGTCGATCCAGCCACACATCACGGACGAACTTTCCGTGCCGGCCCAGTGAATGCGGCCGCAGGGCTTGCGGAGGGCGTGCCCGAATTGGGTGAGCACTCCCGTCGGCGCATGACTGAGCATGCCGCCGCCGGAGTACCGCTCGACGCTCCAGTTCTGCTCGATGTAGTCGACGGGGGAGGCTGCCTTATTTCCGAACCTTGCGGTCAACTCCGCGAGCACCGCCTTCCTCCGTTCCGCTTCCGGCAGCGTCCCCAGCTTGCGGGCGATCGGTCCCTCGACGATGACGCACAGAACACCGGGACGTCCCGTGTCGGTACTGGCGTCGATGGTGATCGTCGCGGGGGAGTCGGGTGCCGCCGACTGCCCCGACAGTCCGGCGGCGCGCCAGAAGGGTTCGTCGTAGAGGACGGCGATCTTCATGACCGCACCGCTCGGCATTCGCTGGTGCAGGAAGGACCGATCCATCGGCAGCAGCGGTTCGTAGACGATCTGGCTCGCGATCGCCAGGGGTACCGCGACGATCGCCCTCCGAGCCCGCACAGCCAGATCCGCGGAGCGGACGGTCACGCCGTCGCGGTCCTGCGCGATGTCCCGGACGGGTTGTGACAGGTGGAGCGCGTTGCCGATCTCGGTTGCCATCGGACGATAGACGGCACCCATTCCGCCGACCGGCCGCGCGTCCTCGGCGGCGTCCTTCACACCGAGGACGAAACTCGGACCGCCGCCGGATGCCATCTGGTACAGGACGAACAGCATCGACACCTCGGACGCCGCGGACGTGTAGCAGCCGGCGATGGCGGTCTCGAGAAGGTCGTGGGCGGGTGTGGACAGCGTGTTGTCGCCGAGCCATTTGGCGAGGCTGATCGAGTCCCACTTCGCTGCCTTCTTCGCCTCCCACGGCGCGTCGAGCGGGATCGTCTTGCACATCTCGCCGAGTTCGACGAACACGGCCCCGAGATTCGCGGCCGCCCAGGGACTCATCGTCAGGGGAATCGTGCCCTTGTACCGGTACTGCTTGCCGTCGACGACCATCATCGCCTCGCCGTCGGTGTACTGCTTGTAACTCTTGACGCCGAATTCGTCCATCAGGGCGTAGATCCGGTCCTGTCCCGGCCCGATCCACGCACCGCCCCGATCGATCCACGAACCGTCCTCGCGGACCTCGGTGAACGTCCGGCCGCCGATCCGGTCACGCGCCTCCACGAGCGCGACCGATTGTCCGGCCTGTTTCAAACGCAGTGCCGCCGTCAGTCCGGCGAATCCGGCGCCTACGACGCAATAGTCGACCTCGATGTCTGCCATGACACATCCCCTCGCGCTGCGCGCGCGGCCCTCGTGCGGCCGTATGTAACGGGTGCGCCGCCATTGGTCCTGGGGGTGTGAATTCCTCTCTCCGGGAATGAAATCGCCGCGCACAGAACATCTTCATCCTTACTCGCGGCGAGTAGTGCGGTCAAGGGCGTCCCCCCGTGAGTACTTATTAACCGCCCGTTGTTAACAAGTACTCACGGGTGGGGACCAGCGGAAACACCTGCTCGGCGATGCGCTCGAGCTCCTCGTGCGCGGGGGAGCACTGGATGAGCAGGAGTGTCAGACCGGCGTCCTGGTAGGCGCGGATCTTTTCGGCGACTTGTTCGGGGGTGCCGACGAGGTCGGGTCGCAGACCGCGCGTGCCGACGGAGTATTCGCGCTTGGACAGCTCGACGTCGAGTTCGGAGTTCTTCACGAACTCCTCGAACGACGCGTACCCGGGCGAATGGGGGTCGACCGTGGTGATGCGTTCGAGTTCGGCGCGGGCCTCGGCTTCGGTGTCGCGCACGATGATGTATGTGGACATGCCGAATTCGGCCATGTCCCGCTGGTGGATTCGCTGCGACCGCGCGTTCATGTCCGCGATCTTCGACCGCACCTCGTCGACGGTGCCGCCGTGTAGCACGTACGAGTCTGCGAAGGTCGCGATTGATTCGCGGCCGCTCTCGCTCTCACCGCCGGCGAAGACCGGGGGATGGATTCCGGGCTTCGGCGACAAGATCGAGTCGCGCACGCTGAAGTGCTCGCCCTGGTAGGTGAACGGGGTCTGCTCCCAGAGCCCACGGAGAACGTCGACGAATTCGCCGGCCTGCCGGTATCGGTCGTCGTGCCGGGTGAAGGCGCCGCCGTACTGCCGGGCTTCCTCCTCCCACCACGCGGCGACGACGTTGAGCGCGAACCGTGCCCCACCGGCATCGGTTGTTCCGGCGATGTCGGTGATCGTCGCCGATTCCTTCGCGGTGACCGCCGGCAGGTGGAATCCGGGTCGCACCGCCGTCATCACCCGGAGGTGTTCGGTGACCGCGAGGATCGCCGACGACAGCGACCACGCCTCGAGACTGGGCGCGTCGACGCCCTTGCGGTCGTTGAGATAGAGCTCCGGCACGAGGGTGGTGTTGTATCCGAGACGATCGGCGAGCTGTGAGAGCTTCTTGACGTAGTCCCAGGTGGCGGGCATCCCTTCGTCGCCGAGGTTGCGCAGGAAGCCGCCGTAGATGGGCGTCCAGTAGCCGAAGTGCATGTCATTCCTCCGTGATGGCGTCGAGCGAAACACGCAGATCGTCGACGAGGTCTTCCAGGTTTTCCAGTCCGATCGACAATCGGACGGTGCGGTAGCCGAATCCGGCGTCGCGGAGTTGCGTGTCGTCGAGGTGACTGTGCGTGGTGGTGGCGGGGTGCACTACCAGCGACCGCGCGTCGCCGATGTTGGCGACGATGGCGAACAACTGCAGCGAGTCGATGAACTTCGCCACCTTCGAGTCGTCGACGGCGAGATCGAAGGAGAAGACCGAGCCGGCGCCGCGCGGCAGGTACCGCTGGGCGGCGTCGTGCCACCGGTTGTCCGGCAATCCGGGGTAGTTGACCTTGGAGACCGCGGGATGACCGTCGAGAAATTGTGCGATCGCCAGTGCCGAGCCGACTTGCCGTTCCAGCCGCAAGTCCAGCGTCTCCAACCCCTGAAGCAGCTGGAACGAATTGAACGGGGACAGTGCGGGACCGAGATCGTGGACGAGCTTCGTCTTCGCGTAGACCAGATACGCGCTCCGCTCGCGGCCGAACTCCTCCCACAGCACGAGGTCGCCGATGCGCGGGTACGGCTCGGTGAACTGGGTCCACCGCTGCGGTTCCGCACCGAAGTCGAATGTGCCGAGGTCCACGATCACACCACCCAGCGAAGTGCCGTGCCCGCCGATGAACTTGGTGGCCGAGTACACGGTGATGTCGGCGCCGAAGTCCTTCGGGCGGAGCAGATATGGGGTGGCGATCGTGTTGTCGACGATCAGCGGGACCCCCGCCTGGTGCGCGATGTCGGCCACCGCCCGGACGTCGAGCACGGAGGCGACGGGGTTGCCGATCGTTTCGGCGAAGAAGGCCCTTGTCTCGGGGCGCGCGGCCGCACGCCAGGCGTCGAGGTCGTCCTGATCGACGAGCGTGACCTCGATCCCGAAGTCCGCGAAGGTGTCGGTGAGGAGATCGACGGTTCCCCCGTACAGCTGCCGGGCCGCGACGATGTGCTCTCCGGACTTGGCAAGGGTGAGGAGTGCGACCGCGACAGCGGCCTGCCCGGACCCCGTGGCCAGGGCGGCGACTCCGCCGTCGAGATCGGCGAGACGCTGCTCGAACACGGCCTGGGTGGGATTCCCGGTGCGGCTGTACAGGTTTCCCTTCCGCCGTAGGGAGAAGATGTCCCGCGCCTGTTCGAAGCTGCCGAAATCGTAGGCAACCGATTGGTAGATCGGGGGGATCGCGGTGTTCTGCGGCGTTCCGGGTTGATAGCCGGTGCGGACCTGCCGGGTCGCGAACCCTGTGGTCTCGGGCATCGGTGTGCCTGTCCCTTCGTCGATACTTCTGATTGGGCCTGAGTGAACTGCAAAGCGGATGAATGGCAAAAGCGGGTGAATGGCAGAGCAAAACGAATATGTTCGGAACAAAACACGAAGCGCGGCGAGAAGGCACGCGTTTTGTTCTGCTCGAGCTTTAGTCTTGTTCGACCTCGCGCGTGTGGGTCAGGGTGACGCAGTCAATCCTGCGAACAACCCCCGAATGAGGTAATCAGTGGACATCGACTGGCTGGAACCCGAAGCGACTGTGCGTGGCTCGGTGATCGTTGTCGCCGGCCGCGGTGAGCGTGCTCACGTGTACCGCCGGTTCGCCCGCCGGATCGCCTTCGATGGCTACCGTGTCGCGGTGGTGGAGAACGATCCCGCGGCGACTGCTCGGGCGATCGCCGATGCCGAGACCGAACTCCCACTCACCGTCGTCGGGTCGGATAGTGGCGCTCTGACCGCCCTCGACCTGGCCGCGACGCATCCGGCCGTGTCCGGGGTGGTGGCCGCCGGTCTTCTCGTCGCGGGCGCCGAGGCCTTCACCGGAGAGTGGGACGGCGAACTCGAGATCCGCTCCGCGTGTCCCGTGCATAGAGGGGTCCTGTCGTCGGCCGACGCTCTCGAGCGGGGAACGCTCGATGCGGAGACGCCGGTGGCCACGGCTGATTCGCTGACCCACGTGCAGGTTCCGGTCCTCGTCGTGCACGGAGGCGCCGACGTTCTGAGCCCGGCAGCGGACGTCCTGGCTGTCACGTCCGCGTTGCCCTGCGCCCGGGTCGTCGTCGTTCACGAGGGGCTGCACGACATCCTCAACGACGTGTCCCACCGGTCGGTCGCCGCTGAGGTCGTGCAGTTCCTCGAGCGTCTCCGCCTGCCCGGGACGCCCGATATCATCCTCCGCGAACCGGCCGGGGCACTCGCGCAGTGACCGTGACCCCCGCGGCGCGGTGCCGGTAGTGGTTGTCGATCGAAGGGGTGTGGATGTCAGCGGTGCTGGAGTCGGAGACGATTGCTCCGGAGTGGTTGCTCGACAAGATCGACGGCCGCACCGCGGAACTGGCCGATGCCGTCGCCGACCTCATCAAGTCGGGTGAGCTCGGCCCCGGCGATCGCCTGCCGACCGTCCGCGCACTCGCGAAATCGACCGATCTCAGTGTCGGTGCGATCGTCAACGCGTGGGGCCGGTTGCAGGAACAGGGGTTCGTGCAGACCCGCCGCCGCGGCGGCACCGTTGTTCTTCCGCCGCTCGACAGCGTGCCCGAGCGTGGCATACCCGACTGGCGTGGTGTCGACCTGGCGCAGAATGCACCGGACCTGGCGCTGCAGCCCTCCCTGTCCGACGCTTTGTTGTCCAGTCTGGATGCCGAGACGCTGAATGTGTTCGGCCGCGAACTGATGACCGAGCGGTTGAGGAATGCCGTGGCTCCGGGTTGGCCGTTCGAACCGGAGGCCTGGGCCACGGCGGGCGGCGGCACCGAGGCGCTGTTGCTGGCCGTGGAGGCGGCGGCCCCACCCGGTTCGATGGTGGCCGTCGACGAGCCCCTGGGCCCGGGTGTTCTCGACACCCTCCGCGACCTGGGGTTGGATGCGGTCGGGGTCGGCGCCGACCGCGACGGCCCTCGGCCGGACGCTCTCGATGCGGCCCTGACCGCCGGCGCGGTGGCCTTCGTGTTCCAGCCCGGTGCGCCGTTCGCCGTCGACCATGCGGTCAGCGCGCGGCGCAGGAGTGAACTCACCGAGGTGTTGCGGCGGCATCCGGCTGTGTGGGTCGTCGAGGACGACTCGATCGGACCGCTCGAACCGCAGCAGCCTCCCTCTCTGGGATCGGTACTGCCGCAGCGTGTCGTCCGGATCCGCAGCTACTGCAAGGCATACGGGATCGACGTGCGGACCTCCGTTCTCGGCGGGTCCCGCGAACTGATCGAGAAGGCCATGAAGGTGCGCAGCCACGGAGTCGGCTCGAACAGCCGGATCCTGCAGAACACCCTCGCCCATCTGATCGGCAGCGCCGACGCCGAGCACGCGGTCACGGCGGCGCACGAGCGCTACGCCGCCAGACGCACGTCGCTGCTGGGGGCGCTGATCGACCGTGGCATAGAGGCTTTCGCGGGTCCGCACAGTCTGGTCGTGTGGGTGACGGTGTCGGACGAGACCGCGGCCCTCGTCGCGTTGGCGCGGCAGGGCATCTCGGTGGGGGCCGGATCCCGCTCGTTCGTGCAGGCGCCCGCACGCCAACTCCTACGCCTGTCGGCCACCCAATTGCCCGACGACCCGGACCTGATCGGGCAACTCGCCGACGTCGTCGCGGTGGCCGTCGCGGAGTCGTCGCGCGAGTTCTTCGACTGATCGGACTTTGTTCGACAGCCCTGCGGGACATACGAAATATGTTTTGAAACATCGAGAATTTAATACTCTGCACGCGTCTGTTTGCTCCATACACTTCAACGCGGCGTGCCGAGGCAGGTGCCTCACGGCGAACGACGAAGGAGCGAGAACATGACGAGACGGCAACTGAAATTGGGAGCTGTCCTCACCCCCACGGGTGGGCCCGGGCACCCGTACACCTGGCTGGACCCGGAGATTCCCGCCGACGCGAGCGTCGACATCGACTGGTACATCCGGTACGCCCGGCTGGCCGAACAGGCGCGGTTCGATCTCGTGTTCATCGTCGACAGCCAGTTCATCACCCCGGACTCGCCCCCGCACTACCTGAACCGGCTCGAGCCGTTGACGCTGCTCTCGGCGCTCGCGGTGGCCACCGAGCACATCGGGCTCGTCGGCACGCTGACCACGTCGTTCAACCAGCCGTTCAACCTCGCGCGACGGTTCGCGTCCCTCGACCTGATCAGCCGCGGCCGCGCCGGCTGGAACGTGGTCACCAGTGGCGACTCGGGTACCGCCGGAAACTACGGTCTCGAGGAGCATTACGACTACGCCACCCGCTATGGTCGGGCCCTCGAACACGTCGAGGTCGTCAAGGCTCTGTGGGACTCCTACGAGGACGACGCGTTTCCGCGCGACCGGGAGGCCCGCCGCTTCCTGGACCCGGACAAGCTGCACACCCTCGACCACCGGGGTGAGCACTTCTCGGTGGTGGGCCCGCTCAACATCCAACGCTCGCGGCAGGGGCAGCCGGTGATCTTCCAGGCCGGCGACTCCGACCAGGGCCGCGACCTCGGGGCGCGTATCGCCGACGGGATCTTCACGCACGCGCCTAGTTTCGAGGCGGGAGCGGCGTTCTACGCCGACATAAAGACCCGCGCGGCAGCTTACCGGCGCGCTCCCGAGGACATCGTGATCCTGCCGGGAGTCAGCGTCACCGTGGGCGACACCGACGCCGACGCGCGCGAGATCGAACGCGTGACCCAGTTGGCGGACAACGACTTCGGAAAATCCCTCCGGGAACTGGGCCGGCCCTTCGGCTGGCACGACTTCCGGCAGTACGACCTCGACGCGCAGTTCCCTGCCGAGGCACTGCAGCACGCCGAGCGCAGCTTCTATACGCAGGCCAAGAAGATCGCCGACCTCGCCGCCGATCGGGGGCTGACACTGCGGCAGACCGTCGAGGCGCTGAGCGCACCGAAGACGTCACCGTTCACGGGCAGCGCCGAGACCGTCGCGAACGAACTACAGCGCTGGCTGGACGGCCACGCCCTCGACGGCATCAACATCCACATCGGCCACCCGGCACAGTTCCAGCGCTTCGTCGACGAGGTGCTGCCGATCCTGCGTGAACGCGGGGTCGTCCGGGAGGACTACGAGCAGAACACGTTGCGCGGCAACCTGGGCCTGCCTTTCCCGGAGAACCGCTACACCCGCGCGCGGCGTGAGGAAATCGACCCCGCCCCGCTGCCCGGCACCACCGCATCGCTGTCCGCGAGCGTCTGAATCACCACCCCCTTTGCATGGTCAGGAGCACCCAGTGAGCAAGAAGAGCCGGCGGATCGTCGGCGCCGTAATACTCGGAGTGATCGTCGGGCTCGTTGCCACCGCGTGCGGCGGCGGCAGCAGCTCGGACGGCGACGAGGTCAAGTGGGCGTTCAACCTCCCCACCTCCTGGGATCCGGTGACGAGCCGCACCGGAAACGACATCAACACGATCAGCCTCGCGTACGCCTCGCTGACCCGGCTCGACGCCGAGGGCAACGTCGAGGCTTCGCTCGCCGAGAGCTGGAAATACAACGCCGACGGCACCGCCGTGACCTTCACCCTGCGTGACGGTCTGACGTTCACCGACGGGACCACTCTCGACGCCCAGTCGGTGAAGGCATTCTTCGATCGCGGCAAGTCCCAGGACGACTCGTTCCTCCGCGATCAGCTCGCCGGCGTCACCGAGGTCACGGCCGACAGCACAACCGACGTCACACTGCACCTGGCCGACGCCGACTACCAGATCCCCTACCTGGTCGCCGGGCGTACCGGGGCCATCGCCAGCCCGACCGCGGCCGCCGACCCGCAGAAGCTCAGTGTGTGGCCGGTCGGCGCCGGCCCCTTCACGATCACCGACTTCGTCGCCGAGGACCACGCGTACTTCGAGAAGAACCCGAACTATTGGGACGCCGACAACATCCACATCGACCACTTCGAACTCAGCGTCGCCCCGGACCCGGCCACTCTCGTCGCCGGTGTCCAGTCCGGCTCCATCGACTTCGCGACGCTACCGGCCTTGCAGGCCAAGGAAGCCGAGGCCGCAGGTCTCGATGTGACCGTAAAGCCCTCGCTGGCCGCGAACGACGTCTCCATCAACCTCAACAAGGCCCCGTTCGACAATTCGAAGGTCGTCGAGGCATTCCGCTACGCATTCAACCGGCAGGCGTTCGTCGACGTCATCACGAACGGGTTGGGCAGCACGACGAGCCAGCCGTTCCCCAGCGGGTACCTCGCTTTCAACCCCGAGATCGAGAAGCTCTGGAACTACGATCCCGACAGGGCATCTCGTCTCCTCACCGAGGCGGGATACGGTCCCGGGCAGTTGTCGATCGAGATCACCGCGCAGTCGGCGGCCACCAACCGGGCGGAACTGGTGCAGTCGCAGCTGAAGAAGATCGGCGTCGAATCCACCATCAAGGTGGTGCCGCCGGGATCGTCGACGTGGCAGAGCGAGGTCTACATCGCGAAGAACCCGCAGCTGGCGACGGACGGCACCATCGGGCGTGAATCCCCGGTGCAGAACCTGCTTGCCGTCTACGGTCCGGAAGGCATCATGAACCTCAGCGGCCCCCACGCGTCGCCGGAGTTCATCGCCGCGCTCGACGCCGTGCGTCGCACACCTCTCGAGGACCCGGAGTACAAGCCGCGGCTGTGGCAGGCCGTCAAGGTCGGTGTCGAGCAGTCGCCGACCAACTACATCTTCAGCAATCCGTGGATCATCGTGTCCAACCCGGACCTGAAGAACCTGAACATCCTGCCGTCCCAGGTGCGGTGGGAAGGCGTCACGGTCTCGTGACCACAGCAGACGTCCAGACCGCCGGCACCGGGAGAACATTCGCTCTCCCGGTGCCGGCGGGTGCGCTCGGCACGGCGTTGCGGGTCGTGCTGAGCACCGTGCTGATCGTGGTCCCGGTCTTCCTGTTCTCCACCCTGATCACCTTCCTGCTCGGCGCGGCCAGCGGGCTGAATCCGGCCGCCGGGATTGCCGGCGACGCCGCGACCCCGGAGACGATCGCCCGCATCAACGCCGAATTCGGGCTGGACAAACCGGTCTGGCAGCAGTATGTCGACTGGATGTCGAGCATGCTGAGCGGCGACTTGGGCGTCTCGTGGTTCAGCAAGATCCCGGTCAGCGAGTTGATCGGCGAGCGGCTGGCCGTCAGCGCCTCGATCGCGGGTGTGGCTCTGGTCATCGGACTCGCCTTCGGCGTCGGACTCGGAATACTCGCCGCCGTGTACAAAGGCAGCCTGCTCGACCGGCTGATCACCGCCTACACGTCGGTGGCCTCCACACTGCCGCCGTTCGTCATCTCGATTGGACTGATCCTCGTCCTCAGCGTCGGGTTGCACTGGCTGCCGTCGGCCGGGTACGTCCCGCCGGACGAGGACTTCGGTCGCTGGCTGTCGCTGATCATCATGCCCGCGATCGCGTTGAGCATGGACGTCGTCGCCGACATCGCGCGACAACTCCGCACCGGATTGGTCGCGGAGCTGGACCAGAACTACGTCACCGGCGCGGTGGTTCGGGGCATCGGTCCGTCCCGGATCCTGTTCGTGCACACACTGCGTAACGGCAGCGGTCCCGCGCTGTCCATCCTGGGGATGAAGATCCCCACACTCATCGGCGGCGCCGTCGTGATGGAGACCATGTTCTCCATGCCCGGCTTCGGTCGCCTCGCCGCGGACTCCGCGCTGCGCGGAGACGTTCCCATCGTCCAGGGAACGCTTGTCGTGGCGATCGTGTTCGTGCTGTTCTGCAACATCGTCGTCAACATCGCGCAGAGCGCGTTGCAGCCGGCAACCAAGCGGAGAGACTGAAATCCCATGCTCACAGCAATCCTGCGCTATCACACCGCTCGCGCTGCGGTGCTCGTCCTCGGGCTGATAGTGGTGCTCGCGGTTTTCGGGCCCGCCCTCGCGCCCTTCGACCCGCTCGAGCAGGACACGTCGGCAATCCTGCAGGGTCCGAGCGGAACTCACTGGCTCGGGACGGACAACGTCGGGCGGGACGTGTTCAGCCGGCTGCTGGCAGGTTCGACCGTGTCGGTGCTGTCCGCACTGCAATGCGTCGTCGTCGGATTCCTCCTCGGCGTGATCCCGGGCTTCCTGTCGGTGTACCTCGGGCGCGGCGTGGAATGGTTCACCCTCCGGTTGATGGATGCGCTCATCACGCTGCCGTTCCTCGTGTTCGCCGTCGCGATGACCGCGCTGCTCGGAAACGGGCTCGCTCAGGCGATGTTCGCGGTCGGCATCCTCATCGCACCCGCGTTCTACCGGGTCACGCGTGCCGCGGCACTGACCGTGGCCAACTCCCAGTACGTCGAGGCCGCCGAACTGATGGGGGCCGACACGTCCTGGATCATCCGTCGTCACGCGGTGCGCAAGGTGCTGCCGCCAGTGGGGGTGACGTTCGCGGCGATGACCGGAGCCAGCCTCGTCATCGTGTCTTCGCTGACGTTCCTCGGGATCGGGGTCGTCCCACCCGACCCGACCTGGGGCGGACTCCTCGCCAGCGGACTGCAGTACCTCTACCAGGTTCCGTTCGGCCCCGTCGTCCCCGCCCTGTTGATCGTGGCGACCGTGTGGGCGCTCAACGCGATCGCCGACGCGCTGCGGGATGCAACGGGGCAACCCCAACGCCGCGCCCGCAGGAAACAGGAGGTCACCTCGGATGTCCACTGACACATTGGATGCCACGTCGGCAACCGCAAACACGCGCCCCGACAGGCCGGTGCTCACCGTGAGCGACCTGCGCATCGCACTCGACGACGGAACCGAACTGGTCCACGGCGTCGACTTCTCCCTCGCGCGCGGCGAAGCCCTCGGGATCGTCGGCGAATCGGGCAGCGGCAAGTCGCTGACCTGCCGCGCCATCCTCGGAATCCTGCCCGGCGGAATCGACGTCACCGTCGGCTCGATCGACTTCGACGGCATCGAACTCACCGACCTCGGTCGCAAACACTGGCGGCCACTGCGCGGAACCCGCATCTCCGCGGTGTTCCAGGACCCGGCGTCCTATCTGAACCCGTCCATCCGGGTCGGTGAACAACTGGCCGAGGCGCTCCGGTCGACCCTCGGCCTGGCCCGCGCGGACGCCCGGCGGCGCGGCGTCGAACTGTTCCGGAAAATGGGGCTGAACGACGCCGACACCGTGTACCGCCAGTACCCGCACGAACTGTCCGGGGGAATGCTCCAGCGGGTGCTCATCGCGATCGCGGTGTCCGCGGAACCGGAACTCCTGATCGCCGACGAGGCGACCACCGCCCTGGACGTCACCGTTCAGGCCGAGGTGCTCGACCTCCTCGAGGACCTGCGCAACGAACTGGGTCTCGCGCTCGTCCTCGTCTCGCACGACCTCGCCGTGGTGGCTCAGGTCTGCGACAACGTGATCGTGATGCGGGACGGCGCCGTCGTCGAGTCCGGGCGAGCAGGGGACCTGCTCACCGCGCCCCGACACGAGTACACCCGCCAACTCGTCGAGAACCACCGGGACTACGGGCTCGAGTCGGTCATCGGAAAGGAGGCGGCTCGTGTCTGAGTCGTTGCTGCGCATGACCGGCGTCCGGGTGGAGCTCGGACCCCGCGCGGCCCGCAAGCAGATTCTGCACGGAGTCGACCTGACCATCGATGCCGGCGAGAAGGTGGGACTCATCGGTGAGAGCGGTTCCGGGAAAACGACACTGGCTCGCACGATTCTCGGTCTGATCACCCCGACGTCCGGATCGGTCGAGATCCGCGGGCAGCGCGTCGACGACCTGTCCGCGGCGCACCGCAGGGCGCACCGCCGCACGGGGACCGTGCAGTACGTGTTCCAGGATCCGCTGCTGAGCCTCGATCCGGACATCCCCGTGGGGGAGTCGATCGCCGAGGGACTGCTCGTGCGCGGCGGACTCGACCGCAGCGTGGTGCGGTCGCGAGTGGCAGCGGTACTGGGCAGTGTCGGACTCGACGCCGACATCGCGGCGCGTATTCCCGCAGACCTGTCGGGTGGGCAGCGCCAGCGGATCGCGATCGCGAGGGCCCTCGTCCTCGATCCGGCGCTGCTGCTGCTCGACGAACCAGTCAGCGCCCTCGACTCGGTCAACCGTATTCAAATCCTGAAACTGCTCACCGAACTCGGGCACTCGCGGCAGCTCGCTCAGCTGTTCATCTCGCACGATCTGGGGGCGGTCGCGGCGCTGGTCGACCGGATCGTCGTGCTGTACCGCGGCAACATCGTCGAGGACGGTCCCACCCATCAGGTGATCTCCGACCCCCAGCACCCGTACACGGCGCTTCTCGTCGGATCGGCTCCCACGTTGAGCGGCGGCGCGGTGACCCGGGTACGGCGCCGCGAACTGAGGCTCCGCCTCCTGTGAGTACTTCTTAACTACCCGTTGTTGATAAGTACTCACGGGTCGGCAGTGTAAGCCCGACCATCAGTGAACGGAAGCGTTCGATTCGACGTGATCCGAATTAACTGCGATCGAAAGAGGCTGGCAGTCAATCATATTCGACTATGAACACTTGGCTGTTCTATCGTGGCACCGACAGCACATGAGAGGCGAGGGAACGATGAAGGTAACGGTAGTCGCGGGCAATCCCAAGGCGGGTTCGCGCACGCTGGACGCGGCGACGTTGGTGGCGACGGCGGTGACGGGTTCCCCCGTGGACTCGGTCGTCGACGTCATCGAGTTGGGTCCCGGGCTGCTCGGCTGGGGTGACGACAAGGTCGCGCAAGCGGTCGAGACGGTGGCAGAGTCGGACCTGGTGGTGGTCGCAAGTCCGACCTTCAAGGCCACCTATACGGGAGTGCTCAAGCTCTTCCTCGACCAGTTCGCGACAGCCGAAGGACTGCGGGGCGTGGTCGCGGTCCCGGTGATGCTCGGCGCGGGCCCGGCGCACTCGCTCGCACCTGAGCTGCTGTTGAAGCCGGTATTGGTGGAGCTCGGCGCAACAACGCCGGCGCCGGGGCTGTACCTCGCCGACACCACCTACACCACCGATTCGCGAATCGCCGAGTACGCCGAGCGTTGGGGTCCGGTGCTCACCGCGGCGGCAACGGCACGGACGGAGTTGTGATGAGCGGGACGGTAACGCTGGACCCAGGTTCGTTGCGGGAGGCGTTCTCGCACGTGCCCAGTGGTGTGGTGGCGGTGTGCGCAGAGGTCGACGGTGAGCGGGTCGGGATGGCGGCGAGCACCTTCGTGCCGGTGTCGTTGGATCCGCCTCTCGTTGCGTTCTGCGTGCAGAACACCTCTTCGACGTGGCCCAAGCTGGCCGGATTGGCGCGCATTGGAATCAGCGTGCTGGGGGAGGTGCACGACACCGCGGCGCGGGTACTGGCCGCGAAGACCGGCGACCGGTTCGAAGGACTCACCACGGAAACCAGCGACGGCGGGGCGGTATTCGTCGGTGGTGCCTCCGTGTGGCTCGACACGACAGTGTCGGAGCAGGTGCCCGCCGGCGATCATGCGGTCGTGCTGTTGAAAATTAACGAGGTGCGGGTGCAACCGGACGTGGAGCCGATCGTGTTCCACCGCAGTACCTTCCGATGGCTGCAGGCCTGAGATTTTCTCCACCGTGCGGCCACGAGAACGAAGAGTGCGATCGGCGACCGCGGATCTGAGGGCAGGGCCGGCCGGGCAACCCGCACCGTCGCAGACGTTGCAGCCATGGATCCCTGTCTCGTTCCGTGTGGTGTCCGGGGCGGATGCGAAGGGCCGCCGCCTCGGGGAATTGTGAGCGTCCGATGCGAATTCGGGAGGTTGAGGACGGTGCCTGAGCCGAGTCGGCCCGGTCGGAGTGTATTCCGCTCCGGCCGGGCCTCGCCGGAACGTGCCGTGGGATACCGCCGCGCGAGCTCGCGTGGCGGTCGGCCTCGCCGATCCGATGTCTCCGCGGGCGTTGATGGCATGGCAAGTGCGCAATCGCATCAGAAAATCTTGGTATCGACTGCGTCGGAGCCCCGCATCCAGTGCGTTTCGTGCGAGGTAAATGGTAGATCCAGCAGCTGGTCGCACCTCGATAGTGTGATCCACGCCACATCTATTTTTGCGTGTTGGTCGAACCGGGAGGGCGGTGGAAGAGGGCCGACCGACTCGACGTCGAGGGTGCCCGGCCTGACGCGGAGCAGGGTATTGGACAATTGTCTAGGTGGCAGCCGCCGTGACGTGTGCTAGAACTATTCGGGCATCGGTAGTGACATGACTCACACTTTATGACCGCTTGGGATTGGTTGCCGGCACACCGGCGCATCCCGGCCGATGCACGAGAGCAAAGGACTACGTCACATGATCGAGGACACCGCGGACTTCTCCCTCACTCCTGTTGCCGGCCCCACTCGCCTGATTCCCCGACGGCGTCCCGACGGTCGCGAGCTTCTCGCCACCGCGAAGGGCATCCTGATCGCAGCGCGCCGCTGCAGCGATGCCCAGGCATTCGATGAACTCCTCGACGTTTCCCGCCGCCATCACCTGACCGTTCTCGGTGCCGCCCGAAGCTTGGTCGACCTCGCCGCCGGATCCGCGCCTCATCGCCGCACAGCTGACGCCGTCCGGTTCGACGAGTGGGAGCAGCTGCTCGCCCAACTCCCCTCACATCCGCACGCGCACGCGAGCTGACGCAGCAGGCACGGTTCGCTTTGAACGATAGCTATCCGGCAGGGCCCGAAGTAGGGCTCGTGCCCATGCCGCCGTGAGAGTTGACCCACCGCGCCTCTCGATGATCCCAGTAGCAGCTCCCATTGTGGAGTTGTGCGCGCATAGCGAGCGGTGAAGCGGGCGCAGCTGTGGCCGTCGCGGTCCCCATCTGTGGTTCCGGGTAAGCGCCGAGCGAACCGCTGGCTTGCCTGCGTCCGACGGAAGGGCTGCGTTGGGGCAGTCTGTGCGCGCGCAGGACCACGTCGTGGGTGTGGTGCGCTCCCGCGCCGCCGCTGATCGAACGCTCCCGCACCTCATTCACATCGATGTGCCAGCTGGTATCCAGCAGCGCCGCCACATCACCGGGTGCGACCCAATCATCGGGATCGAAGCCGTGCTCGCGCGCCGCATCCCCGTCGCGCATGTCGTGATGAACAACCAGCAAGATGCCGCCGGGTGCGACGGCGGAGGCCAACGCTCGTTCAGCGGAATGGTCGGCTGTGCTGCGTAAGGCGGGGTACTGAGCTGAGACCAGGTCGAAACCATCTGCGGGCAGATCGGCATCCAGTAGGCCGCTGCACACCCAGGTGATGTCCGTGTTCTGGTCGGCGGCATGTGCCGCCGCCCGATCGAGCGCGACTCGCGAAACGTCCAGCGCGGTCACTGCCCATCCTTGGCGGGCGAGCCAGAGGGCGTCAGCGCCTTCACCGCAGCCGACGTCGAGGGCGCGCCCGGGCGGTGCGCCGGTCATCTCGTCGACAAGTGCACCGTTGGGTTCGCCGCTCCACACTTGATCCCGCTCGTTATAGCGCGCATCCCATTCGGCTGCCTCGCTCGATACTGCCTCGACCTCGATGACCTCGCCGGAATCTTCCATACCGACACAGTGCAATAGCTGCGACCATTCTGGCGAAGGTTCTTGCCGCATCGGCAAGAATCGCGGTCTCTATCGCGTGCCGCTCAACAGGCGGTCATTCCGCTCCCGGGCCGGATCAGAAGATGGGGACCGGACGCGGCATACAGTCCTGATCCCATCGCCCGGACGCGTCAGTGCGCCGAGACGCTCTTCTTCCGCTTCGGAATCAGGTGCACGATCAGGACGACGATCGCGCCGACAACGAGCCCGACGAGGGCAGACACCACGGTCCCGGAAGTCCAGGACAGAACCCCACCGAAACCGCCGTGCGCGAGGTCGCTGAACCAGTGTTCGAGATCGTGGAGGCGATCGGCCGGCCAGTGGAATCCTGCCTCGCCGACGTTGACGAGCAGGATGTGGCCGCCGACCCACAGCATCGCGGCGATCCCGACCACGGTGAGCACCGCCATCACCTTCGGCATCGCGGCGACGAGGCCTCGGCCGATCCGCTGACTGAACGTCGACTCGCGTCGGGCGAGCGCCAAGCCCACGTCGTCCATCTTCACGATCACGGCGACCACACCATAGACCAGGATGGTGATGAGGAACGCCACGACGATGAGCACCAGCAGCCGAGTGACGAACGGTTCGCTCTCGACGGAGGACAGGGAGATCACCATGATCTCGGCGGACAGGATCAGGTCGGTGCGGATCGCGCCGCTGACCATGCTCTTTTCGAGTTCGGGACCCTGCAGCACTACCGGCGCATCGTCGTCGCCGTGGTGCCCGCCGGTGACTGCTTCGTAGACCTTCTCAGCTCCCTCGAAGCACAGGAACAGACCACCGGCGATCAGCAGATAGGGCAGTGCCTGCGGCAGGAACTGACTCAAGATCATCGCCACCGGCAGGATGATCAGAAGTTTGTTGCGGATCGACCCGATCGCGATCTTGCGGATTATCGGCAATTCGCGATTAGGGGAGAACCCATGGACGTAGCGGGGGGTGACAGCGGTGTCGTCGACGACCACACCCGCTGCCTTGATGCTGGCCTTGCCTGCCGCGGCTCCGATGTCGTCGACGGATGCCGCAGCCACTTTCGCGAGTGCCGCGACGTCGTCCAACAGGGCGACGAGACCACCAGCCACGGGAACCTCCCACAGTTCAAAATGTGCAGAGCCGATCGAATGACACGCGGTCGCGGGTCGATACCGAACGCTACCCAATCCATGGTCCCACGCAACAATCATGCGGGCGCTGACCAGCGTGCCGCCTGCGAGCGCGGAGCCATCATGCGCCGACGTCGGGCGACCTCGAACTGCTCACTCAAACCCGAACCGTGAGGGTATGTCGGCCGTCGCCCCCTGTGGCCGTGGCGTCCGCTGTCCCGTGCAAGGGAGTCAGCTGTCACGACACCAATCCCAAGCCGCCTCCCAAGGATCTCGGCGACGGAGGTTGCCAGTTGTGCCCACCTCCCAGTCCCGGCCCTGGGAATTTCCCGACGCCCAAGCCTCCGACTCCCGCGCCCCCGCCGTCGTGACGGTGACCTGAGTATTCACTGCCGAGTGCGGCCCCCATCGATGACCGGTGGGGGCCGCACTGTGGTGTGACAACCGCGGTTGCGGGCGCGATGACCACTCACATGGCGTCGAGCGCCCGGCCTATCGCGTCGGCGAACGCGGTGGGATCGTGGATCAGCCAACCGTGACCGCCCGCCACCGTGAGAACCGGTGGATTGCGGAGCGCGGTCCTCAACGACTCCAAGCTGGCCACCGGGATCGTACGGTCACCGAGGCCCCACAACAGCGTCACCGGCAGTCCTCGGTTCGCAAGGGTTCTGAGTTCGGTCCGCAAGTCCGCACGCCGGGCCAGATGTGCCGTCCGCCACACCGCACCTGGATCGCGCACGGTGTTGGGGATGAAACCGTTGACGAGCGATGCTGCCGTGTGGGCGATCGACCGGATCGACAGGGCCTCGCCCAGCGCCGATGCACCCCAATCCCACAATGGTCTTTCACCGATGTGCCGAATTGCCTGACCGCCGGCAGACCATGCCCCGCCGCCGACGGAGTTGACGAGAACCACTCGTGCTACCCGCTCGGGAAGGTCGTGGGCGGTCTGAATCGCGACGCCACCGCCGAAGGAGTGGCCGACCAGGGTCACCGGCTCGTCGATTCCCGCCGAGTCGAGAAACCGTCCGAGCCAGGCGGCGTAGCCCGCGAAGCTACGCGCGTGCGGCGGATGGTCGGGAGTCCCTCCGAAACCGGGAAGTGTCGGTGTAACGACGCGATGTCCCTGTCGGACGAGAGTCGAGAGGCTGCGGCCATACACCCGCGGGGTCAGGCCCCAGCCGTGGAGGAAGACGATGGGCGGACCCTGCGCCACCACGGTGAGGGTCGGGGCCTTCGGACCTGCGAGCGGCTCGAGGATCTCGGGTTCTGAATTCTGGGTCAGTGACACGCTCCACAGCGTGTCCGACGGGTGTTCCGGCGGTAACGGCCGAATTACCCGCGGACATACCTGTTTTGCGCTTTCGTCACGACCGGTCTGTTCGTTATAGCCCTGTGATCTACGTGGTTTTCCGAAAACAGGTATGTGTATGGGCCATTCGGCCGTTGTCCGCTGAGTCCGTGACCGCGATGTTATGAAACGTCTCGTCCGATCGGCACGAAAGTCGCCGGACATCGAAAAAATGAAGGATTCAGCTCAATGGCCAAGCATAGATTGCGTCGGGGCAATCGTCTGCAGATTTCGACCGGTGGCGTTCTGGTAGCCACCGCGGTGGGGCTGGGAGCATTCGTGCTCCCTGCTGCCCCAGCGGCAGCGGAGCCGATCACTATCCCAGGTATTGGGACGTTCGACATACCAGGTGTACCGCCGCTGCCGCCCGCGCCGCAGGCGCCGGCACCGAACCCCGCTCCACCATCGAACCTGCTACCAGCCTTGCCGCCGGCTCCGGCCCTGCCCTCCACCCGCGGTGCGCAGGCGCTGGCAGCCGCCCAGTCGAAGATCGGCTCACCGTATGTGTGGGGCGCCACCGGACCGAACGCTTTCGATTGCTCCGGATTGATGCAGTGGGCATACAAGCAGGCGGGTGTCTCGATCCCGCGTACCACCTACGACCAGGTGAACGGCGGGGCACCTGTCGCCAAGGGAAATCTTCAGCCCGGCGATCTGGTCCTGTTCTACGGGGCGTCGCATGTCGGGATGTTCGCCGGAAACGGCATGGTGGTCCACGCCCCCAGCGCCGGCCAGCCGGTGAAGCAGGCACCGCTCGATTCGATGCCGTTCCACTCAGCCCGCCGGTACTAGGCGGCTCCGCCGCCCGTGAGTGGTTAGCGAGTCTCTGCACTCGCTAACCACTCACAGGGCGCTAGCGCCCTATGAGGTCGGCGGCACGTTCCCCGATGAGCACGGCGGGTGCGTGTGTGTGGCCCCGGATGATCGTGGGCATGATCGACGCATCGGCGATGCGCAGGCGTTCGACTCCCCGCACCCGTAGGTCCGGGGTGACGACGCTGGCGGGGTCCTTGCCCATCCGGCAGGTACCCACCGGGTGGTACAGCGTGTGCGCATTCTCGGCGAGGGCGCGTTCCAGTATTTCCTCGAGCGGAGTATCCGGCTCGACCGAGGGCCGAATCAGTGTGCCCAGCTTCGACTTCAGCGTCGGGGCCGAGGCGAGGGCATCGCACAGGCGAAGTCCTTCCAGCATGGCTCGCCGGTCCGCGCCCTCGGGGTCGCTGAGGTAGCGGGGATCGATGATCGGTTTTGCCGCAGGATCCGCAGACCGCAGGGTGATGGTGCCGCGACTCTCCGGTTTCACCAGAATGGTGCCGATGACGGCGGCGTGGCCGGTGGCGGGGATCAGCCCCTCGTCGAAGAACGGTGCGGGGCCGTAGATCATCTCGAGGTCGGGTAGTGGCAAGTCGTCCCGGCTCCTCACGAACCCGTATGCCTCCGCGACATTGGAGGTGAGCATGCCGCGTCGGCGCGTGAGGTAGTTGATCAGCTCGGGGATCTTCTCCGCCGCGTACAACGAGTCGGAGTCCACGCTGTAACCGAGGAACGAGACGAGGTGATCCGCCAGGTTCTTCCCGACCTCGGGAAGGTGGTGCTGCACGGGGATGCCGTGCTCGCGCAGCTGCTGCTCGTCACCGACACCGGACAGCATCAGCAGCTGCGGCGTGTTGATCGCCCCACCGGCGAGTATTACCTCTTTCGCCGCCCGGACGGTGTGGCGTGCACCGCCCTTCTCGTATTCGACCCCGACCGCGGCGGTTCCGTCGAACAACACGCGGGTGGCCAGTGCCTCGGTCACCACGGTGAGATTCTTGCGTTTCATCGCGGGCCGGAGGTAGGCGTCGGCGGTGCTCCACCGCGCACCACGCTTCTGGGTGACCATCGTCTGGGAGAAACCCTCGGGCTGTGCGGTATTCGCACGCTCCACGGGATATCCGGTTTCCCGAACCGCGTCGAGGAACGCTCCTGTCAGTGCGCGTGGGCTCCGCTGATGGCACACGTTGATCGGACCTTCGATGCCGCAGTCGGCCTCGGTGGCGCCTTCCACTTTCTCGATGCGCCGAAAATGCTTGAGCACCTCCCGGAACGACCATGACTCGTCGGCGAGTTCCGCCCATTCGTCGTAGTCGGCGGCGAACCCACGCACCCACATCATCGCGTTCATCGACGAGGATCCGCCGAGCATCTTTCCTCGCGGCCAATAAATTTCGCGGCCACCGAGAGTGTCTTGCGGCTCGGTGAGGTAATCCCAGTCCACCTCGCTGCGGAACAATTTCGAGAAGGCGGCGGGGATGTGCGCGAATTTGTTCTTGTCCTCGGGGCCGGCCTCGAGAACCACCACTGCGTTCCGGGAGTCGGCGCTGAGGCGTTCGGCCAGTGCGGCACCCGCCGAACCCGACCCCACCACGACGTAGTCCGCCACCGACGGTGTCTGTTTCATTCGTTCCTCTCCAGTCGAGACAGCGGTGCGTCAGCCACGCAGTGCGGACGCGAAGATGGCCGGGAGCCGCTTCCATGACGGTGCTCCGGCGAAGGCGGTCAGCAGGCGCCCCGTGGTGGCGGCGGTGCGATTGTTCACGAACCACGGCGGTTTGGGTGAAATGGACAGCTCCCGCTTCATCACCGATCGCGGTGACGGGCGGAACGGTCCTCGCACCACGGTGCGTTCGGGGCGGTCGATCAACAGCGCGTTGTGGACCACACCGATTCCGCTCTGGACGTCGTTCACCGTGTGGCCGGGGAAGGCGCCCCAGGTTGCGGTAGCGGTGAGGTATCCCACCCCGGTCCAGGCGTTGATGGCGATGGTCCCGTACCGCAGGCTTTCCACGAAGGAGTCGAACGCCGAACCCATCGAGCGAATGGTCTGCGGTGTCGCGACGATGTTCACCCCGAGCGTGCCGACGAAGTCGTCGTTCACGAATTGTGCCGCCCGCCTCGCGAACTCGTTTCCCTGGTACGGAAGGTCGATCACGCCGAGGACCGGAGCGAAGTACTCCGTCTGCAGCAGTGGCTCGTATTCGCCGGGATCGAGGTTCGTCACCAGCACGCGCCTACCGTTCTTGCCCAGACGCTCGGCCTTGGGGAACGACGCAACCGCTCCGGCCACACGGTTGTCGCTGCCCGGGTAGTAGGCGGAGCGGTCCGGTGCTCGATCGAGGGCGTCGCGCAGAGCGGCGAGGAACTCGTTACGCTGCTTCCACTCCGAGGACACCACGACCGCTTGTGCCGCGACACAGTTGTAGCCACCGTTGTGTAGCCGCTGGGTGGCGATGTGCTCGGCCTGGAACTTGATGTCCGCGTGGCTCCATTCACCGGGCAGCACGATGGTGGGGGACACGCCACCGAGTTCGCTCGAGATCTCTTTTCCGAGGATCGGCTCGTTCGCGGCCTTACGCCTCGCGCCTTCTTCGCCTGCGCCGAAGACGATCGCATCGTGGGTGAGCGCGCTACCCGTCATGTGGACGTGATCGACCTGCTGATGGTGCACCAGATAGGTCCCGACGTCGGCGCCACCGGTGAGGAGACGGACGGCGCCCACGGAGATGAGTGGCTCGAGCACCCGTGTGAGGACCGGCAGCAACGGGTCGGTGATCGGGTTGAGCTTGAGCGCGACGACGCGGTTGTGGGCGATCAATTCGTAGAGCGTGTCCAGCGGGGCGATCGAGGTGATGTTGCCGGCGCCGAGCACCACACCGATGCCCCGGGTGTGGGAGGGGTCTCGCTGAGCCAACCCGGCGTCCCGCTGTGCCGTTGCACGATCGATCCCCGGCTGCAGCCACACCTCGGCGCTGAATCCGCTGAGGAGCAGCTTGTCGAAAATGTTGAGAGGAAGAACCTTGACGGTGGTGCGGTTGCCGGGCGCCGTGCCGAAGGTGGCGCCGTCGAGGGGGCTGCCGCCCGCCTCGAGTTTTGCGAGGCTTGCGGAGAGTGCGGCCGTGGCGGTCGCAACGGAATACGGGCCGGACATCCATTCCTCACCGACCAGCGGCGACTTCGGGTCGAGGCCCTTGATCCCGACAGCAGCGTCCACCCAGTCCGCGGCGTGCTGCACGGTGAGGTCGTGGACTTTGTCGAGAAGCTTCCGGCGTTCGGACAGGGACAGGTCAGCCCAGTTCTTCTCGCCTTCGGCGAGGTCGGCGAGGGCTGCGTCGACGGCCGCGTGCTCGGCCGCGCCGGAGGGTGGGGGAGTGGCCTCGGGGTTTGAAGTGCTCACTGTGGACATCTCCGCTCGGGTCGACTACATGGAGAACATCGCCACAGACGCTGAACGGCTGTGGGCGTAGATTTGTGATTCTCGTCGCATCCCCGGCTGCAGCGCCATAGGCGGCGGCTGTCAAATGTCCACTTTGTCCCTATGCCGTCGCACAACAAGGGTGTGGCGGTACGGACGGCCGGTCGATAGTCTTGCCGAATGGTTGCCAGTCCGGACATCGCGCCGTCGCCCACCGATCTACTAGGTGACATGCTCGAATCGGTGAACGAGCTGTCCCAGACCCTCACCGAGAGAATCCTGTCTGCCGAGCACGGCTACATCGAGGCGACTCTGCTCACCCCCGAGCAGTTGTACGGGGCCTGCCTCGACAACCTGACGGCGATGCTCGGCAATCTCGCCGGCATCGCGCCGATCCGTCTGGAGGCGGCGCGGGCAGCCGGCCAGCTGAAGGCCGAACAGGGTGTGCCGCTCGCCGCCCTGCTCCACGCATTCCGCCTCGGTGGGCGACTGATCTGGGATGAGCTGATGGACCGCTCGGAGGGCCGGGCCACCAACGCGCTGCTCGAGATGGCGGCGCAGGTGTGGGCGCTGGTGGATGTGTACTCCGACAGTGCCGCGGAGTCCTACCGCGAGACCGCTGATCTCCGTGCCCGGGAGGACGCCGAGTCGCGCGGCCGACTCGTGAGAACACTCTTCGGGGAGCACTCGGTGAACCCGGCGGGAGCTGCCGATGCGCTGCGCACGTTTCGCATTCCCGAGCACAGCACCTTCGTGGTCGTGTCGGTCGAATCGGCGGCGTCACCGTCTTCGGCGGATCTGCTGGAGGCCGAACTGCGCGGCGTGGGAGTCGAGTCC
This sequence comes from Rhodococcus sp. USK13, assembly GCF_018343855.1. Taxonomy (NCBI): domain Bacteria; kingdom Bacillati; phylum Actinomycetota; class Actinomycetes; order Mycobacteriales; family Nocardiaceae; genus Rhodococcus; species Rhodococcus sp. USK13. The sequence continues at coordinate 5,696,854 of NZ_CP069242.1, read as the reverse complement.
GTGTGGGACACGGAGGTCGACGGCCGAATCGGGTTGCTGTGGGCGTCCACCGCCGACTTCGTCGAGGCAGCGCTGGCATTTCTCGGCCGCGCCGACGCCCGGGTCGGGGTCAGCTCCACATTCACCCGGCCGGCCGGGACGAGCGGCGCCGTCGAGCAGGCACGTGTCGCCCGCCGGTGCGCAGGACTTGGTGGTTGCACGGTCACGCGATACGAGTCCGTGCCCGTCTCGCTGCTGCTGGTCAGTGCGCCGGAAGCGAGCAAGCTCGCGGCGGGCCAGATTCTCGGACCGGTGCTGGCACTGCCGCCGGAGGAGCAGGACAGTCTGCTCTCCACACTCGACGTGTGGTTTTCCTGCCACGGCTCCACCACTGCGGCCGCCGCGCAGCTGCACTACCACCGCAACACCGTGCTGTACCGGTTGCGCAGGATCCACAGCCTCACTGGGCGGAACTTCTCGGATCCCATCGACGCCGCCGAACTTTATGTCGGCCTGCGGGCGCATCAACTGCTCGCTTCCTGAAATCGAGTCCCCGAACACGTCGCAGGCCCGACAATAGGTGCCAGTCGGCCGTCGTAGCTCCGGGAATGCCGGGCAGTGGGGCAGTGCATTGGGATTCGTCATCGGATTTGCGCCGTGGATCGTCTACTGGATTCTCGTGGGCAACACGGGGTTCGTTACTGCAGTCGCCGTCGCGTTCGGTATCGCACTGGCCGGGCAGGTGATGCAACGGGCGCGCCGTCAACCGTGGCGCACTCTCGAAGTGGGCACCGTTGCCGTTTTCGCGCTGCTGCTGATTGCCGCCCTCCTAGTCGACGACGCCGTTCTGGCGCGATGGTTGCAGCCGCTGAGCAACTGCGGACTCTTCGCGATCGCCGCGGTCGGCGTACTGGTGGGCCGGCCGTTCGTCCGCGAATATGCGGTAGGAAGCGTCGACGCAGCGACAGCTGCCGGCGGCGGCTTCCGGTACGTCACCACGGCGATGACCTGGATGTGGGTGGCCGCATTCGGTGCAATGACGCTGGTGTCGCTGATACCGCCGATCGTCGATGGTGACGCAACCATGCGCGATGACGGGGACACCCTGTCAATCGTCTGCTACTGGGTTCTGCCCTACACGCTGATGGGTGTGGCCGGGTTGCTGTCAGCGATATTTCCCGGGTGGTTCGACAAGACGTCGCAGTTTCTCGCGGAGCAGTCCTCGATGGAGCCGACGGTGGTAGCGCAACCGTCGCCGCCCGAGGACCTGGCGGAGGGGAGCCTGGTCCTCGATGTCGTCGAGGATTCCCGTCACGATCAACCCTTCGCGGTCGTCGTGCACGGAGCGGAGCCGGGTGCCGCGCTCACTGTCCGGACCACAGGAACGGATCTCTTCGGCTCGCAGTGGCGTTCGGAGGCAATGTTCGTTGTCCCTGCCGACGGAACCGTCGACGTCGCCTCGCGGGCACCGGTGCGCGGCGACTGGGATGTGGCAGACAGCGACGCCCCGCTGTGGGCGATGCGGTTCGTGTCGGACGATCGCGTACCCGACCTGTTCGTGCCCCCGGCCGGTCCATGGAACGTCACGGTCGACGTCACGTCTGCGCAGGGAAGGGTGCGGCGGACCGTGATTCGCCGCGCTGCCGCCCCGGGCGTCACGGTCACCGAACGGGAGGTCGACGGCCGCCCCGCGCTCCTCGCCTTACCCGCCGGCGACGCGCCCGCCGCGGGGTGGCCCGGCGTCGTGTGTTTCGGCGGCTCCGAGGGTGGCGTCGACTCGCAGCGCTCCAACTTGAAGATGCTCGCTTCACACGGCTGGGCCGCGCTGGCGTATTCGTGGGTCGACGAGTCGGGCACGGAGCCGACCCTGGTCGACATCCCGCTCGAACGGTTCGCGACTGCGGTCACGTTCCTGCGGACACTCGCACAGGTGGACGGCGATCGCGTAACCGCCGTCGGTACGTCCCGCGGTGCGGAAGGACTGCTCGCCGCCGCCTGCGACGGATTGATCGACGTGAATGGTCTCGTACTGACGAGCCCGAGTTCGGTGTCGTGGCAAGCCATCGGACCCGAAGGAGAAATTCCCGAAACGCCGTCGTGGACGCGTCGCGGACGGGCAGTCCCGTGGGCGCCGCTCCCGGGCGGGACCCTGATGCCGCAGCTCATCCGGAACGCGTGGCACGCCCACCGCGACATCGCCGCGCGGCGGCCCAGCCTGCTTCGGCTCGGGACGGCCTACCGTGCCGGTCTCGCCGCCGCACCGGCGAATTCGACACTGCACTCCGAGCGTGTCGCAGCGCCGCTCCTGTGCCTGACCGGTGAGGACGACGAGCTCTGGCCGTCGGCCGACATGGCCACCGCCCTTCTGGCGCGGCGCGCGGAACGACACGACGAGCACCGGTGCTTTCCCGGCGCCGGTCACCTGGTTCGGTGGGGGATGTTTCCGTCGGGTGCCCAGTGGACCGGTGGCATCGCCCTCGGTGGAGGCGGCATCGGGCAGGCGCGGGCCCAACGCCAAGCGATACAGTGCGTCCTCGGTTTCCTGTCCCGCACGGCCGCCACGATGAGTGCATGATGGCAACCGGAGGCGGGAATAACGCACCCTCGGACCGCGTTGTCGGATCGATCGTCGACATGGCAGGTGTCTCGCGGGCCAAGGTGTTTCCGCGTTCACGGTTGTCGGCCTTCGCCGAAGCGGGGGCGGGGGCGTCATCGAGCTGGAGTGTGTTTTGCGTCGACGACCATCTCGCGTTCACGCCCGCCTTCTCCGTGACCGGCGACCTTCGGCTCCGCATCGACCCCGACGAGGTCCGGGACCTCGGCAACGGCACGTACTGGGCTCCGGCGGATCTGTGCGAGCAGGACGGAACACCGTCGCAGGCGTGCACCCGGGGCGCGCTGCGGCGGGTGACGACGCGGCTGGCGGAATCGGGCCTGAGCGCACGAACCGGCCACGAGATCGAGTTCACGCTCTTCGACGCGGCGAGCACCGAAGAATGGTCCGCGTATGGTCTCAATGCCGTTCTCGCGCAGGAAGAATTCTTTGAACGGCTGCTGGCGGCGGCCGCGAGCGCGGAGCTGCCGATCGAACAGCTCCACGCCGAGGCCGGGCTGAATCAATTCGAGGTGTCGCTCGCCCCTGCGGATCCCGTCGAGGCGGCCGACAATGCGGTGCTGGCCCGCGCCCTGATCAGCCGGGTCGCGCGCGTTCAGGGACTCCGGGCGTCGTTCTCGCCCATGCCCGCCGCAGGTGGGGCGGGTAACGGTGCCCATCAGCACGTGTCGTTCACCGGGCGCGGCCTGCCGATCCTGTCGGGAGGGCTGGGCGCGCACGGGCTGACTCCCGCAGGTGGCGCCGCGGTCGCTGGGATTCTGCGGGCGCTACCCGAGTTCACGGCCGTCCTCGCCGGATCGGTGTTGTCGCACCTGCGTTTGCGCCCAGGCATGTGGTCGGGGGTGTTCCGCTGCTGGGGCCTGGAGAACCGCGAGGCAGCGGTCCGCCTCTGCGCGGACACTGCTGGGAATCCGCACGGCGCGAACCTGGAAATCAAACCTATCGATCCGTCTGCGAACCCGTATTTGAGTAGCGCCGCCATTCTCGGTGCCGCCCACGACGGCATCACCGGCGGGCTTACGCTCCCGGCGGAGGTGTCGGTCGACCCCGCGGACTTGTCCGGCACCCACGCCGTCGATCTTCTCCCGACCCTGTCGTCCGACATGCTCGGAGCATTCGAGTCGTCGGCGCTCGCGCGCGACCTGTTCGGGCCGCTGATCATGGGAGCGCTCGTGGCGGTCAGGGGTTACGAGCACGCCGAATACCGGGCGAAACCGGTCGACGAGGTCGCGCAACGCTTCCGGTACGCGTGGACGTCCTAGTCAGTTGCGGAACTCCGGATGCGGAACCGCGGTCACACGTTCGTGTGGAGACGTCCGCTATTCTTTGCACGGTCGCCGAGCATGTCGGTGACCCGGGTCCGGGGGAGGACCTCGATGCGGATATCAGGGGGAGAATTCGTTGTCAGAGGGCGATATGACGTGGCCGGACAGTGTCATTGCGTCGTTGGACGGGACCGGTGCGACGCAGCTTCCGCTGGACACCATCCCAGGGTTGCCGGCGATACTCGGCGGACCGGACGTTGCGGTTGTCAAGGTCGACCCCGACATGCTGTGTGCGATGTCCACCGCGCTCGGCGTCATTGCGCGTGAGGTCGAGGCGTTGGGTGGCCGCCGTAGCTTCGAGCATGCGGTTCGGGCCGTCGAGGGGTCCGACACAGCTGCGGCGTGCCGGGACGCCGGCGACATCCTCGCGTCCGCGCTGGGAGTCGCGGCCAGTCGCATTGACGAGATGGCGTTCATCGCGGGTGACGGGGCCGAGAATTACGAGGTCACCGACACGTCGTTCGCGTCGCAGTTGTCGGCGATGGGGGAGATGTGATTCCGCGTAGGTCGCAACTGCATGTCTGGAATCCGCGGGATCTCACACTGGCGGGCGAGGAAATCGGACGGACCGCCGAAGACACGCGTACCCGGGCGGACGACGTCCAGCGTGCTGTCGCGGATCTGGGCCGGAACGACGACTGGTGCGGTCCGGCGCAGGCGGCTGCCGAGCAGCGAGCGAACAGTGAACGCACGGAAATCCGAAGGCTCGCCGACGATCTGGAGGATCTGTCGAACGCACTCGTCGGTGGGGCCGATCGCCTCGGCCATGCGCGGGACTATGTCGCCACCGTGATCGACAAGGCGGCAACCGACGGATTCACCGTCTCCGACGACTGGCAGATCGTCAGCCCGCCGACGACGATGAGCGAGGCCGAGGCCGCTGAACATGCCGACCTGATGGAATACTGGCGCAGCCAACTCAGTGGAGCGCTGACGGAACTCGACACCGCCGATCGGGACATGGCGACGGCGATCCGGGACGCGCTCGGCGCCGTGGCGGCGAGTGCCCCGGCGTCCGCGGGCCTGTCGGGGCACGAGGGCACCGGGCTGGGCGAGCAGGTCGCGCGGGCCGGCTCCGACATTCCGCAGGACGTCCGTGACCGTGTTGCCCGGGAAATCGCGGCCGCACGGCTCACTCCCGAACAAGTGAAGACGCTGGCCGACGGCGGCAAGGTCACCGATCTTCCACAGGGAACGATCGACTTCCTGCAGCAGTTTTATACGGCGGCCGGCAAGGACGGCTTCCTCGCCCTGTCCGAGCAGTACAGCGAGAACGGACGCACCGAGGCCGCCAGCGCCCTATCCAACGGTCTCGCCGTGGTGTCGAACTACAACGTCGGCAGTGCCGGTGGAGACGTCGGTGGTCGGAGCCACATCCCGGAGAGCCTTCGAGGGCTGTTCGAGGGCCCGGTGACGTCGACCGGCAACCTCACGAAGGGCGCGCACGACGCCCCGCAACCGTCTGTGGTCGTCAACAACGGCGACGACCTGGCACGCTTCACCAAAGCCTTCGGTCTCGCGGACCCGGGCGTCCAGCAGGGCAGTGAGCTGAGCGAGAGCCTCCTCTCCCGTGCCGGCGAGATCGCCTCGGCCACCAACGACAAGGGTCTCTTGATCGGGGACTCGTTCGACCACAACACGCTTGGCCGCGACAGCGTGGACACCCTCCTACAGGACATGGTCGGCGTCGGTGGTCGCGATCATGTCGCGGTCCACAACATCCTTTCTGGCGAAGGAATGTCGGCCGACTACAACCGCGACGACGTGATCCTGCCTTTGCTGCAACGTGATTGGGTTGACGGCGGGGAGCAGAAGGTTGCCGGGATGTTCGACTGGATCGCCGACGACGCCAGGCCCTCCGATCCGTCCGATCCCGGCGAAATATTCCGGTCGCGACAGGCCGGCGAGACCGCATTCGGGCTCGCACAGATCCTCGCCGCGAAAGACGCCGAGCTACTCGATATCCCGGGGATGAAGGGGCAGGCGATCGGTGAGGTGAACCCCGAAATCACGCAGGCGTTGGGCGCAACGCTGGCACCCTACATCGGCAATATGGTGGGGGTGCCCGGCGACTTCGCGGGCACTTCGGGTTTCACTAGCTCGACCGGTGGAGAATTCGGGCTCGAGAACGCGCCCCGCCTCTTTTCGGTGATCGACTCCAATGCTGATGCGGCAAGCTACTTCAACGCGCAGGCGTTCGGAATGTCGGCTCAGCTCGAGCAAGCGTGGGCGTTGGATTCACCTGCTCCTCATATCTCGCACGATCAATACGGATGGTGGGCAGGAAGCATTCAGGGCGTTGTAGATAAAGGATTCGACCTCGAGTTCGACGACCGATCTGGGGACGAAGCGTCAAGTACTTCGTCCGGGTTCGAGAACAAAGGCGTTGCCTACGACACCATCAGAACAGTTGTGAGTAAAGGCGTCGAGTTCATTCCTGGTGCCGGCCCCCTGCTATCGAGTGGGATCGATCTTGCGGATCCGGCATTCAAAAGCGCGGTGATGGGCGCGGTGCCCGAGAATACTGCGCAGCAGAACACTCAATTCTCCGATGAGTCGCATCTCGCGAAGCAGTACTACCAAATTGCCCTGGGGATTCAGTCGGCGAATGGTGGAGTGCTTGATCCCTACGAGGGTCTGGACAGATTCCGCGACGGGGAGAACGGCCCCTTGCTGTCATACAACGAGATCGCGGGCGACCGCCCCGATTCGAATCTCCCGGTTCTCGGTGCGAACCTTTCCAGTTACATCGTCGAATCGGGATACACGGGATTGGGTGAGTTCATAGACCAACTGAACGCAGGGCGTGAATACGTTCAGAATGCGACGTACGGCCAGTGAAGAGACGTTTGACCGTCGTAGCGGTCACGACATCCGTGCTGGCAGCAGGGTGCGGATCGAGTGGGTCGGAGCCATCAGCGGTCGAGACGGTCTCGAGGTACTCGGTGCCCGACAATGCCGCTTATAACTATCGCTGGTCGGCAGATCCGGGTATCGATCTGCACAACCGGCAGGCGACGGTTGTTCGCGCGTATGTGGAGTCCTATTACCTCTCGATCAACAGCAATTCTCTCTCGGCCGCGTATCCCGGATTCGCCGAGGCGGTTCCCCGGCGCAAACGAGCCGACTTCGACCACCCGGCAGACCCGACCGAACGGCGGTACGTCGGCACCCAGTTCCAACACCTGATGTGGATGATGAAGACGGACCGTGGTTGGTTCGCCACAATCTGCACGGGCGACTACTCGGTGATGGAAGTGGGTCAGGATGGGAAGTTCTACAACATCGGGTCGAAGTACGTGAATGCGGAGACCGTCGAACTGATCGCACCGAATGACGTGTCTGCGACGCCGGCAAAGTCCTCCGGACCGGAGCGCGCGCCCACCATCAACGTGTTCGAGGGTTGGACACTTGCCGAGCATGTGAAAGGCGCGCGCGATCAGAACGCTTATGCCGAGTGCGACTCGCGGATGCCGGATGCGAGGGATGTGCGACCGCAGAAGGCGAACCTCCCACACGACACCCCCTACCCGACGCTTGCTCCGTATCCGGGGTGGCCGCGGTACGAAGAGAGCTGAGGCCGGCCCCGACCGCCGGTGGAAGGGCACCGTTATCGCCGCATTCGCCCGGTCCTATCCTCGAGTGCGGCCCCTGTGCTCGACGGGGGTTCGCGGGAGTGATCGGACGGTATGAAGTGGGCAGCAGAAACGGTGTCGTCTACGCAGACGACCTCGCGGTGGGTGACAGGTTCGAGCTGGGCTCGTACACGGTGACCGAGCAGGAGCTGGTGGAATTCGCCGGTCAATGGGATCCGCAATCTTTTCACATCGATCGCGAATCTGCAGAGGGCGGATATTTCGGCGGGTTGATCGCCAGCGGTGTGCACACGATCGCCATCTGCCAGCGGCTGACCGTGACCAGTCTCTACAACGACTGGAGTGTCATCGCCGGCAAATGCTTCCGGAACGTCAACTTTCTCCGCCCGGTCCGACCGGGGGAGGTCCTCACCGGGTCCATGCTGATCGACAATGTCGTGCTGGACGACCGCGGGCGCGGCCTGGTGACTGCCGCCGCCGAGATCGTCAACGGGGACGGCAAGCCGATGCTCACGATGGTCACCGAGATGTTCATGCGCAGCAGGCCCTGACAGCAATTCCAGGAAATTTTCGCCGTAAAGGATTGTTTGCCGATTCTTTGGGTATCGCCCATGGGCAGAGTCACCTACCTATGGAGGCATCATGAAGGTCGGCATCAGATTGGCCGCGGTCGCGGTGTGTGCGGCTGCGCTCGGTGTGGGAACTACCGGCGTTGCGTGGGGCGACGCTCTCGACTCGGCTGTGGTTCCGGTCCGAGCACCGGATGTGGTGCAGCCGTTGCCGCCTGGAGTTCCGCAGTACGGCCCTGCCGGTTGCGACGACTGGGCAGAACCGTACGAGAACAACGTTCCGGCCTGGGGTGCCGACCCGTACAACCAATACGACAACTGGTGCGACGGCCCCGACGACGGCATCCCGCAGCCCGCCACCTACAGCGGTGACGAGGGCGGCGGCGACTCCCCGAACGAACCGTAACCTCGGCTCGGTCCCGACGCGCCCCGGCAGCTTCCAGGCCGGGGCGGCGACGTCATGCGCCGGCTGGAGGTTGGTGTAGGCCGAACGCGGATCCCTGGTCGTCGTGGCAGAGCGTGAATCGTCCGAACCGTGCCACCGACTCGGGCTCTTCTCCGAGGTCGACCGCATCGACCGTCCCTCCGAGGGCCAGGACCTTCTGCTTGGCGGCGTCGAGGTCGGCTACCCGGAAGAACACGTACGGGCCCGCACCCGGGTCGCCGCCGTGGATACCGCCCGGAACATTGGGCGTGTTGATTGCGTATCCGGACCCGCCGGGACCGGGTTCGAACTGCCAGCCGAACAGGGCCGAATAGAACTTTCGGCCCTGTTCGGCGTCGGCCACACCCAACTCGAAAAACGACACGTCACCTGACATGAGCACTCCTCCGTCCGAGATCGTGGAGGTGACGCTACGCCGGGCGCCCGAATTTCGGACCGGCCTCGGCAGTCGAGTGACGGTGTCGTGAACTGTCACCGGGTGGCATTTCGGCTCCCCTAGGGTGGGTGGTGTGCGCGGCGTGGCGACCGCATCCTTGACGAAACCGATTCCGAACGATCCCGATCTCCGACGGTCGGCATCACGGATTTCACATCCCGGTGGGGTTTCGAAATGGAGGAACAGATGTCGCCCTATTGCCGTGTCGTTTCCGTGGCGGAAAGCTCAGAAGCAGGAGTGGACCGCCTCGAGGGAAGGACGCTGGAGGAGGACGGCTACGTCCTCGTCCGCGACGTGGCCGATCGTGCCGCAGCTGCCGAAGTGGTTCGCTCCCTTGGAAATTTGGTACCGCAGTACAACGGTCATCTCACGCATGACGTGACCTACCGGCCGGGAAACGATCACCGGGCGTACTCGCAGAGCGCGAACACGATTCTGGCGCATACCGAGGCTCCCGGGTGGGATCCGAGTCCCGCCTATCTCGCGTTGTTCTGTCACCGCCAGGCGCGCTGCGGGGGAGGGCATACCGACCTCCTCGACGTACGGCACTTGGTCGAGGCCCTCGAACCGGCCGAGCTCGCGCTGATGACCGACGCCGAACTGGTCTTTCCGGGCCCGGAGGGCGGAGTGCGCACCACCATGCTGGGCTCGGACGCCACCGGGCGCACCGTTCTGCGGTTCAGCTACAACCTGCTCACCGCCGCCGACTACGATCCCCACCGCGACGCCGACATCGACGACTCCCTGCTGCCGCTCGGTCAGGCCGGCCGCCGGTTGGCGCACCGCGTGAGCGACCTGTTCCACACGCTGCGCACGCGTGTGCTGATCCCGGAGAACGCGCTGCTCATCTGGGACAACCAGCGCATGTTGCACGCGCGGTCGGAGTACGCCGACCGCACCCGTCACCTCACTCGTTTCTGGGCCGGCGACCGGAGCCGCGCATGACCATCGACGACCTTCAACTGCAACGTTCCGATGCCGATGGGCTGGTTCACTTTCCGGGACTGCCGGCCTTCGACCCCGCCGACGAAACCGAGAACGCCATCATCCGCCGCCTTGCGGGGAACTGGCACCGGCGGTCGACGGTGAAGCGCGACGAGCCCGACCTCGACGAGCTGTTCGTTGCCGGCCGGGCGGACTATCCGGAGAAACTCGTGCCGTTCCGGGCGCACCCGACGTGGCAGGCGATGCCCGACGCGATGCGGTCGCGGCTGCTGAGCTGGGCGTGGATCGCCTATAACCGGCATACGGTGCTGGCCGAGCAACGTGTCGCCAACCCAGCCTTTGCTCTGGTGATGGACGGTGAATTTCCCGGACTCGGCGGCCCGGATCTGGAGATCGCGCTCGCCCAGGCCATGGTCGACGAGCAGTACCACTCCCTGATGCACATCAATGCGAGCGCGCTGACGAGACGCAAACGGGGGTCCCTGTTCCCGGACAGCGCGCTTCCCGAGTCGCATACCTCCCGCATGCACAGTCGGTTGCGGGACGAGGCTGCGGAGCGCTGGCAGCGCAGCCTCACCACCTTGGCGTTTGCCACCGTCTCCGAGATTTCGATCAACGCGTACCTCGATCTTCTTGCCGGCGATCGGGACATCCAGGTGGTCAATTCCACCACCGCGCAACTGCACAACCGGGACGAGTACTGCCATGCGTCGATCTCCGACGAGATGGCGAAGCTCGTGTACGACGTGCTGGACGCCGAGAAGCGCCGCTTCTTCCTCGACATGCTCGTGGCCGGGCTGGAGGCGTTCGTGGCCACCGACTACTCCACCTGGGAGAGAATCTTGCGGATCGAGCGGGTGCCGGGCTGGGAACAGATGGTCGCCGACGTTCGCTCCGAGAGTTCGGGGGCGCGGCTCGTGCGCGACTACAGCGGCCTCCACTCGCTGATGTCGGACATGGATGTCCTCGGGGAAGTCGACTTCGACTGGGGTCTGGCGGTGACCAACACATGACACTCGCCCTCGATACCCACACGGCCCTCAACCCCCGGTCGATCAGCGGCGACCGGCTACGCAAGCTCGTCGTCGAACGCACCGGCGACCCGGTCCTCGCACATGAGGCACACGTGGTGTCCCAGGTACTGCCGTTCAAGGTCAGCAGCTACGTGGTGGACGAACTGATCGATTGGGATCGCGCACCCGACGACCCGATCTACCGCCTGACCTTTCCGCACCGCGACATGCTCGAAGCCGAACACTTCGCGGTGATCGAGCAGGCAGTGGTGCAGGGCGACCGGGCCGGAATCCGCAAGGCGGCCGACACGGTTCGCGGCGCCCTCAACCCACACCCCGGCGACCAGATGAGCATGAACGTTCCCCAGCACGACGACATCGACGGCTCGGGGATGCAACATAAATATGCCGAGACACTGCTGGTATTTCCCCGCCAGGGACAGACCTGCCACAGCTACTGCGGCTACTGCTTCCGCTGGGCCCAATTCGTGGACCAGCCCGACCTCAGGATGGCCGTATCCGGGCCGGAGGCGATGACCCGGTACCTCGATCGGCACCCGATGATCACCGACGTCCTGTTGACCGGCGGTGACCCGCTGGTGATGCGGACCGATCTGCTGGCCTCCTACCTCGAGCCCCTCCTCGAACCCGAACGTGCACACGTCGACACGGTCCGGATCGGGACGAAGGCCGTGTCGTTCTGGCCCTACCGCCTGCTGGCCGGACCCGAAGCGGACAGCGTGCTGCGGTTACTCGAGCGGCTGACCGCAGCGGGCAAACACGTCGCGGTGATGCTGCACCTGTCCCACGTCGCGGAGCTGCAGACCGATGCGGCCAAGGCGGCGCTCGCTCGATTGGCGTCGACGGGAGCGGTGCTGCGCGCCCAGGCCCCGGTGGTGCGTCACGTCAACGACGACCCGCGTGTGTGGGCAGACCTGTGGCAGGCGCAGGTGCGTCACAACGTGGTGCCGTACTACATGTTCGTCGAACGGGACACCGGCGCCCGGCCCTACTACGGTCTGCCGCTGGCCCGGGCCTACGACATCTATCGTGAAGCGCTGCAACAAGTCTCCGGTCTCGGCCGGACCGCACGCGGACCGGTGATGTCGGCGTCACCAGGAAAGGTCGTGATCGACGGCGTCGTCGAGCTGGACGGCGGACGCGCCTTCGCGCTGCGTTACCTGCAGGCCCGCAACCCGGAGATGGTCGGCAGGCCGTTCTTCGCCGCATTCGACGAGCAGGCGCAGTGGTGGGACGAACTACGCCCGTACGGCCCGCGCGACCGCGCATTCTTCGGGGGACACTCGTGAGGGTCACTGCGCATGAGATCAGCCTGACGCAGAGGCACGTGTGGCGTTCGGCCAGGGAAGCGATCCCGGTTCAGCGTGCCCTCGTAGTCGAGGTCGAACAGGACGGTGTCACCGGATTCGGTGAGGCTTCCGCTTTCATGACCGCCCACTACAACTCCGGGGTGGACCAGCTCCACGCGGATCTGCGCCGGATCGCCCCGCTGCTGGCCGACCTCGGCCCCGACGACCCGTTTGCCGTGTGGCGCAGGCTGTTCGCGGCGCTGCCCGAGTCGCCGTTCGTCCTGGCCGCCGTCGATACCGCGGTGCACGACCTGCGGGCCCGACTGCTCGGCGTGCCGCTGTGGCGGGCCCTCGCTCTGGACTCTCCGCAGGAATTGCGCTCGAGCTTCAGCATCGGGCTCGACGAGACCGAGATGATGGTCCACAAACTGTGTGAACGGCCCGGATGGGCGGCGTACAAGGTCAAGCTCGCCGATCCGGGTGATCTCACCGTGCTCGAGGAACTCCGCCGCCACACGAGTGCGCCGTTCTATGTGGACGGCAACTGCGGCTGGACCCTGTCCCGACTGCTACCGGTGCTGCCCGCCCTGCAGGACCTCGGCGTGCAGTTGATCGAGCAGCCGTTTCCGCGGTCGGCGTGGTGGGACACGCGAACCCTGAAGCAGCACAGCCCGATCCCGGTGATCGCCGACGAGAGCATCACCTCGATGCAGGATTTCGCCGCGTGCGCCGAGGCGTTCGACGGCATCAACGTCAAACCGATGAAAGCCGGGGGGATCACCCCCTCCCTGGTGTTGCTGCGCCGGGCCCGCGAGCACGGTCTGCTCACCATGCTCGGTTGCATGCCCGAGTCGGTGGCCGGGGTGTCGGCCACCGCCCACCTGGGCGGACTGGCCGACTACCTCGACGTCGACGCCGTCGACCTGCTGGCCGTGAACACCGGCTTCGGGGTCTCGCTCGACGGTTCCGGCCGTGTCAGTCTCCCGGATCGGCCCGGGTCCGGTTACCTGCCCGACCCCACCGCCCACGGCTGGCGCGTTCGGCCGGTGAGCGCCGAAGTGGTACGACCGGTCCGCCACCGAGTGCTGCGGCCCGGGCAACCGGTGACGACCTGCGCCTATCCCGAGGACTCTGCCAGCGGCGCCCGGCATTTCGCCGCCCTCGACGCGGGGCGCGTGGTCGGGGTGGCCTCCCTCTACGACGAGGACCCCGAGTACACCGTGCCGGGACTGGCCGCCGGCCGCGGCCGGCGCCTGCGCGGCATGGCCACTCTCGAGGAGGTCCGCGGCACCGGCGCGGGCAGCGCGCTGCTCCGCACCGTGCGCACCAACGCGGTGCTGTCCGGCGCCGACGCGCTGTGGTGCAACGCGCGCACCACCGCCGCGGGCTTCTATCTCGCACAGGGCTTCCGCGTTCTCGGACCCGAATACGACATCCCGGGCATCGGCCCCCACGTCTTCATGTATTGGAGTGCTTCATGATCAACCCCACTCGATGGCCCGAGCAGCAGGCGCGCACCCTCGCCGCGCGGGCGTTTCTCGAGGCCGGTGTCCCGGCAGGTAACGCCGAGCAGGTCGCCGACGCCCTGGTCGATACCTCCCTGCGCGGCATCGACACTCACGGTCTGCGGCTGCTTCCGCAGTATCTCGACGAGCTCGCGACCGGTGTCGCGAAGGCAACGGCCACGCCGACCGTGGTCTCGGACCGCGGGGCGGGCCTCCTGCTGGATGCGGACGGTGCGCTGGGCGTACTCGCCGGATTGGCCGCCGCCCGGCTGGCCGCGGAGCGAGCCCGGGAATTCGGTGTCGCGGCGGTGGGGGTGCGCAATTCCAACCACTTCGGTGCGGCGTCGGTGTACACCCGGCACCTGGCCCGGCACGGGCTGGTCGGCATCGCGGTGACCTCCGCAGCCTCGCGGGTGGCGCCGTTCGGCGGGGTCGAGCCGCTGTTCGGCACCGACCCGATCAGCGTGGCCGCCGGCGTCGAAGACGACGAGTTCGCGCTCGACATGGCCACCAGCCAGGTGTGCTTCGGTGAGGTGAAGCAGCGCCGGGCCGAGGGACGCCCACTGAACAGCGGCTGGGCGACCGACCTCTGCGGCCGTCCGACCGAGGTGCCCGAAGAGGCGTACGCGCTGTCGCCGCTCGGCGGGTACAAGGGGCAGGGCCTCGCGATGGCGGTCACCCTCCTCGGGGCCGTGCTGACCGGATCGCCGCCGGATTGGCGGCTCGCGCAGGTCGGCGACGGAACACCGGGCCGCAGTCGCGGCGTCGGTCACTTCGTCCTTGCCCTGGACCCCGGTGCCTTCAGCGGGCAGACCAGTTTCACCGCCGGACTGGTCGACCTTCTGGATACCGTCCGCGCGGCGACGCCGGCCACGGACGCCCCCGTGGTGGCGCCCGGCGATCCTCAGCGCGCCCACCAACGAGAACGGTCCGAGCGGGGCATACCGCTGGACGCACGAACCGCGGAAGTGCTGGCCGACCTGGCCGGGAACGTCGCCGCCGACCCGGAGAAGGAGATGGTCCGATGATTCTCGTGCTGATCAGCCCACGCGCTGCGGGGCTGCCGTTCGCCGGATGGCTCCCCGAGGAGCGTGGACGGATGGTCGCGGTCTGCGCCGCGGGAGCGGAACCGGCCGAGGGATTCGCCGAGGTCATACCGGTCGCCGACTACAGCGACGATGCCGCGGTGCTGCGTGCGGCCCGCGCTCTCGCGCGCTGGCACCGCCCGACCGCCGTGCTCGCCTTGGCCGAGGTCGACGTCGAGCGGGCCGCGGTGCTGCGCGGCGACCTCGGTCTGCCCGGGCTCGACACCGGCACGGCGGCCGCCTACCGCGACAAAATTCTGATGAAGGAACTAGCCCGCGCGGCAGGACTGCTCGTGCCGTCCTTCGCGTCGGTGTGCACCCCGGCCGACATCACCGACTTCATGGCGGACCACCCGGGACGTGTGGTGGTCAAGCCGCGCAGTGGATCCGGATCGTCCGGCGTGTATGTCATCGATTCGCCCACACAGGCGGACGGCCTCGCCGACGACCTCGCGGCAACGCCGTACGAGGTCGAAGAGTTCGTCGACGGCGCGGTGCACCATGTAGACGCATTCCGGGTGGCCGGGCACCCGGTGGCGGCGGTCGCCTCCCGCTACACCGGCCAGGGCTGCCTCGAACACTGGACCGACGCCCCGTTCGGCTCGCGGTCCGTCGATACCGCAGACCCTCTCCATGCGCGCCTGGTGAAGGAGACCTGGCGACTCGTCGATGCACTCGCCTCGCCTCCCACGATCTGTGTGCACGCCGAGTTCTTCGTCACCGGCAGCGGCGACATCGTGCTGTGCGAGGTGGCTGCCCGAATCGGTGGCGGCCCGATTCCGATCATGTTGCGGCACATCCTGGGAATCGACCCGCGGCACCTGTGGGCACGCGTGGAATGCGGCCTTCCCGTCGACGTGGACGCGGTACGCCGACACGTGACAACGGCACCACACGCCGCCTTCTACGGCGTGCCACCCCGGCAGGGCCGGGTGCGGCGAATCCCCGACGCACCGCCCGGTGTCCACGACTTCACGGTGAACACCCATGTCGGGGACCACTGGAGCGCCAGCCGATACAGCGGGCGTAAGTCGGCGGACTTCCTCGCGTTCTGGGTGGTCACCGACTCGGACTTCACCGCTCTCGGGCGCCGGCTCATCGCCACCGCCGACCGTGTTGCCGCCGAATTCGACTGGGACCGCGACGAAACGGAGAACGCAGCATGACCGGCAGCAGCACCCTCACCGGCGGCCTCACCGCCCAGCTTCTTCCCCCCGGCGCCCGCCCGAGCGCTCTGGACTTCGCGGGCATCGCCGAGCCGGACATCATCTGGGAGGACGCGCGGTGGTGCCGGTTCGTCGAACGCACCGACCTGCACGACGTTCGTTATCTCGAGGTGCGGGAGGACGGACAGACCGTCGCCCTGGCTCCGCTGCTGTTCACCGCACAGCCCGGTGGCCTGCTCTTCTACGATCCGCCCAGGCTGGTGGGAACCCCGGGTGCATTGGCCGAACCGGAGCTGCTCGACGAGACTGATCGGCAGCGCTGGGCCGAGCTCAGCGCCGCGCTGCCCGGCGCGCGCGAGGCTCAGTATCCGTCGCTCGCGCTCGCTACGTTCGGGAACCACCACGGGGTGGCGCACACTCCCGGCCGCTCGCACGACGAGCGCCAGGCAGTCATGGCCGTCCTGCCCGAGCTGCTTCAGCAGGCCGGCGACGAGCTTGGCTGCCGCAGTGTGGCATTGCTGTACGTCGGCGAGTCGGACGCTGAGGCCGTGGACCACTGCGCCTCCCGTGCCGGATACACGGCAACACTGCTGGGCGCTGAGGGAGTGCAGGACCTGGCCGGTGACAGCTGGGCGGAGTACGTGGCGGGGCTGAGTAAGCGCCGGCGTGTGCGGCTCCGCAAGGAGGTCGCGGACTACGAGCGGGCGGGCCTGCGCACAGCGGTCCGGTGTGGGCCGGAGGCACTCGACGACGAGGTGATCGCCCTCCAGGTCGCACACCGGGCCAAGTACGGGCTGCCCGGCGGCGAGGATCGGGTTCGCCGCGACTTCGATTCCGTCCGAGAGGAATTGGGTGACACGTGTGTAGTGCTGCGCGCCGAACGCGCGGATCGGCTGGTGGGTTTCGTGCTGTATCTACGCACCCGGGACACGCTGTTCGCGCGGACCGCGGGATTCGCTGCCGATGCTCGCGGTTGCTATCTCACGCTGACGTACCACGAGACGTCGAGGTGGGCTGTAGAGCACGGCATCCGTCACGTCCATTACGGCATGGCCGCCTACGAGGCCAAACATGCCCGCGGGTGCCAACTACGCCCCCGCTGGGGCTGGTTCGCCTTCCGCGGAGCGGGCTCCGACATCTTTTCCGAGACCCTGGCGCTGCAATCACAGAGCATCGAACGCCGGCTCGAACTGGTCGGTGCGCCCGCGGCGCCGGTCACCTCCCGACATCTCACTGCCCCCACCGAACCGAAAGTGGAACGATGAAACTGACCCCGACCAGCACTGTATGGATGGACGGCGAGTTCGTCGCGTGGGACGAGGCCCAGGTCCACGTGCTGACGCCGAGCCTGCACTACGGATGGGGCGTCTACGAGGGCATCCGTGCCTATGACACGGAGAGCGGCCCCGCGGTGTTCCGGCTTCGCGATCACCTACGACGGCTCCACGACTCGGCCCGGGTGTATTTGATGGACCCGGGGTGGTCGGTGGACGAGCTCACCGAGGCCTCCCTCGAGTTGCTGCGCCGCACCGGCCTGGACTCCGGCTATCTGCGCCCGATCGTCTACCTCGGTTACGGCTCGATGGGCGTCGCTCCGGCGTTGGACAGCACCCAGGTGGCGATCGCGGCCTGGCCCTGGGGTTCCTACCTCGGTGAGTCCGCGGAACAGGACGGCTGTCGCCTGATGGTCAGCAGTTGGCAGCGCAACGGCATCCACGCCGTTCCACCGCTCGCCAAAGCGACCGGAGCCTACGTCAATTCGGCACTGGCCAAGGTGGGCGCGCTGCGCGCCGGTTACGACGACGCGCTGATGCTCACCGCCACCGGTCACGTGGCCGAGGCGTCCGCAGCGAACATCTTCGCCGTCCGCGACGACGTACTGATCACGCCGCCGGTCAGCGACAACATCCTGCCCGGGCTCACCAGGGACACCGTGATCACCCTCGGCCGGGATCTGGGGCTCACTGTGAAGGAACAGAGCCTGACCCGCAGCGAACTTTACGTCGCCGACGAAGCGTTCCTCACCGGCACTGCGGCCGAGATCGTCCCGGTGGCATCGGTCGACGACCGCCCGCTCGCCGCAGGTGGTTGCGGTCCGATCACCAAGCAGCTGCGCGACGTCTTCCATGACGTGGTCCGTGGGCGTGTGCCCGCCTACCGACACTGGCTGGAGTTCGCATGAACACACGTTCCCTGCTCTCGACCAATGATCAGGTCATCGACGCCTGGGCCGGTGGTGGCCTCGGGATCCTGGAAGGCTTGGTCGCCGAGTTCGTCAGCGGGACAAATCAATCCGACGACGCACCCACCGCTGTCGCTCGACGGGAGGAGGTCGCCGACCGGGTGGTGACCGTGCTGGGTGCGCGGGCATGGCACGCGCTGCCGGAGGCGTCCCACGGTCGGGCACGCCGCGCGGCACGGCGCGCCGTCGCCTACTCGCTCGCCGCGGATGTCGCTTCCGCCGGCGGGCCCACCGGTGCGAGGACCGACTGCTGGGTGCTCACCGTCCACGCACTGGAACTGCTCACGGTGGCCGCGCATTTCGACGCCGTCACCGACCGGACCCGCGAGCTGCTCGGATCGGCGCCCGAAGGACGGTTGCTCGCCGCCTGGCAGATGGTGAACGACGGCCTCGCCGTCGTGGCCACCACACGCCACGAATGGGTCGGGGCAGGTCCCGCGACCGTCGCTGCCGCGGGATGGGTGCTGGTGGACCGGATGAGCCGGCTACTGATCGCCGCGGCTCTGATCGCGCAGGCCAAATCGACCGTATTGCCCGCTCCGACAGTCGAACTACTCGTCAACGCGGCACGCCGGTATGCCTGGAATCATGTGCGCGGCCCTGCGCCCGAGGCCGCCACCGCCACCCACGTGCACCGTTCGGCGGATCTCGTCCGAGCGTTCGCGACCCGAGGAATCCTCCCGTGAACCCGGACCTACGGCGACTCGGTGGTGTGCTGCTTCCCAGCAGTCCCGCGGGTCGCACGCTGGCCGTCGGTGCCGGGATCGACTCGCTCGGTACCGGCATGTTCTTCGCGTCCTTCGCCCTGTACTTCATCGGCGTCGTCGGCCTCAGCGCCAATCAGATCGCCCTTGCGACCACCATGGCGGGTGCGCTCGCTTTGCTCGCCCCGGTGCCCCTGGGCCGGCTTGCCGACCGGGTGGGTCCGGCGAGGTTCTACGTCGCCTTGCTGGTGGTGCGCGGCTTCGGCTACGGCTGCTTTGCGCTTGTCTCCGACTTCACTGCCTACCTACTGCTCACCGTGGTGCTCACCGCCGCCGACCGGTCGAGCAGTCCGATCCAGCAAGCCGTAATCACAGCCGTGATCGGCGGTCACGACCGCACCCGGACGATGGCCACCATCCGCGCTATCCGAAATGTGGGACTCACCGTCGGGTTCCTTCTGGCGGGCATCGTCTTCGCGACGGGCGCACAGGCGGCCTTCACGGCGCTGTTCGTGGGCAACGGAATCTCCTTTCTCGCCGTCGCGGTGGCCGTGCAACGCGTCCTACACCGGACGGGAACGGTGGTGGAGCGCAGACCTTCTCGCGCCGACGAGGATCCGGCCGCGGCCGCGGTGCGCTCACCACTGCGCGACCGGTGGTTCATGGTGTTCACCGTCGGGAACGGCGTGCTGGCGCTGTACGACACGGTGCTGATCGTTCTGCTGCCGATCTGGATTCTCGAGTACACCGCGGTGCCGCTTGCCTGGGTGCCGGTGTTCATGGCCGTCAACACCGTTCTGACCGTGGTGCTGCAGGTGTATGTGGCCCGATTCGCCCGCGGCACGGCCGCGGCCACTCGACTTCTGATCGCGACCGGAGCCCTGATGGCGATCTGCTGTGGGTTGCTCGCTCTGGGGCACCTGGCCGCGACCCCGACCGCGGTGGTCGCCGTTCTGCTCGCGGTCGTGGTGCTGTCCGTTGCCGAGAACGTCCACTCGGTGGCGGCGTGGGAGTTGTCGGCGGAACTGTCGCCGCAGCCTGCCGTCGCCCGCTATCTCGGCGCGTTCAGTCTCGGAATGACCGGCCAGAAGGTGGTCGGCCCCACCCTCCTCGTCGTCGTCCTGTTACCGGCCGGGTTGATCGCCTGGCCCGTCCTGGCAGGCACGTTCGGTGCCGCTGCCTTGGTCTCGCGGACGGCGGCGCGTCGTTGCCACGCCGAACGTGCACGCGCACAAACTCTCTCGGACGAGCAGCTACCGGCGTCCCCACTCCAGAAAGCACGGTGAAACATGAGCGAACATGTTCTGGTCGTCGGCAGCGGCCGCGACCTTCCCAGCCGGGTCCGCAGCGCCCTCCCCGGCACGCAGACCTCCGTGATCTGCCGGCTCGACTTCGTTGCCAAGCTCCGGCAACTGACCGAGCACGCCCGGGTGATCGCCGTGCGGCACGATGCCCCGGACGAGGAATGGATAGCACTGGCCAGGGCGGCGCACGCCCGGCATCCGTTCACCCGCATCGCGACGTTCGGTGAACGCGATCAGGACCGCTGCGCCGCGATCGGCGAGGCGCTAGGACTGTCTACCCACTCGCGGCGCACTGTCGCGTTGATCCACGACAAAGACGCCATGCGCGAGCAGCTTCGGGACTCGGGCATCGACTCCACACCCTTCGCCGTCGTCGCCGACGTGGACGCACTGCACACGTTCGTGGCGAAGCACGGCCTGCCCTGTGTCGTGAAACCGGTCTGCGGCGCGGGCAGCGCCGGGGTGGCCGTGGTTCGGGAGGAGGCCGCGCTCGCGGCGGCGTTCATGCGAGCGGGAGGCAGCTTCGACGGCCTTCCGAACAGCGGCGTGCTGGTAGAGCAATTCCATGAGGGACCGCAATTCAGTGTCGAGGCGTTCTCGGAAAGCAGTGAACACCAGGTCGTTGCCATTACGCGCAAATTCTCCGACCCGGCCACCTTCGTCGAACTCGGTCACGTGGCACCGGCCGAACTTTCGGCGGCCGAGGAAGAACAGGTGCACACCTATGTGGGACGGCTGCTCGACGCACTCGGAGTGGAGTTCGGGGCCACGCACACCGAGATCGTTCTCGGATCTCAGGGTCCGAAGGTGATCGAGACCCATGTGCGAATGGGAGGCGACGAGATTCCAGCTCTCGCCTTCGACGCCACCGGCGTGGACCTCGCCGACTGTGTCGTGCGGCAGACGGTGGGGGAGAAGGTTCTTCCGGGAATCCGGGCGGTTCTCGCCGAGGAGCGGCCCGGTCGCTGTTCCGCGATCTGGTTCGCGGCGGCCCCGGTTGCAGGAGTGCTCACGGAGGTCGGCGGCCTCGATGACGCCCGGAATGTCGACGGTGTGACCGAGGTGCAGTTGCTGGTCCGACCGGGCAGCAGGGTCGAGGTCCTGGAGTCGTCGGACTCGCGGGTGGCCTACGCACGGGCTCTCGGAGACACGGCCGTGCAGGCGCTCGTTGCCGCTCGCGAAGCTGTCGGCTGCCTCGAATTCCAGGTGCGGGTGGCGGCAGCGAACGTGGTGTCGGTGTGACGTGGGGTCGGACGCGAGGAGTGCGAGCGACCTTGTCGCGGGTTGCGACTGAAAACCGATCGGTTTAGGGTGTGGAGGTAAACCGATCGGTTTCAGAAGTCAGGGAGTCCAATGACGACGTCAACTCAGCAGGTGGCCCTCGTTACGGGTGCGTCATCCGGTATCGGGCGAGAATCGGCACTCGCACTGGTCAAGGCGGGTTTCACGGTTGTCGGTACCAGCCGCGACGCCTCGCGAAGCACCCCGCTCGACGGTGTGACGTTCTTCGACCTGGACGTGTCCGACGAAGCATCGGTCAGCGCCTTGGTCGAGCAAGTGATCGCACGGTTCGGGCGGATCGACGTCCTGGTCAACAACGCTGGCATCGGTTTGATGGGCGCGGCCGAGGAAAACTCCGTTGCACAGTCACGGGGCGTATTCGATATCAATGTCTTCGGCGTGATGCGTATGACGAGGGCGGTACTGCCGCACATGCGAGCGCTGGGACGTGGGCGCATCATCAACCTCTCGTCGGTCTACGGGCTGATCCCGGGGCCGTACTTGGCCGCCTACGTCGCGTCGAAGCATGCCGTCGAGGGCTACTCCGAGTCCGTGGACCACGAGGTCCGCGAGCACGGTGTACGGGTCCTGCTGGTCGAGCCCGGCGGCACGAACACCGGGTTCGAGGCGAACAGTACGCGGCCCGATTCACCGTTGCCGGCGTATGAGAAGCAGCGTCGGATCGCCGACCAGGTGCTCGCGACATCGGTCGAAGGCGGCGACACCCCGGCCACCGTCGCACGCTCGGTCGTAGCGGCGGCGACGGATTCGAAGCCGAAGCAGCGTTATACCAGCGGACCGCTGGCCTCACGTGTCAGCATGTTGCGCCGCTTCGCGCCAGTCCGGATCTTCGACACCCAGATGCGCAAATATCACCGCTTGGCCAACTGACGCCTGCTCGACGACACTGGGAAACTCGGCTCGCAGGGTCAACTGATGGGACAGTCGCGATCCGCGTCGGATCGTACTGAGGGAGCTACTTGGAGGCCGCCAGTTCTTCGGCGATTTCGATGTCGATTTCCTGCTCGGTCATTTCTCCGAACAGGTGATTGGTGAACATTTCTCGACTCGATCCCGTGGTGGTGGTCCGGTCGCTGGAGGCTCCAGCAGCGGCTCTACTGAATGTATCGCCGCGGAGTGCACTGGTGTTTCACCCCAGCTCCGGGTTCTTTCAAGGTGCTCTGCCGGTCCGGCGGTGTGCGCCGGACCCCGCTCATTCGCGCATTCCGTCGGCAAGCTCCAGAACGCGCCCGACGTATCGGCTCATGAACGTGTTGAACGCCAGTTGGGACAGTTCGGGGCACCCGGCCTTGCGGAAAAAGTGCTCCAAACCGACGAGTTCGGTGCCGATACAGACTCGTTGGTCATCGAGGTCGGCGAGCCGGCGTACGAGGCGCTCGAGTTCGTCGGCCTTGCTCATCACTTCGTCCATCGGACTTCACCTCGTACTCGATGCGATGGTGGTTTCTCGGTAGGGCGTGCGCGTCAGATGGGGGTCTTTCCGCGTCGCGTCTCCGAGTCTACCAGCCATTCGAACGTGTGTGCGAATAGCCTTGCCTGCATGCGAACGAGGCCTTCGGCGCTGCGGCGTCGAGTGGTGTTCAGTTGTGGGCCGCGGCGCTCAATCGGTTATTGCACCGCCCGGTTCCCGTGACCTTGTTGCACGTGCCTTCGCGGCCGAGCATCGTTCGGCTCAGTAGTACCAAGCCCCAGGGGCCGATCACCCAGATCGGCCAGAAGTAGATCATGGCGCCGGTGGCGAGCGAGATGATGCCCCAGATCACGATGTTGAGGCTTCCGGCGGCGAGCCAGGCAAGCCACTCGATGCGTTGGTGGCTCGGGAGACGCCGGCGTGCAGGCTGGGCTGATCGGCTCTCGCGCGGGGCAGGTGTGGGGGCGGCCGGAAGGTCGCGCAGCACCTGTCTTACCTGTGCTTGGGTGACCGACCGATACGCCTGGGCTACCCGCTGGTCGAACTCGTCGATTGTCAGTCGCCCCGCGGTGAGATGCCGGCCGAGTTCGTCGACGACCTGCTCGCGTTCGGAATCGGATATCCGGATGTTGTCCGCGTACTCCATCGGACCCTCCTCGGCGGTGACATTCCACTGTGGAATGTCGATGTCTTCTATGATCGATATGACACAGTGGAATGTCAACCCCTCGCTTACGAAGGACGATGCCATGGCCGAACGCCCCCTCAATGCCACCGCGGCGTCCCTTCTCGGTTTCCTGCACGAGGGATCGAAGACGGGGTGGGACCTGGTGGTCACCGCCCAGGAACGCATCGGCAAGTTCTGGTCGATCACAACCAGCCAGGTGTATCGGGAGCTTGCAGCGATGGAGCGCGCCGGGTTGATCGAGGCGGGGGAGCGGGGCACCCGCGAGCGCAAGCCCTACACCCTCACCGATGAGGGTCGGCGGGCGTTCGCGGACTGGATCGAACGCGACCCCGCCGCGGAGAACATTCGCTATCCATTGCTGCTCACCGTCGCGTTCGGCGCGCATCTTCCGCCCGAGCGGTTGGCCGCGATGCTGGATTCCCACCGCACCGCACACGAGCATCAGCTCGCCGAGTACGAACGCGAGGCCGAAGTGCACAGCTCCAACCAATATGCTTTGGCGACATTGGACTTCGGGATCGTGTACGAGCGCGCCGTCCTGGAATGGTTCGATCGGGTCGGCAAGCGGCTGGGGCGCGGGAGGCGGAGCCGCTGACGGGTCATTTCGTGCGTCGGTATCTGCAACGAGGGGCGTCCTCCTCGCGCCTCGGAGTCTTCCACCGTGAGATCGGCGAACGCCGTCAGTACTCCGCCGGCCGGCCGCGTGGCGAGCTCACCCGCAGTGGGTGAGGTGCCGGCAGGCTGAGCCTGGGCACGCTGAGGTCGGGCAGTGCTGTGCACTCCGGGACCAGCGGAGGACCGGGAGCGTTCCGACGACACGGAAGAGGTTGTGAGTAGTCATGGTGGAGCGGCGTGAGGTTTTACCCATACCCGACCGGCAGCATCTCGGACTGATCACCTACGACGCGAAGGATCCGGATACGGCCTTTCCACCGATCGAACCGCTGCTCCCACCGGAGAACGCCCCGAACGTACTGGTAATCCTGCTCGATGACGTGGGATTCGGGGCAGCCAGCGCCTTCGGCGGCCCGGTGCACACCCCGACCGCGGAGCGCCTGCAGGCAGGCGGCCTCACCTACAACCGCTTCCACACCACCGCCCTGTGTGCGCCGACCCGGGCCGCGCTTCTCAGCGGCCGCAACCACCACTCGGTGGGGATGGGCATGATCACCGAGACCGCGACCTCGGCGCCGGGCTCGTCCGGGCTGCGGCCGAACACCAAGGCCGCACTGCCGATGACCCTGAAACTCAACGGTTACTCGACCGCTCAGTTCGGGAAGTGCCACGAGGTGCCGCCGTGGCAGACGTCCCCGATCGGGCCGTTCGATGCGTGGCCGACCGGCGGCGGTGGTTTCGAGCACTTCTACGGGTTCATCGGCGGCGAGAACAACCAGTACTATCCGGCGCTGTACGAGGGTGTAGCGCCGATCGAGGTGGACAAGACACCCGAGGACGGCTACCACCTGACCGAGGATCTCGCCGACCACGCCATCGACTGGATCCGCAGCCAGAAGTCCCTCGCCCCGAACAAACCGTTCTTCGTGTACTTCGCACCCGGGGCCACGCATGCCCCGCATCACGTGCCCCCCGAGTGGGCGGACAAGTACGCCGGCCAATTCGCCGACGGGTGGGACGCGCAACGCGAAACAATTCTCGAGCAGCAGAAGCGGCGCGGCGTCGTCCCCGCCGACACCGAACTCACGGCGCGCCCGGAGGCAATCCCCGGGTGGGAGGAAATGGACGACGCACTCAAACCGGTGCTGGAACGCCAGATGGAGGTGTACGCGGGATTCCTCGAGCACACCGACTTTCACGTCGGCCGCGTGATCGACGCGATCGAGACGATCGGCGCCCTCGACAACACCCTCGTCTACTACATCATCGGCGACAACGGTGCCTCCGCCGAGGGAACCATCAACGGCGCATTCAACGAGATGGCGAACTTCAACGGTCTCGCCGCCATCGAGACTCCGGAGTTCATGGCCGAGGTGAAGGACAAACTCGGCACCCCGGAGGCCTACAACCACTACTCGGTGGGCTGGGCGTGGGCGATGTGTGCGCCGTTCCAATGGACCAAGCAGGTCGCCTCGCACTGGGGTGGCACCCGCAACGGCACCATCGTCCACTGGCCCGCCGGGATTCGCAGCAAGGGTGAAGTTCGGTCGCAATTCACCCATGTCGTCGACGTGGCAGCGACGGTGCTCGAGGCGGCCGGACTGCCCGAGCCCACGTTCGTCAATGGGGTGCAGCAGGCCCCGTTCGAGGGCCCGAGCATGCTGTACAGCTTCGATCAGCCGGAGGCGCCGGAACGACACGACCTGCAGTACTTCGAGATGGGGGGTAACCGCGGCATCTACTACAAGGGCTGGAGCGCGGTCACCCGGCACAGCACCCCGTGGCTGCCGAACGAGGTGCTGCCCGCTCTTGATGACGACGTGTGGGAACTCTACGACGGGTCGACCGACTGGTCGCAGGCCCATGACCTCGTCGCCGAGATGCCCGATAAACTCGCTGCACTGCAGCGGCTCTGGTTGATCGAGGCGGTGAAGTTCAACGTTCTTCCCATCGACGACCGCCGCTTCGAGCGGCTGAACCCGACCATCGCCGGCCGACCGCAACTAGTGACGGGAACCTCGCAGGTGTTGTTCCCGGGGATGAAGCGGCTCAGTGAACACAGCGTGATCGACATCAAGAACCGGTCGTTTTCGGTAACCGCGGCGATCGAGACGCCGAAGGACGGTCCCACCAACGGTGTCATCATCGCCCAGGGCGGTCGCTTCGGCGGCTGGGCTTTCTACGTCAGGGAGGGACGAGTGAGATTCGTCTACAACCTGCTCGGCATGAGCGAATTCGTCGTCGGGGCAACTGAAGACCTCGACACCGGCAGTCACCAGGTCCGCGCCGAGTTCGCCTACGACGGGGGCGGTCTGGCGAAGGGCGGGACCGTCACCCTCTACATCGACGGACGGAGCGTCGGCAGCGGCCGGGTCGACCAGACGCAACCGATGGTCTTCTCGGCAGACGAAACCACCGATATCGGCAACGACTTCGGTATGCCGGTGAGCACCGACTACATCGGTGCCGCCAAGTTCAACGGTCGTATCGAGGTCGTGAAGATCGACGTCGGCGAAGACGACCACTCCCACCTCGTCGACCCCGCCGAAGTCGTCCGGGTCGCGACCTCCCGCCAGTAATCGGTCCGCCATGACCTGGGCGCTACCCGCGATCGCCGCCATTCTGCTCGCCTATGCGGCGATCTCCGGCCGGACTACGGGCACGCCGATCACGGCCCCGATCGTCTTCACCGTCGGCGGCCTGCTCCTCGGTGCAAGCACGGTGGGGCTGATCGACGTGCATCCCGCCGCCGAAACGGTGAAACTCCTCGCGGAGGTGACGCTCGCGCTGGTACTCTTCTCCGACGCCTCCCGGGTCGACCTGTCAGCCCTCCGTGCCGAAATCGCCCTTCCCGCCCGTCTGCTCGGCATCGGCCTGCCATTGACCATCGCGGCCGGTTTCGGTGCAGCCCTGTTCCTACTCGGTGATCTGGCGTGGCCCGAGACGCTCCTGCTTGCGGTGATCCTCGCGCCGACCGACGCTGCTCTCGGCCAGGCCGTGGTCACCCTGCCGATCCTGCCGTCCCGAATACGGCAGGGTTTGAACGTCGAGAGCGGGCTCAACGACGGAATCTGCGTGCCGCTGTTCTTGATCGTGCTGGCGATCGCGCAGGCCGAGGCAGGGGCGATCGGGGGCGGCGCCGCGGCCCGGTTGGTCGCCGAGCAGATCGGTTACGGCATCGTCGCGGGAATCGGTGCGGGGGCGATAGCGGCGGCGATCCTGGTCATAGCCGGCCGCCACCGCACGATCGACCCGTTGTGGGCGCAGACCGTTCCCTTGACGGCGGCCCTACTCGCGTACACCGTCGCCGTGCCGTTGGGCGGTTCCGGTTTCATCGCTGCGTTCGTCGGCGGCCTGACCTTCGGCGCCATCCGCCACCGCACCGAGGTCAACCACGGCGATGGCGAGAGCAGTGACGGTGCCGACCTTCTCGACGAGGCCGGTGACCTGTTCAACGCGATCACCTTCATCGTCTTCGGCGCCGTGCTGCTCGGCCCCGCTCTCGGCAATCTGTCGTGGGCCGTGCTCGGCTACGCGGTCGTGAGTCTGACCGTTGTCCGGATGGTTCCCGTCGCGCTGTCGCTGGTCGGGGCACATCCGCGCGCCCCCACCGTCGCCTTCCTCGGATGGTTCGGGCCGCGCGGACTCGCGACCATCGTCTTCGTCATCCTCATCTTCGAAGAATCCGGCGAGCTGCCCCACGAGGAATTACTACTGACCACCGCCGTCATCACCATCGGACTTTCGGTGCTCGCCCACGGACTCACTGCCGCGCCGCTGGCCGATCGCTATGCCTCGTGGTTCCGTCGCCACCCCCGAGGCGAGGGCGTCATGGCACCAGATCCCGGTCGATGACATGGCCGCACGACTGATCACCCCCCGCCGAGGCCGACCACGGCGATCATCAGGGGCAGGAAGACGATGATCAGAATCGCACCGACGATGTCGAAGGTGATTCCGCTTCGGATCATGGTGGTGATCCGGACGGCTCCGGAGCCGTAGACCACGGCGTTCTGCGGCGTCGAGACCGGCAGCATGAATCCGAACGATGCGGCGAATGTGGCCGCGAGCGCGGGCACGAAGGGGTTGACCCCGGCCGCCAACGCCACCGGGATCACGATCGGCACCACGACCGCCGCCGACGCCGTGTTGCTCGTCGTCTCCGATACGGCGATGGCCAGCAGCACCGCGAACACGGTGATGGCGACGACGCTCGTCAGGCCCAGCGAATCCGCGACGGATGTGCCGATCGTCTCGGCAAGTCCGGTGTCGGCGAGCAATGAGCCGAAGATGATGCCGCTACCGAACAGCACGATCGTGCCCCAGTCGATTTCTGCTGCGTCCCGCCAAGTCAGCGTGAATACGCGATTTCCCCAATCTGTCGGCAGCAGATAGAGCAACGCCGCGCCGAAGACCGCGACCATGCCCTCGTCGAGTCGGTCGCTGATCGTGCCGTAAAGGTCCGAGTCGTTGCCGGCGATCACCGCGACGACGCCGGGCAGGATCCACAGCGTCACCGTGACTCCGAACGCGATGAGCGTGTTCTTCTCGGCACGCGACAGCGGACCCATCTCTGCACGCTGCTCCGCCAGGTAGTCGGCGACGCCTTCGATGCGCCGGATCTCCGGTTTGTTGATGCGCAGCAGGATGATGGCGAGCGCGATGAACATCAGCAGGCAGATCGGGATGGCCATCACCATCCACTGCCCGAAGCTGATCCGCTCCCCGGTGGCCTCCTCGATGAGCCCGCGTCCGATCAGGTTGGGTGGGCTCCCGACCGGTGTCAGCAGGCCGCCCACGCTTGCGCTGTATGCGAGCATCAGCATGATCGTGGCACCCACCCGGACGCGCAGAGGATCGAAGTCCTCGGCGACGACGCCGCGGCGCTGCATGAGTTTCGCGATGACGCCGAGGATCCCCAGGGCGGTGGGCAGCAGCATGGCCACGGTCGCGGTGTTGGATACGAACGCCGAGAGTCCGCACGTGATCGCACCGAACGCGACGATCACACCGGTGGTGGACTGGCCGACACGCGGAAGGGTCAGTATCCGAAACGCGAAGCGCCGTGCGACGCCGTGTTTGAGCATCGCCTGGGCAAGGATGAACGCTCCGATGAACGTGAAGATCGTCGACGACCCGAACGCGGCGAGCACGTCGTCGGCCGGCGCCACGCCCAGAAACACCACGATCGCCACCCCGAGCAGCCCGCCGATCGGGATCGGCACCGCCTCGGTCACCCACAATACGATGACGCCGAGCAGCACGCCTGCCAACGTCTGCTGGTTGGGCGGTATGTCGATCGGCAGGGCGAGGAAGACGATCGTGATCAGTGGCGCGAGAAAGAGCCCGATCGTGCGGCGGCCCTTCTCGAATCGCTCCTCGGCGGGTGAGAGCTGTTGTTCGCCGAGGCTGCGATAAGTGGTGTGTCCGAGCAACGCCTTGTCGACGTCGGTGCGGTTGCCCTGGTTCTCGGTTGTCATGGTCCCTCCCCGGCACAGATCGGTACGGAAGTAGTACCCATGAACGAGCGTGATAGTCGTGTCACGACCTGTTAACTCGGCACGACCGAGGCCTGCGACCAGTGTCGGACCCGACCCGTCCTGGGACGACGAGTCCGGTCAACTCTCGGAGCCACCCGCGCACGAAGCGCGCCGGCACCTTCGAGTCCGCGTCGGGGTCGTCCAAACGCCATGCGCGATAGCGGGAATCGGGCTGGTGATATTGCTCAGCCCAGCGCCTTCGCTTTGAGAGTGTCGTACTCGGCCTGGTTGATCGTGCCCGCGTCGAGGAGTGCTTTCGCGTCGGCGATCTGCTCGGCAGCCGACTTGCCGGCGACCTCCCTGATGTAACGGTCAGTTGCCTGCCTCGCCGAGTTGTGTGCCTCGAGTTGCCTTTCCGCGATCCCACGACCGCGGGCGATGAGATACACGAACGCAGTGATGTACGGCAGCACGATCAGGAAAATGATCCAGAGTGTTTTGGTGAACCCGGACATAGCGTGATCGCGGAACAGGTCACCGAAAATCTGGAACAGAATCATCAGGTAAGCGACGAACGCGAACACGACCACCGTGTACCACAGGAAGTCCCAGAATGAGTCCATCATGAGTTTGCTCCTTCGCACTCGTGGACTGCGCTGGTGTGCAGCCCGAAACGTGCACCACTTACCTGGTCAGCATCGTCCTTCGAGCCCGCGATTGTGCGCAGTTCCGCATAACGGGCAGCACGACGTACGCCGACATCGGGTTGCTCCTGCGACCGCACCGTGGTGTGCTTCTGCTCGTGGAAGGGAGACGATGAGATGGCCGTGACTTTCGTCTTGTTGCCCGGCGCCGGATCCGACTCGTGGTACTGGCACCGAGTCGTGCCCATTCTGACCAGCCACGGGCACGCCGCCATCACCGTCGACCTGCCGTACAGCGACGAGAGCGCAGGTCAATACGAGTTCGCCGACGTCGTCGTCAAGGCGTTGCGCGACGTCGAGGGTCCCGTCGTGCTGGTCGCGCAGTCGATGTCTGCGTTTACCGCGGCGATCGTGTGTGAACGAACCGACGTCGACGTCGATCTGTTGGTCCTGGTAGCTCCGATGCTTCCGGCGCCCGGGGAGTCGGCGGGCGAGTGGTGGGAGAACACCGGCCAGTCCGCGGCCCAGCGTGCGTTCGCGGTCAGCGAGGGACGTGACCCGGCCGCCACCAACGATCTGCGCGGACTGTTCTTCCACGATGTGCCGGAGGAGCTCATCGAGGAGGCGTTCCAGGCCGAAGAGGTCGCCATGTCGGACACTCCGTTCGAGACGGTATGGCGGGCGGAGGAGTGGCCGCACGTGAAGACCCGTGTGATCGCGGGCAGTCGAGACCGCCTCTTCCCTGTCGATTTCGTGAAACGGATCGTGCGGGAGCGTCTGGGCATTGCACCCGACGTGATCGATGCGGGACACCTGATCGCCTTGGCCCGCCCCCGGGATTTGGCTGCGGCGCTCGAGGGCTACGTCGAGGGCCTCTGATCGTCACGGTGGCCGTCACCGAGCGCCGACCCCTGAACCGCGGTTAGTCTGCCGAGAACGGCGCAATCCGTTCCCGAGGTCCGAGCACATGGAGGTGCGAGACACGATGTCGTTGTCGGTATCAGGCGAGTTCGAGATCGAAGCAACCCCCGAACAGGTCATGCGTGCCCTTGTCGATGTCGAGCGGATCCCCGAGTGGTCGGCGGTGCACAAGAAAGTCATCGTGGAGTCGCGGTTCGAGGACGGACGACCGCGGACTGTCCGGATGACACTCTCGGTGCTCGGTGTCTCGGACACCCAGTTGGCCGAGCACAAGTGGATCGACGACGAGCAGATGTCCTGGGTTCTCGTCGAGAGCGACAAGCAGCGGAGTCAGGAAGGTGAATACCGCCTCACGCCCACGTCGCGCGGCACCTCTGTGCGCGTCACGATGTCGGTCGATCCTAAGATCCGGTTGCCTCAGGCGGTGCTGCGGCAGGGGCAGAAGCAGGCGATCCGAACCATCCGCAAGGGTCTGACGAAGTTCGTCGTCGACAACTACGTGTGACCCGGCGCCGGCCGCACGCCGCGTTAAGCTGTCGCGCGGCGGCATGAACGTGAGCGAGGGGACAGATGGCGGTCGAGGACAATCCCACACGTCTGGGACGGTTGTCGGCGCGACTTGCCGGAATTCGTGACGGCACCGACGACGACACGTTGTCGGCAAGCTTCCTGCTCGTGGCCACCGTTCTGGCGTTGGTGTGGGCGAACATCGGGACTACGTACGGGTCGTTCTGGCACACGCCGATCACCATTCAGGTCGGGGATTACGGAATCAGCCTGGACCTGAAGCACTGGGTCAACGACGCATTGATGACGCTGTTCTTCTTCGTCGTCGGCCTCGAGGTGAAGCGGGAACTCACTATCGGTGAGCTCACCGACAGAGCCCGTGCCGCAGTGCCTCTGGTCGCCGCCATCGCCGGTCTGGCGTTGCCGGCCGCGTTGTTCCTCGCCCTCAACCCGAGCGGCGACGAGGCCGCCGCGTGGGGTGTGGTGGTGTCGACGGACACGGCGTTCGTGCTCGGTGCGCTGGCGCTCGTCGGACCGAGGTGCCCTGCGCGACTCCGCGTGTTCATCCTCACCCTCGCGGTCGCCGACGACATCGGCGCGCTCGCCATCATCGCCTTCTTCTACACCGACAATCTGCGGCTCGGTCCGCTCGTGCTCGGTGCGGTGGGACTACTGCTGATCATGCAGTTGCGTCGACTGGAGGTGTGGCGTGGAGTCGCCTACTTCATCGTCGCGGCCGGTACGTGGGTGGCCTTCTACGAATCCGGTGTCCATCCCACGCTCGTGGGCGTGTTGATCGCCCTGATCCTTCCCGTGTATCCGCCGAGGCGCCGCGACGTGGAGCGGGCGGGCGAACTTACTCGCGCGTTCCGGCAATCACCGAACTCCGAGTACGCCCGGGCCGCACAGCTCGGTGTCCTGCGGGCTGTGTCCGTCAACGAGCGGCTCCTGCGGTTCTATCAGCCGTACACCGCCTTCCTCGTGGTGCCGATTTTCGCGCTCGCCAATGCCGGCGTGGTCGTCACCGGGCAGACCCTCGCCGACGCCGTGAGGTCGCCGCTCGCCTGGGGCATCGTGCTCGGCCTCGTGGTCGGCAAGTTCGTCGGCATCACCGCCTCCACCGCACTCTTCTCGAAAATGCGGCCGGGCAGCCTGCCACCCGGACTCAACTTGTCGCAGATCAGCGGCGGCAGCGCGTTGGCGGGCATCGGTTTCACGATCTCATTGTTCATCGTCGATCTCGCCATCGAATCGCCTGTCCTGGCGAACGATGCACGCGTCGGCGTCCTGACGGCAGCGGTGATCGCCACCGTCCTCGGCTGGGCGCTGTTCCGGTTCTCGGACTGGCGTACTCCGCCGACCGAGGCGATCGGTACTACCCTTCTGCGGCCGGTGCTGCCAGGGCGTGATCACCTACGGGGACCGGTAGACGCACCGCTCACCTTGGTGGAGTACGGCGACTTCGAGTGCCCGTTCTGCACCAAGGCCACCGGCAGCATCCGGGACGTGCGCGCGCATTTCGGTGATGCGCTGCGCTACGTGTTCCGGCATCTGCCTCTCGACGAGGTGCATCCGCATGCGCGTTTCGCTGCCCACGCCGCGGAGGCAGCCGACCGGCAGGGCCGGTTCTGGGAGATGCACGATCACCTGTTCGCCAACAGTGATGCCCTCGATGAGGACGAGATTTACGGGTACGCGGCGGAACTCGGCTTGGACATGAACCGGTTCGAGGAGGAACTGCGCACCGGTGAATACCTCCACCGCGTCGACGACGACGAACTCGACGCCCAGACCAGTGACTTCCGGCAGACACCGACGTTCTATCTCGGAGCCACGGGCACCGACCTCACCCGGCACACCGGACCTTTCGACGCAGCCACGCTTATTCGCCGACTCGAAGAGGCACGGGACGCGCAAGGCGACTGATCTCAGTTCCCGCCGCGCCCGTTCTCTTTCTCTTTCTCCTTGTCCTTGTTATTTCCGTTCCCGCCGTTGTTTCCATTCCCGTTCCCACTGTTGCCGTTCGGATTCGGCGGTTCGGGATTCTGTACCGGTGGGACAGGAACGGGAACGCCGACCGACACAGGTGGCGCAACCGGAAGTTCTTCGGTGCCGGTCGGTGTCGGCAAGGGTGTAGGAGCCTGACTCGACGTTGCCGGTGCCACAGCGGGACTTCCACCGTCGTTATCGCGCGAGGCGATCGCCAGGGCGCCCACGATCACTGCTACCACGACAGCGGCGATCGCCGCCAGGATCAGCCCCGTCTTCCGTGGCCGCCGGGGATCGGCCGCGGGGAGTGGGGCCGCGGACAGAGTGGCGGGCGCGAACGCCATGGTTCGAGGTGGCACGCCCATCGGAGGGGATGCCGTTACTCGTCCCGCATTGCCCAGAATCGCGTTGCGCATGGCCGCGGCGTCGCCGAATCGGTGCGCAGGATCGTACGCCATCGCGTTCTCGACGGTGGACGCCAACTCGGGGTCGACGTCGGGTCGCACTTCGGTCAGCGGGGGAGCGCCCCCTGCCAGGATCGCGCGGGCCAACGACAGAATGTTCTCGCCGACGAACGGGCGGCGTCCTGCGAGAGCCTCGTATCCGACAACACCCACCGCATAGAGGTCGTCGGCGACCGTCGCCGGTTTCTCCGCGATGCGACTCGGGCTCAGGTACGCGACGGTGCCCAACACCTGACCCGTCGTGGTGTGGCCACTGTCTGCGCTCTTCGCGATGCCGAAGTCGGCGACCTTCACGACACCCGTGCTACTGAACAGCACGTTGGCCGGTTTGATGTCGCGGTGCAAAATCCCGCAGTCGTGGGCAGCGCCGACGGCGGCGAGTATGTCGGCGAGAATTGCGCGTGCTCGAGCCTCCGGGAGTGGTCCGCGGGCGATGTCGTCGGCGAGGGTGCGGCCGGGTAGCCGTTCCATCACGATGAACGGAACACCGCCGTCCTCGCCGCAGTCGTGAACGGCCACCACGTTCGGGTGGTTCAGCGTGGCGGCCACCCGGGCCTCCACCTCGAACCGTCGCCGGATATCCGGAATGGACGCGTACTCGGGACGCAGCACCTTGACGGCGACCGGCCGTCCGAGCCGCAGGTCCCAGCCGTCGTGGACATCGGCCATCCCGCCTCGGCCCAGCACTGCGCGCAGCTCGTACCGAGCTGCGAGGGTCTGGGACGCTGACATAGCTTTCACGCTAGCGCCAGCGGTCCCCACGCGGCCAATGGAGCCGCTGCGAACAACGTTGCGACCCCCATTTCTGTAACACGCAGTTCCTCGGTTCGGTGGAGCGCAGCTTGTGGTGATCGTCGGAAGTCAGTCGGTCGCAGCCCTCGCGACGGATCAAAGGGCAGGAGCGACTGGGCGAGCCCCTGGCCCCGGATCATCCGGCGATCTTTGGCTCGGCAAAAGCGCTCCAGCGGATGGTGATGTGACCGATCGCTGTCGTTTCCGTCGGAGATGACGGGGGGCTCACAGTAAGGCCACCACACCGTCTTCGGCCGTGATCTCGACGGCGGGTACATTCACAGATGAGTTGATGTTGTGACGACGTTCACACGCCGGGCTGCGCGTTGCTGCACCGTCGAAACGCCGTCGCAGCGGGAACTCGACGGAGACTGTGGACGGTGAGAGGGTCGAGGACGGACGGGTGGAGACACGGCAGGACGACGCCGCCCTGAAACGCGAGCTGGTTTCGGCTGGTTTCACGGAGGCCTACGAGATCGGTCGCGGCGGTTTCGGGGTGGTCTATCGGTGTTTGCAGCCCTCTTTGGACCGCACGGTGGCGGTCAAAGTTCTCACCCGCGCGCTCGACGACGAGAATCGGACGCGCTTCTTCAGAGAGCAGCGTGCCATGGGTCGCTTGACCGGCCACCCGAACATTGTCAACGTCCTTCAAGTCGGTTCCACGACGAGCGGCCACCCGTTCATTGTGATGCCGTACCACCCTTTGGACTCTCTCGATACGCTGATCCGGAACGATGGTCCCCTCGGCCCGGACCAGGTGTTGCGGCTGGGCGTCCGGATCGCCGGTGCCGTGGAGACGGCGCATCGACTCGGCATTTTGCACCGCGACATCAAACCGGGCAATATCTTGCTCTCGAGTTACGGCGAGCCAGCCCTCACTGACTTCGGAATCGCGCACATCGCCGGCGGGTTCGAGACTTCCAAGGATATGATCACCGCGTCACCGGCCTTCACAGCTCCCGAAATACTGAAGGGCGATGCGCCTACGCCCGCCTCGGATGTCTACAGCATCGGCGCCACCCTCTTCTGCGCTTTGACCGGTCATGCGGCGTTCGAACGTCGGTCCGGGGAGCAGGTCGTGGCGCAATTCGTGCGTATCACGAGGCACGCCATCCCCAACCTGCGTGACAACGGCATCCCCGACGACGTTGCCGCAGCGATCGAGCATGCGATGGCGCGCGATCCCGGTGACCGTCCCAGCACTGCCGTCGAGTTCGGCGACGAACTCCGCGCGCTCCAGGCGCGGAACGGCCTCGAAGTGGATGACATGGCGCTTCTCATGGAACAACCAGTGGCTCCGCTCGGTCGACGAGAGGCCGTCTCGACGAGTTCCACCGACGAGCACTCGGGTCGCCGTGCCGCACTCCAGAGTCGTACGGGAAATCTTCCTTTGGAGGTGACCAGCTTCATCGGGCGCCAGAACGAACTCTCCCATGCGAAAGGTATGTTCCGCACTGCGCGTCTCGTGACGTTGACGGGAATTGGAGGTGTCGGGAAGACACGTCTGGCGCTGCGACTCGCTGCCGATCTGCGCGACGAGTTCCCCCATGGCGTATGGCTCGCGGAGTTCGGCGAAGTCATGGACGAGTCGGTTCTCATCGACGTGATCGCGAGAGCCCTCGGCCTGCGCACCGGTCATAAGGATCCGATGGACGAGGTCGTTGGGTTCCTGATCGATCGGAAGTTATTGATAGTGCTCGACAACTGCGAGCACGTCATCGCACCGGTCGCTCGATTTGCTGAGACGGTCCTTCGAACGTGTCCGGAGGTCTCGATCGTGACAACGTCCCGCGAGCCGTTGAACATCCCCGGTGAATCTGTCTTGCGGGTGCCGTCCTTGAGGACACCGGACGCCGATCACGAGCCCGCGTTGATGGCCTCCCCCAACTACGACGCGATTGCGTTGTTCGAGGAACGTGCCGCAGCGGCGGTGCCGGGATTCGAACTCTCCGACGACAATATCGAGACCGTCGTTCGCATCTGCCGTCAACTCGACGGTCTGCCGCTACCCATCGAATTGGCGGCAGCGCAGTTACGGGCGATGTCGCTCGGCCAAATCGCCCAGCGGCTGAACGACCGATACAAGCTACTTACCCATGGAAGCCGTTCTGCGCCACCTCGTCAACGCACTCTTCTTCTCTGTGTCGAGTGGAGTTACGACCTGTGCACGCCGCTGGAACGGCAGATATGGATCAATCTGTCTGTGTTCGTGGGCCATTTCGAACTCGATGCTGCAGAGAGTATGTGCGAGGACGTCGATCGAGACGACCTGCTCGAGGGAATTTTCTCCTTGGTCGACAAATCGATTCTCGTCCGGCAGGAGTACGGCAGTGCGGTCGGATTCCGAATGTTGGAGACGATCCGTGAATTCGGACGAGTCAAAGCAAACGCTTCAGGAGACTGGGCGCTACTGCGGCGTCGCCACCATGATTGGTATCGGCAATTCGTGCAAGATGCCAAACGCGACTGGATCAGTGTCCGTCAACTCGAGTGGATTGCCCGACTGTCTCGAGAGCAGTCGAACCTCCGTGAGGCTATGGAATTCGCGATAGTCGAGTCCGGCGAACCGCAGGAAGGTTCCGCACTCGAGATTGCTGCGGCGCTGTTCCCTTTCTGGTTGTCCCGCAACCTGCTCAGCGAGGGGAGATATTGGCTGGATCGTGCCCTGGGAACGCGCCCCGTGCGAAATTCGGCAGATCGGGTCAAGGCCATCTACGCCGACAGCGTGCTCGCTGGTATGCAGGGTGATCTGTCCGCCGGATGGGATCTGATTGCCCAGGGCGAGGCGCTGCTGGCCGAGATGACGGACCCGGTCAGCGACGCCCGTATAGCCCACGCCAAAGGTATTCTCGCGCTGTACAGCGGCAATGTGCTGGAGGCAGCGGAAAAACTCGAAGAAGCGCTCCAAGTGTTTACCGCCGACGGTGAAGTCGCGGTACGCGTATGGATCCTGATGATGCTGGGAGTGGCGTACGAGCTAGGCGGCAACACCGAACGCGCACTCGCTTGTCATCACGAGGTGCTCGCAGTGACCGAATCACGTGGTGAGTCGGTGTATCGGTCGTATTCGCTGTGGGGCATCGGCGTAGCGGAATTCAGACAGGGGAACCCGGTCCGCGCAGCGCAGTATATGGACGAGTGCTTGCGGTTGTGTCGTCTGATCGACGAGCCTCTCGTTGCCGCCGTCAGTCTGGAGATCCTGGCGTGGATCGCCGGCCGCAGCCAGGACTTCGGTCGAGCCGCCACGTTGTTGGGCGCGGCCGAGTCGTTGGGAGCGGCGGTGGGAAGCTCCCCCCTGCTCTTCCAGCAACTTCGTACCTACCACACTGAGTGCAATGAAATGACCCGCACGAGTCTCGGCGACAGAGAATTTCGTGCACGACACCGCAAGGGCCTACGGCTGGGCCCTCGAGAAGCCATAGCCTTCGCCCTTGCTGATACCGATCGTGACACTGCCGACCCGGCAAGGACCGAATCGAGTGCACTGGACGCGTCCGGCGGGCGGCCAGATTAACAAAGATATGGTCGGAGAAATCCAGGACCGCTCACCCTGCCGGCCCGTCAGCCGTACATTCCCCAGCTCAGTGCCTGGTCCATCACCTTGGGATGCTTACGCTCGAAGAAGGCGCGAGTCTCTTTCATATGCTCGCTCATAGCGTCCCGTGCACGATCACTGTCGCCGTCTTCGATTGCTTCACAAATTTGCTCGTGGATCACCGCAACGTGCTTGCGCGAAGAAGGGCTGTAGGTGACTCCCAGTCGGGCGCCGTCGATGATCCAGTCGAGTGAGTTGAGAAAATACGAGATCAGAGGGTTTTGTGCACCTTCGGCGATCAGTTCGTGAAATCTGTGGTTCTCATAGAGAAACACGGTCTCATCGGAGATGTTCGCGCGCATGGCGTCGACAGACTGGCGTAATCCGTCGATGACCCGATCCTCGCCGTTCTGCGCACACAAGGCAGCGGCGATCGGCTCGATGTACTCACGTGTCTCCAACACGGATCGAAACGGTGTATCCGAGAACTGCATCAAGAGCGCGAGCGTGCTCGCCAGGTGGCGTGAGTCCGGCAATCCCACGGTGGGTCCGCCCCCGCGGCCGGGTCGGATCACGATCACCCCCTGCAGTTCCAGTATGCGAAGAGCCTCGCGAAGGGTGCTTCTTCCCACCCCGAAAGACTCATGCATGTCGGCTTCGACCGGGAGGGCGTCGCCGAACTTCAGGCCTTCCTCTTGGATCATCCGCACTATGCGCTGAGCGATCATCTCGGCGCGTTTCGGCGGCATCTCCGGCGGGCGTGTCAGCGGCGTGACGTCTCGTGAACGTGGCAGAATCTGGGTGGTTTCGCCGGTGGCAGCTGGGCGACCGTTGCGTGTGCGACTACCGACCGTAGTCGACCTGGTCGCCTTGTTTCCTGGCATATGTTCATCATACATTTCCGCCCTCCAAGTGCGTGTTCGTGCCGGTGTGCGTCGACCGTTGCGGTGTAGGGGTTGACCGGATTGGTTCGAGCACAGTAAACATGTATATGTTATGCATTGAACTTACGTCGACATAGAGGCGCTGGTTGTTTCGAAGGGGGTCGGTATGCCGACTTATCGGCCGCATCCGCCACAATCTGGCCGTGCCTGGGACGTCGCCGACGTCAGGGTGTTACAGCCGACGCTCCTTTCGGGAATTCACGCCGTCGTAACGGGTGCCGGAAGCGGCATCGGACAGGAGATCAGCGTTCGCCTGGCCGAGCTCGGTGCGACGGTGACCGGGATAGGTCGCACCGAGGCTGCGCTGGAGCAGACGGCCGAGCTGGTCTCGCGCACCGAAGGCACCTTCCGATGGTTTTCGGCCGATGTCCGGGACTGTGAACAGGTGCGGTCGGTCATATCGAAATCCTCGACCGAGCTCGGCATGGATCTTCTCGTCAATAACGCGGGTGGACAGTTCTACGCTGCAGCGGCGGAGATCTCCGACAACGGATTCAGGTCCGTGGTCGATCTCAATCTCAATGCTGTCTTCACCGTCATCTCGGCGGCCAAACCGTTCCTCGCCCGTCGCGGCGGCAGCATCGTCACTATCTCTCTGTCCGGGGTCGAACGGGGCAGTGTCGGTCTCGCGCACTCACTTGCTGCCCGCGCAGGAGTGTTGGCCATGACGAAGA
Source organism: Rhodococcus sp. USK13 (assembly GCF_018343855.1). Classification (NCBI taxonomy): domain Bacteria; kingdom Bacillati; phylum Actinomycetota; class Actinomycetes; order Mycobacteriales; family Nocardiaceae; genus Rhodococcus; species Rhodococcus sp. USK13. The sequence goes on along the minus strand of NZ_CP069242.1, from coordinate 5,656,650 downwards.
CTCTTGCACTCGAGTGGGCTCACCTGGGAATTCGCGCAAACTGCGTGGCACCCGGGGTGGTAATCTCGGACTCGTTGCCTGAAGGGATTGCGTCGTCGCTGCGCGATCGCGTCGTCCCCGAGTCCGTGCCGGCAGGGAGGCCCACTCCGACCGAGGACGTTGCCGAGCTCGTCGCGTTCATCGCGACACCGGCGGGACGAATGATTACCGGCCAACTGTTGCAGATCGACGGTGCCGCTCATCTCGGGCGGGGTTTGCACATGGTCGAGGATTGGCCACCGATGGAAGAAAACGACCAGTACGGTCGCTGACATCCTGGACTGAACCGCCAGGTCGCGGTGTCAGGGTGTGTCGGATGACGGAACAACCGGCTGTGCCGATGCGAAAGTCGGCTCAGCCGGTTGTCGGCGCTGCTCATACCGCGATGTCGAGCACTCCACTCAGTGGGCGTCCTTCGACGATCAGCTTCCAAGCTTCGTCCCGTCCAGCGGCGACCGCGGTCTGGGTGAGCAGTTGGTCCCACTGCCCTACGGATCCGAACTCCGACCGCCAGGAAAGCACAGGCCGGGTGTACCGATGGAGCTCGTGCTCGCGAGTAGTGCCGATGGCGCCGTGGACTTGGTGAGCATTGCGCACCACTGTCGACGCGGCATGACCGGCGCACGATTTAGCTACCGCTACAGCGAACGACGCGCCCGGTGCGTCCCACCCGTTTCGCTCGATCGAGGCAACCGCCGCATCGGCCGCCGAGCGCGCGAGCGCAGTCTCGGTGGCTATTCCGGTGACCAGTCGCTGCACAGCCTGGAACTTGGACAGTTGCCGGCCGAATTGCGTGCGGCTGGAGGCGTGCTCGATGCAGAGCACGACGATCCGTTCCATAGCTCCGCATACCTGCAGTGTGCGAGCGAGGGCCCCGCGGAGCACGAAGGTCTCGGCCACACCGTCGGGTACCGATGTCCACTCGGCAGTCTCGACGTCGATCGTCACCCTGTCGCGTGGTTCGCCGGCGAGATTCTGCGAGGGTGTGAGAGTGGTGTTGGCGCGGGCTACCTCCGCAACCGCCCATGATGCTTCGGTGCGACGACGAAGAACAACCATGAACTCTGCATCACGCGCCCAGGGAACCACGCTCGATGCTGCCGAATCCGCGAGCAAGAATGCCGTCCGCAGACCGCCGTTCATGGGAAGTCCTGCGGTTTCCAAGAGCCACCCCGACAGCAGATCGTGCTCGACGAGGGGAACCGGGACAGCCGCGGCGGCCGCTGCAGAAAGCAAGGCAGAGGCGGCATGCCAGTCTGCACCGCTTCCTCCGTGAGTCTCGCTACCGGTGAGCCGTATCAGGCCCAGTTCGTCCAGCGTGCGCCAGAGCTGTGGGTTGAACTTCGCCGACTCCGCTGAGTCGGCGGCATCATCTCGATGTGCGGTGAACACCGACTTCATCATCTCGACGAGATCAGGGTCCACCATCGTTGGCGTAGTCATCAGCGCAGTCCTAGCTCTCGGGCGACGACACCCTCGAGGATCTCGGTTGTACCGCCCCGCAAGGTGAATCCGGGCCGTTGGAGAATGGCGTGATCGATCAAAGAGCCGAAAGGCCCCTCTTCCTGTGCCGGCCCGTCTCGGTTCATGTGTAGATCGGCGTAGTCCGCTATGTCCCCTTCGGTCACCGTTCCGAGGAGCTTCACGGCAGCCGCGGCGCTGTCGGCTCGCTCTCCTCGATGCAAGGCACCGGCCACCGCTGAGGACATGTGGTGCAACCCGGCGATCCGCGCGATCAGGCGACCGACGCCACCGTCGGCGGGGAATCGATCGGCAGCAGCTTGCTCGGCTGTCTCGGCAAGCAGCGGGAACGTGGAAAGGAAGCGCTCCGGACCGCTGCGTTCGTACGCAAGCTCCGAAGTCACCTGCTGCCAGCCATCACCGACACGACCGAGAACACTCTCATCGCGTACGAAGACTTCCTCCAAGACGACCTCATTGAAATGGTGGCTTCCCGTCATCGAGACGATGGGGCGGACTGTGATCCCCGGCGACCGCAGATCGACGATGAATTGGCTCAGGCCCGCGTGGCGTGCAGCGGGGTCTCTGGGTGCCGTCCGTGCCAACACGAAGAACGCATCCGCGTGGTGGGCGCCTGAGGTCCACACTTTTGTACCGGTAATCGTCCACCCACCGTCGACCCGAGTTGCCTTCGTCCGCACACTGGCGAGATCCGAACCGGAGTCCGGTTCGCTCATTCCGATCCCGAAGAAGCACTCACCGTTGGTGATGGCCGGCAGATACTGTCGCTTTTGTTTCTCGGTTCCGAACTTCAACAAGGACGGCGCGATCTGGCGATCGGCAATCCAGTGGGCCGCGACTGGGGCGCCCGCAGCCAACAGTTCTTCGGTGACGATGAATCGTTCGATGTGGGATCGCCCATGGCCCCCGTACTCGGTAGGAATTGTCATGCCGATCCAGCCCCGCGCGGCCAGTCGCCGCGAGAACTCGGGATTCCACTCGGTCAGCCAGGTATCGACTCCCGGGGTGAAATCACCGGCGTCGATACACTCGCGGACGAAGGCACGCACTTGATCTCGCAGCGGGCCGAACTCGCTCGGATCGTCGACTACGCGAGGGACGAGTCGGTCACGACTCATGAAGGTCTCCTCCCCGAGGTAGGCCGTCCGAGGTGGTGAATCGCGCGGTTGGAGAAACTCACGACTGAACCGATCCGAGAACTTCGGCGATATTCTCGAGCCCGCCCTGATACATGCCCGTGACGGCTCCAGCCAGCTCCGTTCCCTCGGACTCGTTGTCGGCCGCGAACTCCGCGGTCCACAGAATCTCGGACCCGCCGTCAGCCGTCGGAACCACTGCGAACCGCGAACTGAAGGACTTCAGAACAAGCGGACCGTCGAGGTAGTCGTACACGTAGTAATGCCCTGCGTCATCGTGCTCGGTGACACGCTCACGCGCCTGACCGGCGCCGCCTGCGAGCTCGGCGTAGCGAACGTCGCCTTCCATCCAGGACTTCTCCACAGCGGGGAGCCAGGTCTCGATCTCGCCCGGTGCCCCACACAGCTTCCAAATCTGCTCCGCGGAAACGCTGTAGCGCTTGCTCTCATTGATCGTCATCTTCACGCTCATTTTGTCCTCTTTTCTTTGTGGAGCCGGGGATTGACTCAGATGGACCTGACGGGGCATTGCCGGCGGCGCTTCCGCGCCTGCGCGGGTTGTCGAACTCACTGGGGCTGGTATTTCGCCGGGCATTCCCATTAATATGTGAAATATAATCAGGTTAAGCAACTATGGCAAGAGCCCGTTGCGTCAAGCGATCCCGGGTTGCCGGGACGGCGGCGCAACGCGTCGACAATCGGAAGGAGCGAGAACATGGACTTTCAGCTTCAGGGCAAGGTCGCGATAGTGACCGGCGCCAGTCGCGGACTGGGTAAGGCGGCAGCGGAGGCGCTGCTCGACGAGGGTGCTTTCGTGGTCCTGGTCGCCCGTACGCGGGAGCCGCTCGAGGAGTTGCACAGTCGCTATCCCGAGCGCACTGCTGTGCAAACCTGCGATATGCGTGACATGGATGCGGTCGCGGCGCTTGCGGATATCGCTGTCGAAGCGTTCGGGCGGCTGGACATCGTGGTCAACAATGCGGGAATCGCTCCGGCTGGGCGGTTTGACGAACAACCCCAAAAGGAGTGGGACGAGGTGTTCGATGTCAACGTGCGGGCGCCCGCCGTGCTGACCCGTGCAGCGGCCCGATACCTGCTCCCCCAGGGGTCGGGCAAGATCATCAATGTGGCCAGTACCTCCGGCATCAAGGGGAAGCCGACGTTGGTGGCGTACTCCTCCTCCAAGGGTGCGGTTGTGCAGTTCACCAAAGCCCTTGCGGGGGAGTGGGCGAAGAAGGGCGTTCAGGTGAACGCGATCGCCCCCGGAGCTTTCACCACAGACGCGCAAAGCGCAGTGACCGACTCGCCCGACGTCCTGGCGCGGCGATTGAAGAAGATCCCGGCGGGACGTATGGGCGATCCTGCGGAGTTCGGTCCGCTCGTGGCCTACCTGTCCTCACCACTGTCCAATTTTGTCACCGGTTCGGTCGCCGTCATCGACGGCGGCGAAGTCAGCCGGCTCTGAAAGGCGCTCAATGATCATCGACGCACACACCCACATGTGGCCGGACGCGGTCGCCAAACGGGCGCTCGCCGGATCGGTCCCCGACCTCGAACGCCGGGGCGACGGCACGGCGCACGGGCTCAAAGAGTCTATGGCAGCGGCGGGAATCGACCGCTCGGTCTGCCTGGCCGTCGCGAACGACGGTGAGGCCGTCGAGAAGGCCAACAGGTTCTCCGGCTCGCTCGATCCCGACTACTTCATCGGATTCGGCTCCGTGCATCCCGAATTGTCGGCGGAGGAAAACGTCCAAAGCCTGCGCCGGCATGGCCTGAGAGGAGTGAAGATCCACCCCTTCTTTCAGAAGTACGCTCTCGACGATCCCCGGATGGACCGCCTGTTCGATGCGATGCAGGGCGAGTTTGCGGTGATTATCCACATCGGATCCATTGCGACGGCAAGTTCGGAGGGTGTGTGCAGTCCGGCGATGTTGGCGAAGCTGGTACGCAAATTTCCGAAGCTCGACGTCATCGCCTGTCACTTCGGCGGTTACCGTCAGTTCCAGGAAGCAGTCGACACCGTGGTGGGGCTACCGGTGTACCTGGACACGTCATGGCCGCCCAGCCTTGCCGAACTCGACCCGGCCGATGTTCGGAAGCTCATCGAGACGCACGGGCCGGAACGTGTCATTTTTGCCTCCGACTGGCCGATGGCTGATCAAGGCCGCGAAATCCGGGCCGTGCGCGAACTGGGCCTCGCCGACAGTGACGTGGAGCAAATCCTCGGACTGAATCTGGCTCGGCTGTTGAAGCTTTCGCTCTGACGCGCTTGTCGAGAGCTTTTCGGTCCGGGAGGTCGCTGAGCGATCTCCCGGACCGATTGCGTCTGTGGCCCCGACCGATCATGGCCACTGCGACGAAGCGCCGCGAGGCCGCTTCCGCCGCATAAGCCGCGGCGAAATCGACGGGACGGGCTCGACGACCGCCGAGGGTTGTGGACCTAACATGCATATGTTTATTCTGTTTACGTACGTGTGTGGGGGATCACAAAAACAAGCGACCATGCGGCTCTGTCGAGCCGGTCGGTCTCGATCTGGAGGTCAGGGTGACAACCACTACAGGTTTCGATCCACTCGAATTCTTGGTTCAGCAGAACCCCTATCCCTTCTACCGGGAGCTACGGCAGAACGCGCCGGTGCAGTACATCGAGTCGGTGGGTGCGTGGGGAGTGTTCCGGTACTCCGACGTGGAAAACACCTTCAAGCATCCCGAGATCTTCTCTGCCAAGGACTTCACCACCAATGCGTTCGGTGAGTTCGACCCGGTTCCGGAGGTCAAGTCGATCATCGCCACAGACCCGCCGGAACATTCACGCATCCGGCGTCTGGCCAACGCCGGCTTTCGTCCGGGCGCGATCAAGGCCATGGAACCGAAAGTGGATGCCGTGGTCGAACGGCTCCTGAACAACCTGGACAGCAAGCGTGCCGAGTTCGACCTGGTATCGGATTTCGCCGCCTATGTTCCCGTCAATGTCACGGCCGACCTTCTTGGTGTGGATGACCCGGACGTGCGAGAGGATTTCAAACGCTGGACGATGGATCTGCTGAAGTCGCCCAGCCGTGGGGTCCTTGCGCAAGAGGAACTCGACCAGATCCGAACGAGCGTCACCGAACTACGGGCCTACTTCACCGAGCAGATCGAGTACCGACGCAAGAACCCCGGAACCGACTTGGTATCCGACCTGGTGCGCGCTGAGGAAGAGAACCACACCCTCACCGCCACCGAAATCTTGAGCCTGGTTGCTTTGATGCAGTTCGGCGGCTCGGAGACTCCGTCCCATCTGATCAGCTCGACGGTCTACAACCTGTTCTCGCATCCAGCAATTCTGGATGAGGTGCGGCGCGACCCGAACCGGGCGTTGGCCGCAGTTCAAGAAACGCTGCGTCAAAATTCACCCGTGCAGATGGTCTTCCAAACCTCCACGCGTGACGTCGACGTCGCCGGAGTCACCATTCCGGCCGATTCCATGGTGTTCGCATACATCGCGTCCGCCAACCACGATGACACGGTGTTCGACGAGCCGGACAAGTTCATTCTCGACCGGCCCAACCTGAACAAGCACCTCTCCTTCGCCACCGGCGCACATCATTGCATCGGCGCACCACTCGGCCGAATGATGTGCGCCAAGGCCGTCAGCGGGCTCTTGACCCGGTTCCCTGATCTGCAGCCGCTCGAGACGGACCCCGAATGGATGCCGTCCTACTGGGTGCGCGGTCTGGCCCGCTACCGCTTCACTGCCTGAGCCGACGGTCGGTGCAACTGATTCGTCGAGGGAGTCCTGGTCATGTGAGACACCAGGCGGAGGCTTCGGTCCCTTCGTCACCAGCGGCCCTGGTCCGATCTCGCGAAGAGATCGGACCAGGGCCGTTTCGGTTGCGACTGGCCGTTTCGGTTGCGACTGGCCGTTTCGGTTGCGACTGGCCGTTTCGGTTCAGACTGGAGGTGGATGATCACCGAACTCTTCGGCGCTCCGTGCAACCGGTCATCCGCCGGCAGCGCGAAACGACCCGGGCCGGTGGTGACCGGCCCGGGTCGCGTGCTCTCTGAAGTGGTATCGATCAGACGTACAGCGCGACCTCTTCACCCTCGACGTCGACCTTGTACACGCGGGCGCGCAGCTTCAGTTGAGGCGCGAGAACCGATCTGCCGTCTGAGAGATTGAATTCGAATCCGTGCCAAGGGCAGCGCACGATCTCGCCTTCACGTCCCCATTCGTAGACGTCGGGTGCGCTTTCGAGCATCATCCCGGTGGGGGGGAGTGTGCACAGCGGTGCACCCTTGTGTGGGCAGGCGTTCCGCATCGCGTGGAAGGATCCTCTGACGTTGAAGACCGCGACTTCTTCTCCGTCGATGTCGACGACGCGGCGGGTGTCGTCGGGAAATTCGTCCAGTTTGCCGATCACGTGGCGTGTCATTGTCGTGCTCCAGTCTTGCAGTGAGACCGTTCCACCATGGGGAACGGTGCCGGAATGATTCAAATTCTTTCGATCAGCGTGGCGGTACCCAGTCCACCACCACAGCACATGGTCACCAGTCCCCAGCGGCTATCGGTGTTTTCCAACCGATTGACGATCGTCGTCAGCAGTCGAGCCCCGGTGGCGCCCAATGGATGTCCGATAGCGATTCCACCACCCCAAGAGTTGACGCAGCCCATGTCGGGCTCGAATTCGCGCTGCCACGCGAGCACCACCGATGCGAAAGCTTCATTGATCTCGATGGCGTCGATATCACGGATGCTCAGGTTGTTCCGGTCGAGGATGCGCGCCGTCGCGGGAATGGGGCCGGTCAGCATGTCCACCGGGTCGACTCCGAGCACCACCTGGTCTACAACCCGCGCACGCGGCTGGAGCCCGTGTTCCTGCGCGAACTCGGCGCTGGTGAGCAAGACTGCGGCGGCACCGTCCGAGATCTGCGACGAGTTGCCGGCCGTCACCTTCCCGTCTTCCGAGAAGACCGGTTTCAGCGCTGCCAGCGACTCGGGAGTCGAGTCGGCCCGGATACCTTGATCAGCTTCGACTTTGGTGCCGTTGACGTCGATCGGATGGATCTCCCGGGCAAGGTGCCCGTCCCGGGTCGCCGCCGCGGCACGTTGATGTGACAGGGCGGAGAACTCGTCCATCTCCGCGCGACTGATGTTATAACGATCGGCCAGCCGTTCGGCAGCCACTCCCTGCGAAACCAGCGGGTATCGTGATCGCAGTTCGTCGGTGAACGCCTGGCCCCACTGTTCCTGGGATCCTTGATGCACGCGGAACCCGTTGCGTCCCATGTGCTCGACGCCTGCGGCGATCACCGCCCCGTCGATGCCGGCGACGATTGACGACGCCGCGTAGTGTGCCGCCTGCTGGCCGGAGCCACAACGGATGTCCACCGTCGTGGCGCCTGTGGACGCCGGCAATCCCTTCTGCAACCAGGCGGTACGGGCTATGCCTGACGACTGCTGCGCGATCTGGTTGGCGCACCCGGTGATCACGTTGCCGACGGCTGCCGGATCGATGCCCACGCGCTGCAGGACACCTTCGTAGCACTGTCCCAAGAGGTCGGCGGGGTGCACGTCGCGGAGCACGCCTTTCTCGTGGTGGCCACGGCCGACCGGGGACCGGACGGCATCGATGATGACGGCCTCGTGCGCCGCGCGCGGGCTCATCGTCGCTGTCCTTCCGTCGAGCCTGCATGGCCGGCCAAGACGTTGCCGACGAGCGCCTTGGAGATCCCGAGCCGGAGAATTTCCGACGAGCCCTCATAGATCCGCATCGGGCGGGCCTGGCGGTAAAGTCGCTCGAGCTTGGAATCACGAACCAGACCGAAGCGGCCGGAAATCTGCACTGCGCGGTCGGTGATACGACCGGCGGTTTCACTGGCGACCAGTTTCGCCATGGAGCTGAAGTGCAGGGATGCGGCCGGGTCGACCCGGGCCATGTCTGCGGCCTTGTAGGTCAGCAGGCGTGCCGCTTCGAGTTCGGACCACGAAGCACCGAGCATGTCGGCCACCGCGCCCAGCCTGGCCAGGGGACGCCCGAACTGCACGCGCGTGCCCGCATGCCGGGCGGCCTCTTCCAAGGCGGCCTGGGCGAGACCGACCGATGCGCCGGCGACCGAGACCCGGAACACCGCGAGGGTGGCAAGCACATGCTCGAGTCCCTTGCCGATCTCACCGATGCGGTTGCCCTCGTAGACCTCGACGTTGTCGAACGCGAGCTCGGCCAGGATGTGAGGCGCGATGATCTCCGGTGTCGGGGTGAGAGTTAAGCCGGGTGCGTCTGCCGGAACGAGGAACAGGCTCTGCCCCTGACCTTCCTGCGCAAGAACACAATAGAAGCCGGCCGCGCCGCCGTTGGAGATGAAGGACTTGTTGCCGTTCAGCACCAAACGTTCACCGTCTCGACGTACCTCGGTGACGATGTTCTTCAGGTCCGACCCGGCCTCCTGCTCGGTGAGCCCGAGGCCGGCGAGGACCTCTCCGGAGGAGACCTTGGGCAGCCACTCGTCCCGCAATTCGTCGCTACCTGCCCGCGCCAGGCCGAAGCTGCCGATGCCCTGCAGGGCGAAGAGCGAGTCCAGGTGCGCCGACGTTCCCATGAGAATCTCGCGAACGACACACACGGCGAGCGGGTCGACGGATTCGAAACGTCCGCCCCATCTGGCCGGCACGGTCAGTGCCCACAGACCGCTCTCGGCGAGAATTTTCCGCATGCCCTCATGTACGGTGCTCATCGCGTCGGCCTCGACGGCAAACGGTTCGGCCGCGGCCGCGACCGCGATTGCTTCATCACGAAGGTCGAGATACTGCTGATCCAGCTCAAAAGCCATTATTCATCCTTGTCTACCCAAGTGCATTGATTGGGCGCCGGTCGTGCGGAAGACACGCAGTGCGACGCAGCGTTATTCACAGGTCGAGCTTGAGGCATGTGCCCTTCGCGCGCGAGACGCAAATCATCATGCACTCGCCGCTTTCGCGCTCGCTCTCGGTCAGGACCACATCGTGGTGTTCCGGTGTTCCCTCGAGGACCACTACCTCACAGGTTCCACAGGTGCCTTCTTCGCACGATGCGTCGACCATGACACCCGCGTCGGTCAACACCTCGAGAATGCTCTTGTCGGCGGGGACCGTCAGTGTCATGCCGGACTGGGCCAGTTCGACCTCGATCGGACGGGCGTGCGTCAGATCCGGTAGATCGGCGCGGAATCGTTCAACGTGCAACGCCCCTGTGGGCCAGACCGATTCGCAGTAACCCTCGATGGCAGCGAGCAGCGGCTCGGGTCCGCAGCAGTAGATTCCGATACCGGGCACGGGGTCCGCCAGCTCGGTAGCCAACGGAAGCAATCCGTGGGTGTCCTGTGGGTGAAAGGTGACCTTGTCGCCGTAGTGACTCAGCTCCTCCCGAAAAGCCATCGACTCGAGGGAGCGCCCACCGTACAGAAGCGTCCAGGGGGTACCTGAGGCTTCAGCCGCTCGAATCATGGGCAGCATCGGAGTGATGCCGATCCCGCCGGCCACGAAGCGGTACGCACTCGCGGGCTCGAGCGGAAAGTTGTTCCTCGGCCCCCGGCTCTTGACGCTGGTTCCTGTGGGCAGCTTGTCGTGGATGTAGTCGGATCCGCCCCGGCTGCTCGGCTCACGTAGCACGGCAACGGTCCATGTCTGCCGATCGGCCGGATCCCCGCACAAGGAATACTGTCGTGAAAGCCCGTTGTCGAGATTCATCTCGACATGTGCGCCGGGAGACCACGACGGTAGAAGCGCACCGTCATTCGACCGAAGATCCAACGCGACGATGTCCGGCGTCAGCATCCGCCGGGCGTGCACAACGAGGTCGAGGTCGACTTCGGATTCGTTCGTAGTCAGCATGACATTCATGGCCGTGGTATCCCACTCAGTTGATGCGGTCACCGTAGAACTCCCGTGGATTGTCGAACATGATCCGGCGCTGGAGGTCCTCCGGCAGACCGGCGAGGGCATTGGTGGGGTCGTTGTAGTTCCAATGCGGGTAGTCGGAACTGAACATCAGAACCTTCTCCGCGTTGATCATGTCCATCAGGGCAAGCAGATGCTGCTTCTTCGGCGGCTCGACGAACGGCTGCGTGGTGAACCGCATGTTCTCGTTGAGGTACTCACTCGGATGCCGCTTGACCCACGGGATTTCGTCTCGCAGTCCGTACCAGTCGGCATCCAGCTTCCAGCTGAGTTCCGCGATCCACGCGATGCCACCCTCGGCGATGACGATTTTCAGCTCCGGGAAGCGCTCGAAGACTCCGTGGCACAGCAGGCTCGCAGTGTTGGCCTGATGGATCTGACCCAGCAGTGCGTGCCACTCGATGTAGAACGTCGGGGTACCGGCCATCCGGGGCGCGCGAGCGTAAACGTTCTCGGTTCCGCTGGGGTGGACGCAGATGGGGAGCCCGTGCCGCTGCGCCGCTTCATAGATGGGGTAGTAGTGCTTCTCGCCCATCAGAATGTCGTGCAGCGGCATGAAGATCTCGACGATTCCGGGACGATCGGCCATCCGGTCGATCTCCTTGACGGCGAGTTCGGGATCCTGAGGTGCGATGACGAGGCCGCCGCGGTATCTCTTGTCGAACTGGAGCCAACGCTCGCACATCCAATCGTTGTATGCCGATGCGATGGTGGCGGCGACCTGCGGATCGGGCATCGCTCCGATACCCAACAGGTGTCCGGAGAGCAGAATCGCCCGATCGATGCCGGCTCCGTCGAGTAGTTGCGCGGCGGTGAACTCCGGGTCGGTCGCAGGCGACATGCCGGGACGCGAGGTGTCGCCGCGCATACCCCCGGAGGAGTTGATGTAGAGGTAGTCGAGGGGAAGGTGGAACTGAGACGCCACCGTGTGGCCGCCGCCCAGTCCGGCGCCGATGCGCTTCTGCCACGCCGTACTCATGTACGGCACCAGGGTTGCCAGCCCGTTCTCCATGTAGGGGTGAACGTCGGAATCGATGATCGCTAACGACTGCTTCTTCTCGGTGGGCTGAGCGGACGCATATGCGGTGGTCATGAGCACTTCCTTGGTTCGGATGGGGTGTTTAAATAGGCTTATATTATGCAGCTTAGCGCGTGGATACCGCGTTGTCGAGATCTGGATCACACGGCAAGTGGGGCTATCCCGCTCCAGGTGGGTGGGCTTGATTGACGGCTAAAACATGGCTATGTTATACAACTATAGTTGTTACCTCCATCACAGCACCAGTCGCAAATGCGCGTCAACCTGAGAGGTCCAGATGTCGATTACCACCCCCACCGAAAATGAGCTCGACGTCGCAGTTCCAGAGCTCGACAAGGTATTTGTCGCCGGGGACTGGGTTACCCCCGCCAGTGCCGAGACCATTGATGTCGTCATGCCGTCCACCGAAAAGGTGGTGGCCACGGTCGCCGCGCCGAGTGCGGCTGACGCCGACGCTGCCGTTGCCGCGGCAAGGTCCGCGTTCGACGAGGGTCCCTGGCCACGCATGACCGTCGAGGAGCGGGCACGCATCTGCCGCATCTTCGCCGACGAACTCGAATCCCGTCTCGACGCCCTGAACCGGGCATGGATGTTCGAGTCCGGTTACACCCAGGCGCACGGAGAGATGATCAATTCGGGTGCAGGCAGCGCGATCTGGGGTCACGCGATCGCGGTGGCTCCAACCCTGAAGTGGGAGGAGATTCGCAAGAATGCCGGCAGTGAAGTGCTCGTACAGCACCAGCCCATCGGAACAGTTCTCGCGATCCTGACCTATAACGGACCCGTGCCTCTGATGGGCATGAAAGTCATCCCGGCCCTGCTCGCAGGATGCACCGTGGTGGTGAAATTCGCCCCTGAGTCACAGCTGACCTCGCGGTTGATCATGGACGCCGCTCGGGCCGCAGGTTTCCCGCGTGGCGTCATCAGCGGCCTCGCCGCGGAACTCGCCACCAGTCAGTACCTCGTCCAGCACGAGGGCATCGACATGGTGCACATGACCGGCGGCACTGCCGTGGCCATGGAAGTCGTTCGACAGACCTCGCACCGGCTGGCGCGGACCGCGCTCGAGCTCGGTGGGAAGTCGCCGGCGATCATCGCGGACGATGTCGACATCGATGAAGTCCTCGGAACTCTCGTTCCCGGTGCCATCGGCGGCTGCGGACAAGTGTGCGTCGCGCTCTCCCGAATCCTTGTTTCGCGTCGTCGTTACGACGAAGTAGTCGCCAAGCTGGCGGACGCTTTCAATGCCATCAAGGTGGGAGATCCATTCGATCCGAACACCGACCTCGGCCCGTTGGCCAACAAGAGGTCGGTCGAGCGGACCGAGCGGATGTTGGCCAAGGCGGTCGAGCAGGGGGCTGTGGTCGCCGCCGGTGGTGGCCGGCCGAAGGGCCTCGACCGAGGTTACTACTTCGCGCCCACCCTGTTGCGTGACGTCACCAACGACATGGAGATCGCCCAGGAAGAGGTCTTCGGCCCCATCACCGTGGTGATCGCCTACGACGATCTCGACGATGCGATCCGGATCGCCAACGACAGCAAGTTCGGTCTCGCCGCCTCGGTATACGCCAAGGACAGCGACCAGGCGCTGGCTATTGCGCGACGTATCAGGTCCGGTGGTGTGGCACTGAATCTCGCGGGTTGCTCGTTGACCGAGCCCTTCGGTGGAGTGAAGCAGTCGGGTTGGGGTCGTGAATGCGGCGCCGAAGGCATTCTCGAGTTCACCGAGCTGAAGCAGATTCTGCTCAGCGGCGCATACTCCGGATAATAGGTCCAGAGCAAACGCCGGTAGCGGTGGCGGCGAGTCCTCGACTCGCTACCACCGCTACTGACGTATATGAACAGTGTCAATCATGCGTTGTGACATTGCGGTCCGCTTCGTGCGGGGTGGTGCTGCAGTTGACTACAGCACCACCGCCGCGATGACGAAGTACAGCGGCTCGAAGTCGCGTCAGCGTCCGATCCAGTGCGGTGTGCGTTTCTCTGCGAATGCACTAGCGCCCTCGCGTGCGTCGGCCGAATGACGAACGGGGTCGACAATGGCTTCCTGCCTATCGAAAGCCTCTTGGGCCGGCCAGTTCTCGGATTCGATGACAACCCGTTTCGAAGCCTGGACTGCCAAGGGGCCGTTGCGGCTGATCTCCATGGCGAGTTCGAGGGCAGTGTCGAGCACCGCGCCGGGCGGAGCGATCCGGTTGACCAGCCCCTGCTCTGCACACCACGTGGCGCTGAGGCGGCGACCGGTCAATACGGCTTCCATCGCCAGGTGATACGGGATGCGGGACGGCAGCCGGAGCAGACCGCCCCCGGCGGCCGTCAGCCCACGCTGTACTTCGGGCAGGCCGAACACAGAATCCTCCGCTGCGACGATCAGATCGCACGCCAGGGCGATCTCGAACCCGCCTCCCACCGCGGCGCCCTCGACGGCGGCGATGAGTGGGGTGTGGGGAGGTTTGCGGACCAGACCGAATGCTCCACGCCGCTCGTCGACGGGACGCTCACCGGTTGCCCGGAAGGCCTTCAAATCCATGCCAGCCGAGAAGTGGCCACCCGCACCGGTCAGAACGATGACCCTGCAGTCGGGGTCGGAGTCGAGCAGGTCGAAAGTCCGGCTGATAGCCCGAGCGGTGCCGAGGTCGATCGCATTACGCGCGGCGGGCCGGTTGATGGTCAACACGACCACACCGTCCGTCTGCTCGCCGACGAGCAACGATTCGCTTGCAATCTCTGCGGTGCTCATCGCGCCGTCATCCGGATCGCACCATCCAGGCGAATCGTCTCACCGTTGAGCATCGGATTCTCCAGGATGTGCACAGCGAGGTCGCCGAATTCCGTGGGATCGCCGAGTCTGCTGGGATGTGGAACAGACTCGCCCAGCTTCTGCCGGACATTCTCGGGAAGCCGTGCAAGTAACGGGGTATCGAAGATTCCGGGTGCGATGGTGGCCACGCGGATCTGATGCGCCGCGAGATCTCGTGCGGCGACGATAGTCATGCCGACGATGCCTGCTTTCGAGGATGCGTATGGAATCTGCCCGATCTGGCCTTCCCATGCAGCGACCGAAGCAGTCATCACGATGGCGCCGCGGTCGCCGTCGAGCGGTTCGTTCTCCGCCATGCGTGCTGCACTGAGACGCAGAATGTTGTATGAACCGATCAGATTGGTCTGAATGACGCCGGCGTAGTTCTCCAGCGAATTGGGCTGCCCCTGCTTGTCGAGGATTCGCATCGTGTGACTGCGGCCGGCGCAGTGGACGACGGCCCGCAACGGACCGTGTGATTGCGCGAGATCCAGTGCCGCCTCGACTGTTTCCGTATCGGTCACATCGGCGGGAGCAAAGCTCGCGCCTCCACCGAACGTCGATGCGACATCTTTGCCCGCCGAGGTGGGCAGGTCCAGAATGGTGACATGCGCCCCGCGTTTGGCCAGTGCGCGTGCGCTGGCCAAACCGAGCCCGGAAGCGCCCCCGGTCACCAGTGCGGATGTTCCGTCGAGATTCACCGAATTCTCCTTCGTTGTGATGCCCCGCCTGGCCACTCGAGGCGTAGTTCGAGGCGTAGAGTAATGTGCATATTATAGACATGTTTAATCTTTGGCGTCGAGGATCTTGGCCGGACCGCCCCGGGATTCGCGAAGGCCAACCCGTGCGATCCCCGGCTGTGGCGGAATCTTCACCTGAGCTCTTCTCAGGACCGATTAAATATGCGTATGATATCACTACATCGTTCAAAACTGGTGCGGCCATTTCAGCCGATCTGCAAGGAGATAGTGACGTGGGAGAGACACTGCTCGAGCGGGAGAAGGACCATCCGCAGGAGATCGTCGCCGAGCGTGAGGGGCGGCGCATCGTCATCATGGACTCCGCGCGTTGGGTGGACGATCGCAACACCGACCGTGACGTGGTTCTTCCGGCGTCCTATATCGGCGTGCTTCCCGCGCGGATGTGTGCGGTTCATCGACCGCGCGGTGTCATCGGCCACGATGCCTGCGTCGGCAAGGACGGTGCCGGCATCGCCGGGTTGTGGTACCTCGAGGCACTGGGGATACCGGCTGCCACCGCTGATGGGATGACCGTCGAGATGGGGAACGGTCGTGACCTCTACGAGAGTGGTCGGATCTCGCACGTGAACTACCACGCCGAATGTCTCGGCGTCGTCGTAGGCATGCCGGTGCGCCAGGCGGCGGAGTTGTTGCGGGACAGGGATCTGAGAGACACCACGGTGGGAAACAAGATCCGCCGACAGGTGGTCGAGGAGCTCGAGGACGGCAGGCGCATCGTGGTGACCGACTCCATTGTGTGGGCGCTGCCCGAGGACGCCGGCCGCAGTGTGATGGTGACCGCCGGTCACACCGGTCGCAGCGGCGCGAAGTTCCTGCTCGAGGCTGATCCGTGGGGGTTCATCTGCCACGACGGAGGAATGTCGAAGAACGAGTCCGGGATCGTCGGGTTGCGCACCGCAGAGGAAGCCGGACTCGCCGGTGCGTGCATCGACGGTCGAACCGCGCCGATCGGCGACGCCTTTCGTGGATATCACGAGGGGCTGATCAGCGCATGCAACGGACCGGCGCGCGACCGCGGAGTGGCCGTGGGTATGCCGGTCGACGAGGCAGCCCACCTGCTCCTGGTGGGTGGACGGTAATGGACGTTCGACCGGAACGTCCCTTACCCACCGCCAGCTCACTGACCGCGCCGTTCTGGCAGGCGGCCCGCGAACATCGCCTCGTTCGGCCCGTCTGTGACGAGTGTGGGCACAACTTCTTCACCCCCCAGCTGATCTGCCCTCGGTGCCTGAGTGAGCGGTGGACCTTCCAGGCGAGTTCCGGTACGGGAACTGTATACAGCAGCACCGTGATACACCGCTCGCCCTCACCCGCTATTCCGGCGCCGTATCAATTGGCGATCGTCGATATGGACGAGGGCTGGCACCTTCTGACAAACATCGTCGATAGGGGAGACATGCCTACTCCGGTCGGTGCGCGCGTCGAGGTGACGTGGGTGCCGATCGACGAGCAGTGGACATTTCCCGCCTTCCGCACCATCGAGACAAAGGACCCGCGATGAACATCGGACTCGCTTACAGCCGGAACGCCCGACGGAATCCTCGAGCTCTGGCGTGTTTCGCCGGCGCTCGCTCACGGACCTGGGCACAGGTGAACGACCGAGCCTGCCGTCTGGCCAACCTCCTGCGTGATCGCTACGGTGTCGCTCGCGGCGACCGGGTCGCGGTACTGGTCGCCAACCGGATGGAAGTGGTCGAACTCGTCGGTGGCTGCGCCAAGTCCGGAGCGGTCTACGTCGGCCTCAACTTCCGGCTGGGCGAGCCGGAATACGTCGACATCTTCGCCAATTGCACACCAAAGGTGATCCTCGCCGACGGCGAGCTGGCCCCGATGGCCCGGCGCATCACCGAAGGCACGGACGTGGTTGTTCTCGATATCGACGACCCGGTCGACTACGAGGAGCAGCTGGCGGCATCGTCTCCCGCAGCACCGGAAACCGAGCGCCTGGTGGGGCCGGACGACAACTTCTGCATCGTGTACTCGAGCGGCACCACCGGGCGACCGAAAGGCATCCTTTTCGACGTCGGTGCAACTCTGCAGCACGCGGCAGTTGCGGTGGCCGAGTACGAGCTCTCCGAGTGCTCGCGCTGGATGATCGCCATTCCGCACAACTCGAGTATGCAGATCACCATCGCGCCGCTCGCTCTTCTCGGCGGGGCGATCGGTTTCGCGGACTCCCGCGGCTTCAAGCCGGATCGGTTCGCCGAAGAAGTGCGGCTGAATTCCGTCACGCACACTTTCCTGGTGCCCACCATGCTGATTCGCTTGCTCGAATCGACAATTGACTCGGAGGCTGTGCCCACGCTCCGTACGATCGGATACGGATCGGCGCCGATCGCCCCGGACCGGGTCAAGGACCTTGTCGAACGATTCGGGCCGGTGTTCGTGCAACTCTACGGAATGGCGGAGATCGCCTCGATCGGTACCATGCTCCGCAAGAGCGATCACGCGGCAGCGGCGGCCGGTAACACGGAACTGTTCGCCACCTGCGGTAAAGAATCGATGGCCGTGATGGTGCGCCTGGTCGATGACAACGGTGCCGACGTGCCGGTCAGCGAACCCGGAGAAATCGTCTTCGGCACCCCGTACACGATGGTGTCCTACTACGACGAACCCGAGAGGACCTCGGAAGTCCTCATCGACGGGTGGATGCACTCCGGTGACATCGGGCAGTGGGTTTCCGACGGTTACCTGAAAATTGTCGGTCGCAAGAAAGACCTCATCATCCGCGGCGGGTTCAATATCGCGCCGACCGAGATCGAGAACGTCCTGACCCTGCATCCCCAGGTGCGGGAAGCAGCCGTCGTCGGCCTCGAAGATCCGGAGTGGGGTGAAGCCATCGCCGCCGCGGTGATCGCCAGCGGATCGCAGGTGCCGTCGGTCGAGGAACTGCAGCAGTGGTGCCGAACCCACGGGTTGCCCAGCATCAAGATTCCCGAGCGTGTCGAAGTGTGGCCGGATCTTCCGCGCAATGCCGTAGGCAAGATCACCAAAGCGGAAGTACGGGAGCAATTCACGACTGCAGCCGGTGTGTCATGACGCGGCATCACCCGTTCCACGATGTCGCCGTCGTCGGCGTCGGCATGACCCCTCAGGCCAAGCGCCTCGACATGAATTCACTGACTGCCAGTGTCCGGGCGGCGAAGCTCGCACTCGCCGACGCCGGAATCGATCGCAGCGAGGTCGACGGCATCTGTGCCCGTTGGCCCGGCCCGGGTGGCACCGTCTTCCAGCCCGGCTCGGCCGACTGGGCAGGGTTGCTCGGCATCGAGGTCCGCTGGATCGGCGACACCTACCCCCAAGGCGTGCCGGCAGTACTCGACGCGGCCGCGGCGATCGCGACCGGACAGTGCCACACCGTTCTGATCACCGGAGGACAGGCGGGTGTGATGGATGCCGAAGCGGGTCGCGTCGCCTCCTACACCCGCCCCGCCAACGAGTTCGTCGAACCGTTCGGGTCCTTCACCACCGCGCAGTTCGCCCTGGTGGCGCAGCGTTACCTGCACCAATACCCGCACGCGCGGGAGGCGATGGCCGAAGTGGCCGCGACCATTCGCAATACCGGATCCGCCAACCCGGACGCAGTCATGGCTGGTCGTGGCCCATACACGGCCCAGGATGTTCTCGCCGCTCCTCCCTTGGTCGACCCGTTCACCCGGCTGGACGTGTGTCTGGCCAACGAAGGTGCCGCGGCGCTCGTCGTCACGTCGATGGAGCGCGCGCGTGACCTACCGTCGACGCCCGTGCGGATACTCGGCGGCGGGGCTGAATGGATGCGTCAGCAGTACGTCGACCCGCCTAGATACGACGACGTGTGGATGATCGGCGCCGACGCCTCGCAGCGTGCCTACGCCAGTGCCGGGATCGACCCGCACGACCTGGACTTCGTGCAGCTCTACGACGTCAATTCCGCGGAGGTTCTGCGGCAGTACGAGGCCCTCGGATTCTGTAAACAAGGTGACGGCGGGCCTTTCGCACTCGACACCGGAATCGGAATCAACGGAGGGTTGCCGACCTGCACGGACGGCGGCGTCCTCTCCTTCTCTCACATCGGTTGGGGAGCACCAACGTTGAAGATTATCGAGGCAGTCCGACAGATTCGCGGAGACGGCGGCGACAGGCAGGTACCGGGTGCTCGTACCGGTCTGGTGGCCGGTGCCGGGTCCGGCGCCCAGTACTACAACGTGCTCGTCCTCGGCTCTTCGAGCTGACCAACCCACCAGCGTGGCTGACTTAAAAGGTATCTCGATGACAGATCTCGAATACGAGGTGGCCGAACACATCGCCACCATCCGACTCAACCGCCCGCAGCGGAAGAACGCATTCACTCTGGAGATGATCGACGCGTGGGCTCACGCCCTCATCGAGGCCGAGGAGGACTCGAACGTTCGGGTGGTGGTGGTGACCGGGGCAGGCGGGGCCTTCTGCTCCGGCGTCGATCTCTCTGTCCTCGATAGCATCGCGCCCACGCCTCTGGGCGCGAAAGAGCTACTGACCAAACGCGTCCACAAGGTCGCCCACGCAGCGGAGGCGCTCAGCAAACCGTACTTGTCCGCAATTCCGGGGGACGCGATCGGCGCAGGCATGGACATGGCACTACTCACCGATATTCGACTGGCGGGTGAGTCGGCCCGATTCTCGCAGGCCTACATCCGTGTCGGTCTCGTCCCTGGCGACGGGGGCTGCTACCTACTGCCTCGCATCGTGGGCACCGCGACAGCTCTTCAACTCATGTGGACCGGAAGAATTGTCGATGCCGAAGAGGCGCTTTCCCTCGGCATTGTCAGCGCGGTGCATCCCGACGATCAGCTGGACGACGCCATCCACGAATTGGCCTCCGAGATCGCCCGCCAACCGCCTATCGCGGTGCAACTCATCAAGCGCAGCACCCGGTTGGGTGAAAGACATGACTTGAGAACCGCATTGGATCTCATCTCCTCGCATCATGCGGTTGTCACGGCAACCGACGATTCCCGCGAGGCGCGCCGCGCGCTGGCCGAGAAGCGCCCAGCGCACTTCGTCGGCAGTTAGCTGCCGGCCGACACACCCAACTACCCGTCGAGGGGCAGGGCGCGATGCGTCCTGCCCCTCGAGTCGTCGGCCGCCCGTCGCCTCCCGGTTTCGTGTTGACAAGGTCACTGCGGAAAGTAAATATACATATAGTAACTGTAGTTACTTGGGTCACACCGGCGCCTGTGGTGGTGCCTCTTCATCAGGTGTGTCAATGTCAGCGGAGGGTTCATCTATGACGATCCAGGAACGTAACAGCGAGTCCGAACTCGCATCCCGACGACGGCGAAAGGCCTTGATTGCCGGATCTGTGGGAAACACTGTCGAGTGGATCGATTGGGCGCTCTACAGCGCCCTGGCGCCGGTCTTTGCCAGCCAGTTCTTCCCACCGGCCTCCCCGGCAGCGAGCCTGCTGGCGACATTGGCGGTGTTCGCGGTCGGGTTCCTCATGCGTCCGGTCGGCGGCGCACTGATCGGCGTTTTCACCGATCGGCACGGCCGGAAGAAGGGGCTCACGCTGACCATCGTGATGATGGCGGGCTGCGCCTTCGTAATCGCACTGTGCCCCACCTACGCGCAGATCGGAGTCGCGGCGCCGATCATCCTCCTGCTGGCTCGCCTCGTGCAGGGATTCTCGGCCGGCGGCGAGTTCGGCTCCTCCTCGTCGTTGCTGGTGGAGTCTGCGACCGGCATGCGCCGAGCGTTCGCTGGTTCCTGGCAACAGGTTTCAGCCGGACTAGGGGTCCTCATCGCCGCCGTGTTATCGCTCATTCTGACCTCTACGCTCGACGCCGAGACGATGTCCACCTGGGGTTGGCGGGCCGCCTTCATCGGGGGCGGTCTGCTGGGCCTGGTCGGGCTCTGGCTGCGGATCGGATTGGACGAAACCGACAGCTTTCGCGCTGTGCAGGCGGAGGGCCGGGTGGCCCGAAACCCTCTGACCGAAGTGTTCCGGAAACACCCGCGGGAGGCACTGCGCGTGATCGGGATGGCGGCCGCGGGCGTCCTCATCTACTACATCTGGATCAATTACATGCCCGGCTACGTCAGTGCAGCGATCAAGACGATGGATCTGCAGACGGCGCTGGTCGCTAACACCATTGCACTCGCCTACTTCCTCTGCCTCCTGCCCTTCGTCGGCATTCTCGCCGACCGTGTAGGGCGCAAGCCGGTGATGCTCACCTTCGCGGGCGGCTTCGTGGTCTTCGCCTATCCCGCGTTCGCTCTCCTTGGTACCGGGGGATTCTGGACGCTTTTCGCGGTCGAGATGATCGGTGTGACACTGCTTGCCGGGTATGCGGGACTGATCGCCACGGTCATGGCCGAACAGTTTCCGGCCGAGGTGCGCACGACGGGAATCGGGTTTCCGTATGCCATCGCAGTCGCCGTTTTCGGCGGAACCGCCCCATATGTCACCACCTGGTTGGCGACGAGTGGATTGCAGGACTGGGTATGGCTGTACGTCGCTGCTGCAGCCCTTTTCGGTCTGGTCGTGTATGCGCGGATGCCGGAAACACGCGACCGTGTGCTCGCGTAAGAACACTCCGCCCGTGCGTTGGTGTGCCGGCCAGGCCTCCGCGCGGGCCGCTTGACAGCACCTTCAAAGAGTGTAAATATAACTATAGTTTGTTGTGGCAGGAGTCACAGCGAGTGCAGGCAGAGGCTGCCGCCAGATTGCCGAACATCACTCCCTCAGCTCCGGCGTGAACACCTCACCTCGAACGCTTACAGCAATCCCGCAAGGAAGGTTTCCTCATGACCCAGAACCCGTCGGTTCAGCCGTTCAAGCGAGACATGTTCTCGGATTTCGATTTCGAGGATCCGGAATTCAACGAGCGCTTCGATGAGGTGCTCAACGAGATGGCAGCCAAATGTCCGGTTGCGCACAGCCAGACTGGGCACGGCTACAAGGTGATCAACACCTACAAAGATGTGAAGAAGGCTGCGCAGGACTGGCGTACCTTCAGCTCAGCCAAGGGCTACGCGGTCAACCGACCGGAAGGAACACCCACCATCTTGCCCGAGGAGTCGGACCCGCCGTACCACGACAAGTGGCGCAAGGCGCTCAACCCGTTCTTCTCGCCCACGACAGTCGCCGGCTTCGAGGACCAGATCCGGACGATCGCGAACGAGCTGATCGACAATTTCGAGACGAAGGGCAGTTGCAACTTCGTCCGCGACTTCTCCGCGCACCTTCCCGGGATGGTCTTCTTCCGCTGCGTCATGGGAGTGCCCGAGGCCGACCTGCCCGAACTCTTCGAAGGTATCGACAAGGGAACCTTCGGGCCCGTGGAAGAACGCCCCCAATACTTCATGAAGGTAAACGACTATCTGTCGGAATATCTGGAAATGCGGAGCAAGGAAGCGCCACGGGGAGACGTGGTGGACATCGTCAACGCCGGCGTCACCCGGGAAGACGGCGAACCCGCCCCGTGGGAGGACAAAGTCGCGATCGTTCTCGACCTCGTCTTCGGTGGGCTGGCGACGACCACCCATGCGATGACCGCCGCGGTCAACTACCTTGCCCAGCACGAGGATGTGCGTAAGGAACTGTGCGACAACCCCGGCCTCATCCCACAAGCCGTCGAAGAGTTCGTTCGCCTCTTCGCCCCGGTGGTCGCGCCAGCGCGTTACGTCACCCAGGACACCACTCTCGGTGACCTCGAACTTCGCGAGGGGGACTGGATCGCTCTCAATTACGCCGCAGTCTCGCGCGACCCGGCAACGACGGAAGATCCCACCACCCTGGATATTCACCGCAAGGGCGTCGTGCACACGGCCTTCGGTATGGGACCGCACCGCTGCCTGGGTTCCCATCTGGCCCGGCTCGAACTCAAGGTGACGCTCGAAGAATTCCTCCGACGCATTCCCAATTTCCACATCACCGAAGGAACGTCGGTGAAGACCGAAACAGGCCAACTCAGGACAACGACGTCGCTCGAGATCACCTTCGACGTCGACGACGAAGCGAAAGGCTGATCACCATGAAACTGAGAATCGACGGAGGACTGTGCACGGGCCACGGACGGTGCTACTCCATCGCCCCGGACGTGTACGAGCCCGACGACGAGGGCTTCTCGGACAACCGCGACGTTGAACGAGAAGTCCGTCAGGGTCAGGAAGAAGCAGCGCGGCTCGGCGCTTCCAGTTGTCCCGAAGCAGCCATCGTGCTGAGTGAAGACTGACGCGTACGGGACTCATCGGTGCAGGCGGTGGCAATGTGACACTCTCATTGCCACCGCCTGCACCGATATCTTTTTGCCGACCTGTCGGGATTCTCGGCACGGCATATCTGCACGTTCCGCAAGGCTCATAAGGAGACGACCCAATGCGAGCTATCCAATATCTCGGTGTGAACAAGGTCGAACACAGCGAGGTGCCTGATCCGAAGATCACTCCCGGCCACGTGGTGCTGCGCGTCGCCGCCGCGGGTGTCTGCCAAACCGACGTTCATGTCCGCGCGGCACCCGAGCCGATGATCCCCACAGGCGTGGTGCTCGGTCATGAGATCGCCGGCCACATCGTCGAGTGCGGGGAGGGCGTGGACGACCTGTCGATCGGTGACCTCGTTGTGGTGCACCCCGTCTGGTCCTGCGGCCGATGCCGGCAATGTGCCGCCGGCCGGGAGAACGCCTGTCTGAACACGGGCGGACGAATGTACCCCGCAACAACCCCAGGGATCTCCATTGACGGGGGAATGGCCGAATTCGTCACGGTTCCAGCGAGGGCCGTCGTGCCCGCGAATGGCCTCGACCCCGCATTCGCGGCGGTTCTCCCCGACGCAGGCCTCGTGCCCTATCACTCCATCAATGCCGCCAGAGACCTCTTGCGGCCGGGCTCGACGGCGGTGGTCATCGGAGTGGGCGGTCTCGGCCAGTTCGCTGTCGAGTTGCTTCGTGCCCTCACCAGCGTTCGAATCATCGCGCTCGATATCAGGGAAGCGGCGCTCGCCGCGGTGCGACACAAAGTCGACTACACATTCGCATCCGATTCCTCGGACGTCGCCGACCAAGTAATGGGCGCAGCCGGTGGATACGGCGCCGATTTCGTTCTGGACCTCGTAGGGAACTCGGCGACGTTGAAGCTCGCCGGTGCGGTGGTTGCACCGTATGGCTCGATTCGGGTTCCTGGCCTGAACGACGGAGTCTTCGAGTTCGAAACCTCGCAGGTAGCCGCCTCCCTGCCGTGGGGTGCTTCGATCACCCGCCCCTACAGCGGGACATATCAGGACCTGCACGACCTCGTCGCGCTGGCCAGAACGGGCCAGATCGGCATCGATCTCGTTCGGTACACCTTCGACGATGCCCTGAGCGCCTTCGACGACCTCGAAAGCGGCAAGGTCAATGGCCGGCCAGTCGTCGTGATGAGTTGAATCGTCGGCGTCTCCCTCGGTCCGGGTCGGTGCCTAGGCAGGACTAGGGAAAGCTCCTGTGTTCTCTGCTCCGCTGTTCGGGGAGTCTGAAGTGACGACGGGCAACGTCGGTGGGCAAGGGCGGATCACCCGCCGAATGCCGCCGCCACCGACTGCGCCGCCGACACAGCAGAAGGGACTCTCGTGCCGACCGAGACTTCGACAGCTCCCGGACGAGGCCTTTCGTCGCTGAGCGCCGCCACGCATGAGGAGATCGCCACCCTCGTTCCGGGTGACTGGGTGCTGCGCGCCGCGTGCCGTGGCGCTGATCCGGCGGTGTTCTACTCGCCCGACGGGGAACGCGGTTCGGCTCGCGTCCGGCGCGAAGCGAAGGCTCGGCAGATCTGCAAGCCCTGCCCCGTGCTCGCGCCGTGCCGCGAGCACGCTCTGGCGGCGGGTGAAACGTACGGTGTTTGGGGTGGGTTGACCGAGGCAGACCGACGGAAGCGCACTCACCGACTTCGCCGCAGCGAGTCGACCACTCGGCTCGATCCCTTCGCTTCCGGTCGCGGCCGTTTGAGCAACGTCGACTCGTCCTGACAGTTACGGTGAGAACACACTGTGCCGAGGTCAGGAGTCGTCGTGCCCAAGTTGGAGATCAAGCGGACGTCCGAGCTCACTCGGAAGGAGGTGTCCGACAGACTCATCGCGCTCGGGCAGGCCCTCGCGAGTGGCTCCGAGGTGGAACTGGGATCGGGTGGCGACTCGATCACCATCGACGTGGCCGACCAGGTTCGCTGGGAGCTCGAGATCGAGGTCGAAGGTGACCAGATCGAGTTGGAGATCGAAATAAGTTGGCGCGACGGCCCGTCCGGTAACGACGAGGCGGAGGAGGCTTCCGCCGAATCGGAGAGCGAGGTCCCGGCCAAGCCCGCGCGTAGGGGACGACCGCGCAAAGCAACCGCCAAGTGATCTGCCTGCGCATGCCGGTCAGTTACTCACCGCCGCCGCAGATCGGGCCACGGCGGACGGCGTAGAACGGCCAACGTGGCGATCACCGCCGACGCCAACCCGATGAACTCGCCCATTAGCGCGATCCGCGTCGAATCGACGGCCGGCTGCCACCACACCCTGCCGCCGTGGATGACGAACACGCCGACCGGTGACACCGTGAGATCACCGTCCCGCCTAGTCTCTCGTCCGCTCAGCTTGCCGAAGCGAAACCCGCGGTGAACCCGCGCGACGGTGATGACCGTGGAACCGTCCGCCGTCTCATAGGGCTCACCGAAGACGCGCGGCGCCCCGGCATCGTCCTGCCGTAGGTCCACGACTTTCCGAACTTCCATTTCGCTCTCCACACGGTCCCGGGATGCCGACGAACTTCACCATCGTCACACGCCTCGGTGTCCCAGATGCCGGATTGGACTCGCCAGCGTTGTCGCGGCTGTCCGGAGCTGGCCCTACCATGACCCCATGGCAGATTCGGGCTCACGCAGACACCTCTCCGTCGTTCCCGACCAACCGGTCATCGACCGGCCTTCGCAGCGTTCGGGACGACTCGACGTCGTGAGCTACCAGCTGCGCATCGAGCTCGACGACGTGTCGCCCACCATCTGGCGGCAGTTCGTCGTCCCGTCGAATCTGCGGCTCAACCAGCTGCATCCGGTGCTGCAGACGGTGATGGGGTGGTACGACAGCCACCTGCACGCGTGGGTCGGTGGGGAGCCGCCCGCATCCGAGCGGTACGAGATGCAGGAGAGCATCGACGAGGGTTTCGCCGACGAGGACGACGAGTTGTGCGAGGACGACATCCGGCTGGACCAGGTGCTGGTGCAGCCGGGCGACCAGTTGTCGTATGCCTACGACTTCGGGGACGGCTGGGACCATACGATCGTCCTGGAGCAGATCAGGGCCGGCGATCCTGAGCCGAAAACGCAGTGCCTCGCCGGTGCCCGGGCATGCCCTCCCGAGAATTCGGGCGGACCCGGTGGATACGCCGATCTGCTGGGGGTGCTGGCCGACCCGAGCCATCCCGAGCACCAGGACGCGAGCGCGTGGGTGGGTTCGGGATTCTCGCCCGAATCTTTCGACCCCACCGTCGTCAACGCGAGTCTGGGAGGACACGAGGCAGTCCGGTCGCACGGTCCGGTGCCCGACTCGGCATTCGCCGAGTTGCTCCGCCACATGCCGCCCCGCGCTGCGCCGCAGGTCTATTCGATGCTCGAACGTGCCCACCTGACCCAACGATCGGGTGACTACCTCGTCGCGCAGGAGGCGGTGACCCTGCACCTGCGCTGGTTCCTGCAGCGCATCGGAGCCGACGGCATCACCCTGACGAAGGCCGGTCACCTCCCGCCGGCCGTGGTGGCCGAGGCCCGGGAACTACCGGGATTCGACGGCTGGCCGTCGACCAACAACCGCGAAAACGACCAGCGGCCGGTGCACCTGCTGCACGTGTACACGAAGACACTCGGGCTGGCGCGCAAGTACAAGGGCAAGCTGGTGCAGACCAAGCTGGGCGCCGAGTTTGCGGGCAACGCGCGCGGAATGTGGAGCCACCTCCTCAACAGGCTGCCACTCGGCACCGACCGGGTGGAGCGGGAGGCCGGATACCTGGTGCTCCTCGCCCTCGCCGCCGGTGCGTCACCGAATGAACGTCAGAGCGTGGTCGCCGAGGGACTCGCGGCCCTCGGGTGGCGGGCGAGCGACAAAACAGTGGTCGAGGGGCTGGAGGCCTACTGGATCGCTAGGCCGACCATCGAATTCCTCATGCTCACCGGTGCGATCGGCGAAGGTTACGGGGTGCACGACAACAGCGACCCGGAGTGGGGCCGACTCCTCGCGCGCATGGTGTTGTCGATGTGAGGTGGGGGCTCAGACTCCGACGAGGCTCGACGGCAATCACCACAGGGTGTCATTCACGCCACTGACAGCCGTTCGGCCGGTGGCTATTTCGACACGATCCTGTTCCGGGCCGCACGCTGACGAGTTGGGTGCGATTTTTGCCAGGAAGTCGTTTCTCCCCGAACCGGACCGATTAGTATGCGATTCGATGCGACGGACCCTGTAGTCGGCAAGGGCAGTGTTCGGCCGTACAGGTGAATGCGATTCAAGGTCGAACGAAGGCGGGTCCGATGACTTTTCCGATGATGTCCAAGGGGCAGAACATGTCCTTGCCGAGTGATGTGTTCCAGATCGACGTGGTCATCGGGTGGACCGAAGCGGAGATCGAGGTCGACGCGTCGGCCTTGCTCCTGAATGCGGACGGCAAGGTTCGCTCGGACGAGGACTTCGTTTTCTACAACCAGCCGGAATCGTCGGACGGTTCGATCAGGTTCCTGGGCGCCGGTGCCACCGAGGAGGGAGTGCAGGCCCGGATCGCTCTCGACTTGTCGGCAGTGCCTGAGGACGTGCACACGGTGGCGTTGGTCGGCAGCGTCAGCTCAGGCAACTTCGGTGACCTCGGCAAACTCGCCCTCCGGGTGGTCGACGCGGCGGGGCATTCGTTGGCCGAATACGTCACCGCCGACGCCACCACCGAATCCGCATTCGTCTTCGGCGAGGTATACCGCCGTGCCGGTGAATGGAAGGTACGCGCGGTCGGGCAGGGCTGGGAGTCCGGTTTGGCCGGTCTGGCTACGGACTTCGGGGTCGCGATTGATGACGACCCGGATCTCGAAAACGGCGATGCCTCCGAAGAAGTTCCACCCTCCGAAGAACTCCTGGCACCCGAGCCACACGACTCCTCCGCCGATACCCCGCACGACGACGTGGTGCGCGAACAACCGGCCCAAGCGCCCACGCAGCCGAAAGCGAAGAGCCGGGGCGTGCGCACCACCAAGCGGGCGGTGAAGAAGTCCAAGCCACGTGAGTTCATACTCGCCGAACTCGACACCTGGCAGCCGGCGCGTCTGTTCTCGGTGATCGGCGTCGGAACCGGCGAGGAACAGGAGCGGCGCGCGACGTCAGCCCTGATCGCCACCATGCAGGCCGTGCGCCCCTTCGCACGTGCAGTGTGTGCCCGAATGGGCGCACCGACCGGCGCGTTCGAGGGATACGTCGAGGTGCAGTACGAACAGGGTGAGACAAAGGTCATCCCCGACGCCGTATTGAAGGTCTCCCGCGGGAGCCGCCTGTGGACCGCGTTGCTCGAGGTCAAGACCGGCAACGGCAAGCTCAAGAAAGAGCAGCTCGAAAATTACCTCGACGTCGCCCGCAAGAAGAAGTACGACGTGGTGGTCAGCTTGTCGAACGACGTCCCCGCCAGCGCCGGAGAGCTGCCGGTCGAGGTCGACCGCCGCAAGCTCGCGAAGGTCGCTCTGCGGCATCTGTCGTGGGCCGAGGTGGCCCACGAGGCGCGGATGTTGCTCTCGCACGGTGGGATCGACGACGATCTGCAGGCCTGGATCCTGGCCGAGTTCCTTCGCTACCTCGATCACCCTCGTTCCGGGGCGGCTGAGTTCGTCGACATGGGCCGGCACTGGGTCACCATCCGCGATGCGGTCACTGCCGGCACGCTACGAGGCGGCGATGAGAAGGCACTGGCCGTGGCCGACACCTGGGTGTCTTTGTCGCGGCATCTTGCGCTGCGACTGACGGCCGAGCTGGGGGTCACCGTCAAGCACATCCTCCCTCGTCGGTTGAGCTCCGACCCGGCAGCTCGGAACGCGTCGGTGGCCGAGCGGTTGGCGGGCGACGGCGTGTTCGAGGCCGTGCTACGAATACCTGAAACCGCAGGTGATCTTGTGGTGATCGCCGATGTGCGCACCAACAGGATTCGCTGCCGCACCACCGTCGAGGCACCCGATGAGGGCACCTCGGGTCGTCGGTTGTCGTGGCTGCTGAAGCAGCTCAAGGACGTCCCGGGCGATGTCCAGGTCGAAGCGGTGTTTTCCGAGCGAGGCAACGAAGCGTGCGAGCACCTGGACACGGTGCGTGCGGATCCGAAGGTTCTGACCCAGGGTCGGGCCGGTGAGATCGTGTCGTTCAGTCTCGAGCAGACATTCCCCATGGGCAGTAGGCGATCGGGTACTGCGGCCAGCTTCATCACCAGCGTGACCTCATCCACCGACACGTTCTACGGTGCGGTGGTCCAGCAACTA
This sequence comes from Rhodococcus sp. USK13, assembly GCF_018343855.1. NCBI lineage: Bacteria > Bacillati > Actinomycetota > Actinomycetes > Mycobacteriales > Nocardiaceae > Rhodococcus > Rhodococcus sp. USK13. Next base: position 5,627,015 of record NZ_CP069242.1, on the reverse strand, counting down.
CGGGGATGGGTGCCCGCCGCGCCGAAGCAGACGGAACAGGCTCGCCACGGCGCCACAGACACTGACGAAGAGGCACTGGAACCCTCCATGTGATTGGAAGGGGAATCGCGATCCGCTCCGCACTGAGTCTTCGTCGGCCGCCGTTATAGCCTGACCTCTTAGTCTCGGCGGTGTCCTAGATTCGAGGTGCAGGCGACGCCGATTCCGGCACACTGATTCCATGACCACACCGCCGCATCGCAGGTGGGTGCTGCATGTCGATCTCGACCAGTTCATCGCCGCGGTGGAGGTGCTGCGCCGACCCGAGCTCCGGGGCAAACCCGTGGTGGTCGGTGGACGTGGCGACCCCACCGAACGCGGGGTGGTGTCGACGGCGTCGTACGAGGCCCGCGAGTTCGGGGTGGGGTCCGGGATGCCGCTGCGGACCGCGGCCCGCAAGATCCCCGACGCCGTGTTCCTGCCCGTCGACGCCGAGGCCTACACCGAAGTGTCCGCGGTGGTGATGGATACGTTGCGGAAGATGGACGCCGTGGTGGAGGTGATGGGGTGGGACGAGGCGTTTCTCGGTGTGGAAACCGAGAATCCCGAGGCGTTCGCCCGCGCCATTCAGGCGGCGGTGCTCGAGGCGACCGGACTGCATTGCTCAGTGGGGATCGGCGACAACAAGTTACGTGCCAAGATCGCGACCGGGTTCGGGAAGCCGCAGGGCATTTTTCGTCTGACGGGCGCGAATTGGTTCGAGGTCATGGGGGAGCGGGACACCCGCTCGCTGTGGGGGATCGGCAGTAAGACCGCCAAAAAACTTGCCGCCCTGGGTCTGAACACGGTGAGTGAGTTGGCGGCGGCCGCGGACGAGGACCTCGCCGCGACGTTCGGCCCGACCATGGGACCGTGGTACGGCAGGATCGGCCGGGGCATCGACCGTTCCCCGGTGACCGCCGATCCGTGGGTTGCCCGCTCCCACAGTCGCGAGACGACGTTTCAGCAGAACCTCGACGACTGGTCCGCCGTCACCGAGGAGATCCGCCGACTCGCCGTGCGGGTGCGGGAAGACATTGTGGCAGAGAATCGTCCGGCCGTTCGCGTCGCGTTGAAGGTGCGCTACGCGCCGTTCATCACCCGCACCACCAGCAAGGCCCTGCCGGAACCGACCTTCGACGTCGACATCATCTGCGACGCCGCCGCGGCTCTGGTCGACCGGTTCGACCACGACCGCGAAGTGCGCCTCCTCGGCGTGCGGTTGGAGATGACCCCGCCCACAAGGACGATCACCACCCGTGAGGAGGGAATTTGAATGTCTGAGCCGTTGTCGGTTCCTCGGGCCGCCCGCCACGTGAGGGGGCAGTGGAAGAGCTTGGCGAATGTGCACGGGACCGGGCAACGGTTTCACGCCACCCTCGCCGAGGATCTTCCACCCGCGGCCCGCCGGTGGATCATCCACGCCGTCGCCGAGAACACGCCGCTCGCCCGAGTGACACGACTCGAGATGCGTGGACAGATCCGGCTCCGAGCGTGGCGGTCGTTCACCGCCACCCAACTCCTCGCCCCGGGCAATGGCTTCATCTGGGCCGCCACGGCGAAGGTAGGGGGTCTGCCGATTCTGGGTTATGACCGTTTCACCGACGGTAGCGGTGAGATGCGGTGGCGACTCGGCGGACTGATCCCCGTGATGTCCGCCCATGGTCCTGATGTCACCGCCAGTGCGGCCGGGCGCCTCGCCGGGGAGAGCATCTTCGTGCCGATGGCCTTTCCCCTGGCACGCTGGACGGGAGACGGGAACAATGTCTCGGCGACGTGGACCATGGCTGGTCGTGAGGAAACCGTGCACCTGGACGTTGCCGGGGACGGCGCCCTGCGCGGTCTGCGGATGCAGCGGTGGGGCAACCCCGAAGGGCAGGGGTTCGGCCGCTATCAGTTCACCGTGGCCGTCGAGTCCGAGCGTACGTTCGCCGGGATCACCATCCCGGGCCGCCTGCGCGCGGGATGGGACACCGGCGGCGCGTCGACCGGCGAATTCTTCCGCGCCGAGATCACCGACGCCCACTTCCGCTGACACCGCAGCTCAGCCATGAATTGCCGGGAATCGGCGCAAGTGTGCCTGCACAGCACATGCACTCTGGCATCCTCGAATCGTGGCGGAACAGCGCAGAATTGAGCGCCTCGGCCCGAGCGACCTGACCGAACTCGCCTCGGACGTCGGGCCGGTGCCCATGAATGTCGGTGCCGTGCTCTTCCTCGCCGGTGACGGGGCAGTGGACTCGGCGACCATCGAAGCCACGCTCACGAAGCGGATCAGCGGGATACAACGGTTGCGGCAATGCCTGGTCGACGCGCCACCGGGCCTGGGCCGGCCGTACTGGGCCGATGACGAGCACTATGACGTCGGTGCCCATCTCGCACGGGTGCGCTGCCCGTCGCCGGGTGACCGTGACACCGCCCTGGCGCTCGCGGTGGACGCGGTCACCCAGCCGCTGCCTCGCTCACGGCCGCTGTGGAGAGCGATCATCATCACCGACCTTGCAAACGATCACAGGTCCCTCGGCTTGGTGATGGTGCTGCACCATGTTCTGGCCGACGGGATCGGTGGCCTTGCGATCCTTGCGCATCTGGTCGACGGCATGGCCGCGGCGGGATCGGTGGACGAGATCCCCACTGTCGTCGCGGCGCCACGGCCGAAAGATCTTCTCGTCGACTGCGTCGTCGAACGCCTCCGCACGTTGCGGCGATTCCCGCGGACCGTGGCACGCGTGCGCGGCGGCGTGAACGAACTCGGGCACGGTATCGGTCGCCGCGCACCCCGCTGTTCGCTGAATGTGGCGACCGGGCCGCGCCGCAGGGTGACGACAGTGGAGACCGATCTCCGCACTGTTCGGGAAGCCGGGCGAAGATCCGGGGCAACGGTCAACGATGTCCTCCTGGCCGCGGTCACCGGAGCCTTGGCCGCCCTCCTGCAACGGCGCAACGAATTCCCGCAGGAGCTTGTGGTCTCGGTACCGGTCTCCGCCCGCAGGTCGACAACGAGCGGGCACCTGGGAAATCAGGTGGGGGTCATGCCGGTCCGGGTACCACTGGCCGGGAGCCCGGCGGAGCGGGTAACCACCATTTCCGGGATTACCCGTGTCCAGAAAAGGAGAACTCGGGGTACGTCCGCGGCGCTGATCGGGCCCCTTTTCCGGCTTCTGGCAGCTGCCGGACTGTTTCGGTGGTTCGTCGACCGTCAACGGCTCGTCAACTCGTTCCTGTCCAACCTGCCGGGGCCGCCGTCCCCACTGGCCATCGCAGGGGTTCCGATCGCGTCGATGGTGCCGATTACCGTCACCGCTGGAAATGTCGGTGTCGCGTTCGCGGCACTGTCGTATGCCGGCACACTCACGGTCACGATCATCGCCGACCCCGACGTGGTACCGGAGATCGACGACCTCGCCGCAGCCCTGCACGAGCAATTCAAGGCGATCGACGAGGGCCACGAGTCGGCGAGGTAGATGACAGTCGAACAGAACACCTCCCGAACCATGGGCGCACATCCTTGGAGAGGCCGATGCCCGAAGTGCAGACCTTGCGAGTGGAACTGGAAGAGGTCGGTGCCCGGCACTGGTGGGCCGCGCTTGTCGCAACCCTGTCCTCGCAGTACGGCAACGCGTACATGCGGTTCGTGGGGGTGGTCAACGGTGAACCGCGGTACACCAGCGCAACTTTTCCTGTTCCCCGGACATGGGGATCGATTCCTCCGCGAGAGGAATGGGCACCCGGGATGACGGAAAGTCTCGCCGAGTTGCGGCGGCAGATCGAGGACGACGGGTGGCTGCACCTGGGCCACGGAGGCCAACCCTGGCAGTTGACGTATCAGCGACCGGAACAGCGGTCCGACCCCGAGACTTAGCTGGCCGGGATTGCGATGATGCGACCTCAACGCGGTGTGGTGCGGGTGTGCGGAAGTTTGGTGGCGATGACGGCGGCCTGTGTGCGGCGTTCGACGCCGAGCTTGCTCAACAGCCGGGATACGTAGTTCTTCACGGTCTTTTCCGCGAGGAACATGCGCTCCGCGATCTGCCGGTTGGTCAATCCTTCGCCCAGAAGGGTCAGGAGTGTGCGTTCCTGATTGGTCAGTCCGGCGACCAGTCCTTCTTCCTCGGTGGGTTTTGCCCGCAGTTTTTCCATCAGGGCGGCGGCCGCACGGTTGTCGAGAAGCGACTTCCCGGCGCCGACCTCGCGAACGGCGTGGGCCAGTTCGGTGCCGCGGATGTCTTTGAGGGCGTATCCGCTGGCACCGGCGAGGATGGCGTCGAGCATGGCCTGTTCGTCCGTGAAGGAGGTCAACATCAAGCACCGCAGGTCGGGCAGTTGGGAGAGGAGGTCGCGGCACAGTTCGATGCCGTTGCCGTCGGGTAGCCGCACGTCGAGGACGGCGACGTCGGGTTGCAGCGCGGGAATCCGTGCGAGAGCTTGGGCGCAGTTTCCGGCCTCGCCGATGACGGTCAGTTCCGGATCGGTGGACAGCAGATCTGCGATACCCCGGCGCACGACCTCGTGATCATCGACGAGAAAGACTGTGATCATGCGGCTCAGAACTCCATTTCCGGTGGTCAGCGCCCTGGTTGACAGCGTACGTGATGAGGCAGACTCTTCGTTGCTGTCTCGAGAATCAGTGCAGATGGGTGTCAGCGGTGATCACCGGCGGGGCGGAGCAGCGTGGTGCGGTGCCCGCTGATCTGTTCGATGCCGATTACGAGGTAGCGGTCATCACGTGAGCTGCTCCACGGTATGCGGGCCGGGTCGGCGAGTCCGATCAATCCGTCGGTGCCGGACAGTACCCGTGACCTGCCCATTGCCAGGACACTCCAGCCGGTGCGGGTGGCCGGGTCGATGGTCCCCGCCTCGAACGCGAGCACCCCCCGGTCGAACCGGTCGAACCACGGGTTGTTACCGGTGGGGATGACGATGTCACCGTCGAGGGCGGCGAACGTGACCGGCCGCACCGCGGGCAGAGCGTCCTCGGTGTAGACAAGCCGGCCGGTCGGAACCGAGCGCAGCAACTTCCGGCATTCGGCAATCGGGAGCGGACCGTCCGAATCCATGGCCACCACGGGTGATTCTTCTTGATACATGACTGCTTCTTCCGCGGGGGTGAGTACCGTCCCCACCAGCATCGGGGCTGTTGCCAGGACGCAAACAGAGGACAAAGTCGTCACTGTGGCCCTCAAGCGCCCTAACCGCAGTTTCCGGGAATATTTCGGCGGGAATCGTTGATCGTCCTCCTCGAGCCGCGGGATGCGGACGGGTGAACCGCCTTGCCTGCCTGCGTGGTCGTGGTGTGATGGGGGTGAGTGTCGATACTCGGTAAGTGGGAGCGAACGATGAGCGCCGACGAGGAACCGTTACTGACAGGTGGGTTGTCGCAGTTGCGGCTGCGAGAGTTGCTGGTCGAGGTTCAGGATCGCATCGGGCAGGTGATGGATTCCCGCGATCAGATCGACGCTCTCCTCGAAGCCGTGCTCACCGTAGCGTCCGGACTGGAATTGAATGCGACCCTCAAGCGGATCGTGCACGCGGCGATCGAGTTGGTCGACTGCGAATACGGTGCCCTGGGAGTGCTCAATCCTTCTCGGGACGGACTCCAGGAATTCGTCTACGAGGGGATCGGCGAGCAGACCCGGGAATTGATCGGTGAGCTCCCGACCGGGCATGGTCTGCTGGGTTTACTGATCGAGCAGCCCAAGCCCATCCGCCTCGACAGCATCGCTGCGCACACCGCGTCGTCGGGTTTCCCGGACCACCACCCGCCGATGCGCACGTTCCTGGGCGTGCCGGTCCGGGTGCGCGGGGAGGTCTTCGGGAACCTGTACCTGACGGAGAAGGCTGGAGGTCAGTCGTTCACCGAGGATGACGAGGTGGTCGTCCAAGCACTCGCCGCCGCTGCGGGAATCGCGGTCGACAATGCTCGGCTGTTCGAGGAGGCCCGGCTGCGGCAGCGCTGGCAGCACGCGACCAGCGAAATTCGCGGCGAACTCCTCGCGGCCACCGATACCGGTGAAGTACTCGACCTCATCGCCCAGCGAGCGCGAACACTTGCTGGCGCCGACCATGTGCTGATCGCCCAACCCGACGACCCCGATGTCGAGACCGCCGAGGTCACCACCCTGGCGGTCACCGCCTACGCCGGAAACGACCCCGCCGCCTTCCACGGCCGGCATATCCCCGTCGACGGTTCCGACATAGGACGAGCGTTTCGCACCAGCACGCTGACGCAAGCTCCACATATCGCGGACGGCGACCGCTACGGGCCCGCGCTGCTGCTGCCGCTGCGGGTATCACCCGATACGGTCACCGGGGTGCTGGCGATCATCCGCGAACTCGGGGCGGAATCTTTCGACGATCGGCAACAATCGTTGGCCGCCGAGTTCGCCGATCAGGCTGCCTTGGCGCTCAAGCTGGCTGATGATCAACGGCAGCTGGCCGATATGTCGCTGATCTCGGACCGTGACCGGATCGCGAGGGACCTTCATGACCACGTCATCCAGCGTCTGTTCGCCCACGGCCTGAACCTACAAAGCACCCAGGCACGCACCCGGGCCCCCGAGATTCGCGCACGACTCGAGGACATGATCGACGACGTGCAGCAGATCATCACCGACGTCCGGACGACGATCTTCGATCTGCATCGCGGAACGGACGAGGATTCTCGACAGCTGCGGCAGGTACTCAACACTGTTGTTGCCGAGCAGACCGAAAACAGTGGCCTGCGTACTACGGTTCGGATGGCCGGGCCGCTGAACGTGGTCACCGGTCCGCTCGCCGACCATGCCGAAGCGGTGTTGCGGGAGGCGCTCAGCAACGTCGTGCATCATGCCCGAGCCCGCACGGTTACTGTCACCGTCTCGGTCGATGACGACCTCACTGTCGACGTCAGCGACGACGGCATCGGCCTCCCATCGTCGGGGGCACGGAGTGGTTTGCACAATCTCGCCGTCCGAGCCGAGCAGGCCGGTGGAACTTTCACGGTTGCGCCCAGGGAAACGGGCGGGACTCGATTGATCTGGGCGGCCCCGCTGCCGCAGGTGTGAGGGGCGTCGGAGGTGACGGCTGCGAGGGCAGCGATGTCAGTGGGGCACCTCGTACACATAGCGCACGAGCGCCTCACCATCCCAGCGTTTTCCGGTCATGGTTACCGAGATGTGCGTGCCGTCGTCGATCGCGACCATGTGGGCGTCACCGCTGACCATGACCAGGTCCTCGATGTTCGCTTCAGCGATGGCGTCGGCAATCCGACTCCGCTCGTCGGCGTGGCCCGCCCAGCCGTCTGCGCCTGTCCGCGCGCCGCCGATCCACGGCACCGGATCTAGCCACACGGCTGATGTATGTGTGCGACTGGCGGATTGCAGTTCGGCGATCAACCATTCGAGTTGTGGCTGCCCGAGCATTGTTGTGTCTCTTCCGAGCGAATATCGTGCCGCCTCGAGTGGTGTATGGGTAATTGGGGATTACCTTTATCGCGATCGCGTACCAGGTGCGCCGATCGGCACTGACTGGCGACTGACGACCCGGGATATCGGCTCACTTCGACGGATACGCGGCTTGGATCCTCGGGTTTGAGGTGGCCTCCTCATGTAACCCCACGTTGTCGCGTCAGAAAGGGTAAAACCAGCCTTTCCACTTCCTCGGCCGAGCCCACTGACGCCATTGGGGCCGAACGACCCTGTCGAGGAACCACCCTGACGAGGACTGTGGAGGTCGGCACGCGGGCAGGAGGGAGGGGTATGACGTCGGCACAGAAACGAGCGATCGTCGTCGGTGTGGATGGATCGGAGACCGGCGACAACGCAGCACTGTGGGCGGCGAGGTTCGCTGATCGCCTGCAATGCCCCCTCTGTATCGTCCACGCCTTCGGAGACGAATCCTCGTCGATGGCAGGCGCTGCTGTTCCCGGGGAACATCCGGCGACCACGCGGACACATCACCGCAGTGCACACGAGGTGCTCGACCGGACGGTTGCGGCAGTGCGGCGCGGCGTCCCGGGCGTTCGCCTGCGTGCGGACCTGGTACCCGGCCTAGCTGGGCGGGTTCTGACGACGAGGAGTGCCGACGCGCACCTGATCGTGGTGGGGACCGTCGGCACGGACGCGTGGCACTGCTCGCCGATCGGAACGACGGCACTCGAGGTTGCCACCAACGCGTCGTGCCCTGTCGCGGTGTGGCGAGGCATCTCGTTATCAGCGGCACCGGACCGGCGCCCGGTGGTGGTGGGCGTGGACGGCAGTGACACAAGCGAACGGGTAGTCCGCGCCGCCGGCGAGTACGCCGCTCTGCTCCGGGCCCCGCTGATCGCCGTCCAAGCGTGTCCCCACCCCGGCGCAACGTCCACCGGCCGCACACCACTCGGGAAGGTCTGCGCCGCCGCGAAACGGCGAGTCCCCGGCCTCGACATCACCCCACTGACCACCTACGGCGACCCATATGGCGCGCTCCGCGAGCGTGCCGCCCACGCACAACTACTCGTGCTCGGTGACCACCACCGAAGCTGGGACGCGGAGCCCGTACTCGGTCCGGTGAGCGGGGCTCTACTCCGATACAGTCCGTGTCCGACGCTGGTCTGGCGTGGTCTCGGGGACCAGCGCCGATCAGCGAAAAACAACACGGGGTCTGCATCCAGCACTGCTCTGCGGGTGGCCGATACGGCCAAACCCGGTGTCACCGTCCGGTATCTGACAGCCGATGATCGGCAAGCTGTGCGCGACCTGCACGAGCGCATGTCGGTGCATGATGCACACCTTCGGTTCTTCGGAGCCCGCCCCAAGCACCTCGACGAACTGGCGGAAGCCGTCTGCCGACGGGACTACACCCATCTGGCCCTCGGCGCCTTCGACGGCGACGAGTTGGTCGGCGTGGCCAACTACATCGTCACCGATACCAGCTCCGGCCACATCCGGGCCGAGATTGCGCTCGCCGTCTCCGGTCACGAGCAGCGGCACGGCATCGGCACCGAACTGCTCAGACGTCTCGGAGTCGCCGCGTACCAGCATGGCGTGACCCATCTGACCGCTGAGATCCTGGCAGAGAACGACCTCATGCTCGCCGTCATCGCCGAACAGGGCTGGTCTCACACCCTCCACCGAGAGGGTGCCGTCGTACATTTCGACCTCGAATTGGTGTCACGATCCGCCCCGCCCGATGCCGAAGCATCATTGGAGCATCGTCAGTCGGCCCGTGCCGTGGACAAGCGCGGACGTTGACGAGTTATCGCTTCGTGAGCCAAACGGCTCACTGCCGTGAGGGAGCGGAGCGATGGTGACCGGATGCTGGGGCGCTGCATGCGGTGAGGCAGCAGGGCGGTGAGTGCGGAGGCCGACGCCGGCTGTGCTGTGCGGCACGCGGCCTGGGGTGACGGTGTGGTCATGAAAGTGGAGAACGACCGGATCATCGTGTTCTTCGACGAGCACGGCTACCGCACCTTGTCGCTCCCCGCCCTCGCGCATTCGACTGTGCTGCGTGCACGTCCCCGCTCGTGACCGGACAAGGGAGCAGGGAACGGGGGACACCGCGGACCGGTCGGTCGCGATATCGACACCACAAAGTGGTGACTTGTTCCTCTCCCCGACAACCACGCCACCCGGTTGACTGGGCATTTGGCGCACCTGCACCCAGCACCGCACCCGCGAAGAGGCGGCTCAGTACATGACCACGGCATCGACCTCGGCAACAACGTCCGACAGCGTTCTGCCGGTCACTGACCCGCAGGAGACGCTCGACCGGCTCCTACGTGATCTACGTTCACGACGGGACGGTCTGTCGACCCGAGACGCTCAGCGGCGATTGACCATGCTGGGGGCCAACGACTTGGTACGGCAACCCGGCGAGAGTGCGTGGCGTGAGTTGCTTCGCCAACTCGTCCACCCTCTGGCGTTGCTGCTGTGGGTTGCCGCCCTCCTCGCCGGGGTGTCGGGTTCGGGCGCCCTCTCCATTGCGATCGTCATCGTGATCTGCCTGAACGCAGGATTCGCCTTCATCCAGGAACGCCACGCCGAACAAGCCGTCGAAGCGCTCTCGGCCTACCTTCCCCCGCACGCACGGGTGATGCGGGACGGTACCGAAACGCAGATCGAAGCCCGCGACCTGGTGCCCGGTGATGTCGTGGTCATTTCCGAGGGTGACCGCATCTGCGCCGACGCAAGGTTGCTGTCCGGGTCTTTGGAGGTCGACACCTCGACGTTGACCGGTGAATCCGCTCCCGTCACGGTAGGCGTGGACACCGGCGACAGTCACGTCCCCCTCATCCAGGCACGCGATGTCGTGTTCAGTGGAACCACCTGCACAGCCGGGGCAGCCACCGCAGTGGTATTCGCGACCGGGATGCGTACCGAACTCGGGCGGATCGCCGCCCTGTCACAACGGGTCGGGCACGAGCAGAGCCCCCTCGAGAAGCAGGTGAAGCGAGTAGCTCAGCTGATCGCCGTCGTGGCGGTAGGCATGGGCGTCGCTTTCATCCCGCTCGGCACACTACTCGCAGGTTTGTCGCTCGCCGACGCGACCAACTTCGCGATCGGGCTGCTCGTGGCAAACGTGCCCGAGGGATTGCTACCGACCATCACCCTTGCCTTGGCGGTGGGTGTCCGCACTCTGGCCCGGCGGGGCGCCCTGGTCAAACGGATCTCCGCGGTGGAAACCCTCGGCTCGACGAGCGTGATCTGCACGGACAAGACAGGCACGCTCACCCTCAACCATATGAGCGTGGTGCAGATGTGGACCGCCGACGGTGTCCTCGACTCGAGCACCCGGATCGAACCGCCCACACCCGATTCGCCGGCCGCCCGGCTCGCCCGAGCCGCGGTGTGTTGCAGCAACGCCGAACTCACCGACACGGACGCGCGTACCGACGGGAAGGCGGAGCCGGGGGTCGGGGACCCGACCGAACTGGCGTTGCTCGAGGCCGCGGCCGCAATGGGGGTCGACGCACGCACCGGGCACGCCGACCGCATCGCCCACTTCCACTTCGATTCCAACCTGCGCCGGATGTCCACGGTGGACTCGGCGGCGGACGGTGCATGGGTGCACACCAAGGGAGCACCGGAAGAAGTACTGGCCCGCTGCACCCGGATCGCCGTGGGAGCCGGAGGGGACCGGGCACTGACGGTCGCAGACCGGGCTGAGGTCGACGACACCGTCACAAGCTGGGCCCGGCAGGGCCAGCGTCTTCTTGTGATCGCAGAACGGCGGGTCGACGCCGACGCGGCCCCGGCCTTGGGCCGCGACGACGCCGAACGTGACCTTGTGCTGCTGGGAGTGGTGGCCATGATCGATCCGCCCCGCCCGGAGGTGCCGGATGCGGTCGCCCGGTGCCACACCGCCGGAATTCGGCTCGTGGTGGTGACCGGCGATCACGCTCTGACCGCCCGAGGTATCGCGGAGAGTGTCGGGATCGGACAGAACGGACTGACCGTTCTCGGTGGTGCCGAGGTGGACCGCATGTCCGATAGTGAACTCGATGCGATTCTGGCGTCCCCCGGCGAGCTCGTCTTCGCTCGCAGTTCACCGGAATCGAAGCTGCGGATCACCGATGCCCTCCAGGCCGAGGGCCACATCGTGGCGATGACCGGTGACGGTGTGAACGACGCTCCGGCGCTGCGCCGCGCCGACATCGGGGTAGCGATGGGCAAGTCCGGTACCGACGTCGCGCGGGAAGCGGCCACGATGGTCCTCACCGACGACAACTTCGCGACCATCGTGAGCGCGGTCGAAGCCGGGCGCCGAGTCTATGACAACGTCCGCAAATTCATCGTCTACATATTCGCGCACGCCACCCCCGAGGTGGTGCCCTTTGTGGTGTACGCCCTCACCGGGGGAGCCGTTCCACTGCCGTTGACCATCATGCAAATCCTGGCGATCGACCTCGGAACCGAGACCGTGCCCGCCTTGGCGCTCGGACGCGAACGCCCCGAGCCGGGCCTGATGGACCGCCCGCCTCGGCCCCGATCGCAGCCGGTGATCGACCGGGCGATGCTGGTGCGCGCCTGGGGCGTGCTCGGGGGTGTGTCCGCGGTGCTGGTCTTCGCATTGTTTCTCACCACCCTCGTGGCGGGTGGGTGGTCGTTCGGGGCGGACGTCACCTCCGGGCCACTGCATCACACCTGGCAGCAGGCCACCACGATGACCTTCCTCGCGATCGTCGCCTGCCAGATAGGTACCGCGACGGCCGCACGTACCGGACGGGCGTCACTTGCCGGCATCGGGATCACCACGAACCCCCTACTGTTGTGGGGCATCCTGTTCGAGGTGTGTTTCGCGGCCGCCGTGGTGACGGTACCGCTCTTCCAGGACGTGTTCGGCACGGCGCTCCCCGAACCGTGGCAGATCGCGTTGCTACTACCGCTTCCCGTGATGGTGTGGGGCTGTGACGAGGTTTTACGCTGGCGGGCCCGCCGGGCGCAGGAAGGCCGTACACCGGGAAGAACCGGAAGCCGGTGACCAACGGCCCTCGCGCAGCCCGCGATCGTGCGGGATGGTGACCAGGTGACCGACGACGCAGACACGATACCGACACCGCTTCCGCTGCGCGTGGCAGTGCCCCGCATCGTGCGGTGCGCGGCGCGTACAGCGCACCTTCTTGCCCACCGGCGGTTGCATCAACCGCACCAGCACCTCGGGCGCACGATGACCTTCGCCGACGGCAGCACCGGGATCGTCTATCGGGAAACCACCGCCGACCTCGAGTCTGTGGCCGACCCCGCTGTTCTCGTGGTCGCGTTCGCGCTACGCGGTGTCCACGGCAGGCGCGGGCATGCACTGTTCCGAGCGGAAAGCCTGCTCAACACCCCACTGTTCGCCGGATTCCCGGGATTCGTCTCGAAACTGTGGCTCACGGCGGACGAGTAGGGACGCTACCGGGGGTTTTACCAGTGGGATGGTGCCCGGGCCGCTGAGGACTACGTTCGCGCACTGTGGTGGCCGCTGGCCTTGGTGAGCCACCGTCCGTTTATTCGGTACCGGGTGCTGCCCGGTCTACGCCGCGACGACGTCCTCCGCGCCGCGCAATCCGCGGAGAACGCTCGCTTCTCCGGCACGGCGTGGTGGCGGCTGGTGCGGGCGGCGACGGATGCACCTCTTCAACCCGAACGGTGAGCAGTCCGACGTCCTGGTCGCCGGTGCGGGGCCGACCGGACTCGCCGTGGCCCTCACCGCACACGACCACGGTGCCACGGTCCGGGTGCTCGACCGCAGGCCGCACTCCCGTCGTCCCTCGAGAGCCTTTCTCGTCCATCCCCGCACCCTCGAGGTTCTCCGCCCGCACGGGGTGACCGGCGCCATCGTCGGCCTCGGACAACTCGGCCCTCGAATGCACGTCCATTCGAGGGGTCGCAGCGTGTCCGTGACGTTGGGAAATTTCCGGCTGCCCGACACTCCCTACCCCCACCTCCTCCTTGTCCGGCAGGCTGACGTGGAAGCGGTCCTGTGCCGCGCGCTCGGCGACCGCGGTATCGAGGTGGAATGGGACACGGCGGTGCAACGCTACGAGCTCGACCCGGCACACGGTGTCGTGCTGACGCAGTGCGGTGCACAGCAATTCGTGAGTCGTTACCTCGTCGGATGTGACGGGCGATCGAGTACCGTGCGGGCGGCGGCCGGGATCGACTGGCGCGGGGCACCATACCGTTGCGACGTTCTCCTCGCCGACATCGACGTGACCGGCGGCGACGTCCAGACCGGTGTTGCCCACGTCTTCGTCCGGCACCGGGGACTCGCCTTCCTGCTTCCGCTCGGCGAGCGGGCACGCTGGCGGTTGGTGACAGCTGTGCCGGCGCACCGTTCATCGTCCTTGGCCGGTGACGTGCACCCGCAGACGCTGCTCGACGAGCTCGGCGCCGGCTGCAGTGTCACCGAGGTTGCATGGTCGCAACGGGTCCCGATCGAACACCGCCTCGCGGCCCGGTTCCAGCACGGTCCGGTGTTCCTCGCGGGCGACGCCGCCCACGCGTTCTCGCCGGCCGGTGGGCAAGGAATGAATGCGGGCCTACAGGACGCGGTCAACCTCGGTTGGAAACTCGCTTCCGCAGCACGGTGTCGCCTTCCCGATGGCGGTGCCCTGCTGCGGTCCTACGAGGAAGAACGTCGGCCCGTCGCACGGCGTGTACTGGCTCTGACTCATCTGCTGCTGTGGTGGGAAGCCGGGACGGATCCGCTGTCCTCCTGTGCCCGGGGCGCGGTCGCCGCGATGGGGCCGCACCTGCTGCCCCGAGTTCTGCCGGGGCAGCAGCTCGAGACCCACCTGGTTCGGCTGCTTTCCCAACTTCGGTGGGACTACCGGCGCAGCGTGTTGTCAATCGATGGTGGCTCGGGTTCTCCCGTGGAGGTGTCGGCGGGCCAGCGGCTGCCTGATGAGCAGATCACGGTCGACGGTGCTCCTCATCGGCTGCATGATCTGACCGCGGCGCCGGGGATGCACGTGCTGCTGTGCCGTGACACCCCATGGTCCATGACTTCGTCCCTCGACGGCGAGTTCGTTCGAGTCCACCGGGTGCACAGTTGGCCCGGTGCCGGAGTCGTGATCGTCAGGCCCGATGGCTACGTGGGATTTCGAAGCCCGGACAGCCGGGGGATCGAGGCGTGGCTCGACATGGTCGGTGCCGGCAACGGCATCTAGCCGAGAGTGACGGTGCTCCCGGGCTGCAGTGTGGCAACCTGATCGCGGCATACGATCTCGATCGGTCGCTGGTTGCCGGCTGCTGCGCTCACCTGCACCTCTCTACCGATGACGGTGAGCCAGAGGTGGAGTCCTCGGTAGACGATGGGAAACTCCAGTGCACCGAGTTCCTCCGGCCATTGCGGACCGAGTACCAAGCGATCGCCGCGGGTTTCGAGTCCGGTGAAGCACCGCTGGAGCAGGTCGACGCTCCCCGCCATCGCGGCGAGATGTATGCCCTCGGCCGTCGTACCGCCTTGGATATCGGCGATATCGGAGGCGAGTACCCGTTCGAAGTATTCCAGGGCGTTGTCGCGGTTGGCGCGCGCGAGGACCCATGAATGCACCACCGCACTCAGGGTCGAACCGTGCGAGGTCCGGGCGAGGTAATAGTCGACCGTCCGCGGAATGGCCTCGGGTTCGAGGTGATAGCCGAGTCCGCCGAGCAGGTCCCGCAGCTCATCGGCGGACAGCAAGTAGAAGAGCATCAACACATCGGCCTGTTTGGAGGCGCGGTAGCGGTTGACGTCGTCGTCTTCGGCCTCGAGGATCCGATCGAGCCGTTGAATGTTGCCGTATCGCTCGCGGTAGTCATCCCAGTCGAGTTCGGCGAGGTTGTCGTATCCCTCGAACTGGCTGATCACCTGATCGTGGAACGGCACGAACATTCGGCGGCTGACGTCTTCCCACCGTGCCATTTCCTGTGCGTCCACGGCCAGGGTGTCGACCAGATCGACCCGGTCCGGCAAGGCAAGCGCGTCGAGAGCCTCGAGAGCGCGCAGGATGACCCACACCGCCATCACGTTGGTGTAGGCGTTGTTGTCGATTCCACCCAATGGTGACCCCGGGTAGCCGGAGTGGAATTCGTCGGGACCCATGACCGCGGTGATGACGTATCGGCCCCGCACCCGGTCGTAGGTGGCGAGACCGGCGAAGAATCGTGCGATCTCGACCAGAAGCTCGGCACCGAACTCGGTGAGGAACTCCAGGTCGCCGGTCACCTGGTAGTACTGCCAGACGTTGTAGGCGATCGCTACCCCGATGTGGTGCTGGCGCCAGCTCGGGTCCGGCAGCCACCGCCCCGACGCCGGATTGAGATGGAGTTGCTGGCTCTCCTCCCGGCCGTCGCTGCCCGATTGCCAGGGGAACATGGCACCCCGGTAGCCGGCAGCGCTGGCGGCGCGGCGGGCCTCGGGGAGCCGGCGGTACCGGTAGCGCAGCAGTGACCGGGTGAGCGAGGGAACCCGCAGGTTCAGTACGGGGAAGACGAACAATTCGTCCCAGAAGATGTGTCCGCGGTAGGCCTCACCGTGCAGTCCCCGGGCCGGCACCCCCACATCGAGGTCGGCGGTGTTCCGGGAGACCGTTTGCAGCAGGTGCAGGAGATGGACGTGCACGATGCGGGAGGCGTCCTCGTAGTCCTGCAGTTCGATTCCTACCCTGTCCCACAGGTGTTCCCATGCCAGGACGTGACCGTCGAGCACCGCATCGAAGCGGTCGAGTTCCGCGAGCGGGCGTGCAGCTTCGTCCGCGGGATGTGACACCGCAGGATCGCGGCCGGTGAAGACCGTGACCATTTTCTCGAGCGTGACCGATTCGCCCGGGGCCATCTCGACGGCAATGTCGTGCCCGATCTGCCTGTCATCCGCGAACAGCTGGTAGCGGCAGTCCGCTCTCTCCGTGTTGCGCCACAACCGGTTACGGGCGGCCATCGTCACCGGTATCCCGGACTGGTTGGTGTGCATCGACAACAGTACGGAGTCGTTCGTCAGCTCGGTGGCGCGCAGTGGAGTGAGGTGGTCGCTGGCCAGATCGCGGTAACGCTCGACGAGTGTGTTACCCACCGAGCTGTCGAGCATCGAGCGGATTTCGAGCTGCCCCGACCAGTCTTCCGCCACGATCGTCGTCTGCAGCGCACACACGTGGGGCAGGTGCATCGCGACGAAGCGCCGCTGGACTACCGAGGTGGTGCGGCCGGCCTCGTCGCGATAACGCCATCGCCGGGTGAGGACGGCACGGCGCACGTTGAGATATTGGCGGTAGTCGAGGAGTTCGGCCGCATCGATGTCGAACCACGGTGCCCCGTCCACACGGAAGGTGGTCGCAAGCCAATTCGGCGCATTGACCAGGCTTTCGTTGACGATGCTCATGCCGGACCGTTCCTCGCTCAGCCGGTTGTACACGCCGGCGAGGTAGGTGCCCGGATAGTGCACGGCGCCGGCACCGGACTCGGGTGCGCACCCGCGGGTGGCGAAGTATCCGTTTCCGACCGTGCAGAGCGCCTCACGCAGTTTCTCGGCGGCCGGGTCGTATCCGTCGAAGAACAGGATCCAGGCGTCCGACCGCGAGACCGTCTTCGGGTCCCGCACGAGGAGGTCGGCCAGTCGTTGCAGCAGCTCGCATACCTGTGCGGGTCCGTTAACCGCGAACCGGGCGGCGGAGCGTCGATCGCCCGCCTCGTCGCTGCGGACCACGATTCCCGCCCCGGTGTCCGCGACGGCGTCGAAAGCGTCCTCGTCGGTGAGGTCGTCACCGACGTACAGGGGAAGCAGCTGCGTCGAATCGAGGACGTGTCCGAGAATCCACTCCAATGCCCGGCCTTTGTCCCAGCGGATGTCGGGACGTAGCTCGACGACCATGCGGCCCGCTGCGACGCGCAGACCATCAACACCGTGTGCGGCCTCGTACACTGCCGCGATCACCTCGTCGACGCGGGCGGCGGCGACATTGCGGTAGTGGACTGTCACCCCGAACCGCTTGTACTCCACCAGGACACCGGAAATGCCGTGAAGCCGTTTCTCGACGAGACGTCCAGTCTGCGCGAGCAGCGACACCGCGGTGAGCGCGTCGGGATTTTCGTAGTGCTCTCCGTCCGGCCCGCTCAGTTCGAAACCGTGGCTGCCCGCGTACCAGATCCCGTCCATGCCGATGCGCGACCGGATGTCCTCGAGATCGCGGCCGCTGATCACGGCCACGGGACAGTCGCGGGCCAATCGGGCCAGTTGCGCTGCGGCGCCGTCGACGAGGACCGCCGCGGACGGGTCACTGACGATATCGGCGAGGGTGCCGTCGAAATCGAGGAACACCGCGGGCCGCCGGATACGCAGGAGCGCGGTGAGTTCATGCCGGGATGTCACCGCGTCGGGTATCTGCGACAGACGACGATCCCCCTGGCGGATCGTGATGTCCGCCGGGTCGGCAACCATGTGGTCCGCCCCCCAGCAATCCTTCTCCGAGCCGATCCCTACGACCACTGCGAACCCGCTCCGCATGGCTGTTGTCGCAGCCGCTTCCGAACGAGTGACCAGGACTGATGCGGCGGGCTGGGTTCCGAGCCGGTGTGCGGCCTCGGCCGGCGCCACACCATCGATGCGGACAGGAAACAAGTCGGCGATCCCGGTGGCCTCGATCACCGCCTCCACCTCCCCGCTCGGGGAGAACACGGCCGTGTCCACGCCCAGCGCACGCAGCCGGCGCACCAGCATCACGGTGGAATCGACGATCACAGGCTTCCCGGACTCGGTGTCGACTACCACATCGAGGTCGAAGAGGACGGCGCCGTGCCGGCGCAGATCGATCACAGGTCCGGCCATGGGTTCAGCTTTCGCGTTGTGCAGAGCTGTCCGGGTGCTTGTCGAGCGGCGTCCAGAGTACGTCGAACTACTGATGGGTGGAAGTCCGGTCGGGAGCGTAAGTACGGGAGGCTGTTTCGTCGACCAGCGTCGAGTGGTGACCAATGGCCCTCACGTCGCGGCTCGTGCGCCACCACACTGAGGTACAGGACTCATGAACCCGGAGGCGGACAGTGAAACCAGGAAGAATCGTGGCGCTCGTCATCGGCTGCCTGTGTGCTTTGCTCGGGTTCGCCCTGCTCAGCGCATCGGTGTTTCTCGGGTGGGCATACTTCACACAAAATGACGACGGTCATTTCACCTCACCCACGCAGAGGTATCAGTCCTCGGGGAATGCCCTGGTGTCGGAGCGGATCGACCTTTTCGACGAGGCCGATCTTCCCCAGGGCTTCAACACCGAGGATCTCGGCCGGGTGTTGTTGCGGGTCACCGCGGACCCGTCGAACCGGGAGATCTTCGTCGGAATCGGCCCGCGTGAGGCGGTGGAACGCTATCTCTCCGGTGTCGCGCGGACCGAGGTGACGGAGGTCGAATTCGACCCCTTCCAGCCGAGCTACCGTCAAATCACCGGTGACCGCCGGCCGGAAGTCCCTTCGGCGCAGGCGTTCTGGTCCGTCTCGTCCACCGGAGCCGGCACCCAGCAGGTGCAATGGGATCTTCAGCGCGGGTCCTGGACCGCCGTGGTGATGAACGCCGACGGTGGTCCCGGCGTCTCGGTCGATCTCCAGGCCGGTGCACGGCTCGAAATCCTCGGCCCGCTCGCGCTCGGTGTGCTCCTCGCCGCCGTGGTGATGCTCGCAGTGGGCATTCCACTTGTGGTGGTGGGAGCGCTCGGGCTCGGCCGGCACGGTCCACCCCAACCCCACTGGCCGGTACAAACGAGTGGAACTGGTGCGGCGTCCGCCCCCACCGCACCGTCGACCGCACACACACCCACCCCGTCGAAGCCCTATCCCGCGCACCTTCGAGGTGATCTCGACCAACCGCTGTCACGATGGTTGTGGCTGGTCAAGTGGTTGCTCGCGATTCCGCACTACGTGGTGTTGGTCTTCCTCGGTCTGGGCTTGTTCGTGACCACAGTGGTGGCAGGATTCGCGATTCTCTTCACGGGCCGGTATCCGCGGGGGTTGTTCGACTTCAACGTCGGAGTTCTGCGCTGGCTCTGGCGTGTGCAGTTCTACACCTACTCCGCGCTGGGCACCGACCGGTATCCGCCCTTCACGCTGGCGCGCACCGACTACCCGGCCGATTTCGATGTCGAGTATCCCGAGCGGCTCTCCCGTGGTCTGGTTCTGGTGAAGTGGTGGCTGCTGGCGATACCCCACTACCTGATTCTGGCCGTGCTCGCGGGGGGCTGGTTCGGCGGCTGGCGTTTCGGGGTCGCGAGCGGCGACGACGGAGTCCCCGGGCAGCCCTGGCTGTTCGGTTCGCTGCTCGGTGTTCTGATCCTGGTCGCGGCGATCATCATCTTGTTCACCGGCTGCTATCCCCGTCCGCTCTTCGACTTCGTCATGGGTATCAACCGCTGGGTCTACCGTGTCATCGCCTACGTCGCGCTCCTGCGCGACGAGTATCCCCCCTTCCGATTCGATCAGGGGCCACGCGAACCCCACGAACAGACCCCGCCGCCAGGACCAACACCGGACGACCAGCCGGCCGCCGGTCATCCTCAGGAGTCGACCCGATGACTGTCCTGGTGGGTTACGCGACCGCGAGGGGTTCTACCCGAGGGGTGGCCGAGCGCATTGCCGCGCACCTCGAAGCCGCGGGCGAGGCCGTGGACGTACGGTCGTTGAGCGACATCACCTCGGTGCGCGAACACGGGACGTTCGTTGTCGGGAGCGCCATCCACAGTGGTCAGTGGCTTCCCGAAGCGGCGGACGCCATCGGGCGACTCCGCCCGCAACTCACCGGCCGGGCGGTGTGGGCGTACTCGGTGTCCTCAGTGGGGGCGACCAGCACGATCCTGTCGAACCGGGTGGCGTCCTATCTTCGCCGTGTCACCCCTGAACCGCGGGTGGTGCAGCAATTGCGGGAGACCGCGGATGTTCGCGGCCACCGCTTCTTCGCCGGAGCCATCGGCCTCGGTGACTGGCCGGGCTTCGGTCGGGTGCTCTTCCGGCTGATGGGCGGGCATTACGGCGACGCCCGCGACTGGGCGGACATCGATCAGTGGGCAGAGACTATTTATCACCGGGATGCCCAGGTACGCGGCGAATGACCGCATTCGAGTCAGCGCCCATCAATCGCGACCTCGACGGTTCCGCACATCGCGTCCCCGGTCTGTCGTCGACCCGGTGGACTGCTCTGTGTGCCGCAGCGGAGGCCGTTGGCATGACGGCCGCCGCCCTCGCCGCGAAGCTGGCACAAAGGATATCGGGTGACGCTCCTCAGGGGCGCGATGCAGCGCTGGCGCTCGCAGTGGTGGTGACCGGGGGACTGGTCGAGGGGATCGCTCTCGGCGTTCTACAGGCCCGCGGGCTGCGCCGGCTGCTTCCCAGGTTCAATGTGGGCCGATGGGTGGTGGTCACGGCCGTGGTCGCCGGGCTGGGCTGGGCCGCAGCGTCCGTGCCCGGTGTGCTCGGTTCTGACAGCGGCGGCGACGGGCCGCCGCTGCTAGTGGTGTTGGCCGGTGCAGTGGCCCTCGGTGCGGCGATGGGTGCCGTGCTCGGCGCGGTGCAGGCGCTGGTGCTGCGCGGTCTGGTTCGGCGGCCGGGCCGATGGGTGCTGGCCAACGTGGCCGGCTGGCCTCTCGCGATGACGGTCATCTTCGTGGGAGCGAAGACCCCGGGCAGCACCTGGTCGATACCCGCTGTTACTGCACTCGGATCAGTGACCGGGCTGGTGGCCGGGACGGTGCTGGGCGTGATCACCGGACGGTTCTTACCCGGGCCGGACGAGATCGTTCAGCCACATGACGGTGTTCCACTCAGATGGAGAAGGGGAATTAAGTGAGAAGAAGCCGGAAAACGTGGAGTGACATGACAGGTCGTCAGCGCGGCGGGCTGGTGGTGCTCGCGACTGTTCAGGTGGTGCTGGCCGTCGCCGCTTGGTTGGATCTCGCTCGACGCGATCCCCAGGAAATCAACGGCAGCAAGGGCAAATGGGCGGCAGCCATCGCCGTCAATTTCATCGGGCCGGTCGCCAACTTCACGCGCGGGAGGCGCGCCGCACTGTGATCGCCTGTCCCCGGGTGGTGTGGCATACACACAGCACCCGGGCTGAAAGCGCATCGCTCAGGTGTGCGCCGGGGACTGCTTCGCCAGCATCTGACCCCAGTGCTGCGCCCGTGCTTCCTCACCGTCGACGAGCTGGGTGTTCGTGTCGACGAGAAAGCTCTCCGGATCGGCAACGAGCTCGAAGCCGAGGTGCCGCAGCTTCTTGGATATTCCTTTCGACGCCCGTCCGGTGATGAGTGCGGGCTTGTCGATACGGGTATCGAAGGCAGCAGCATTCCCCTCGTCCACGGTGAGGCCGTCGAGCCACTCACGAAGTCCCGCACTGGCCGCGTCGGGTTCCAGTGTCAGGTTGCTCTCCGGTTTTTCGGCGGCCTCGACGGCACCGCGCCGGGTCGATTCGCGGCTCATCCCGTGCACGTGGGTGGGACCGCCCACGATCAGGAGATCGTATGAGGACACGTCCTGTTGGGGCGCCTGCGACACGGGGATCGTCGTGACGTCGCCCGCAGCGCAGATTCCTCGCGCAATCGCCTCTGCTACAGCATGGGTATTGCCGTACATCGACTCGTAGACGATCAGTGTTCGCATGTCGTTGCCTCCTGGTTCGACGTGTTCGGTACCGCTGAATTGCACGGGTGAGGTTCAGCAGCCCGTCACATCTGGTTCACGTTCGAGTCTTTCACCGCCCGAGGTGCCGGCAGAGGGCACAAGGTCATCCGAAAGTCCCTTCCATCGTGCAGACGTCACTCGACATCGGGGTGTGATGACCTAGTGCCCTACCGGCGCCTGCCACAGGTGTCCGATCCTGAAGGTGTTCGGCGCAAGTCCCGAAAGTGTGTTGCGACAACTGGAGTTGGACAATGAGCACTCTTGCGAACCGCCAGTCCGTGGTCGTCGGCGTCGACGGCTCCGAACGCGCGATACGGGCCGCCGTGTGGGCGGCCGCCGTGGCGCGGCGACGATCTGCGCCGCTGCGCCTTGCCCATGCTCTCCCGAGTCCGGGCTACCACTACAGCGAAGCTGCCCTGCTGTTCCAGGACGAGTTCGCCGAGGAAGTCCGGAAATCGGCCGAGGAGATTCTCGAGCGCGCCGAGAGGCGAGTGCGGCAGGAGTTTCCGGACGTTCGGGTGTCCTCGAGCATCCATCCGGGACCGGCAGGGATGTCGCTCACCGGACTGAGCAAGCACGCGGACATGGTGGTGGTCGGTTCCACGGGCGCCGGGATGGTCGAGTCACTGTTCACGGGGTCCACCGTGGTGCGGGTGGTCAACCACGCGCATTGCCCTGTCACGGTCTTCCGATCCGGCTCCGAGTCACCGGTGCCCGATCACCGGCCTGTCGTGGTCGGCGTCGACGGAAGTGCGCTCAGCATCAGGGCGATCGAGTCCGCCGTCGAGTTCGCAGTGCTGTTCGACGTCCCGCTCCTCGCGGTGCACGCATGGGGCACCGGTGACATGTCCGGACGTCGCTCCGCTGCGACGAAGATGGACTGGGCTGCCCTAGCAGAAGAACAGACAGTACTGGTGGCAGAAAATCTTGCCGGTTGGCGCGAGAAGTATCCGGACCTGGAAGTCACCACGGTCATTGATGAGCGGAACGCTGCCGAATTGTTGCTGCACTATGCGCGTGACGCACAACTCGTGGTCGTGGGAAGTCACGGCCACAATCGATTCGCCGGATCGCTGCTGGGTTCGACCAGCCAGAACCTCCTGCACCATGCACTGTGCCCCATCACGATCTGCCGTCCACCGAGGAGTGAGAAGCGATGACCTGGCCACTGGCGCTCGTGTTGATAGCGCTCATCTTTTCTATGACAGCCATCGTCACGTCATACATTGCGGCGCGCGGCAAATCGGGGCCACCGCAGAAATAGAGGTCCCCCGCTCGAACATCCGCCGTCGGACTTGGTGTCGGCGCCGTCACAGACACTGCGCGATGGATTCCGCTGCGCACCCAGTCTCGGCACCCAGTCTCACCAACCCGCAGGTCTGCTCGTGGGCCGTCGCCTGTACGTCGCAATGTGCGCGAAAGTGTCTTCACCGAGCAACCGGATTCGCCGCTGCGCGATGTCCCCTTCACTCATCGCTGAGGTCTGCAGTGTGTCGCAATCTCACCCAGGTATCCGGCAGTCCCTCGGTCGTCGACGCCAGGCGAACTCCGGGTCACTTGCGGACGATCATCACCGGGCATCGGGCGGCATGGAGTACAGCCCGGCTGGTCGACCCGAGGAGCAGGGAGGTGAAGCCGCCGCGTCCCCGGCTGCCGGTGACGATGAGCTGCGCCTGCTCGGACAGTTCGACGAGGTGGTCGATCGGCCGATCCCGGACGACGACCTTCCGGACACTGACGCCCGGGTAGGACTCGTGCCAGCCGGCCACGCTTTCGGCGAGTACGGCCTCTTCCGCGACGGCGATCGCGGGCCAGCCCAGATCGTGAAAGTCCGCGTCGTCGGTCGTGAAGACGGTCGACAAGTCGACATCACTCCACGCATGCACGGCGACCAGATCGCAGTCGCGGAGAGCGGCTTCCTCGAACGCCGCGCCGATCGCCGGTGTGCTGCGCGCCGAACCGTCGACCCCGACCACCACCGGGCCGTCGAGAACAGCGTCGACCGGGTCGGGCATGCCGCGAACCACGACCACCGGGCACGGCGAGTGGGCGGCGACCGCCGTGCTCACCGAGCCGAGGAGGCCGCCGGCGACACCGCCCAGCCCCCGGGATCCCACGACGAGCATGCGGGCCGATTTCGCCAACTCCAGAAGGACAGTCGCGGGGCTGCCCTCCCGAAGTGTGGTGCGCACCGTCAGCGGTGAGTCACCGACCGCCTTGGCTGCCAGTTCCGCCGCCCTCTCCAGGCGCTGCTTCCCGGCGTACTCGAGATCCGTGTAGGCACCTGCCGAGAGGTTGATGGCGTCACCGTAGGTTCCGCGCCGCACCACCAGGGAGGAAGCCAGCAGTAGCGGGGCACGGCGGACCACAGCTTCGTGTGCCGCCCAACGTACGGCTTCGAGTGCATGGGCGGAGCCGTCGACTCCGACGACGATGGGAATGTCTGTTCGCATGGTGGCTCCTGCCAGTGTGACCGGTCTCCTGTCCAGAATCCGGATTCCCGTGAGGTACAGGTAGGGCCGAAGGGCACTTCGTCGGCACCCGTGGTCCTCCGGGTCCCCTAGAGTCCGGTGGTGACGAGAGGCGAAAGACCCTGTGGTGATGCCGGCCTGGCGGGGGACACTCGAGGTACGAGCCGCGCACCGACCCCGAGTCGGGTGCCGCACCGAGAAGCCTGGAGGACTGATCGTGATGTACCACAACGATCCAAGCGGTTGGGGATACGCGTTGATGTTCGTCGGGATGGCCCTTTTCTGGGGATTGCTGATCGTGGGCATCGTCGCGATGATTCGCTATCTGGGCCGCGGGATGCAGACCCCACACAACGCGCCGTCTGCCCTGAATGCCGCGGAAAAGGTTCTGGCGGAACGGTTCGCGCGGGGTGAGATCGACGAAGTGGAGTACCGGACGCGCCTGGCGACGTTGCGCGCCGAGGCAGCGTCCTAACCGAGTGATGACGACGTCGGTGAGGAGGTGATCGACATGGATGCCCTGCAGATGGCCCACGAGCTCATGATGTGGCTGCATGGCGCCGGCATACTGCCACACGAGTTCATGATGTGGCTGCACGGTGCCGGCATACTGCCGCACATGCCGATGCACATGATGCCGATGTAGTGGAGGAACGGGCAGCAGAAGGCATGCCGAAGCGAAGGGACAGCCTTTTCAGTACTCGATTGCAAGGTGATCACGGTGAGCGCAACGAACAGGTATATGACGCAGACGGACTACATGTCGTGGCGGATGGAGGCAGATCCGATCCTGCGCTCGACCATTGTTGCGGTTGCGGTCCTCGATCGGGTTCCCGACTGGCCGCGATTCGTCGACATGATGGAGCGGGGGACCAAGCGGGTTCCGATCTTTCGGCGCAAGGTGGTCACGGCCGCGGTGGGCGTTGCCCCGCCCCGCTGGGTCGAGGACCCCGACTTCGACCTCACCTGGCACGTAAGACGGTGCACGCTCACGGAACCGGGCGATTGGGATGCCGTGCTCGATTTTGCGCGCACCACCGGTATGGCGGCCTTCGACAAGGAGCGTCCCCTCTGGGAGTTCACGGTGCTCGACGGGCTCGACCATCACCGGGCAGCCCTCGTGATGAAGGTTCATCATTGCCTCACCGACGGCGTCGGCGGCATGCAGATCGCCCGGGAGATCGTGGACTTCACCCGGGAAGGGACCGTGCGAGGAGACGACGCCGAGGTGGTGGCAGCGCACGAGGGGCGAATGCCCGGCCCGATCAATAGCCTTGCCCGGTATCGGGATATGACGGGCCGCATCGTACGAGGGTTGTCGACGGAGATGGTCCGGGGAGGCGAGGGGCTGATCCGACATCCGGCCGACTCGCTTCGCCACTCGGTTGATGTCGTGGCGTCGACGATGCGCTTGACGCGTCCCGTCCGCACCACGCTGTCCCCGGTGATGAGAACGCGCACCACCCGCCGCAGGTTCGCCGTCCTCGAGGCCCCGCTCGAACCGCTCGGCCGGGCCGCCGAGTCCGCCGGCGGATCACTCAACGACGGCTTCCTCGCCGCCATCCTGCTGGGTATGGCGAAGTATCACCGGCTTCATGGCGCCGAAATTCCGGCACTGAGAGTGACGTTGCCGATCAGCTTGCGCACCGACACCGACCCGCTCGGTGGTAACCGCATCACTCTGGCGCGGTTCGCCCTTCCGACGAACATCGGCGACCCCGCCCAGCTGATACGGGAGGTTCACGCCGTTGTGGAGAGATGGCGCAAAGAACCGGCGATTGCGTTGTCGTCCCGCATTGCCGGAGCATTGAATCTGCTACCCGCTTCGCTTCTGGCCAACATGCTCGAGCATGTCGACGTGGTGGCGTCGAACGTGGTGGGTTCACCGGTACCGCTCTTCGTGGCCGGCTCGCAGATCACCCGGTATTACGCCTTCAGTCCCACTCTCGGGTCGGCGTTCAACGTCACCCTCATGTCCTACACGTCGCACTGCTGCGTGGGCATCAACGCCGACCCCGGCGCCGTCCCCGACCTCGATACGCTGACCGACTCCCTGGCAGACGGTTTCCGCGCCGTCCTGGCCCTGTGCTCTCCCGCACCCGACACCGCAGTCGTCTCGGTGCCGTGACCAGAAGTCGACCAGAGTAGAGTAGAATGCCGCTCGATCAGGAATGCCACTCGATCAGGAATGCCAGGAGCCGGCGAACCGCACATCGGCGACACCGGGAACCGTCTCCGCGAGGGCGGTGACCACGCCGCGTTCCGGGTCGTCGGCGGAAAGACCGTTGATGGCGACCTTGCCGTCCGCGACCTCGACGGTCCAGCGCCGCGAACCCGCGTACACGTCGAGGCGATGCTGCACCTCCTTCGCGATGTGAGTGTCGTCCATCGTCAAGGCGCCGAGAAGATCACGCCGGGTCACGATCCCGATGAGATCCTTCCCGTGCACGATGGGGATCCCCCGCAGACCCGAGCGCAGCATCGCCGAGGCGAGATCGCTGAGGTCGGTGTCCGCGGTCATGGCGATGACCGGGCTGGTCATCGTCTCCTTCACCGCCGCATCGGCCTGGGGAAATGCTCGGAACTTCTCACGGAGCAGATCACCCTCGGACGCTATACCCACCAGCTGGTGTGCCTCATCGACCACCGGGAGCACGGTGAATCCGAACTCCCCGATGATGCGGAGGCACTCGTCGATCGGTGTCGACGGCGCCACGGTGGTGACCGGGCTACTCATGATGTGTCGCGCCTGCATGACGACTCCTTCCCTCTGCACCAGCCTCACCCGCCCGCGGTCGTGGGGGAAGGGCCATTGGGCCTTTGTCGTCCTCGACGGACAGCGTTCGGGTGCCGCCACTCGATTTCGGTGACGATTTCTGAGAGGAAGGGCCGAAGTGCCCTGGTCGCGGCCGCGTGAAGGGGGCGATCGTGGTGGGTACGGAGGTGGCAAACCATGATCAAGCATTGGCTCGTGATGGAAGCTGGGGGACAGGATGCCCGGACCCCCTACCGCACGCGGGTGGCCGGTGCGGGCCGGCATCTCCCGGTCACACGGCTCACCACCGAGGACCTGATGGCAACGACCCGCCACACCACTCACATCGACCTCGAGCGTTTGACGGGAATCCACGAGCGGCGGGTCTCGGTAGGAGACGAGGATTCCTACACCCTCGCAGTGGCCGCGGCGCAGGACGCGGTGAGGCACTCCGGCCGGACGACGGCTTCCCTCGACGCCGTCATCAGCTGCAGCATCACCAAGTTCCGCGGTGGACTCACCCAGTGGCTCGAGCCGACGATGAGCGGTGCGGTCGCCCGGGCGCTCGGTGCGGATCGGGCGATGACCTTCGACATCTCCAACGCGTGCGCCGGAATGTTGACCGGAGTCACGGTGGCCGACAACTGGATCCGGCAGGGCATCATCGAGCGCGCGTTGATCGTCAGTGGTGAATACATTTCGCAGCTCGGACAGAACGCGGCGCGGCACATCCACAACATCATGAGCAAAGAATTGGCGTCGTTGACGTTGGGAGATGCCGGTGCCGCACTGGTCCTCGAGCGGGCTCCGGCTGGATCGGCTGGGATTCGGTTCGCCGGCTTCACCACCGTCGCCGATTACAGCCGGTTATGCCTGGCCTACCCGAAGGGCAACGAGCCCGGCGCGCGTATGTTCACGAATTCCCGCGGCATTCAGAGAGCCGCTATCGCGGACACACCGCTGCTGTTGCATGAGGTCCTCGACACGCTCGGGATGTCGATGCACGACATCGATCACGTGATCACCCATCAAACCTCCGCCCGGGCCATCCGAAAAGGCATGGCGGAACTCGAGTCGTCGTTCGGCGAGGTTCCCCGGCACGACGCGGTGATCACCGTCGACCGGTACGGGAACACGGCCTCGACGACGCACACTGTGGCGTTGGTCGAGGAACTCGAGGCCGGACATATTCAGCCGGGGGAGACCGTGGCATTGATCTCGCTGGCTTCCGGCCTCGAGATCGGGGTCGTTCTACTGGAACTGGATGAGGAATTGGTGGCTGGTTATGGGCACGATCATTGATCGGGTTGACGTCACCTCGGGTGGGTGGCGAAACCGGCACAGCGCACTGCGCCTCGCCGTGGCCGCGGCGAAGACCTGCCTCGAGAACGCCGACCGGAGCCCGGACGAGGTCGACCTTCTGGTCAACGCCGGGTTGTATCGGGACCGCAATCTCGGGGAACCCGCCCTCGCCGCGATGATCCAGGAGGACATCGGCGCACATCCGGAGGATCCGCATGCCGGCGAGCACGGCACCTTCTCCTTCGATGTCGCGAACGGAACATGTGGTGTGCTGACCGGGTTGCAGATCGTCGACGGGTTCTTACGCTCCGGGACGATCGACTGCGCCCTCGTCGTCGCCAGTGACGCCGACCCCGGCCACGGGATGAGTGAGAACTTCACGTTCTCCGCGGCCGGCGGCGCGGTGTTGTGTCGTTGGACCGACGAGGATTACGGTCTCGGCCGCGTGCACTGGGTGAACGATTTCGACGGCTCCGACGCGTTCTCCGCCACGGTCGGGCAGATCGACGCCCGCAATGTGCTGCGGTTCCGGGAGTCGGCCTCGATGGACGAACGCTATGCCGCCGCGGCCGCGGCCGCCGCCACCGAAGCCCTCACGCAGGCTGGCCTCACCCTCGCCGATATCGATGTCGTGGTGCTCGCACCGCCCCGCCCGGGATTCCGCTCGGCCCTGGCACGCCACCTCGGCCTGCCCGATTCCCGGGTCGTGGTCGCCGCCGACGAACGCATCCATACCGCCGCGCTGGTGGCCGGACTCGATGCGGGTGGTCGCCGTGCCGGCACTCGTACGCTCATCATCGCCGCCGGTGCGGGCGTGACGGCCGGCGCTGCCGTGTACGTCGAGCCGCCCGCGAACGGCTTACCCGCCTTCGGCCAGGTTCCGGATGGTCAGTAACATTCTGCGGCTCATGACGAAGGCGACAGGTTCGATCAGCGTCGGGCCGAAGGCGAGCCGGCTGGACAGCGTAGACCCATAGGTGCTTCGGCCCCTCTCGATGAGTCTGCTGTGCCCGTCGTCGACCTGGAGAACATGAAAGGCCCAGATCGATGAGTCACCCGTTTCGGGATTGGACCCGTGGAGAACCAACGCCGACGGTGGTTCGACCACCGCAACCTTCAGTGGAGGAGCCTTCGGGTGTAAGCGGATTCCGTCACCGACCTCGAGGTGCTGACAATCCGGAAGGACCCGGTTGGTGTTGCGTATCCGGCACCCGATGAGGGTTTCAAGTCCCTCGTAACTGTAGAAACCCCCACGCCCCTGACCGAGTTGGATGATCCAGGGCCACACCTGATCCGGGGGCGCGGCGATCGTGACGGCGTGGGTGTACCCCCAGCGCGTGTTCGGTACCAGTTCGTCTCCGGGTAATGGAGTCACCGCCTCGGCGTCCGTTGCCCCCCAGGTAGTGCGCCAGTGCCGCAAGAGCTTCGTTGTGATCACGTGGAAGCCGATTTGGGCAGCGCCGGACACCGCCTGGATAACCGTTCCGGCACTCTTGGTCATCAGCGGGAGGCGCGCGGTCGATTCGGTCGTCATGGTTCCATCGTGGAGCCGACGACTCGGTGGGGCCAGGGCATTCGGCCCGCTGCACACAATGGTGTGCACCGGAACGCGGTGACCTTCGACTCTGTGCCGTCGACAACTCGCGGTGGTTCGCTGGAGCGAGACGGTGAGGAGTTCACAATGAATGTCCAACAGGCAGTGGTCGAGCATCGTTGGGTGCGGCCGATCGATCAGGTGCGTTTGCCCGACGCGCCTTCCGTGGGCGGAAAGGCGGCAAATCTCGGTGAACTGACCCACGCCCGGTTCCCCGTACCGCCGGGCTTCGTGGTGACGAAGGACGGCTACCTCCAGTCAATGGAGGACGCGGGAGTGCGTGAAATGCTGTGCGCACAGGGACTTCCCCCCGCCGGCGCCGACGATGCCGCACTCACCGCAGCGTCCCGAGAGCTACGGTCCACTGTGCTCGGTGCCCCCGTCTCCGACGCGCTCCGCGAAGAGATCGTCGATGCCTATCACGAACTCGGTGACTCGGTGCGTGTCGCAGTACGTTCCTCAGCTCCTGCCGAAGACGCCGCCGACACCTCGTACGCCGGCATCCACGACAGCTTCACCGACATCTGCGGACCCGACGCCCTCGTCGAGGCGATACGGAAATGCTGGGCATCGCTCTGGTCGGAACGAGCACTGACCTACCGCAGCGTGCAAGGTGTCACCGAAGAGCCCTCGGTGGCCGTCGTCGTCCAGTTGATGGTCGATTCCGACACCTCCGGCGTCACCTTCACCGCCGATCCGCGAACCGGCGCCCGCGACCGCATGGTCGTCGAGGCCGCCGCGGGGCTCGGCGAGGTCGTGGTCGGCGGACAAGTCGAACCCGACACCTACGTGCTGTCCAAGGACGGCTTCCATCTACTCGACGAGCACATCGGATCGCAAACCTTCGCGATCACCGCCGATGCGAGCGGAGAGCGGACCACCGAGATTCCCCTCGACCAGCGCGGTGACCGAGTCCTCACCAACACCCAACTCGAACGGCTCGCTCTCCTCGCACTCTCGGTGGAAGAGCACTACCACGCACCACAGGACCTCGAGTTCGCGTTCGCCGGTGACAAACTCTGGATCGTCCAGACCCGCCCGATCACCACACTCGGCGACCACACACCCCCCGTCGATGCCGGCCGGCCGGAATCGGCACCGACCGGCGCGGTGCTCGCACACGGGCTCGGCGCCAGCCCCGGAACCGTGACGGGCCAGGTACGCATCCTCCGGTCCGTCACCGACGCCCACCAACTGCACGACGGTGACATTCTGGTCGCCCCGATGACACGTCCCGACTGGCTGCCCGTGCTACGCCGGGCCGCGGCCATCGTGACCGACGGGGGCGGTATCACCTGCCACGCGGCGATCGTCGGACGCGAGCTCGGACGCCCCGTCTTGGTCGGAACCCGCACCGCGACAACAACGCTCGTCGATGGCGCCGTCGTCACCGTGGACGGTGACGCCGGAACCGTGTGCGCCGGCACAGCGGGGACCGCTGAACCGGTTGCCGGCTCGGCCCCCGCCGCACCGAGCAGAACACCGTCCGCAGGCTCATTTGCCTGGGCGGAGCCGACAGGGACATCGGTGTACGTCAATCTGGCGACACCGGATGCGGCCGAGCGGGTCGCGGCGATGGACGTCGACGGGGTCGGCCTGCTGCGCGCCGAGTTCATGATCATGGACGCGTTGCAAGGCAGGCACCCGATGACCATGCTCGCCGAAGGACGCCGCGCCGAGTACGTCGACACGATGTCCGCGGCCGTCGAGAAGATCGCTGCAGCCTTCGCCCCACGACCGGTCGTGTACCGGGCCATCGACCTGCGGACCAACGAGTTCGCGAATCTGGCCGGAGGCGACGTGGAACCGGTGGAAGACAACCCGATGATCGGGTACCGCGGGTGCTTCCGCTACGTGCGGGAACCGGAACTGTTCGGACTCGACCTGGACGTGGTGCACACCGTACGCAAACGCTATCCGAACGTGCACCTGATGATTCCGTTCGTGCGAACCCGGTGGGAACTCGAACAGTGTCTCGGCCACCTCGACGCGCACCCGCTGGGCGCCGATCACCGCATGCATCGCTGGATCATGGCCGAGGTGCCGTCGGTGGCCTATTGGATCCCGGAATACGCGGCGCTCGGCATCGACGGGGTGTCCATCGGAACGAACGACCTGACCCAGCTGATCCTCGGCGTCGATCGTGACTCCGAGATCTGCCGGGACCTGTTCGACACGATGGACCCGGCCGTCCTCGACGCCGTCGACACCATCATCGAGCGGGCGACCCGGGCAGGTTTGACCACCTCGCTGTGCGGACAAGCGGTGTCGACCAACCCGGCCCTGGCCGAACACCTGGTGCGCACGGGCATCACCTCGGTGTCGGTGGCACCCGACGTCGCCGCCCGCACGCGCCGGAACATCTCCGTCGCCGAACGCCGCATCCTGCTCGAACAGGCCCGCGACTGTTCGCCGGGCGCGAGAAGCTAGGAAGCTAGTAGGCAGTGTCGGAATGCTGCCCGACAGTGGCACGGCGAACGAGCGCGGCATAACACTGATCGACGTCGTCCCGACGGCACGGCGCCGTGCCCGGTGTCCGCAGCATCGCCACCCCCGCGGCGACACCGTAACGCACAGCCTCCCGCAGGTCCCACCGTCGCTCGAGCCCGACAATGATTCCCGCGACCATGCTGTCGCCGGCCCCGACCGCACTGACCACGGGCACCGCCAGGGACGGGCAGTGCTCCTCCTCCGCCGCTGTCACGTACACGGCCCCGTCAGGGCCGAGGGAGAGAACGACCACAGCACAAATCCCGGCGGTGATGAGTTCTCGTGCCGCGCTCACCTGCTCGTCGAGAGTCCGCAAATCCCGCCCGACGTGGTCGCGTAGCTCGCGAATACTCGGTTTGAGGAGATACACACCGCGTTCGAGCGCGCGCAGCGGCGGGCCGGAAGTGTCGACGACGAGGCGAGCAGACGACTCGGCGAGGGCATCGGCGAGGATTTGATAGAAGGTCACGGGCACCCCCGGGGGTAGGCTGCCACTCGCGACGACGAAGGCGGCGTCCTTCGCTCTCTGCACCAGGGCGTCGAGACAGGACTCGACTTCCCGCGGTGTCAGTGACGGACCGGGGAGCACGAAGCGATACTGCAGACCGGTCTGCTCCTCGTTGATGGTGAAGCTCTCCCTGGTGGATCCGCGGATCGTGATGCTCCGACTTCGCACTCCCTCGGTGGCCAGGAGGTCTTCCAACGCCCGGCCGCTGTGCCCACCGGAAGGGAACACGGCGGTAGCGGAAGCGCCGAGTACATGCAGGATTCGGGCGACGTTGATGCCTCCACCGCCGGGGTCACGCCTGGGGGTGCCGCACCGCACTTTGTCGGTGGCGATCACCCGCCCGGTTGCCGTGGTGATGTCGAGAGCGGGGTTCATCGTCAGGGTTACGATCTCGCGCATGGGTTCTCCGGTCAGGTGCCGCCACCGTCACAGGTGACGTGAGTCAGTAGTTGCGCCATCCCTCCGTGGCATCCCAGAGGGCTCGGACCGCGTCCACCGCGTCACCGAGATCGGTGGTCGTGTCGATCGGGGTGGCCAACGGAGGGTGCGTAACCCGCTGCGCCATGGCGTCGTAAATTTCTGCGGTGGCATCGGAATTGCCGTGCGGGCGGGTGCGGATCCGTTCCACGGCGACGGAGCGAGGCGCGACGCACTCGATCTCGACCAGGTCGCTGTGTTCCTTGCGGGCGGTCGAGGTGGCCCACTGACGCAGCCGCGGGTCCGTCCACGAGGCATCGAGCACCACCGAACGCCCGCGGGAGAGCAATCGGGCCGCGCGCCTGAGTAATTCGGTGTACGTGGTCTCGGTCATCGTGCCGCTGTAGAGGCCGTGCCCGTACTCGTCGGCACAAGAGACGTGTGGGCCGACGCCCGCCAGCTCCTTGCGTACGCGGTCGCTGGAGAGGACAGTTGCACCCACCCGCTCCGCCACCGCACGCGAGAGCGTGGACTTCCCGGTTCCGGGAAGCCCACCGATCAGGGCAAGCCGCACCGCACCCGAGCGCAGATGACGCAGAGCGAGCTGGGCGTGGCCACGCGCATCCACCAGTGCCTCCGTCGAACCCTGGGTGTATCGCAGGCAGGCCACTTTCGCGCGCATGAATGCGCGATACGCGAGGTAGTGGTCGATGAGCGTGGGGGGCGGGTCGTCCGTGGCGTGCGCGCAGTAGCGGCGCACGAATGCCTCCCCGAGATCCGCTCGGCCGAGATACTCGAGATCCATGGCCAGACACGCTGCGTCATCGAGGCCGTCGATGTGGCGCAGGTGGTCGTCGAAGTCCAGGCAGTCGAGTATCCGGGGACCGTCCGGCAGACAGAAGATGTCATCCGCCAGGAGGTCGGCATGGCCGTCGACGATCCGCCCGCACTCGATCCGCTCGGTGAAAACTGGCTCACGCCCAACCAGATACTGGCGTGCTCGCCGAGCGATCTCGTCAACGTCCACCTCCGCAAGCGCCCGCGGCTGATACCCCACCGCCTCGGTGACGTTGGCCCGCCACCGCGCCGCGACGGCGTCTCGAGTGGCATCTTCGTCGATGTCGCGGCCGCGCACTGCCCGCTCGTGGAACCGAGCGATCACGTCAGCAATCTCGTCGAGCTGCGCCGGCGAATCGTCACCACGGACGACGATCGTGGCGAGCCGGCGGTTGTCCGGCATCCGCCGCATCTTGACGAGCGGTTCGGCCGGGCCACCGGTCGGATCGGCGAGTTCGGCGACACCGAGATACACATCGGGACACAGACGGCGATTGAGTTCGACCTCACGGTCACACGCCGACCGGCGCTGGTTCGCCGTGCTGAAATCCAGAAACGCCGTTCGGATGGGCTTTTTGGCCTTGTACACCACGTCGTCGACCATGACGACATACGCCGTGTGCGTTTCTCGAACGGCAATTCCCATCACGACTCACCCACGGCGATGTCAAGGTGCATTTCGGCACCGTCGCGCCGCAACGCAGACCCCCAGCCCTGGTCGCGAATCAGAGCAAGCACGGACGCGTTCTCGGTCAGAACCTCGGCCCTCATCTCCTCGATCCCACATGCCGTCGCGTGCTGCACCAGCCGGGTCAATAATGCCGTCCCGACTCCGTGCATCCGATAAGCGTGGTCGACGACGAGAGCGAACTCGACCACCGAGGGCGCGGCATCGACGTCGGCATCGAGAGAGACATAATTGGCGACGCCGACGAGCGTATCGCCGACGAACGCGCCCAACGCATAATGTGCAGGATCCTGCCGACAGAGCGATTCCGCGAGCTCGGCGAGGTGCGCGGGACGTACGGCGAAGAACCGCATGTACCGGTCGTGCTCGTCGAGCCGCTCGTGCAGGCGGCGCACCGCATCGTGATCATCGGCAAGCAAGCGGCGCACCGTCACGTCCGCTTTGACCTGGGGTACTGCGGTCGCCATCGTTGTCACCCCTCTGCCGGTGTGCCGTCGTAAGCATTCAACCGCCGGACGGCACGTCAGCGTCAGAGGCATAAGTCACCGACTACGGTCCTTCGCCTCTATTGCGTGATCTGCGCTGCGTCGATGCTGAGAAGACAGTCGCCACCCACACCGGCTCGAGAGGACGTCGACACGCAATGAACAGCCCCGATACGAACGACGGCACCGACCATGATCCCGGGCGGGGGATCGTCGACCGCCTGGTATCGGAGTTCGGGCAGTCCTTCGCGCGCGCGGCAATCTGCCGGATGGTCACCGGAAGCATCCGAGACCTCGCCGGTGTGCCGGCTGCGGACATCCCGGAACTCGCGGAGCGCCTCGCCCGTCAGCGCCTGCGCACGGTTGGCGAGCGAGTCGACGTGCACACATGCGCGCTCGGCAGTGGTGACCCAGTGATCGGAGCGACCTAGAAGGAGGGCGTGATGAGTATGCACGAGCGGAAATGGTCGGTCGAAATCGTGATCGACGAACATGATGCCGGTGAGGCCGGATCCCGCACAAGGGCACAAGCGCGGTTGCGGACAGGTGACAAGACCGCATTGATCGGTGTCGGGACGGCCCGGCGCAATCCGAAGGACACCGAGATCCCCGAGATCGGTGACGAGCTCGCCGCCGCCCGCGCGCTGGCCGACCTCGCGCACCAACTCATCGAAGCGACGGTGGCAGATCTCGAGGCCGCGACGCGCGAGCACATCCATCTCGAGGCCTAGCGGAGCCGCGAACCTCCCGGAGGCACGTGTCGGCCCCTATCACCCGGAAAGGCCGAACGGCCCTGTTCTTCACCGGACGCGGCTGGCTCAATGGGAAAGGGAGGGGCGATACGCCCGAAAGGAGCGACCCGATGGGAAGAACTCCTGCAGAACATCGTGACAGCGTCCTGGATCGTCGGGGTGTCGATCAGATGATCGACGTCCTCCGGGGGCGTGGTTACCGTGTGGTCGGTCCCACGGTGCGTGACAGTGCCATCGTCCTCGAGGAACTCGACTCGGGCGCTCAACTGCCGGCGGGTTGGGGTGTGACGACCGGCCCCGGCACGTACCGGCTGCGTCGACGCGACGACGACGCGGTCTTCGGGCACTCGTCCGGCCCCCAGTCGTGGAAGCAGTACCTGCACCCGCCCCGACAGCAGTTGTGGTCGGCGGAATCCGACGGCACCTTCCACCCCCCTGTCGAGGACGAAACCCCCTATGCGTTCGTCGGCGTCCGTGGCTGCGACCTGGCGGCGATCGCCGTACTGCGCCGGGTTCTGTGCCCGGATCCGGACGCGGACAGCGCCACCGCCCGCCGCTTCCGATCCCTGTTCGTCGTCGCCGCCCACTGCACCGAGCCCGGCGAAGTCTGCTTCTGCACCTCCATGGGCACCGGCCCGGCAGCCGGCCCCGGCTACGACCTCGCGTTGACCGAACGCGTCGACTCGCACGGGCATCGGTTCCTCGTCGAGGTCGGCACCGACGCCGGCGCCGACGTACTCGCCGAGATCAACCGAAGACCCGCTGCGGCCACGGACATCGACGAAGCCCGAGCGGCCGTGAGCGCTGCGGCCGGCCGGATGGGACGGGCGATGCCGCAGGTCGATCTCCGTAACCTGTTGGCCGACGCCCGCAGCGAGGACGTCTGGGACGAGGTCAGCAACCGGTGTCTCACGTGCGGCAACTGCACGATGGTCTGTCCCACCTGCTTCTGTACCACCAGCGAGGACATCACCGACTTGACGGGCGAGCATGCCGAACGGTGGGAGCACTGGTCGTCCTGCTTCGAACTCGACTACAGCGAACTGCACGGGGGAACCGTCCGGACGTCAGGGCAGAGCAGATACCGGCAGTGGATGTCCCACAAGCTCGGTACCTGGTTCGACCAGTTCGGAAGTTCCGGTTGTGTGGGGTGTGGGCGGTGCATCGACTGGTGCCCGGTCGGCATCGACATCACCGAGGAGGCTGCACGGCTGGTCCAGACTCTTCCGCGGTACCGGCCGGACGATGCGCGGGAGCAACGATGACCGCGGGCGGCACCGTGTTGCCGTCCCTGCTCGCCGCACTCGGCGACGAGCACCGTCGCAGGCTGACCGCACTGACCTCCCCGGTGCGATTCGGCGAAGGAGAGGTCATCTTCCGGGAGGGCACACCGGCGACTCGGTGCTGGTTGATCGGGTCGGGCAGCGTCGTCCTGACCACGCACGTGCCCGGCCGCGGCGCTGTAGCACTCGAAACCCTTCATGGTGGAGACGTTCTCGGCTGGTCCTGGCTGGGAGCCCGACCGGTCTGGCAGTTCGCCGCCCACGCGGCGGCGGCCACCGAAGCCGCCGAGATCGATATCACCGCCCTCGAGCGGATGGCCGGAGCAGAACCCGAATTCGGGTACGTCGTCACCCGTGCGCTCTCGGGATTGCTCATCGCCCGCCTCCAGTCCACCCGGGCGCGGCTGCTCGACCTCTATGCGAACCGCCGGGAGATGTGACGCCATGTCGACCACCCACATGCTCACCACCGGTTACCGTGTCCACTCCCGCACGCAAGAGACGGCCGACACCGTGACGGTGACCCTGACACCCACCACCGCAGTCCCGAAAACCCGAGTTCTGCCCGGGCAATTCATGATGTTGTACGCCCACGGAGTCGGTGAGATCGCGATCTCGGTGAGCGATGCGCCCCGCGGGGACCTCGGTGTGCTGGTGCACACCGTCCGCAGTGTCGGCGCCGTGAGCAGGGCCCTCCACGACACTCCGGTGGGCGCAGTGGTAGGAGTTCGTGGCCCCTTCGGGCACGGATGGAACCTGCACCCCGATGACGGACGCGACCTCGTCGTGGTTGCCGGTGGGGTGGGCCTGGCCCCCCTGCGGCCCGTCATCGGGTCCGTGCTGGCCGAGCGCGACCGGTTCCGGAGGGTGACCGTCATCGTCGGTGCGCGCAGTCCGTCGAACATTCTCTTCGGCGCCGAGCTGGCCGCCTGGCAGGCCCGCGAAGACCTCGACGTGGAGTTGACCATCGATCAACCGGTATCGGGATGGACGGGGGCCGTCGGATTCGTCACCGAATCGCTACACCGAATCAACCTCGATCCCACCCGCACCACGGCATTGTTATGCGGGCCTGAACCGATGATGCGGTTCTCCGCCCGAGTCCTGCTCGACCGCGGTGTAGACCCCATCGACATTCAGGTCTCCCTCGAGCGGAACATGCAGTGCGGTGTCGGTGTCTGCGGGCATTGCCAGCTGGGCGAGCTGTTGTTGTGCCGTGATGGGCCGGTGGTCGACTTTGCCACCGCCGAACCACTTCTACGGGTACCGGAGCTGTGATGAGCGCACCACCGACCACCAGACCTACCCTCGCGGTGTGGAAGTTCGCGTCCTGCGACGGCTGCCAGCTCACCCTGCTCGACTGCGAAGACGAACTGCTGGCGCTGTCCGAGGCAGTGACCATCAGCCACTTCCTCGAACTGTCCGACACGATCATCGGCGGCCCCTATGACCTGTCGCTCGTCGAGGGATCGATCACCACCGCCGCCGACCGGGAGCGGATCCGGGCGGTGCGCGAGCAGTCCCGCTTCCTGGTCACGATCGGGGCCTGCGCCACGGCGGGTGGTATCCAGGCGTTGCGCAACTTCGCCGACATCGACGACTTCCTGTCGGTCGTGTACGCCCGCCCCGACTACATCGACACCCTGGCGACCTCGACCGCGATCTCCGCGCACGTCCCGGTCGACTTCGAACTACGCGGGTGTCCGATCGACCGGCGGCAACTCCTCGAGGTGATCACCGCCTACCTGGCCGGGCGACGACCGAACATCCCGAACACCACCGTGTGTACCGAATGCAAGCGGCGCGGATTGACGTGCGTGATGGTGGCAGACGGAACCCCCTGCCTCGGACCGGTGACCCACTCCGGTTGCGGAGCACTGTGCCCCGCGGTCTCGCGCGGATGCTACGGCTGTTTCGGCCCCACGACCGACCCGAACCTCGCCTCGCTGATGGGGTGGCTGCGCACCTGTGGCATGAACGACGATGCCATCTCGCGCGTCCTCGCCACCTTCAACGTGGCAGCATTCGGCACCGATTCGCAGGAATCATCACCCACATGACCCCCACCACAAGAGAACTGACCGTCAAGGCTCTCGCCCGAGTCGAGGGGGAGGGTCGACTCGACGTCACCGTACGACACGGTCGCGCCGACCGAGTCGACCTGGCCATCTACGAGCCGCCCCGATTCTTCGAGTCGTTCCTACGTGGCCGACACTACTTGGAGCCGCCCGACATCACCTCCCGGATCTGCGGCATCTGCCCGGTCGCCTATCAAGTCAGTGCCTGCAACGCCCTCGAACAGGCCTGCGGTATCGAGGTCACCGATGCCGTCCTCGACCTTCGGCGGCTGCTGTACTGCGGCGAGTGGATCGCCAGTCACGTCCTGCACATCTACTTCCTGCATGCACCGGACTTCCTCGGCTTCCCTGACTCCATCGCCCTCGCTCGACGCGACCGAGCCGCCGTCGAGCGGGGACTGGCACTGAAGAAGGCGGGCAACGCCATCCTCGATCTCATCGGCGGCCGGGCCATTCATCCGGTCAACGTCCGGGTCGGCGGATTCCACCGCGCACCGACCCGCAACGAGCTGGCCCCGCTGGCGGAGCAGCTGCGCGCCGCCTTGGGGCAGGCGATAGCCACCGTCGACTGGGTGTCCACCTTCGACTTCCCGGACATCGAACTCGACCACGACCTACTCGCACTCCACCACCAATCCCGGTACGCCATCGAAGACGGCGACATCGTCTCGACGAATGGATTACATTGCGGTCCAGAGGAATTCCCCCGGCACGTGATCGAGCACCAGGTGCCGCACTCGACCGCCCTCCACGCCGAACTCGACGGCCGGCGATACCTGACAGGGCCCTTGGCGCGCTACTCCCTCAACTCCGCGCAATTGACGGGTGCAGCCGCCGCGGCGGCAACAGCCAATCTCGGTGTGCAGTGCCGCAACCCGTACCGCAGCATCGTCGTGCGCGCCGTCGAAGTCGTCTACGCGGTGGAGGAAGCCTTACGCATCATCGATCACTATCAGCGGCCCCCGCGACCCTTCACCGACGGACCGCCCATCCATGCAGTGGGACACGGTGTCAGTGAGGCACCCCGCGGAATGCTGTATCACCGCTATGAACTCGATCCGGACGGCCTCGTCCGCACGGCGACCATCATTCCACCCACCTCACAGAACCAGGCGGCGATCGAACATGATCTCCGCGCCGCCGTCGATGCTCATCTGACCCTCCCGGACGAGGAGTTGGCCGCCCTGTGCGAGCGGATCATCCGCAACTACGACCCCTGCATCTCCTGTGCCACCCACTTCCTGACACTCACGATCGACCGCCGATGACGGCCGTGGTGCTCGGAGTCGGGAACGAGGACCGACGCGACGACGGTATCGGGCCCGCAGTCGCGCGCGCGGTCGCCGCCCAGGCGATTCCCGATCTGCTGGTCACGATTTCCGACGGTGATCCGGCGACCCTCCTCGACGCCTGGGCCGATATGGACGTAGCTGTCCTGGTGGACGCCATCGTGTGCGATCCACCACGGCCCGGCACCGTGCACCGATTCGACTCACAAGCGCTCGCCGCTCTGTCGGCGAACACCACCAGCACACACGGGCTCGGACTCACCCAAGCATTGAAATTGGGTGCGGTGCTCGGCCGGCTGCCCCGGCGCTGGGTGCTGTACGCCGTCGAGGTCGCCGACGTCGGTTACGGTCGCGGCCTATCCTCTGCAACAGTGGACATTCTCCAACCGGTGACGTCGGCCGTGTTGGCCGAAGTCGCGGGCGCGCAAAGGAGAACATGGTGAGCACCACCCCGATCGTCGTGGGCGTAGACGGGTCGCCGCCATCATCGCAGGCGGTGCGGTGGGGTGTAGCCGAGGCGGTACTTCGCAGCGCTCCGCTGCTCCTTCTGGCGTGTGTCAGTTACCGGGGGGCCGAGTCCCTACCGCTGGTGGGCGCAGAATTACGTGCGCGAGCCGAGCGTGACCTCGCCGCAGCTACCGAGCTCGCCCGGGACCACGACCCCCGCGGCGTTGTCCACATACGAACGGAGTTGCACTGGCAGTATGCGCCCGCGGTGCTCGTCGACCGATCGGCGTCGGCGCGAATGATAGTGCTCGGCCGCCGAGGACTCGGCGAATTCACCGGCGGCCTGATCGGTTCGGTCACCTCGGCCGTGGCCCGGCACGCACACTGCCCCGTTGCCGTCATCGAAGGTGCCCCACCCTCCGCCGAGGAGACCGGCGTGGGCCCGGTTGTGGTCGGCGTCGACGGCTCCGACAACAGCGCACCCGCCATCGAGCTGGCCTTCGAGGAAAGTGCCCTACGACGAACCACGCTGATCGCACTGCATGCCTGGGCGGACCAGGACCTGTCCGCCGTTCCCCTGGAGACCGGCCCCGAACGCTGGAAGGCGGTGGCAGAGTCGGAACAGGCACTGCTGGGGGAGAGCCTGACCGGATGCGCCGAGCAGTATCCGGACGTCCCGGTACAGCAGGTCCTCGTCAGAGACCGGCCGGTGCGGCACCTGCTGGCGCAGGCGGAAGAGGCGCAGCTACTCGTCGTCGGCACCAGGGGCCGCGGCGGATTCAAGGGAATGACCCTCGGTTCGACGAGCGCGGCCCTCCTGCACACCGCGCCGTGCCCGCTCATCGTCGTCCCGCGGTGTTGAGCGGGCTTGGCGTCTCAGGTGCTGTGTCGAGAGCAGGGATGACTTTCGGCCCCACGAGCCCACCGTTCGACTCTGTCGTGCCCGGCTTGTCTGCGGCACAGTGATCGGTATGCAGGTCTGACGTGGTGAGGCGGGACCGATGGACGATGACACACTGAGTTTTCTGGACGCCGGATTCCTCGAGACCGAGGATTCCGATGATCATGCGAGCCTGACGATCGGCGCGTTGGCGATTCTCGCGGGTCCGGCGCCGCCTCCTGAGCAGTTCCGTGCGGCGGTGGTGGCGCGGCTGGTCGACCTACCGCACGCACAAGACAAACTCCATATCGTGCCACTCGATCTCGGGAAACCTTCCTGGGTGGAGGACCCGGTGTTCGACCTCGGCCACCACGTACGTCGAGTTGCGCTCCCACAGCCGGGGGACGAGGAGACGCTGTTCGGGTTCGTGGCCCGGGTAATGGGGCACCGCCTCGACCGCGATCATCCGCTGTGGGAATGCTGGGTGGTGGAAGGACTCACCGGGGACCGCTGGGCCGTGCTCGCCAAAATGCATCACTGCATGGCGGACGGCATCGCCGGCACCAAACTGTTCGAAGCGATGTGCGACGAGGACCCGCCGGCCACTACACGAACCACACCGGAAATTCTCTCCCCGAAGCAGACCCCCGCCGGCATCATCG
The DNA here is from genome assembly GCF_018343855.1 of Rhodococcus sp. USK13. Classification (NCBI taxonomy): domain Bacteria; kingdom Bacillati; phylum Actinomycetota; class Actinomycetes; order Mycobacteriales; family Nocardiaceae; genus Rhodococcus; species Rhodococcus sp. USK13. Next base: position 5,583,989 of record NZ_CP069242.1, on the reverse strand, counting down.
ACACGATCACCGGAGTTCTCTCGCCGGCGCGTCAATTCCACATGCTCACAACGGTACTGACCACACCACAGCGATTCGCGGCGGCCGCTGTCGGCGCCACCCTGGGTCTTGCTCGCCTCCTCACCGAGATGGTGACGTCAGCGTCCGGCACGTCGTTGCTCGGTCCCATCGGACGCCAACGGCGTTACTGCGGTGCCCGCACTCGCATGGCGGATGTCCGCGAAATCTGCTCCGCCTACGGAGCCACGGTCAACGATGTCGCTCTTGCCGCGATCACCAGCGGACTGCGCACGCTCCTCCTGCGGCGAGGCGAAATCCCGGAAGCCCGCACCGTCCGCACCCTCGTCCCCGTGTCCGTGCGGACCGACCCACCGGGTGGGGGCCCGGTGCACAACGCGGTTTCTCTGATGCTGCCGTTTCTACCCGTCGACATCGAGGACCATGTCGAACAGCTCACTGTTGTGCACCGGCGCCTTGCCGCGCACAAAGCCGGCAACGAGGCGGAAGGCGGAAAAGCGTTCACGGCCCTGGCACAGTACGGGCCGTTCATGCCGTTGGCCTGGGCGATACGCCTGGCCATGCGGTTCCCCCAGCACAGCGTCGTGGCCGTGGCCACGAACATCCCGGGGCCACGGCAGACTCGTCACATCCTCGGCCGGGAGATCCTCGAAATTTTCCCCTACGTACCGATCGCGCTGCGGTTGCGCATCGGCATCGCCATTTTGAGCTACAGCGACCACCTGACCTTCGGTATCACGGGCGACTACGACACCAACCCCGATCTGGCCGACTTGGCCCAGGGAATCGAACACGGCGTGGCATCGCTCCTGGCCGCGGCCCGCCTCTCCGAAATCGGCTAGCGGTCAGTGAAAACAGTGTCAGCACCATGAGGGAGAGAGCATGAAGGCGATCCAGTACCGACGAATCGGCGCGGAACCCGAACTGGTCGAGATCCCCACACCCGAACCCGGCCCGGGCGAAATCCTCCTCGAGATCACCGCGGCCGGGGTCTGCCACTCCGACGCGTTCATCATGGGGTTACCCGAGGAGCAATACACCTTCGGGCTGCCACTGACACTCGGGCACGAGGGCGCTGGACGCGTCGCCGCCGTCGGCGCCGGTGTGGAAGGACTCGATGTCGGCACAGATGTGCTCGTCTACGGGCCGTGGGGATGCGGACAATGCTGGCACTGCTCCCAGGGCATGGAGAACTACTGCTCGCGGGCCGCGGACCTGAACATCCTGCCGCCGGGTCTGGGCGCTCCCGGGGCGATCGCCGAGTACATGGTGGTCGATTCGCCCCGCCACGTCGTGCCGATCGGGGACCTCGACCCGGTGACGGCAGTCCCCCTGACCGATGCCGGGCTGACGCCCTACCACGCGATCAAACGGTCGCTGGGCAAACTCCGTCCCGGCTCGACCGCGGTCGTGATCGGCACCGGGGGACTCGGCCACGTCGCCATACAGCTGTTGCGGCACCTGTCACCCGCCCGCGTCGTCGCTCTCGACGTCAGCGAAGACAAACTCGAGTTCGCCCGGTCGATCGGTGCCCACGAGGCCGTGCTGTCCGACTCGAACGCCGCTGCGAAGGTCCGCACGATCACCGGACCCGCAGGTGCGGCGCTGGTGCTCGATCTCGTGGGGATGCAACCGACTCTGGATCTGTCGATGGCGATCGCGGGGGTCGGCTCCGACGTCGCGATCGTCGGATTGGGCGACGGCCAGGCAGCCGCCCAGGTAGGTTTCTTCCGCGGCGCGTACGAGGTCAACGTCGCCGTCCCGTACTGGGGTGCACGGAACGAGCTGATCGAACTGGTTGACATGGCCCACCAGGGCGTGTTCGACATCGCCATAGAACGCTTCGCGCTCGAGGACGGTGTGGAAGCGTATCGGCGGCTGGCCGCGGGAACATTGCGTGGTCGCGCAGTCATCACACCGTGACCGACGATATCGCGGGGTGACGGACGATCGCGGGAAGTTGTCAAGCGGAGTCGACGTACGTTCACTGCGGCGGGGCTCGGGCCCGGCGCGCTACCCGTCGGCGACGTCCAAGCCGAGGCTATCGAACGATGAGCAGTGGGCAGGCAACCGAGTGCATTAACGCCCTGCTGGTCGATCCCAGCAACATATTGGTGAATCCACCTCGCCCCCGGCTCCCCACCACGAGGAGCTGCGCGTTCTCGGCCTGCTCCCGCAGGTTCCTCGCGGGACGATCCCGGACGACGACGGTGCGCACCTTCACATCCGGGTAATCGTTCGCACGGCCGGCCAAACTCTCGGACAAGACAGCGGTCTCGTTTTCCGCGGCCCGCCTCCACTCGGCATCGCTACCTCCGTCGAACGCAATTACCAAAGTGATATCGGACCACGCGTGCACAGCCACGAGCTCCGCCTGCCGCAGGGCGGCCTCTTCGTAGGCCATCGAGATGGCAGATTCACTGTGCCGTGAGCCGTCGACGCCGACCACGACGGGCCCGGCACGGTCATTGATATCACGATCAGCTGCTCCCCGAACGACTGCAGCGGTGCAATGAGCGTGCGCGGCAACCGCAGAACTGACCGAGCCCAGGAAAGCGCGTTCGACGATTCCCTGCCTGTTCGCGCCGACCACAACCATCGACGCCGTCGCCGAGCGGCCGATCAGCTCACCGGCCGGAGTTCCGGTGCACAGCGTGGCGACGATCTCGATGTTGTGCGCGGGCACCGCGGCACGGGCGATCTGTTCTGCGTGCTCCAATCTTTCCCGACCGTCGCGTTGCTCGTCTTCGAAGAAGCTGGCGGGCATTCCGATCGGCACGCCATAGGCGCCGGGAACGAACGTCGTCGTGATCAGCGACAGAGGCAGGTTGCGGAGCGCGGCTTCCTTGGCTGCCCAGGACACCGCCTGCAGCGATGAGGGTGAGCCGTCTGTTCCTACAACGATCGGGCGGTGGCCGGTCATGGTGCACTCCTCCTGGTTGCCGAGCGACGAATTCTCGTCCCGACATCTATCGTCGCTGTCCGTGACCGACCCCCGTAGGGGACAAGGTCACCACCTCGAGGGCGCAGCGCCCCACCGCGATACGCGGGGCCGGTCGGGTCACAGGGAGTTCACTCCCACAATCCACAGAAGACGACTACTGCCGCACAGCCGACCACGTTCAGCGCGGAGGTCACGAACAGTGCGGCGCCGCCCACGACCGCAGCGGTGACAAACCAATTGTACTGAAGGTCATGAGCGCCGAGATCCTGTGTCTGCACAGTATTCTCCTGTCTCATATACGCCATCAGAAACCACTTCGCCGGGGGAAGAATGCATCGCCAGCACCGTTTTCACCTCTTGGCGGGGAGTCTGCCTCGACGCGTTGTCACCGACTGTGCCCAAGCGAATCAGGGCCTGCGGGAAAGAGAGATCATGGAGAAGTTTGCTGATCATCGCCCGGCTCTGCGGAACCTCGGTCATGTGGGTGAGCGGGCAGGTGGCAACTTTGTTCACCGTTGCGTCGAGTAGTACGGCGGATAGGGCTTCACCGCATCGCAGCCAGTCCATCCGAGTCTCGGTTGCGGTGCTCAGCACCACCACGGTCGACCGATCGACCTGCGTCGAGTCGGCTCCGTGTGTGTCGGTGCCGGAGGGGAAGTTGCGGCCGATGCCGACGCGTGCTGGCTCTTCCGCGGTGCCCAGCGCAGCCGGTGGGATTCCTCCCCGCCGGAATCGAATGACCGGCCCACCAATGTAATTCGGTGTGATACATCGAGTCGTAGCGGCGCGCGGCCGCGGTGAGTTCCGTGGCTTCTGCCAACGTAGGACGCGCGTCGGCGGGGAGCACGGTCAAGCGTGCGCCGTGTCCGCGAACGGTTTCGGAGCGTCCCGGTGCGTCCCTTGCGCGGGCGGCGGGGCATCAACATGGCTGCCGCAAGGCAGAGGGTGCCGACAAGAATCGCTGCCGCACCCACACCCACGAGCGGCGTCGCGAGCCAGACGCCGAGAAAAGCGACCAACCCTGCCACGGTCGCGCCGGACAGCACCGCAAGCACCATCCCGGCCGGGTGCAAGAAGGGAAACTCCCCGACCCGTCGCCGTCCCGATGGTCATCGGCATGTGAGCGTTCGCGATGCTGTCCCACGATGTTCTTTACCTTTCGTGCCGATCGCTGTGAGTCGGCTCATCGACAACGGTCCGGTAACACCGATCACTGTTCCAGGGCGAAGGTCACCGATATCGGTGCCTGGTCCTCGTGGAGCATTCGTGAGCGCACACGACTCGAGGGCAGTTGACCTTCTGCCCTACATTCTTCGGCCTCATCGCGGAACACTTGGGGAAGAGCGTCCTGAGGGGAGGTAGAGATGGACAGTGACCAGCCACTCACCTTGCGATGGTGGCGCCTGGCGCCGTGGAGCCGGAATTCATTGATGCGCCCGAGTGATCGGTTCGAGTCGCTCGCGGCACTGATGACGACCCTGTTCGTGCTTCTGCTGGTGCCGTGTGCGGCGGCATTCGGCACGGTCAGCTACACCGACCTGAGTGAACAGTCCCGGACCGACCGCGCAAACCGGCATGTGACGACCGCCGTCCTCGTCGATGACCCGAAGCCCCGAATGGACGACGGGTATACCCGGTCTCCGCTGACCCACGACTACGCGTCGGCTCGGTGGCTTTCTTCTGACGGATCCTCTCGCACAGGGAATGTGGAGGCGCCACCGCGCGCAATGGCAGGGGACACCGTCGAGGTGTGGATCGATTCGAACGGTGACATCGTGGACGCACCGAGAACCGGGACCGAGAACGCCGCACTCGCAGTGAGCGCGGCGATGAGTGTGTGGGCCATCGGCGCGACCACTGCCATTCTTCTACTGGTTATCACTCGATGGGTAGGCGCGCGCAACCGGATGCGGCAATGGGATCGTGAATGGTGCACCGTCGACCGGACCCCGGGATGGACGATCAACTAGCCCCGCTGCGTGAGGACGACAACAGGAATGATCATGTCAACCGGGAGCAACGATGACCTCCGCAATGCCCGACCGAACCTCTCTCGAATCCGCAGTGGCCCTTGCCTGCAGGGCGCCGTCGCTCCACAACAGCCAACCGTGGCGTTGGGTGGTGGGCCGATTCGGGCTATCACTGTTCAGCGATCCTGATCGCCTCCTACCCGCGACGGACGACTTCGGTCGTCAAATGGTGATCTCCTGCGGCGCTGCCTTGAATCATCTCGAGGTCGCGTTCGCTGCACAGGGCTGGGACATCGAAATAGATCGCATGCCGGCCAGAGCAGACCGTGAGCTCCTCGCCACGGTAGGAATGTTCCGCAAGCGTGAGATCTCACCGGACGACACTCGCCTGGCCGAAGCAATCAAAGTCAGAAGAACCGATAGATTGCCCTTCACTGCACCCCCGTCATGGGACGACATAACCCCGCATCTCCGAGCGGTTTCGGCACAGATCGGGATCAGTCTCGTAGTTCTACCGGAGCGCAGCCGAACAGCGCTCGAGGATGCGTCCCTGCGGCTCTCCGGTCTACGCGGCGCCAATCCCATATATCAAGCTGAACTCCGATGGTGGTCCGGTCACCCCGACTCCTTTCCGCAAGGTGTGCCCGAGGAGGCGCTACCGTCTGCATCCCAACGCCGATCCGTGTCACTGGCTCGCGACTTCCCCTCCGGCACCTCGACGTCGGCCGATCCGGTTGTCGGACACGATCAGGCTGCGATTCTGCTACTCACCACCGCCGCCGATTCCAGGCTGGACTGGCTGCGCTGTGGCGAGGCGCTGTCCGCGGTTCTGCTCGACTGCGCATCCCGCGGACTGGCTACTTGCCCGGTGACCCACCTCACCGAGATGCCCGCAACACGCACGCTCGTCCGCGACCTTTCCTCAGACGCCGGGCTGCCTCAAGTACTCATTCGAGTGGGGACGGCAACCCATGAGCAGACCGCTCCCACCACCACACCTCGCCGTCCGCTATCCGAAGTCCTCTTCCAGGATCGGCCGACACCACATTGATGGTGACTACGCTCCGATCACCAGAGTCGAGTTCCAAGGTTCCAGAGTCGCAGCAGGACATAGCGGTCGCCGTGACCTTCGGTCTGGTTCGGGATGGTGGTGGCGATCTCGTTCCTGGAGGCACACTGAAGTTCCGTGCACCCGGGGTCACGGTGCTGATCGCAATTGGCCTGTGTCCGACTGAAACTGACGCGTCGCTCCGACCGGGTCCTCGCCGGCGAAGATGCTCTACGTTCCCACTTACATCATGTCTACGTCGGATCGGAGACGGTGAAGGTGCTCGGGCTCCTGGTGAGGGGGATATTGTTGCTCGGCGCGTAGCTGTTCGGGCAGCGATCGGTCGTAAGCGGAGATCCGCCGCGCATAATCGGGGTCCGCCAGCAGCGTGAGGGCATTCTGACGGGGGTGGCGGCGGGTGCCCAACCGGCGCGTCGTCGACGGCGGCAGACGCTACCAGTTGTTCTCGCGGCGGGAGCCATTCTCGTCGCGAGGACGGCAGCGCGCTCAGGGAAACGACTACGGGATCACTGCACTGCCAACAGGTCCGGTCGTGCGCTCGCCGCGCGAGAGTTTTACTTTCGGGTGCGCCACAGCGGTGCGAGGTCCGGGCCTTCCTCGCCTTGCGAGGTACCCCGATAGCGCGCCGCGAAGACGATCCAGCCGATGACGGCCATGAGTAGGAAGCTGACCAGCCGGTAGACAACGATCGCGGAGACCGCTTCGGCGCCGGTCATGCCGCTGGCGGTCAGTGCGGGGACGAGCACGGCGTCCATGACACCGAGCCCTGCGGGCAGCAGCGGGATGGCCGAACGGGCGGCGTTACCCGCCGCGTACGCGACGGCGAGTCCGGCGAACCCGGGATGGGCGCCGACCGCGTAGCACGCGAAGGCGAGACACGAGGCGTCGGCGATCCAGTTGAACAGCGACCACCCGAACGCGCGAGCCGTGTCACGGCGATCCATCCGGACGGCACTCATCTGGTTCACGATGTGCTTCCAGTGATGAACACCGGTCAGCGGAGGCTTCTTCCGAAGCACATTGAATCCGCGTAATGCGGTGATGCCGACACCTTCGAGCGCGTCGGGACGCGATGCGGCGTACTGGGCCACGACCAGGAAGGCGCACAGACCACCGACCGTGAAGATCAGCGAAAACGGGTTGGTCTTTGCCCCGACGAGCAGTGCGCCCGCCAGTCCGACGAGCGCCAGACCGATCGCCTGGAGGACGCCGGCCATCACCAGTTGCCACGTCGCGACCATCGGTGAGGCACCCCAAATCCGAGTCTGCCGGTACCTGAACGTCGTCGCCAGAACCGGCCCACCCGGCAGTGTCACGCTCATCGAGTTCGATGCGAAGGTGACCGACAGCGCCTGCCGCTCCCTGATGTGCACACCCGCGACCCCCAACAGACAGCGCTGGACCCGGGCGAAGCTCCACATCGAAGCCAGCGACGCCACGACCGCCGCGGCCACCCATCCCCATTCGAGGTCGCCGAGGTCGCGGACGCTCTTCGAGAGGTCCGGCCAGATGAGGACAATCTCCACGGTGAGCACGACGACGAGGAGGCCGCCGATCACCCACTCGACCCGGCGCCTGCGGGGCGTCGGGCGGGTGTCCTTGGCGTCGTTCATACACGTCCATTACACATGGCCCGGCGATTGCACGGGGTATTCGCAATCGATGTCCTGTTTCTGCATGGTGACGAACCGGGCGCTCCCTGCCTCAGCTGGCTAAAAACTCCTGTCGCCGCTTCAGTGGTGGTCCTTGGTGTCGAGCTAATAGCCCCTTCCCCGGAAGGTCTGCGAGGTAGCCGTGGTTACCGACTACGATGCGCCGAGAAGCACCCGGTTCGACGACACGACGAGGGCGACTACGACGAAGCGGTGGAGCAGCTGCCCGCCAGTCGGGAGCTGATGTCGGGAATCGGCGAGGACACCGACGACGTTCAGCATCGACGTAGCTGCAATTCGACCGCAACGGGGCAAGGTTGGCCTGGCAGAACGTGCGCCGTATCCGGGTTGACGAGCAGATCGCCGGCGAATGCTATCTGGCGCGCGCGGAGTTACCTGGACTCGAGATCCCTATCCGCGATGCGACCGTGGCGAAAATTGGACGGGAGTTGGTGATCGAAGCTCAACGCAACGTCCCTCGCACGTCCCCGGGCGGTCGCAGTTCAGGAACGGCTGCTTCGAGCGGATGATCGAGTTGCCGGTCGATGTCCGCGAGGAGGATGTCACCAACACGTACAGCGGGGGTATCGTTCACTATCTCGTGCCTGGTGGCGGTGCCTTCTCGTCCACGGATAGCCCCCGTCGTCCGTGCGGCGAACTTCACCGGGCCAATGCTAAGGGGTCGAATCCCCCGTGTCGGAAGGTCGTTCGGTAGTGCACCGGTCCACCCGGATGCCCTGCCGATTCAGCCACGCGTACGCCTTGCGGGCAACGAAAACGCTGTAGCTCTCCGCATACACCCGGTGGATCTGCGCGCGTCCCCGTTATCGGACTTTGTATGGGTCGGCGGCTGGTGCGCGACCGTTGTGCACGACGGACGGCAACTCGCGGTTTTGCGGCCCCGTTCATGCGCGCTGCTGTCGTTATGCGGATCAGACTATTGGCCAGGAGGTTTTCCATGAGAACTACCCAAATCAGTCGAGTGCTGCACGACTTCGCGTCGACTGCGGCCCGGGTGCCTCAGACGCCCTCGCGCGGATGGACCCGGCCGTCGATGTCCTCGGGCGCTCGTGCTCGGGTCTGGTACTGAGCTAGTGGAGGTCGCCCTGCTCCTGGCGATCGCAACGGCGTTCGCGTTCGACCTGACCAACGGTTTCCACGATTCGGCGAACTCGATCGCCGCGCTCGTCGCCACCGGGGCTGCCCGGCCTGGGCACGCGCTGATTCTTGCTGCGGCCGGGAACTTCGCGGGTCCGTTGCTTGTCGGTACCGCCGTCGCCGACACCGTCGGCGGGGTGGTGGAGCTGCCCGCGGAGGCGACGGTGACGGCGGTCGGTGCCGCACTGACCGCGGCGATTGCGTGGAACCTGCTGACGTGGTGGTTCGGGTTGCCGTCGAGTTCGTCGCACGCCCTGGTCGGCGGGTTGGTCGGCGCGTGCCTGATCGCGGCGGGCACGGACGGGGTGCGCTGGGGTGGGTTCACCGACGGCCGTCCCACTGGTGTCGTGGGAATCCTTACCGCGCTGGCGCTCTCCCCGGTGATGGGGGCGCTGGCGTGTGCGTTGCTCGTGGCATTCGCCTGGCGCCTGATGCGACGGGCGCGGCGGCGTGCCCTCGCTCCGGTACGGGGAGCCGAATGGGGCACGGCCGCGATGCTCGCGTTCAGCCATGGGGGCAATGACGCGCAGAAGACCATGGGTGTGGTCACTCTGCTGCTGGTCGCGAGTGGACATCTCTCGGAGTTCACGGTGCCGCTGTGGGTCAAGCTGATGGCCGCGACGAGCCTGACCATCGGTACAGCGTTCGGGGGGTGGCGGATCGTGCGGACCGTGGGACGCGGAGTCTTCCGGATGACTCCGCTCGATGGTCTGGTGAGCCAATCCGGTGCCGCCGGAGTGATCCTCGGCGCCTCCCTCGTCGGTGCGCCGGTAAGCACGACGCACGTGGTCGCGGCCGGCGTGGTAGGTGTGGGAGCACAGCACCGCACACGGCATGTCCACTGGAGGGTGGTCAAGGAGATGGGTTTGGCGTGGATCGTCACGTTGCCGGTGACCGGCCTGCTCGGCGCCGCATTGTTCCCGGTGTGGGAGGCGATCTGATGCGCTGGCCGCGCCTGCCGAGCTCCTGGTTCCTGCCGCGTTCGTTCGACGTGCTCGGCATGCTGCGCGCACAGCTGATTCTCGTGGAGCAGGGCATGCGGGTGTTGAACGGGTGGGGGCACGGCGGGGTCGCGATCCACGATGCGGCCGCGGAGCTGCGGGTCGTCGCGGAGGCCGAGCGCGTCGCGCGTCGCGATCTCCACAACGCGGTGCGCGACAGTTTCAGCACGCCGATCGAGGCGGAGGATCTGTTCGAGCTGGGGGAACGACTCGGCGAGATCACCGAGGCCGGGTATGCGCTGATCCGGGAGTGGGAGCTGTCGTGTTCGGGGCCGACGTGTCTGGCCCCGGACCCGTACTTGGTGGGATTGCTCGACGCCCTCGCCGACGCGGCAGTCCCCCTCGCGGAGGGGCTGCGTGCGCTACCGGGAGGTGCCGCCGCGAAGTACGCGGACCGCGCGATCGAGGCACTGTCGGCGGCCGAGCACGCCTACCGGGCGGCGATTGCCGACCTCGAGAACGAGCCCGACGTGCGGCGGGAGCTGCGCCGGCGGGAGATTTATCGCCGAGCAGAGCATCTGCAGGCCGCGATCCTGCGGGTCGCGCGGCGTACCGGATATTCGGTGTATAAGTCGCGTTGACGCCTGGCGTCAACGCGGACGTCTCGTCGGTTCGGGTCCAGCGGGTAGGGGGTGCGGGTGCGGGGGACGACCTCCGCCGCCGCGAAAAACGCACTCGCGGTCTTCAATATCTCATTAGCCCTGCGTAATTCGGAGACTTCTCGTCGAAGCTGAGCGAGTCCCTCCGACGCGTCCGGCTCTCGAGACGCAGCGCCAGGCGGGGCGGCTTCGTCCCGCTCGATCCAGTTCCGCAGCGTCGCCGGCGCGATGCCGAGCAGCTCACGACGTGGCGACGTGCGGCGAGCTTCGGGCCGCCGTGCTCGTCGAGCCGGTCCCGATACATCCGGATGGCCCGTTCCTGGGTCTCAGCGTCGTACTTCTTCGGTGCAGGCATGACCGACGTTCTCCTTGTTGGATCAACAGCCTCCAGTCGATCCAGGACGGTTCACCATTCGCTGGATCAGCTCTGGTTCGGGCCGCCGGTGTCGAGTCGTAGGGCTGCGCGCGGATTGAGGGCAGGCGGGGGAGCGGACCAGCGGAAAATAGTTCCGTCGCGTTGGTGGTGAAGCGTCGGTTGGTGTCTCGCGGGCGAGGTGGGTGATTTGCTGCCGATCGGTTCAGTCGGGACCGCCGCTACTGCCACTGCCTGGCACCGTCGGATGGTAGCGGAGGGGAAGTCCGAGCGCGGTCCGATCGCAGCCCCGCACGAGGTCGGTGGCCGTGACGATGCCCGTCAGGTGCTGCTCACCGTCGACGACTGCAATCAGATCCAGACCCGGCCGGAGGAGCACCGCCCTGGCCACGTCCGCCAACAGCGTGTCACCGGTCACGATGTCGGCGTCGGGCAAGGGGCAGGCGAGTGACCCGATAGTCGTCCGGCTTCGCGCCGCCGGGGTTGTCCGGGCCAGATCACTCAGAGTGATCACCCCGACGGGGTGAACGTCCGGGTCGACTACCGGGAAGATCCGGTAGTGGGACGACGATGCCGCACTGGCCAGGAATTCTTCGACGGTGTCACCCGCGGCCGCGGCGACGGGGGTGGGTGTCATCGCATCGGCCACGTGAAGGTTACCGAGACGGTGCCGTGCCGATGCGGTCATCAGTTCCACATTCGCCGCCGACCGGAGAAACCACCCGAGCAGCATCAACCAGAGTCCGCCGCTTCCGAAGACGATCGCCTGTGCCCCGCCGAGCAGGATCAGCACCAGTCCCAGGACTCGTCCGCTCCTGGCCGCCGACGTGGCGGCGGCGAGTCTGTCTCCGCTGCGATGCCACAGGACGGCACGGAGCACCCGGCCGCCGTCCAAGGGCGCGCCTGGCAGCAGATTGAATATCGCAACGATCAGGTTCGCCGTTCCGAGCCAGAGGAGGGCAGCGGTCACGAGCGGACCGGTGAACTGTTCGAGCGAGAAGGCGACGACGAGAGAGACCACACCGATGAGCAGACTGGTGATCGGTCCGGCGAGTGCGATATGGAGGTCCGCCTTTGGATCGGGTGGTTCCTCACGCAGCTCCGACATCCCACCCAGCAACCACAGGGTCACCCGGTCGACAGAGACGCCATGGCGGCGCGCGACGAGGGAGTGAGCGAACTCATGCGCGACGAGAGTCAAAATGAACCCTGCCGCGGTCACGGTGCCGATGATCCAGTAAAGCAAAGTGGGCCGGCCGGCGAAATGAACCGGCAGTATCGACAGCGACAGCAGTGAAGCCAACAGCGCCAGTGTCGGGAAAAGCGACCAGTGCACCGAGATCCGGATGCCCGCAATCCGGCCGGCGGGAATCGCTCCGCGCAACATCGGGCACCTCCTGATGGAAGCCGGGGTCGCCGGACGCGACCCGAACCAATTTCCATTCCACTCCGGGCCGGATTGATACGGCAGGGTCATTGGTCACGTTCGCCGGGACTGCAGCCACTGCACGGCCGATTCGGTCTCCGCGCCGAGTTCGGTCAGCGGTAGGTCGCCCGTATTCCGAACCGGTTGCCGAAGCCTGTCGCGGCCGTCGGCGTATCGTTCCAGGACTTTGCGCATATTCGCGACGCCTTCTGGCGGTTCCCTGCATCCGGGATCTGGGCGAGTTGACGCTTTGAGACTGACCGCAAAGTCGGCGTAGTCGTCCTCTTTACCTGTCCTTCAGTGGGATTTCGTTGGCGACGGGGCTGTCGGCGGCCCTGACGATCTGATCCACCCGCTCGTGGAATACTCGCCAGCGTCGCTCGTTCTCGTGCGTGAGCACCGCGCTGCGAGCCGCGAGATCCGCGGCAAAATTGAGCATTTCCGAGACGGAGAACATATACCGCGGAGCGACACGGTTCGCAGTGAGATCCGCGCGCAGGGCGGCCGGGGTGAAGTCGACCCGACCGAGGATCGCGACCGCGCGCTCGAGGTTGCGGGCGATGAGATCGGCCATCGACGCGCACTGCCAATCGTTGCTCACGATACGGTGCCGCTCGGCTAGCAGATCCGCAAGTTCCGGGTAGCTCAGCAATGCCTCCAACATGTCCCATGCCGCGGACATCGCGGACGTCAGCCACTGCCCGGTCGCCCGGTTCGCCTCCGCTAGCGCGCGGAGATCACGTTTCAGATTCGTGATCTCCGTAGGCTCGCCACCGCCCTCCATGAACAAGATCCCGAGCGTCTCGGTGGCGCGATCATCATTGAGGTCGGAAGCTCCTGCGAACGGGCTGAGGTACTTCTCGCCAGACGGTTCGACCACCAACCACCGCTCGGCCAGTGCCTGTAATGCCCGTGAATTGCGTTGCAACCGGATCACGTCATGAAATGGTGATTCGGAATAAAACTTCTCGTGCTCGCGGTGAAACCGTGCGAGGTTGCGCACCGTGAGCAGCAGCTGGTCTCGCTCCGTCTGCATCGTTCGAGCGTGGCACGGCACAGCGAGACATCGCCGGCGAATCGGAGAACTCTCGCATCATCGGCGTAATTCTCTCCGCGTGGAGCAGTTCGGGGGCGGTCGGTAGGGATTCCTTCCACCTGTTTGCCGGCGCCGGGGAGGTGCCGTGTGTTCGGGCATAGAGCGCGCCGCAACCGCATTTTGGCTGCTATGTACATGACGACTCTTCCTGTTGCCGACGCCCGGGCGCAGCTGTCGCGGCTGGTCGGAGGCCGAACATACCCATGAGTTGTTCGAGATCACCCGCAACGGGCTCCGTGCCTCGGTCCTGCTGGGCGCCGACGATTACGACGCGTTGCGGGCGACGATCGCGGTGCTGTCGGATACCGATCTGCTGGCGGCGCATCGCCGGCCGGGCCGAGTTCGAGGGCAGGGATGTCGTCGATGCTTGTGGGCCGGTACTGATTATGTGGGCCGACGATTGCGCGGGCTCTGCAGCCGTTCTGTGGTGTGGGGTGTGAAAGCATCCTTCCGCGACGGGCAAAGGGACTATGCAGCTTACGGAGGGCGTGAAGGATGCCGCTGCCGAGGTTGAGCGGTGTGGCGCTACCGGTAGATGTCCACTGCGTTTGGTGCTGGATCGCCTTTGGAGATTCATACCAAGTCCGACATCAGCACCGATGGTCCGGTGTGCTTGCATCCCCGACGCCGCTGTTCTCGAGGGCTTAGGCTGCCCAGCGCAGAGACTCGTGTTTGCGGTAATCAAGGATCGAGTATCACGAGCCCTTCCGCGCCCGTGACAGCCGTTCACCGATCAGTGACCGGCCAAAAAATCCGCCCCCTTTGTGCGAGTTCTCCGGTGAGCACTTTGTGAGCACGGCGTTCGTCAGTGCGCCGAATTCGATGGTGGTCAAGATATCGCCGGTTCGTTACGGGCTGCGAGGTACGTTCGCTCGCGCGTTCCACGTGCTGGCCATCGAAAACGACAAATTCTGCCGCGACTCACGCAGCCGATCGTTCGGCCGGCGGTCAGCGGCGGAAGAATGAACGTAGGGTGCGACGCTGGTCCTGGACCGGGGTGGTGTCCTGACGGCAGGTGCAGCGGTCGGCGGTAGGCACGGAGCTCATGACGGTGTCGACGTGTCGGCCGCAACCGCCCCAGCCAGTGTTGCCGCAGTTCGGGCAGGTGACGGGATAACACATGGGGATCCTCCTGGGTACCAGTCCGGCGCTCGGGTGAACGGTTCGGGTCAGGCGCCGGCGACTGCGCGTCGTTCGGTGACCGTCGCGTGCACCCGAGCCATGTCGAGGGCCTTCACCTGCCCGATCAGGTCGTCGAGGGCGGGCGCGGGCAGTACCCGGGCCGGGAGTAGACGAGCACGCCTTCGCGGAAGGCCATGATGGTGGGGATCGACCGGATGTTCGCCATGGCGGCGAGTTGCTGCTCGGCTTCGGTGTCGACCTTCGCGTGCACGAAATCTGGATGCGCGGCCGAGGACTTCTCGAACACCGGGGCGAAGGCGCACCAGGAGGCCCAGAAGTCGACAAGCAAGACGTCGCTGTCGGCGATCGTGGACTCGAAGTCCACGAGGGTGAGATTTTTCGTTGCCATCCGTTGGGTTCCTTCGTTGATCGGGACTGCGTGTGGCTTGAACGATCAGGCGGGGACGTGCGCCTCGGCCCAGGCGTGGTAACCGCCGAGCAGGTCGGACACGTTCTCAAAGCCCTGCGCCCGCAGCAGCGACGCGGCCACACTCGACCGCCAGCCGCCCGCGCAGTGCACCACGATCGGCTTGCCGGTGGGTACCTGCTCGAGCCGGGTACGCAACTGCGCCAGCGGAATCGGCGCCGACCCCGGTATCGTCCCGAACTCCCGCTCGCCCGGATTGCGGATGTCGACCAGGGTCACCGCATCGGCGGCGAGTAGAGCGTCGAGCTCGTCGATGGTGGTGCGTTGCGCCGACTGCACGAGGTCAGCCAGCTCGACCGGAAAGAGCCGGTCGTGGCCGACGTTGAGGTAGCCGATCGCATTGTCCGAGCCGATCCGCGCCAGCCGCACCGCAGCCTCCTGCTCCTCGCCCGGGTAGGTGATCAGCACCAGCTTCTCGCCCACTTCGGCGACCATCCCGCCCGTCTCGGCGAACCGGCCGTCGAACCCGACATTGACCGAGCCGCGCAGATGCCCGGCCGCGAAGTCGTCCACGCTGCGCGCGTCGACCACCCGGATTCCGGTGACGAGTTCGGCGCGCACCCGCTCCGGCGAGAGTTCGGGAATGGCCCGATCGCGGGTGAGGAGAGGATGAACTCGCTTGTTCATCGCGGCGTCGACCGAGAAGTAGGACGGCGCCGCGGGTTGTCCCTCGGTGACCAGCGCGACGAAGATGTCCTCGCTCATCGGCTGCACCGACGGATTGGTGGCGCGCTGCTCCCCGATAGTCGAGGTCAGCTCGGTCGAGAGGTTCTTCCCGCAGGACGAGCCGGCGCCGTGGGCGGGCATGACGGTGACCTGATCGGGCAGGGTCAGGAGCTTCTCGTGCACCGTGCGGTACATCGCCCGGGCCAGGTCGGTGTTGGATCCGTGTCCGAGGTTGACCAGGTCCGGCCGGCCGACGTCGCCGATAAACAGTGAGTCGCCGGTCAGCACCGCGGTCGGGGTCACTCCCGCCCGCTCGCGCACCAGCACCGAGATTGACTCCCACGTGTGTCCCGGGGTCGACAGGATCTCGAGCTCGACCTCGCCGAGACGGATCTGCTCGCCGTCGGCTAGGCGGCGGATCGGGTAGTCGGTCTCGGCGGCCTCGCCGAACCCGATCCACGCTCCGGTTGCCTCGACCAGTTCGAGGTGGCCGGAGACGAAGTCCGCGTGGAAGTGGGTGTTGATCACACCTTCGATTCGCAACCCGTGCTTGTCGGCGTCGTCCAGGTACTCGCCGATGTCCCGGCGCGGGTCGACGACCACCGCTCGGCCGGTGCTCTCGTCACCGATCAGGTATGAAGCGTGCGACAGGCACTCGATGTAGTACTGCTCGAGAATCATGCGTTCCTCCATCGGGTCGATGTCCTCGTATGAGCAACATGGTGTCACATACCCCATGGGGTATGTCAAGTACCCCCTGGGGTATCCACCTGCTCGGTTATCCCGACCGCAAAGTTGTTCGAGGACGGAAGTCGGCACCACAGCCGTCTCCGTCCTAGCCTGGGAAGCTGGCCGGACTATGCGCATATCCCGGCGCATGCGTTTTGGCGCGGTGTGGATCCCCGTCGGCGAGCGGCCCCGTCCGCCCGGCGGTGGCACCCGCGGCAAGGCGGTCTATTTCATGCGCCCCTGCGGGTTACCGAGCAACCAGCGCGCGCAGGTCCGCCAGCCGTGAGGCCCGCACCGCCGCCGGGCGAAAGCGACGCATGGCTGCGCCAGGTTCCAACGACGGCACTGCCCGAACTGGCGGCGAATCCTCCTCGGCCCTTTGCTCGCTCACGTCGCGGGCAATCGGCACACTTGCGTACCGACATACCCCCTGGGGTACAGTGAGCGAGGTCCCGCCGATACCCCATAGGGTATAAAGGAGTTTGATATGCGTGAGGTAGACCTCGGTGAATTCGCCGTGCGCTGGGCCGACGGAGTTCCCGTCGTGGATGTGCGCGAGCGGTGGGAGTACGTCGACGGGCACGTACCTGGTGCGCTGTTGATGCCGCTTGGGCAACTAGCCGCTCATACCGTGGAGATTCCCGCGGGGGAGGTCGTCTACGTGATTTGTGCGTCCGGTAACCGCAGCCGGGAGGGGGCCCGCATCGTCGAGGCCGCCGGCCGCGGTGCGGTCTCGGTCGCTGGGGGCACCTCGGGCTGGGCCGCCCTGGGCCGGCCGCTCGACACCGGAGACGGATCGTGAGCGAACCCTCACGCCCGACCTCGCCGATACGCGCTGCCAGCGCTTTGCCATCACCTCGAGGAGGACTTGTATGACCCGCAGTACGGCATTGGGCGGCGACGCCCCGACGGCCGAGCCGATCACCGACGGCGGTGTGCTCGGCCGCATGGGCGTGGTCATGGCCGGGCACGCGAAATGGGTGTTCGGCATCTGGCTGATCCTGCTGGTCGCCCTCGGTGCCGCCGCGCCGTCGGTGTTCAGCTCGCTGGCCGGTGCCGGGTGGCAGGCAAATGGATCGGAGTCGGTGCAGGTTCGTGAGCTCGCGGAGCAGCATTTCGGGGGTAATTCCTCGGCCGCGGTGCAGGTGGTCGTGCACTCGGATACTCAGACCATCGACAGCCCGCAGATGCAGCACACCCTGGCCGACGTCGGGACCGTCTTCGCGGGCGACCCACGGTTCGGTGCGGTGATCGCACCGCAGCCGGGGACGTCGATCAGCCCGGACGGGCACACCGGCATCCTCATTGCGGGCGCGAACGCGAGCACCGACGACATGGTCAAGGCCGTCGACGAACGCAAAGCGGAACTGACCGCCCTCTCCGGCGACGGAATCGAGGTGTACCCGACCGGCGCATCCGCACTGTGGAGCGATTTCAACAAGGCAAACCACGACGCGATGATTCAGGCCGAATTGTTCTCCTGGCCGGTGACGTTGGCGATCATGGTGCTCGCGTTCGGGTCTCTCGTCGCCGCCGGTCTGCCGCTGCTGTTGACCCTGGCCGGGCTCGTTGCCTCCGCGGGCGGGCTGGTGTTGCTCAACCAGGTCACCCCGATCTCGGTGTGGGCGATGAACTTCGCGATGATGTTCGCCCTCGCCCTGGGTATCGACTACGCCTTGTTCGTCGTCGCCCGCTTCCGCGACGCGATCCGTCACGCCTCCTCACCGCGTGCCGCGGTGGCCGAAACTATGGCGACCGCGGGCAAGGCCGTCGTCCTGTCCGGAATTACGGTGCTGGTCAGCCTGTCCGCCGTTCTCCTCGTGCCCGCGCCGGCCGTGCGGACGATGGCCGTCGGGATCATGCTCGCGGTGTTCTTCGTCCTGCTGGCCTCGATGACGCTTCTGCCCGCCGCCCTGGCCGCGCTGGGCGGCAAGGTCAACGCAGGCTCGCTGCCCTACGCCAAGCGGCAAACACACCGCTCGCCGCGGTTCGCCGCCTGGGGCGACCTGCTGCATCGCCACCCGTGGCCGTTCGCGATCGGTTCCCTCCTGGTGCTCATCGCGCTGTCGATCCCTGTGCTCGGACTGAAGGTCGCGATGCCCTCGATCGAGGTCGTTCCCACCGACGCCCCGGTCCGCCAGGGCTACGAACTCGTCCAGGCTCAGATGGGCGAGGGCGCACCGGGCATGCTGCAGATCATCACCCCCACCACGGAGGGTGCCGAGACCGCCGCGGCGGCCACAGCCACGGACGGTATCGCCATGGTCACCCCACCGCAGCCAGCCCCCAACGGCAGCAACTACGTGATGCTCCAAGCCATGCCAACCGTCGATCCCTCCGACGCGCGAATGGGCACTATCCTCGCCAGCCTCCGCGCCGGCCTACCCGACACCGCTCTCGTCGGTGGTGCACCCGCGGAGAACCTGGACCTGCAGCAGGCCCTGAACGACTCCCTCCCGCTGATCGTCGGCATCATCCTGATCCTGGGGTTCGCACTGCTATTGGTGGCGCTGCAGGCCCCGTTGATCGCGCTCCTCGGCACCGTCGTCAGCCTGCTCTCGACCGCCGCCGCATTCGGAGTCGCGAAGCTGATCTTCCAGGACGGCCACGGCGCGAGCCTGCTCGGCTTCACCCCGCAGGGCTTCCTCGACGGGTGGGGACCTGTGTTCTTCTTTGCGATGATCTTCGCGATCGCCATGGACTACACCGTGTTCCTCCTGGCCACCGCGAAGGAACACTACGAACACTCCGGCGATCCAGCGGTCGCGCACGTCGACGGCCTCGCCCACTCCGGACGGGTGATCTTTGCCGCCGCCGCAGTGATGGTCGCGGTGTTCTTCACCTTCGCCCTCGCCGATCCGCTGCCGCCGAAGGAGATGGGCATCATCCTCGGCGTAGCCGTCCTCCTCGACGCGGTGCTGATCCGGCTGATCCTGCTGCCAGTACTGCTGCGGCTGACCGGGCACGCCGCCTGGTGGTCACCGGCCTGGCTGCGCAAGGTCCTGCCGACCATCAGTTTCTCCCACTGATGCCGGTGCGGAGGTGGGCCGGCGCGTCCCTTACCCACCCCAATCCGATACCCCGGGGGGTACAGTGGTGAGAGGTCTAGGAAAGGAAACGCCATGGTCGGCGACGAAGACAGCATCGCATTAGTACTCAACCGGCTCCGCCGCGCCCACGGGCAACTCGCCGGGGTGATCTCGATGATCGAGCAGGGCCGCGACTGCAAGGACGTCGTCACCCAACTCGCCGCGGTCTCCCGGGCCCTGGACAAGGCCGGGTTCAAGATCGTCGCCACCGGACTGCGCGAATGCCTCACCGGCGACACCGCCGAGGGCAAGGAGCCGATGACCGAGGCAGAACTCGAGAAGCTCTTCCTCGCTCTCGCCTGAGCCCCTCCGATCCACCGACAGGAAAGGCGACCATGACCGAGACCCTCCACGCCCGCAGCTGGACGATCGAGCGGGTAGTCCCGCTACTGGCCGGAGTCATGGTGCTCGCGAGCATCGCTCTGACACTGGCGTTCTCGTCGTGGTGGCTGCTGCTCACCGGTTTCGTCGCCGCCAACCTGCTGCTGTTCGGTGCGGTGAGCTGGTGTCCGGCGAGTCTGCTGCTGCAGCGTCTCGGTGTGCCCCGGCGCACCGCAGCATGCCCAACCTGATCCCAGGCCTCCGAGAGAAAGGCAGCACACGCTCATGACACTCGCACTGTCGACCACCCTGCACACCTCGTTCGCCGACGCGGTGGACCGCACCCGCAAAGCCCTGGCTGACCAGGGCTTCGGGGTCCTCACCGAGATCGACATGAAGGCCACCCTGAAGGAGAAACTCGGTGAGGACATGGAGGACTATCTGATCCTCGGTGCCTGCAATCCGCCGCTCGCCCACCGCGCGGTCACCGTGGACCGCCAGATCGGGCTGCTGCTGCCGTGCAACGTCGTCGTCCGCGCCGACCCCGCAGATCCGGGTGCGGTGCTGATCGACGCGATGAACCCGCAGGTGATGGTCCAGGTCGCCGACCAACCCGGGCTCGGGGCGGTCGCCGACGACGCCACCGCAGCGTTGCAGGCCGCCATCGACTCCCTCGGCGCGGGCGCATCGACGGACTGACATCGCTTCTGCCCATTCCCGGCGAAAAGGAGGATCGGTGACCCTGGGCATCGCGCTCGCGCTCGGTGCGATCATCGGCGTCCTGCTCGGACTCCTCGGCGGCGGCGGATCGATACTGGCGGTCCCCGCCCTGGTCTTCGGTCTCGGCCTCGACCTCGAACAGGCCATTCCGATTTCCCTGCTGGTGATCGGTGTCGCCTCCCTCGTCGGAGCCATCCCGAAAATTCGTCAGCACCAGGTGAACTGGCGTATGGCCGGGGTCTTCGCCGCCTGCGGTATTCCCGCCACCTTCGCCGGCAGCGCGGTCGGGCGTGTGCTGCCGCAATCGGTGGTGATGGTCGGCTTCGCCGCCGTGATGATCTTCGCCGGGATCCGGATGCTGATGGACCGCGGCGACACCGGCACCGCCTGCGAGGTCGGGGACTCGGGGATCGACTGGCGCCGCTGCGCCCCCCGATCCATCCCCGCCGGGGTCGCGGTGGGGTTTCTGACCGGCCTGTTCGGTGTCGGCGGCGGCTTTCTGATCATCCCCGCCCTGGTACTGATGCTCGGTCTGCAAATGTCGGTCGCGATCGGCACCTCGCTGGTCATCATCGTCGCGAACTCGGCGGCCGGCCTGATCTCGCACCTGAGCGGCACGAGCATCGACTGGGCGATCACCGCCGCGTTCGCGGGCACCGCGATCGTCGGGTCCCTGATCGCCGGTCATGTCGGCGCCACGGTCGACACCGACCGGCTGCAGCGGTGGTTCGCCTATCTCGTCTTCGTCGTAGCCGCCTATGTGCTGGTCGACACGATCTTTCTCCGCTGAGGAGGGCGGGCACCGACCCCCGACACCGTTTCACCGATGCCCCCGGGTATGCGAATTCCACAAGAACATGTGAGGAAGGTACGAGTCATGGACGTGTCGATCATCGAGCCCTCCGGTTTGGGCGACCGCAGTTACCTGGTCAGCGACGGCGCCGGCGACGACGTCGGCTACCAGCGGCGCGCCGTCGGTGACGGTGAAATCATCAACGCCGGACCCATCCAATTGCAGGTCATGCACACCCCGGTCACACCCACCCCCACGTCAGCTACGTCCTGCGCGACACCGCCGGCACCACCCACGCAGTCTTCACCGGCGGCTCGATGCTCTTCGGCACCACCGGCCGCACCGACCTCCTCGGCAGTGACCACACCCAGGAACTGACCCACGCCCAGTACCACTCGGTGCGGCGCCTGGCCGACGAGCTCCCCGCCGACACCAAGGTCTACCCACCCACGGATTCCGCAGCTTCTGTGCCGCCACCCCGGCCAGCGGCGAGTCGTCGACCGTCGGCGAACAACGCGACACCAACCCCGCCCTGACCCAGGACGAACAGAGCTACGTCGAGGAACTGATCGTCGGCCTGTCCGCCTCCCCGGGTCGGTGAGCACGACGAGACCGGGCGGGCTCTGCCACCACACGTTCACGTCGCCGGCGGACGCGGCGAGGGCAGCGCCGAGGCCGAGGACACCGACAAGTCCGATCAGGGCGCCGGCCACCAACGGGACCGCACCACCGGCAGGGACGGATTCCCTCGTCGGGCGGTGGTGGTGATGCGTTCGGGCGACCAGACCGCCGAGTGCGACGGCGAGCCCGAGGAGCAGCAGCCACCGCAGGGCGGCATCGGTCCAGGACGTCGACCGGCCGCCGGCCGCGCTGCCGTCACCGGTCAGGGCGAGGCCGATGGCGAATCGGAAGTCCTGCTCGACGAGGTCTCCGTCGGCACCGGTCACCTGCCAGCGCACGGTGTAGGTCCCCGGGGCCAGCGGGTCGGCCGGGCGGACAGTCGCGGTGACAGCCGCGACCGTGTGGGTCGTGCTCATCCAGTGATCATCCGCAGATGCACTGGTCGGACCGTGCGATCTCCGCCGGACGGTGTTGATGACCTACGGCCATAGAGCCACCGAGCCGCGAGCACAACACTCGAAGCCAGGACAACGCAATGAGACACGATGATCGGCCGAGCACCCACCACACCCACGGAAAGACCGTGAACACGCGAGCGCTCCCCACGGTCCCCGACCGACGTACCGTCGAATTAGCCGTGGCGCTGGCGCGCCGCGCGTCGTCGCTGCACAACAGCCAACCGTGGCATTGGGTAAATGGGCGCGGCTCACCTGACGCTGTAGGGAGATCCGACCGGCTGTTGCGTACCACCGATGGGTTCGGTCGTCAGATGGTGATCTCCTGTGGTGCGGACTTGAATCATCTCGAGTACTCATTCGCGGCGAATCGCTTGCGTCCTGTAATCGCTGCCGCGGCCTTCCTGCCGACAACTTCTGTCTACTATGCGCTTCGTCCCGGCACCGCAACCGCTCGATTTCGTCGCACGAATGGCGGCGGCGATCGAACGACGACGAACCGAATGACTGCCACTGGACGCACCGCCTCTGCGGAGCGAGACACTCGACCGGCTGGTGCGACCCATAAGGACGGTAACGGGGTGGTCAGAGGGAATTGACGCCCTGCAGGACAAGAGCCGGCCACCCCGGGACCATCAGGCCGATACCGATCGAGATCAGTATGAGACCCCAATTGTTGTATCGTGCACTGTAACTAGCGGCCAATCCGCAGAAGACGATTACCGACGCGCAGCCGAGCACATTGAGTGCGGAGGTTGCGAACAGTGCGGCACCACCGGTGAGTGCAGCGGCGACCAGCCAGAAGTACCGCAGATCGCGAGCATCGAGATCGAGAGTGTGCACGGTATTTCCTGTCTCATATGACTGTCAGCGCCTGTTTTCTCGTCGAGATTTGTTCACCGACAGCACGGTATTTACCTCACGCCGGGGAGTCTGCCGCGGAGCGAGGTTCCCGACCGTGCCGAGACGAATCAAGACCTGGGCAATGGATGGCTCGGGGAGAAGGTTTCCGATCATCGTCCGGCTCTGCGGGACCTCGGTCATGTGGGTGAGCGGGCAGGTGGCAACTTTGTTCACCGTTGCGTCGAGCAGTACGGCGGAGAGGGCTTCACCGCAGCGCAACCAGTCCATCCGAGTGTCGGTTCCGGTGCTCAGCACCACCACGGTCGACTGATCGATCTGCGTCGAGTCGGCTCCGTGTGTGTCGGTTCCGGAGGGGAAGTTGCGGCCGATGCCGACGCGTGCCCGCTCCTCGGCGGTGGCCAGCGCAGTCGGTGGGATTCCTCCCGCCGGAATCGAATGACCTGCCCACCAATGTAATTCGGTGTGATACATCGCGTCGTAGCGTCGCGCAGCCGCGGTGAGTTCCGTCGCCTCTGCCAGCGTTCGACGCGCATCGGCGGGGAGCACGGTCAAGCGTGCGCCACGTCCGCGAACCACCTCGGACAGGGTGCCCGGGCCCCACGCCGTCAGGGGGTCGAACGCCCGTCGATCCGAGTAGCGATGCCTCATCGCGGCCGCGAGGTCGAAGTCGTGCGATTGAGGGCGAGCGTCATGCCGGAAGCGAATCGTCGCCAGATGGGGTGAGTGAGGGCCTTCGGGGAGCCGCTGGATATCCGCGGTCCATCGCACTGCGGTGAGCGCCACCTCCAGGTGATGAAGGGCCGCTCCGCAGCTGATCACCATCTGGCGGCCGGTGGGGTCAGCCGTCTTCAGGAGTCTTTGGGGATCGGTATGAAGTTCGAGGCGATCGTCGGTCAGCGTCCAGTGCCATGGCTGGCTGTTGTGGACCGACGGGGCGCGGCAGGCCAAGTCGACCGCGTGCCGCACCACATCGAGGCCGGGAATCTCGACATTCATGGTCTACTCCTCACCTGCACTCTCACCGACGTCGCCGGCGGGATGGGCGCACCGCCCTTCCTTACCCATACTCGTCGTCGCAAGGCTTCCGCGGCAGGGCCTATGGTCACCGCAATTGGTGTCCGAGCGTCCCGGTGTGTCCCCTGCGTGGCCGGCGGGGCATCAACATTGCTGTCGCAAGGCACAGAATTCCGACAAGAATCGCTGCCGCACCCACACCGACGAGAGGCGTCGCGAGCCAGACACCGAGAAAAGCGACCAACCCTGCCACAGTCGCGCCGGACAGCACCGCAAGCGCCATCCCGGCCGGGTGCAAGAATCGAAGATCGTCGCCCTCCTGGCGGTGCTCATCAGTGAATGAGCCCTCGCGATGCTGTCCCACGATGTCCTCTCCGTTTCGTGCTGCTCGGTGTGTGTCGGCTTCCGCGAACAACGGTCCGATAACCAGGAGCTTTGTTCCAGGGCCGAAGGTCACCGATTCAGGCGCCGTGGCCCACGCCGGGTGGGCGCTGGTGGAAGAGTCCTGGGCCGATGACTTTGTGCTCTACGCGCGTCGGATTCATCGCGGAAGACTCGGAAGAGGAGCGTTCCGAGGAGGTGGGGATGGACAGCACGCAGCCACTCACCTTGCGGTGGTGGCGACTGGCCCCTTGGAGCCGGAACTCGTTGATGCGCCCGAGTGATCGATTCGAGTCGCTCGCGGTGCTGATGGCCGCCCTTTTCGTGCTCATGCTGGTGCCGTGTGCGGCGGCATTCGGCACGGTCAGCTACACCGACCTGAGTGAACAGTCCCGGACCGACCGCGCAAACCGGCATGTGACGACCGCCGTCCTCGTCGATAACCCGAAGCCCCGAATGGACGACGGGTATACCCGGTCTCCGCTGACCCACGACTACGCGTCGGCGCGGTGGCGTGCCTCCGACGGATCACCTCGCACAGGGGACGTGGAGGCTCCACCGAATGCACAGGCGGGCGATACCGTCGACGTCTGGATCGATGCGAGCGGCGACGTCGTGGACGAGCCGAGGACCGGAACGGAGAACGCCGCCATCGCGGTGAGCGCGGCGATATGTGTGTGGGCCATCGGCGCGACCACTGCCGTTGTTCTACTTGCCCTCGTCCGATGGGCAGGCTCGCGCGAGCGGATGCGGCGGTGGGATCGTGAATGGGGCAACGTTGACCGGACCCCGGGATGGACGATCAATTAACCGTTGTTCGATTGACGACAACCGGAAGAATCACGTCACCGGGAGCATCGATGACCGCCGCTATGCCCGACCGAGCATCTCTCGAATCTGCAGTGGCCCTTGCGTGCAGGGCGCCGTCGCTCCACAACAGTCAGCCGTGGCGTTGGGTTGTCGACCGGTTCGGGCTTTCACTGTTCAGTGATCCCGATCGCCTTCTTCCCGCGACGGACGACTTCGGTCGTCAAATGGTGATTTCCTGCGGCGCTGCGCTGAACCATCTCGAATATGCCTTCGCTGCACAGGGCTGGGGCTTCGACATCGATCGGATGCCGGCCCGGGCCGACCGCGAGCTCCTTGCGACGGTTGGCATGTTCCACCAGCGGGAGATCGTGCCGGACGACGCCCGCCTGGCGGAAGCAATTCCGACGAGAAGTACCGACAGGTTGCCGTTCACTGCACCACCGTCGTGGGACGAGACAATTCCGCATCTGCACGCTGTGTCGGAAAGGAGCGGTGTTCGCCTCGTCGTTCTCGACGAGCGCAGCCGAGCAGCGCTCGAGGATGCGTCCCTGCGGCTCTCCGGTCTCCGTGGGGGCAATCCGATGTATCAAGCCGAACTCAGATGGTGGGCCGGTCATCCGGATTCTTTCCCGCACGGGGTGCCCGACGCGGCGTTACCGTCTGCCACTCAACGCCGTTCCGTGTCGCTGGCTCGCGACTTCCCCTCGGGCACCGCGGCATCGGCGGATCCGGCTGCGCGGCAGGATCGGGCCGCGATCCTGCTACTCACCACCGACGCAGATTCCAGACTGGACTGGTTGCGCTGTGGCGAGGCGCTGTCCGCTGTGCTGCTCACATGTGCATCCCGCGGGCTCGCCACGTGTCCGGTCACTCACCTCACCGAGATGCCGGCCACTCGTACCCTCGTCCGGGACCTCTCCGCGGACCCTGGGTTGCCGCAAGTGCTCATTCGGGTGGGAGTGGCAACCCATGAGCAGACGCTTCCGACCACATCTCGTCGTCCGCTGTCCGAGGTCCTCTTCAAAGTCCGGCCGACACCACCTGGATAGTGACCCCGCGTCGATCACCACGCAGTGGAGTCTCCGGATCAGACGCGCGCGAACAGGGCGGGATCGCTACCCGGAACCTGCGCGACGAGGCCGCGGGCGACCAGGTGCCGCAAGTGGGCCGCGCCCTCGGAGAGCGCCATGTGCTTGCCCATCGGCGAGATGTCGGCCCACGGCTTGTACCACTTCATCCGTGCGGCCACATCCCACACGCTGAGCTGGTCGTCGCCGAACGCGTGATGGAGGTGGTCGAGCCGTTCCTCATGATGTTGGATCAACTCGCCGGCGCGACCCGCGACATCGTCGATGGGGATTCCGTGGGCGCCGAGACCGCGGGTGATCTCCATCTTCTGCACGCGGCGCAGCGAGTCGAAGAACTCGGCGAGGGCATCGCGTTCCTCGAGGGGGTAGACGAAGTTGCCGACATGGGGGGTCGTCTTCTGCAGCACGTGGTCACCGGTGAACATGACGTCGGCGTCTTCGAGGTAGAAGCAGACGTGCCCGGGTGTGTGGCCGGGGGTGTAGACGGCACGCAGCCCGCGGCCGGTGAGGGCGATCAGTTCGTCGTCCACGAGAACGCGGTCGGGAGCCGAACTCGGGCCTGTGGGCGGCTCGGTGGTCGCCGCCTGCTCGAACGCCGCTACCTCGTCGGCGCCGGCGCCGGCACGGACCATGTTGAGGCGCTGAAACTCCAGCCATTCGTCGCTGCGACCGGAAGACATGTGCGCGAACAATTCGTGG
This sequence comes from Rhodococcus sp. USK13, assembly GCF_018343855.1. NCBI lineage: Bacteria > Bacillati > Actinomycetota > Actinomycetes > Mycobacteriales > Nocardiaceae > Rhodococcus > Rhodococcus sp. USK13. The sequence goes on along the minus strand of NZ_CP069242.1, from coordinate 5,556,824 downwards.
TCGGACTCGTGCATCGCGATCCACGCACCCGACGCCTCCCGCACCCGTCCGCACAGCCCCGTGTGGTCGGGATGGAAGTGGGTGAGGACAACGCCCTCCACGTCCTTCGCGGAGTGGCCGATCTCCTCCAGCCCGGAGGTGAGCCCGGCCCAGGCGTTGTCGTCGTCCCAACCGGCGTCGACGAGGATCAGTCCACCCGGGGATTCCATCGCGTAGACCAGCGTGTGCCCGAGGGGGTTGTCCGTAATAGGGACAGGTATCTGGAAGATGCCATCACCGATGGCCGCCGCACCATTCATCTGCTTTACCTCGCACTAGAAACTGCTCTTGGATTCCGAAACCAAAATCGGTCTATCACTCCTTCATAGCCGCTGCGGACCGGTCGCGAACAGCCGGGTCCCGTTTAGCGGGCGTTCAGACTTTTCTCGATCCCTCGATCCGGCGCGGGCCGGCAAACGCTGTGGGATGCTCCGAACCGAGACGATCGATCGGGAGCCTGCGACGGGGGACGACTGACATGACAGATCAGCACACGAAAACACGACGCCGCTGGTACACGAGCGGGGTGTGCGGGGTGGCCGTAGTCGGCGCATCCGCGCTGCTCGCGCCCGGTGTCGCCGTGGCCGCCCCGGCACTGCCGACGGGTTGCGTGCAGGGGTCGGGCAGTACGGTGACGTGCACCTTCACCTTCACCGGCGGTGCCCAGTCCTTCACGGTTCCGGAGGGCATCACCAGCCTGGACGTGACCGCTACGGGTGCTCGCGGTGGAAACGCCGCTTCCGTGCTCGGCGGCTTCGGCGCTGTCGCGTCGCGCTCACTTCCCGTCACGCCCGGCGACGCCCTGTATGTGCTCGTCGGCGGCAACGGTGGTGACGGCACGGGTGCGGCCGGGTTCAACGGCGGGGGAGCCAGTGGCACGGGCGCGGGCGGCGGTGGCGGCGCATCCGACGTTCGGATCGGAACGGGTGAGCTGGCCGATCGGCAAATCGTCGCGTCGGGTGGCGGCGGTGCCGGAGACACCTACATCGGTGGCGGCGGCAACCTCGCTCCCAACGCACCCGCAGGTCAGGCCGGTGGCGGGGGAGGAGCCGGGGTGGCGGTCAGGCCGACGCGGGTGGTGTCGGCGGCAACGGTGGTGACAATCCCGACGGATCGGCGGGCCTTGCCGGGGTCGGCGGAGCTGGATCCGAGACCGGTGGCGGGGAGGCGGCGGCTGGTTCGGTGGCGGCGGCGGCGCCGAGAACTTCGGTGGCGGTGGAGGCGGAGGCGGTTCGTCCTACGCGCCCGACGGGACCATCGGTGCGGCCGGTGTCGACGCCGTATCGTCCGTGGTGATCACCTACGGGGCCGGTTCGGGAACCGGATCGCTGGGGAGCTTGTTCGGTAGTAGCTGAACGAGCACCGTCGCGGTAGTTCCGTCGTTACAGCGGGGGAAGTGGTGCGGCTCAACGACAACGGCAGCAGCCCGGACCTTGTATCCGGGCTGCTGCCGTTGGCAACACGCTGGGTGATTGCAAAACACGAACCGCCGAACTAGACAGCGACGGCGGTGGTTTCGTAGATCGATTCGATACGGCGTCTCGTGGCCTCGGGGGTCGTCTTCATGGCGAGGACGAGTTCGGAGATGACGAGCTGCATTGCGTGCTCGAGCTGGCGCTTTTCTCCGGCCGAGAGCGGCTTGGCCAGCGACCGTGTCATCAGATCGCGGATCACTTCACTCACCGTAAAGATGCCACCGACGGTGATCTTCTCCTGGTTGGCCTTGAACCGCCGGGACCAGTTGGACGGGTCGTCGATTGTCGGGCCTTGCAGGATCTCGAACACTCGACCGACTTCGTCGGTATTGATTGCGTTGCGCACACCGATCGCCTCGGCTTTCGCCACCGGTATCTCGATCTGCAGCCCATTCTGAGCAACTTCGAACTGCACGTATGCAGTGGGTAGATCTTTGAACATCCGGGTCGTGAGCTTCGTTACCGTCACGGACCCATGGTGCGGGTACAGGAAAATGTCTCCGATATTGAGATTCATTGATTACCACCCTTCGAGTACATTATGGCACACGCTGCCATATTGACAACCGGTGACCACCTGTGAGCGACTGGTAGGGCTTCTACCGATTGTGAGGGCCAGCGATGACCAGACTCGACGCGTTCCCTGTGTCGCCTCACCTGCCCGCCGGCCAGCCTGGGCTGCGGGAGCGGCGGCGTGAGCAGACAAATGTGGAGATCAGCGAGACTGCGCTCACCCTGTTCGAGCACAAGGGTGTCGAAGCCACGACGGTTGGTGAGATCGCGCAGGCGGCGGGCGTGTCACAACGCACGTTTTTTCGCTACTTCGCCACCAAGGAAGAGGCGGCACTCCGAGACCACTGGGCCTTCGAGGCGGTCTTGACTGCAGGGCTCGACCGACTCGACTCGGATATGTCACCGCGACTCGCGCTGGAAACGTCCTTCGCTGCAGCTTTGACGACGTACTCGGACAGTTCGTCGATCGCATCTCGGCGATTGCTGCGGGTAAACAAGCTCATCAAGAAGGAGCCGACGCTGCGCGCCGTGCTGGCGCGTGCGAGCGTGGCGCGGAACGCGACTCTGGTCGATGCGGTGTCGAAACGATTCGACTGCTCCGAACTGCAGATTCGGCTGGCCGTGGATGTGTCGATCGCAGTACTCCGAGCGGCACTGGAAACGTGGGTGGACCGTTCCTCCACCGACGAGACGGCGAACCTGCCCGAAACCTATTCGACGGCACGGACACTCGCGTACATGTGATTGGGAGTTCGCCCCACGCGCCAGCTCACCCGGCGAGGAAGCTGAAGCGGACGCGGCGCACCGGGTTGTCGACGTTGGTGTCGACGAGGCACACGGATTGCCAGGTCCCCGTCGCAACGGTGCCGTCGATGACGGGCACCGACGCGTAGGGCGGCAGGAACGCCGGCAACACGTGATCGCGGCCGTGTCCGTGGCTGCCGTGGCGGTGCCTCCACCGGTCGTCGCGGGGCAGCACGTCGTCGATGGCCCGTAGGAGGTCGTCGTCGCTTCCCGCGCCGGTTTCGATGACGACGAGTCCCGCCGTGGCGTGCGGCACCCACACATGCAGCAGGCCATCGCCGGCACCGGCCGAGGCGAGGAACTTCTCGATCTCACCGGTCAGGTCGTGCACCACCGGCTCAGCGCCGGTGCGCACCTCGATCTCAGTACTGAACATGCTCCGACGTTAGCGCGGGGGAGCATGACATTCGATCCGAAGCGGTTGGGCCCGCGCCTGTCACTTGCGGCCGGCTGCCCACTTCATGCCCCAGCTGTAGGCCTTGTCGAGGTCGGCCTGGCTGCCTTCGATGTAGTTCACTTCGCGGGTCACAGTGATGCCCTGACTGGTGTTGTGCAGCATCGCGATGGCACAGACGCGAGCGGAGCTGTTCGAGGAGTCGAGGCGAACCTCCACCTCGGGACCGCTGGTGGGGTACAGGGTGACGACGCCGTCCACTGCGGCCCAGTTGGGTGCGCCGTCGTAGATCATCGCGAAGATGAGGATGCGCTTGAACATCTCCGGGCGATCCAGATTGATATGCATATTCTCGCCGCCGGTCACGGTGCCGGTGCGGTCGTCGGCGTCGAGCTTGATGAACGGAGCGTCCTGCAGCGAACCGAAGGTGTTGCCGAGTGCCTGGACCACGCCTTTCGATCCGTCGGCGAGTTCGTAGAGGCAGCCGAGGTCCAGGTCGATACCGGTGCTGCCGCCCGCAGCGGCAGCGAGCTTCGCGAAGAAGCCGGTCTTCTTCGGCTGCGGCGCCACGCCAGTCGACCAGTTCAGGTTGACCCGCATCGCGCCCTGCCGCTCACCCGACTTGGTGAGGCTGACCGACGGTGCTGCCTTCGACAACGTCACCTTGCTCAGAGTCACCCCGCCCTGGGGTGCGGCCGGGGTGGAGGGGCGACGGGTGTAGTCGATGGCCATGGGTAGAACCTTCCGTTTGACGACCGGGCGCCGTGCCGGATCGCTGTCCGATTTGCACGGTTTCGGTCCAGGGTAGTCATACGTCCGATACTGCCCGACTCGACCTACACTGGGATCAGCCAGTCAGCTCCGCTTGTTCCACTCGATTGCCGGGCACGTATCCATCACCATGGCCAGTCCCTTTTCGGTTGTGCGTCGGAACGCTTCTTCGTCGATGACGCCGAGCTGGAACCACACGCCTTTTGCCCCCACTTGGACGGCTTGGTCGGCGAATTCCCCCGCAGCATCGGACTGACGGAACACGTCCACGACATCGATGGGAAACGGCACGTCCGCGAGAGTGGGGTAACCCTGCTCGCCCAGCACCGTCGGGGCGGTGGGGTGGATGGGAACGATGCGTTTGCCGCGTTCCTGCAGCAACTGAGCGATGCGGTACGCCGTCCGTTCCGGATTGCCGGAGAGTCCGACTATCGCCCACGTCTCCCAGTCGTCGAGCATCGACGAAACGGCGTCAGGGTCCTGCCATGAAGTGCTCATGAGACAAAGATAGTGATGCCGGGAGATTCTGACAGGTAGTAGATCCGAAGCTCATCGGAAGAGTCGGCGGGATTGCGGTTGCGAGCACGAGCTCTCGCTCCGAAATCACGATGGAACTTGGTAGACCGCTGCCGCGATGAGTAGGACGACGAGCGAGAGCAGCACGCCGCAGCTCAGTTGGCGGATAGTCTTGTTCTGCATGAAAAGTCCGGCGAGAGCTAGAGCGAAGACCAGCCAGATCGCGGGGTTCACGTAGAAGCCTGTGAATGCGCAAGCCAGGCCAAGGAGTATTCCTGGCTGAGTCCGTTCACCGAATGATGTTGTTGTCATTGCCAACCCATGATCGCCAACACCGCGGGAATTGTAACAACGCACAACGCTCCGAAGACCGCACCGTATGGAATCGCGATTAGCAGCGTGAATGGTCGACGAGACATGACGAAGAGAAGGGCGCAGTAGGCAGCCAACACGAGAATGCAAAGTAGTCGGGGATCGGGGAGTGAGTGGCAGTCATGCCGAGTCACCTTCGCCCAGACACCGAAGGCGATTCCGGCTGTGAGTATCGATGTGGCCGTGGACGCCAACCATGCTGTACGGGCGGTCGGCGGATTTGTCGGCTCGATGTCGGTGCTCATTCTCCCACAATCACGGTCCGAGGTGGATCGGACGGCGACCCCGAGGCTGTGCCGTCCACTCGCGGTACGAAGTATGTGACGCCGCGTCTGTTGCCAGGTATCGGCTCTTCGTCGAACAGGTCACCGAAGTTTTCGGGCCTGTCACCCACTACGTGTGACGTTCCGAGTTCCAGTAGCGGTCCGGCAGAGCTGGTGTTGTCGGCTTCATCGTTGAGGAGCGTTCGAGTTGGTTCGCCCGGTCGGTCCGAATACACCTCGAGTGATGGGTAGTCGCCCACATCCCCGTAAACAGATGGCCCGCTCTCGTGTGGGGACACGATGACGCTGCCGCTTACAACCTTTCCGGCGAGTTCCGATCCGGGCGGGGCGAATGGGTTCTTCGCGCTGTAATCCACCATGACCGTTCCGTCCGACGTTTGCCACGTTTTTGTATCTGGCACGTCGACTCGCACTTCACCATCGGTTTGGACAGAGGGGTTCTGCCTTGTGATTACCACACCGTTCTCATAGTCGACGTACACGGATGCCCTGGTGTGTTCGGGTGTGAAGTTCTTGTCGAATCCGCGATTGTCTCCGAGGTCGTCTTCGGGAACGTTGAATACTGACTCGCTCGGGATGAACAAACCCATGCGCACCACACCCTGACCGGGGACCGGTTCAATTCGTGACACCACGACTTCGGAGTCGACACCCTTGTACTTCGGGTCGTAGCTCTCGGTGTTCAGTATCTCTGCTGTTCGCCAGTCGGTTTCCGACGTTGGATTCCGGCCGAAGGTTTCACGGAATGCGTCTCGTTCCGTTTGTGCTCGTGTCGGGTCAAGCTGATCGCGCACGCCGTCGAGGTAGCGCACCCATTCGGGGTGTTCGTCAAGAACTTCGCGTCGTTGATATTCGGGCATCGACTCCCAGTACTCCCGATTTTCCGCAGCCGTCCCGTTTATGGGTGGTGCAGGAGCGGTGAGTCCGCCCTGCTCTTCCCCCGCCTTGACAGCGGCCTCGGCGTCCTTCGCGCCTTGCGCGTTGATCTCACCGTTCGCGACACGCATGAGGATTGTGGCCGCGTCGGCATCGATGTCTTCGGCCTGGAGGATCAACGCCTTTGCGGCCGCTGCGGTCTCCTCCATGGCAGCTCTTCGCTGGGCTGCGTCCTCTGCCGAGCGCTCGGCGGGGTATGAAGTATCGGTGACACTGCCGTCGTCCGATATTGCAAGCTCATTGCTGTCCGCGAACGAATAGAGAGCGTCGAGCTCCTTTTTCACGTGGGTGACCGCGATGTGGGTCTCGCCCGTCACCTGCCGGACTGCAGTGATCGCAGCGACCTCGTCGATAAGATTGTCTACAGTGACCCCAAAACGCTCCCGAGCTGCTTCCGCAGATTTGCCCGTCCACGCCGGGAGCCGGCCGATGTCGGCCAAACGCTGATGAACATCCTCGATCGTCGAGATCCTGGATGACAGGGATTGCTCCAGCTGCTCAAGTGAGACCGTGTCCCACTCGCGTACCGCCTTCAGATCCACAGTCCCCCGATCGAAAAATTTCCCCACGGACACACTCGGAAGTCGCGTCCACCCTCCGTCAGCGTAAGGCCTCGACAAAGTCCGTCGACAGTGAGGTCGGTGACAGGATGATTGTCCGGAGTGACCGGAAGCCTGCCTAGTAGAAGCAGGGCTCTCGGGATTCGTGACGTTGGAGAACTGCGAGGTGTCCGACGGCCATAGGCAGGCCCGGGCCGTCTGCTCGCACGTGCGGGCGTCGTATCTCGAGGCGTTGCCCGCCATCTGGTTATTCGAGGCGTGTCCCACGTTTGTGGGCGACTTCCATGCGCTCGGTCAGCAATGGGGAGCGCCAGAGGGGTCGGATGAAAGCACCCGCAACACCGACATCATGGAATTTGGGAACTCGGCCTTACCCGGCATATTGCAGATTTGGCGTCGGAACTACCCTTGGGGGAGCGGTTCGATGCGGCAGTCGTGGAGGAGGCGCAAGACATCGCCGATGACTGGTCCGCTGCAACAACGAAGATGACTGGTCCGCTGCAGCAATGAAACAGAGCGAAGATATCGCGGAAGGATGACGAACTCACCACGGCGTCTACAGTTGCAAGCGTGAATTTTGATGCCATCGACCGTCCAGCCGTACTGAAGGCGCTCGCCAAGTGCGACGAATCGAGTCGGGACGAGTTTCTGAAAGAGTTCGGGTTCAATCGTGCACTGAAGTATGAGGTGGTACACGATGGCAAACGGTACGACTCGAAGGCGATTGTCGGTGTTGCGCATGGCTACGCGACGGGGATCTTCCTCCGGCCACATCAGTTTTCAGGCGGGCGCAAGGTTACCAGTCGACTCGAAGAACTCGGATTCGAGATCGCAGGTGTCTCTGCGCCGCATTAGTGCCGCACCGACCGCTTCTCTTCTAGCCGCGCCTATCTTCGAAACTCGGCGCCTTTTCCTTACCTGGCTCGGTAACCTGCTTGATCTTTCTCCCGAGAAAGCCGAGCCCTGCCGCACCTGCGTCGACACCACGGCTCCCTAGTGCAAGTGCGGACCCGCCGAGTGTTTTGAAGTGGTTCCCTAGCTCGGCCAGCGCATCACCGATGCCCGGATCTTCGTGGTCCTGCCATCCCTGTACCTGACTGCGCCGTGCCGTGGCGAACGAATCGAGGTCTTCGCGCAACTGAACGATGTCTCGCTTCAGCTGTCCGCTGGACATCCACCGTACGATCTCGAGGGGCTTGATTGCGGCGTAGTGTGCGAGCTCTGTACGTCCGCGCCGAAGTAGCTCACCGTCTGCATTCAAGTGCTCAGCAAGCATCTGCCGGGCGGTCGCAATGACCAGTTCGAGATTCTCGGGTTCGGTCTGGCGCACGCGTTCAATTCGCAGCCGTTGCCACAGGTAGAGCGAATCTTCTGCAATCACGAGGAGTTCGAGCGTCTCTCCAAGGCGGTTGTCCTCCACTGCCTTCTTGAGATACGAAGCGCGATCTTGGACGGGCTTGGCCGCATCGAATCCCTCGACCGTGAGTCGGATATGCGCTCGCAGTTTCTCGACTACCACTTCGAGGTTCGGGCCCAGCGGTGCAATCGAGTCCCAGTCCGCTGACGGGAGTTTGCCCGTCTCATCGAGTGTGTGCACCGTGCGCTTCAGTGACTGATGATGCCCGACAACATCACCGATCACCGACGCCTTCGCCAAATTGAGAATGGCGTCGACCTTGCCTTCGACCCGTTCGACCGCGTGAGTGGTTTCCGCGATTGCGGTCTGAAGTGCGATCACGGCGACTGTCAACTGGATGGAGAGTGCGCGTGTTCCCGCGAGTGATGCTTGCTGCCACTGCATTTGCCCACGGAACTTACCGGCGGCATCGGCGACCATCATTCGATTGAACCCGGGATTTCCAGGTATGACGTGGAACTTCTTCATCAGATCGACGCTTTCGGGCGCAAGCCGGACGAACGTCCCGTGCTGCGCGCCCATCGCTGCCAAGCCGGCGGCCAGTGCCGCAGTGCCCGCAAGTGATTGCGAATCGACCCCCGCCACCTCGATCGCGCTAACCGCGTTGAATCTGAGCTTGTCCAGGAACATCTGGACGGAGGATTGGTCACCAGCCACGAGTAGACCCTCGGGCTCCACGACAACGGCCAATTCCGACTCAGACTCGGCGGAACTCTCGTCTGTGCGAACCACATCACTCACGGCGCATTCCTTGCTTGTCTGTAGGCGCGGCTGTCGGTTGGCGCGCTAAGGGAACATCGCTGATCTCCGTCGAATCATGATGAAGATCAGTAGGGTTAGTCTTCTGGCTCAGATATTTACGCCATAATCGCGTGCGATGCCGGCGAGCCCGGAGGCATAGCCCTGGCCGATTGCGCGAAACTTCCATTCGCCGTTGTGGCGGTATACCTCACCGAATAGCATCGCGGTTTCGCTGGACGCGTCCTCGGTGAGGTCGTAGCGTGCGAGTTCGATGTTGGTGACGCTGTCGACAACGCGAATATACGCGTTGGTGACCTGTCCGAATGATTGCAGGCGGGCTTCCGCGTCGTGGATGGAGACGGGAAAGAAGATATTTGTGATTGTTGGGGGCACTGCGGAGAGGTCGACGTTGATCACTTCGTCGTCGCCGTCCCCTTCGCCGGTGAGATTGTCGCCTGTGTGCTCGATGGAGCCGTCTGGCGACCGAAGGTTGTTGTAGAACACGAAGTGCAGATCTGACAGCACCCTGCGATCTTGCCCGGTCGCCAGGGCGCTGGCATCGAGGTCGAAAGGCGCACCCGTGGTGCCGCGGGCATCCCAGCCGAGTCCAACGGCCACAGTCGTGAGATTCGGCGCCGCCTTCGAGAGTGAAACGTTGCCGCCTTTGGCCAGAGTGACGCCCATGCTGGATCCTTTCGAGACTTCGGACGGCGATCGATGGTCGGCGTCCACATTCCGTGGTTCGCCCTACAATAGCCACACACTTCGACGGTGTCGGGCCGAAGCCGTTCATATTCGGCTGCGGTTCGCCTCTCGCTTGTTTCCGCGCTCGACCGATAGACATCCAAGGACCTGACCGCCACGCGCTGATCGGCAAGCTCGCCGGCTGCCCCGGGCTGGGGAAGGACCTCAGGACCGTGGAGGAACGGTGCGTCCGCGAGTGACCGTTCGGCGCGGCCCCCGACCCGACTCTTCTGCAGGGTAACGCCGACCGACATCTGTCCGACTATCTAGTGTGGTACGCGGTTTGCTGCGTTGGAGTGGGAAGGAGCGGGTCGTGAAGCGGTACGACGGTGTCAATGGCCAGATCGTTGTCGACGATCCGTATGTGTGGATCACCCGGGAGGAGCTGGCGGCTGACGTCCACTTCCCGTTTCCGCTCGACCCACGGCGTGCGCCGCTCTCCAGAGTGCTGAAGTGCCGCTTCCTGCCGGCATCTGATTCCACTGTCGGCTACTTCCACATCGTGGCCGAAGGAGCGGGTCTTCCCGGCAGGGAGGGCCCGATCGCTCATCCGGACCTCGTACTCATTGCCGATACTCATTCGGCAGGGTTCCACGAACTCGCTGAGAACCTTGCGCACTACTGCGGCGTGGAAGTACTCGAAGCGGAGTCGCCGCCCTCCTCGAAAGACAAGTTTCTCATCGCACTCGACGCGCTCGAGGGCCTGGCATCGGCGGACGAGATCGTTCTCGAAGCCGGAGGTATGGACGCTTCCGATCGACGCGGTGAGACATTCACGTTGTTGGCCGACGAGCTCGACGCCCTCGATCATGACGAGCGGGTGACGTGGGCATGGATTGGCGACTCCAGATTCGCTGCGGGCGGGTGCGTGCCAACCCCTGCCTCCGATCGCGAAACGCGTATTCGTGAGCTCACAGGTTTGCGGACGTCGCTGCGCAGCGATGCGGGAACCCGACAGCTCGTCGCTGCGGTCGCCGGCACATCGCTGGCCGCGCTGTCCACGATGCGGCTGGCGCAGCTTTGGGAGATCGTTGCACCACCCGCACCCGCACCTGCGCCGCAGACCACACCGCGAACTCCCAGCGCTGGAACTTCGACATCGAGCCTTCACGCTCCGAGCACGCCCAACGCACAGCCGCGTTCCCCCGAACCGAAAATTCCGGAAGTACCGGGACCCGAAGCGCCGACACGAGCACTGGTTGGGCCGGCACGCCCGGAATCCTCGAACCCAAGACCGGCCCCTGTCGCGGCGCCGGCACACACCGTGCAAGCGCCGAGAGGTTCGGCGGCAGTCGGCTCTCGTTGGCGGGTCTACTTCGATTGCGAGGGGTTTCGCACGATCGCCGTGTGCGATCCAAGGACCGGAGAAACGAAGATCACCAAGGGTGAGCTGCAAGGGCGCCGGTTTACAGATCCCACATCTGCCGTTAGTGCGGTGATTGAAAGACACGACTCAAACAGCGTCGACAATCCCGACGGTTGGAAGTTGTGGTTGCTCCACGATGGGTCTGGTCGCTCGATCGGCTCCATGAAGCAAAGTGGCGTTGAAGCCGATCGTGGTGAAGTCGAAGACATTGCCCCGCCGAGTGCACCACCTCGTTCTCAGCCAGCGTCCACAGCCCGGCGTTGCAGATCAGGGAATTGATTGGTTTCTCCTGCAACTCCGCGCCCGGGGTGCGCACGGTGAGCGTGTAATGACCTCCAGGCGGACTGCAGTGCGGGTAGAGCGTCCAGGTGCAGCCCCTATCGTGGTTCGGGTCAAAACGCGGACAGCGGGTACTTGGCAAGCCCAGAAGGCAGACGAGGATCTGAGCAACGACGACACGGGATCGTCCTTCTGGGCTTTCGTTGATCTGTCGACGTCGAGGAAACCGGTGTACATCCTGGCGTCCGAGGAGGTAGCCAACGGAATCCGAACGGCCACCGACGCATGGATTGCGCGTGATTCCAGGCGAGAACGCACAGGGCACCATGCGATCGAGTTGGCTCGTGTGGCGGGTGGGCGAGATCGATGGGATTTGCTCGGGTTGTTCCGTTGAACCACCGCGTCATTCACATGGATGACACTGGGAGCATTGTTTCGGGACTCCCCGCGCACGCGCCTTACCTGGTCTTTAATCTGTAGTTCGACACGGAAGCAGCGCAGCAATTAAGGGGGCGATTCTGTGGAGGTTCGGGAAGACGATCCCCAGCTCAAGGACCGGGTTCAGCGGCTCATGCAGTTCTTGCGTGAACTCGTCAAAGCGAGGACCAAGCCGGTTCGAGACCTCCGCCTGCACGACGACGTCCTCTGGTTGAACGAAGGCCGTATTGCGGTATCGGTGGATGCCGAGGTCACTGCTGGTGAGGTGGTTGTTCGATCGCGACGGGTGGCGTTGGAGGAACCGCCAGAAGTGCCGCGGAATCTTCGCGAATGGATCAAGGGAGATCCCTCGGATTCCGCCGCTTCGTTGGAACTGGTACCGGACGCTCCGGTCGGCGACGGAGATTTCACGCGCTGGCTGTCGGTGTGGCGGATGTGGGCGAAACTAGACCAGGAGCGACGGCCGTACTGGGAGCTCTACCGGGCACTACAGCACGCCTTGCAGGAAATGGTGTCGCGTCCGGAGTCCGTCGAGCTGGTGTTGGCATCCGGCCTCCTCGAGCTCCCTGCGAAAGTCGCGGGCGAGGATATTCGCACCCACATAGTCACGCAGCCGGTCACAATCGAACGAGACGAAGCCACTGGCGACCTTCTGGTGCGCCTCAACGCCGGCACCTCGCCCCGGCTGGAGGACACCCAGCTACTCACTGGACTCGACGTGTTCGACGTGTCGGGCTCACGTGCTCTCCAGGACCGGTTGCACCAAGCGGCGTCCCCGGTCGACGCGGGCATCATCGTTTTCCTGAAGGAGTGGGCTGCGCGAGCGCTCACCACCAACATTGACGTCGAAGAGCAAAGGGCGGACTCGAGTTCGGGCCGTGTGCTCACCCCCTCACCGGCGCTGGTGCTCCGGAAGCGAGGCGCATTCGCGCTGGTCGAGTACTACGAGTCGATGATCTTGGCCGCCGAACGTGATGACAGTCAGGTTCCGCTGGGTCTAGCCCAGCTGGTTTCGGCCATCGAGTCGGAGGAGCGGGTCGAGTGGCTCGAGCGTACTGGTTCGGCGCCGTCGACCGGTCTCGCCGATGACCCGTTGTTCCCCCTGCCGGCTAACCGCGAGCAGCGCGAGATCATCGAACGGCTCGCGGGCGACAGCGGCGTTGTGGTCGAAGGCCCGCCGGGTACCGGTAAGACCCACACCATCGCCAACCTCATGTCAGCGCTGCTCGCCAATGGGCAACGCGTGCTCGTCACCAGCGAGAAGTCTCAGGCACTGCGAGTATTGCGCGACAAGTTGCCCGACGAGATGCAAGAACTCTGTGTCTCCATTACGGACGTCGGGCGGGGTGGTTCCGACGAGCTGAACAAGAGCGTCGCAGAGATCGCGACTCGCAAGGCGTCCTTCAGCAAGAGCGCCGCCGACGCCAGAATTGCGGATCTCACAGACAGACGGCGCCAGGCGCTTGGTCGCCGCTCGAGGATCACGGAAGACATCCGTGCGCTGCGCGAATCGGAGACCTTCCAGCATCCGGAAGTAGCACCGGGCTATTCGGGCACTTCCGCGGCGATTGTCCGCGCTGTCACGGCACGGATCGATTCATTTGCTTGGATCCCGGGGCCGGTAAATGATGACGCTCCGCCGCTCACTGCGGACCAGTTCCGGACTCTGATCTCGCTGACCCTGCAATCGAGCCCGAGTCGCGTGGAGCGGCTCCGCCAGTCGTTGCCCGCGGTCGATCACCTCCTTCCACAGGCTTCCGAGCTGCAGCGGTTGTGTGTGCGGGCCGCCGTAAGGCCGGCCGACATCAATCCGGAAGCAACGCAACTTCTCCAGATTCTGAGCGGCGCCACGGCGCAGACCTTGATGGACGTCGGACGGCGCTGCGAGCGACTCCAGGCTCGGATTGCCGAAGTCCGTGCCTTGGAACCAGCCCTCCAGAACGCTGCTGAGGGCGTGCTGTCGGGTCATACCGCACATCTGTGGGCCAAGTCTGCGGACCTCTCGGCGTTGCTCGACATGGCCAAACGCGCCGATGCCTTCGTGGGCACCCGGATAGTCGACGCCTCGGTTGTGGGCCGCCGAGCCCTCAACGCTTACAGCGCACTGGCCGCGGCGTTGGAGAGCGGCCAGCAGTGGCGCGGCCGGTTACTGCGAAGCGACGAGCAGAAGGCCGTCGAGGAGCTGGGCGAACTCGCGACAGTGGACGGCGAACGAGCTAAAACCGCTCACTTGGTACGCGCAGTGACCGAACATCTACGAGCGCTGGACTGCGTGCAGAGTGGCGCAATGTTACTCGGAGACCTTGGCATCGCCGTCAACGTCACAGGTTCACGAACTGTTCAAATCAATGATCTGAACCGGGCGGTCGGGAACATTGGACACATCAACGCGCTTGCCGCAGAGGCGAATGGTCTCATCGAAGCCTTGCTCGCCATCAGTCCGGCGGCGCCGCGGATCCGAAGCGTCGCGGATGCGCAGGCACTCGCGGCCGCGGCCGGCGCAATCGCGGCGGCCCACGACGCGGACGAGGCCCGCAGCCGCATGAGTCAGCTCAGCGCCGAGGTTTCCGCGGTGTTCGGCGTCGCACCCGCGCGCGAAGGTGTCGACCTCATCGAGGCGCTCGGCTCAGCCGACTTCGACGAGATCACCCAGGCGCTGTCCCGCCTCGAAACGGCTCGACAGGAACAAGAAGATGAGCGCCACCTGCAAACTCTGCGCGCTCGGGTGGAGGAAAGTGCGCCTGGGCTCGCGACCCTGCTAGCCGACACTGCAGACGACGCGAGGTGGCCGGACCGTCTCGACAGCCTCGCGCCGGCGTGGGCGTGGCGACGCGCTCACACCTGGGTGCAGCGCCAACACATGGTGGGCCGAGACAAGCAGCTCGAATCGGATCTCGATACGGCCGAGACTGATATCGCTCACCTCACGGCACGACTTGCGGCTGAATATGCCTGGCTGGGGTGTCTGCAGAGGATGACGGCGACGGAAGTGCAGGCGCTGCAGGCATACCGGGGCCACGTGTCGGCGATCGGCAAAGGCACAGGCAAGTATGCCGAGACGTACAGAGCCTCGGCCCGCGAAGCGATGCAAATCGCACAGAGCGCCGTTCCCGCCTGGGTGATGCCGCTGCAGCAGGTCCTCGCATCGATTCCACCGGAGCCCAACACGTTCGACGTCGTGATCGTGGACGAAGCGAGTCAGGCCGACATCAGTAGCCTCTTCCTGCTGTGGCTCGCCCCGCGGGTGATAGTTGTCGGTGACGACAAGCAGTGTGCGCCGAGCGAGGTTTCCTCCGGCGCACTGGACGGAATCTTCGATCGCCTCGACATGTACTTGCATGACGTGCCGGGCTATCTGCGCAACAGTTTCACGCCACGCGACAGTCTGTTCTCATTGCTGCGAACCAGGTTTGGGCAGGTTATCCGGCTGCGTGAGCATTTCCGCTGCATGCCTGAGATCATCAACTGGTCGAGTAACCAGTTCTACCGCGATGCACCGCTGGTGCCCGTTCGCCAGTTCGGCGCCGACCGGTTGCCGCCGCTCCGCACCACCTATGTGGAGGGTGGTGTCGTCACCGGTAAGAGTGCGACGTTGTCGAATAGGCCCGAGGCACTCGCCATCATCGATGCCATCGAGCGATGCCTCTCGGACAAGGCCTACGACAACAGGACCTTCGGTGTGGTGGTCTTGCAGGGGCAGGCTCAGGTCGACGTCATCCAGAATGAGCTCCTGAAACGCCTCGATGTCGATGTCTGGGCTGAGCGACGACTCCGCATCGGAACACCGCCTGACTTCCAGGGCGACGAGAGGAACGTTGTCTTTCTGTCGATGGTAGTCGCACCCGGACAGCGAACGATGGCGCTGACGGCCAACGAATATCAGCGCCGCTTCAACGTGGCCGCGTCTCGCGCACAGGACCAGCTATGGCTGTTTCATTCGGTGACGGCGGACTCGCTGCGCTCCACGGACCTACGACATTCGCTGCTCACGTACATGCAGTCGACGTCTCCGGCACCGGCCGATCCGATGCCCGAGGGCGTGACACGCGACGAGCGACACCGAAACTTCGACAGTCTCTTCGAACAGCGCATCTACCTGGACCTCGTAGCGCGTGGCTATCACGTGAATCCCCAGGTCGAGGTGAACAATCGCCGCATCGACTTGGTGATCACCGGTGCCGCAGGGCGGCTTGCCGTCGAATGTGACGGCGACGCCTTTCATACGACACCCGAGCAGATGCGCGCCGACATGGAGCGGGAACGCGAACTCAAGCGGTGTGGGTGGGAGTTCTGGCGGATCCGTGAATCGGAGTACTACCTCGACACCGTCGGCTCTCTGCGAGGGCTCTGGACCGAACTCGACAAGCGCGGCATCCGGCCTGGCGCCGTAGCCGCGGTGGAAACCGGATCGTCCGCGACCTGGGTCCCTTCAGCATTGCCCGACGACGAGTCGATTGCCGAAGACATTGCCGAGGCAGAAATAGCGAAGATCCTCCTGGCGGATACGCTGACACATGAGCCGGTGTCGCCCGTGCTGGAAGACATGGCGAAGCCGAGTGCGGCAGGGACCCCGCGAGCCCAGGAACCCGCCCCTGCGCCCGTCGCTCGATACCAGCCGGTGACTCCGGTGATGCTGCAAGTTGCGCAGGATGTGGAGGCGCTCGACAATCCTGGCACTGAAACCAATGCTTCGGCGTGGGAAGTCATGTCGGTCGGTTCAGTTCCGCGTCCGGACAACTATCTGTTCGATCGCATACTCGAGGCGGCGCGAGAGCGCCCTGTATCAACGGTAGACCTCGCTTCGCAGTGGCGGGTTGATCACCTACTGGTGTGGGCAGCTCTACGGAAACTCGCTCACCTGGGCCGGGTCGACCGGGTCGGTCGGAAGCCCAAAATTCGTTATGCACTGGCCAGTTCCGACCAGGCGGAGATCCCGCTGCCCGCTGCTGTCAGCGGCGAGGACGGGATTGAGCCCCAAGAGTTTTCGCCTCGATTGTTACGCACGCTCATCGTGGCTGAAGTCAAGAAGGGCCCCGTGACGCGGACAGACCTGCACCGCAGGCTGCGTGCCGACGATCAGCTGATGCGCGAGATCCTGAATGCACTCGTGCGCGAGGAGGCCCTGGTGATCGTCCAGGGCCGTTATGTTCTACCGGAAGACTCATCGGCTCCTCCCGATTTCGCGTAGCGACATGCTGCAGCAACGTTGAAATTTGATCGCTGGAACCTGGCCGGAAGGGATCGACTTAAATGACGTACGTCGTCGCAACCATCAACCTCAAGGGAGGTGTCGGTAAGACGACGACCATGGCCGCCCTGGCTGAGATGATGTCGGGGGAGTTCGGCCAGCGAGTACTGCTTGTCGATTTAGACCCTCAGACCAACTTGACGATGATGATGATTGGAGAGAGACGGTGGGGTGAACTCGACGCGCGCAACCTCACGTTGGCGTCGCTCTTCGAGCGGGCTGCAAGTGCAGCCAGCAGCGATTTCTATTTCGATATATCGACAATAATCGAGCGAGCGGTATCTCCGCTACGCAAAGTGAGCACGGTTGATCTAGTGCCGTCGTCGCTGAGATTGATTGGTCTGCAAGAAAAGATCGGGGCCTCGGGCGACGCCACTGGGGTCCTTCTTCGTGCTTTGAAGCCTGTGCTCGACCAGTATGACTACATCTTGATCGACTGCCCGCCTAATCTCGAGACGATCACGCTGAACGGATTGCGATGTTCGGATGCGTACATCATTCCTACGATCCCGGACGTCATGTCGACCTACGGGATTGGTCCCGTGCAGCAGCGGATCGCGCAATTCGGTGAGCGTTGGGGAAAGCCCATAGTCGAACTGGGTGTGGTGGTTACCAAGTACCGGAAAGCATCGACCGTCCACCGGAACACTGTCGAGGATCTGAACCGGCGACGAGACATTGCAATGGTGTTCCCGTCGTTCATTCCCGAGGCCAACCAGATTGCCGCCGCCGCCGAGTACATGGATTTCGGAACACTGCGGAACAAGTACGGCGCGGAGGGACAGTTCACCGCATTGCGTGACCTTGCACAAGATTTCATGGCGACGACGAAGGTGAGATTGGGATGGGCGTAGGACTCTCCGCCGACGAGCTGGGGCTGAGGAGGATCACCTCGGATGCTGAGGGTTCCCTTGCAGCCCTTGGCAAGACCAACCCGGAGTTGGGGATTGCCCTATCGCGACTGGTGCAGACGGTTGCGGACGAGGCCGCGCGCACGCCCCGGTTTGCAAAGGCGCTCGGTGATGCATTGATGCTGGGCGCGATCCAAACTGCTGCTCCACAGCCCGTGCCCGCGCGCGGGCCCGCCACGGCACGTTCGAAGGGTGTGCTCGATCCCTTCGCGGTATTCGAGGTGTCCGGCGACGCCGGGCTCCGCGCCCGATTGAAGACCCTCAATGTGAAGCAGTTGAAGGACATTGTCGCTGAGCATTCGATGAACTACGACAAGGCCGCGATGCGTTGGAAATCAGCTCCCCGGTTGGTTGATCGGATCGTGGAGCGTGTGCAAACCCGAGCTACGAAAGGTGATGTGCTGCGATAGCACTTCGTCGGGTAGGCGGTCCCTTGCGCAGTGACCTCAGAGGCCGACCGATTTCGGTCGGCCTCTGGGGTTATACGATCGGTGATCTAGTTCTTATTCCCCTCGCTCACATCAATGATGGGGGAGTCCTCGCGTGAGGAATCGATGGTGGTGAAGCGGACCACCCGGCTGTCGCCGCCGTGTGCGGAGGCGGGAGCCACGAAGGTGAAGGCGAGCACTAGTTTGCCTGGGTCGATGGTTCTGTCGGTTCGAACTGTGGCCCGTTGGGAAGACTCGACAATGGGGTACAGGACGATCGCACCTCGGCGATCACCAACGAGCTTCTCCGTCTCGACGTTTCCAGAGTCGGGCAGGGCTCCGGCGATTCGGCGCGGTACAAAGCGATGTTTCGGGTCACTGATGGCGCCGAAGAGGGGACCGCGCCGTCGATCACGAGCGATCCAGGTGAACTCGCGGCCCGAGCCCTTTACTGCGACGCGATTGGCGCCATCGGCACCCTGGGGCAGAAGGACAACCCAATCATCGACTTGCGCTGAAGCGCCCGTGCTGATTCGACGCAGATACGCGAGGTTCGGCGCGAACTGCGAGGGTGCTTGCCATCTGAGTTTCTCGACCAGGTCCAGAAGTGCGTCCGCTGCAAGACGACCAGTCAGAGCCTCGAAACTCGCCTTCGCCCCTTTGCCGGAGCGGTAGGCATACGACGTGCACTCAGTGGAGAGCGACTCCAGGATTGGTATCCAGAGCGCCGTGTTGTGTCGCAGGTCCGCTTCCTTCGTCGGATACGCAGTGGGCTCATGCCATTCACCCGGTGAACTGATCTCCACCAGGCGGGCGTTGAACATCTTGTTGGGGCTCGTCGGCTTGAGCCAGGCGAGGTGTTGCGAGACGAGGGGTGGGACCTGAGACGGAAGGATTTGGGGTCGGCCATCCACCATCACGGAATACTGCTTGAGTTCTGACCTGAAGCTCTCCTCGTCCAGACAGATCGCTTCGAAGGCTTCATACAGGTCGATCTCCTTGGCGCCTGTCGTCTCCGAACGACCGAGATAGAGCCGCACTAGATCCCGATATCCCTCGCGGAACCCGAACCACCGTCCCATCTGCATGAGCGTCGACGCATTGCCGGCCCGGCGTCGGAAGTAGGTGACGGTCAGTCCCTCCACGGTGAAGCCCCGCGAAAGTTTCTGGCCGCCGATGAGGATCTTCCAGATAGATCGCTTGTCGAAATCCGCCTCCCCGGTCTCGACGTCCTTGTCACCGTTGACCACGAGGATCGGGTTCTCGTCGCCGCTGATTCGGAAGAATGCCGGACCCAGGAAAGGCATGAGCTCGTCGTAGGAAGCGGGCACGGCGTACCCGTCGGCTCGAACCATGGACACCGGCAGAACGTCCGTTTCGAATAGTTCACGAAGACGCTTGTGCCCACTCGGTCCCATATAGCCAGAATTCCACCACAGCCTGGTGACACGACCTAGTAGTTCGCGATGGACCTCTGTTCGCATGGATTCGTGGATGAGCATCGTGTGGTGCTGGAAGTAGCGTTCGCCGAGACCGCCCTTTTCCTCGCGGTAGAGCTTGATTGCAGCCGTGAGAACGAACATGTCCATCGCGCGCTGCAGGCAACTGTCGTCATCGTCGCCGTCAATGTAGATGTCCCGGACGTGCGCTTTCTCGTTCGAGTTGGCAACGGTCCGTTCGTTTACGGGAATTATCGAATCCAGATCGTGAAAGTCTGGAGCACCCATGTAACCGTCCGGGCGGGGAAGCGAGATGATGAAGTCCTTGGGAAAGATGTCCTCGGTGTCGCTCGGGTCCACGAAGACATTCGCGAACGGCGTCGCTGTGTAACCGACGTACTGTGCGCGAGGCAGCATCTTCAAGAGATCTGAGATCTTCTGATTGATTGCGGTACGTTCGGCATCTGGCTTCGCCAAGTCGGATGTGTTGACGGAGGCCTCATCGGATTCGTCATCGATGATCAGGACGGGAATCTCGGTGAGGGGAGTCTTGATCCTGTTGAGGTCCTTGACTAACTTCGTCAGTACCGTCTTGTTCTTCTTGACGACCATCAGGCGCGCCGATGACCTGTGGAGATTTTGCGGATCGTACAAGGGGAGTGCCGGTTCCTGTTTTTCGAACTCGAGCGCGACTATTCCTTGGAGCAGGCTCTTGTAGTCGTCGTCTCGGGTTGTCATTCGGACGACGTCGAATGCGCCCAACGTGGAGGGGAGGCCCCCGAATTCGAGAAACTTGCCCTTTCCCCATGCCGGGTCGTCCGCGTAGTCGGACTCGTCCGCGTGCGCGCCGCGCAGGATGTTCTCGCGGCCGACCAGCTCCATGTCGAGCCGTCGCTGGGTCTGTCCCCGGAGCAGATTCAGGGTGCCGCCCAGAACGATCACGAGCCGGTAACCGGCGTCGACGGCTTTGGCGATGACTCCAGTAAAGTTGGCGGTCTTGCCCGATTGGACGTAACCAACGACCAAGCCCTTCGACTGATAGGCGGTGGAACTGGACGGGTCGGCCAGGCGCTCGACGACGCGGTCGGAGGCCATATCCAACCCCGCGACTGCGTGTTCGGGCCAGCCTTTGTCCGTGAGCAAGCGACGGTAGGCCGGCCAGTACCACGGTCGGCCATGTTGGGACTGGGGGGTGTACCACGGCGTGAAATCAGTGCTGATAACAACAGGCGGGTCGGACTTGAAGACTGGCGCGAGTCCGGTGAGCAGCTCGCGCGTCGCTGGATCGAGGGCGAGGAGTTCATACACATCGTGACGTCGTTCGTCGGAGCGGGCACCGGCGTTCGACCACAGAGGAGCTTCGACAAAGTCCCACCTCGTGAGTTGTTTGCGCCACATCTCTACGAGCTGGTCTGTGGGTGAAGCGGACCCCAAGAACCGACGGAAATCGTCTTCGGCCGCATGGGCGGCCGCACCGTCGGGAAGATCCTCGGACTGATACTCGAGCGCACGCAACAATCTCTTGGGCTTGCTGCCGTTCATATCTGCCAGTGCGGCGCCGTGTAGGGCAAGTCGCAGGGAATCAGGGTGAGTCATTACATTTCCTCGTTGATCGACAATGCTGATGCTGGATTTCGCGTTACTCACCGTCGGCCACTCGCTCGAGCTCCGCTCGAGCTGCCGATACCAGCACTGACTGCCACAGCTGGAGGTTGTCCTTCTCTCGCTTGCCGCTGTATTCCTTCTCGAAGATCTGGTGGAGGAGTAGATACATGAGCGACTTGAGGACTGGTGCGTCGTTGAGCGTGCCTTTTCGGCCGCCCAGAATTGCTGCGCGGTAGTACTGATTCAGCTGAATCGTTCGATTCTCGCGATCCAGGTCGAAGAAGATGCCGTTATCGAGCGTTTGCCATCGGACGGAGATCGGGTCTTCCCCGGGGATCAGTGGGAGCTCTTCCTCGATTGTTTCGCGTACCGAGGCGTCAATACCTTTGCCAGGAGCTATTACTGGCTTGCGGATCGTTCCCGAGGTCTTGCGGGCCTCGCGATACGCGGTTTCGCCATCCTTCAGATACTGAGTGAACAGTCGCCCGTCGCCGTCCTGCGCGTCCTCGAGTGCAGCGACGACCTCGGGCGACATTTCGACGCCCTCCTTCTTGACGCTGAGCCGGAAGACTTCCTGAGAATGGTCGGGCAGGTCGATGGAAATGCGGGCCAGTGCGAGGTGTTGGTCGGGTTGCCTGAAATTGTTCCATCCTCCCGCTTGGACGAGGCGGTCATGCCGATAGAAGTAGAAGCCTTGCCGCTCCATGACGGACCCGACGGCCTTGTATTCGTCAAGCGTGGATTTTGGGGGCCAGACGTGGGCGTCGAATCCGACTGATCCGACCGACGGGAGTTCGGCGACGAATGGGCGCGGATAGTCGGGGTGACCGGACACGGGGTAGGCGAAGGGATTCAGCGGGACTACGCCGAAGTTCATGTACTCGATACCTGTTGCAACATCTTCGACTGCAATCGTGATGTTGAAGTTGTCGCGCATCAGGAAACGGTGAAAGTAGAGGCCGAGGTGAAAACCGACCTTGTTGATCGTTCGATGTAGGTAGCGGTCGGTTTGGCCACCGCCACCGTACTGGGGAAAGTTCTTGACGCCGTCCCACCGAATGACGGTACCGGACCAGACGATTGGGCAGTTGGCGTAACGGTCCATCAATAGTTGAGCATAATCGGGTTCGACGATGTCACACTGGAAATCGGCCATGGCGCGTTCCATCAGCCAGCGCCGACCTGCAGGGCGGGTACGTTTGGTCTTGCTGACCACTGTCACCGAGGATGCGTGGCTGAGGGAGGCTGACTTCAGCCCGGTGCCGAACATTCCGAGAGCCTGCGCGCCGTAGCTCCGCTGCCCTCCCACGGTCATCGCGACGTCGAGGCCGTCGTCAGTCATCCCGTCGCCGTCGTCGATGACCAGGAGACTGACCAACTGGTCGCCATCCCGGAGGAAGTGAATGACCACGTCCTTCGCGCCGGCATCGATCGAGTTGTCGACCAGGTCGGCAATCGCAACTTCGAAGCCGTAACCCTGACTGCTCAGCGCTTCCATGTACCGGGCGTCCGGCGGTAAGTGTTTGGTGCCTGCCGTGGGGACTTCGAACTTCCAGTCGCCTGCCATACCCGTCCTGAGATTCTGTGCTGATTGACAATCAACGCAGACGATAGCCGAGCGTACAGACAGCAACGGTGCGCACAGTGCCTATTGGTTCCGCCCGCATGGCTGAGTATCGGTCGAACAACCGACAAAGCGATCTGAATTTCAGGGCTTGCGCTGCGCCGGGGTGACAAACCGAAATCCATTAGATCGAATATTTGTTCGAGTTTTTCGGCTGGGATGGAAAATGAATCCTGTCGGACCATTGCCCTAACGTCTGTCGGCTGTCCCCAATGCAGCCCCGTATCACGGGTGGAGACGACATTTCGAATTGAGTACGCAATGCCTCGCATTTCCTTGTTCGTATTCGCCATACTCGCGCTGGTCGCCGTATCGGGCAACGGTCGCACTCAGACGGAGGTGGCGGATGAGCCTGCGAAAGTCGAGCCGATCATGGCGTCTGATAACCATGACAGGTTCATGTCAGCACTGGTGTCTTCCGGCTTGCGGTTCGACGATGAGTCCTCAGCAATCGAAGTCGGGCTGTCAACCTGTGATGCCCTCCGTCGAGATGTCTCGCCGGCTGAGGTTGCCGAACTCCTGACAGGAGCCCTGGGCATCGCGACCGCTGAGGCTCAGCTCCTGATCCTGACCTCCGTCGACGAGTTGTGCTCCGAGTATCTGGCGGGGAGTCATCGCTAGCTGCACTGAAGGACCGTCCCCGCTGCGACCCTGTCGGGAGCCGAGCGCCCGAGGTCGTCCGCCCTGTCCTGGGGTGTCGCCCGTTCCTTATATGATTCATCCCCATGACAGCCGCTCAGTCCTACAGCTCGCCTGCCGAGATGGTGGACCTCTTCGCCGGACCGGGCGGATTGGATGTGGCGGCGCGTTGGCTCGGGGTGTCGGTTACCGGGATCGAGTGGGACGCCAATGCGTGTGAGACCAGGAAAGAGGCGTTACTCGACACCAGGAAAGGGGATGTGCGTCACTATGGGCCGACGAACTTCCCGAACGCAAAGATCCTTGCTGGTGGACCTCCTTGTCAGACCTACACTGTTGCAGGCAACGGCGCGGGGCGTCGAGCTCTCGACCGAGTTCTCGAGTTCGTCAAACGAATGGGTGCCGGAGAAGACGTTCGCACCACGTTGAGTGAGTTGGACGACGACCGGACGGGCCTGGTGCTCGAGCCCCTGAGGTGGGCACTGGAAGCCTATGAGCTCAAGCGCCCGTTCGAAGCGATCGTGCTAGAGCAGGTTCCTGCCGTGTTGCCCGTATGGCAGGCGATGAAGGAGCCACTCGAAGCGATCGGCTACCACGTCGACTGCGGCATTCTTCGCACGGAGCAGTACGGCGTCCCACAGACCCGGCGCCGGGCAATCCTCATCGCGCATCGAAGTCAGACGGTGTCCCTCCCTCAACCGACGCATCGTTCGTACCGCAAGTCAGCTGAGGCGGCGGAGACCGACAACGGCTTACTGCCGTGGGAGACAATGGGTAGCGCACTTGCGAAGACGCGTAAGCATCCATTTGTGGTTGTCTCGAATTACGGCACTGGCGGAGACCCCAAGGCGCGGGGAAGGCGGTTGTCATCGGAGCCCTCGGCTACCGTGACCGGGAAGGTGTCCCGCAACCGCCTGGAGGGACCAGATGGCTGCGAACTGGGGCGACTGAGCCCCAAGGAAGCGGGCAGGCTGCAGACCTTTCCGCTGGACTACCCGTGGTCGGGCAACGATATTTCGCAGCAGATCGGCAATGCCATTCCTCCCCGCCTGGCCGCCCATGTTCTGGCAGCAGCGCTCGGGCGAAATCTTGACGAAGCGTCACTAAAGGCAGCAGTCGCCGCAAAATGGTCGAAGTCGTTCGGCGCACTCGGCGATGCAATCTCTGCCACGACTGCTCCGTGACCGATCTAGGATGGTGGCCCACGTTCTGAGATTCCGAGGGCTGCGGAAGCGCTAATTTCCTGGTGCTGTCTGTCGGCAAGCAGCGAATTAATGCTGCTTGTCGCTGTCTGTCCCATGGTCGGAAAGCGACCGCTTTCGGTCACGAAATGGCTTTGCGAAGAAATGTGTCGGTGCCTTCTGGCAATGTTCTAGGGCTCGGCCTCGGACGCCCGAAATGTCTGTAACAAGGTGCGCACGATTTCCGACATCCCGCAGACGGCATTTGCCGGGGGCGGCAACGATGTGGTCATTCGAGACAAGGGCGAGAACATGAACGCGATGTGGGCGGGCGTCAGCGGTGAGCTGGCGAAACATGTAGAAGCGCAGACCAACCAGTGCCAGGCGGCGTATCGAGCGAAGCCGAATCTGATCGAGCAGGATGCCGGAATCGAGATCTCGAACGTGGAGGGCGGTTACGGGCGCAAGCAGCTGCACGAGCTGGTGCAGAATGCGGCTGATGCGTTGGTAGGAAATCAGGGTCGAATTGCTCTTGTGTTGGCGAATCGAAAGTTGTATTGCGCCAACGAAGGACAGCCCCTCACCAAGAGCGGTATCGAAACCTTGATGGCGTCCCACCTCTCCAGGAAGAGGGACGAGGAGATCGGTCGTTTCGGACTGGGGTTCAAGTCCGTTCTCGGTGTAAGCGATGCCCCGGAGATCATCAGTCGCGGTGTCTCCATCAGGTTCGACCGAGACTCAAGCGCACGACGCGCGAGGAGCATCGACCCAACGGCTAGCCGGACGCCCGTTCTGCGGATGGGCACCCCGTTCGATCCGACTGCGGAAGCCACTGAAGATTCGACACTGGATGAGCTCATGTCTTGGGCGTCCACCATTGTGCGGTTGCCCCTCCGCCCGGACGTCGACTGGCTCGGCGACAGCCTTCTCGCCTTCCCATCGGAGTTCCTGTTGTTCAGCGAACACATCGAGCGCCTCGAGCTTCGTGACGTATCGAGTGGCGAGAGCAGGGACTGGCGTGCCGAGCGAGAGGGAACGCAGGTCACGCTGGTGTCGGACGACAGTTCCGTGCGGTGGCGCGTGTATCGCACCTCGCATGAACCGAGCCCCGCTGCGAGAAAGGATGCCGGTGAGATCTCCGGCCGCGGTCGCGTCGACGTGGCTTGGGCGGTTCCGGAGAAGGGGCGCGCACGTGTTGGCACGTTCTGGTCGTATTTTCCGACCAACTCGCGGACGACATTGTCCGGCATCATCAATGCCCCGTTCAAGACAAATGAAGACCGCCACGACATTCTCGACGGCCTCTATAATCGGGAGATTTTGACGGCTGTTCTTCCCGAGCTCGTCAGCCGCAACCTCACCGACCTTGTCGATCCGCAGGATCCGGCGTCGATCCTCGATCTCCTTCCGGGGCGCGGCAAGGAGGACAGGTCCTGGGCCGACGCGTTGATCAACGACCCCATCATGCGGGCGGTCGCTGCAGCACCGTGCCTGCCCGATATGGACGGTCGCCTGATGAGGCCCGGCAAAGTGAAGCTCCAGCCGGAGTTCCTCTCCGAATTCGGATCATGGAAACCGCGGTGGGCTGCCGTGGACGGCCGCCCGTCCGACTGGGTCCATGGGTCGGTCGACCGAACTGCTGAACGTCGTTCCAAGGCAGAACGTCTCGTGGGACTGGGCGGCTCGAAGGTGCGCGGTGTCGGCGAGTGGCTCCACGACCTGGCAGCGAGCGCCGGCATCGTGGGCTCCCAGGAGGCCATCAAGCTCGCGGCACTCGTTGACAGGGAAGCCGGCGAACACATGATGGAGATGCGGAAAGCTACCTTCGTCTTGGCTACCGACGGATCATTGAAGCTGCCGAAGAGCGGCCTGATCTTCCTCCCGGAGTCGGACGACGAGAACACCGCCGAATTCGTGCACCCGGCCGTCGCAGCGAACGGTGACGTAAGGCAAGCGCTCGAGCAGCTCAGCATCGGCAGGCTCGATCAGCGGGGGCGTTTGCGCGCCCAGGTTGCGCGCATGGCGCAGAGCACGGTCACCGGTCCGATGGTGGAGGGATTGTGGAATCTCACCCGCGGTCTTCCCGTGGAGCAGGCCGCACAGGTGATAGAGGCCGGCTTCGGCGCGGGCAACTGTCCGGTTCGAACTCTGGCGCGCCGCACCGACCGGATCGGCAACGTGTTACTGCCGGGCACGATCGTTCCGGCCGATGGCTCGCGCGATGCAGCCATTGCGGTTGACATGGTGTTCCACGCGAAGGACGTCGCCCTCCTGCGTCGCCTCGGTGCCGTCGCGGAACCCCAGCTCGAATCGCCGCGGAAGGAGGAGGCCTGGTTCAAGGCGTGGGAGGTGGCGGCCCGGGACGGTTACGTCGAATGGGCTTCCGAACGAGGACTCCGGGTGTCCGGAGCAAAGGTTCGGATCGTGGCGGGGACGACGATCCGTGGTCTCGACATCACCGCCGGTCTGAGCGATGAAGGCAGGTTGGCACTAACTCAATGTGTCCTGCGTTCGTCGGCGAAGCCGTGGGTACTCGATTCGACGAGTAACAACGGTCAGTCATCCATGCCGTTCCCCAACCCCGCACTGTGGTGGATGAAGCGACATGGGTTCGTCGACACGGCCTTCGGAATTCGACCTGTCGTCGATTCTTTCGCCAGTGTGCCGGGCATACCCGACTCGCTTATCCCGGTTGCTCGGATCCCGGACGCTCAGGCGCGTGCCCTGGGACTGTCGGATCAGATTCGGGACCGCGAATGGAACCGCATTCTCATCCGCCCGTGGCGCTTCCTCGAGCAGGATCAGCTCAATCAGCTCTACGGCATTGCTGCGAAAATTGGTGCGCCGGCGCCCGAGGAGATCGGCGTGACGTTCTCGTCGAACAAGACGTTGGTGTCACCGGAGGAGGCCTACGCAACTACCTCAGTGGCCGACTACGAGGCCCTGTCGGAAAACGGCTACCCCGCAGTCCTGGTAGATGACTCGGATCAAAAGGTGGCCTTGATCGAACACTGGGGCCTGCAGGACGCGCAGGGAGTGATCAGCAGGAAAGTACTCGCCGCGGAATCTGGTGAGCCGATTCTCCTCGTCGAAAAGTTTCCCGGGCTCCGTGCATTCGTGCGCCCCGCTCCCGACGTCGAACTCGTCCCATGTTCGGATTTGTCGGTCGAACTCGCAGCTGACGGAGCCTCCGGTCCCACAGTGACCGACCACCAGATCCTGCGGGACGGCGAAGACACGGTGTACTTCCGAGATGAACTCGACGACGAGACACTTCTGACCGAGCTTGTCGGCGAGTTGCACCTGGGCCTGTCGGATGTGGATCAGCGAAAGATCCACGAGATCGACGCGCGCGGTGAGGTGAACAAGCTTCGGCAGCGGGTACGGGCGGAGAAGAGCGAGGACCGCAAGCTAGTCATGCTGGCCGGGGTCGAAGCGTTGGAAAAGGAGATTCCGGCCGGCGCGAAGATGATCGCGGAACGGCGCCGCGGCAAGAAGCTTGATGCCGAGGAGATCGCGGCGATGGCGCGCGCATCGAAAGGTGCGAGCTTGCTCAGTCGACTTGCGCCGGCAATCGAGGAGAAGGGTGTTAGTCTGCCGAGGCTCTCAGGCGGCGTGCAGGCTTCGGCAGCAATCCAGGACCTCGGCCTGCCCGTTGAGTATGCAGGAAGCCGGACATCCGCGCCGGCTCCACGGTTCCAGGTCATCGGACCGGTTGCGCTCCCGTCGCTGCATGGGTATCAGGAGCAGGTCGTCGAGAAGTTGCTCGACGTCCTGGGTCCGCGCGGGTTGAACCGCGGGATCGTCGCGCTTCCGACCGGGTCGGGTAAGACCCGTGTTGCGGTCGAGGCGCTGATTAGGTTTATGAGGGAGTCGGATACCGAGCCTCTTATCCTCTGGATCGCACAGTCCGACGAACTGTGCGAACAGGCGGTGGAGACGTGGTCGTACACGTGGTCGGCGATTGCGCCTCCCGGCGCCAAACTGACGATAAGCAGGTTGTGGGGTGCAAACGATGCCACGCCTGCTGAAGATGGCGCGCACCTGGTCGTTGGCACTGATGCGAAGCTTCTGTCACTTGCCCGTAAGGGGCATCACGTGTGGTTGACGGATGCCGAGGTGGTCTTGGTCGATGAGGCGCACACGTCGATCTCGCCGACATACACCGAGCTCTTCGGGTGGCTGAAGCGTGGTGCCCGTGAACGCGACAGGACTTTGATCGGCTTGTCCGCGAGCCCGTACCGCGGGAACAACGAGGACCACACGAAGGGCCTCGTCAATCGCTACGACTCGAACCTGCTCACCGACGACGTGTTCGGCGACGATCCACACTCCGAGCTGCAGGACATGGGGATTCTTGCGAGGGTGAAGCATCTCGAGCTCGAAGGAATGACTCTCACCCCCGCAAGGGTCCGCCGAGCGTCGGACTCCGAGGCGATGCATCTGGACGACTACCGCATCGACCTTAATCAGGTGGCGGGTGATCACGACCGGAACAAGGCGATTCTGGACTCGCTGGAGGCGCTGCCTGCCGATATGACGGCTCTCGTGTTCGCAGCCTCGGTGCAACACGCAGAGGTGCTCGCAGCAGTGCTGGCTAACAGCGGAATTCCCGCGGCGCCGATCGCCGGCTACACCCCGGCACCCGAGCGTCGTAGATTGATTCAGCGATTCAAAGAGGGGGAGATCCGAGTGTTGACCAACTACAACGTTCTGTCACAGGGATTCGATGCGCCGAAGGTAGGGGCCGTGTATGTCACGCGACCGACTTTCAGTCCTAACCGTTATCAGCAGATGATTGGTCGTGGCCTGCGAGGGCCGCTGAACGGAGGATCCGAGGAAGTGCTGATCGTGAATGTTCGCGACAACATCGACGCTTTCGGGACGCAGCTTGCCTTCCATCATTTCGACGGATTGTGGAGGCGGTAGTGGTAACCGAACCATTCGAGCTCAATGACGAGCAGCGTGCCGTCGTTGAAGCGGACATCGGAGATCGGCTCGTGGTGATCGCCGGAGCAGGCCAGGGCAAGACCGAGGTGGTTGCAGCCAGGATCGGCTTCCTCGTCGACGAAGAGCAGCTATCGGCGTCTTCGGAGATCTTGGTGCTCAGCTTCTCCCGAGCGGCGGTCTCCGCCGTTCGGGCCAGGCTGGAATTGCGGGAAGTGGCTGCCGCGAACGTGCGAACGTTCGATTCGTTCGCCGGTCAGATTCTGCTCGATGCGGCCATCGAGCCGACTGGCTCGTATGAGGCGCGAATCAGACAGGCCACCCGGGTGCTCAATGAATCGGATGAGATTCCGTTCGAAGTCGAATCACTTCGGCATGTAGTTATGGACGAGGTACAGGATCTTGTCGGCGACCGTGCGGATTTCGTTCTCGCGCTCCTTCGCAGGTTGGATTCCGATGTGGGGATCACTGCCCTGGGCGATCCGTTGCAGGGCATCTACGACTTCCAACGCAGCGATTCGAAGAGCAAGACCTCGTCGCAGCAGGTTTTCGACGCTTTCGCATCGGAGTTCAATGCAACGACCGTGGGACTTGGGCAGAACTACCGTGCACAAGGAAAAGATCCGAAGGAAGTTGTCGAACTGGGCAACTGCCTTCGTGTGTTGACTGATGCCGAGGAAGCGCAGGCCGTGCTGGACGAGTTCGAGACATCCCTGCTCTGCCTGGGTGAAATCGAGGACTGGGCCGATATGGTGTCGGTCGACGGCACGAGCACGGCTGTTCTGTGCGCGACCAACGGCGAGGTCCTCCGGGTTTCGAAATACCTCAACGAGCGAAGAGTTCGGCACGTTGTTCGTCGTCAGGCACAAGACTTTGGTGCGGCTAAATGGGTTGCGCAGGTGCTGGGTTCCCTGGAGGCTACGGTCGTTCGTCGGTCTGAGGTAGAGGTCGCGCTCGAAAGGACCCTCGGCCGTGAGCGGGGTGAGGAAGCCTGGTACTTGCTCAAGGCGGCCGAGGGCAATGCACGTCAGATCGACGCTCTCAACATCGCGAGAATCAGATCCTTGGTCGGGTCGGCCTCCGCCCCACTGACTTTGACCGAATCCGACGACAGCAACGTCATCGTGTCCACGGTCCACCGGGCCAAGGGTCTCGAGTTCGATCGAGTGTTCCTAGTCGAGCGCAGTTTTGTTCGGAAGGATGAAGATCCGTGGGCCGCCGTGCGCGCACGCTACGTGGGATTGAGTCGTGCTCGGGACATGATCGGTGTGTGTGCCTTGCCTCGGAGCTTTGCATCATACCAGGAAATGCGCTGGTTGCCCGGTCGTCTCCTTGAGAGGTTCCCTAGGAAGGGCTCGAAGACGAAGCGCAACAGTGCTGTCGAGTTTCGGTATTCAGATGTCGAGGTCGACGCGCCCGTGGAGTTCGAGGGTGGGAATGCGTCCGTGGTTCAGTCCAATCTGGAGGCGTCCGACCTCGTCGGCGCCAGACTGGACGCCAATCTGGACCTCGGGAACTCGACACCTGACCTGCCGTCGTACCTTCTGACTACCGAGGACGGTCGTACAGTCGGGCGGACGAGTGATGCGTTCAATGAGGCGTTCGTCAAGGCGTTCAGGCGCCCTGACGGTAAATGGCCGGCCATGCTGACCGGACTGTCGGTCGTGTCGGTAGAAACTGTGGCCGGTGACCCTCGGAAATCGCAGCAGATGGACATCAGTTTCGCCGGATTGTGGCTCGCACCGAGAGTCGTTGGTCTGGCCCAACCGGATTGGTCGATGATGGAGGAAGTGCAGTGAGCAGCTCGGTGGACTCGTCCTTGGACGAGAAGTACAGGTTTCGCTCGGATATGGTCGAGCAGCTCGAACTGGACGTGATCGGTCCGGGTGAGGGTGAGCACGAGATCATCTCGGAGGCGCCGCTCGACCGGTACATCGTCGGTGCGCTGTGGCCGGTTGATGATCGACGGCAGGAGACACCCGAGCCGGATGGCGTCGAGCCGGGTGACGCCGAGCCGACAGAAGACAGTCCCGTTGCACAGGCACTGATGCGATACCCGTCGTCGGTCGGCCTGACCTTCTCGGTTCGGCTCGCCGACGCAAGCGATATAACTATCGCGATCGAGGGCGCGAGCTACACCGCAGTCGCGGTAGAAGGCGACGATGCCGACGCCAAGAAGAAGCGGTCCGACGATTGGCAGCGTTCACCTCTGGCGATCGAGCCCATCACGGTGCCGATCAGTGCATCCGGCGTCGTCGGGCCGACGAACGACGTTATTGAGGGACTCCAGCTGTACGTTTATGTGCGGCCTCCGCGCGACGGTGCTTCGACAATCTCGGTGGCCCTACGCAACACGAATCGGGCGGTCACGGGGGAGCTGCGCGACGGTAAAGCGTGGTTCCAGGTGGGTCTCAAGGTGTCGACCGAGGTACCAGCAATCATCGACCGCACTAGCTATGAGAACGTTGGAAGCGACGAGGATCTCGCCAGCTCTGCCCTGCTGTACCGCAACAAGTGTACGTTTGCAATCGGCCATGGGTGCGCCGTGAAGTGGGACGCGGGTTCCGCCAAGGTGGTGGCGGAGGTGTCGACAACCTTTCTCCCGACTTACGAGGTCTCGCGTGCTCGGCCGGGTCTTCTCGACGAGTCCGTAAATCTGCGAATGTCGTTTCTGGCGACAGGTTCCGACGACGACATTATCGCGAGTCTGCGTGGATTAGCGACGCGGTACAGCGAGTGGATCAAGGCCCTCGAGGGTGACCTCACATCCGGCGAGGCCGACGTCCCCGCCGAACTGCTCGATGTTGCCCGCGGTCACGTCGTGACTGCCCGCACTGCATCCGATCGGATCGAGGCCGGCATCGACCTGCTCCGAGACGACCCAGTCAGCATGAGGGCTTTTCGACTGTCGAACCAGGCGATGCAGTTGCAGCGCGCCCGTCAGGACTGGGTACGCAGGGGAGCCAAGGGAAGTGTCGGCGACGGTGCGGAGGACCGCTGGTACCCGTTCCAGATCGCCTACATTCTTCTGAACCTTCCAGGCCTGGCTGACAGGCATCACCCGGACCGGGAGATCGCGGACCTGCTGTGGTTCCCCACCGGTGGTGGCAAGACGGAGGCGTACCTGGGGCTCGTCGCATTCTCGATCCTGCACCGAAGGCTCAACGACCGCGACGCGCAGGGGGTGGCGGTCATCATGCGCTACACGCTGCGGTTGCTCACCATCCAGCAGTTCGAGCGGGCCACGATGTTGATGTGTTCCCTGGAGACGGTGCGCAAGGCCAACGCTGACATTGGTGACCTGCCGTTCTCTATCGGACTGTGGGTCGGAGGGGGCGGCACTCCCAACACGCTCGACGAGGCTCGTCGGTCGCTCCGCGACCTTGCGTCGGGGCGTGAGCTGCAGGAGAAGAATCCGGTCCAGCTGACGCAATGCCCCTGGTGCGGAACCCTGATGGACCACAACAATTACGCGGTTGTGAAGGCGCCGGAACGGCACCTCCAGATCGCGTGCGAAACCGTCGGTTGTGACTTCGCGAACGGGTTGCCCGTGCACGTCGTCGACGAGGACATCTACAGGGACCGCCCTGAACTCATCCTCGGCACGGTCGACAAGTTTGCCGCGATGGCGTGGAAAGCAGACGTCGGCAAGCTGTTCGCCCGTGACGGCGTCGGGCACCCCCCGAATCTGATCATTCAGGACGAGCTGCACCTCATTTCGGGGCCCTTGGGCTCGATGGTCGGGCTGTACGAGACTGCGGTCGACGCGGCGTGTTCGGTGGATCCGCTGTCGGAGTCCGACGATCGCGGCCAACCGAAAGTCATTGCGTCGACTGCGACGATCCGTCGGGCGGAGAAGCAGATCCGATCCGTGTTCGCGCGGCGGGCGGCACAGTTCCCGCCACCAGGTATCAACCCGGACGAATCGTTCTTCGCGGAGCCCGCGCCGCGGGAGACGCACGGCACGCGCCAGTACGTCGGTGTGATGTCTCCGGGGTCCAGCCACGCCACCCTCATGGTGCGCGTGTACTCCGCGCTGTTGCAGGCAGCCGCGGACATCGACGGCGACGCCACCACGCGCGATCCGTACTGGACGCTGCTCGGCTATTTCAACAGCCTTCGTGTGCTCGGGAGTGCGAACCTCCAGGTGGAGGGCGACGTCCGCGAGCGATTGCGGGTGGTGGCGAACCGGAGCGGTACCGTGGAGCGGGAGCTGAAGCCGGCGAACGAGCTCACTAGTCGTGTGCCGTCCTCTGAGATCCCCGGGCGGCTCAAGCAGATCGAGACCACCCTCGCGAGCGGAATTCCGGACGACGTCGTGCTGGCGACCAACATGATCTCGGTGGGGGTCGATATCGACCGGCTGGGATTGATGACCGTGATGGGTCAGCCGCAGTCGAGCTCCGAGTACATTCAGGCGACCAGCCGCGTCGGCCGTAAGTTCCCCGGCCTCGTGGTCACGATCTTCAATGCCGCTCGCTCGCGGGACCGTTCGCACTACGAGAGCTTCATCCCATACCACCAGGCGCTGTACCGGGCCGTGGAGGCGACGAGTGCGACGCCGTTCGCGGCCAGGGCACGTGACCGTGGCCTGCACGGTGTGCTCGTGTCGCTGGCCCGCTTGCTCGTGCCGGACCTCGCCCCCGACACAGCCGCCTACCTCGCCGACGACAACTGGGACGACCTTCGCAAGATCGCCGATCTGGTTGCAAGGAGGGCAGAGACGGCGCTCACGGATCCGGAGAGACCGGACGACCCGGAAAGCAAGCGAGAGTGTGAGGACACGGTGAAGCAGGTCAATGCTCTCCTTGACGTGTGGTCCGACGCTGGCTCGGCGAAGCCGAACATGCGGTACCAGAACATTCGAAATATCGACGCTGCCCTGCTCGTCGACCCGGCACAAGCGTTGACGAACGACCACATCGAGTACTCACAGGAAGAAGCCCCCTGGCCGACGATGCGCAGTATGCGCGAAGTCGATGCGGAGAGCGGCCTGTACCAGATTGCGATGAAGAGGAAATGATGACGACCGGAGCGAAGGCCCGTCGGGGCCAACTTCTCAGCACATACGGAATCGGTGGACTCTTTCCGTCGGAGACGACCAGTTACATGATTGTCGGATTGGATGAGTGGCAGGAGAACCGGGCGCGACCGGTGAGCGAACCTCGGCTGGCGCGTTCACTTCGTGTCGCCGAACTGAAGGCGCCGCCGGCAGGCACACCGCGCGATGTACCGGTGATCCGATTTCCTCTGACACAGGTCTGTCCCAATCCGAAGTGCCGCCGCATCGGGTCGCTGTTCGAACTGGCGAAGGATTGGAACATCGCGAAATGCGCGCAGTGCAAGGAAAAGCCGTTGCTGACGCCGTTCCGCCTCATCACGGCATGCTCGAAGGGACACATCGACGAATTTCCTTACTTTCGGTGGCTGCACAAGGGCGCGGCGTGGGGGGAGGGAACCGCTCACAACATGCAGATGATCTCCCTCGGCCGCACGTCCTCGCTCGCGGATCTCGTTCTGAAGTGCAGCTGCGGCGTCACCCCGAAGTCGCTGGACGGGACGTTCGGGCCGAAAGCGCTCGCCGAGTTCGGAACGTGCAACGGAGCGCGGCCGTGGCTGGGTGCCGAATCGAAGCAGGACTGCGCCGAAACCCCTCGGGTGCTCCAGCGCGGTGCTTCCAACGTCTGGTTCCCGGCTGTGCGGTCGGCGATCTCCATTCCGCCGTACTCGGAAGCGTTGGTGAAGCTGGTCGACAAACACTGGGTCCTGCTTGAGGATCTCGACCCGATCCCGCAGAAGGTGCTGGAGAACATCGCGAAATCGTCGAACCGCAAGCACTCTGTCGAGGACATCGCTGCCGAGATCGAACGCCGGCGTGGTGCAGAGGACGACGCAGACGTCAGCGAGGATGCGTTGCGGCGGGAAGAGTTCAGCGCCCTGAAGTCGGGGCGGAAGGAAAACGGAATCGAGTCCGATTTTGTGTGCCTGCCAATGGATCTGGACTCGACTGTGCCTGACCTGGTGACACACGTCCGGAAGGTGACGCGATTGCGGGAGGTTCGCGCGCTGTATGGGTTCTCGCGTCTCGACGGCGTGACGGAGCCTGGTGCGGAGGGCCTCTGCGACCTGTCTCGTAATCGCACACATTGGTTGCCTGCGGTCGAAGTGATCGGCGAGGGCCTCTTCATCGCGCTTGATCGGCAAATGCTCACGGACTGGGCCGAGAAGCCGTTCGCCCGGGATAGACAGAAGGCACTTCAAACGGCGGCCGGGCGCCGCGCGGCCGAGTTCGGACGACCTGAGGCGCCGCGAGTGGACATTGTGAAGGTCGCCGTGCACACTCTCGCCCACGTTCTCATCGACCAGCTGTCGCTGGATGCGGGCTACCCCGCGGCGTCATTGCGGGAGCGGCTCTACGTCGACGACGACATGGCCGGGATCCTTGTCTACACGGCGAGCTCGGACTCGGCGGGCAGCCTCGGTGGTGTGGCATCGCAGGCGGAGCAGAAGAGTTTCGCGACTGTGGTGGACCAGGGGCTGAGACGCCTGTCGTGGTGCTCGTCCGACCCGGTCTGCATCGAGGTGTCGGCCTCGGGGACGGATGCGTTGAACCTGGCGGCCTGCCACGCGTGTGTGCTCGTCCCTGAGACGTCGTGCGAGCTGAACAACACATTCCTGGACCGGGCGTTGTTGTTCGGCACTCATGAGAAGTGCCAGGAGACGGAAGGCCTCTTCAGCACATTTACCGCACGGAGCTGAGCTGCTGACGGTGGACGGGGAACGACAGACATCACCGTCCACCGTCGGGTTTCGAGCAGGTTGGCCCCGATGAGTCCGTGCGGAGGGCGGAGAGGACATGGCCGGACATGCAGGTCGCGGCCGTGGTCGACACCGATAATTTCGTGACGACTGGCGCGGCGGCAGTTGGTAGATGGTGGCCTCGCCGGACTGCCCGTTCGAGCCGGATACGCTTGCACATGAGATCGAGGACACGGTGAAGAGGAGTGGGCAGTGAAGGCCGAAGTGCGTATGCACGACCTGTTCGACAACTCCTACGACCGACTCGAAGGCAGCGTCAAGCAGCGGGTCGTGGACTTCATCATGAAGATTCAGCGGGACCCCGAGGCTCCCGGCCTCGACTACAAGATCCCGAAGCTGGCGCAGAACAATCGAGTACGAACGGCGCGCGTGACGGACCACTACCGCGCTGTGCTCGTGGTCGCCGGTGAGGACGACGGCACCAGCATCCTGTATCTGGTGGCAGTCAAGAAGCACGATGCCGCCTACGACTATGCCAGCAAGCTCACCCTTCAGGTCAACGCCAAGACCGGCGCCGCCGAGCTTTTCGACGGCATCGCGCTCGAGGAAGCGGTCGACAAGGCGCGCAACGCGAAGCAGGTAGAGCCCTCCGCGAAGCCGATTATGCCCGCCAGGGTGAAGCAGAAGGATCTCGAACGATTCGGTGTCGATCCCGAGATCGCCGAACAGCTCAAGAAGGTCGCTGACGAGGATGGCCTCATGGCGATCGCCAGCGCGCTGCCGTCCTCGCAGGGCAATGCGGTGCTCGACCTCGCCTACGGCAAGAGCCCTGACGAGGTCTGGGCGGACCTCGTGATCGAGGATCCGGGCGAGGTCGACGTGTACGACCTCGACGCAGCGCTCCAGCGCCCACTGTCACGACTCAGCTTTACCACCTTTGAGGGTGACAACGAGGAGGAGCTGAGGGTCGTCCTCGAAGGCGATTTCGCGAGGTGGCGAGTATGGCTGCATCCGTTGCAGCGCAAGCTCGCTCAGCACACGGGGTGGAACGGACCGTTCCGCGTGACCGGTGGAGCGGGGACCGGCAAGACGGTGACCGCGATTCACCGGGCGTGTTTCCTCGCACGCCGACTCGACACGGAATCGGCCACTCAGAAGGTCCTGTTTACGACCTTCACAAAGAACTTGGCCCGCACTATCGAGTCCCAGTTGAAGCAGCTGGCGGGACCTATGGTTGGCGAGCGGGTCGATGTCGTCAACATCGACTCCCTCGCCCGGCGGGTAGTCACGGCCTCGGAAGCGGGTCGTAACGTGGTCAGTTCGGTCAAGTTCGTCGCGGCGGATGCCGACGAGGTGCGCGAACTCTGGTCGAGTGCTGCTCTGATCGCGGCCGGCCAATGGGAGCCGGCGTTCCTCGCTGACGAATGGGCCCAGGTCGTTCTCGGCAACGCCATCGTGGACGAGGCAGGCTATCTCCGCGTCACGCGAAGCGGACGTAGCCAGCGCCTGACCCGTCCTCAACGTGCCGACGTATGGCAGGTGGTCGAACAATTCGAACGCCTGATGCGATCCCAGGGTCTGATGACTTTTACCCAGTTGGCCGCGCAAGCCGCGGCGACGTTGGCGGCCGATCCGTCGCTACGGGATCAGTTCGGCTACCGTCACGCCGTCATCGACGAGGCCCAGGACTTGCACCCTGCCCATTGGAAACTGCTGAGAGCCCTCGTTCCGGGAGAAACAGATGACCTTTTCATTGTCGGTGACGCACACCAGCGAATCTATGGGCGCCCTGCACCGCTGTCTCGCTATGGCATCGAGACCCGCGGTCGATCACGACGATTGATGATCAATTACCGGACATCGAAGGAAATCCTTCGATGGTGCCTCGAGGTCGTCGATACCGAGGTCGACGACCTTGACCTCGCCTCGGACACGTTGGCAGGAGCCCGATCGGTCTTCGGTGGACCCGATCCCGAGATTCGCGAGTTCGACTCCGAAGCGGAGGAGGATGAGGGATTGGCTCAGCGCATTTCGAAGTGGGCTGATGAAGGATTGCCGCTTTCCGGGATTGCGGTCTTCGCGTACGACAAGTTTGCGGTGCAGGAAATTGCGAGCTCGTTGGAGCGCGCTGGCATCTCGTCGATCGTTGTCACCGATCGCTCAGACGAGGACAAGTTGGGCGACGCAGTCCGAGTCATGACGATGCACCGCGCGAAGGGCCTCGAGTTCCGCGCGGTTGCCATCGCGCGGCTCGGATGCGAGTCATTCCCGCCGAACTACGTCAACAAGCTCAAGGGTGCCGACCTGGAACTTGAGCTGCGCAAGTTGCGGCGGGTGCTTTACGTGGCCGGCTCGAGGGCGAGGGAACGTCTTCTATTGTTCTCGGCGGGCGAGGTGTCGGAGTTGGTGGGACCGCCAAACGGCGCATAGGTCCAGTCGTACGTAGTGAATCCAGCGGGCCGCGCGCCCAGTAGGCTGCATATCGTTCGATGAACCGTCACGGGACGTGAAGCCGAAGTCATGCTCTTTTGTAAGCAGGCCTGCGTCACCGCCACGTGACCCCATCGTGGAAACTGGCGCGGTGACTAGGGAGGCTGTATGACTGTCGGAAAGTCGGTTCGGCTGTTTCTCGCAGATGGGACGCCCGGCGGATTATTGACTGCCGAGATCATGAACTGGACCGGCCATGTTGTTGCTGCCCCACGGTCAGATCTGGCAGGCCTGATGAAACGTCCAGAGGCCAGCCGGACCGGCATCTACATTCTGATCGGCGAGGACCCAGGGAGCGTGGGTGGTTCGATCGCATATGTCGGTGAGGGAGGCGATGCCAGCAGGCGCCTCTACCAGCATTCCCGTCCTGAAGCTCAAGGCGGAAAAGACTTCTGGAACCGCGCAATTATCTTGACGAGCAAAGATTCGAACTTGACCAAGGCTCACGTGAGATTCCTGGAAAGCCGCTTCATCTCGATCGCGCTGGAGGCGAGTCGCGCGACCTTGGTCAACTCCACAGCGCCCGACCCGCTCGCGCTCCCCGAAGCCGATAAGTCGGATATGGAGTACTTCATCATGCAGGCCAAGATCGTTTTGCCGGTTCTAGGCATCAATATCTTCCGAACCGTATCGGTCGAGACGCGATCGTCGATCTCCTCTGACCGCTTTACTGAGCGAGGGGCTTCGCCCCTATTCGAGCTGCATCTCAAGAAGGAAGGTCTCACCGCGAGGGCCCAAGAGATCGACGGTGAGTTTACAGTGCTGGCCGGCTCGCAGGCTCGGCTCTCATGG
This sequence comes from Rhodococcus sp. USK13, assembly GCF_018343855.1. Classification (NCBI taxonomy): domain Bacteria; kingdom Bacillati; phylum Actinomycetota; class Actinomycetes; order Mycobacteriales; family Nocardiaceae; genus Rhodococcus; species Rhodococcus sp. USK13. The sequence goes on along the minus strand of NZ_CP069242.1, from coordinate 5,517,112 downwards.
ACGGGTAGGCACCCGTCAAACGAGGGGTACAGGCGGCTCAGGGAAAACTTGAGCAGGACGGAACCATCGTCTCCACCGATGATGGCAGCACGATGCACTTTTGTCGTTCCCAAGTATTCGGGAGCCCTAGTGCCGCAGGGGCGGTTGTCGTGGGTCGCACAATGAACGGCCGGACAGACTGGAGGATACCCGGCATCGGCGTGAGCTACGGGAGTTGGCAGAATCAAGGCACTGAGGCTGTCGGGTATTCGGCATCGAGTGGAGATGTGATTCGCCCAGGTCTGTGACCATCGGCTCGCGGGGTACCGATGAGCAAGTTGGGCCAGCGACGCATCCGGGTAGGTGGCTTTCATCAACGGCTACGAGCGTTCACCGCCTACTACGCTAGGCACGGAACGTAATTTCCTAATCGTGCGTGCGCTAGGTGCTTCGAACACGACTATCCGACAGCCGAGGACACGATTCCGGTAGCTGTCCTAGCAACCTATGTGCGAGGCCCAAATCGGAAGAGTTCTTGCAAATCCAGGAAGTGTTTTTCCGTAAACTTAAGTTCAGCGGATTCGCCGCATAAGACAAGCTTGATTAGTGGATCGTTGTTACCGCCTTCTGCCTTGGCGCGCCAGGACCGAATCTGTTCATCGAGACCGCCTGCCTGCACCGTACCGAACTGAAGCTTCCTGCAACAGGTTGGACACAGACATAGGACGCCGCCCGGACGATCGGTGTGTGGCCCTATCTGTCGTTCGGCAAGGTGGAATGCCTCAAAGTAGGGGGTGCCATCCTTCTGCGCGAACGTTGAGTGGCAGATCTGGCATCGACCGCTGTACTGGTCGAACAAGAACGCGCGCACGGACTCATCACGTGGGTTGTGCGATGTATGGATCGAAAGTCGGTGCGTCATCACGATCGTGGTGTCGAGTTCGAGTTCCCCGAGGCGGCGGTACGCCCGGACGTTGGCGGTCACCAGGTCGTCGCCGACGACGTCGACAGAGACGACCTCGTTGCGGTATTCGTCGAGCTTGGCCAGGACGCCGAAGGCCTTGAGGAAGTCGGCCTTGGTGTAGAGGCGGAGAGGATTCCTTCGAGCGTGAAACCGGCCCACTTCATCTCGTCCGAGTACAGCTCCACGAGCGGAACCGGGTTCCCCTCGTCTGCGGCGGCGAAAGCTGCCTTCAGGGCTGCGGCATTGCTGTTGGTCATGCGGACTCCATCGTCGCTTCGGATATGTCGGCACCACGAGCCATTCCTGTGGTGTGCATCACCATGCCCGTGCGGGGAGCCCGGCGGAACCGTCCAGCTACGTGGTTCACTACGGTCACACTAAGCCGAACCTGGCGCTCTGAATCTGTGCAGGTAAACGCCGCTTTCTCGGCCTGAGTCCGGGTGCGAGTGCGCAAGGCGCACGGTTGCGATGACACATCTCGACCCCCGAAAGTTGACAGCGGGTGACTAGCGACCAAGGTGATCCAGATCTCAATTACCGGGAGGTCGACCGACCGGTGACGAGTCTAGAAGGGGCCTTGTGAACGCTGACGAGTGGGATGAGATTCGCCGACTCCACCGGCAAGGATCTCCCATCAAGCACATCGCGGTGCAGCTCGGAATGTCGCGCAACACGGTGCGCCGCGCGCAGACTCTCGACCACCCTCCACCGATCATCGAAGCCGACGCGGCTCCGTCGTCGATCCCGTGGATTCGGCCATCCGGGAGCTGATCGCCGACGACCCCGACATCGCGATCGCGGGGATCACGCGCAGAATCCAATGGACCAAGTCGAGGACCACGCTAGCCCGCAGGGTCACCAGCATCCGTGAGGAACGGTCGACCGGCGAGCCCCACGACAGCCCCACCGACACGGTGTCCGCGGCCCCGTCGGTCCCGGTCTACGGACCGAGCTTCGTGGACCGTCGAACCGAACTGCTCGAACCTGCGGAAACTGCTGGGTGACCACCGGCTCGTGACCATCACCGGCCCGGGCGGAATGGGCAAGACACGCTTCGCGATCCATGCCGCCGGCGAATGCCGCCGCGCGTTTCCGGACGGTATCCGGTGATCGAACTCGCCGCGCTGCGCAGCCCCGACCTCCTCACCCAGACCGTCGTCGACGGGCTCGCCCTCGCCAACCGCGACATGCACGCCAGCCCGACGGAGAACACCATCATCGAGTATCTCAGGACCCGGCGGATGCTCCTGATCCTCGACAACTGCGAGCACCTCCTTTACGAATGCGCACAACTGGTGTCGGTGCTGCTGCGCTCCACGACGGAACTGCGCATCATCACCACCAGTCGCGAGATACTCTCGGTACCGGACGAATTCGTCTTCCCACTCTCCCCGCTTCCCACGGTCATCGGAACGGAGTCGGCCTTCCCAAGTCGCGGAACGGGAAGCACGGTGGAGCTGTTCGTGAACCGAGTCGTCGCCGTCCTGCCAAAATTCAAGCTGACCGAGCGCAACCGAGACGCCGTGATGTGCGTGCCTACTCGATTGTCGTGCGCGCAGCAACCTCGGCGGGTGGTAGGACCGGTTGGTTCGATTCTTCGTGTACCAAAAGTGCACGTCGTAGGACGTGAATCAGGTAGAGGATGGCGGGCGCTATGGAAGCCACAGTCACGAATATGGTGAAGACAAGTGGAGCCGGCAGGTCACTCGTCCGATTCTGGCTGGTGAAGTGCCAGTTGAGTACTCCCAGCCCGAGGGAGAGCGCGACAACGACTGCCCACGACGCTCGCGATCGTCCAGATGATGCGCTGGCATTGCGTTCATCGCGAATGCAACCATGCATACTGCCAACAGGGCAGCATATGGCCAGAAAGCCGTTGGCCCGTTGGCGTCGCTGTGCAGTGGCAATGTGACGAGGACGAGCGATCCGGTTCCAGAGAGAGTGCAGAGAAGCGCTATTGATGCGAACACAATTCGTGCTGCGGTTCGGCTCACGAGAACTAAGACTCCTTGTCAGTTGGTTCGGCGCGATGCGTGTAAGAGTGTGTTGATTTCGCTCTCGCTGGGTGTCGTCAGGACTGTCGACCTCGACGCATGCGAGCGCCGCCCGCCCAGCGGCGTCGACCGGATCAGGGTTGGGACATCAGTCCGTCAAGTCGAAGTGGGGTTCGTTGGCGCTGTGAATACGCACCTCGCCCCAGTCACCTTCGACGTGAAAACTGCCATCTTCCTTGGTCAAGCTGTCAATGTTGCCCAGATCCTCTTCGCCCGCGGCATCTGTATACCGGTTGGGTGACTCTGTAATCCACTCGATCTGCGTAACTTCGTCGAAGACGAGTTCGCCCACTGCGTAGCAATACTGCTCACCGGAATTTGGCGGACGGTAGTGAGGGTTCTCCGGCGTGAGAACAGCTTCCATCTTGAACGACAACTGCCGGGGGAGCTCCGAAATGCCCAGGACGAAACTGTCTTCGAGGTAGACACCCGAGAGATTCGAGAACTGCGTGTAGTCACTAGTCATGGCATATCCCATTCGATTGGTGTGTGGTTGCCGGGGCTCCTGCGAGTGACCGGGTTCCCAAAGGGGTCGATACGTTGCCCTGTCGGGTCACGAAGCTCCACATGAGGATCTTCACTTCCCGGAGCTCTTGATGAGCCTTTCTTGATCGTGAGACGGACGACGCCATTCTCGTCGACGAACTTTGCGGGACCATCGGCCGATTGCGTCTTGGTCCATCCCTCCGAGCGTGCGTAGTGCTCCAAATCGCTGGCCTTCGGCTTGTTGCCATTCTGAAAGAGTTCGCCGATGTTCTTCTTCGTCGGCTTCAGCTTGGCCTTCTCGACGGCCTTTTTCCCCAGTGTCTTCAGGCGCTCGAGCACCAGTCGAAGTCCCTTGAGGTCGTTGCTGGCCTTGACGCCGCGCCCGATATTCTTTGCGACCTTCCATGCGGTGACTGCATCTCGAACGATTCGCGCGAACTTGCTGATCGTTTGGGCGGACTTGGCAACTCCAGCTGCGGCGGAGATACCGAAGCTAACAAACGACGCGGCGATCGCAATCGCTGCAGTGGCTGCGAGCTCGATCGCAAGATCTTCGAGGATATCTGCGAGTCGCTGACGAATCTCATCGATGTGTGTCCTGTACTCCGAGCACGACAGGGCCATTTCGCCGCATGCTCCCTGCAATCCTTCGATGGCAGCCACGACTTCCTCGAGGTCGTCGATGATGAAGTCGACTTCCGGAGATGTCACGTCCGCAAACAGTTCAGCGCTCGCTCGGATTGCTGCGGAGGCGTTCGTAACTTCGGCACTGCTGGCTAGCGAATTCCAAATGTTGCAGGCGTCATCAAGTTTCTCGGTATCGCCGTCAGGGACTGGAATTCCTACCTCGGCTGCAAGGCCAAGGCCATCGTCGACGAGCCCGTTTCCAGGCCCCCCAGCCGAAGGTGGAAACGCCGGGGTACATCCAGGCAGAACCGCCGGCAATGGGGGTGGCGTAGGAGGTGCTCCACCGTCGACATTGGCATTGTGATCTGCCATCGCATGGTTGTGACCAGCCTGGCGCAATACTCCAGCGTAGTTCTCCAACGCCCTGATCGCGTCATCGAATGAGGCGAGGATGATCTGCGTTCGTTCGTCGTAGGACCTTGCCCATTCATGGGCTGTATCAAAGGTCCCGGCCATTCCACCGCAGCGTTGCAGTGACTGTAGCGCCGTTGTGAAGGCCGTGTAGAGATCGACAGCAGCCTCGTCGCATCGGGTGCCGGCTGCGTAGTAGGTCTCCGGGTCGGCATCCAGACGCGTCATGGGCCGCCGCCGCGTCCGAGCATCTGCAAGTTGGCGGACACTGCGGCCGTGTATTCCTCGTGGGCTCGCCTCGCCGCTGCGCGCATCGCATCGAGGCCCTCACGCAGATCTCTCGCGCCGGCAACCCAGTCCCGATGCGCTTCTGCATGAGCGTCTGCGGCTCGGCCGGTCCAACTTACCGGCAGGCCGGTGATGCGACGGTCCAACTCGTCGAGATGGTCCTCCACGAATCCCACAAAGCCGGCCAGGCGCGCAATGACTTCATCGAGTTGATCGAGATCAACTGTGTACCGTGAACTCATCGCGCTAGTCGAGGCGCAGCGAACTCAGCGAGCTGCTGAACGAATGGTCTTGTCTGGAATAGTTTTCGGCCGTTACTCCCAGCAATTCCGCCATGTCGCTCAGCGCCTCGAACACTTGGATGCCTCCGTCGCGTAGTTCGCACCACCCCGCACCGTAGGCGTCCGCGGCAGTGCCCGTCCACCCGCCGGCCATGAGGCCATCCACCTCGGCCCCAGCGGATCTCAACGCGTCCAGCAGGTCCTGCGCCGTCCTGAAGGCAAACTGCCCGGCTTCTCGTACGCCGTCAATTTCGACGAACACATCACTGCCGTCCGAAGCGTGTTCATTCATCTCATCCCCCCACGCCGCACGATTGCGGCGTCCCATTCTTAGCTATGGACGAACCGTCGGGCAAGTCTTGGATCTTCGTGTGAGCTTGTGATGGGTCTCGGTAGAACCGCGCTACTTGGCCGTCGCGTTACCGAGCAGGCTCCAGCAGTTGGCCTGAACTGCTGGAGGCTGCAGGATCGATCTGGGAGAGGAGCGCCCCAGGCGTCACGTGCTCACCGACCGGCCAGCGCCCGGGCCTGTTCTGTCAACGTCACTGTCGCCGCTCGCAGCTGGTCGGGGGAGTGGAGTGGTTCCGCGTACCCGACTCGCGTCATGGCGGCTCCGCGCGGGGTGACGACGCGCAGGTCCAGCCCGTACCGATCGGCGCCCTCACAGGTGGCGGTGGTGGCGTCCGGGAAGCCACCCAGTGCCTGGGCCATCGACAGCAGCGCGTCGGCGTGGTCGGCGTTGAGGTGCTCGACGGCGCGGCCGGCGTGTGGGGTCACGGGGTCGGGGGATGCCGCCGCATACGCCTCGGCGGTGGCCGAGTCCATCCGCCCGTACCCGCCGACCCACCGCACGCGCTGGACGCGCAGCACCCAGAGGGCGAAGTCGCTGAAGTCGATGTAGACGTGCGCGGCCGGGATGGCCGCCAGATGGGCCTCGCGTGCGGCGGCGAGCTCGTCACCCTCGGGTCGTTCGACAAACCCGGCAAGGGTGATGCGGGTGCTGGCCAACGGATCAGCCGGCGGGTTCGGTGCGACGATCGCGATGCTGGCCCGGGGATTGTGCGCGAGGTTGCGACCGTGCTCGGCCATGTGCGACACGCACAGCACGGGGGACCCGCCCAGCAGACCGTAGGTCACGAACGACGCCCAGGGATCACCGTCAGCGGTAAGGCTGGCGAGGGTGCCGATGTTGGTCGAGGTCGCCACCGTCCGGGCCTCCTCTGCCGCGGACGGACGGGCCGGATTCACGACCTCCGCCAGCGGCGGCGGCACAGTGGGGGCGTCGCCCGGATCTCCGTGATCTAAGTTGGTCATTCCCGAACGGTACGCCCGCGTCTCGCTCACCACGCCTCGAACCGCGCGTGGACGTCGGCGCTGAGCGTGATGTTCTCCGGCTTGAGCGCGATGGCCTCGTTCGACCCGCCGGCGGCGAAGGCGCGGGCCCCGACACCGCCGTAGGACGTCCCGGCGTCGACGCCGAGCATGCCCGGGTCGGCGATCGCGACGGGGTGAACGGTGTTGCGGCCCAGACTGCGGGCGTAGGTTTCGGCCTTCGACTGCGCGTCACGGATGGCGAGTTCCCGGACCTGCACGATGCGGGCCGCCCGACTCTTGCTGGTGAGCGCCCAGTCGAAGTTGCCGACGTTCACCCCTTCGAGCGTGGACACCGAATCGACGAAGCCGCCGACGGCGCCCAGCTGGCTGAACTTCACTTCGAGCGCGGCTTCGGCCCGGTACACATACGGCAGCTGGAGACCGTCCTTGTTGTACGGGCGATGCCGCGAATGTCGGACCTGATCGAGCGACCACCAGTTGATCGGACCGTGGTTGCTGTCGAACTTCGCGTTGATCAGCTCGGTGAGCCGGCTGACGGTGGCCGTGGCCGTCCCGACCGACCGTTCCACGTCGCCCGTCTCGATGCGGACGACGACCGTCACGGTGCACCGCTCGGGCGCACACGTGGCCTCACCGTGGCCGGCGACGGTGACGACAACAGGACTCGTATGCATGAGAAGGAGTGTGCCATCCGAGTGGGAAATTGCTGGTGGCGTGACCCCCCGCGCTCGCATACCGTGGATACCGAGGGCCCGATCGCCAGGTGGCTATGCGATGCGGCCGGGCCCTCGCGAAGCGTGATCGTGGGTGATGCGAAATGGCCGCGTTGGGTGTGCTGGCACTGATACTCGGTGTGCTGCTGATCGTGATCGAGGCACACGCACCGACCGCGGGTGTGCTCGGCGGGCTCGGTGCCCTGGCCTCCGCAGCAGGGGTGTGGCTGCTGTTCACGTCCAGCGACACCGCGCAGATGATCGCCGTCCCGGCGGCCGCGGGAGTCGCGGTGGTCGGACTCGGCAGTGCGGCCGTCATCGGCCGGAAGGCATTGTCGGCGCGGCGAATTCCCATCCGCTCGGGCCCGCAATCGCTGATCGGCACCGACGCCACGGTCCGCAGCTGGGCCGGGCGACAAGGACAGGTGGAAACGGCCGGGGGACTGTGGAAAGCGCAGACCCAATTCGGCGACGACGAGGAACCGACCGCCGGTGACGCCGTCGTCGTCGAACAGATCCGCGGCCTCACCCTCACCGTGCGCCGCCGCGAACCGTGGGAGCTGTTATGACCGAACTCGTCGTCATCCTGTGCGTCGTCATCATCCTGCTCGCCATGCTGGCGAGCAGCTCCATCCGGGTGCTCCGCGAATACGAGCGGGGCGTCGTGTTCCGGCTGGGCCGGCTGATCGACCTTAAGGGTCCGGGCCTGGTGCTGCTGATCCCGGCCATCGACCGCATGGAACGCGTCAGCCTGCGGACCGTCACACTCAAGATCCCGGTGCAGGAAGTGATCACCCGCGACAACGTGCCTGCCAAGGTCACCGCCGTCACCTACTTCCGGGTGATCGACGCAGACCGGGCCATCGTCGAAGTGGAGGACTTCCTTTCCGCCACTTCGCAGATCGCGCAGACCACGCTCCGCTCGATCCTGGGCAAGGCCGACCTCGACGCCCTGCTGTCCGAGCGCGAACGGCTCAACGAAGACCTGCAGCAGGTGATCGACCAGCAGACCGAACCGTGGGGCGTGAAGGTCACCACCGTCGAAATCAAGGACGTCGAGATCCCCACCAACATGCAGCGGGCCATTGCCCGGCAGGCCGAGGCCGAACGCGAACGCCGCGCCAAGGTGATCAACGCCGAGGCCGAATTCCAGGCGTCTGCCAAGCTCGCCGAGGCCGCCGACGTGATCAGCCGCAACCCCACCACCCTGCAGCTGCGCTACCTGCAGACGCTGGGGGAGATGGGAGGCGACAACAACTCGACAATCGTCTTTCCATTGCCGCTCGACCTGGTTCGCCCGTTCCTCACCACCCCGACTGCCGACGGGCAGGACAAGGCACAGCCGGGCGAACCGTCGCAACTGGAGGCCAGACCCGACGTCGACCCGATGCGGGCCATGACGCGACCGGAACCTGTAGCGCACCCGCTGCGCAACTGAACTGACTCACGCCCGCGACTGCAGCAGTTGCGACAGAACGTGCGCCTGCTCGAGGAGGAGGGTGCCGAGTTCGGGATGGCGTTCGGGGCGGAAGCGGGTCTCGACGCCGGTGAGGCTCAGCGCCCACGCCGGCCGGCCGTCCCGGTCGAACACCGCCGCACCCATGCCCCAGCTTCCCTCGACGATCAGACCGGGGTTGACCGCGTACCCGGTGTGGCGGGTGAGGGCTATGCGTTCCCGGAGTGCGTCCGTGCTGTGGTTCTCGCCCCAGCGTTCGGAGAGGTCGGTGCGCGCCAGATACTCGTCGATGTCGCGGTCGGGGAGATGCGCCAGAATCACCAGTCCCGCGGAGGCGACGCCGAGCGGAAAGCGGATGCCCTCGTGCAGGACGTGGGAGCGGAGGGGGAAGCTGCCGTCCTCGGCGGCGATGCACACCGTTTCGTCGCCGCGCCGCGCCGAGAGGAAGGCGCTCTCCCCGGTGTCGCGGGCCAGTCGGTCGAGGACGCCGCGGGCGTGCCGGGTGATGTCGTAGCGGGTCGCGGCCGCCGCGCCCAGCAGATACAGCTCCGGGCCGAGGGTCCACCGGCCCGTCCTCGCGTCGCGGTCGAGGAGGCCCTCGTCGGCCAGCGAAGACAGCAAGCGGTGCGCGGTAGGACGGGCCAGTCCGGCGGCGCGCCCGAGCACCGTGGTGGACGCGCCGGCGGGTTCGTGTGCTCCGACCGCCCGCAGCAGCGCACCCACCCGTCCGACCACGTGCGGTCCGCGTGTCTCCTCCGTCATGACGCCATCATAGCGTTCACTCAGTGAACGCTCGGCGCTCCGGTGTCCAGGCTGTGAACAACCTTGCCGAACTCCTTGAAACGTGAGGAAGAGCACGTTCTACTAGGGCTTACGCGTTCACCACGGCGGTCAGTGAAGCCCGCCAGGCGTGAAACCCGCGTCTGCTGGATGAACGCATGGAAGTGAACACCGGCTCGGAGGTCGAGCGGTAGCGAAGGGAGACACGATGACAGGAAAGGTTTCCGAGTCCGCGGCAGCGGCGGTCGCGGGCATCACCAGCGGCTCGTCACTGGCGGTAGGAGGGTTCGGGCTCTGCGGCATCCCCGACGCGCTCATCGCCGCCCTCGAGGAAGCGGGCGTCGACGAGCTCGAAGTGTTCTCCAACAACTGCGGAGTGGACGACCACGGGCTCGGAATCCTTTTGTCGGCGGGCCGGATTCGCCGCGTCACCGCGTCGTATGTGGGGGAGAACAAGGAGTTCGCCCGGCAGTACCTGGCCGGGGAACTCGAAGTGGAGTTGACCCCGCAGGGCACCCTCGCCGAGCGGCTGCGGGCCGGCGGCGCAGGCGTCCCCGCCTTCTTCACCCCGGCCGGTGTCGGCACCCCCATCTCGGACGGCGGCATGCCCTGGCGTTACGGCCACGACGGTTCCGTCGCCATCGCGTCACCGCCCAAGGAGACCCGCGTCTTCGGGACCAAGCGGTACGTGCTGGAAGAGGCGATCAACGCCGACTTCGCGCTGGTCCACGCCGCGATCGGCGACACCGACGGCAACCTCGTCTTCGACAAGACGGCCATGAACTTCAACCCCCTCGCCGCGATGGCGGGCAAGGTGACCATCGCCCAGGTGGAGGCCCTCGTCGAACCCGGCGAGATCGACCCGGCACACGTGCACCTGCCGGGAGTGTTCGTCCAGCGGATCGTGCACACCGGACCCCAGAACAAGCGAATCGAAAAGCGCACCGTGCGCGCGGAAGGACGCCCCTCGTGACCACACTTGCTGCCACCGGCTGGACCCGCGATCAGATGGCGCAGCGCGCCGCCGCCGACATGATCGACGGCGAATACGTCAACCTCGGCATCGGGCTGCCGACCCTCATCCCCGGCTACCTCAACGATGACGTGCGGGTGATCCTGCACTCGGAGAACGGGATCCTCGGCACCGGTCCGTACCCCACCGAGGAGGCCGTCGACGCCAACCTGATCAACGCCGGCAAGGAGACCGTGACCGTCAATTCCGGTGCCGCCTTCTTCGATTCGGCGTTGTCCTTCGGCATGATCCGCGGCGGCCACATCGACACGGCGGTACTCGGCGGAATGCAGGTGTCGCGCACCGGCGACCTCGCCAACTGGATGGTCCCCGGCAAGATGGTCAAGGGAATGGGCGGGGCGATGGACCTGGTGCACGGCGCCGAACGGGTCATCGTCGTGATGGAACACACCGACCGCGACGGCAACCCCAAGATCGTCGACGCGTGCACCCTGCCGCTCACCGGCCAGGGAGTCGTGAACCGGATCATCACCAACCTGGCCGTGATCGACGTACTCGGCGACGGCACCCTGGCCCTGCGTGAACTCGCGCCCGGGGTGACCGTCGACGACGTGCAGGCCGCGACGGGCCCCACCCTGATCGTCGACCTGGAGAACGCTGCCTGATCGGCACTCCAGTTCGACGACCCGCGGGATCGGGATCTAGACGCTGTCGTCGACCGTGTACTTCGTGAGGACCGGTGCGCCGGCCAGCAGAGGTCCGAGGTCGGTGATGGCGCCCGGTCCCGCGCGGAAGGTGCGGTAGGCGGCGTCGTGCTCCTCCGACTCCCACTGCTCGATCAGCAGCCAGCGGGCAGGGTCGGCGGCGTCGACGAGCACCTCGACGCCCAGGCAGCCGTCGAACGCGCGGGTGGCCTTCAGCTCGCGGGTGAAGATGTCACGGGCAGCGTCCACGGACTCAGGCTTGAACTTCAGTTCCAGTGTTGCGGTGATCGGCATCTGGTCTCCTCGAAATCGATGCAAATAATATGACGTCGATCACGATAGAGAACGTTTTCTCGACCCCGATGGGCGGGCGGTCGATCGACCGGATTCCGTCTGCCCCAATCGGTACGCGGGATCGTCGTGCCACGTTCACCCGGCATCCGTCCGGCGTGCCCCTGGACGTTGCCTGCACGCACTTGTCTAGTGTGGATACCCAGCGGGAGTCCGCCTGGCTCCTGTCCCTCCGGGCGAGCGGAAGCGAGAGACCGATCAACGGTACCGAGGCAGCCGACCTACGTACGGCCGAGTATCCACGGCCGTCGCACTTCGTGCTCCATCTCAGCGACACGCATCTGGTCGACGAAACCCTGCTCTACGGGGCCGTCGACAGCGAAGCCAAACTGCGCCAGATCTTCGCCGAGGTGGAGGCATCCCACGCCGCACCGGACGCTCTGGTGTTCACCGGCGATCTCACCGACAAAGGTGAGCCGGGCGCCTACGAGAAACTGCGCGACATCGTGGAACCCGTCGCGGAGTCGCTCGGTGCGCAGGTGATCTGGGCGATGGGCAACCACGACGACCGCGGTCATTTCCGGACCGCACTGCTCCGGGAGGAGCCGTCGTACGCGCCGATCGACCACGCCTACGACGTCGACGGCCTGCGCATCATCACCCTCGACACCACCGTCCTCGGACACCACCACGGCGAAATCGAGCAGGACCAGCTGGATTGGCTCGCGGCGGAGCTGGCCGTTCCCGCGCCGCACGGCACCATCCTGGCGCTGCATCACCCGCCGGTTCCGTGCGTCCTCGACCTGTCGGTCCTGGTGGAGCTGCGTGACCAGCCGCGACTCGCCGATGTGCTCCGCGACAGCGACGTCCGGGCCATCCTCGCCGGGCACCTGCACTACTCCACGACGGCCACCTTCGCGGGCATCCCCGTCTCCGTCGCCTCCGCCACCTGCTACACCCAGGACCTCAACGTTCCGGCGGGTGCGCTGCGCGGGCAGGACGGCGCGCAGGGCTTCAACCTGGTGCACGTCTACCCGGAAACCATCGTCCACTCCGTGGTCCCGCTGGGCTCCTACGACACCGTCGGCGAATACGTCACCGCCGACGAGACCGCGCGCCGGCTCGCCGACAAGGGTGTGCGCATCCCGGATGCCGGGGAGGACTTCATCCAGCGCCCGACTGTTCGCGTGTAGTCAGCTCCGACGCGGAAACTGCTCCCGGTGCGCCAGCACGTCGGAGAGCCGGAACCGGCGGTGGGTGCCGCGCATCTCGATGGGCAGCGCCCCCGAATCCGCGAGCCGCCGCACATACGTGTCCGAGACACCGAGAACCTCCGCCGCCTGCGAGGTGGTGAGCAGATCCGCCACCGTGCCGAGCGCCAGGCTCTGGCCCTCGCCGAGCAGCGCGAGCAGTTGGACGACGGCATCGCGGACGGGGGCGGGTAGTTCGACACGGTCGACGGTCACCGTGGGAGTGGCATCGCCGGCAAGTGCGGCGAGGACCGACCGGAGCTCCGTGAGAGTGTCGGCGCCGAGTGCAGGAACGATGTGGTCGATGCTCATGCTGGACGCTCTCTGCCGGAGGGACGGACGTTCTACGATCTCATGAGCTGCGCCGGTGAGCCGCCAGGGCGGTAGCCTTTCACTGTGGACGAGCTGCACGATTCCAACCGATTCGAAGCCGCCGGGGACAACGACATCGATGTGACGCCGGAGATCGACGAGATCGGTGAACTGCTGCGCAAGTCCGGCCGCAAGCGGGGCATCGCCGAAGTGGACGAGCCGTGGAAGCACGGATACCCGTACGACGAGAAGATGACGCGCCGCCAGTACGAGGCCCGCAAACGCAAGCTGCAGATCGAACTGCTCAAGCTGCAGGCCTGGGTGAAGGAGAACGGCGAGAAGGTGGTCATCATCTTCGAGGGCCGCGACGCGGCAGGCAAGGGCGGCGCGATCAAACGGTTCACCGAACACCTCAACCCTCGTGGTGCGCGGGTGGTGGCGCTCGAGAAGCCCACCGAACGCGAGCGCACTCAGTGGTACTTCCAGCGGTATGTCCAGCACCTCCCGGCGGGCGGTGAGATCGTCCTGATGGACCGGTCCTGGTACAACCGCGCCGGCGTTGAACGCGTCATGGGCTACTGCACGCCCAACGAGTATCTGGAATTCACCCGGTCTGCCCCCGAGTTCGAACGGATGCTGGTGCAGTCGGGCATCCGCGTCGTGAAATTCTGGTTCTCGGTGGGCAGGGAAGAGCAGCACGCCCGGTTCGTGGCCCGCAGCACCGACCCCGTCAAGCAGTGGAAGCTCTCACCTACCGACCTCGCGAGCCTCGACAAATGGGACGCCTACACCGAGGCGAAAGAGGCCATGCTCTTCTACACCGACACCCCGCACGCGCCGTGGACCGTCGTGAAGTCGAACGACAAGAAACGGGCCCGCATCGAGGCGATCCGGTGGGTGCTCCACAAGTTCGATTACACCGGCAAGGACGAGAAAGTGGTGGGCACGCCCGATCCGCAGATCATCGGCCCACCTGCCACCGTCTACGACGAGGGTGAGCGGCCAGGAGACTCGATCCCCGCGGTCTGACGGAGCCTCCCCGGGGGCGGTCGCTCAAGCCCCGGTCTCCCACGGCGCCGGGATGGGGAAGTAGCTTTCCAGGAAATCGGTGACCCTCTTGGTGCGCAATTCCAGGTCGATCTCCGGTGCGCTGCCGTCGTTCAGGCAGAAGAAGTCCATGGACCGCTTGGCGAGCAGCGAATCCATGTCGCGCAGTCCCGCCTTGACGGTGGTGTCGACGTACTTCACGCGCGCCGCCGTCTGCACCACCGCGCGCCCGCTCATCAACGCGTAGTAGTGATACAGCGAGTTGGTCACCGAGATGTTGGAGCTGGCGCGGAAGGTGCTGGCCGCGGTGGCGGCGAACTCGTCGGGGAACTCCTTCTCCATCTCCTCGAGCACGCTCCGGCGGAGCGGGGTGGCGGCATGTTCGAGGTGCCGGGTAGTGGTGACCCCGAAGCGGTTCTGCAGCAACCGCCTGTTGACGCGGGCAGCATTCTCGAAACCACTGCGTTGTTCGTCGTTGTGGCCCAGTCCGATTCGGGTGGTCGCCTCGATGAACATGCTGATCCCGCCGGGGGAGAAAAACATCTCCGGTCCGACGGGGCGGCCGAAGAACATGTCGTCGTTGGAATACAGGAAGTGCTCCGACAGGTCGGGGATGTGGTGCAGCTGGCACTCCACCGCCTGCGAGTTGTGGGTGGGCAACACCGACGGATCTGCGAAGAATTCCTCGCTGGGCACGAAGGTGACGCGGGGGTCATCGGCCAGCCACGCCGGACGATCGGAATCGGTGGCGACGAAGATGCGGCGAATCCACGGCGCATACATGTGGACCGAGCGCAGCGCATACTTCAGTTCGTTGATCTGCCGGAACCGGGCCTCAGAGTCGTCGCCCTCGCCCACCACATAGTTCTGCATCCGCTTGGCACGTTGCGCCTGAAACTCTTTGGACGATCCGTCCACCCACGAGAACACCAGATCGATGTCGAAGTTGATGTCGGAGGCGTGATCGGCGAACATGTTCTCGATCGTCGGCCACACCCGACCGAACCGCTCGACGGTGCCGCGGACCGCTTCTTCCGGCCGCACTATGTGGCGGGTCAGCGAATTCTCCATGGGAAGCACGATCTCGTCGTCGGCAAACTTCCACAGTTCGATCTGCACACCCGTCGCCGCCCCGTAGCTCAGGCCGCTCGCCACGTGCACCCGCGGACGGAACAGCCGGAAGATCCGCGCCTTCGAGTTCGCGGAGAGGGCGCCGTCGGCGACGAGAACAGCCGATCCACGCTTGGCGTCGACGGTTTTCGAGTAGAACGGGCGGTTCCGGCACGCGGCCACGAGGGCGGTGCGCAACTGCTTACGCAAAGCCCAGTCGACCGCGATCACCGGACGTTCGTCGTTGCCCCGCACCAGCAGATAGTCGATGCCCGCGCCGTCCAGCACGTCGCGGATGAACAGTAGATCCTCCACCATCGCCTCGTGCGGCGTCGTGGTGGTGATGGTCAGCGCGAAGCGGCCCTTGACCCGCACCACATCGGGTCGATGTTCCAACCTGGACTGTGCCGCGGCGGAAACGTGAGCGACGGCGTCGCCGCTCTCCTGCTCGGGTGGAACCAGGTAAACATCGTGCGGAGCAGAAGAATGAGTAATCGTGGGGGCCTTTCAGGTGACGGCTGCGAGTGCGGCGAGGCCTATTCTATGCCCTGAACCGGCGTTCCGAAGGACGGCGGCCTGCGTAGCTTCCGCCCCAATCTGTTAGACAGGGTAAATGCCGCCTAACGGGAATTCCGATACGACGCAGCACGACGCCGGACAGGCGTTCGAGGATGTCGTCGCGTTGCTGAACTATCCGATGTTCGTGGTCACCACCCGCTGGGAAGAGCAGCGGTCGGGGTGCTTGGTCGGGTTTGCGTCGCAGGTCAGCATCAACCCGCCGCGATTCTTGGTGGGGTTGTCGAACAAGAACCACACCTACGGGGTCGCGGTGAACGCCGAACACCTCGCGGTCCATCTGCTGACCCGGGAGCACCTCGCGCTGGCGACTCTCTTCGGTGAACAGACCGGTGACGAGATCGACAAGTTCGCGCAGTGCGAGTGGCGCACCGGCCCCCACGGGCTGCCGATCCTCGCCGACTCCGCGGCCTGGTTCAGCGGCCGAATCCTCGAACGCCTCGAGCTCGGCGATCATGTCGCGTTCCTCCTCGCACCCGAAAGCGGCTCGGCGCCGGACGATCTGGGTGAACTGATCACCTTCTCGGACGTGCGGGACCTCGAACCCGGACATGAGGCATGATGCCGACCATGCGCACACTGAACATGGGCACGGACGAGGTGTCGGCCGAGGAGTTCTACCGCGACCCACCCGACGGAGTCCGGGTGAACATGGTGGCCAGCCTGGACGGCGCCGCTGCTTTCGACGGCCGGGTCCGGCCGCTGTCGGATGCGGTGGATCACCAACTTCTGCGCGCCCTGCGCACCTACGCCGACGTGGTTCTCGTCGGAGCCGGAACCATCCGGGCAGAACGCTACGGACCGGCGGTGCTCACCGAGGAGCAGTCGCGCTATCGGCTCGAACGATGGGGCCAGGACGCACCACCGCCGATCGCCGTCGTGACTCGCACCGGAAACATTCCGCTCGACACGCCGTTGTTCACCGGGGACGTGCGGCCGCTCGTCATCACCTCGCAGAGAACTGCGACCGAGCGCGGCGCAGCACTCGAAGAGGCCGCAGACATCGTGGTCGCGGGCGAAGACACCGTCGAGATGCCCTCCCTGATCGCTGCACTCCGCGACCGCGGGCTCCGCCGGATTCTGTGCGAAGGAGGTCCGACGCTGCTGGACGACCTCGTCATGCACGACCTCGTCGACGAAATGTGCCTCACCGTGGCGCCGAGGCTGGCCGGACCACAACCCCAGCAGGCGACCGCCGGCCCCACCCTGGGAGCGCCGCGCACGCTGTCACTCCAGCACGTTCTGACCCACGACGACTTCCTGTACCTCCGATACGGCCGGGTTCGCTGAAGTCAGTCGACGACGGTGAAGAACGAGTCGCCGTCCTCCGCGGCGCCGTCGATCTGTCCCCGGTCAGTGCGCGAATCCTCGACGATGACACCCTCCACCACATCGGCATGCTTGGTGCCCAGCACCGGGATCACGATGTCGTCCTCGCCGTCGATGATGCGGTCGACGTCCTCGGACAGCTGATCGTCGGGCAGCTCGGCAATCGGAATGTCGAGTTGCTCCTCGAACGCGATGTCGGGCTCCTCCTCGGCCAGCTTCTCGTCCAGCGACTCGCCCTCGCGCTCCTCCCGCGCCGTGGTACCGAATTTGTCGGCCTCACTCCAGCCGTCGGGAGGATCGACCACATCGTCTCCGTCGTTGTTGCGCACATCGTCGGAGTCGAGGCTTTCGCTGGGACTCAGCGTGTCGCCGGGGCCGTCTTCGATACTCATGGTGCAGAAATGCCCAGTTCAGGCGCTCTCGAAACGCGGCGATGGGGAAACCGACGTCATCGCGAAGGTGTGACCGGTGCGGTGCTCAGCGTCTCCAGAGCTGCAACCTGAGCCGGTGACCAGGGCGCCGAACCACGACGGCTCGAATCGAGCTGAACGAGTGTGGCGGTCACCTCGGCGGCCTGCGTGCCGTCCTGCTCGATCCCGATCTGCAGGGTGAGCGACGTGGTGCCGATCCGGGCCAGGGTGACGTCAACGTACGCCTCCTCGGTGAACAGTTCGCGGCCGAAGTTGCTGACGACGTTGACGACGGCGGTCTGCGTGACCGGGTCGAGGAGATCGCCGCACGCCTCACGGAGCGCTCGAACCCACGCTGCGGCGGCCGCCTCGTGCGCGACGTGGAACGGCACGTGCCGGCTGATGGACGCCGGCGCGTCGGGGGCCGCGCGGTTGTGCAAGGTCGTCGTGTAGCGGGGCATGCTCCGGACACTACCCAGCACCGGCGGCGACCCTCGCCCCCGACTCCGTCTCGGCGAACCAGGACCGAAGTTGACCTCATTCCCTACTAGTGTCGAATCGACGTGAAGGCGGCGTTCAGAGTTCGGTGCGGATGTGGTCGGCCAGTCGGGCGATCGTCTCCTCGTCGCGGCGGTAGTGGGTCCACTGGCCGATCCGATGGCTCGTGACCAGTCCGGCGCTCTGCAGGGCGGCCATGTACTGCGAGGCCGTCGACTGCGAAACCTCGGCCCTCGCCTGGATGTGTTTCAGGCACACGCCGACCTCTTCGGCTGGTTCGAGCTGCGGGGGAAAGGTGTCCGGCTCCTTCAGCCACTGCAGGATGCGCACGCGGGTCGGGTTCGACAGCGCTTTGAAGACCAAGGCCAGGTCGGTCGGGTCCGGATGTTCACTCACGTTGTCCATCGTACCGCTATATCGCGATTTTCCGATATGTGTGCTTGACTCGGTATATCGCAACTTCGCGATATGCCGATAGGAGTGAGTGATGACGAAGCGCAGAGTGGCAGTGGTCGTCGGTGCGCGCGGGGTGATCGGCGGCAATCTGATCGACCATCTCGAGGCGACAGGGGAGTGGGACGTCGTCGGACTGTCGCGACGGGGCGGACTCGACACCGACCGGGTGCGGCACATCGCGGTCGATCTGCTCGACGAGCGCGACGCCGCCGACAAGCTGGGCGAACTGCGCGACGTGACCCACATCTTCTACGCTGCCTACCAGGACCGCCCGTCGTGGGCGGAGCTCGTCGCGCCCAACGTCGCGATGCTGGTCAACACGGTGAACGCGCTCGAACCCGTAGCTGGGGATCTCGAGCACATCAGCCTGATGCAGGGTTACAAGGTCTACGGCGCCCACCTCGGGCCGTTCAAGACGCCGGCGCGCGAGAGCGACCCGCCGCACATGCCGCCCGAGTTCAACGTGGATCAGCAGCAGTTCCTCGAGGACCGCCAGCGCGGCAAGCGCTGGACGTGGTCCGCGATCCGCCCGTCGGTCGTGTGCGGGTTCGCGCTCGGGAACCCGATGAACCTCGCGCTGGTGATCGCGGTCTACGCGACGATGTCGAAGGAACTCGGAGTGCCGCTGCGGTTTCCGGGTAAGCCCGGCGCGTACACGAGTCTGATCGAGATGACCGACGCAGGACTGCTGGCGGAGGCCACCGTCTGGGCCGCGACCACGCCCGAGTGCGCCAATCAGGCGTTCAACATCAACAACGGCGACCTGTTCCGCTGGGACGAGATGCTGCCGAAGATCGCGGACTTCTTCGAACTGGATGTCGCGCCGCCGCTGCCGATGTCGATGGACGTCGTCATGGCGGACAAGGAGCCGGTGTGGAAGGACCTAGTCGCGAAGCACGGGCTGAAACCCACGCCGTACGAGGATGTCTCATCGTGGGCGTTCGGCGACTTCGTCTTCGGCTGGGACTATGACGTCATCGCCGACGGGTCCAAGGCGCGCAGGCTCGGTTTCCACCGTTACGTCGAGACCGAGCAGATGTTCCTCGACATCTTCCGCGACCTCCGGGCCCGGAAGATCATCCCCTGAGGGCGGCCGCGGTAACAGCACAGCCGGCGTTTGCGACGTTGAACGTGTGCGGACACTGACATTGATCGGAACGGCCCTCGGTCTCGGTGCGGGCCTGGTGTGTATCGGCCTGTTCTCCTGGTGGCTCTCGTACCCGGTGCACTTCTACGTGGGCAGCTACGAAACACTCGGCGCCGGAGGAAGCGCCGCGCACATGGACTCGGTGGATCCGATGCCGTTTCTCGCTGCCGGCCTGATTCTCAGTGCACTTCTCGGGGCCGTCTCGGGTTTCATCGCCGCACGCCGTGGCTGGCGGCTGACCCGACTTGCTGTTTGAACCGGTGAGCCGGCTCGGCACGACCCGTTTCGGGCCAGTAAGCGTGCACGTTGACTCGACTGGGTGTTGGTGCCCGGGATCGGGCACTCTTGGGTATGGGATCGAAGGCAGGTCGTCCCCACAGCCCGTCGGCTGCAGCTTTGGGTGGTCGACTGATGAAACTGGTCGGTGACCGTGACGCCACCCTGTTCTCGCGGGAGATCTCCCGAGTGTGCGCCGAACCGCAGCCGACCGACGGTCAGCCGGACTACGGTGATGTGCTGGCCTGGGTTGTCGACGCCATCGTCGGCGTAATCACCGCTCGTCTGGGCGCCGCGGGGCCCGGGGAGCGGTTCGTCCTCGACCTTCACTTCACGGACGGGACGCATGTCGACGTCGACGACCTGGCGGCATCGGAGCGTTGGGTGCTGCAGACGGTAGCGGCCTTCCTCGCCGAAGAAGTCGCGGCCGGGGAACGGTTACTCGCCATCGCCGAACAACAATTCGACACCACCCTGCGCGTGGACACTCTGGCCGACGCGATCATCTGGCTCGACTTCGTTCTCGACGTCGATCTTCCCGACCCACCCGACGTCACCACGACATAACTTTGACGATAGGCGGCGGCCGCCAATGCCCATACCCCGGCGGCGGTGGGGGCACGTAAAGCGCGGGCATCGGCGCCGGCGAGCTCACGTTCAGTCCTGACGGGTGCCGCCCTCGACGCCGATATCGCGTTGGTGTGTGGTCTCGTCGACCAGGTCAGTGACCGTCGGTGAACGCTAGCTGACGTGTGGCCACCATTTGGTTGGCACGGATGCCGGCCCGGGCTTCCTCGTGTCCATTGACAGGCCGTAAGCGAGGAAAATCGAACACGGTGTCCCGGGGGCGATGGCGCTGACATACAGGTCGTTGACGACAGCACCCGCACCCTGCCGTCGACATGTGGTCGAGAGGGGCAGCGGTGCCGGTGTGGTGTGGTAGGCCCGGATGGCGACCAAGAATGACGATGTCGTGTTCGCGGTTTACAACTGCGCCAGCACGGGGAACAGAGCGATCGCGGAGACGGTGATCCCCGCGGCGCCGGCAACGACACCCAGCAGGGCCCGCAACGATGCCGCCTCGTCGTCCGCTACTGCGGACCGCGACGTAGCGACGGCGCCGCAGACCACCGCGGCCACCCCCAAGGCGAAGCCGAGTCCGACCACCCAGAACGACGCCACGGACAGCGCCCCGAGGGCGATCGACATGGCGGGCAACCGCGACTCATGCTGTTTCCGTATCCCGGTGTCTTCGAGGGAGGAACACATGCGGTGGTCGGCACCGGGGCTGTCGGGGACGGCGGCGGTCATGATCCTCCTTCTCACGGTTGACGAGTCGGGTCGATGGGGCACATAGGATTGACGAGACCGGAAGCGTCGTCAAGACCTGTTCGGGCGCAACGGGAACGGTGTTGTCGAAGCAGTTTCGGTGGTCGAGGGTTGCGACTCGGTCGAGGGTCTCCGCTTGTGACGAAGACCCCATAAGAAATTTAGCACTCGTATCGTGGGAGTGCTAACTCTTTTTGCTAAGTAATTTCATGCCCCTTAGCCGGCCGCTGAAGTGCGTCGACCGCCGGACTCCGTGGCCGTGGACATTCGCCGAGGCCCGACGGGCGGACGGTGCTGGCTCGATTGTCGAGCGAAGGCTCGTTGTTGTCTGCGGGGCCGAGGCGGTTCCCGCGATGTTCGCTGAGTGCGAATGCCGATTCATGCTGGCGCGGCAGGGTGGGGCGCATGTTCCGGACCGG
This sequence comes from Rhodococcus sp. USK13, assembly GCF_018343855.1. Taxonomy (NCBI): domain Bacteria; kingdom Bacillati; phylum Actinomycetota; class Actinomycetes; order Mycobacteriales; family Nocardiaceae; genus Rhodococcus; species Rhodococcus sp. USK13. The sequence continues at coordinate 5,495,611 of NZ_CP069242.1, read as the reverse complement.
CTGAGGGGGCGCAGTATCGGCGTTGAGAGGGCGAGTGTCGAGGCCCTCCGCACGCCTCTATCGCGACACGCGCGGTACGCGGTACGCTATTGGCACAAATGGAGGTGGTGGACATGCTCGTCGACCGTGATCGTGCCCGCGACTCGATCCATGCCTTGTCGGATCCGGACCTCGTGGAGCTGTTGGTTGAGGAGTTCTCCCGTCGGCCGGCCCTGCGTCCTGTCCGTGACGATGTGACGGCGTTGCTGTCGATGAGCCCCGCGCTGGCACGTCAACAGGAGCGTGCGGTTGCCAACCCGGCCGCCGCGGCGGTGGCCCGCACGCGGATCGTCGCGTCCGTGCTGAACTCGATCGTCGACCAGCACGAGATGCTCGACTCCACCGCCGTCAGCCGTGTCCTGGGGAAGGCGGCCACCAGCCGCAACACTGCCAGCCGCCTGTCGGCAGCCGGCACGGTGATCGGCCTGCCGGTATCGGGGCACAAGCTCTACCCCGCCTTCCAGTTCGACGCCGAACGCCGGCAGGTCCGCCCGATCGTCGCCGAGATCAACCGGGCCCTCGGCGCGAAGGACGACCCGTGGGGTGTGGCGTCCTGGTGGCTCAGCCCGACCGACTTCGCCAACGACCCACGATCCCCGGCCGCCCTGGCCGCCGACGGTGGGCACGAGCAGGATCTGCGGGACATGGCCGACGACCTGACGCAGGACTGAACCCGCGTGACCTACCCGGATCCACCCACACCGTTGCCCGCTGCCCTGATCACCACCATTCCCGCCGATACCTCGCTGTGGCGCATCCACAGCGCCGCCCGCGGCGCCGCGGAGTTGAACCCCACCGCCCGGCCCCGCGTCAGGGTTGGGGGCCGGTTCGACAGTCTCGACGGCTCCTACGCGTACCTGGACCTCGGTGACAGCCCCGCTGCGGCGGTCGCCGAGACGCTCTGCCGCAACCTTCCTGTCGACCAGTCCCCGCGGCTGATCCCGCGGGCGAAGATCGCCGGCCGGGTCCTCAGTGAAGTGCGGACCACCCGCACGGTGAAGGTCGTGGATCTGACCGGGACCGGGGCGTCCCGGATCAACGCCGGCGCCTGGTTGTCCAAGTGCGACCCCTCCGGGTATCTGCACACCCGCCGATGGGTCGCCGCGATCCTCGCCGCGAACCCCGATGTCGATGGCGTGCAATACCGGCCACGGCACGACGAGAACACCGTCGCCTGGATGCTGGCCGATGACCCGGCCATACACACTCACCCCGCCGTCACTGCCGTCGGAGGCGTGATCGCGCTCGACTCCGCCGACGGGCACTACCTGTTGGGTGCGATCCTCACCCCGCACAACGCTGCACTCGGACCGTGATTGAGCCCCATGCGGACAGCAGTTCGGTTTCCAGATTTCATGTCGGTAGGACGCCCTCACCTCGGCATCTCCGCAGCTCAGGATCATTATGGGCAGACCCGGATCAGCGGCGCCCCGGTCGATCCCGGTCAGCCCGCCCTGTCGTTCGAGGCGTTCACCGGCGAGGTGCTGGCGTGGGTGCAGTGGTGGAACACCGAGCACAGCATCGGTGAGCTCGGTGATCGGACTCCGATGCAGTCCTGGGACGGCGATCCGACCCCGATCCACGACGCCGACGAGACCCGGTTGTGGATGTTCACCCTCGAAGACGACCGCCGCAACCGCAAGATCACCACCAAGGGCGACGCGTTCGGCCGCAACAGGTACTACATCGCCGAGTGGATGGTCGGGCTGGTCGGGGCCGGGGTACGGATCCGCTTGTTCCGGGCCCGACCGACGCCGCGCGACATTCGCCACACCCTCGTCGACGCCCTCGCGATCGGTGGCGCACCCGCCACTGGAGCCGATCGAATTCGACCGGCTGCTCAAGGACGTGCTCTCCGAACGATTTCGGGTGCTGGTCTGCGACGAGGCGCAGTGGATGTCGCGGGAATGCCACGACGCCCGCGTATGTACCCCCGCCGGCCCCCGCGTATACCCCGCCTGCAGCGTCGGGCCCGAAAGAGGGGAATCCGGGCTCGTTCTGCTCCGGTGGGACCGGCGTCTCCAAGAAGGGTGTCCCGATGGTGTGCGCGCCGGGTTCCGATGGCAGGGACCGCTGGCAATCAGCCAACTAACCCGGCAGCACGTGTTATAGCGCCATAACGCTGTGACGCCACGACGGCATAGTTACCACAGGATGAGGGATGATTCGGCGCCCTCGACGGCGCGGATCCCCGTTCAGACACCCGGATCGGCTGCGGCGCACCCGATCAGGACCAGCTGTTCGAGCGCCAGGGGAGGAGTAGGGAGGGCCTTCCGGGAAGCGTGGGGCAGCCCCGGTGGCTGGTGTCGTCGCGCCGGCCTCCTCCCTGGTTCCGTGCTGTTACCGGGGCGGGTAAGGGTGCGGTGTCCGACACGTGCCGATTCGTCATTGGCAACGACCCGACGTCGCACACGGCTGCGCGACCGCCGAGACCGATACGACGCCGACGAGCCCCCGCCGGTGCGTCGCGGAGACGGCGTACCCGGTGGGGGCCTCGCTTGCTGCCCGCGCAGTGAGTCGAGTTGACGGTGGTGGGGATGTCGGTTGTGATTTATCCTGGGATCAGGAGGTGGATCTGCCATGACAACCGCACACCCGCGACCGGATCTCGCCGCGTACAACGAGGCCGCCCGGATGAGCCAGCCGGAGCTGGTCACCGCCCTGCGCGAGCTGCTCGGCGCCAAGCTGGTCGCGTACCTGGGCCGGGTCAAGGAAACCCGCGCGGTGCGGCAGTGGGCGGACGGAACCCGGACCATCGGCAACGACACCGACGTCGAACGGCTACGGATCGCCTACCGCGCCGCCCGGTTGATCACCGCCCGCGACACCCCGGCGGTGGCGCAGGCCTGGTTCCAGGGCCTGAACCCGATCCTCGACGACCGGGCACCGGCGCTGCTGCTGCGCGAGGGGGAACTCGCCGACATCGGACCTCAGGTGCTCGCCGCTGCCCGGCAGTTCGCTGCCGTCGGATGAGCGACCCGGACTCCACCCCCGTTCGCACCGCACGCGGGCCGGTGTATTGCGCCCACCGCCACGGCACCGAGGTGCATCGGGTCGGCTTCGCCCCGTCGCCGTGGGAGTGGACACCGTGGGAGTACGCCACCGATGGGCGGTTCACCGGCCGGTGGGACGACCCGAACGGGGTGTGGCGCACCCTCTACACCGGCGCCAGCCGACTTGCGTGCTTCCTCGAAGTTCTTGCGTTCGCCCGACCGAGCCCGCAGATGACCGCAGAACTCGACGACATCGTCGTCGACGACGAGGACGAGGCCGCGTTCCCGAGCCTCCCGCTGGGGCTGGTGCCGCGGTCCTGGTGCACCCCGCGCCTCGCCGTCCGGGGCGCGGTGACGGGATGGTTCGCCCTGCCCGGACACCCGGAGACCCTGGCCACCCTGCGGGCCGGGTTCCGGGCCGCCGCGATCCGGCACGGACTCGACGACCTGGACGGGGCCGCGATCCGCGACGGTCGCCCACGCGCGCTCACGCAGGCCATCTCGCAGTGGATCAACACCCTCACCGACCCGGACGGCCAGCCGGTCACCGGGGTGGAGTTCGACTCCCGGCACGGCGACGGGCTGCGCCTGTGGGCGATCTACGAACACCCCGGCGACCCACCGATCAGCCCCCACCTCACCGCACTCGAGTCTGCTCCCGTCAGGCCGGACGATCCCGAACTGGGGAATGCGATGCGGCTGCTCGGCCTCGAATGGGACGACACCTGATCGATCGCGACGGTGGTCAGCGTTGGTACGAGCCGCCGGCAACCGTGTGGCGCCGCACCTCCAGTCGCCTGTGACGAAAACCCCAGTACTCCAGCGTATCCGAGGCGCGGGGTTCCGACTTCGGGAACCGGTCGGACTCCACCTGCGCAGGTTTGGGTCCGCAGTCAGGCTCGCGGCTGGTGCGCGGGATGCCCGGAGTGCGGCCGGGAAGATCCCGCCCGTGTGGCTCGGATCGGCCGCTGGCCGACTTCGGGGCGCGGCCAAGTCGGCGACGCAGCTACGGTGATCGGCCGTCTGTTGCAAGACACGGCGCTCTAGTTGACATAACATAAATATCGGTGTGGCGCAGCATGTTTCGTCACCAGTGACAGAACGTAACGCGAATCCCACTGCTACCTATCACCGAGTAGCCGCCGGCAGATGCAATCGCGAGCTCAGGGTCGATCCACCTGGCGATCGCAATGTGCTCTTGGAAGCGGCCCGTCACTGATGTCTTGTACGCCCGGTGTGGCGCGAGGACAGCCGCCGCGCGGAGTGCCGATCATTGAGCTACACGGGGCGTTACCAGAGGGGGTGCCCAGTCGGTTTGATCTGGTCCATATAGGCGCAGCATCAGCCTGAAATCACCGGGAGGGCAAGGTAACCAATTGCGTTCGGGTTCATGAGGGCGCTCAGTTTGGATCCATACTTCAAGTCGCCCGTCCGCGCCTTCCACCAATCCGGGGGTGCGGTCGGTGATCGCATACCGGGCTAGCTCGTTGCCATAGAGCAAGCCGGCTTTGTGATAGATCGTGAGCGACCAAAAGTATTTGGCTGGAGGATAATCGTCCGGTTCGAACGTGATCATATAGGCGTGGGCACCGTTGAGTTGTTGGCCTTGATCGTCTACTTCACAGACGGGATAAAGGGCTTCGATGGCTGGGTTGATGTAGATCTGCGAGTATGCGACTGCGGCTCGCAGGAGATGGTCACCGCCAAAGTCGGCGCCGCGTTCATTGAGCGCCCATCCATTCCTGGTTTCGCCAAGGGTCTTGACGTGTTGAGCGATCTGATCAAGCCCGGCATTCAGTCCGTCCGAGATGGCGCGCCACTCGACCGAGGTGGTGTCGCGCACCAAACATTGAAGACACTCGACTTGCTCAACGACTGTCGATGGGATGCTATCGGGTGCGATTGCGGTCATCGCATGCTGCAGTGAGTCGAGGAAGCCAGCGGGGTCAACGATCTCCGCGTTCCGTTCCCTGCGAACCAGGTCCGTCAGGGATTCGGACGCGGCTCGCGAAGGCATAGAAGGGCCGGTGAGCTGTATTTGTTCCTGGAGTGCGCGCGCGAGTGCCGTGTCTTCCGGGTCTTCCGGCAGTACCAGCACTCGTATGGCGACCATCACGAAGCGGGTTGAACATTTGATGGCGGTTTCGGATTTGCCGTCGGCAAGAGATGGGTCACCCCGACAAATGCGTATCGGGGGGAGCTGAGGACCTGAGGTGCGCTGGCCCAGGACAATTCGTGTTGTCGTATCAGATTCGCAGATCTGGACACTGTAGTAACGATCGCCGAAGTTCGGCATCGTCAGCAGGAACGGTCCGGCGTCGAGGTCGAGGAATGCCAACGAGTAGAGCGTGTCCACGTTGGGCGCTACCCCTGCAGTGAGGGTGTGATCGGACAGTCTGCGTTGATGGCCCATCGTGTTCAGCGGAGCGCCGGCAGAAGTCTCGGGTCGAGCAGCGTCCGGGTCCAGTGGGTTCGTGAACCGTAGCCGAATCCGTTGAGCAAAGATCAGCGGAAAACCCCAGATCTGAAGAGATCGGGCCGCCTCGTCGAGGCCGATGGAACCAAATGCGCGGTCTGGCAAAACAAGTCCTTCTGTTCACGGAGTGTGGGTGATAAGCCTCGAGTCCGATACTAAACTGAACTCAAGTAGAGTTGCGGTGAATGAGGTGACAGGCCGCACTGTCCTGCATTGCGGCGCCGATCAAACTGCGGGAGAACAAATGGTCAAGCGGGCGAAGCGAGTGGCATCCCAGAGGTTTCCGCGAGCTGTGTATGACAGAGGCGAAGAGCCTGATGTGCGATTCAGTCTCGCGAATGAGCGCACCTACCTCGCGTGGATACGTACTTCTCTGGCCCTGATGGCAACTGGAGTAGCGATTCAGGCGTTCGAGATTGGAGATCACTCAGTCGCTAGCGTTTTGGCTTCGGTTGCCCTTGTGGGTAGTTCGATCGGTATGCCAGTGCAAGCGTGGTGCGGTTGGGCGAGGGCCGAACGCAGCATGCGCGAACGTACGCCGCTGCCCGATCCGCGGGGGACGCTGCCGCTTGCGCTGGTTGTAATCGGTGCTAGCGGTTTGGTTTTGTGGTCAGTGTTTCAGTGATCCCGCACCGGTCCGAGGACAGTAAACCAGCCACTTGCGCACCGCTGTTCATTACGCTCGACGACGGCGGCCTGCAACTCGAGCGAACGTTGTTGGCATGGGAACGTACGTCGTGCGCATTGGCGCTATGCGCTATCGCCGGCGCACGGGTGTGCATGTCGCTTTCGACTGCTGCCCTTACTGCCATCGCGTCGATGCTTGCAGCACTCGCACTTACGCTGGTAGCGATCCTCTATCTCAGGAGGCGAAACACACGACCGCGATTGGCGGTAACCGATGATGGTTGTATCCACCTGGCACTGGCGCCCGGTGCTGCTGCGTTGATGCTGGCCGGTCTGACCTCAGTCAGTGGCGTGGTCGCCTTGTTCTTGATCGCCGGATTCGTCGCCCTATGAGATCTGATCAGTGATCTTCCCAGTCCGAGCGCCGTACGACTGATCGCACGGCGTTCACCTGGGACTGTGAGACCACTTATGTGAAGAGTTGTTCCCATTCGCGCGACGCTTTTTCGACGTACTCCGAGGTAAGTTCGGTCGGATCGGGCGACTGTATCTCGTGGGCGTTTGCGACTGCACCTGGTATGTCGGGCAAGGCGGTCGCTGTTGCGGTAGCCAGAGCGGTTTGCCCTTCGACGCTGACTAGAAAATCGGCTAGTACCTGGGCAGCGTTGGGGTGAGGAGCAGCCTTGGTGACGTGTCCGTAGAACGGCGTACCCCACGATGGCTTGGGAAGTGTCCAGTTCACTGGTGCTCCCGATTCCAGCTCGCGAACAAGGGGTTGCACCATGGGCGAAACAACTACTTCCCCCGACGTCAAAGCTTGAGCAACGCCCAGCGCACTCGGATAGATCCGGGGGTTCATTTTCGCCAGCCGTTCAGCGAAATCGTCTCCGAAGTTCTCATTGTAGAAGTCGTAGAAGTCGACATACGAAGCGATACCCACGGGTTTGACGATGCCCACCCGCCCCTGATATTTGGGGTCGAAGACGTCCGTTGGATCTTGAATCCCCTCCGGAACGACGGTCGTGTTCCATCCCAAGCCGAAGGTCGCGGCGGTAGTCAAGAAGAATCGATCGTTCTTGATGCTGACATCCGGCTCATAAGCTGGGTTGTCAAAGCTCGGACCTAGCAGTGTAGTTGAGTAATCACCGCTGTCGGACGCGCTGGCAGTCCACGCCGTATCAGTGGTGATATGCACGTCGGCCGTCCCCTTGCCGGTGCGGTTTTCGACGTCGATACGAGGGATGAGGTCAACGTCGGTTCCGCGTACGAACTCCAACGTGATCTCTGGATACTTCTGAGCCCACGCAGCTTGCAGGGCTTCAAGGTTTTTGGGGTGCTGCGCCGAGTACAGCATCACCGAACCTTCGCTTTTGGCCGCCGCGAGCACCTCGTCCCAACTACCCTCCACGACCGACGAACCGCCACCGCTGCTACATGCCACTGCCGCGCTTGCCAGGACAAGAGCCATACCCGTACCTAGAACCCGCCTAGTGAAGTGCTTCAAGGGAACCTCTCAAGATCGTACTGGTCTGGTGAAGTGAACTCAGGTAGGTTTACCATGCTACGTGAACAGAGTGATGTCAATCACTCATTAGGCAAGGAGTAACCAGGCTCATGGCCTTTGCTCGATCTAGCTACGACCCGACCGAGGCAACGCAACTATCAGCATCTGCGCGAGCGGACATCGTTCCCCACGACGGCGATGATCATGAGAATCTGAGTCGTACCGCGATGATGCAGGCCGTGATCTACGGCCTGCCAAGCGTCTACCAGTACGCGAGCATGTGCTCGACCTCAGCACCGAAGACACCGGCAGAGCCCTGGCGCCTCAATACTTTCGCCCATGACCGGCAGATCGCGGACTCGACTTACAAGGCATTTCGCGTGCCCAACGTCGACACCCTCTACTCGAACGGGTGGCTGGACCTCGCCGACGGGCCCGTCTTCATCGATCTGCCCAGTTTTGGAGAGCGCTACTACACACTTCAGCTTCTCGATGCGTATAGCAATGTCAGCAATATCAGCAGTCGCACCTACCCTGACGCGCCGCAGCGATTCGCGGTCATGACCACAGATTGGCAGGGCCCGACGCCGGCCGATGTCGAGGTTTTCCGCGTAGCCACACCGCTGATGTGGGTGTTGATGAGGATCCAGGTCTTCGGCACGGGCGACCTCCCCGTCGTACACAAGCTTCAAGATGAAGTCACGATCAGCACAGATCATGCGGTAACCACAAATCGGTCCTGGCCGATAATCCACCAAGAGGAAGTAGAAACGTCGTGGCAGAGCTTCCTGTCCGCCCTGGACACTTCGCTTCGCATCAACGGTCACCCGCGAAACGACCAAAGCCACGTCCAGCAATTTCGGATCCTAGGAATCAGCAACCCCGACATATCCAGCAGCGGACTTCGCGAGCTCGATGCCGCAGCCGCCCGCGGCGCAGCCCAGGGCTTTTCCGACGCCATGAGTTTACTCGCGCGATCGCGACCCCAACTCGGCGAACCGATCGGAAGCGGATGGACACGTGTCCTAGACAAAGGGACACATGGCGACAATTTCCTTGCACGCGCGGTCATGAACTTTGTTGGCCTTGGAGCAAACGTAGTTGATGAAAACTGCTCGTACAACACATATTACGACCGAAACCGCGACCAGTTGAATGGCTCCGACCACAGCTATCAGATACACCTCACAGATCCGCCGCCCGCCAAAGCCTTCTGGAGTATCACTCTCTACGACCTGAACGGATGGCTGTACGCCGCACCAGCCGGCAAACATTCAGTCGGCACTTCAGGCCGAGAAGAAGACGCCGCCGCATACCCGATGACCATAACTATCAGCAACGAAAGACCAGCCGTGGGCGAATGGCTTCCATGCCCAGCAGGCCCATTCTTCATCGCGCTGCGGATGTACCAACCCAAGAACTCTGCCCTGCACGGCGAATGGACACCTCCCCCGGTCCACATAGTCAGCGACCCGACGCACTGACCAACATGTCACCGATCGAGAGACCATGAGCGCCGCCTGAGCTAGACGCCTCGCTTGTTGGATGGCAACGCGCGTGAGATCGAATGACACTTATCTGGAAGTCGGTAACCTGCGCCGGCGAGCGCACCGAAGTGTCTACGAGTGACAGATGAACTGAGACGAAGACAGGTTCCTCACCGGTTCGCCGTTCGGGTGACACCTAAGATGGGGCCGAGGCCCGGGTCTCACAACAGGCCAGCAGCCGCGTCCTCCCAGATTCGTGTCACCGAGTCTCACATCGCCGTCAATGTCTCAACTGCATTGTCATCCGACACGACAATCCGTCATCCGACAAAGATCGAGGCTAGCCAGACAAACAGGGATGTCTCAATTTCGGACGTAGCCTCCGTTATCGGCAGTCGAAAATCATGGTGGCGCACTAGCATCGTGATGGCATGTAACGGATGCGCCTCGAACGCTGACCTCCCGGGATGAGCCTCTCGCGAATTGCCCGGCGCACCTTGTCGGTGGTGGCCCTCTGTAGTGCTGCTTCGATGTGGTCCGCACCGACGGCCTTGGCCGACGTCACCGATGTCACAGTGCTCCCGGGATTGAGCAACGCCCCGCTTCCTACGGGTCCGGCTGCACGTATCTCGTGGTGGCCAGAACCTCCACTCCGATAGAGCGAAGCGTGTCGATCGTGGACTACAACCGTGCCTCGACGTTCTTCCCCCAGGAACTGATCTGGGACACCATAGATCCGTACTACAACTCACCGGTCATCCTCGGCCACGCGTTTTCGCTCTGGACCCCCACCGCGCCCGGAGAACACACCCTCATGGCGTACCAGACATCTGCTGGCGGGCCCGTCGAGACCGTCACCGTGACCCCGGGCACCCCGATCGGACCCCACCTCCCTGCACGCAGTGCTCGGGGAAATCTTGCTGATCGTCTCCCTCGACACCGAGGCGCCTGGGGGCACCTCCCGCCTGCGGGGGAAGACGTCGTCGAAATGGGCGACGATCTCGCCTGTGGTGAGGCCTTTCGATGAGAGCGACAAGATGATCTCGTCGACACCGGTGAGCCGTCTCTGTCGTTTCTTGACGATCTGCGGATCGAACGAGGCATCGGTATCACGGGGTACCTGGATTTCGACCGGTCCGATCTCCGTCAGCACCGTTTTCGCTCGTCTGCCGTTGCGGGAGTTCCCCCCGTTTCTCCCTTCGACCTGGTGTTTTTCGTAGCCGAGGTGCTCTTCCATCTCTGCTTCGAGAGCGGTCTCGAGCACGTTCGCTGTGAGTTGGTTGAGTAGTCCGTTCGGTCCGACCAGTTCCACGCCGTCCGCGTTGGCCTGCGCCAGAAGTTGCTGCGCCAACTTCTGGTGATCGATCTTCGTCTGATCCATAGGATCGAGTGTCTCGGTCATGATTCCGCCTTCCCGCCAAGCAAGCTCGGCGTGTCGGCCAGACTCAGATCAACCGATTACCGGACAGTCCCATGTATATGGATATCCGCAGTGGTGTCGCCCCGGGTGAGGCCATTTCCGCAGGCACAGTCGGTGCCGCCGCAGCGATCGGCACTGCCGCGGTCCTGGGTACGGGCATCGCTCCGGCCCTGGTGGCTGCTGGGGTCGGGATGGGCGCGTACTACGGGACCCGGTGGGCCTACGGCAAGCTTCCGGACGGAGTCAAGGGCACCATTGATGACGCGGTTGGTGCGGTCGGTCATTCCATCGGCAATGCATGGAATTCGATGTTTGGGTAGGGATGCGTTGTGTTCTGGAAATACGTTAAGTGGCTCGGAAAGTGCTTTGTCTATTGGGTTGTGACGTTTATCAGCGGCGGCCTCGACACCGGCGACCCCCCGCGCCGTCCTCGGCGCGGGATACAGGACTATCCGTCATATAACCCGGACGCCGATGGACGGAAATGAACCTGTGAAAAACAGCGATGTACGGTCTCGGCGTACAACGGTGTTGGTCGCAGCCGTATGCGGGTTAGCGGTGTATCTCGGCGCCGTCGCATTGTTCGGTTACGCGTGGAGCCACGCCCAATCGGATTGGGCGAGGATCGGACTCGTGGTAGCAGGGCTGTGCGTGGGGACGCCGATGATCATCGGCGTCGGCCACGTTGGGCGGGCCGCCGGTCGGCGGAATCTCGTCTGACCACGCCTCCGTGAATTTTGGAGGCGGGCGCAAAGTAGTGAATCGTCCCGGGTCTGATGCGCACCTGCTTTCTTGGGAAGGTGATCCTTATGCCGAATGTCTATCCAACCGAGGTGCGGGGGAAGGCGATAGCGTCCGTTCGTGCGGTGGATTTTGCGAGGGCAACCGGAGGCCGCTCCCATTGCCCCGCACTCGAGGGTGCGGGCCCTTCTTCGGCAGCGGTCCTCGAGGCAGTCGGGCTGTCTTCCTTTGGAGCGCAGGGTGGAAGTCGCTATTCAGTTGCCGATCTTGAACGTGTTTCCGTTGGTGTCCTCGCAGTGGTGATAGGACATGGCGTGGCTGCGTCCCTCGACGTTGGGCCAGGAGCATGTCCAGTTGTCGATGGTCAGGAAATGTCCTTGGCCTTGTGATTGGGCGAGGTTGTTGATGTAGTGCTGGGCGGTCGTCAAAGCGGTGGGGCAGTGGACCTCACCGTGCAGGACGATCACTGGAAGGGATTTGCTGTTGGCGACGATGAAGTCGCACATGATTCCGGCAGCGGTGAGCTTCCGGGCGGTCGGCGGCAGTGAGGGCCATGGGGTGTCATTGGTGGGTGTGCTGTCGAATGGGGTGATGTCATCGGTGGGAGTGCGTGCAATGCGTGTTTCTTCTGCTGGGCAGTCGAAGTGGGTGTTGTCGAATGCGTGGCCCGGAGTCGGGAGGTTTTCCCGTGTGGCGCCTTCTTGCCAACTGGCGGCGCGGTAGGTGTAGTCCATTCGCGTGCGGGACCGAAGTCAATGCCGGTGATTTGGGTGATTGTTCCCGGAGATTTTGGAGCGCACCGACTGTAGCTGTAGTCACCGCCGGCGGTGGCGTAGGTATTCCATATGTCGCGGTTGCCCCATTTGCTGTAGAGCGGGCCATCGACGGGTGTGAGTGAAGTCCGATTCAGGGTGAGGACTTGGAATTCGTTGTGGTCAGCGAATTCACCTGTCCACAGGATGAGTTCGGGTGTGCCGTCACCATCGATGTCGGTGACGGTCTCGAGTGCGGCATCCTGTTTGCCTGCGAAGCTATCGCTGGTGGGTCCCAGTCCGCCTTGTTGGCTCGAGGTGGAGCCAGGGTAGGTGGCGACAGAGTCGCTGAGGCCGACGTGAACTTGCAGGCTGGGTCCGGTGGTGATCGCGATGGCGATGGGGCTTGAGGTTCCAGGTCCGCTCAGGGGTGCTGGGGCGGCGCTGCAGGGGTCTGCGTAGTCGGCTTGGGGTTCGGGTGGTGTCGTTGTGCTGGTCAGCTTGGGTGTGGGGGCGCCGGCCACCGGCGCCGGATTCGGGTTCGTGGTTGATCCACAGGATGCGAAAGTGCAGGTCCAGTTTGCGTTGCACGAGCCGGCGCAGAGCCGAGTCCGCGAGCAGCCTGTACTCGCGTGGCCGACGGCGATTCCGTTTGGCTGCGTGGTCGGCGGACCGCGGAAGGTAGCGGCCGTGCGCATTTGGTTCCCGAAGCGGAGGGCGGTTCGGCCGGCCCCGAATTTCCACATGCATTCCCAGCACCGCGGCGTAACCACGATGCGCTCGTATCTACGTCATGGCAATTGATGGGTGTGGTCGAACCTGTCGACGGACAATCCCATGACCGGAACCGTTCCCGGCGTTGTCAGCGCGCCCCGGAGACGGTCACGCGCCAGGTCGAGACGGGAGGCGATGTGAGTGGGATTGTCCGCCGACGATGCGGGCGATCGCTTCTGCGCAGGATCGGGCGGTCAGCGTCGGCGGCGGGATCGACGTGTCCCACTGCCGTCCACGGGTGATCCACGCGGTGGACAGGCCGGCGGCCCGTCCGCCTTCTATGTCCGCGACTGGGTGGTCACCGACCATCCAGCCTCCGTCGAGGCCGATTCCGGTCGCTGCCGCCGCTTTTCGGAAGATCCGCGCGTCGGGTTTGCGGACCCCGACCGCTCCGGAGATCACCGATCCGGAAAGGTGCCGGTCGAGACCCGAGAGAGCGAGCTTCGCCTCCTGTTGGCGTGCGTCCCCATTGGTGACGACCACGGGGGTCCACCCGGCGGCGGACGCGGCAGTGAGTGCGTCGAGAACGTTCGGTTGGACGCGGATGTCGGCCAGGTGCTCCATCAGAGCCTCGACGATCGAGTCTGTCGATCGCGTGAGCGTGTAGCGCTCACGGATCGCCTCGGCGAGCTGGCGCCGTGGCTGGTAACCGTCCCGATCGGCCCCGATTAACCACTGGGCCTCCTGGGCGCCGCCGCCGAACTGTGCGACGAATCGTACGCACCAGGTACCGAATGCGGCGGTACGGTCGATGAGGGTGTTGTCGAGGTCGAGCAGCAGCAACGACACGTCATGAAGCCTATCTACACGTGACCTTCTGTGTTGCGGGGGGAGTAATCGGACCTGCGACTGTCGGAGCTGTCTGTCACACTCGAGGTATGGAGGGGGCCAACAAGTATGCGCGTGAGGTGATTGCTGCGTTGCGTCCGGTACTGCCGGCGCGGACGCTCGATCATGTGAGTTTCTCGCTGGAGACCGGTCAGGTCGACAAGGCGCTGATCGAAGCGCTGGGTGGGGCGGTCAAGCACGAGGTGACCGTTCCCGCCATTGTGGTCGAGGCGGTGCGGAAGTTGCTGGCGGAGGGGTCGTTGCGGCGCCGCGATGCCCGTGCGGTGCACCGGATGCTGCCGCGGCTGCGCGTGGACACCGGGACCTGACTCGTGGGCACCATCCGCATGATCACACGGGATGGAATGCGGTGGCCGGTCACTGTGTACGTCGTCGCCGCGGTTTGGGTGTGTTGGTGCGGCCGCCTTGGCCGGGCCGGTTGTTCGCCACTGATCGCCGCCCTGGTGGCATCTGGGCTGTGCGGAAGATTTGGAGGGCGGGTAGGCGGCGGTCCCCGAACATGCGGACTGCAGTTTCTCGCTGTGCCGCGTGATGGTCGGCCCACCTCGGGGTCGGGGTCACGTCGCGCTGCGTTCGTCGGATTCGATCGCCTCACACAAAGCTTCCCGGGTGGCCGGGGTGCCGGTGATCGCGTACTCGGTCGGACCGTTGATCAGCAACCTCTGCCAGGTGGTCGGGTCGAATTCCAGCGGGCGGGTCGCGGACAGAAACGTCTCGACGGTCCGCAGGAACCGCACCGGGTCGTCGCGGAAGGGAAAATGACCGGCGCCGCGGAAGATTTCGAGGTGCGAACCGGGCAGCGCGGCATGGGCCAGATACGCGTGATCGACCGGGATGACGACGTCCCGATCGCCCCAGATGAGCTGGACGGGGACGTTCTCGGTCAGGTAGCAGCGGTCGAGCATCGTGACCACCTGCCCGCGCCAGTCCATCACCGCACGCAGGGTACGCAGGTAGGCAGCGTGAGCGGTCGGCTCGGCCAGCCCTGCCAGGATACGAGTCAGATCCGCGGTGTCGTGCAGCGCCGCACCGAGTGGGAGGCCGGTGCCGCGGATCTGATCGTGGACGGTGCCGATCAGCCGCACGGCGGGCAGTGCGCCGGGAAGGCGCAGCAGTTTCAGGGCCTCGTTGAGAACCGGCACCGAGCTGAGCCGGAGAAGGGGATGGACCTCCTTCGCGACGCCACCGGCGGAGACGAGGATCAGCCGATCGACCATCTGCGGGAACTGATACGCGAACTGGGCCGCGACCCCGCCGCCGAGAGAGTGCCCGAGGATGGTGACACGGGCGACGCCCAGGGCGGCGAGCAGATCGCGCATCCCGTTCGCGTACGCCGCGACGGAGTAGTCGGCACGCGGCTTGTCGGACCGGCCGTGGCCGAGTAGATCGGGGGCGATGACGGTGTGCGTGCTCGCCAGGTGCGGGATGATCTCGGCCCAGGTGGACGAGTCGTCACCGATACCGTGCAGCAACAACAGCGCAGGACCGTCCCCGGCCATGCGCACCGCCCGCCGATACCCGTGGATGGTGCGGAACACGGTCCGCACCCCGGTCTCGGGAACAGGTTTCAGAGTGCGACCTCGCACATTACTCATCTCGCCCGCCTTCACTGCGTCGGGCCCACATTCGGACTCCATCGGGTAGTTAACGGAAATGTAGCTGGACGTTACTTCTCGAGTTGAGATGTGTGCAAACCCGTGAAACAGTAACATCCGAATTTGCGGTGATGCCCGGTCCCGTTCCCTAGTTTCCGGCGGCGCATCCTGCCTGATCGATGTGTAACCACCAATTCACGGAAGGCGCGTCCCGTGTTCAAAGGATTCAAAGATTTCGTGCTGCGAGGGAACGTCCTCGACCTCGCTGTGGCCGTCGTGGTCGGCGCCGCGTTCACGGCCATCGTCACGTCCTTCACTCAAAACGTGATCAACCCGCTCGTCGCGGTGGCCGGCGGCGGCAATGAGCTGGGGTGGGGCTACCAACTTCTGGCGGACAACCCAGCGACCTTCGTCAACCTCGGCGCGGTCGTCACCGCGGTGATCAACTTCGTGATCATCGCCGCGGTCGTCTACTTCATCCTCATCGTCCCGGCCAACGCCGCGAAGAAGCGGTTCGTCACCGAACCAGGGGACAAGAAGGCCAGCGAAACGGACCTGCTCATCCAGATCCGAGACCTCCTCGAAACCCGGCTGGACACCAAGGGAACCCCGGCTGTGACGATCAGCCCCCGCAGCCCTCTGTCCTGAGCCGCCACGGCGGCCGACGTGGCCAGTGTGGGGCGCCCGCGACAGGAGTGGCCCGGCACTCGGCGCGCATCCGATCCAGTCCACGGTCCACGGTCCACGACGTTGTCCAATTGCTTCTCACCGTGGAGAGAGGTCGACCTGCGTACGGTTGGGACTGTGTACGGCTGGGATGCGCATCGCCTGGCCGACGACCTTCAGGCCTGCTGCGAGCCCCGGCAACCGCGAGTTCGGCCGAGCGCTCGGGGTCGACGCCGAGGTCACCGGGCCACGCCACGGGCGAGTACTCGGGCTCCCGCCTGGTCGGGCACCGTGACCGCGTCAAAGGGAAGCACTGGCTGCGGTCAGCATTCACTGGGCGCCGAGCTCGTCCCGGTGACGGCCCCCTACTGGTGCGGTTACAGGCAGTCGAAGTGACGTGGACGAGGGGAGGCTACCGATGTGGTGATACGCCCTGACCTGGACCAAGCCCTACCACTGACAATCGCCGTGTGGCGCTACACCGAGTAGCCCCCGGGCGTGGGGCATTGCCGTCCGGCGATGACTTCTGCGTCACGGAAAATACCTTTGAGCTGCATATATAGAAATCTCTCTGTACGGTGATGGAAGCGATCGAACGTATGGCACGGAGGGGGCTGGGCTGCATGACCACTGCACACATCGCCACCACACCCACCGCATCACGCGGTGTCGAAGAGTCGGTGCGGTTCGCAGCTGCAGGGGTTCGTCTTGCCGGCGGCACCGTCACCGAAGCCGACAAGGCGGCTGCGCGCCGCGTTGCTCGTGGCGTGAGCACTCCAGAGGAAGAGTTGGCGGCGTTCCGCGAGGAACTCGAACTCTGATCGTCCATTGCCTTCGACAACTTCACAGTTTCGTTCCACGCCGTTACGGCTACTACCCCGGCGTGGGTGATCCGATCCGCGAGGCAGCAGAAAGGCAGTTCCGGAAGCTGGTGGCCGAGAACCTGGGGCGCGGGCGTGGCCGCACAGAGTTCGTCGCCGGCTCGCCGATTACTGGGGCGAAATCAATACTGGTGGAAGGCCATCATCCAAGGAGTGATGTCGTCGCCGATGTCGTCGAGGGTTCGTCCGTCCGAACGGTTTGCACGGCGACGGCAACGGATGCCTGTCGGCTGAAAGTGTGCTTGCATACTGCGTTCGAACTCATGGATTCGCTGCCGCGGTCTCGTCTGCACGGTTCGGAGGAGCGCGGTGCCACGTCGCTCTCACTGCCCGAGTGGCTGACGCGGTCGATTATCGTGTAGCCGGCGTTCGAGGTCAGTCGGTCAAGCACCGCACGCGGAGTTGACGGGTGCCTTGTTGATTCGGTCCCACAGGAATTTTGCCGCAAGCGGCATCCCGGTCGCCGCTCCGAAATCGTGACTAAGAGTTGATCCCGGTAGCAGCGGCGGTGTGATGTCGTCTTGTGTGTATTCGACTTCCGCCCCCAATGCGCACCATCTGTCTCTCAGTGCTGCAATGGAATCAGCGGGAACGATGTCGTCGTTGGTGGACGTGTGCAGGTATACCGGGGCAGAGGGGGCCGTGCGACCGATCTGTTGATCGTCGACTACCGCCGCGAGTTCCGGCTCTTCGGACAGGATCTGCGAGAAGGATTTTCCATCGACGCTGTAGTCGGTACTACGAGTATCCAACGATGTCAGCCCGGTATCCGGCACGCATTGCGTCGCGCTGGTCTTAAGCCATTGCTTTCCCTTGTCGTTGAGCCGCTTGTCGAAGATCGGCCCTAGCTCGGGGTACCTCTCCATCAGGCTGTTGAGGGTGTATCCGATCGCTCCGGTGAGCAGTGACCCATCTGCCTTGCGGAGAACTTCGCGCAGGTCGGGATCGGCGGCCCCCGCATAGGTTCCGAGCATATTCAGCTCCGGTGCCCGTTCACCGACGATTTCTGCAGCGGATGCGCTCGCCCCGCCGCCTTGGGAGTAACCCCAGAACGCGATCGGCGTGGAGTCAGGCAGATTCCACAGTTGATTCGAGGCCCGCGCGGCATCGACGACGGCGTTGCCCTGCTCGACTCTGTTGACGTAGGTGTGAATCCCGGGAGTGCCGAGTCCGATGTAGTCGGGCATGACTACGCGAAACCCTGCGGTGAGCAGCAGGTCCGCATCTGTGACGTTGTAGTTGACGGGCAGGCTCAGCTGAGGGCTGATCTGAATATTGAAGGCCCACGCAAGGTTCTTCGAACCGGCGCATTGATCGCCCTGGCCGAACGTACCCGGAGCAACGACGACGGTAGGCCGTTCGCCGGGGCCTCGCCAGGGAAACGCGGGCGTGATAGCTGCGCCCGTGGTGGCCACGGGAGTTCCGTCCACGAGAGTGGAGGTGTACATGATCTTCTCGCTGTTACCCGGCCACGTGTCAGGGATGCCGGGTATCTGGCCGAACAGGGGGGTGGGCTCGGACTTGATCATCGTGCCCTCCCCTGCCGGCAATATCGTGGGTGGTTGATAAAAATCTTGCGATTCCGCGTGGGCGAGAGCGGGAGTCATGGAAACGGCTCCGACAGCGAGTAAGCCCACTGCCGCGAGACGGAGGAGCGCAGCCTTATGCATTTCTTCTCAGATCTTCCGTGTCAGACATTGGTGTCTAACTTTCCTTCAAAGTAGCGTACTTGTGATGGGACTCGCAATGGGGGTTGCGCATCGGTGTTCGCCACAGTTGGCGTTCATGAGCGTGCTTGCAGGCGAGCTGCTGCCGAGGAAGATTCCTGGCCTGCGGAGAAGTGCCGGGATGCCGAATGGTCTCGACGAGAAGAGAGAGGATCGGATTTCGGATCAGCTGGTCGAGGCGTCGGTGCCGATCAGAGCGCTCAGAATCGTGGACATGACTTTGACGAGACCGTCGACGGGCGGACGGGTGGGGGCAGTGCTCCACTGGTGCACGAGAGCCATGAGTGCGCCGATGAACGCCGTCGACGCCATGTCGTATCCGCCGGGGGGAACAAAATCCTCACCCACGGCATTTTGAACTGTCGTTTTGAAGAACGCGACCCATTCTGTGCGACGCGCTACTCGGTGTGCTTCCACTCGGGGACTGACCCCGACGATGTCTACGAACAAGATCTGGGCTCGCCGAGGATCAAGGCCGATCGACTCGACGAACGCCGTCATCGCCGCTTCCGCGCGATCGGCAAGTGTCGCGGGGTTTTCGGCGGCGATCGCGGTCAACATCGCGTCCCGCGCGTCGCTCTGAATCTGGTCGTACAGTGCGATCAGCAGATCTTCACGGCTGTCGAACTCGTCGTAGAACTGTTGTCTTGCAAGACTCGCGGCGGCACAGATATCTGCGACCGAACTTGATGCGTAACCCTTGTGCGAGAAGACGTCCAGCGCAGCCCAAATGAACTGCAGTCTTCGTTCGGCACGCCGAGCCGATACGGGTCGACCACCGTAGTTTCGAGTCTCGTCGCTGACCTCCTGCACGTCGTACATGATAGTCCCCTCCCTCGGTGGGCGACGCAGAGACCTCAGGCGTAGATCGCCTCCACGTCGGAAGCGTAATGTGCGAGGACGACGTCACGTTTGATCGACAGCTTCGGCGTCAGTTCTCCGGCACTCTGAGTCCATTCGGTGTCGAGGATGCGGAACTGTTTGATCTGTTCCGCCTTCAAGACCATTTTGTTGGTTTTCGATACCGCGCCGTCGATTTCGGCGTGCAGGCCGTGAACGAGTTGCAGGTCGGAGACGGATACTTCCTGGGGCAGGCCTCGCCGCTCCCGCCACGCCCGAAGCGCCGTGGAATCGAGCGTGATCAGCGCACTGACGAAGGGGCGTGCGTCGCCGAGCACCATCGCCTGATTGATCAAAGGATGGGCACGGAGGGCATTTTCGAGTGGGGCCGGCCGATGCCGTTGAAGTAGTGCCCGAGTCGTGTCCCGAGAGGCACGCCGCCTGAGACGACGTGGGTGCACTGCCCTCCGAGCGCGGTCTTGATTTTCGTAACGCGTCGACGCCATGATCGCCACGCGATCCCCCAGCGTGATACCCGAGGCGATCAACCCGGCAGCGCAGCTGTGACGTGCTCCGCGAATTCTGCCGCAGTGACATCGGTCCACTGTGCGTCCTCACCGCGTTTCCTGAACGCGACGAAGTTCGGCGACTCGGCTGCGTAGCGAAATAGGTTATCAGCCAAAGATATCCGATTCGGCGATCAGTGTGACTGGTAAGTTGAAAGCGCGCATGTCTGTCGATTCCCTTCGAGAGGCAGCTCGATGGCAGTCTCCCGCCGGGTTCGACAACTGTCAGGCACAAGCATCTCACTCTGTCGAGTGCTGCCTCTGCGCCGCGCGCAACTTCCGGCCCCACCGGGTGCCTAATACTGCAACGCCAGTTATGGGACGTGTCCGAGGTTCAGGTGGTCAGGTTCAGCGCGGCGGCCTCCGCGGTCTGCGGTCGAACCGCAGTTGTCACTAGTCGGACTATCCGTTGTGCCCCCTCGACTGCCGTGCCTGCGTCGGTTCCGTGCAGGCCGAGTACCGGGTCGAGACCTTGCACGTGAGGTGCCAATGCGATCTGAGGGAGAAGTACCAACAAGGTCGCCAGAAGAGCTGCACGATCGGCGTCTGCGCGAATCTGACCGCTCCGCACACCCGCATCGATGATTGGCTCGAGCATGGCGAGGTAATGCGGATCGATAGCGGCTCGGACCGCCGAGCGGCCGCGCGCATCGGGTTCGAGCGTCGAGGCTGCGGTCAAAGCACGCTCGACAGGATGGTCAAAAAAGTAGCGTACCCACCGCTCGACCATGCTCTCCAGTGCACCGAAGAAGTCCACGTCCCAGGGAAGCGTAACCGCGTATTCGTTCATCGCTGCCCGCACCCGCTCACCGGACAACTCGGTCAGATGGGCATACAGGTCGGCCTTGTCATCGAAGTACTGGAATAAACTGCCCTTTGACACGCCCGCGTTACGGCAGATCGTGTTCAGGCTGGCTCCGCTGTAGCCGTGGGCGCAGAACTCATCCTGCGCTGCACTTAGCACGGCGCTGCGCCGCGCCTCCGGTAGCCGCGCCCAGGTCGATGTCGGCACCCGTCCTCCTTCTTGCGTTTGACGACGTATAAGAGCTGGTCTAGCTTATGACCACTGGTCACATGACCGGTGGTCACACGGAAAATGGAGATGTCATGCCAACCTACACCGATCCACCAACCGCGGCCGACGCCAATCCGATCGAGCGAGTCCTTTCGCGGATTCGTACCAAGTCCGCCGATCTTCCTACCCCCGAGGAGGTTGAAGGCTTTCGCCTGGCTCAGAAGCTCTCTTTCTCCTGTGCCCAGGCCGTGGCAGCCGAGATGCGACCCGGCTGGACCGAAGGCCAGACCCAGGACTGGATGACGAGCTACCTCCACGACCATGGGGTGAGGACCAGCTTGCACAAACCGATCGTTGGTTTCGGCCCGCGCTCCCTCGCGCCCGATGCCGAGTGGTTTCCCGCCAAAGGCGCCGGCTTGACGCTCGAGGACAACGACGTCGCCATCATCGACTGCGCACCCATCGTCAACGGCTACGCCGGTGATGTGGCGTACACAATCCAAGTGGGCGATGTCCCTGAGCTCACCGAAGCGATGGACTTCCTGTCCGATCTGCGCAATCGCATCCCGGGACAGTTCACCCTCCCGGAGACTGCGGCCACGATATTCGAGTGGGTGACAGGCGAAATGGAAGGGGCCGGCTACCAGAATGCAGTCAACGGATACCACGGTCACATCCTGGGTCACCGCGTCTATCGTCACCGGCCTGCCTCGGCCAACTTCCGCCACTACCTGCCGACGGTGCCGTTCGGCTACAAGGCGAGCTGGCATTCGCCCGGCTTCCTCCTGAAGTCGATACGTCGTGCCCTCATGCCTGAGCTTCTGGGCCCGTTCCACACAGGGCCCAAGACCGGTGTTTGGGCGATCGAACCTCACCTGCGCGTCGGCACGAAGTACGGCGTCAAATTTGAGGAGCTGCTAGTCGTCGAGGATGGGTACGCATATTGGCTCGACGACACCTCTCAGAAGCGCATCGTCATAACGGCTGGGAACTGAACAGCTGGACAGGAAGGTGAGCTTCCGCCGGATCGAACAGATTCACCAGCCCCGCCGTCGCGACGGCGCACGCTTACCACCGAGGCTACAAACGCACGGGGCACGACAGTCACGGCCCACCATCCGCCATTGCCAGCAACCTGCCTGGCCGAGATCACTTGGAGTGTCGGCTTATTCGAATTGTGCGGCCTCCACGGTGAGCTTAGCTCAGCCCGACGTGCCGTGCGTCTGTGCAGGCACGGTGGCCGACGTCCGACCAGGCACCTGATCACCAGGTATCACCTCAGCTTGGTTGAGGCTGGCGCCGCGACACACCGAATCTCGTCGGGCACTCGCGACTGACGCTGGCGGCACCCGTACAGGAGGTCGCCGAGACCCCGAGCTCCACACCATCGGCAGAGTCCGAGAACCCAATCACAAGGGCTGGAACAACTCGTTAGAAAGGGCGGATAGATGGCACGCGCGAAGTTTGCTGACTACCTGGATAAGAACATACTGATCACAGGGGCGGCGTCGGGACTTGGACTCGCACTGACGCACCAATTCGTGCGCCAAGGCGCCCACGTCATCCTGCTGGGGCGTTCTGCGGACAAGCTGGAGCAAGCGCTCACGAGCATCCAAGATCTGGGCGGTAGTGGGACCGCGCAATCCGTCTCGGTGGACGTGGTGGACAACGAAGCATTGCAGGCTGCGCTCGAGCCACTCCTGACCGAACTCGGTGGGCTGGATGTCGTAATCAACAACGCGGGTATCAGCGGAGAAGCCTACATCGAGGATGTGCCTCTGTCGGAGCACCACAGGTTCATGGAGACAAACTATTTCGGGTGCCTGAACGTGATTCAGGCGACTCTGCCCTACCTGAAAGCCAGCCATGGCACGTTGATCAATGTGGCGTCAGTCGCTGGCCTGCTCGGTTCCTTCGGTTTCTCGGCTTATTGCGCATCCAAGCACGCGCTGGTGGGGCTTACCGAGGTCCTCAAGTATGAGCTCGAGCCACAGGGAGTCAGGGTGCATCTCGTGTGTCCGAGCGAATTCATGACCCCGATGGTTGAGTCACTGGAGATAGCTCGGACACCCGAAAATCGTGCGGCTACCCAGACCATTCCTCGGGTGACGACGGAGCTTGTCGTGGCGGAGATACTCGACGGGATCGATGCCGGTATCTACCGAATCATTCCAGGAATTCGGACGAGGGTGCTGGTCCGAGTCGGGCTGGCTCTGCCGGGATTGAGTCGCTGGCTGGTCGCCAGGCGCATTGGTGCTGTCTACGTCGGCCCCGGACGGCCGTCCCCTCGGGTAACCCATGATCGGCGGGTATTAAGTGCAGTCGGACGAGTCGCACTACAAACCGGCGGCACCGCGCCGCCACGGCCACGCCTGGGCATCGTCATCGGCGGGAAGGGTGTAGCGCCCGGCGTCACACCGCAGGCCGGTGTCTCGATACAGCCACCCCACCGCCACGAACATCCGAATTGCTGTTCACGGACCAAGTCGCGCACGGCGGCCTGTGGCTCGCAGCGTACGAACCGCGCAGCGCTCTGGCGGTGGCTGCAGTCTTCGGTGCGCCGGCAATCGGGAAACTCTGACACTCAGAAAGGCTCGATCCAGTGACCTCGACGGACCTCGAATCCACCCCTCGCCTATAGCGCTCGCGTGTTCTCCGGCTGGAGGAATAGTCAAATCCTTGAGTTAGGCGACCTCCGATACCAGGGTCAGCGCGCTCGAGGGCGCTTGCTGCACGGGTCGGGTCTGACGCGCGGAGTTGATGCGTCTGGCGGCGCAGCGGGTGCTCGAGGCTCCCGGAATGATCGAACACGCGGTGAATCGCGAGATCTTCCGCGGCGAGAAGAACAGAGCCCATCTGATGGCCCGCCACGCCCGACGCCAGGCGCGGCGCCGCACGCAACCGGACTGACCCGCCGGGCACCCTTCCGCACCCACAGGAACTGACCGACCGCTGCTGTGGGTCAGTGCGTGGAAGCCTGGGTGCGTGTCGATGTATCCGCCTCCGGCGGTTTCCAGGCCACCTGCGGTGTCCTCCGAATTGAGCGGCGCTGCGCTCCCCTGGAAGAGCGGCGGTTATCTGCGGGACCTGCTCGCGGGGCGATCAGCTCGGCGATCGTCGTGGGGGTCCCCCATCTGGCGCAGATGACTGCGGACCCCAGATCAGGGTAGAGCTTTCGACGCAGCACAGTGAACCATTTTCGGTACCGGCGGCCGCTCCGGCTCACTGCTGAACCGAACGCGGTCTGAGCACGACCGATACTCCGGAATGCCGGGCACGCCTGAACACGCATTACCCGCTCACACGATCGGTGAGAATTCGGTCCATTCTGAGGTGGCCGCGCGGACGGCGGATTTGGTGTGATGATCTGCGGTGATGGGGGTTCCACCGATATCGTCGACGAGGTGCGTTTGCGGGAAGTTGGTGTGGTTGACAGGGCTTGCGCGTCACGGCGAGCGACGTGAACTGAGCAGCCGCGGTGGTCGGGCCCAAACTTTCGTTGGAGGTGTGTATGACGGTCGCTGACACGGTGGCGCCGCTGGTTCGCGCGGTGCTGGGGGCGCAGGTCCCGGTAGGGATCAGGTGTTGGGACGGTAGTCGCAGTGGGCCTTCGGACGCGCCGTGGCAGGTGCACATCGTCAATCGGCGTGGTTTGCGGCGGTTGCTGTGGGCGCCGAACGACCTCGGTTTCGCTCGGGCCTACGTGTCCGGCGACATCGACGTCGAGGGAGACCTTCTCGCCGGACTGGACGTGTTGGAGCAGGTGTCGGATCCGAGTCGGGGACCGGGTGTGCGGATCGACAGGCAAACGAAGAAGGCACTGGTGACAGCGGCGCTGCGCCTGGGGATCATCGGGCTGCCACCGAAGCCGCCGGCGGAGGAGATGAAACTGGCGCGCGGCGGGCGCCGGCACGACAAGGGTCGTGACGCTGCCGCGATCAGTCATCACTACGACGTCGGCAACGACTTCTATCGACTCGTGCTCGGTGAGTCGATGACCTACTCGTGTGCGTACTGGGCGCAGCAGAGTGAGGATTTGGGTGCGGCCCAGTACGCCAAATGCGATCTGGTGGCGCGCAAGCTCGGCCTGACCGCGGGGATGCGGGTACTCGACGTCGGCTGTGGGTGGGGGACCTTTGCACTGCACGCGGCACGTCACTACGGCGTGCACGTCGTCGGTGTCACTCTGTCCCAGGAGCAGGCGGACTATGCCCGCAAACGGATGGTCGACGAGGGCGTGGGAGAGTTGGTGGAGATTCGAGTTCAGGACTACCGCGACGTCACAGACGGCCCCTACGATGCGATCTCGAGCATCGGCATGGCCGAGCATGTCGGCGCCGCGATGCTCGCGACCTACGCCGCGGACCTGTTCGCGCTGCTACGCCCTCGGGGGCGGTTGCTAAACCATGCGATCTCGCGGCGACCACGCAAACCTGCTGCCAAATTTTCGAAGACGTCGTTCATCGATCGCTATGTGTTCCCCGACGGAGAAATCGAACCGATCGCGACGATGATCGAGGCGCTCGAAGGGGCCGGTTTCGAGGTGCGTGACGTCGAGGCGCTGCGCGAGCACTACGCGCTGACCCTGCGGGCCTGGGTGGGGAACCTGGATGCGAACTGGGACGAGGCAGTGGCCTATAGCAGCGCCGGGCGGGCACGAGTGTGGCGGCTGTACATGGCCGGCGCGGCGTTGGCTTTTGCGGCGAACCGGCTCGGGGTCAACCAGGTTTTGGCAGTCAAATGCGCCGAACGGGGGCAGAGCGGCATGCCCGGTACTCGTGCCGAACTTTTGCAGCCATCCGCCCCGATACCGTCCCCGCCGGGTCTCGAAGTTCCAGGTCGAGGCGTGCCTTCTGGACACCTCACTCTCGATCCCGGCGCACAGTAAGCCGGGTTCGCCGCGCCGTTGACCGGATGCAGCTGACAGCGTAGTTGTCCCCAGGGGTATGTATGACTCTGATAGGGAAGGGTCGGTGGGGTTCTTCCCGGAGCCGCTCAACGTGCCCCACTCGATTTACTCCTCGGGCGGAGTGCCCAGAGTCGCGAACATCGCTTTCACCACGGCCTCGATGAGTGCTTGGCCCAGTCCTCGATGAGGGTCTTGAACCTCGAACTCCTTGAGGGTGAAGCCTTGCCGTGTCGCCGATCAACGTCAAGAATGCTTCCCGCGCCGTCTCCGGGAAATCGCACCTCAGCGCGTTCTTCGCGCGTCGAACAAGTGTCGGATGGTGTCGATAGCCTGCTGGTCATGACGATCGCCCAGGGACTACGCCCCGCCGAGCTGCCCGCGGCTGCTGTTATCAGCGACACCGCGGTGTTTCCAGATCTGTCGGAGGCGGTGGCTGCGCGGATGGGGCGGGCGATGGCCGAGTCCCGGTCCGAGGGCACCCGCCGCACCTACGCGTCGGCGTGGCGGCGGTTCGAGCAGTGGTGTCACACGCACGGCCCACGCCTCGTTGCCGGCGCACCCGGCGACGGTCGCGGCCTACCTTGTCGACGCCGCCGACACCATCGGCTCGGACGGTATCCGGGTGTATGCGCCCGCTACCTTGACCAAGTGGGTGGCCGCGATCGCCCATCATCATCACCGCGCCGGCCACGAGTCTCCGACCGGGCAGGAAACCGTGCGCGCTACCTTGTCCGGCATCCGCCGCGACTACGCCGCAGTCGGCGATCGGCCCCGTAACCCCCGCCCCGCGCTGCTGACCGCGGACATCGTCGCGATTGTCACCGCCGCCCGGAACGCGGTGACCGGGTGGGCAGGCGCGTTGCTCCTCAGGGGGTCGCTGAGATCGTCGAGCGCCTGTCCCGCGAGTACGCCGACGCGAGAGCACTGCTGCAGGTGTGAGAAAAACATCCCCGCATCCGGCGTGTGTCCACGATGCTGTCCCGCTCGCAGACAGGTGATCTCGCGCCTGTCGCACACCACCGCTCCGACGACGGGGCCGAGCCGCGTATCATTCTGAGAACAGCTGAAGCGAAGACCTCTCATGACAACTGATCACCACATCGTTCAGCAGGCAAGCGGCTCTCGCCGTTTCGGCTCACCTACCCTTCACAGAATCGGTGGGTTCAGGAACTAGCTCAGGCTAATCACATGACGACCGAACGCGTTCAACCCCAGTTCGGGGCGATCGTGAAGGGAATCGTGGTGCGTGCCCTGCACGCGATCACGCGGCGGATCATGCGGGCACCGCTTCGATGACGGAGGAGCGGGGGCCGGGTGTGATTGATTCCAGCGTGAAACCGTGACCACTCAACAATCGGAGCCATTCGGTCGCCGTCCGTTCCCGACCACCCAGCAGAACCAGCATGTGGAGGTCCAGTAGGGCCATGGGGTGGGCGGTAGCCACTTCGGGCAAGACTTGCTCGACGATCAGCAGGCGGCCGTTTCTCGGGATCGCTCGCCGACAATTGCGGAGAATCTTGCCAGCGGATTCGTCGTCCCAGTCGTGCAGAATCTGGGACAGGACATATACATCACCATTCTGCGGGACCTCTTCGAAGAAGTCGCCACCGACAACAGTCGTTCGGTCACCGATGTCGGCCGACCAGAACTTCGATCCCGATTCCGCGACGACGTGCGGCAAATCGAACACTGTGCCCCGCAGGTGTGCGTGACTCCGGAGTAGGCGTTCGATCAATGTGCCGGCCCCGCCGCCGATATCGACGACGGTCATTGTTTCCGTCCAGTCGCGGTTGAGCAATGGCACCAGGCGCACCTCGACCAGTCCTGCTTGGCACCTGTCGAATTCATCAGCCGCCGAGGGGTTCTCGGACAACCACTCGAAGTATGGCCTTCCGAACGCCTCTGTGAACGACTCTTTCCCGGTTCGGACAGAGTGGAGCGAGTGTCCCCACACGGTGTAGGCCTCCTTCGACATCAGCCCGACCAGGTGACGCAGTGAACCGGGAGTGTCGACCCGTAGGAGCTCGCCGGCCTCCGTCAACGCAAATCGTCCCGCGGCCTCTTCCGTGAACAGTCCTTCTGCTACGAGTACCCGCATGAATCGGCCGAGAGCATCGGCATCGGCCCCGACACTCGCTGCCAGATCGGGCAGCGAGCGGTATCCATTCGACAATTTGTCGGGGACTCCGAGTTCGCAAACGGCAGCAATTGCCTGGGACACGATGTATCCCATAATCTGCTTTCTGACCCGGTTGTTGATGTCGCTCATGCTCATGCCGCCTGGGGGAGTCCGGGAAAGAGTGGCACCTTTGCGGCACTCTGCAAATACGACGCGCCTGCCGTGCCACCGGTTCCCGGTACTGTGCCGATGACCTTCAA
This sequence comes from Rhodococcus sp. USK13, assembly GCF_018343855.1. NCBI lineage: Bacteria > Bacillati > Actinomycetota > Actinomycetes > Mycobacteriales > Nocardiaceae > Rhodococcus > Rhodococcus sp. USK13. The sequence goes on along the minus strand of NZ_CP069242.1, from coordinate 5,467,371 downwards.
GGTGATGCCCCAGTGGCCACGCTTCATCGCACCCCACGCGCGGTCGAGACGCCGCATCGATTCCTCGAGAGGCACTGCATCAGGGAGTGCATGCCGCATCGCCAGAAATACGGTTTCCAGAGTCGGCTGCTCGTCGTGGACCTTCGGGGCGTGGTCGGTGCTGCGTTGGCTACGCGGCGCGCACGCGAACTCGACGTCGCGGAATGCGCGCGACTGAACAGCGCTCCGCCCATGGGTGAAGCCGCGAATGATGGAGAAGGCGTCGACCGGCATCGTCGTCAGAACACGGAAGAGAGCAGGTATCGCCTCGAGGCGACCTGACGCCCGATCGAGGCGATTCTTCGCATCAGCGGCATTTCCGTCGAGGAGGTCCGTGATCGCCGTCGATATCGCCGTTGCAATCTGCCGGTACAGGCCCTCGAATATCTGGATGCATCGGATGAACATCTGCTCGTCGTGCAGACGAGTCGTCGGCAGCAAAGTCAGCCGAACTGCGGCTCCGATGTCTTCGGGAACACTTCTCAGCGCCAGCGTGGCAGCAGAACCAAACGAGTCGTAGGTGGCACCGGCCTCGGCAAGCGCTGCGACACCCTCCGCAGCCACACTGGGATCGAGCTTGAAATCGGGTGCGAGACGGGAGAGTTGCGACACGACTCGGACGGCCGCACGCGTCCTGACCGATTGGGGAGGTCGGGGCGCCGCTGCCAACGCTCTTGTCTCCAGCAGTGCGAGGTCGATGGCTGCCGCGGTTACGAATGCGTCGACACGCTCGCAGTCGGCCGATCGGACGACCTGGTCGAAGTAGTCGAGTCCGACATACGACGAATAGGAGGCATCGTTGTCGTCGAACGTCATCGGTAGCCATTCGGCGAGCACCGGGTCGGATCGGGATTTGCCGTGGAGATCGCGCAACATGGCCGCCACGTGTGGCCGCACACCGTTTCGTCCGACCACCTGATAGTGGTCGACGACGGCCGTGAACGGAAACTCGGTGTGTCCCGCGGCCCATTGCCGGAGCGCTTCCGGTACCTTGCGGCCGGACCGGGTATCGGGCGATGCGTCAGCGGCCTGAAGGCACGTGCCGCCGACACCGATAGGGGCGCTGTGAACGAGTTCGGCCTCAGCTTCGAGCAACGTTTCGGAAATCAACAAGGGATGTGCCTTTCATCCGTTCTGCTCTGCGGTATTCCGCAATCTTGTGCGCCGACAGGCAAAACGGATAGGCACCCTAGGGAGCCGCATCGGCCACCCCTGCTGCTGGGGTGAAGCTTCGGCCCCCTGGGGTGCCTATTCGCCGGGCCGACGCGCGCTGACCATTGGGTATCAGAGAAGCCAGGGTTTGGATAGCGAGGGCAATTGACCACCGACGACGGGCAGCGCAGGAGACACATCATCCTGATCGGCGGGCATGATGAAACGTTCCCGCATTTCGCGGGGTTGGGCTTCGAGTTCACCGTTCTACAGCTGCACGGCGCGATTGGTCCGAACCTGCGCGGCCTTACCGAACGCATCAGTCCCGTGGCTGATTTCGGTCCGGACACCGTGGTCGCTGAGATCACACGAATAATGAGGTCCGAACCGGTCGACCACATTTTCTCCTTTACCGAGGGTGGGTTGCTTTCCGCGGCCCTTGCAAGCCACCACCTCTCTGTCCCGGGTCTCGACCTCAGCGCATGCGAGCTGTGTATCGACAAGCAATTGATGCGGACATTTCTCGACAGCACCGAGTTCGCCGTCGCGAACACGATATGTCGCACGCCGGCCGAGGTACGAGCCTTCCTCCTCCATCACCCCCAGGGGCTGGTTCTCAAGGATCCGGCTGGGTCGGGCAGCGAAGGCGTGTTCATCGTCCGCGACGAACGCGAACTGACCGCGGCGCTTGCCGAGCTGACAGGGGACGGTTTCGTCATGCTCGCCGAAGAGTACTTACCCGGACGCGAAATCAGTGTCGAGACCCTGACCATCGACGGGAAGCATCGAGTTCTCGCCGTGACGAACAAGAAGCTGCACAGAAAATCCCTTGCAGAACAACAGCACATCATCTCACCCGATGTCGTGGACGACGACATGTTCCACATTGTCAGTGACTACTGCGAAAAACTGCTCACCCGAATCAATTACCAGCACGGGCCGTGTCATATCGAGGTAAAGATCACGGTTGGCGGGCTTCGCCTGATCGAGATCAACAACCGGGTGGGCGGCGACTACATCGGGCTTCTGGTCGAACTCACGACCGGCGTGAGCCAATTCAGAGAAACGGTTCGTTGCTGGAGCGAAGTCGACTCGTCCGGCGTCGGCCGGGAACAGGCGCGATATACCTACGCCGCGTCACACCAATTCTACGAACCCATCGACCCCGAGTCTCTTCGGAGCGCGCTGCGGGGCGTCAGCATCATCAGGCTCCATATCGAGCCGGCACCGTTGCGACTCGACAGACCCCGGACAAACGACGACAAGATCGGTTGGATTGTATTCGCCTGCAACGAGAGGGAGCCATTCAAGCGAGCCATCGACTATCTCGACGTCCACTGTTCCTGAAAATCAACGCGATCATGGAAACCGCGTCCTCTCATCAAGAAGGGAAGAAATCGATGCAGATTATTGCCAGAAGCGCTCTCGAAACGATCAACGAGGTGGTGGTCGACGGCCATGTCCACAATCTGGGTGTCGTCAAGATCTTCTCCCAACACCCGGAACTGGCCCAGTTCATTCCCGCTTCCAGCAATCTGGCGATCAGCTGGGTCAGGTTGGAATGCGGTCAGGTGCTATCTGTGCACAAACACCCGGAAGCGAGCCTCATCCTGGTCTGCGAGGGTTCCGGACGCACGATGGGTAGCACAGAGCAGGACGTCGCTGCGGGAGACATGATCCTCGTACCCGGCGACTCATGGCACGGCTTCGAGGGAACTCGCAACGGGTTCTGGGCGCTGTCGATCCAGTTCAACGGCAAGGCCCTGTACGAAGATGTCGACAACCCGAACGCCATGTTCGCAGCCGCTGAGTCCGGTCCGGCGGTCGTGATCCTCGAGGACAACGAGAAGTACCTGGAGCAATTCAGGAACAGCAGTCTGCTGCGGTTGATCGACACCTCCTCGATGACCGACCCGGGCGTTCGCGAAAGACTACTCGACTGCCAGCAAACCTGGTCGGATGTGTTCCAGGATTTGCTGCACCTGCGTGTGGCGATGACTACTGATCCGCAACACAAGCATGTCGCACTCGATCATCTGGTCGAAGAACTGGGACACAACAACAACCTCAGACAGCAACGGAACTCGTCGCACTCGCCGGTCTCAGATGCGACGTTCGTATCGACAATGGACTGGTTCAGGCAGCAGATGCTCTGCAGGAGCGACATGGTGCGAACGTTGCTGATGCACGTAGTGCTGGAAGGTAGTGGCGAAGTCTGGCACCGAGAAGCCGCGCGCGCGTTTCCTGGCATTCCACACTTCCAAGAGCATGGTGAAGACGACGGCCACCATGTGAGCATGGGGATCGACCTTCTCGATCGAGCAAATCCAACGGAGATCCACGAACTGCGGGAAGCGCTCGGCGAGGGATGGACGATGATCACACGATTGTGCGACAGAATCGCTTCCATCGCCGTAGACGACACCGCAGACGCCACGCTGTCCACATGCTGAGTGTGCTGAAAAGAGTCGTCTGGTTCGAGGTTCCTCGTTGTGGAACCCAGTTCGACCGGCATACCAACGCGTTTCATCTATCGCGATGGCAGCGCTGGTGCGAAGCTGCGCGACAAGACGACCTGAACGCGCCCCAAGGCGAGCGACTCCACAGATCCGTGCTCAGAGCCCTCCGTCGCGATGTTCTGCTTGCGCTCCTCGCCATAGCGTTCAACGCTGGTTGCGCATTCGGCGCAGCTGTCACGCTGCGATCACTGATCCAGCACCTCGTCGAACTCGGCACACCACCGATGGTGAACCTGACGCTGGGGATCACCTGCATACTGCTGACGTACTCGGCGTGGTTGGCGCTCAACCACACCTTCCTGCTCGCCGAACTGGCAGGCATCGGAGCTCGGACCTACATCGAGCAAAGACTGCTACGGAAGAAGCGCGACGGTGGCGGTTCCGACCGACCCTCCAGCGTTGTCACGCTTGTGGACCGTGAGGCCGCGCGCGTCGAAGCTGCCTGGTCCGGCCTGGTATTCATGATTCTGGCGCTCGCCACGTTAATTTTCACCTCTGCGTTCTTTTTCGTGGCACTGGGGCTGAGTGCATTGTCGGCGCTGGCGATCATTGTCATCAGTTCGATGGCGATATTCTGGATTGCCAAACAATTGACCAACGCTCACACAGAACTATCGGCAATTTCGGCGGAACGCATCGACGTCGGCATGTTCTCGATCAACAACCGAGGGATTGCGTGGCTGAAGAACTGGAACGACGACCTGATACGACGCTACGCCGACAAGCGTGATGGCGAAGAGCGCTCACTCGAGAGGGCGGCGCGTCTTGTCGCGGCGATCAACCTCATATCTACTCTGACACCGGTCGTAGGGATGCTCGCTGCAGCATTTACTCAGCTGGCTTATCTAGGTCATGTGGATCCAGCGGGCCTGCTGTCGGCAATGGCGTTGATGGGGGGTCTGAGATCGGTCGCCAACAATGTGCCCGAACTTGCCCACAGCATTTCGCAAGGCGTAGTCGGGCACACCAACGTTGCGAAATATCTGTCCGGCACCGGCCTGTCAGACGCCGATGCGAGCACCGTCCAACTGCCGACGACAACGGCAAAGCACATCGCTGTCGTCGGCGCAGCGGGTAGTGGCAAAACATCGATTCTGAAAGCCGGCGCGCGGCTGAACAACCGACTCGGTACGACGACGATCTTCGTCCCGGACGAACCATGGATCTACCCGGGCGGACTGTATGAGAATCTGTGTCTCTATCGACGCGACTTTTCGGATGACGAAGCGGCCCGAGCACTGGCGCAGTCCAGACTGCCCGACACCTTCTATGCCCAGTACCTCGACACCAAGTCGCCACCTCGAACCGAAGCCTGGGACGTATCCCGTGGGCAAGGAAAGCGGCTGGAACTGGCGCGGGCATTGCTGGCCGATCCGGCGTGCGTTCTCATTGATCAGCCCACATCAGGTCTGGACGACGACCTGGGGAGAGGGTTGCTGAGCTCACTCCTCCGGGGACCGTGGAGCGACACCACCGTTGTCTATGCAACAGACAAACCCGACGAGATCGACTCGGCGGAGGAAATCTGGGTGGTGGCCGACGGCGCAGTGGTCGAAGTCATACGTGACCTGACGACGCGGTCGGATCTTCTACCAGAAAGCTCGGGGTGGCGCACTCCCGACGAACGTTCACTCCCTCGCCATCCTTCCCGCCGCACGGATGTGACGGAAGACCGGACGCCGTCCAGGCGTAGCTTGATCAGGTTCGGCATCGCGAAGGTCGCACTCGTTGCGTGTGTCCTGTTCGTGTGCCGAGAAGTTTTGACGATCATCGGTGACTACGTGGCGGCCAGTGGTCTGTCCACCGCGAATGTGGCCGAGTCGTCGATGATTCTGGTCTGCGTAGTGTCGGCCGGTGCGCTCTTGTCGATATCCGGCGCCTTGCTGACGGTACGACGCAGTATCGGTGCGGCATCCCGACAGTGCGTGCGGTACTTCTCGACAATCATGAGCCCGACGTTCGATGGCGAGGCAGTCGATCAGGTCGACCAAGATTCGCAGAGCAAGCTCACGTGGGATCAACGACGTGTCGACGAAGTGTTGCCCGCAATACTGCTGCATACGTTGGGTGCGGCGGCGCTTCTGATCACAACCACCGGTTTCGTCCTGAGCAAGAACATCTTTGCGGTGCTTCCTTGTGCTGTGATGTGCCTCGTCTACTGGCACACTTCACGGCGATCGGACAACCGACTGCGGTACTTCAACGAGTGCGAGATCGGAACGACGTCGGCTTTGTTCGCGCGGGTCGAGGCAACGACACGGAGTTCGAGCAGATTCGAGTTGGCAAGAGACAACGCGGTTCTCGTGAGTTGGCTGAACAGGAGCCTGATGGATCGCGCCCTGGCTTCGATGAACAATGCGGCGGCGCGGCGATGGTTCACCTACAAGCTCGATCTGATGGGGGTGCTGTTCCTGTCCGTCATCGTGGGTTCAACGGTATTCGTGTACGCCCAGGGCGGCCTCGGCCTGGCCAATGTCCTGGCGCTGAGTCTCTCGTACAGCCTGATAGCACTCTTCGCAAGGTTGGGTAGTTGCCTGGTCGAACTCAGGCAGGTGCTGGACAGCGCGGATCGCCTGGTCACACCTGAGCTCGCCGCCGTGCCGAACCGAAGTTGTCCGACGATGAAAGGCGACGCACTCGTGTCGTTCACCGATGTCGCATTCGTCGCCAGGCACACCGGTGCACTGCTGCTCGAGCACCACACCGAGTCGTTCTATCGCCGCGACATCGTGGTGATCATGGGTGCCAGTGGGGTGGGTAAGTCGACGTTCGCAAAACTTGTCGTGGGTACATTGCGCCCGACCACGGGTGTCGTTTCGACATTGGGCCGGACGACAGGATACGTGTCGGATTCGCACGACCAAGACGTCCTCCTGCTGACATCGAGTCCGATATTCAAGCCAGGACGATTGTCCGAGCACTTCCACAGCCCCTCACCTCAAGAACTGGCTCGTGTAGTCCGTTACCTCGACGCTGAGGATGTCGTCGAGCGGCTACAATCCGGGTTCGACGAAATAGTTCCCTGCAGCGGTCTGTTGAATCTGAGCAAGACGGAACTGCAACGACTGGCACTGCTCGACGTGATGATCAATCCGCCCGCGATCGCGATTCTCGACGAAGCCACGTCGGAGTTGAGTGCCGAAGCGGAACTCACCGCATTGCGTGCCCTGACCTCTGCACTTCCGGACACCCTCTTCTTCATCATCACCCACAATCGCGAGCTGGCGAGACTCGCCAACCGAATCTTCCATTTCAACGATGAAAGACGTCTACTCGAGATTTCGGGCGAGCCGCCCGCAACAGCCATCGATCGACGCTCGACCGACAAGGAGGAAGTCGATGGAATGGCAACCCCAGCGAATTGCGTTCTGTGACAGCCATAATGTTTCGCAGCCGCATCTCCCACTGGTGGACATCGCTCACTGGGATGCTGTCCTCCAGAGAAGGGAGATCAGGAACTACGGGCTACACCGAGAGCGCGCGTATGTCGGCCCGGGATACTTCTATATGCCCGTGTCCGACGAGCCCGACGAAGGGAGACTGGCGGAGTTGCTGGAGCTGGCCTCCGCCGCCGACTGGTTGTTGGTTCCCTCTCTTATCAGATCCCAACGCTTACCCGATTCTCGGGTCATCGCGGTTCCGTTCATGCAAGCAGCGTACTTTCGGTCATCCGGACGTGTGGATTCGACTCTGCGAGCAACCGTCGGAGATCGGCAATACAAGGCAATCAGAAAGCTCACCACGAAAGCCGAGGCGGCGTGTGAAACCCAAATACACCGTCTGTCAGAGCTGGTGGAAGACGGCCGCGCCCTACACGATTTCGCCGTTCTACAAGCACTGAATGTGGCGAAGTATGGGCACTCCAGGAATCTATATACTGCCGACGTTCTGCGAATGTTGGCACGTTCGTCGGAAGGAACGAAATACTATCTGAAGCTGGACTACGAGAAGTCGACCAATGCGCCCGTGAACGGATCGCTGAGTTATGCCGACGACGAACGCGGTGTGTTCACGATGCTCGTTCAGGGGCTAGACCGTGATCGAATTCCGCGTGGGCTCAATCTGTATATCACCGACTATTACCAGTTGTACCAGTTCGCCGATCGGCTGGGTTTCGAGGACATCTGCCTGGGCCGCGGCGCAATCGAGAGCAAGGTTCGGGTGGGCGCAAATCATATTGTCGACCTGGACAACTGGCTGATTCCGGTCAACACACGCCAGAGACAAGCGATGCACGACTATGCGATATCGGGGTAGGGAAACCAGATGATCAGCGACATGTCCTGGGCGGACGGTAACTTCGTCCGATACGACGATATGACTCTGTCACCCGCGACTCATTCATTGTCCTATGGGTCCTCGGTGTTCGAAGGTATCCGTAGCTACGGCGGGAACATCTTCAAGCTCGACGATCACTTGGACCGGCTGCGGCGGTCTGCTGACGTGTTCGGGCATACGGTGCCGTATTCGAATGCAGATCTGGCCGATGCGTGCTACGAGTTGCTGAGAGTGAACGAGCTGAGCGACGCATACCTGAAGTGCCTGGTTTTCTACGACGATTCGGATGTCAGCTTCAGGGCGCAAGGATGCTCCAGTCGGGTAGTCGTTTTTGCGCTACCCTTTTCTGCGAATTCTGCACCAGCGAATTATCGGCTTGCGACGGCAACGTGGAGGCGTGCGCCGGCATCGTGCCACCCCTATCAGGCGAAGACATCGTCGACTTACGCGTTGAGCTACTTGAGCTACCATCAAAAGGCCGATGGTTATGACGACGTCATCTTCCTCTCGACCACCGACACGGTGTGTGAGTCGAGTGGTTCGAATGTGTTCTTCATCAAAGGAGGCGCTTTGCTCACACCCACCACGGAATTGGCGCTCGCCGGAATTACCAGAAAGGTGATCATCGACGAGCTGTCTCCGCGGTTGGGCGTATCTGTCACGGAGCGCAATATTTCCTACGCCGAGCTCGCATCGTTCGACGGAGCATTTTTGTGCGGAACCGCGATGGAGATCACGAAGATTACCTGCATCGACGAGATCCATTACGAGACGGCTCCATTGGCGGATGCGCTCGCAACCGAGTATCAGCGCCTGACGAACAAGAAGTCGGCGCTGTGAAACCCGGGCTCCCGACCTCAGGTCAGGTGCCGGGCGAAGAACCGGTTGCCGGCGTCTCCCTCGAACTGTGGGACGCCGGTGTGCCCGCCCATATTGGCGTGCAGCGTCTTCTCGTTGGAGCCGAAGGCGTCGAACAGGTCCAAGGCCTGCTGCCGGTCGTTTCCTTCGTCGTCCCACTGCAGCAGGACCTGCAGCGGAATGGTGACCTGCCGCGCCTCCTCGAACATGGCGTGGGGCACGAAACTCCCGGCGAACAGGAGGGCGGCCGAGATGCGTGGTTCCACCACCGCCAACCGGATGCCGATGGCGATCACCCCTCCCGAGTACCCGACCGGGCCGCTGATCTCGGGCAGCTCGAGGAGAGCGTCCAGGGCGGCCCGCCATTCCGGGACCGCCTTGTCGACCAGCGGGAGGACGAGCCGGTCGACGATCTCGTCACTGACCGGATCACCGGCCTCGAGCGCCCGGCGCAGGTCGACGCGGGCCTGCTCGGCCACGGCGGAGCGGTTCCGGTCACCGCTCCCGGGCAGCTCGATGGTGGCCGCGGCGTATCCCGCCGCCGCGGCGTGCCGGGCCCGGCCCACCAGTCTCGGGTACATCATGTGCAATCCGCCGGGATGACCGACCAGGATCAGCGGCGCCGGTGCGGATACGGATCCGGGCGTCCACAAGATGCCAGGGATCTCGCCGAGGGAAAATGCGCGTTCGAGGACGCCGTCGTCGAGGCGCTGTTCGGAGGTGAAGTGCATGGTGGTGCCCTTTCGGGAGTGCTCGTGAATGGCGCTCCCGGACGACCTATCGTCCGACCGTGACCCCGGAGGGGAGCACCCATGTCGATACTGCGTTCACGGGTACCACCTCCTCGTTCTCTAGCACGGCCTCCGAAAGGTAGCAGTGGCCGCCGTGGTCCGCCAACCGGTTTTTGCTGCCGCGCGCTGTTCCTCCCGACCACCGGGACGACGTCTACCCGCACCGATCGGAGTCCCGAGCGCGCACTCGCACGTCGCCCTGCTGATCGGCACCACACTCGACGAAGTCAGCCTCGGTCTCGTTCAGCCCGGGAGTAGTGCGCGCACGGCGTCGATGGTGTCGGCGTCGGCGGGGTCCTTGTCGGGCCGGTACCGCAGAACCCGGGCGAATCGGAGCGCGACGCCGCCGCGGTAGCGGGAGCTGACCTGCACGCCGTCGAGTTCGATCTCGACGACGATCCTCGGATGCAGGAACACGGTATGGGAGTCGCGGGCGCGTTCATGTCGCGGGAATTCGTCCGTCTGCCACTGCAACAACGCGTCGGTGAGGCCTTTGAACGTTTTCCCCACCATGATCGGATCACCGCCGTCGGGGTCGCGGGCCCCGAGATGCAGATTGGAGAGGTAGCCGGTACGCCGGCCGTAACCCCATTCGGCGCCCAGGACCACCAGGTCCAGGGTGTGCTCTGGTTTGACCTTCTGCCACGCCCGACCGCGGCGCCCCGCCGCGTAGGGGGCCGACAGTGACTTCACCATGACGCCTTCGTGCCCCGCGGCGAGGGCCTCGTCGAAATGTGTTGCCGCTGCGTTGGCGTCGGGCCGGCGCAGTCCTGGGATGCGATGCTGCGGGGCGACGGTTTCGAGGGCGTCGAGGCGCTGCTCGAGTGGGGCGTCGAGCAGGTCGATTCCGTCGAGATGCAGGCAGTCGAAGAAGTACGGGTGCAGCAGTAGCTCGCGGGCACTTTCGGCGCCGAAGCGGCTCATCGTTTCCTGGAAGGGGCGGGGACGACCGGAGTCGGTCAACGCCAGTGTCTCACCGTCGAACACCGCGGACTCGCAGGGGAGGCCGGCGACGAGTTCCACCAGTTCGGGGACACTGCCGGTGATCTCACGCAGCGTGCGGGTGAAGATGTGGACTTCATCGAGGTTGCGGTGCACCTGAATTCGCGCACCGTCGAGCTTGAACTCGACGCTGACGTCACCGCCGAGTTCCGTCCAGGCGTCCGCGAGGGATTCGGCGGGAGAGGCCAGCATCGGCCGGATCGGTCGACCCACCTCGAGGCGGAACGCGCCGAGCGCCTCCACTCCGCCGGCGAGCGCCGCGGTCGCAGTGGCCGGCAGCCGCCCCGACAGCATGAAGGCGCGGCGAACCGGCTCGACGGGCAGAGCGGCCGCGGCGGCGATGGCGTCGGTCATGATTCCTTCGAGTGCGCCCTGTCGAAGATCTCCTGTCAGCAGCCGAACGAGGAAGTCGCGTTCGCCCGGCGTCGTTCGGGTAAATAGGTCGGTGAGCAGAGTGCGTCGTCGTTCCGTCGAGCCCGATCCGGAAGTCCCGGCCAGCTCGGTGAGCAGTCCGTCGACATCGGCGACGGTCACGGTGGAGTGATCCGCGGGCGTGGCGGGGAGGTCGGCGAGCATCCGCCAGCCGATGCCGATCCGGCCCTGCCGCAGTTCCCCGGAGAGCCAGGCCACCACGGGCTCGACCTCTTCGGGTTCGAGGTCGGCGAGCAGTGTGCGCAGCGCCTCGATCTTCACCTTGCGGGACCGGGTGGCCCCCACAGCACGCGACGTGTCCACGATCCGCGAAACCAGCATTCCCCGACGGTAGCTGGATCGATGCTGCGGTGCACGGTCAGCAGTTGGGCCGTCCGGACGTAATTCTCGCAGTTGAGGAAAAGCCGCGGAGGGTCTCCCTCGGTCACCACCATCAGCTCTCGAGATACTTCAGCGCCGACTGGGCGGCGTTGAAGCCGCACATGCCGTGGACTCCTGCCCCCGGCGCGGTCGCGGAGGAGCACAGGTACACCCCCGGGATTCCGGTGGAATACGGGTCGAGGCCGATGCGGGGCCGCATCGCGATCTGCAGTGCGGTGTTGGCGCCCACTCCGATGTCGCCGCCGATGTAGTTGGCGTTGTGCTGTTCCATCTGCGCCACCGAGCGCACGTGCTGCCCCACGATGCGGTCTCGGAATCCTGGTGCGAACCGCTCGATCTGGTCGATGATCGCCTGCGTGGCGTCGCCCGAATAGCCATGGGGCACATGTCCATACGCCCAGACCGGGTTGATATTCCCAGCGGAGCGGGACGGGTCCGCCAGGTACTGCTGCCCAAGGAGCACCGTCGGCCTCGCGGGCATGACACCACGCGCGATCTGTCCTTCGGCCTCAGCGACCTCTTCGAACGTTCCGCCGAGATGCAGCGTCCCCGCGGCGCGGCAGTGCTCGTTGGTCCACGGAACATGGCCGTCGACGGCGAAATCGACCTTGAAGGCCGCCGGCCCGTATTTGTACCGGCGGTAGGCGCGGGCGACCCTGCCCGGCAACCGATCACCCGCTATTCGCAGCACGGCACGCGGCGCCACGTCGAGCATCACGAGGTCCGGTGAGCCCAGCGAATCGAGGGAGTCGACGTACACCCCGGTCTCGATGGTGCCGCCGAGCCGGCCGAGCAGCGACGCCATCGCGTCGGTGATCGACCGGGAACCGCCCTCCGCGACCGGCCACCCGTACGCATGGCCGGCGGCGGTGAGCATCAGACCCACGGAACTGCTCATCGGGGTGTGCAGAGAACTGAACGCGTGGGCCGCCACCCCGCCGAACAGGGCCCGTGTCTCCGGTCGCTTCCACCGGCGGGCCGTCAGTGCCGCCGGGGCGAGCGCGTTGACGCCGAACTTGGCGAGCTGCAGAGGATGCGCGGGCCAGTGCGCGATCGGACGGAACACGTCGCCGGTCAGCTCGTCGAACGACGTCGACAGCCGGCCGAACATCCGCTGCCAGGCCTTGCCGTCCTCGCCCATGTTCGCGGCGGTGCGGTCGATGTCGCGCCAGAGCACCCCAGCCGATCCGGAGTCGAGGGGGTGGACCAGGTCGATCTCCGGCCACAGCCACCGAAGTCCGTAGTCGCCCAGCCCGAGCGACTGCAGAAAGGGCGAAGCCACCCCGGTGGGGTGGAACGCCGAGCAGTCGTCGTGGATGAGGCCGGGGAGGGTGAGTTCGGAGGAGCGGGTGCCGCCACCGATCGTGTCCTTGGCCTCGAGCACCCGCACCGACACGCCCTGCCTGGCCAGGTGGATGGCGGCAGCGAGCCCGTTGGGCCCGCTGCCGACCACTACCGCAGTTGTCACGAGGTAGTCCTCACTTCAGTGCCATCGCCATCGGCGCCTCGGTCACCACTTCGTGTGCGCGTTGCGAGGCATCCCGTAACGACCATTCAACCTCGAGGGGGATAGGCCCGTCAGGCAACCAGGGCTGCGCGTCCACGGCATCCTTGACCAGGTACGACCCCGTTGAAGGGACAACGTTCCGTTCAGCGTCGAGATCGGGACACGACGGCGCGCACCCAGTACACGGCAACGCCGACACCGAGGACGACGATGCCCCACACCACCGAGGGAAGGGGAAGGAACGCGGCGAGGATCAGACATCCGGCCGCACCCGTCGCCGCGACGAGCCGGGACCGTAGCTGCGCAGACAACGTCCACGCAGAGGCGTTCGCGATCAGGTAGTAGACCAGCACGGCGAACGACGAGAACCCGATGACTCCCCGCAGATCCGCTGTCGCGGCGAGGACAGCCACGACGGTTCCCACGGCCAGCTCGGCGCGGTGCGGTACCGAGTAGCGAGGGTGGACGGCGTCGAGGACCCGGGGGAGGTTTCCGTCGCGGGCCATCGCGAACGTGGTGCGGGACACGCCGAGGATCAGCGAGAGCAAGGAACCGAGTGCGGCGACGACGGCGGCCACCCGCACGACAGGTTCGGCACCAGCGAATCCGGCGGCAGCGACCGCCTCGGCCAGCGGGTCGGTCGCGGCGGCCAGCCGGTCCGGACCGAGGACGGTCAACACCGCGACCGCGACCAGGAGATACACGAGCAGGGTGACTGCGAGCGCAAGGGGGATGGCCCGGGAGATGGTCCGGCGCGGGTCCCGAACCTCCTCACCCAGGGTGGCAATACGTGCGTACCCGGCGAAGGCGAAGAATAACAAGCCGGCCGCTTGCAGAACGCCGGTGACGCCGTAACCCCGGGTCAGTACCGGGCCGTCGAAACCCGTGTCGGTTGCGTTGAGGCACAGCAACACGACCAAGGCCAGGACGGCGAGGACGAAGAACACGATTCCGCGGGTGGCCCACGCCGATTTCTGAACACCCAGATAGTTGACCGCGGTGATCACCGCGACGGCGACGACCGCGATGACGTGCTCGTAACCCGGCCAGGCGTAGGCGCCGACGGTCAGGGCCATGGCCGCACAGGAAGCAGTCTTCCCGACGACGAAACCCCAGCCGGCCAGGTATCCGAAGAAGGGGCCGAGCCGTTCGCGGCCGTAGACGTACGTCCCCCCGGACTGGGGGTAGAGCGCTGCCAGGCGCGCCGAGGAGTTGGCGTTGCAGTAGGCGATCACCGCTGCGACCGCCAACCCGAAGAGCAACGCGCCGCCCGCCGCGGCAGCAGCCGGAGCGAGCGCCGCGAAGATGCCGGCCCCGATCATCGACCCGAGGCCGATCATCACCGAGTCGAATACACCCAGTCGGCGTTTGAGCTGCGGCGCCGATAGCGGCTCGGTCATGCGGTCCCTTCCGGCGGTCGACGATGGTCGGTCGCCGACGCTACCGCGCCCCGTCCGAAACCGCCGACCACGCCGATCGGGTCACTCGCTGAATTCGCCCATCACCGGATGCCATTCGCTGACTCGCATGTTCTCCACGAGTTTCGCCTGAACGAAAGGATCCTGCTGGAACAGTCGAGTGACCGTTTCTTCGTCGGGCCCATCGGCGATGATGAAGGCGCCCGTGCCGTCGGCGAGGGGACCGGTCGAACGCACCACCTTCCGCCGGATCATTTCCGCGATCCAGCCGCGATGATCGCCCCGGTGATCGTCACGCCGCGACGACGTCTCCGGGTTGTAGGTGTATTCCACGACGAACAGAGACATGCTGTTCTCACTTCCTCGGGAGACTCCCGGTGTCTTCAGTCTGCAACACTCACTCGTCGAGCGGGACCCCGTCGACGACGATTCGGGTGGCATCGCCCGGGAGAAACGACACATGGTCGTCGATGCCCGACGCCTCGGCCGTCGTGAACGGGTAGTACCAGGCAGCGTCGTCGACAGGCTCGTCGGTGCCCGACCCCGCGAACGACAGGTACGACGCGGTGCCCTTGTACGGGCAGGACGTGCGGGTGGGGGAGTCGGTGAAAAACTCGCCGCGCACGTCGATCCGGGGAACGTAGTAGCGGACGGGTAGTGAAGTCTCGAACAGAAGTTGCGGCCGGACACTGTCGGCGACCAGAGTGTCGCCGATGTAAACCTCGACATGCCGGGACGAGGGTAGGACGTCGACCCGCACATACGGGTCGCGGGCGTGCACGAACACCTGCTGGTCCTCCTCGTACCAGGCGTCCATCTTGTTCCAGTAGAACGAGACGTACGTGCTCAGATCCAGCGAGTCGTCGAGGGGCGCGTCGTATCCCCACAGCGCCTGCTCGGCGCGGCGGTCGCTCACCACCAGGTCCCAATACCGGGCCGTTCCCTTCCACGGGCATTGAGTCGTCGTGGCCACGGGCTCGAGGAACTCGGTCCGCACATCGTCTCGGGGAATGTAGTAGACGGGCGGCAGCCCCTTCTCGAACAGGTACACCGCGCGCGTCGTGTCGGCGATCGGCTGTCCGGCGAAAAACACCCGAATGCGCCTGTGGCTCTGTTCGATCGAAATTCGGCCGTTCGCTGCGGACTGCTGGACCGCGGCGGCATGAGTGAGAGCGGTAGACATCGGCGCCTCCATGGAAGGCCCCGCGGCCGTGCGCCTTTGTGGTAACCGGAGCTACCAAAAATTCGCACGGACAAGGAGCGTCAGCGGGTGATCGTGTTGATTACGTCGAACACGGCGGGCGGCGGGATCTCCTGCGGCAACTTCGGGCGGATCACCTCGTCGAAGAACTTGTCGTGGTCGGCCTGGGACTCCCAGATCTCGGACACCGTCATGCCGTCACCCTCAGCGAATGCGTAGTGGGCGATGAAACCGCTGGCATTCCGGAGCGCATCGGTGGTGGGCGTGGCAACCGCGGAGTACTGATCGGCCGTCATCCCTGAAGCGTGGTGTCGTACTACAACAGACATTGGTTTGTCCTCTCGATGACTGAAGCCGTACCTGCCGGTCACACGGGACGGGAGAGCACGGTAGATACAACCCTTCTCGGTCGAAAACGGGCGGTCAAGGCTCGACACGCCTAGGGTCGAGGGCACGGGTGTCGACGCCCCGGGCTCACCATTAGCGCTGCGACTCCGGCGCTGACCACCCAGAGGGTGAAGGGGTACAACGCAAGCCGTTCGGTGGCGCCGAACGACGTGCCGGGGACGGCGATGGCGATGGTGCCGAGCATTCCCGCGAGGCAGCACGACCCCGTCCAGACGGCGAATCCGCGCCACCGCTCGAACAGCGCCACAGCGAGGAAGGCGAGGGCTGCGTTGCGGGCCACGAATGTGGGGGTGGCGACGATCTGGTGCAGGCCGGCGTCCACGTTGATGGGCACCAGTCCGGTCAGTGCCGCGCTCAGTGCGGCCAGCACGAGTAGGGCCAGGGCGGTCACCCGCAGCCGCCCAGCGGGGAGGAATCCGCGCAATCCGACGGCACCGACGACGATCAGCACACCGGTCATGACGAAAGCACCGTTCATCAGCGCGTGAAGGGGCGAGCAAATTCGGGCGACCGCCAGTTGGGATGCGGATCCGTCGCATCCCGTGGCGCCGAGCTTGCTGATCGAGTCGGTAGTCGCCTCGTACCGTCTCGGCCACGCTGCTGCGGTGACCACCTCCGCGACGAAGTACAGCGACATCAGTACCCACGCTGCGCCGCCTACGCGCACGGCACGGGCATCGTGTGCTGAGCTGATGTTCAGAACGCTCACCTCTTGTGAACCGTCGCGTTGTGCGCGGCCTCGACCCACGCTACAGACGCTTGCCCAGTATCGTGTGATTGTTGACAATCCCAGGGCGTGACTCGACCATGTAGCCATGGCCTTGCCGACTACGCTTCCCGGACGGGACTTCGAGACGGAGGGGCAGGACGCGCGTGGCTGAGCTGACCCGTCTTGCCACCAGCCTCCGCGCTGACCTGGCGGCGCGGGGCATCGACCTCGACACCGGGTCCCGACGGCGGGCCGAGTACTCCTTCGATGCCTCGAACTACCGCGTGCCGCCGCTGGCCGTGGCGTTTCCACGCACCGTGGACGATGTGGTGTCGATCGTCCGGGCATGCACCGACCGTGCGATACCCATCACCAGTCGCGGCGGCGGTACCTCGCTCGCCGGCAACGCCATCGGCAGGGGAGTGGTCCTCGACTTCTCCCGGCACATGGCCGCCGTCCACTCTGTGGATGCCGTCGCGCGGACCGCCGTCGTCGAACCCGGGATCGTTCTCACGGACCTGCAGAAGGAGGTCCAGCTGGCGACGGACGGGGCTTTCACCTTCGCCCCCGACCCGTCGAGTAAGTCCCGCGCCACCGTCGGTGGTGCGATCGGGAACGACGCCTGCGGCAACCACTCCGTGCGGTACGGGCGCACATCGGATCACGTGATCGCGCTCGACCTCGTCACCGCCGGGGGACATCGGTTGACCGCGACCCGGAACGGTGTCCGCGCCACCGACCCCGACGACGCGTCCGCCGTGGCCGAAGCAGAACGGATCGGGACCGGGCTGCGGGACCTGGCCGACAGTCACCTCGCCGAGTTCCGGCTCGAGCTCGGTCGGATCCCGCGGCAGGTGTCCGGATTTCATCTCGCGAACCTGTTGCCGGAGAACGGATTCGACGTCGCTCGCGCCCTGGTCGGGAGCGAGGGGACGTGTGCGGTGATCGTGGCCGCCACCGTGGCGCTGGTGCCGGTGCCCCCGGCGGCGATGCTGTTGTGCCTCGGCTACCGCGACCTGGTGGACGCGGCGCGAGACAATGCGATGCTCCTCGCGTACGCACCGGCGGCGATCGAGGGCATCGACTCGGCGATCGTCGACACCATGCGACACCTCCGCGGCGCCGACTCCGTCGTGGGACTTCCCGAAGGCTCGGCGTGGCTGTACGTCGATCTCGACGGGGACGATTCCGCCGAGGTCGAGCGGCGCGGCGCCGAACTGGTGTCCAAGCTGCGGGCGGCGGGACGGCTCGTCGAAGCCCGAGTGGTCGCGGATCCCGCCGAACGCGCGTCGCTGTGGCGAGTGCGTGAGGACGGCGCCGGACTGTCTGCGCGGCTCGTCGAGGGCGGTGAGTCGTGGACCGGATGGGAAGATTCCGCAGTCGCTCCCGAGCAACTCGCCGACTACCTGGTGGACATCAAGGCGCTTCTCGCCGAGTTCCACCTCACCGGAGTGATGTACGGCCACTTCGGTGCCGGATGCATGCATATTCGCATCAACTTCGATCAGCGCACCGAGGAAGGCCGGGACGTCATGTCGCGGTTCATCCACCGGGCGGCGGAACTGTGTGTCCGGTTCGGCGGTTCGATGTCGGGCGAGCACGGCGACGGACGCGCACGCTCGTCGCTGCTACCGCTCATGTACTCGCCGACCGTGATGTCGGCGTTCGCCCAGTTCAAACAGCTCTGGGATCCGGCCGCGCTGCTCAATCCGGGCAGCATCGTCGATCCGGAACCGTTGCTCGGAAGTCTCGCGCTCGACGGCGTCGACCCGCGACCCTGGCAGACCAGCTTCGACCTCACACCCACCAGTGAGGTGCCCGTCGCCCCATTCGTCCATGCGGTGCAGGGCTGTATCGGCGTGGGCCGCTGCCGCGCGTCGACGGGCGGCGTGATGTGCCCCAGCTTCCGGGCGACCGGCGACGAGAAGGACTCCACCCGCGGCCGGGCGCGTGCCCTCCAGGAGATGGTGCGCAACTCGCCGACGATCGCAGACGGCTGGGCCTCCGAGGACGTCAAGGAATCCCTGGACCTGTGCCTGTCCTGTAAGGCGTGCTCCACCGACTGCCCGGTGGGTGTCGACATGGCCACCTACAAAGCCGAATTCCTCGACCACCACTACCGCGGCCGGCTCCGTCCCCTCTCGCACTACTCGCTCGGCTGGTTGCCGGTGTGGCTTCGGGCCGCGGAACGGTCGGCTCCCGTCGTCAACACACTCACCACCGGACGGCTCGCGAAGATCGCTGCCCGCCTGGGCGGTATCACCCCCCACCGAGAATTACCGGAGTTCGCTTCGCGCAAGCAGATTCGACGTGAGGTCGGGAGCACGTCGGGAAATTCGACCGCGGATGTCGTGCTGCTCGCCGACACCTTCACGCGGGGTTTCCGGCCGCAGGTAGTCGGCGCGGCCGCGCGGGTGCTCGAGCAGGCGGGGCTCAGCTCCCAGTGTCGCAGCGACGCATGCTGCGGCCTGACCTGGATTTCGACCGGCCAACTCGATCGTGCCAAGAAGACCCTGACCAAGGCGGCGAAGCTGCTCGACGACGGCACAGACCGTCCCATCGTCGTCCTCGAACCCAGTTGTGCTGCGGCACTGCGCAAAGATCTGCCCGAACTCGTCCACACCGACGCCGCACGACGGGTCGCGGCCAGAGTGCAGAGCTTCGCCGGTGCGGTGCTCGACCGCGTCGTGGCGGGGTGGCAACCGAGCGCCGTGCTTCCGGAAGACGTCACCGTGCAGACCCATTGCCATGAGTACGCGGTGTTCGGTGCGGCCACCCAGCGCAAAGCTCTGCAAGCAGTAGGCGTGGCGCGGGTGCGGGAAGCGACCGGATGTTGCGGCGTGGCGGGGAACTTCGGATTCGAGGACGAGCACTACGACGTCAGCATGCAGGTGGCCGAACAAGCCCTCGCCCCGGCCCTACGCGCGACCCCCGACGAGGCCGCAGTCCTCACCGACGGATTCAGCTGCCACATGCAGGTGCGCCAACTCGAACCGTCGAGATCGTCGATGCACCTCGCTGAACTCCTCGACCCGGGGCGCTAGGCGGCCCTGTTCGGTTCACGCTGATTCTGACGATGGCGGCGGCCGCGGTCGTGGTGAAGCGTGGAGGGGCAGATGTCCGCGCCGACAGGAGTGTCCTTCATGACCGAACTTCTCGACCTGAGTACCGACGTTCTCGTCATCGGCGGTGGGCCCGCCGGTGCGTGGGCGGCTCTGCGCGCCGCCCAGTCCGGCGCCGACGTCGTCCTCGTCGACAAGGGGTACTGCGGGACGAGCGGTGCGACGGCACCCTCGGGAACCGGGGTCTGGTACGTGCAGCCCGACCCGGCCGAGCGCGCCAAGGCGAAGGCCAGCCGCGAGACGCTCGGCGGTCACCTCGCCGACCATCAGTGGATGGACCGTGTCCTGCACCAGACGTACGTCAACATGCACCTTCTCGGCGAGGAGGGAAGGTACCCGTTCCCCGTCGACCCCGACACGGGACAGCAGATCCGCACCGGACTGCAGGGACCCGAGTACATGCGCCGGATGCGGGCGTGGATCAAGAGGGCAGGCGTCCGGATCCTCGACCACTCACCGGCGCTCGAACTCCTTGTCGACGCCGACGGCGTGGTACGCGGCGCGGCGGGATACCAGCGTCAGGATCACCGCGACTATCGCGTCGCTGCCGGCGCGGTCGTGATCGCCAGCGGGGGGTGCGCATTCCTGTCCCGCGCGCTCGGCACCAACGTCGACACCGGGGACGGTGCGCTGATGGCGGCGGAGGTGGGGGCCACGTTCTCCGGGATGGAATTCTCCAATGCCTACGCCATCGTGCCCGCCAACTCGACCATCACCAAGACCGCCTACTACGGCTACGCCACCTTCTTCCGCGCCGACGGAAGCGTCCTCGAGGGTGCCGGCTCGACCAAGGGTCGCTCGGTGATAGCGCGCACGTTGCTGTCCGAGCCGGTCTACGCGCAGCTCGACCGCGCCGACGACGTGGTGCAGCGACAGATGCGACTGGGTCAGCCCAACTTCTTCTTGCAGTTCGATCGTCGCGGCATCAACCCGTTCGCCGACCGCTTCGAGGTGAGCATGCTCGCCGAAGGCACCGTGCGAGGAACCGGCGGCATCGAGGTGGTCGACAACAGCTGCGCCACCACGGTTCCCGGATTGTTCGCGGCCGGCGACGCCGCCACCCGTGAACGCATCTGCGGAGGATTCACCGGTGGCGGCAGCCACAACTCGGCATGGGCGATGTCGTCGGGCAGTTGGGCCGGGACGGGTGCCGCCGGCTTCGCTCGTTCGGTGGGCCGGATTCGCGCGTCCGAGCTCCGCGCGGTGGGCCGAGCCGGGCTGCGGCCGACGTCGCGATCCGAAGTGGACGCCCCGGCCGTCGTGGCGGCCGCGCAAGCGGAACTGCTCCCGTACGAGAAGAATTTGCTGCGTGACGGAGGACGCGTTCAGGGTGCCCTCGACGAACTGGAGTCGTTGTGGACGGTGGTGTCTTCGGGCCTCGGCGCCGACTCCGGTGACCAACGGGTCCGGGCCAGGCAGGCGGCGGCGATCACTGCAGTCGGCCGCTGGATGTACCACTCGGCGCTGGCACGCACCGAAACGCGGGGCATGAGCAAGCGAGCCGATTTCCCCGACCTCGACCTGTCCCAGCACCATCACATCCTCACCGGCGGCCTGGACGAAGTGTGGACCGCGGCCGGAGCGCTCAAAGGTGCAGAATTGCAGGTGGCTTCGTGATCGAGGTGGTGCTGGCCGAGGCGTGCATCGGCTGCGACAAGTGCGTCGACGCATGCCCCACCAACGTCTTCGACCGCACCGAGTCGGGGGTTCCGGTGATCGCCCGCCAATCCGACTGCCAGACGTGCTTCATGTGCGAGGCGTACTGCCCCGTCGACGCCCTCTACGTCGATCCTCGGTCCACGCCGCTGCCGGACGGTCAGCACATCGCCGACGAGCACATCGGCCGCTACCGGGAAAAGCTCGGATGGGGAAAGGGGCGAATCGCCGGATCGCTCACGGCGATCGGCCCCGCCCTGCCGCACGGCGCGCCGCCGCCGAGGCTCCGCCCGTGAGTGGTTGAGGAGTCCAGGGACTCGTTTACCGCTCACAGCGAGGAATACCGTCGTATCGTCGCGAGTTGGTGTTGTTGCCTGCACCGGCGAATCCGAGCGAATCGAGTAGATCGGAGCACGACGTGTCCGAGATGACCATGAGCAAAGCCGATCGTGAAAAGTTCCTCGCGGCACTCCATGTGGGCGTGATCGCGGTCGATAGGGAAGGTCGTGCGCCTCTCGCCGTTCCCATCTGGTATGGCTACGAACCCGGCGGTGAGGTCTATGTGTGGACCGGGCGGGGATCGCTGAAAGAACGCCTGATCCGGGCGGCGGGTCGATACAGTCTCGTCGCCCAGGACGAGGCGCCGCCGTATCGGTATGTCAGCGTGGAAGGTCCCGCGAGATTCGACGAGTCACCGACTGCCGATGACATCCGTGGCCTCGCCACCCGGTACCTCCCCGCCGACGAGGTCGACGCCTTCGTGGAGCAGTCCTTCGACGCAGCCAGTGCCGTCCTCATTCGCATGCGGCCCGAACACTGGCTGAGTGTCGACTACGGCAAGGGTTCCTGACACCCGAACGCGCAGAGCAGCGCTCAGAAATCGACATTATCGTCGGGGCCCTCGCCCGTGAGCGCGTCGACGACGGCAGCAAGGTCGGTGGTCGAGACCGCGCCGGCCGGTTCGCTGCGTCGGTCCTCGAGGCGGACCGGGCGCGACTGCTCGACGTGTGGTCGTGCATCCGTCATGGGAAACAACTCCTTCTGCGAGTGCCCGAGCGGCCCGGGAGGAACCGTCTCGACCCCCATCCTCCACCTGCCGTATTGCTCAGTAGTTACCAGCTAATTACTGGACGCTGCGTCCTGGGTGACGGAACACCGCCGGTCATGCCACCAGCTCATTCTCACCACTCCTGGTTCTCACGCTGTCTACCTCCACGATCCGCGACTTCGGTGGAAACCGCTGCACCGCCCACCAACTCGTAGGTCTGGCTGTGACGTTCGCCCGCAGATAGCTGATTTGGGCGAACGTCCGGGTACCGTCGACAGGAAGGACTGTTTTCGAGTTGTGGGGGAGGAATGGCATGGCACGCATACGCACGGCGGCAGAAGCAGAGGTCAACGCAGCCGAGCAGATGCAGCGACTCGGATACCACGACGCCACCGCGCTGCTCGGTGGTGTGGACGGCGGTATCGACGTGTATTCGGCGCGGGCCTATGCGCAGGTGAAATGGCGCGGCGGACGCGCAGACCGGGCGGATCTGCAGAATCTGTACGGCGCTCGCGGCACGAGCTCCGGCCGCGACCTTCTGTACTTTGCGGCCGCCGGATACACCGACGACGCCGTCGAGTACGCCGAGGCACTAGGTATCGCCCTGTTTCGCTGCGAGGCCGACGGCGAGACACCGCCGGTGGGCAGCCACGCTCCGAAGTTGATTACCGCCGCGCGTCACTCGGCGGTTGCGGTGGCGTCGGCACCATCGCAGGCGCCGGCACCTGGCAAGGCGTCGCCCGTGCTCTCCGTCGCCCGCACTGTCTGGGCGCGGGTCGCGGCATTCCTCGGTACACACTGGCGCCTGATCGGCGCGATCGTGTGCACGCTGGTCCTGCTGATCGCCCCCTTCGGCGAGGGAGACGTCGGACTGCGCGTCTTCGCCACAATCGCGAGTGTGGTCGGCGCCCCGGTGTTCTGGTTGCTCTACCTTCAGCACCGACAGGTGCCGGGCAGGTAGCAGGGCTATTCGGTGGGCAGTGCCTTCAGAGACCTGACGGTGGCGACGCAGGCGCGCGCGGCCTCGGCGCCCTTCTTGACGAAGTGCTCCCCGAAGAAGGTGAGGTGCTCCTCGTGCTCGTGGAAGTGGTGCGGGGTGAGCACCACCGAGAACACCGGCACATCGGTGTCGAGCTGCACCCGCATGAGGCCGTCGATCACGGCGGTGGCGACGAATTCGTGCCGGTAGATTCCGCCGTCGACCACGAGCGCAGCCGCCACGACGGCGTCGTATCGTCCGATGAGCGCGAGGCGGCGAGCGTGGAGCGGAATCTCGAAGGCGCCCGGCACCTCGAAGAAGTCCAGCTGGTCCTTCGAGTACCCGAGCGTGGCCACCTCGTCGGTGAAGCCGTCGCGGGCGCGATCGACGATGTTGCGGTGCCACGTGGCCTGGATGAACGCGATCCGTCCCTGACTCTCACTCATGGTCTGAAACTACTGCACCGGTCCTAGCGTTGCGAACGCGGCAGGGCCGTGGATCGACCCCAACCGGACTCACCGGTGAGGTGCTCGAGCAACGGCTGGATCCGATACGGCAGCGGGCTGGTCAGGGCAATCGTGGTGGTGGAGTGGGTGATCCCGGGGAGATTGGCGATCTTCTCGAGCAGCTTCTGCAGTTCGGCGTGCGTCGACGTGGCCACGCGCACCAGCAGGTCCTCGCGGCCGGTGGTCGCATGAATCTCGATGACTTCCGGCAGGTCGACGAGCCGGTTGCCGACCGCGGTGAGTTTGCCCTGCTCGAGTTCGAGTCCGACGAAGGCCTGGATCGGAATGCCCACCTGAGCCAGGTCGAGGTTGGGGCGGAATCCGGTGAGCAGTCCGCTGGTCTCCATCCGCTTCATCCGGGACTGGACGGTGTTGCGGGCGACGCCCAGCGAATTGGCGAGTTCGGCCACGCTCATGCGTGAGTCCTTGCCGAGCAGTCCGAGCAACTGCACGTCGAGCTTGTCGATGCTGAGCACTTTGGGCACCTCCGGGAAGTGACGACCGTCACCGGTTGCGTGAACTGATCAGTTGAACCGATTTGCGTTGACCAAATCTTAGACCAGATACAGGATCAAGCTCACGAAATGCTCAACGCGACGGATCGGGAATCGCAGATGACTCAGCTAGACGACGCTCGTACCAGTGCAGCATCCTTTGATCTCGCCGACCGATACCGGGCCGACTCGGGCCCGGTGTTGATGACCGGTGTCCAGGCCATCGCCCGCCAGTTGGTGGAGCAGCACGAACGCGACCGCCGCGCGGGACTGAACGTCGCAACGTTCGTCTCCGGCTACCAGGGCAGCCCCCTCGCCGGCCTCGACCGCACCATCGCTGCGATCCCCACGTTGAGCACCGATCACGACGTCAAGTTCGTGCCCGGGATGAACGAGGAACTGGCCGCGACGTCGGTCTGGGGCAGCCAGGTGGACCTTCCCGCCGGCGAGCGAACCCACGACGGTGTCGTCGGCGTCTGGTACGGCAAGGGCCCCGGTCTCGACCGCGCCAGCGACTCCATCCGGCACGCCGCCATGTACGGCGCCAACGCCCGCGGCGGTGTCCTCGTCCTGGTCGGCGACGACCCCAACGCCAAGTCCTCCACCATCCCCTGCGCCAGCGAGCGGTCGATGGCCGCGATGGGAATGCCGGTGTTCTTCCCGCGCAACGCCGAGGAGGTCATCGCCTTCGGCCTCTACGGGGTGGCGCTGTCGCGGATCTCCGGCTGCTGGTCGGGCATGAAGATCGTCGCCGACGTGGCCGACGGACTCTGGACCCTCGACCGCAACTTCGCCGACCTCGACATCGTGCTCCCCGAGATCGAGTGGAACGGCAGGCCGTGGTCGTATCAGCAGCGTGTGCTGGCGTCCCCGCCCGACAGTGTCTACGCCGAGGCCGACCTCTACGGGCCGCGCTGGGCGATGGTCGAGGCGTTCAACGCCGCCAACGACATCGACCGGATCGAGGTGAACCCGCGCAGCGCGTGGCTAGGCATCGCCGCCGTCGGCACCGCCTACGACTCGCTGCGCCAGGCCCTGCTCGACCTCGGGCTCGGCGACTCCCAGCTCGAGGACGCCGGCATCCGCATCCTCCGCGTCGGCATGCCCTACCCGCTCGGCGCCGACAAGGTTCGCGAACTCGCCGACGGCGTCGAGCAGGTCCTCGTGGTCGAGGAGAAGATGCCGTTCGTCGAGTCGCAGCTCAAGGACATCCTCTACGGCGCCGCGAGCGCTCCTGCCGTGCTGGGCAAGAAGAACGCGCAGGGCAAGAACCTGATCCCCGTCGACGGTGAACTCACCGCCGCCCGCCTCACCGGGCCGCTGCGCCGCGTCCTGAAAGATCGGGTCGCGCTGACGCCGGCCCCGCCGCCGCGTCTCGAGCTGACCGTTCTCCCGACGTCGCGCACCCCGTACTTCTGCTCCGGCTGCCCGCACAACCGGTCCACCGCGGTGCCCGAGGGTTCGATCGCGGGCGGCGGCATCGGCTGTCACACCCTGGTCACCATGTCGGGTCGCACCGACAGCTCCGTCACGATGCTCACGCAGATGGGCGGCGAGGGCGCGCAGTGGATCGGGCAGGCCCCGTTCACCGATGTCCCGCACATGTTCCAGAACGTCGGCGACGGCACGTACTTCCACTCCGGTCAGCTCGCCGTGCAGGCGTGCGTCGCCGCCGGCGTCAACATCACCTACAAGGTGCTCTACAACTCCGCCGTCGCGATGACCGGCGCGCAGGACGCCGAGGCCGGGCTGACCGTCCCGCAGCTGACCCACAAGCTGGCGTCCGAGGGCGTCAAGCAGATCATCGTGTGCGCCGAGGACCCCAAACGGCACAAGGGAGCCCGCTTCGCGGCCAACACACTGCTGTGGGACCGCACCCGTCTCGACGAGGCGCAGCGCGTCCTGCGGGACATCGAGGGCGTCACCGTGCTGATCTTCGATCAGCAGTGCGCCGCCGAGGCCCGCCGCAAGCGCAAGCGCGGCAAGCTGCCCACCCGCCGTACCCGCGTCGTCATCAACGAGGCGGTCTGCGAGGGCTGCGGTGACTGCGGCGTGAAGTCCAACTGCCTGTCCGTGCAGCCCGTCGACACCGAATTCGGTCGCAAGACAAAGATCGACCAGACCAGCTGCAACACTGACTACTCCTGCCTCGAGGGCGACTGCCCGTCGTTCGTGACGGTCGAGCTGCCCGAGGAAGACGCGCCGAAGACCTTGCGCGAGATCCCGGTTCCGCCGGAGGTCGGCGATCCCGATCCCGCCGTGTGGACCGGAACGCACAATCTGTTCATGGCCGGTGTCGGTGGTACGGGCATCGTCACCGTCAACCAGGTGCTGGGCATGGCCGCGTTGCGTGCCGGGCTGCACGTCGAGGGACTGGACCAGACCGGTCTCAGCCAGAAGGCCGGACCCGTCACGTCGCACCTGCGGCTCAGTGATCAGAAGACGCGTTCGGGGAGCTCGGCGCCGTCCAACCGGATCAGCCCCGCGACCGCCGACTGCGTCCTCGCGTTCGACCTGCTGACCGCGGCCGACGCCAAGTACGCCGGATACGGCAGCTCCGAGCGCACCATCACCGTCGCATCGACCAGCCAGACCCCGACCGGCGACATGGTCTACGACCCCGCTGTCCGCTACCCGGACGAGGACAAGCTGCTCGAGCGTCTCGACGTCTCGGCCCGCGAGCTCACCGCGATCGACGGGCTCGCCGCCGCCACCGCATTGTTCGGCAGCACCGCCGCCGCCAACTTCCTGCTGGTCGGCGCGGCCTACCAGGCCGGCGGACTTCCCGTTCCGGCCCGCTTCATCGAGGAAGCCCTCGAAATCAACGGGGTGGCCGTCGAGTCCAACAAGGCCGCCTTCCACTGGGGACGCGTCGCCGTCGCCGACCGGGAAGCCTTCCTCGCCGCCACGAGCTCGGCCGCCGTGCCGCAGCGAAGCGACACCGCCGTTCCGACGCACCTGTTCGCCGGGTCCACCCTCGGCGGTACGACGCGCGAGCTCACCGAACGTCGCGCAGCCAATCTTGTTGCCTTCCAGGGTGACCGGGTCGCCGCCCGCTACATCGCCCTGGTGCAACAGGCGTGGGACGCCGAGCGCGAGCTGGGCGACCGCACGGAGTTCAGCGAGTCCGTCGCCGCCGGGTTGCACAAGCTCACCGCCTACAAGGACGAGTACGAAGTGGCCCGGATGCTCACCGACCAGGCCTTCCTCGACGCCGCAGCGGGTGAGGTGCCCGGTGCCGGCAAGCTGACCTACAAGCTGCATCCGCCCGTCCTCAAGGCGATGGGCCGCAAGAACAAGATCGGACTCGGGCCACGCTCCCACGTCGCCCTCAAAGCCCTCGCCAAGGCGAAGTTCCTGCGCGGCACCGCCTTCGACCCGTTCGGCTACGCCAAGGTTCGCCGGCTCGAGCGTCAACTGCTCGCGCATTTCGAGTCGACGGTCAGCGAACTGATCGCCGATCTCACCGCCGAGAACTACGACACCGCCGCTCAGATCGCCGCAGCACCCGACCTGGTGCGGGGCTACGAAGACGTGAAACTCCGCAATGTCGCCGTCTACCTCCAGCGTCTCGCCGAACTCGGCGTCGACACCTCGACCATCACGATCACCACTCCGGAAAGGTCCTGAGAAAAGATGACTCTCACCGTCGAACGTACAGATACTGCGCTGCCCGAGAAGGCTGGTGTCTTCGGACGCACCGACTTTCCCGCCGACTCGGCGCACGAGCAGGTCACGTTCTTCCAGGATCCCGCCACCGGCCTGAAGGCGATTGTCGCGATTCACGACACCACACTCGGACCTGCCCTCGGGGGCACCCGCTTCTACCCGTACGCCGACGAGGCCGCCGCGCTCGAGGACGTGCTGCGGCTGTCGCGGGGCATGACCTACAAGTCGGCGATCGCCGGAGTGGACCTCGGCGGCGGCAAGGCCGTCATCATCGGCGACCCGGCCACCGGCAAGTCGGAGGCGCTGCTCGAGGCGTACGCCCGCTTCGTGCAGACGCTCGGCGGCCGGTACATCACCGCCGGTGACGTGGGTACCAACTCCGACGACCTCGACGTCATGGGCCGCGCCACCGACTACGTCGTCGGACGCAACACATCCGCCGGCGGGTCCGGCGACAGCGCGCCGATGACCGCGCTCGGTGTCTTCCAGGCCATGAAGGCCGGCGCCCAGGCCACGTGGGGGACCCCCAGCCTTGCCGGGCGCACCGTCGGCGTCGAGGGCACCGGCAAGGTCGGCTACCAGCTGATCAAGTTGCTGCTCGCCGACGGCGCCTCGGTGGTCGCCACCGACGTCAACGCCGCCGCCCTCGACCGGGTGGTCCGCGACTTCTCCGAGGTGAAGGTGGCGTCGAGCGTCATCGATCAGAACCTCGACGTGTACGCGCCGTGCGCGATGGGCGCCACCCTGACCGACACCTCCGTCGCCGCGATCACGGCCGAGGTGATCTGCGGTGCCGCCAACAACCAGCTCGCCCACCCCCCGGTCGAGCACGACCTCGGCGAACGCGGCATCACCTGGGTGCCCGACTACGTCGCCAACGGCGGCGGCATCATCCAGGTGGCCGGCGAACGCATCGGCACCCCGGCAACCGACGTCCGCGCGCAGGTCGAGAAGATCTTCGACACCGTCGTAGAGATCCTCGACACGGCCCGACGGAACGGCATCCTCGCCGGCGCCGCAGCCGACGCCGTCGCTGAGGCCCGGATCGCTGCAGCCAGGTAGGCGGCTCCGCCGCCCGTGAGTGGTTAACGAGTCCCTGCACTCGTTAACCACTCACGGGCGCGAAGCGCCTACGCTCTCCCTCATGGAAAACGAGTTCGTCCGCTGGACCGAGGACGGCACCGAGCATTCGGCGGTGTGGCGGTCTACCAGCGGTGCGAGGCCGCCGAAGAAGATCCGGGTGGCAGACGACACCATGACAGCCGACGAGGCCTACCGTCTCGCTTGCGAGGGGACCGCGCTGTTGTGGCGCGGCGACTTTCACAACGCCCGGCAACTGTCCGTCGCAGTCGCGAAGCGTACCGACCGCAAACCGCGCAAGGCCTCGGACGACCCCGCGACCGCATTTCACTTGCACCGGCAGACGCAGTCGAGGCGGGCGGGAATTCTCGGCATGCTGCTGGTCCCGTTCGACGCCGATCAGTCCGTTCCGTTGCGACGGGCTCCCGACGTGCGGCAGGCCGTGCTGGAGGCCTACGGGCCGAGCGATCAGCCCACGGTCACCACTCTGCGCGACCTGCTCGGCGCGATCGGTGCACACGAATGGCAGAAGAAGGGCGTCGACATTCCGGCCCTGGGTGCCAGAATTCATCCCGGATACGGCGTGTTTTCCCCGATCCGCGGCGAATATGTCGACCTGGTAGCGGACACCCCGCTGCCGTCGCTCGAGAAGGCATTCGACATCGGCACCGGAACGGGTGTGCTCGCGGCCGTTCTCGCCCACCGCGGCGTGAAGAAAATACTTGCCACAGAGGTTGATTCGAAGGCCCTCGCCTCCGCCCGGGCCAATCTGGAGCGACTCGGATACTCGGACCGCGTGCAGCTGGTGGAGACGGACTTGTTCCCTGAAGGTCGGGCACCCCTGGTGGTGTGCAATCCGCCGTGGATCCCCGCCAAACCCACCTCGCCCATCGAGTACGCAATCTACGACCCCGACAGCGCGATGCTCCGCGGCTTCCTCGGGGGTCTGACCGAGCACCTCGAACCCGGGGGAGAGGGCTGGCTCGTGCTCTCCGACATCGCCGAGCATCTGGGACTGCGCAGCCGGGACCAACTTCTGGCCCTCTTCGACGAAGCCGGACTTACCGTCGCCGGACGCCGCGACGTGACACCGCGGCACGGAAAGGTTGCCGACCGCACCGACCCACTGCACGCCGCGCGCGCTCGGGAAGTGACGTCGCTGTGGCGGCTGGTGCCCTCGACGCGATAGGCCGGGACGTGGCGCACCGAGAAATACCCGTGCGCCATAGGGTGGTGAGTTGTGCCGCCGCCTTCTCCTTCTTCGCCTACCCGCTTCCAGGGTGTGTTTCCTCGGGCACGGGCGTTGCCGCCGCCGGTGAAACTGCTGTTGTCGTCGATGGTCCTGTTCAACGTCGGCTTCTACCTGGTGGTCCCGTTTCTCGCCGTCCATCTGTCCGACGATCTCGGCTTCGCGGGCTGGGCCGTCGGGCTCGTCCTCGGTCTGCGGATGTTCAGCCAGCAGGGCATGTTCTTTCTGGGCGGCAGCGTGGCCGATCGGTTCGGCGTCCGCCCGGCCGTGCTCGTGGGGATCGCGATTCGGGTGGTCGGCTTCCTGGTGCTCGGGTTCTCGGACACGATGATCGCGGTGGTTGTGGGCGTGCTGCTGATCGGTGTCGCCGCCGCCCTGTTCGCCCCGGCCGTCGAGTCGGCCAATGCCGTGTACGGCAGAAAGCTGCAAGAGCAGGGCGTCATGCGGCGCACGGATCTCTTCGCGATGGAACAGATGTGCAGCCGCACGGGGACGGTGATCGGGCCCGCCCTGGGGGCCGTGCTATTGGCATTCCCGTTCTCGTGGACCGCGGTCACGGCGGCGATGCTGTTTGCGGCGATGTGGGTGGGTTTCTACCGTTGGCTGCCCGCCGACGACGACGCCGCCGTGGCAGTGCGGGAGGCAACCACGCTGCGGTTCGTGTGGCGAAGTGTGCTGACCAACAAGAGCTTTCTGGTGTTCGCCGGGCTGTGCAGCTTCCAGTTGCTGGCCTACAGCCAGCTGTATTTGATGCTGCCGGACCAACTCGAGCGGGGGCTCGGCTCGCAGGCCGCCCTCGGCTGGTTCTACGTCGGAGCCGCCGTGTTCGTGATCGTCGGTCAGACTCCGACGGTGGCCTGTGCCCACCGCATCGGGCACCGGGCGGCAATCCTCGGCGGGCTGACCCTGATCGCCGTGTCATTCCTCGCTCCGGTCGCCGGTGCCGGACAGGCGGCTGCGCCGCTGATCCAGATCGTCCTGTTGGCAGTGTGGGTGGTCGTACTGCACCTGGGACAGATGCTGATGATTCCTCCGATGCGCGACACGATCGGCGCCCTCGCCGGCGAGACCAACCTGGGTGCACACTTCGGGATGCTCAACACGATCGGCGGGGTGCTCTGCCTGCTCGGGTCGCTGGCGGTGGGGGCGATCTTCGACCTCGTCGATCTCGGTCGTGTCCCAGCGGCCACCTCCTGGGTGGCGGTGTCCGCTGCCGTGTTCGCCGCCACCGCCGCCCTCGCCGTGTGGACGGCCCGCGCCGGAGCCGTGCGCGCGATTATGCCCCGACGGGTGTCCGGTTGATCTTGTCGACGAACTGGTCGAGAACGAACGGGATGGTCAACGGGTTCGGCATCGACACGGCATCGCTCACGACGGGATCGAGTCCGACGAGCCCACCGGATCGCACGACCTCGAGATTGGTGAACGCCGGCAGGGACGTGAGCCGCTCGCGAGCCGCGTCGTAGTTGTCGACGAGCAGCACGTCGCCGTCCAAGAGGTCGAGGTTTTCGGGGGAGACGTCGAAATAGAGCGCGTTGTCGAAGCGGGTGCTCAATGCGGCGGGCAGCACGAAGCCGAGCTGGGTGAGCAACTGGCTGCGAGCAGCGGAGGGGCTGAAGGCACGCAGCGACCCGTCACCACGGACCGTCACCAGGACGGCCGACTTGCCGGCGAAGTGAGGGTTGGCGGCGCGCGCGCGAACGACGGCTTCCTCCACCTCACGGACCTGCTCGGCGGCGCGTTCGGGCAGCCCGACCGCGGCACCGATCCGCTGGGTCACCTCCTGCCACGGCAGCACCCAGTCGGTCTGATCGGCCGCGTGGAGCACGGTCGGGGCGATAGCGCTGAGCTGCTGATACGTGCTCTCGTTGATCGCGTTGTTCACCGCCACGATGAGGTCGGGAGCCGATGCGGCAATCGTTTCGACGTCGAATGAGCTGGTGGCGTTGGCCAGCGCTATCGGGTCGGCCCCGCCCAGGCTCGCGTCGGCCCACTGGCCGATACCGTCGTCGACAGAACCCTTCCAGACCGGGACGAGGACGGGAATCACGCCGAGGGACAGCAGAACGTCGGCGTCACCGATGCCGACAGCAGCGACCCGCGTCGGTGCCTGGGTGAGGGTCGTGGATCCGTGCACGTGGTCGATGGTGACCGGAAAGGCCCCCGGCTCTGCGCCAGAGGCGTTTTCACCGGCTGCGGCGGGCGACGAATCGCTGTCCGAGCCGCATGCTGACACGGCAAGACCTGCGACGGTCGCGAACGTCAGGGACAACACGGCACGTCGACTGAGGGTGGAAGGCATGAGGCAGGGTCCTTTCGAGCACTTTGGGTACCCTAATATAGGCGACGGGCCGGGCGGCCGGTTGGGCGAGCACTCGGGCCCCAATGGCGACTAGTGCGGGCTGGGGACAGCACAGTGCGCCGTCACGGTAGTCGGAACTACCACAACGGCGCACTAATAAGGTTCAGCGCTTCTTGACGTGCGAGACGATCTCGGGATCGACCTGCCCGTTCGACTTCGACTTCTTGTCGGCGCGCTTTTCTTTCAACGACTTGCCGGACTTCTTGGACATGGAATTGCGGGGCGATTTGTCGGCCATGGACTCATCCCTGAACAGCGGAACCTGGACGGTGCCGATAGTGCCGACACTACGCCACATTTCGCGTAGACCGGACCAATCACAGAAGAGGGCCGTCAGGACGACGGGTCGTCGAACAGAGTCTGCTCTTCCGGGTTGTTGAACAGACCCATCTGCTCGGGCCGCGGCTTCGTTTCGGAAGCTGGATGAGGGGGCGGAAGGACGATCGTGCGCAGAGCGTCACGCAGATCCCCGACTACCCGCTCCCAGCCGTCGGCATGCGAATCGGACGTCTCGGCCATCGCCGTCTCGGCGTGCTGACGGAATTCGTCGGCGTCCCGGCGGAGCTGCGCGACCCACTCGGTACCGGTGTTGAGCAGCGACACGATGAGGTCGCGGTCGTGACCACAGACGTCGGCGACGACCGCGGCATCGGTACCGCCGTCGCCCTCGGGGTCGAGGTGGAACAACGTGAGCAGTTCGTTGGGCAGTTCGGCGGCCGTCATGCGGCTTTCGACGATGATGGCCGGCTCCTCATCGGGGTCGTCGTCCCGGCGGAAGAACAGCTGTCCGCCGAACCGCGCCGCGAAGTCACCGTCGACGGTCCTCAGGAAGTCGGAGAACACCTTGCAGCTGTCGGTGAGGTGCTGCGGGACGAACGGATTGCCCGACACCTCGAGGAACGCCGACAACCGATCGTCCACCAGTACGAACTTGATCCGCGACCACGTCCGGTTGAGGTCCGCGGTGACCTCGGCTGCCCGGGTGCGGTCGCTGATGTCGTGGATGAGCGGCGCGAAGAGCTGAACATCCACCGAGTCGGCGAGCGGGCCGATGAAGAGGATGGTGTTGCCGACCCGAATCGGAACGTCACCGTCGGGGTCCCGCTCGGGTAACAGGCCGAGCATCGGGACCAGGGACAGCGTGATCAGCTCGTGGAGATGCTCCGCGTCGCGTGGAACGACTGCTGCGGCGGGATCGAGCTGGGTGACCAGGGGCGGACGCACCGCGACGGGATCGAATGCTGCGGCCGGGTCGGTGCTGGACGTTTCGGTGCTCAGGAACGCCGGATGCGTCACTCCCCACACGTCCCGGAACGCGGCGACGGTCATCGCGGCGAGCTGATCGGACCACGACTGCTTCTTGTCGACGAAGAACGCGGGCGACCCGTCGTCCGCCTCGTCGTCCGGACCGCGGGTCGGTCGATTCCAGCCCAACTCGGTGAGGTAGGACTGTTCGGCGTCCGACAACATGCGGTCGGGGTGCAGATAGTGGTTGGACGGCACCTCGCAGCGCACCGTGTCGCCGTCCCAGACGACGAATTGGATGCAGGGCATCAGTCCACGAGATTCGTCGAGCTCCTCGAAGCCCGATTCGAGTACCAGAAGGTCCTCGTCGCGCATCGCTGCCAGGTAGTCGGCGAGGCGACGCTGGAACTCGGCCCAATCGCGATTTACGCTGACGTCCAGATCGAAGTCCTGCATGTCTGCTCCGTCCGGCTCGGCCACGGGTCACCTACTTTCGCCCTACACGGTAGTCGCGAACGCCGACACCGCAGCGCGGGAGGGGACGAAACGCTCAGACGGGGTGCCCGGCGTCGATACGTCCCGTCAGCCGGTCGACTGCGGCGAGGAGGTCCCAGGACGTGCCCGGCTCCACCGCCACCGTCGTATCACCCCACACCAGGTAGCGACCGTCGCCGTCGATGTCGCGCCAGGCGAGACCGCCCACCGGTTGCGAGGAGCGCCGCCCACCCCGGATCACCACGATGGTGCCCTGGCTCGTCGATGACTGCTCGAGGAGCTTCGTGACCGCACGGGCCCGCAGGGACCGCTCTGCTGGTCCGGTCATCTCCGCGCGGGTGACCACGGTGCCGGGGGCGTGCCCGGCGTCGACGTCCGGAAGCTGGGCAATCAGCTGGCGGGCGAGGTCGTAGGGCTCGCAGCGGCGGAGCACCACTTCGGCGCCGGCATGCTGATGGGCGGCGATCGCATGCCCCCGGGCCGTGGCCCCGAGCAGTCGGATCGGGGTGTTGCTGCACTCGCCCAGAGAACCCGAAATCTCGATCCGCAGTTCCGGCTCGGCGAGCACCACGAGCGCGGCCGTGAGGTGGTCGTGTTCGGGACCGGACAATTCGTCCCTGACTCTGCTCTGCTCGGCTGCATACTCCGCGGCGTCGGCTTGTCGGCTCCCACCACGGAAGGGAAACGGGAGACGATCCTGTCCGGTCTTCGCCCACAGCGCCGGGAATTGCCCGGCGCTCAACGTCCACTGCGTCACGCTCAGCGGCCGATCACAGCCGGGGATACGTGGGGCAGTGTGCCGATGACCGGACTCCCAGGATCGATGTTCTCGAGATACGTGTGCTCCTCTGCGGGCGCCTGCTCACCGGTGCCCCTCGACTGGGACTTCGCAGCCGGCTTCTGGGCAGGCGCGGCTGCCGACGCCTGGTGGGCAGCGACCACCCGGTTGGCGTACTGAGCGACCCCGCCACCGACGGCGCCGGCCAGGGCCGCACCCGCCACGGACCCCGAGCCCGAGCCCGTTCCGGCGGGCACATCGTGCTGTCGGGGTGCGTCGGTGAAATCGTCGTGAGGGCTTTCACCTCGTCGGTGCTCATTAGGAGAGTCCTCCGGGCGAGTATCTTCTGCCACCTGCGGATCGCTGGGGATCCCGTGTATTCCGTTGGGGCCGTAGTCGAATCCGACGGGCTGGCCAGTGGCGGCGGCGTGCGTCGAAGTAATCTCGCCTGCGTCGGGCGTTCGAGCATCCAGGGTGGGGAGCTGTCCGCCCGCAGTCTGGTTTGCCGACGAGTAGACAGAGCCCATCGCCGCTTTCGCCGCGTCCTCCGCAGCCACGGATTCGGCTTCACCGCTCCAATTCCACGGCATCACCCGCGTCCAGTCTGTGGCGTACCCGACCGGTTCGCCGACAGCTGCCCGGACCGCCTCGGCCCCGGCAATCGCCTCCCGCAGCGCCGCCCCGACGTCGCGGAAGCCTTCACTCGCCGGGTGCGCGCCAACGACGTAGGAGTCGATCGCGGAGGCGGCAGCCCCGGCAGCGGGTCCCCGCCACCCACTCGCGAGCGCACTACGGGTGGCGTCATGAAAAGCGGTGATCGAGTCCTGGAATCGGCGGCCGATCTCGTCCCAGGCGGCCGCCACCGCCTCGGACGTCGCCGGCGACATCGCCTCGACGGCGCCTCTGATCGCGCGGTGGTCCCACTGCTCCGACTGGAAGTTCTCGCCACTCGCCCGGTGGTCGTACTCGTCACTCATGTGAAGCCCTCCCATGCCGGCCACTCTCGGTCCCCGAATGGATCCCCCCGATCCGGCGGGAAGCAACCTTACAGGCGGCTCGACGCGTCACACCATCACGAATCTTCGCGACGGTCCGGCGACATTCAGCGCTGCGGACGGGTGGTCACCGGAGGAATGGTGATCACCGGACGGGTCGTCGTGGTGGTGGTCGGGGCCGGTTGGGCGGGTACTCCCGCTGCGGCCCGTGCGTCGGGCGCCTCGGTGGTGGTGATCACCGGTGCGCGCGTCACCGGGGGCTGGGTGACCGGGGGCTGGGTGACGGGCGCCCGGGCGACCGGAGGCTGGATGACGGGGGCAACCTGGACGGTGGGGCGAGGAACGATCGTCGCAACGGGGGCCGGCGGCAGGGGCGCCGCTGCGGACGGCAACGTTGTGGTGGGGGCGGGCTCGGTGGTGACCGGGATCGCTCGCGGTGTGGTGAGGTCCGCCATCTGCCACGTCGGAGTCGGTGGCACGAAAACCTGGTAGGTCGCGGGCTCGGCGCTGTAAGCACCGGCGGCCTGCAATCCCTCCGAGGACAGCGGGGGTGGCGCCACATACGCATTACTGCTGTCGAACACCCCGCCCGCAGCGCCCACCATGAGGCCCGAGACCGCGGATACAGCGGCAATCGCAAGTGCCCCGATCGCTACGGTTCTGTCGTCCATTCGCTACCTGTCGTCGGCGTCCAAATGCGTCCACCATAGAGGGTGGCCTGCTCGAACGCCGCACGTGTACGCCCGCCGAGCGCATCCGGAAGGTTCGCTCGAAAGTTGCCGGGTTCGGCGCACGCTGACGAGAACTCTTGTTCGGTACAGCCCCCACGATCACGATCGATCGGTGTCCATATCGCTCCGACCGGGGGTAATGATGTCGCTACTCGACAAGTTCTTCCGCCGCACGCCGCTGTCCGCACGAGCCGGGGTGGCTGTCGCTGCGTCCGCCATCCTCTTCGCGTCGTGACGGCTAACTCACCCGTGAGTACTTGTTGACAGCGGGGTGTGCAGAAGTGCTCACGGGTGTGGACTCACGGATGAAGCGGCCGATCTCCCGAATCGCCTTTCTGCCCTCGGGGAGCAGCCCCGCAGCGGCCTGGAAGACGTGCACCTGGCGTTCCCAGATCTGCAGTTCGCACGGGACGCCCGCCTGGGAGAGTCGTTGCGACATCAACTCCGCGTCGACGTACACCATT
This sequence comes from Rhodococcus sp. USK13, assembly GCF_018343855.1. Lineage (NCBI taxonomy): Bacteria > Bacillati > Actinomycetota > Actinomycetes > Mycobacteriales > Nocardiaceae > Rhodococcus > Rhodococcus sp. USK13. Next base: position 5,429,803 of record NZ_CP069242.1, on the reverse strand, counting down.
TCCTGTGAACCGGTCTGGATCAGCGCGGGCGGCATCGCAGCGAGGTCGCCGTCCACGGGGGAGGTGGACGGTTGGTGCCCGCCGCGGGTATCGAGGCGTTCGATGAGTGTCGACAGTGCGCCGACCGCGCGCCGGGGGAACACCGCGCACAGGTCGGCGTTGGGGTGCGCCAGCTTGTTGACCGGATCCAGGTCGGTCAGTGGCGACAGCGCGACATCCGCGGCGGGGCGGGGAAGTCCCTGCCGTAATGCTTCGAGCGTCACCATGAATGTCAGGAAACCGCCCGCGGAGTCGCCGGCAATGACGATCCGATCGGCGGTGTAGCCGTGCGCGAGAAGCCAGCGGTAGCCGTCGACCCCGTCGTCCACCGCCGCGCGGATGGGATTCTGCGGGATCATCCGGTAAGCCACGTTCAAGGTGGACGCCTGGGATTCGGTCGAGATACGAGACACCATCTGCCGGTGCGAATTGATTCCGCAACACAGGAAGGCGCCGCCGTGCAGGTACAAGATGGCCCGGTTGCCGTTCTCGCCGGCGGGGCGGATCCATTCGGCGCGGCAGTGGGGAAGTCGGATCGGCCTCCGCTGGGTCCCACGGACGGGGCCGAGGGAGTACCCGAGATAGTCGACCACCCCGGTGGGCCACGGCAGGTCGGGGTAGCGGGCCCAGCCGTCGAGGAACGGCCGGACGGTGCGCCGGAGGGTGTGCGCGAGGGCAGCAGACTGCACGCTCGTCCCCACGAAGTCGCGCCGGGTCAGCGGTAGCGGCGAGGGGCAGAACTCCGCAGATGCAGTGCTCATGGCCTGCCTCCTTCGGTCCGCGGTCGTTCGGTGACGCCCGTGGTTGGGGTCACCGTTCTTGCGCCGCACGATCTATATCGGAGTTGTGCGCACGGACGCTACGCCCGACGTACCATCCACAGGAAAGTCGTAATGGAATAGTGACCGAGCGGGGGTGAACGTCCAGGTGGGGATAATGCCGGTTACCGATTCGATATTCCTGTTAGGCGAATCGAGGGAGCATCCGATGCATGTCGGGTCGCTCGAATTGTTTACTCCGCCCGACGATGCCGGGCCCGACTACGTGAAGACGATGCTCGACACGATGCTGTCGCACAAGACCGTCGACTCCACGTTCCGGAAGAAGCCGCAAGGTCCCGTCGGCAGCGTCGGCAACCTGTGGTGGGCGGACGAGGGCGACAACGTGGATCTCGAATACCACGTTCGGCATTCGGCGCTGCCGGCACCGTGTCGGGTTCGGGAGCTGCTGACGCTCACCTCCCGGCTGCACGGCACACTTCTCGACCGTCACCGCCCCTTGTGGGAGATGTACGTGATCGAGGGGCTCAGCGACGGCCGGTTCGCCATCTACACCAAGTTGCATCATTCGCTGATGGATGGCGTATCCGGGCTCCGGTTGCTGCAGCGCACGCTGACCACGGACCCCACGGTGCGTGATGCACCGCCGCCGTGGAACTTGCCGCGTGGGGAGAAGAAACCGGACAGCGGCGGTGGTCTGGACCTCGGATCGGTGTTCGGCGCCCTCCGCCGCACGGTCGGTGAGGTGGCCGGTCTCGCCCCGGCATCCCTGCGCATCGCCCGTACCGCGCTGGGGCAACACGATATGAAGTTCCCGTACGAGGCGCCCAGGACCATGCTCAATGTCCCGATCGGGGGCGCGCGGCGTTTCGCCGCCCAGTCGTGGTCGCTCGAGCGCGTCAACGCCGTGCGTAAGTCGGCGGGGGTGAGTGTCAACGACGTCGTGCTCGCCATGTGCGCCGGAGCGTTGCGCCACTACCTGACCGAACAGGACGGATTGCCGGACGCGCCGCTCATCGCCATGGTTCCCGTCTCCTTGCGTGACGAGAAGAAGGTGGACGCCGGAGGCAACTCCGTGGGGGTCACGTTGTGCAATCTGGCGACAGACATCGAGGACCCGGCCGATCGGTTGTCGGCCATCTCGGCGTCCATGTCCCAGGGAAAAGAGTTGTTCAGCAGTCTCACCCCGATGCAGGCGCTGGCGTGGTCGGCGGTCAACATGTCGCCGATCGCCCTGACTCCGATTCCGGGCGTGGTGCGCCTCACGCCGCCGCCGTTCAATGTGATCATCTCGAACGTTCCCGGACCACCGAAGACGATGTACTTCAACGGATCCCGTCTCGACGGGCTTTATCCGACGTCGGTGGTGCTGGACGGGCAGGCCCTCAACATCACCCTCACCAACAACGGTGGCAATCTCGACTTCGGGGTGGTGGGATGCCGGCGATCGGTTCCGAGTTTGCAGCGGATCCTCATCCACCTCGAAACGGCGCTCGCGGAACTCGAGAAGGCGCTGTTGTGACGTGACGTTGCTCGAGCGGGGGGCGCGGCGTGGTCAGCCTCGCCGCGACTCCTGCTCGACCAGCGCGCGCTTCGACTCCTCGTGCAAGACCTCGAGAAGTTCGTGTTCGACGTCCGCGAACTCCGGCGACGTCATCATCGACAGCTCCCGGGGGCGGGGCAGATCCACGGTCACCTCACGCCGGACGGTGGCCGGTCGTGCCGATAGCACGACCACCCGGTCCGACAAGTACACGGCTTCACGAATGTCGTGGGTGATCATCAGCACCGTCCACCGATAGCGCTGCCACACCTCCTGCAACCAGGCCTGCATCTCGGTGCGGGTCAAAGAATCCAGGGCACCGAACGGTTCGTCGAGGAGGAGAACTGGGCGCTCCTGAACGACGGTGCGGAGCATCGCAGCGCGTTGCCGCATCCCGCCCGACAACTGGCTGGGTCGCGCGTCCTCGAACCCGGCGAGGCCGAACACGGGGAAGAGGGCGCGGGCGCGTTCGCGTGCGTCACGTCGGGGCATGCCCTGCACCTCGAGACCGAGGGTGGTGTTGTCGAGAACGGTGCGCCACGGGAACAGAAGGTCCTTCTGCGGCATGTATGCACACTGGGCCGAACCGCCACCGGCCGCGGGCACCGGCGTGCCGCCGATCGTGACGGTGCCGGAGTCGGGTCGGTCGAGGCCGGCGAGCATCGCGAACGCTGTGCTTTTCCCACACCCGCTCGGTCCGATGACCGACACGAACTCGCCCGGTTCGACGGTGAACGACACCGTGTCGAGTACGGGCCGGACGCCGCCGCGGACGGGGAAGGCCTTGGACAACCCGCACAGTTCGACCCGCGCGTCGTCAGTCATTACGGCTCCTCTCGGCGGCGATCCACGGCGCGACGGCACGTTCGACCGCGAAGGTGAGCAGGTAGAGGCTGACGCTGATCACCGCGGTCACGAGCACCGCGGCCAACACCAGGTCGGTCCGGAACGAGTTCTTCTGTGTGGCCATGTAAATGCCCAGACCCGAGGTAGCGCCGACGTATTCGGCGAACACCGCTCCTACGACGGCGTAGGTGATGCCGATCCGCAGGGCCGTGAAAAAGCGCGGAATTGCCGAGGGCAGCCGGACGTAGCGGAACTCCTGCCACCGGGACGCGCCCATACTGCGCAGCAGTGATCCGGCCTCCCGATCGGCCGCCGCGAACCCTTCGATCAGGCCGATCGTCATCGGGAAGAAGGTGGCGAGCGCGATGACGAGAATCTTGGGCAGCAAGCCGAAGCCGAACCAGATGATCATCAGTGGTGCGATGGCGATGATGGGCAGTGTCTGCGACACCACGAACAGCGGCACGAACGCGCGCCGCAGCCACGGCGAGAAATCGACCAGAACCGCGAGCGCCCAGGCACACAGCAGAGACACCGCGAAGCCGATGATGGTGACCTGAAGGGTGGCGGAGGCATGTCCGGCGATGACGTCGCGGGCACGCCACCCCTGCGCGACCACACGGAGCGGCGACGGCAGCACCTGCGGACGGATTCCGCTGACACTGACATAAATCTGCCAGGCGACCACCAGCGCCACGACGACCACGAGCGCAGGGAGTCCCCGCCGCAGGACCGAGGACGTCCCCGGCCCCGCGGAGCGCGAACTCGTCTCAGGGTGTGTCGAGGTACTCATTGGTGAAATATGTCGACCAGTCGGGCTCGGCGGTCAGCGGCGCTCCGTCGGGTCCCGTCAGCAAGCCGTGTTCGAACAGGAATCCCGAGTACCCTGCCCACTTCTCCGTGGTCTGTGTACCGACGGTCCCGGCGGAATCTTTCATGTACTGGGACGAGAGCATCTGCTGGCTTTCCCGCACCAGCGACTCGTCCGGGAACGCACCGGGATTGGCGTCGATCAGCATCTGCGCGGCCTGATCGGGCTGGTCGGCCGCGAACTGGTAGCCCCGCTGCAGGGCCTGGACGAACTTCCGTGCCTCCTCGGGGTGCTCGGCCATCCATCCCTCGTTGCCCTCGATCACGAGTGCATACGCGTCGGGAAATCCGAAGTCCGTGTAGTGGAAGTACCGCATCGGCGTTCCCTGGTGCTCGGCCTCGATGCCTTCCCACGCAAAGAACGACACGGTGAAGTCGGCGGTGCCGGAGTAGACCGCCTCGTACGCGGACGTGCCGAGGGTGACGGTGGTGAATTCACCCTTGCCGCCATCGTTGCGGATGATCTGTTTCAGCGTCGCTTCGCCGTCGGGGTCGGCGAAGCCCGCGTAGATCTTGCCGTCCAAGTCCCGAGGGCGGGTGATGTCGGGGCGGTCCGCCCTGACCGCGATGCCCGTGGCCCAGTGCTGCAGAGGTGCGAGCACGGACTTCGTCTGGGCACCCGCAGCCTTGGAGAAGGTCGCCGAACTCTGGAAACTCACACCGAACTCGGCATTGCCGGCGTCGACGAGCGTGTCAGGGGACGTGTCGTTGTACGGCAGAACCTCCACGTCGAGTCCGGCGTCGGCGAAATAGCCCTGTTCGAGGGCGACGAACAAACCGGTGTGATTGGTGTTCGGCGTCCAGTCGAGGGCGAATCTGATGGTGTCGTCCGACGACCCGTTGTCGGCGCACCCGGCCAGTACGGAGAGTGCGGACACGAGGACGACGGCTGCAGCGGCGGCGCGCTTCGTGCGCGCGAAGAACGTCACGACTTCGGCCACTTCTGCTCGTTCAGGGCGGTATCCCAGAACAGGAGTTCGTACCGGCTGGCGACGACGAACGCCTCGATCATGGCCTCACGCTGCGCTTCGGTGGCGGCATCGGCGGCAGCGTCCACCAGTTCGCGGGCGGTGGCCACGGCAGCGTGGAACTCCTCGGCATCGTAGGTGGTCACCCACTGCGCGTACGGATGCGATGGGTCCGCGGAAAGCACCTCGCGGGCGCTGGCGGCGAGTCGTCGTCCCACGTCGGCGTAGATCCAGAAGCAGGGCAGTACCGCAGCCGCGGCAACCGGATACGGCTCGGTGGCGGCGACGGCGGTCAGATAGGAGACGTACCCGAGGCAGGCCTGCGAATGCTGCGGCTGAGCGTCCGACGCGGGCAACTTTCCGCCGCTCAGCAGATTCTGGTGCAAGCTGGCCTCGACGGTGGCTGCCGTGGCGGCGGAGTTGGCCCAGAATCCGGCCGCGACGGGGTCCGGAGCGTGCGCGGCCACCAGTGACAGCGCTTTCGCATAACCGGTCAGGTACAGAAAGTCCTGTTCGATGTACGTGCGGAACACGTCCAGCGGAAGAGTGCCGTCACCGAGCCGGCGGAGAAATTCGAGCTCGTCGATCGCGTCCCGCAACACCGTGGTCCGGTCCCACAAGAGGTCCGTGAATCGGGTGTGCCGGCCCACGACGGCGGCATCATGGACAGAGCTGTTCACTACAATGACATCCCTTCGTCAGCATTACCTGAGCAGGTTCCCGGGTGTGATCTCAGCCCCGCCCGTGCGGAGCACCCCGTGTCAGAACAAGCCGACCCTAGCACCGCCCGCCGGGAGAGCGGAAAAGCCCCGTTCACTCGGACGCCTCTGCGCATCGTTGGTACCTTGGCCGGAGATTCCCGGTGAGGGGGTGTCAGTCGTGGAAGTCGAGAAGTCCGGCGACACGCTGGTCGTCCGCGCCCGCGACGGAGCGGTGTGCGGGCACGCCGACGGCGACGTCTACGCATGGAAGGGCATCCCGTTCGCGGCAGCCCCCGTCGGCGCCCTGCGTTTCCGGGCGCCGGCCCCGCCGTCGCCCTGGAACGGTGTGCGCGACTGCGCCATCTTCGGGCCCATGGCGCCGCAGGGGAACGGCACCGCCGTGCCGATAGACGCGGGACTCGAGATGGACGAGGACTGCCTCTCGATCAACGTGTGGGCCCCGGAACCGGACGGCACACCGCGGCCGGTGATGGTGTGGATCCACGGGGGTGCGTACTGCCTGGGAACGGCGGCGCAGAGCATCTACGACGGGCGCATCCTGTCCACAGTCGGTGACCTGGTGGTGGTGTCGTTCAACTACCGGGTGGGTGCGCTCGGCTTCCTCGACCTGTCGTCGTTCTCCACGGCCGGGCACGTGTTCGAGACGAACATCGGACTGCGCGACCAGGTCGCGGCACTGGCATGGGTGCGCGAGAACATTTCGGCCTTCGGCGGGGATCCGGACGAGGTGACCGTGTTCGGCGAATCGTCCGGCGCCGGATCGATCACCACACTGATGACCTGTCCGAGCGCGGAAGGACTGTTCCACCGTGCGATCGCGCAGAGCCCACCGGCCACCTCCGTCTACGGGAGCGAGCGCGCCGCCACGGTGGCCCGGCAATTCCTCGACATCCTCGGGCTGGCGCCGGAGGAGTCCGCCACTCTGCTTCGCCTTCCGTACGACCAGATCATCGAAGCCAGCGACACGCTGGTCAACGAGGTGCCGACCAAGATTCCGGGCACACTCGCCATGGCGCCTGTCGTCGACCGCGACTTCCTGCCGCGGTACCCGGTGGCCGCATTCCAGAAGGGGTACTCCCACCGGATCCCGCTCATCATCGGTTCCAACAAGGACGAGTCCTCGCTGTTCAAGCTGATGAAGTCGCCGTTGCTGCCGGTCACGTCCGATTCGGTGCAGGAGATGCTCCGGGCCATCGCCGCCGATCATCCCGACCTCCCCGCCAACCGGCTCGCCGACATCCTGGCCGCCTACCCGGACCACGGAAAATCTCGGGGTGCGCTGGCGATGTCCCGAGATGCCGCGTTCCGGATGCCCGCCCTGTGGGTGGCGGACGCACACAGTCGCCACTCACCGACGTGGATGTACCGGTTCGATGCGGCCACCCCGATCCTCAAGGCTGCGCGCATCGGGGCGGGGCACGCCACCGAGCTGCCGTACGTGTTCGGCAACTTCGGCACCCTGAACGTCGATCCCACGTTCTGGTTGGGCGGGCGCAAGACGGCACTGGAGGTGTCCGGCCGCGTCCAGCGCCGATGGCTCGCGTTCGTCCGGCACGGCGTTCCGGCGGCGTTGGACGGGTCGAAACACTGGGCTCCCTACGACGAGAACACTCGCGCAACGCTGCTGATCGACAGCTCCGACACCCTCGTACAGGACCCGGACCGCGAGATGCGCCTGGCCTGGGGCAACGAGGTGATGGGCTTCAGCTGACGGTCTCCGGGGCGTCCAGTTCCTTCAGGACCGGAAACGCGCAACAGGCGATACCGAGGACGAGCACCGGGACGGCGAGCACGAAGAACGTCGGCTGAATGCCCCAGGCGTCGATCATCGGCCCGGCAAGCAGATAGCCCAGCGGACCGGCAGCGTACGCCGTGGACGTCATGACCCCCGTAATCCGTCCGCGCATGTGCTCGGGGCTACGAGTTTGCATGGCGTAGTTGGCAATCGGGCCGACCGGTCCGAAGACGAGGCCCTGCAGCAAGGCCAGCGCGAGGATCGCCCACAGGGGCGGGAGGAACGCCATGGCCACCATGGCCGCGCCCAGGACGATCACTGCGACGAGCATGATCACCCGTCTGGACACGAAGGGGGAGAGCGGCCCGTACGCCAGGGCGCCCACGACTCCACCGACGCTCAGTGCCATCAGCACCGAACCTAGCTGTGCGGGTTTGTCGAGTTCGGTGAAGTACACCGGGAACACGACGGACTCGACAGGCAGGTACAGCGCCACCACCGCCATGTCGACCAAGGCGATCGTGCGCAGAAGGCGGTTGTGCCACACGAACTTCAAACCCTCGACGGTGCCGCGCCAGAGGGAGGTCGGCGCCGACGAGGCGTCCGGCCGGCCGGCATTCTCGAGCCGGAGGAAGGTGATGGTGACGACGGACAAGACGAAGCCGAGGGCGGTCACCCACAACGTGTTCTCGGCCCCGACCGTGGCGATCAGGACCCCGCCGATACCCGGTCCGACCAGGTAGGCCACGTTGTAATTGGCCTCGTAGAGGCTGTTCATCCGGTCGAGCGACCACCCGGCCGACGTCGTTGCTGCAGGCAGCATCGATTCCCTCGCGGCGATGCCTGCCGGGTCGAACGCGGCGCCGACTGCCGCGAGGACGGCTATGACCAGGACCGACAGGCCCGCCGTGTTCGCTACGATCGGGATGGCGGCAGCCGAGAGTGCGGAGAGGCAATCGGAGATGATAGAGGTGCGGCGCCGACCGAACAGGTCGACGACCGTTCCCGCGAACAGACTCGACACCAGAAGGGGAAGAGTGGCCGCGCCGGCGACCACCGCGGCGTCGGAGGCGCGGCCGGTTCGCTCCAGCACCAACCACGGCAACACGACGATCGCGATACCGTTCCCGGTGGCGGAGAACAGGGTTGCCAGATTGAGCAGCACCAGAGGGCCGAGCCGGCGAGGCACTGCCGTCTCGGTGGCGGTCACGGCTGAGTCCTCTGGTCGGAGCGAAAAGGTGTTTACTCGACGCTAACAGCGCCGCCGAGACCGCCGCGACCCATTTTGCACTCGTCACTGATTGCGCTGCAGCGTCAATTCCGCGAGGGTCCGAGCCCCCGCACAAGGATCGCCCGTACCCGAACGGTTCTGCACCCACCAGGTGATCACCCCGGAGTAGGCGGCGGTGATTCCGCACGTTGCACTGTCACCGGGCCGCCGGGCGGTGAAGGCCGACGCACCTGCGACGGAGGTGGTGTCCACCTGGTAGCCGAGCCGATCGGCGACATCACGCTCGCGCTGCAGCGAGTTGTTCTCGAACCAGCCGAACGTTACGTCGAGGGAACCGGCATGCGACAACACCGTCCACATGCAGACAGCCCCGTAGAAGTACTGGTCGATTCCGTCACCGCTGAGCACCTCCGCGATCTTCTCGTTCGGGACCGCCTCACACTCGCGCAGCAGCTTGTCGAATCGGTCGGAGCCACCGACGCTCATGCCTGCACCTTCAGGGAGGGGAGTGCCGGTGATCGAGTTACCGCACCCGGTCAGCAGGAGCACTACCGCGACAACGGCGGCGAATGTGCGGTCGGCGCTCATTTCGCCTTCTTCAGAGTGAGGTCGACGAGAGCGGTAGGAGCTGCGCACGGATCGGACGGTGTGACGCCGACACCGTACCGGACCAGCCAATGCACGAAATCCGCCCCCGTCGCCACCGCCACCTCACAGAATCCCTCGTTCTGTGAGGAAAACCCCCGATGCCCGGCGATGTCGAGGTCGTGGACCTCGTGCCCGATTCCCTGCGCCACCGACCGTTCCCGGTCGATCGGGCTGCCGCGGTACCAGGTGAACATCACATATCGGGCTCCGCCGTCGGCCTCCCAGCGGCATTTGATTCCATTGCGGGACACGGGCGTGAGCCCGGACATCCCCGCCCGCTCGTAGACCTCGCCGTCGGTGAGTGAGCCGCACTCGCCAACGAAGGCTCCCGGCTGGGCGGCCGTCGACGTCCGCGGAAGGGTGTCCGGCATGCCGGCATCGTCACCGTTTCCTGATGCGCAGCCGACCAGTGTGAGGGCGGCGGCAGCGGCACACAGGCCGCGGACGGCCAGACGGTCCGACTCAGACGAACTCCGCATAGCTCGGATTCTCGGCGATGTAATGCTCGACGTACGAGCAGGACGGAACCACGGAGAAGCCACGGTCCTTCGTGTCGTCCAGGGCAGCTTTGACCAGTTGAGCGGCCAGTCCCTGTCCCCGGAACTGCGGGTAGGTGACGGTGTGGTGGAAGTCGCGGACACCGTTCCTCTCGGCGTAATCGGCGTACCCGGCGAGCTGACCGTCGAGGAAGATCTCGAACCGGGACTCGGATACGTCGTGCTCTACCTTGACCGCCACAACCACTCCTCTGTTCGCATCGAGCGTGCAATGCTGCGCACACTCGCAGATTACCGTCAGTCGGCGAGGTTGGTGCGCAGGAGCATGACGTTGTAGTCGGACCAGGTGGTGGCGAGGAAGTACAGATCCGACCCCTTCGACCACGGATGCATGTAGGCGCCGTACAGCTCGGGCACGTCGCGGCTGCTCACCAACACTTCCGGTGCACTCCAGCCGGATTCGAGCCGATCGGACCGCCGCATGACCACCGAGTTGCCGGCGTCCGTGTACATCGCGACGAACTGGCCGAGGTACTCGTTGAACTGCACGGACAGCTCGCTGACGGGCCCTGGGATCACGGGTGCGGCAAGGGCGGCATTCGCCTTCACCCATGCCTTGCCGTCCCAGTACTCGTACGCGGTGAGGTTTCGAATCTCCGCTTCCGGCACGCGTGACAGCCGAGCGTCACCCGAACGGCCGGACGGCGTGCCGAAGGCGTAGACGAAACCGTCGTGTTTGACGTAGGAGCCCATCTGGAAGTTCTCGGCACCGGTGCCGGGCACATTCGGACGCAGGGTCAGCGGATCCGTGACCCAGTTCTCGCCGTTGTCGACGGAATACGCGATTCCCGACGCGTTGGTGTCCCATTCGCCGGGAGCGCCCCAGCTCCGCACGGACATGTAATTGATGTACTGCACGGGACCCACCGAGATGCCGGTGGTGGGGATGACAGTTTGCTCGACGCCCGGAATCTTCTTGCTCTGGATGATCTCCTTGGAGTGATTCGGGCGGTCGACGGGCGAGTTCTCGATACTCATGCCGTTGGCGAGATCGCGGTCGCTGCTGCGAAGCAGAATGTTGCTGCGCCAGTCGCCGACGAGCCCGCACAGGGGATTGTCGCTGAGGCCGACCGTATCGCCGAAGGCGGTGAGAACTTGGCCGGCTCCGTTGTCCCACATGATGCCGAGGTCGGTTCCGAGGACGCTGAATCGGAAGATCGTGTCGTTGGGACTGCGGGGCCCGGTGATGTGTGCGACGGCCTGCGTGTGGCCGCGTAGTTCGGGAAGGCGGCCGTCGCTGCCGTTCAGCCATGGAATCGGATTGATATCGTTGTTCGAGCTCGAACCCAGGCTGCCTGATCCGAGGCACGGCGCCGCCGTCGCAACGGAGGGGGACCACGCGAACAATGTGCAGGTAGACGCCAATAGAGCGGGCATGGCCAGTGAAACGACACGGCGGAGCTTGGTCACGGGCGCACCTCTCTGCGACATTTCGAGCAGGTCCGGTCACGCTAGCAACACCTCAGCTGTCACACCAGCCCCTTGCATAACCATTTGGGTACCGTGACGGCCGCGGAAACCTACAGAATGGCGCCCGGGTTGAGGATTCCCAGAGGATCGAGCGCCTGCTTCACCCGGGCCGTCACATCCATGACGTCCTTACCCACTTGGTCGGGAAGCCACGCCTTCTTCAGCCTTCCCACCCCGTGTTCACCGGTGATGGTTCCCCCGAGGGAAATGGCGAGATCCATGATCTCGCCGAATGCGAGCCTGGCACGTTCCGCCATCGCGGCATCCGCGGGATCGAACACGATGAGTGGATGCGTATTGCCGTCGCCGGCATGAGCAATGACGGCGATCAGCACATTTCGTGTCCGTGCGATGGACGCAATACCTTCGACCAGCGCGGGCAGCTTCGGCAGTGGGACTCCGACGTCCTCGAGGAGCAGGCTTCCGAGTCGCTCTACTGCGGGAATGGCGAATCGCCTTGCCGCTGCAAAGGCTTCGCCCTCCTCGGGATCGTCGGTGGTGAACACCTCTGACGCGCCGCTCGCGGTGCAGGCGTCGGCCATGAGCGAGATCTCCTCCGAGGCAATCGCCCCCGGTGCATCCGAGCGGGCGATGAGCATGGCTTCTGCAGTCCGGTCCAGGCCCATCTTCAGTGCATCCTCGACGGCGCCGATCGTCGTGCGGTCCATGAACTCCAACATCGACGGGCGCAGCGAGCGCGTGATGGCCAGCACGGTGTCGGCGGCCGCCTGCACCGACGCGAACGTCGCGACCAAGGTGCACGACGGCGGTTGCGCCGGGATCAGTCTGAGGGTCACCTCGGTGACGACTCCGAGCGTGCCCTCACTGCCGACGAAAAGTTTGGTCAGCGACAGTCCGGCGACATCCTTGAGGCGGGGCCCGCCCAACCGCACCGCCGTTCCGTCGGCGAGCACCACTTGCAGGCCGAGCACGTAGTCGGTGGTGACCCCGTACTTCACGCAGCACAGCCCGCCGGCGTTGGTTGCCACGTTGCCGCCGATGGTGCACATCTCGAACGACGAGGGATCGGGCGGATACCACAACCCATGTTCCGCGGCCGCCGCCTTGACCTCGGCGTTGAGCAGGCCGGGCTGGGCGACGGCGATACGGGTGACGGGGTCGACGTCGATTCGGCGCATCCGCTCGGTACTGACGACGACGCTGTCCCGTACCGCGGTGGCACCTCCGCTGAGGCCCGATCCGGCCCCGCGGGGGATGACCGGGACCCGATGTCTGCCGGCCCAGCGCAGCACCGCCTGGACCTCCTCGGTGCGCGTCGGCCGTGCAACGGCGGCGGGCAGGACAGCGTCCGGGTCGCGTGCCCAGTCGTGGCTGTAGGACGCGAGAAGGTCCGGATCGGTGAGCAGGCATCCATGGGGGAGGGCGGCGTCGAGTTCCGCGAGAACGTCCGGTGCGATCGTCATGTTGTGCTCCTCGCGGGCGGGGGCGGCGTACCCGACGGTAGCGCCGCCCGGACTGGCCTGCACCCGATTTGGTCGATCGTCCAACTGAACCGATTCGGAGGCTTCGCTTCAGATATCGCCTCAACCTGGACGTTCAGTACAGGTCGGGGCGCGTCTCGACCGCTCAACTTGTTACCGACGCGTACGAGTCCCACTATGTGAGATCGGGGGTGTTAATTTTTTTGCCTTGGACGACGGAGGGGTATAGAACCCTCCCGCGCGGGAAACCTGCAGGTAGTCGCGCCTCGGGGCGAATTCGGACTTGGGAGTTTTCGATGTAACTCAGGTCACATTCGTCACTCTGTTACCGGATCGTATCGAGGGGGCAATGCAAAAAAGCACTTTCCCGGGTTAGCGTTCTGCATCGTCAAACACCGGCGAGGCGTTACACCCAAACGGAGAATCTCACGAAATGTGAGCCAGATCGCAACTTGGGGCCGGTTTTGCCGCACCGACCCGGAAGGACCCGCACGATGCACGCACTCCACCGAGACCCCAGCAGCTACATTTCCGCGATGTTCTCGTACGAGTTCATCGACGGTGGTATCGACTACGACTCCATCGAACAGATTCACCGCGGGGAATTCGATGAGTGGGTCTTCGCCCTGGCCGGCTCGGGATTGTTCACGAACGACGAAGTTCGCGCGATGGTCACCGAGTGGAGTCTGAATCCCAAGGTTCTCCTCAACACGCTGCTCGCCGACGCCGACGAGGTCACCGCCAAGCGCTGCGAGGTCACCTGGGCAGCACTCGACCGCGTCGCTCCTTTCGCGCCGTCGATGCCGGTCGCCGTCTTCGGCTGACGTTTCCCGGGGTCTCCGCAACTGGCACGCGCGGTGCTTCGTCACATGAGCTCGGTGGACTGTCCGTCCACCACGATTACCTGTTCGTCCGTCAAGGTGCGGTACTCGATTCCTGCGAGCCGCAAGGCGGCGACGGTACGCCGGACAGCGGCCGCGTCCTCCAGGGGCACCGTCTCTTCGCCGCCTGAGGGCGTCGCAGGCGGGTGATGCGGCACGATCGCGAACGGCACCACCCCGAGGCCGTCCCAGATCGGCTGCATGCCGCAGGTCTCGAAAACCTCCGACGGGTCATCGGAGGAGTCGAGACCGCGCAACGTCGGTGTCATGACGCAGGCGCCCGCGCTGTATCCGGCGTAGACGAGCGAATCGTTTCTCAGCAGGTCGCGAAGAACATCGTCCGCACCACTACGCGCCATCTGGGCACGCAGGACGAACGTGTTTCCGCCCCGCACCCAGAGCATGCCGAATCCCGCCAGCCGGTCTCTCAGCCCGCTCGTGCCGCCGTTCTGCGTTCCGATGTAGTCGCGAAGATCGACTTCCTCCGGCGAGAACCCCAGGCGCCGCAGCGGCGCCACATCACTGACCACCGCTGAGGCGCGGGCGGACGGTGGCCAGGCGTCGGCTGCTGCCGCGATCACGCCCACTCGTCCCGGCTTTCCGACGAGCGACATCAGCGGTGCGGGGTCGGCTCCGAACCGGTAGGACGACAGGAACAAGCGCATCGCGGTCAGATCGTAAAAGTGAGATTGTCGACGATCTGCTTGCCGACGGTGGTGTCACCGCCGAGGGTGATGGCGTCGCGGTGATCCGCGGCCTTCACCCGGCCCCCGGCAAGACGGGTGAACAGCCGGGAGTCGAGTGTGATCGTCGTGGTGGCGTCGGCCGGCAACGCGTCCACCACCGCTGCGCGCCCGTCGACGGCGACGTGGATTTCTCTCGCGAGCGGACCAGTCAACTCGAGGGTGATGCGCGAGCCCGACGGCGCCTTGCCACGCTTTCCGACGAGGAACCCGACCGCTCCCATGATCTCCTCGAACGCGGTGTCACCGCGGACGCCGCCCTCGTCCCCGGCCACACCCAGCGCGTCGCGGATGTCGAGTTCGTGCATCCAGCAATCGAACACGCGGACCCGCATGAACCGGAGATAGGGTGCTGGGCCGACCGGTGTGGCGGTCTCGGCGTCGAACATCTCATCCGTCATCTGCGCCAGTTCGGAGCGCCTGCGCTCGGTGATGTCCCGGAAGCGATCGAGCATCTCGGTGCCGGGCCGCCCGCGCAGTCCCTCCACCCACCGTTCGTTGAACGCTCCGATCTCGTTGCGCACATGCGCGAATCCGTGGACATCGACGGTGGTATGCGGTGCCGGTATCCCCGCGAGCATCGATTCGGTACCGATCAGGTGGGCCGCGACGTCGTGCACGGTCCACCCGGGCAGGGGGGTGGGCGTGAACCAGTCGTCACCCGTCACCGAGGACAGCAACTGGTCGAGCACGTCCCATTCTTCGAACAGCGCGTCGAGTATCCGTTCCTTCTGTAGGGCAGTCACGTCTGATGGCCCTCCTCTCGCTTCAACTGTAGGACCTTGCCGGGTAGTGGCCCGGTGTTTTGGCCACGGGAAAGTCTGCGGCCGGTGAGCGTGAACGGGCCCCGTCCCCGGATGCCTGTGGTAGACCGATGATGAGAATCTCCATTAACAAAGGAGCATGGATGTTTCCCGGAAATTTTGTCGCCACCACCCCGGACAAGCCGGCCGTCGTCCGGCCGTCGACGGGGGAGCAGCTCACCTACCGCCAGCTGGATGAGCGGTCCATCCGGTTGGCGCGACACCTGCGTGGGCTCGGCCTGAAGGTCGGGGATCATCTGGCTCTGGTGTCGAGCAACGACCTCCGTGTTCTGGAGGTCTATTGGGCGGCCTTGCGATCTGGCCTCTACATCACCGTGGTGAACTGGCACCTCACGGCGGACGAAGCCGGCTACGTCGTGAACGACTGCGGAGCCGCCGTTCTCATCGCCTCGGCTGATGCGGCACGGGCGATTCCCGCCGACCCGGCCCAGTTGCCCGGCGTCCGGCACCGGCTCGTCTACGGCGGTGAACTGGACGGCTTCGACAGCTACGACGCGGCGGTGGCGGCGCAGTCCGGCGAACCACTGGAGACGCAACCTCGTGGGCGGGACATGCTCTACTCGTCGGGCACCACCGGCAGGCCGAAGGGAATCAAACCCGCACTGCCGGAAGGTGAAGTCGACTCGACGACGGACCCGTACACGGCGGTGTTCGCGCCCATGTACGGATTCGACGCGGACACCGTCTACCTGTGCCCCGCGCCGCTGTATCACGCGGCGCCCCTCCGCTTCTGCGGCACCATCACGTCCGTCGGCGGAACCATCATCCTCATGGACAGGTTCGACGCAGAGGAGGCGCTGCGCCTGATCGAGAAGTACGAGGTGACGCACAGTCAGTGGGTTCCCACCATGTTCGTGCGAATGCTCAAGTTGCCGAAAGAAGTTCGCGAGAAGTTCGACGTGTCGAGTCTGAAGGTGGCGATTCATGCGGCAGCCCCCTGCCCGCCGGAGGTGAAGCGTGCGATGATCGACTGGTGGGGCCCGGTGATCCACGAGTACTACGCCTCCACCGAAGGTGCCGGCGCCACGTTCATCGACAGTGCGCAGGCACTCGCCAAGCCGGGATCCGTCGGGCACGACGGGGTGATGGGCATCGTGCACATTTGCGACGACACCGGTGCGGAGCTGCCCACCGGTGAGATCGGAACGGTGTACTGGGAGCGCGAGGAGCGGCCGTTCGAATACCACAACGATCCGGCCAAGACCGAATCCGCAACCCATCCCAGTCATCCGACGTGGACCACCAGCGGTGACATCGGATACCTCGACGACGATCGGTTTCTGTACCTCACGGACCGGGCGGCCTTCATGATCATCTCCGGCGGGGTGAACATCTACCCGCAGGAGTCCGAAAACATTCTCACCATGCATCCCAAGGTCTTCGACGTCGCGGTGATCGGTGTGCCCGACGAGGAAATGGGCGAACAGGTCAAGGCTGTGGTCCAACTCGTCGACGATGTGGAGCCATCGGAGGCGGTCGCCCGTGAACTACTGGACTACGTGCGGGGCCGGGTGACGCACTTCAAGGCGCCTCGGAGCATCGATTTCTCGGACGACCTGCCGCGCACGCCCACGGGCAAACTCGTCAAGCACAAGCTGCGGGCACGGTATCTCGCGGGCGCGAAGACAATTGGCTGATCAGAGAGTCCCCGCGTTACTGCGCGCGGGGACTCTCGGCGTCCGTTCTCGTGGAACGACGGCGGGAGACCGCGTACAACACGACTCCGACGGCAAGGAGTAGCGCCGCACGCAGCCAGGTGGCCGCGCTCTGCTGGGTGAGCAACGCCACGCACGTGACGAGGGCGAGGATCGGGAATATCGTCGGGGCCCGGAAGTGGCGGTGCTCCACCGCATCACGACGCAACACCAGGACCGCGATGTTGGTGCTGATGAAGACGACGAGCAGCAGCAGAACCACCGTCTCCGCCAAGGCCGACAGCGAACCGGTGACGCACAGAGCCATGGCGACGGCAGTGGTCGCCACAATCGCCACCCAGGGAGTCCGTCGCCGCGGGAGGACCCGTGCGAACGGACGCGGAAGCAGTCCCTCGGACGCCATTCCATACGTGAGCCTGCTCGCCATGATCATCGTCAGCAGTGCGCCGTTCGCGACGGCGACGAGCGCGATCAGACTGAACAGGCGAGATGGAACGCCGACGTCGGCGGCGGAGACCACTGCCAGCAGCGGACCGGACGATGCGGCGAGTTCGCCGGGTGGTAGGACCACCGAGACCGCCAGTCCGACGAGGACATAGACGGCGCCCGCAGTCAGCAACGCTCCGAACAACGCCCGCGGGTACACCGTGCGCACGTTGGTCACCTCTTCGGCGACGTTCGCGGACGTCTCGAACCCGACGAACGAGTAGTAGGCAAGCAGTGCGGCGGCCAGCACCGCGAGCGCCGGCGAACGGCTTTCGTCGAATTCGACCACCCGGCTCAGGGTGCCGTCACCACGTCCGAGCACGATGCCGGCCAGAACCACTACCAGGACCAGGCCGGTGACCTCCACCACCGTCATGACGACATTGGCGCGCATCGACTCCTTGATTCCCCGGGCGTTGAGCAGTCCGACGAGGAGAAGGAACACGAGGGCCGCCGGGACGGTCGGCACATCCACGAACGCGGCGAGGTAGTCGCCGGAGAATGCGAGTGCGAGCCCCGCTGCGCTCGTGACTCCGGCGGCGAGCATCGAGAACCCGACGAGGAACGAGATCAGCGGTGTCCAATACGCCCGCTGGGCGAACACCGCCGCCCCACCGGCGCGCGGATACTTGGTGACCAGTTCGGCATACGAGGTCGCCGTCAGCAACGCCATCACCAGTGCCAGCAGCAACGGCACCCAGACTGCGCCGCCCACCTCGCCGGCGATGACCCCCACCAACGCGTAGATTCCGGCACCCAGCACGTCGCCGAGGATGAAGACGAAGAGGAGCGGACCCGTGATCGCGCGGGCGAGAGGGGTCCCGTGTCCGTCCTCGTCGAGGTGCTCGGCATCTCCCTCGTCTACTGGCCGGGCGGCGCGTCGCATAGTTCATCCCGTCTGCCACGGTGACGTGCCGCCACCTCGGATGCAGTCATGTACCCACGAGACACGGTCCCAAACTGAGGACAGTTACGCGGTCCGTTCGCACCCGCACCGCGGACACCGCGGTGCCGTCCGGTCCGTCAGGAACAGTCCGCAGTCGGGGCAGACACGGTCGAGCCAGCACACGGAGTCGCCGCCCAGATCCTCGTCCGTAAGGTCGCCGGGGTCCGCCTCGCCCGTCACAGCTGACCGCGCAGATAGTCGGCAAGGACTTCCGCATGACTGTGGGTGACGTCCTTGGTGGCGGTCAGGAGAACGATGGGTCGTCCGTGCGCGAGCTCCCGAACCCTCGCGACGGCCTTGCGTCCCGGCGGGGAGTCCAGCTCGGACACGTACCGTTCCCGGAACTCGCCGAATGCGGCGACGTCGTGTGAGTACCAATGGCGAAGCTCGGTCGAGGGTGCGAGATCGCGTGCCCAGTCGTCGAAGTGAAACGCATCCTTACGGAGGCCGCGCGGCCAGAGGCGGTCGACGAAGAGTCGGAGTCCGTCGCCGTCGGTGGGGTGGTCGTAGACCCGTTCCACCACCACTGGTGAGTCGACGTCCGTCTCCGGACGTCCCTGTCGTTTGTGCATCACCGAACCTCCGCTTCTGTGCGGGTTTCTCTCCTCACCCTACGACGCGTCCGTGTGTGACTGGCCTCACAAACTAGAGGAAAGGTGGGTGAGAACGGCTGTTCGGACTCGATTCAGACAGACTTCGGCCGGCTTCTCTGTTCACTACGTCACGCGGTCTCTGGCTATCATCAGCTGAAATCAGTCGAGGCTGGGGACATATTCCGCTCATCAACGGTTGGTTGCCGCTCGTCGCGGCATGCAGACCATCTACCGCAGGAAGTCGATAAATGGATACATCGCAGAGCGCGGCGCAGCCGCGCCCGACGGTTGGCGTTCCTCGTGAGTCGAACGAGGGCGAACGTCGGGTGGCCTTGGTGCCGAAGATCGTGGCCGCATTGACGGGTAAGGGTGTCGATGTGGTGGTCGAGTCGGGTGCCGGTCTGGGCGCCTTGATCCCGGACGAATTGTATGTCGGGGCGGGCGCGAAGATCGGCGATCCGTGGTCGGCGGACGTGATTGTGAAGGTCGCGCCGCCATCGGACGAGGAAGTGGGCCGGCTGCATGCCGGGCAGACGTTGATCGGGTTCCTCGCCCCCCGCAATCAGGACAACCAGGTCGCCGCGCTGAAGTCGGCGGGGGTGCAGGCGTTCGCGGTCGAGGCGATCCCGCGGATTTCCCGCGCCCAGGTGATGGACGCGCTCTCCTCGCAGGCGAACGTGGCCGGATACAAGGCGGTGCTGCTCGCGGCGTCGGAGTCGACCCGGTTCTTCCCGATGCTCACCACCGCGGCCGGCACCGTCAAACCCGCGACCGTGCTGGTACTCGGGGTCGGTGTCGCCGGTCTGCAGGCCCTCGCCACGGCGAAGCGGCTCGGTGGCCGGGCCACCGGCTACGACGTGCGCCCGGAGGTGGCCGATCAGGTTCGCTCCGTCGGGGCGCAGTGGCTCGATCTGGGGATCGACGCCGCCGGTGAAGGCGGCTACGCCCGCGAACTCACCGAACAGGAGCGCGCGCAGCAGCAGCAGGCGCTCGAGGACGCGATCAAGGGCTTCGACGTCGTCATCACCACCGCCCTGGTGCCGGGACGTCCGGCCCCGCGCCTGGTGACCGCCGCCGCGGTGGAGGGCATGAAACCCGGCTCCGTGGTGGTCGACCTGGCCGGGGAGACCGGCGGTAATTGCGAGCTCACCGAACCCGGTCAGACCGTGGTCAAGCACGGGGTGACGATCTGCTCGCCGCTCAATCTGCCCGCATCGATGCCCGAGCACGCCTCGGAGCTGTACTCGAAGAACATCTCCGCGCTGCTCGAGTTGATGTTGGTCGAAGGCCGGTTGGCCCCCGATTTCTCGGACGAGGTCCTTGCCGCGTCCTGCGTCACCCGTGAGGAGGGTGTGTCCTAGATGTATACCGAATTGTTGGCGAACATCGCGATCCTGGTGTTGTCCGGGTTCGTGGGGTTCGCGGTGATCTCGAAGGTCCCGAACACGTTGCATACCCCGCTGATGTCGGGGACGAACGCGATCCACGGGATCGTGGTGTTGGGTGCGTTGGTGGTGTTGGGCAAGGTCGACAATCCGCCGTGGGGTCTGCAGGTGATCTTGTTCGTGGCGTTGGTGTTCGGAACGATCAACGTGGTCGGTGGTTTCGTGGTGACCGACCGGATGCTGGGCATGTTCAAGTCCAAGCCCGCTTCTCCCGCCGCTGCTGTTGCTGAGAAGGGTGGGGACAAGTAATGGGATATGTGGTCAACGTGTTGTACATCGTGGCGTTCTCGATGTTCATCTACGGTCTGATGGGTTTGACCGGGCCGAAGACCGCGGTCCGCGGTAACCAGATCGCCGCGGTCGGCATGGGTGTCGCGGTGGTCGCCACCCTGATCGCGATCCGGGACACCTCCAACTGGGTGCTCATCGTCGCCGGTCTCGTGATCGGTGTGGTGTTGGGTGTGCCGCCGGCGTTGCGGACGAAGATGACGGCGATGCCGCAGCTGGTGGCGTTGTTCAACGGGGTCGGCGGCGGCACCGTTGCCCTGATCGCCTACGCCGAATTCCTCGACTCGGACGGGTTCACCGCCTTCGCGCACGGTGAGTCGCCGACCGTGCACATCGTGATCGCCTCGCTGTTCGCGGCGATCATCGGATCGATCTCCTTCTGGGGATCGGTGATCGCGTTCCTCAAGCTGCAGGAAACCCTGCCCGGCCGCCCAATCGGCATCGGCCGGTTGCAGCAGCCGCTGAACGCGTTGTTGCTGATCGGCGCCGTCGCCCTCGCGGTGATCATCGGGATCAAGGCGATCGACCCGACCGGACCCACCAGCCAGTGGTGGATCGTCGGAGTCCTCGTCCTCGCCGCGATCTTGGGGTTGATGGTGGTGCTGCCGATCGGGGGCGCCGACATGCCCGTCGTCATCTCGCTGCTCAACGCGCTCACCGGCCTGTCCGCCGCGGCCGCCGGTCTGGCCCTGAACAACCAGGCGATGATCGTGGCCGGCATGATCGTCGGCGCGTCGGGTTCGATCCTGACGAACCTGATGGCGAAGGCGATGAACCGGTCCATCCCGGCGATCGTGGCCGGCGGGTTCGGTGGCGGCGGGGCTGCCGCGGTCGCCGACGACGGCACGGTGAAGACGGCGAAGTCCACCTCGGCAGCGGACGCGGCGATCCAGATGGCCTACGCCAATCAGGTGATCGTGGTCCCCGGCTACGGGTTGGCCGTCGCGCAGGCCCAGCACGCGGTCAAGGACATGGCCAAACTCCTCGAGTCGAAGGGCGTCGAGGTCAAGTACGCCATTCACCCGGTCGCCGGGCGGATGCCCGGGCACATGAACGTGCTGCTCGCGGAGGCCGATGTCGAGTACGACGCGATGAAGGAAATGGACGACATCAACGACGAGTTCGCGCGCACCGATGTCACCCTGGTGATCGGGGCGAACGATGTCACCAACCCGGCCGCCCGCAACGACCCGTCCTCGCCGATCCACGGGATGCCCATCCTGAATGTGGATCAGTCGAAGTCGGTGATCGTGCTCAAGCGGTCGATGAACTCCGGGTTCGCCGGTATCGACAACCCGTTGTTCTTCGCCGACACCACCTCCATGCTCTTCGGCGACGCGAAGAAATCCGTCGCCGACGTCACCGAGGAACTCAAAGCCCTGTAGGCGGCTCCGCCGCTCGTGAGTGGTTAACGAGTCCCTGCACTCGTTAACCACTCACGGGCGCGAAGCGCCTACCGGTGGCGGGAGAAGACAATAGCCGCGGTGTCGGGCCGAAGCGCCTCACGCTCCGCGGCGACGGGGGAGTACAGCATCAGTATCGACGCCAGCGCCCACCAGATCGACGCCACGACAAGGCTCGCGACGAGCCCGTAGACGCTGATCGGTTCGACAAGGGCTGCGGCCCCCGCGACGCCGAGGATCAGGGCGAAGCCCAGTCCAGCGACCACGGGCCGGAATCGGGGCGCCGACACGAGGATCGCCGAGCCGTACAGGGCGGCGACGGCGACGACATGGCCGCTGGGCAGCAGAACGGTGGGCGCATCCGACGCCCATGCCCGGACTGCGGCGCTGGTGAGGTTCGCGCCGAGACAGAGCAACAGGATCGCACCCATTCCATACGACAGTTTCCGCACCGTCGCGACCACGGCGAGGACGACGGTCGCGACCAGTACGGAGTTGACGTCGACGACGTTGATCACCTGGTCCGCGATGGACCGTAACGGCTCCGGGAACGAGAGCGCTGTCGAGGCGGGTTTGGCGAGATACAGCGCGCACAGCAACACCACACCTGCCGCCGATAGGGCAAGACGGTGAACGCTGCGGCGCAGCGTGCTGTTCGATTCGGTCACGGTATCCAGCATGCCAATCCACGCTGAACGAACTATGAGAGTGCACTGTGATCCCGGTGTACGGAGTGGGGTGTTCGCCGGACCGCACCGGCACACGCTGCGGCGATCAACACACACCCCAGCGGCACCACCATCGCCGTTGTGAGGGGAATCACCTGAGTGATCCAGCCGATGGTGGCCGGGCCTGCGAGGAATCCCACATATCCGAGTCCGACGACGCGGGACATGTTGGTGCCCGCGGAGCCTGAGCCGAGGGTTCCGGCGGCGGTGAAGATCTGGGGGACTCCACCGGACAGTCCCAGGCCGAACAGCGCCCAACCGAAGATCGTGAGCGGGAGTGCGCCGGACACCAGCACGAGCGCCATTCCGCCGCCGGCGAGCAGTGCGCCGTAGCGGACGACGGCGACGGGCCCCAGTGCACCACTGACCCGGTCGGCGGTGAACCGTCCTACCGTCATCATCACCGAGAAGGCACCGAAGGCGAGGGCGGCGACCGAGTCGGAGGTGGCGAGGTGCTCCTTGACTTGCAGTGCGCTCCAGTCGTTGGCGGCGCCTTCGGCGAGCATGAGCACGAACGCGATGCCGCCGAGCCCCAGGACTCGCGCCGACAGTCGTCCGTGTGCCTTCTCGGCGGATCCGTCCGTCGTCGCGGTGCGCGGCCGATCCTGCATGAGCCACCGCGCGCTCGCGCCGACGACCGCGATCCCGACGCCCCCGGCGACCAGGAGTGCCGCGGCGGGTGTCCAGTCGGCGGCGAGTGTCGCGGCGCCGACGAGCGATCCCGCGACCCCGCCGATGGAGAAGAGAGCGTGGAAGGCGGACATGATGGGCCGCCGATAGCGCTGTTCCACCTCGACGGCCTGCGAGTTCATCGACACGTCGAGGGCCCCGTTGGCGAACCCGAAGACGAGAAGTGCGAGACCCAGCTGCCACGCCTCGGTGGCCAGTCCGGGACCGATCGTGGCGACCGACAGTGTGAGCCCGGCGGCGATCACGGTCCGCCTGCTTCCGAACCGGTCGGCGAGGGGTCCGGTGAGTTGCATGCCGAAGATGGCGCCGATCGCGAGAAGGAGGAGCAGCGATCCGAGCGTGGAGTGGCTGATGCCGGTACGGTCCTCGATCGCGGGAATGTGCACCACCCACATCCCGAGGAGGAACCCGTTGATCCCGAAGATCGCGAAGATCGCAGCCCGGGCGGATCTGAGCGGTTCGGGTACCCGTGCGCGCTTGTTCACCGCGGGCGGTTGAGAAGTACTCACGGGGCCAACGTACCCAGCCTCAGAGTTGTGCGAGCAGCGCGACCGGGTCGTGCAGCATCGCGGCGACAGAGGACAGGAACTTCGACCCCTGTTCGCCGTCGACGACGCGGTGATCGAAGGACACACTCAGCGTGGTGACCCAGCGGACGGCGAGCTCGCCCTCGTGTACCCACGGCCGCTGGGAGACACTGCCCAGGCACACGATCGCGGATTCGCCGGGGTTGATGATGGGTGTGCCTGTGTCGACACCGAAGACACCGACGTTGGTGAGCGAGATGGTGCCGCCGGTGAGTTGAGCGGGATCGGCTTTACCGCTGCGCGCGATGGCGGTCAGTTCGGTGATCGCCCGGCAGAGTTCGAGCAGGCTCAGCGACTGCGCTTCTCTCACGTGGGGGACGACGAGACCACGCGGAGTGGCCACGGCGATACCGAGGTCGACGTAATGCTTGGTGACGATCTCCTGTTGCTCTTCGTCCCAGGAGGCGTTGAGATCGGGGTGCTCACGTAGGGCAACGATCATCGCCTTCGCGGCGATGCTGAGGGGAGTCACCGACAGCCCCTCGAATTCCCGCCGGCCACGAAGATGTTCGAGGAGTTCGACCGAACGCGTGACGTCGAGGGTCACGAATTCGGTGACGTGGGGCGCGGTGAACGCACTGCGGACCATGGCGGCGGCCGTCTGCTTCCGCACGCCCCGCACAGGGGTGCGAGTCTCTCGCTCGCTCGGCCCGGCCGCCACGCGCGGTGCGGCGGAACCGGCGTACTCCTCGACGTCGTGCCGGGTGACGGCCCCGGACGGACCCGTGCCCGGGACAACGGTGAGGTCGATCCCGCGCTCGCGTGCTGCCAGCCGGGCGGCCGGCGAGGCGTCGGGACGTACGCGTTCGGGCGGTGCCGTGCCCTCCGGCGACGCGGGCGCGCGTGGGCGTGCACGCCTGCTCTGCGCGGCGGCCTCGGGTCCGTACCCGACCAGCACTGGAGTCCGGGTAGGTGGCGTGTCCGACACCGAGTCGGTCGCGATCCTGATGAGCGGTGTGCCCACCGGCACGGTGGCCCCGGCGGGAATCAACAGCTCCTCCACGACACCTGCGTAGGGCGACGGTAGTTCGACCAAGGCTTTGGCGGTCTCGACCTCGGCGATGACTTGATTCAGTTCGACGTTCTGGCCGACCTCGACGGACCACGACACCAACTCGGCCTCGGTCAACCCCTCGCCGAGGTCGGGCAGGCGGAATTCCTGCGCCAACGGACACTCCTCTCCTTCGGGCCTCTCTTTCGGGCCTCTCTTTCGGGCGGAGCCGGTCAGGCCGCGAGGCTGCGGTCCACGGCGTCGAGCAGGCGATCGGCGTCGGGGAGGTGGTGGCGTTCCAACTTTGCCGGGGGATAGGGAATGTCGAAGCCGCCTACGCGCAGAACCGGCGCCTCGAGCTGGTAGAAGCATCGCTCCGATATCCGGGCGGCCACCTCGGCGCCGAGGCCGAGGAACGTCGACGCCTCGTGTGCCACGACGAGTCGGCCGGTTTTGCGGACCGATCGTTCGACGGTGGGGAAATCGATCGGGGAGAGGGACCGCAGGTCGATCACCTCGAGGGAGTTGCCCTCCTGCTCGGCGATCGTCGCAGCCGACAACGCCGTCGTTACGACGGAACCATAGGTGACTATCGTGGCGTCCGAGCCCTCGCGCAGTACACGCGCGCTGTGCAACGGCAGGTAGGGGGCGGCGTCCACATCGAATTCTGCTGTGTCCCAATATCGCCGCTTCGGTTCGAAGAACACCACCGGGTCGTCCGACGCGATCGACTGCTGGATCATGTGGAAGGCGTCACCGGGGTTGCTCGGGGTTACCACCCGCAGCCCGGCGGTGTGCGCGAAGTAGGCCTCGGGGGACTCCGAGTGATGTTCGACGGCCCCGATTCCACCGCCGTAGGGAATCCGGATGGTCAGGGGTGCCGTCACCTTTCCCTCCGTGCGGTAGTGGATTTTCGCGACTTGCGAGACGATTTGGTCGAAGGCCGGGTACACGAAGCCGTCGAACTGGATCTCGCACACGGGCCGGTATCCGCGCAGCGCCATACCGAAAGCCGCGCCGATGATCCCTGATTCGGCAAGCGGAGTGTCGATCACGCGGTTGTCGCCGAAATCCTTCTGCAAGGTGTCGGTGACCCGGAAGACTCCGCCGAGGCGTCCGACGTCCTCACCCATGATCACGACCTTGCGGTCCCGTTCGAGTGCACGCCGCAGACCTGCTCCCACAGCCGCACCGAGCGACATTCTTGTGGTGCTCATGACAGTGCCTCCTCGGTGTCGGTGACCGCTGCGAGGTACGCGGCGTACTCGGCGCGCTCCTCCTCGAGGAGCGGATGTTCGCTGGTGTAGACGTGATCGAACACGCTGAGCGGCGGCGGCGTGGGTGCGCCCACAGCCCCCGACCGGAGTCGCGCGGCGATCTCGTCGGCGGTGGTCCGAACCCGGGTCAGGAACGCCTCGTCGAGCAGGCCTTCCCGGTCGAGCAAGCGGTGCATGCGGTCGATCGGATCGCGGGCCTTCCATTCCGCGGTCTCCGCCGAAGATCGGTACCGCGTGGGGTCGTCGGAGGTCGTGTGGGGACCCATCCGGTAGGTGATGGCTTCGATGAAGGTGGGGCCGCTCCCCTCGCGTGCGCGCTGCGTGGCCTGGCGGGTGACGGCGAGGACGGCGAGGACATCGTTGCCATCCACCCGGACGGCCGGCATCCCGTAGCCGGCGGCACGCTGGGCGATCGGAACGGGACTCTGCAGGTGCACCGGTTCGCTGATCGCCCATTGATTGTTCTGGCAGAAGAACACGACCGGGGCATTGAAACTCATCGAGAAGCCCAGTGCCTCGGCGATATCTCCCTGGCTGGTGGCACCGTCACCGAAGTAGGCGATGGTCGCGATCTCGGCACCGTCGAGGTGGGCGCCCATTGCGTATCCGGTGGCGTGCAGTCCTTGAGATCCGACGACGATGGCCGGGTTGGTGACTTTCACCGCGTGTGGATCCCAGCCCGAGTGGGCCGTTCCGCGCCACATCCGGGTCATGTCTGCAGGATCGACGCCGCGGCAATAGGCGACGGCATGCTCGCGGTAGCTGACGAAGGCGTAGTCGTCGGGGCGGAGGGCTCGGGCCGAACCGACCTGCGCTGCCTCCTGGCCGAGCATGGGCGCCCACAGGCCGAGTTCGCCTTGTCGTTGCAGAGCAGTGGCTTCCACGTCGATGCGGCGGGTGACAACCAGATCTTCGTACAGTGCGCGCAATTCGTCCGGACCGATATCGCGCACCAGGTTCGTGTACTCGGGCCGCAGGACCCGTCGGCCGTCCGGCTGTAGGAGCTGGACCGGATAGGCAATCTTGTCGACCATCGGACTCACCTCGCTGTGTCGAGTCCCGGAGACCTTGTGAGTTCGCGGGAGACGTGCGCTGCGTTCAGGACGTGTATGTGTCCTACTTCACAGCATCCACGGGAACGCGAACTGCGCAAGTGGTCGCATTTCGGTAGAGCACATTGCCCAGTCGACGGGCCCGTGGAGGAGTCGTACTGCGTCTTATGACCAGTCCGGACGTCGCCGAAGCTGAACTGTTATGGAGTGGTGATCCGAGGATCCGTCCGGCGTGGCGGTCTCGGACCGATTCCACCTCACCGTTACCGCCGGTGCGTCACGGTTCCCACCGCACCGGGCCCCCGAGCGGTTAGCATCGAGCGCGTGAATGCTGTGGGGTTGAACGAAGATGCCGTCTCCGCGTGGATTGCCGGACTCGGTGTAGGAGCGATCGCACCGCTGAGCTTCGAACGGATCGGAAACGGTCAGTCGAACCTCACGTATGCGGTCAGTGATGCAGGTGGCGGTCGATGGGTGCTTCGGCGTCCGCCGCTCGGAAACCTGCTCGCCTCGGCGCACGACGTGGTCCGGGAACATCGAATCCTGTCCTCGCTGCAGGGTTCGGACGTGCCGGTGCCGAAGATTCTCGGACTCACCGAAGATCCCGAGGTGACCGATGCCCCACTCGTGTTGATGAGTTACGTGGCCGGCGTGGTGATCGACAGCATCGGGGTCGCCAAGGATTTGACACCCGAGCAGAGGCGCGGTGTCGGGCTCGCGATGGCGCGCGCGCTCGCGAAGATTCACGCCGTCGACCTGGCGGACACCGGGCTCGAGGACCTGGCGAGCCACAAGCCCTATGCGGCAAGACAATTGAAGCGTTGGGCAGACCAGTGGGAAAAGTCGCGGACACGTGATGTCCCGGAGGTCGAGCAGCTGGCGGATATTCTCCAGCGCAACATGCCCGAGCAGAAGGAGTTGTCGCTCGTGCACGGTGACTTCCATCTGAGCAATGTCATCACTTCGCCCGAGGAGGGCGAGGTGCTCGCTGTGGTGGACTGGGAACTCTGCACCCTCGGAGATCCGCTGGCTGACGTCGGTGCACTTCTGGCATATTGGCCGGAGGCCGGTGACGAGGATGCCGGACCCTTCCCTGCTTCCACACTGGAGGGATTCCCGACGAGGGCCGAACTCGTGGAGGCGTACACCCAGGAAACCGAGCGCGACGTCACTCATGTGGGTTATTGGCACGTTCTGGCACTGTGGAAACTGGCGATCATCGCCGAAGGCGTCCTGCGCCGGGTGACGGACGATCCACGAAACCAGGCCGAGACAGGTGCGCCCACGGTCAAGCTGATCGACGGCATCATCGCTCGGGCCGTGGCCACGGCGGAGGCCGAGGGCCTGCGCTGAACCGAGGCGCTGCTCAGTGGTGCCGGGCGCTCACTTCGTGCCCGGCACCACCAATAGCTCTGCCGCACTGAGAATGTCGGGTGGGATGGGCACCGGCTTGCGCGTCTTCGCGTCGACGTACACGTGGACGAATCGGCCGAGAGCCGCCAGGTCGAGGGCCTCGCCGCGTTCCCGGAAGATGGCGAGCGCGTACACGATGCTGCGAGTGCCGAGGCGCTCTATCGACAGTCCCACCTGGAGGCGGTCCGGGAAGGTCAGTTCACCGAGGTACTTGCAGGATGTCTCGGCAACGACGCCGATCGCCGGCAACTCCCGGATGTCCGTGCCCGTTTCCGCGATCAGCCAGGCGTTGACCGCGGTGTCGAAGTACGAGTAGTAGGTGACGTTGTTGACGTGACCGTAGTGGTCGTTGTCTGCCCAGCGGGTGGGTACCGGCCAGAGGACCGGGAAGTCGTCGGCGGTCGGCAAGGCGGGAACGTCGTCGTGTTTCATCGGTTCGACCTTAAACGGCGGGGTTCCCGTGCCCTGGCAGGCCCGCCGGACGTGCCGCGCATCGGGCAGAATCGCGTCCTATGTCCGTACCCGACAGTGACGTGCGTTCGCCTTCTTCCGCCGCCCAGCCGGTCAGTGCGGGAATCGTCACGGCCCTGGTGGGATTCACCAGTTCCTTCGCCGTGGTCCTCACGGGTCTGACCGCGGTCGGCGCGAATTCCGCCGAGGCGGCGTCGGGCCTCCTCATACTGTGTGTGACGCAGGCACTGGGGATGCTGTGGTTGTCGCGGCGTTATCGCATGCCGATCACCCTCGCCTGGTCGACGCCCGGCGCCGCGCTCCTCGCCGGGGCCGGGACCGTGGGCGGTGGCTGGCCCGCTGCGGTGGGCGCCTTCGCCATCGTGGGTGTTGCGATCCTTCTCACCGGGTTGTGGCCACGGCTCGGGCGGGTGATCGCCGCAATTCCTTCCGCGTTGGCGCAGGCGATGCTGGCCGGGGTGCTGCTGCCCCTGTGCCTGGCCCCGGTGCTCGCGTTACGGGACGCACCGCTCGCCGTCGCCCCGGTCGTGCTGGTGTGGCTGATTCTGCAGCGGTACTCCACACGGTGGGCGGTCCCGGCAGCATTCGCCGCTGCGGGTGTGGTGATCGCCGTCAGCCTCGTCGTCGGGAAAGTCGGACTGGATGCCAGCGCCTTGCTGCCGGAGCTGGTGCTGACGACACCGACGTGGTCCTGGCAGGCATTGATCGGGATCGCGGTGCCGCTGTACATCGTGACCATGGCGTCGCAGAACATTCCTGGAACCGCAGTGATGAAGTCCTTCGGATACGAGGTCCCGTGGCGGCCCGCGATGCTGGTGACGGGGATCGGAACCCTGGTGGGGGCACCCGCCGGTGGGCACGCCATCAACCTCGCGGCGATCAGTGCCGCCCTCTCCGCGGCACCCACCGCCCACCCCGACCCCCGGAAACGGTGGCGTGCGGCCTTCACCGCAGGCTGGGCGTATCTGGTCCTCGCGGCCTGCTCGGCGGCTGTGGCCGCGCTCATTGCGGCGGCTCCGGTGGGCGTCGTGGAGACGGTGGCCGGTCTCGCCCTACTCGCGACTCTGGGTGGTGCGCTCGCGTCCGCGCTCGCCGACATACGCGAACGTGAAGGGGCTGTCGTCACATTTCTGATCGCGGCGTCCGGGGTCAGCGTCCTCGGAATCGGTTCGGCCTTCTGGGCGCTGATCGCCGGACTGATCGTGCGGACGGCCCTGCACTTCCGGAGATAATGGACCGATGACGACCATCGAGGTAGTGCAGGGCGACATCACGACCGTGGCGGTGGACGCGATCGTCAATGCGGCCAACTCCGCCCTTCTCGGCGGCGGCGGCGTGGACGGAGCGATCCACCGTGTGGGCGGACCGGACATCCTGGCCGAGTGCAGGAAGTTACGGGCTACGGAACTGCCCGACGGACTGCCAGCAGGGGAGGCAGTGGCCACGACGGCGGGGAGGTTGCCGGCCCGGTGGGTGATCCACACCGTCGGACCGGTGTACTCGTCTTCCGAGGATCGATCACACCTGCTGCGGGGTGCGTACCTGAGCAGCTTGCGCGTGGCGTCCGACCTCGGCGCGGAATCGGTTGCCTTCCCGCTGATCTCGGCCGGTGTCTACGGGTGGCCGGCCGACGACGCCGTCCGTCAGGCCGTCAGTGCAGTGCGCGGATCGGACAGCGGTGTGCCGCGCGTCATGTTCGTGGCGTTCGACGCGCGGATGGCGGAAAGGCTTCGCGCGGTGGTCGGGTGATCCGCGACCCGCGCGTGTTTCACGACCGCGAATACTCCGACGCCCGCCGGATCTCTTCCGGAGAGGGGCGGACGCCGGTGTAGAGGACGAACTGCTCGGCCGCCTGCAACGCGATCACCTCGGCGCCGGTGATCACGGTCTTGTGGCGTTCGGCCGCCGCTCTGATCAACGGCGTGGTCGGGGGCATCGCCACCACGTCGAACACCGCCTCCGCGGCCTCGATCGCGTCCAGTTCGAACGCCAAAGCGTCCTCCTCGGCGCCACCGGCCATCCCGATCGGCGTCGCGTTGATCAGCAGGCCCGGACGAGCGTGACCCAATTCGGGTTGCCACGAAAAGCCGTACTGCTTCGCGAGCGCGCCGCCCGTCTCTGCGTTGCGGGCCACCACGGTGACATCGGTGAACCCGAAGTCGCGTACTGCTGCCACCACCGCCTTGGCAATCCCACCACTGCCCGCGACGGCCACGGACAGTGAATGTGGAAGTGCGTTCTCCCGCAGCAAGTTTGCTACTGCCTGATAGTCGGTGTTGTAGGCGTGCAGCACGCCGTCCTCGTTGACAATGGTGTTCACCGACTCGATGACCGACGCCGACGAGTGCATGACGTCTACGTGGTCGATCACCTGCTCCTTGAACGGCATCGAGATACCGGCCCCGCGGATACCGAGTGCGCGAACTCCGCCGACCGCGGCCGGCAGGTCGGTGGTGGTGAACGCCTTGTAGACGTAATTCAGACCAAGCTCACCGTAGAGATAGTTGTGAAATCTGGTGCCGATGTTGCTCGGTCGACCGGAAAGCGAGATGCAGAGAACGGTGTCTTTGTCGAGCGTGTTCATCAGCGCAATACTAGTGGTGGGCTCCCATCCGCGCGTGTTGTCGGCTCCGAATACCCCGTGACCACAACGAAGGAGCACGGCTGCATGACTACCACGATCGGTGACCGGCCCCACGCCGCACGAGCGCCCGAGAGGCGACGGCATCTGTTCTCCCGTGCACTCGCGGGAGTGATCGCCGCCGGTGTCGTTCTCGCGGTCGGTGAACTCGTGTCGGTGCTGATCGACCAGAACAGCTCGCCCTTCTATGCGGTGGGTTCCACCACGGTCGACCGCAGTCCGGCCTGGGCGCGCGAGTTCGCCATTTCGACGTTCGGAACGAACGACAAGCCGGCGCTCTTCGTGGGGATGACACTGCTGATCGTGTTGCTTGCCGCAGCGGCAGGCATCGTCGAGCGACCGCGCGCCCCCTTCGGCAGTGCCATCCTCGGAATTCTGGGCGCAGTCGGCGTATTTGCCGCCACACAACGCCCGAGCGCCTCGTGGGTCTACGCGGTGCCGACGCTCGCAGGGGTCGCGGCCGGAATCGTCGTACTCCGCATCTTGACGGCGGCGGCGCAGATGCCGGAAGGGGCCGATGGTGCGGATTCGCGGTTGCCCCGCCGAAAGTTTCTCGTGCTCGCGGCCACTGCCGCTGCGGCGGCAGCGGCGGCGGGAGCTGTCGGACGGCATCTGGGCCAGCAGATCGCTGGGGCCATCGACAACCGTCGGAATTTCGCGATTCCCTCGGTCGCGGACAAGGCGTCTCCGATCGCTCCGGGAACCGACATCGGCGTACCGGGCGCCACCCCGTTCGTCACCGCGAACGACGAGTTCTACCGCATCGACACCGCGCTGCGGGTCCCGCGGATGACGACGGACAATTGGGAGCTGCACATCCACGGAATGGTGGATCGGGAACTCACCCTCACGTGGGACGACCTCGTTGCACGGACCCCGGTCGAGCGGATTATCACGTTGACGTGCGTGTCCAACGAGGTCGGGGGAGTCCTCGCCGGCAACGCCACCTGGATCGGGTACCTGATCAGGGATCTCCTCGACGAGGTGGGCGTCGGTGCCGAGGCCGACATGCTGCTCTCGATGAGTATCGACGGCTTCACCGCAGGTACACCGATCGAAGCATTGCGCGACGGGCGCGACGCAATTCTCGCGGTGGCGATGAACGGTGAGCCCTTGCCGTTCGAGCACGGCTACCCCGTGCGCCAGGTCGTGCCCGGTCTCTACGGTTACGTCTCCGCCACCAAATGGGTGGTGGACTGGGAGTTCACCCGCTTCGACGCGGCCGAGGCGTACTGGACGCAGCGGGGGTGGGCCGAGAAAGCACCGATCAAGACCGCCTCCCGCATCGACGTGCCCGCTCCCTTCGCGCCGTTGGTACCGGGTCCGGTACTGGTCGCCGGAACCGCCTGGGCGCAGCGCCGAGGAATCGAGACGGTGGAAGTGCGGGTAGACAACGGCCCGTGGGAAAAGGCCGCGCTCGCACAGCAATACACCATCGACACCTGGCGTCAATGGACCTGGGAATTGCAGGCGACACCGGGCCTGCACACACTGCAAGTGCGGGCGACGGACCTCAGCGGCAACGTACAGGTCGAAGAACGGACGCCGCCGATTCCAGGCGGCGCCACCGGGTGGCACACACGCTCGTTCACGGTGTCCTGAGGAGCTCACGGGCACCTTTCCGCCACATCGGCGAGTGCCTTCCGGTCGGCGACGGTGACAGGAAGGCCGTACTCGACGGCGACGCTGAGATACTTGCCCGCATAGAAGCAGTGATACGCGGGATTCGGCGGAAGCCAGTCGCCGGGAGTCTGGTCTCCCTTGTCCTGGTTGTCGTCGCCGTTGACGGCCAGCAATTCGAACATCACGTCGTTGGCGAACCGCAGTCGGCGCTCCAGTGGCCACGTGGACGCACCCATGTCCCAGGCCGCGGCCAAAGGGTAGACGTGGTCGATCTGCACGGCCTTGGCGTCGCTGCGGTCGAAGGTGACGAGCTCGCCGGAGTACGGGTCGGCGAGGACCCCGCTCAGCACGACACACTCCCGGGTGCCGTCCCGGAACGACACCGATCGCAGGTCGGTGGCCAGCACGTTGTTGCGGGTGTCGCATCCGTCGTGCCCCGCTGGAGCGCTCTGGGCGTCTGTCCACGCCGGACCGAAGACGCACTGTTCCTTGCCTGAGCACCCGCGTTGGTACCCACCCGGGTGCGGGCGGGACTCGACCGTGTCGACCTGTGCCAGCAACTGTTCGATGTGCTCGCGCGGCGGACTGCCGGGCGCCGGGCCCGGCCCGCTCAGATCAAGGATTGATACCCCGCAGCCACTGACCGCAAGAGCCCACAGCACGACATACAGAACCCTCATTGCGTCCCCCCGGCGCTCGACGAGTGTCCGAACCGTCGACCCGCAGTATTGCGCGGGCCACCGACACGTCAGGCGAAGGGTAACTGCACGGCGGCGATCGAGGACAGGTGGGCACCGTCGTGCCCGATCACCCACGACCCACCACTCTCTCGGCACTCGGCCAGGACGTCGAGGGTGCGGAGGAGGAAGAAGATGGCTTCGCTGGGGACCGGCGTGATGGCAAGTTGATGCGCCTCACCGTGTTTCATCCCGTCGAGCCAGACGCCGGACTGCCCGTCGAGGCGGATCGTCACGATGTGCGTTGCGTCGACGAAAGCATACTTTCGCTGCTCCCACGGGGTGGTGAGTGCGTATCCCTGCTCGAGAACCTGAATGAGGATGCTCATGGGCCGACTCCGAGTCTCCGGCGTGGCGGGCGGACAAGTTCCAGCATCTCACCTGCCTCCTGCACGACGCCATGGCCCGGGCGGCGGAAATGTCGACACGGCGGTCGACCTCCGGCCGCTCTACCCGGCGCTCCTCGGATCGGCGGTGAACCGGTCGAGGACGGCGCGCGCACACCGCACAACCGTCGAGCGGTCGTAGGAGACGACGTAGTCGAATTCGCGTTCCGAATCTGCCTCTCCGCGGTGAAGATCCACGGCGGAGAGAACGCAACCGAAGTGGGGGCCCAGAACCACGACGTTCCACTCCTCCACCAGCTCGTCGTCGGCCGCGAGGGGAGCCTGATGAATGCCCTCGTCCACCGTGTGACCCATGCCGACGCCGTACACACCCGCGTAGGCGATCCGGCTCGCCATGTTCTGCCAACGGGTGCGCGTCCGGTCGGTGAAGTGCTCGGCGCGCTGGAAGGTTCCCAGCACCAGGGTTTCGGGCCCCGCGGCGGCGGCGTGCGTCTCGAGGGTGGTGCTCATGGTCACCAGGAGTCGCTTGAGACTGCGGACAGCGGTGCGCCCGGAGGAGGCGATGGCGTGTGGTGAGCGCGAGTCGTGGTCGGGAGTGTTCCAGGTCGGCGTGGGCGGGAACGGCTCGACAGTCGCGGAAGCCGGCCACGACGCCGGGGCCGACTCGATGTCCTCGAGATGCTCGCCGACCCCGTACGTCGCTCCCAGGCTGAGCGCACGCCGGCGCTGCACCTCGGTGCCCACTCCGGTGGCGACCACCACAGCACCGGAACTCTCCACGCGTGCAGCCACCGCATGCGCGGTGCGGGCGATGTCCGAGTCCGGGCGACGCGTGATCATGACGGGCGCGAGGAGGATGATGTCCGGCTCGATCAGCGACAGCAGTGCGATGGCTGCGGGGTGGGTGCCTACCTCGTCCACGGCGATGAGCCTTCCGCGGCCGCGTGCATCTGCGACGGCCCGCAGTGCGCGGGACGGATCGGCAGTGAATATCGCGGCGGTGACCACGACGATCTCTCGGCGCTGGCACTCGGGATCAGCCGCGCGATTCGCCAGGCCGGGGAGGGAGTCGAGGTCGATCGACACCAGTACGGGAACGCCGTCCGCTGCGACCGTACCGGCGACGTCCCAGGTGAGATGGTCGAGCTCGCGCTTCTCGTTCATGGCCCGGGCCACGGTCCGCAGTGCTTCGGGGGTCGCGAGTGGGCCGTCCGCTGGCCCGCGCAGCTGCACCTCGAGAGCGGCGAGGGCCCCATTGTCCAGGCGCCGCACGGCCGCCGTGTGCGGCGAGACCGCCAGTCCGCCCACCTCAGCAGTGTCGACGGACCGGTCAGGATTGTCGACGGACTGGTCAGGGGCGAGAACGAACATGCCGCGATTCTCGCACTGGTGCTCGCGCGCCGCAGCAGGGCACGGAGATTGCCGTTACCGTTCCGTGACTATTCGTTATTGTTTCGTGACTTTGTGGTCGCCCCCGCGACATGAGCGGCGGCAACGATCAGGACAGCGTCGTACGGTTCGGTCTCAGTAGAAAAGGTGGCGAACATGAGTGACTCACCGAAAATCGGGCGTTACCACGATGCTCTCCTCGCTCTCACCCTGGCGACAGATCGACCCGCACGCCTCGTCGAGACGGCGGCAGGTGTAGGTGTGCGCGTCGATCTGACGCTCGGCTGTCACCTCCTGGCGATCGCCACGGCCGACGGCGCCCTGCGGGATGCCGACGCCGATGGTGGCTGGACGGTGCACTTCGTCGGCCGCGGATCGGTCGACGCCGAAGAACCACTCGTCACCGTGCACGGCGACTGGCTCGTCGATGCGGTCGACCAGGTCTTGGCCCGAGTCGGTGCGCTCGACGGCCGGCAGTTGTGCCGCCCGACCCCCGGCCGGTCCACACGCTGGCCCTCCGCCGCTCGCGAAGCTGTCTGACGGGACGAGCCGAGCGGCGGGCGACTAACCCACCTCGATCACGACCTTGCCCGCCGCGTGGCCGGACTCGACCAGCGCCAGTGCCTCACCCGCCTGCGCGAGAGGGAAGCGGTGGGTGACCCGCGGGTCCAGGACACCGGAGGCCACCAGGGCAGCCAGTTCGGCGAAGACTGCGGTGGTGCGCCTTCGTTCCACGCCCGAACCGCCGAGATCACGGGCAGCGAGCGGGTCGCCGACGCTGACGATCGCGGCCGGATCTCGGGCGACCCTGACCGCATCGGCCAGCGCGTCACCCCCGACCAGGTCGAATACGGCATCGACCGGCTCCGATATCCGCGTCGCCAACCCGGTGCCGGACTCGAGCCACTCCGCGCCGAGGGACTCGACCACGTCACGCTTACTCCGGCTCGCGACTCCGAGAACAGCGATGCCCCGGGCGGCCGCCAATTGCAGCGCAGCGACCCCGACGCCGCCGCCGGCACCGATCACGAGTAATCGGCTTCCTGCGGGCAGGTTCAGCGTGGACATCGCGTCGTAGGCGGTGCCTGCTGCCACGGGAAGGGTGGCGGCGTCGGCGAAGGAGACGGACCCGGGCTTGTGTGCCGTCGACGACGCATTCAGCATCGTGTGATCGGCGTACCCGCCGTAACCGGTGGCCGTCGCTCCGAACACGGCATCGCCGACCGCGAAGTCGGCGACCCGAGGACCGACCGCGGTGACCACTCCCGCCACCTCGCGGCCCAGCACTGCCGGAAGCGTGACGGGCACGGTGTCCTTGCGGGTACCTGCCCGCACCTTCCAATCGGCGGGATTCACCCCGGCCGCGTGCACAGCCACCTGCAGCTGTCCGGGGCCCGGGAACGGGACGGCGACGTCGAAGAACTGCTGGGTTTCGGGGCCACCGTACTCGCGGAAGCCGTATGCGGTGCTCACGCCTCAACTCCTATCACGGACGGCGCGTTCGCGGATCGGGCACGACGAAGCCCGCCGGGCATCCCGACGGGCTCATTGTCGACAGGTCAGGAGCTGCCGAACAGGCCGCCCAACGATCCTGTGCCGCCCCCGCCGCCACCCTCGCCGCCCATCAAGGGTCCGAGCGCCTCGAGCAGGGCGAGCAAGCCTTCGAGAATCTGTGCAAAGTCCATGTCTTCCTCCGATCACTGCAGTGGTTCCGGCAGCGATCCGTGGTGCGCTTCGGCGCGGACAGCCGCCACCACGTTCATCGGTTCGGCCCCGGCCACGGTTACACGGAAAATGCAGGGACTTCGGATGCTGTCGGCTCCGCCTGATTGGATGGGTCCATGCTGCACGGTCTCTGGACACCGGGTTCGGGACTCATGCTGTGGGTCGAGGACCGCGATCTCGTGGCTGAGGAGTCCGCCGCCGATGCTGTCGGCCGGGTATTGCAGCGCAAGTTCCGGCACCATGTCAAGGTGCCGATGCCGGCGCCCTCGGGTCCGGAGCTGGTCGAGTGGCCGGCGGTGGCTTTGGCCCCGCCCGATGCCGCGGAGTTCCTGCTGGCGGTGTCGCCGTGGGATTCGCGGATCGCCGGCGATTTGCGGTACCTCGCCCATACGGTGCGCGGAATCGAGCGATGGGCGCGTGCCGGTCGGGTGGTCCCCGAAACGCATCGTGCGGAGGGCACATGGTGGCCGCGTTGGCGACTGCTCGGCGGTGAACGACAGCGTGCCTGGCTGACCGAACTTACTGTCGCGATGCCGCCGGTGCAGCGCCACGGGAGCGGCGCCCGCTCCGTGCTGGACGACCTCGTCACCGAACTCACCGACCCGATCACCCGTCACGTTCTCGGCCACCGCCCGCTCGACGGTCGGCGCAGCCATCCGCCGCATCCGCTCCTCGCCGCGCTCGCGCACGGCGATTCCTACGACGAGGGAACGCCGCAACTGTCCGGTTCGCTCGACCGCTGGCGTGACAGCCTCACCGTGGACGAGCCCGAACTGGTGTTGCGCCTGCTCGAACCGGACGACGCCGACGTCGAGGGGGACTGGGATCCGGACACCGCCCTGTGGCGGCTGGAGGTGTGCCTGCGTCCGGAAGGCGAAGCCCCGGTTCCGATTCCCCTGCATCACACGGACGCGAGCCGCCTCCAGATCGGTGTCCGCAAATTGACCGAGGCCGTGGCGGCGTATCCGCGACTGCAGGACGTGCCGAGCGACCCCGACAGCCTCGATCTGTTCCTCCCCACCGCGGTCGTGATCGACCTGGTCGGGCACGGGGCGGTCGCGTTGAAAGAGAAGGGCATCAGCCTGTTGCTGCCGCGGGCCTGGAGTGTGGCGTCGC
This sequence comes from Rhodococcus sp. USK13, assembly GCF_018343855.1. Classification (NCBI taxonomy): domain Bacteria; kingdom Bacillati; phylum Actinomycetota; class Actinomycetes; order Mycobacteriales; family Nocardiaceae; genus Rhodococcus; species Rhodococcus sp. USK13. The sequence continues at coordinate 5,390,902 of NZ_CP069242.1, read as the reverse complement.
CGTCCATGCGGTTGCGGGTCAGTTCGCCGGGGACCCCGGCGAGCGCGGAGAACCGGTCGGTCGGCAAGGACCAGTTGGTGCAGTACGACTGGGAGCTGGCGCTCGGGGACACCGTCCTGACGGCCGCCGAAATGACTCGATTGGTCAATTCCAAGAGCGATCTGGTGCGGCTGCGTGGTGAATGGGTGCGGGCCGATTCCGAAGTGCTCGCTCGCGCGGCACGCTACGTGACGGAACGGCAGGGAAGTGGCGACCGTGCCATCGTCGACTTGATCAAAGACCTTATTGCAGATGATCTCTCGCGCCTTCCGGTGGACGAGGTGACGGCGAGCGGGTGGGCTGCCGCGTTACTCGAAGGCGACGTGCAGCCGGAGCAGGTTCCGGTCCCCGACCGGCTGGACGCCACCTTGCGGCCGTATCAGCAGCGGGGGCTCGACTGGCTGGCGTTCATGAGCAGGCTCGGACTGGGGGCCGTCCTCGCCGATGACATGGGCCTGGGTAAGACCCTGCAACTGCTGGCGTTGCTGGCGCACGAGAACGCGCCTTCGCCGACACTTCTGGTGTGCCCGATGTCCGTGGTCGGCAACTGGCAACGAGAGGCGGCCCGCTTCGTTCCGACCTTGCGTGTGCATGTCCACCACGGCCCGCAACGGCTGACCGGTGAAGAGCTGACGGTTGCGGTCGGTGCGAGTGACCTCGTGATCACCACATACGCGTTGCTGGCACGCGACCTTGCGCAGTTGAAGGAACAGCAGTGGCGCCGGGTGGTGCTCGACGAGGCGCAGCACATCAAGAACTCGAAGACGTCCCAGGCCAGGGCTGCCCGTAGTATCCCCGCTGCGCACCGGGTGGCGTTGACCGGCACACCCGTCGAGAACCGGCTCGACGAATTGCGTTCCATTCTCGATTTCGCGAATTCCGGCATCCTGGGCTCCGAGGCGATGTTCCGCAAACGCTTCGTCGTTCCGATCGAGCGGGAGCAGGACGAGACCGCCGTGGCCCGGCTGCGGGCTGTCACCTCACCGTTCGTGCTCCGCCGGGTAAAAACCGATCCGGCGGTCATCGCCGACCTCCCCGACAAGTTCGAGATGACGGTGCGCGCCAATCTCACCGCAGAACAGGCGGCGCTGTATCGGGCGGTGGTCGACGACATGATGGCGCAGATCAGGGACAAGAAGGGGATGAAGCGCAAGGGTGCCGTGCTTGCCGCGCTGACCAAACTCAAGCAGGTATGCAACCATCCGGCGCACTTTCTGCGGGACGGGTCCGCGGTGACGCGCCGCGGTCAGCACCGGTCGGGAAAGCTCGGTCTTGTCGAGGACATCCTGGACTCCGTACTGGCCGACGGCGAGAAAGCGTTGCTGTTCACCCAGTTCCGCGAGTTCGGCGATCTCGTGGCACCGTACCTGTCCGAGCGTTTCGGTACCGCCGTGCCGTTTCTGCACGGAGGCGTCACCAAACAGAAGCGCGACGACATGGTGGCGGCATTCCAAGGTGACGGCGGACCGCCGATCATGCTGCTCTCACTCAAGGCGGGGGGTACCGGGCTCAACCTCACGGCGGCCAATCACGTCGTGCACCTCGACCGATGGTGGAATCCGGCGGTCGAGAACCAGGCCACCGACCGGGCGTTCCGCATCGGGCAGCGCCGAGACGTCCAGGTGCGGAAACTGGTGTGCGTGGGCACGCTCGAGGAACGGATCGACGCGATGATCGCGACCAAACAGGAGTTGGCCGATCTCGCGGTCGGAACCGGTGAGAATTGGGTGACGGAGATGAGCACCGAACAGCTCGGCGAGCTGCTGCGACTCGGCGACGAGGCGGTCGGCGAATGACGGATCGGCGACCGGCACCGCATTTCGCTCGGTACGGCTCACGACGACCGGTGCAGGGCGGCCTGGCAGCACGCTCGCGGCGGGGAGCATTCGGCCACACCTGGTGGGGACGGGAACTGGTCGACATCATCGAGTTCGTCGGCGACAAGGGGCGGATGAGTCGTGGCCGCAGCTACGCGCGCAGCGGACAGGTCGTCTCCCTCGAAATCAGCCATGGGATGGTGACCGGCGAAGTCCAGGGCAGCCAGCTCCAGCCGTTCGTCGCAACCGTCTCGATCGACCGGCTCGACGAGGACGAGATCGCCGAATTGGTCACGCTGGTGCGGAAACAGCCCGGCAGCCTTGCGATGCTCGCGGGTGGGGCGGTGCCGGAAATTCTCGGTCCCCTCCTGTTACCGTCCGGCTCTTCGGCGCTCCACTACGACTGCACCTGTCCGGACGACGGCTGGCCGTGTAAGCACGCCGCTGCGGTCGCATATCTGACCACGGAGCGGATCGACGAGAACCCCCTGGAGATACTGACCCTGCGCGGGGTCGACCTCGACATGCTGATCGAGGGAGTCGGCGGTGGCAACGCCGAGGAAGATGTCGCCGATTGGTTCGGTGACAGCGCCCAACTACCCGCCCTGCCCGACACCGACTTCCGGGCGGCGGTCGACGACCTCGACCCCCTGTTGCTGCGCAAGGCGATCCGATCCGTGTGCGCCGATGAGCGCGGGGTGGACGCCGTCATCGCGGACCTGAACACGCTATATCAGCATCTCCGTTGATCCTGGCGTTGGGTGATGTGGTGCTCCCCGCCGTGTGCGGGAAAATCGGTAGGTGACCCTGCACGAGCTGTGGGCAGCGGCCTGGCCGATGATCGTCGGTGCGGCTGCCGGCATCGCTGTGCTCTGGCTGCTGCTGGTGGTCGCTCTGATGCGAACAAATTCCGGGACCATGCCCGTCACCGATGTACTTCGGTTGTTGCCGGATGTCGTGCGTCTCGTGCGTCGACTGGCGGGAGATCCCACGCTACCCCGGGGCATCCGGATCCGGCTCACGCTTCTCCTGATCTACCTCGCCGCACCGATCGACGTCATACCCGACTTCATCCCCGTCATCGGATATGCCGATGACGTACTGGTGGTGGCTCTCGTTCTACGCTCGGTGACCCGTCGAGCGGGCGCACACGCACTTGCCCGGCATTGGCCCGGCACTCCTGAAGGTCTTGCGGCCGTTCAACATATCGCGCAACCGCGAACGCACCGTCGTGCCTGACGGTGCGTTCGGTTGGGAGGCGCTCCGGAAAGTTCGCTCCGCGTCAGTGTTTGAACACGTCCTTGACTCGCTCGGCGGCCTTCTTCACACTGGCCTTCCTTTGGTCCGCTTTGCCGATGTTCTTCAGCTCGTTGTCTCCGGTGGCCCGGCCGATCGATTCCCGGGACCTTCCCGCAGCGTGCTGGACGGCGTTCTTGGCCTTGTCGACGATGCTCATGGCGTGCTCCTCCGAGTGGATGACGTCCACTGCAATCCTAATCCGATTGCGGTTCGGCCACTCGACTACTTCTCGGGTGCACATCCTTTCGATGCGCCCCCGGCCGCACCCGGACTAGGCTGGCGTTCGTGCGGTCGGCATCGACCGACCGGGGATCGGGAGGAGCCTGCCGTCAGCCGCAAACCCTGTGACACGCGTGAGTTCACCTATACCGAGGTGGGCGCCAGTCGTGACCTTCCGTTTCCGAGTGGATACCACCATCTCGACGAGCAGAAGGTGATCGGTCGTGGTTCCGCAGTGTTCGACTCCGCCGTCGCACAGCTGTTCACCTGGGGGATGCACCGCGGCGCCGGCGTGAAGGTCGGCCTCAATACTCCTACGGCGACTCCCGACGCCGCCGTCGAGCTTCGGTGGGGGATCGGTCCGGTCGGACTCACCTTCTGTTGCCGGGTGATCTACGTCGTCGACGAGCCCCGTGTCAAGGGTTTCGCCTACGGGTCGCTCGAGGGACACCCGGAAACGGGGGAAGAGCGATTCGTCATCGAACACCGACCGGACGACGCCGTCGTTGCGAGTATCTCCGCTTTCTCGCGGCCCGGCCGGTGGTTCACCCGACTCGGCGGCCCCGCGAACCGGGCAGTGCAGAAGGTGATGACGCGGCGCTATCTCGACGCGTTGGTGTCACAGAAGCGATAACTTCGCGTCCTGCTGTCGGAGAACTGCATGGACGGCCGCGCCGTATGCTAGATGCGGGACGATGTCGCTGAGCCAATCCTGGACCGACCAATTCCGCGGATCACTGATGCCGCGGACGGCGATCGGGATGTCCGTGGCAGCCATCGCACCCGCACCGATGGCTACGGCACCTGCTGTCGGCGACAAGCGAAATCCGGTGCGGCGGACCAGGCCGGCGCCCACAGCAATGCCCAGGCCTACAGCAATTCCGCCGAGTGCGCCCAGCCCCGTCCGGCGGGACTGCATGGCACTTCCGCGCCCCGGTATTCGAACCCCGAGACTCGCGGCGACCGAATCGATCGTCTCTTCGGGGACCGTACTTGCGGGACGGCCGCGGACCACCATGTCGAGGTACGTCACCGTGTTGAGTGCGGTCACCCCGGCCGCTCCGGCGACGAGTCCGGACGTGACTGTGTTCATGACGACCCTCCCCGAAAAATTCGGCCGGATGCAGCGCGGATGCGCTCACAGAGCGAGCATCCCCACTCGGTGGAGTCGGCAAACCTCACAGGTAGCAGTCGGTGGCGGCCGCTGCGGTCAAGCCAAGGACAGCCGCTCGACGTGCCGCACAGCGGCCTCGAGGTGCCGGTCTGCGGTGGTCAAATCCAGACGGGCGTCACTGAGGTTGTCTATCACCTCGAGCACCATGGATTCGTCGCTGCTGGTGAGCATGCTCCGGTCGAGCAAGTCGAATGCTTCGGTCAGGTCCTTGATCCGCTGTTCGAACGCGTTCAGATCGGACCGCAGTCGAGCGGTGGACTGGGCAAGGTCGTCAACCGTCGCGGTCATGCCGGCACCCCTCGTTCGCACCACGTCGGGTCGCGTCCGCGGAAAACCGGGCGGCCTGACTCCACCAAGGAGATACCACCGTTCCTTGATTGGTAAACCAGGCGCGCCGGTTTCGTCGACGGGCATACGGGCGAACGATGCGGGTTATGGTCGTGCGGTGACCGATCCGTGGCAGCCCGGCGCGGCCGGAGTGCTGGAACTTCCGTCGGGTCGACGCGTGCGCGGACGGGGGCTGAGGCGCCCGCTTCCGCCCGCTCCCCATCCCACCTTTGCGCTGTATCTGCTGGGCCGCCGCCCGCCGTTCGTCGAGTGGGAACATCGCTGGCTTCGCTGGCCCGATTTCTGGTTGCCGTCCGATCGCAGCGAGGCGACGGCTGCGCTACGCGAAGTGTGGGCGCGCGCAGAGTCGGATCGCGTCGAGATCGCCTGTGGGGGAGGCGTCGGGCGCACCGGCACAGCGCTTGCCTGCCTCGCCGTACTCGACGGAGTGCCCAACTCGGCGGCGGTCGACTACGTCCGCCGGCACTATTCTCCCCGTGCCGTGGAGACACCGTGGCAACGCCGGTTCGTTGCTCGCTTCCCGTCTGCCGACGGGCCGTGAGTCGTCGGCGTGACCGACGGTTGGCTCACGACGCCCGGCGTCTCGCGATTCACACCTAGACATGCAAGGACATCCAACTATAGGATGGGCTATATATTCGGAACTCCCTGATTCATCGAGCAAGAAACGGGTTCGCACAATGGTTCAAGAGCTATCCCACTTCGTCGGCGGCAAGCGTGTACCGGGTGCCTCCAACAGGTTTGGCGACGTCTACGATCCCAACACCGGTGCGGTGCAGTCGCGGGTGCCGCTGGCGGACAAGGCCGAGACCGAGGCGATCATCGCCAACGCGGTGGAAGCGCAGCGCGAATGGGCCGCTTTCAATCCGCAGAAGCGCGCACGCATCCTCATGAAGTTCCTGCAGTTGGTGCAGGGCGAGATGGACTCGCTGGCACGCCTGCTCTCGTCCGAGCACGGCAAGACCGTTCCCGACGCGAAGGGCGACATCCAACGAGGACTCGAGGTCATCGAGTTCGCTGTCGGCGCCCCGCATCTGCTCAAGGGTGAGTACACCGAGTCCGCGGGCACCGGCATCGATGTGTACTCCATGCGCCAGCCACTCGGCGTCGTCGCCGGGATCACCCCGTTCAACTTCCCGGCCATGATTCCGCTGTGGAAGGCCGGGCCGGCCCTCGCGTGTGGTAACGCCTTCATCCTCAAGCCCTCCGAGCGCGACCCCTCGGTGCCGCTGCGCCTCGCCGAACTGTTCCTCGAGGCCGGTCTGCCGGCCGGAGTCTTCAACGTGGTCAACGGTGACAAGGAAGTGGTCGACGTCCTCCTCACCGACGATCGCATCAAGGCAGTCGGTTTCGTCGGGTCCACCCCGATCGCGCAGTACATCTACGAGACCGCTGCTGCCCACGGCAAGCGCGCGCAATGCTTCGGCGGCGCCAAGAACCATGCCATCGTCATGCCCGACGCCGACCTCGACGAGGTGGCCGACGCGCTCATCGGCGCGGGTTACGGTTCGGCCGGCGAGCGCTGCATGGCCATCTCGGTTGCCGTTCCGGTCGGCGAGGAGACGGCCGACGCTCTCGTCGCGAAGCTGAAGGACCGTGTCGCCGGCCTGAAGATCGGTCGCAGCGACGACGAGAACGCCGACTTCGGACCTCTGGTCAGCAAGGACGCCCTCGAGCGCGTCGACAGCTACATCCAGATCGGCATCGACGAAGGTGCGGAGGCCGTGGTCGACGGCCGGGGCTTCACCCTCGAGGGGCACGAGAACGGCTTTTTCGCCGGCGCGACCCTGTTCGACAAGGTCACCACCGACATGCGCGTCTACAAGGAAGAGATCTTCGGACCCGTCCTGCTCGTCGCCCGTGCCGCGGACTACGAGGAAGCACTCCGCCTGCCGACCGAGCACGAGTACGGCAACGGCGTCGCTATCTTCACCCGCGACGGCGACACCGCCCGCGACTTCACCAACCGCGTGAACGTCGGCATGGTCGGCGTCAACGTCCCGATCCCCGTGCCGATCGCGTACCACACCTTCGGCGGGTGGAAGCGCTCCGGCTTCGGCGACCTCAACCAGCACGGACCCGACTCGTTCCGCTTCTACACCAAGACCAAGACCGTGACCCAGCGTTGGCCCTCAGGCAAGAAGGAAGCAGGGCCCGAGGGTCGCTCCGCAGGCTCCGCTCCTGACAACCACTTCGTCATCCCCACCATGAACTGAAACGGAACCCCATGTTCACCTTGACCGATGACGAGCGGGCGATCAGTGAGACGGCCCGTGACTTCGCGGCCGAGCATCTGGCGCCGTATGCCGTGGAGTGGGATCAGACCAAGCATTTCCCGGTGGATGTGCTGCGGAAGGCGGCGTCGTTGGGGATGGGTGGGATCTACATTCGGGAGGATGTGGGTGGCTCGGAGCTGACCCGGGTCGACGCCGCCCGGATCTTCGAGCAGCTCGCGAGGGGGTGTCCGTCGATCGCCGCCTACATTTCGATTCACAACATGGTGACGTGGATGATCGACCGGTTCGGCACCGAGGAGCAGCGCCGTGCGTTCGTGCCGGGGTTGTGTGCGATGGATCAGTTGGGTAGTTACTGCCTGACCGAGCCGGGTGCCGGGTCGGATGCGGCGGCGTTGAGCACCCGGGCGGTCCGCGACGGTGACGACTACGTCCTGAACGGGGTCAAGCAGTTCATCTCCGGTGCGGGGACGTCGGATGTGTATGTGGTGATGGCCCGCACCGGGGAGGGTGGGCCGAAGGGGATTTCCGCGTTCATCGTTCCGAAGGAGTCGGCGGGGCTGTCCTTCGGGCCGAACGAGGTGAAGATGGGCTGGAACGCCCAACCGACCCGGCAGGTGATCTTCGAGGATGTGCGGGTGCCGGCGGCGAATCTCCTGGGCAGCGAGGGGGGTGGGTTCCGGATCGCGATGGCCGGTTTGAACGGGGGCCGGCTCAATATCGCGGCGTGCTCGGTCGGCGGCGCGCAGGCCGCGCTGGAGAAGGCGGTCGCGTATCTCGCGGACCGGAAGGCGTTCGGTGCGCCGCTGCTCGACTCGCAGGCGTTGCAGTTCCAGCTCGCCGACATGCGCACCGAACTCGAGGCGGCCCGCACCCTGTTGTGGCGGGCGGCGGCCGCGTTGGAGGAGGGGGCACCGGAGGTGGTGGAGTTGTGTGCGATGGCGAAGCGGTTCGCCACCGACACCGGTTTCGAGGTCGCCAACAAGGCGCTGCAACTCCACGGCGGGTACGGGTATCTGGCCGAGTACGGCATCGAGAAGATCGTCCGGGATCTGCGGGTGCACCAGATCCTCGAGGGCAGCAACGAGATCATGCGGGTCGTCATCGCCCGCAGCGTCGTCGGAAATAAAGGAGCGGCAGGGTGAGCGACCTGAATTCGGAATCTGAGGTCATTGTCGACACGCGGGACGGTGTGGGCCGGCTTGTGCTGAATCGGCCCAAGGCGATCAACGCCCTCAACCACTCGATGGTGCGGCAGATCGCGGCGGCGTTGGCCGCATGGTCCGACGATGATCGGGTGCGGGCGGTGGTGATCACCGGGGCCGGCGAGCGGGGGTTGTGCGCGGGTGGCGACATCGTGTCGATCTACCACGACGCCCAAGAGGGCGGTACCGGGTCGCGGGAGTTCTGGCGCGACGAGTACATCCTGAACGCGGCCATCGCGAACTACCCCAAGCCGTATGTGGCGATCATGGACGGCATCGTGATGGGCGGCGGCGTCGGGGTCTCCGCGCACGGCAGCGTCCGAGTCGTCACCGAACGGTCGATGATCGGCATGCCCGAGACCGGTATCGGGTTCGTCCCCGACGTGGGCGGCACCTACCTACTCGCCCGCACCCCGGGCGAGTTGGGCACCCACATCGCGTTGACCACCGCCCGGCTGAGCGCCGGTGATGCGATCGCGTGCGGATTCGCCGACCACTACATCCCCTCGGCGAAGATCGACAGCTTTATCGAGGCACTCACACAGACCTCGATCGACGACGCCCTCGCCCGGTTCACCGAACCCGCCCCTGTGTCCGAACTGTTGGCGCAGCAGGGGTGGATCGACGCCGCCTACTCCGCGGGCAGTGTTCCCGAGATCGTTGCCCGCCTGCAAGGCAGTGGGGTGCCGGAGGCTCAGAAGGCGGCCGAGCAGATCCTGTCGAAGTCGCCGACCGCGTGCGCGGTCACCCTGCAATCGTTGCGCCGGGCCCGGCAGGCCGGCGGCCTCGAGGAAGTCCTGAACGACGAATTCCGGGTGTCCGTCGCTTGCCTGAGCTCCCCTGATCTGGTCGAGGGCATCCGGGCGCAGGTGGTGGACAAGGACCGCAACCCGCAGTGGTCGCCCGCCACCCTCGCCGACGTGACCGACGAGCAGGTCGACGCGTTCTTCGCCCCGCTCGGGGACCTCGAACTCGGCCTCACCCCACCCACCGCAGCCGTCCCGGCAGCGGCTTCGACCAGCGACACGCGTCCAGGAGGGACTGCATCATGAGCACGATCGGATTTCTGGGACTCGGCCACATGGGTGGTCCGATGGCGGCCAACCTCGTCAAGGCCGGGCACACGGTGGTCGGTTTCGACCTCGCCCCCGCCGCCCTCGAGCAGGCCACCAAAGACGGTGTCACCGTCGCCGAGTCGGCCGTCGACGCCGTCCGCGAGGCGGAGGTGGTGATCACGATGCTGCCGAACGGCAAACTCGTCCTCGGCCTGTACAAGGAAATTTTGCCGGCCGCGAAGCCGGGCACCCTGTTCATCGATTCGTCCACGATCGACGTCGCGGACGCCCGGGCGGCACACGAGGAGGCGGTCACCGCCGGGCACCGTTCGGTCGACGCACCCGTCTCCGGTGGGGTCATGGGCGCGGCCGCGGGAACGCTCGCGTTCATGGTCGGCGGCAGCGACGAGGACTTCGAGGCCGCGAAGCCGCTACTCGAGGTGATGGGCAAGAAGGTCGTGCACTGCGGGAACCCCGGGAACGGGCAGGCCGCGAAGATCTGCAACAACATGATCTTGGGGGTGTCGATGATCGCGGTCAGCGAGGCGTTCGTCCTCGGCGAGAAACTCGGGCTCAGTCACCAGGCCCTGTTCGACGTCGCGTCCAACGCGTCGGGGCGAGTCTTCAGCGTTCTGCTCGCGACCTTCGACACTGAATAAAGATATGAGGCGAGCTGATGATAACGACTACCCAAGCGTTCATTCTGCGAGTGAGATGACAAGGACGCTCAGTTCAGTACGATTGTGATACCAAATGATATCGAGGGAACGACATCAACTGAGTCATAAAAACTTTACCACAACAGTTTTTGCCTAAATTGTAGCGGTTTCTCAATGGTATCAATCAACAACATCACGTTAACTCAGCGCTTTGTCATTTGGAGTGGGGAGGAATGAAGAAACTGGTTACAGTTATTCTACTCGAACACCAGATGAGATGGGATTCATCACCCCTCAGCACTGAGAGGACATCCAGCCTTTTTGGGCTACCAGCGGGGCGCGAGACCGGATGAGGTCCGTATTCTGATCAGTTCAGACAGATGCGATCGGAGTTCGTCGTGGACAAGGATCTGGACGCTCTGCAGCGCTGAACATCGGAGGGCCGACCAGGATGTGGTGTCCTCGACAACTGCTCTCTTTTTCCTGGAGATGGGGCAGCGCTGCCTGATCGCGGTCTTGCAGTTTTGCTCAACGATGCAGGTGGGATCAGCGTTGCTCTACAATATCGATTCGTTTACCGAAATTCAGTGACCAGATCAGCTCAGAAGATGATTGCGCTGCCAGATCAGCGCTCAACGACGGTAGCCTGTGCTGGGGATCAAGCAAAAACGCAATGAACTGATAGCGGATGTGGACAGAATTGGGCACCCGGACTGGTCTCCCGGATCGTCCCCGCCGCGGACCTGCTCGACGAGGCGTTGCAGACCGCGACCACCATCGCCGAAATGTCGCTACCGGTCGCGATGATGGCGAAAGAAGCCGTCAACCGGTCCTTCGAAACCACCCTCACCGAAGGCGTCCGGTTCGAGCGTCGGGTGTTTCATTCGACGTTCGCCACCGAGGACCAGAAGGAAGGGATGGCGGCGTTCGTCGAGAAGCGTGCGCCCGTCTTCAAGCACCGCTAGAAGCCCCGAAAACGACTGTCGCCCCGTACCGGATCCGGTACGGGGCGACAGTCGTCTCTCACCACTTGGTGGGGGCGTCTCCGGTGTCGAAATCGCCTGCCTCGCGGCGCAGTTCGGCGAGGATTGTGACCAGTTGTTCCAGCTTGTCACCGGACACCCCGGGGCGCGAGAACACCTGGGCGTTGAGTCGCTCAGTGGACTCGACAGCCAGTTTCCTTCCCGCGTCGGTGATTTCGATCAGGGTCGCCCGGCGATCGCTAGGGTGCGGGACACGCCGCACGAGGTTGGCCGTCTCGAGCCGGTCGACGGCGTTCGTCACGCTGGTGGGGTGAACCTGAAGGCGCGCGCTGGCCTTCGCCATCGGGAGTGCGCCGGTGCGCGTGAACGTCAGCAGTGTCAACAATTCGTACCGGGCGAACGTGAGCCCCGACGGCTTGAGCACCTCTTCCACCCGGGCCATCATGATCTGCTGTGCCCGCATCACCGAGGTCACCGCAGCCATCCCGTCGGCGACATCACCCCAGCCGTGCTTCGTCCACTGCCGGTGGGCCTCTTCGATGGGGTCGAGATGAAGTGGTGACGGTGGTGGCATGCGTCGATCATCCCATGTCGGGTGATGGGCCGCGAAAGTCTGCCGAGCGTGTCGTCAGTGCGCTTCCGCCTTCGCGGCGGCCGCCAACGCCACCAGCCCGAGTCCCGCGCACGCCGTCATCGTGACCGCGAGTGCGACGCCGGTGTTGCCGAGCACGCCGACCAGGGGAGCGATCAGTGCGCCGACGCCGAACTGCAGGGCGCCGAGCAGTGCGGCCGCCGTGCCGGCCGCCTCCCCGTGCCGGCCGAGGGCCAGTGCCGGGGCGTTGGGCAGGACGAAGCCGACACCGGCGAGGAGGAACCACAGCGGAACGATGAACCCGACGAGCCCGCCGAACTCGAAGTGGGCGGTGGTGACCAGCGCCAGCCCGGCCACCGTCGCGAAGGCGAGGGCCGACACCGTGATCTGCAGCGGTGACCACCGTGCGAGGGCGCGGACGTTGAGTTGCGAGGCGCCGATCAGAGCGATCGCGCCGGAGCTGAACAGCAGCGCGAACTGCTGCTCGTCCAGGCCGTACTGGTCCTGGAACACGAACGACGCACCGGAGACGTACGAGAACAACGATCCCATCGCCACACTCGACACGAGTGCGAGCACCATGAACGTGCGGTCACCCAGCAGGCTCTTGTAGGTGCCCAGCACGGCGCGCAGACTGCTCTTGCGCCGCCGCTCCGGCGGCAGCGTCTCCGTCAGACCCCACACCCCGATCAATGCCGTCAGGGTGCCGATCACGGCGAGGACGACGAAGATGCCGCGCCAGTCGAGGGCGATGAGGAGCGCCCCGCCGATACTCGGGGCGAGAACGGGTGCGACGCCGAGCACGAGCATCAGCCGCGACATCACGACGGCCACGGTGTTCCCAGAGAACAGGTCGCGGACGACCGCGAGCGCGACCACCGCTGCGGCGGCGGCCCCGATGCCCTGGAAGACGCGGAGCACACCCAGCACGGCCACGGTCGGCGCGAAGACCGCGAGCACGGACGCGACGACGTGGACACCGATACCGGCGATCAGGGGACGCCTGCGCCCGAGGCTGTCCGCGAGCGGTCCGACGATCAACTGCCCCAGCGCGAGGCCGAGCAGGGTGCCGGTGATGGTCAGCTGGACCGCGGACGAGGACGCGCCGAGGTCGGTTCCGATGTCCGGAAGCGCGGGCAGATACATATCGATGGTGAAGGGGCCGAGGGCCACCATCGCGCCGAGCACCAGGATCACCCGAAGGCTGGGACGGGTGGTTGTCCGGTCGGCCGTCGGGGCGGCGCGTTCTTCGGTGTCGGTCACGGAGGAACACAGCAACGAGGGCACGTGGTTTGTTCCCGCCCCGGCGTGTCGGTTTCAGAATCACCGTGAGCGCAACCCTCGCGCCCGGGGCACCGGCCGGGCACAGTAATCATCGATGCGGGTGTGACTGAGTGGTTGAGGTACCGGCCTGCAAAGCCGTTCACACGGGTTCGAATCCCGTCACTCGCTCGGGTGAGAACCGGCAGGTGATGCACCTGCCGGTTCTCTTCGCGTGGTCACACGTCTTCGAGGCGAATGCCCTTGGTCTCCTTCATGAACAGGCACGCGACGCCGGTGAGGACGGCCAGCACCATGATGTAGACGCCGAACACCCAGCCGAGGTCGAGTCCGAGGAGAAGCTGGTTCAGGTACGGGGCGGTGCCACCGAACACCGCGACGGAGAAGGAGTACGCGAATCCGATCGCCTGCGTGCGTAGTCGCGTCGGGAAGCTCTCCGACAGCGTGGAGGACAGAATCGACGCCGGGACCGCGACGATCAGCAGGGCGACGGTGGTGGCGACGAGCAGGGTCCACCCGTCGGACGTGATCATCATCGTCAGCGGCAACTGCAGGACGAACATCAGAACCGCGAAGGCGCCCAGCATGGGCCGTCGGCCGATAATGTCGGAGAGCAACCCGAGGAACGGCAGCGAGACCAGAGCGATCAGCTGAGCGATCACCAGCATCCAGTACGCGGTGTCGGGATTCATGCCCTGCTGCGTGATCGCGTACGTGGAGATGTACGACGTCCACGTGTAGTGCGCGGCCGTGATGCCCGAGGTCATCCCGATCATGAGGAGGATCGCCCGGACGACGGTGCGGCGGGGGATGCTCGGCTGATCCTCATCCTTCTGCGCAGCATCGAAGACGTCGCTCTCGTCCATGCTGCGGCGCAGGTACAGGGCGAACAGTGCCAGGAGCGCGCCGATGAGGAAGGGGATACGCCAACCCCATTGACCGACAGCGGTGTCGGACAGGGAGGAGGTGACGACGCCGCCGACGGTGTAGGCCAGCACCGAACCGCCGAAGATCGCGATGAACGCGACGCTTCCCCACATGCCGCGCCGGTGCGGAGGCGCGATCTCTCCGACGTAGGAATACGCGGTCGCGGACTCGCCGCCGTGCGCGAAGCCCTGCATGACGCGCGCCGCGAGCAGGATCAACGACGCCCACGCGCCGATGGTCGAGTAGGTGGGCATCACCCCGATGATCAGGCTGCCGGTGGCCATCATCAGCATGGTCGTGACGAGGACGAACTTACGTCCGCGCTTGTCGGCGATCCGGCCGAAGATGATCCCGCCGAGTGGGCGCATCAGGAACCCGACCGCGAACACCGCGAGCGTGGACAGCAGGGCCGAGACCGGGTCCGAGTTGCTGAACATCGCCGCCGCGATGAACGGGGCGAACACCGCGTACGCGCTCCACTCGTACCACTCGAGGACGTTGCCGACGGAGCTGGCGAGGAGCGATTTCTTGCGGGAGGCGAGGGTGGTGCCGGAATGGGTGTCAGGCTGCGCCTGGCGAGTGAGGTCGACGTTCACGTGCAGTCACTTTCGTCGGGGTCGCGGAGTCGAGATGTCGAGGGGAGGAGCCGTCAACGCAGGTCGCTGCGACGGATCTTGCCCGTCTGGGTCTTCGGGAGGTCGGTGATGATGTGCACCAGCCGCGGCCGCTTGTACGCGGCGAGCCGGTCGCGGGCGAACGCGACGAGTTCGTCCTCGGTGGCGGTCGCGCCCTTGCGGAGCGAGACGTAGGCCACCACCGATTCGCCCTGGTAGTCGTCGGGTTGCCCGACGACGGCGGCCTCGTGCACGGCCGGGTGTTCGTAGAGGGTGTCCTCGACCTCACGGGGCCACACCTTGTACCCGGACACGTTGATCTGATCCTTGAGCCGGTCGACGAGATACACCCACCCCGCCTCGTCGATGATCGCGACGTCCCCGGTGCGCAGCCGTCCGCCGGGCAGTGTGTCCCGCGAGGCGTCCGGGTTGCGCCAGTAGCCCGAAACAACCTGCGGTCCGGCGATTTCCAGTTCGCCTGCGGTGTGGGGCGGAACAGGGTCACCATTCGGGTCGACGGCGCGGATGTCCACCCGGGGCAGCGGGAGTCCGATGGACAGCGAGCCACTCGACGGGTCGACCGGCGCCCGCAGGCCGGGTGGCACCGCAATCACTCCGGCCGTCGTCTCGGTCATCCCGTACGCGTTGTGGATGTACTTGCCGAATCGGGCTTCGAACTTCTCCACGGTGGCAGGCGGGATGGGCGCGCCGCCCGAGTAGAGGGTCTTGACCGAGGCGAAGTGGTCCGCGCTCACGGCCGGAACCTCGGACAGCGCGTTGAACACGGTGATCGAGCCGATTGTGTAGGTCACCCGGTGCTCCACGAGCGTCTCCAGTGCGACGGCCGCGTTGAACCTGTTCGCGAAGACGAGCAGGCAGTCCCGGACGAGGGCGACACCCGCATTGAGCACGGCGCCGGTGATGTGGAACAGGGGAGCGACGGCGAACACGACGTCCCCGTCGACGACGCGGGCGCACTCACCGAAGTCGAGTGCGGTGGCCAGCACGTTCGCGTGGGAGTTGAGCGCGCCCTTCGGTGGGCCGGTGGTCCCGGAGGTGTAGGTGAGCAGCGCAAGGTCGTCTTCGTCGAGTTCGACCAGGGGAGGCCGCCTGCCGCGAAACCGCGCGAGGAGTTCGACGAGGTCGCCGTCGGCCGCCGGCGTGGCGCGCGTGGTTGACTCGAACACCCGCGGATCGTTGCGGGTCTGGAAATCGAGGGCGCTGGTGCTGATCGAGAATCGCACGCTGCTGCCACGCAGGGTCTCCGCCGTGGCCGCGACGCTCACGTCTTCGCAGAGGATGCCGATCGGCTCCGCATCGTCGACGAGGCGGCGGAGTTCGTTTCCGCGGTACATCGGATTGAGCACCAGCGCTGCAGCGCCGACCTTCCACAGCGCCAGCAGAGCGAGGGCGTACTGCGGCACGTTCTGCAGGTAGATGCCCACCCGGTCACCGCGCCCGACACCCCACTCGTCCAGTGCGACGGCGAGGGCATCCGACAGGTCGTCGACCTCGCGCGCCGTGAGGGTGCCATCGAAATAGGCCACGGCGGGGTGATCGGGATGCGCCTCCACGCGCGACCGCCACGCGTCGAGAGTGGTCGCCACGGGTGGCTCCTGGATTCCGTCGTTGATGAACGTCGACGACACCGCATGTCCTTTCTCCGGCTCGGTCGGAACGGGATGTCCGAATTCGAGCGGCCGACCGATCACTCGCTCGGTCGGTGTGGGCAAGTGTTGTGTGTCACACGAGAAGTGTCAAGTCGGGGCCCGCCCGCCGCTCGGCAGAGACCGGGTTCCGTGGCCACCCCAGCGACGGTTGCAGCTCATATTTCCATCTGGCAATATGAGGCTATGAGCGCCTACGCCGCCCTGGCCGAGCCGCACCGCAGACAGATTCTGGACCTGCTGCGTGAGGGTGAGCGGCCCGCCGGAGAACTGGTGGAGCGCATCGCGCTCAGTCAGCCCGGCGTGTCCAAGCACCTCAAGGTGCTGCGCGAGGCCGGGCTCGTCGTGGTGCGCGCGGATGGCAAACAACGTCTGTACGCGCTGCGCCCAGAACCCCTCGCCGAGGTCGACCAGTGGCTGGAGCCGTACCGCGTGTACTGGTCGAGGCGCCTCGACGCCCTCGAACGACACCTGGAGGAGAACCCATGACCGACGGAACCCTGGAGACGATCGACGGCCGCCCGGCGCTGCGCTTCGAGCGCACACTCGCCCACTCGGTCGAACGCGTGTGGCGGGCGGTCAGCGTGCCGGCGGAGCTCGAGCGCTGGTTTCCCGCCGCCGCCGAGTGGACACCGGCGACAGGGGAGACCTTCGAGGCCTACGGCGCGACCGGCGAGGTGACCGAGGTCGATGAACCCCATCGGCTGGCGTGGACCTTCGGCGGTGAGCGGTACAGCTTCGATCTGACCGCTGAGGGCGACGGATGCCGGCTGATCTTCATCCATGTCTTCGGCGACCGTGCGATCGCAGCGCAGACCGCGGCCGGCTGGGAGACCTACTTCTCGCGGCTCGAACCTCATCTCGCCGGCGGGTACCTCTCCGAGGCGGAGGCGCACGGGTCGTGGGATGGGTGGGAGGAACTTCACGAGCGCTACGCCGAGCGCTTCGGCGTCGACCCGACGCCGGGACGGAAATTCCTGGAGGCGCAGCGCGCCGGCCAATGACATCCGGTAGACCCTCTGCCGAAACGGCGCTCGTCCAGCAGTTCCAGCCCGCACCGGACGCGCTCCGGGAGAGACCGGGTGCCGCCTCCCGCAACGACGGGAACGACGAACACCTGGCACGCGTCGACCAACCCGGCCGCGAAGGCGTGGGAGGCGAGCCCGGGGTTGCTGTCCGGGTGTGATCCGGATCAGCGTGTCACGTCCAGTGCGTCGACGTCGACGCCTGCCGCCGGAAGCAGGTGATAGAAAGCGCGTTCGCAGAGATCGATCATGTCCGTGCGGTCCATGGTCGGTTCATCGAGCCACGACAGCACGATCTCTTCCATCAATGCCTGCCACCCCGAGATCGCCGCCTCGAGCGCGGGTGTCGTCGACACCCCGAGCTCGGCCAGCGACGCGCCTATCCAGCGGGTGAACGTGCGCCGCATTCCCCGGTAGATCTTTCGCATGCCGTGGTCCCCGCTGCCCGCCATGCGCATGACGGCTAAATAGATTGCGGGGTGCGCGATTACCGCCTCGGCGAACGTCTCGACACCCGCGCGCAGCTGCGCCGGAAGGGGGAGCGACGTGTCGGGCGTCATCCTCCGCTGCAACTCGGTGGCCGAGGCTACGAGCACTGCGTTGCGAAACCCGTGCTTGTTCTTGAAGTAGTGAAACAACAGTGGCGACGAGACGCCTGCCTCGGCCGCCACCTGGTCCATCGACAGCTGCTCGAACGGCACCGAGTCGAGGAGTCGCATGGCGACGTCGAGGATCTGCGCGCGCCGATCTGCGGGGGAGCGGGGAGCGGCGGGCATCTCTGCACTCTAAGGGACGGGACGGCACACCCCATTGACTTTCACTCAACGGTGTACGTAACGTCGTGTAACACCAACTGAGTGTGAGGAGCGCAACATGTCGGACTTCGACATAGTGGTCGACGGAGGGCTGTGGTTCGACGGAACCGGGTCTGCGCCTCGCCGCCGAAATCTGGGCATTCGGGACGGAGTCGTCGTCAAGGCCTCCGCGGAGCCCCTCCTCGTCGGGCCCGACACCGAAGTGATCGACGCGGCGGGCAAGTGGGTGGTGCCCGGCTTCGTCGACGTGCACACGCACTACGACGCCGAGGTCCTGGTCAGCCCCGGCCTGCCCGAATCCGTCCGGCACGGCGTCACCACCGTTGTCCTCGGGAACTGCTCGTTGTCGACGGTGTATTCGACACCCCGCGAATGCGCCGACCTGTTCAGCCGGGTCGAGGCCGTACCCCACGACTCGGTGCTGCGCATCCTCGACGACAACAAGAGTTGGCAGAATCCGGCCGAGTACGTCGACGCGCTCGAATCGCTTCCGCTCGGTCCCAATGTTGCCGGTTTCATCGGGCACTCCGACATTCGCACCCGCGTGCTGGGGCTCGGCCGCGGCACCGACAGGCGGGTGGAGCCCAGCGCCGGAGAACTCGAGCGGATGGGTGCGATGGTCACCGAGGCCCTCGATGCGGGTTTCCTCGGTCTGTCATCGATGACGAATGCGCTCGACAAGATCGATGGCGACGAATATCGTTCGCGTTCTTTGCCTTCCACGTATGCGCGGTGGCGCGAATTCCGCTTCCTCAACCGGATCCTGCGCGAGCGCGGCAAGATCCTGCAGAGCGCACCCACGATCAACCTGCATCCCAACATTCTCGGATTCTTCGCCGAGAGTTCGGGTCTCGGCCGCCGCAGGCCCCTCAAGACGTCGCTACTCTCCGCGGCGGATTCCAAGGCGTACCCGCCGATCGTGTACTTCATGCTCGGCGCTGCGCCGCTACTCAACAGATTCGCCAAGACCGACTTCAAGTGGCAGCACCTGCCCGTGCCGTTCACCGTGTACGCGGACGGCATCGATCTGGTGGTGTTCGAGGAGTTCGGCGCCGGCGCGGCGGCTCTGCATCTCAAGGACCAGGTGGAGCGAAATGCCCTGCTGCAGGACGAGTCCTACCGACGCCGGTTCCGCAAGGACTACGACAACAAGTTCAGCCCCCGCATCTGGCACCGCAACTTCTACGACGCGGTGATCGTCGGGTGCCCCGACGAGACGTTGATCGGCAGCACCTTCGGCGCGGTCGGTGAGCTGCGCGGCGTCCATCCGGTCGACGCCTACCTCGACCTCGTCGTGAAGTACGGCACGGACCTCCGGTGGCGCACCACCATCGCCAATCACCGGCCGAAGTTCGCGAAGAAGCTGGCCGCCAGTTCCGGTGTGCAGATGGGATTCGGTGACGCGGGTGCGCACCTGCGCAACATGGCGTTCTACAACTATCCGATCCGGTTGCTGAAGAAGGTCAAGGACGCGCAGTCCGACCGCAAGCCCTTCTTGTCCGTCGAACGCGCCGTCCACCGGCTGACGGGAGAACTGGCCGACTGGTACGGCATCGATGCCGGCCACCTGCGGGAAGGGGACCGCGCCGATCTCGTCGTCATCGATCCGGCGGGCCTCGACGCCACCGTGGACGGATTGTTCGAGGCCGAGGTCCCCGAGTACGGCGGTCTGCGCCGAATGGTGAACCGCAGTGACGGCGCGGCGGTCGCGACGGTGATCAACGGCAGGCTCGTCTACCGCGACGGGGAGTTCACCGGCGGGTTCGGCGTCACCAAGACGGGACGGTTCCTCCGCGCGGGAGCGTCGGCCGCAGACCACAGCGAGCGTGAGCCGGCCGTCCGATGAGCGGCACGGGACGGATCGGCACGTTCACCCGGGACGGGCTCGTGTTCGACGTTCGCGACGAGGGTCCGATCGACGGAGCCCCCGTGGTGCTGCTCCACGGTTTCCCACAGGATTCGAGATCATGGGACAAGGTGGCGCCACTGTTGCACAGGCGCGGTTTCCGCACCCTTGCGCCGGACCAGCGCGGCTATTCGGCCGGGGCCAGGCCTCGCGCCCGTTGGGCGTACCGCACCTCGGAGCTGGTAGCGGACGTCGTCGCGCTCATCGACCAGGCAGGCCTCGGCCCGGTGCATGTCGTCGGGCACGACTGGGGCGCTGCGGTGGCGTGGGGTATCGCGGCGGAACGGCCCGACCGGATCCGCACGCTCACGGCGTTGTCGGTGCCGCACCCGGCGGCGTTCCTACGGGCGATGCTCACCAGTCGACAGATCCTGCTGTCCTGGTACATGTTCGCGTTCCAGCTGCCGTGGATCCCGGAGCGGATGATCGCCTCGGACGGTTACGGCTACCGTGCCCTGCTCTCCAGCGGGCAGGCCCCGGACCGGGCGAAGCGCGACCTCGAATCGATGCGCGACCGAAGTCGGGCCCGGGGGGCCCTGAACTGGTATCGCGCAATGTTCTTGGCCTCGCCGGGTTCGGTGACCGGCAAGGTCCGCGTACCCACTCTCTTCGTCTGGAGCGACGGCGACACGGCAATCGGCCCGGTCGGACCCGAACTGACCGCGAGGTTCGTCGACGGCCCGTACACGTACGAGGTGCTGCACGGCGTAAGCCACTGGATCCCCGACGAGGCTGCCGAGCGCCTCGACGAACTACTCGGCAACCACTTGCGCGATCACTAGCGACCCGCCGCGACACCTGGTACTCGCCGGGAGGCGCTTCGCGCGGGCTGCGTCTGGGACCATCCAAGAGTCGCGTGCGGTCCTCCGCGCCTACATGATCTAGGTGTCCCCCCAAGTCGTCGCAGCGTGACAAGCTAGTGCCAAGCACGCTCCATCAACGATCGGGTATCGATCCGTTGGGTTCGGACGGGCCGGAGGTGGAAGGAGCCACTGTGCGCAAGCCCCTTGCGTTCGCGGCCGGCGGTGTGGTGGTTGCCGGTGTGGCAGTAGGGCTGCTAATCAACGGTGCAGCCTCCGACCCCATTCCCGCCTCCGTTCCCGGCGCACCAGGTGGCGGCGCTGAAGATGGACCGATGACGAGCCGAGGAGTGGTCCGTAGCTGGGATATCGAAGGCATGCAGGGTATTATCGACGGCGACGATATTCCAGGTGGATGCCACATCATGTTCGGTGCGGTCGCGGTAGACGGATTCCCCGCATTGTCCGAAGGACAACAGGTGGAGTTCGAATGGCATCGCGGCGAACAGCCCGAGTCGGGCCTTCTCTACGAATGCAGTCGGGCCTGGCCGGCCGGCGAGCAGCCCTATGACGAGCCGAAGGCTTTCAGGTCGCGGGCGTGGACGGTACACGCGGACGGCAGCGTCGAAGAGATCACCGAGGCAGAACTGGCGGAGCCGGTGCCAGCTCTGCCCCGTGTTACCGGCCAAGCCATGGGCACCGTGCAGATGTGGAATGACGAAGAGGGGTGGGGAGTTATCGACTCCGCTCAGACACCGGGCGGTTGCTGGGCCTTTTACAGCGACATCGTCGGAGAAGGGTTCCGAACCTTAGCTGTGGGTGCCACCGTCACTCTCGACTGGGAACAGGTAACCGATCAGGACGGCTATCGGTATCGGGCCACACGCGTGGAGCAACACGGCAGCTAGCACCCCGCCGCGATACGACAGGGTCACAGCAACAATGAGATTCGAGACCTTTTGCGGCCTCGTCGCCGACGAATTCGGCATCGACCTCCGAGTCCCGTCGTACTAGGGCATCGTTGTCTTCCGGAACGAGAGCAGCGCGGCGGTCAGCGGTCGATGGTGGCCATGTTCGCCTCGTCGTGGCGCTCGCCTGCGGCGGGGGGTGAGGTTGATCAGGCGGCCGAGTTGAGCGGCACTGCGCTCGGGACCAGGTCGTAGGAGACACGTTCGCCATGCTGCGCGCCGAGGCCGGCCGTGATCTCTACGACCGGCGGCTGACGGACCTGATCGGGGAGCTGTCCACCCGCAGCGAGACCTTCCCACTCGGCGACGGCCCCAGCCAGTTCCTCCTCACCTACACCGCCGAGCCCACGTCGCCCTCACAGGACGCGCTGAACCTGCTGGTCAGCTGGACCGCGACCAACGAGAACATCGAGCGGTCCGCGCCTGCCCACGATTCGGAGTCAAGCTGAGGATCTCGAGCGCCGGCTGCAGATTCCGGCGAGAATTTACGCTACCGACCGGCTGTCCGCTGTCGGTGAACGCCGCCTCGTCCGGGAACGTCGTCTGGAAGACTCCGGAGGTATGGAACCGCAGCGCAGACTCACACTGGTGACGGGCGCTCCCGAGCAGCCGCGGGAGGAGCCGCTGGTGCGCGAGCTCTACGGTCGGGTGCTTCGGGACGCGCGCCGGGACCAGGACCGGAGTCTCGAGGATGTCGCCGCAGAGGTCGGCATGTCCAAGCAGTACCTCTCCGAAATTGAACGCGGCAAGAAGGAACCGTCCTCGGAAATGCTGCGCGCAGTGTGTGGCGCGCTCGGTCTGCCGGTGGAACACCTGCTGTTCCGGTCGGGGCGCCGGATCGGTGCCACGAATAGAAACGCCGGCCGAGGAACTCCCACGATGCTCGCGGCCTAGTTCTCCTGGCCCGTGGTGATCAGTGTGTCGGCCAACCCGTAGTCGATGGCTTCCCGGGCGCTGAAGATTCGATCCCGGTCGGTGTCCTGACGAAGACGGTCGACGCTCTGCCCGCTGTGCTTGCTGAGAATTTCTTCGGTCTGCGAACGGACCCGCAGTATTTCGGCGGCTTGCAGGGCGAGATCGGAGATCGTGCCACTGCCCTGCGTGGACGGTTGATGCAACAGAACTCGGGAATGTGCGAGAACGTGACGGTGACCCTTCGTTCCCGCGGCGAGTAACACGGCGGCGGCCGAAGCGGCTTGGCCCATGCAGTACGTCGCGATCGTCGGTCGCAGGAACTGCATCGTGTCGTAGATCGCGAGCATCGCCGTGGTGGACCCGCCGGGTGAATTGATGTAGAGCCCGATTTCTCGGTCGGAGCTGTCTGCCTGAAGGTGAAGTAGTTGAGCCATCACCACATTGGCGACACCGTCGTCGATCTCCGTGCCGACAAAGACGATCCGTTCGTTCAACAACCGGCTGAAGATGTCGAACGACCTCTCACCCGCCGGCGTCCGCTCGATGACATTCGGAATGGTGTACTGGGACATGGCGTCAGAGTCCTATCCTGGGAGCGGTTGTATGGGGCGCGATTTCAGCGAAGGTCGATACCACCCGGTCGACGATCCCGTACTCACGGGCCTCGTCTGCGGTGAACCAGCGATCGCGGTCGCTGTCTGCTGCGATTTCCTCGACAGGCCTACCGGTCTCGTCGGCGAGTATCTGCTGCGATTGACGTTTCATCCGTTCGAGACTTTCG
The DNA here is from genome assembly GCF_018343855.1 of Rhodococcus sp. USK13. Lineage (NCBI taxonomy): Bacteria > Bacillati > Actinomycetota > Actinomycetes > Mycobacteriales > Nocardiaceae > Rhodococcus > Rhodococcus sp. USK13. Next base: position 5,367,579 of record NZ_CP069242.1, on the reverse strand, counting down.
GCCTGAATGGCGATGTCGACGGCTGTTCCGCCGATGCCTGCCGAGGGCTGGTGCATCATGATCCGGCTGTGCGCGAGAGCGATTCGCTTGCCTCGGGTTCCGGAGCAGAGAAGCACTTGCCCCATGCTGGCCGCAAAACCCATGGCCACCGTGACCACGTCGTTGGGGATCAGTTTCATGGTGTCGTAGATGGCCAGTCCCGCGAAGACGGAACCGCCCGGCGAATTGATGTAGATGACGATGTCGCGCTCGGGGTCGGCGGCCGCGAGCAGAACCAGCTCCGAGCAGGCACGCTCCGCCATTGCGTCGTCCACTTCGCCCGTGAGGCGGATGGTTCGCTGACGGAAAAGCCGGTCTGCCAGTAGATCGCGGTAGTTGAGGTCGGCAAGTGTGGCTGTGGTCATGACCTCAGTACTACCGCCCTATGAGTACTCGATCGGCGATTGTCCGCTGTGGGCAGACACGGCATCTACTGACGTCGGAACATCGGTGGGCACGATGTGACGCAGATCGCGCGCGTCGCTTCGGGCCCCTCGGGCCGAGGTCGAGCTGGGCATTCACCCGGAAAGGTGTCCGGGCGGCGACGAGTAGATGAACTACTCACGACCGGAACGTGAACGACGTAAACAGACCGCTCGGCCAGTGGACATCGGTCTGTCTCCGAGTGGATTTGGTGGTTAGGGTGCCCTCATGCACGTTCTGTTCGTTTGTAGCGGCAACGTCTGCCGTTCGCCGATCGCAGAGCGGTTGACGCGCGCCTATGCCGTGGACCGCGGTATTTCGCACCTCACTGCGGAAAGCGCCGGCGTGCGGGCGCTGGTCGGATTCCCCATCGAACCGATCGCGGCGAGAGTAGTGGAAGGTCTCGGCGCCAGCGCCGAGGGTTTCACCGCACGACGACTACGCCCCGAGATGATCAAGAGAGCCGACCTCGTGCTCGCCATGACCGAGCAGCTCCGGGATCGCTCGATGGAGCTGGTCCTCGGGACGAGTCACTGCACGTTCACGCTGCGCGAAGCGCACCGGATCGCGAGGGACACCGGTGCCCGCACCGTCGCCGAACTCGCCGTAGCTCGACGGGACTACGGGCCGATCGAAAATCTGAACATCAGCGACCCGGTCGGGCTGAGCGAGGCCGCGTTCACGCAGGTGGGTGATCAGATCGCCGCATCGTTGATGTCACTGCTCGATGTACTCGACCTCGAGGCGGTCACGAATCCCGAGGCCGACGAGGCCTTGTGCCCGGAGCCGGAGCCGGAGCCCGTGCCGACGCCGGACCGGGCCGCCGCGCCGACGGCGGCGCCGACGGCGGCGCCGACGTTCATGCTGCCCTTGTCGCCGCGACCCCTCGTCGCGGCGCGGGCGGCATCGTCGATCCTCGACTATCCCGTCACCTGGTAGCGCTGAACCGGTAGTCGGCGAACCTCTCATCCACCTGTTCAGCCGAGAGTCCGAAGTCCTCGAGGGTGTACTTGTGGGACGGCCGTCGGTTGCCGGCGCGGCTCTCGGCATGCATGGCCTCCATGGCCGACTGCGCCGACGGGGTCAGCTCGAGTCCGAAATGGGTGTAGACACCCTCTACGGTCCCCAGTGGATCCGCCACGAAGTCGTGGTAGTCGACGTCGAGAAACTGGGCGCTGTCGTGCCGAGCGCGAACTTCGGTGAACTGCTCGAGCCCGCGCGCCCACAAGTCGAGCTGGCTCTCACCGATCACGTTGCCGCGAAACTTCTCCGACCATCCGTCGGTTGCCTGCTCCGCCAGGCTGCACACCGAGGGGACGATGGTGCGTGGGGGTCGGTGCGTCTGGATTACCACAGCATCCGGATACACCGCGAGTAACTCGTCGAGCGCGAACAGATGGCTGGGATTTTTGAGCACCCAGCGGCGGTCGCGGTCGGGGAGTCCGATCAATTGCAGGTTCTTCTTGTGCCGCTGATAGGCGTTGGTCCATGTCTGACCGGCAAGCCACTGCGAGTACGTCGGCAGATACGCGAGGCACTCGTAGGAAATCGATTTGAAGGTCTGCCGGAGCAGCTGCCAGCATTCCTCGACCTCGCTCGCGGACATGTAGTGCACACCCATGAACTCGGGTCGTTCGATGTGGTGACGACTGAAGCCCTCCTCGATCTTCTGGAACACCGAATTCGACGCCCATGTCTCCCGCGGCGGCCGTGGTTGCGGCATCTCCGTCAACCACATCTCGAGTCCCTGGTGCGACGGATCGGCAGTCAAGAGCCGGTGCAGAGCCGTGGTCCCGGTTCGTGGAAGCCCGGTGACGAAAATGGGGCGGTCGATCGAAACGTCGGCGTACTCGGGGTGCTGCTTCCACGCGGCCTCGCTGAGCAGCCGGGCCACCAGCGCGCCGCGCAGGAAGACCCGCGCGACCTTGCTGCCCAGCGGTGTCAGTTGCTCGTCGGTGGCGTAGGAGTCCAGCAGTACGCCGAGTGCTTCGGTGTAGTCGTCGGAGCCGAAGTCGGTCAACCCGGTCATGCGGGTCGCCGACTCGTGCAGGTTCTCGACCGTGCCGACGGTGGTGCGCTCACTCATGATGGTCCGGTTCTCTCTCGCTAGTGATGGAATTCGCCGCAGTTGACGTCGAGGCACTGACCGGTGACGGCGCGTGCCATCGGCGACGCGAGAAAGATGACGGCATCGGCCACTTCGTCGGTCTCGGGTAACCTCTTCAGATCGGTGCCCGCGGCGGTGTGTTCGTAGATTTGCTCCATCGTTGTCCCGTACTTCTCGGCCTGGTGTGCGAAGTACTGCTTCAACGTCGCCCCCCAGATATAGCCCGGTGCAACGGAGTTCACCCGGATGCCCTGCGGACCGAGTTCCGTCGCGAGAGATTGCGACATAGCCAGCAGGGCGGATTTCGCCATCTTGTAACTGCCGTAACGCTCCTGCGAGTGGCGGAGAACCATCGAGTTGATGTTCACCACAGCACCCGAAGATTCGGCCAGAGCCGGGGTGAAGAGTTGAGTCAGGCGTAGCGCGCCGAGAACGGTCAGTTCGAAACTGCTGCGAATCGAATCGAAGTCGGTGCGGGCCAGAGGTTTCATCGACGGGACCGAGAACGCGTTGTTCACGAGTACGTCGACCTTGCCATACGCATCGACTGCCGCGGCGACGAGATTCTCCGCCGAGGCGGGGTCGGTGATGTCCGTCGGAACCGTCACCGCGCGGCGGCCGAGCGTGATGATCTCCTTGGCCACCTCCTCGAGCCGGGAGGCGGTGCGAGCGGCGAGCACCATGTCGGCACCTGCTTCCGCACACCGCACCGCGAGCGTGCGACCCAAAGCGGGCCCGACACCGGAAATGACGACTACTTTGCCGAGCAGCAGGTTGCTGTCGCTCACGGCGGCGCTCATCCCAGCATCCGATCCGCGACAGCCGCTTGCCGCCCGGCGATCCGCGCGGCATAGCTCTCGGATGTGATGGTGTTGGACCGGTAATACGGGAGCTTTCCGGGAATCTCCTCGATCCCGACGATCTCCATACGGGGCCCGTCGGCCTCGGTCAGTTCCCGGGACACTCGCTGCCAACGGAATTGGAGGTAGCCGCGAAGATGACCTGTGGTCTCGATCCAGTTGGTGACTCCCGGATCGGCTTCGCTGACGACGAGACGAATCATCCCATCGGGGTCCACCTGCGACTGCGAGACGTTCAGCGACGTTTGGTGGTTGATGTAGTCGAGGGAGATGTACCACAGACTGCCGAGCTGAAAGCCCTGGTACGGAGCGTCGGACCGCGGAACGGTGATGATGATGGTCTGGTCCTCGGAGATGTCGTAGTGACCGACGGAGGAGTACTGGGTGGCCAATCCGCCCGGTGTGAGCCGGGGTTCGGTCATCGTGTTGACCGGAAGGTTGAGATAGAACCACTCGGGGAACTGCAGCCACGTCTTGACCCGTGACACCAGTGCCTTGCCTGCTCGCGCATAGCGCTTCTCCACCGACTCCCGGGTGAGGGGGTCCGGCGCGGTACCGCTCGTGTCGGCGCGCGCGATGCGGATCGTTCCACGTCGCTGACTCCAATCGCTGTAGACCTCGCGGACCACCAGTTGGGAGGATCCGGGCGCGAGCGGAAAATAGTTGCGCCGGCTCGCATCCGGCTCGGCTCCGGGACCGAACCGGACCTCGAAGCTGCCGTCGGCGGCGATATCGATCTCACGATCGTCGAAAGCGGTCACACTGCCGGGCACATCTGCGGCGGTGTAGTTTCCGCTGAGAATCTGGAAGCTCAGGTCTGCTGTGGTGCCTCGTGTGCCGGTGACGACGTATTCGACGTCGTCACTGATTCGTGCGCCGAAGTACAGGGTGTCGGGGTTGTCGAGGCCCATCTTCATGTATGGCCCCGTGCCGGAGATGAACGTCGGGTGGGATCGTTCGGTGGCCCAGGCTGCATGGGTTGTCGCGAGGATTCCGCCGGCGAGGTACTGGTAGCCCTCGAGCAGATCTTGCTCGGTCCGGATGTGCGGGGCGGTCTCGATCAGTTTCTCGGCCTCGGCCAGTGCGTCGGCGAATGGGTCGGTCAGCACATCGTGCTCCTCACGATGGGGTGGTACATATATGTACCTGCGTGGTAGAACGTGATGGACCGACAATAGAACGTGTTCTAAGGAGTGGTCAATGGCTGCCATGGACGACGGCGTCGACAGAGCCCAGGGGCGACGGTCCCCGCCGACGGAACGGGTGGTGCAGGTGCTCGACTTCCTGGTGTCCCGCAAGGAGCGCCGGTTCGGCCTCTCCGAGCTCGCGCGGACCCTCGACATCAGTAAGCCGACGTGTCTCGGCATCCTCACCGAGCTGGTCCGCGGCGGCTATCTGGTCCGCGACCCGATTGCGAAGTCCTACGGCCTCGGTCCCGCATTGATCGCGGCCGGGCGTGCGGCGCAGCAGGGATTCGCGGCCGGTCCGGTCGCGCGCAGGCATCTCGCGGCTCTCAGTGTCGAGTATCAGACGACGTGTACGGCGTCGGCGGTGGTGGGCGACCGGATCGCCGTTCTGGAACTGACGAGTCCTCCCGGCGTGCGAGCGGCTGCCAAGGTGGGGGAGATGTACCCATTTGCACCACCCGTCGGCTTGATGTATGTGCTCTGGGACGGTGAAGACGCGCTGCAGTCGTGGCTGCGGCGGGAACCGACCCTGCCGGTTCGTCTCGATCGGGGGCGGCTGCGCAAGGTGGTCGAGGAATGCTCACGGACGGGATATCTCGTCGAAACGCTCACTCCGGTGGGTCAGCGTTTGCACACCTTGATGGCCGGCGTGGCCGCCCACGATCTGCCTGCGGAACTGCGCGACGTTCTCGGCGAGATGGTGTCCAGTCTGGGTGAGCGCGTGCACCTCGATGCCGAACATGCCGATCCCGGCGCGATGCATCCGGTCAGCCTGATTGCCGCGCCGACATACGACGCGGAGGGGCATCAAGCCATGGTGCTCACGTTGTATGTGGGCGCGGAGCTCGCATCGGACGACATCGCTCGTCGAGGTAAGGCGCTCGCGGCGGCCGCGGACGCGATCACCCAGGAGGTGGGGGGACGGCGGCCTCGTACGGGCGGGCATTGACCTACTTCTGAAACACGTTCTATTGTCGAGGGGACCTTTTCGACCGGTCCGGTCCAAATATGAACCGCGCTCGGTTCGGCACTCGCGACGAGGAGTCGCCCCATGACCTCATCCATGGCACCGCCCGTCTACGAGCTGTCGCACCTCGGCGCGCTCGAGGCCGAGGCAGTGCACATCTTTCGTGAAGTGGCCGCGACGTTCGAGCGTCCGGTTCTGCTCTTCTCCGGTGGCAAGGATTCCGTGGTGATGCTCCACGTCGCCGCGAAGGCATTCTGGCCCGCACCTGTTCCTTTCGCCGTCATGCACGTGGACACCGGGCACAATTTCGACGAGGTGATCGAGTTCCGTGATCGCACGGTCGAGCGTCTCGCACTGCGGTTGGTGGTCGCACGTGTGCAGGACGACATCGATGCGGGACGTGTCAGCGAAGAGACGGGAGCGCGGGCCAGCCGGAATCGGCTCCAAACTGCGGCTCTGCTGCGCGCGATCACGGACAACGGCTTCGACGCCGTCTTCGGTGGTGCCCGCAGGGACGAGGAAAAGGCGCGCGCGAAGGAGCGGATCTTCAGCTTCCGTGACGAGTTCGGGCAGTGGGAGCCTCGGGCGCAGCGCCCGGAACTGTGGAGCCTCTACAACGGGCGGCACCGCAAGGGTGAGCACATCAGGGTCTTCCCGCTGTCCAACTGGACCGAACTCGACATCTGGCAGTACATCAGCGAGGAAGGCATCGACCTTCCCCCGCTCTACTACGCACACCGCCGCGAGGTGGTGCCCCGCGACGGAATGCTCCTTGCGCGTACTCGTTTCCTGACACTGCTGCCCGGCGACGAACCGTACGAGGCGCTCGTGCGGTTCCGGACCGTCGGCGACGCCACCTGTACGGGATGCGTCGAATCCTCGGCCGCCACGGCCGAGGCCGTCGTGACGGAGGTGGCGGCCAGCCGAGTCACCGAGCGTGGGGCGACCCGGGCGGACGACCGGATCTCCGAGGCCGGCATGGAGGATCGCAAGAAGGAAGGATACTTCTGATGCCGCAGCTACTTCGGGTCGCGACCGCGGGAAGTGTCGACGACGGCAAGTCCACTCTCATCGGCCGTCTGCTCTACGACTCGAAGGCGATTTTCGAGGACCAACTCGAGTCGGTGGAGCGCACCAGCCGCGAACGAGGCGACGAGCACGCCGACCTCGCACTGCTCACCGACGGCCTCCGCGCGGAACGGGAGCAGGGCATCACCATCGATGTCGCGCACCGCTACTTCGCTACCCCGCATCGCAAATTCATCATCGCGGACACGCCGGGACACGAGCAGTACACCCGGAACATGGTGACCGGTGCCTCGACCGCCGACCTGGCATTGATTCTGGTCGACGCCAGAAAAGGGGTGCTCGAGCAAACCCGTAGGCATGCCTTCATCGCGAGCCTTCTCGGGATCCCGCACCTGGTGTTGTGCGTGAACAAGATGGATCTGGTGGGGTGGTCGGAGCAGCGGTTCGAGGAGATCAAGGAAGAGTTCCGTCAGTTCGCGATCAAACTCGAGGTGCACGACCTCACCTTCATCCCCGTCTCCGCGTTGCGTGGCGACAACATCGCGCAGCGGACGGCCACCATGTCCTGGTACGAGGGTGCGTCACTACTGCACCATCTCGAGCAGGTGCACGTCGCCTCCGACCGCAATCTCATCGACGCGCGCTTCCCGGTGCAGTATGTGGTGCGGCCGCAACGGCAGACCGATTCCCCCTGGCACGACTTCCGAGGCTATGCAGGCACGATCGCCAGCGGAGTATTCAAGCCGGGGGACGAGGTGGTGGCGCTCCCGTCGGGATTCACCTCGAAAATCAGCGCCATCTGGGGCCCGGGCGGAACGGCCCTCGACGAGGCCTTCGCACCGTCCGCGGTGTGCGTCCAGCTGGTCGATCAGTTGGACGTCAGCCGCGGAGACATGTTGTGCCGTCCCAACAACCGACCCCTCGTCGGCAGCGAACTCGACGCCATGGTGTGCTGGTTCAGTGACCAGGCTTCCCTGAATCCGGACGCGCGGTACACCCTGCTTCACACCACCCGCGCCGTCAGGGCCACGGTGGCCCGCCTCGACTATCGGCTCGACGTCAACACCCTGCATCGCGACGACACGGCCCGCTCGCTCTCACTCAACGAGATCGGCCGAGTGCAGCTGAAGACCTCCCAACCGCTGATGTTCGACCCGTACCGCCGCAACCACATGACGGGCAGTTTCGTTCTCGTCGACGAGAGCACGAACAACACCGTCGGTGCCGGAATGATCACCGGGCCGACCCTCTCCCCGGCGAAGGTGGTCTGGCATGCGGCGGAAGTGTCGCGCGAGGAGCGCCCCACCCGTGGTCGCACCGTCTGGCTCACCGGGCTCTCCGCTTCGGGGAAGTCCACCGTCGCGGTCGAACTCGAGCGGCGGCTGGTCGCCTCCGGCGTGCCCGCGTACCGGCTCGACGGCGACAACCTGCGACACGGGCTGAACTCCGATTTGGGGTTCGGTGCCGCGGACCGCTCGGAGAATGTCCGACGGGTAGGTGCGGTGGCGCAGTTGCTCGCCGATGCGGGCGTCGTCGCGATCGCCTGCCTCATCAGTCCCTACCGTGCGGATCGCGAGCGCGTGCGCGAAGAGCACCGGGCCGCCGGGCTCGACTTCGTCGAAGTGTTCGTCGACACCCCGGTCGAACGATGCGAGGCCCGTGATCCCAAGGGCATGTATGCGAAAGCGCGGGCCGGGGAAATCACGGGATTCACCGGAGTCGACGACCCGTACGAGGCACCCGAGCGCGCGGAACTCGTACTCCGGCCGGAGGACGGCACGCCGACCGAACAAGCGGCGAAGATTATGGAATTGTTGAGGCGTGACCTCTGACGCGCGGCTCGCGGCCGATATCGCCTCCGGTGCCGGTGCCCTGTTGCTGGATATCCGTGCTGCCGGACTCGGATCCGCGGACGGGCGTGAACTCGGCCGGCGTGGTGACGTCGCCGCCGACGCCTTCATCGCCGGAAAGCTGGCCGCCGAGCGTCCCGGAGATTCCATCCTTTCCGAAGAGTCGGCCGACGACCGGTCTCGCCTCGACAGCGATCGGGTCTGGATCATCGATCCCCTCGACGGCTCGAAGGAATACGGCCTACCCGGGCACTCCGACTGGGCGGTGCACGTCGCGCTGTGGGAGCGTGGCCGGGGTGTCACCGCCGCCGCGGTCGCACAACCGGCCCTGGGGGCGGTGTACGCGAGTGACGACCCGAGCCGCGCAGTCCACGCCGAGGAATTGCCGGCGCGGCCCCGCATCGTGGTGAGTGCCAGTAGACCGCCGGCCTTCATCGACGCCGTGGCGACCCAGGTCGGCGCCGAGGTCCGGGCCATGGGATCGGCTGGGGCCAAGGCGATGGCCGTGCTGAGGGGTGACGTGGACGCGTATGTGCATGCGGGCGGACAGTGGGAATGGGACTCGGCGGCCCCGGTCGGTGTCGCCGCCGCCGCGGGCCTCCATTGCTCACGCATTGACGGGACTCCACTGCAGTACAACCAGTCTCATCCCTATCTCCCCGATCTGGTGATCTGTCGGCCTGAGCTTGCGCAAGTCCTCCTCGCTGCGATCGCGGACCACGCCACCGACTCTGCCGACAGCGGACGCGTCGCGATGGCCCGGGCCTACATCGACGCGCTCGTGAGCCACGACGCGACCAAGGTCCGCCTCTCCGAGACGGCCTGGCGTGTGGAGAACGGTCAGCACACCGGCGACTCGGGGGCGTTCATCCGGGACGAACTCGAGAACGGTCCGCAATACCAGGCCATCCAGGCAGTTCGCGATCTCTCGTTCCACGAGTGGGGGGAGAATGTGGTGGCGCGATTCCTGCTCGACCTCGGCGCCGCGCCGACCGAGGTGACGACGGTCCGCATCACCGAGCATTTCCACATTCCGGCGGGAGCGATCCAGTCGGTGATGGCCATCATCGAACCGCACGCAACCGAAGGGAATGCCGATGAGCCCCGATGAGCTGGTCACGCAATTCTGCGCCGAATGGTCTGATCCGGACCCCGCGGCGATCGCGGAGTACTTCTCGGAAGACGCGGTTTATCACAATATTCCGATGGAGCCGGTCTGCGGGCGTGAGGCGATCCGCGAATTCGTGGCAGGCTTTGTCGCCGCTTTCGGCGGCATCGAGTTCCGGGTGCAGCGCCAGGTCGGCAGTGTCGGCAGCGCTGACGACGCCGGCGGGAACGGAGTGATCATGAACGAGCGGGTCGACGTGTTCGACATCAACGACACCCGGGTGGAGCTGCCGGTCGTCGGCGTCTTCGAGATCGCCGACGGCAAGATCACCGCGTGGCGGGACTACTTCGACATGGCCCCGATCCAGGCGGCAACGGCCGGAGGTTGACTCCCGCGCAGGCCGCAAGTTGACGTCAGATTCACATGCGCTCTACTGTGACCGGACCGAACTATGACGGCCGTCACATGCGAGCGGTGGGAGACCGTGCCGGGTGTTGATTCGCCCGGTAATTCAGCCGAACACCGCCCGACCAGGAGGAGGGCGCCGATGACCCAGATCAACACCGTCCGTGGGCCTGTCGACAGCGCGGACCTCGGTCGTACCTACATGCACGAGCACGTGTTCGTGCTGACCGCCGATGTGCAGCAGAACTATCCGGATGAGTGGGGAAGTGAGGACGAGCGCGTTGCGGACGCGGTGGCGAAGCTCCGTGCGCTGACCGAGCAGGGAGTCCGGACCATCGTCGACCCCACTGTCGTCGGCCTCGGTCGATACATACCGCGCATCCGTCGTGTGGCCGAACAGCTCCCGGACCTGAACATCGTTGCCGCAACCGGGTTGTACACGTACGACGACGTACCGTTCTTCTTCCATTATCGAGGTCCCGCACTCGACGCCATGGTGGGCGCCGAGGTTCCCGATCCGATGGTCGACATGTTCGTCAAGGACATCGAGGTGGGAATCGCCGACACCGGGATCCGGGCAGGGTTGCTCAAGTGCGCTATCGATGAACCCGGATTGACGCCCGGCGTGGAGCGCGTGATGCGGGCGGTAGCGAAAGCCCATCGGCGTACGGGGGTGCCGATCACCGTACATACCCATCCGGGCAGCGCCGCCGGTGTGCACGTCAAGCGGGTCATGTGCGACGAGGAGGGGGTACGGCCCGACCGGATCGTCCTCGGGCACAGTGGTGACACAACGGACGTCGAGCATTTGACGAGCCTGGCGGAGCAGGGGTTCATCCTGGGAATGGACCGGTTCGGCATCAATCTGGACACGACTTTCGAGGCGCGTGCGGACACGCTCGTGGAGATGTGCCGCCGCGGGTTCGCCGGACAGATGGTGTTGTCCCAGGACGCATCCTGTTACATCGACTGGATCGATCCGAATCTGATGGCGGCGCTCCCGCAGTGGCACTACCTCCACATCGAGAACGACGTGCTGCCGTACGTCCGTGAGCGTGGTGTCACCGAGAACATGATTTCCGAGATGCTGGTGGAGGTCCCGCGGCGATATTTCGAGAACGCATCTGCGTATTGAGCAGATTCACTTGAAACTGAGGCCGGATTCAAGTAATACTCGAGTATGGAGAAGTCGGATGGTGGGGGAGTTCTTCCAGAACGAGGAGACGAAGGTCCGCCCTCGATGGCGAACGCCACCCTCCTCCGGGAGCCGCCCGTTACCGCACGAGGAGTCCGTACTCGGAATCGGCTGGTTGCCGCCGCGCGGGTTGTGTTCGAGCGGGAGGGCTATCTCGATGCCCGACTCGCCGACATCACCAGGGAGGCTGGGCTCTCGACGGGCTCCTTCTACACGTATTTCACCAACAAAGAACAGGTTTTTGCCGCCGTCGTCGAGGTGACCCAAAATGACCTGCTCCACCCCGGCATGGGTCGAGTGGCCGACGAAGGCGATGTACACGCGATCGTCGAGGCGAGCGTCCGCGCGTATCTGCACGCGTGCCGCAGAAACGCGCGGCTGCTGGCGGTGCTGGAGCAGGTGGCGCACGTCGACCCCGAATTCCGGGAACTCGAACGCCGTCGCGACGACATCTTCTTCCGACGCAACGCCCGAGCGATCGCGGACCTGCAGGATCGCGGCCTCGCAGATGCGGTACTGGATCCGATGCTCACGTCCAAGGCGCTCTCTGCCATGGTCGGCAGGACGGCGTACAGCTATTTCGTCGGACCGGTGAGCGAACGGAAATCCCTGTCGTTCGATCAGTTGGCGACGGGCCTGGCGCGGATGTGGACGAATGCCCTGCGTGTGCCGGATTCTGTCCGAGGTCAGTAGCCGGGCGCGCGCAGAATTCGCAGGACGAGGTCGGCGTTGATGTCGCCCAGCTCTTCGGGGGTGAATTCGCCGTCGGGGTCGTACCAACGGCAGATGTCGATGGCGAGCGACATGATGGCGAGCACCGCGACTCGGGGATCCGGGATCAGGAAGACGCCCTCGTCGATTCCCCTGCGCACCTCGCGCATTGCTGCGACACGGATCCGCAGGCGCGTCTGAGCCACGGCCTCACGGTGCTCCGCGCGGAGGTGCCGGCTCTCGTACTGCGCGATACGGGCTTTCCGAAAGTTCGTGGCGTGCAACATGCTGAAGTCCCGAACCAAGGCGCGAACCCGGTCGATCGGGTCGGTGAACGGTGCAACCGCATCGAGCACCTGGGCCAGTGCCCGCTCATGGGCGCGGCACACGAGCCGGAACAGTAGTTCTTCCTTGGAGGAAAAGTGTACGTACATCGCGGCGGGACTCAGTCCTGCCATTGCGGAGATGTCCCGGGTGGTGGTGGCCTCGAAGCCCCTGTCGGAGAACAGCATTGTAGCTGCGGTGAGTAGGCGTTCCTCGGAGGACGACAGATCCCGAATGGGTTGACCGGGAGCTGGGGTTTCGTCCCGTAGATCTGTCATGCGTAGTCCTCACCGGTGCGGCGGGCCGGGAGCGCCCACCGAACGTATATGTCGAAAGCATCGCCTCGAGTGATTGACATCACACGACAAGTGAAACACACTAAGCAAGCGCTCACAGACTTGAAGTTGGCGTCATGTTCTAAAACTTCATCTCTAGCCACACCCCACAGACCTATCTCGAGGAGTGATTGGATGACTACATCCGCGGTGCAGCCGAGTAAGGACGCAACCGGCGACACGGCCGTCCAGCGGAAGCGGGCACACCGGAAGCTGCTGGCGGCAGGTCTCGTCGGCAGTTCCATCGAGTGGTACGACTTCTTCCTCTACGGAACAGCTGCGGCTCTTGTCTTTCCGCAAGTCTTTTTTCCCGACTCATCGGCGCTGATGGGCACTCTGCTGTCGTTCAGCACGTTCTGGGCGGGATTCGTCGCCCGGCCTCTCGGTGGACTGGTCGCCGGCCACTTCGGCGACAAATACGGGCGCAAACCCGCGGTGGTGACCTGCCTGCTCTTCATGGGCATCGCCACCTTCCTCATCGGATGCCTCCCGGGTGCGTCGACGATCGGAGTGGCTGCACCGATTCTGCTGGTGGTGCTGCGCTTCATCCAGGGCATCGCGTGCGGCGGTCAGTGGGGTGGGATCGTCCTTCTGCTGACCGAATCGGCGAGTCCCAAACGCAGAGGGTTTTCCGGCACCTTCGGTCAGATGGGTGTCTCGTTCGGTGTGCTGCTCGGCAACCTCGTGTTCCTGGGCGCCACCGCCGCCATCTCGAACGAGGCGTTCCTCAGCTGGGGTTGGCGTATCCCCTTCTTTGCCAGTGCATTGCTCTTCCCCGTCGTGCTCTACATCCAGACGAAGGTCGAGGACACACCGGAGTTCCGCGAGCTGCAGGAAGAGGCACAGAAGGGTAAGGAAACGGTAGTCCGGGCACCGCTCACCCAGGCGATCAAAGACCACTGGCGCAAGATTCTGCTCGGGTGCGGCCTTCTCGCGGCCACCAACTCGTTGTTCTACATCTCGATCGCCGGCGTGCTCAGTTACGGCACTGCCGAACTGGGCATGAAGCGCAACGATCTGCTGGCGATCTCCCTGCTCAGTGCCGGCCTCACCGTCGGTGTGGTGTTGTGGTCGGGGCACGTGTCCGACAAGATCGGTCGTCGGCCGATGATCCTGTTCGGCGCCGGAATGATCGTGCTCTGGGCCTTCCCGTACTTCTGGCTGATCAACACGAAGAACCTGATGTTGTTCTTCATCGCCGTCACCGTCGGAAGTGTGTTCCAGTCCATGACCTACGGTCCGATCGCGGCCTACATGGGCGAGCTGTTCGCACCCAACGTGCGCTATTCGGCAGCCTCCCTGGCCTACCAACTGGCTGCGATCACGGTCAGCGGTGGCACTCCCTTCATCATGACCGCGCTGATTGCCAAAACCGGCACCACCACACTCGTCGCCGTATTCGTCGCCTTGATGGGGCTGGTCACATTCCTTTGCGCGTGGCGGCTCCACGAGACCAACCCGGCGGAAGTCCGTAACGACCCGAACGCTGTTCCCGGAGCTCAGTTCTACTAGTACGGCATCAAGGCCGAAAGAATGCCCACCGCCGAACGGCGGTGGGCATTCCTTTCGCGGCAGGGGTGTTCAGTTGTCGCTGATCTTCAGTACCAGCTTGCCCGTGTTTGCGCCGTCGAACAGCATGGTCAGCGTGCGGCCGAAAGCTTCGACACCGCCGGTTTCCACCTGCTCACGGGTCACGATGTCACCGTTGCGAATCCACTCCGACATCGCCTCCATGCCCTCCTCGAACCGATCGAGATAATCGAAGACGATGAATCCGGTCATCGAGGCCCGGTTGACCAGTAGCGACAGGTACCGCGACGGACCGGGTTGTGGATCGGTGGCGTTGTATCCGGAGATCGCACCGCACAACGCGACCCGCGCATTCTTGCGCAGACGCCCCAGTGCGGCGTCGAGAATGTCACCGCCGACATTGTCGAAGTAGATGTCGATGCCGTCGGGTGCGGCCGCCCGCAGCGCGCGGCCCACCGGCCCCGCCTTGTAGTCGATCGCCGCATCGAAACCGAGCTCATCGGTGAGCCACGCGCACTTCTCGCGGCCACCGGCAATGCCGATCACCGTTGCGCCGTTCAGTTTGGCGATCTGGCCGGCGATGCTTCCTACCGCTCCCGCCGCTCCCGAGATGAGCACGACGTCGCCCTTCTCGAGCTTGCCGACATCGGTGAGGCCGAAATACGCGGTCATCCCGGGGAATCCGAGCGCACCGAGCCAGGTGGGCGCGGGTGCGAGTGTCTCGTCCACGACAAGAGCGCCCCGACCGTCGGACACCGCGAACTCCTGAATTCCGAACTGTCCGGAAACGATTGCCCCTTCCGGGAACGCCGGATTCCTGGACGCCACGACGCGGCCCACGGCATGCGCGCGCATCACCTCACCGATCTGAACGGGCGGCACGTACGACTTCACGTCGTCGAGCCAGCCACGCATGGCGGGATCGAGCGAGGCATAGTCGACCTGCACGGTGAACTCGCCGTCCGATGGTGTGGGAATCGGTTCGGAGACGATCTCCCAAGTGGAGTCGTCGGGCAGGCCGATCGGGCGTTTCGCCAGTCGAACCTGTCTGTTGACAGATGTCACGGTGTCACCTTTCGGGGTATCTCAACGGTCAATGGGTCAGGTCTCAGCGCGGCCTTGTCGATCGACCGCTTGAGGATTTTTCCGGTCGAGCCCTTGGGAAGGGCGTCGACGATCGAGATGATGCGGGGAATTTTGTACGCGGACAGCCGCTCCCGAGTCCACCGCGTGAGCTCGGCGCCGTCCAGTTCTGATCCAGGCAGGAGGGCGACTACCGCGGCCACCTCTTCTCCGTAGTGGTTGTCGGGAACGCCCACGACCGCGGCCTCGACGACGTCGGGGTGCGTGTACAGCACCTCCTCGATCTCACTGGGATACACGTTGTAGCCGCCGCGAATGATGAGGTCCTTGACCCGGTCGACGATGCGGAGGTCTCCGTCCGAGTCGACACAGCCGAGATCGCCCGTGCGGAACCAGCCGTCCGGTGACAACACGCCTGCGGTGTCGACGGGCCTGCGCCAGTACCCCTTCATCACCGTGGGACCTTTCACGAAGACTTCACCGACGGTGCCGGGTGTGCACTGGTTCCCGTCGTGGTCCCGGACCTCGACCTCCATACGGGGAACGGCGCGTCCCGTGTAGCCGATCTTGCCACCGCGATCGATGTCGTTGAACGTGCCGAACGCGGTCGTCTCGGTGAGTCCGTACCCCTCGAGGATGGTGCACCGGAAGCGCGTTTCGAATGCGCGGGCCACCTCTCCGGGCAGCGAGGCGCCGCCGGAGATAGCGATCCGAAGCTGAGCGAAATCCTCCGGGTCGGCGTCGCCGGCCGCGTGGAGCATCGCATTCCACATCGTCGGGACACCGGCCATGATGGTCAGGCGGTCGCGGCGCAGCATCGCCAGCATCGCGGACGGGTCGAACCGCGCCAGCAACGACAAGGAGCCGCCACCGGTGAAGGTCGCCATCATGACCGAGGCCTGTCCGAAGACGTGGAAGAGCGGGAGCCCCGTCCCTGTGCGGTCCTCGCTCGAGCCGCGACTGCATTCGGCGCCGATCTGCCCGCCCGACAGTAGGTTTTCCACGGTCAGTTCCGCACCCTTGGGCCGCCCGGTCGTTCCGGACGTATAGAGAATGGCGGCGGTGTCCTCGCCGTCCCGGTCGACGATGGACTTCGGGAGCCCGTCCGAGACAGTTATTTCCGGGGACAACGTCCAGACCGGGACGTCGAGCGCTGCCGCCGCCTGGCTCATCGCGGGCCCCAGTTCGTACCAGAGGATCGCCAGCGACACACCGGCGTCGCTCAGGACGTACTCGGTTTCCGGCCGAGTGGACATCGTGTTCACCGGGACCACCACGGCCCCGGCCGCCTGAATCGCCAGGTATGCCACCACGAACTCGAGCACGGACGGGGCGGCGAGGAGCACGCGGTCGCCGGGCGAGATACCCCATTCGCGAAGCGCGCCCGCGTAAGTCGTGCTCGCGATTTGCAGCTGTCGATAGGTCAGGGTGCTGTCTGCACCCCGCAGAGCAATGTTGTCGGGGGTGGTGTCCGCGTGGAAGCACACGGGGTCGATCACGTTTGCCATATACGTCAGCCTCCGAGTCGAGCTTCGATCAAGGGATCACGCGCGAGTACGTGCCGCCGCAGGAGTGGCGGCACGTACAGACCGAGGCCTAACCGGCTTCGACGACCCGGGCTACCGACTCCGACACGACCACCGGCTTGTCGGAGCCTTCCCGTTCGACCACCTGAGTCATCGTCACCTGGATGCCGCCGCCGACCTGTTCGGCGGCCGTCACGGTCGCCCGCATCCGGATCCGCGAACCGACGGGAACGGGCGCGGGAAACCGGACTTTGTTGTATCCGTAGTTCAGGCTGTGCGCGAAACCGTCGAATCGCAGCAGGGTCGCGGAGAGGGCGGGTCCGAGGGACAGGCTGTAGAGACCGTGCGCGATAGTTCCGCCGAGCGGACTCGATGCGGCGCGTTCGGGGTCGACGTGAATCCATTGATGGTCACCGGTGGCGTCGGCGAACGCGTTGACCCGTTCCTGGGTGACCTCATGCCACTCGGTGGGGCCCAATTCTCTCCCGATCAGAGCGGTGAGCTCGTCGTAGCTCGCCGGGCGGACGGGCAGTTGAGTTGTGTCGGTCATCGGTCTCCCTCGATCGCGGATGGTGGGTGTCGGTCATGTCTGAGGCGAACTGCTCTGCGGTTTCGCCGCACCGCCACTTGAACTTGACGACGGGTTCAACTATACAAAAGAGAGACGCGAGTCACAATGTACGGCGAAGGAGAGGAAGCCTCGTGAAGGTTGCACAGAAGGTCGCCATCGTGACCGGCGGTGGAAACGGGATCGGCGGAGCGATCGCCGACGTCTTGCCACGAACTGAGGCGGAGATCATGACTACTGACGAACAAACGATCGCGCGAGAACTGACCGAACGGGTCACGGCGCTGCTCGAGCAGAACGACACCTCGAATCCGACGCAGTTCCTCGGCGCGCGGTTCGACGCCGGCCTCGCGTGGGTTCACTTCGCGCCCGGACGTGGCGGGCTCGGTCTGCCGCAGAGCTTCCAGGCCCAGGTCGACGCGCAGCTGGAAGCGGCGGGCGCGCCGGCACCGGCAAAGGGCCGCAACGGCATCGGCCTGGGGATGGCCGCGCCCACCATCGCGGCCTTCGGGACCGACGAACAGCAGCGAAAATATCTGCGTCCGATTTTTACCAGCGAGCACATCTGGTGCCAGTTGTTCAGTGAGCCGGGGGCGGGTTCCGACCTCGCTGCCGTGGCGACGCGTGCGGTCCGTGACGGCGACAACTGGATAGTCAACGGCCAGAAGGTGTGGACGTCGGGCGCGCAGAATGCGCAGCGGGCCATCCTCGTGGCCCGCACCGATCCTGCCGTGCCTAAACATGCGGGTCTCACCTACTTTCTCTGTGACATGAGCGATCCCGGCGTCGACGTTCGCCCCCTGCGCCAGATCACCGGCGAGGCCGAGTTCAACGAGGTGTTCCTCACCGACGTGCGAATTCCCGACGTCGATCGGCTCGGGGACGAGGGGCAAGGCTGGCGGGTGGCAACCGCGACCCTCAACAACGAACGCGTTGCGATCGGCGGGTCGGCCGCAGCGCGCGAAAGCGGCATGATCGGCCCCGTGGCCGCGGCCTGGCGAGAACGTTCCGAACTGCGGGACCCGGCAATGCACGACGAACTTCTCCGGTTGTTGGGTCGAAGCCGAAGTCGCCCGGCTGACCGGTGAACGGCTACGGCAGCAACTCGCGGCCGGGCAACCCGGCCCCGAGGGGTCCGGACTGAAGCTCGCCTTCGCCCAGCTCGCACAGACTATCTCCGGATTCGACATCGAGCTGCACGGCGAAGCGGGTTTGCGTTACGACGACTGGACCATGCGCAGGCCCGACAAGGTGGACTTCACCGGACGTGAACCCGGATACCGCTACCTGCGCGCGAAAGGTAATTCGATCGAGGGCGGCACGTCGGAAATCCTGCGGAACGTTATCGCAGAACGTGTTCTCGGGCTGCCCCCCGAGCATCGCGTCGACAAGGACATCGCCTGGAAGGACCTGCCCCGATGAGCACCGCAGATCTGCTGTACACCGACACCGAAGACGCCCTCCGCGACAGTGTCCGGCGGCTGCTCGCCGACCGTTGCCCGCACGAGCTCGTCATGAGCGCCTACGACTCGTCGCCCGGTGACTTCTCCGCCGTCTGGAAGTCGCTCGCCGTCGAACTCGGACTGTCCGGTCTCCTCGCCCCCGAATCGATCGGCGGGGCAGGGGCGGGCGCAAGGGAAGCCGCCGTGGTCATGGAAGAGATCGGACGTGCCGTGGCGCCCGTCCCGTATCTCTCCAGCGCTGTACTCGCGACGGTCGCGCTGGTGAAGGCGGGAGACACGACCATCGTCCGGGATCTCGCCGAAGGCACCACCACCGGTGCCCTCACGATCGGCCTGGCCACGCCGCCCGACCGCTTCAGCGCGACCGTCCGACTGGGCGCCGACGGGTTGACCGGCCGCGTCACCAGTGTTGCGGGCGCCGCGGAAGCCGAACTACTGGTCGTTCCGGTGCAGGGGCCCGACGGGCTCGAGCTTCACACTGTGCGCACGGACAGCGCCGGCGTCACCGTGACCCCGATTCTCGCGCTGGACATGACGCGTCCCCTGGCCGATGTCGACTTCACCGCACCGTCGTCGACTCGGGTCGACGACGGTGCGGCAGTAGAGGCCATTCGTGGCGCTCTTCTCTGCGGTGCTGCGCTCCTCGCCTCCGAACAACTCGGAGTGGCACAGTGGTGCTTCGACACCACGCTCGCCTACGTCAAGGAGCGCAAGCAGTTCGGGCGTGCCGTCGGCTCGTACCAGGCGCTGAAGCATCGCCTAGCCGACTTGTGGCTGGAGATCACCTCCGCCGCTGCGGCTGCTCGTTACGCGGCTGACACCGCTGCTCGTTACGCGGCTGACACCGCTGCTCGCGGCGACGCGGACGCCGAGATCGCGGCGGCGATCGCACAGGCGTATTGCAGTGGTGTCGCCGTTCATGCCGCCGAAGAATGCGTCCAACTGCACGGTGGACTCGGCATGACCTGGGAATATCCCGCGCACCTTTATCTGAAGAGGGCGAAAAGTGATCAGCTCGCCTTCGGCACGGCCTACCGTCACCGAGCGCGTCTCGCCGAATTGATCGATCTGCCCGCGTAACCCGGGCCACCCACCGACAGTCAGGAAGAAAACGATGAAGGCATGGCGTGTCCACGAACTCGGCGAGCCGCGTACCGCGCTGCAACTCGAGGAGGTCCCGGACCCGGTAGCAGGTCCCGGCCAGGTACTGGTCAGGGTGCTCGCCGCACCGGCGAACTTCCCCGATGTGCTCCTGTGCCGAGGGGAGTACCAGATCACGCCGCCGCTGCCCTTCACCCCGGGTGTCGAACTGTGCGGTGAGGTGGTTGCCGTCGGAGACGGTGTCACGCGGTTCAGGCAGGGCGACCGGGTGATCGGTAATCCGAACCTGCCCGGCGGCGGGTTCGCTCAGCTCGCGGTTCTCGACGAGGCGAACACCTTCACCGCACCGGCCGCCCTCGACGACGCCGAAGCGGCGGCGCTGAGTATCGGATACCAGACGAGCTGGTTCGCCCTCCATCGTCGGACGCACCTCGCGGCGGGGGAGACTCTGCTCGTGCACGCCGCGGCCGGTGGAGTGGGCAGTGCCGCAGTGCAATTGGGGAAGGCGGCCGGGGCGAAGGTCATCGGTGTGGTCGGAGGGGCCGACAAGGCGGAGTATTGCCGCCGGCTCGGGGCCGACCTGGTGATCGATCGCCGCACCGAGGATTTCGTCCCACTCGTCAAGGAGTTCACCGGTGGACGCGGAGCCGACGTCGTCTACGACCCGGTCGGTGGAGATGCCTACGCCAAGTCCACCAAGTGCATCGCTTTCGAGGGACGCATCCTGATCATCGGCTTCGCGGGCGGCACCATCCCGACTCCGGGACTCAACCACGCGCTGATCAAGAATTACTCGATCATCGGACTGCACTGGGGCCTGTACAAGCAGTACAACCAGCAGGCCATCGCCGACTGCCACGAGGAGCTGACCCGGCTCGCCGCGTCCGGCGCGATCCGGCCCCTCATCAGTGAGCGGCTCTCGCTCGCCGACGTCGCCGACGGACTCGGCCGGCTCGGTGAGGGCAGCACCGTTGGTCGGCTCGTCTTCCAACCGTGAAAGGAATGCTCGTGGAAGCTCATTCGCTGTTCGATGTCGCCGGAAAGACTGTAGTCGTCACCGGAGGTTCGCGCGGCATCGGCCGGATGATCGCCGAAGGATTCGTCCGGGCGGGAGCGCAGGTCCTCGTGTCGTCCCGTAAAGCCGGCGACTGCGCCGAGACGGCGTCCGAGCTGTCCGCGCTCGGGCCGGGGTCCTGCCACGCCCATCCCGCCGATCTGTCCACTCCGGACGGCATCGACAGCCTCGCCGCCCGCGTCGAGGAGGTAGCCCCGCGACTCGACGTGCTGGTCAACAATGCCGGCGCGACGTGGGGCGCACCGGTCGACGAGTTTCCCGAGGCCGCGTTCGACAAGATCTTCGACATCAACGTCAAGAGTGTGTTCTCGCTGACGCAGAAGCTACTGCCCAGACTGCGGACCGCGGCAACCGGGGATCAACCCGCCCGGATCATCAACATCGGTTCGATCGACGGCCTGGTCGTGTCGAGCAGCGACAACTTTTCGTACGGAGCGAGTAAAGCTGCCGTGCACATGCTCACGCGGAAGCTCGCGGCCACCCTGGCCGGCGAGAACATCACCGTCAATGCGATTGCGCCCGGACCATTTCCGACCAAGATGATCGCCCACCTCCTCGGCGATACGGCGCGCCGGGAACTCGTCGAGAGCGCCGTTCCACTCGGCCGGGTCGGCTGTGCCGAGGACATCGCGGGCACCGCGATATTCCTGTCCTCGCGGGCGGGCGCATACCTGACGGGCACCGTCATCCCCGTCGACGGGGGACTGTCGGGCACACGTTGACGCCGGCGGGCATTCAGAATCACGAATTCGGACGAGATCGAGAGGCGGTACGGCGGCGATGAGCTGGTACGACGACAGGCCCTGGATGGACCGATATGAGGAGAGGGTTCGACGCGTGGGAGATATCCCCGCCCGTACCGCGCTCGAGATGTTCGAGTCGGCGGTCGTCACCGCCGGAGACGGCCCGGCGGTGCGCTACCTCGGCGGCACGCTCGGCTACCGGGAAGTCGACCAACTCACCGACGGTATCGCCGCGTACCTGCTCGAGAACGGGTTTCAGCGGGGCGACCGGCTCGCGATCTACCTGCAGAACATTCCGCAGTTCGTTCTCGCGTTGATCGGAACGTGGAAGGCCGGCGGTGTCGTCGTTCCTCTCAACCCGATGTACCGGGACGAGCTCGCACACATTCTCGCCGACGCGGGGGTCACCGCGATCGTGGGCAGCGAGAGCGCGTGGGCAGACCGGGTGGGTTCACGCGCGTCGGAAGCGGGCGTGCGGATCGCGCTCACCTCGAGCGAACTCGACATCCAGACTTCGAACGACGAGCGTTTGTTCCGGACGGTAACCCGTGCCCGTAGTGAGAACGTGCCCGACCTTCTCGAGGTGGCGCGGGTGCGGGCCGGAGCGACCGTGCCTGATCCCGGGCTGACGCCCGAAGACATTGCCCTGGTGTCCTACACGTCCGGAACCAGCGGCGTACCCAAGGGTGCCACCAACACCCACCGCAACCTGACGGTGAACAGCACAATCTTGCGACTGTACGAGGACAAACCGGCCGGCGCTCCGATCTTCGCTCTGGCACCGCTCTTCCACATCACGGGAATGGTGTGCCAGCTCCTCACGGCGATCGACCTGGCGTCGCCGCTGATCCTGGTGTATCGCTTCGAACCGGGGGTCGTCCTCGATGCCCTCGAACGTGAGCGGCCGATCTTCATGGTGGGTCCGTCCACCGCGTACATGGCGTTGATGGCGCACCCCGACTTCTCCGGGGAACGCTTCGCCTCCCTCGAGGCCGTCATGTCCGGCGGCGCCCCACTGCCTCCCGCCATCGTCGAGCGCTTCCGCGAGCTCACCGGCAAATACATTCGCAACGGTTACGGGCTCACCGAAACCAGCGCACCCTGCGTCGTCGTCCCGCCCGACCTGGAAGCACCGGTCGATCCGGCATCGGGAACGCTGGCGATCGGCCTGCCGCTGCCCTCCGCAGTGGTCCGGATCATCGGCGAGGACGGAAAGGACCTGGAGCCACTCGAGGTCGGCGAAATTGCCGTCGACGGACCGATGGTGGTACCCGCCTACTGGAACAAGCCGGACGCCACAGCGCAGTCACTGCCGGGTGGCCGTCTCCTCACCGGCGATGTCGGCTTCATGGACGCCGAGGGCTGGGTGTACGTGGTGGACCGCAAGAAGGACATGATCAACGCGTCCGGGTTCAAGGTGTGGCCGCGAGAGGTCGAGGACGTTCTCTACCAGCATCCGGCGGTGCGCGAAGCCGCAGTTGTGGGTGAACCGGACAGCTATCGCGGTGAAACCGTCGCCGCCTTCGTCAGCCTGCGGCCGGGCACGACGGTGGAGACGGCCGACCTCGTCGAGTACTGCCGGGAGCGGCTGGCCACCTACAAGGCCCCGCGGCGGGTGGAAATCGTCGACGAACTGCCGAAGACGGCGAGCGGAAAGATTCTCCGTCGCGAGATGCGTCGCCGCGCGCCTGCCTGACCTGTGCCGATCCGCCCTGCGCTGTTGCGCACGAACGGGACGCTCGTTGCGTCAGATCGAACGAGCGTCCCGTTCGTACGCGGCGCTCAGGTAAGGACCGCGTGCGGGTAGTCGGCCGCACGGTCCTGGAACGACAGGACCTTGGGGTTCTGCACCACTCCGTCGCGGATCTCGATCGCCCGCCGGATCGTCTCGCTGGTGTCCCACGCCGCGGGTCCGCCGAGAACTGTGCGTAGATGGGGGAGCAGCGCCTCGCTGATCTCCCAGGTGGCGGAGTTCCACAAATGTGACGGACTGTGGTCGACACCGTAGTAGCGGACGTTCTCGCCGATCATGAACGTCGGGTCCGCGAAGGAGGTCGGACGCGCCCAGGCAAAGCCCATGCCTTCGTCGCAGGACACGTCGATGACGAGGCAACCAGGCAGGAGGGTGTCGATGTCTTCGTCGCCGAGGAAGGTCAGCGGCGCCTCGGTGTCCTGCAGAACACAGTTGACGATGATGTCGTGACGGGCCAGGAAACCCGCCAGCGGCAGCCGGCCGTCGTCCGTCGTGACGTGGCTTCGACGTGGGTCGGCGTCGTCGTGGTCGAACTGGACGATCTCCGCCGAGTGGATGGGCGAGCTGACGGCGGTCACGCCACGCTGCGTGACGACATGAACGTCATGGATTCCCAGAGCATTCAGCGCGGTGACGGCCCCGCGGGCGGTGGCCCCGAAACCGAGCACGACCGCGCGGAGTCGACGGCCGTAATCACCCGTCGACCCGGCGATCGACAGGGCGTGCAGTACGGAGGAGTAGCCGGCGAGCTCGTTGTTCTTGTGGAAGACATGCAGCTGGAACGACCCTTCGGCACTCCAGTGATTCATGGCCTCGAAGGCGACGAGGGTCAGACGACGATCGATGGCCACCTGGGTGAGCTCGGAGTCCTGCACGCAGTGCGGCCACCCCCAGAGGATCTGTCCGTCGCGCAGGTCCTCGAGATCCTTCGCGAGCGGCTTCGGGAGCAGTACGACGTCGGATTGCGCGATCAGCTCGCTCCGTGTTCGCATTCCCGCGACCGAGCGGGCCAGTTGCTCGTCGGACACACCGAACGGCTCGCCGTAACCGTGCTCGAGGTGGATTCGGCCCAGCAGGTCGGCGTCGATGCGGTCGAAGTGCAGGGGGTGGATCGGAAGTCGGCGTTCGTCGGCCTTGCTCGAGCGCGCGATCACGCCGAGGGTGAGCGGATGTGGGTGGGGCTGGTGCACGGAGTGTCCCTCGGTCGACGCAAATGGAGAAAAGGATGGCGGAAAGGTGAAGCCGCGAAACCCACAGCGAAGGTGCGAGGGAGCTCAGCGTTCGAATCGATGTATGCGGCCGGGGCCGACGCTGCAGCTCTCGCAGAAAGCCCGGGGAGATCACCCGGGGGAGGACTGGTAGCACCAGGAAGAGATGTGCACCGCGAGATGCGGCGCAGTGTTCTCGTGGTGCCCCCGGCAGGATTCGAACCTGCGACCTTTCGCTCCGGAGGCGAACGCTCTATCCCCTGAGCTACGGGGGCGCACCGGAAAACCGGTGTGCCGATTGGGCGCGCCAATCGTAGCGCATCGATGGGGGGAAGAACCAAATCGGTCCCCGAGTTCGGCCCACAACCCCCGCACGGTCGACCGAATCCGCCTAGTGTCGGAAAGGACGCCCGCGCACATCAGGGGAGGGTCGAGGATGACCGATCGGCAGCATGTCCATTCGGAAAACTCGAACGCGGAGTATCCGGAGCGCGAACTCGAGTTGGATCTCCGCTGGTGGTCGGCGGCCAACTATCTCACCGTCGCGCAGATCTATTTGCAGGACAATGTGCTTCTGCGTGAGCCGCTGCTTCCGGAGCACATCAAGCCCCGGCTCCTCGGACATTGGGGGACCAGTCCCGGTTTGTCGATGATCTACGCCCTTCTCAACAGGTTGATCCGGCGTACAGACGCGGACTGCCTGTACGTGACGGGGCCTGGTCACGGCGGGCCCGCCCTCGTCGCTGCCACGTATCTGGAGGGGACGTACTCGGAGGTGTATCCCGCGGTCTCCGGTGATGCTGCCGGACTCCGGCACTTGTGCCGGCAGTTTTCGACACCGGGAGGTATCCCGAGTCATGTCAGCGTGCAGACGCCGGGCAGCATCCACGAAGGCGGTGAGCTGGGATATGCACTGGCGCACGCGGCGGGTGCGGCATTCGACCACCCGAACCTGTTGGTGGCGTGTGTGATCGGAGACGGTGAGGCGGAGACTGGTCCGCTGTCCGCTTCGTGGAAGCTCCCCGCCTTCCTCAACCCGGAACGGGACGGTGCCGTGTTACCGATCCTGCACGTCAACGGGGCCAAAATTGCCGGACCGACCGTCTACGGGCGCAGTACCGACACGGACATCGAACGCTTCCTGGGTGGCCAGGGATGGGCGCCGACCGTGGTCGAGGGCGACGACCCGGCCGTGGTTTTCCGCACACTCGACCGGGCGCTGGTCGACGCGCATGACCAGATAACCGAGATCCGCCATGAGGCGCGGGCGGGTCGCCGGCATCCTGTGAAATGGCCGGCGATCGTGCTCCGCACTCCGAAGGGCTGGACCGGCCCCCACCGTGTCGATGGCGTCCTCGTCGAGGGAACACACCGTTCCCATCAAGTTCCGCTGTCGGGCGTCCGCACCAACGACGAGCATCGGCGTCAGCTCGATGAATGGATGCGGTCCTACTCCCCGGAGACCCTGTTCGATCCCCGGGGTGCCTTGGTGCCCGAACTCGCTCAGCTGGCGCCGCGGGGCGACAAACGAATGGGTTCTTCTCCCTATGCCAACGGCGGGCGTCTACGCGTCGATCTTCCGATACCACCACTGCACAAGTACGCGTTGACCATCGAAAGGCCGGGGGTCACGGTGCACGAGACCACCCGCGTCCTCGGCGAACTGTTACGGGACGTCTACGCGGCGACCACCGCACCGGACGGCGGCGGGTACTTTCGGCTGTTCTGCCCGGACGAGACGGCCAGCAATCGGTTGGGCGCCGTGTTCGAGAGCACCGATCGATGCTGGCAGCTACCCGTCACCGACTACGACGACCACCTGTCCGCGGGCGGACGGGTGATGGAGGTGCTCAGCGAGCACCTGTGCGAGGGGTGGCTCGAGGGGTACCTGCTGTCCGGGCGGCACGGGCTCTTTGCCAGCTACGAGGCCTTCGCCATGGTCAGTGTGTCGATGCTGGTCCAGCACGCGAAGTGGCTGCAACACGCGGTGGACCTGCCGTGGCGATCGCCGGTGGCCTCGCTCAACGTGCTGTTGACCAGCACCTGCTGGCGCAACGACCACAACGGTTTCAGCCACCAGGGGCCCGGGATGATCGACGCCGTCATTCCCCTCGCCCCGGATGTCGTTCGGGTGTGGCTTCCCCCCGACTCGAACACGCTGCTCTCGATTGCCGACCACTGTCTCCGCAGCACCGACCACGTCAACGTCATCGTGGTGGACAAGCAACCGCACCTCCAATACTTGACGCTCGACGAAGCGAACGCGCACTGCGCGGCAGGGGCGTCGGTCTGGGCTTGGGCGGGTACCGAGGCAGCCGCCGATACCGTGGACATCGTGCTTGCCGCGGCGGGTGACGTTCCTACGCAAGAAATTCTCGCGGCAGCCCAGCTGTTGCGTGAGCACACACCCGACCTCGTCACCCGTGTGGTCAACGTGGTCGATCTGATGGCGTTGCTGACGCCCACGGAGCACCCGCACGGTTTCGACGACCGCACATTCACCGACCTCTTCACCGCCGATACCGACGTGGTGTTCGCGTTCCACGGTTATTCACGCGCGGTCCACGAGTTACTGCACGGTCGGCCGCAACCCGAACGCTTTCATGTTCGCGGCTTCAGCGAGCAGGGCACCACGACCACCCCGTTCGACATGGTGGTGCTGAACAGGATGAGCCGCTACCACCTCGCGCTCGAGGCGCTGCGCCGTGTAGAAACCGAACCCGCCGGGGCCACCGAGCTCGCCGATTTCTGCCTCACCCAGCTCGAGCGGCACGGCGAGTACGTGGTCGAGCACTTCGAGGACCTGCCGGAGGTACGCGACTGGACCTGGTCCTGAGGGGCGAGGCCGTCAGTTCATCGGGAGCGGAGCGGCGCCGCGTTCGGTGAGCATGTCGGTGATCAACCTCGACTCGCCCTGCTGGGTCTCGACCATGGTCTGTGCGAGCCCGCGGACAGCGGGCTCGGAGCCCCGTTGCGCGGCGTATTCCATCATGGGCAGTCCACCCTGGTGATGTCGCAACATCAACTGGAGGTATTCGACATCGACCGTGGTCCCGGTGGCCTGTCGCAGCCTGGCCATGTCCTCGGACGACGCCATTCCCGGCATCGTCGGCATAGACCCCGTATGTGCGTTCTCGCCGGAGGAATGATCGTGTCCGCCGTCGTGCTCCGACGCCATCCAGCCCATGTAGCCGCCGGACGGGAGGGACGGTTGATCCCAGATCGAGAGCCATCCCTGCATCTGGCCGAGCTGGTTCTGCTGGGTGGTCAGGATGTCGTAGGCGAGAGTCCGGACGGTGGGATCACTCGTGTTTCGGAGGGCGATCGCCGACATTTCCACCGCCTGACTGTGGTGCACGCTCATGTCCTGAGAGAATCCCACATCGACGGATCCCGCCTCGGGAACCGCAGAGTTGTTGTCCTGCAGTGGAAGTCGCGCCAGGAAGCCGAGCGCGAAACCGAGTGCGACGGCGCCGATCACTCCGATCACCAAGAGCGCGGCGCGCTGACTCGGCCTGGAGTAAGCCGGCTCGGCCCCGGACCCGACTCCGGATCCGGGTGCTGAGTCGGCCGATTCAGCCATTACCGCCCTCGGCGGGCGCCTGCTGCAGGTCGGAGGGCAGCTGCAGATCGCTCGGCAACTGGGCTCCCGCCCCGCCGGTCTCGGACTGGTCCGGCGCGATGCCGCCACCGTCCATCGGCACTGCGTCGGCGCCGGGTGCGCTCGGATCGAAGGGGGGCGGGTTGTCCGGGTCGAAACCGGAGCCGGGGATGGTCGAGCAGCTGGCACCGACCTCCGGGTAGGTGTTCTTGTTGATGCGCAGGGCCGTGATGAACTGATCGATCCGCTCGTCGTCGGCGCTGTCGAGCTTCAGCTGGTGGCCCCACGACTGTAGAGAGATCGGACTGTCGAGCCCCGGGTACGGCGACATCAGGGTGTAGCTCTGGCCGTCCACCTTGTCCTGCAGTGTGTCGACCTGCTCCGCAGACAGCGTGTCGGGGTTGTAGGCGACCCACACGGCGCCGTGCTCGAGAGAGTGCACTGCGTTCTCGGTGCGGATCGCATTGGCGTACACGGTGCCGGTGCACGTCGCCCAGATGGCGTCGTGCGGGCCGCCGAACGGAGGCGACTGATCGTAGGCGACGCGCTGCGTCGGCTGGATGTGGATGCCGGCCGGGTAGTCGACCTTCAGCACGCCGTCGATGTTGACCGAAGGGTCGGGATTCTCGGCACTGGGCGCGTACCGCTGGGCCTCCTCCTTCGCCTGATACTTGGGCACCAGGTTGACCGCGAGGATTGCGACCAGCGCGAGGACCGCCGCCGACGCACCGATCGTCAGCCACGGAATGTGCCGGGGCGCGGAGACGCCGCCCTTGGCTTTCGCGCCGCCACTCTTCTTCTTGGCGGCCTTGATGGCCTTGGCCGACTTGGCACCGGAGTTCTTACCGGGACCGCGACTATCCGAACCGCTTGGCATCGATTGTGATCTTTCGGTGTGTGGGTTACGGGCGCTCTACCCCGGTTCGCCCGAGGCTGAGACCGGGACTCAGGGCGACCCCACTCTACTTACCCACCCTGAGCGCAAGCTGGGAGAGTGGCATCCGCCACGCCGGTCGGGGCCTATCCGGCCGTCTGTGGGACTCCGGGCCAGGCGGGTCACCGCCCGGGACGTCTTGGCCATAGGATAGATACCTGTGACTCCAGCTGACCTTGCCGAACTGCTCCGCGGAACCGCCGCGAAGGTGCTCGCCGAACGTGGACTCGACGTGTCCGTGCTTCCCGAAACTCTCACGGTCGAGCGCCCGCGCAACCCCGAGCACGGTGATTACGCCACCAACGTCGCGATGCAGGTGGCCAAGAAGGTCGGCACCAACCCCCGCGAACTCGCGACCTGGCTCGCCGAGGCGCTGACCGCTGCCGAGGGTATCGACAGTGCCGATATCGCCGGCCCCGGTTTCCTCAACATCCGCCTGGCCGCCGACGCCCAGGGCGCCATCGTCGCCAAGATCCTCGAAGCGGGCACCGCGTACGGATCCGGGCACACCCTCGACGGCAAGAAGATCAACCTGGAGTTCGTGTCCGCAAACCCGACCGGGCCCATCCACCTCGGCGGTACACGCTGGGCTGCCGTCGGTGACGCGCTCGGCCGCATCCTGTCCACCCAGGGTGCCGCCGTCACACGCGAGTACTACTTCAACGACCACGGCGCCCAGATCGACCGCTTCTCCCGGTCGCTCATCGCCGCCGCCAAGGGGGAACCTGCTCCCGACGACGGTTACGCGGGTGCATACATCGCCGACATCGCGGCTCAGGTGCTCGCGCAGCGTCCGGACGCACTGGAACTTCCGGCGGGTGAGCAGCAGGAAGTGTTCCGATCGCTCGGAGTCGACCTGATGTTCGCGCACATCAAACGCACCCTGCACGAGTTCGGAGTGGACTTCGACGTCTACTTCCACGAAAACTCGCTGTTCGAGTCCGGTGCGGTCGAGAAGGCCGTCGAGACCTTGAAATCCTCCGGCAATCTCTTCCAGGAGGACGGTGCCTGGTGGCTCAAGAGCACCGACTTCGGTGACGACAAGGATCGTGTCGTCATCAAGAGTGACGGCAACGCGGCCTACATTGCAGGGGACATCGCCTACTTCCAAAACAAGCGTGCGCGCGGCTTCGATCTGTGTATCTACATGCTCGGCGCGGATCATCACGGTTACATCGGCCGGCTCAAGGCCGCGGCCGCCGCGTTCGGCGACGACCCGGACGCCGTCGAGGTGTTGATCGGGCAGATGGTCAATCTGGTCCGCGACGGGGTCGCCGTGAAGATGAGCAAGCGGGCCGGGACGGTGATCACGCTCGACGACCTGGTCGAGGCCATCGGTGTCGACGCCTCGCGATACGCGTTGATCCGCTCGTCGGTGGATTCGAGCATCGACATCGACCTCGAGCTGTGGACCAGCACGGGCAACGAGAACCCGGTCTACTACGTGCAGTACGCGCACGCCCGGTTGTCGGCGATTGCGCGCAACGCCGCCGAGCTGGGTGTCACGGTTGCCGATCCGGACTTCGCGTTGCTGGTCTCCGAGCAGGAGGGCGATCTCATCCGCACGCTCGGCGAGTATCCGCGCGTCGTCACCAGTGCGGCGAATCTCCGTGAGCCACACCGCATTGCGCGGTATCTCGAAGAGCTGGCCGGTGCTTATCACCGCTTCTACGGCGCGTGCCGGGTTCTGCCTCAGGGTGACGAGGAGGTCGGGCCACTGCATGTCGCGCGGCTCGCTCTGTGCGACGCCTCGCGTCAGGTGCTGGCAAACGGTCTCGCACTCCTCGGCGTGAGCGCCCCGGAGCAGATGTGAACGCGCATCCCGCCGGTCCCAAGCACGCCGAACAGCTACACGCACCCGGACTACCCGAGCGCCCCACTGACGCAACGGCATTCGCGGCGCTCGCTCCTGAGGTGTGGCCCCGCAACGCGGAACGCGGTCCGGACGGCGTTGTCCGATTGGCCGGGATTCCGGTCACCGAACTTGCGGAGACGTACGGGACGCCACTGTTCGTCGTCGACGAGGACGATTTCCGGTCCCGGTGCCGTGACATGGCGCGCGCATTCGGGCCCTCGGCCAAAGTCCACTACGCGTCCAAGGCGTTTCTCTGCGGCGAGATCGCCCGTTGGGTGGCAGAAGAGGGGCTGTCGCTCGACGTCGCCTCGGGCGGCGAATTGGCGATTGCGTTGCATGCAGGGTTCCCGGCGGAGCGAATCGCCATGCACGGCAACAACAAGTCAGTCGCCGAACTTCAAGCGGCAGTGAAGGCCGGAGTGGGCCACATCGTCCTGGACTCGTCCATGGAGATCGACCGCCTCGACGCTGTCGCCGCCGAAGCCGGTGTCGTACAGGATGTCCTGATCCGTGTGACGGTCGGAGTGGAAGCGCACACCCACGAATTCATCTCGACCGCCCACGAGGACCAGAAGTTCGGTTTCTCACTGGCAGGCGGCAAGGCGATCGACGCGGTCCGGCGAGTATTCGCCGCAGACAATCTGCGTCTCGTCGGGCTGCACAGCCATATCGGTTCGCAGATCTTCGACGTGGACGGATTCGAGGTGGCAGCACATCGGGTGATCGGGCTGCTCCGCGACGTCGTCGCCGAGTTCGGTGTGGACAAGACCGCCCAGATCTCGATCATCGACCTCGGTGGCGGTATGGGCATCTCTTACGTGCCCAGCGACGATCCTCCGCCCGTGGACGAGTTGGCGGCCAAACTCGGCGACATCGTGCGCAACGAGTCCGCTCTCGCCGGCCTGCCCGAGCCGACCCTTGCGGTCGAGCCGGGACGAGCGATCGCCGGGCCGGGGACGGTCACACTCTACGAGGTCGGCACCATCAAAGACGTCACCGTCGGGAGCGCGCTCACTCGCCGCTACGTCAGCGTCGACGGCGGAATGAGCGACAACATCCGCACGGCGCTGTATCAAGCGGAATATGAAGCGAAGCTCGTCTCCCGAGTCAGCGGAGCCGAACCCGTGGTGTCGCGAGTCGTGGGTAAACACTGCGAATCCGGCGATGTCGTCATCCGTGACACCTGGATGCCCGAGGACATCGATGCCGGCGATTTGCTTGCCGTCGCTGCCACCGGTGCATACTGCTACTCGATGTCGAGTAGGTACAACCTGCTCACCCGTCCTGCCGTGGTGGCGGTGCGCGACGGACAGTCGCGCGTGATCCTCCGGAGGGAAACCGTGGAAGACCTGCTCAGCTTGGAGGTACAAGAGTGACCGTCGAATCGGCGCAACGCGCGGTCGGTGTGACCGAATCGGCGCAACGTGCTGTCGGTGTGACCGAATCGGCGCAACGTGCTGTCGGTGTGACCGAATCGGCGCATCGCGCTATCGGTGTGGCCGTCCTCGGCCTCGGCAACGTCGGGAGCGAGGTGGTTCGCATCCTGCAAGAGCACAGCGAAGACCTCGAGGCCCGCGTCGGTGCGCCCCTGGAACTGCGGGGAGTGGCGGTCCGCCGCCCCGGCAAGGACCGGGGCATACCGGAGGAGTTGCAGACCACGGACGCAGACTCGCTCGTGGCGCGCGACGACGTCGACATCGTCGTCGAGGTGATCGGCGGCATGGACCTTCCGCGCAAGCTGATCCTGTCGGCACTGAACTCCGGCAAGTCCGTCGTCACCGCCAACAAGGCCCTTCTCGCCGAGCACACCGGTGAACTCGCCGAGGCCGCGGAGCTGCACCGCGTCGACCTGTACTTCGAGGCGGCCGTCGCCGGTGCGATCCCCGTGATCCGCCCGCTCACCCAGTCCCTTGCCGGTGACCGGGTGAACAAGGTCGCCGGAATCGTGAACGGCACCACCAACTTCATCCTGTCGGCCATGGACGAAACCGGGGCCGACTATGCGGAAACGCTCGCGGAGGCGGGAAGACTCGGCTACGCCGAAGCCGATCCCACCGCCGACGTAGAGGGTTACGACGCCGCGGCGAAGGCCGCTATCCTCGCGTCCATCGCCTTCCATACGCGGGTCACCGCGGGTGATGTGTACCGCGAGGGTATCTCCAACATCACCGCTGCCGACCTGACGTCGGCGAGGGCCCTCGACTGCACTATCAAGCTGCTCTCCATCTGCGAGCGCATCCCCACACCCGACGGCAAGGAGCGCATCTCCGCACGGGTCTACCCGGCGCTGGTGCCGCTGAGTCACCCCCTCGCGTCGGTCAACGGAGCATTCAACGCCGTGGTCGTCGAGGGCGAGAACGCCGGAAGGCTGATGTTCTACGGTCAGGGCGCCGGCGGTGCCCCCACCGCGTCTGCTGTGATGGGTGATCTGGTGATGGCCGCGCGCAACAAGGTGCACGGTGGCCGCGGTCCGCGCGAGTCGAAGTACGCCAAGCTCAAGATCGCTCCCATCGGCGACATCCCGACGCGCTACTACGTCAACATGCAGGTGACGGACAAGGCCGGTGTGCTGTCGGCCGTTGCCGCCGAATTCGCCGAGCACGGCGTGAGCATTTCGACGGTGCGGCAGGAAGGCGCGGGCGACGGCGCCCGGCTGGTGGTCGTTACCCATGTCGCGACCGACTCCGCGTTGTCGGAAACCGTTGAGGCATTGAGTAAACTCGAATTCGTCACCGCTGTGACCAGCGTGCTGCGACTGGAAGGCACCGAACAATGACCGGCACCCGCAACCCCGTGCACACTCCGTGGCCGGGGCTGATCGAGGCCTACCGTGACCGCCTCGCGATCGGACCGAACTGGAAGACGGTGACCCTCCGTGAAGGCGGCACGCCGCTGCTTCCCGCCGGGCACCTGTCCGAGATCACGGGCTGCGACGTCTACCTCAAGGTCGAGGGTCTCAACCCCACCGGCTCCTTCAAGGACCGCGGGATGACGATGGCCGTGACCGACGCCCTGGCGCGCGGTCAGCAGGCTGTGCTGTGCGCGTCGACGGGCAATACGTCCGCCTCGGCGGCCGCCTACGCCGCCAAGGCGAAGATGAGCTGCGCGGTGCTGGTGCCGC
The DNA here is from genome assembly GCF_018343855.1 of Rhodococcus sp. USK13. Classification (NCBI taxonomy): domain Bacteria; kingdom Bacillati; phylum Actinomycetota; class Actinomycetes; order Mycobacteriales; family Nocardiaceae; genus Rhodococcus; species Rhodococcus sp. USK13. Next base: position 5,333,478 of record NZ_CP069242.1, on the reverse strand, counting down.
AGGGCAAGATTGCCATGGGCAAGCTGGCGCAAGCGGTCATGCACGGCGCCCGGATCATCCAGGTCGAGGGTAACTTCGACGACTGCCTCGAGCTGGCGCGCAAGACTACGGCGGAGTTCCCGACCATCGGCCTGGTCAACTCGGTGAACCCGGTCCGGATCGAAGGCCAGAAGACCGCGGCTTTCGAAATTTGTGATGCGTTGGGCAACGCTCCGGACGTCCACGCGCTTCCCGTCGGCAACGCCGGCAACATCACCGCCTACTGGCGGGGTTATTCCGAGTACTACGCCGACGGGCTCACGAGCGTGAAGCCTCGCATGCTGGGCGTTCAGGCGGCAGGTGCGGCCCCGCTCGTCCACGGTGCACCCGTCAAGGACCCGGAGACCATCGCGACGGCCATCCGCATCGGTTCGCCCGCGTCCTGGAACGGCGCGGTCACCGCGAAGGAGGAGTCGCACGGGGCCTTCCGCGCCGCGACGGACGAGGAAATCCTCGAGGCGTACCGGCTGATCGCCTCCACCGAAGGTGTGTTCGTCGAACCCGCGTCGGCGGCGAGTGTCGCAGGACTGCTAGCCGCCCGGAAGGAAGGCTGGCTCGACTCCGGACTCACCGTGGTCTGCACGGTCACCGGCAACGGATTGAAGGACCCGGATACTGCACTCGCCGGTATGCCTGTCGTGCAACCCATTCCGGTTGATCCTGTCGCTGTCGCGTCGGCCCTCGAGCTGGCGTAGTGGTGGCGCCCACGCCCATCACGCCGCAGGATCAGACCGCAGACATGACACAGACCCTGCCCACCGGGCTCACCGTGACTGCCCGTGTGCCGGCGTCGAGCGCCAATCTCGGGCCCGGATTCGACACCCTCGGCATCGCGCTCGGGCTCTACGACGAGATCACGGTCACCACCACGGGTTCGGGTTTGAAGATTCGTGTCGAGGGTGAGGGCGCAGAGGACGTGCCGTGGGGCCCCTCCCATCTGGTGGTGCGCGCGATCGAACGTGGTCTGGAGTCGGCCGGCGTGTGGGCGGAGGGCCTCGACGTCGTGTGCCGCAATGCAATACCGCACTCGCGGGGCCTGGGGTCGTCCGCGTCTGCTGTGGTCGGCGGGTTGGCCGCGGCCAACGGTCTCGCGATGAAGCTCGATCCCGCACTCGGCCTCTCGCCCGACCAACTGGTCCAGTTGTCGTCCGAGTTCGAAGGGCACCCCGACAACGCTTCGGCGAGCGTGCTGGGCGGCGCCGTGGTGTCGTGGAGTTGTGAAGACCAGGAATCCGCGGGCACCTCCACGTCGGGGAACCGCTACTACGCGGTGCCCCTGACGGTGCATCCCGCGATCCGGGTCATCGCCCTGATCCCGGGTGAGCGTTCGTCAACCGCTCACACGCGGGGATTGTTGCCCGAGGTCGTGGCGCACCGTGACGCCGCGTTCAACGTCAGTCGCGGCGCTCTCGCTGTGGTGGCGCTCACGGAACGGCCGGACCTTCTGATGCCGGCCACTGAGGATCGGCTCCACCAGGTTCAGCGGGCTCCCGCGCTCCCGCTGACCACCCGGTGGATCTCCTTGCTGCGGAAAGCCGGCATTGCCGCGGCGGTCTCCGGTGCGGGACCGACAGTCCTCGCGTTGAGTACAGAGCCGCTACCGGACGATCTCCGAGTACAGGCGGAGGCCGAGGGGCTGCAGGTGCTCGAACTCGACGTCGCCGAAGGCGTCCGGATCAGCTGACACGCCGGAAACGGGTCTTCTTGCCCCTACGGTCGTTCACAGCTATCCTGGGCAATGTCCGTACATCGTGCGCATCAGACGCCGGTGCTTCACCAGGGCGATTACTCCAGGTCAATCGGGGTTGGCAGCTCCTGGCACGATCCTCCGCACTTTCTGTTGTGTAGGGATTGCGAGTGCGCCTGTTCAAGGTGATGTGATGGCGGGCAAGCCGGCAGTTCAGCTAAGCAACGACGTACGGCACATCCGAATCCGGTACTGAACCGGATTACGGGACGAACCCTCGACTCTGCGCAGCGCGAGTGAGGGAAGGAAAGGACCTCCGTGACCGATACGGACCTCATCGCCGCTCCTGCGGACGCCTCCTCGGTGGATACCGTTGGCGCGCAGGCAGGCGACTCTTCACAGGCGTCATCGACCGCACCGGAAAACGGTGCAGTGACGGCCTCCACAAAGCGCGCCGAGGCGCGCCGAGGTGCCGGGCTGTCCGGGATGGTGCTGACCGAGCTCCGTGCCCTTGCGGGCGAGCTCGGTATCAAAGGCATTTCAGGGATGCGTAAGGGCGACCTGATCGCCGCGATCAAGGATCGGCAGGGCGCCGCGTCGGCGTCGGCGGCTGCGACGACCGAGGCCGCGCCCCGCACCCGGACGTCCCGCACCAAGCGTGAGCAGCCCGCGCAGACTGCCCTCGACGTGTCTCCGCAGCAGGAGACCGCCGAGAAGGCGGCCGAAAGCAAGGCGCCCGAACCTGCAGTTGCCGACGGCAGCGCGGCCGACACCGATGTCCCCGAGGGGGGCCGACGCGGACGTCAGCGCCGTGGCTCCTCCCGCCGGGCAGGTGCAGGTGCCCCTGAGCAGGGCGACCAGGCCGACAGCGGCCAGGACGCTCCCTCGCAGAATGCTGCCGCCCAGAATGGCGTCGACACCCAGCAGGCCGAGCGCAAGCAGGTCGACGACCGTCAGGACAGTGCGGAAAAGTCCGGAAGGCAGGACGGCTCCGGCGAGCAGTCCGGCGACCGCACGCGGCGTGAGCGTGGGGACAACCGCGGCAGCGACCGTGGTGACCGCACCGACCGGAACGACCGCGGCGACACCCGCGAGCGGGACCGCGGTGAGACGCGCGAACGTGACCGCGACCGGGGTGATCGCAACCAGGGCAGCAACAACGGCCCGCGCACGAGCGAAAACCGTGACAACCGGGGCGACGACGAAGAAGGCGGCCGCGGACGACGTGGACGGCGCTTCCGCGAGCGTCGTCGTGGGCGCGACCGCGGCGAAGGCGGCGGCGGTGACGTACGCGAGACGGAAATCCGGGAAGACGATGTCCTGCAGCCGGTAGCCGGCATCCTCGACGTCCTCGACAACTACGCTTTCGTGCGGACGTCCGGGTACCTCGCGGGCCCCAACGACGTCTACGTGTCGATGAACCTCATCCGCAAGAACGGACTTCGCCGCGGCGACGCGATCACCGGTGCGGTCCGGGTTGCACGCGAGGGTGACCAGGGCAATCAGCGCCAGAAGTTCAACCCGTTGGTGCGTATCGACACGGTCAACGGCGGCGACATCGAGGCGGCGAAGAAGCGCCCAGAGTTCGGGAAGCTCACCCCGCTGTACCCGAATCAGCGGTTGCGTCTCGAGACCACACCGAACATCCTCACCACCCGCGTCATCGATCTCGTGATGCCGATCGGTAAGGGTCAGCGCGCGCTCATCGTGAGCCCGCCGAAGGCCGGTAAGACCAGCGTTCTGCAGGCCATCGCCAACGCGATCGCGACCAACAACCCGGAGTGCTACCTGATGGTCGTGCTGGTCGACGAGCGTCCAGAAGAGGTCACCGACATGCAGCGATCGGTCAAGGGTGAGGTCATTTCCTCGACCTTCGACCGCCCGCCGGGAGACCACACCTCGGTCGCCGAGCTCGCCATCGAGCGTGCGAAGCGTCTGGTGGAGGCCGGTAAGGACGTCGTCGTCCTTCTCGACTCGATCACTCGTCTCGGCCGCGCGTACAACAACTCGTCGCCGGCGTCGGGCCGCATCCTGTCCGGTGGTGTCGACTCGACCGCGCTGTACCCGCCGAAGCGTTTCCTCGGTGCAGCCCGCAACATCGAGAACGGCGGTTCGCTCACGATCATCGCGACGGCCATGGTCGAGACCGGTTCCACCGGCGACACCGTGATCTTCGAGGAGTTCAAGGGAACCGGTAACGCCGAGCTCAAGCTCGACCGCAAGATCGCGGAACGGCGGGTGTTCCCGGCTGTCGACGTCAATCCTTCGGGAACGCGTAAGGACGAGCTGCTGCTCAGTCCGGATGAGGCCGCGGTGCTGCACAAGCTCCGCCGGGTGCTGTCTGGTCTCGATTCGCACCAGGCCATCGATCTGCTGATCGATCGCCTCAAGAAGAGTAAGAGCAATCTCGAGTTCCTCATGCAGGTGTCGAAGACCGCTCCGGGAGCGATCGACGACTGAGTGCTCGACACGGCAAAGCCCGGCGACCTGTCGCCGGGCTTTGCCGTTTCTCCAGTACAGAGCAGGTGGAATTAAATGCGGGGGAGCGGCGTTGATCTCTCCGCAAGCACACATGCCGATTGGGATCGCACTCGCGCGATCTGGCATACTGAACGGCTGAGTCCGGTTCCGGTTCACGTCTTCGAATGGCGAAGGCGACCCGGCGACCATTGAAAGGGACACCATGAAGTCAGGCATTCACCCCAATTACGTGGCCACCACCGTGGTCTGTGGTTGCGGAAACACTTTCGAGACCCGAAGCACCAAGGAGACCGGACGGATCAACGTCGAGGTCTGCTCGCAGTGCCACCCGTTCTACACCGGTAAGCAGAAGATTCTCGACACCGGTGGACGCGTCGCCCGCTTCGAGGCTCGCTACGGCAAGCGCGCCGGCAAGGGCGCAGCAAAGGAATCTGCCGAGTCCTAGCTGGTCCGCCGACGCCCGTCCTGCGATAATTGCAGGCCGGGCGTCGGCTTTTTTGTGCCGTTTCCCTCGGCACCCCGTAGTGCGCAGCGCGCGCTGAGACGAGAGTGGAGCCCATCATGGCAGGGACGACCCAGCCGTCGGCGATCGACGACATCCTGGCCGAACATGCCGGCCTCGAGCAGCAGTTGTCCGACCCAGCGCTGCACAACGACGCCTCCGCGGCCCGCAAAGCCGGGAAGCGTTTCGCCGAGCTTGCGCCCATCATGTCGACGTACAGCAAGCTCAAGGCTGCGCAGGACGATCTCGCAGCCGCGCGTGAGCTCGCCGTCGACGATTCCAGCTTCGCGGCCGAGGTGCCCGCACTCGAGGCCGAAGTGCTCGAGCTCGACAAGGCACTGACGGATCTCCTCGCGCCGCGCGACCCGCACGATGGTGACGACGTGGTACTCGAAGTGAAGTCGGGCGAGGGCGGTGAGGAGTCGGCGTTGTTCGCGTCCGACCTCGCGCGTATGTACGTCCGGTACGCCGAGCGGCACGGGTGGCGCGTCGAGGTTCTCGATGCGACAGTGTCCGACCTCGGTGGATACAAGGACGCGACACTGTCGATCAAGTCGAAGGGCGAGGTTCGGGACGGGGTGTGGGCCCGTCTGAAGTTCGAGGGCGGCGTCCACCGCGTGCAGCGCGTGCCCGTCACCGAGTCGCAGGGCCGGGTACACACCTCGGCTGCCGGCGTCCTGGTCTATCCGGAACCGGAAGAGGTCGAGGAGGTGCAGATCGACGAGACCGATCTGCGCATCGATGTCTACCGTTCCTCCGGTAAGGGCGGTCAGGGTGTGAACACCACCGACTCGGCGGTGCGGATCACGCATCTGCCCACCGGAATCGTTGTGACATGCCAGAACGAGCGCTCCCAGCTACAGAACAAGGCGCGGGCCATGCAGGTGCTGGCCGCTCGCCTCCAGGCAGCGGCCGAGGAAGCAGCAGACGCCGAGGCATCGGCCGGGCGGCAGAGCCAGGTGCGCACGGTCGACCGCTCCGAGCGCATCCGCACCTACAACTTCCCGGAAAATCGCATCACCGATCACCGAATCGGCTTCAAATCGCACAATCTCGATGCCGTCCTGGATGGTGAATTGGACGCTCTCCTCGACGCGCTGGGCAAGGCGGATCGTGAGGCACGGCTCGCCGCGGAGTAACGCGGTACCCAGGACCGGAGTATCACCGTTCCCAGGGCGTGGCAGTCTGTACCCGTGAGCCGACTTCCCCTTCGCCTGGCCCTGATCGATGCAGCCGCGCAACTCGACGAGGCAGGGGTGCACAGCGCCCGCGCGGACGCCGAGATGCTGGCTGCCCATCTGCTGGGGGTGGAGAGGACCCGATTGGGTCTCGTGCCGCTGGTCGACGAGTCGGTGATCGACGCCTACAAGAAGATGGTCGAACAGCGCGCCAAGCGAATCCCGCTGCAGTACATCCTCGGAACCGCCGCCATGGGTGACATCGACATCGAGGTCGGTCCCGGCGTCTTCGTTCCGCGCCCGGAGACCGAACTTCTCCTCGGGTGGGCGCTCGCGTTCCTGGGAAGCTGCGATCAGCACCCACCGGTCGTCATGGATCTGTGTACCGGGTCGGGTGCGCTCGCGCTCGCCATTGCCCACGCCCGCCCCGACGCCGTCGTGCACGCCGTCGAACTCGAACCGCACGCGCTCGCCTGGGCGCGGCGCAATGCCGATGCCCGCGCTGGAGCGGGCGACACCCCGATCAAGCTGTACCAGGGCGACGTCACCGACCGGACGATCCTGACCGGCCTCGAAGGTGCAGTCGACCTCATCGTTGCCAACCCGCCGTACATTCCCGAGGGCGCGGAACTCGAGCCGGAAGTGGCGGATCACGACCCGCACAGCGCACTCTTTGCCGGACCGGACGGATTATCTGTGATCAAGCCGATGATCTCGAATGTCGCGCGGTGGTTGAGGATCGGGGGAGCAGTGGGAATCGAGCACGACGACACCAATGGTGCGGACGTTGCGGCGCTGTTCGCGGCGCGTCGGGTGTTCGGTGACGTCGCGGAACACCCCGACCTCGCGGGCAAGCCCCGCTTCGTGGTGGCTCGGCGCATCGCGACCGATGTCGAGGCGCAGCGTGCGGAGGCCGCCGGCGAGGATGAAAGAATGAGCCGGTGAGTACCGTTTACGACTGTGGCCGCCCCGATTCCCGCGCCGCCGGAATGAGTGCGGCCAAGAACGCCCTGAAGGCTGGACGACTCGTCGTCCTGCCCACGGACACCCTCTACGGGATCGGCGCCGACGCATTCGACGGCGATGCGGTCGCCGCGTTGCTGCGGGCGAAGGGCCGTGGCCGCGATATGCCTGTGCCGGTTCTCGTCGGATCATGGAACACCATCGACGGCCTCGTGTACAGCGTGCGCCCGCACACCCGCGACCTCATTCGGGCCTTCTGGCCGGGTGGCCTGAGTCTTGTTGTGGAGCAGGCTCCTTCGCTGGCGTGGGACCTCGGTGATACGCGCGGGACGGTGATGCTTCGCATGCCCCTGCATCCGGTCGCCCTCGAACTGTTACGTGAAGTCGGACCGCTCGCGGTGTCGAGCGCCAACGTCTCGGGACAACCACCGGCCACCACCGTCCAGGAAGCTCGGGACCAGCTCGGCGGATCGGCCGGCGTGTACCTCGACGGCGGGCGCGCCGAACAAGGCCGGGCCTCCACCATCGTCGACCTCACCGGCGCGAGCCCCCGCATTCTCCGGGAAGGTGCCGTACCCACCGGTGACGTCGCCGACGTCCTCGGGGTGTCGGCGGAGAGTCTGCTCGAGGGGACCGCGACGGCATGACCGGGCTGCGCGGGGCAACGGTAGCGTCTGCCCAGTGATTGCTGCCGAATCCGCCGGCGTGGTGCTGGCTCAAGCAGGTGGGGGTGCGGGCGTCCCTCTGCGTGAACTTCTGCTCGTCCTCTTCACTGCTGCGGTGGTCACCTACCTCGCCACCGGCGCCGTCCGGCTGTTCGCCCTGCGGTTCGGGGCAGTGGCAGTGCCTCGGGACCGGGACGTGCACGTCACGCCCACGCCCCGACTCGGGGGCGTCGGAATGTACCTGGGCATGCTGGTCGCTCTGTTGTTCGCCCAGCAGCTACCCGCGCTCACCCGGGGATTCGAGTTCACCTCCGACATCCCCGCGGCCCTGGTGTCGGGGTTCGTCATCGTTCTCGTGGGGGTGGTCGACGACCGGTGGGGTCTCGACGCGCTGACCAAGTTCGTGGGCCAGGTGACGGCCGCCGGAATCCTCGTCGTGATGGGCGTCAGCTGGTTCATCATCTACGTTCCGTTCGGCGATGGCACCACGGTGATTCTCGACCAGCTGCAGGCGGGACTGGTCACGGTGGCGGTCGCCGTGGTGATGGTCAATGCCATGAACTTCGTCGACGGCCTCGACGGTCTCGCCGCAGGTCTCGGGCTGATTTCCTCGCTCGCGATCTGCGTGTTCTCGGTCGGCTTGCTCCACGATCAGGGCGGTGATGTGAGCGCCTATCCGCCGGCGTTGATCGCCGCAGCACTGGCAGGCGCCTGTCTCGGTTTCCTGCCGCACAACTTCCAGCCTGCGCGCATCTTCATGGGCGACTCCGGATCGATGCTGATCGGCCTGATGCTCGCGGCCATCTCGACCAGCGCCTCCGGCCGCATTCCGCTGACCGCCTACGGCACCCGCGACCTTCTGGGTCTTCTGTCGCCACTGCTGCTCGTCGGCGCCGTCATGTTCATCCCGATCCTCGACCTGCTGCTTGCCGTGGTCCGGCGTACGCGCGCAGGCGTCAGTCCGTTCAGCCCCGACAAGATGCATCTTCACCACCGCCTCCTGCAGATCGGGCATTCACATCGGCGAGTGGTCCTGCTCATCTACTTATGGGTCGGCGTACTGGCGTTCGGTGCGGTCGGATCTGCCTTGTTCGACCGCCGCGTAGTGGTGCTCCTGGTGGCCGGCGGACTCGTCTTCGCGCTGGTGGTCACGGCGGTACCTTCCATCCGGGGGCAACAGCACGACCGCCAGACGTGAGGTCACGGTTGCGGTGCGCCGAGGACGATCCACTACCCTTGGCGACCGTGACGTTCATCCCCGCGCCTGCTCCCGATCACACCGCCTCGTTGCGGGCCGCCGTCCGCTACGGCGTCCTCGGCCTGATCGTGCTGGCAGTGGTCGGTTCCATCGTTGCAACTCTGCTCGCAGGTATGCCTGGTCTCTACGGCGCGCTGTTGGGCGCGGCGGTCGGCGGAGGGTTCATCCTCTGCACGGCCCTCGGGGTGTTGTTCACGGCCAAGCTTCCCGCCATGACTGCGGGGGCGGTGCTGCTCGGTACCTGGCTGTTGAAAATGATCCTCGCGATCACGGTCCTGGCGATCCTGAAACCGCTCGACTTCTACGACAAAACGGCGTTGGTATTGGTCATCGTGTTGTCCTTGGTGATCGTGCTCGGTGCGGAAACCTATGGGGTACTTGGCGTGAAGGCCCCGTACGTGGAGCCACGCGCAGCGGGCGATGCCGAACCGGGGGAGAAGGACGCTCAGTAGTACTACGGGATGTAGTAAAATTGAATCGAGCCGGACCCCGTCTACACAACGTCGTAGATGACTTGATAAGGTCTGGGTCAAGCGAGAGCAATGAGACGGCGAGTAAGTTACTGGCTGGTATTGCATGCTTGCAGGCGGTCGTACTTTCAAGGCCGCCGAGTCGACGAGAGTCGCCGACACCGACAGACGCTGGACTCCCTGGAGTCCACAGCAGCTGACGAATACGCGAGTCGAGCTTGTCGACTTGTTTGATCGTCAATGTCCGATCGAACCGCAGTCAACGAAGGCTGCGGACCGACTACGGGAGAGAACGCTGAGCGTCATCAACGTGGCTGCTGGAGAATTCCATCCGCCTTCCCTGAACGACTTCTTCCCGCCCGCGGTCCTGTTCGAAGGGACTCCGTTCGAACTCGACCGCCTGATGCTGGTTCGCATCCTGCTGTCCGCCCTCATGATGATCTTCTTCGTCATCGCGATGCGCAGCCCGAAGATCATTCCCCGCGGTGTCCAGAACATCGGCGAGATCGCTCTCGACTTCGTCCGGATCAACATCGCGGAAGAGATTCTCGGCAAGGAACAAGGCAAGCGCTTCCTGCCCGTCATCACGACGATCTTCTTCCTGGTGCTCGCCAGCAACCTCGGCAGCATCATCCCGTTCATCAACATCTCGCCCAACGCGCGTATCGGCATGCCGTTGGTGCTCGCTGCCCTGGCGTACATCGTCTTCAACTACGTGGGCATCAAGAAGTACGGGTTCTTCAAGTACGTCAAGAGCAGCATCGTGGTTCCCGGCGTCCCGCTTCCCCTGCACTTCCTGCTCGTGCCGATCGAGTTCATCTCCACCTTCGTCCTGCGGCCGTTCACGCTCATGGTGCGTCTCATGGCCAACATGCTGGCCGGCCACATCCTGCTGGTGCTGTTCTTCAGTGCCACCCAGTTCTTCTTCTTCACCTCAGGTGGCTTCCAGGCCGTGTTCGGTGTGGCATCGCTCGCCGCCGGCATTGCATTCACCTTCTTCGAACTGCTGGTGATCTTCCTGCAGGCCTACGTCTTCGCGCTGCTCACGTCGGTGTACATCGACCTGGCTCTGCACGCGGATTCGCACTAGCACCAACATCTCCACGACCAGCTACACCAAGAACTGAGCCTCCCGCCGAATCCGGCGGAGGTCAACAGAAAGGGAACGGAACACCATGAGCCTCGCCTACCTCGCTCAGGAAGCTGTCCAGGAAACCAACTCGACGGGATTCGGAGCCATCGGCTACGGTCTCGCCGCGATCGGCCCCGGCATCGGCGTGGGCATCGTTGTCGGTAAGGCGATCGAGGGCATGGTTCGCCAGCCCGAGATGGCCGGACAGGTTCGTACCACCATGTTCCTCGGTATCGCCTTCACCGAAGCTCTCGCGCTGATCGGCCTCGTCGCCGGCTTCATTTTCTAAGACCGTCATGGCAACCAACATCGCATTGCTCGCGGCAGAGGAAGAGGCACACAACCCTCTCCTGCCCGCGACGTATGACATCGTTTGGTCGCTCGTCTGCCTGCTCGTCGTCGGCTTCGTCTTCTGGAAGTACGTCCTTCCGATGTTCCAGAAGGTCCTTGCCGAGCGAACCGAACAGATCGACGGCGGCATCAAGAGGGCCGAAGAAGCCCAGGCCGAGGCGAAGGCGGCGCTCGAGCAGTACCGTGCCCAGCTCGCCGAAGCTCGCACCGAAGCTGCGCAGATCCGTGAGGACGCGCGCACCCAGGGGCAGCAGATCCTCGCCGAGATGAAGGCACAGGCTCAGGAAGAGAGCGACCGCATCGTGGCCTCCGGTCACAGCCAGTTGGTTGCTCAGCGGCAGCAGATCGTCACCGAACTGCGTGGCGAACTCGGACGCACCGCGGTCGACCTCGCTGAGAAGGTCATCGGGGAGTCGCTCTCCGACGACGTCAAGCGGGCCGGCACGGTCGACCGATTCCTGAACGAGCTCGACGCCATCGGCGCAAATTCCGCAGCAGGGAAGTGAGCACCATGTACGCAGCGAGCCGTGAGGCCTTGACGCAGACACGTGCTGCGTTGTCTTCGGCCTTGGGATCCGTCTCTGCCGGAGCAGCCACCGCGGCCGCGGCCCAGACCGGGGCAGAGCTGTTCACGGTCGTCGAGACCCTGGACGTTCAGCGCACTCTTCGTAGCGCGCTGGCGGACAACTCGGCGGCCGGGAGTGCTCGCGAAGGCCTGGCCGAGCAGGTGTTCGGTGGCAAGGTCTCCGCGGAGACCCTCGCCACCGTGAAGGCGGCGGTGGGCCAGAACTGGTCCACCACCTCCGACCTGCTCAACTCGCTGGTGCTTCTCGGCCGGGAGTCGCTGCTGAAGGCAGCGGCCGACCAGGGACAGCTCGACGGGGTCGAGGACGAATTGTTCCGTCTCGGTCGAATCGTCGCAGGTGACCCGACACTCGAACAGGCGCTTTCCGATCGATCCGTCTCGGCGAAAGCCAAGCGTGACCTGCTCTCCAAGCTGCTGTACGGCAAGGTGACTGCAGTCACGGAGGCGCTGGCCGTTCAGGCAGTGGGCAGGTTGAAGTCGACCGCCCCCGCGGATGCGTTCGACGCATTGGCGAATCTGGCGGCAGCTCGGCGAGAAGCCGTCGTCGCGAAGGTTCGGAGCGCTTCTACACTGAGCAGTGAGCAAACCGATCGGCTGGCCGCCGCCCTCACCCGTACCTACGGGAAGCCGGTGACGGTTCACGTGGAGGTCGATCCCGAGCTCCTCAGCGGCTTGGTCGTCCGGGTGGGCGACGAGGTTATCGACGGCAGCGCAGCGGGGCGTCTCGCAGCGTTGCGGAAGTCCCTCAAGTAGTCCGCTTCCGAATCAATACCCAGATACTTCCGAAAACCAGACACCGAGAGCAGGAACAATCATGGCGGAGCTGACGATCTCCTCCGACGAGATCCGTAGCGCGATCGAGAACTACACCGCGAGCTACTCCCCGGAGGCCTCCCGCGAGGAGGTCGGCGTTGTGACCGACACCAGCGACGGCATCGCGCACGTCAGTGGCCTGCCTTCGGCGATGGCCAACGAACTGCTGGAGTTTCCCGGCGGAATCCTGGGCGTTGCCCTCAACCTCGACGCCACCGAAATCGGTGCCGTCATCCTGGGTGACTACGCGGACCTCCAGGAGGGCCAGGAAGTCAAGCGGACCGGCGACGTTCTGTCGGTTCCCGTCGGCGACGGCTTCCTCGGACGCGTCGTGGACCCCCTCGGCCATCCGATCGACGGCCTGGGCGATATCGAGAGCAACGAGACTCGCGCCCTCGAACTGCAGGCAGCATCCGTGCTCGAGCGCCAGCCCGTCGAGGAGCCGCTGCAGACCGGCATCAAGGCCATCGACGCCATGACGCCGATCGGCCGCGGACAGCGTCAGCTCATCATCGGCGACCGCAAGACGGGCAAGACCGCCGTCTGCATCGACGCGATCCTGAACCAGAAGGCCAACTGGGAGTCCGGCGACGAGAAGCAGCAGGTTCGCTGCATCTACGTCGCGATCGGCCAGAAGGGCTCGACCATCGCGGGCGTCAAGGCTGCTCTCGAGGAGCAGGGCGCGATGGAGTACACCACCATCGTCGCCGCCCCCGCATCCGATTCCGCCGGCTTCAAGTGGCTCGCTCCGTACACCGGTTCCGCCATCGGCCAGCACTGGATGTACCAGGGCAAGCACGTTCTGGTCGTATTCGACGACCTGACCAAGCAGGCCGAGGCTTACCGCGCCATCTCGCTGCTGCTGCGTCGCCCGCCGGGACGTGAGGCTTACCCCGGTGACGTCTTCTACCTCCACTCCCGTCTGCTGGAGCGTTCGGCGAAGCTGTCCGACGCGCTCGGCGGCGGATCGCTGACGGCGCTGCCGATCATCGAAACCAAGGCGAACGACGTCTCGGCGTACATCCCGACCAACGTCATCTCCATCACCGACGGTCAGGTGTTCCTCGAGTCGGACCTCTTCAACAAGGGTGTTCGTCCCGCCATCAACGTCGGTATCTCGGTGTCCCGTGTCGGTGGTGCCGCGCAGACCAAGGGCATGAAGAAGGTGTCCGGTTCGCTTCGCCTGGAGCTGGCCCAGTTCCGTGAGCTCGAAGCATTCTCCGCGTTCGCGTCGGACCTCGATGCCGCGTCGAAGGCGCAGCTCGAGCGTGGCGCTCGCCTGGTCGAGCTGCTCAAGCAGGATCAGTACAGCCCCATTCCCGTCGAGGACCAGATCGTCTCGATCTACCTCGCCGGTGAAGGCGTCTTCGACAGCGTTCCCGTCGGTGACGTGCGCCGGTTCGAGACCGAGCTGCTGGAAGACCTGCACCGCAGTGCCTCCGACGTGTACTCGAGCATCAAGGGTGGCAAGGCGCTCGACGCCGACAACGCCGCCGCGCTGATCAAGGCCACCGACAAGTTCAAGGAAGGCTTCCTCGCATCCGACGGAAGCCGGGTCGTGAACGAGGCCGAGGCCGAGGCGCTCGACGCCAACGAGGTCGGGCACGAGCAGATCAACGTCAAGCGCACCACCGTCAGCAAGTGAGCGCCCAGTCCATGACACTGCGTCGCACCACCACGGGGACGCCGCGAAACATGAAGGGAGAGTGATCGATCGATGGCAAGCATTCTCGAACTGCGGTCTCGTATCAAGTCGGTCAACTCGACCAAGAAGATCACCAAGGCCCAGGAGCTGATCGCGACCTCGCGCATCACCAAGGCTCAGGCCCGGGTCGCTGCGTCGAAGCCGTATGCCGAGGAGATCACCAAGGTCCTGACGGAGCTGGCAAGTGCGTCGGCGTCGTTGGATCACCCGTTGCTCAACGAGCGCGCCAACGCCAAGCGTGCTGCCGTCCTGGTTGTCACCAGCGACCGCGGCATGTGCGGTGGGTACAACTCCAACGTCCTCAAAGAGGCCGAGGAACTGTTCCAACTGCTGCGCAGCGAGGGCAAGGACCCGGTCATCTTCGTGCTCGGTGCCAAGGGCCTCGGCTACTACACGTTCCGTGGTCGCGACCTGGGGGCTGCGTGGACGGGGTTCTCTCAGGACCCCGGTTATTCCGATGCTGCCAAGGCGAGCCGCCACCTGGTGGAGCTCTTCATGGCCGGATCCGGCGCCGAGATTCCCGCCTACAACGGCGAGGGAACCATCGAAGGTGTCGACGAACTGCACATCGTCTACACCCGCTTCGTGTCGATGCTCACTCAGTCTCCCGAGGTGCGGCGGATGGCTCCGCTGGACGTCACGGTCTCCGAGGAGAACATCGAACTCGGTGAAGACATGCTGTCGAACGGTCACCGGAACGACGAACCGGTCGCCGGATACAACTTCGAGCCGGAACCCGACAGGTTGCTCGGTGCCCTTCTGCCGAAGTACATCAGCACCCGCATCTACTCCTCGCTGCTGGATGCTGCGGCGTCGGAGTCGGCTGCCCGTCGTACCGCCATGAAGGCGGCGACGGACAACGCAAACGAACTGGTGAACACTCTCAGCCGTCAGGCCAACCAGGCTCGCCAGGCCCAGATCACCCAGGAAATCAGCGAGATCGTCGGCGGCGCGAATGCGCTCGCCTCGAGCGCAGGAAGTGACTAAGCAATGACCGCAGCAGTAACCGAAACAAACGGGGCAGGTTCGGATTCGTCCGTGGCCGGCCGCGTCGTGCGGGTCATCGGTCCCGTCGTGGACGTTGAATTCCCGCGTGGCTCCATTCCTGAACTGTTCAACGCCTTGCATGCCGAGATCACGCTTCCCTCGGTCGCCAAGACGCTGACCCTCGAGGTCGCGCAGCACCTCGGTGACAACCTGGTGCGCACCGTCTCCATGCAGCCGACCGACGGCCTCGTCCGCGGCACCTCGGTGGCCGACACGGGCAAGCCGATCTCGGTTCCCGTCGGCGACGTCGTCAAGGGCCACGTGTTCAACGCACTGGGCGACTGCCTCGACGCTCCCGGCACGGGACGCGACGGCGAGCAGTGGGGCATCCACCGCAAGCCGCCAGCCTTCGACCAGCTCGAGGGAAAGACGGAGATCCTCGAGACCGGTATCAAGGTCATCGACCTCCTCACCCCGTACGTCAAGGGTGGAAAGATCGGTCTGTTCGGTGGTGCCGGTGTCGGCAAGACCGTTCTGATCCAGGAAATGATCACCCGTATCGCCCGCGAGTTCTCCGGAACTTCGGTGTTCGCAGGCGTCGGTGAGCGCACCCGTGAGGGCACCGACCTTCACCTCGAGATGGAAGAGATGGGCGTCCTGCAGGACACCGCCCTCGTCTTCGGCCAGATGGACGAGCCGCCGGGAACGCGTATGCGCGTCGCCCTGTCCGCACTGACCATGGCGGAGTACTTCCGCGATGTCCAGGGCCAGGACGTTCTGCTGTTCATCGACAACATCTTCCGTTTCACCCAGGCCGGTTCCGAGGTGTCGACCCTGCTCGGTCGTATGCCTTCGGCCGTGGGTTACCAGCCGACCCTGGCTGACGAGATGGGTGAGCTGCAGGAACGAATCACCTCGACGCGCGGTCGCTCCATCACCTCGCTTCAGGCGATCTACGTGCCCGCCGACGACTACACCGACCCGGCGCCGGCCACGACGTTCGCGCACCTCGATGCGACCACCGAGCTGTCGCGACCGATCTCGCAGATGGGTATCTACCCCGCTGTGGACCCGCTGAGCTCCACCTCCCGGATCCTCGAGCCCGGCATTGTCGGTGCCGAGCACTTCCGGGTGGCCAACGAGGTCAAGCGAATCCTGCAGAAGTACAAGGAACTGCAGGACATCATCGCCATCCTTGGTATGGACGAACTGCAGGAAGAGGACAAGGTCCTCGTCGGCCGTGCCCGCCGTCTGCAGAAGTTCCTCGGCCAGAACTTCATCGTCGCCGAGAAGTTCACCGGTGAGCCCGGGTCCGTGGTGCCGCTCCGCGACACCATCGAGGCGTTCGACCGCGTCTGCAAGGGCGAGTTCGATCACCTGCCCGAGCAGGCGTTCAACAGCTGCGGTGGACTCGACGACGTCGAGGCTGCAGCCAAGAAGATCGCCGGGAAGTAGTCGACGATGGCTGAGATGACCGTGGAACTCGTCGCTGTCGAGCGACGGTTGTGGTCTGGTTCGGCGACTCTCGTCAGCGCACAGACGACCGAGGGTGAGATCGGTGTCATGCCTGGTCACGAGCCTGTCCTCGGACAGCTCGTGGAGGGTGGCGTCGTCGCGATTACGACAGCCGACGGCGAGCGTATCGTCGCAGCTGTGCACGGCGGCTTCCTTTCCGTGACTGCGAAGTCCGTCACGATCCTCGCCGAGTCCGCCGAACTCGCGGAGGACATCGACGTGGAGGCCGCCCGGGCGGTGCTCCAGGAGAGCGGAGACGATCTCGAGGCGATTGCTGTTGCCAAGGGTCGAGTTCGCGCCGTAGAGCGCGCATAGGTTACACGAGACAGACCGCGACGGAGCCGACGAACAGTGACAATCGGAATGACTGTGTTGATCATTCTGGTTGTGCTGCTCGCCGCCTTCGTCGCGGTCTTTCTCTATCGTCTGGCTGTTCTTCGTCGCGGTGGAACCGCGGCTATTCTCCGCGTGGCGCCTTCCGCGGGGGACACCGGATGGCGTCACGGCGTCATTCGTTACGGCGAGGGCTCCCTCGTCTTCTTCAAGTTGTCGAGTTTGCGTCCCGGCCCTGATTCGCGCATCGAGCGGCAGGGGATCGAAGTCGAAGGCCGTCGTAAACCCGCGGGCTCCGAGTTCGACATCATGTCCGACGAAATCGTCATCCTGTCCGTGAAGGACCGAGGCGCCGCGTACGAGATCGCCTTGGACGGTGGAGCTTTGACCGCGTTCCTGTCGTGGGTCGAATCTCGTCCGTCGGGCCGATCGGTACGCGGACGCCGATTCTGATCAGGCTTTCCCCGCTCCCGGTTTCCAGAGCACGTCTCCTTCGGGATTCGCGACCCGTCCCACGATGAAGAGCAGATCCGAGAGCCGGTTGAGGTACTTCGCCGGCAGCGCGTGAGTGTTCTCGGGATGTGCGTCGACAGCGGCCCACGCCGATCGCTCCGCACGCCGTGTCACGGTTCGCGCAACGTGGAGCAGCGCTCCCAATGGGGTTCCGCCGGGCAGTATGAAGGAATTCAGGGGTTCGAGGCGCTCGTTCAGCTCGTCACACCAGCGTTCGAGCCGGTCGATGTAGTCGGCGGTGATACGCAGCGGTGGATACTTGGGTTCCTCGACCACCGGGGTGGACAGATCGGCACCGGCATCGAACAGGTCATTCTGTATCTGCCGCAGAATCGACAGGATTTCCTCGGGGGGATTCCCCAGCGCCACCGCGACGCCGATTGCGGCGTTCGCTTCATCACAGTCCGCATACGCGACGAGACGGGGATCGTTCTTCGGTACGCGGGAGAAATCGCTGAGTCCGGTGGTCCCGTCGTCCCCGGTCCGGGTGTAGATCTTGGTGAGGTGTACGGCCATAGCGTTACGGTACCGGCCTCCGAGGTCGGTGCCGCTGGCTCTAGGCTGTGCTTCGTGAGCGAACGCTTCCTTGTTACCGGTGGTAACCGTCTCGTAGGTGAAGTGTCTGTCGGGGGCGCCAAGAACAGTGTTCTGAAGCTGATGGCGGCGGCGCTGTTGGCTGAGGGCACCACCGTCGTGACCAATTGCCCCGACATCCTGGACGTTCCTTTGATGGCCGATGTCCTGCGCGGCCTCGGGTGCGAGGTGGTTCTCGAAGATTCGTTGGTTCGGATCACCACGCCGGCGGAGCCGAAATACCACGCGGACTTTGCCGCAGTTCGCCAGTTCCGAGCATCGGTGTGTGTGCTGGGCCCCTTGGTGGCGAGGTGCAAACGCGCGGTGGTCGCTCTACCCGGCGGCGACGCCATCGGATCCAGGCCACTCGATATGCATCAATCCGGGCTTCGATTGCTGGGCGCGCAGAGCACGATCGAACACGGATGTGTCGTTGCCCAGGCAGACGATCTGCACGGAGCCAACATTCGGCTTGCGTTCCCGTCTGTGGGGGCGACGGAGAACATCCTCATGGCCGCTGTTCTCGCCAAAGGCGAGACGGTGATCGACAATGCCGCGCGTGAGCCGGAGATTGTCGACTTGTGCAACATGCTGATCCGTATGGGTGCCAAGATCCTGGGCGCGGGCACGTCGACGCTCACCATTCAGGGCGTCGACCAGCTCGAACCGACCACACACCGCGTCATCGGTGACCGCATCGTGGCCGCGACGTGGGGAATCGCCGCGTCGATGACGAGGGGGGACGTCCGGGTCCGTGGCGTCAACCCGAAACATCTCGGCTTGGTCCTGGACAAGTTGCGGGCAGCGGGGGCAGAGGTCACCGCGGAGGCCGACGGATTTCGGGTGGAGCAGCAGGCTCGTCCCACCGCTGTCAACTTCGCGACGCTCCCGTATCCGGGCTTCCCCACGGACCTGCAGCCCATGGCGATCGGTCTCGCAGCGGTGGCCGAAGGTACCTCGATGATCACGGAGAACGTGTTCGAGGCCAGGTTCCGCTTCGTCGAGGAAATGATCCGGCTGGGGGCCGACGCGCGGACGGACGGACACCACGCGGTTATCCGCGGGATACCGCTGCTGTCGAGCGCGCCCGTGTGGTCGTCCGACATCAGGGCCGGCGCCGGATTGGTGCTTGCCGGTCTTGTGGCAGACGGAGTGACAGAGGTGCACGACGTATTCCACATCGACCGCGGCTATCCATATTTCGTCGAGAACCTGCAAGGCCTCGGAGGCCAGATCGAGCGTGTCGACGCCGGATCCTGACGGGTTCGCAGCCGATTCACCCCAGTGGTCGCAGGGTGAGTCGGGCGTCACAGTCCTCGAGGCGGCGACCGAAGGACCGAAGTTGCTGGACGCCAACCGATTGACCAGCGCAAACGGGGCTGAGCGCCTCGGCGACCTGGGGATTTGGCAACCTGTTTCCCGTCGCGTAACTTATTCGAAGTCAGAGCGACACGGACACCGACCCCGGCCGGAAGGCGGGGGACACGAGGTTGGACGAAGGCGCCTGGTAATCCGAAGTCACAGCGTGTTGTATGGTTGTGCTTCAACCCTGATCTTCTTGCTCAACGCCCTGGTTTGCTCCGGTGTGGCTGGTAAGATAGCCTGGGAAAGTTGCCCCGGATCGGTCGGAGATGTTGTCTTCGGGTGTGATGGTGTGTGCGTGTTCTTTGAGAACTCAACAGTGTGTCGATGAATGTCAGTGCCAAATGTTTTTGGTACTCCGCATCACGGATGATCGGCTGGGCCTTTGGGTTTGGTTGTGAGTGGTGTGGGTATTTGCTGGCTCTTTCTCCTTCTTCCGTCGGAGAGGGGGTCAGTGTGATTGAGCTAGTTTGAGTTTTTGATCGCTAGTGATTTGACTCGATGTCTATGACTGATTGGGGTTCGCCTCTTTCTAGAGTCTTCAACGGAGAGTTTGATCCTGGCTCAGGACGAACGCTGGCGGCGTGCTTAACACATGCAAGTCGAGCGGTAAGGCCCTTCGGGGTACACGAGCGGCGAACGGGTGAGTAACACGTGGGTGATCTGCCCTGCACTTCGGGATAAGCCCGGGAAACTGGGTCTAATACCGGATACGACCTTCGGCTGCATGGCTGGGGGTGGAAAGGTTTACTGGTGCAGGATGGGCCCGCGGCCTATCAGCTTGTTGGTGGGGTAATGGCCTACCAAGGCGACGACGGGTAGCCGACCTGAGAGGGTGACCGGCCACACTGGGACTGAGACACGGCCCAGACTCCTACGGGAGGCAGCAGTGGGGAATATTGCACAATGGGCGAAAGCCTGATGCAGCGACGCCGCGTGAGGGATGAAGGCCTTCGGGTTGTAAACCTCTTTCAGCAGGGACGAAGCGAAAGTGACGGTACCTGCAGAAGAAGCACCGGCTAACTACGTGCCAGCAGCCGCGGTAATACGTAGGGTGCAAGCGTTGTCCGGAATTACTGGGCGTAAAGAGTTCGTAGGCGGTTTGTCGCGTCGTTTGTGAAAACTCACAGCTCAACTGTGAGCTTGCAGGCGATACGGGCAGACTTGAGTACTGCAGGGGAGACTGGAATTCCTGGTGTAGCGGTGAAATGCGCAGATATCAGGAGGAACACCGGTGGCGAAGGCGGGTCTCTGGGCAGTAACTGACGCTGAGGAACGAAAGCGTGGGTAGCGAACAGGATTAGATACCCTGGTAGTCCACGCCGTAAACGGTGGGCGCTAGGTGTGGGTTCCTTCCACGGAATCTGTGCCGTAGCTAACGCATTAAGCGCCCCGCCTGGGGAGTACGGCCGCAAGGCTAAAACTCAAAGGAATTGACGGGGGCCCGCACAAGCGGCGGAGCATGTGGATTAATTCGATGCAACGCGAAGAACCTTACCTGGGTTTGACATATACCGGAAAGCCGTAGAGATACGGCCCCCTTGTGGTCGGTATACAGGTGGTGCATGGCTGTCGTCAGCTCGTGTCGTGAGATGTTGGGTTAAGTCCCGCAACGAGCGCAACCCTTGTCTTATGTTGCCAGCACGTAATGGTGGGGACTCGTAAGAGACTGCCGGGGTCAACTCGGAGGAAGGTGGGGACGACGTCAAGTCATCATGCCCCTTATGTCCAGGGCTTCACACATGCTACAATGGCCAGTACAGAGGGCTGCGAGACCGTGAGGTGGAGCGAATCCCTTAAAGCTGGTCTCAGTTCGGATCGGGGTCTGCAACTCGACCCCGTGAAGTCGGAGTCGCTAGTAATCGCAGATCAGCAACGCTGCGGTGAATACGTTCCCGGGCCTTGTACACACCGCCCGTCACGTCATGAAAGTCGGTAACACCCGAAGCCGGTGGCCTAACCCCTTGTGGGAGGGAGCCGTCGAAGGTGGGATCGGCGATTGGGACGAAGTCGTAACAAGGTAGCCGTACCGGAAGGTGCGGCTGGATCACCTCCTTTCTAAGGAGCATCTCCAGTCATGTACCGCTGAACAGTCAGTGGATGATGGTCTGGCAGAGGCCATTTCGGATGCGTATGTCATCCGGTGGTTGCTCATGGGTGGATCGCTGACAAGTATTGGTTCTCAACTGCCGGCCTGTGTGTTGGTGGGAGAGCGAATTATATCGACATACTGTTGGGTCCTGAGAGAACACGTGAGTGTTTTTTCTTTCAGGAAAGTGACGACAGGCAAGCACTGCAGGTCAAACCGCAGGTGGGTGTGCCCCTTTTTTTGGGGGTGGATTCGTCTGGTCTGGTGTCTGCGTTGGGTGTTTGGTTGTGTGTTGTTTGAGAACTGCACAGTGGACGCGAGCATCTTTGTTGTAAGTAATGAAGAGCGTACGGTGGATGCCTTGGCACCAGGAGCCGATGAAGGACGTAGGAGGCTGCGATAAGCCTCGGGGAGCTGTCAACCGAGCTGAGATCCGAGGATGTCCGAATGGGGAAACCCAGCACGAGTGATGTCGTGTTACCCGCATCTGAATATATAGGGTGTGTGGAGGGAACGTGGGGAAGTGAAACATCTCAGTACCCACAGGAAGAGAAAACAATAGTGATTCCGTGAGTAGTGGCGAGCGAAAGCGGAAGAGGCTAAACCATGGATGTGTGATAGCCGGCAGGCGTTGCATTCGTGGGGTTGTGGGGTTCATCTTGTCAATGCTGCCGTGTTGGCCGACAGTAAGAAATCATGGTGTTAGTGGAAGTGGTCTGGAACGGCCTGTCGTAGAGGGTGAGAATCCCGTACACGAAAACATTGTGACTGTCGTGATGGAAACCCAAGTAGCACCGGGCCCGTGAAATCTGGTGTGAATCTGTCGGGACCACCCGATAAGCCTGAATACTCCCTGGTGACCGATAGCGGACTAGTACCGTGAGGGAAAGGTGAAAAGTACCCCGGGAGGGGAGTGAAATAGTACCTGAAACCGTGCGCTTACAATCCGTCAAAGCCTTCGAACACTTCGGTGTTGGGGGTGATGGCGTGCCTTTTGAAGAATGAGCCTGCGAGTTAGTGGCATGTCGCGAGGTTAACCCGTGTGGGGTAGCCGTAGCGAAAGCGAGTCCGAATAGGGCGTTCATAGTGGCATGTTCTAGACCCGAAGCGGAGTGATCTACCCATGGCCAGGTTGAAGCGACGGTAAGACGTCGTGGAGGACCGAACCCACTTAGGTTGAAAACTGAGGGGATGAGTTGTGGGTAGGGGTGAAAGGCCAATCAAACTCCGTGATAGCTGGTTCTCCCCGAAATGCATTTAGGTGCAGCGTCGCGTGTTTCTCACCGGAGGTAGAGCTACTGGATGGTCTAGGGGGCCCACAAGCTTACCGAAATCAGCCAAACTCCGAATGCCGGTGAGTGAGAGCGCGGCAGTGAGACTGCGGGCGATAAGGTTCGTAGTCGAGAGGGAAACAGCCCAGATCGCCAGCTAAGGTCCCTAAGCGTGTACTAAGTGGAAAAGGATGTGGGGTCGCGAAGACAACCAGGAGGTTGGCTTAGAAGCAGCCACCCTTGAAAGAGTGCGTAATAGCTCACTGGTCAAGTGATCCTGCGCCGACAATGTAGCGGGGCTCAAGTACACCACCGAAGCTGCGGCATTCACACAATGCACCCCCATTTTCCTGCGGGAGGGTGGGCAGTGGTGTGGATGGGTAGGGGAGCGTCGTGTGGCCATGGAAGCGGCGGGGTGACCCAGCCGTGGAGGCCACACGAGTGAGAATGCAGGCATGAGTAGCGAAAGACGAGTGAGAAACTCGTCCGCCGAATGACCAAGGGTTCCTGGGCCAGGTTAATCCGCCCAGGGTGAGTCGGGACCTAAGACGAGGCCGACAGGCGTAGCCGATGGACAACGGGTTGATATTCCCGTACCCGTGTGAACGCGCCCCTGGTGAATCAGTGATACTAACCACCCTGAAACCGCGTGTGAACCTTCGGGTTCGCAGGTGGCGGATGCGTGGGACCTGATCTGGTAGTAGCCAAGCGATGGGGTGACGCAGGAAGGTAGCTGAGCCAGTCAGTGGTAATACTGGTGTAAGCCTGTAGGGAGTGACCTAGGCAAATCCGGGTCACACATATCCTGAGAGGTGACGCATAGCCGAATGAGGCGAATTCAGTGATCCTATGCTGCCGAGAAAAGCCTCTAGCGAGCTTTCACACGGCCCGTACCCCAAACCGACACAGGTGGTCAGGTAGAGAATACTAAGGCGATCGAGATAACTATGGTTAAGGAACTCGGCAAAATGCCCCCGTAACTTCGGGAGAAGGGGGGCCTCGTCTGGTGATCACTCTTGCAGTGTGAGCTGGGTGGGGCCGCAGAGACCAGTGAGAAGCGACTGTTTACTAAAAACACAGGTCCGTGCGAAGTCGTAAGACGATGTATACGGACTGACGCCTGCCCGGTGCTGGAAGGTTAAGAGGACCGGTTAGCCATTTCGGTGGCGAAGCTGAGAATTTAAGCCCCAGTAAACGGCGGTGGTAACTATAACCATCCTAAGGTAGCGAAATTCCTTGTCGGGTAAGTTCCGACCTGCACGAATGGCGTAACGACTTCTCAGCTGTCTCAACCATAGACTCGGCGAAATTGCATTACGAGTAAAGATGCTCGTTACGCGCGGCAGGACGAAAAGACCCCGGGACCTTCACTACAGCTTGGTATTGGTGTTCGGTTCGGTTTGTGTAGGATAGGTGGGAGACTGTGAAGCGCTCACGCCAGTGAGTGTGGAGTCGTTGTTGAAATACCACTCTGATCGTATTGGACCTCTAACCTCGGACCATGATCTGGTTCAGGGACAGTGCCTGGTGGGTAGTTTAACTGGGGCGGTTGCCTCCCAAAATGTAACGGAGGCGCCCAAAGGTTCCCTCAGCCTGGTTGGCAATCAGGTGTCGAGTGCAAGTGCACAAGGGAGCTTGACTGTGAGACTGACAAGTCGAGCAGGGACGAAAGTCGGGACTAGTGATCCGGCACCGGCAAGTGGAAGCGGTGTCGCTCAACGGATAAAAGGTACCCCGGGGATAACAGGCTGATCTTCCCCAAGAGTCCATATCGACGGGATGGTTTGGCACCTCGATGTCGGCTCGTCGCATCCTGGGGCTGGAGTAGGTCCCAAGGGTTGGGCTGTTCGCCCATTAAAGCGGCACGCGAGCTGGGTTTAGAACGTCGTGAGACAGTTCGGTCTCTATCCGCCGCGCGCGTTAGAAACTTGAGGAAGGCTGTCCCTAGTACGAGAGGACCGGGACGGACGAACCTCTGGTGTGCCAGTTGTTCCACCAGGAGCACCGCTGGTTAGCTACGTTCGGAAGGGATAACCGCTGAAAGCATCTAAGCGGGAAGCCTGTTCCAAGATGAGGTTTCTCACCCCTCGAGGGGTAAGGCCCCCGGCAGACCACCGGGTTGATAGGCCAGAACTGGAAGCCCAGTAATGGGTGTAGGTGACTGGTACTAATAGGCCGAGGACTTACCACAAAGAAGCTACGCGTCCACTGTGCAGTATCTGAAACAACACACAGATACCCGATTCCCTTCACGGAACTCCCGACAGTTCCGCACCCCACCGGGTGCGTGGCCCCAGGGGGAAACCGGACAAGGGATGAAGGGTGTGTGACAGTTTCATAGAGTTACGGCGGCCATAGCGGAGGGGAAACGCCCGGCCCCATTCCGAACCCGGAAGCTAAGCCCTCCAGCGCCGATGGTACTGCACTCGACAGGGTGTGGGAGAGTAGGACACCGCCGAACATCCGTTACCGGAAGCCCCTCAACACCTGTTGGGGGGCTTCCGGCATTCCACAACAAAAATGGATGGTCCCGGGACCCTCATGGTCGGGTAGCGCCGGCGAGTACCTGCAACGCCCGCGTGGCGAGATGAAGGTTCAATCGGGTATCGACGCTCCGGAGATCACGATCGGTGAGTTCGTGTATACGGGACATGCGGTATCTCAAGGTACTGCGGTGAATTCGGAGAGCGCGAGCGGTTTCGTCGTACTTGCCACCGCAGTCCAGATACTGGGCCAAGGTGGCTGTCATGGTGCTGTGGTGGTCACGGTCGTAGTCGAGGAGCGGTCCGAGCCATTCCTGAACGAAATTTTCGACGTCGAGTGTCGTGGCGTGCGCGTCGAGGATGCGGTATACGCCCAATTCGTCAAAATGAGTCACGCCCCAGGGCGACAGTGATTGCTTTCGTATTTCCAGGGCTCGTACTGCGTTCCTGTACGACTGAGGTATCTCACTGGGTAACGAACATTCTGATCCGACACCCATCACTCCGCTCGCCGGCCCGAGGGTCTTCTCCACAGTCCGGAACGCTTCAACCGCATCGGTTTTCGACTGTGTAATCGCGGCGACGACCCCAGAACCGTGGTCGCTGCGGTGCATGAGAAGGGCCGCGGAATCGGTCGAGGCGAAGTATCGGTGTAGGGCGTCGGACACGGTATCGGCATTCGTCTCCGAATCCCACTCGACCACCAGAACGCGCTGCGGTTCGTGAAGGTCGTAGCCAAGTGCTTCGGCACGCGAGTAGGCACTGTCGTCGTCGGTTCCAGAGAGGAGATCGTCCCCGAGGTCGCGGCTCAACCGTGCCTCGGTCTCCGCCAACGACCGTTCGTGCGCCATCTCGATGGCGAGGACCGTCGCGGCGTGTTCCAGCGCGAACGTGTCCAAGTCCGTCGCCGCGTGGTCCGGGTCGCAGAGGTACACGATCCCCAGCAGAGTTTGACGGGGCCGCACGATCTGCAGGATCCGGTTGTCCTCCCGCAGGGGTTTGCCCTCCATAGTGGCTCGGCGGATGACGTCGACTCGATTCCGGCCCCCAATTCGACGGTATCGCGGCATCTTTCCGGGACCGGCCCAGACCCGGAGGTTGCCGAATTGGTCCTCGACCCCCACGGGTAGTCCGGTCAGCTGATGGAGGGTATCCGCGATGACCGCTTCGGACGCGCCCGCGAGAGAAAGCCGATCGAGCGTTTCGCGGATCCTCGCTTCGGACTGGAGTCGCTCGAGCTGCTCCGACACTGCGGCCAGCTGCTCCGACACTGCCGCGACTTCGTCGGAGGCTTCTCGCACACTGCCTGCCTGCGCTTCTGCGTGCAAGGCGCGGGAGGCGGAACGCAGGGCAGACACCGTGTGCTGAATCAGCAGTTCGAGAAGAGTGACTTCCCTCTGGGATGGTGGACGAGTCGCCCGGATCATCAGCTCGATGGTGTCGATCGAAGGGTCGTCGAACAGAATGCGCTGACGCCAGAATCCGTCGGTATCTCCTGCCACCGGTTCCACTGTGAACGGTCCCAAGTGACCAAGGGCCTCCCGCATCACGCCGAGGACAGTGTCCCGATCACCGGAGTCATGCATGTCCGCTGTGAGTGCCAGAACGGTACAGAGGTCGGATGCCCGAGGAGTGTCGACCACCCTGGGGTCTGGGGATGCTTCCAGATCCATGCCTTGATCTACCCCGGATATCCAGGGTCGAAACCCCCAAGGGTGTGCGTTCGTGCCGATTTCCGTCAGACTCTTTCGTTCCGCCGTGACCATGTGGTGCGCGCCGGCAGGCGTCAATCTTGGGGATGAGGGGTGGCGACATGATCCAATCCGATACCTGGCACGATCCTGATCTGAACATGATTCGCGACGTCGTCGCGCATACGTCGGACGGGTGCGAGGGCTGTCTCGCACTCGGTACCCGGTGGGCACACCTGATGCTGTGCCTGACGTGTGGGTACGTCGGCTGCAGTGACTCGTCACCAATGCGCCATGCCAGACGCCACGCACAGACCAGCGGGCATCCGATTGCACAGTCTCTGCATCCCGGGGACAACTGGCGCTGGTGCTTCGTGCATGACGTCAAGATCTGTACGCCGTACCCGGCGACCGGGGCGAGGGTTGTGGGCCCGAGCGTCGTGCCGGGACTGACGAACGGCGTCAGACAGGATCTCCGTATCGCGAAATCGCAGTGAGCATCGCCGACCAGATGGCGTCTGCGTGAACTTCGGGCGGCGCATCGTCCAGCCAACCGGGACGCAGCGGGACGGCCCCCTCGGTAGTCGGCATCGTCGGCAAGTGGCCGGGGACGTCAGCGTCGGCGTCGGCGGCCGGCGTTGGCCTCGATGTGGCGGCGAACGAGGAGTCCGAAAGGTTCTCCTGGTGCGATTCGTGCCGCAAGTCGAGCAGTTGCCGACCCTCGCGGCCGCGGAGCAGAAACACCAGCAGCGGGTCGTCGTCGAGTATCCACGCGGCCTGGTACAGGACCGCCGCGGCATGTCGGCAAGGCGCGTCCCACTCCGCACACGTGCATGTCGCGTCCGCATCGAACATCGAAGGCAGGAGCGATATGCCGATTGCCGCGAGATCTTCGTACAGTTCGCGCGGAAGCGTTCCGCTGGACAACTGGGCGACGTGGCCACTCCTCGAGCCGAGCGCGGCAGATACCCGCTCCCACTCTGCACCGTCGAGAACATCGACACGAATGCGCACGTGCAGGAGCTCGTCGCTGGAATGCACGTCGGCGGAAAGAAGTCCGGCGGCGAAGGTCAGCGGGCCGACCATTCCGCCGCGGGCATGAGCGCGTCCCTGCTTCAGCGTGTGAGAGTCGAGTGCAGATTGCTCGAGATCGTCCACCCACTGCTGGGCCCACCAGGTCCTACCGCGAGTACGTTTGCCCCTCTGGACCCCGAAGGGGGGAAGTGTCAACGCGGTCGTTGTCACAGGATGCCTCCGAAATGATAGTCGGGGCTCAACGCCACGAGTTCAGTGAGTTCCCCGTCGGTCAGTTCGGTGAAGGCGCCGGCACCACGAAGTAGGACCGAGTCCGCGAGCGCTCGTTTGCTGTCGAGCATGCCGGCAATGCGCTCCTCGATGGTGCCCGCGGTGACGAAGCGATGGACCACCACCGGCCGGTGCTGGCCGATTCGGTAGGCACGATCGGTTGCTTGGTCTTCGACGGCCGGATTCCACCAGCGATCGAAGTGGACGACGTGATCCGCTCGCGTCAGATTGAGTCCGGTCCCCGCGGCTTTGAGGGACAGAATCAAGACCGGTACCTCGCAACTCTGAAACCGTTCCACCAGTTCCTCCCTGGCAGCTACCGAGATGCCGCCATGGAGGAATTCGCACTCGATACCGCGGGAGCTCAGGTGCTGCAGCAAAAGTCGCCCCATCGCAGTGAAGTGGGTGAAGACCAGCGATCGACCGTCCTCCGACAGAGTCGTGTCGACCAGGTCGTCGAGGAGGTCGATCTTCTGGGAGCGGCCCCTCAGGGACGTGGGCTGTTGCCCGAGGTACTGCGCAGGGTGGTTGCAGATCTGTTTGAGGCCGGTCAGCAGGGACACGATACCGCCGCGACGCTGCATGCCGTCGCTGCTGCGAATCTGTTCGAGAGCTTCCCGGACGAGCGCTTCGTACAACGCGGCCTGCTCTGGAGTGAGCCCGACATCGACGTCGATTTCGGTTTTCGGCGGAAGCTCCGGGGCTATCCCGGGATCCGACTTCTTTCGGCGTAGGACGAACGGTGCGATGAGGCCGGCCAGCTCGCTGGCACGATCCACGCCGTCGCCGCCGCTCGGGTTGTCGTAGCGCCGCCGAAACTGTGCGTATGTGCCGAGGAGACCGGGTGTGACACCGTCGAGTATCGACCACAGATCGCTGAGTCTGTTCTCCACCGGCGTTCCGGTGAGGGCTACGCGAGCCCGTCCCGGGACAGTGCGCAGAGCTCTCGTGACCGAGGCATTGCGATTCTTCAGATGCTGGGCCTCGTCCGCGACGACGAGTCCCCACCAGGTCGCGGCGAGGGCGCCGGCGTCGAGCCGCATCGTCGCATACGTGGTCAACACGATCGCGTCGGCGCTGTCCGTGAGGTACTCACTCGGCGCTGATCGTCTCGGGCCGTGATGGACGAAGACTCCCGTATCCGGGGCGAAGCGTTCGATCTCACGGCGCCAGTTGCCCAACAAGGATGCGGGGCAGACGACGAGGGAGGGTCCCGAGGTCTCGACTTCCTGCAGACGGTGGACGTGAAGCGCTATGAGGGTCAACGTCTTACCGAGTCCCATGTCGTCGGCCAGACAAGCCCCCAGCCCGCGGGAGGTGAGCGCGGCAAGCCATCGGAAGCCGGCAAGTTGGTAGTCCCGCAGCTGTGCGCGCAGCGCGGCCGGCACGGGCACGTCGAAGGTGATCTTGTCGGTGAGTTCTCGGGCCGTGCGGGCGAGTGTTCCGTAGGTATCGACACGACACTCTCCCTCGCCGCGGCCGGTTCGCCCTGTCAACGAGGCGCGTAGTGCCTCGACCATCGGCATCGTGCCGGTTCGCCGCTGCAGGGTCTTCCGCACGAGCGCCGAGTCGGCGACCACGTAGCGATTACGCAGTCGCACCACGGCGCGTTCGGAAGCGACCAGCTTCTCCATGTCCTCCCTGGTGAGCACCTCGTCACCGATCGCCACCCGCCAGTCGAACCGGAAGGCGTGGTCACCACCGAACGCGGTGGGCCCCTCACTCAACGCGGAATCGCCCAGAACCATGCGGGTCGATGTCTGCGTCATCAGCTCCCGCGGCCAGTGGATCTCGATGCCTTCATCGCGTAGACGAGCGCCGGCGTCACCGGCAAGTGTTGCGACGTCGTCGTCGTCGAGCCTGATTCGATCCGGCGCCTCGGAGCGCAGGAGATCCTCGAGCGGTGCCCACCGAAGCGCGGCACGACGGAGAGCTTCGAGCACCGCAATCCGCGGGTCGACCTTGAATGCGGACTCCGCCATGCTCGGATGGCGCCAGAGATCCACGGCGTCGCAGACGATCCCGGGCCTGTCCACCCCGTGCACCTGGAGGGTGGCGTCGAAATCGCTGTCCACCAGATCGACGGTTCCCATGGTCGGAACCGGATCGATGCGCAGGGACAGAGCCACGGTCGTGGGCGCGTGGGAGGCGGTCCAGGCCCCTAGTCGGGGAACACTGACGGTGTCCCATCCCAGATACGGTAAGGCGTCGGACTCGGCGGGGGCGCACAACCTCGGAAGCGCATCGAGGACGGACGTCACAAAGCCGCGCACCACCTCCGACGCAGCCGGAAGCAGGACCGCCCTTGCGTCCTCGGACAGTTCACCCGAGGGGATCGCGCGGGCCTCGGGTGGAAGGGCAGCGGCAAGGCTGCTGAGGTGGCGTTGCTCGTCCGTGTCGAGGACGCCGAGTCGCCACACGTCCTGTCCGCCCGCGGTCACAGACGGAAGAATCGAACCCTTCGCGAGATACGCGACGGCGGTCCGACCGCAGGCGGCGAAGAAGGCGACCGACCGGTGGACCTCGGCCTCGGCCGGCAGGGTCAAGAGTATGGGGAGCGCGTCGCGCAGGGATACTCGCCGCGTCGGAAGGCTGGCTACCGCATGCTCGCCGACGGCGAGGCGCGTGTACGAGTCCGCGTTCGGGGGAGGGGCACCCTGTGGTTCGTCGTTCCAGAAGACAAGGTGTGCGTTCCGCGGAACTTCGGCGGGTACGAACGTGGCCGCGAAGCTCGTGAGAGCCGGCTCTACTGTCACAACTTCACCCTTCCCAGCGGACGTGCAGGCGACATCGCCCCACATGCCAGCGCCTCATACGGTACGTCGTACGTCAACGACGCGGTGATCCCTCGAGTTCCCGAGACGTCATGGGAAGATTCCGGCATGGCTGGAATCGCGACACCACAGGGCGGCGACCCGGCTCGAACCATGGAGTTGCTGTGGGGCGGTGGCACTGCGCCCGTGTCGCGGCCCCGTCGGGGAAAGGCGGGGCTGAACCTCGACCGCATCGTCGACGTCGCGATCGGCCTCGCCGACGCGGAGGGACTCGATGCTGTCTCGATGCGCCGCGTCGCAGCTGAGCTCGGAGCCGGGGCGATGTCGCTGTACACGCACGTTCCCGGCAAGGTGGAACTGGTCGATGTGATGACCGACCGGGTGCTGTCCACTCTCCACGCCGCCCCCGACGACCCGGTTGCAGGGTGGCGGGATCGGCTCGCCGCGGCAGCACGCGGCTATTTCGAGCTTCTCCGCGCCCATCCGTGGATGCTGAACGTCGTCACACTCAGCCGGCCGGTGCTGGGACCCGGGGCTATGGCGAAGTACGAGCGCGAGCTGGCTGCGGTCGAAGGGCTCGGACTGTCAGACCTCGAGATGGACTCCGTGGTGACCCTGCTCGACAGTTTCGCGGTAGGCGCCGCGCGGGCCGCCGCCGAAGCGGCATCACTGGCTGCGCGGGGAGACGCCGACAGCGAATGGTGGCGCAGCATTGCGCCGCATTTCGAGAAGGTGTTCGACCCCGACCGCTTTCCGCTTGCCGCCCGAGTCGGGGCCTCGGCCGGCGAACACCACAACGCCGCCTTCGCCCCCGACCATGCCTTCGAATTCGGTCTCGCCCGCCTACTCGACGGAATCGGCGCCCTGATCCGAAACGGTGGACGCTCCCTCGAGTAGCGCCGTGGGAACAGCCAGCCGGGTGGGTTCCACGCGACCGCGGAGAGTCACGCTGTCCGTGAGTGTCCACTGCCGCCGTTCGTCCTCGCCTGCTGCGTCGGTGGCACGCTGGGAGGCCACAAGCCGTCCGGGGACGTTCTTGGCCAACTCGGACAGACGCGCCGCTTCGTTGACGGGATCGCCGATCACCGTGTACTCGAATCGTTCGTGTGCTCCGATGTTGCCCGCGACCGCGCGCCCGGTCGCAACTCCGATGCCCGCCTCGCACTCGCGGACCTCGGCGGCGAGCCGTTCGCGCAGAGC
Organism: Rhodococcus sp. USK13; assembly: GCF_018343855.1. Lineage (NCBI taxonomy): Bacteria > Bacillati > Actinomycetota > Actinomycetes > Mycobacteriales > Nocardiaceae > Rhodococcus > Rhodococcus sp. USK13. Next base: position 5,301,552 of record NZ_CP069242.1, on the reverse strand, counting down.
ACGAGCGGCGGACAGTGCTGCACCCGCATGATCGTCGAGCGCGACCGGTGCACCGAAGATGGCCAGCGCGGCATCACCTTCGAACTTGTTGACGAACCCGCATCGGCGGTCCACCTCGTCGACCACGACATTGAAGAATCGGTTGAGTAAGTCCACGACCTCCGCGGGGGAGCGGGTGGCGGTCAAGGTGGTTGATCCGATGATGTCGACGAAGAGCACCGATACATCCCGCTCCTCACCGCCCAGCTCCGGCCGGTGGCGAAGCGCATTGCTCGCAACCTCCTGCCCGACGTGTCGTCCGAAGAGATCGCGGATCTTTTCGCGCTCGCGCAGGCCCTCGGCCATGCGATTGAAGCCGGTCTGCAGCTCGCCCAGTTCGGTACCGTCGTACACGATCACCTCGGCGTCCAGCTTCCCGTCGGCGACCTCGGCCATCCCTAACTGCACCGATCGGATCGGAGCCTCGGTGGCCCGCACGCTGATCACGACGAGCAGCAAGCCGAAACAGAGGATTACACCACCGAGCGCGAGGATCGACACCGCAAGGCTGGTGGGACTGGCGTAGCGAATGAAACTGAACACAGCGATGAGCATCAGTCCGAGCAATGGCACTCCGGTTCCGAGGACCCAGGCGAGCACGGTTCGACCGGTGATACCCAGGGTCCGGCGGGTCCGCGGTTCTCCTGAACTCAGCGCCCGGGCTGCGACGGGGCGCAGGGCGAATTCGGTGAGTAGATAGCAGAACGCACAGATGGTTATTCCGGCAAAGGCAACGGTGAATGCCACTTTGGGGATTGTTTGCGGGTTGATGATGCCGTACAGCGCGGTGAAGAACACCCATCCCAGACCCCACAGGGCCGCCTGAACTCGCGTCAGCCGCCACGGCGCCCGGAACGCAGCCGCACGGTCGCTCTCGGTGGGGTCGCGGTCGACTGTGGACCATCGAAGGTCGGAGACGATCCGCCGAGTGCCCCACGTCACCCCGATCAACACTGCTGTCAGCACGAATACCGGCACCGCGACGAAATTGGCGAGCATGAATTCACCGGACCACACGCTCGGCCCGGGGACGACCACGCTGATGAGCAGACACGCGATCAGTGCCCCGATGAGGTTGGTGACCACCAACGGAGCGGTGAGCAGTAATTGGACTCGGACGCGGCGGCGGCGCGGGCTTTCGTCCGGCGATCCGAGCAACCACGACCCCAGCGGGGCGACAGATCTGCGAGGGCGGCGCATAGTCATTCGAGACTAGTCGGCGCGATCCCTTAGGGTGATCGAGTGCGCCTAGTGATTGCCAGATGCCGAGTCGACTACGTAGGCCGCTTGACGGCACATCTTCCCACTGCGCGTCGTCTGTTGCTGATCAAGGCCGACGGATCGGTGAGCATTCACGCCGACGACCGCGCCTACAAGCCGCTCAACTGGATGAGCCCGCCGTGCTGGCTCGTCGAAGGAGCCGCGGACGACGGCGGAGCACTGTGGGTTGTCACCAACAAGGCCGGTGAGGAACTACGCATCACGATCGAGGACATCGAGCACGACTCCAGCCACGAGCTCGGGGTCGATCCCGGACTCGTCAAGGACGGCGTCGAAGCGCACCTGCAGGAACTGCTTGCCGAACACGTCGAGACGCTGGGCACCGGATACACACTCGTGCGTCGCGAATACATGACGGCCATCGGCCCGGTCGACCTCCTGTGCCGGAACGCCGATGGCGCGTCCGTCGCCGTCGAGATCAAGCGCAGAGGTGACATCGACGGAGTCGAACAGTTGACGCGGTACCTCGAACTTCTCAACCGGGACCCCTTGCTCGCGCCGGTGAGCGGAGTCTTCGCCGCCCAACAGATCAAGCCTCAAGCGAAAACTCTTGCCACGGACCGCGGGATCCGATGCTTGGTGCTCGACTACGAAGCGCTCCGGGGCACCGAGAGCACCGAGTTCCGGCTTTTCTGAGACCTAGGCTGGTTCCGTGCCCCGTCGCAAACCCCAACCCAGGACCACGCGTCGAGGTGCGTCCAATGCGAACCGCGACGAAGCAGGGTTCGGCGATGCACTGACACGCCGGGAATCGGGCCCCGGCGGGTACAGCGACGAGGACTACGTCGTGCGCGCCATCCCGGGGTCACGCGCCACCAAGACCTACCGGTGCCCGGGCTGCGATCACGACATCCGGCCGGGGGTACCCCATCTCGTGACGTGGCCCGCGGAATACGGCGGGGCCGATGACCGGCGGCACTGGCACACCGGGTGCTGGTCGGGACGCAGCACCCGGGGCCTGACGCGCCGGTGGTCCTAGCTGCCCGTCTTGACCGTCCGCTGATCCGCCGAGTCGGCGTTCGATTCCTCGTCGACCGCCGACAGGACTGCGGTGTCGGTATCCGAGTGATCGTCTGCCTTGTCGTCGGACTCGACCCGAGCTGAGGTGGACTCGTTTCGCGCGGGAGCGTTCTTCTGCGCAGACCGGGAGTCGTTGCTCTCGTTGGAGCGTGCGTTCGACTGCAGGGCGGTCTCGGGGTGGGCGTCCAGTAGTTCGCTCTCCCGGTTGACGGACGCCAGCATGGCCGGAACCGAATCGAGCTGACCCCGAATGCCCAACAGCTGAGCGAGGATTCGGCCGCGGAGTACGCGAAGCTCCTCGGCAAGTTCCTTGGCGTGGGCGATCTTGCGCTCCGACTGGTCGGTGGCCGCCTGCAGCCTGCGTTCCGCCTCGTGCGTGGCGTCGGCGAGCCGTCGCTGAGCTTCGGCCTTGCTGGTCGCCTCGAGTTCGTTGACCGCGGCAATCGTCTTCTGCCTGCGCTCGGACATGGAGAGGTCGAAATCTTCCTGCACCTGCGCCCGGCGCAGCTCGGCCTCGGCGGCGAGGCGGTCACGCTCGGCCTGCGCCGCCTCGACGATGCGCGCCGCCTCGGTGCGGGCTTTGGCCATGGTTTGCGTGTGCTCGGTCTCGAGGGCGCTACGACGGTCCTCGAGTTCGGCGACCAGGGACTCGTACTGGCCACGAAGCTGAGCGGCCTCCTGCTCGGCGATCGAGATCATCTCCGCAGCATCGGCCTCGGCCTTGGCACGCACCTCCGAGGCTTCGTCGGACGCCAGGCGGAGCATCCGCGAGATGCGGTCGCTCATACCCTCCGCGGTAGTGGGGGGAACGGACAGGCGATCGACGTCCTTGCGGAGCTCGTCGATCTCGTCCCGCGCATCGTCGAGCTGCTTAGCGAGATCGCGTGCCTGCGCCGCCGCCGCGTCCCGGTCGGCCGCCGTCACGCGCAACTCCGCATCGAAACGCTCGAAGTAGTTGCGTACCTCGTCCCGGTCGAAGCCCTTACGCGCCACGGAGAACGGAAGGGGGATCGAACCGCGGTCCTGCTCGTTTACCATGGCCGCCAATCTACCTGGGCAAAGCCGTGCTTGTCTTTCGGCCTACCTGGTCTTCACCGCTCCGGCGCAGGCCACGGGGCCTACAGCCTCAGTGGCCTGACGACGGCTCCGCCTCAGTGGCCTGACGACGGCTCCACGAGCTCGATGAGGACTCCGCCGGCATCCTTGGGATGGACGAAGTTGATCCGCGAGTCCGCGGTACCGCGGCGGGGAGCGTCGTACAAGAGGCGTACGCCGCGATCGCGGAGCTGCGCGGAGAGGGCGTCGATGTCGGTGACTCGGTACGCCAGCTGCTGGAGACCGGGACCGCTCCGGTCGATGAACTTGGCGATGGTCGAGCTCTCGTTCAGCGGGGCGAGCAGCTGCAGCGCGGTGCTGCCCTCGGGCGCGCCGACGACGCTGAGCATCGCCTCACGCACGCCCTGCTCCTCGTTCACTTCCTCATGGGTCGACACCATGCCGAGATGCTCCGCGTACCACGCGATGGCCGAATCGAGGTCGGGAACGGCGATGCCGACGTGGTCGACGGCGGTCACCAGGTCCGAAGACAGCGGCGACGGGGGCTGAGAGGGGGAGGTCTGTGTCATGCCCTCGACGTTAGCGCTACCGTTTCTGTAGTTCTCGTCGGGATGTGACTTCCGTCGTGCTGTGCACGCAGACGTGTTCGCCCGGACGTGATCGGCCGACAGAAATCGAAGGATCCGCGGAGGAAAACGTGACCAGTTCTGTGATTGTTGCCGGGGCCCGTACGCCGATGGGTCGGTTGATGGGTTCGTTGAAGGATTTCTCGGGTTCGGATCTGGGTGGGATCGCGATCAAGGGTGCGCTGGAGAAGGCGGGGGTGGCGCCGGATCAGGTGGAGTACGTGATCATGGGTCAGGTCCTGACGGCGGGGGCGGGGCAGATGCCGGCGCGGCAGGCGGCGGTCGCGGCGGGGATTCCGATGGATGTGCCGGCGTTGACGGTGAACAAGGTGTGTTTGTCGGGGATCGATGCGATTGCTTTGGCGGATCAGTTGATCCGGGCGGGGGAGTTCGAGGTGGTCGTTGCCGGTGGGCAGGAGTCGATGTCGCGGGCGCCGCATCTGCTGGAGAAGTCGCGGGAGGGGTTCAAGTACGGCGATGTGACGATGCGTGATCACATGGCGTTCGACGGGTTGCACGACATTTTCACCGATCAGGCCATGGGAAATCTGACGGAGGCACGGAACAAGTCCGACAGTGTCCCGGTCAGCCGCGAGGATCAGGACGCGTTCGCGGCGGCGTCGCACCAGAACGCGGCCCGGGCGTGGAAGGACGGGTTGTTCGACGACGAGGTGGTGCCCGTGTCGATCCCGCAGCGCAAGGGCGATCCGGTGGTCTTCGCCGTTGACGAAGGGGTGCGCGCCGACACCACAATCGACACGTTGGCAAAGTTGCGTCCCGCCTTCGCGAAGGACGGGACGGTCACGGCCGGGTCCGCGTCGCAAATCTCCGACGGTGCGGCGGCAGTGGTCGTGATGAGCAAGGCCAAGGCCGAGGAGCTCGGTCTCGAGTGGCTGGCCGAGATCGGGTCACACGGGGTGGTCGCCGGACCCGACTCGACGTTGCAGTCGCAGCCGGCCCGGGCGATCGCGAAGGCGTGCGCGAAGGAGAGCATCGACCCGAAGGATCTCGATCTCGTCGAGATCAACGAGGCCTTCGCGGCTGTCGGGATCGTCTCGACCCGTGAGCTGGGGCTGGATCCGGCGAAGGTCAACGTCAATGGCGGCGCGATCGCTGTGGGGCATCCGCTGGGCATGTCCGGGGCGCGGATCACCCTGCATCTGGCCCTCGAGCTGCAACGCCGCGGCGGCGGTGTGGGTGTGGCCGCACTGTGCGGCGGCGGCGGTCAGGGTGACGCCCTGATCGTCCGCGTCCCCAAGAAGTAGATGGGCGACGAGCCGTGGTGGTGTATCTCACACCACTACGGACCGTCGTAGATAGTCGGGCACAATGGTCGCCATGGCGAACGTCTTCGATCTCAGCACCACGGCCAAGCGCTTCCGATTTGTCGCAATTCTGGAAGCAATCACCTGGCTCGGCCTCCTCATCGGTATGGCTTTCAAGTATCTGCCCGCCGACGGCAACGAGATCGGTGTGAAGATCTTCGGCCCCCTCCACGGGGGTGTATTCGTCCTGTACGTCTTGATCGCGCTGTGGACGGCACGAAAGCTGAGCTGGTCTCTGCTCACCACGTTCTGGGCGCTCGTTGCCAGCATTCCCCCCTTCGGCACGGTCGTGTTCGAGGTCTGGGCCGTCCGCGCCGGTCGCATGGCTGAACTGTCCGACGAGAGCGCAACGAAGAACACGCCTTCGCTCGTCTGAGGCCGAAGGAGGTCGCGCCTCCCTCGGGGTCGTCTGCCCGCTTTCCGGTACGCCCACGAATCGTGACAAACTGGGTGCGTGACTCGACCAGGTTCTCGTCCTCCCGCGCGTTCCTCTGCAGTGGCCGCCGCCATGACCGGCGCAGTCGATCTGTCAGCACTCAAGGAGCGCGCCACCACCCCGCCCCCTGCACCCTCCGGAAACGGAGCCGCGCCCTCTGCCGCCGGTTCCGGGCTCGCCCCGGTCGTCGAGGTCACCGAGGCCAACTTCGAAGCCGAGGTGCTCGTCCGGTCCCAGCAGGTCCCGGTCGTCGTCGACCTCTGGGCCACCTGGTGTGAGCCGTGCAAGCAACTCTCGCCGCTGCTCGAGAAGTTGGCTCACGAGGCGGGTGGCACCTGGGTGCTTGCCAAGGTCGACGTCGACGCCAACCCGCGCATCGCCCAGGCATTCGGGGTCCAGTCGGTCCCGACGGTCGTCGCCATCGCGGCGGGGCAGCCCCTGGCGGACTTCCAGGGTGCGCAGCCCGAACCGCAACTGCGTCAGTGGCTGGCCGCCATTGCGCAGGCAGTCGCCGGAAAACTCAGCGGCCCTCCGTCGGATGGTGCAGACGCCGACCAGCCGGAACCGGAGGACCCCCGCTTCGTTGCTGCCGAGGCAGCCCTCGACGAAGGCGATCTGGCCGGCGCAGAAGCCGCATTCCAGCGCATCCTCGACGAGGAACCCGCCAACGCCGAAGCGCAGGGTGCGCTTCGGCAGGTTCGTTTCCTCGCCCGCGTGCAATCGGTGGATCCCTCTGCCGTCGCGGCGGCGGATGCGGCGCCCGACGATATCGATGCTCAGCTGCAGGCCGCCGACGTGGAGCTCTACTCGCAGGCCCCGGAAGCTGCTTTCGCCCGGTTGATCGGTGTGATTGCTCGGAGCGCCGGCGACGACAAGACGAGGGTCCGTACCCGCCTGGTCGAGCTGTTCGAATTGTTCGACCCTGCCGAACCGGTGGTCATGGCGGCACGCAGGAAACTCGCGGCCGCGCTGTACTGACCGGTGCCCGGGGCGGGTCAGCGGTAGCGTCCCTCGCAGGCCTGCTCGCCGCCCAGCACCCCGGTGCGGAAGGCGTCGACCCGGGAGAACCCACTCGGGACGGTTTCGCCGTTGACATCGCTGGCGGCGAGCCCGTCGGTGAGCAGCCCCGACACTGCCTCGTCGAGGTCGCCGGGGGAAAGCCACACACTGCCCTCCTCGAGGGTGGCCGGATTTTCCGGGCTCAGCGCCGTGGTGATGACGCCGGACAAACAGGCGGCGCGCAGAGCTGTCTGCGGTGAATGCAGGTCGTCTCCACGGTCCTTCTGCAGGGCCAGGGTGTACCGCGACGCCAGCAGAACGTATGCGTTGTAGTCGCCGGTCAGATCGGTCTGGAACAGCTCGCGCCGGCCCAGCCGGCCCGGTGTGCCACGCTCGGCAAGGGCATCGACACTGACGCCGATGGTGTTGCTCGCCGGACAGAACGACACGGGCTCGGTGACCTCCGCGTCTCTGCAACCGAGGTCGGCGCCGTCGAAGTTCAGCTCCGGCGGATCGCTGAGATTGAAGATCTGCTGGAACGACGTGAAGAACGCCTCCAGCGACTCCTCGGTGACGGGTAGTTCACCGTCGTCGGATTCATCGGCGAAGAACTGAGGGAGGTCGGCACGGCGAGAATCGATCTCCTTCTCGTCGATGCGCGTACAGGGTGCGGGGCCGTCGGTGAATCCGATCTGCGTGGCGGTGACCCGCTCGAACGCCGAACCGTGAACATTGCCGGGGTCGCTGGGATCGGTATCGCCGATCGCGACCGCCGACGCCAGCACCTTGTTCAACCCGTCGGAGGTGTTCAACGTGAAGTGGGGTGACTTGTCTTCCGCGATGTGCCGCATGAATGCCCCGCCGAAGCAGTCGGCCTGCTGCTCGCGAACGATGCCCCCGCCTACCTCGACCTCGGCGATTCCCGCCTTGGTCTGAACGGCATGCCCGTACTCGTGGGCGAGGACGAAAACCGCGGCCACTACACCGAACTTCTCCACGACCTCGGGTAGGAGGAGCGCGCGGTCCCAGCCGATGGTGTGGTCGGTGCTGCAATACCCGGCATTGAGCAATTCTTCGGTGCCGTCCCCGCAGAACCGCGGACCGTCCGAATCCCGGGGGTCCCACGAAATCAGTTCTTCGACCGGTTCGAAGTCGCGATGGAACAGAGCGGGGAACTGGGTGCGCCAGTAGGACTCGATGTCGCTGACAGCGTTGGCGACCATCGTGTCGATCTCGCCGCCGTCGGTACCGGTGACGGGAAGGTCGGCGTCCGGCACCCCCTTCCGGGCGCCACTCGGCCCGGACGTGGCGTCCAGACCGGCGACCTTGAACGGATCGTCGTAGATGGAGGCGGCGTCACCGTCGATCGATCGCGCGCAGCCGCACAGTACGACCAGGGCGAGCACACTCATACCCACGACCCACTGCCGACGTCTGGTCAACAACGCCGTGCTCTCATCAACGCTCCAGACTCATCCAGATCGCGCCGTTGGCCGGCAATGCCACCTCGGCAGAGGCGGGCCGCCCGTGCCATGGCTGCGAAGTTGCCGTCACTGCCCCGAGATTTCCCCAACCCGACCCCCCATAGATTTCGGCGTCGGTATTGAGAATCTCACGCCATGTGCCCAATTCGGGCAAGCCCACTCTATAACTGCCGTGTGGCGTACCCGAGAAATTGAACAGACACGCCACTATCGAACCGTCGGTGCCGTAGCGGAGGAAGCTCAGAACGTTGTTCGCGGTGTCATTGGCATCAATCCACGAATAGCCGCCCGGGGACGTATCGAGCGTCCACAGCGCCGGATGCGCCCTGTAGGTGGCATTGAGATCGCCGATCAGTTTCAGGAGACCGCCGTGCAAGCGTCCGGTGTGGGGATCGTCGATTTCGTACCAGTCGAGGCTGCGCTCTTCCGACCACTCCCGCGTCTGGCCGAACTCCTGCCCCATGAACAGCAGTTGCTTGCCGGGGTGCGCCCACATGTACGCCAGCAGAGACCGGACACCCGCAGCCTTCGCATAGTCGTCACCTGGCATCCGAGTCCACAACGTGCCCTTGCCGTGCACCACCTCGTCGTGGCTGATGGGCAACAGATAATTTTCACTCCACGCATAGACGAGCGAGAAGGTGATCTCGTGGTGGTGATAGCTCCGATGGACGGGATCGTGACCGAGATACCCGAGGGTGTCGTGCATCCAGCCCATGTTCCATTTCATGCTGAATCCGAGACCGCCGATGTTCGTCGGGCGGGTGACACCGGGCCACGCCGTCGACTCCTCGGCAATCGTGACGACCCCAGAATGGTGCTTGTGGACCGTCGCGTTCATTTCCTGAAGGAAGTCGACTGCTTCGAGATTCTCCCGGCCACCGTGGATGTTGGGCGTCCAGCCGCCTTCCGGTCGCGAGTAGTCGAGGTAGAGCATCGACGCCACCGCATCGACGCGGAGCCCGTCCACATGGAACTCGTCGAGCCAGAACAGGGCATTGGCAACGAGGAAATTACGGACCTCGCGTCTGCCGAAGTCGAAGACATAGGTTCCCCAGTCGAGCTGCTCACCGCGCCGGGGATCGCCGTGCTCGTACAGCGGGGTGCCGTCGAAACGGGCGAGCGCCCACTCGTCCTTCGGGAAATGGGCAGGTACCCAGTCGACGATTACGCCGATCCCCGACGTGTGGAGGCGGTCGACGAACCACCGAAAATCGTCGGGGGAGCCGAAGCGCGACGTGGGCGCATAGTACGACGTCACCTGGTAACCCCAGGATCCACCGAACGGGTGCTCGGCGACCGGCAGCAACTCCACGTGGGTGAAACCGCACTCGGTGACATAGGTGGCCAATTCCTCGGCCATGTCGCGGTAGCTCAACCCTGGACGCCACGAGGCGAGATGCACTTCGTACACACTCATCGGCGATTGTGTCGGGTCGGTGCTCGCCCGCTGCTCGAGCCACTCGGCGTCATCCCATTCGTGCGTACTGATCGCCACGCGGGACGCTGTCGCCGGCGGCACCTCGGTGGCGAACGCCATGGGGTCCGCCTTGTCCCGCACGCTTCCGTCACGGCCGTGGACGCGGAACTTGTACAGCTCGCCGACCTCGATACCGGGAATGAACAGCTCCCAGACACCGGTAGAGCCGAGCACCCGCATGGGAAAGGTCTCGCCGCCCCAGCCGTCGAAGCTGCCGATCACGCTGACCCCACGGGCAGCGGGTGCCCAGACGGCAAACGACGTGCCGGTCACCGTTCCGTCCGGGGTGTCGTACGAGCGTCGGTGCGCCCCCAGAATTTCCCACAGGCGCTCGTGCCTGCCCTCCCCGAAGAGGTGCAGATCGAGCTCACCGAGGGTCGGCAGGAAGCGGTAGCCATCCGCCGCGAGGTCGGTGTGGCCGCCGGGCCACGTCGTCGACACCCGGTAATCGATCAGGTCACGGTAGGGAACCAGCGCTCCCCACATACCGTGCGCGATGTGCTCGAGTGGGAAGCTCTTTCCGCCGATCACCGCTTCGACGGACTCGGCCCGCGGGCGCAGAACACGGATGACCGTGCCGTCGGGGTGGGGGTGTGCCCCGAGGACAGAGTGCGGGTTGTGGTGAATGCACCGCGCCAGCAGATCCAGATCGGCGTCGTCGGGTGCGATTGCAGTGGGCGGTTGGACGGCCACTATGTACCTCCGCGGTATGCCAGCTTCGTCCTGGCCGGATAGGGAATGGACGGCAGAGCCAGAATATGGGCCACCGAACGCCAGGGCTCGAGACGCACGAAGTTCGCCTGCCCCCAGTGGTACTGCTCCCCGGTGACCTCGTCGAGCACGGGTAGATGGTCGTGCCAGTCACGTCCGAGTGCCGGCATGTCGAGCCACACCGTTCCCTGCTCGGCGCCGAACGGATTGAGGTTGATCACCGTCAGCACGGCGTCACCCGTGGTCGCGTCGAACTTCGAATATGCGATGAGTGCATCGTTGTCGACGTGATGGAAGTGCAGGTTTCGCAGCTGCTGCAACGCTGGGTGCTGACGGCGGATGCGGTTGAGCGCGGTGAGCCATGAATCGAGGGACTCACCGCGGGCGGCGGCACCTTCGAAATCGCGGGGGCGCAGCTGGTACTTCTCGGAGTCGAGGTACTCCTCACTCCCCGGACGCACCGGAAGGTGCTCGTACAGTTCGTAACCCGAGTAGACGCCCCACGTCGGTGACAGAGTCGCGGCCAGTGCGGCGCGCAACGCGAACATGCCGGGACCACCGGTTTGCAGGCTCTCGTGCAGGATGTCCGGGGTGTTGACGAAGAGGTTGGGCCGCGCCTCGTCGGCCTTCGCTGCTATCTCATTGCCGAATTCGGTCAACTCCCATTTGGCCGTCCGCCACGTGAAATAGGTGTACGACTGAGTGAACCCGCGCCGGGCCAGTCCGTACAGTCGCGCCGGCCGGGTGAATGCCTCGGACAAGAACAACACGTCCGGATCGGTCTTCTTGACCTCCGCGATCAGCCACTCCCAGAAGTCCGGTGGCTTGGTGTGCGGATTGTCGACCCGGAAGATTTTCACCCCCGCGGCGATCCAGTGCCGCACCACACGCAGGACCTCCGCGTAGATGCCGTCCTTGTCGTTGTCGAAGTTGACCGGATAGATGTCCTGGTACTTCTTCGGCGGGTTCTCCGCGTAGGCGATGGTGCCGTCCGGAAGGACCGTGAACCATTCCGGATGGTCCCGCGCCCACGGATGGTCGGGCGCGCACTGCAGCGCGAGGTCGATGGCGACTTCGAGGTCGAGTGCGCGCGCCGCAGCGACGAACGCCTCGAAATCCTGCATCGTTCCGAGCTCCGGATGTATCGCGTCGTGACCGCCTTCGGCCGATCCGATCGCCCACGGCGAGCCCACGTCGTCCGGCCCGGGAGTCAGCGTGTTGTTGGGTCCCTTGCGGTTGATCACGCCGATCGGGTGGATGGGCGGCAGGTACACGACGTCGAAGCCCATGGCCGCGATCCGGGGCAGCGCGGCGGCGGAGGTGGCGAAGGTGCCGTGCCGGGGCTTCCCGTTCTCGTCCCAGCCTCCCGTCGACCGGGGGAAGAATTCGTACCACGACCCGAAGAGCGCCCGTGTGCGGTCGACGAGGACACTGTGCGCTTCACTTCTGGTGACCAGATCACGTAAGGGATGCGCCCGCAGAAGTTCGGCGACGTCCGAACCGAATGCCGGGGCCACCCGCTCGCCGAGCGGATGCTCGGATCGCAACGATGCGGCGACACCGATCAGCCGCGAACGGTCGTTCCGCGGGACACCCTTGGCGGCACGCTCGAACAGCCGGGCGCCGTTCTCCAGATCGTTGGCCAGCTCGGACGGCCCCTGCCCGACCGAGAGCTTGGCCTCCACGGCATGCTTCCAGGTGGTGATCGGGTCGCTCCACGCCTCGATCCGGAAGGTCCACATTCCTTCACTGGTGGGCGTGAAGGAACCGTCGACGGTGTCAGGCGCAGGTCCAGGGTTCATGGGAATGCGAAAGGTCGCCGATCCGCCGGAGGATGCGGTACGGGGTCCTCGCACCGCGAGAGTGGCGGCCACGGCATCGTGCCCCTCCCGCCATACCTTCGCCCGCACGGGAAATACCTCACCGACAACAGCCTTGGCAGGGTAACGCCCGCCCGAGATGTCGGGCATCACGTCGTCGATGCCGAGTCGACCTGTCACACTGGGCTCCGTTCCATAGTCGGAAGTTGCCGACGACGCTTCGTTCCGCCGCCGGTTTCAACCGTAATGGAGCAGACCGGTCCCTGTCCCAGTTGGCGACAGCGCCCCGCGGGAGGGGCTTGGAGACTGGACCGCGCGCCGTGGCAGGTCGGCCGAACTCGCTCGCATCCCGCGACACGACACCACCCGGCCGGAAGTGCATTATTGTTCGCGAAGTGAAAGCCTTGCGTCGGTTCACTGTCCGAGCCCACCTTCCCGAGCGTCTCGCCGCGCTCGGCCCGCTGTCGACGAATCTGCGCTGGTCGTGGCATACGGCCACGCAGGAGCTCTTTTCGCTGCTGGACGAGGACCTGTGGCGGCGCGTGCAGTACGACCCCATCCGGATGCTCGGTGAAGTCGAGCCGGCTCGCTTGGACGAGCTGGCCGAGGACGTCCCCTTCCTAGCCCGCCTCGACGCCGCCGCCGCCGATCTCGACCAGTACCTGTCCCGGCCGCGCTGGTACCAGAATCAACAGGCGAAAGGTGTTTCGCTCGGGGGTGGGATCGCCTACTTCTCAATGGAGTTCGGTGTCAGCGAAGTGCTGCCCAATTACTCCGGTGGGCTGGGCATTCTTGCCGGTGATCACCTGAAGGCGGCATCCGATCTGGGTCTTCCGCTGATCGGTGTGGGCCTGCTGTACCGATCGGGGTACTTCCGGCAGTCGCTGACCGCGGACGGCTGGCAGTCCGAGCACTACCCGGCCTACGACCCGCAGGGATTGCCGCTGCGTTTGCTGACGGAGTCGGGTCCGGACGCCGGAACTGCCTCTCCCATCCTCGTTCACGTTGCGGTTCCCGGTGGCCGAGTGTTGCGCGCCCGGGTATGGATCGCTCAGGTGGGCCGGGTACCGCTGCTGCTGCTCGACTCCGACATCGCCGAGAACGACGCCGAGATGCGTGGGGTCACGGACAGGCTGTACGGCGGCGACCAGGATCACCGGATCAAGCAGGAAATCCTGGCCGGTATCGGAGGGGTCCGCGCGGTGCGGGCATACACTCAGGCGCACGATCTGCCCGATCCGGTGGTCTTCCACATGAACGAAGGACACGCCGGATTCCTCGGACTCGAGCGAATCCGCGAGTTGGTGACCGGTGCGGGACTTGTTTTCGACGAAGCACTGGCCACCGTGCGCGCAGGCACCGTCTTCACGACGCATACGCCTGTTCCGGCCGGAATCGACAGATTCCCCGCGGACCTGGTCCGGCACTACTTCGGCGGGGACAACGCCGAGAACGAATCTGCGCTGCTCCCCGGGCTGACGATGGATCGCATCATCGGCCTCGGCAGCGAGCCGGATCCGTCGGTATTCAACATGGCGCACATGGGTCTGCGCCTCGGCCAGCGTGCCAACGGAGTGTCGAAACTGCACGGAATCGTCAGTCGCGCCATGTTCCGGCCACTGTGGCCGAACTTCGACGCCGACGAGGTCCCGATCGGTTCGGTGACCAACGGTGTCCACGCCCCCACCTGGGCGGCACCGGAATGGGTCGACCTCGCCACCCGCATCCTCGGACCCGAGCTGGTGGAGGAGGCCAAGGGGTGGGAGCGATTGCAAGAACTGTCCGCCGACGAGCTGTGGTCCACGCGCAACAGCCTCCGCACCAAACTGGTCGAGGAGGTACGACGACGCGTGCGGGCATCCTGGATCGAGCGCGGCGCCACCTCCGCAGAATTGGGATGGACCGACGAAGTTTTCGATCCGGGTGTCCTCACCGTCGGCTTTGCCCGCCGGGTTCCCACGTACAAGCGGCTCACCCTGATGCTGCGCGATCCCGACCGGCTGCGCGCACTGCTCCTCGACGAGAAGCGGCCGGTCCAGCTGGTGGTCGCGGGGAAGAGTCATCCGGCTGACGACGGGGGCAAGGCTCTCATCCAGCAGATCGTGCGGTTCGCCGACGCAGCGGACGTGCGGCATCGGATCGTGTTCCTGCCCGACTACGACATGTCGATGGCCCGGTATCTGTATTGGGGTTGCGATGTGTGGCTCAACAATCCGCTGCGCCCACTGGAGGCCTGCGGGACGTCGGGGATGAAATCCGCGTTGAACGGTGGACTGAACCTGTCGATCCGGGACGGGTGGTGGGACGAGATGTTCGACGGCGAGAACGGCTGGGCCATCCCGACGGCGGACGGGGTCGTCGACGAGACGCGCCGGGACGACCTGGAAGCCAGCGCACTGTACGAACTGCTCGAGCGGGCAGTGTTGCCGAGGTTCTACGACCGCGGTCCGGACGGTTTGCCTGTGCACTGGGTAGAGATGGTCCGGCACACCCTGCAGAACCTGGGTCCCAAGGTGCTGGCCTCGCGAATGGTGCGTGACTACGCCGTCCAGTACTACGCGCCCGCAGCGGATTCGGCGCGTACGGTGGCGGCCGACGGTTACGCCGGCGCCCGCGAGCTGGCCGAGTTCCGGCATCGCGTCGAGGCCGCCTGGCCGTCGGTTGCGGTGTTGCAGGTGGACGGCGAGGGACTTCCCGACACCCCGGAGATCGGCGCCAACCTGGTGCTGCGCGCCCATATCCGGCTCGGTGCGTTGTCCGTCGAGGACGTCACCGTGCAGGCTGTCATCGGAAAGACGGATCTGGACGAGGAGCTCAGCGACATCGTCACCGTTCCGATGACGCACGACGGGTCCGACGGTGCTACGGAGTTGTTCGTCGCAGACACCGCCCTTCCGCTGTCGGGGTCGGTCGGCTACACGGTGCGAGTGCTCCCGAAGCACCGGCTGCTCGTCGACCCCTCAGAGCTGGGCCTGGTGGCGGTACCGAGTATGTAGCTGGCGGCGGCCGACGTCCCGGTGGCGGAAACCGGCGGCGCCGGCGAGAACCAGGACAGTCGCGGAAACGAGAAGCACGAATGGCGGGAGCAAGGACTCGGCCGGCGGTTTCGGGGTGTGGTGGAACGGTGACAGCACCCCGAACCTCTCCGGAAGCACATGGGTGAACAGTGCGGCGACCAGAACATAACCGAGGTACGACCACAACAGAGGCAACGCCCGCGGGACGAGCCCGTACACGGCTGCGCCCAGGCCGACCATCAGGAACAGTGCGGGTACGACGTTCAGAGCAGCCCCGATCGGAGCGGCTGAGGTGAGGCTCGAGCCGATGCCCGCGGCCAGAGTGATCGTGGCGGCCGCACCGGCGATGATCAGCACATGGCTGGCGAACCACCTCGTGCGCGACCCCGCTGCGGCCACGGCCTCGTCGGTCGTGCCGGTTGATTCCTGCGCGGATACCGATGTGAACGCAGCCACGGCGTACGCCGCGGCCAGTCCCGCCAGAATTACCAGGTGATGAGCCGATACCTCGTCGACGGTCGTGCGTGCGGGCAGCACCTTCCCGTGCTGACCGAGGATTCCGAGGGGGAGCGACAGCGCAAATACTCCCAAACCCCACACGAGGGCCTGAGCTTGCAGACCTCGTGCTGCCAAAGCCGCAATTGCCGCGCGGGACGGGGCTGCTCGAGCGTGACCGCGTCGGGGTGGGAACAGTCCGGAACCGACGTCACGCCGGTCGACGGCGGCGTACGCGCACGCCGCGATGACCATTGAGGCGGCGAGACCGATCAGCAGTGGCCACCATCGTTCGTCGACGTAGGCGCGGGTTGCTTGCGACCATCCGAGCGGCGACACCCAGGTGAGAAGGCTGCCACTGTGCTCGTGCCGGACATCGCCCACGGCGCGGAGAGCGACGGCGACGCCGATCGCGGCGATGCCGGCACCGCTCGCCGTGCGGGCATGCTCGGTCAACTGGGATGCGAGCGCGGAGAACGCCGTGAACACGAGACCCACCACCAGGACCCCGGCCGACATGGTGAGTGATCCCACCGGCGGAAGTCCCACTGCCAGAAGTCCGATCACGAGAAGCAGGCCGACGAAGACGTTGGCGAGCGCAGCGGAGATCAGACCGGCCGTGAGATTCGCATAGCGTCCCACGACACCGGTATGCACCAACTCGAGGCGTCCGCACTCCTCTTCGGCGCGCAGATGTCGGGCCACGAGCAGCACGGACATGACGGCTGCCGCCACCATCGTCATCCCGGCGACCTCGTTGGCCACCATCGCGCCGAGCGTGTAGTGGTCCAGTCCGTATCCGGGACCGGCGAGGGCTGTCGCGGCAGGGGAGGAGAGGAGCCCGGCCCGGGCCTGCCGGGCGACGGCGGTCGGGTAGGTCGTCGAGCAACTCCACGCGACGAGGACAGTGAGCCCGACGATGGCGACCGTCCACACGGGAATTCGAACCCGGTCGGTTCGGACCGCCAGTTCGGTGAGAACCCCGGTGCCGCTCAACCGGCTCACCGGGACTGCCCGCCGGCCAGTACCTTGGCCTCGCCGCGGTTCTCGCGACGGAGCACGTCCTCGAGTGTCGGCGGGTTCGCGACGATCGAGACGATCCCCAACCCGGTCAGGGTGGTGAGAACCGGATCGAGCTGTTCGGGGTCGACGTCGAAGGTGACCGTGTGGCGGTCGTCGCCGCCGCGCAGATTGTGGACTCCCGGCACATTGCCGATGGGGTGCGGTCGAATTCGGGTGGTGGCGGTGACGGTGGTTCGGTGACACCCGCGCAGATCCGACAGCTTCCCCGCCTGCACGGTGCGGCCGGCGCGAATAATGGTGACGGCGCTACACAGAGTGTCGATCTCGGCGAGGCTGTGGCTCGACAACAACACCGTTCCTCCGCCGGCCGCGAACTCGGCGACGCACTCTCGAAAGACCGCTGCGAGCATCGGATCCAGCCCGGACATCGGTTCGTCGAGGACGAGTAGTTCGCTGTCGGCGGCGAGCGCCGCCACCAATGCGATCTTCTGGCGATCACCCTTCGAATAGGTCCGGCCCTTGCGCGTCGGGTCGAGCTCGAAACGTTCGATCATCGATCGACACAGTGCCGGGTCGACGCCGCTGCGAAGCCGGCCGAGGACGTCGATCGCTTGCCCGCCCGTGAGGCCGGGCCAGAGCGCCACCTCGCCCGGCACGTACGCGACGCGCCTGTGTAAGGAGACCGAGTTCCGCCACGGATCCTGACCGAGCACCCTGGCCGTGCCACCGCCGGGGCGGAGCAATCCGAGCAGTACCCGGATCGTGGTGGTCTTGCCGGAACCGCCGGGCCCCAGCAGACCGTGCACCTCGCCGGACTGCACTGTCAGATCGAGGCCGTCGAGGGCGAGGACGTCACCGAATTTTTTGGTCAGTGCTCGGACGGAGATCGCTGAGGCCATCGGACGAGCATAGGTGTGGACGTTCCCGGCGTCCGCGCGAGTCCGGTCTGCCGATCAACTACGCGAGTCCCGAATTCTGCCCAGGGCCTTGCGCACGACCTCGGGGTCGGACGTCTCCCAGAACGGCGGCAGCGACGCGCGGAGATATCCGGAGTAACGGGCGGTCGCCAGACGTGGATCAAGCACGGCGACAACACCTTTGTCGTCGACGCTGCGCAGTAACCGGCCCACTCCCTGGGCGAGGAGGAGTGCGGCGTGATTGGCCGCCACCGAGAGAAATCCGTTTCCTCCGCGAGACTCCACAGCCTTCTGCCGAGCCACCAGTAGGGGGTCGTCGGGGCGCGGGAAGGGAATGCGGTCGAGGATGACGAGACTGAGGGACGGGCCCGGCACGTCGACGCCCTGCCACAGTGACAGCGTGCCGAACAGGGATGTCGGTTCGTCGCCGGCGAAGGCTCGGACCAGGGCTCCGGTGGAGTCGTCACCTTGGCAGAGAACGGGAGTGTCGAGACGCTCACGCATGGCCTCGGCGGCCGCCTTGGCCGCGCGCATCGAGGAGAACAGGCCGAGTGTGCGTCCGCCGGCAGCGGCGACCAGTTCGGCGATCTCGTCGAGGTAGGAAGGAACCAGACCGTCGCGACCCGGCGGCGGAAGGTGCTTGGCGATGTAGAGAATTCCGGCGCGCGCGTGATCGAACGGCGAGCCGACGTCCAGCGCATTCCATTTCAAAGTGCCCGCGTCCGACGGTGCCTCGGTGCCGGTGGCCAATGCCGGATCGATGACGACGGACGATTCGGCCGGAAGTCCCCAGTTGACCGCCAGACCGTCGAAGGAGCCGCCGACCGTGAGCGTGGCGGACGTGAGGACCACCGTCGACTCGGCGAACAGCCGCGACCGTAGGAGGCCGCCCACAGACAACGGAGCCATCCGCACGACCCGCCGGACCGAACTCCGATTGTCGTCCGCGGCCAGCCAGACGACGTCCCGTCGCTGGGCGGGATCCGGCTCGTCGAATGCGCTGAGCACCCGGACGGCGCTGTCGTGCACTTCCTCCACCGCTGCCAGGGCGGTGTTACGTGCGGCGGCGGCCTCGGGATCGCTCAGCGCCATGCCCGGACGTGACGGACCGATGGCTGTGCGCAGTGACCAGGCGGCGTCACGGACAGCAGCGAGCGCAGGTGCCGCACCCGGTGGCAGCGCCTCCCACCGCTCCGGTCGTAGTTCCTCGAGAAGCGCCGCCCATCCCTCGCCTGCTGCTTCGAGGCGATCCGCGTCCTGCTCCTCGACCAGTTTGGTGCACCGGCGGGCTGCGGCGCTGATCGTCGACGCGGCGAGTTCGGCGGTGGCGACATTCGTGACGCGATCCACCAACTCGTGGGCCTCGTCGATGACCACGACGTCGTGCTCGGGGAGGATCGCAATTCCCGTGATGGCGTCGATGGCCAGCAGCGCGTGATTGGTGACGACGACGTCTACCTGGGACGCCTCCGAGCGGGCACGCTCGGCGAAGCAGTCCTCACCGACCGGGCACCGGGACTTGCCGAGGCATTCCCGCGCGGTGACGCTGACCTGCCGCCACGCTTTGTCGCTGACGCCGGGGGCCAGATCGTCGCGGTCACCGGTGTCGGTTTCCGAGGACCACTCGGTGAGCCGCTGCACCTCCCTGCCGAGGCGTGAGACCGCGAAGGGGTCGAACAGCTCGTCCGTCGGCGGTTCGTCGGCGGCTCCCGTGTGGATCTTGTTCATGCACAGATAGTTGTTGCGCCCCTTGAGGATCGCGAAGTGCGGCCGCCTGCCGAGAGAGTCCTCGAGGGCGTCGGCGAGGCGCGGCATGTCGCGATCGATCAGCTGGCGTTGCAGTGCGATGGTGGCCGTCGAGACAACCACCGTCTTCCCACTCTGCACCGCATGCCGCACGCTCGGCACCAGGTAGGCCAGCGACTTGCCGGTGCCGGTTCCGGCTTGCACGGCCAGATGCTCCCCGGTATCGATCGAATGCGCAACGGCCGACGCCATCGTGAGCTGGTTCGATCGTTCGGCACCACCCAGCGACCGCACCGCCGTGCGCAACAGCTCGGGGACGTTGGGAAGGTTTTCGGGCACCCGAGCAGGTTACTCGGGACCTACGTCAGAAATCGCTCCGCCATCGCAAGAGGCGTCTCGGTCACGGCCCTGCAGGTGCACGCCTGCGGCGCGCATCTCGGTCAGCGCCGACTCGACGGTCGTCGGAGAGACACCCGCAGTGAGGGGCAGCAGTACCCGGGTGGTGAACCCGGCCTTCGCTGCGTCCAGTGCCGTGGCTCGCACGCAGTGATCGGTGGCGATACCGACGATGTCGACGTCGGTGACCCCGGCGTCATGCAACCACTTCTCGAGTCCCCAGCCCTCGGGATTCGTACCCTCGAAGCCGGAATACGCCGCGGAGAACTCTCCCTTGGAGAAAACCGTGGCGATACGGCTCGTGTCCAGGTCGGGATGAAATTCCACTCCCGGCGTACCCACTTTGCAGTGCACGGGCCAGGTATCCACGAAGTCCGGTTCGTCGGCGAAGTGGTGACCCGGATCGATGTGGTGATCGATGGTCGCGGCGACAGCGTCGTAGTCGGCAGTGTCGAGGAAGCGGCTGATCGCGGCTGCGACCGCGGAACCGCCCTGGACGGCAAGGGCCCCGCCCTCGCAGAAGTCGTTCTGCACATCGACGACGAGCAGCGCACGGCGCGCTCGGATGCTCTCGGTGTCGCTCACAACGTCCTTCCCTGGATGGCACGGCTGTCGGTGTCGGCGAACCGGGTGGGGACAGCCGGATCGCCGTGGGACAACTTCAACCCCTCCCACGGCAGACTTACCAAGCCTGCCGCAAGAAGCGATCGACTCTCTTCCAGGGTATCGGCGTCCGCGACGGCCTCGCCACCGCGCACCAGCGGAACGAGCAGGTCGCGGGCCTCGAGCCCGTTCTGTTCGGGTCGGGGCGCGCGCGCCGGATAGATCACTTCCTCCACGACGGTCCCGGTATCGCGGGAGAAGCGGACCGCCCGCTTCGCGCCACCCCGGGACGTCTTCAGACTGCTCCGCTTCTCGACGGGAATGCCGTTCACCTCGACGAGCTTGTAGACCATTCCGGCGGTGGGGGCACCAGAGCCCACGACGACAGCGGTGCCCACCCCGTACACGTCGACCGGCTCGGCGCGCAACGCCGCGATGGCGTACTCGTCGAGGTCTCCGGAAACGACGATCTTGGTCTTCGTGGCGCCGAGGTCGTCGAGTTGTCGGCGAACCTGACGGGCCAGGACACCGAGGTCGCCGGAGTCGATCCGGACGCCGCCCAATTCGGTTCCCGCGACCTCGACGGCGGTCTTCACGCCACTCGTGATGTCGTAGGTGTCGACGAGCAGGGTGGTCGCCACACCCAGCGCCGCCACCTGACCCCGGAAGGCGGCGGCCTCGTCGGGTCCGTCCGCGGTGGTGTGCAGCAGGGTGAACGCGTGTGCGCTGGTACCCGCGCCGGGTACACCGTGCCTGCGCACAGCCTCGAGATTGGACGTGGCGGTGAAACCCGCGAGGTACGCGGCGCGTGCCGCCGCGACGGCAGACTCCTCGTGTGTGCGCCGCGAGCCCATCTCGATCATGGGGCGACCGTCCGCAGCGCTGACCATCCGCGCGGCAGCCGAAGCTATCGCGCTGTCGTGGTTGAGGATCGACAGGATCAGCGTTTCGAGCACCACGCACTCGGCGAACGTTCCGCTCACCGACAGGATCGGCGAGCCGGGGAAATAGAGCTCACCCTCGCGGTAGCCGTCGATGTCCCCGGTGAAGCGGTACGTGCGCAGCCACGCCACGGTCGCGTCGTCGAGGAAACGTGAGACCACATCGATCTCGGCGTCCCCGAAACGAAAGGTCGCCAAGGCGGAGAGCAGTCGAGAGGTACCGGCGACCACCCCGTACCGACGACCGTCGGGCAGGCGCCGGGCGAAGACCTCGAAACTGCACCGGCGATGCGCAGAACCGTCGGCGAGGGCCGCCGACAGCATCGTCAACTCGTACTGATCGGTGAACAATGCGCTGCTGTTTCGGGACACCCGGCCACTCTAAGCCGCGGTGTCGCGGGATGTGAGCTCGTCGTACCCTGGTGTCATGGCTTCTCGCTCGACGACAGCACCATTCGTGGATGCCGTGCCGGCATCGCCGCAGGTCACTCCTGCAGAATCGGAAGTCGTCGAGGTCGAGGACGTCAGCGATCGCCCCTGGGTGACCGTGGTGTGGGACGACCCCGTGAATCTCATGCACTACGTCACCTACATATTCCAGAAGCTGTTCGGATACAGCAAGGCCAAGGCGACGGAACTGATGATGCAAGTGCACTCCGAAGGCAAGGCCGTGGTGTCGAGCGGTTCCCGGGACAAGGTCGAGAACGACGTACGCAAGCTACATGCGGCGGGCCTGTGGGCCACCATGCAGCGGGACAGCAGCTAAGTATCCAGTCGACAGTCAACTATTCGTTCGACAGTGAGGAAATCGGTACCCGACGTGCGGATGTGGACCAGGAAGAACTCGCTCGGCGGCGTGAAGTTGCGGTCGGAGATGGATGCCCACGAGGCGACGGTGTTGCGGTCGCTGGTCGCCTCCGTCCTCGGTCTCCTCGACGAACGCGCCCGTTCTGCTCCCGAGGACGAACTCGCCGCCCTCACCGGGATGCGCACCGGCCACACGACACCGCCCGACGAGGAGGTGCTCGCGCGGCTGTTGCCGGACTTCCATCGGCCCGGTGCCGACGCGCCGGACGACGCGGATGGGCGGGCGGAGGCGAAGGCGGACATCAACGGAGCGCTACGTGGACTCCATGAGCCAGAGATCATCGACGCGAAGATGGCCGCCGGCTCCGTCATCCTCCACACTGTTCCGGAGAACGGCGGCAAGGTGCTGCTGACGCCGGAACAGGCCGACGCCTGGTTGAGCGGGCTCAACGACGTCCGGCTGGCACTGGGAACCAACCTCGGCATCGACGCGGATACGCCCGACGAATTGGATCCCGACGATCCGCGGGCGCCCCATCTGGACATCTATCACTGGCTGACGTGGATGCAGGATTCGCTGGTTCAGGTTCTCGCTCCGTGACCTCGACGACGCCGGGACGGACCGATTCGCTCATCGATGTCGCCGGACTGCGCGTGGGCCACCACCACGAAGTGGACCCCGACGCCACGCTCGGTAGCGGTGCGGCGACGGGATGCACGGTGGTGCTGGCACCGCACGGCGTCACCGCGGCCGTCGACGTCCGCGGCGGAGGGCCGGGCACCCGGGAAACGGACCTCCTCGATCCCAGTCACAGCGTGCAGAAGATTCACGCGATCCTCCTGACCGGCGGCAGCGCCTTCGGTCTCGCCGCTGCGGACGGCGTCCTGCGCTGGCTCGAGGAACACGGCCACGGAATCGCCATGGGTCAGCCGGGTCAGGTGGTTCCGATAGTGCCGGGTGCGGTCATCTTCGACCTCCCGGTGGGGGACTGGACTCGACGTCCCACCGCCGAATTCGGTTACCTCGCATCGGACTCCGCTTCGTCGTCGGTACTCTGCGGATCCGTGGGCGCCGGGGTGGGAGCGCGGGCGGGGGCTGTGAAAGGTGGTGTCGGCACCGCCGGGGTGGTCATCACCGACGGCCCGGCCCAGGGCGTCGCGGTGTCTGCCTTGATCGTCGCGAACCCCGTCGGATCCGTTTTCGACCCCAGGACCGGACTTCCGTGGGGAGTCGCCACCGCCGGCGCAGCCGCCTTCGGGCTGCGCGTACCGGCTACCGCCGAACTGTCTGCGGCCAACGATCTCGTGGCCAAGGGGACGGTCCTCAACACCACCATCGGCGTCGTCGCCACCGACGCAGCCCTCGGAAAGGCTGCGTGTCGTCGCATCGCCGTCGCGGGCCACGACGGGCTCGCCCGCGCGATTCGTCCCGCGCATTCCCCCCTCGACGGAGACACGATTTTCGCCGTGTCCACGGGATACCACCGGACCGGACCCCTCGCGGGTGTGCCGGACGCCTTCCCGCCGGACCTGCCCATTCTCGACGCGGTGTGTTCGGCCGCCGCCGACGTCGTGGAGCGAGCCGTCGTCGATGCCGTTCTCAGTGCCACCGCGGTCGCGGGAATTCCCACCTACCGCGAACTGTTTCCCTCAGCACTGCGTTCTTGAGGGCCGGTGGCCGACCGGCCCGTCCGCACTTAGGATGGCGCTCACGGAGGTGGCTGACGTGTTGGTGATTCGAGCGGATCTCGTCGACGCAATGGTGGCGCATGCCCGGGCGGACCATCCGGACGAGGCGTGCGGTGTCATCGCGGGGCCCGAGGGCTCCGATCGCCCCGAACGGCACGTTCCGATGATCAATGCGGAGCGGTCTCCGACGTTCTACCGCTTCGATTCGGGGGAGCAACTTCGGGTGTGGCGGGCGATGGAGGAGGCCGACGAGGTTCCCGTGGTGATCTACCACTCGCATACCGCCACCGAGGCGTATCCGAGCAGAACCGATATCTCCTTCGCGTCCGAACCGGATGCGCACTACGTGCTGATCTCCACGCGGAACCCGGACAGCCACGACCTCCGCAGTTACCGCATCCTCGACGGCGAGGTCACCGAGGAACCCGTCGATGTGGTGCAAAGTTACAAGTTCGCCCACACGTCCGTGGCAGACGTTCCCGACAAGTGACCACGCCGTCCTCCGCGGACGGGTCCGTGCCGGAAAAATCCCACACCTCGAGGAGCCGACCATGGCTGTCACCGTTTCGATCCCTACCATCCTCCGCGCGCACACCGGCGGTGAAAAGCGAGTAGAGGCAACAGGTCCCACTCTCTCTGCCGTCATCGACGATCTCGACGTCAACTACGGCGGCATCAAGGAGCGCCTGATCAACGACGGACGTCTGCACCGATTCGTGAACGTGTACGTCAACGACGAGGACGTCCGGTTCTCGGGTGGACTCGAGACCGAGGTGGCCGACGGAGACTCGGTCACCATCCTCCCTGCCGTCGCGGGAGGTTGATCGCAGCCGATGGCCCGGTTCGAGTCGCTGATCGAGACGCTCGGGAACACACCCCTCGTCGGACTGCCCCGGTTGTCGCCGCGCTGGACCGGGGATGCCCCGGTCCGGTTGTGGGCGAAACTCGAGGACCGTAACCCGACGGGCTCGGTGAAAGACCGGCCTGCCCTGCGCATGATCGAAGAGGCCGAACGGGACGGGGTGCTGGCGCCGGGCGCCACCATCCTCGAACCCACCAGCGGCAACACCGGAATCTCCCTCGCGATGGCTGCGAAATTGAAGGGGTACCGACTGATCTGCGTGATGCCCGAGAACACGTCCGTGGAGCGCCGTCAGCTTCTGACCATGTTCGGGGCACAGATCATCGACTCACCCGCGCGCGGCGGCTCCAACCAGGCCGTCGCGGTGGCCAAAGAACTGGCCGCCGAGCATCCCGAGTGGGTGATGCTCTACCAATACGGCAACCCCGCCAATGCACAGGCGCATTACGACACCACCGGGCCCGAGATCCTGCGCGACCTGCCCGAGATCACTCACTTCGTGGCCGGGCTCGGCACGACGGGAACGCTCATGGGTACCGGGCGCTTCCTACGCGAACACGTCGACGGCATCGAAATCGTCGCGGCGGAACCGCGGTACGGAGAACTGGTGTACGGGCTCCGCAACATCGACGAGGGTTTCGTTCCCGAACTCTACGACGAGGCGGTGCTCACGTCGCGATTCTCGGTAGGCCCCGCCGACGCGGTACGCCGGACCCGTGAGCTGATCGAGATGGAGGGGATTTTCGCCGGTATCTCGACAGGGGCCATCCTGCACGCAGCACTCGGAGTCGCGCGTAAGGCCGTGAAGGCCGAACGAGCCGCGGACATCGCCTTCATCGTGGCCGACGGCGGCTGGAAATATCTGTCCACCGGCGCGTACGGCGGTACGGTCGAAGAAGCCGAGGAAGCACTGGAAGGGCAGCTGTGGGCGTGATGAGAACGGTGCGTGGAGCATGACTTCGTCGATCGATCCGGTGCAGCCGCAGCAGAAGCGGCCGCTGTGGCTGCAGTCGGCCGTCGTGATCGGTGTCTTCACCGTCCTGCTGTACGCGATTGAGGTCGTCGACGTGGTCTCGGGCGAGGTCCTCGAGAGGAACGGGGTACTGCCGCGATCGGTGGACGGTCTGTGGGGCATTCTCTTCGCGCCCGTCCTGCACGACGACTGGAATCATCTGATCGGCAACACCATTCCCCTTATCGTGCTCGGTTTCCTCGTGCTGCTGTCCGGGGTAGCCAGAGGACTCGCGGCGACCGGGATCATCTGGGTGATCGGGGGTCTCGGCACCTGGCTGACAGGTGGCGCATTCGACAACCACATCGGATCCTCCATTCTGATCTTCGGATGGTTGGCGTATCTCCTGGTGCGTGGGCTGTTCACCCGGCATTTCGGCCAGATTCTGCTCGGTGTCGTGGTGTTCGTCTTCTACGGCGGCATGTTGTGGGGCGTACTGCCCAGCCAGCCGCACGTCTCCTGGCAAGGTCACCTCTTCGGCGCGATCGGGGGAGTGCTCGCCGCTTGGGCGCTCTCGGCGGACGCACGCAGAGAGCGCGCCCAGAAGTCGGTCGGGCCGCGTTCCCTCACCTGACTGTTGCCCGCCGGGATCATCACGCCCCGGCAGCGGGCGGTTGCCCACGGCGGCCCCCGCGGTAGTCGAGGGTCGGTCGGAGGAGGATACCGAGGGCGGCTTGCCTGGGCGAACACCGCCCGAATCTCGCGGCTAGGTCACAGTCGGTCATCAGTTGTGAAGTCGACGCGCCAATTCCGCCGGAAGCTTTTTCGGCAACGGGTCGCCATGGCAGCATGGCGGGTATGCGCATTACCGTCCTGGGGTGTTCAGGCAGCGTCTCCGGACCAGACTCACCCGCATCGGGCTATTTGTTGACGGCGCCGGACACTCCGCCGCTGGTAATGGACTTCGGGCCCGGTGTCCTCGGTGCTCTCCAGAAATTCGCCGATCCCGGTGAGGTGTCCGTGTTCCTCACCCACCTGCATGCCGATCACTGCCTGGACCTTCCCGGGCTGCTCGTCTGGCGCCGCTACCATCCGCACCCGCCGGAAGGTCGGGCCCTCGTCTACGGACCGTCCGACACCGCTCGCCGGATCGGAGTGGCGTCAGCGGAATGTGGTGGCGACATCGACGACATTTCCGACACGATCGAACTGCGCCACTGGGCGGACGGCGTTCCCGTCACCTTCGGTGACCTCACCATCACCGCCCGCCGCGTGAACCATCCGCCGGAGGCGTACGGACTCCGCGTGACCGACGGCACCGGCCGCACTCTCGTGTACACCGGTGACACCGGCATGTGCGAAGAAGTGGTCGAACTGGCCCGCGGGGCCGACGTCCTGCTCGCCGAGGCGTCGTGGACGCACAGCCCGGATCGGCCGAAGGGGGTGCATCTCTCCGGCACCGAAGCCGGCCAGGTCGCCCGCCGCGCCGAGGTCGGGGAACTGCTGCTCACCCACATCCCGCCCTGGACCTCGCGGGAAGATGTGATCGCCGAGGCCAAGGCCGAGTTCTCCGGACCCGTTCACGCGGTGACCGCGAGCGGCGTCTACGACGTCTGAAGCCGTGTGCCCGGGCTCTCGGACCGGACGACTAGGCTTTCGGCTGTGACAACACGAGATGACGGTAGGGCGGACGACGAACTCCGCGAGGTCAAGATCACCCGCGGCTTCACCACACACCCCGCAGGATCGGTGTTGGTCGAATTCGGCAACACCAGAGTGATGTGCACGGCAAGCGTCGAGGACGGCGTGCCCCGATGGCGTCAGGGCTCCGGGCTGGGCTGGCTGACCGCTGAATACGCGATGCTGCCCGCTGCCACCCACACCCGCAGCGGACGTGAATCCGTGAAGGGCAAGGTGGGTGGCCGGACTCAGGAGATCAGCCGATTGATCGGCCGTTCCCTCCGCGCGTGCATTGACCTCGCCGCCATCGGCGAGAACACCATCGCGCTCGACTGCGATGTCCTGCAAGCCGACGGGGGAACCCGCACCGCCGCCGTCACCGGAGCCTATGTCGCGCTGGTCGACGCAGTCACGTATCTGCGGGCGGCAGGCCGGCTCGCAGATCCGCAACCGATTTCCTGCGGAATCGCCGCGGTGAGTGTCGGCGTGGTCGATGGTCGTGTTCGACTCGATCTGCCCTACGAAGAGGATTCCAGGGCAGAGGTCGACATGAACGTGGTGGCCACCGACACGGGCACTCTCGTCGAGATCCAGGGCACCGGCGAAGGAGCCACCTTCCCGCGCAGCACCCTCGACAAACTTCTCGATTCGGCTCTGGCGGGTTGCGAGCAATTGTTCGAAATCCAGAAGACCGCACTGGAACTGCCGTATCCCGGCGTCCTGCCCGAACCCAAGGTCGTGGTGCCGAAGAAGAAGTTCGGGAGCTAGTCCGGTGCCGGGAACGCGGGTGCTGGTGGCCAGCCGCAACGCGAAGAAACTCCGGGAGCTCCATCGAGTACTCGACGCCGCGGGGGTAAAGGGTGTCGAATTGGTCGGTCTCGATGACGTACCTTCTTATCCCGAAGCTCCCGAGACAGGGGCGACATTCGAGGAGAACGCGCTGGCGAAGGCGCGCGACGGGGCTCGGGCCACTGGGTTGGCTTGCGTGGCAGATGATTCCGGCCTGGAAGTGGATGCCCTGAACGGCATGCCCGGTGTGTTGTCGGCGCGGTGGTCCGGCACGCACGGCCGCGACGAGGCCAACACGGCGCTGGTCCTCGCGCAGCTCGGTGACGTTCCCGACGACCGTAGGGGAGCGGCGTTCGTCTCCGCGTGCGCGCTGGTTGTGCCCGGTGGGGCGGAGACGGTGGTCCGCGGTGAGTGGCGGGGGACTATTGCCCGCGAGCCGGTCGGTGACGGAGGATTCGGTTACGACCCGGTGTTCGTGCCGGAAGGAAGCAGCCGCTCGGCAGCACAGTTGTCGCCGGAGGAAAAGGACGCGGCCTCACACCGGGGTCGCGCACTGACCCAGCTCATTCCCGCGCTGGCCAAGCTCGCCGAGAGCTGACGCCGTCGGGTACGACAAATGTGGACGGGAGGTTGTCATGTCTCCGATGATGGTGCCGCAAACACCGCTCGGATGGTTGGTCTACGTGATCGCTTTGATTACAGGTCAGCCGGTCATCATGTGACCGGCTGATCACGCCGACTATTCGAACACTGATCAGATCCCGAAGTCGGAACGGACCTGCTTGGTGCGCTGATGCTCCACGTAGAACGACAGGAACGGAATGGTCCCGGCGAGCAGAGTTCCGACGGTACGACCCGCGGGCCAGCGGACCTTGACTGCCAGATCCAGCGTGACCAGCAGGTAGACGAAGTACACCCAACCGTGCACCACGGCAATCCACGTGGGCAGATTCTCGACCTGGAAGATGTACTTGGCGACCATCTCCGCTGTGAGGACGAGCAGCCACACACCGGTGGCATAGGCAAGAATCCGGTAGCGCAGCAGCGCGGGAGCGATCTTCTTACGCTTGTCCGCGTCGACGACCGAACCGGACACAGTCTCGTCCTGACCCGTGCTCACGTGGTGCTCCTATCGTTCTCGCGAGCTGCCAGCTCGGCGAGATACTCGTTGTACTGCTGGACTTGGAGAAGTTCGAGGTCATCAGAACCGTCTTCGGCGGCGACTGCGTCGACCGTGGGACGAGGGGGAAGCACATCGGCCGGAATTTCCCGCACCTCGTCGGCTGCCTTCTCTGCCTCCGCCGGATCCGCGTCCTCGAGCTGCACGAAACGCCGATACGCATAGATGAAGAACGCCGCGAACAAGGGCCACTGGAACGCATACCCGAGGTTCTGACCGTTGCCCCCCACCGCCTCGAAGCGCTCCCACTGCCACCAACCCAGCGCAAGGCACGTCACAGCCCCGGCGACCACCAGCAGCACGAGTGCAGGTCGGCTTCGTCTACGGTTTCCGGACACGGTGACGACGGTACCCGAAACGGTGATTGCCCTGCTAGGAGAGGTGGGCGGTATGGGCGCGGTCACACGCCCACACCGACCCGAACCGTGCGCGAGGGGGGATTCGAACCCCCACGTCCATTGGACACCACATCCTAAGTGTGGCGCGTCTGCCCTTCCGCCACTCGCGCGCGAAGGACAGACTACGCCATCGGGTGAAGACTTCACTGGTTCACAGGTCGGGGTACGCGCTCCCGAAGTTGCGGTTGCGTCCCGCCCACGTTGCAGTCTGTGTGTGACAGTTGGGACAAAGGAAGCGGACCTCCTCCGGACGGGAATCGAGCGAGTCTCCACGGATGTGGTCGACGTGCAGAGTTAAAGGGCTTCCGCACCACTCCGCGTCCAGCCCGCAGATTGCGCACTTGTAGGGGACTCCGGCTTCGATCAGGGCGCGGCGCAGAAGATGTGGCTTAACCCGTGCGCTGCCGGGAGGGCGGCGAATCAGGATCTCCTCCCATGTCATTCGGTTCTTTGCCGGTTTGCCTTTCGTGTGCGCCTGGCCCGTAAAGTGCGTTGTATCGATGCCGAACTTCCGGATTCGGCGACTCAAATGTGCCTGCATTCCGCCGGACGGGCGTAGCCCGAGGAAACGGATGACGCCGGCCACGCTCGTCGATTCTGCGACCGCCTGCTCGAGAACCTCCCGGGTGTACTTCACCGTGCACCCGTAAGCCGTCGCTGAGCTCGCTGGTACCGCCAGATCGCGTGGGAGAGGGTGGCCGCGGTGACATCGAAACGGACGGCGGCGGCCGCGAGGAGTTCCTCGGCCATCGCATTCGTCACCTCCACCTCCGGTGCAACAGCGTCGATGACGAAATCCTGGAGGAGGCAACGGCTTTCGTGAGTGTGTACACCGAGTTGCACCACGAAGCACTCCCACGTGGCGCTGCCGAAACCGGCGATCTGGACGAGTGCAGAGCGGAGCACGTCGTCGTCCCGCAAGTCGGAGGACTGCCTGCATCCGGCGGCTACCAACGAGCGGGCGGCAAGTGCGACGGCCTCCGCCTTGGTGGTGTAGTTGCCCGGGACCCGCTGCCGGTTGCCCAGCACGGCGATCAGCTCCGCTGGGTCGTCGGCGTGCTCGGACAGGGCGCCGAGATCGTCGAGCGGCACGCCTCGGTGCGCGCGCCAGCGGCCTATGACGGCGCGCACCCCGGAAGCCGGCGTGCCGTAGGTGGCGCGGGCGGAGAACGCCGCGTCGAGCAGTCCGGCCTCGATCTCGCGCGGCCAGCCCTCCGTCCAGTGCGGCCATGCGTCCTGAGGTAGTTCCGCGGCGATGTAGTCGATCAGCTCACGAACATGTGCAGTGCTCATTGTTTCCCCCCGGAGAACGATGTGTGTGCGTCGATCGGCTCGAACGTTAGTTCGAGGGTCTGACAGGCTACGGAACCGAGTCGATCGGACACGGTGAGGTCACGGCGGATGGGCACGACCTAGGCGCTTCGTCAAGGTGGTAACAGATTGATAACGATTAATGTGAGGCTTTCCTCAGGTTCTAGGACGTCCTTGCACCGCTGCGTCCAGCGACGACGCGACCTACCCGAGAGTCACTTTTCGAACGCTCTGTGATCGACATCACGCGTAGGTGGCGCCATGTCGGGCTCATGGCGTTGCACTCGCCGCGAACGTGAGGAATTCCTCATGATTCTGTGTCAACCTTGTACAGCCCGGAAGTGCTGATCAGAGCCGATGCAGCAGGCACACGATGCCGAGGGCGGCAGACCAGCAATCCCACCTCCCCGTAGGGGTGACCAGGAGAGGACTTACGCGTGACGATTGACGACACGACACCCGCAGGAAATGGAAGAAACTCGAAGGGTTCGCGGCGCATCGGCGTAGACCGGGACGACACTCGGTCGTCGAGCAAGACCACACTCGCCGACCGTCTGGTCGGCGGCGAATCGTATGCCCTCGCCTTCGGTGGCCAGGGCGCGCCCTGGCTGAGCTCGCTCGAGGAGCTGAGCCGCGACAACGGTCTCGAGCCGGCTTTGACCAAGCTCGTGAACGAGGCCGCCGAGTACCTCGCCCCGGTGGCGCAGGAGCTGCTCGTCGTGCGTCCGGTCGGATTCGACCCCATCGCGTGGATCCTCGAGCAGGAACTCGCCGACGAAGAAGACGGTGCCCCGGCGGCCGGACCTTCTGCCGCTGCTCTCACGTCTGCAGCAGTCTCCCTTCCCGGTGTCTTCCTGACACAGATCGCCGCGCTGCGTGCGCTGGCGGCGCAAGGCCTCGATCCCACCGTGACGGCACCCGTGTCGGTGATCGGCCACTCCCAAGGACTTCTCGCTGCGGAGGCCGTTGCGACCTCCGGCAACAAGGACGGCGAACTTCTCGCCCTCGCTCAGCTGATCGGTGCCGCTGCCGGACTGGTGGGTCGTCGTCGCGGAGTGATCTCTGCGGCCGACTCCACCCCGATGCTTGCCGTGTCCAACGTCGATCCGGCGCGCCTGCGTCAGATCGTCGAGGAGCTCGCCGAGGGCCTCGAGCCCGAGCGCGCCGCTGTACTCGGCATCCGTAACGCCCGGCGCCGCGTCGTGCTGTCCGGCCCGCCGGCCCAGCTGGCACGGGTGCAGCAGCGCTGCGAGCAGATCGAGGCGGACGAAGCCCGTGAGCGCGACGCCAAGAAGCGTGGCGGCTCCATCTTCTCGCCCGTGTTCGAACCGCTCCCGGTCGAAATCGGTTTCCACCACCCGGCGCTCGCGGAGACCGTCGATATCGTCGGCCAGTGGGCCGCTCGTTGCGGTCTCGACGAAGACAAGGCTCGCGCCCTCACGAGTGCCTGCCTCGTCGACCCCGTCGACTGGGTCGAGGCCGTCGACAGCACCATCGACGCCGGCGCCTCCTGGATCCTCGATCTCGGACCCGGTGACCTCCTCACCCGCATGACGTCGGCCAGCGTGCGCGGGCAGGGCGTCGGCATCGTCGCCGCTGCCACCCGCGGCGGCCACCGCAACCTGCTCACTCCGGGTGCGGCACCCGAGGTGCCCGCTGCGTGGACCGAATTCCTTCCGAAGCCGGTCGCGCTGCCCGGCGGACGTATCGGCGTCGAGACCGCATTCACCAAGCTGACCGGTCGTTCGCCGATCCTGCTCGCCGGCATGACCCCCACCACGGTCGACCCGAAGATCGTCGCCGCAGCTGCCAACGCAGGCCACTGGGCCGAGCTCGCCGGTGGTGGCCAGGTGACCGAGCAGATCTTCGCCGACCACGTCGAGGAGCTCACCGGGCTGCTCGAGCCGGGTCGGGCCGTGCAGTTCAACTCGATGTTCCTCGACCCCTACCTGTGGAAGCTCCACGTCGGTGGCAAGCGCCTCGTCCCCAAGGCCCGCGCCGCCGGTGCCCCGTTCGACGGCGTCGTCGTCACCGCCGGCATCCCGGAGCTCGAGGATGCCGTCTCGATCATCGGGGACCTCACCGAGGCCGGGTTCAGCTACATCGCGTTCAAGCCGGGCACGGTCGCGCAGATCCGTTCGGTGATCCGCATCGCCAACGAGGTTCCCTCGTTCCCCGTCATCGCCCACATCGAGGGCGGCCGCGCCGGTGGTCACCACTCGTGGGAAGACCTCGACGACCTGCTCCTCGACACCTATGCCGAGCTGCGTACCCGACCGAACCTGGTCCTGTGCGTCGGTGGCGGCATCGGTACGCCGGAGCAGGCTGCCGACTACCTGACAGGCCGCTGGTCCGTCGCGCACGGCTTCCCCGCGATGCCGCTGGACGGCATCCTGGTCGGTACCGCGGCCATGGCCACCCTCGAGGCGACCACGTCTCCCGAGGTGAAGCAGCTCCTCGTCGACACCCCCGGTACCGCGGACTGGGTCGGTGCGGGCACCGCCGAGGGTGGCATGGCCTCCGGCCGTAGCCAGCTCGGCGCCGACATCCACGAGATCGACAACGCCGCGTCCCGCACGGGCCGCCTGCTGGACGAGGTTGCCGGTGACGCCGACGCCGTTGCCGCGCGTCGCGACGAGATCATCGAGGCACTGAACGTCACGGCGAAGCCGTACTTCGGCGACGTCGAGACGATGACGTACGAGCAGTGGCTGCGCCGCTACCTCGAACTGGCCGTCGGCATCGACGCCGCGAAGGCATTCGACTGCGGTTCCGACCTGCAGGACGCCATCGACGAGGCCACCACCAGCCCCTGGATCGACATCACCTGGCGCAAGCGTTTCGGTGAGATGCTGCAGCGCACCGAGTCGCGTCTGCACCCGGTCGACCGCGGACCGATCCCCACCCTGTTCGCTGACGACGCGATCCTGGAGCGTCCCGAGGCTGCCATCTGCGCACTGCAGGCTCAGTACCCGGACTACGCGACCACGGTTCTGCACCCCGCCGACGTGTCGTTCTTCGTCTCGCTCTGCAAGACGCCCGGCAAGCCGGTCAACTTCGTTCCCGTGGTGGATGGTGACGTCCGCCGCTGGTGGCGCTCCGATTCGCTGTGGCAGGCGCACGACCCCCGCTACACCGCGGACCAGGTCTGCGTCATCCCCGGCACCGTCGCCGTCGCCGGCATCACGCGCGTCGACGAGCCCGTCGGTGAGCTGCTCGACCGCTTCGAGAAGGCCACCTACGACGAGCTGGTCACCGCCGGTGCGTCGCCGCTGTCGCTGCTCGCGCGCCGTCATGCCGACATCGCGCGGGGCCTCCTCGACACCGTCCTGTCGGCTCCCGACATCCAGTGGGCCTCGCGCCTGACTCTGAACCCGGTTCGCCGGCTCGGCGACCTCGACAAGTGGTCGGTCGAATCCGACACCCGCGCGGTGCACGAGACCACCGGTGCCGAGCTCTCCGTGATCGGCGACCAGCAGGTGCTCCTCACTGTTCCGCTGGTGGCAGGCAAGTCCGTCCAGATCACCATCACCGTTCCGGCCTCCGTCGCGGACGGTGGCGCACCCCTGGTCACCGAGGCCGATGCCGAGAAGTCGATGACCGCACTCCTCGCGGTCGCGGCCGGTCAGGAACTGCCTGCCGTCAAGAACGGTGTCGCTCGCCTCAACCTGGCTTGGACCCCGGATCTGATCGCCGACCACGCCGGTGTCACCGGTTCGGGTCTGCCCACGACGCTGAGCGTCAGTGGCAAGGCGGTCCCGGACGTGGTCGTCGGCGCCTGCTGGCCGGCCGTGTTCGCCGTGCTCGGTGCCGCGAAGACCGAAGACTCTCTCTCGGTCATCGAAGGCATGCTCGACCTGGTCCACCTCGATCACAGCGTCGACTTCGTGGGTGAATTGCCTTCGGAGACCAGCATTCTCGTCGTCAAGGCCGAGGTCGCCTCGGTGCTCGACACCGACCTGGGCCGCGTCGTCGAGGTCAAGGTCGAGGTCGGCGCGATGCTTGGTGAGGGCCTCGACGCCCCCGCCGTCGTCACCCTCTCGGAGCGCTTCGCCATCCGCGGCCGCACCGGCAAGGGCGAGCTGTCCGATCCGCCCCGCGCCGGTGGTTCGCTCAGTGACGAGGCCGTGGACACCCCGCGTCGTCGTCGCCGCGACACCACCATCGTCGCGCCCCGCAACATGGGCTCCTTCGCTCAGGTGTCGGGTGACCACAACCCGATCCACACCTCCGACAACGCCGCGCTCCTCGCCGGCCTCGGCAGCCCGATCGTGCACGGCATGTGGCTCTCGGCCGCAGCCCAGCAGGTCGTCACCGCCGTGGACCCGGCCGAGACCAAGACGCCGCCGCGCCGTCTCACCGCCTGGACCGCCCGCTTCCTCGGGATGGTCCGTCCCGGCGCCGAGATCGACGTCCGCGTCGACCGCGTCGCCGTGGACCGTGGCGCCGAGATCGTCGAGGTCGGGTGCCGCATCGACGGTGAACTGGTGATGGTCGCAACGGGTCGCACCGCGGCTCCGAAAACCGTCTACGCGTTCCCCGGACAGGGCATCCAGCGTCCCGGCATGGGCCTCGACGCCCGCGCCCGCTCCAAGGCCGCCCGCGAGATCTGGGACCGCGCCGACAAGCACACCCGCAAGGCTCTCGGATTCTCGATCCTCGCCGTGGTCCGCGACAACCCGACGGTCGTCAAGGCCCGGGGCGTCGAGCACAAGCACCCGGACGGTGTCCTGCACCTGACCCAGTTCACCCAGGTCGCGATGGCGACGCTCGGTGTGGCTCAGGTCGCCGAGCTCCGCGAGTCCGGTGCCTTCGTCGAGGGTGCCTTGCTCGCAGGCCACTCGGTCGGTGAATACAACGCCCTCGCGGCGGTCGCCGGTGTGCTTCCCCTGGAAGCCGTTCTCGAGGTGGTCTTCCAGCGTGGTTCCGCCATGCACGCCCTGGTGCCGCGTGACGAGGCCGGGCGCTCCGACTACCGGATGGCCGCTATCCGGCCGTCGCAGATCGGTCTCGCGGACGAGGACGTCGAGTCGTTCATCGGTGAGATCGCCGCGGCAACAGGCGAATTCCTGCAGGTTGTGAACCTGAACCTGCGTGGCTCGCAGTACGCCATTGCGGGCACGGTGGCCGGGCTCAACGCGCTCGAGAAGGAAATCGATGTCCGCCGTGAGGCTTTCGGCGGCAAGCGCGCCTACATCATGGTCCCGGGCATCGACGTCCCGTTCCACTCGACGGTTCTGCGCGGCGGTGTCGACGACTTCCGTGGTCGCCTCGAAGAACTGCTTCCGCAGGACATCGACCCGGCCATCCTGATCGGGCGTTACATTCCGAACCTCGTGCCGAAGCCGTTCTCGCTGAAGCGTGAGTTCGTGCAGGAGATCGCGGACCTCGTGCCGTCGAAGCCGCTGCAGAAGGTCTTGAAGGACTTCGACTCGTGGGCGGCACAGCCGTCGCAGCTCACGCGCATCGTGCTCACCGAGCTTCTGGCCTGGCAGTTCGCGAGCCCGGTCCGGTGGATCGAGACGCAGGACCTGCTGTTCGCCGACGAGTCCGAAGGTGGACTGGGTGTCGAGCGCTTCGTCGAGATAGGTCTGGGCTCCGTCCCGACCGTCGCGAACCTCGCCTCGCAGACCCTCAAGTTGCCGGGACGCTTCGGCTACCCGGTCGAGGTCCTCAACATCGAGCGTGAAGCCGCCATCGTGTACTCCACCGACGTGGATCCGGCGCCGGTCGAAGACGACGAGCCGGCAGCACCGGCAGCTGAGGCGCCCGCCGCGTCGGCAGCCCCCGCTGCCGCTCCGGCCCCCGCGGCAGCCCCCTCGGGTGGTCCGCGTCCCGACGACATCGCCTTCAAGGCAGCCGACGCCACCAAGGTTCTGATCAGCCTGTGGACCAAGCTGCGTCCCGATCAGGTCGGCCCCGTCGACACGATCGAGGCTCTGTGCGACGGCGTGTCCTCGCGGCGCAACCAGCTGCTCGTCGACCTCGGTTCCGAGCTCTCGCTCGGCGCGATCGACGGTGCCGCCGACGCCGACATGGGCTCGCTGGCTGCCACGGTCGACTCGCTGGCCCGTACGTACAAGCCCTTCGGCCCGGTGCTGTCCGACTCGATCAACGATCACCTCCGCAAGGTCTTCGGCCCGTCGGGTCGACGTCCGGCGGCCATCGCGGACCGAGTCAAGAAGGTCTGGGAGCTGGGTGACGGCTGGGCGTACCACGTCACCGCGGAGGTGGCGCTCGGAACCCGCGACGGTTCCAGCATCCGCGGCGGTGACCTCGGTGGCCTCGCAGGCGGCGGTCT
The DNA here is from genome assembly GCF_018343855.1 of Rhodococcus sp. USK13. NCBI lineage: Bacteria > Bacillati > Actinomycetota > Actinomycetes > Mycobacteriales > Nocardiaceae > Rhodococcus > Rhodococcus sp. USK13. The sequence goes on along the minus strand of NZ_CP069242.1, from coordinate 5,264,168 downwards.
CGCCGACGGCGCCGCAGTAGACGCTGTCATCGACAGCGCAGTCGCCGCAGTGGCCTCGCGCCGTGGGATCAGCGTTTCGCTCCCGGCCACGGGTGGCGGAGCCGGTGGCACCGTCGACGCCGCGGCACTGGGTGAGTTCACCGAGCACATCACGGGCCGCGACGGCGTGCTGGCCTCGGCCGCCCGCCTCGTGCTCGAGCAGCTCGGTTTCGCCGGTGACACGGCGACGGCAGCGGCGCCCACCGACACCGAACTCGTCGACCTCGTGTCCGCGGAACTCGGTTCGGACTGGCCGCGACTGGTGGCTCCCGCATTCGACGGAAAGCGGGCGGTCCTGCTCGACGACCGCTGGGCCTCCGCCCGGGAGGATCTGGCCCGTCTGTGGATCGACGCGGCCGGCTCGGGATCGCTCGAGATCGAAAGCTTCGCCGGTGCAGGCAAGTCCGTTGCGGCGCAGGCCGCATGGTGGCAGGCCCGCGCTACCGACGAGGGTCGCGCGGCTCTGGCCGAGAAGTACGGGCGTATCGCCGCGGCGGCAGCCGCCATCGGTTCGGAGGCGGCAGTCGTCGTCACCGATGAGACCCCGGAATGGGCAGACCAGGTCGCCGTCGTTACCGGTGCCAGCAAGGGGTCCATCGCGGCCGCGGTCGCAGGCAAGCTCCTCGCGGGCGGCGCGACGGTCTTCGTGACCACCTCGCGTCTCGACGACAAGCGTCTCGGCTTCTACCGCGACCTCTACCGCCGCAATGCTCGCGCCGGTGCCGCCCTGTGGGTGGTTCCCGCGAACATGGCGTCGTACACGGACATCGACGCGCTCATCGAGTGGATCGGTGAGGCCCAGTACGAAACGGCCGGTGGATCGAAGAAGCTCGTCAAGGAAGCGGTCACCCCGACCTTGCTGTTCCCGTTCGCCGCTCCCCGCGTGGCCGGCGACCTGGCCGACGCCGGCGCCCGCGCCGAAATGGAGATGCGAGTTCTCCTGTGGTCGGTGGAACGCCTGATCGGCGGACTGTCGAAGATCGGCTACGACCGTGACGTCGACACTCACCTGCACGTAGTTCTGCCCGGCTCCCCGAACCGCGGTCTGTTCGGTGGTGACGGCGCTTACGGCGAGGCGAAGGCCGCGCTCGACGCAGTGGTCGGCCGCTGGAAGGCCGAGCGCAACTGGGCCGAACGCGTCACCCTGGTGCACGCTCTCATCGGATGGGTTCGCGGAACCGGACTGATGGGCGGCAACGACCCGCTCGTCGAGGCCGTCGAAGGTGCCGGAGTCCGTACCTGGTCCACCCAGGAAATGGCCACCGAGCTGCTGCAGTTGTGCGAGCCCGAGGCACGTCGCCTCGCGTCCGCCGAGCCGCTCGCCGCCGATCTGACCGGTGGGCTCGCCCAGGCGAACCTGGACCTGCCCGCGCTGGCGAAGCAGGCTCAGGAAGCTGCTGCTGCCGAGGCCGACGAGGACACGGCCGAGCTCGACACCATCGCGGCTCTGCCCGCCCCGCCGCGGGTCTCGGAGTCGGCGGCACCGGCCTGGTCGGGAGTCACTGCGGCCCCGGAGGACCTCGTGGTCATCGTCGGTGCCGGTGAGCTCGGACCGTTCGGCTCCTCGCGTACCCGCTTCGAGATGGAGGTCGACGAAGAGCTTTCGGCGGCAGGCGTTCTCGAACTCGCGTGGAACACCGGACTGATCGTGTGGGAGACCACACCGTCGCCCGGGTGGTACGACGCCGAGACCGGGGAACTGGTTCCGGAAGCCGAGATCGCGGACCGGTACCACGACACCGTCGTCGAACGGTGCGGCATCCGCCGCTACGTGGACGAAGGCGCGATGGTCGATAACACCGCACCGCTGCTCACGTCGGTCTTCCTCGACAAGGACCTGAGCTTCGTCGTCAGCACCGAGGCGGAGGCACTGGCGTTCGTCGAGGCCGATCCGGACAACACGGTCGCGACTCCGGTCCCGGACAGTGGGGACTGGCAGGTCACCCGCCGGGCCGGTACCGAAATCCGCGTGCCGCGCAAGATGAAGCTCACGCGCAGCGTGGGTGGTCAGATCCCGACCGGATTCGACGTCACGAAGTGGGGCATCCCCGCCGACATGGCCGACTCCGTCGACCGCGTGGGCCTGTGGAACATCGTCGCCACGGTGGACGCGTTCCTCACCGGTGGGTTCACGCCCAGCGAACTGCTGCGGTGGGTGCACCCCTCGCTGGTCGCCAACACCCAGGGCACCGGCATGGGCGGCATGAGCTCGATGAGGTCGCTGTACATCGACACGCTGCTCGGTGAGAACCGGCCGAACGACATCCTGCAGGAAGCTCTGCCGAATGTTATTGCGGCGCACGTCGTCCAGTCCTACGTCGGCGGTTACGGCGCCATGGTCCACCCGGTTGCGGCGTGCGCCACGGCTGCGGTGTCCGTCGAAGAGGGCGTCGACAAGATCAAGCTCGGCAAGGCGCAGTTGGTCGTTGCCGGTGGCTTCGACGACCTGAGCACGGAAGGCATCATCGGATTCGGTGACATGTCCGCCACCGCGAAGACCGACGACATGCACGCCAAGGGAATCGAGGATCGCCGCTTCTCGCGGGCCAACGATCGTCGACGCGGCGGATTCGTGGAGTCGGCCGGCGGCGGCACGATCCTCCTCGCTCGCGGTGACGTGGCACTCGAGATGGGCCTGCCCGTCCTCGGTGTGGTTGCCTACGCCAGCTCCTTCGCGGATGGTGTCCACACATCGATCCCGGCTCCCGGAATCGGTGCGCTCGGTGCAGGTCGTGGGGGAGCGAATTCGCAGCTCGCTCAGTCCCTCGGCAAGCTCGGTCTCGGTGCCGACGACATCTCGGTGATTTCCAAGCACGACACGTCCACCGCGGCCAACGATCCCAACGAGGCGGAGCTGCACGAGCGCCTCGCCGGGGCCCTCGGCCGCAGCGAAGGTGCGCCGCTGTTCGTCGTCTCGCAGAAGAGCCTCACCGGACACGCCAAGGGTGGTGCCGCAGCATTCCAGCTGATCGGTCTCTGCCAGGTGCTGGACAACGGTGTCGTCCCGCCGAACCGCAGCCTCGACTGCGTCGACGAGAAGATGGCCGAGTTCGAACACCTCGTGTGGGCTCGGGAGCCGCTCCGATTCGGTGAGCAGTTCCCCCTGAAGGCCGGTCTGCTCACGAGCCTGGGCTTCGGTCACGTCTCCGGACTGATCGCCGTGGTGCACCCGCAGGCGTTCGTCGAGGCAGTCCCGGCGGACAGGCGGGAGGCGTACCTCGCGCAGGCACGCAAGCGCTCCGTCGAGGGTCAGCGTCGTCTGGTGAAGGCCATGGTCGGTGGCGGCAGCCTGTACGAGCGTCCTGCCGATCGTCGCTTCGGCGGCGACAGTGTGCCGGCCGCAGCGTCCCGTCAGCTGGAGGCGGACGTCCTGCTCACCGAGGCGGCACGCCTGGGAGCGGACGACGTGTACAGCTCGGGTCTGCCCGGCTGCAAGTAGGAACAGGATCGATGGGAGTTCTGGGAATCGGCTTCGACCTCGTCACGGTGTCGGAGTTCGCCGAGCAGCTGGACCGGCCAGGTACGGCAATGCTCGACAACTTCACACCGGGCGAACGTCGAGACGCCGTGACCCGGAGCTCCGATCCGGCTCGGCATTTCGCGGCCCGATGGGCGGCGAAGGAGGCAGTGATCAAAGCATGGTCCACGGCCAACTTCGCCAGCCCGCCGGTGCTGCCCGAAATGATCCACCACCTGATCGAGGTGGTGACGGATGCGTGGGGACGGCCGAGCATTCGCTTACGCGGAGACGTCGCCGAGCATCTGACGGACGTGAAGATTCATATCTCGCTCACGCACGACGGCGACACCGCTGGTGCATTCGCGGTGATCGAAGCGGCGTAGGCGCTCCGCGCCCATGCGCCTTTCTGGTAGCAGGAGCAACCTGAAAGGCGCAGGGGACCGGAGGGCCTAGCCGGTGGTCGTAGTGGTGCGAGATTCCTTTTCGGCGACGAGCAGGTACGCCACCATCAGCCGTTTCAGCTCGGCGACGGCATCAGCGTGGCTCTGGTCGTCCTGCACCGAGAAGTTCAGCATCGAGTAGACGACGTGAACGAGAACCTCGGCCATCATGGTGCGCCGCTCCCACGTGGTTTGCGGGGTGAGCGGTGCGAGCATCCGCGAGACCTGCTCCGCGAACGCCTTCTCATGGATGGCCCCCGTGGCGCGGGTCGACGGGGTCGACTGCATCGCCAGCCACACCTCGCGTCGTGACGGATCCGACATCCACAAACCGGCCATGTGGTCGACGAAGGCGTTGAGGAAGCGTAGCCAGTCGAGAGACGGAACCTCACCGTTGAACTGCGCGAGTTCGTGTTGAACGCCGACGAGGTCCTGCCTGTTGAGCTCGCACACGATCACATACTTGTTCGCGAAGAACTGGTAGAGCGTGCCGATCGGCACATCGGCACGAGCGGCGACCTCCTCGCAGGTGAACGACTCGAATCCCACATCCACCAGCAATTCCCGCGACGCTGCGAGTAGCGCATCGAACTTGCGGCGACTACGTTCCTGGGTCGGACGTCGGCGGGGCAGGAGCTCCTGCGGGTCCGACTGCTGCTCCAGCGCCGGGTCCACACGGCGCGGTGCTTGCTTGCTGGCTGAAGACTCCACCGCCCCAGGCTATCGGTCTTTGCTCCGGATTCCGAAGACCTGTCCCGGTGGCTCGTCGGGTTTTGCCAGGACGTGGCCACCGATCGGGTGGTTTCCCGGACGAACAATGTGATGGCCCACAAATAGCCGACGGCAGGAATTCCCCCACATCACCACCTGGCGACGAGAGCGACTGAGACCGGTTGGTGGGCGGCGTTCAACGTCCCCTGAAAAGTCGCACCCGGCCCGCGGCGAGTTCGGGCGTACCACGCCGAAGGCCGGGTGGGACGGAATGCGCTCAGACGGAAAGGTCCCGTCGCAGCTTGGCCACATGGCCGGTGGCGCGAACGTTGTACTGCGCGACCTCGATCTTGCCCTCCTCGTCGACGAGGAAGGTGGAGCGGATGACGCCCTGAACGGTCTTGCCGTACATCTTCTTCTCCCCGAATGCGCCCCACGCCTCGAGTGTGGACTTGTCCGGGTCCGACAGGAGCGGGAATGTCAGTTCCTCGGTGTCGCGGAACTTGGCCAGCTTGGCCGGTTTGTCGGGGGAGATGCCGATCACGTCGATGCCGGCTCCGTTGAGTTCCGCGAGATTGTCGCGGAAGTCGCACGCCTGCTTGGTGCAACCGGGGGTGCTGGCGGCCGGGTAGAAGTACACGACGACCTTGCGTCCGCGGTAATCGGCGAGGGACACCTCGTTGCCGTCGGCATCGGGGAGGGTGAAGGCGGGTGGAGTGTCTCCGGGAGAGAGTCTGCTGTTGTCGGTCACGACATGTCACGCTACCGGGACGGCCCGACACCGGCGGTACATCCAATGGGGGAGACGGAGTCGCGGGTGGCGTGTTCTCGTCTACGGTTGACGCAAGTGTGGGATCTTCGCGTTAGCGTCGCTCTCGCTGATCGAACCATTCGAACAAGTTGGAGGATACGTTGCCCAGGGACACCGACAGCATCGAGCGTGAAATCGAGAACGCGCGCAATCAGCTCGCAAGCACACTCGACGAATTGACGGTCCGCACCAACCCGAAGCGTCTCGTGGAGAACACGAAGCAGACGCTGATCGCGAAGTTCAACGAGCCGGCAGTCAAGTACGGACTGATCGCCGTAGGTGCGGTGGTGGGGCTCCTGGTGCTCCGCAAGGCGCTGCGCTGACCGATTCGTGGTGACGCCGCCGGGACTGTGACCGCACATCCCGGCGGCTGTTCGCTTTTCGGGCGGAACATCAAGCGCAAGAAGAAAGGCCCTCACCTTCCGAAGAAGGTGAGGGCCTTTCCTGCAAGTGCGCCCACAGGGACTCGAACCCCGGACCCAGTGATTAAGAGTCACTTGCTCTACCAACTGAGCTATAGGCGCTCGCTCTTGCGAGACAGAACAGTAGCGGACCGCTTCTCAGGAATGCAAATCGCCTGGTCGACGCCTCGCTTCCCTCCCCGGCAGGAGATACAACCCGTAACAACGGCACCGCTGGTCACGATTGATATTCGAACGTTACTGGCACGCCCGGCGCTTGGTTGGAACCGGTCTCCGGCGGCTGGCATCATTGGAGACCACACGGTCTCGACGTGCTGATTCGTCTCGCGATGGCGAGGGGCGTGCCGGCTTGAACGTGACATCGGAGCGAGGACGTGAAGTGGGGTTAACCATGGGTGTGGGGCGCGGTAGGCGCATGCGTGCGCGATCGGTCTCGAAGACCGCGACAATTGTGGCGGCATCACTCGTATTCGCATTGTCGATCGCGGGATGCACGGTGTCCGACGCCGGCACCGTCACCTCGGAAGGGGAGGCGCCGATCGACTCCAATCCGGTCACCGAGTTGATCAAACCGAAGGTGACCGCATCGGCCACCGACGGAGCTGTCGGCTTCTCGCCGGGCCAGCCGGTCACCGTGTCGGTCGCAGACGGGACGCTGGCCGAGGTCACGATGTACAACCCCGAGGGTGTGCCGGTAGATGGCGCGATCGCACCCGACGGTCTGTCGTGGGTCAATACGGAACCGCTGGGCTACGACAAGGAATACCGGCTCGAAGCCAAGGCCAACGGACTCGGCGGCGCGACCACGTCGACGTCGGTGTTCACCACCAGCGCACCCGGTAACGTCACCAAGCCTTACGTGATGCCGGGCGATGGCGACGTGGTGGGCGTCGGCCAGCCGCTCGCCGTGCAGTTCGACGAGAACATCCCCGACCGACGGGCTGCCGAGGCTGCCATCACCGTCACGACGAATCCGCCCGTGGAGGGCGCGTTCTTCTGGGTCAACAACCGTGAGGTGCGGTGGCGTCCGCAGAACTTCTGGGCGCCCGGCACGACCGTCGATGTGAAGGTCGCCGTGTACGGCCGAGATCTCGGAGACGGACTGTTCGGACAGGAAGACGTCCACACCACGTTCACGATCGGTGACGCTCTGATCGCGACAGCCGATGACAACACCAAGCAGGTCACGTTCGAACGCAACGGTGAAGTGATCATGACGATGCCCACATCGATGGGTAAGGACGACACACCCACCGACAACGGCGTCTACATCATCGGCGACCGGTTCGCGAACCTCGTGATGGACTCGTCCACCTACGGAGTGCCCGTCAACGCTCCGCAGGGGTACAAGACGCCCGTCGACTGGGCCACGCGAATGTCCTACAGCGGCATCTTCTTCCACTCGGCGCCGTGGTCGGTGGGGCAGCAGGGCTATTCCAACGTCAGTCACGGTTGCCTCAACCTCAGTCCCGCCAACGCGAAGTGGGTGTACGACAACACCAAGCGGGGAGACATCGTCGTCGTGAAGAACACGGTCGGCGGCACACTGTCGGGCACCGACGGCCTCGGTGACTGGAACATTCCCTGGAACGTGTGGAAGGCGGGCAACGCCAGCGACTGAGTCCCTGGGACTGAACGCATACAAGAAAGCCCCCGGCCGAGGCCGGGGGCTTTCTGTTGGGGTGAGTGACGGGACTCGAACCCGCGACAGCCAGGATCACAACCTGGTGCTCTACCAACTGAACTACACTCACCATGCGCTTTCGGCAGCCACCCGGAGGCGGTTACTTCGGCGAGGAAGATACTAGCGCGTCCGATGCCCGAGAAGCCAATCGGTATGTCAGGCGGGCCCGAGTTCTTCGACGATGGCAGCGATGTCGCTGGTAGACGGGCCGGGGTCGGGCACGAAGGCCGTTTTCCGGTAGTACCGAAGTTCGCGGATCGACTCCTTGATGTCGGCAAGGGCCCGGTGGGCGAGACCCTTTTCGGGCTGCCCGAAGTAGATCCGGGGATACCACCGACGGCACAGTTCCTTGATGGAGCTCACATCGATCATCCGGTAGTGCAGGTAGGTGTCGAGGTCGGGCATGTCGCGCGCGATGAATCCGCGATCCGTCGCAATGGAGTTACCGGCGAGCGGTGCGGTGCCCGCCACGGGAACATGCTCGCGGATGTAGGCGAGCACCTGCTGCTCGGCGTCGGCGAGCGTGACCGTCGACTTACGGACTTCCTCGGTCAGTCCCGAAGTCTGATGCATCTTGGTCACGACATCCGGCATGGCGGCGAGCGCTTCGTCGTCGGCGTGGATGACGATGTCGACACCCTCACCGAGAACGTTCAGCTCGCTGTCCGTGACCAGAGCGGCGATCTCGATCAGCTTGTCGGTACCGAGCCGAAGGCCCGTCATTTCACAGTCGATCCACACAAGTTTGTCCTGCACCAGGAACACAGTAGTCACGTGGGTCACGGGCTAAGGTCTGCGGTGGACACTTTCTCCCGACGTTCGTGATCCGAGGAGGGCTTCGATGACCCAGCAATCGCAGAACGGCGGGGCCGCCCCGACTCCCGCGCAGAAGGCGGAGGCGGCCAGAGCTGCCGCGGTCGAAGCGGCGAGGATTGCCGCCGAGGCCGCGGCCGCCGCGGACGTGGCGGAGAAGGAAGCGCAGGAGGTGGCGGAGAACGAAGCCCGGAATGCGGCGGCGCAGGGCGCGACTGCCGCACCGCCTCTGTCGGGGCCTGCCGCAGAAATCGCGTCGGGGTACTCGTCGGCCGGTGTAGCGCTCGAGCTCGGTACCGTCCTCGTCGACGGAGTTGTCGATCCCGCGGCCAGGGTCCGGATACCGCTCGCGACGATCAACCGGCACGGCTTGGTGGCCGGTGCCACCGGGACCGGTAAGACCAAGACCCTGCAGGGAATAGCCGAGCAGCTGTCGGGGGCAGGGGTTCCCGTGGTGATGGCCGATGTGAAGGGCGACCTCTCCGGCTTGTCGAGACCGGGAGAGACGAACGAGAAGATCACCGCTCGAGCCGCCGAAACCGGCGACGGTGACTGGACGCCGGCGGGTTCGCCCGTGGAGTTCCTCTCGTTGGGTACGGAGGGTGTCGGCATCCCCGTGCGGGCCACCATCACTGCGTTCGGCCCGATCCTGCTCAGTAAGGTGCTGGGGCTCAACGCCACTCAGGAATCGACTCTCGGGCTCATCTTTCACTGGGCCGACACGCGCGGTCTGGCGTTGCTCGATCTGAAAGATCTGAGGTCGGTCATCGCCCACCTCACCAGCGACGACGGCAAGGCCGACCTGGCGGGCATCGGCGGAGTGTCACCGGCCACGGCGGGTGTGATCCTCAGGGCGCTGGCCAATCTCGAGGCGGAGGGCGGTGACACCTTCTTCGGTGAACCCGAGTTCGCCACCGAAGATCTGCTCCGATTCGACAGTGACGGGCGAGGCGTCATCACGTTGTTCGAACTGGGCGCGCAGGCCGCCCGTCCCGCCCTCTTCTCCACCTTCCTGATGTGGGTACTGGCCGATCTGTTTCAAACGTTGCCCGAGGAAGGAGATCTGGACAAGCCGAAGCTCGTCTTCATCTTCGACGAGGCGCATCTCCTGTTCACCGACGCGTCGAAGGCGTTCCTGCAGCAGGTGGAGCAGACGGTCAAGCTGATCCGCTCCAAAGGTGTCGGCGTCTTCTTCTGCACCCAATTACCGACGGACGTCCCCAACGCGGTGCTCTCACAACTGGGTGCGCGCATCCAACATGCGTTGCGCGCGTTCACGCCGGACGATCAGAAGGCGCTGAACAAAACGGTACGCACGTACCCGAAGACGCAATTCTATGATCTGGAGAAGGCGCTCACATCCCTCGGTATCGGCGAGGCGATCGTGACGGTGCTCTCCGAGAAGGGTGCGCCGACGCCGGTGGCGTGGACCAGGATGCGGCCACCACGTTCACTCATGGACACCATTGGCAACGACGCCATTCGGGGCGCGGCGGCGTCGAGCCCGCTGGCGCAGAGATACGGTCGGACCGTCGACCGCGAATCGGCGTACGAGAAGCTGAGCGCGAAGGTCGCGGGAGCGCCTGCGACCGATGAGGACATCGATCTGCCATCGCTGCCGGACCTGCCCGCGCCTGCGGAGCCCGACGGGCCGAACATGGCCGAGCAGATTCTGGGAAATCCGGCGGTCAAGAGTTTCTTGAGGTCGGCGGCCTCGGCCGCAGGACGGGAGATTTCGCGCAGTATCTTCGGCACAGGGCGCCGCCGGCGGCGCTGACATCGGCTGCGCTCGGGGCGAATGTACCGTTCAGCGCGGTCGAAGCGTCGAACGGTACATTCGCCGCCGTCTAGTTGCCCAACTTCTTGTAGAAACTTCCCACGATCGGCGCCACGACTGCGCGCGGACTGTACTGTCCCGCGACGGACATCGCCTTACTGATGATGCCCGGCACCACACGCATCTTGTTGTCGGCCAAGCCGTCGAGCGACACCTTGGCGGTGTATTCGCTGGAGATCCACAGGAAGTCGGGGACCAGCTTGTCGACGATGGACGCGTCCGCGGGGTCGGGTTCCTCGGTGCGGACCGGTCCCGGGGCGAGCAGGGTCACGCTGACCCCGGAGCCCTTGAGTTCGCCGCGCAGCGATTCGGAGAAGGTGTTGACGAAGGCTTTCGTGGCCGCGTAGGTGGCGTTGTGGGGGATGGGCATGTTGCCTGCCGCTGATCCGACCATCAGGATCGCGCCGGACTTGCGTTCCAGCATGCCCGGAAGTACGGCGAGGGTGAGATCATGAACGGCAACGGCATTCAATTCGACCTGCGCCCGTTCGTAGGCGGGATCGAGGTCGGCGACCGCGCCGAACGTTGCGATGCCGGCGTTGTTGCACAGCACGCTGATCTTCCGACCGGCGATCTCGTCGACCAGGGCGGAACGTGCGTCACGATCGGACAGGTCGCACGCGCGCACGTCCACCTCGACACCGTGTTCGGCGCGGAGCGTCGCCGCCAACGATTCCATGACTTCGCCGCGCCGGGCGACGAGGATGAGGGAATGACCACGGGAGGCGAGATCCCTGGCCAGCGCCTCGCCGATACCGGACGAGGCGCCGGTGACGACGGCGCGGGCACTGGGGGTGGGGTTCGGCAAACTCACGGTCAGTCAGCGTAGTGCGTCAGATGCGCGCCGCGAGCCGGGTGCCCTGTTCGATGGCGCGTTTGGCATCGAGTTCGGCAGCGACGTCGGCGCCGCCGATGACATGAGTGTTGACCCCGGCGACGGTCAGCTCGTCGACCAGGTCACGCACGGACTCCTGACCTGCGCAGATCACCACGTTGTCGACGGCGAGCGTGCGGGGCTTCTCGCGTTTCTCGCCGAAGGTGATGTGGAGTCCCTCGTCGTCGATGCGCTCGTAGTTGACGCCGGACAACTCGTGCACGCCCTTGTTCTTCAGGGCGGCGCGGTGCACCCAGCCCGTCGTTTTTGCGAGCCCCGCCCCGATCCGCCCGCTCTTACGCTGGAGGAGGTACACCTCACGAGGCGACGGCTCGGGAATGGGCGTGGTGAGGGCGCCGGCCGCGGCCTCGGGTTCGGTGACCCCCCACTCCTGCTTCCATTCCTTCAGGTCGAGAGTCGGTGAGTGCTCGTGGGTGAGAAACTCGCTGACATCCACGCCGATGCCGCCGGCCCCGATCACGGCAACCGACTTTCCGACCGACTTCCCACCGCGCACGACCTCGGGGTACGTGAGCACTGTGGGATGGTCGATGCCGGGAATCGACGGAAGGCGCGGGGTGACACCGGTGGCGATCACCACCTCGTCGTAGCGGCCGACGAGATCGACCGCTGTGACGCGGGTGTCGAGTCGGACATTCACACCGGCGAGTGCGAGTTGCCGGTTGTAGTAGCGAATGGTCTCCGCGAACTCCTCCTTGCCGGGGATTTTGCGGGCGATGCCGAACTGGCCACCGATTTCGGAGTCCGCCTCGAACAGCGTCACCGTGTGGCCCCGCTGCGCTAGGCCGAGCGCCGCGGACAATCCCGCGGGGCCGGCGCCCACGACCGCGACGCGCTTCACGGTCCGGGTGGGGGAGAGCGTCAGTTCCGTCTCCCGGCCCGCACGCGGATTCAGCAGGCAGGACACGTGCTTGCGGACGAAGGCGTGGTCGAGGCACGCCTGGTTGCACGCGATGCAGGTGTTGATCTCGTCCGAGTTTCCGGCTTCGGCTTTGCGGACCCAGTCGGGGTCGGCGAGCATCGGGCGGGCCATCGAGATCAGCTGAGCATCACCGCGGGTGAGTATTTCCTCCGCGACCTCGGGCATGTTGATCCGATTGGACGCGGCCACCGGAATGTTCACGTGCTTCTCTAGCTTGCCGGTGATGTCGGCGAACGCCGCGCGCGGCACCGACGTGACGATGGTGGGGACGCGGGATTCGTGCCAGCCGATGTCGGTGTTGATGATCGTGGCACCGGCAGCTTCCACGTCCTTTGCCAGAGCGACGATGTCGTCCCACGTCTGACCGCCTTCCACGAGATCGGCCATCGATAAGCGGAAGATGATGATGAAGTCGCGGCCCACGGCGGCCCGGGTGCGGCGAACTATCTCGACGGCGATTCGGCGGCGGTTCTCGGGCGTGCCACCCCACTCGTCAGTCCGCTTGTTGGTGCGTTCACACAGGAACTGATTGATGAAGTAGCCCTCACCCGCCATGATTTCGACGCCGTCGTAGTTTGCCCGCTGTGCCAGCCGCGCGCACCGCACGAAGTTGCGGATCTGCCAGCGGACGCCGCGGCCGGTGAGTCTCCGGGGGCGGAACGGGTTGATCGGGGCCTTGATCGAGGAGGCGGAGACGCTGAACGGCTGATAGCTGTAGCGGCCTGCGTGCAGGATCTGCAGGGCGATCATGCCGCCCTCGTCGTGCACGGCCTGGGTAATCGCACGGTGCCGCCGTGCCTCCACGCGGTTGGTGAGCTTGGCCCCGAAAGGCAGCAGCCAGCCGGTGCGGTTGGGGGCGTACCCACCGGTGACGATCAGGGCGACACCGCCGCGGGCGCGCTCGGCGAAGTACGCCGCCAGTCGAGGTACGTCCTTGGCGCGGTCTTCGAGACCGGTGTGGATCGAACCCATGATCACCCGGTTCTTCAGCGTCGTGAAGCCGAGGTCCAGCGGGGCGAGGAGCTGGGGAAACTGTGTCATGCGGCGTGTCCTTACTGCGAGAGGGCGTCGAGTACTTCTTGGCACCAGCCGGCGAATCCCTCTTCGACGCGGATGCCGCCGCGCAGGACGAGGTACTGGTGAAGGGCGGTGCCGGACAGTTGGTCCGGCGCCGGGAAGTCACGTTTTTCGATCATGCGGTAGATCTCGAGCCGGGCAGCGTGGCCGTCGCGGTGCCGGGCGACTTCGGCGGCCAGTGCGGGAATGTCGCCTTGCTGGGCGGCGCGGATCTTGACCGCAAGCTCGTTACGCAGGTGATTCGGTTCGGTGGGCTCGGCGATCCAACGCTGCAACTCGGCGCGACCTGCCGCGCTGACCCGATACACCTTCTTGTCCGGCCTGCTGTCCTGCGCTACGACTTCGGCATCTACCCACCCGGCTTCGTCCATGCGCTTGAGCAGCCGATAGATCTGCTGGTGGGTGGCGCTCTGGAAGAAGCCGATCGATTTGTCGAATCGGCGCGCCAATTCATACCCCGATCCGGAATGTTCGGTGAGGGAGACGAGAAGCGCATGTTCGAGTGCCACGCAGAAAGTATGTATGCAACGAAGTGCCTATGCAACTAAGTGCACACAATCCGCTCGGTGCGAGTGGGACGTTGCGTCGGAGAGTATGAACGACCCGTTCGCTCACATAGGCTCGCGACATGAGCACCGAAGTTCGCCCGCCCGCCGGGATCGGTGAGGCCGCGACGCGCAAACAGGTCGTCGCGTGGGGTCTGTGGGACTGGGGGTCAGCCGCCTTCAATGCGGTGATCCTCACGTTCGTCTTTTCCGTTTACCTCACCGACGCAGTGGGGGAGGACCTCGAAGGATCGATCTCTGCGAGCACCTGGCTGGGGTGGTCGCTGGGGATCGCCGGATTCCTCATCGCGGTGCTGGCGCCGGTCACCGGGCAGCGATTCGACGCCGCAGGCCGGCGCAAGCGCGCGCTCGGTGTCCTCACCTTCGCGACCGTGGCTTGCATGGCCGGCATGTTCTTCGTCCGCGACTCGGTCGAGTACCTCTGGCTCGGTCTGGCGTTGCTCGCTGCCGGTTCGGTGATCTTCGAGCTCGCCGGTGTGCCGTACAACGCCATGTTGCGGCAGGTGTCGACGCCGTCGAATATAGGTCGGGTGTCCGGCTTCGGTTGGGCAATGGGCTATTTCGGCGGCATCGTGCTTCTTCTGGTGTGCTACTTCGGCTTTATCGCCGGTGACGGGGACACCCGCGGAGCACTGGGGTTCACCACGGACGGTGGCCTGAACATCCGGATGGTGGCGCTGCTCGCGGCGATCTGGTTCGCCGTCTTCGCGATACCTGTTCTAATGAAGGTTCCCGAACTGCCGCGGCCCCAGGTCGATCCGGGCGCCGACAAGGCCGGTTTCGTGGAGTCGTATCGGATTCTCTGGCGAGATCTACGCAGCCTCTGGTCTGCCGACCGCCGCACCGTGTACTTCCTCGGCGCCAGTGCGCTCTTCCGCGACGGACTGGCCGGGGTGTTCACGTTCGGTGCGGTCCTCGCCGTCAATGTCTACGGCATCAGTGCCGGCGATGTGCTGCTGTTCGGTGTCGCGGCAAATATCGTCTCCGCCGTCGGCGCACTCACGGCAGGCCGCTTCGACGACCGGGTGGGTCCCAAGACGGTCATCGCGGCGTCGCTGGCCGCGATGATCGTCGTCGGCATCATCTTGACGTTTGTGTCCGGACCGGGGATGTTCTGGATCTTCGGTCTCCTGTTGTGCCTTTTCGTGGGACCCGCGCAGTCCTCGTCGCGCACGTTCCTCGCGAGAATAACGCCGCCCGGCCGCGAAGGGCAGATGTTCGGTCTGTACGCGACGACCGGACGCGCGGTGTCGTTCCTGTCGCCGACGCTGTTCGGACTCTTCGCGTGGTGGTTCGGCGCGGACCGGGCCGGGATCCTCGGTCTGCTGATCGTGCTGGCCCTCGGACTGGCGGCCCTGACCGTGGTGCGTGCTCCGGAGCGGAGCTGACGCCTCCCGCGTCAGCTCCCGAGGCGATTATCAGTCAGTGGCCATTCCGGCCCGCTGAAGTATCGCCTTGGCGAGGTCGTCGGGGCACTGCTCGGGGATCCAATGCGTCGCGTCGTCGAGGACGACGAACTCGTATGGTGCGTCCACGAACTCGCCGCACTTCTCGGCTCCGGCGCGGCCCAACGCTGTGTCGCCGGTACTCCAGACGTAGGTGGTGGGGACGGTGACGGCGGGGGTCTGGTCGAAATCTCTTGTCATTGCCCGGTACCAGTTCAGGGCTCCGGTGAGCGCCCCCGGCTCGGTGAGGAGTGCGACATGCCGGTCGACGAGTTCGGGCGGGACGACATCGCCGAACATCGCCCGCAGCGACTGCGCGTTCTCGCGCAGGAGCACATGTTCGGCCTTGCCCTCCATCCGCAGCAGGCGAATGTAGGACGACCGTTCTTTCTGGTCGGCGTCCTCGCGCAGCGCCCAGCCGAAGGCGCCCGGATGAGGCACCGAAACGGTCGTGAGTGAGGTGATGCGGCCGGGGTGTCGCGCCGCCACGACCCACGCAACGACGGCGCCCCAGTCATGGCCTACGAGATGCGCCGTCTCGAGGCCGAGTGCGTCCAGGAGAGCGATGACGTCCCCGACGAGGTGGTCGATGCGGTAGGCGTCGGTACCCTCTGGCCGCGCACCAGCCGAATATCCACGCTGATTCGGTGCATAGGTTCGCATCCCGGACTGTGCGAGGAGGGCGGAGACCGGCGTCCACGACGCAGCGCTTTCCGGAAACCCGTGCAGGAGAACGGCTGCTTCGCCGTCGGAAGGGCCGTTGACGGTGACGTCGAAGGTCAGGTCGCCAATGGGGATGGACACGTGTTCGGAGGTTGGCAGCATGCCCCCACCGTACGGCGGCAGGGTCAACTCCTCCGAGGATTCCACGCCGTCATGCCGAGCATGATGAGCCGTAGCTGGCGTTCGGCGCGGGCGACCACCTCGGCTTCGGTACGCACGCCGGGACGGTCGGCTTCGAGGAGGTCGACGACGACGGCGAACATCGTGGAGACGATCAGGTCGGCCGCCATCTCGAGGTCGTCGGCGTCCCACGACTCGAGGCCGCCGATTCGCGTGAGATCCACGGTCAGCTCGCTGACGAACAGTCGCATCTCGGTGGCGATGGCGCGGCGGATCTCGGGAACACCGCCGTAGCGCTCCCGACTGAGGAAGCGGAACTGTGCCTCGTGAGTGCGGACTTGGCGGACGAGGATGTCGAGAGACGCGCCCGCGCTCTTGGTACTCGGGTTGCGGCGGGCATCGCGCAGCATCTGTCGCAGCATTCGCATGCTCTCCTCGACGAGAACGACGCCGAGTTCCTCGATGGACGCGAAGTGCCGATAGAACGCAGTGGGCACGATTCCTGCATGGCGGGCAATCTCCCGCAGACTCACACCCGCGAAGCTCCGGTCCGCCATGAGGTCGAGGGTGCCGTCCAAGAGGGCCTTCCGGGTGCGCTCTTTACGTGCTGCCCTGCTCTCGGGTTCCGCACCGGTCGACTGGCTCACGGCACCGAGTCTATTCGTGGCGGCGGGAGCGTCGATCACGAGGACGTCGGCTGCCGCACCGCCCGTAACCACGGGGTGACCGTACTGCTCGTCCGTCATGTTTTTCCGATCTGTGCGAGGTGACGGCACTCGAGTGTGTGCCTGCCGTCACATTCCGATTGACAACTACCTGTCTGCACCTGTCACACTATTGTCAGTGTACAACCGTGCACTCAAATGGAGGAGGCTGCCGTGTCAGTTGCTCACACCAGTCGTCCGGCGGAGGGACGCAGGTTCTCGCTGCTGTCGTTGTTCGAGGCGATGGCCTCTCCGCATCAGCTCGACCGTTACCTCGAACTCGTCACACCGATGGTCACCGTGCGTGATCTGCGAGCCGAGGTGCTCGCGGTCGATCGGTCGACCGCGGACACTGTCACGCTCACGCTGCGCCCGACCCGTCAGTGGCGCGGATTCCGCGCCGGACAGTTTGTGCAGGTAGGAGTAGTGATCGACGGAGTTCGCCACACTCGTTGCTACTCGCCGGCCAACGCTCAGTCGTCCCCGGACGGCACCATCGAGTTGACGATCAAGGCGCACCCCGACGGCCTCGTGTCGCAGCATCTTCACGAGAACGCCCGGCCCGGACTGATCCTCGACCTGTCGCAGGCGGCGGGGGAATTCGTTCTGCCGACCACCCGGCCGCGCCGAGTTCTCCTCGTGAGTGGTGGCAGCGGGATTACCCCGGTCCTCTCGATGCTTCGCACTCTCGTCGAGGAGAAGCATGCGGGAAGCGTGACTTTTCTGCACTACGCGTACACCGAAAGCAACGTCGCCTATCTGGACGAGCTCCGCGAGCTTGCCGATGCCAACCCCAACGTCAACCTCGTGCTGGCGTACACCGATCAGGAGACCGGCGGACATCTGCACGGCTTCTTCGGGCAGAAGCATCTCGATGCGGTGGCGCCCTGGTACGCCGAGGCCGAGACCTTTCTCTGCGGTCCGCCCGGCCTGATGCGTGGTGTTCGGGAGGTGTACCGCGAACTCGGCATCGAGGACCGTCTCCACACCGAGGAGTTCGCTCCCGCCGCGACGCCGGTCGAGGGTGAGGCCGGTGGTGAGCTGTCCTTCACGGCCAGTGGAGTCACCGCCGACAACTCCGGTGGGACCCTGCTGGAACAGGCCGAGGCCGCCGGACTTCATCCCGAGTACGGCTGCCGGATGGGCATCTGCTTCTCCTGCACCGCGGTGAAGAAATCGGGATGCACCAAGAACGTACGTACCGGCGACACCGACACCGATCCGGACAAGGCCATTCAGTTGTGTGTCTCGGTCCCTGTCGGCGACGTCGCCCTCGACATCTGACTCACTCGACATCACACACTTGGAGACCGACATGTTTGGACTCTCACTCTCGTTCCTGCCGTTCGTCGACGGCTCGGACGACACACGTTCGACAGCCCCGGTCGTGCTCACACACGACCAGGTCGAGGAAATCGGCCGGGAACTCGACGCACTTCGTGATCGCACCGTTGCCGATCTCGGCGCCGAGGACCGCGAGTACATCTACAAGATCATCAAGGCCCAGAGGGGCTTCGAGGTCGCCGGCCGCGGGCTGATGTACCTCGGGTTCTTTCCGCCCGCCTGGATCGCGGGCGTCGGTGCCCTCGGGATCTCGAAGATCCTCGACAACATGGAAATCGGCCACAACGTCATGCACGGCCAGTACGACTGGATGCGTGAACCGGGACTGAACTCGCGGGTCTTCGAATGGGACACCGTGTGCCCGGCCGACCAATGGAAGCACTCCCACAACTACATGCATCACACGTACACGAACATCCTGGGGCGCGACCGGGACATCGGTTACGGCATCTTGCGGATCGACGAGGCCCAGAAGTGGAATCCGTACTACCTCGGCAACCCCGTCTACGCCTTCCTGTTGATGATGCTGTTCGAGTGGGGCGTCATGTTGCACGACCTCGAGGCCGAGAACGTCATTCAGGGCAAGCGGAAGTGGCACGACGTCAAGCCGCTACTCACAGGGTGGTGGAACAAGGCCGGGCGCCAGGTGCTCAAGGACTACGCGATCTTCCCTGCACTGACCGGACCGTTGTTCATTCCCACGCTGCTCGGCAACGTCACCGCCAACCTGATCCGCAACGTGTGGGCGTACTCGATCATCTTCTGCGGCCACTTCCCGAGCGGTGTACAGAGTTTCACCGAGGACGAGACCGCGGAGGAGACCCGCGGCGAGTGGTACGTGCGGCAGATGCTCGGCAGCGCCAACATCGAGGGCAGCCCGCTGTTCCACATCATGTCGGGCAACCTCTCGCACCAGATCGAGCATCACCTGTTCCCGGACCTGCCGGCCCACCGCTACCCGGAGCTCGCCCCCCAGGTGAAGGCGCTGTGCGAGAAGCACGGACTTCCCTACAACACCGGTGGCTTCTTCAAGCAGATCGGCTCCGTGTGGGGGAAGATCTTCAAGCTGGCGCTCCCGCCCGGCCTCCTCTCGTCCGACACCCCTCCCGGTGTTATCGTCGAGCGGCAGAAGACTGCAGCCTGAGAGGCGAAACACATGGTGGGGAAGTTCGAACGGCGCAAGGACACCGTGCAGGAACTGACGGAATCCGCGGCCACGCACGTGGGACACATCGCGACCATCATCGCCGGCGCGGTTCGCGACGTCACCCGGGAGATCGGTGACTGGGTGTCGGACGGAATCGAGATGCGGGAGGCCGCGAAGAAGGCCCGCGAGGATGAAGGCTTGGACGACAAGCCGATCGACTGATGACGAGACGAGAGGGCACGGCCGATACGGCCGTGCCCTCCTGTCGTCTCGGGACCGCTCGGTCAGATGACGCCGAGTGAGATCATCGCGTCGGCCACCTTGACGAAGCCGGCGATGTTCGCGCCATGGACGTAATCGCCGGGCATCCCGTACTCGTCGGCGGTGGCGACGGTGCGGTCGTGGATGCCGCGCATGATCCCGGCCAGTCGCTCGTCGGTGTACTCGAAGCTCCACGAGTCGCGGGACGCGTTCTGCTGCATCTCGAGTGCCGACGTTGCGACACCGCCGGCGTTGGCGGCCTTGCCTGGTGCGAAGGCCACGCCGGCGTCGCGAAACACCTGTACTCCCTGAGGGGTGGTCGGCATGTTCGCGCCTTCGGCAACAGCCTGGACGCCATTGGCCACCAAAGTCTTGGCAGCTGCTTCGTCGAGTTCGTTCTGGGTGGCGCAGGGAAGTGCGACATCACACCGGACGTCCCAGATCGATCCGCTCGGAACGAATCTCGCGTGCGGCACGGTATCGGCGTATTCGCCGATGCGCCCGCGCCGCACCTCCTTGATCTCCTTCAGGAGACCGACGTCGAGGCCCTCCTCGTCGACGACATATCCCGACGAATCCGAGCACGCAACCGCGACGCCGCCGAGCTGGTGGATCTTCTCGATGGCATGGATGGCGACGTTTCCGGAGCCGGAGATCACCACCGTCTTCCCGTCCAACGAGGTGCGTGATGCGTGCAACATCTCGGCGACGAAGTAGGCCACTCCGTAACCGGTGGCCTCGCGCCGCACCTGTGAACCGCCCCAGGTGAGGCCTTTGCCGGTGAGGACACCCGACTCGTAGGAATTGGTGAGGCGTTTGTACTGACCGAACAGATAGCCGATCTCGCGTCCACCGACACCGATGTCGCCGGCAGGGACGTCGACGTACTCGCCGATGTGGCGGTGCAGTTCGGTCATGAAGGACTGGCAGAAGCGCATGATCTCGGCGTCCGAACGGCCCTTGGGGTCGAAGTCGGAACCCCCTTTGCCGCCGCCGATCGGGAGTCCGGTGAGTGCGTTCTTGAAGATTTGTTCGAAACCGAGGAACTTCACGATTCCGAGATTCACGCTCGGGTGGAAGCGGAGACCGCCCTTGTAGGGGCCGAGCACACTGTTGTACTGCACCCGAAATCCGCGATTGACGTGCACACTTCCGGCGTCGTCCACCCAGGGCACTCGGAAGATGATTTGTCGTTCGGGCTCGCACAGGCGCTCGATCAGCCCGGAATCCGCGTAGTGCGGGTGATGGTCGAGAACGATCTGAAGCGACTCGAACACTTCTGCCGCCGCCTGATGGAACTCCGGTTCGCCCGCATTGCGTAGGCGGACCTGTTCATAGATTTCGGCTACTCGGTCGCGCGTTGACACCCGCATCCACCCATCTGCCGCTGTGAGGCTTTCTTTACCTTACATTTAGGCGAACTATAGACGTCAGTGAGAAAGTGCAGGTGCCGGCGCCGCGATCAGGTGGTTCCGGTGTGTGAACGAGCCCGCATCGCGACGGTGGCTTGGTCGACCTCGCCGCCGCAATGCCGGCAGCGATGTTCGAGTTCGAGCACATGTCCGCAGTCGTGCAGTAGCTCGGAGGCCGGCTCCTCCACCGCCCACTTGCTACCCCACTCGAACAGCGACAGCAGGAGCGGCCGAAGCTCCTCCCCGGCCCGGGTCAGGTGGTACTCGAACCTGGGGGGCCGCTCGGAATACTGCCGGCGTTCGATGACGCCTACCTCTTCCAGCTTGCGAAGGCG
Source organism: Rhodococcus sp. USK13 (assembly GCF_018343855.1). NCBI lineage: Bacteria > Bacillati > Actinomycetota > Actinomycetes > Mycobacteriales > Nocardiaceae > Rhodococcus > Rhodococcus sp. USK13. The sequence goes on along the minus strand of NZ_CP069242.1, from coordinate 5,243,000 downwards.
TGCGGTGAGGATGTCACGCGAGACGCCGATGTAGCCGGCGATCTTGTCGAAGCGATGCACTTCATAGCTCAGTTCGCGGATGACGAGCATGGACCAGCGGTCGCCGATGAGTTCCATGGTGGCGGCGATCGCGCAGGGGCGCGGCGCCAGCGGCATGCGGTCCATGGCCATCTTCGGCGTCGTTCGATCGGCTCGACCCTCGTTCATGTCTCCATCATAGAGGGTTGTGTTTTCCAACTCAGGGCGAATACGCTGACCGGGCACAGTCAGTTGGATATCCAGACTTACTCGAAGGGGTCGTCATGACCAAGATTCACGACCGATCTGTCCTCGTCACCGGGGCCAACCGCGGCCTCGGCCGCGCTTTCGTCGCCGAGGCGCTCTCGCGCGGGGCGCGAACTGTCTACGCGACCGCACGCGACGCGTCGACGATCGTCGACACCCCCAGGTGGTGCCGGTGACCCTGGATGTGACCGATCCCGAATCCGTTCATGCTGCAGCGCAATATGTGGGCGACATTGGTGTGCTGATCAACAATGCCGGAATTTTGCTCGGCGAGTCACCGCTCACCGGTGACCTCGGCAAGATGCGCCGCGAACTCGAAACCAACCTCTTCGGCCCCCTGAATGTGACCAGGACGTTGGCCCCCATCATCGCCGCCAACGGTGGTGGTGCGGTGCTCAACGTCCACTCGGTGCTGTCGTGGCTGGCGGTGGGTGGGTCGTACAGCGTCTCCAAGGCGGCGATGTGGAGTGCCACCAACGCGATGCGCCTGGAGCTTGCGGAACAGAACATTCAGGTGGTCGGGCTGCACCTGGGGTACATGGACACCGACATGACCGCGGGCCTCGACGTCCCCAAGATCTCGGCACCCGAGGTTGCCCGGTTGGCGTTCGACGGCATGGAGTCGGGCGCCACGGAGGTGCTGGCCGACGATGTCAGCCGTACTGTGAAAGCAGCACTCGCCGGGGAACTCGAGGCCCTGTATCCGCAGCTCGCGGCTCAGGTCGTTGGGTAGGACGCGAAATCAGGGAAACCCGCCACTCGCGGAGGCAGGTGACGGGTTCCCGAGCATCCGTCCTGTCGGGTGGGACGGTGCAACAACAGACTAGACGGTCTGTTTGCTACGCGCGAGTATCGGGCGCTGGGTTCGGAAGCGGGATGAAATACCTACCAGGCGCCTGCGGCCCTTTCGGGCGAACAGAGACATCGATTCGCGCCTGTTCCCACGGCGTCGCGCGCCTACTGGGAAGCGCGATGCGGACGGAAACGCCGCGGATCGTGGGTTCGATCGTGCTCGGTGCACAAGCCACATCCGGTTTCCCGCGACGGCGGGAAACCGGATGTGTGCCTATGCGGCGGCGCACTTGTGTCATAAGTGCCCCCGGCAGGATTCGAACCTGCGACCAAGAGATTAGAAGGCTCTTGCTCTATCCCCTGAGCTACGGAGGCGCGGTCGAAATATTACCTGTTGCCCGGACGCCGCTCGAGCACGGCTGCACAGCTCGTGTCGTCAGCTGATGGCAGCAGCCCATAACAGTAGCCCGGCCAGAACGAGCTCCACGACGAAGTAGAACCAGACGGGGTAGAAACGCTGGGGTCGATCGACGAGCCCGGCGACGATGCGCCCCACGGCCATGCCGACGAGTGTCACGGCCACCACGACGGCGGCCACCGATCTGATGCCCTCGACGTCGAATGCGGCGAATCCGAGCAACACAGCCACCGCGACGCCGAATCCCCCGTACACCGCACGAACCTCGGCGCGGGCGGTCGGCGAGTCGGCGGTCAACCCGAACGGCGCCACGAGACGGGCAGGCATGACCAGGCCGTAGAGGCCCATCCCTGCGAAGAACAACGCCACCAGAATGATCAGAAGCGCGGCCATACGGTCTCCTCGACTCCGCGGAACGGGCTTCCGCCGACGGTAGCGGAGCATCCGTGGACCCTCGGTCTCCGACACGGCGTCGTAGGTCCTACCCTGGAGGTATGGCTACACCCCAGCTCACGGCCTCCGACTCGACGTCCAACAGTCCGGCTCGGGTCGATTCCACGGCCCTGTTCGTTGTGGCGGGACTCATTGCCGGGCTGGTCGCTGCACTCGTCGTCGGCTTGTCTGCCGCTCAGGCCCTCGTGCTGCTCGGTATCCCGGATCCGGGACCGCTCACCACCTATGGGCTGCCTGCGTTGCGGGCGGTGTCGGAGATCGCGGCCGTCGTCACCATCGGATCACTCCTGCTCGCCGCCTTCTTCGTACCGCCGCAGAAGTCGGGGGTACTGGACGTGGACGGCTACCGTGCGGTTCGCACGGCGTCCTACGGCGCCATCGTGTGGGCGGCGTCCGCGCTGGTCCTCGTTCCACTGACGCTGTCGGACACCTCCGGGCAACCGTTCACGGAAGCGGTGAAGCCGAGCAACATGTTCGCCGCGATCGACCAGGTGGAACTGGCCGGGGCGTGGCGCTGGACGGCGATCATCGCGATCGTCCTCGCGATCGTGTCCCGGTTGGTGCTGCGATGGTGGTGGACACCGATCCTGCTCGTCGCAGGCATTCTGGGGCTGATGCCGCTGGCACTGACCGGGCACTCGTCGTCCGGCGGCTCGCACGACCTGGCTACCAACAGCCTGATCCTGCACTTGGTTGCGGCATCGCTGTGGGCCGGCGGGCTGTTCGCTCTGCTCGCGCACGCCCGTCGGCGAGGCGCCCACACCGATGTCGCGGCGAGGCGTTTCTCCTCGGTGGCAACCGTGTGTTTCGCCGTGATGGCAGCCAGCGGCGTGATCAATGCCCTGGTGCGTGTGCCCATCGGCGACCTCGTCGACACCACCTACGGGCGCCTGGTGGTGGCCAAGATGGTCGCGCTCGTCCTCCTCGGCGGGTTCGGCTGGGCGCAACGCCGCCGGGCTCTGCCCGCACTGCACAAAGACCCCTCGAACCGCGGCAACCTCATCAGGTTCGCGGGCGCGGAAGCCATTGTCTTCGCCGCGACGATCGGTCTCGCTGTCGGATTGGGTCGGACGCCCCCGCCCGCACCGACTAGAGCACCGACTCTCACCGAGGTCGAACTCGGTTACAACCTCTCCGGACCGCCGACGTTCGCCCGACTGATGTTGGACTGGCGGTTCGATCTGCTCTACGGCACCGCTGCACTGGTGCTCGCCCTCGTCTATGTACTCGGTCTGCGCAAGCTCCACCGTCGCGGCGACAGCTGGCCGGTCGGCCGGACGCTCGCCTGGATGTGCGGATGCGCGGTGCTCCTCCTGGCCACGTCGTCCGGGGTGGGGCGCTACGCACCCGCGGTGTTCAGCGTGCACATGGGTGCGCACATGGCGCTGTCCATGCTGGCCCCGGTTCTCCTCGTTCTCGGGGCTCCGATCACTCTCGCGCTGCGAGCACTCGATCCGGCGGGCAAGGACGGTGCGCCGGGGTTACGGGAATGGATCCTGGCCGCGCTGCACAGCCGGTTCTCGCGGTTCATCACTCACCCCCTCGTCGCGGCGGCTCTGTTCGTCGGCGGTTTCTATGCGCTGTACCTCGGCGGAATCTTCGGCGCCACCGTCGACTCGCACTCCGCCCACCTCTTGATGAACCTGCACTTCCTGCTCAGCGGCTACCTCTTCTACTGGGTGGCGATCGGCGTCGACCCCTCCCCGCGCCAGCTGCAGCCCGTGACGAAACTCGCGATGGTGTTCGGGTCGCTGCCGTTCCACGCCTTCTTCGGGGTCGCGCTGATGAGCATGGGCGCCGTCATGGGCGAGTGGTACTACCGTTCGCTGGGCCTCGGCTGGAACTCGGACCTGGTGGGGGACCAGAAACTGGGCGGCAGCATTGCTTGGGCCACGGGCGAAATTCCTCTGGTGCTCGTCATGATGGCGCTCCTCATTCAGTGGTCGCGCAGCGACGACCGCACCGCGCGACGTGTGGACCGGGCGGCCGACCGGGACGACGACGCGGACCTCGCCGCCCACAACGCCATGTTCGCCGAGCTCGCGAAACGCGACCGCGAGGCGGGACTCTGACCGCTAGCACGCATCCCCGACACGACGGGCTGGTCATTTCCGGTTTTCGGTCGGTTGTCCACACCCGACCCGTTTCTCCACAGATTCGTCGCGGGCGACGATTGCGCGGTTCCACGGAGGCAGGCTGTGTCCAACGGCAATCGCAGAACGACACAGGGGGAGCGCGATGTACGAGACACACGGCACGGTGGTCGGCACGGTCATCACTACACCGGTCACACGATCCGGATCCGCCGGCGAGGAGTTTCTCGCCTTCCGGATGGCAAGCACGGTACGCCGCCGCGACTACACGACGGGGGAGTGGCGCGACGGCAGCACGCTGTATCTCACGGTCACCTGCCGGCGCCGGCTGATGTCCGGAGTGGTGCAGTCGCTGGCGAAAGGGGATCCGGTGATCGTCACCGGTGAACTGCGGACCAACGAATACACGACGCGAGACGGCGTCGCACGGACCGACCTCGAGTTGAGCGCCACCGCGGTCGGACCCGATCTTGCGCGGTGCACGGTCGTCCTCGACCGGGAACCCCGGACCGTTGCACCCGTGGAAGCAACGGAAACTTCTTCCACGGAATCTGTCTCCAGCGAATCTGCCTCTACGGAACAGGCCGCCGCGGAGACGCTCGTCGCCTGATGCGGCGCCGGGCACCCGCGCAGCCGGGTGCCCGGGCGAGCCGGAAAGCATCCGTTCCCCTCTTCCCACGATCCGCAAGTGTGGGTTCGACGCCCTACACCATTAGGCTGGCCACATGGCTGAGTTCATTTACACGATGTTGTAGTGGACCATATACACACGTCGTCCGTGTTGTCAACGGTCAGCGCGCATTTTCCTGCGTAATAGCGGTTCTAGGGATTCGATCAAAGGGGTGTTTCCGGCACGAGGGGCAGGGTTGCTCGGGGACGGACGGGGGATTTGCGGGAGTCCCCCGCACCTATAGACTCACGGAATGGGGTCCATCCAGCGCCGCACCTACACAGAGGGCAAAGCCCCTCGGTACGTGGCACGCGTGCGCGTCGGCGGCAAGGAGATGTCGAAGAGCTTCGCCAAACAGGGCGATGCACGGGAGTGGATACGTCAACGTGAAGGTCTCAGCCCGACCGGCACCCGCATGGACAACCGCATGCTGTCCGTGGTGCTGAAGTCGCACATTGAGCAGTCCGCTACGGCATCGACTCGGGGGGTGCGTACTCACTTGGCTGCGAACCTCGGGAACCTCGAATTTAAGAAGCTGGCGGATGTGACCGCTGACGACGTACGGGAGTGGCGGGCCACGCTGGCCGAGGGCAGGCCGTGGGCGGACGGCAAGCCGCTATCCAACAGCAGCATCAGGACTCTGTTAGGCACGCTCTCAGCGCTGTTTAACGATGCTGTGGCGCAGGGCCAGCTGGTGCGCAATCCTGTGTCTCACGTGAGGCGTAGGAGCCCTGCAAATCAGGCGGTTGAGCCGCACCAGGTGCTGAAGGTGGAGCAGGTGCGCTCGCTGATTGACGCAGCTGATGAGCCGTACGCAACGATGATCGAATTCGGGGCTACGAGTGGCCTCCGCGCCGGCGAACTTGCGGGCTTGCGTGTCCGTTCGATCGACTTCGCCCGCCGAGTTGTGGATGTGACCGAGCAAGCCGATGGGCATCACACGGCATTCGGGTGGAGAGCGCTGAAGTCTGAGAAGTCGCGGCGCACGGTCCCGCTACCGGATTCCACGTTGGACGCGGTGAGGGCACATCTGGACCGGCATGATTACGAGCCGCATACGCCTTTGTTCAGGGCGGCGCAGGGCGGGCAGTGGTCTAGCGCCCATGTCGCGAAGGTGTGGCGTGGTGTGGCCGCAGATGCGGGTGTTGAGAATCACTCATGGCATAGCCTTAGGCACTTCTACGCGTCGGCGCTGATCCAGTCGGGGGCATCTGTAACTACAGTTCAGCAGCGGTTGGGGCATGCTTCGCCGATGGTGACGTTGGCGGTGTACTCGCATCTGTGGCCCGGTGAGGATGCGAAGACGAGAGCGGTGTTCGACAACCTTCTGTAGCTAGGTGTGGGGAATTGTCAGTCCCCCTGCTGGACAGTTCAGTGCATCAGAGTTCATGTCGAGAATGTGACGCGCGACACGCCGAAGTGGTCACGCAGCCCGCGATCAGCCGAGACGCTGACCTGCAAGTTTCGTCAAAGTGACTCACGCTATCTCGGGATAAGTGTTTCCGTCGGCCACTAGGTGTAAAACTATGTGTGCATTACCGGCATTGACGGAATAGCGCACGTAACGGAGAACACAAATAAATGGCAACTATAGTGGCAGATTTCTGGACGACGAAAGACCTTGCGAATCGGTGGGTCATCTCTGAGAGGCAAGTTCGGGACATGGCCGCAGCCCGTGAAATACCAGCATTGCGAGTGGGCAAGCTTTGGCGTTTCCCCGTGACCCGCATCGAGGCTTGGGAACGTTCAAACCAGCGCTAAATAGCTCTTTGCTTGCCGTCCCGCCGATTCGTATTCTCGGGCTACGTTAAACCGAAATCCGCTGTCTGGCGGTCGTGTCCGGATTCATCGGCCCGTTGAGGTCTATTTGTTGCGCAATTTTGAGGCTCTCAGTTGAACGCTGAGGGCCTAAACGCGATACCTGAATAGGTAGGAAGGGGTGCTGTGACCCCCGAAGAAATTAAAGCGTGTCAGCGTGCCCGCGAGTTCAGGGTGTTGGACGAAAGGGAGGCTAAGGAATCGCTCGGAGCGTGGGGTGGTCGTCTGGTTGAGTTTCGTGAAGCCGGGCTGGTCCCTGCGCAGCCGGTACGCCGCCCTGGCGGATTCGAGACATTTCTGTACATCCAGCGAAATCTGCGTGAGCACGTTTTCGGTTGGTTGACGGAGGACGAAGCGCAGCGGATCACGGGCCGGAAGTCTCGAACCCTTCGCAGGTGGCGTCAGGATGGGCTCGTTGAGGCGCGCCCGCTTGGTCGATCGTGGGTGTACCGCAAAACGTCGCTCAGGACTGCACATGACGCGATGGTGCAAAACATGCAAGCATCCCGCGAATTGCGCTCCTGACCAGCGTGTGGCCGCGAAACATCCTGCCGTTCTTATGATGTAAAGAGGTGTTGCGCTTCCGAGCCTTGCACCGAGTCTTTCATTCGGGCTGTTATCCGCCCGGTCCTTAGCCCTCAACCTGCAAGCTCCTGGAAGGGAGTTGATCCACCATGTCCGCTGCAAATCCAGCAGTGCTGTCCGCGGCCGGTCGCTATAGGGCGGCCACGCTACATGGCTCACCCGACGAAGTCGTCGCGAGGCGCAGACAAGAACTCTTGCTCGCACGGGCTGTCCATTTGCTCGAATCTTCCGGCATCGCCCCCCTGGCCGAAGACCTGGTTAGCGAGCTGGTCGCCGCCGCACGAGGTGCCCACTGACCGTGGACGCACAACCGAATAGGAAAACCGATATGAATGATCGCCCATATATTGCAAATGATTTCGTGGTCGCTAAGCGCTGGTCCAAGAATCTGGACATGGATCTATTCAGGGTCATATTCACTCAGTCGTCACGGGAGTTCACTGTGAACCTGGATGAGATGCAACGTCTGGCTGAAGTGCTTGACGACGTACTAAGCAAGCACAGCAAATAACCCCGCTTTCCCGTAAATCCCTCGCATACGAAACAGAGTGCCGCACGTGGCGGACGAACCGAACTTATGAGCTGAAGGAACGACCCATTGGGAAAATACACAAACCTTGTCGCGGAGATGAATCTAGCGGCTACACCGGTTGCACCACTTGCACCGGTTCCACCGGTACCACCGGGAGTGGTATTGGATGAGGTGCGCGACTGGCTTGCACGCTTCATCACACCACTGAACGAAACCGACCTTGACCTACTCACACTGTGGGCTGCACATACGCACCTGGTCGAAGAGACCTACACGACGCCCCGCCTGGTCCTCGACTCCCCAACGCACGGATCAGGAAAGACCACGGTCCTCGAGCACCTCCTACGGATATGCCACGACCCGCTCCAAGCCGCTTCGCTGTCGTCACCCTCGCTACTGACTCGAATGCTCGACGTTGGCATGCGAACCGTGCTGATCGATGAAGCCGACCGGTCCCTGAACCCCAAGAACGAAGGGGTGGGGGAGCTAATCGCAATCATCAACTCGGGGTACAAGAAGGGCGGGACGCGGCCCGTTCTCGTGCCGGCGAAAGAGGGCGGATGGGTTGCCCAGGAGATGCCCACGTTCTGCCCCGTTGCGATGGCAGGGAACAACCCCCAGCTACCCGACGACACCAGGTCACGGTGTGTCCGTGTGCTGCTGATGCCCGACGCGCAGGGGCTAGCCGAAGAGTCGGAATGGGAGTACATCGATGACGATGCCCGCCTCATGGGTGGGCGGCTAGCGGCGTGGGCTGACGAAGTCCGCGACGTTGTGCGGCTAGATCGCGCTGAACTCCCCGAGGGAATCAGGGGTCGATCGAAGGAGCGGTGGAAGCCGTTGAAGCGTGTCGCGAATGCGGCAGGTGGGAAGTGGCCCGGCGTCGTGGATGAGCTTGCCGTCACGGATCGGGAGTTGGCGAAGATGGAACTCGAAGAGGGGTACGTGCAGGAGAAGCCCACCGTTGCTGTTGTTCGGCACATCGCGCAAGTCTGCACTGAGGACGAGGTGTTCATTCCGACCAAAGAGCTGATCTCTCGCCTCGTGGCCCACGCCCCCGAAGCTTGGGGTGAGGATGTTATGCGGCAGCGCTCGGAGCTGACCCCTCAACGCCTGTCCCGGATGCTGCGCGAGGGCTACATGATTCAGCCGACGCGCAGCGATGGTGGGCGCGGTGCCCGCGGCTACCTGTTGGCGAAGTTCGCGGTGCCGTTTCGTCGGTTGGGGATTAGCGCCCCCGGTATAGCCGGTGCAACTGGTGGAACCGGTGGAACTGGTGGCGAACGCCCGGTGGGTGTGTGGTTGGGGTCTGGTGAGCCGGTGGTGCGCCAGTGAGTCACGTGTGCATGATCTGCTGGCCGCTTTGTAAGCCCGCGCCTGAACCACGACCACCCGAATACATCGAACTCCAACCAGCCGATCTTGTGATTAAGGGCAAGTTGCGACCCGGACAGATTCCACGCTGCCAGGGGGGGACCACCTCAGACCCACTGACACGGGCACGGCAATGTGTCAGCTTCTCTCTCCACCAGGTGAAACGAATGGACCTATCCAGAAGGACGTACCAATGACGGAAGTTGCTGCCCCAGAAGGGCTGTTGGAGGCCGGTAAACGGCTGTGGGGTGCACTCTCGGACGAGTTCGAGTTGTCCCCGCACGAGTTGGAGTTGCTGCGGGAGGCCGCGTCTACTGCCGATCAGATCGCTGCGTTGCAGGCGTTGGTTGAGTCGGATGGGCTGATGATGGCTTCGCCGCAGGGGCAGAAGGTGCACCCGGCTGCTGTGGAGGCCCGTCAGCAGAGGATTGTGCTTGCTCGACTCCTGGCCGCTCTGCGTATCCCGGCTGAGGAGGACGACGAGTGTGGGCCTGTTCGTGGTGGTGCGCGTGGTGTGTATCGGGTGAAGCCGTGAAGCGCAGGCGGTCCGGTGTGAGTTCGCCGCCCAAGTATCTGCTGGAGTTCGATGAGGCTGAGTGGTCGGGTGACTCTCGTGCTGAGAAGGTGTCGGCGTGGACGTCGGCCCGTAAAGCCTGGTGTGAGGTCAACGGGTGGCCTGGTGGGTTTGTGGTGATGCTGCGCGAGCACGGCCCGGAGCGGCGGAGGTAGCGCTGGCTTTCTCTGTGGCGGGCTTAGTTGAGCATCATGTGTGTGGAAAGGCTGCGCCCTACCCGGGTCAACAACTTCGGTTCTTCAAAATCAGCTTTGAACCGCTTCATTGCAGCTTTCTGAACGTCAGCAATTTTGCGATCGTATGCGGTCACCAACTCCTTCGTGCGCTCACTATCGACCTTTTCCTCGCCCTTGCTGTGTTTTCGGTACTGCGAATTCACCTCGTTGAAGGCCCTGCTGAGTCTGAGGAGTTCTTGCCTGACCGTGTCATCCGTGATGATCAACATGCATCTGACGATGGCCCGACGGATGGAGCCTTTCTCTTCCAAGTACGCGATCTCTGTCTTGGTAGCGTTCTCCCTTGCCTCGTCGCTACTGGGGGGCCTGCGGAGTGCAATCTGTCCGTTGGCGGCACTGACTAGGGTCGTCGTGAAATCAAGGCCTGCGTCTAGGAGTGCTGCGATCGACTCGCGTTGCTCAAGCCGGTGTCTGTCGGTGCGTTCAATGGTCAGGCGCCGGTTTCCGACTCGGGTCGTTATCCAGGCAACGGTGAGGGTCGCTCCAACTGTCATAAGGCTTCCCCACCCGGGCGTCCAATACATTCGACCACTCTCTCACCAGTCGATGGTCGGGGTTATTCCGGCATCTGGTCGCGGGTCACTCAGCGTTCGCACGGGATTGGGTTCGCATCCTGAGCATGGTGGGACATTGATTGTGGTTCTGCAGCGGCGGCAGTGATATGTCCTGTGTCCACCGGTCAGCGCTGTGTCGCAGGCGCGCAAGGTTGCCAACCGACCAGGCATTGGTATGCGGCGAGTGCCCGTTGTCCGCAGGTGTCAGGAAGGTCTCTCGACCTCGCTTGTCAGTCTCTCAGTTTACGCTGGGTCGAACAAATGTTCTATCTAGGGGACGCGCCCGAGGGTTGTGCCGAAAGGAATCAAACGGTGCCGTAGCATGTTGATCAAATCAAGTCCAACTGTGGATAAACTTGTTGAAAACCTGGGGATAGCTGCAAGCGGAGAGGAGCATCTGATGGTTACTGCTCTCGACGTTGCGGGGTTCGTCTACAAGCGCATGGGGTGGGTGGATGCGTGGAAGCTGGAAAAGCTGACCTACTTCGCCCAGGCATGGCACCTCGCGTGGGACGGGCGAGCGCTGTTCAAGGATGACTTCGAGGCATGGCAGGACGGCCCGGTAGTGCCGAAGGTTCATCGGGTCAACAAGTACGACCGTCCTCGCGAATTCGGAATCTATGGAACTGTCCTTCCTGGAGCGAACCCTGAGGCCCTGAGCGCTGAATCGCAGCGGATCGTGGAAGCGGTGTTGGAGTTCTACGGTTCGATGGAAACTCAGGATCTGATCGAGCTGACCCACATGCATTCGCCGTGGATCAAAGCCCGTGGAGAACTGGGCAAGCACGCAATGAGCAGTGAGACGTTGTCGATCGCGGAGATGCGTCGGTGTTATACGGCAAAAGCGATGACTGGGGGCGATGATGTACCACCCCCACCATCGCTAGCGCCGGTACCCGTCGCGGGTGGGGACCTCTATCAGTCTGCGGTTGATTCCGAGATTGAGCGGTGGAGTGACACCTTGGCCCTTCTCGCTGAGCGGTGACCTTCTGTTTACCTGTTGAGGACGTCATTACGACGAACAGGAAATTGACGAAGGAGCGCCATGCCCTTTTGGACAGGGGAAAGCTAGAGGGAGCGCTAGCCCGTCCTATGCATACCTGGGAGGGGCAGCGTCTCCATCCGACGCTGTTCCAGCGGGCAGGTGCGCTCTTGGATGGTCTGGTTTCCGCGCATGCGTTCGAGGACGGCAATAAGCGAACTGCGTGGTTGTCGAGCAACATCTACCTGGGCGCTTTCGGGGCGCCGCTCCGTAAGGTGGACCCGTTAGAGGCTGCGGATTTCGTTGAGGCGGTCGCGTTGCATCAGCATGACGTGTTGGGCATCGCGATTTGGTTCTCGGACAGATTGGCTTAGTCATTCTCGTCGTTCTTGTGTCGGTGGGCGTCGGTAGTTTTGTCGCCAGGTGTGGGGCCACCGAGGAGGGAAGCCTTGATGGTCCCCACCTCATCCCGTCACGGTAGAGACGGAGTTTGTTGTTGAAGAACTGCTGAAGTTCGTCCGTACCGTGTTCGACCGATACAGAGCGGCCCCGGTTCCCTCAGATGAGGATTCCGGGGCCGCCTTTATTGCGTTCAGAGTCAGTCGACCAATCCCGACGACATGAACCACTCCGATGCCTGTTCGCCGAGAGCGCGGGCGAGGCACATCACCTCAGGCATGTAGAAGTCGGTCGTTCCGTCCAGGCGGGCTTGCGCGTCACTGAGGGGGAGTTCGAGCCATTCGGCTGCATCGGCAACGGTCTTGTTGTTGCGTGTCAGTGCGGCGATGGCCCGGGTGACGATGTGGGCGTTGAGTGCCTGGAAGTCGATGCCGGTGTTGATGGTGGCGGTCACGTTGGTTCTCAGTTCTGTGAAGGGGGCAGGGATACGCCCCCGGTCTGTTTTCGGGATGGTTGAACGTTTCGTTACGCGGTGGGTGTGGTCCAGGGAAGGAACGGACTAAAGGCAGAAGGCTTGGAACCTCCCAAGCCCTACCTCCCAATTTCCGCTGACCGTTGTTCCGCTCCACGACCTCTAGCCACTCGCGCCTGAGAGCGTGAGCGGCTGTCGGTTGATCCTCTGGCTGATGATCAGTCAGCTAGGGGACTCCCCGAACCCGGTTCCGGGGATTGTCAGCACGATCAACAGGAGGCCGCTGGTTAGCGTCGGGCTGGCCCTGAGAACGACGTGGAGCGTCTACAAGGTCAGTGGTGCACGTTGCGGCACTTGGTGCAGTGCACGGGCACAGGCGGGGCAGGCGGATTCACACTGACCACGTATGTTCCGCATACGGCGCAGTACAGGTCCGCGAGGCTGTTGAGGCGGTCCGTGATTACCTGGAGGTCGGAGTCGGTAAGCACTGCTATCTGCCGATACTGGGAGGGGTCGTAGCCGTCCAGTTCTGCATGGTGCTCAAGTTCACCCAGGGTGAGGCCGGATGCGTCCATTACCTCATTGGGGGTGACGTTGAGGAGGTCTGCCACCTGGTTGATGCTGCGGGCGTTCATGCTGCCCACCCGAGGTGGATGCAGGCTTTGAGGACTCCAAGACTGCCTGCGTACACGCTGAGGACAAGGGCCGTCGCGGCTAAGAACTCACGCACACGGGCCGGTTTGTCAGGGGATGCAGATACACTGCGGCTACGGTTCAAGGCGGGTCACTTCCGTCGGGTTCCGAGGCCCTAGTTGAGAGGTGCAACTCTCACTGGGGCCGATTTGCTGTGTCCGATAGCATCGAATAAAAGAAGCCCAGATGACACGCGGGGGATATGCGAGAGAATCCCCAGGTCATACGCGATAAACCCCAGCTAGGAGACTTACGGCGTGGCCGAGTTCATTTACACGATGAAGAAGGTGCGCAAGGCGCACGGTGACAAGGTCATCCTCGATGACGTCACGATGAGCTTTTACCCCGGCGCCAAGATCGGTGTGGTCGGCCCGAACGGCGCGGGTAAGTCCAGCATCCTCAAGATCATGGCGGGGCTGGATCAGCCGGGCAACGGTGAGGCATTCCTGGCTCCCGGTGCCTCCGTCGGAATCCTGATGCAGGAGCCCAAGCTCGACGAATCCAAGACTGTTCGCGAGAACGTCGAGGAGGGCATGGGCGAGACCATGGTCCAGCTCAAGCGGTACAACGAGATCGCCGAGCTGATGGCAACCGACTACTCCGACGAGCTGATGGAGGAGATGGGCAACCTTCAGGAAAAGCTCGACCACGCCGATGCCTGGGAGATCGACTCCCAGCTCGAGCAGGCCATGGACGCTCTGCGCTGTCCGCCGCCGGAGGAGATGGTCACGCACCTTTCCGGTGGTGAGAAGCGCCGCGTCGCGCTCTGCAAGCTGCTGCTCAGCAAGCCCGACCTGCTGCTGCTCGACGAGCCCACCAACCACCTCGACGCGGAGAGCGTCCTGTGGCTGGAACAGCACTTGGCGGCCTACCCCGGCGCCATCCTGGCCGTCACCCACGACCGGTACTTCCTCGACCATGTCGCGCAGTGGATCTGTGAGGTCGACCGCGGCCGCCTGTACCCGTACGAGGGCAACTACTCCACCTACCTGGAGCAGAAGGCCGCCCGGCTCGAGGTCCAGGGCAAGAAGGACCAAAAGCTGCAGAAGCGCCTGAAGGAGGAGCTGGCCTGGGTCCGCTCCGGAGCGAAGGCCCGCCAGGCCAAGAACAAGGCTCGCCTCGACCGGTACGAGGAGATGGCGAACGAGGCGGAGAAGACCCGCAAGCTGGACTTCGATGAAATCCAGATTCCGGCGCCGCCGCGCCTCGGTGACGTGGTTGTCGAGGTATCGAACCTCGACAAGGGTTTCGACGGCCGTGTGCTGATCAAAGATCTGTCCTTCACACTTCCGCGGAACGGAATCGTCGGCGTCATCGGTCCCAACGGTGTCGGTAAGACCACACTGTTCAAGACCATCGTCGGTCTCGAGGAACCGGATGCGGGTGAGGTGAAGATCGGTCAGACCGTCAAGCTCAGCTACGTTGACCAGAACCGCACCGGGATCGACCCCGACAAGACGGTGTGGGAGGTCGTGTCGGACGGCCTCGATCACATCGTCGTCGGCCAGACCGAAATGCCGTCCCGCGCGTACATCAGCTCATTCGGCTTCAAGGGACATGACCAGCAGAAGCCTGCCGGTGTGCTCTCCGGTGGTGAGCGGAACCGGTTGAACCTGGCAATGACCCTCAAGCAGGGCGGCAACTTGATCCTTCTCGACGAGCCGACCAACGACCTCGACGTCGAGACGCTCGGCTCGCTGGAGAACGCGCTCGAACAGTTCCCCGGCTGCGCCGTCGTGATCTCCCACGACCGGTGGTTCCTCGACCGGACCTGCACGCACATCCTCGCGTGGGAAGGCGGCTTCGGTGACAACGAGGCCGCCTGGTACTGGTACGAGGGCAACTTCGAGGGCTACGAGGAGAACAAGGTCGAACGCCTCGGACCGGACGCGGCACGTCCGCACCGTGTCACGCACCGCAAGCTCACCCGGGACTGACGTGGGGGAGCCGGCAGTCTTCACCTACGAAGTGCAGGTGCGTTGGGGCGACTCCGACAGACTCGGGCACGTCAACAACACCCGATTCGTCGAGTACATGCAGGAAGCGCGGATCCATTTCCTGACGACGGAATTGGCCGCTGCCGGTGCGCGTCCCGGTGCGATGGTGGTGCGCAAGATGGACGTCGAGTTCCTGCGCATCATCACCGACGACTCCGGTCCGTTGAAGGTCGATGTGACAGTGCAGCACGTGGGCACCTCGTCGTACACGATTCGGCATGTCGTCACCGACCGATCCGGGGCAGTGTGCGGGACGGGTGACGCCCTGCTGGTGGCCTTCGACGTCAAGACCGAACGCTCACGCCCGCTGTCCGACGCCGAACGTGCCGGGCTGGGGCGTTACCTCGCACCGGTCAGTACCGGCTGACCAGCGGGGTACGCGGCGGCCTGAAGTTCACCCTCCGTTCCGACCGCCGCGGGATAGTCTCGAGGAGTACTTCCCGCGGCGATCGGACGAAGAGGATGTGATCACCGATGACGGAATCGGCAGCGCTGAGGGATGCGGAGTGGGCCCGGAACCTGCCCGAGGCGCTGAGATCTCAGGTGCCGGCCCTCGCTGCCACGTACTTTCGCCATGTCGATCGTGGCGACAGTGAAAGCGCGGTCAACGGTGCCTCCGACGCCGTGCTCGCCGCCCACCTGACACTCGCGCTGCAACGCCCGCCGGAGCGAGCCGTGACCCGGGTGTATCGCCCCGGAGACGGCCACCACCTCGGCGCATCCCTGCAGATCGTCAACGACGACATGCCGTTGCTGGTCGAATCGATCACCGGGCTGCTCAACCGACTCGGTATCGGCATCAGCGAATTCGTCCACCCCATCATCTCGGTACACCGCGATCCCATCGGCGCACTGCGCGGAATTCTGCTCGGCGACAAGCACGCTGACACCACCGAGCATCGCCTCACCGAGTCCTGGATTCACGTCCAACTCGACCCCCGCGCAGAAGCCACCGTCCTGGACAGGCTGGAGACGGAAGTCGGGAACGTCCTGTCGGATGTTCGCCAGGTGGTCCGGGACACCGACGCCATGCGGACTCTCCAGCGGAACCTGGCCGACCAACTCGAGGCGTCGGCGCCGAGGCCGGGCGCGACGAAAGAAGACTTGGAAGACTGCGCCGACCTCCTTCGGTGGATGTCGCAGGGCAATTACGCAGCTCTGGGATACCGCCGATTCGAGCTGGGCGAGCCTGACTCGTCAGGACAGCGGAAACTGGAGGTCGTTCCGGGGAGCGGACTCGGACTGCTGCGGTCCGACACCGTCACCGACGGACAGTTCGGCCTGCCCTCGGCGGCGGAGATTCCAGACCGCCCGCTGCTGGTTCTGACCCAGGGGTCGTTTCCGGCCACCGTGCACCGCTCGGTGTACCCGTTCTATGTCGGGGTGAGCATTCTCGACTCGAACGGCACCATCGTGGGCGAGCACCGGTTCCTCGGCGTTTTCACGGTCACCGCACTGCACGAGAACGTCCTCGACATCCCGGTCATCGCACGCCGCGTGCGTGCAGTGATCGATCGGGCAGGCTTTCAGCTGAACTCGTACTCCGGGCAGGCCATGCTCGAGGTCATCCAATCGTTCCCGCGGGCGGAACTGTTCTCCAGCGACGCCGACACGTTGTTCGACACCGTCACGGCCGTGCACAGCATCGGGTTGCGCCGGCAGCTCCGTCTGTTCGTGCGGGAAGACTTTCTGGGCAGGTTCGTCTCCTGCCTGATCTACCTTCCCCGGGACCGATACACGACGCGCGTGCGGATCGCGATGCAGAACATTCTCCTACGGGAATTGGGCGGGGGCACGCTCGAGTACACCGCCCGGGTCACGGAACTCGACCTTGCGCTGTTGCACGTCACCATCCGCAGGACTGCTGAGGAGATGGGCACCAGACTGGCTCCGTCGGACGCCGATCGTGAGCGCATCCAGGCGATGCTGTCCGAGGCGAGCCGCAGCTGGGACGATCATCTCGGTGATCTCGTCGCGGTCACACCTGGCGCGGATTCGGTTCTGGTGCAACGTTATGCGGACGCTCTTCCGGAGGGGTACAAGGAAGACTTCGACCCCGCGCGTGCTCTGGACGACCTGGTTCGACTCGAAGCTCTGGACGAGGGCACGATCGATCTTCATCTCTACCGTGACCCCGACTCCGTGGTCGGGCACTGGCGTCTCACGCTGTACGTCGGGGGTGAGGGAATCTCGCTGAGCAAGGTGCTTCCCGTCCTGCAGAGTCTGGGAGTCGAGGTACTCGATGAACGGCCCTATGCGGTTCCGCGGCCGGACGGCTTCAGTTGCTGGATTTATGACTTCGGGCTATCGGTTCCGGCTGAGTTGCTGCGCGATTCGGTGGAGGACGACCTGGACGCCGAGTTGGCGGACGAGGGTGCGAGCTCGGCGCCGAAACTGCAGGAACGGTTCACCGAAGCTTTCACCGCTGTGTGGTTCGGACGTGCCGAGGCGGACCGGTTCAACGAACTGGTCCTCCGGGCCGGGTTGGCGTGGCGGCAGGCGGCAATTTTGCGCGCGTACGCGAAATACCTTCGGCAGGCCGGGTTTCCTTACAGCCAGTTTCACATCGAGGGCGTGGCACTGGCCAATCCGCGTTCGGCGTGCACCCTGGTCGAACTGTTCGAGGCCATGTTCGATCCCGAAACTCCGTCCGTCGAACGGGTGTCCGAGCTCGAGACGCGACTGAGGCACTTCATCGACAGAGTCGTCAGCCTCGACGCGGACCGCATCCTGCGGGGTCTCTTCGGGCTGATCCAAGCCACCTTGCGTACCAATTACTTCGTCACGGACGAGGCCGGCAATCGACGCGAGTATCTGTCCGTCAAGCTCGATCCGTCGAAGATTCTGGAGCTGCCGAAGCCGCGCCCGAAGTTCGAAATCTTCGTCTACTCACCGGACGTCGAGGGCGTCCACCTACGATTCGGGTCGGTAGCCCGCGGTGGTCTTCGCTGGTCGGACCGACGCGAGGATTTCCGCACCGAGATCCTGGGCCTAGCCAAGGCGCAGGCCGTGAAGAATGCCGTCATCGTGCCCGTCGGTGCAAAAGGCGGATTCGTCGTCAAGAACTCGCCGGTTCCCACGGGCGATGCGGCGCTCGACCGGATGCAGGCGCTCGAGGCCGGTCAGAACAGGTACCGCACCTTCATCTCCGGGCTGTTGGACCTCACCGACAATGTCGACCAGGTGTCGGGCAAGGTGGTGCCGCCCCCCGGGGTCGTGCGCCGGGACGGTGACGACCGGTATCTGGTCGTCGCCGCCGACAAGGGCACCGCCAAGTTCTCGGACCTCGCCAATTCCGTTGCCCAGCAGTACGGATTCTGGTTGGGTGACGCCTTCGCATCCGGTGGGTCGGCGGGATACGACCACAAGGAAATGGGCATCACCGCGCGGGGCGCGTGGGAGAGCGTGAAGCGGCATTTCCGGGAAGTGGGGCTGGACACGGCGCGCGAGGACTTCACCGTCGTCGGTGTCGGGGACATGAGCGGTGACGTCTTCGGAAATGGAATGCTGCTGAGCCGGCACATTCGTCTGGTCGCGGCATTCGACCATCGCCACGTTTTCCTCGACCCCGATCCTGATGCAGCGCGGTCCTTTGCGGAGCGATCCCGCCTGTTCGCTCTGCCTCGTTCGTCGTGGGCCGACTACGACACCAGCCTGATCAGCGACGGCGGGGGCGTGTGGGACCGGACTCGCAAATCGGTTCCGATCAGCGCTCCGGCACGCGCAGCTCTCGGGCTGGACGACACGATCACCGAACTGTCCCCGCCGGAACTTGTCCGTGCCATCCTGCGGGCACCGGTCGACCTGTTGTGGAACGGCGGCATCGGCACATACATCAAGGCCTCGGGCGAAACCAATGCGATGGTCGGCGACAAGAGCAACGACGCCGTCCGGATCGACGGCAACGAGGTGCGTGCCCGAGTCGTGGGGGAGGGTGGCAACCTCGGAGTGACCGCTCTGGGGAGAATTGAATACAGCCAGAACGGTGGACGAATCAACACCGACGCCATCGACAACTCGGCAGGGGTCGACTGCTCCGACCACGAAGTGAACATCAAGATCCTCCTCGATTCCCTCGTGAACAGTGGCGCGTTGCCGTCCGAGGAGCGCAACCCGCTCCTGGCCTCGATGACCGACGAGGTCGCCGACCTCGTCCTCGCCGACAACGTCGCACAGAACAATCTGCTCGGTGTCTCACGGACGAGTGCGGTACCGATGCTCACCGTGCACCGGCGGCAGATCGCCGACCTGGTGAAGCGGCGCGGACTCGATCGGAAAATCGAGGTGCTGCCCACCGACGCCGAGATCACGCGCCGCCGTCAGGCCGGTCAGGGCCTGACGTCGCCGGAACTCGCCACGCTCGTCGCCCATGTGAAGCTGGCGCTGAAGGATGATCTCCTCGCCACCGACCTGCCCGACAGCGACACGTTCGCGCCGCGCCTCCCGCGCTACTTCCCGAAAATACTGCGGGAGCGCTTCCGGACAGCGATCAAGGCGCACCCCCTGCGCCGGCAGATCGTGGCGACCATGCTCGCGAACGAAACCATCGACAACGGCGGCATCACCTTCGCGTACCGGTTGGCGGACGAGGCCGGAGCGAGCAGCACCGACGCCATTCGTGCCTACGCCGCAGTCACCGAAATCTTCGCCCTCCCCGATGTGTGGGCGCGCATCCGGTCCGAGCACCTGCCGGCCGCACTCGAGGACGATCTGATTCTCGAATCGGGGCGGGTCCTCGATCGTGCGTCGCGGTGGTTCCTCACCAACCGACCGCAGCCGCTGGCCGTGGGAGCCGAGATCGCGCGTTACTCCACCGATGTCCGGAAGATGTCCCCAAAAGTCCCACACCTGCTCAAAGGTCATCAGGTCGAGGACCTCGAAACCCGGGTACGGCCGCTGATTCTCCGCGGGGCGCCCGAGGACATCGCCTTCGAGGTATTCCGCCTGCTCGACCTGTACTGCCTCCTCGACATCAGCGATGTGTCGGACATCGCCGAACGGGACATCGACGAGGTGGCCGAGCTGTACTACGAACTCGACGCCCACCTCGGGATCGACTGGCTGCTCAGCGCTGTCTCCACGCTGGCTCGCGGTGACCGGTGGCATTCACTGGCACGGCTGGCGTTGCGGGACGACCTCTACAGTTCGCTGCGGCAGCTCACGATGGAGGTGCTCCTCGGCGGCGAGCCGGACGAGAGTCCGCGCGAGAAGATCGACGACTGGGAATCGACCAATGCCTCCCGACTGGGTCGGGCGAGGTCCGCTCTCACCGAAATTTTCGAGTCTGGGACCCTTGACCTCGCGACGCTCTCGGTGGCGGCGCGTCAGGTACGCAGCATGGTGCGAGGTGTGGGCACCCGATCGGAGGTATGACGTTGAGCGAGGGTTTTCACGCGGAGGTCGAAGTTCGGTGGTCGGACATGGACGTCTTTCAGCACATCAACCACGCTCGCATGGTCACCTTGCTGGAGGAAGCTCGGATTCCCTGGCTGTTCGAGAATGATCGTCCGACTGTCACGCTGCGCGACGGCGCCGTCGTCGCCGACCTCCACGTTCGTTATCGCGGGCAGCTGCGGCACAGCGACTCTCCACTCGACGTCCTGATGTGGGTGCAGAAGGTGCGGGCGGTCGACTTCACGATCGCGTACGAAGTGCGCCCCAAGGGGGTCGACATATCGGTGCCGGCGTCGATCGTGGCGTCGACGCAGATCGCGGCCTTCGACATCGACACGCAGCGGCTGCGCAGGCTCACCGCCGTAGAGCGCGAGTATCTGGAGAGCTGGCAACGTGCATGAGCGGACCCTGTCCATTCCGGATTCCACGGAGCGGGGTGACCTCGCCACGTTCGTCGCACGCGTCGTCCGTTTGGACGAATCCGCGGTGGTCCGCCTGCGCCAACGGGGCGCGAATCGGCTGACCGTCTGGGCGGCAACAGGATTCGATGTCCTCGCAGTGCGCACAGTCGGTGGGTCCGTCTCTCCGGACGATACGTCCGCCGCCGGTGACCAGCTGCTCACGGCACTGAAATCGGTGAACGCGGGTGAGATCGACCCCGGATACTCGATGGACTCGGCGTGGCGGGGCGCACTGCCGCCCGCGGAGGGTTTCGTGCATATCGACGACGTCCCGGCGCGGGTGCTGGTCGACCTCGCCCAACGCGGAGCCGCCCTGGCGCAGGAGCACGGAAGCAGTCAGGGTCCTCCCGCGTCGCTGCTCGATCAAGAGGTGCTGCAGGTGCACGGTGCCGGGCAGACGGTGGGTGTGGCCATGCGGGTGGTGTTCGCCCTCACAGCACTCGGATTCATTCCGCACGCGGGCTCGGATCGCTTGACTGCCGACATCGATCTCGAGCGCATCGACGCCTCGGAGCTGGTCCGGGTCCGCGCCACCGCGTCGTGGCTGCGGGTGGATGCCCGGTTCGGGTCCGTCTACCGTCACCGCGGCGGGATGATCCCGCTGTCGGTCACCCGGTAACACCTCACGGTGTTCGGAGCGTGCTCACCGCGAGGACGGCAAGTGACGCGACCACTGCGGCCATCCCGATGCCCGCGACGACGGTCAGTTCCTCGCCGAGTATCGCGGTACCCAGGAGCGCCGCGACGACGGGCTCGGTGAGCGTGAGGGTGGCAACCGTGGCGGGCGGGAGACGGCGCAGCCCGGCCGCGAACAGTAAGTAGGCCAGCACCGTCGGAACGAGCACCAGATAGCCGGCCGCGGCGGCCCCCGCTGCCGTGTTGAGACCGCCGGGCCAGGTCGCGATCAGAACGGGCAGCAAGAACAAGCCGCCGAGACCGAACATCTGTCCCATGGCGGCCTCGGGACCCGCCCCAGCTTCCATCAGGGACGAGCCCGCCACCGTGTAGGTGGCGTAGCCGAGGCCCGCGATCAGCGCGGGGACTGCGCCGGCGAGCATGTCGGACGAGTCGGTGTTTGCGCCGGTCCCCGTCACGATCAACGCCATTCCGGCCACCGCGATCACCGTGGACACCGCCCATAACGGGCCGGGCCGGTGTCGATGGACCGCCCATTGGAGTGCGCCGGTGAATGCGGGGCCGGAGCCGAGCGCGATCATCGTCCCGGCCGCGACCCCCGCGCTTTGCACACCACTGAAGAACCCGAGTTGGTAGGCGGCCACACCCAGTCCGCCGCAGACAACCGGCAGGTAGCGACGGGCTCCGGGTGCGCATTCGAATCCGAGGCCTCCCCGTAGCGCCGCGAAGGCGGCGAGAAGAGCCCCGGCTGCGGCTACCCGGGCAGAGCCGACTGCCAGCGGGTCGAGGTCGAACCCGAGTGAACGGGAGGCGAGTGCCTGAGCGGTCCCTGTGGTTCCGAACAGGATCGAAGCGGCGACGACGGCCGCGACGGCGGGGGTGCGCGTCAGATGAGCCACGCAGCAGCGTTAGGGGGCAGCTGCCCGTCGACGAGGGGAGCGCTGCTCAGAAGTACTTCGCCCGGCGGCAGTGAGATGGGTGCATCGGTGGCGTTCAGCGCGCAGATGAGACCACCGCCACGACGGAACGCGAAGCAGCCGGGGGGACTCCCGTACCAGTCGACACCCGGACCGGAGAATTCCGGGCGGAGTTCGCGCAGTTCGAGCGCAGCGCGGTAGAGGGAGAGAGTGGAGGTGACATCCTCGAGTTGCGCCTCCGCCGTGAGCGACGACCACTCCTCGGGCATCGGAAGCCACGTGGACGCGCCGGTCGTGAAGCCGAACGGCGGTTCGGTGCCTTCCCAGGGGAGCGGGACTCGGCACCCGTCACGACCCCGTTCGGTGTGTCCGGAACGCTCCCAGACCGGGTCCTGCAGGGCGTCGTCGGGAAGGTCCACGTTGGGCAACCCCAGCTCGGCACCGTTGTAAATGAACGTGGTGCCGGGCAGCGCCAGTTCGACCAGAGCCATGGCGCGGGCGCGGGCGAGGCCGATCACACCACCGCCGTAACGGGTGACCTCCCGGTCGACGTCATGATTGGACAGCGTCCAGGTGGGCGTGGCACCCACCTGTTCGACCGCTGCCAGGGAATTCTCGATGGCCTCGCGCACGGACTCCGCCGAGAATTCGGCCTCGGCAAGGCGGAAATTGAAGCCGAGATTCAGCTCGTCGGGGCGGATGTACTCGCCGAAGCGCACGTTGTCGCGCACCCAGATCTCTCCGACCGCCATGGCGCCGGGGTATTCGTTCAAGATCTTGCGTATCCCGCGGTGGATGTCATGGACGGACGGGTGGTTGAACCGCGGGTCGTCATCGGCGTTCTGTAGAAGTGCGTTGGTGTCCCAGTCGTGGTCCGGTAAGCCCTCGGGTTTGGCCATTCCGTGGGCGACGTCGATGCGGAAACCGTCGACGCCCCGATCCAGCCAGAACCGGAGCGTCTTCTCGAGGTCCTCGAACACCTCGGGGTTGTTCCAGTTCAGGTC
Organism: Rhodococcus sp. USK13; assembly: GCF_018343855.1. Classification (NCBI taxonomy): domain Bacteria; kingdom Bacillati; phylum Actinomycetota; class Actinomycetes; order Mycobacteriales; family Nocardiaceae; genus Rhodococcus; species Rhodococcus sp. USK13. The sequence continues at coordinate 5,219,661 of NZ_CP069242.1, read as the reverse complement.
GGGTTGTTCCGCGGCGAACAGGTGCAGATACCACTGCCCGGGCCGGCCGTCGGGCTCGGTGATCCTCGTCCATGCGGGACCACCGAAGATGCTCGGCCAGTTGTTCGGCGGTTCGGAGCCATCCGATCCCCGGCCGTCCCGGAAAATGTAGCGGTCCCGTTCGGGGCTGTTCGGCGACGCCTGGAGGGCCGCTCGAAACCACTCGTGCTCGATGCTGGTGTGATTGGGGACCAGGTCCATCGTGACTTTGATCTGGCGAGCGTGCGCGGCTTCGATCAAGTCGTCCATGGCATCGACGTCGCCGAACAGCGGATCGATGTCGCGAGGATCGGACACGTCGTAACCGTGATCGGCCATGGGTGACCGCATCACCGGGCTCAACCAGAGGGCGTCGACGCCCAGCAGTTCCAGGTATCCCAGTTTCTCTTGCACACCTCGGAGGTCGCCGACACCGTCACCGTTCGCGTCGGCGAACGAGCGCGGGTAAATCTGGTAGAAGACCGCTTCGGACCACCAGGGTGCCGGCTGCATGTCGTCGGCGGACGTTTCGGCGGGAGTACTCACAAACGCCCATCGTGCCAAAGGTTCGCGTGCACCACGAGTCGACCGGTGGAATCGACGCGGCGCCCGTTCAGAACGCGGAGTTCACCATCGACGCCGCAGCCATCTCCATGTAGTCGGTCAGGGCCCGCCGATGTGCGTCGTCCAGGGTTTCCGAATCGATGGAGGCAATGGCCGTGTGCATGCATCGCAGCCAGGCGTCGCGCTCGAGGGGGCCGATCTTGAAAGGGTGGTGGCGCATCCGCAGGCGCGGGTGTCCCCGTTCGTCGGAATAGGTGTGCGGTCCACCCCAGTACTGCTCGAGAAACATCCGCATCCGGCGCTCGGCCGGACCGAGATCTTCCTCCGGGTACAGGGGCCGGACGATGTCGTCCTTGGCGACTTCCTCGTAGAACCGCGCGGTGAGCTTGCGGAACGTCTCCGCTCCGCCCACCGCCTCGTAGAAGGTCTGCTGCACGTCAGTCATGGCATCTCCCATTGTGCACGTGCCTTCGGGGAACTCGTTGCGCCGGATACCCCGGCCGTTCCCGGCAGGGCGGATCCACGGCGGCGTCACCGTCCGTTCATCCGCCGTCCCTGCAAGTTTGTCGAAAAATGGGCGTGCACGGGCAGGCATTTCATGATGCACTTGGTGGCAATCTCTCGGAGGTCGCATGAAGAATCGACACAGCGCCCGCGCGCACCGACAACGTGTGCCCACTGATGCCCGGAGTGCCGAGGTGTCAGGGGCGTTTGCACTACAAGTGATTACCGAAGGCTCCGCGCAGCGCGCAGGGCCTTCTTTCCCGGTCGAGAACGCGGTACCCCTCTGGGTCAAGCGCCGGGTGCTGCTGCTCAATGTCACCTACGAGCCCCTCACCGCCCTCCCGGCCCGACGCGCAGTCGTCCTCATGACCTGCGGAAAAGCCGACACGGTCCACGAAGATCCGCAGGCGCCGGTCGTGCACTCCGAGCAGTGGTCGGTGCAGGTACCGTCCGTGATCCGTCTCCGGAACTATGTCCGCGTCCCCTATCGCGCCCGCATCCCGATGACCCGTGCGGCACTCATGCACCGCGACCGGTTCCGCTGCGCGTACTGCGGGGCCAAAGCAGAGACCGTCGATCACGTCGTTCCCCGCAGCCGCGGTGGGGAGCACTCGTGGGAGAACTGCGTGGCCTGCTGCGCGCCGTGCAACCATCGCAAGGCGGACAAACTCCTCAGCGAACTCGGATGGACGCTGCGGGCCGCCCTGGTACCGCCCTCGGGGCCGCACTGGCGTCTGCTGGCATCCACCAAAGATCTCCATCCCTCGTGGATGCCCTACCTGGGCGAAGGCGCAGCCTGACACTCCGGCCGCTCGCTCGCGGAGAACTTCGGCCCTGACGCTTCGTCGCACACGGTTCTCGGCTACCGTTTGCCGTGTGAGCATTCTCGAGACAGTGCTGATATTCGTAGGAATCCCGGCGTTGATCACCGCTTTCTTCGCGGCGATGTCGTTCGTCGGCAAGAAGACGCCCGGTCCCGTGCCGCCTGCATTCCACCTCGGTGAGGAATGGACGCACGCACCCGTGTTGTGGAGTGCCGTCGACGAGGTGACCACACATGGTCACCACGGGGGGCACCATTCCGCTGTGGCCGGCTCGGCAGATCTGATTGGAGGCAGGGCAAGTGGCAAGTGGTGATCTGATTCCCGCGTCCCGGGTATCCGAGGAAGATCTGCCCGTGGGCCACGTGGTGACGGCCAGTGGCCGGATCTCGGGCGTGCACCGCGCGGGTGAGCCTTTCGAGGACGACCTGCCGTTCACGACGGACGAACTCGTCCGCCTCGACGATGCTCTCACCGAAGGCACCCGGAAGACGAAGGTGCGGTTCAACGCCTACATCGGCGATCTCGGCGTCGACACCGCTGTCGGAGCGGATGCACTGTTCCCGAGCACGCCGGAGGCGGAGCGTTCCGTTCTGATCGCAGTCTCGCCGAACCAGCGGACGGTCGAGATCCGCAGCGGCGTCGCAGTGGCAGATCGAGTGACCGACCGTGTCGCCCAGCTCGGCGCCACCGCCGCCGTCGCCTCGTTCGGCGACGGCGATCTGATCGACGGACTCGTCAGCGCGATCCGCGTGATGAGTGCGGCGATCTCTTCCCCGTAACTCCCGCAGTACCGGCCTTTCAGACGGCCCGGCGAGATTCAGTCCACTGAACCCCGCCGGGCCGTCGGCTGTCGAACGGGTGCCGAGGAGGGGGTCGAGCGCCTTCGCGACGAGGACACTCGACTTCTGTCGGTGGTCGATGCGAACATATGTTCGTGTCGTCGTCTTTGCGCCCCCGGATCTCGAGCGGTCCCGACGCGACCATCCTGCATGCCGACCTCGATGCGTTCTACGCCTCGGTGGAGCAGCGAGACGATCCCAGCCTGCGTGGCCTGCCGGTGATCGTGGGCGGCGGTGTCGTGCTGGCAGCCAGTTACGAGGCAAAGGCCTACGGGGTCCGCACGGCCAGCAGCGCGTCTCGGGCGCTTCACCTGTGCCCGCATGCAGTCGTGGTGCCTCCGCGTATGTCGGCGTACGCGGCCGCGAGCAAGGCAGTGTTCGACGTGTTCGCGCACACCACCCCGCTCGTGGAAGGCCTGTCGATCGACGAGGCTTTCCTCGACGTCGCCGGTCTACGCAAGATCGCGGGGACCCCGGTCGAGATCGCCGCCCGACTGCGCCGCGAGGTGCGCGAACAGGTGGGCTTGCCCATCACCGTCGGCGTTGCCCGCACCAAATTTCTCGCGAAGGTGGCGAGTGCGGTGGGAAAGCCCGACGGCCTGTTGCACGTGCCGCCCGATCGGGAACTGGAGTTCCTCCATCCGTTGCCGGTCGAACGGCTGTGGGGCGTCGGTGCGATCACGTCCGGAAAGCTCCGCGACGCGGGGATCGGGACAGTGGGTCAGTTGGCCCACTACCCGGAAGAGGTGTTGGTCACCATCGTCGGCCCCGCTGCGGGGCACCACCTACACGCGCTCGCGTGGGCCCGTGATCCCCGTCCGGTGGAGGTCGGCCGCAGGCGGAGATCGGTGGGCGCCCAGCACGCCCTCGGTAGACGGCCGAAGTCGCGGGAGGACGTCGACGCTGCCCTCGTCACCTTGGTCGATCGGGTGACGCGCAGGCTTCGCCGCGGTCGACGGGTCGGGCGAACGGTGGTACTCCGACTGCGTTTCGACGACTTCACGCGGGTCACCCGTTCGCATACCCTCGTGCAGCCGTCGGCGCAGACGCAGGCCATTCTTCTCTCGGCGCGGGGCTTGCTGGACAAGGCGATGCCGATGATCGAGTCGAAGGGAATCACCCTCGTCGGTGTCGCCGTCGCGAATCTCGAGGACGATTGCCCGCAGCAGCTGGCGCTGCCGTTCGACCCTTATTCCAGCAGTTCCCTCGACACCACACTCGACAGCGTCCGCGACCGCTTCGGGTCTTCGGCCGTCACGCGTGCCGTGCTCCTCGGCCGGGACCCCGGCATTTCGGTGCCGATCCTGCCGGACTGACACGTCCTCTGACAGGCTCGTAAATCCTCAGCGGACGCTGCGGGGCGAAGGAATCTTTCGGCGCACCTGACGCGTCGAAAGATCCCTTCGCCCCGCTACGCCCGTCAGCTCGCGTCGAACTTGCGTGCTGCCAGCGAGCGGACGATGCCCGCGCGGCCTTCCACCACCAGCCGGCGTAGAGCGGGCGGGTGGTCACCGGCCAGGAACTCGTCGGCCGCGGCCACCGACTTCTCGCTGATCGACCAGGACGGGTACAGGCCGACCACGACGGTCTGTGCCACCTCGCTCGATCGCCGCTCCCACACCGCGGGAATGTCCGCGAAATAGCGGGCCACGTACGGCTCGAGCAGTTCCGACTGACCCGGTCCGGAGAACCCGCCGATGATGGCGCGGGCGGTGATGTTCGGCAGCGAGTCGTCGCCGATCACCTTGGTCCAGGCCTGCTCTTTGACGGCCGCCTGCGGCCGTAGCGTGGCCACGGCCGCAGCCTGGCGGGCCCCTGCGGCCGTGGGATCGCGCTTGGCTTCGGCGTCGATGAACGGCGATTCGACGCCGTCCGCATCGATCTCACCGGCTCCGGCCAGTGCCCCCACGATCCGCCAACGGAGATCGGTGTCGACCACGAGGCCGGGCAGCCCGACCGTGTCGGGTTCCGCGTCGAGCAGCTCCCGCAGGACCTCGGTGTGCCACGCCGACAGCTCCGCACCGGTCAGCGCGTTCACGAACGCCAACTGGTGGTCCGATCCTGCCTCGGCCTCCCGGGCCAGTTCGAGGAGCCGGTTCGCGAAGTCTGGCCAACCGTGCTCCTTCGCCCACTCGGGGTCGGCGTAGCTTCCCAGCGCGGTGTGCGCCTGCATCAGGAGCCGCTGTACCACACCGACTTCGGTTTCGGCGCTGATGCCGCGCTGCACCAGAGCGACGAAGTCCCGTGCCTTCAGCTCGGCCTGACGTGTCATCTCCCACGCAGCGGACCAGACGAGGGTGCGGGGGAGGGATTCGGCGATGTCCCCGATACGCTCGATGACCGTGGCGAGGGAGTCCGGATCGAGGCGGACCGAGCAATAGGTGAGGTCGTCGTCGTTGACCAGGATCAGTGGGCCCCGCTCCACACCGACCAGTTCGGCGACGTCGGTGCGTTCCGTGGCCTCGAGGTCGAGTTCGGCCCGATGGGTACGCACCAGCTTGCCGTCTCGATCGCCGTAGACGCCGACGGCGATGCGGTGCACGCGGCGCTCGCCGGCCCCCGGTGCGGCACCTTCTTGAATGACGCTGAAGCGGGTGAACTTACCGTCGGCGTCCACCTCGAAGTCGGGGCGCACGATGTTGAGGCCGGTGGTCTTGAGCCACTGCGCACCCCAGTCCGACAGGTCGCGGCCCGAGGACTTTTCGAGCGCGCCCAGCAGGTCGTCGAACGTCGCGTTGCCGAACGCATGCTCGCGGAAGTAGTCCCGAAGCCCCGCCAGGAACGGCTCCAGCCCGACGTAGGCGACGAGCTGCTTGAGGACGGACGCGCCCTTGGCGTAGGTGATGCCGTCGAAGTTCACCTCTACGGCGGCGAGATCGGGGATGTCGGCGGCGATCGGGTGCGTGGACGGCAGTTGGTCCTGGCGGTAGGCCCACGACTTCTCGACATTGGCGAAGGTCGTCCAGGCGCTGGTGTACTCGGTCGCCTCGCTCTGGCACAGCACCGATGCGAAGGTGGCGAACGACTCGTTGAGCCACAGGTCATCCCACCAGCGCATGGTGACGAGGTCGCCGAACCACATGTGCGCCATCTCGTGCAGTACGGTCTCGGCCCGGCGTTCGTACGACGCCCGGGTCACCTTGGACCGGAACACGTAGTCCTCGAGGAAGGTGACCGCGCCGGCGTTCTCCATTGCCCCGGCATTGAACTCGGGCACGAAGAGCTGATCGTATTTGCCGAAGGCATAGGGCGTGCCGAAGTTGCGGTGATAGAAGTCGAAGCCCTGCTTCGTTTCCGTGAAGAGGCGCTCGGCGTCCATGTGCTCGGCAAGCGAGGCGCGGCAGAAGATTCCGAGGGGAATGGCCCCGTGCTCGTCGGAGTACGTGTCGGTCCACTCGGCGTAGGGTCCGGCGATGAGCGCCACCAGGTAGGTGCTCATCTTCGGGGTGGTGCGGAAGAGGTGGCGGCCGGCCTCGGCCTTGACGGATTCGACGGTGGCAGAGTTCGAGATCACCTTCCAGTCGGCGGGGGCGGTGACGTGCACGTCGAACGTCGCCTTCAGATCCGGCTGATCGAAGCAGGCGAACATTCGCTTGGCGTCGGCAGTTTCGAACTGCGAGTACAGGTAGACGGCCTGATCGGTGGGATCGACGAATCGGTGCAGTCCCTCACCGGTATGGGAGTAGACGCAGTCGGCCTCCACGACCAGTTCGTTCTGCTCGGACAGGTCGGTGAGCGCGATACCGGTCGCCTCGTCGTAGTTCGCCACGTCGACAGGGGAACCGTTCAAGGTGGCCGAATGCACACGGGCCGCAACGATGTCGATGAAGGTGGACGTGCCGGCGACGGCGCCGAAGGTGACGGTGGTGCGTGAGCTGAACGTCTCCACACCGGGCTTCCCGGCCCCGTCGGTGAGGTCGAGTTCGATGAGGTAGTTGTCGACGGTCAGCAACCGGGCGCGTTCGGCTGCCTGTTCGCGGGTCAGGTTCGGTGGGGCCACAGAGGTCTCCTCGGGGATGGGCGGCGGTGCTCGTACTCGATGCTGCCATCCCATCACGAGTGGACCGGGGCCGTTAACCGGAGACGTCGACCAGCGGGACTGCCGGATCGGCCAGACGGTCGGGGTCGACCGGAGCCGACGAGGACACCAGGTGCTTGATCTGATCTGTGACGTCCCAGATGTTGACGTTCATTCCGGCGAGCACCCGGTTACCGGAATCGAGCCAGAAAGCGATGAACTCGCGGGTGGCGTAGTCGCCGCGCACGATGACCCGGTCGTAGGAATCGTGCGGTGCGTATCCCACGTACTCCATGCCGAGGTCGAACTGGTCGGTGAAGAAGTACGGCAGGTTGTCGTAGTGCGCCGTGTGGCCGAGCATCGTCGCTGCGGCGACTGCGGGCTGGTTCAGCGCGTTCGCCCAGTGCTCGACCCGGATTCGCGTTCCGAGCCGTGGATGCAGATGCGCGGCGATGTCGCCCACGGCGACGACGTCGGGATCACTGCTCTGCAGTCCCGCATCGACGAGGACGCCGCCGCCGTCGACGTCGAGTCCCGCCTGCTCGGCGAGTTCGATGTTGGGGGCGGCGCCGACCGCTACCAGGACCGCGTCCGCGGGCAGCACGGTGCCGTCGCCGAGTCGCACGCCGGTTGCCCGGCCGTCCTCGACCAGAATTTCCTCGACCTTGGCGGCCAGATGCAGGTGGACGCCGTGCTCTCGGTGCAGCTCCGCGAAGACCGTCCCGATCTCCGGGCCGATCGAGCCGCTCAGTGGGACCTCCGCAGCCTCCACCAGTGTCACGTCGGCGCCTCGTTCCCGGGCCGACGCGCCGACTTCGAGCCCGATCCAGCCGGCACCGATCACGACCAGACGGCCGTGCTCGCCGACTGCTTCGATGAGGGCGTCGGACTCGTCGACAGTGCGAAGGTAGTGAACCCGTGCAGCGTCCGACCCCGAGATGGGTGGCCGGCGAGACCGGGAGCCGGTGGCGAGTGCCAGCTTGTCGTACGAGAGGGTCGAACCGTCCGGGAGCGTCACGGTGTGGGCGGCGAGATCGAGGGCGGTGGCAGCGGTGCCGAGCCGCAGATCCACGTGGTGGTCGCGGTACCAGTCGCCGCGGTGCACGATGAAATCGGCGAGTGCCTTCTTGCCTGCGAAGTGTTCCTTCGACAGTGGAGGCCGCTCGTAGGGGAGGTGGTCCTCCTCGGACAAGAGGATGATTGAACCGTCGAAGTCTCTGGCGCGCAACGCCTCCGCGGTTTTCGCGCCTGCGAGACCGCCGCCGACGACGATGAACGTACGAGTGGAAGACATGGTGAACTCCCTTCCAGCCGGTGCCACTGGCTGATCATCTCGACCCTACTGCGGCGCAGGGGACCGGCGGGAAGGATTGGCCGCGACTCCGTGTTGACACCCGTAGACCTGGAATGGGCCGACGACACCACCGAGAAGGAGTAACACGTGAGTGCTGGTACGAACGCTGGAACCACGAAGGACACCGCGGATTTCTGGTTCGATCCGCTGTGCCCCTGGTGCTGGATCACGTCCCGATGGATCCTCGAGGTCGCGCAGGTCCGTGACATCGAGGCCAACTTTCACGTGATGAGCCTGGCGGTTCTCAACGAAGGTCGGGACCTGCCCGAGCAGTATCAGGAATTGATGGAGAAGGCGTGGGGGCCGGTGCGGGTGCTGATCGCGGCTGCGCAGCAGCATGGCGACGACATTTTGCTGCCCCTTTACACGGCGATGGGCACGAAGATCCACAACGAAGGCAACAAGGATTTCGCCGACGTCGTGGTCAAGTCTCTCGCCGAGGTGGGACTGCCCGCCGAGCTCGCGGGCGCAGCCGAGTCCGACCGGTACGACACCGCGTTGCGTGAGAGCCACGCTGCGGGGATGGACGCCGTCGGACCCGATGTCGGAACACCGACCATCCACGTCAACGGTGTCGCGTTCTTCGGCCCGGTGCTCTCACGCATTCCGCGCGGTGAGGACGCCGGCAAGGTGTGGGACGGCGCTGTCGCGTTGGCCGGCTACCCGCACTTCTTCGAGCTCAAGCGCACGCGCACCGAAGACCCTCAGTTCGACTGAGGCTCGTTCACATCCGGGCGGGCCCGGCCGGGTCGATCGCGTACTGCAGCTGCTGCGGATCGCGGTAGATCTGGCCGGGCTTGACGAAGAGATGCCCGTGTCGGGTGCGGTTACGCAGCGCCGCCGCACGCCAGGTGAGAACCGGATGTCCGGACAGCAGATTGACGAACCACGGAAAGAATCCGCGTTCGGTGGTGGCCCTATCGGCGAGTTCGTCGAAGCCGACGACGCTGACGAGGTACTTGCCCGCGCCGAGGACGCCCATCGCGCCGCGAGCGCCCTGGGGCCGCACGCAGAAGCCGTGATTGTCCGCGGTGTACTCCATGGACCGGAACAGCGCCGATCCGACGACGGGAATGTAGTTGGCCGCGAACTGTCCCAGCTGCCGCCAGTAGGAGGCGTGACCCGCCGCGATGTGTCCCACCTCGTGGCCGATGATGAAGGCGAGGGCGTCCGGTTCGCGTGCCTCCCCACCGATCTCGAAGAGGTCGCTGTACACCACGACGAAACGTCGGAATCCGTGCCCGGACGCGAACGCGTTGATCCGGCCGTTCCCGAGCACCACATAGGCGTCGGGCGGCTCGGCCATACCGAACCGTGCCGCCGCCTCGGCCACCATGCGGTAACCGTCCGGGAACTGGGTGGGCGTCATCTTGATGCCGTTCACCTGTTGCGAGCCGTACAACTGCCCGCGAGCGATGGCGATGAGGATCGGGGCGACGAGCACGACCACAACCCAGGTGGAGACCACACCGAGTACGAGCGACACGATCGCCGCCGCGTAGGCCACGACCGTGAGGGCGACGGCGCACACCAGAAGCGGAATCTCCCACGAATGCCGCGCCGGGCGGTCGTTCGGCATCAGCCCCGGGGCGGGCAGCGGGGGAGGTGTCCATCCCATTCCGCTGTTCCACTGCGGCTGCCCGGATGCCGGCAGGTGTCCCGGATGCACGTGTCCCCAGTTCTGTCCGTTATCGGGATACATGCTGATCACGATAGGCGCACCGGGGTCGTGGCACGATTCGCTCCCGTCGCCTGACAGAATCTCCAGTCATGCGCGTATACCTGGGTGCCGACCATGCCGGATTCGAACGTAAGAACGAGATCATCGAACACCTTACCGCCACCGGTCACGAGGCCGTCGACTGCGGTGCTCACGTCTACGACGCCGTCGACGACTACCCGGCCTTCTGCATCGAGGCGGCTCGCCGGGTGGTCGAGGACGAGGGCAGTCTCGGCATCGTTCTGGGCGGCAGCGGCAACGGCGAGCAGATCGCAGCGAACAAGGTGCCCGGCGCCCGCTGCGCGCTCGCGTGGAGCGTGGAGACGGCTCAGTTGGCGCGTCAGCACAACAACGCCCAGCTGATCGGGATCGGCGGACGCATGCACTCACTCGAGGAGACCCTGGCGATGGTCGACGCCTTCCTCAGCACGGAGTGGTCGAACGAGGAGCGGCACCAGCGCCGGATCGACATCCTCGCCGAGTACGAGAAGACCGGCGTCGCCCCGGCACTGCCCGAGGCCTGACGAGAGAACTTCCATGCCCGAGGGCCCCACACTTCACCGGCTGGCGCGCTTGCATCAGCGCCGATTCGGCCGTGCTCCGGTGCGGGTATCCAGCCCGCAGGGCAGGTTCGCGGAAGAGGCGGCGATTCTCGACGGGCGCGTCCTCCTGAAGGCGGAGGCGTGGGGCAAGCATCTGTGGCACCACTACGAGGGCGGGTTCGCCGTCCACGTTCACCTCGGTCTCTACGGCACCTTCACGGAGTCGCACGTTCCGATGGACCCGCCGGTGGGCCAGGTCCGGATGCGGATGGTCGGTGCCGATTTCGGCACCGACCTTCGCGGTCCCACCGCGTGTGAATTGCACGACGAACTTCAGGTCGCCGCTGTGGAGGCCAGGCTCGGACCTGATCCACTCCGCAAGGACGCCGATCCAGAGAAGGCGTGGAAGCGGATCTCCTCGTCGAAGACGGCAATCGGGGCCCTGCTCATGGACCAAGCCGTCGTCGCAGGAATCGGCAACGTCTACCGGGCGGAGGTGCTCTTCCGGCATTCGATCCACCCCGAGCGGCCCGGCCGCGAGCTGTCCCACGACGAGTGGGACGCAGCGTGGGCCGATCTCGTCGACCTCATGAAGCTGTCGGTGCGCCGCGGTCAGATTCATGTGGTCCGGCCTGAAGACGACCACGGCGAACCGCCCTACGCGAAGGGGCGTCCCCGAACCTATGTCTATCGTCGGGCAGGGGAGCCGTGCCGGATCTGTGGAACAGCGATTGCCCATTCGGTCATGAAGGGGCGCAACCTCTTCTGGTGTCCCACCTGCCAGCCGTCCTGACCCGGCGGCGTCGCGCACACCAACTGCCGGTCACGAGACGGCGACTCAGATGTCGAAACCGCCGAAACCGCCGTCGCCGCCGAAGCCCATGAACCCATCGCCGCCGCCGCTCATGTCGCCGCCGGCGTCGCCGCTCATGTCGCCGCCGGTGTCGCCGATCGTGTCCCCGCCATCTCCACCGTCTCCGCCCGAGTCTCCGGCGTCGGCAGCGGCGTCGCCCTGACCGCTTTCCCAGTCCTGGGCGCCGTACGCCACCCCCGACATTCCGGAGAACATCGCGGAGAACAGGAACATCGAGCCGACGCCCCAGGCGCCGGCAATGAGCGCCGGTTTCCACCACGGCTCGGAGTACCAGCCGGCGGGGACGGGGCGGCCCGCGACTCGACCGCCGGGGTAATAGTTGGGGGTTCTCGGCGAGGGATTCGGTGACGCGGCTACCTGACGCCCCTCGAAGTCGACCTCCCGGTCCTCGGTGACCTGACCGGCCACCTTCTGACCTTCGAGGGTGGGAATCTCGGGCCCGGGGTCCATCCCCATCGCGATGCGCGCGGCGCGGATGTAATACAGACCTTCGAGAGCGGTCTGCTTGGCGAGACGCGCCTGCATCGGGGTGCCGGCCTGATCGATCTGCGACCCAGCGGCGATGTAGCGCTCGGACGCGTCGGCCAGGGCCTGCTTGGACGCGTCGTCCGAACCGACGAGGTTGTAGACCTGCCCGCCGAGACGCTCGATGGCCTGCCGGGCGTCCGCTTTGGCATCCTCGAGTTGGTGTGCTGTCTGCTCCGCCCGCGTGTTGCGGCCTCGCACGACCAGGAACCCGACCGCGGCGACGATCACGAGGATGAGTAGGAGTTCCACGAGAGCCTCCAAGGGCTGAGCGGCCGTCGCCAGGACGAATCGGACAACTCTCAGCGTACCGACGAAACCGGGGATTAAGCGCTGAGCGAACGTCGAGACGGTCGGGGAGCGGAATCTCCAGGTTTGTGACGCATGTCATAGGACCGTGCGTTGTCCGCCCGGCCACCGGGACACGAAAAAGGAGCGCTTCCGCGAGGGGAAACGCTCCTGTGTGGAGGGGATGACGGGAATCGAACCCGCGTAATCAGTTTGGAAGACTGAGGCTCTACCATTGAGCTACATCCCCGTGCATACGACAACCTGGGATCGCCATGCATGTCGTCTGCGATGTCAGACTGTACCCAATCCCGCTTTGGATTTCATAATCGGGGGGCCGTAGGATTCTTCCTCGGGTCCTCGCGAGGTTGGCGAGAGCCTGCTCGGACCGGGGTGTAGCGCAGCTTGGTAGCGCATCCGCTTTGGGAGCGGAGGGTCGCAGGTTCAAATCCTGTCACCCCGACCAGAACCACAGGGCAGGCAACTGCCGCACAGTAAAGAGCACGACCACACGAAGGAGCCAGTCCGTGAAGAGCACCGTCGAGCAGCTCAGCCCGACGCGAGTCCGTATCAACGTTGAGGTGCCCTTCGAGGAGCTCAAGCCTGATTTCGACAAGGCCTACAAGGCCCTCGCGCAACAGATCCGTCTCCCCGGCTTCCGTCCGGGCAAGGCACCGGCCAAGTTGCTCGAAGCTCGTGTCGGACGTGGAGCCGTCCTGGAGCAGGTCGTCAACGATGCGCTCCCGTCCCGCTACTCCGAGGCCGTCACCACGGCTGCGGTGAAGGCGATCGGTCAGCCCGAGATCGAGATCACGAAGATCGAGGACGGCGAGCTCCTCGAGTTCACCGCCGAGGTCGACGTGCGTCCCGAGATCACGCTGCCCGACTACAGCGAACTCAGCGTCACCGTCGATCCCATCGAGATCACCGACGAGGCCGTCGAGGAGCAGCTGCTGTCGCTGCGTCAGCGCTTCGGCACCCTCACCGGTGTCGATCGTCCGGTTCAGGACGGCGACTTCATCTCCATCGATCTGTCGGCCACCGTCGACGGTGAGGCCGTTCCCGAGGCCACCGCGAGCGGACTGTCGCACGAGGTCGGCTCCGGTCAGCTGATCGAGGGCCTCGACGAGGCCGTCATCGGTCTCTCCGCCGGCGAGTCCAAGGAGTTCACCTCGACACTCGTCGCCGGTGATCATGCGGGCAAGGAAGCCGTCGTCACCGTCACCGTCGGCACCGTCAAGGAGCGCGAGCTCCCGGCCGAGGACGACGAGTTCGCTCAGCTGGCAAGCGAGTTCGACACCCTCGATGAGCTGAAGGCCGACCTGCGCGAGCGCGTCGGACGGGTTCGCAAGGTCGAGCAGGCGGGGCAGATCCGCGACAAGGTCCTCGAGACCCTGCTGGAGACCGTCGAGGTTCCGCTGCCCGAGGCAGTCGTCAAGGCCGAGGTCGACGCGGCACTGCACGACGCCGTGCACAGCCTCGACCACGACGAGGACGCCCTGAACAAGGCGCTCGAGGAGCAGGGCACCAGCCGCGAAGAGTTCGACAAGGACGCCAAGGAGAGCGCCGAGCGCTCGGTGAAGACCCAGCTGCTGCTGGACGCCATCGCCGACGCGTCCGACGTCACCGTGGGCCAGGACGAACTCACCGAGCGCATCCTGTTCCAGGCCCAGCGCTACGGCATGGCTCCGGAGCAGTTCATTCAGCAGATCCAGCAGGCCGGCCAGCTCGGTGCCGTCTTCGCCGACGTGCGCCGCGGCAAGGCTCTCGCCGGTGTCGTCGAGCAGGCCACCGTCACCGACACCACGGGTGCCACCGTGGACACTGCGGAACTGTTCGGCAACGGCGAGACCGAAACCGATGAGCCCGCCGCGGATTCCGCCGAGGGCGAAGACGAGAGCTAACGCTGGTCGCGGGGTGTTTCCCGCATGTTCGGCGGTGAGTTGTTTTCCGCTTTGAGCGAAGTAGGGCGGCACCGGGACTCCGGTGCCGCCCTCCTTCGTTAGTGTCTGTGTCAGCAATCAACGATTTACGTAGAAGGCAGGTACCGTGACTTCCAATCACCTGGAGACTTTGCAGAGTCCCGCCATGACTTCAGCCACCGCTGGGTTGAACCTCAGCGATTCGGTGTACGAGCGCCTGCTGCGCGAGCGCATCATCTTCCTCGGTACCCAGGTCGACGACGACATCGCGAACAAGCTGTGCGCTCAGATCCTGCTGCTGTCGGCAGAGGATCCCAATCGGGACATCTCCCTCTACATCAACTCGCCCGGCGGCTCGGTCAGCGCCGGAATGGCGATCTACGACACGATGCAGTTCGCGGAGTGCGACGTTGCCACGTTCGGAATGGGTCTTGCCGCCTCGATGGGTCAGTTCCTGCTCTCCGCCGGTGCGAAGGGCAAGCGTTACGCTCTCCCGCACGCCCGGATCATGATGCACCAGCCGTCCGCCGGTATCGGGGGCACCGCCAGTGACATCGCGATCATGGCCGAGCAGTTCGCCCACACCAAGCGTGAGATGGCCGAGCTGATCGCCGAGCACACCGGTCAGACCGTCGAGCAGATCACCGCCGACTCCGACCGCGACCGCTGGTTCACCGCCAATGAGGCTCTCGAATACGGCTTCGTCGACCACGTCGTCTCCCGCGCACGCCAGGCGGGTGGAACCGGTAGCTGAATCCGGCCCCTGACCCTCCCCGCGTCCCACACATCCTTGGAGAACTGATGACCAACCTGTTCGATCCCCGCAACCTGGGAGGCCAGGCGCCCGCCGCCCCGCAGTCGCGCTACATTCTGCCGTCGTTCATCGAGCACTCGAGCTATGGCGTCAAAGAGTCCAACCCGTACAACAAGCTGTTCGAGGAGCGCATCATCTTCCTCGGCGTCCAGGTCGACGATGCCTCGGCCAACGACGTGATGGCTCAGTTGCTCGTCCTGGAGTCGCTCGACCCCGATCGCGACATCACGATGTACATCAACTCCCCGGGTGGTTCGTTCACCTCGTTGATGGCGATCTACGACACCATGCAGTACGTGCGCGCCGACATCACCACGGTGTGCCTGGGTCAGGCGGCGTCGGCTGCGGCCGTCCTGCTGGCCGCCGGGTCGCCAGGTAAGCGCCTGGCACTGCCGAACGCTCGCGTCCTCATCCACCAGCCGGCCTCTGGTGGCATCCAGGGCCAGGTGTCGGACCTCGAGATTCAGGCAGCCGAGATCGAGCGCATGCGCCGCCTGATGGAGACGACGCTGTCGAAGCACACCGGCAAGACGCCGGATGTGATTCGCAAGGACACCGATCGCGACAAGATCCTCACCGCCGAAGAGGCGAAGGAATACGGGATCATCGACGACGTGCTCGAGTACCGCAAACTCAGCGCCCAGAAGTGATGTATTGCCGCCCCGGCTCGGGCGACACGCCGTGAGGGTGGAGTTGCGACGGGCCGGGTGCGGCGTCGGTAAGGCTGGCGTTCCCCGAAGATCGGCGAGCGAATCACCGACAACCAGTCGACCTCGCTCGCGATCTGCGGGTACGGTCACATAACGGGCTTTCGTTTTTCGGTGGGTGCGCAGCACGCGTGTCATCGGGATTCGGTGGTTGCACGTAAACGAAGGAAGTAGGGACCTGACGAGATGGCACGCATCGGTGACGGCGGGGATCTGCTCAAGTGCTCTTTCTGCGGTAAGAGCCAGAAGCAGGTCAAAAAGCTCATTGCGGGGCCTGGGGTGTACATCTGCGACGAGTGCATCGACCTCTGCAACGAGATCATCGAAGAGGAGCTGGCCGAGTCCAGCGAGGTGAAGCTCGACGAGCTGCCGAAGCCTGCCGAGATCCGGGACTTTCTCGAGAATTACGTGATCGGCCAGGACGCCGCCAAGCGGACCCTCGCTGTCGCCGTATACAACCATTACAAGCGCATCCAGGCCGGTGACAAGGGTCGCGACGCGCGTGGTGAGACGGTCGAGCTGGCCAAGTCGAACATCCTCATGCTCGGCCCCACCGGCTGTGGCAAGACCTACCTTGCTCAGACGTTGGCGAAGATGCTCAACGTCCCGTTCGCGATCGCCGACGCCACGGCACTCACCGAGGCCGGTTACGTGGGTGAAGACGTCGAGAACATTCTGCTCAAGCTGATCCAGGCCGCCGATTACGACGTCAAGCGCGCCGAGACCGGCATCATCTACATCGACGAGGTCGACAAGATCGCCCGCAAGAGCGAGAACCCGTCGATCACGCGCGATGTGTCCGGTGAAGGCGTGCAGCAGGCACTTTTGAAGATCTTGGAGGGAACGCAGGCGAGCGTGCCTCCGCAGGGCGGGCGCAAGCACCCCCATCAGGAATTCATCCAGATCGACACCACCAACGTGCTCTTCATCGTGGCCGGCGCCTTCGCCGGACTCGAGCGGATCGTCTCCGACCGGGTCGGCAAGCGCGGAATCGGCTTCGGCGCCGAGGTGCGTTCCAAGGCGGAGATCGATACGCAGGACCACTTCGCCGAGGTCATGCCCGAAGACCTGATCAAGTTCGGTCTGATTCCCGAATTCATCGGTCGCTTGCCGGTGGTTGCGTCGGTCACCAACCTCGACAAAGAATCGCTCGTCCAGATCCTGTCCGAGCCGAAGAACTCGCTGGTCAAGCAATACAACCGGCTCTTCGACATGGATGGCGTGGAGTTGGAGTTCACCACGGACGCGCTCGAGGCCATCGCCGACCAAGCGATTCTTCGTGGCACCGGTGCCCGCGGTCTCCGCGCGATCATGGAAGAAGTTCTTCTCCCGGTCATGTACGACATCCCGAGTCGCGACGATGTCGAAAAGGTCGTGGTCAGCGCCGAAACGGTCAACGACAACGTTCTGCCGACCATCGTTCCGCGTAAGCCCGACCGCGGGGAACGCCGGGACAAGTCCGCGTAGGCGGAGGCGCGCTGTATCCTGATTGCGGACTAACTCACTAGTTCGTACATACGGAGGTAACGCGCGCGATGACAGCTCCAGGACCGATCTTCGTTCTGAACGGCCCCAACCTGAACCTGCTCGGGCAGCGCCAGCCCGAGGTGTACGGATCCGAGACGCTCGATGACGTCGTCGAACTCTGTCGCACCTCGGCTGCGCGGGCCGGTCGGGAGATCGTGGCTCGTCAGTCCAATCACGAGGGCCAACTGATCGACTGGGTGCACGAAGCGCGGACCACTGCGTCGGGCGTGGTGATCAACCCCGGTGGATACACCCACACCTCGGTGGCGCTACGCGATGCACTCGTCACGCTCGAGGTGCCGTTGGTGGAGGTCCACATCAGCAATGTTCACGCGCGCGAGGAATTCCGGCGACACTCGTACGTCTCCGGCGTTGCCACCGGCGTGATCGCCGGGCTGGGAATTTTCGGGTACGGGCTGGCCGTCGACTTCATCTGCAACAAGGGCTGAGTACGTCGTGGCAGAGCGGATCCGGACAAGTGTCGCCACCGTCTCCCTCAGTGGGTCGTTGGAGGCGAAGGTCGCCGCGATCGCCGCCGCGGGTTTCGACGGGTTCGAGGTGTTCGAACCCGACTTCGTGAGCTCGCCGTGGTCTCCTCGTGAACTCGCAACCCGCGCAACCGATCTCGGGCTCACGCTGGATCTCTATCAGCCGTTCCGTGACCTCGATTCGACGGACGATGCCACCTTCGCCCGCAACCTGGTCCGGGCAGAACGCAAATTCGACATCATGGAGCAGCTCGGCTGCGACACCATGCTGGTCTGCTCGTCTCCGTTGCCGCAGGCGGTACGCGACGACGGTCTTCTCACCGCTCAACTCCACACTCTTGCCGAACGTGCGCACGCCCGTGGACTGCGGATCGCGTACGAGGCGCTGGCTTGGGGAACGCACGTCAACACCTATCGTCATGCGTGGAAGATCGTGGCGGACGCGGACCATCCCGCCCTCGGAACCTGTCTCGACAGCTTCCACATCCTCTCGCGCGGCGACGACCCGTCGGGCATCCGCGACATCCCGGGCGAGAAGATTTTTTTCTTGCAACTCGCGGACGCACCACGCCTGTCGATGGATGTCCTGCAGTGGAGTCGGCATCACCGAAACTTCCCGGGGCAGGGCAACTTCGAGCTTGCGGCGTTCGGTGCGCACGTGCAGGCGGCGGGCTACAAGGGCCCGTGGTCACTCGAAATATTCAACGACACGTTCCGGCAGTCGTCCACCGGCCGCACGGCGGCCGACGCTCACCGTTCGTTGTTGTATCTGCAGGAGGAAGTCGGCCGGGTTCTGGCGGAACGCGGCGAAGTGGCCGACGGCGGGCCCGTCCTCTTCCGGCCACCGCCCCGCGCGCCGCTCGAGGGAATCGTGTCCTTGCGCCTCGCGGCGGGTCCTGGAAAAGAAGCGGACCTGCGGCAGGCATTGCAGCACATCGGTTTTCAGCTAGCCGGGCGGCATCGCAACCACGACCTCCAGTTGTGGCGGCACGGGCCGTTGACCGTCATCGTCGACGCCACGGCCGGTACCGTGTGGACTGCCCCGGGTCTGCCTGCGCATTTGCCGGTGCTCACCCAGATCGGTATCCGGTCGAGCGATCCGGACGCGTGGGGTGAGCGGGCAGCAGCGCTCGAGGTGCCGGTGCACGAGGTTCAGTTGCCGGGCGTGGACACGGCTCCCGAGTCAGATGTAGTGCGGCTGAAAATCACCGATGCCACCTCGCTGGACCTGCGAGGGCCCGGGAGTGCGGCTGCGTGGCAGTCGGCGTTCGACCTGTATCCCACCGAGTCGCGGTGGCAGGACGACGTTCCCGTCTTCACGGGCGTCGACCATGTGGCCCTGGCTGTGCCGTCCGACAACTGGGACGGCATCATGCTCCTGCTGCGGTCGGTGTTCGCGATGGCGCCGCACGAGGGCCTCGATGTCACCGACGCGGTCGGAATGATGCGCAGTCAGGCACTGACGATGGACCAGACGGGTGCCGACGGCGTCGACCGGCCGCTGCGCATCTCGCTGAACATGGTTCCGGGCGCAGCGCCCGGCAATTCGCACATCGCCGCGACCAGGCGTGGTGGGATCAGCCATGTGGCGTTCTCGTGCAGCGACATTTTCACCGCTGCGGCCGCGATGCAGTCCAACGGGTTCGAGCCGTTGTCGATCTCACCGAACTACTACGACGACCTCGAGGCCCGGTTCGGGCTGTCCCGCGAGTTGCTGGACCGGATGAGCAGTTCGGGCATCATGTACGACGCCGATCCGCACGGGGAGTTCTTCCACGTGTTCACCAGGACGGTGGGCGCCGACCTGTTCTTCGAGGTGGTGCAGCGGATCGGTGAGTACGAGGGCTATGGCGACGCCAACTCGGCGATGCGCTTGGCCGCCCAGCTGCGGGCGGCCGGCTGAGGGGCGGGCACGGCGTCAGTTACCGGTGGTCCGCGGACTCCGGATCGAGGATCGCTGGACCATCTCCACCGTGACGCGCTCACCCGTCTCGAGTGACTCGACTCCCGCCGCGCACACTGCGGCGGCCGCGTATCCGTCCCATGCGTCCGGCCCGTCGATGTAGTTGCCCGTCCTCGATCCCGAGCGGACAGCATCGACCCACCGCTGAAGCTCGATGTCGTAGGCCTGCCCGAACCGCTCCATGAAGGTCCGCGTGATCCGACCGCTTCGAATGCCGGGTGTGCTCGTACGAATCAGTCCTACGTCGAGACCGATCATTGCGCTACCCGATTCCCCGACAACTTCTGTCCGGACCTCGTAGGCGACCCCGGTGGTGACGAACACCTCCACGTCGACGTGCATGCCGGACGTGGTGGTGAACAGAGCGATCTGCGGATCCCGCAGGCCCTCCGGTGCTCGTGGGTTGGGTCGGGGCGTGATGATCTGAACGGAGGAGATCTCCTCGTTCAGCAGGAAGCGGGTCACATCGACCTCGTGCACCAGCGAATCCTTGACGATCATCGCGCTGTCGAAATGAGGTGGCACGCTGAGGTTTCGGTGGATGCAGTGCAGGAGCAGGGGGCGACCCAACTGCCCCGAGTGGAGGAGGGCCGCGAGTTGCCGGTACTCGGGATCGAATCGGCGCATGAAACCCACTTGTATGAGCTTCGTGCCCAGTTCCGCCTCACGCGTGACCACTTCGAGTGATGTGGCGACGTCGGTAGTGAGGGGCTTCTCGCACATCACCGGCTTGCCGTGTTCGAGGCACGCAAGCAGTTGTTTCTCATGGGCCGGGCCGGGACTGGCCAGCAGTACGGCGTCGACGTCCGGATCCGCGATCGCATCGAACGGATCTTCGACGACGCGGCAATTCGGGATGGTCGCGGCGAGTCGCGCAGCCTTCTCGACGACGTAGTCGTTGACCACCGCGACCCGGGCACCGGAGATTGTGGAGGTGATGCGTGTGACGTGATCGGCGCCCATCATGCCGACGCCCAGTACGGCGATGCGGAGGTTCCGGCTTGCGGTCATGGGGGGAACGAACTCCTGACGTTGTCAGTGGAAGCGAACGGAACCTATCCCGCAGCCCTTCAAATACTTTCGAGTGCGTTGCGCGATCGGCAAGGGGACGTGGGGGGCGCAGGGATAGAGGTCTTGCTCGACAATGGCGAAGACGTCTATATCCAGCGTGTCGATCGCCGCGAGGACAGACGGCATGTCCGGGATTCCCAGCGGAGGCTCGATCATGACTGCAAGCTGCACGGCTTCACCGAACGGCAGGTCGCCGGCTTCGACCGTGGCCCGGACCTCGGGATCGACCTGCTTGAGGTGCAAGTAGCCGATACGCTCGGCCGCGCGCTCGATGATCGCGAGATTGTCACCACCGCAGTAGCTGATGTGCCCGGTGTCGAGGCACAGGTTGACGAATTTTTCGTCGGTGGCATCGAGAAAACGATACACCCGCTCCTCCGTGTCGATATGGCTGTCGGCGTGCGGGTGGTACTGGGCTTCGACGCCGTACTGCTCGAACATTCTCTTGCCCAGCTCGTTCATTCCGGCGGTCTTCCTCTTCCATTGCTCCGCGGTGAGGCTGCGATCTTCGAGGACCTTGCCGCTGCCCGGATCGCGCCACATCTCGGGGATCACGACGACGTGCCGGCCACCGACGGCCGCAGTGAGGGCGGCGACGTCCTCGATCCGGGACCAGACGGCTTCCCGGGAATCGGGTCGATGCAAGTGCTCGAACACCGTCCCGGCGGACAGTTTCAGGCCGCGGGCGTCGAGTTCGTCACGCAACTTCTCCGGCTGGGTGGGCAGG
This sequence comes from Rhodococcus sp. USK13, assembly GCF_018343855.1. Taxonomy (NCBI): domain Bacteria; kingdom Bacillati; phylum Actinomycetota; class Actinomycetes; order Mycobacteriales; family Nocardiaceae; genus Rhodococcus; species Rhodococcus sp. USK13. Next base: position 5,198,372 of record NZ_CP069242.1, on the reverse strand, counting down.
TAGCCGTACGGGCCCAGCTCGATCCATTCGTAACCGGCCGCGGACACCTCGTCGAGGAAGCGGTCGTAGGAAATCTGCCGCGGGTCGTCGGCGAACCAGACACCCCAGGAATCAGGGGCTGATCCGACGCGGATCGCGCTCATCTCGGGGCTCCTTTCAGGTTCTTGGGTAAGTCGACCTAGTTTCCGGAGGGACGCAGGAAGGGGCGTTGGATCTTCTTCCACTGTGCGTACGTCTCGTAGGCGGTTCGGGTCGAGTCGAGCGTGGATGTGGAAGACACCGGAACGTCCCACCAGGATTCACTGTCCAGGCCCGGGGAACGCGGATCGGTTTCCACGTGAATGACCGTAGTCGTCTCGCCGGCCTTCGCGACCTTGACGGCGTCGGCGAACTCCGCAGCTGTCTTCACGCGAATGACGTCTACGCCGAGACTGGCTGCGTTGGCTGCCAAGTCGACCGGGAGCACCTCGCCGTCGAGCCGGCCCGATGTGCCGCGGCGACGGTACTCTGTGCCGAATCTCTGGGATCCCACCGACTCGGAGAGCGATCCGATCGACGCGAAACCGTGATTCTGCACCAGGACGACGATGAGCTTGAGATTCTCCTGCACTGCAGTCACCAGCTCGGTGGCCATCATGAGGTACGAACCGTCACCGACCATGACGAAGACGTCGCGGTCGGGACAGGCCATTTTGACGCCGACTCCGCCGGCGATCTCGTATCCCATGCAGGAGAAGCCGTATTCGACGTGGTAGCCCTTCGCATCGCGCGTCCGCCACAACTTGTGAAGGTCGCCGGGCAGGGAACCGGCGGCGCCGACCACGACGTCACGTGGGTCCGACAGGGTGTTCGCCAAGCCGATCACCTGGCTCTGGTTCACCTGCCGAGTGTCGTCGGTGATGCGGTACACCGACTCGACTTTCGCTTCCCAGCGGGATACGAGCTCGCGTGTCCGCGTGCGGTATTCCTGGGACACGCGATAGTCGCGGAGCAAGGGGCCGAGCGCCTCGAGCGCCTCGAGCGCATCCGCGACGACGCTGACTCCGCCCTGTTTCACCGAATCGAGCGATGCCACATTGATATTGACGAACTGCACGTTCGGGTGTGCGAACGCGGTCCGCGACGCCGTCGTGAAATCGCTGTACCTGGTACCGATGCCGATGACCAGATCGGCGTCGGCGGCCAACGTGTTGGCCGCCGTGGTTCCGGTCGAGCCGATGGCTCCCAGCGACTGTGGGTGATCGAAAGCGAGCGATCCCTTGCCTGCCTGCGTCATACCGACAGCGACGCCGGTCTGCTCGACGAACGCTACGAGGGCGTCGGTCGCACCGGAGTAGATGACACCCCCACCGGCGATGATGAGCGGGTTCCGTGCCGAGCGAATGATATCGGCAACGCGGGTGAGCACGGACCGTTCGGGCAGGGGCCGCGCGACGTGCCAGGTGCGCGGGGCGAAGAGCGAGCGCGGCCAGTCGAATGCCTGTGCTTGAACGTCCTGCGGAATGGCGACCGTGGCGGCGCCGGTCTCGGCCGGGTCGGTCAGCACGCGCATCGCTCCGAGCAGCGCCGCCGGCAGCTGCTCAGGGCGCCACACCCGGTCGAAGTATCGCGACAACGGCTTGAAGGCGTCGTTGACGGTGACATCACCACTGGACGGCAATTCGAGTTCCTGGAGAACCGGGGCACTCGCACGGGTCGCGAACGTGTCGGCAGGCAGCAGTAGCACCGGCAACCGGTTGATCGTGGCGAGTGCCGCACCGGTAAGCATGTTGGTCGAGCCCGGCCCGACACTGCTGGAAACCGCCCACGTCTGCAGGCGGTTCTTCTGCCGTGCGTACGCGACGGCCGTGTGCACCATCGCCTGCTCGTTGCGGCCGGGCACGTAGGGTAACTCGGGTATGGTCCCGGCTTCGGCCGCGTCGATCTCCGCCTGCAGCAGCGCCTGTCCCACACCGGCAACGTTGCCGTGGCCGAAGATGCCGAGGCAACCGGCGAAGAACCGGTTCCGTACGCCGTCCCGCTCCACATACTGGTTTTCGAGGAACCTGAGGGCCGCCTGGGCCACCGTGAGGTGCACGGTGCCCTCGGCGTCGGGATCTTCGTTCGCCGATCGGGGCGCGGGGGGTACCACGTCATGCTCCTTTCGGAAAAGTGGATCTGTGCAGGGGCAGTCGTGGATCCACGGTCTGGTGCTCCCAACTGGTGCGGACCCAGGCGTGCGCCGGGTCGTCGCAGATCTTCCAGGACCGCTCGTCGCCGGGACCGGCCATGACGTTCAGGTAGTACATGTGGTGGCCGGGTGCGGCAATCGACGGGCCGTGATACCCGTGCGGAACGAGGACGACGTCACCGGTTCGTACTTCCTCGAGCACCTCGATCGGCCGCGCGGGTGTGCCGTACACGCGGTGGTAGCCGAATCCGGTGCCACTGAAATCTGTTGTCCGCGAATGTGCCTGGGCGATCTCGAAATAGTAGATTTCCTCCAGCCGGGATTCGACAGCGCTGTTTTCGTCGTGCTTGTGGCTCGGATACGACGACCAGTTGCCGCCGGGCGTGATCACCTCGCACGCGATGATCGAATCTGCCTCGAACCGGTCGGCGGTCGCGAAGTTGTGCACCTGCCGACTGCAGCTGCCCGCGCCGCGCAGTTCGACGGACACGTCTGCGGCGGGTACATATCGGGATGGGAACTTCTGCCGGGCCCGGGCGCCGCAGAGCGCGAAGCGTCCACCATTCGAGGCCGTCACCCGGTAGGCGGAGTCGATGCCGACATACGCGAAGTCGGTGGGGCCGTCGAACACCGATTGTCGCCCGGCGAGGACGAACTTCTCGGTCGCGCAGGACACCGTCACCGATCCCGAGAGGGGAACGACGAGAATCTCTTCTGCGCCGGTGTCGAATTCCGCGGAGCCGTCGAGAGGAAGCGTCAGGACGCGCAGGCTCGACTCGGTCCAGCCCGCGGATTCGGGCGTCACCTCGAGGTCGAAGGGACCGGTGGCGGCCGAGCCGACGGGCAGGTAGTACTTGCTGCTCATCGCATCCTCTCCGGCGCGGTCAGTGGCGAGGCGCGATGCGCACGGGGGACGAACGTTTCAGACATCGATGACCTCCGAAGTGTCGACTTCGGCACGTGCGCGTACCTCTTCGGCCGTCGGCATCGCCGTCGAGCATTCGAGGCGGGACGCCACAATCGCTCCTGCGGCATTGGCGTAACGCAGTACTTTCTCGAGCGGCCATCCCGACAGAAGTCCGTGGCACAGGGAGCCGCCGAAGCTGTCACCCGCGCCGAGTCCGTTGACCACCTGCACGTCGATCGCGGGTACGGTGACGCGCTGGCTGCGAGTCTTTCCGAGCACACCATGCGGGCCCTGTTTCACTATCGCGAGTTCGACACCGAAGTCGAGGAGGGCGTCGGCGGCGTTGTCCGCGTCGGTCTCACCGACCGCGATCTCACATTCTTCCCGGTTGCCCACCGCAACGGTGACGTGTCGGAGAGCGCGCTGAATCTGCACGGTGGCGTCGGCCGCGCAGGCCCAGAACATCGGCCGGTAGTCGAGATCGAGAACGGTGTGCTGCTGACGGCCGCGGGATTGCCAGGCTGCGAAATGAGCACTGCGACTCGGTTCCTCGGACAGTCCGGTCGCCGTGGACCAGTACAGCTTCGCCTCTCGCACTGCGGCGGTGTCGATGTGCTCGGGGGAGATCTGCAAGTCGGGGGCCGCGGGCTTGCGATAGAAATACAGCGGAAAGTGGTCCGGGGGAAAGATCTCACAGAACGTGACCGGTGTCGGGTACGCGGAGTCGATGCGCACGTAACGGTTGTCTACTCCGAGGTCGGTGAGCGCCGAGCGCACGAACCGTCCGAACGGATCATCGCCGACGCCGGAGATGAGGGCACTGCGGCAACCCAGGCGCGCGGCGGCGACGGAGACATTGGCTGCGCTACCGCCGAGGAATTTGCCGAACGTCTCTACCTGCTCGAGCCCGACTCCGGTCTGGAGTGGGTAAAGGTCGACCCCACAACGACCGATAGCGAGGACATCCCAGCCGGGGCGGCTGCGGTGCGTACTGTCCGTGGTCAATGCTGACTCCCGGGGAGGTCGTTGCGGCGCTCTGCGCAGGCGGTGAGATCTGATGGAGACTGTTCTCCACATCGCGCGCACTGTCAACGCTTTGTCCTGACATTAAGACGTAACGTTCACCGGGTGTTAGTCTTTTCAGCGCCGCTCTGGGCGGGAACGAGGATCGGGGTGATCCGTGTGAGTGCACAGCTCGCAGTCGAGCTCGACAGATCCAGCCCCATCCCGCTCTACTTTCAGCTGGCACAAAGGATCGAGAAAGCGATCATCGCAGGCGAACTCGCGCCGGGAGATCGATTCGAGAACGAACTCTCACTGGCCAAGCGTCTCAATCTCTCGCGCCCCACAACTCGGCGGGCGATCCAGGAAGTCGTCGACAAGGGGTTGCTCGTCCGAAAGCGCGGTGTAGGGACGCAGGTGGTGCGCAGTACGATGCACCGACCGGTGGAGCTGACGAGTCTGTTCGACGACCTGACCAGGACGGGGCAGAGCCCCACCACCACGCTGCTCGAATTTCGCGTGACGGCGCCCGGAGTGAACGTCGCGGCCGAACTCGGCCTGGAGCACGGCGTGGAAGTGGCGTGCATCCGGCGACTCCGCAGCGCCAACGGGGAGCCTCTCGCGCTGTTGACGAACTTCCTCCCGATCGCCCTCGCGCCGGACCCGGAGGAACTGGAAGAGTCCGGGTTGTATGCCGCACTGCGAGCACGCGGAGTGCACATTCGGTTGGCTCGGCAACGGATCGGCGCATCACTGGCGACCGACGCCGAGGCGCTGCTGCTAGAGGAGAAGGCCGGTGCACCGTTGCTTACCGTGAACCGGACTGCCTTCGACGATTCCGGCCGCGCTGTCGAATGCGGTAGCCACTGCTACCGGGCGTCTCGCTACAGCTTCGACATGACCGTCGTCGACAAATAGGCCTCGAGTCCGATGCCTCGACACGAAGAACGCGCCCGGCAAGGTGCCGGGCGCGCTCGGTCGTCGCGACGAGATCAGACCTTCAGCTTCGCGAGCGCGACGTCTTCCTTGTCGAGTTCGAGGAGCGGGGTGCGCGAGTTCTCCTTCGCGGTGGCGGCGGAGGCTCCGGCGACGAGTGCGCACACTGCTGTGAAGACCGCGACGGGCACCCAGTTCTTGGGGTCGGCACCGCGGAGAGCCTGGGCGATGGTCGGGGCGAATCCGGCGAGCGCGAACCCGAGCTGCGTGCCGATTGCCATGCCGGAGTAGCGAACTCGCGACGAGAACATTTCGGCATAGAAGGCGGGCCAGATGGCGTTGGTCCCGGCGTACACGCCACCCATGAGCAGGATTCCGGCGAGGAAGATCAGTGTGACGTTGCCGGTGCCGATCGCGGCGAAGTACAGGAAGATTCCGGCGGCGGAGCCGATCGCGCCGCCGATGAAGACGGGCTTGCGGCCGATCCGATCGGACAGGATGCCGAGCAGCGGCTGTGAGATGAGTGCGACGCAGTTGGCGGCGATCGCGACCCACAGCATGGTGGTCCGGCTCATCCCGATTTCCGGAGTGGTGGCGTACGCGAGGCCGAACACGGAGAAGACGGTGCTGACGACGGCGATGAATGCGCAGAACACGACCCGCAGTACGTCACGCCAGTGCGTGCGGAACAGGTCGACGACGGGAAGCGGCGCGGGGGTCTCGTCCAATGCCTCCTTGTTGGCAATGAAGATCTCGGGCTCCTCGAGCTTGCGACGCACGATGTAGGCGACGACGAGGACGAGGAGGCTGCACCAGAACGGGACACGCCAGCCCCAGCTGTAGAGGGTCTCGTCCGGCATCGCGGCGACCGGGATGAACGCGAGGCTGGCGACGATGAAGCCGGCCTGGGTGCCCGTCAACGTCCAGCTGCAGAAGAATCCGCGACGGTGGGCGGGGGAGTGCTCGAGGGTGAGGGAACCGGCTCCCGACTGCTCGCCGGCAGCGGAGATGCCCTGACAGATACGCAGGAGAACCAGGAGTGCCGGTCCCACCATGCCCGCGGTTTCCGAAGAAGGCAGACAACCGATCAGGAAGGTCACGACACCCATGAGCACCAGGCAGAACATCATCACCTTCTTGCGCCCGGCCCGGTCGCCGAAGTGTCCGACGAACACCGCACCGACCGGACGGGCGACATAGGAGATGCCGAAGGTGGCCAGCGACAGCAACAGCGGGTTCTTCGAACCTTCGAAGAACACGTGGGGGAACACCAGCGCAGCAGCCGAGGCGAAAATATAGAAGTCGTAGTACTCGAGCAGGCTGCCGAAGAAGGCGGCTTTCGCGGCCTTCTTCGCGTTGGTGGGATCGGCGTTGGGGTCGACGGCGGAACGGCCGTTGCCGTCACCGCCTCGACCGGCGACGCCGGTGCCATAGTCGATGGTCATCGATACTCCTGGGGAGCGAGGAGGGCGAACACGCTGCGCTCTGCGAGCGGCTGTTCGAAGGTCGTGCAAGCAAGGTAACCCCCGTCACACGCTCTCGTCAATAATGGTCGAAATGGTTAGTTCATAATTTCCCGGGCTGCTGGAGGTAGGCGAGGACGACATCACCGAGCATCGTGCGCAGGTGAGGGCGGTTCTCGGCGCCCGTGAGATCCCAGTCGAACAGCGCCTTGAAGGTGTACCGGTTGGCTACGCGAAAGACGCAATACGCGCTGATGAGCATGTGAATGTCGAGGGCGGTGGTATCGGCACGGAAGATTCCGGCATCCTGCCCGCGCTGAAGAATTTTCTCGAGTGTACGGATGGCAGGGGTCTGCGTTTCCTGTAGGCCCTCGGCCTGGCTGAGATTCGCGCCCCGATTCGTGTTCTCGATGGCGACCAGCCGGATGAAGTCGGGGTGCGCCTCGTGGTGATCGAAGGTCAACTCGGCGAGCGCTCTGATCGCCTCCGACGGATCGAGGTGGTCGATGTCGAGTTGCGACTCTTCGTAGCGAATCTCCTCGTACGCGCGTTGGAGCACCGCTCGATACAGGCCGTCCTTGTCGCCGAAGTAGTAGTAGAGCATCCGCTTCGTGGTGGCGGTCTTGGCTGCGATCTCGTCGATGCGGGCACCGGACAAACCTTTGTCGGCGAACTCCTTCATCGCCACGCGCAGGATGTCCTCCTTGGTCTTCTCGGGATTTCGAGTGCGTTTGGCGCCCTCGTGCCGGGGTGTCTTCTCCGTAGCGTCACTTCGTGTCATCCCGAGAACTCCTGTTCATCGCTGTTGCTTTCGCGCGGTATGGAGGTATGCTACCGTGACATAACTCACTAGATAGTTAATTAGCTCCCGCAAGTCCTCTCCCGGAAGTGAGCACCATGATTTCTCCCGACCTCGACACCGTTGCCGTATCCCGCCCGTCGTACCTGTGCGGGCTCATCGGCTCTGGAATCTCGAAGTCCCTGACGCCTCCTCTGCACGAGGCGGAGGGCCGGGCGCAGGGAGTCGGGTACGTCTACCGCATTCTCGATCTCGACACACTCGCGCTGGGTGAGGATGCGTTGCCGCGGCTCCTCGCCTCGGCGAGGCTGCTCGGATTCGATGGTCTCAACATCACGCATCCCTGCAAGCAGGCCGTCATCCCGTTGCTCGACGACCTGTCGGGCGATGCGCGCACGCTCGGCGCGGTCAACACGGTGCACATCGCTAATGGACGGCTAATCGGCCACAACACCGACTGGTCCGGATTCGCGCGGAACATGGACGAGGGCCTCGGCGGTGCGCCGACCGACCGTGTGGTCCAGCTAGGCGCAGGCGGCGCGGGCGCGGCCGTCGCATACGCGGCGCTGACCCGTGGGGTCCTGCACTTCACGATCATCGATGCCGACGCCACCCGCGCACAGCTGCTGCGGGATTCACTCGCCGCCATGTTCCCGGACCGTGTCATCGTCTCCGGTGACCTCTCGGCCGTGCCCGCCGCTGTCGGGCAAGCGCAAGGTCTCATCAATGCAACCCCGCGCGGAATGGCGCAGCATCCCGGTATGGCGCTGGATGCCGAACTGCTCCGGCCCGATCTTTGGGTTGCCGACGTCGTCTACCGGCCAGCGGAAACCGAGCTTCTGCGACGTGCCCGCGACATCGGGGCGCGCACCCTCAGCGGCATCGGAATGGCCGTCGGACAGGCGGTCGATTCGTTCCGCATCTTCACCGGACTCGAGCCCGACGCCCTACGGATGCAGCAGCACATGCGGCGCCTGCTCGCCGAAGAGGACAGCGCCACCCTCGCCGCATCACCGTCGTGAACCGCGGCGGGGCCTTCGCAGGCAGAGGGATTCGGCGGCAACCTCGGCCAGCGAGGTCCTTGTCTTCGGGACGTCCTTGTCTCCGGGTTGCTGATCGCAACGGGCTTGCCGGGTTGGTGAGGGCCAAGGTCGATGCCGTCTGGTTTGGTCACTTGGCACTTGACGCTCGGCACTTGACGCTCGGCACTTGACGCTCGGCACTTGACGCTTGGCACGACGGCATGCCGGCTCTGCAACAGGAGTGGTCCTGTTGCAGAGTCGGCAAATGTGTGTGTCGCGCCCTCGGGGTCAGGCCGCTCGGGGTCGGGCCTGGTGGTGCGCGGGTATGGGTGTGCGTTCCGAGTCGACTTGCCGGGGTGGGATGAAGGCGGGGTGCCGGTCTGCTCCCATTTCGATTTCCCAGTCGCTGTGGTGGAGCAGTCGGTGATGGAACCCGCAGAGCAGTACGAGGTTGTCCATGTCGGAGGGTCCACCTTTGGACCAGTGGACGATGTGGTGGCCTTCGCACCATGAGGGTGGTGCACCGCATCCGGGGAATGCGCATCCTCGGTCTCTCGCGACCAGGGCTTTTCGTTGTCGTTTGGTCACTGTCCGGGTGGTGGTGCCGAGGTCGAGTGGCGCGCCGTTGTCGTCGAGGACGATCGGCGTGTAGATCGAGTCGCAGCTGAGGAGCCGAGCCGCTCGCAGGCTCAGCGGTCCCATCCACTCGGTCCACGCGACCCCGTCGACGGCGAACAGCGACGCGTCGGTCGCGCAGGCGCTGCGCTGATCTTCTGCGCTGGCGCCGGCGTGGTTGGCGTGGTCGGTGAGGTCTTTGACGTTGATGTGGAGGGAGATGTGGGGTCGTTCTCCGCCTTCTTCGCCGGCGATTGCGGAGTTGAGGTACCGGCGCAGCAGTTCGGTGAATCCGTCGGCCCTGCGCTGTCCGGGGGTGCGGTTGTCGGTGGTTCCGTCCTGCGCGGGTCGCGGTGTGGAGAGTCCGGAGAGCGCGGAGAGCAGCATTTCGCCGGTGACGGCGTCGAGGTCGCCTTTGACGGCGATGCGTCCGTTGAGTGTTCTGGAGGCGTGGAATTCGTTGAGTTCGGTGTCTTCGGCGGGCGGCGGGTCGTCGGATTCGAAGGCGCGTTCGAGTCGAGCGATGACGGCACGCACGGCGTCGGTGTTGGCGGTAGGACCGCTCGCCGCGTACAGCAACGCGTTTCGGCAGTCGTCCATCGCTTCGAGTGGCATGCCTTTGGGCGGCCTCTCGCAGAATTTCATGATCAGTGCGGCGTGCTCCGCCGACATCGTGGTGTCGAAGTATGCGTCTGCGATTTCCGGTTGGGAACGTAAACCTCGTCCCAACATTACGATTCGTCCCGCCGCACCGACCTCGAGCAATGTCTTGGAGGCCAGCCACATCTTGGTGTTCGGAAATCCCAGCACATCGACCTTGCAGCGGTGGTCGACGGCACCGACCAGCCTGACCCGCAAAGCCTCGAGTCGCTGAATCTCCTCCGAGACAGCAACCACCGATGCGAGCAACTCGGCCTCGGCCAGACGCCACGCATCACCGACCGCAGTCGCCAGAATCTCGTCCGACGCCAGTGTATCGTCCGGCAACGCCCCCTGGATATCCTCCCCGATCCCCATGTCGAAATCCTACTTCGAACGCGTGTTCGAGTCAATAGCCCGAGTTGGCATATACAGCCGGCGTAGCGGCGTGTCGATCACGTCGATGTGGTGGTCGAGGATAGGCCCGGAGGATGGGACTGACCATGGCTGAACGCAGAGCCGTCACCACGGCGATCGCGACCCGCTACAAGCGCGCCTGCAAGCCGGGGAAAGCGAAAACCTGGGGTGAGCTGTGCACCACGACCGTCTGGGACCGGGATCGTGCCCGGAAGGCATTGCGGGCGGCGTTGATCCCGAAGGTGGTCCGTCCTCGAACCGGGCGCCGTCGACGTACGGGCCGAACGTCGTTGCGCGTTGATTTTCTGCTGGGCGGTGCAGGTAAAGCAAAGGGGTTTGGGCGGTCGTGCGCATTATCGCAGGCTTCCTCCGATGCAGACATCGGGAGAGATGTTGCTACTCAATACAATCTGGGTATTGCAGTCGCAGTTGACGAACGACTCATACCATCAGCCGAAGCTGATGTCCAAGAAGCAGGACGGCGCGAAGGTGATCAACAAATACAGCACAGCGACTACCCCTGTCACCGTGCCTTCGCTCACGACCGAGTCTGCGCGGAGGACCGGGCGTCTTGACGTGAGGCAATAGGTGGCCCGCCAATCCCACCAATCCGCATCGTCGCCAAGCGGACAATGGCCGCATGGCAACTGCCGGGGTGGTCCGTAGCTGGGACATCGGGAGGATGCAGGGCATCATCGATTCCGAGCCACCCCCGGTGGCGCGTGGACGCATTTCAGCACCGTCGCGGGCCCAGGCTTCCACTACCACCACCGCGCACTGGATGTTGGAAGGTGACGGAGACCAGCCTCGAGCCACCCGATCAGGACACAAGCTGTACTGTCCTCGGGCAACTCGACTTCTGAGCCCCTGATAATTCGGGTGCACTGATCACATCGACGTGCGCGCGAGGGGTTGAACGGCTGGGTCTGCGAGGGCGACGAAGTCAGACTCGTTCGAAGACCGCAGCGAGTCCCTGGCCGCCGCCGATACACATCGTTTCGAGTCCGTAGCGGGTTTCGCGGCGGTCCATTTCCCGCAGCAGGGTGGCGAGGATCCGCCCACCGGTGGCACCGACGGGATGCCCTAGCGAGATGCCCGATCCGTTGGGGTTGAGCCGCTCGTCGGTGGGGTCGAGGTCCCAGGTTCTGAGCACCGCGAGGGTCTGCGCGGCGAAGGCCTCGTTCAGCTCGATTACGCCCATGTCGGACAACGACAGTCCGAGTTGTCCGAGAGCTTTCTCCGTCGCCGGCACGGGACCGATGCCCATCGTGCGCGGTGGAACTCCGGCCACTGCCCAGGACGCCATACGGGCGAGCGGCTTCAGCCCGAGCTCCTTGGCCTTCTCGGCGGTCGTCACGATGCACACGGCGGCACCGTCGTTCTGCCCGCTGGCGTTGCCGGCGGTGACGGTGGATTCAGAGTCGATCTTGGAGCGGATGGCGCGGAGCTTCGACAGCGACTCCACCGTGGTGTCGGCCCGCGGGTGCTCGTCGGTGTCCACCACGACGGGGTCGGACTTTCGTTGCGGCACAGTGACACCGACGATTTCCTCGGCGAACCGGCCGGCCCGCTGCGCCGCCACCGCCCGCTGATGCGACTGCACCGCGAGCGCGTCCTGATCTTCGCGACTGATGTGGAACTCCGCCCGCAGATTCTCGGCAGTCTCGATCATGCCGCCCGGAACGGGGAAGTTGTCGCCGCCTGCGGTGACGCGAGCGCGGGCGAGACGGTCGGCGAGCTGCACACCCTCGCCCTTCACTCCCCAGCGAATGTTGGGGTGGGTGTAGAACTCGGCCTGGCTCATCGATTCGGTACCGCCGGCGAGGACCAGGTCGTTGCCGCCGGACGCGACTTGCAGTACCGCGGTGATGACCGCCTGCAGGCCGGATCCGCATCGGCGATCCACCTGCATCCCGGGAACGTCGATACCGAGGCCGGCGTCGAGCGCGGCGATCCGGCCGATCGCCGGAGCCTCACCTCCCGGAGATGCTTGACCGAGGATGACGTCGTCGATCGCGCTGCCGTCGATGCCGGTTCGCTCGACGAGTGCGGTGATGACGGTGGCAGCGAGACTTTGGGGAGTGAGGTCTTTGAACACCCCACCGAAACGCCCTACCGGGGTGCGCAGGGGCTCACAGATCACGACGTCACGCATGGAAAAACCTTTCATAGCTGTTCTGAACGGACCACGTCAGCGATTGACGGTGGCGAGGTCGCGTTCGATGTCGTGCGCGGCATGACGCAGCGCGGGAATCAGATCGGAGTACAGGTCGTCGAGGCTGTACCGGGCAGCATGGGTGGAGATGTTGACAGCCGCCACCGTCTCGCCGGAGGCCGACCGAATGGGCGCAGCCATTGAGCGCAGCCCCGCCTCGAGTTCCTGGTCGAGTAGGCAGTAGTCGTTCTTCCGGACCTCGAGAATTGCTGATCTCAGATCGGCGGGGGCGCTGATGGTGCGTTCGGTGAGCGGCTCTATCTCGATCCGCGAGAGATACGCGTCGAGCTCCTCGTCGGACAGTCCGGCCAACAGGACGCGTCCCATCGAGGTGGCGTAGGCCGGGAACCGCGTGCCGATGGTGATGCCCACCGTCATGATTCTGCTGACCGGGACTCTTGCGACGTACACGATGTCGTCGCCGTCGAGGATCGACACCGACGACGACTCGTGCACCTGGTGGCTGAGCTTCTCGAGGTGCGGCTGCGCGACCTCGGGCAGCGAGAGGCTCGACAGGTAGCTGTAGCCCAGTTCGAGTACGCGCGGCGTGAGCCAGAATGCCGAACCGTCGGTGGCCACGTACCCCAGTTCGACGAGTGTCAGCAGGAAGCGACGCGCGGTGGCCCGGGTGAGATCGGTCGCGCGGGCGACATCGCTGAGTGTGCGTCGCTGGTTCTGCTGGTCGAAGCAGCGGATCACCGCGAGGCCACGGGCCAGCGACTGCACGTAGTCAGGGGAGGGGAGAATCTTCTCCGTCGGTTCGGTGGCGGTCATGTCTGCGAATCATCCTCGCTGTTACCCGGCGACAGGTCGGCGAGGGCCTTCTTTCCGAGCGCAAAACCTCGGTTGCTGTTGGGAACACCGGCATAGACGGCGGTGTGCAGCAGTACTTCGCCGATCGTGTCCGCATCGACGCCGCCGCGCAGCGCCGCGCGAATGTGCATGTCCAGTTCGTGCTCGTTGCCGACGGCGGTGAGGACGGCGATGGTGAGAAGGCGCCGCGTCGTGTGGTCGAGTCCCGGCCGTGCCCAGATGTCACCCCAGGCTGTGCGGGTGATGAAGTCCTGGAATGGTGCGGTGAACTCTGTGGTCCCCTCGATCGACCGATCGACGTGTGCGTCACCGAGAACGGAGCGTCGTACCTTCATGCCCTCGGCGTGCGCTGCCCTGCGTCCTCGTGTGTACCCACCACCGAGAATGTGCTCGCGCAGCAAGGCGGTGACCGCACCGGCCTGTTCCAGGTTGGCCACGTGCGCAGCGGGGGAGAGGATTTCGAGTCGAGCACCCGCGATCCCGTCGGCGAGCACCTGCATGACGGACGGCGGTGTCGACGGATCCTCGGCGCCGGCGAGAACAAGCGTGGGTGCGGCGATGCGGGAGAGATCGGCGGTGAAATCCCAATCGGCCAGAGCGTCGCAGCAGGCGGCGTAACCCTCGGGGGAGGTCGCCGCGATCATCTCGCGGTAATGCCGCACGAATTCGGGGTCACGCTTGGCGAGCCCCTCGCTGAACCACCGTGCCACGACGGCATCCGCAAGTGACTCCGGACCGTCGGTGCGCGAGGCGGCAGCACGCTCCACCCATGCGTGCGGTTCGCCGAACTTCGCGGCCGTGCACAGCAGCGACAGGGACAGCACCCGGCGCGGAGCGTGGGCTCCGAGCCATTGCGCGATGGCGCCGCCCATCGAGAGCCCCACGATGTGGGCGGCGTCGACATCGAGGACATCGAGCACCGCGAGGACGTCTTCGGAGAGTTCGCGCACGGAGTACGGCCCGTCCGGTGCGGGCGACTCGCCGTGGCCGCGCTGATCGACGGCGACCACCCGGCAGTCGTCGGACAGCGCTGCGATCTGCGGATCCCACATCGACCGATTGGAGCCGAGGGAGCCGAGCAGTACCACGACGGGGGCGTCGGGCGATCCGTTCCTGGGGCCGGAGACTTCATGTGCGAGTGCGACTGTCATCGCGTTCCTTCCCGTCCGCGAGTCACTGTGTCCAGTGCGCGGTCGACGATGTCGTAGGCGTGGCCGAGGTAGCCGGCCGGGTCGAGAAGCGCGCGGATCTCGTGCGCCTCGAGGTGTTCGAGAAGCGCGGGATCCTCGTCGAGGGGACGTCCCGTGCGGCAGGCGGCAGTCACGAGGTCGCGCGCGTTGTGAGTGCGCGTGGACAGGGCGCCGGTGACCCGTTCGGCGAGCAGAAGTCCCCCGGTGAGGTCGAGGTTGCGGGCCATCGCGTCGGAATGCACCTCGAGGTCGCCGAGACAGTCGGCGATGCGGGCGACGGCCCCGCCGGTGAGGCGCAGCAGGTCCGTGAGTGTTTCCCATTCGGCGTGCCAAGCTCCCGCCGCCCGTTGCTGCTCATGGTCCATGGAGGCGAGAACAGTGGCGACGAGGCCGGGAACGCGTCGGGCGCCGGCACGCGCGGCGATGGCGGCCACCGGGTTGCGTTTGTGCGGCATGGCGGAGGAACCACCGGGCGTGCCCTCGCTGACCTCTCCGACTTCGGTTGCGGAGAGGAAGACGATGTCGGTGGCGATCTTGGAGACCGCACCGGCCGCGGTTCCGAGGGCCGAGGCGAGGATCGCGATGCGTGTGCGGTCGGTGTGCCACGGGACGTCCTGACGCGGCAGACCGAGTTCGTCGGCGAGGGCGTCCGCCACCTCGAGGCCGTGCGGATAGAGCGCCGCCGACGTTCCTGCCGCGCCGCCGAGCTGCACCGGCAGACCGGTGAGCGCGTCGTCCAGGTTGCGGGAAGCCCTGTGCAGTGCGGTCATCCAGCCCGCGGCGAGAACACCGAAGGTGGTGGGCAGTGCCTGCTGTCCGAGCGTGCGGCCGGCGATCGGCGTGGTGCGTTGCGCCCGCGCCAGCGCCTCGGCGCACACGAGCGCCTCATCCAGCAATGCCAGCACATGAGCGCCCGCTCGGCGGGCGAGAAGCACGAGCGCGGTATCGAGGATGTCCTGACTGGTCGCCCCCTTGTGGACATGACTTCCGGGGACGGCAGGATCGGCGGCCGCGAGTTCGGTACGCAGAAGTTTCACGAGCGGTATCACGGGATTGCCGCCCGCCGCCGCTGCCTCACCGAGGTCACCGACGTCGATGGTGCCCTCGGCAACCAACCGCCCGAACAACGACGAGATGGTGTCGGCGGACGTGGTGGGGATGACCCCGCATTTTCCCTCCGCCCTGGCCAAGGCAGCTTCCACCTCGACCATCGCGGTCACCCATGCCTGATCGGAAAGCAGCGTCGACAACTCCCCGGCGCCGAACGTCGGGTCGAACAATGCGCCTCGGTTGGGCGAATTCACGCGAGATCCTTTCACCGATCGGTTACAGGGCGAAGAACGGCGTTTCCCGTCCTTCCGCATTCTGCACGTGGATCGTCAGGTGGTACCCGCGATCGGTCTTCGCGGCGATCAACTTCGGACGGTCCGCTTCGGGAACGGCGGCGAGGACGGGGTCCGCTTCATGAGCCTCGGTGTCCTCGGGAAAGTAGAGACGGGTGTAGAGACGCTCGAGCATTCCGCGGGCGAAGAGACCGACGTTGATGTGGGGCGCCTCCGCAGTGCCGTTCTCCGCGGGGAGAGCGCCGGGCTTGACCGTGTGCACCACGATCGTGCCGGTGTCGTCGGCGAATACTCGTGCCAGACTCCGGAAACCGGCCGGAGTCGCCTCCGCCGCACCGCGGGGATCGGCGGGAGTGTCGAAGCGGCCTTCGGCATCGGCCTGCCAGGTCTCGATCATCGCGTCCACGATGGGCTGCCCGGCGCCGTCGAGCACCGTGAAGGAGACGTCGACGCGTCCCGGCGCATCCTCGGGAACAGTGGTGCCGCTGTTCTCCCAGCGGGGTAGCAGGCCGATGTGCACATACGGTCCCACCGTTTGGGAGGGGGTGACGCCGAAGGGCACTTCGTCCTGACTGCGCGCGAAGACGGGGTAGCGGGGTGCGTCGGGATTCTGGGTGTCGATCATCAGTGGCCCCCTGTCTCGGTGGACGGCTCGAACGGGGTGGCGTCCCGGCCGCGCAGGACGATGTCGAATCTGAACCCGACCGCCCAGTTCTCGCGGGTGTGGTCGTAGTCGAACGTGGCGATCATCCGCTCGCGAGCGGCTTCGGGAACCGAGTTGTAGATCGGATCCTGGAAGAAGAACGGATCGTCCGGAAAGTACATCTGGGTGACCAGTCGCTGCGTGAACGCCTGACCGAACAGGGAGAAGTGGATGTGCGCCGGCCGCCAGGCGTTGTGGTGATTGCCCCACGGGTAGGCGCCGGGCTTGACGGTGGTGAATTCGTAGTGCCCCTGCTTGTCCGTCAGGCAACGAGCCACACCGTTGAAGTGGGGATCGAGAGGTGCCGGCCAGGAGTCGTTCTTGTGGCGGTAGCGTCCGCCGGCGTTGGCCTGCCACACCTCGATGAGGGTGTCGGGGATCGGTTTGCCGGCGCTGTCGAGGACCTGCCCGTGGACGATGATGCGCTGTCCCTGCGCCTCGCCTCCGTTGGCGTGAGTCATGTCGTTCTCGCCCTTGGCGACATCGCCGTCACCGAAGACCGGGCCCGTGATCTCGCCCAGGCGCTGGGGAATCAGGATCAAGTCATTCTTGGGACTGCGTAACCGGGTCGTCTTGTACTCGGGGAAGAGCAACGGCGCATTGGCTTCGTGCCCAGCCCGGTGCGCTGGTAGGTGCAGCATGAAATCCTCGCGTTCTCGATGTGAACAGTTGCCCGCTATACGTACATAGTAGGCGGGATCTGTGATGGGGCCAACAGCCGGGGCGGAATTTGTTCGCAATGTGGATGGGTGTTCACTCTGTGAACATTTTCGGGTAGCCTGGGTCACATGGTCAACAAAGTCTTCCCAACAGCGACCGAGGCTGTTGCCGATGTCCCCGACGGTGCGTCCCTTGCCGTGGGCGGCTTCGGCCTCGTCGGCATCCCCTCGGTGCTCATCGACGCCCTCCTTGCGCAGGGTGCGACCGACCTCGAGACCGTCAGTAACAACTGCGGCACCGATGGTTTCGGTCTCGGGCTCCTGCTCGAGCAGCACCGTATCCGCCGCACGATCAGTTCATACGTGGGCGCCAACAAGGAATTCGCACGCCAGTACCTGAGCGGCGAACTCGAGGTGGAACTCACTCCGCAGGGCACGCTGGCGGAGCGCATGCGCGCCGGGGGAGCGGGCATTCCCGCCTTCTACACCCCTGCGGGGGTGGGAACGCAGGTTGCGGAGGGCGGACTGCCGATCCGTTACGACGGCCAGGGCGGTATCGCCGTGGCGAGCAAGCCGAAGGAAACGCGCGAATTCGACGGCGAGGCCTACGTCCTCGAACGGGCCATCCGCACCGACTTCGCGCTGGTCCACGCCTGGAAGGGTGACCGACTCGGCAATCTCGTCTACCGCGAGACGGCCCGTAACTTCAACCCCGATGCCGCGGGCGCGGGTCGCATCACCATCGCGCAGGTCGAGTACCTGGTAGAACCCGGTGAGATCGATCCGGCCGAAGTCCACACGCCCGGCATTTTCGTTCAGCGTGTGGTCGAGGTCGGCAAGCAGGAAACGGGAATCGAGAACAGGACGGTGCGGGCATGAGTTGGACGCGGAACGAGATGGCAGCACGAGTCGCCGCAGAACTCGAAGACGGACAGTATGTGAATCTCGGCATCGGGATGCCTACTTTGATCCCCGGCCACATCCCGGCCGGCAAGGACGTCATCTTGCATTCGGAGAACGGAATCCTCGGCGTCGGGCCGTACCCCACCGACGACGAGGTCGACCCCGAACTGATCAATGCGGGCAAGGAAACCATCACGGTGGCACCCGGTGGGGCGTTCTTTTCGTCCTCCGATTCGTTCGCGATGATCCGCGGCGGCAGCGTGGACGTGGCCGTTCTCGGCGCCATGCAGGTCAGCAGCCACGGCGACCTCTCCAACTGGATGGTTCCCGGGGCAATGGTCAAGGGGATGGGCGGAGCCATGGACCTTGTCCACGGTGCAGGCAAGGTCATCGTGATGATGGATCATCTCACCAAGAAGGGTGAGCACAAGATTCTCGAGGAGTGCACGCTGCCGTACACAGGCAAGCGGTGCGTACAGAAGATCGTCACCGACCTTGCCGTCATCGACGTGACGGCGAACGGTCTGCGCCTCGTCGAGACCGCGCCCGGCCACAGCATCGAAGAAGTGCAGGCGGCAACGGGCGCCCCGCTGCTGGTCGACGCCACCGTGTAGTCCGAGACTTCCGTGTAACCCCACACTTCGGAAGGCGCGCGGATCGTGGTCGGCTCCTTCGTCAGCCGATGGGTGTCACAGCGGGAGGCCCGCGACTCGTCCTGCCGGCACGGTCCGGCCGCACATCACGAGGGCGAGGTCTTCACCCGAGCCGAGGAGTTCGGTACCCGACCCGAATGCCCAGTCCATGTCCGTGGCCACCAGCCGCCGGCCCTCGATGTCGATGCCGAAGCGAGCGTGTCCGCCGCCGTGCGTGAGATCGTCCAGCACGGCCCGGATGGTCTCGTCGGGTACCCGGCGCGTGAATCCGAGCGGCACGGTGGCATCGAGGCCGTGGATTACCACGTGGTTGAGGGCGCCGTGATAACCGCCGCCCGGCGGTGTCCAGTGCTGCATCACCTCGGAACGCAGGTTGTCCACGAGCTCGGTTACCGGGAGGCGGGCATCCTCCCGGGCGATCTGGTTGGACAGCCGGGTGAAGTCGAATTGGCAGTCCTGCAACTTGGCCATGAATTCGTCGCCTGAATAGCGCGCCGCCATGGTCAGATGGGCAATCACTTCGCGCACCCTCCACCCTTCACAGAGCGATGGCGTGTCCCACCGTGCGTCGGAGAGTGCCTCGAGTTGATCGGCGAGTGCCGAGAATTCTGCAGCGACCGCTGGTTGGAGATGCGCGTCGTCATCAGTCATCACAGACCTTCCCGCCTCCACGTGTGTTCGGCGACTCCCCGCCGTGGTACACCCACCGTAGACCCGGCTGCACGGCGGCTGGGCGTAATCGGGCCTGCATGGTCAGTGTGTCCCGGCGTTCCCCGTTACCCTCCTCGTGCGGTCATGATGGGGCGGTGACTGCAGACCCTCCTGCTCGAGCCGTGCGCCGGCGGTTCCCGTTTCGCGCGGCCGCGACGCTTCTCCTTGCCGCCTTCCTGATGTGGATCAGTGCCGCCTGGTATTTCGGTTCACTCGACTATCCGCTGGACGATTCCAACCGTGCGTTCGTCGAGTGTGGATCGCCCTTTTCCCCCACTCCTCGGGAAAGCCTCGCAGTCACTCCGGAGGGTCGACAGGCTGTGTCAGAGGAGGAGCTGTACCGGTTGTGTGCGGCTGCACTGGACGGTACGGCGCGCATCTCCCTGGTAACCGCCGTGTTCGCGGTCGGTGTCGCTCTTCTCGGCGCACGGTTGCTCCGGAGTTTCGTGCAGGGCACGAACTGACCGGACGCCCTCCTCCCTCCGGGATATTGTGGACGGCATGGTCCTGCTCGTACCTCACCGTTTTCGCGGGCCCACGGCGTCGGGCAACGGCGGGTACGTCGCTGGACTTCTAGCCGCGACGCTGGATCACGACGACGCCCCGGCGACTCCGGTGACCGTGACCCTGCGCAGACCGCCACCGCTGGAAGTTCCACTGAAGGTGGTGAGAAGCGGAGGGCACTCCAGCGCCCAGGACCGGGACGGCACGACCATCGCCGACGCCGAATCGGCCACGGTCAACGAGCTACCACAGGTCGCGGCAGTGGGCCTCGACGTTGCTCGTGCCGCGTCCGAGAACTATCCCGGCCGAGACCGTCATCCGTTCCCGCAATGTTTCGTGTGCGGCCCCGACCGCGCGTCCGGCGATGGCATGCGCCTGTTCCCCGGCCGGATCGCAGACGGCAGCACCGCGTGCGTGTGGTGTGTCGACCCCGACCTCGCGGGGCAGGCGGCTTTCGTGTGGGCGGCGCTCGATTGCCCCGGCGGCTGGGCCGCACCGATCGAAGATCGACCCATGGTGCTGGGCAGAATCACCGCTCGGATAACGGCGCTGCCCGAGCCTGACGAGAACTGCGTGATCACGGGCCGACTGGTCGGCTCCGAAGGGCGCAAGGTGTGGACTGCGACGACGGCCTACGGAGCCGACGAACGTGAACTCGGTCGGGCCTCCGCTACGTGGATCACCCTGTGAGTTGGCCGCTCCCGCCGCATCCAGGGGGACCTGGAAAAAAGTGGCATTCGAACGACAGCGGCGGCGACCTCAGTCGGCCATCGCTTCTGCCAATTCCTCGACCTCCTGGATGACCGGTTCAGGCACACGGACCGTACCGGGGGTGTAGGTGACCGATCGCAGTCTGCCGGTGAAGCGGAAAGTCCCGCGGCGTTCCCGAAGCTCCCACACCACGGGTCCGCGGGCGTCGACGCCTACCGAGATCCCGGTCCACGGCGCCATGCCGACCAGCTGGAACTGGTCGTCGAGGGTGGCCACGTCCGTTCTGACCCCGGCCGAGTCGGTGAGGGCGACGGTGAAGTTCCACCGTACGGATTCGGTGGCCTGTGCCCGCACCTGTACGCCCACCACAGCCGCGCCGAGGGGCGCGGAGGTATGCGCAACCCGTCCGTAGCTGTTGACGGCGAACATAATTCGACCGTCTTCGACGTAGAGCACGTATCCGCCGTGCGGGTCGCCGTGGGCCACGAGCACGCCTTCGACGTCCTCGGTGATCTCGTGTGTGGCGACGTCAATGCTGAAGTCGCGGTACTGGATCAGCACACTGGACCGATAGCGTTCCAGCGTCGGCGTGCCCGCGAGGATCTTCACCGGCTCTGCCAGCCGACGCTCGTCGGGGCGCCGCTGCACGGCCTTGCGGTCGTTGAGGATCGGGAAGACCGTATTGTGCCAGGCCGCCCGGTCCCAGGCCTCGGCGAGTTCGCGCACCTTCTCGGGAAACAGATGTGCGAGATCGGTGGTCTCGGCCGGGTCGGACTCGACGTCGAACAGCTGCCACTGCGGATCGTCGACCCGGGTCGGATCCGTATGCAGCAAGAGCAATTTCCAGCCGTTCCGGTAGAACCCGCGGTGACCGCCGAACTCGGCGTACTGCTCCGTGTGGGGTGTGGGCTGCGCAGTGTCCCGCAGGATGTCGGCGATGCTGACGCCGTCACGCTCTTGGGCGGGAAGTCCGTTCCGGTGGCTCGGAGTCACGAGTCCGGCGAGATCCAGGAGGGTCGGGGTGATGTCGGTGACGTACGAGTAGTGCTTGCGCAGCCCGCTGTCACCGGCAGCACGCCGGAGCCCGGCCGGCCAGGACAGCAGGAACGGCACCCGCACACCACCGGCGAACGTCTGACCCTTGTAGAACCGGAACGGGGTATTCGACGCCTGGCCCCAGCCGCGCGGATAGTGGACGCCGATCTTCTCCGAGCCGATCAGTTCCTCGTCGTGCGGAACGTCACGCACCCAGTCGTCGGGGACGGGTCCGTGCACGAATTGGCTGAAGTACGAGCGTGTTCCCGCTGCGCCGCCCTCGGCGGTACCCCCGTTGTCGGACGTGAACACGATGATGGTGTTGTCGGTCTCGCCGAGTTCGTCGAGGGTGTCGAGAACCCGGCCCACGCTCTGGTCGATGCTGTCGACCATCGCGGCGTAGACCTCCTGGTACCGGGCGAACCGAAGCTGCTCTTCTTCGGTGAGCTCGTCCCACGGCGGCGCGTCGTAGCCGGGTTCGGTGTTGCGTTCGGCCATCTGGGTGCCGGGCGGGAAGAACCCCGCCTCGACCTGTGCGTCGAAGCGGCGGCGTCGCACAGCGTCCCAGCCCTCGGTGTAGCGGCCACGGTACTTGGCCAGGTCTTCGGGCTTGGCCTGGTGGGGTCCGTGCATCGCGATGTGCGAGAAGTACAGGAAGAACGGCTTGTCGGCATCGTGGGCGCGCAGGCTCTTGATCTGGGCGACTGCCTTGTCCGTGATGTCGTCGGTGACGTAGTAGTCCGGCGGATACTCCTCGACGTCGACCACGGAGTTGTCGGAGATCAGCTCGTTCGGGTAGTAGAACGAATTCAGTCCCTCGAGCGAGCCGTAGTAGCTGTCGAATCCACGCTGCAGTGGCCAGGAGTCGCGGGTGCGGCCCGGCGCGAGGTTGGTGTCGCGCGCGAGATGCCACTTGCCGACCGCGTGCGTGGCATAGCCGTTCGCGCGCAGAATCTCGGCGAGGCTGAGTGCGTTTTCGGCGAGTTCCATCCGCAGTCCGGGGAAGCCGGGATCGAAGTTGGCGACGCTGCCGTAGCCGGCGCGGTGCGGGTTCAGGCCGGTGAGCAGCGCCGCGCGAGCCGGTGAGCAGACCGAGGTGGTGTGATAGTTCGACAGTCGGTAACCGCTGTCGGCGAGCCGGTTCAGATTGGGGGTGTCGATTTCGGAGCCGAACGGTCCGATGTCGGCGTAGCCCATATCGTCGACGAGTATCACGACGATGTTCGGTGCGCCGCGCGGAGCTGTGGTCTCAGGACCCCACCAGGGAGTCGACTCGGCGCTGGTTCGCCCGATCCGCCCGCCGAATCCTTCGTATCCCCGCGCCCCGGGCGGGACGGGCGGATCGGCTGGTCGATGCTCGCTTCTGCCGTCGTCCACATTCGTCACGAACACAATTCCTTCCACCGTGCCGGGCGTACTTCCCGGACAACCCGAGAAGACGGTACGGGTGCCGATCCCGCCCATCAGTACTTGAAATCAAGTGGATTTCATCCCCGCCGGACTGGCCGCCCCCCGTGTCGGCCTCGCCCGGGGGTCGTACCAGCGGTACGTTCGTTCGATCTGACGCAACGAACGTCCCGTTCGTGCGGGGTACAGGGGTCGACGGAGTGCACGTGTCGGCGGGCAGCAGGGGGATCTGTGGAGTCGCATCGGGGAAGACCGCACGCAGGAACGGCGCACGCACGGACCACGGATACGGCGACTCGGCCGGGTATCCGGGAGTTGTGGCCGTACGCACGCGAGCATCGGCGGCTTCTCGGTGCGGCGGTGGTGTTGTCGGTGGCTGCGGCTGGGGTAAGTCTCGCGCAACCCCTGGTGGTGGGCGGAATCATTGCCGCAGTCAGCGACGGACGATCATGGGGCGGGCTGGGGTGGGCGCTGGTCGGCTTGCTGGCCGTCGAAGTCGGCGTGGGGACGATGCAGTATTACCTGCTGCATCGGACCGCCGAAGGTGTGGTCCTCGGCGCCCGCACCGATCTGATCCGTCACGTGCTGCGCCTACCGATCAGCGAGTACCGCCGCCGTGATGTCGGTGATCTCGTCTCCCGGGTGGGATCGGACACGACGCTGCTTCGCGGTGCACTGACCGAGGGGCTCGTCGATGCACTCGGCGGCGTCTTCGTTCTGGTCGGTGCGCTGGCAGCGATGCTGCTCCTCGACCCGGTGCTCGCCGGGGTGACGGTGACGGTGATCGCGATAGTCGTGGCCGTCTCCCTGCTGGTGGGCAACCGACTGCGCAAGTTGATGTTCGACACCCAGAGCCGCCTCGGCGACCTCACCGCCGATCTGACCCAAACACTGTCCGCCGTCACCGTGGTTCGTGCCAACGGTGCTACCGAACGGGCACAGGCTCGGCTCGACGATCGGGCTGCAGCCGCATTCGCTGTCGGTGTGCGCGCGGCACGGTCGAGCGCTGCGATACAACCGCTCGGACGGGCCGCGGGTCAGGCGTCGCTGCTGATCGTCCTCGGCATCGGCGGCTACCGGGTGGCCGCGGGAAATATGACGGTGGCCGAGTTGGTGACCTTCGTTCTCTTCATGTTCTTGTTCATGGGCCCGGTGAATGTCGGGTTCGCTGCGGTGCAGTCCGTCGCGGGGGCGCTCGGTGCCCTGCAACGCATCACCGAAATCCGCCGCGTGCCCACCGAGGACGCCGCCGACACCATCCGCCACCACGCTCTGCCGCACACAGCGGGACCCATGCTGCAATTTCACGACGTTCACTTCGCGTACACGCCGGGGCATGCCGTGTTGAACGGGGTGAGCGTCAGCGTGGAGCGCGGCTCACGTACCGCAGTGGTCGGGCCGTCCGGGGCCGGTAAAACCACACTCTTGACCCTGATCGAACGCTTTTACGACACCGACCGCGGCCGAATCGCCATCGGTGACATCGATATCACCGAGCTGCCCCGCGCAGTCCTGCGCGAGCAGATCGGGTACGTCGAGCAGAACTCACCCGCCGTGGCCGGGAGTATCCGCGACAACCTCACGTTCGGAGCCCCGCACGTGAGCGACGAGCGGTGCCGCGCGGCGCTGAAAGCTGTCGACCTCCTCACCCGGGTCGATGCCGAGCCCAGGGGTCTCGACGCACAGATCGGCGAGAACGGTGTCCGCCTGTCCGGCGGGGAGCGGCAACGGCTTGCGCTCGCCCGTGTTCTTCTCGTCGAGCCGCCGCTGCTTCTGCTGGACGAGCCCACGTCGAGTCTCGACAGCCGCAACGAGGAGATCTTCCAGATCGCTCTCGACGCCACCGCCTCCGATCAGACGGTGCTCATCGTCGCGCATCGTCTCGCGACGGTGAAGAACGCCGACCAGATCGTCGTCCTCGACAGCGGCCGCATCTCCGCTGTGGGTACCCACGACGAACTGTTGACCACCAGCCCGCTGTACCGCGAACTCGCCCGTCACCAGATGATCGGCGCCCCGAATCCGTAGGAATCCTCGCGGGGAAAGCGGACCGACCCCGAATTATTACGACGGCGCGACGCGCAGCGGCCGTACCCTCGACGCATGGGTGTGAGCGTTCGTGCCGTAACCAGGAAAGACATCTCCGAGTCGGCCCGGGTCCTCGCCGACGCCTTCTTCGACGACCCCGTCATGGAGTGGATGTGGCCCGATCCGGCTCGTCGACGACGCGGACTGCCGCTGCTCTTCGCGGCCGATATGAAATATCACCACCTTGCCGGGGGAGGGGCCGAACTCGCGGTCGATGCCGATGGCGTCGTGCGCGGCGCCGCGATGTGGGATCCGCCCGGGCGGTGGAAGCAGTCCGCGTGGTCGTCGGTTCTCGGCCTTCCGCGCCTGGTGCAGGCATTCGGTGGGCGCCTCGGTGTCGGTGCGGCAGTGAGCGGAACCATCGATTCGGCGCACCCGGCGGAGCCGCGGCACTGGTATCTCGCGACGATCGGGACGTCGAGTGTCGGCCGTGGCGGTGGCTACGGCAAGGCACTGATGCAGTCGCGGCTCGACCGCTGTGACGCCGAAGGGCTGCCCTCCTACCTCGAGTCCAGCAAGGAAGGAAACATCCCGTACTACGAGCGCTTCGGCTTCGAGGTCACACGGGAAATCCGGATACCGGACGGTGGTCCCGCAGTGTGGGCGATGTGGAGAGAGCCCAAAACGGATCCCTTAGGATAGGCTCGCCAAGCCTGAACCGGAGCGAACGTATCGCCCGGCGAACGAGAGGGTCGCCTGCATGAACCTGGGTCAACAGAGAGCCGGCCTGAGCCGCCGCGGTTTCCTCGTCGGTACCGGGGGAGCATTGCTCGCTTTCGCCGCGGCCTGCAGCAGTTCCGGTGACTCGGGCGGTGACGAGCCCTCGGGACCGCTGGTGGCGCACAAATACGGCGAAACCCAGGTGCCGGTGAATCCGCAACGCATCGTGAGCGTCGGCTACAACGATCACGATACGATTCTCGCTCTCGGTGGCACTCTCGCCGGCACGTTTGATTGGTACGGCGACTACCCGTACGGAGTCTGGCCCTGGGCGCAGGATCTGCTGGGCGGGGCGCAGCCGGAAATCGTCGGCACCGCCTCCACCAACATCGACTTCGAAAAGGTCGCGACGGTGGGGCCGGACCTTCTCGTCGGCACCTACTCCGGCCTGACGCAGGCGCAGTACGACAAACTCGGGGCCATCGCTCCGACAGTGGCGCAGCCATTGGGTTTCGCCGACTACGGCGTTCCCTGGCAGGACCAGACGCGCGTTCTCGGCACTGCCCTCGGTAAGGAGGACAAGGCAGCCGAATTGGTGTCCGCGGTCGAGAAGCAGTACGCCGACGTCCGAGGCGCCAACCCGTCTTTCGCCGGCAAGACCGTGCTGGTGGGCGCGCTCAAGGGTCCGGGGCAGTTCGGGGTGTACGGGCCGGAAGACCCGAAGGTGCGATTCTTCACCGACCTCGGCTTCGTCAATCCTCCTGTCACCCAGCAGATCACCGGTAACTTCGCGGAGATCAGCACCGAGCAGCTGTCGCTGGCGAACGTGGATCTGCTCGTCTGGTACGCGGGTGGTGGTTACGGTGACAAGTTGCGCGAAGAACTCGCCAAGACGCCGATCTACCAAGAACTCGACGTGGTGAGAGCGGGCCACACCATCATCCTCGAGGACGCCGCCGCCGAGGCGATGGCCTGGAGTACGGTACTGAGCCTGCCGTACGCCCTGACCGAGATTCCGCCGCGGATCACACCGCTCATCGACTGACCACGCACGGTATCGAACGTCTCGGCCCTTCGGCGGCGCGACGCTCGGCGATGTCCGACGACACGCGGCGCGTCCGTGGTACCAACGAACCGTGACCGCGATCCCTGAACTCCATGCCGGAACTCCTTTCGACGATCTCGACGACTATCTGGCTCTCGGCCGCCTGGCCGGCCTGGTGCTGTCCCCGGACGGGCGCCGTGTCGTCGTCGCGCAGTCGACACTCGACGCGAAAGCGACCAAATACGTCACGGCGCTGTGGGAGATCGATCCCACCGGGGAACGGGCGGCACGTCGACTGACACGAGGGCGGACCGGTGAAACCAATCCGGCGTTCACGAGCAACGGTGACCTCCTCTTCACGTCCTCGCGGCCGACGCAGGACGAGGAGGAATTGCCCGAATCCCTGTGGCGGCTACCCGTGGGCGGTGGTGAGGCGGCCGTGATCGCTCACCGGGGTGGTGGGATCACCGGGGTGCGGGCGGCGCGGTGTGCTCCGCGGTTCGTCGTGACCACCGGCGTGCTGGGACGGTCGGGGGAGAAGGACGAGGACGAGCGCCTGCGCTCCGAGCGCAAGGACAAGAAGGTGTCCGCGATCCTGCACTCCGGTTACCCGATCCGGTACTGGGACCACGACCTAGGACCCGACGTTCCCCATCTGCTGTCCGGGACGCTGGGCGACGCGTCGCAGGACGAGGCGGTAACCGACCTCGTCGACCTCACATCCATGCCCGGCCCTGCACTGCGTGAAGCGAACTACGCGCTGAGCGAGGACGGTACCTTCGTCGTCACGTCCTGGACGGTTCCCGGTCCGACCGCCTCCATCCGGACGATCCTCGTGCGCATCGATACCGAGACAGGGAATCGGACGACACTCGTCGACGATCCCGCCGCCGACCTGTCGAATCCGGTGATCTCGCCCAGCGGCGAGTACGTGGTCTTCAGCAGGGAGTCGCACGCGACTCCGGACGGTGCACCTCGATTCACGCTGCACCGCTACAGCTTCGAGACGCGAACCGTGGCGGACGTGGCACCGGGCTGGGACCGCTGGGCCACTTCCGTGCAGTGGCTACCCGACGGCTCGGGGCTGGTGCTGACGGCCGACGACCACGGCCGCGCCCCTCTCTTCGTTGTCCGCGGCGGTGCGGAACCGATGCGGGTGACGACGGATGATTACGCCTACACCGATATCCACGTGGCCCCGGACGGATCCGCGGTGTTCGCCCTGCGGGCGTCCTACGCGGCTCCGCCCCACCCGGTGCGCGTCGACCTCGCCACGGGCGCGGTCACGGTGTTGCAGGCGCCGCAGGATTCCCCCGAGCTTCCCGGAACGCTGACCGAGGTCGAGACCACCGCGGACGACGGGGTGCCGGTGCGAGCCTGGCTGGCCTTGCCGAACGGCGCGTCCGCGCACGCACCCGTCCCGTTGGTGTTGTGGGTGCACGGCGGACCGCTGGGTTCGTGGAACACGTGGTCGTGGCGTTGGAACCCGTGGTTGCTGGTGGCACGCGGCTACGCGGTGCTGCTGCCCGACCCGGCTTTGTCCACCGGATACGGACAGGAGTTCGTGCAGCGGGGTTGGGGGCAGTGGGGCAAGACGCCGTTCACCGACCTCATGGCGATCACCGATGCGGCGGTGGCACTGCCCGAGATCGACGACAAGCGTACGGCAGCGATGGGCGGATCGTTCGGCGGATACATGGCCAACTGGATCGCCGGGCACACCGACCGATTCCAGGCGATCGTCACCCATGCGAGCCTGTGGGCGCTGGACCAGTTCGGACCCACCACGGACGCCGCCTGGTACTGGCAGCGGGAGATGACTCCCGAGATGGCCGTGGAGAATTCACCGCACCTCTACGTCGCCGACATCGTGACGCCCATGCTGGTGATCCACGGCGACAAGGACTTCCGCGTTCCCATCGGCGACGGGTTGCGGTTGTGGTACGAACTGCTCTCGGAGTCGGGGCTGCCCGCCGACGACGAGGGCCGCACGGCGCACCGCTTCCTGTACTTCCCGGACGAGAACCATTGGATCCTCAGCCCGCAGAACGCGAAGATCTGGTACCAGGTGGTGCTGTCGTTCCTGTCCGAACATGTTCTCGGCGAAGAGGCACCCCTGCCGGAAATCCTCGGATGATCGGCCCGGAAATCCTCCGAGGGCCCTCTCGCCGAGGCGTCGAGAGGCAGGTGGACAATTCGGACACGACGTGCGACACGTCGGCTGGATGACGTGAAGTAGCGATTCTCTCGCTACGGTGTTCGATAAGCACCCCGAAATGAAGGAGACATCGTGGCACTTCCCCAGCTCACTGACGAACAGCGGGCCGCAGCTCTCGAGAAGGCCGCAGCCGCTCGACGTGCGCGTGCAGAACTGAAGGGCAAGCTCAAGTCGGGTGACGTCACTCTCAAGCAGGTCCTGTCCAAGGCCGACGTGGATGACATCATCGGCAAGACCAAGGTGAGCGCCATCCTCGAGGCTCTGCCCAAGATCGGCAAGGTCAAGGCTCAGGAAATCATGGCCAACCTCGAGATCGCCCCGACTCGGCGCCTTCGTGGCCTGGGTGATCGCCAGCGTGACGCCCTGCTGGCTCACTTCAGCTGACACTGCTTCGGGAACCGCACCGCACCGCCGTTCGGGGGTGCGGTGCGGTTTTCCGTTGAAGGACCCCGACACCTCGCCCTCTGTGCAACCAGTGGGTTGCGCAACGGCGATCGATGTGCAACCCTGAGGTAGCACATATGCGGCGAGGTGAGGATGATCATGAGCACTTCCGAGGTGTCGACCGACCGGATCGAACGCGAAATCTTCATCGCGGCCCCGGTGGAGCGGGTGTACCGGCTGGTGAGCGAGCCCGGCTGGTTCATCGGTGACGGAGACCCGAGTGCACGCACCATCGTTCGGGAAGGCGACGTCTACGTGGTCGAATACCCGCCGTACGGACGGTTCCCCGTTCTGCCCGTCCGGGCCGACGCTCCGCACTACGTCTCGTTCCGTGGGGGAGACGAGCCTGGTACGCCCCTGAACGACGGCAACTCCACGCTGGTCGAATTATTCCTGTCCGAGCACCGCGACGGCACGATGCTGCGGGTCGTCGAGAGTGGATTCGACGCACTGTTTGCGAGTGCAGAACGACGGGCTGCCGCTCTCGACGACAATTCCCGAGGCTGGGAAATGCAGCTTGCGATCGCAAAGCGGGACGCCGAGCGGTCGTAGCGAACGATTGGTGCGCGTGTTGCAGCGTCAACTGCGCGGTCCGCAGCGAGTTGGGGGCATACTCGACATAGAGGCCGGACCGAATCTCGGAAACCCGGAGATGTGTACACGGCCCCCACCCGCTTCAATCAGCGGAACTGCCGCGGCCCGCTACGGCAGACGAACCGGAGGAAACCTTGACCAACCAGCATGTGCAGCTCTTCTCCGAGCAGCACCCGCCCGCCGGAACCACGCCTCTCCCGCGTGGAGACGAGGGCGACGAGCCGGCGCAGTCCGTGGACGCCCACCATCCCACGGCAACCGAGATTCACCTCACACTGTTCAGCGACCGGTAGAGAGCAGCAGTCGGCAGCCCTACACCGCTGTCGGTCGCTCTCGGCGGCCCGCACGTTCGAGGGCCGCGTCCGCGTTCACTAGACTCGACGGGTGACCAGTGCAGCTCCCGAAAATTCCCAGAACCGCGCCGATGCCCTCCCGAAGAGCTGGGATCCCAGCTCCGTCGAGGCCGACCTGTATCAGGGCTGGGTAGACGCCGGTTACTTCCGTGCGGATCCTTCCAGCAGCAAGCCCGGTTACTCCATCGTGCTGCCGCCGCCCAACGTGACCGGCAGTCTGCACATGGGTCACGCACTCGACCACACGTTGATGGACGCCCTGAGTCGCCGCAAGCGCATGCAGGGCTACGAAGTGTTGTGGCTGCCCGGCATGGACCACGCCGGCATCGCCACCCAGAGCGTGGTGGAAAAGCAGCTCGCCGCCGACGGCAAAACGAAGGAAGATTTCGGCCGCGAACTCTTCATCGAAAAGGTGTGGGACTGGAAACGCGAGTCCGGCGGAACCATCGGTGGGCAGATGCGCCGCATCGGTGACAGCGTCGACTGGAGTCGCGACCGTTTCACCATGGACGAGGGACTGTCCCGGGCCGTCCAGACCATGTTCAAGCGGATGTACGACGACGGACTCATCTACCGGGCCGAGCGTCTCGTCAACTGGTCGCCCGTGCTGCAGACCGCCATCTCCGACATCGAGGTGAAGTTCGAGGACGTCGAGGGCGAGCTGGTGTCGCTTCGTTACGGCTCGTTGAACGACGACGACCCGCACGTCGTGGTCGCCACCACCCGCGTGGAGACGATGCTCGGTGATACCGCCGTGGCCGTCCACCCGGACGACGAGCGGTACAAGCACCTGATCGGAACGACGCTCGAGCACCCCTTCACGGGGCGCGACATCCCGATCATCGCGGACGAGTACGTCGATCCCGAATTCGGTACCGGCGCAGTGAAGATCACCCCGGCGCACGACCCCAACGACTTCGAGATGGGTCTTCGGCACAACCTGCCGATGCCGACCATCATGGACAAGACCGGCAAAATTGCCGACACAGGAACTCAATTCGACGGACTCGATCGTTTCGAGGCGCGGGTCAAGGTGCGGGAGGCGCTGGCCGAGCAGGGCCGCGTTGTCGCCGAGAAGCGCCCCTACCTTCACAGTGTCGGCCATTCGGAGCGCAGCGGTGAGTCCATCGAGCCGCGCCTGTCGCTGCAGTGGTGGGTGAAGGTCGAGTCCCTCGCGAAGGCGGCCGGCGATGCGGTGCGCAACGGCGACACCGTGATCCACCCGACGAGCCAGGAGCCGCGATGGTTCGCCTGGGTCGACGACATGCACGACTGGTGCATTTCGCGCCAGCTGTGGTGGGGCCACCGGATTCCCATCTGGTACGGACCCGACGGTCAGGTGGAATGCTTCGGGCCCGACGAGAACGCACCCGAGGGCTGGGAGCAGGATCCCGATGTTCTCGACACCTGGTTCTCTTCCGGACTGTGGCCGTTCTCGACCATGGGCTGGCCGGAGAAGACCCCCGAGCTCGAAAAGTTCTATCCCACCAGCGTTCTCGTCACCGGGTACGACATCCTGTTCTTCTGGGTGGCGCGGATGATGATGTTCGGCACCTACGTGTCGGAGGACGAAGCCCTTGCGGCCGGAAAGTCCGGCCCGCAGGTTCCGTTCGAGGACGTTTTCCTGCACGGCCTCGTCCGAGACCAGTTCGGCAAGAAGATGTCGAAGTCGCGGGGCAATGGTATCGATCCCCTCGACTGGGTCGACCGCTTCGGCGCCGATGCGCTCCGCTTCACTCTCGCCCGCGGTGCCAACCCCGGCAGTGACCTGTCTGTCGGCGAGGATCACGCGCAATCGTCGCGGAACTTCGCCACCAAACTGTTCAACGCGACCAAGTTCGCGTTGATGAACGGCGCTGCGCCCGCTCCGCTTCCCGATCGTGAGGAGCTGACCGACGCCGACCGGTGGATCCTCGACCGTCTCGAGCAGGTGCGCGGCGAGGTCGATGCAGCTTTCGACCGTTACGAGTTCAGCAAGGCCTGCGAGGCGCTTTTCCACTTCGCGTGGGATGAGGTCTGCGACTGGTATCTCGAGTTGGCCAAGGTGCAGTTCGCCGACAACGACACCGTTGCCGCGACCACCCGAAGCGTTCTGGGCACCGTGCTGGACGCTGTGCTCCGGCTGCTGCATCCGGTGATCCCGTTCGTCACCGAAACGCTGTGGAAGGCGCTGACGGGCGGTGAATCCGTCGTTGTCGCAGAATGGCCGCAGAGCACCGGCGCGGCGGCGGATCCGGTTGCAGCCCAGCGCATCGAGGACATGCAGCGCCTCGTGACCGAGGTGCGCCGTTTCCGCAGTGATCAGGGGCTCAAGCCCTCGCAGCGCGTGCCTGCCCGCGTGAGCGGCATCGTGGAGGCGGACCTGAACACCCAGGTCGCCGCCATCACGTCGCTGGCACGGCTGACGGCGCCGGAGGAGGGTTTCGCGGTATCGGCGTCCGTCGAGGTGCGCCTCAGCAAGGGCACCGTCACCGTCGACCTCGACACCTCCGGAAACGTCGACCTCGGCGCGGAGAAGGCCCGGCTCGAGAAAGACCTCGCTGCGGCAGAGAAGGAACTCGCGGGCACTGCCGCAAAGCTGTCCAACGAGGCCTTCCTGGCGAAGGCTCCCGACGCTGTCGTGGAGAAGATCCGCACCCGTCGGCAAATCGCCACCGAAGAGATCGAACGCATCACCAAGCGACTGAAGGAGCTGGAAGGCGCGTGACCTCGCCCGACTCCACACCGGAGAAAGTCAGCCCGGTCGACCTCGCCGAACTGGCATTGGTCGAGGCGGAACTCGACAAACGCTGGCCCGAGACGAAGATCGAACCCTCTCTCACTCGCATCGCAGCGTTGATGGACGTGCTCGGTTCGCCACACAGGGGATACCCCGCTATCCATGTCACCGGAACCAACGGCAAGACGTCGGTGACGCGGATGATCGACGCCCTGCTGACCGCACTGCACCGCCGGACGGGACGCACCACCAGTCCCCACCTGCAGCTCGCCACGGAGCGGATCAGTATCGACGGGCGTCCGGTGTCACCCCGGCGGTACGTCGACACCTACCGCGAGATCGAACCCTACGTCCAGATGATCGACCAGCAGTCGGAAGCTGCGGGTGGGCCGCGGATGAGCAAGTTCGAAGTACTCACCGCGATGGCCTACTCTGCCTTCGCCGAAGCGCCGGTCGATGTGGCCGTGGTGGAGGTGGGTCTCGGCGGACGCTGGGACGCGACGAATGTGATCGACGGCGAGGTCGCCGTGATCACACCTGTCAGCCTCGACCATGCCGAGTATCTCGGTGACGATCTCGCCGGAATTGCCGCGGAGAAGGCCGGGATCATCAAGAAGGGTCGCGAGGATGCCCTCGTGCCGCGCGACGTGGTCGCCATCATCGCCGAGCAGACGCCCGAGGTCATGGACGTGCTCCTGCGTCGAGCCGTGGAGGTCGACGCTGCCGTGGCTCGGGAAGGGGCCGAATTCACTGTCCTGGCGCGGCAGATCGCCGTCGGGGGTCAGCAGTTGGAACTGCAGGGCCTCGGCGGCGTGTACACGGACATCTTCCTGCCACTACACGGAGAACATCAGGCGCGCAACGCCTCTCTCGCACTGGCTGCCGTCGAGGCGTTCTTCGGTGCCGGCCCCGACCGCCAACTCGATCAGGAGGCGATTCGGGCGGCCTTCGCCTCGGTGGTCAACCCCGGTCGCCTCGAGCGTGTGCGTAGCGCCCCCACCGTCTTCCTCGACGCCGCCCACAACCCCGACGGCGCACGGGCGCTCGCCGCGGCGCTCACCGCCGAGTTCGACTTCCGCAAGCTCGTCGGGGTCGTCAGCGTCATGGGGGACAAGGACGTCGAGGGCATCCTCGCCGCGCTGGAGCCCGTTTTCGACGAACTTGTGGTGACCCACAACGGCTCGCCTCGAGCCATGGACGTCGAGGACCTCGCTAATCGGGCGGTCGCGAAATTCGGTGACGAGCGCGTCGTCGTGTCTCCCACTCTTGCGGATGCGCTGGAGACAGCCATCGGTCTGGCCGAGGAAGTTGCGGAACCGGGTGAGGCAGTATCGGGTGCGGGCGTGGTGGTCACCGGATCCGTGGTGACCGCCGGTTCGGCCCGCACCCTCTTCGGAAAGGACCCAGCGTGAGCGAGCCAGATTCGAGTGCCCCGGACTTCGGCCCGCCGGCCAAGGATCCCTGGAAAGGTTTCCGCGGTGTGGTCGCCGGATCGCTGGTTCTCGAAGCGATCGTCGTGCTGCTCGCCCTGCCCGTCGTCGCCACCGTGGGTGGTGGAATCACCTGGGTGTCGGGTTCCTACTTGGTGGGCCTCGCCGTGCTGATGATCCTCGGAGCCGGCCTGCAAGGCCGGTCCTGGGCGATGACCTACAACCTCTTGCTGCAGGTCGCGCTCCTTTTCGGCTTCTTCGTGCACGTGTCGATCGGCGCGGTCGGCGTGGTCTTCGCCATCCTGTGGGGATACCTTCTCTACTTTCGGAAGAATGTCCGAGAAAGAATGGAGCGGGGCCTGCTTCCTGGGCAACGGGACTGACCATTTAGGCTGTCCGCCGTGACTGAGCGCACCCTTGTACTGATCAAGCCCGATGCTGTTGCCCGCGGATATGTAGGAGAAATCCTCGGTCGGATCGAGCGGAAGGGTTTGACGATCTCTGCGCTCGACATGCGCACCGCACCCACCGACGTCGCGGCAACCCACTACGCCGAACACGAAGGACGTCCGTTCTACCCGAGCCTGCTCGAGTTCATCACCTCGGGACCGCTCGTCGCGGCGGTACTCGAGGGTCCGCGGGCAATCGCAGCGTTCCGTCAGCTGGCCGGCGGCACCGACCCCGTGGAGAAGGCGTTGCCGGGAACGATCCGCGGCGACTTCGGGCTGGAAGCCCAGCACAATCTGGTTCACGGTTCCGACTCGGTCGAGTCGGCCGAGCGGGAGATCGCCCTCTGGTTCCCGCACCTCGCCTCACGCTGACCAATGCTTCCCGCGCCGCGGCGTGGCGTCCGTCAGAACGTGTTGCAGACGGATCGGTGCGCCGCTGGCACGGAGTGCGGCACACGTGTGGGATACTGAGGGCGGTTGAACCGCAAATTGTGCTTCACGCGGCTTCGACCGGATGACACCTCGGCTCGATGCCCTTCATCGCTGCCCCTGCGTCAACAGGAAGTACCTGGGCGTATCGGCAAGCTGGATGATCAGGCGCTCGCGTCGCGGACTCCCGCCATCCGCAAGGCACTACATGGATGTGCAGTGAAAACGGACACTGCATGCGCCGTGTGGAGCGAGACCAGACAATCTCGCGCTCACAGCAGTGGCGCGAGTACACACACTGCGCCCTCGCGTGGCCGCGTGACATTCCCAGACAGGGGAGTGGACGCGCCCGGGGGCTGAGGAGACTACGTGGCCGATCAAGCGCCGCCCACAAATTCAGAACCGAACGCCGACAGCGCAGGACGTACGGTTCCTGTTCTTCCGGAAAAGATGCGCGTCCACGCTCTGGCCAAGATCCTGGGCGTCACCAGCAAGCAGGTTCTCGCCGAGGCTGCGGCCCTCGGAACCGAACTGCGCAGCGCGCAGTCCAGTCTTCAACGTGAGGTAGCCGAGCGCGTGTACGCAGCGTTCGCGCCCACCGACGTCCCTGAGCCGGTGGTCGAGGCAGAACCGGCCGTTCCTGAGCCCGAGCAGGCGGCTGAACCAGAACCGGCAGTCGCCGCTGAGCAGGCCGTTTCCGAACCGGAGCAGGCCGTCGAAGCCGAGCCGGTAGCTGCAGCCGAGCCGACAGCTGAAGCCGATCAGGTCGTCGAGGCCGAGCCGGTAGCTGCAGCCGAGCCGGCGGCGGCAGTCGAGGACGCCGCACCCGAGGCGAGCGCGCCCGACCAGGTACGGGCTGAGAAGGAACTCGGCCGCGACCTGTTCACGACCTCGGCGTACGAGGTCGAAGCCCCCGCCGCGGAGCCCGCCCCCGAGACCACTCCCGCCGTCGCGCAGGTTCCGTTGTTCCTGCAGCCCGACCCCGCTGCGGTCGAGACGCCGCGTCGTCGTCGCAGCCGCCGGGACGCCGGAACGCCGGACGCCGCTTCCGAACAGGCGCAACCCGCCCCCGAGAAGCGGGACGTCCCCGCTGAGCCCGCACGGTCCGCCGACACCGGAACCACAGAAGCCGAATCCGACGATGCCGATGCCGATGGCGACCAGCCGCGGCGGCGCCGCCGGGGACGTCGCGGCCGTGGCCGTGGCCGCGGCGAGCAGCAGAACGAGCAGGGCACCGAGACCGACTCCGACACCGAGTCCTCGGACTCTGTCGACACGGTCGAGCAGACAGGGGAAGAGACGGCGGGGGACGAGACGACCGCCGACAAGCCTGCCCGCGAATCCGCCGACGCAGCCGAGAAGGAGCCGGCCGAGGCCGCGGAGTCGGACGAGACGGACGTGGATCAGACCGGTGACGAAGAGTCCGGCGACGCCGACTCGGACGGTTCGAGCCGTCGCCGTCGCCGCCGTCGTCGGCGCAAGTCGGGTACCGATGCTTCCGGCGAGAGCGTTTCCGAGGACGATCCGCCCAACACCGTCGTCCACGAGCGTGAACCCCGCAACAAGAGCCGGGCGAAGGACGAAGTCCAAGGCATCACCGGGTCGACACGACTCGAGGCGAAGCGTCAGCGTCGCCGCGACGGTCGCGATGCCGGCCGCCGTCGCCCGCCGATCCTCACCGAATCCGAATTCCTGGCTCGCCGCGAGGCGGTGGACCGCGTCATGGTGGTCCGTGACCGGATCGCTACCGGGCAACCCCACGCCACCACGCAGGTCGCGGTTCTCGAGGACGGGGTTCTCGTCGAGCACTTCGTGACCACGTCCGCATCGGCCTCCATGGTCGGGAACGTGTACCTCGGACGCGTCCAGAACGTTCTGCCCAGCATGGAGGCGGCGTTCATCGACATCGGCCGCGGCCGTAACGGCGTCTTGTATGCGGGTGAGGTCAACTGGGAGGCCGCCGGGCTCGGCGGGAACTCCCGCAAGATCGAGCAGGCGCTCAAGCCGGGCGACCAGGTCCTTGTGCAGGTGAGCAAGGATCCGGTCGGGCACAAGGGTGCGCGGCTGACCACGCAGATCAGCCTTGCCGGCCGATTCCTCGTGTATGTGCCGGGCGGCACCTCCACAGGAATCAGCCGCAAGCTGCCCGACACGGAACGCAAGCGACTCAAGGACATCCTCCGCGACATCGTTCCGGCGGACGCCGGTGTGATCATCCGCACCGCCTCCGAAGGTGTGAGCGAGGAAGAGCTGGCGCGTGACGTCACCCGTCTGCAGGAGCAGTGGGCGGGAATCGAAGAGCAGGCCGCCAAGGCGGACGCCGGCAAGTCCGGGAACCCGCAGGCCCTCTACGAGGAGCCGGACCTGCTGGTCAAGGTGATTCGCGACCTGTTCAACGAGGACTTCTCCAAACTCGTCATCGAGGGTGAGAAGGCGTGGTCGACGGTCGAGTCCTACATCAAGTCCGTGGCTCCCGACCTCTTGCCGCGGCTCGAGCAGCACACCGGGCACAACGGTGTCGACGTCTTCGAAGCGCACCGCATCGATGAGCAACTGGCCAAGGCGCTGGACCGCAAGGTGTGGTTGCCGTCGGGTGGCACGCTCGTGATCGATCGCACCGAGGCCATGACCGTGGTCGACGTCAACACCGGCAAGTTCACGGGTGCCGGCGGCAACCTCGAGGAGACCGTCACTCGTAACAACCTCGAAGCCGCCGAGGAGATCGTGCGGCAGATGCGCCTGCGCGACATCGGCGGCATGATCGTCGTCGACTTCATCGATATGGTGCTCGAATCGAACCGGGACCTGGTGCTGCGGCGTCTCACCGAGGCCCTGGGCCGCGACCGCACCCGCCACCAGGTGTCGGAGGTCACGTCCCTCGGCCTGGTGCAGATGACCCGCAAGAAGTTGGGTACCGGCCTCGTCGAGGCGTTCTCCACCACCTGTGAGCACTGCCACGGACGAGGAATCATCGTCCACGCCGAGCCGATCGACGCGAAGGTCTCCGAGGACAACGGGGCACGCGGGTCCTCCCGCGGCGACGCCGGCGGCTCCCGCAAGAAGCGCGGTCGCGACAAGTCCTCCGGTGCCGATGTGTCGCCGACGCCCCCGCAGGAGGCTGTCGTCCCGGCCGTGGATGCCACCGTGAAGCGGGCGCATCCGGTGGCTCTGGCGATGGCGCACCACCATCACGAGGACGCGGCAGCGCCCGAGGGGCCGCGCGAAACGGCAGCGCACCACGCGCGTGACGAGGCTGTGCACGACGCGCGTGCTGTCGAGGCGGCGCAGATGGATGCTCCGGCCGCGGAGGCCGCCGAAGCTACGGAGCAACCGTTCGTCGGTTCCACCGCGGCGGAGCACACGACGGAAGGGGCGCCCACGGCGGACCTGGCCGGAATCGGAGAAGCCGTTGCCGAGGCACCGGCGGCCGCCGCCGGCGAAGCGGTGACGGCACCGGAACCCGTGGTCGAGCCTGTGACGCCGGAACCTGCTGTCGCGCCGGAACCTGCTGTGACATCCGGACCTGTGACTCCGCAGCGGCGTCGTAGTCGCCGAGTGTCGAGGGCAGCGGCGGCACCGGTGTCCGAAACCCCGGCAGCGGGCACCGTCTTCGTGATTCCTGCCTCGTCGGAGTCGGAGTCGGAGTCGGAGTCGGAGAGGGCTCCGGAATCAACTCCGGAACCGGCGATGTCCTCATTGGCACCGAGCGGGTCCGCCGGTTCCTCGCCCACCGGCACGGGTGTGCAGCCCGCGCCTCGAAGGCAGCGTCGTCGCGCAGCGGCGCGTCCCGCCGGTCCGCCGGTCGACGCCGACAACTGATCAGAGGCTGCGGGAAGGCAATCCGCCCAGTTTGTATGGAACGGTTGCCTTCCTGTAACCTTGACCAGTCGCTACTCGGCGATAAGGGTCAGCTGTGCCTTCACTTGTGAAGGCTGCGCGATCTCGACCGAGCTAGCCGTACCAACAGACCAGTCGCGCACTTCGTGGCGCGAGCAAGTTCGAAGAAGCAAGGGGTAGCCCTCCGATGGCAACGTACGCGATCGTCAAGACCGGCGGAAAGCAGTACAAGGTCGCTGTTGGTGACCTCGTCAAGGTCGAGAAGATCGAGGGTGAGCCCGGCACTGCTGTCTCGCTTGCTCCCGTT
Organism: Rhodococcus sp. USK13; assembly: GCF_018343855.1. NCBI lineage: Bacteria > Bacillati > Actinomycetota > Actinomycetes > Mycobacteriales > Nocardiaceae > Rhodococcus > Rhodococcus sp. USK13. The sequence goes on along the minus strand of NZ_CP069242.1, from coordinate 5,158,982 downwards.
CTCGTCGTCGACGGATCCGATCTGACCACCGACGCCGACAAGCTGGCCAACATCTCGGTCACCGGCGAGGTCGTCGAGCACACCAAGGGCCCGAAGATCCGCATTCACAAGTTCAAGAACAAGACCGGCTACCACAAGCGTCAGGGCCACAGGCAGAAGCTGACGGTCCTCAAGGTCACCGGTATCAAGTAACTAGAGCTTCAGAGCTGATTTCACCCGAGGAGGGTCAAGAAACATGGCACATAAGAAGGGTGCATCCAGCTCCCGTAACGGGCGCGATTCAAATGCACAGCGACTCGGCGTGAAGCGCTTCGGCGGTCAGTCCGTCAGCGCCGGCGAGATCCTGGTGCGTCAGCGCGGAACCCACTTCCACCCCGGCGTCAACGTCGGACGTGGCGGCGACGACACGCTCTTCGCTCTCTCCGCCGGTGCCGTCGAGTTCGGCACCAAGCGTGGACGCAAGACCGTGAACATCGTTCCGGCGGCGGCAGAGGCCTAGTCCTGCCGCGAGTATGTACCGTCCTGACATAGGACGTACCAAGCTCCCGAATAGGGGCGGACCAGGGTCGAGATACCCGGTCCGCCCCTATTGTTTTTTCAGAGTTCATTTATTGACTGAGGAAGGATCCGGCAGTCATGTCCCGATTCATCGACCGCGTCGTGCTGCACGTCAGCGCCGGCAAAGGCGGCAACGGCTGCGCATCCGTACACCGGGAGAAGTTCAAGCCGCTCGGCGGCCCGGACGGCGGTAACGGCGGGCGTGGCGGTGACGTGGTGCTCGAGGTGGACGGCAATGTCCACACCCTCCTCGACTTCCACTTCCATCCCCATGCGAAGGCCACCAACGGCAAGCAGGGGATGGGAAGTAACCGGGACGGCGCCCAAGGTGAAGACCTCGTTCTGAAGGTCCCCGACGGCACCGTCGTCCTCGACGAGAACGGCAAGGTTCTCGCCGACCTCATCGGTATCGGCACCCGGTTCGAGGCCGCCCAGGGTGGGCGTGGTGGGCTCGGAAACGCCGCGCTGTCTTCCAAGGCACGCAAGGCGCCCGGCTTTGCCCTACTCGGTGAGGACGGCGTCGAACGCGAGCTCGTCCTCGAACTCAAGTCTGTCGCCGACGTCGGGCTCGTAGGCTTTCCCTCGGCCGGCAAGTCCTCCCTCGTGTCCGTGCTCTCGGCGGCAAAGCCGAAGATCGCCGACTACCCGTTCACCACTCTCGTCCCCAACCTCGGTGTCGTGTCCAGCGGTGACACCACCTTCACCGTCGCCGACGTGCCCGGGTTGATCCCCGGGGCGAGCGAGGGCCGTGGCCTGGGGCTGGACTTTCTGCGCCACCTCGAGCGCTGTGCTGTGCTGGCGCATGTCGTCGACTGTGCGACCCTCGACCCCGGTCGTGACCCGATTTCCGACATCGACGCCCTCGAAGCTGAGCTCGCGGCCTACAAACCCGCGCTGTCCAGTGACGCCAGCCTCGGTGACCTCGCCGATCGTCCTCGCATCGTGGTCCTCAACAAGGCGGACATTCCGGAAGCTGCGGAGCTGGCCGAGATGGTCACCCCCGACCTCGAGGCTCGCGGCTGGCCGGTGTTCACGATCTCCGCGGTGAGCCGCGAAGGATTGCGTCCGCTGATCTTCGCGCTGGCGAAACTCGTCGAGGAGTACCGCACGGCGCATCCGCCGGAAGTCCCCAAGCGGCCCGTAATTCGCCCGATTGCCAACAAGGACAACAGCTTCAGCGTTATAGCCGACCCGGAGGTGCCCGGCGGCTTCATCGTGCGGGGAACACGTCCCGAGCGCTGGGTGCGGCAGACCCAGTTCGACAACGACGAGGCTGTGGGTTACCTGGCCGACCGTCTCGCTCGACTCGGAGTGGAGGACGCCCTCGTCAAGCAGGGAGCCGAACCCGGCGCGTCCGTCACGATCGGTGACGTGAGTTTCGACTGGGAACCTCAGACGCCCGCAGGTATCGATCTCACTCGCACCGGCCGCGGTACCGACCCACGCCTCGATCAGGTGGAACGTATCGGCGCGTCGGAGCGCAAGCACGCACACAGGATCCGTCGCGGTCTCGAAGGCCTCGACCCCGAAGAGCAGTGAGCGCCACCCGGCGCACGATTGCGTCGGCCGACAGCATTGTCGTGAAGATCGGATCGTCGGCGCTGACCAGCCTGGTCGGCGGCCTCGACGTGGGTCGCCTCGATGCGCTGGCCGACGCAATCGAGGCACGGATGCGTGCCGGCTCCGACGTGATCGTGGTGTCGTCCGGTGCCGTCGGCGCCGGTCTGGCGCCGCTGGGCCTCACGCGGCGACCCCGCGACCTGGCCACCAAGCAGGCCGCCGCAAGTGTCGGGCAGCTGGCCCTGGCCCACGCCTGGGGAACGTCCTTCTCCCGGTACGGCCGGACCGTGGGACAGGTGCTGCTCACCGCCGACGACATCGCGCGCCGTGCGCAGCATCGCAATGCCCAGCGGACCCTGGACCGTCTGCGGGCTCTGCATGCCGTCGCGATCGTCAATGAGAACGACACCGTCGCCACCGCCGAACTCCGGTTCGGTGACAACGACCGCCTCGCTGCGCTCGTGGCGCACCTGGTCGGTGCCGACGCACTCATCCTGTTGTCGGACGTCGACGGCCTCTACGACGGCGATCCACGCAAGGGGAACGCCACCCTGATCCCGGAAGTGAACAGCCCCGAGGACCTCGACGGAGTGGTCGCAGGTTCGGGTGGTGCCCTCGGGACGGGCGGTATGGCGTCCAAACTGTCCGCGGCCCGTCTCGCCTCGGATGCCGGTGTGCCGGTGTTGCTCGCGGCAGCGTCGGAGGCGGATGCGGCGCTGCAGGACGCCGGCGTGGGAACAGCTTTCGCGGCCCGGCCCACCCGGCTGTCCGCACGCAAGTTCTGGGTGCGGCATGCCGCGGACGAACAGGGAACCCTCCACATCGACGAGGGCGCGGTTCGTGCCGTCGTCACCAAGCGGCGGTCGCTGCTGCCCGCGGGAATTACTGCCGTTTCGGGCCGGTTCTACGGCGGCGACGTGGTTTCCCTGCTCGGCCCCGAGGAGCGTCCCGTAGCGCGGGGCGTGGTGGCTTACGACTCCACCGAGATCAACGACATCCTGGGGAAGTCGACAACCGAGTTACCGCCGGAGATGCAGCGACCCGTGGTGCACGCCGACGACCTCGTACCGCTCTGACGGGGGTGCCTGTCACGCTGACATCGCGGTGGACGCGTCGAGCAGCGCCCGCAGCGCGTCCGAGCAACCCGCATCGAGTGTGAGGGTGGCGAACTCGTCACCTCTCGTCGACCCACGGTTGACGATCACGATCGGTATTGCGCGCTTGGCGGCGTGCCGGACGAACCGTAGTCCTGACATGACGGTGAGCGACGAACCGGCCACCAGCAGTGCTTCCGCTTCGTCGACGACGGCGTAGGCAGCCGCGACCCTCGGCTTGGGGACCGACTCGCCGAAGTACACGATGTCCGGTTTCAGGAGCCCGCCGCAGGCCTCACAGTCGACCATCCGGAAGTGCTCCGTGCTGGTGACGACGGCGTCCGCGTCCGGTGCGATCTCGACTCCCTCCGCGGCGGCCACGGTCTCGGCGAACCCGGGGTTGGCTCGCTCGAGACGCTCGGCCAGTGTTGCCCGCGAGATCAGTGCACCGCACGAGAGACAACGCACCTGTGCGTACGTGCCATGTAGATCGATGACCCGGCGACTGCCCGCCTTGGTGTGGAGCAGATCCACGTTCTGCGTGATCACCGCGTGCACGGTGCCGGCGTGTTCGAGACCGGCCAGGGCCCGATGACCGGCGTTGGGCCGGGCGGCGTCCATGTGCCGCCAGCCGAGATGATTCCGGGCCCAGTAGTGACGACGGAAGTCGGGGTCGCCGATGAATTGCTGGAAGGTCATCGGGTTGCGCGGGGGAGAGTCGGGACCCCGGTAGTCGGGGATTCCGGAATCCGTGGAAATGCCGGCGCCGGTGACCACACACAGACGCCGGCCGCTGAGTACGTCGAGCAGTCGGTCGAACACGCACTCCAGGGTAGCGCCGGGTCAGTAACCGACGACCGGATCGATCAGGGCGGTGAGCCGCTCACCGGCAACGAAACGGGTCACGTTCAACGCCACATGATCGGCGAAAGCGGGCGGACGCACGGACGGCGGGTTGGAATCGTGGGGGGTGATGATCACATTGGGCAGTTCCCAGAGCGGGTGACCGTCGGGAAGCGGCTCCGGATCCGTGACATCGAGTCCGGCGCCGCCGATGCTGCCGTGCCGCAATGCGTGCACGAGGGCATCGGTGTCGATGAGCGACCCGCGGGCCACGTTGATCACCCACGACGTCGACTTCATCTGAGCCAGTTCGGCACCGCTCACCAGGTGATGTGTCGCGGACGTGGCGGGCGCCCCGATGACGAAATGGTCGGCCCGCGGCCACACCTCGTTCAACCTGGTGGTCGGAAGCGTTTCGATGGCACCCGGAACGGGGCTGCCCGAGCGATTCACGGCGATCACGTCGGCTCCGAGCGCGGACAGCATGGGAATGAGTGCCCGGCCGATGCCGCCTGCACCCACCATGGCGACCGTCGCACCGCGGAGGGTGCCGACCTTGGAGTAGAAATCGTGCTGACGCCACGTTCGGGCCGCCATGTGTTCCGGCAGCGCCCTCACTCCGGCCAGGAGGAGCGTCAGGGCATGTTCGGCGACTGTGGCCGCGAACGCACCTGCAGCCGACGTCCACATGATCTGGGTATCGGGTGTGATGAGTTTCGCATCGAACCACTGCTCGACTCCGGCGGAATCGAGCTGCACCCACCGAATATTGTCCGGGAGCGGGTCGGGAAACCCGATCGTGCCCGCGGTCCACACCAACGCATCGGCGGACTCGAAGGGCGATAGACGGGCGCCGCCCCGGCGCACCGCGTCCTCGAGGAGCGGGTCCGGGGCGGGTCCGATGGCAACAGCTGGAACAGCAACGTCGTCGGCCATGGTTCGACGCTACGCGGGAACCTCGATCAACGGGTAGACACCATTTTCGTCGTGTACCTCACGTCCCGTCACGGGCGGGTTGAACACGCAGAGCATGCGCATTTCGGTCTCCGGCTCGACGCGGTGCCGTTCGTGTCCGTTCAGCAGGTACATCGATCCGGGTCCGAGGTCGTAAACCTTGTCGTTGTCGAGATCGACCAATTTGCCCGTGCCCTCGACCAGCCACACGGCCTCGACATGGTTGGCGTAGTGGAACTCGTTGACAGTTCCCGCCTTGATCGTCGTTTCGTGGAAGGAGAAGCCCACCTTGTCACCGCCGAGGACGATGCGCTTGCTGCGCCAATTGCCGTCCTCGCTGGTGATGTCGCGCTCGGTGTCGGTGATTTCTGCGGTGGTGCGAACGATCATGGGTACTCCCATCCTCTCTCTAGCTGCAAACCTTGCCGGTGGCCTCGGCGAGAATGCCGAGTCCGTGGTCGAGTTCCTCGTCGGTGATGGTGAGCGCCGGTAGCAGCTTGACCACCTCGTCGGAAGGTCCGGAGGTTTCGGCGAGCAGTCCCTCGTCGAAGGCGAGTTTGCAGACCTTGCCCGCATTCTCGGGCTCGTCGAAGACGAGTCCCTGAACGAGGCCTCGACCGCGGGTGAACACTTTGCCCTCGAACTGGTTGGACAGTGCGGTGAACGCCTGATGAATCTTCTCGCCCTTGGCCAGCGTCGACTGATGCAGGGCGTCGTCGGACCAGTAGTGGTCCAAGGCCACTTTGGAGGTGACGAAAGCGGGATTGTTGCCGCGGAACGTGCCGTTGTGCTCGCCCGGACCCCATACGTCGAGTTCGCGTTTGAACAGCGTGAGCGCCATGGGGAGCCCGTAACCGCTGATCGACTTCGAGAGGCAGACGATGTCGGGGGTGATCCCGGCGATCTCGAAGGAGAAGAACGGGCCGGTGCGTCCGCAACCCATCTGAACATCGTCGACGATCAGCAGGATGTCGCGCTCCGCGCACAGCTCCGCCAAGGCGCGCAGCCACTCGGCCCGAGCGACGTTGACGCCACCTTCGCCCTGAACGGTTTCGACGATCACGGCGGCCGGACGGTTCAGACCACTGCCCGAGTCGTCGAGGACCCGGGAGAACCAGTGGAAGTCCTCGGTGACCCCGTCGAAGTAGTTGTCGAACGGCATCGGAGTGGCGTGCACCAGTGGGATACCGGCCCCGGCACGTTTCATCGAGTTACCGGTGACCGAGAGCGCGCCGAGCGTCATGCCGTGGAACGCGTTGGTGAAGTTGATGATCGACGAACGGCCCGTGACCTTACGGGCAAGCTTCAGCGCGGCCTCGACGGTGTTGGTGCCGGTGGGGCCGGGGAACTGGACTTTGTAGTCGAGGCCCCGCGGTTTCAGGATCTTGTCCTCGAAGGTCTCGAGCAGTTCGCGTTTCGCGACGGTCGACATGTCGAGACCGTGAGTGATTCCGTCACCGACGATGTAGTCGACGAGTGCCGATTTGAGCACCGGGTTGTTGTGCCCGTAGTTGAGCGAGCCGGCTCCGGCGAAGAAGTCGAGGTAGTCCTTGCCGTTCTCGTCGCGAATCCACGATCCGGACGCCGTTTCGAAAACGGTGGGCCACCCGCGGCTGTAACTGCGAACCTCGGATTCGAGGCTCTCGAAGATATCGGTATGAGCGTTAGTCGTACTGCTGTCAGTCATGTTGCTGCATTCCTCCGGGGCATGCTCTTAGCCGATCGTGTACAGATCTTCGGCTTCGTGTCCATCGGGAAAATCGTTGGGCGAGAATAACGTCTGCTTGGTGATCGCCGTATCTCGGCGACGCGCCAATGCGGTGAACAGCGCGATCGATGCCTCGTTGTCGGGGCTGATCGTCGTCTCGAGATGGGTGATCCCTTCAGGCGCAAGACGATCGAGCAAGGCGCCCAGCATGCGTCCGGCAATTCCCTTGCCACGCTGGTCTGCGTCTACGGCGACCTGCCAGACAAACAGTGTCGCCGGGGATTCGGGGCGGATGTAGCCCGAAACGAATCCCACTACTCGTTCGTCGACCACTGCGACGACCGACGTGCGGCTGAAATCTCTGCACCACAACAGGTAGGCATAACTCGAGTTGAGGTCGAGCACTTCCGTGTTCCTGGCGATCTCCCAGAGCCGGACTCCATCAGAGATCTGTGGACTTCGAAACAACACCGCGTCCGGCGCGGTGGTCGGGATGGCACTCTTCTGAACAGGCGTCATTGGAAAAACCAACCTAACAACCATCTATGCCGATTTCACGTGCGTCGCGAAATTGGCCCGTCCGGGCACGGAGCCTTCGCAGGTGAGACGGGCAATGTGACGCTGATCACGTTATGTAACTTTTCGACGATCCGCAAGCGACACACTTGTCCATTTCGAGATCTGAGGGCACCCGACGGCCCCTGTGGAGTCACTTCACGGCTGCCAGGGCGAAAGGCAGCACCGAGGTGGCGCCCGCCGCCCGCAGCGTGCGGGCAGCCATCGTCAGGGTCCAGCCGGTGTCGGTGAGGGTGTCGACGAGGAGAACAGGCCCCGTGGAACCCGAAAGTTGAGGGGTTTCCCACGCGTCTGCCAGACCGGCCACCCGGTAGGCGGAGTTGGCGGCAGAGACCGGCGGATGGCCGGGTCGTTGCCTCAGGACTCCCAGATGCTCGAGCCGGCCGATCTGGGCGAGCCGCTCCGCCAAGGAGGCAGCGAGAAGGGGATAGGTGGTCGATTCGACGGCCATGACGGCGGTGGGCCGCTGCGTCCAGTCCCACGATGCCAGCACGGCGATGCAGGCCTGCAGGACGTTCTCCGGTGCCGGACCGTCCGGTCCGTCCATCAGAGTGCGCAGTCGTTGTCCCCAGCCGAGGTCGGACAATCGGCCGAGGACACGACCCGGTTCCGGACCGTCCGTAATTTTCCCCGACAGCGCGACACCGAGCTTGTTGAGCCCCGAAGGCCACTGCTTTCGAGGCGCGAGGTCGATGCCCGGCCTCTCCAGCCGCGATCGGGTCTGAGCCACGGCGTCTGCATCCACAGCGGTGTCGTAGTTCTCGCCGGTGCAGTTGTCGCACCGGCCGCAGTCGGACGCCCCCGCCACCAGTCCTGGGTCGTCGAGCTGCTCCCTCAGGAACGCCATCCGGCACGTGGTGATGCGTTGATAGTCGAGCATGGCCTGCTGCTCGGACTCGCGGGCCCGTTCGAGACGTTCGTAGCGTTCGGCGTCGTAGGTCCATGGCTGCCCGGTTCCCACCCAGCCCCCACGGACACGGCGAACCGCACCGTCCACATCGAGAACCTTCAACACCATCTCGAGCCGCGTTCGCCCCAGTTCCACCAGCGGCTCCAGGGCCTGCGTGGACTGCGGCCGGTCGGGGTCGAGAACCTCGATCACCCGCCGCACCATGTGCTCACGGGGAAACGCCACCGATGCGAAATAGCTCCAGATCTGCCGGTCTTCCGAGCCGGGGAGCAAGATTACTTCGGCGCGATCCGTGGAACGCCCCGCACGGCCCACCTGCTGGTAGTACGAGATCGGTGACGACGGCGCACCGAGGTGCACCACGAACCCGAGGTCGGGCTTGTCGAAGCCCATGCCGAGCGCCGACGTAGCCACCAGGGCTTTCACGCGGTTGCCGAGTAGATCCTGCTCGAGGCCTTCCCGTTCGCCGGCATCGGTTTGTCCCGTATAGGCGGCGACGGTGTGCCCCTGCTCGGTGAGCAAGCTCGCCAGATCTCGCGCCGCCGACACCGTCAACGCATAGATGATCCCCGACCCGGGCAGGCTGTCGAGCTTCTGGGCGAGCCACGCGGCGCGGGCCGTGGCCTCAGGAATCTGCACCACCGACAGATGTAGCGATTCGCGTTCGAGCCCGCCGCGCAACACCAGCGTTTCGCCGCCGCCGACCCCGAGCTGGGTCGAGACATCGGTGACCACGCGGTCGTTTGCGGTGGCCGTGGTCGCGAGCACGGGAATACCCTGCCCGAGCTCGCCGATCAGCGTGCGGATGCGCCGATAGTCCGGGCGGAAGTCGTGGCCCCAGTCCGAGACGCAATGGGCTTCGTCGACGACGACCAGGCCGGCGTCGGCGGCGAGAGAAGGAAGAACCTGGTCGCGGAAGTCGGGGTTGTTCAGGCGTTCCGGGCTGACCAACACGACATCCAGCTCGTGTGCCGCGACACGGGCGTGAATTTCGTCCCACTCCGTGACGTTGCCCGAGTTGATCGTGGCGGCCCGGACTCCCGCCCGTTCTGCCGACGCCACCTGATTCCGCATGAGGGCGAGCAGCGGCGACACGATGACGGTCGGCCCGTGCCCGTCGGCCCTCAACAGCTTGGCCGCGATGAAGTAGACAGCTGATTTACCCCACCCGGTCCGCTGGACGACGAGCGCGCGTCGTCGGCCCACGACGAGCGCCTCGATGGCAGTCCACTGGTCGTCCCGCAGCCGCGCTTCGGGTCCTGCCAGCTCTCGGAGCAGGCGTTCGGCCTCGTCGCGGAGTGCGGGCGTGGTGGCGGTGGTCATGACCCCATGGTGCACGACTGCTGTGACACTCCACCTGCGGAGAGGGGAACGGCCTGCTCAGCGGTGCAGAGCGGTCTCGATGGCGGTACGGGTGGGGGAGGATGTCGAGGCTCCTCGCCGGGTGGTCGCGAGTGCGCCCGCTGCGGTGGCGAACGGCAGTGCGGCCTCGGGGCCGCGCATCCACGACACCGCCAGGGCGCCTGCGAACGCGTCACCGGCACCCGTCGTGTCGACTACCTCGACCGAGGGGGCGTCGGCATGTACGGCGGCGCCACCCGGGTTCGTGTACTCGGCGCCGGATCCGCCGAGCGTGGTCACCAGATGGGGGACGGCGGAAATCACGTCGGGCCCGAGTTGCGCGGCTTCTGTCTCGTTGACCACCAGCACATCGACGAGTGTTACGAGTTCTCGCGGAAGCGGCTGAGCAGGTGAGGGATTGAGCATCACCACCGTGTCGTGTTCGGCCGCGTGCGTGGCTGCGACGAGCACGGTCGCGACCGGTATCTCGAGTTGGCAGAGGAGCACGTCGGCGGCAGCGATGGCCTCGAGATCTGCCGGTTCGAGTGCGGTCAGCGTGCTGTTGGCGCCCGGGACCACCACGATGCTGTTCTGTCCGGCGGCGTCGACGGTGATGGTCGCGATTCCACTCGGCCCGTCGACCTCGCGCAGGTGGGTGGTGTCAACTTCGGCCTCCACGAGGGTTTGGCGCAATTCGAGGGCGAACGTATCGGATCCGACGGCGCCGATGAACGTGACCCGTCCCCCTGCCCGCGCCGCGGCGATGGCCTGGTTCGCGCCTTTGCCACCAGGGGTAGCGGCGAAGGCGCGACCCAGGATGGTCTCGCCGGGGGCGGGTAATCGTTCGGTCGCCGTCAGCAGATCCATATTGACGCTGCCGACCACGGCGATCCTGGGAGCGGACATGATGGAAAGACTATCCCGCGTCGACGGCGTCCGCCTCGTGCTCGGACCTCGGTGACTCGCCGGCCTTCGTCCGCCGCAACCGGCCCAGGACACGACGAGCTTCCGCCTCCGTGGCGACGGCAGGCGGCGATCCCTCGAGCGGCTTGCGGGCGGTCTCGGCGATGAGGAGGACCGCGATGGCCCCGATCACTGCGGCCACCATCATGTACATCGGAGCAACGAGATCGCTGCCGGTCGCGTCCTGCAGGGCGGTCAGCACCAGAGGCGTGGTACCACCGAAGATCGAGACGGCGAGGTTGTATCCGATCGCGAGGCCGCCGTAGCGGATTCCCGTCGGGAAGAGCGCAGGAAGGACCGAAGGGAAGACGCCGACGAATAGCAGTAGCAGTCCGCCCAGCATCGCGAGGCCGACGAAGACGGTGAAGTAGTGCCCGACACCGATCAGCAGGTACGCGGGCAGCGACAGCGCGAAAAATCCGACGAAACCGGTCAGCAGCAACGGTTTACGACCCACCCGGTCGGACAGCTTTCCGACGAAGCTGATGCACACCATCATGATGAGCATCACGATGATCATGAGCACGAGGCCGTGCGACTCGTCGTAGCCGAGAGTGTTCGACAGGTACGTCGGCATGTAACTGAGCAGGCCGTAGTGCGCGATGTTGTAGGCGGCGACGAGGATGACACACAGTACGAGGGGCCGCCAATTGTCGACCAGTGTCTCGCGCAGCTTTCGGCCGGTGGATTCTTCTGCGAGAGAACGTTCCTCAGCCTGCTGTTGCTGCTGGAAGGCCGGTGTCTCTTCCAGCCGCAGGCGCAGGTAGAGGCCGATGAGTCCCAGGGGACCGGCGAGCAGGAACGGGATTCGCCATGCCCAGTCGACCAGAGCGTCGGCACTGACAGCGCTGCTGATGACGGTGACGAGCCCCGCCGCCGCGACATACCCGGCCAAAGTGCCGAATTCGAGGAAACTCGCGAAGAAGCCGCGACGCTTGTCTGGCGCGTACTCGGCGACGAACGTACTGGCGCCACCATATTCGCCGCCGGTCGAAAATCCCTGTACGAGGCGAAAGAGTACGAGAAGGATCGGTGCCAGGATGCCGATCGATTCGTAGCTCGGGATCACGCCGATCGCGAAAGTGCTTCCCGCCATGAGGATGATGGTGGTGGCAAGCACCTTCTTGCGGCCGATGCGGTCGCCGAGCGGGCCGAAGAAGAAACCGCCGAGCGGCCGGACGATGAAGGCTGCGGCGAAGATTGCGAACGTCGACAGTAGCTGCGCCGTGCCGCTGGCCTCGGGAAAGAACACCTGGCCGATGGTGGTCGCGAGGTAGGCGTAGACGCCGAAGTCGAACCATTCCATGGCGTTGCCGAGCATGGTCGCTTTGACGGCCCGCGAGACCGAGGCCTCGTCGATGACGGTGACGTCGGGTGACTGCGCCACCTCGTCCGCGGTGATGGAGTGATCTGGTGCATTCATGAGTCGTGCGCTCCCCAGCGCCGGTATCACCCACGCGGGGCACGTACCTGATGCACGCATCTTTTCGTCGCCCGCCGGGTGAAGTGCTGGTCGGGTCTCCTGGCCACGGACCCTTCGGCGCGATGCGGCCCCCGCCGATCGGCTCTGGCTCGTGGCTGGTCCCGCCCCACCGTCCGGGGTGCGGGACTACCAGCTGTAAGAGCGATTACCGTAGCAAAGGACACGGGGGCTTGTCGGCCCGAGCCTCAGTACGCCCGGGCGTACTGCGCCGGAATCTGCGGCGTCACCTGCGCATTCAATGCCCGTGCGGCTTTTCGCGGCCAATACGGGTCGCGGAGCAGTTCGCGCCCGAGGAGCACGGCGACGGCTTCTCCCGACTCCACGATCCGCTCGGCCTGCTCCGGCTCGGTGATGAGCCCGACGGCGGCGGCCGGGACCGTGGTCTCGTTCTGGATGCGACGGGCGAACGGGACCTGGTAGCCGGGCCCGACCGGGATCCGGGCGGACGCGACGCCACCGCTGGAGACGTCGACGAGGTCGACGCCGAGGTCCGCGAGGGCCTGCACGAGGGAAACGGTCTGATCCGGCGTCCAGCTGTCCGCGTCGAGGCCGGGCTCCTCCGAGAGCCAGTCGGTTGCCGAGACCCGGACGAAGACGGGCAACTCGGCGGGCCAGACCCCGCGTACCGTGTCGACGACTTCGAGTAGGAGGCGAATGCGGCCCGCGAAGCTGCCGCCGTACTCGTCGGTGCGGTGATTGCTGACCGGTGAGAGGAACTGGTGCAGCAGATATCCGTGTGCCGCATGGATTTCCACCACCTTGAAACCGGCCCGCGACGCCCGCTCGGCGGCGGCGGCGAAATCGGCGACCACCTTCCGGATGTCGTCGGTCGTCGCCGCGGCCGGCGGGGTGTGGTCGCGGAAACCGATCGCGCTCGGCGCCACCGTCTGCCAGGACAGCCGATCGTCGCCGTCGAGGCTCCCACCCCCGCGCCACGGGACGTGTGCGGAGCCCTTGCGCCCGGAGTGACCGAGCTGGATGCCCGGGACCGCGCCGAAGTACTCGAGCTGTGCGTTGATCTCCGCGAAGGCCTCGGCCTGGGTGTCGTTCCAGATGCCGAGGTCGGCGGGGCTGATGCGGCCCTCCGGGCTGACGGCCGTCGCCTCGGTGAGGATCAGGCCGGCACCGCCGATGGCGCGCGTCACGAGGTGCGTCCGGTGCCAGTCATTGGGAACCCCCACGTCGCGGCCCGTCACGTCGGCCGAGTACTGGCACATCGGCGCCATCCACACCCGATTGGGGACGGTGACTCCGCGGAAGGTGATGGGTTCGAACAACACGCTCACTACAGCACTCCTGCCTCTGATGGTCTCGACCAGTCGCAACCTGCGCGGGGGACCAAATCATTCCCGGTCGTTCCCGCGCCGCGCTGCACAGACCCCGGTATATAGGCTGTCTTCATGACTGCAGTGACCTCCACCGCGTCGACCGGTGCCGTGGACACCCGTGAGGCCGTTCACGCGGCGGCTCGTCGTGCCCGCACCGCGTCGCGGGTCCTTGCTCTGCTCACCACCGCGCAGAAAGACGCGGTCCTGCACGCCGCCGCCGATGCGGTACTGGCAGCTACGGCTGACGTCCTTGCCGCCAACGCGGCCGACATCGAGTCGGCCCGGGCGTCCGGCACCGAGGAATCCCTTCTCGACCGGCTCCGGCTGACCGAGGCTCGGATCGAGGGAATCGCCGCCGGACTCCGTCAAGTAGCGGGTCTGCCCGACCCGATCGGTGAAGTGGTGCGCGGATCCACACTGCCCAATGGGCTCGAACTGCGACAGCTCCGAGTGCCGCTCGGTGTGGTGGGCATGGTGTACGAGGCCCGTCCCAATGTCACCGTGGACGCGTTCGGCCTGGCCCTGAAGTCGGGCAACGCTGCGCTTCTGCGTGGATCCTCGTCCGCGGCGAAGTCGAATGCGGCGCTGGTCGTCGCGTTGCGCGCCGCGCTGGCGGCGCAGGATCTGCCGGAAGACGCGGTGCAATTACTGCCCACCGAGGACCGCTCGAGTGTCACCCATCTCATCCAGGCGCGCGGTTTGGTCGACGTCGTGATCCCTCGGGGCGGCGCCGGACTGATCAGCGCCGTCGTGCGAGACGCCTCCGTCCCCACCATCGAGACGGGCGTGGGTAACTGCCACGTCTACATCCATGCCGCCGCGGACCTGGAGATGGCCGAACGAATCCTGCTCAACTCGAAGACGCGGCGGCCGAGCGTCTGTAATACCGCGGAGACGGTTCTGGTCGACGCGGCCATCGCCGACGTCGCCGTCCCGAAGCTCCTGCAGACGCTGCAGACACACAGTGTCACCGTCCACGGAGATCTTCCCGGCATGGTGCCCGCCACCGAGACGGACTGGTCGGACGAATATCTCACCCTCGATGTGGCGCTGAAGGTCGTCGACGATCTCGATGCCGCGGTAGAGCACATCGATCGATATGGAACCGGTCACACCGAGGCCATCGTGACCGCCGACCTGTCGGCCGCGCGCGAGTTCACCGCCCGCGTCGATGCCGCCGCCGTCATGGTCAACGCGTCGACCGCCTTCACCGATGGCGAGCAGTTCGGTTTCGGTGCCGAGATCGGGATCTCCACCCAGAAGCTCCACGCCCGCGGACCGATGGGGCTGCCGGAACTCACCTCCACGAAGTGGATCGTGTGGGGGGACGGGCACACGCGTCCGGCCTAGCGTCACAGTTCGACCACCAATTTCCGCAAGCCCATCGAAAGGAGCGAGCGTGGATCGCGCACTACCCACCACGACGCCGTTGTTCGCGAGCGTCGACGACGTGATCACCCGGCTCGCCGAAACCGGCTACCTCGCAGACAAGGGCACCGCGACCGCGGTGTTTCTCGCCGACCGGCTCGGTAAGCCCCTGCTCATCGAGGGACCGGCGGGTGTCGGCAAGACCGAGCTGGCCCGAGCCGTCGCGCAGACCACCGACGCCGAACTGGTGCGGTTGCAGTGCTATGAGGGCGTCGACGAGGCTCGCGCGCTCTACGAGTGGAACCACGCGAAGCAGATCCTGCGCATCCAGGCCGGGGCGAGCGCAGCAACGGGGAATCTTCACGGCAGCGACAGCAGCTGGGACTCCACCAAGGCGGATGTCTTCTCGGAGGAGTTCCTGCTGTCGCGTCCGCTGCTGACCGCGATCCGGCGCGAGGATCCGACGGTGCTGCTGATCGACGAGACCGACAAGGCGGACGTCGAAATCGAGGGCCTGCTCCTCGAGGTGCTCAGCGATTTCGCGGTCACGGTTCCCGAGTTGGGAACGATCACGGCCGTCCGCAAGCCGTTCGTGCTCCTCACGTCCAACGCCACCCGTGAGTTGTCCGAGGCGCTCAAGCGTCGCTGTCTCTTCCTCCACCTCGACTTCCCGGATGCCGAACTCGAACGCAAGATTCTGGCGAGTCGCGTCCCGGAGCTTCCGGAAGCGATCGCCGAGCAGTTGGTGGCGACCATCCGGGTGCTGCGCGGAATGCAGTTGAAGAAACTGCCCTCGGTAGCCGAGACGATCGACTGGGGCCGCACGCTCCTCGCGCTCGGGTTGGACACTCTCGACGACGACGCCGTGCGGGCCACCCTGGGCGTGGTCCTCAAGCACCAATCCGACCAGCAGCGCGCCGCTGCCGAACTGCGACTGAACTGAGGGTTCCCATGGCTGCAGGTGGTCCTCCCACGTCCCGGTCGGCAACATCGGGGCCCGCCGCGCCGCACGGGTTACCCGGTCATCTGGTCGACTTCGTCGAGGCGTTGCGGCGGCGCGGCATCATGGTGGGCCCCTCGGAGACCGTCGATGCCGGGCAGGTCATGTCGGTCCTCGACCTCCTCGACCGCGAGGCACTCCGAGAGGGACTGGCGTGCGCCCTGCTACGGCGTCCCACTCACCGCTCCACCTTCGACGCTCTTTTCGATCTGTGGTTCCCCGCGGCCGTCGGGAATCGGTCGAGCGGGGCCGTCGACACCAGGCTTCCGCGAACCGAGAAGGGCGACATCGATTACGACGCCCTGCGTGAGTTGATCGTCGAGCTCCTCGCCGACGGGTCGCCCGAAGCGCTCGAACTCACCGAACTCCTGACCGCGCAGATGGTCGAGGAACTCGGGCAGTACCAGTCGGCGAACGGGCCGTCGTTCTCCGCCTACCAGGCGTTGCGGGACGTGGCGCCCGAGACGCTGCTGAAGAAGATCCTCGACGGACTCCTGGGCAATCAGCAGGACGGCGAAGCCCGAATGACGGAAAGCTACGAATCCGAGGTGGCCAAACGCACCGCGGCGCAGCGGATCGCCGACTTCCGCAAGATGGTCGAGAAGGAGACGCGTCGGCGGTCGGCCGAGAATCTGGGCAAGGAGCGGGTGGCGTCGTACGGCGTGCCGCGGCTGGCCGAGGAAGTGGACTTCCTGCGCGCGTCGGACTCCGAGCTGACCGCTCTCAAACGTAACGTCACCCCGCTCGCCAGACTGCTGGCCAGCCGGCTCGCGGTGCGCCGCAGTCGTCATCGCGCCGGGTCGATCGATCTCCGGCGGACCCTGCGCAAGTCGATGTCCACCGGGGGAGTGCCCATCGATCTCGTCCAGCGCAAGCCGAGACGCGCCCGCCCGGAACTGGTGGTGATGTGCGACGTGTCGGGTTCGGTGGCGGGGTTCAGCCACTTCACATTGCTGCTCGTCCATGCGCTGCGGGAGCAGTTCTCGCGGGTGCGGGTGTTCGCTTTCATCGACACCACCGACGAAGTCACCCGATTCTTCGACACCGGCGCGGACCTCGGAAACGCGATGTCGCGGATGATCCGCGAGGCCGAGCTCGTCAGCTACGACGGGCACTCCGACTACGGCAACGCATTCGGTGTGTTCGCGGAGCGGTTCACCTCGAGCATTACCTCACGCACCTCACTGCTCGTCCTCGGGGACGGCCGCAACAACTATCGCGACCCCAATCTGGAGGCGCTGGCGCGTCTGGTGTCGGTGGCCAAGCATGCGCACTGGCTCAACCCCGAGCCACGCGGACAGTGGGGTTCCGGGGATTCGGCCGCCAAGGTGTACAACGAGGTCATCAGCATGCACGAGTGCCGCTCCGCGCAGCAGCTCGCCTCGGTGGTCGCCGGGTTGCTCCCGGTATGACCACGTAAGCTCGGCACTCGTGGAACAGGGAACAACGGGCGCACGTCGGCGCCGTCTCGGGGTCATGGGCGGCACCTTCGACCCCATTCACCACGGTCACCTGGTGGCCGCCAGTGAAGTGGCCGACCGGTTCGGCCTCGACGAGGTGATCTTCGTACCCACCGGCAGGCCCTGGCAGAAGCAGGGGAAAGTGGTCAGCCCCGCGGAAGACCGGTACTTGATGACGGTCATCGCCACTGCGTCGAACCCACGGTTCTCGGTGAGCCGAGTGGACGTCGACCGCCGGAAGGTCACCTACACCGTCGACACTCTGCGCGATCTCCGCAGCTTCCATCCCGACGCCGAGCTGTACTTCATTACCGGTGCCGATGCCCTGGCGAGTATTCTGTCGTGGCAGGACTGGGAGGAACTGTTCTCACTGGCGAAATTTGTGGGAGTGTCGCGCCCGGGATTCGATCTCAATACCGAACATCTGGCCGCTCATCTCGACGCGCTGCCGGAGGACGCGGTCACGTTGATCGAGATACCGGCGCTGGCGATCTCCTCGACGGAATGTCGGCGGCGCGCCAGCCGGCACCGGCCTGTGTGGTACTTGGTGCCGGACGGCGTGGTCCAGTACATCTCGAAGCGGAACCTGTATCGGCCGCCGGACGCCGAGCGCCTGGACGGTGCGACGACGATGTCCGAACCGGCCCCCGGCAAGACCAAGAGCTAGCACTTTTCAACGAACTGGAGAACATCGAGTGAGCGCAACGACCGAAGCCATCGCGATGGCACGCATCGCGGCAGTGGCGGCCGACGAGAAGCTGGCCTCCGATGTGGTGGTGCTCGATGTTTCCGAGCAGCTGGTCATCACCGACTGCTTCGTCATCGCGTCGGCGCCCAACGAGCGCCAGGTGAACGCGATAGTCGAGAACATCGAGGAACGTCTGCGTGAGGCCGGTCACAAGCCGGTGCGCCGTGAAGGCACCCGGGAGGGTCGGTGGGCGTTGCTGGACTTCGTGGACGTCGTCATCCATGTGCAGCACAACGAGGAACGTAACTTCTATGCACTCGACCGGCTCTGGAAGGACTGCCCCACCGTCCCGGTCGACGGGATCGGCGTGCACGCCCCCGCGACCAACGGTGCCGATCCCGGCTCCGCGAACAGTGAGGAATCCGAGCAGTGACGGACGCTCCGCGCGCCCCGCGACGGCTCATTCTGCTGAGGCACGGCCAAACCGAGTACAACGCCGGAAACCGCATGCAGGGTCAGCTCGACACCGACCTGTCCGAACTCGGCCGGAGGCAGGCCCGCGCCGCTGCCGCCGTCCTCGTCGGTCGCTCACCGATCTCTATCGTGTCCTCGGACCTGCGGCGTGCGTACGACACGGCGGTGGAGATCGGCGACAACGCCGGACTGCCGGTACAGATCGACGAGCGCCTGCGGGAAACCCATCTCGGTGAGTGGCAGGGGCTGACTCACCTCGACGTCGACGCGCGGGCACCGGGTGCGCGCGCGGCCTGGCGTAGCGACGCGACGTGGGCACCGCCCGGCGGAGAGAGCCGTGTCGATGTCGCGCGCCGCAGCACCCCGGTGGTGGCCGAGCTTCTCGAGAAGTACGAGGATTGGGCCGAACAGCCCGTCGTCCTCGTCGCCCACGGCGGATTGATTGCTGCACTTACCGCGGCGCTTCTCGATCTTCCTGTCAGTCATTGGCCGGTGCTCGGTGGTCTCGGTAACACCAGCTGGGTTCAGCTCAGTGCGCACGGAAACTCCGACTCGCCGAGCTGGCGCCTGGACGTCTGGAACGCATCCGCGAGCGTGGCAAGTGACGTCCTCTGACATGGAGGCCGGTTCCGGAGAGCGGCCGGTCCTTCTCGTGCTCGCCGATTCGCTGTCCTACTACGGACCCAAGGGCGGCTTGCCGTCCAATCATCCCGAAATCTGGCCCAACATCGTTGCGCGCGAGCTGAACTGGGACGTGGAGCTTGTTGCGCGGATCGGTTGGACCAGTCGTGACGTCTGGTGGGCACTGACCCAGGACCCCCGCGTGTGGTCGGCCGTCCCCCGGGCGGGCGCTGTGGTGTTCGCCGTCGGGGGAATGGATTCGCTCCCGTCCCCGCTGCCCACCGCACTGCGGGAGCAGCTCCGCTACATTCGCCCGCCCGCGCTGCGCCGGGTTGTGCGTACGGCCTACCAATGGTTGCAGCCGCGGCTGTCTCCGCTCGGATGGCCGGTCGCGTTGCCCCCGAAGTTGAGCGTCGAGTACCTCGAAAGCTCCCGGGCGGCGCTCGAATACATGCGACCGGAACTGCCCGTCGTCGGCACTCTCCCGTCCGTCCACCGCAGTGAGGCCTACGGCAAGGTGCACTCGGGCCGGCCGGGTGCTGTCGCGGCCATCACGGCGTGGGCGGAGGACAAGAACGTTCCGCTCGTCGACCTCGCGGAGGCCGTGCGAGCCGACATCTTCGGTGGCCGAGGCAATCCGGACGGAATCCACTGGGGCTGGGACGGTCACACCCAGGTAGCGGCGGCCATGCTGACCGCCCTTCGTGCCACCGGAGCGGCACCGACGCTGGGCGAAGACATCACTGCCGCGGACGCGGTGTCGAGCGGGGCCGAGTAGTCCCATGCCCGTTGTCGTTGTCACCGATTCGTCGGCCTCGCTCGTCCCCGAGGTCGTCGAGGAGCAAGCAATCCAGGTCGTGCCCCTTCATGTTCTCAGCGGCGACGAGGACTTTCGCGAGGGAATCGACGTCATTCCGGAGGACCTCGCCGGCGTCACCACCGCGGGTGCCTCCCCCGGCGAGCTGTCCGAGGCCTACGCGGCGGCGTGGGAAGCGAGCGAGGGCGCCGGCGTGGTCGCCGTGCACATTTCCCGCCAGTTGTCGGGAACCTGGGAGGCCGGACGACAGGCGGCACAGGAGTTCGACGGTCGCGTGCGCATCGTCGATTCCCAGTCTGCTGGAATGGGTTTGGGATACCCGGTGCTGGAAGCAGCACGGTTGGCGAAGAGCGGTGCCGACCTCGAGACGGTGTACCGGCGGGCTGTCGACGTAGCGGGTCGCAGCCGTTGCCTGATTGTCGTGGACCGGCTCGATCAGTTGCGCCGCGGGGGGCGGATCGGCGCGGCGGCCGCGTTGCTCGGCACCGCGCTGGCGATGAAACCGGTGCTGCATCTCGTGGATGGACGACTCGTCCTGAAGGAGAAAACCCGGACCTCCACCAAGGCGATGGCGAAGATGATCGATTCCGCCGTCGAGCTGGCAGGGGTGGACAGAACCTCGGTGGCTGTGCATCACATGCATGCACCCGACCGGGCCGAGTCGGTGGCGCAGCGGCTGAAAGAACGGATTCCGCAGGTCAGCGACCTCGTCGTCACTGAATTCAGTTCGGTGATCGGGGCCCACGTGGGGGCAGGCGCTATCGGCGTCGTTCTCTGCCCGGAGCCCGCCGAGGGTTATGCAGACGCCGATTCATCCACAACCTCGAGCTGATCCACAGGCCAATTTTTCTCGCCCACAACCTCGCTGATCGGCCGCCGCGACGTTCTACCTTCTCTGCATGGGCAACAGGGAAGAGCGTTCGCGAGGACGGAGCCGTCTGGCGTTCATCACGTCGGGAGAGGACGCGCATCTTCCTCCGGGTGCGGTAGCCCCGTCCGGCCCCTCCACACCGGGATGGTTGGCGCACGCCGAGGACGCCGAACCCGAAGACGCGCCGTCGTGGTCTGCGCAAGGGCGATGGTCCCGCGCCCTTCCCGAACGCTGGTGGGGTGCGCGCGTCGACCCCGGCCGCGCAGGCGCAGCCGTCCTCGTCATAGTGGGGCTGATTCTGGCGACAGTCGCCGTGATCAGTGTTCGCAGCGGTCAGCCGGAGGCGCAGGCCGTGCCCTCCCTTCCCCTTGCGCACGTCCGTTCGGAGGCCACCCCTTCCGCGGAGCCGGCCGAGGCGGCTCGGCCGCAGCTTCCGCCGCCGGTGGACGAAATCGTGGTGAGTGTGGTCGGTCTGGTGAGCACGCCCGGGCTCGTGCGGCTGCTGCCTGGCTCTCGGGTTGCCGACGCACTCACCGCCGCGGGAGGGGTGCGCACCGGAGGCGACACCCTCGCTCTCAATCTGGCGCAACGGCTTTCGGATGGTGACCAAATCGTGGTCGGGGTGGCCGCGCCCGCAGCGGCGCCCAGTGCGGTGGGCGGCGTCTCCACTCCGGGAGCTGCACCGGCGGACGGGAAGGCAACGACGGGCGGGCTCGTCGATCTGAACACGGCCACGGAGACCGAGCTCGATGCCTTGCCCGGGGTCGGCCCGGTGACTGCGGCAGCCATCATCGCGTGGCGCACCACCAATGGGAAGTTCACGGACGTGGCCCAACTCGGCGAGGTGGACGGGATCGGGCCGGTGCGCCTCGAGAAGCTACGGTCCCAGGTCACCGTGTGAGGTCCGAGCGGGAGTCGCACCGGCTCGACGTCCGCCTTGTTCCCTTCGCGGCGGCCTGCTGGGCAACGACCGGAGGCGGGATCCTGTGGGGTGCGCGAACCGCGTGGTGGGTGGTGGGTGGCGCGTTTCTCGTTGCTGTTGCGCTGGTCGCGGCGAGTGTCCGGTCGGGTGACTCCCGGTGGACGGCGCATCGGACGACGGCACTGGCGCTTCTTGTGTTCGGATGCGTGTGCAGCACGGCCGTCGCCGTGCGGGTACAGGCCGCCGAGACGCACCCGATGGTGAACCTGGCGTCGAACGGCGCGTGGGTGACGTTGGTGATCGAAATCGCCGACGACCCACAGAAACTCGCAAGTTTCGGTCGACGGGTCCGCGTTGACGCGCACTTGCGCGAGATACGCAAAGCCACCGAGACTGTTCACGCGAGTGGGTCGATCATCGTTCTCGCCCCGTCCGATGGGTGGTCCGGTCTGCTGCCGGGACAGGAGGTGGTCCTGCGAGGGCAGGTGAGCCCGCCGATGCACCGCGACCTGACTCTGGCCACGGTGCGGGTGTCCGGACCACCCTCGGAAGTGGGGCCGGCACCTCCTCACCAGCGATGGGCGGGCGCCCTGCGCGCCCGGTTCACGGCCGTGGCCGCCGTTCTGCCGCCCGACGAGGCCGGACTGCTGCCTGGGCTGGTGGTGGGGGATACGTCGTCGCTGTCGGCCGAAGTGAAGGACGATTTCACGACAACCGGACTGACACACCTGACCGCGGTGTCCGGCGCGAACGTCAGCATCCTCCTGGGGGCGGTGTTGCTCCTGGTCCGGGCGCTCGGACTCGGCCCGCGGTCCGGCGCCGTTCTGGCGGCCGGCGCGCTGGTCGCTTTCGTCGTGGTGGCGAGGCCGTCGCCCAGCGTGCTGCGTGCCGCGGCGATGGGCTCGGTTGCGTTGCTCGCTCTCGTGAGCGGTCGGCGGAAGCAGGCGGTACCGGCTCTCGCTGCGGGTGTCATCGTGTTGCTGATGTGCTTTCCGGCGCTGGCTGTGGACTTCGGTTTCGTCCTGTCCGTCACGGCCACCGCGGCGTTGATCGTCGTCGCGCCGGTCTGGGTGGACCTTCTTGTCGGGCGGCGATGGCCGCGCGCGGCAGCGGAAATGGTGGCCGTCGCAGTGGCTGCTTTCGCGGTGACCGCGCCCATCGTCGCCGCAATGACGGGGACCGTCAGCGCGGTGTCGGTGGGGGCCAATCTCTTGGTCGCGCCTGTCATCGGAATCGTCACGGTGCTCGGCGCCGTCACCGCCCTCGTGTCAGCGGTCTCGGTGCCGGTCGCGGAAGTGACGGTACGCCTGACGCAGTGGCCACTCTGGTGGCTCGTCACCGTGGCCGACCACGGGTCGCGGATCCCCGGGGCGTCGATACCGGTCCCGTCGGGGCCGGTAGGCGCAGTGTCCGTCCTCGCCTGCACAGTCTTGATCGGGGTGGCGCTGCGCGTCCGACGATTCCGCCTGCTGCTGTTCGGGTCCGCGGTCGGTCTCGCGCTGCTCTGGGCACCGGTGTGGCCGTCCTCTCTCGCCGGCGCTGTGTGAGTACGCCGCCGTGCGGGCAACCTGCTTGGAACTCGACGACACAGGAGGATTCCTCATGCAGGTCGGTTTCAAGCTCATGGCCGAAACGTTCGATCCACGGGAAATCGTGCGCCAAGCGGTGGAGGCCGAGCGTGCGGGTTTCGACTTCGTCGAGGTGAGCGATCATTACCATCCTTGGCTCTACAGCCACGGCCACTCGGGATTCGTGTGGTCGATGCTCGCCGCGGCCGCCGCCCGAACCAGCAACATCGGCTTGGCAACGGGTGTCACCTGCCCGTTCGTCCGCTACCACCCCGCAATCATCGCGCAGGCTGCCGCCACCACCGCAGTGCTGAGCGAAGGGCGTTTCACACTCGGTCTGGGCTCGGGAGAGCGTCTCAACGAACATGTGGTGGGCGGTGGGTGGCCGTCGGTGCGGGTGCGGCACGAGATGCTGCGCGAATCGCTCGACATCATTCGACTGCTGTGGTCGGGTGGCTACCACTCCTACGAGGGCAAGCACCTGACGTTGGACGACGCCCGCGTGTACGACCTGCCCGAGGTGCCGCCCACGATTGCCGTCGCGGCAGGGGGCGCGGAAGCCGCGCGCCTCGCCGCGGAACTGGGGGACGGGTTGTTCGCCACCGAACCCGACGCCGAGCTGGTGCGGGCGTACTCCGACGCCGGCGGATCGGGGCCCAAGTACGGTGAAGTGCCGCTCGCGTGGGCGCCGGACGTGGAGTCGGCAGTGAACTCGGCGCACGACAAGTTCCGTTTCGGTATGACGGGATGGAAGGTGCAGGCGGAGCTGCCGAACCCGATCAACTTCGAGGCGGCCACGGCGACGGTACGGCGGGAGGATGTCCGGGAAGGAATGGCGTGTGGTCCTGACGTGCAGCGTCATCTGGAGGTGGCGGGTAAATTCGTCGACGCCGGGTTCGATCGTCTGGCGCTGATCAACGCGGGTCCCGACGTCGATGGATTCTTCGAATTCTTCTCGAACGAACTGAGCGAACCGTTACGGGCACTTCGGTAGGCCGCACCGATCGCGGATTCGATGCGCGATGTGTGTATGCCGCGCGGCAACTGCGACTACCATCCGGTGACAAATACTGCGGCGAATGGTCCTGAAGTGCATCCGCATTGGAGGTGAGAGGTATGTCGGAAGCTGAGCAGGCAGATCTCGATGTGGACGATGTCCTCGACGCGGGTCAGGTTCGCCGGGCGCAGCGCGTCGTCGCCGCATCATCGCTGGACGCCGACGATTGCCGGTTGCTGCTGTCCATGCTGGGCATTGCCGGGAACCCGGAGGCCGCCGAGCTGGAGTGAAGTCGGGGGCTGAACTGGTGCCGATCAGCTCAGGTTCTTGTGGTGGTGAACGATGATTTCCTCAGCCAGCGCCGAGATCTTGACGTTCATTTCCTGAGATGTCGCCTGCAGGATCGCCAGCGCCTGGTCTTCGGTGATGTTGTGAAACGCCATCATCAAGCCCAATGCCTTCCCTATCTCCCGATTGCTGGTCAACCCCGCCCGTAACGTCTCCGCTTCGAGGTGCTCATGCGCCGCGGTGAGGGCTACAGCGGCGAACGATGCGAGCATGATCCCCTGTTCGACGGATGCTGCCGTCAACGCGCCGGGCGTATCGGCGAAGAGGTTGAGGGCGCCGACCTTGCGACGCCGGACGACGAGGCGGAACCCGGCTGCACCGCGAACCGGGGTCTCGGCGAGCACCCGGCGCACCAACCGCGGCCACTCGTGTGCGGCGGTGAGGTCCGGTACCAATTGCGGTGTCTCCTCGAGGATGGCATCGACGCACGGACCTTCGTTTTCGCTCCGCTCCAATTCGTCCACCCGGGCGGCGACGGTGTCATTGGCCGCGGCGGTGACGAATCGACCCTTCTCGTGAAGCATCAGGCTGGCGTGGGAACAGCCGTCGACGAGAATGGGGGCGACATCGCAGACTGCTTGCTGGACATCCCGAAAGTCCGCGCCAGCGTACACCAGTTCGGCCAATCCGGCCAACGATGCCGACGCTTTGTCGACAGGCTGTGAGCGAGTCGCTTCCTGCTCGTCGTCCCGCATCGGGTCCTCCACATCCGGGCAAGCCCAGTGTTGACGCCCAGTCTGCCAGATAGGGGTCGGGCCGGGCCCCGGCCGGAAGAAATTGCTGGAACCGACTCGCGAATCCTTGTCGGCGGCGAAGATGGCGGCATGGTGTCGTCCACCGATAGTCCACTCGTGACCATCGCTCAGGGAACCGCGCGAGGCGTGCGCCTCGCCGGCGCACTGGTGTGGAAGGGGATACCCTATGCGGCTCCGCCGATCGGCGCCCTGCGCTTGCGCGCCCCACGGGCCGCCGAGTCGTGGGAGGGCGTGCGCGACTGCTCGGCGTTCGGGCCGATAGCACCGCAGAACGAGCACGGGCCGCTGCCCATCGACCCCGGCCTCACGCTCGACGAGGATTGCCTGTCACTGAACGTCTGGGCCCCCGAACGTCCGCAGAATCGACCATGCCCCGTCATGGTGTGGATTCATGGTGGTGCCTACTACCTCGGGTCCTCGGCGCAGCGGATGTTCGATGCCTGCCATCTGGTGGAGCGCGGCGACGTCGTGGTGGTCACGATCAATTATCGACTGGGTGCTCTCGGTTTCCTGGACTTCTCGTCGTTCTCGACGGCAGAGCAGCCTTTCGATACGAACCTCGGTCTCCGCGATCAGATCGAGGCGCTGAAGTGGGTGCGAGCGAACATCGCCGCGTTCGGTGGCGACCCGGCCGATGTCACACTGTTCGGCGAGTCCGCGGGGGGCGGCGCGGTGACCACGCTGATGACGTCGCCCGCCGCCGAGGGACTCTTCCACCGGGCGATCGCCGAAAGTTCGCCCGCAACCTCGGTCTACGGCAGCGAGCGCGCGGCGTCCATTGCGGAGGCGTTCCTCGAACTGGTCGGCCTGGCTCCCGCCGAGGTGGGACGTCTCCGCGATCTTCCCGTCGACGTGTTGACTGCGGCCTGCGTGGAACTCGTGCAGCAGATGCCTGCACGCGTCCCCGGCACGCTGGCGGTTGCGCCGACCGTGGACGGTGACGTGGTACCGCACTACCCGGTGGCCGCGTTCCGTCACGGCCTCGCGCACAAGGTGCCGCTGATGATCGGGACCAACAAGGACGAGGCGTCGATGTTCCGGCTGATGAAGTCTCCGCTCATGCCCATCACCCCGGACGCCGTCCACCAGATGTTCGTGGCGATCGCTGCGGACCACCCCGACCTGCCGGTGGACGAGGAACAGCAGGTGGAGGCGGCATACCTCGATTACCCGAAGAGGCGGTCCGCAATGGAGATCTCGCGGGACGCTGCTTTCCGGATGCCCACTTTGTGGATCGCCGAGGCCCACAGTCGCGTCGCACCCACGTGGTTGTATCGGTTCGACTACGCCACGCCTTTTCTCCGGGCGGCGCGAATCGGTGCGACCCACGGGACGGAAGTGCCCTATGTGTTCGGGAACTTCGGTGTCGTCCCCCGGGACCCCACCTTCAAGCTCGGTGGCCGCCGGACCGCCGCTCACGTATCCGATCGGATTCAGCGGCGGTGGCTGTCCTTCGCGTCGGCGGGCAACCCGGACGGCGGGGAAACCGAAACGCCCTGGCCACGGTACGACGAGACGGACCGCGCCACGCTGTTGATCGGCAAGGCGGATGCGGTGGTGGCGGACCCCGATCGGGATCTTCGCCGTGCGTGGGGTGAAGAGGTGATCGGCTTCACGTGAGCGGGTGCTCCGGTTTCGTATCGACCGATCGGGGGATACCTCTCGGATGGGCGCTGCAGCAAGGGAATCGGTTCGAAACCTCACCGTCGGCGTCGAGGAGGAGTTTTTCCTGGTCGACTCCTCGGGGCATCTCTCCGACGCGGGACCCGATGTGGTGGCGGAAGCCGGTGAGGAAATCCAGGGACTGCAGCGCGAACTGTCCCGGCCCCAGATCGAAACCGCGACCGGTGTGTGCTCCACCGGTGAAGAGGTGCACGAGCAATTGCGCACTCTGCGCAGCAGTCTGGTGAAGGTTGCCGCGGACCGCGATCTCCTGCTCCTGCCCAGTGGCACCCCGCTGATGGTCGAGGAAGGTCCCGCTGCGATCACGCCGACACCGCGCTACCAGAAGATGGCTCGTCGTTTCGGGCCGATCGTCGATTCGGTCACCACGTGCGGCTGCCATGTTCACGTGGGGATACCGAACCGTCAGATCGGTGTACAGGTGAGCAACTACATCCGAGGATGGCTGCCCGTCGTCCTGGCGCTGGCCGCGAACTCGCCCTTCCACAGCGGGCAGGACACCGGCTACCACAGTTGGCGTCACATCCTGTGGTCGCGCTGGCCGTCCGCAGGCCCGCCGCCGCGTTTCGACTCCGCCGAGGAGTACGAGGACACCGTGACCGCGATGATTGCCAGCGGCGCTGCTCTCGACCGCGGCATGATCTATTGGCACGTTCGACTGTCCGACGCGCAGCCGACCATCGAGATTCGGATCGCGGACGTGGCCATGACCGCAGCGCACGCGTCCGTGTATGCCGTTGCGGTGAAGGGGCTGGTCGCGCGGGCGTTGCGGTATATCGACGACGGGGTGTCCGTCGACTCACCGAGGATCGAACTCTTACGTGCGGAGCAGTGGCGGGCAGCCCGAGAAGGGCTCGACGGGGAATGCACGAGTCCGGTTTCGACCCGGCCTCTGGCGATCCGGCGGCAACTCGAGTTGATGCACGACACGGTGAGTGACGTCCTCGGCGCGGAGGATCTGGGCTTCCTCGAAGCCGGACTCGACTCGATGCTCCGTGACGGAACGGGCGCAGAGCAGCAACGCGCCGAGTTCGAACGGCGCGGCTCACTGGCCGACGTGCTGGCATTCCTGACGCGAGAGGTGACCAGTTGAGGGCGCGTCCGTCCGGTAGGCGCCGGGGGTCACCGTTCGTGTCCGCCGCCCGTGGCACGATTGTCGCGTGAGCACCCCAACCCAGCTCGAACAACTTCATCTGGTCCTCGGTGACGAGGAATTCCTCGTCGAACGCGCCGTGTCGACCGTGATCGCCCAGGTCCGGGCCACTGCGGCCGTCGCGCCGGGTGCTGAACTGCCCGTCAACCGGCTGCGGGCCGGTGATGCCGGTGCTGCAGAACTGGCCGAGCTGCTGAGTCCGTCCCTGTTCGCGGAAGACCGGGTGGTGGTGCTCGAGTCCGCCGCGGAGGCGGGTAAGGATGCGGTCGCGCTCATTCTCGACGCCGCAGCAGACCCGCCGCCCGGTGTCGTACTCGTGGTTCTGCACTCCGGCGGTGGGCGTGCGAAGGCGATGACCGGCTCACTCGAGAAACTCGGCGCGGTCACTCACCCGTGCGCCAAGTTGAAATCCGGTGACATCATCGGCTTCATCCGCGGCGAGTTCCGCACGCTCGGCGTCCGGGTGTCACCGGAAGTGGTGCAGACCGTGTTCGAGGGTGTGGGCTCGAATCTGCGGGAACTTGCGGCCGCCTGCTCACAGCTCACCGCCGACACCGGCGGAAAGATCGACGTGGCTGCCGTTCAGCGGTACTACTCGGGCAAGGCCGAGGTGACCGGGTTCGATGTCGCGGACAAGGCTGTGGCCGGGGACACGGCGGGTGCCAGGGAAGCGCTGCGATGGGCCATGCTGCGTGGGGTACCGCACGTGCTGCTCGCGGACGCGCTCGCCGACGCGGTGCACTCGATTGCGCGCGTGGCGCCCGCAGGCAGGGGGGATCCGTTTCGGATGGCGTCCGAGCTGGGCATGCCGCCCTGGAAGATCAAGAAGGTGCAGGCTATCGCCAAAGGGTGGACTCCCGCGTCCGTCGGTGAAGCGTTGCGTATCGTCGCCGCCCTCAACGCAGACGTGAAAGGTGCCGCTGCGGACGCGGACTATGCCGTCGAGAGCGCGGTCGGACGCGTATCGCTGCTACGGCAGCTCTGATCGGCGCACGACAACAGCCGCTCGATCCGAGGACCGAGCGGCTGTTGGAGAGCTACGACGAAGGTGTCGTCAGATCTTGTTGAGAGCCTGCGCGAGAGCAGACTTCTTGTTGGCAGCCTGGTTGGAGTGAATGACGCCCTTGCTGGCCGCCTTGTCGAGCTTGCGGCTGGTGGCGACGAGGAGCTCGTTGGCCTTGTCCTTGTCACCGGCCGCCGCAGCCTCGCGGAACGAGCGGATGGCCGTGCGCAGCGAGGACTTCACCGACTGGTTACGGAGTCGGGCCGCCTCGTTGGTACGGATCCGCTTCACCTGGGACTTGATGTTGGCCACGCGTAAAATCCTGTCGTCTTAAGCTGGATACGGTCTAGAAAGCTGTGGGCGCACACTTATGCACCGACAGGCGAGATTACCAGTGATCGGGGTTCGATCTCAAACCGGACCCCGGACGCGCCGGGGACAGGGCGGCTGTGCTGCTGAACGGGTGTACATGTAGCAGCATGTCTGGGATGACGCCCCCAGCATCGAAGTCGTCAACAGTAACGAAGTCACAGGGAAGCACGAAGGCGCCGGCTCCCGTCTCGGGCGACAGCAGACAGAAGGGCGTGAAAGCGTCGGCAGCTCAGTCGCGAGCCTCTGTGACGACCCGATCACGCAAGCCGGCGCGGCCCGCGCACGTGTTCGACGGCTACGTCGACGTGGGAGGGTACGGGCTGGCGTTCGACGAGATGTTCGACCGTGACGGCAGTGTCCGGCCCCCCTACAAGGGTGTCTTCAAGGCCCTCGAGCCGGCCGACAGCGCCGATCTCGCCGCCCGCTCCGAGGCGCTGGGCAGGGCCTTCATCGACCAGGGCGTGACATTCTCCCTCTCCGGTCAGGAACGGCCGTTTCCGCTCGATCTCGTCCCCCGGGTGATCGCCGCCGCGGAGTGGACGCGCCTCGAGAAGGGGATCAAGCAGCGCGTGAAAGCGCTGGAGATGTTCCTCCACGACGTCTACGGGGAGCAGCGCATCCTGCGCGATCACGTCCTCCCGAAACGATTGGTCACCTCGTGTGAGCACTTCCACCGGGAGGCGTCGGGCATCGTTCCACCCAACGGTGTGCGCATCCACGTGGCCGGTATCGACCTCGTTCGTGACGAGAACGGGGTGTTCCGCGTACTCGAGGACAACCTGCGGTCGCCCTCGGGAGTGTCCTACGTGATGGAGAATCGCCGCACCATGGCGCGCGTCTTCCCCGACCTCTTCATGTCCCACCGCGTGCGTTCGGTCGGCGACTACTCCACGCATCTGCTGCGCGCGCTGCGGGCGTCCGCTGCGCTCAACGAGGCCGATCCCACCGTGGTGGTGCTCACTCCCGGTGTCGGGAACTCTGCCTATTTCGAGCATTCACTGCTCGCGCGTCAGATGGGGGTGGAACTCGTCGAGGGCCGCGACCTCTTCTGCCGCGACAACATGGTCTACATGCGCACCACCGAGGGTGAGCGCCAGGTGGACGTGATCTACCGCCGCATCGACGACGACTACCTCGACCCGATGCATTTCCGGCCGGATTCGGTATTGGGCGTAGCCGGTGTTCTCAATGCCGCGCGGGCCGGAAACGTCGTCATCTCGAGTGCCGTCGGAAACGGTGTCGCCGACGACAAGCTGGTCTACACCTATGTGCCGCAGATCATCGACTACTACCTCGGTGAGAAACCGCTGCTCTCGAACGTCGACACGTTCCGGTGCTGGCTCGACGACGAGTGCGAGCAGGTGCTCGACCGCGTGGACGAACTGGTCATCAAACCGGTGGAAGGTTCGGGTGGATACGGCATCGTCTTCGGTCCCGACGCCTCACCCAAGGAACTGAACACGATCACCCGGAAAATCAGGGCAGACCCGCGCGGATGGATCGCCCAGCCGCTGGTCCAGTTGTCCACGGTGCCGACCAAGATCGGTGACGAGCTCGTGCCCCGGCACGTCGACCTTCGCCCGTTCGCGGTGAACGACGGCGAGGACGTGTGGGTGCTGCCGGGGGGACTGACCCGGGTTGCCCTGCCCGAGGGTTCTCTCGTGGTCAATTCCAGTCAGGGCGGTGGCAGCAAGGACACTTGGGTGCTCGCCAGCCGAACCTCGGATGAGGAACAGGAACTCGCGGGCGAGGAACTCGTCACCGAACCTGCGCAGACCGCAGAAGCCGAGCAGGGCCCCGAACTCAGTACGTCACAACAGCAGCAGCAGCAGCAGCAACAGCAACAGCAACAGCAACAGAAGTGTGGAGGTGAGGGCTGATGCTGGCGAGAAACGCGGAATCGCTGTATTGGATCGGCCGGTACGTCGAGCGTGCCGACGACATGGCGCGGATTCTCGACGTCGCGGTGCATCAACTGCTCGACGATGCGTCGGTGAATCCGGACCGAACGTCCCGGCTGCTCCTGCGGGTTCTCGGGATCCCTGCTCCGAGTACGGAACTCGATGTTCGCTCGGTCACCGAACTCGTCGCCTTCAGTCGTAATCAGGTCGGCTCCATCATCGACTCGCTCGCCAGCGCACGCGAGAACGCCCGAGGCGCCCGCGAGGTCACGTCGAGTGAGATGTGGGAGTGCCTCAACGCCACGTACAACGGTCTCGCGGAACGCGAACGCGCAGCCAAACGGCTTGGGCCGCACGAGTTCTTCCGCTACGTCGAGGAGCGCGCGGCGATGTTCGCCGGTCTCGCCGACTCGACGATGAGTCGTGACGACGGTTACCGATTCCTGCTGCTCGGCCGCTCGATCGAACGTGTCGACATGCTGGCGCGAATGCTGCTGTCCCGCGCGGGCGACCGACCGTCGTCGCCGGCGTGGGTGACGGTTCTGCGTTCGGCGGGCGCTCACGACACGTACCTGCGCACCTACCGCGGCGCGCTCGACGCCAACCGCGTCGTCGAGTTCATCCTCCTCGACCGCTTGTTCCCGCGGTCGGTGTTCCATGCCATCCGGCAGGCGGAACAGTGTCTCGCGGAACTCGACCATCAACCCGACAGCCGGGTGGGACCGCGCGCCGAGGCACAGCGTCTGCTGGGACGGGCGCGGAGCGAACTCGAGTTCCTGCCCCCCGGCGTTCTCCTCGAGGACCTCCAGGACCGGTTGGTGGGTTTGCAGGACACCTGCCGTGAGCTCGGAGAAGCGATCGCACTGCAGTATTTTCACGCCGCGCCGTGGGTGGCGTGGACCGATGCACGGGCCGTCGGCGCAGAAGCCGTCGTGGAGGGAGAGTTGTGAGCTGGCGAATGAGGGTGGTGCACACCACCGGTTATGCCTATGACGCGCCGGTGACGTCTTCATACAACGAGGCGCGGCTCACTCCCCGCGGCGACAGTCGGCAGACGGTGATTCTCAACCGAGTGGAGACCACCCCGGCCACCCGTTCGTATCGCTACACCGACTACTGGGGTACCGCGGTCACCGCCTTCGATCTGCATGCGCCGCATCGGGAACTCGAGGTCACAGGGCTGTCGGTCGTGGAGACGGAACCGTTCTCGCCTCCCGAGGAGTCGGTGGATTGGGACGAACTGGCTGGGCCGGCGGTGACGGACCGGTTCAACGAGCAGCTCAGTAACACCCAGTACGCGCCCCGCAACCGGAAGCTCGACGCGATCGCTCGCGATCTCCGGAAGGGGTGCACGCCCGAGGAAGCCGTTGTAGCCGCAGCGGACTGGGTGCACGCGGAAATGGCGTACGTTCCCGGGACCACGGGCGTGCACACGTCGGCAGTCGAGGCCTGGGCCGAACGGGAAGGCGTATGCCAGGATTACGCCCACCTGACGCTCGTCCTGTTACGAAGCATGGGGATTCCCAGCCGGTACGTGTCGGGATATCTGCACCCGAAAGCGGATGCGGCACTGGACGACACGATCGCGGGGGAGAGCCACGCCTGGGTGGAGGCATGGACCGGCGCGTGGTGGGGATACGACCCCACCAACGCTGTGGCCGTCAACGAGCAGCACGTGTCGGTGGGTGTCGGGCGTGATTACGCCGACGTCCCGCCGCTCAAGGGAATCTTCTCGGGAGGGCAGGCAACAGACCTCGAAGTCGTCGTGGAGATCACACGCCTGGCGTAAAGTCCGGCGCAGAACTGTGGAAAGCAAGGACTAACGATCCATTCCGACGAAGGTGGGTTCAATGTCTCCAACCGCACAGGAATACGTAGAGGTCGAGCCGATCTCGGATATCAAGAAATACTCGGCGGAGGCAATCGGCACTTTCGTGCTGGTTTTCTCGGCAGTGGGCACGGCGGTGTTCGCCGGAGCCAAGGTCGGCAATCTCGGTGTGGCCCTGGCTTTCGGACTGACGCTCCTCTTCCTCGTCTACGCCATCGGTCCCATTTCCGGGTGTCACGTCAATCCGGCCGTCACCATCGGACATCTGGCCCTCGGCCGAGTGTCGGTGGTCCGGGCCGGCCTGTACATCGTGGCCCAGGTAATCGGCGGCCTCCTCGCAGGACTCGTCATCTACGCAATTGCGCAGAGTCTGCCGTCGTACGACCGCAAGGCCGACGGGCTCGGGGCCAACGGCTGGGGTGAGCACAGCCCCTCGGCGATCAAAGGCCCGCTCGGCGGCATTCTGGAGAACGGATACGGCATCGGTGCTGCGATGATCGTCGAGGTCCTTCTCACCGCTTTGCTCGTGTTCGTCGTCCTGGCCTCGACCGACCAGATCTCGGATGTACCGCTGGCCGGTGTGTCCATCGGCTTCACCCTCGCGGTGATCCACCTGGTGTCCATTCCGATCGACAACACGTCGGTGAACCCCGCCCGCAGTCTCGCCGTGGCCCCGTATCAGGTCGGCGCGCTGTCGCAGGTGTGGTTGTTCCTGGTTTTCCCGTTGATCGGCGGTGCGGTGGGCGCCCTGGCCTACCGCTCGCTGTTCGGCAGGTACGACCGCCTCCAGAGCTGACGAAAGCCGGCTCCCTCGGCGAATGCCGGGCACGCACCCCGCGGTGCGTGCCCGGCAGTACTGTTCGATCTCACTGCCAGCTGAAATCGGCTCTCAGCCGCCTTGCCACGAGCTCGAACGTCGTCCGCTCCATGACGGCGCCCTCGCGCCGGATCCCTTCCTCGGGCACGTCGAGCACCCGGTCGAGGCGGACCCAACTCGGGCGACCCTCGAAGTCCCAGGAACCCGAGCCGACCGCCACCCAGTCGCGGTCACCGTCGTGCTTGCTCTGCGAAGACAACATGAGGCCCAGGAGTGTCGCTCCGTCCCGCCCGACGACCAGTACCGGCCGATCCTTGCCCTGTGCCGGATCTTCCTCGTACGCCACCCAGGTCCACACGATCTCGCCCGGGTCCGCGCGCCCGTCCAGATCGGGGGAGTACTGCACCTTGCGGGCACGGTGGGCCGTCGGCGCGGAGTTCGCGGTAACCGGGCGGCCAGGGCTCGGCTTCGGCGTGGTGGTGGCCGAACCGGTCAGCACACCGGCTGCGCGGTCGAGTGCGCCGGACTTCTGCAGCTGCTGCAGCAACTGGGGGCCCTTGTCTCGCGCCAGTTTGGCCAGTGTCTTCCCGATGCTGCTCCACGTGCTCGCCATGGCCGTCGAGCTTAGTGCGTGTATGCCGCAGCAGCCGGAGTCCGGTGGCTTGGATATCCTGACAGGTGACAGTGGCCCGGAACCGGGCCGGTGCCGGTCCAGGTAAGGGGTCCCCCATCAGCAGCTTCGCCGACAAGACGTTCACGGATCCCGCACAGATCCGGAATTTCTGCATCATCGCGCACATCGATCACGGCAAGTCGACGCTGGCCGACCGCATGCTTCAGCTCACCGGCGTGGTCGAAGAACGGCAGATGCGGGCCCAGTACCTCGACCGCATGGACATCGAGCGGGAACGCGGCATCACGATCAAGGCGCAGAACGTCCGGTTGCCGTGGAAGGTAGGTGACGAGGAATTCGTCATGCACCTCATCGACACGCCCGGGCACGTCGACTTCACGTACGAGGTCTCGCGCGCCCTCGAGGCGTGCGAAGGCGCGGTGCTGCTGGTCGACGCCGCTCAGGGCATCGAGGCGCAGACACTGGCCAACCTGTATCTGGCGATGGAGAAGGACCTCACCATCATCCCGGTGCTCAACAAGATCGATCTGCCTGCCGCCGATCCAGACCGCTACGCCGAGGAAATCGCGCACATCACCGGCTGCGAGCCGGGCGACGTGCTGCGCGTGTCCGGCAAGACCGGTGTGGGCGTCAAGGAACTTCTCGACGAGGTCGTGAAGCAGATCCCGGCGCCGGTCGGCGACGCCGACGGACCGGCGCGCGCGATGATCTTCGACTCCGTGTACGACGCCTACCGCGGTGTCGTCACCTACGTCCGCGTGGTCGACGGGCGGATCTCCCCGCGCGAGAAGATCACCATGATGTCGACCGGCACCACCCATGATCTCATCGAGGTCGGCATCATCTCGCCGGAGCCGAAGGCCAGCATCGGACTGGGTGTCGGCGAGGTGGGCTACCTCATCACCGGTGTGAAGGACGTGCGGCAGTCGCGCGTCGGCGACACCGTCACCGCAGCCCGTGGCGGCGCCACGGAACCGCTCGTCGGCTACCGCGACCCCAAGCCGATGGTCTATTCGGGTCTGTATCCCCTCGACGGCTCCGACTACCCGGTGCTGCGCGACGCCCTCGACAAGCTGCGCCTCAACGATGCCGCGCTGGCCTACGAGCCGGAGACGTCGGTGGCGCTCGGATTCGGTTTCCGGTGCGGGTTCCTCGGACTGCTGCACATGGAGATCACCCGCGACCGCCTCGAGCGCGAGTTCGGCCTCGAACTCATCTCCACGTCACCCAACGTGGTGTACCGCGTGGTGATGGAGGACGGCGCCGAGCACGTCGTCACCAACCCGTCCTACTGGCCGGAGGGCAAAATCCGCGAGGTGTACGAGCCGATGGTGAAGTGCACCGTCATCGCGCCCAGCGAATTCATCGGGGCGATCATGGAGCTGTGCCAGAACCGGCGCGGTGAACTCGGCGGCATGGACTATCTGTCGGAGACCCGGGTCGAGTTGCGCTACGAAATGCCCATGGGCGAGATCATGTTCGACTTCTTCGACGCTTTGAAGTCGCGCACCAAGGGGTATGCGAGCCTCGACTACGAAGAGTCCGGTGAACAGCAAGCGGATCTGGTGAAGGTCGACATCCTGCTCCAGGGCGAGGCCGTCGACGCGTTCTCGTCGATCGTGCACCGGTCGGCCGCCGGCGCCTACGGCGGCCGGATGACGTCCAAGCTGCGCGAGCTCATTCCGCGCCAGCAGTTCGAGGTGCCCATCCAGGCGGCCATCGGCGCGAAGATCATCTCCCGTGAGAACATCCGCGCGATCCGCAAGGACGTGCTTGCCAAGTGCTACGGCGGCGACATCAGCCGTAAACGCAAGCTGCTCGAAAAGCAGAAGGAGGGCAAGAAGCGCATGAAGACCATTGGGCGAGTGGAAGTTCCCCAAGAGGCTTTCGTCGCCGCGTTGTCCTCCGAAGCGGTCGGCGACAAGCCGAAGAAGTAACGCAGCCCCGCCCGGAGGCGTTCCCTCCGGGGTGTCCGAACGAAAGTAGGTACGCGGCGTGGCAATCGAAACCTGGCTGACCCGGACTCTCGGAATCGAGGTGCCGATCTTCGGAGCCCCGATGGGCGGGCGGGCCGGCGGCACTCTCGTCGGCGAGGTGTCGAAGGCGGGCGGGCTCGGCCTACTCGGGGCAGCCCGCTATGCCACCCCGGAGTGGATCGCGGACGAGGTGGCGATCGCGCGCGGTATCGGCGGGGACGCCTTCGGGATCGGCCTGATGACCTGGGCGCTCGACGACGATGACGCGCTGCTCGACGCCGCTCTGGCTCAGAACCCGCGGGTGGTCTCGCTCTCGTTCGGTGATCCCGCACCATATGTGGATCGGGTCCACGACATCGGTGCGCTCGTGGTGTCGCAGGTCAACACCGTCGAAGACCTTCGCGTGGTGGAAGCTGCCGGCGTGGACGTCGTCATCGCCCAGGGCGGTGAAGCCGGCGGTCACACCGGCCGAATCGGGACGCTGCCCCTGCTGCAGGAGATCCTCGAGGCCACGTCGTTGCCCGTGCTCGCCGCAGGAGGAATCGCGACCGGCCGTGGCCTTGCCGCGGTTATCGCCGCCGGTGCCGAGGGCGCGATGATCGGGACCGTCCTGCTCGCGAGCCCGGAGACCATCGGCCCGGAGTACGCGCGGAGCAAACTGATCGCCGCGGGCAGCGCCGACACCGTCTACACCTCGGTGTTCGACCAGGCCCGCAGCCAGCCGTGGCCTTCGCGGTGGGGTGGCCGGGCGCTTCGCAACGACTTCACCGGCAAGTGGCACGACGTCGGCGCCGCAGAGAGCGAACTCGCCACGGCGTACGACCCCGCGAATCCCGACCTCGGGGTCGTGTACGCGGGCGAAGCGGCCGGGTTGGTCACTTCCGAGCAGCCGGCGGGAGCGGTGGTCCGCCGGATCGCCGCCGACGCGGAGCGACTGCTGACGCGTTTCGCGAAGTGACGGCAACGAAGGCGTAGCGCCGAGTCCTCCGGTATGCCAAGGTTAGCCTTGGCTTATCGAAGAGGGGTGCGCTGTGCATGGAGGTCTGGTCATCGCGGTCGTGTTGTCGGTGATGTTCGCCGGTGTCGGCTGCAGCGTCGACGCTCGTTCCGACGAGGTAGCCGAGCGGCAGATCACGGTCGAACATCGCTTCGGCACGACGACCGTGGAGGGCACACCGACCCGGATCGTCGCGACGAGCAGCCAATGGCTCGACGCATTGCTGGAATTCGGCGTCCAGCCGGTGGGGTATCTCTCAGCTGGTCCGATGGGGGACGAGCGGGGACTTTATCCCTGGGAATCCGACGTTGCCGAGTCGGCGGTCGAACTGGACCGCGCCTCGGTGACCCAGTCGGGTGCGCCGTTGCCTGCCGAGGAAATCGCCGCCATGAATCCCGACCTGACCCTCGGTTCGTTCGCCATTACGGATCAGGACGACTTCGATCGAATCTCCGGCATCGCACCCACCGTTGCGGCGATCGGCAATGAACAGGTCGACCCGTGGGAATTGCAAGTCGAGACGCTCGGTCGACTGCTCGGTAAGGAGGGGCAGGCAGCCGAGATCGTCGCGAAGACCGACGGATTCGTGAACGGCCTGACCGAGCGCCTGCCCGGCCTCGCGGGCAAGACGGCTGTCCTCTCCCAATTCATGTTCGCCACCGATCAATTGGTTGTGGTGGCCGACCCTGACGACGGCGCGAGTACCGTCTTTCGCCGGCTGGGACTGACATTGCCGCCGGATCTCGTCGAGGAGGCGGGTGCCACGGGCGGTCGGCTGATGCTGAGCCCGGAGAGGGTCGACACCCTGGACGCCGATCTCGTCGTCATGTTGCCCAACGGCGGCACGCGCGAGGACCTGATGACACTGCCAGGGTTCGCCGAGCTCCCGTCGGTGCGCGGCGGTGGGCTCGCGGCCCAGGACTACGCGACCGTGGTGGGATTCAACACGCCGTCGAGCCGCTCGCTGGTGTATTCCCTGAACCGGATCATGCCCCAGCTCGAGGCAGTGGCCACCTGATCAGACGGTCTGATGCGCAGGTTGGAAGCCGCCCGCGGCGGCCTCTTCGGCGCGGATGACGTGAACCACTGCGTTGATCAAAGCCAGGTGGGTGAACGCCTGCGGGAAGTTGCCCAGATGTCGTCCCGACGCCGGGTCGATTTCCTCCGCGTACAACTTCAGTGGACTCGCGAAGCCCAGCAGCCGGTTGCACAAATCCTTGGCGCGGTCGAGCTCACCGATCTCGACGAGCGCCGAGACCAGCCAGAAGGAACAGATCGTGAACGTGCCCTCCTTGCCCTCGAGTCCGTCGTCGGTGGTCTCCACCTGATAGCGCAGGACCAGGCCGCCCTCGGTCAGTTCGTCGGCGATGGCGAGGACCGTGGCGCGGATACGCGGATCGTCCGCTGGAAGGAACCGCAGCAGCGGGGCAAGGAGCAGTGAGGCGTCGAGGTCGTCGCTGCCGTAGCGCTGAGTGAAGACACCGCGACGATCCACCCCGTGCTCGAGGATGTCCTCCTTGATCTCGTCGGCCAGGTCCGACCACTGCTGGGCATAACTCGCCTCACCCTGCTGCTCGGCGAGTTTGGCGCCGCGGTCGAGGGCGACCCAGCACATGATCTTCGACGAGGTGAAATGCTGTGGTTCGCCGCGCACCTCCCAGATGCCGCGGTCCGGGTGCCGCCAATGCTTGACAGCTTCCTCGACCTGACGTTTGAGCATCGGCCACAACGTTTCGGGAACTCGCTCGCGCGACTTCACGTGCAGATACACCGAGTCGAGGATCGTTCCCCAGATGTCGTGCTGGTTCTGGTTGTATGCACCGTTGCCGATGCGCACCGGCTTCGCCCCGCCGTACCCGGACAGGTGATGCAGTTCGGCCTCTTCGAGGGTCTGCTCGCCCCCGACGCCGTACATGACCTGGAGCGGATGATGGTGGCCGTCCTCGGAGGCAGAAACGTCATAGATGAACGAGAAGAAATCGTTGGCTTCACGGTCGAGCCCGAGACTGTACAGACCCCACAACGCGAAGGTCGAATCGCGAACCCACGCGTAGCGATAGTCCCAGTTGCGCTCGCCGCCAGGTGTTTCCGGCAAGGAGGTAGTGGACGCGGCCAGAAGAGCACCTGTGGGCGCATACGTCAAACCCTTCAGTGCGAGCGCACTGCGCTGGAGGTAACCGCGCCACTTGTGGTCGGGGAAACGGCCGATGGTGATCCATTCGCGCCAGCACTTCGCGGTGTGCCACATCTTCTGGGCAGCCTCGTCGAACGTCTGGGGTGCGGGCAGGTGCGACCAGGACAGCGCGACGAAGACATTGTCCCCCTCGACCATGCGGGTTCGGGCCCTTGCCTCGCGGCCCTCGAGGCCGATCTTCAGATTGGTGGTGAGCCGCAGCACCGGGTGATCACCCGGGCCGCTCGCGTTGCAGGTGGCCGTGGCCTCCTCGTACACCTTGCCCGTGTACTCCCAGTGCGCTGTGCCACGGTGATAGTCGAAGGCAGGTTCGCAGCTCATCTCGAATTCGACCGTTCCGTTGACGCACTTGACCGTTCGCAGCAGAACATGCTCGGCGTCCCAGTCGGTGGGTGTGCGCCGATGCGAACGGGAGCGTTGCTCGGTGTTGTGCCACGGGCCGAGCACCAGCGCGTCACGGACGATCAGCCACCCCGTCTCGGTTTGCCAGGTGGTCTCGACGATGAGCCCGCCCGGCAAATAGCGGCGGGCCGCCGGCACGTTCTGCCCGTACGGACCGATGCGGAAGTGGCCGGCGCTGCGGTCGAGGATCGCGCCGAAGACGCTGGGGGAGTCTGGACGTGGGATGCACATCCATTCGACGGCCCCGTTGCGGGCGATCAGGCACGTGGTTTCACAGTCCGAGAGGAACGCGTAGTCGTCGATCGGCGGAAACGTGTCGTGCCGATGGTGCCCGCCGGATGCGGTCTTACCAGGGGTCGTCGGCCCGAACGGAAGCTTCTGGTTCTCGGTGGACACCATCTGGACATCATCGACCGCCTGCGTCGCGCCGTCCACCTGTGCGGCCTCCCGGCATCGGCGGGCGATAGGGTGGTGCGGTGGAATTGATGGCGGGTTGGTGGGACGGCTTCGAGCTATGGATCGCGGGCCTTCCCTTCGTTCCTCAAGTCGCTCTCGTGCTGCTGGTCATGGTGCCGGTGTGCCGCGGCGTCGCGTGGCTGCTCGATCGAGCACTGGCCGCAGTCTTCGTCCTGCTCAGGCGGGACGTTCCCACAGTGGAGGAACCCTGATGCCGCGCTCCCGCGTCACACTCGCCCTGCTCACGCTCATCGTTCTCGTTGTCGTCGCCTGGCTGCTCACCCGATAGCTCGGTTCGATTCGAGAGGCTGGTTCAGCCTCTGCTACAGTCCACGGCGTGTCTGAAGCCGCTGTACACCAGGTCCGCCATGAATTGGCGTTGATCGCTGTCGGCATGCTTGCAGTCGCCGACATCGACTGTTGTTGATTCTCACCTCGCACCCAGCAATCGGCATTTCCCGCATCGAGCAGTTCCGCCGCCGATGGCGCATCGCTCTTTCCGTTGCGTTCCTGCAGGTGCCGATGGGCGCGTCCCACCTCTTCTCGTTTCGCACTACTTCTCTGTAAACAGTTCCCAGGAAGGTTTCTCCATGAAACGCCGTTCTCGTAGTCTTCTCACGGCCCTCGTGACACTCGGAGCTGTGGCACTGACCGCGTGCAGCGGCGGCGCGAGCGACACCGCCGGCAGCGACGCGGTGGGTGCAGACGGCAGTGCCGGCACCATCAACCTCTTCGCGTACGCGGTGCCCAAGCCCGGCTACGACAAGCTCATCCCCGCGTTCAATGCCACCGAAGAAGGCAAGAATGTCGCGTTCCAGCCGTCGTATGGCGCGTCCGGTGACCAGTCCCGCAAGGTCAAGGACGGTGCCGAGGCCGATTTCGTCAATTTCTCGGTCGAGCCCGACGTCACTCGTCTCGTCGACGCGGGACTGGTCGACAAGACGTGGAACCAGGATGCCTACAACGGAATCCCCTTCGGTTCGGTGGTCACGATCGTCGTGCGTGAGGGCAACCCGAAGAACATCCGGGACTGGGACGACCTCCTGAGCCCCGACGTCGAGGTGGTCACCCCCAACCCGTTCAGCTCCGGATCGGCGAAGTGGAATCTGCTCGCACCGTATGCCGCGAAGAGCAACGGCGGCCAGGATCCGAACGCCGGTCTCGCCTACATCACCTCGCTGGTCAACGACCACGTGAAAATTCAGCCGAAGTCGGGCCGTGAGGCGTCGGAGGCGTTCCTGCAGGGCACCGGTGACGTGCTGCTCAGCTACGAGAACGAGGCGCTGTTCATGGAGAGCAACGGTGATCCGGTCGAGCATGTGACCCCGCCGACCACCTTCAAGATCGAAAATCCGGTCGCCGTGCTGTCCAACAGCAAGCACCTCGACAAGGCCAACGCGTTCAAGGACTTCCTCTACACCCCCGAGGGCCAGAAGCTGTGGGCGGAGGCCGGGTTCCGCCCGGTCGACCCGGCCGTGGCGACGGAGTTCGCCGACAAGTTCCCCCAGCCGGCGAAGTTGTGGACCATCGCCGACCTCGGCGGCTGGTCGAAGGTCGACCCCGAGTTGTTCGCCAAGGACACCGGGTCGATCGCTGTGATCTACGACAACGCAACCAGGTAACACCGACATGAGCGACGCACCGACGACGACGACGGCGGTCGGCACCGGCACCACGGTGCCGTCCCCGCCCGATCGCCGCACCCGTAAGAAACTCGTTCAGGTCACCGGCGCGGTCGGACCGTTGGGTATCGGTGTCGCGACCCTGTGGCTGAGCATCATCGTGGTGCTTCCCCTCGCCGCCCTGACCGTGGCGTCGTTCGGTGACGGCATCGGCGGCTTCGTCGACGCCATCACCAGCCCGGTCGCGTTGGCCTCCCTCCGGGTCACCATCATGGTGTCGGTCGTGGTGGCCGTGATCAACGTGGTGATGGGCACGCTGATCGCGTGGGTGCTCGTTCGCGACGAGTTTCCGGGCAAACGGATCGTCAATGCGCTGATCGATCTCCCGTTCGCACTCCCGACGATCGTGGCCAGCATCGTCCTGCTGGCCCTCTACGGGCCGGAAAGTCCCATTCACATCTACCTCAACGCGACGCAACCCGGACTGATCGTGGCACTCGCATTCGTGACGCTGCCCTTCGTGGTGCGTTCGGTGCAGCCGGTACTCATCGAGGTGGACCGGGAAGTGGAAGAAGCTGCGGCGTCGCTCGGTGCAGACAATGTGACGATCTTCCGGCGAGTCGTCGTCCCGACCCTCATGCCTGCGATCATCAGCGGTGCAGGGCTGGCGTTCGCCCGCGCGATCGGCGAATACGGGTCGGTGGTCCTCATCGGCGGCAACATTCCGCGTGAGACCCAGATGGCGTCGCAGTACATTCAACAACAAATCGAAATCGATCGGCCTGCCGCTGCGGCGGCCGTGTCGGTGGCTCTGCTGGCCATCGCGTTCGTGACGTTGTTCGTTCTCCGGCTTCTCGCGAGTCGTGGCCAACGTCGTGAGGAGCAGGCGGAATGAAACTGTCGGGACCCACCCGCATCACTCTGCGCACCGTCGCGCTGCTCTACCTGTTCGGCCTTCTCGTCGTGCCGATCGCGGTCATTCTCTACCGAACGTTCGAGCGTGGCATCGGTGCGTTCATCGACTCCATCTCGACCCCGGCAGCAATCTCGGCGCTCAACCTGTCGTTGCTGATCGTCGCCATCGTCGTGCCGATCAACGTGGTGTTCGGAATCGTGACCGCCCTCGCTCTCGTACGGGGACGATTCCCGGGTCGTGGTCTGGTGCAAGCCGTGGTGGATCTGCCGTTCGCCGTGTCCCCGATCGTCGTGGGTGTGTCGCTGATCCTGCTGTGGGGTACCAACGGCTGGTTCGGGGGAGTGGAGTCGCTCGGGTTCAAGGTCATCTTCGGACTGCCGGGAATGGTGATCGCCACGTTGTTCGTGACGCTTCCGTTCGTGGTGCGGGAGGTGGAGCCCGTGCTGCACGAGATCGGGGAAGAACAGGAGCAGGCGGCCGCGACGCTCGGGGCAAACAAGTGGCAGACCTTCTGGTTGATCACCCTCCCCGCCATCCGGTGGGGTCTGACGTAC
Source organism: Rhodococcus sp. USK13 (assembly GCF_018343855.1). NCBI lineage: Bacteria > Bacillati > Actinomycetota > Actinomycetes > Mycobacteriales > Nocardiaceae > Rhodococcus > Rhodococcus sp. USK13. The sequence goes on along the minus strand of NZ_CP069242.1, from coordinate 5,115,267 downwards.
GGGGTGATTCTCACCATCGCCCGCTCGTTGGGCGAGTTCGGCGCCGTCATCATGGTGTCGTCCGGTTTCCCCGGAGTCTCGCAGACCCTCACACTGCTGGTGCATTCGCGGTACATCGACGACCACAACACCTTCGGGGCATATTCGGCGGCCACCCTGCTGATGGGCATTGCCGTACTCAGCCTGCTTCTGATGACTCTGCTCGACCGTAAGAGGAGCACCACATGATTACCGTGACCGGCGCGCACAAGAACTACGGATCGTTCGCTGCCCTCGACGACGTGACCATCGACATCCCCTCGGGTTCGCTCACTGCGCTCCTCGGTCCGAGTGGTTCCGGCAAGTCGACACTGCTGCGCTCCATCGCCGGCCTGGAGGCACTCGACTCCGGCACGGTGGTGATCGGCGGGAAAGATGTCACGAACGTCTCGCCGCAGAAACGTGACATCGGATTCGTGTTCCAGCACTATGCGGCGTTCAAGCACATGACGGTGCGCGACAACGTCGCGTTCGGACTCAAGATCCGTAAGAGGCCGAAGCCGGAGATCGACAGGAAGGTCAACGAGCTCCTCGGAATCGTCGGGCTCGACGGGTTCCAGCACCGATACCCGGCTCAGCTTTCCGGCGGGCAGCGGCAGCGCATGGCGCTCGCCCGGGCATTGGCTGTCGATCCCCAGGTGCTGCTCCTCGACGAGCCGTTCGGTGCCCTCGACGCCAAGGTGCGGACCGACCTGCGCACCTGGCTGCGCCGGCTCCACGACGAGGTGCACGTGACCACCGTCCTCGTCACCCACGATCAGGAGGAGGCGCTCGATGTCGCCGACCGGATCGCCGTCCTCAACAAGGGCCGCATCGAGCAGATCGGTGAACCGGCAGACCTCTACGATCGTCCGGCCAACGATTTCGTGATGTCGTTCCTCGGTTCGGTGGCCAAACTCAACGGCCAGCTGGTCCGTCCTCACGACATCCGGCTCGGCCGCGACCCCGACATGGCACTTGCCCAGAAGGCGGGAACCGCGGAGTCGCTCGGGGTGACACGGGCCACTGTGGAACGGGTGGTGCATCTCGGGTTCGAGGTGCGGGTGGATTTGCGCAACGAGGCGACCGGCGAGCGTTTCTCGGCCCAGGTGACGCGGGGTGACAGCGCGGCGCTGCATCTGCAGGAGGGTGAAACTGTGTACGCGCGGGCCACGCGGGCACCGGAGCTTCCCGAGGCGGAAATCCCGGTGTCTCTATAGCCCGGTGTCTCTATAGCCCGGTGTCTCTATAGCCCGGTGTCTCTGTAATCCCGTGCCGACGAGGAGGCGATTGTGACAACTCCGGCAGTGCCCGTAACCCGCGACAACGTGCTGATCGTGCACTGGCACGATCTCGGGAGGCATCTGGGTTGTTACGGTGCGTCCGGTGTGCGAAGTCCGAACCTCGACCGGCTCGCCGCGGAGGGAGTGCGGCTGACCGACGCGCACGCGGTGGCACCCCTGTGCTCCCCGTCGCGCGGCGCACTGTTCTCGGGCCGCTACCCGCACAGCAACGGTCTCGTCGGACTCGCCCATCATGGATGGCAGTATCACGACGACGTGCAGACGTTGCCGTCTCTTCTGTCGAACGCCGGGTGGTACACGGCCCTGTTCGGCATGCAGCACGAGACGGCGTACCCGAAGCGGCTCGGCTACCACGAGTACGACGTGACGAACTCGTACTGCGACTACGTCACCGATCGTGCGTCCGGGTGGTTGTCCCGATTCCCGCCACAGCCGTTCCTGTTGACGGCTGGTTTCTTCGAGACGCACCGCCCGTACCCAGCGGACCGCTACCGGCCGGCCGACCCGGAGAGCTTCGCGGTGCCTTCGTACCTGCCGGACCGGCCGCAGGTGCGCGAAGACCTGGCCGGGTTTCACGGTTCGATCGAGGTGGCGGACGCGGCCGTTGGACGGCTGCTGCACACGCTGGAGGCCGAGGGACTCGACGACAGCACGTGGGTCGTGTTCTTCACCGACCACGGCGAAGCGTTCCCCCGGGCCAAGTCGACCCTGTATGCGCCGGGTACCGGGATCGCGACGATCATCCGCCCACCGCGCTGGTTGCGCGCGGCGCCCCGTGTCTACGACGGATTGTTCAGTGGTGTGGATCTGGTGCCCACCCTTCTCGAGATGCTCGGTGTGCCGGTGCCCGCGGAGGTGGAGGGCGTCTCCCACGCCGAACAGTTACTGGGTGCGTCGAACGACCAGGCGCGCGAGGTGGTGTTCACCGAGAAGACCTTCCACGACACGTTCGACCCGATCCGCGCTGTGCGATCGAAGCAGTACAGCTACATCGAGAACTATGCGCCCCGGCCCGTTCTCGACCTTCCGCTCGACATCCAGAACAGCTTGTCCGGTGACGCGATGGGTACCGAGCACCTCGCGCCACGTCCGAGCAGGGAGCTCTACGACCTCGCTGCCGATCCCGACGAACGCGTCAACGTCGCAGACACCGATTCCTTTGCCGGCATCCAGGCCGAGTTGTCGCTCGAGCTTCACGCGTGGCGGCGGGCCACCGGCGACGCCATTCCGAGCGATGAGGAGGGCACCGCCTACGCCCGAACTGCAATGGAGAAGTATCTCGCCAAACTGGACCGCACGCCCGATGTGCGGTCGGCGTACAGCGCGGAGCGCGGCATCCTCGACGAACCGCGGAACAACACCGACACCTGACAATGCCGGATCGAAGATCCGGTTCAGCCCTCGCACGCCCCGCGGCAGTGGTGCACTGAGAGCGTGAGCATCGACTGCCGGTCCCGTCCGCCCACACCTCTGCGCGAGGTGCTGCGCCGCCTCGGCGGGGCGGCAGTGCTCTTCGGGACCGGGGAGGAAGTCGTGACGGGTATCAGTCAGGACTCGCGTCTCGTCCGGCCGGGCGACCTCTATGCGGCGCTGCCCGGCCAGCGCTGGCACGGCGCCGCGTTCGCCGCCGAAGCCGTCTCGCGTGGTGCGGTCGCGATGCTGAGTGACCACCCGTCGGAACTCCTGCCGACCATCGTCGTGGACGATCCGCGGTGTGCTGTGGGTCCGCTCGCTTCCGTACTCTACGGAAATCCCTCCGGCGCACTCGATGTCTACGGCGTGACGGGAACGAACGGAAAGACCAGCACCGCATATCTACTCGAGGCAGGTTTGAACGGCGCCGGAATTACCGCCGGACGGATTACCGGCATCACGGTGCGGGGACGCCGCGGTTCGCGGGACGCTGTCCGGACCACTCCCGAGGCCTCCGAACTCCACCAGACTCTCGCCGCTTTCCGGGACCAGGGTGTCTCCGCGGTGGCGATGGAGGTCTCCAGCCACGGGCTCGCGCTGCATCGCGTCGACGGAACGTCGTTCGGTGTAGCCGTATTCACCAATCTTGCACGGGACCATCTCGATTTCCACAAAGATATGGCTTCCTATTTTGCCGCGAAGGCCAGGTTGTTCAGCGCCGAGCGTTGTGCGACGGCGGCAATCGGCATAGACGACGAATTCGGTCGCCGCCTTGCCGCCACTGTGTCCGTGCCCCGTCTCACCTTTTCCTTGAGGTCTGCGAAGGCAGATATTTACGGCGACGACGTGCACGCCGACGAGGGTGGAACTTCGTTCAGGTTGCACGGCCCGTGGAGGACGACCACGATTCGACTTCGGCTCCTGGGAGCCCATCAGGTGGACAACGCACTTGCCGCCGTCACGGCCCTGACTGTGCGCGGGGTCGACCTCGACGGCGCGATCGCCGGAATCGAGGGCCTCGACACCGTGCCGGGTCGTCTCGAAGCGATCGACGCCGGCCAGCCCTTCCTGGCCTTCGTCGACTACATGCACAACACGGGAGGTCAGCGGCGGTTGTTCCCGTATCTTCGCTCCCTGACCCGGGGCAAGGTCATCGTCGTCATCGGGGCGACCGGCAATCGTGATCCGGGTAAGCGTGCCCGACTGGGGACGACGGCGGCCGAGCTCGCCGACATCGTCGTCGTCACAGACGAAAGCCCGTTCTCGGAAGATGCCGAGGTGCTGCGGGACGACGTCGCACGAGCGGCGCGGAGGGTGAAGACCGCTGAGGTACTCGTCGTCCCCGAACGCGGCGAGGCCATCGCGACCGCGGTCACGCGGGCCGCACCCGGTGACGTCGTCGTCGTAGCGGGTCGCGGCTCCGACGCCGTGCAGGATTTCGGCCGGGTCCGGCGACCTTTCGATGATCGCGTCGCCCTTTACGACGCCGTACTCCGGTCCGCGCGGGCGTGAGTAGATCCGGCCTCGGGCCTCGACGGCGCCGCGCCAGCGCTACCGAACCTCGTGTCGGGCCAGTACGGCAAGGATGCGTTGTACGAGCTCGTCGAGATCGGCACCCGTGGTATCGAACGCGAGGTCCGGATCATCAGGCTCCTCATAAGGCGCGTCCACACCTGTGAGGCCACGCAGCTCGCCGGCCCGCGCACGAGCGTAGAGGCCCTTCGGGTCTCGTCGTTCGCATTCCTCTACCGGCGTGCTCACGTGAATCTCGAGGAACGGCAGTCCCGCCGCCTCGTTGAGGACCCTCGCAATGGTGCGATCCGACCGGAGTGGAGACACCATCGAGGCGATCGCGACCACCCCGGCGTCGGCGAACAATCGGGTGAGGTGTCCGACTCGCCGGATATTCTCGGCGCGGTCCCCTGGGCTGAACCCCAGATCATCGGAGATTCCGTGCCGCACATTGTCGCCGTCGAGCAGATACGCCGTTCGCCCCGCATCGACGAGCGTGCGTTCGAGTGCTACAGCCACCGTCGACTTCCCCGACGCGGGAAGCCCGGTGAGCCAGATGGTGGCGCCGCGCTGACCCGTCGCCGCCCATCGACGGCCACGGTCGAGAGAAGAAGGGTGCCAAGTGATATCGCGTCTCGTCTGCGCTCCCGGTACCACTTCCCGGGAATCGAGGACAGTGCCGGCGCCGATCGTGTCGTTACTGCTCTCGTCGATGAGGATGAATGCGCCACCATCCCGGTTTTCCGCATACGTGTCGGCGAGGACGACGGTACTGGTGCGCAGCGTTATTCGGCCGATGTCGTTGAGAGCGAGTTCGGCGGGGGAGTCGTGTTCGTCGAGAGTTTCCGGGTCCAGTCGAGTGTGCAACGCCTGCACCGTGGCGCGAACCGTGCGGGACGTGTGCTTCACGGCGATGCGATCGCCGGCACGCAAAGGGGTTTCACCGAGCCAGCACACGGTCGCATCGATCTCTCGCGCCGGCACCGGAGCCGAGGCATCGGCGTGGGCACTGACGATGAGATCGCCCCGTGCGACGTCGATGTCGTCGGCAAGTTCCAGCGACACCGACAGGGGCGCGACGGCGACGGAGCGTTCGGGGTCGAGCGTATCGAGGGCGGTCACCGTGCTTCGCGCGCCCGCGGGCAACACCACAACTTCGTCGCCGACTGTGAGAGTGCCGGCCGACAGTCGACCGGTGTAGCGCCGTCGGCGGCCTTCAGTCGGGCGCGCAACCCACTGGACGGGCAAGCGCAGCTGAGCGGTGTTCGCCGATGGGGCAGCGAGTTCCACGGATTCGAGATACTCGAGCAGAGTGGGACCTGCGTACCACGGAGTGGTGGTGGAGCGGTGCACGACGTTGTCGCCCAGTGTCGCCGACACAGGGATCACGGTGAGATCGGCCGCACCCAGATGCCCGGCAAGTATGCGTAGGTCGGACTCGACCTCCCGGAAGCGTGCCTCGTCGAAACCCACCAGGTCGATCTTGTTGACGACTGCCACCACGTGGGGCACTGCGAGCAGTTCGGCGATGCGTGCGTGCCTCCGGGTTTGGCGGAGCACTCCGGTCCGCGCATCGACCAACAACATCGCAACGTGTGCGTTGGACGTCCCGGTGAACATGTTGCGGGTATACCGCTCGTGCCCGGGCGTGTCGGCGAGTACGAAACTACGGGAGGCGGTCGAGAAGAAGCGGTATGCGACGTCGATCGTGATTCCCTGCTCCCGTTCGGCCCGTAGGCCGTCGGACAGGGCGGCCAGGTCCGCGTTTCCATTTTCGTCGGTCACCGCGTCGAGGTGATCGATGGGCAGGCTTCCGGTGTCGTGAAGGAGCCGGCCGATCAGCGTGCTCTTTCCGTCGTCGACACTGCCTGCGGTCGCGAGTCTCAGCAGTTGGCGCGGTGCGGTGATGGTCATCAGAAATAGCCCTCGCGCTTCCGGTCTTCCATTGCTGCAGCCGACGTTCGGTCGTCGGCTCGGGTCTGGCCGCGTTCGGAGACGGTGGCGGCCATGATCTCGTCGATAACCCCCGCGACGTCGTCGGCCTCGGAGAGGACGGCACCCGTGATGGTGAGGTCGCCGACCGTCCGATATCGGACCCGGAGTTCCTGCACCACCTCGCCGGGCGCGGGCTGCGTGTGTTCGGACACGGCCAGAAGGATCCCGTCACGCTCGAACACCGTGCGGTGGTGTGCGAAATAGATCGACGGCAGCTCGAGATTCTCGAGTTCGATGTACCGCCAGATGTCGACTTCCGTCCAATTGCTCAACGGAAACACGCGCACCTGTTCGCCCCGGCGAATTCTCCCGTTGTAGAGCGACCACGGCTCGGGGCGCTGCGCACGCGGATCCCATTGGCCGAACTCGTCGCGGAAACTGAGCACTCGCTCCTTCGCGCGGGCGCGTTCCTCGTCCCGCCGGGCGCCACCGAACGCGGCGTCGAATCGGTGCTGTTCCAACGCGTCGAGCAACGTGCGCGTTTGCAGCCGGTTCCGTGACCCGCTCGGACCGCCCGCCTCGGTGACCCGGCCACGATCGATCGATTCCTGCACGGACGCGACGAGGAGCGAGTGCCCGCCCTCGGCGAGCCGCCGGTCCCGGAACTCGAGTACTTCCGGGAAGTTGTGACCGGTGTCCACGTGGAGCACGGGAAATGGAACAGGCGACGGACGAAATGCTTTCTCCGCGAGGCGAAGCAGAACGATCGAGTCCTTGCCGGCCGAGAAGAGCAGTACCGGCCGTTCCAGTTCGGCCACGACCTCGCGAATGATGTGCACAGCCTCGGCCTCGAGTGCGCGGAGTTCCTCGACCGCGGCGACTGTGGATTCCGCAGATCTGGAATCCGCAACGATAGAACCGTGGGTCATACCGGGTACCCCTTCGCCGTTGCTTCGACGCGATAGCGTTCTGCCCATTCGCGGGAGCGGCCGTCGCTCTGGCGTTTCAGTGGCGGCGGCGGTGCCAAGTCCGGATCCAATCCCAGCGCAAGAAGAACCTTGGCAGTGGTGGCCTGCGGATCGGCCACCAGATCGGTGAAGCTGACCTCGAGAGGAGACAGGTTTTCCGCCGCAAACCAGTCGCGCCAGGCGCGCTCCTGGTCACGCAAGTTCCGCGCAAGGTGGGCGATGCCCTCGGCGTTGTACTCGGCGCCGTCGTTCGGTGCCGGCGGAGTCGCGTCGTCGCGCCAGACCTGGGTCTGGACGGCCCGCCACATCGACACCGCCTGATCGACGACATCGGGCCGGTACACGTGAATGAAAGTGATGTCCGTGCCGAGAACGTCGTCGAGGGCGGACCGGAGATCGGCCCCGGAACGGTGGGGTAACCCCGCCGCGCGATCGAGCAGCAGGGACACCTGGTTCCACATGAGCTTTCCGCCCCACACCCCGTTGGGGGTGCGCCCGAGGCTGAGTAGTTGATCGCGCCACTGCTCGGCCGTGCGGGTGTCCTCGACCCCCGGTTCCAGCGGCGCGAGGAGTGAGAGCACCGCTTCGTCGGTGACACCCCCGAACCACTGCCGCGGTTGCGGTGACCGGCTGGTGGACGGCAAATACTGGAAAAACTCTTCAGGATTGCCAGCCACCGTGGTGGCGCGAAGTGACTCGACGAGCAAAGTGCTGCCACTACGCTGCGACGCGCAGACAAGGTACGACTGGGGCTCCGGCATGCCGGAAACTATAAACGCGAAATGGGGTGTCGCAATCGGTGGCGCATTTGATTTTGCGTGATGAAAACACTTGCCTTTTCTGCACGCTGTGGATGGTGTGTTGTGACACTGCTGTCAACCAAAAAGACGCAGTTCAGGAGCATTTCGGATTGCTGGATGCGACGCCGGATTCCGGCACAAGATTGGTTCTGTACTACGTCGATATTAATCAGCCTGATCGCAATTGCCTGCGTCCGCTCAGCCTTTACGGCAGACCAGCACCGGGCACCGTGCGTGGTGGATCAGGCTCTGACTGGTGGAGCCGATGAACGACGCGGTGAAGGGGCTGCGCCCGTGACTGCCGACGGCAATCAACTGCGCCCCGAACGAGTACTCGAGGAGTACTTTCATCGGCCCGCCCCGCTCGAGGCACCGCGTGACCTCCACGTCGGGGTACTGCTCGCACCATCCGGCAAGGCTCTCGGCGAGCCAGGCCTCCTCGTGCTGAACGAGGTCGGTCCAGTCCATGAATCGCCGCGCCTCCGAGTACCACGCCCCGAACGTGGAGTGCTCCGCCCAGGTGTGCACGGCGACCAGTGGGGCGCCGAAGAAGGACGCGAATTCGAAGGCGTGGGACACCGCCATGTCGCTCAGTTCACTGCCGTCCACACCCACCACGATCGGGCGATTGCCGCTGACCTCGTGGCCCTGGATCCCACGCCACACAACGACCGGGCATTCGGCGTGGTTCGACACCCGCACCACGTCGGAACCGGCATACACCGATTTCATTTCACTGGTGGCCGCAGGCCCGAGGACGATCATCCGCGCGGTACGGGACAGATCGATCAACACGCGTGCCGGGGGTCCGTCGACGATGCTCCGCTCGATCTCCATGTCAGCACGACCATCACGCAACGCGCGTTCCGCTGCCGCGAGGAGCGCCTCTGCCTCGGCGCGGAAGTCGTGCCGGGGCTCCCCCGCGGGCGCCCGGCCGCGTGACTCGGGATGCTTGGGCAGCACGTGGACCAGGCGCAGCGGCTCCTCGAAGCGCTCCGCTGCGGAGGCGGCCCACTGCGCCGCCTCCACTGAGCCGTCCGATCCGTCGATGCCCGCCACGATTCCGTGCCGGATGATCTCAGTAGCCATGGTGGACTCCCTCGCCTCTGTTTCAGTTTGATCCAGAACGACGGCGGTGCGCCAGAGGCGAATGAATGTGTCGCGAGGGGTTGAACCCGCTTTCGTGCCGGCCGGCGGGTGCTCAGGCGGACAAGACAGTGCACGTCCGCGACTCGGTGCGCGTGTCCGCATACCGATCGAGCATGACGTCGAGCAGCCGGGAGTGCGGTCCGATGGTGGCGGAGTAGGTGATGTCGCCTGCGCAGGACTCGGCTGCACGGCTCAGCCGGTCGGTGAGCAGTCCGGGGGCGAGGAACCACGGCGCGATCACGATGCGTGACGCGCCTGACGCGTGAAGATGCGCAATCGCCTGCTGCACCGTCGGTTCGGTTGAAGTGGCGAAACAGGTGACAGCGCCGGACCACCGGGTGCCGGCGAGAAGTGCGTCGGCCAGCCTCCGGGTTCGGTCGTTCGCTGCCGGGTCCGAGGAGCCGACCGCGGCGAGGACCACCCCGAGACCGGACTCGTCGGTGGAGCCGCCGGCCTCGACGATCCGGTCACGGACGGCGTCGAGGAGCCGGGGATCATGCCCGAGTACGTCGGCTTGACGGACCTCGAGCCGGGGGTGCCGTCGCCGGGCGGCATCGAGAAGTGCGGGTAGGTCGACCCGGGCGTGGAAGGCAGCGCCCAGCAACATCGGCACGACCACCGCCGAGTCATGACCCTCCGCGGCCACCGCATCGATCACCTGATCGACCGACGGCGCAGTGAGGTCGAGGAAGCACAGGCGGACATCGAGGTCCGGACGTCTCTCGCGCAGCGCCGACACGGCAGCCGCCACCACCCGCGCGCTGCGGGGGTCGCGACTGCCGTGTGCGACAGCGATCAGCGGCGCCACTGCACTCAGACGCGCTCGCCGAGCTCCACCGAGGCGATGGCGTCTCCGACGAGGCCTGCGGCGAGCGTGTTGCCGCCGGCCGGGTCGATCAGCAGGAAGCTGCCGGTGTGGCGGTTCACAGTGTAGTCGTCCGCGACGATCGGTTCGGCGACACGCACCGAGATCTTCCCGATCTCGTTGAGCTCCAACGACTCCGGGCTTGGCTCGGAGGTGAGTTCCTGCTCGTTGAGACGCTCGACCAGGGTGCCGACGATAGCCTGGGTGGTGCGGGTGCCGTGCTTGAGGAGCAGGCGCGCCCCGGGACGCAGCGGCTTCTCGGCCAACCAGCACACGGTGGCATCGAACTCACCGAGCGGTTCCGGCGCATCTGCAGGCGAGGCGATGACGTCGCCACGCGAGACGTCGACGTCGTCGGCGAGAACCAGGGTGACGCTTCGGCCTGCGTGTGCGCTGTCGAGTTCACCGTCCGCGGTATCGATCCGGGTCACCGTGGTGCGCACACCGGACGGCAGGATCACCACTTCGTCCCCGGGCTCCACCGCACCTGCCGCGACCTGCCCGGCGTATCCGCGGTAATCCGGGAATTCGGGGGTGCGGGGTCGGATCACGTACTGGACCGGGAAGCGGAGGCCGACCCGGTGCGGTTCGGCGTCCACCGGCACGGACTCGAGGTGCTCGATCAGGGTGGGACCGTCGTAGTACGGCGTGTTGTCCGATCGGACCGCGACGTTGTCGCCGTGCAGTGCTGACACGGGGATCTCGAGGACGTCCTCGGACGCCCAGCCGAGTGAACTGGTGAGCGAGTTGAACTCGGCCGAGATCTCGGCGAACACACTGGCCGGATCCTCGACGAGGTCGATCTTGTTGACCGCCAGCACCAGCTTGGGAACCCCGAGCAGAGCCAGAACTGCAGCGTGCTTACGGGTCTGCGAGATCACACCCTTACGGGCGTCGACCAGCAGAATCACCAGCTGCGCGGTGGACGCGCCCGACACGGTGTTGCGGGTGTACTGCACATGCCCGGGGGTGTCGGCCAGCACGAAGGACCGGCGTGGGGTGGCGAAGTACCGGTAGGCGACGTCGATGGTGATGCCCTGCTCGCGTTCGGCGCGCAGACCATCCACCAGCAGCGACAGGTCGGGGGTGGACAGACCCTTGTCGACCGACGCCCGGGTGACGGCATCGATCTGGTCGGCGAGTACCGACTTCGTGTCGTACAACAGTCGGCCCACGAGAGTGGACTTGCCGTCGTCCACACTGCCGGCGGTGGCAAGCCGAAGTAACTGGGTGCTTCGGGGGCTACCCACGTGGAGGTCGCTCATGATCAGAAGTAGCCCTCTCGCTTGCGGTCTTCCATGGCCGCTTCGGAAACTCGGTCGTCGCCGCGTGTCGCGCCGCGCTCGGTCAATCGGGATGCCGCGACCTCGGCGAGGATCGCCTCGTTGTCGGCGGCGTCGGAAAGGACTGCGCCGGTGGTCGATCCATCACCGACAGTGCGGTATCGCACCGACAAGGTCTGCAGTTCCTCGCCTTCGGTCGGACCGCCCCACACGCCCGGGGTCATCCACATGCCGTCGCGCTGGTACACCGCACGCTGGTGGGCGTAGTAGATGCTGGCGAGTTCGACGTTGTCGCGGGCGATGTAACGCCAGATGTCGAGTTCCGTGAAGTTGCTGAGCGGGAACACGCGGACCTGCTCACCGGGGGAGTGTTTGCCGTTGTACAGGTTCCACAGTTCGGGGCGCTGCTTCTTCGGGTCCCACTGGCCGAACGCGTTGCGCAGCGAGAAGATGCGCTCCTTGGCCCGGGCGCGTTCTTCGTCGCGGCGAGCGCCACCGAAGACGGCGTCGAAACGGTTCTCGGCAATCGCGTCGAGCAACGGCACAGTCTGAAGGGGGTTGCGGATCCCGTCGGGACGTTCGGTGAGGCGACCGTCGGCCAGGTAGTCCTCGACCTTCGCGACGTGCAGGCGCAGGTTGTACTTCGAGACCACATGGTCGCGGAAGTCCAGCACCTCCTGCAGGTTGTGGCCGGTGTCGACGTGCAGCAGGGCGAAGGGCAGCGGTGCGGGCCAGAACGCCTTGATGGCCAGATGCAGCAGCACCGTCGAGTCCTTGCCACCCGAGAAGAGGATGACCGGGCGTTCGAACTCGCCGGCGACCTCACGGAAGATGTGGATCGCTTCCGACTCGAGTGCGTCGAGTGTGTCGAACTGAGTGCCGTTCAACTGCGGGCGAACGCCCGTGTCGGCAACGGAGGTGGAGAAATCGATGCTCATGAGGCGTGCAACCCGCATTCTGTCTTGGCCTTACCGGCCCAGCGGCCGCTGCGCGGATCGCTGCCGGGGGCTGGCTTGCTGGTGCACGGAGCGCACCCGATGGACGGATAACCTTCGTCGACAAGCGGATTCACGAGAATCGAGTGCTCGTCGATGTAGGCCTGCATGTCTTCGTCGGACCACGCGGCGATCGGGTTGATCTTCACCAGACCGAACGCCTCGTCGAACGAGATCAGCGGCGCGTTGGCCCGCGTGGGGGCCTCGACCCGCCGGATACCGGTGACCCAGGCCTTGTAACCGGCGAGAGTCTTCTTCAGCGGCGCGACCTTGCGTAGTGCGCAGCACCGGTTGGGCTCACGGGCGAACAGATCCTTGCCCTCCGCCACGTCCTGCTCGGCCACGCTGGCCTCGGCGCGGGCGTTGATGATGTTGACCCCGTACACCTGCTCCACGGCGTCGCGGGTGCCGATGGTCTCCGCGAAGTGATAGCCGGTGTCGAGGAACAACACGTCCACGCCGGGGTGAACCTGGGCGGCGAGGTGGACCAGAACACCGTCCTGCATGTTCGACGCGACGATGTAGCTGTTCCGATAGCCCGTCGCGTCGCTCGCACCGTCCCCGAACGTCTCTTCGGTCCACTGCAGCAGCTCCTGCGCGGTGGCACCTTCGAGGCTTGCTGCTCCGCGCTCGGCAAGGAGCCGGAGATCGTCGTGTGTGGCTGTGGCGAGATTCATCGTAAGTCTCCTTCGTCAGCTCGAACGACCCATTCCGCGAAGCGCTCACCTTCGTTGCGATGCTTCACGAACTGGCGGACGACGCGATCGATGTAGTCACCGAGTTCGGTGCTGGTGACCTTGTGCTGCCGGAGCTTCCGGCCGAAAGCTGCATCGAAACCGAGGCTGCCGCCGAGGTGGACTTGGAAGCCCTCCACCTGGTTGCCTTCGCCGTCGTCGACGAGCATTCCCTTGAATCCGATGTCGGCGACCTGGGAGCGGGCGCACGAGTTGGGGCAGCCGTTGATGTTGATCGTGATCGGCACATCGAGCTGCGCGTTGATGTCGGCCAGCCGCTGCTCGAGTTCGGGAACCAGCACCTGCGAGCGCTTGCGCGTCTCCGCGAACGACAGCTTGCAGAACTCGATGCCCGAGCAGGCCATCAGGTTCTTGCGCCAGTGCGACGGACGAGCGGGCAGACCCACCTCGTCCAGGTCGGCGATCAGCTGGTCGAGCTTGTCGTCGGCGACGTCGAGGATGATCAGCTTCTGGTAGGGCGTGAAGCGGATCTTGTCGCTGCCGGCGCGTTCGGCAGCGTCGGCGACCTTCGCGAGAATAGTGCCCGACACACGGCCGGCGATGGGCGCGACGCCGACGGCATTGAGGCCGTTGCGGGTCTTCTGCACGCCGACGTGATCGATGGGACGCAGCGGCTTCTCCGGCGCCGGGCCGTCGATCAGCTTGCGCTTCAGGTACTCGGTCTCGAGTACCTCACGGAACTTCTCGATACCCCAGTCCTTCACGAGGAACTTGAGGCGGGCCTTGGCGCGCAGCCGGCGGTAGCCGTAGTCACGGAAGATCGAGACGACGGCTTCCCAGACGTCGGCGACCTCGTCGAGCGGCACCCACACGCCGACGCGCTGCGCGAGCATGGGGTTGGTGGACAGTCCGCCGCCGACCCAGAGGTCGAGGCCGGGACCGTGCTCCGGATGGTTGACACCGATGAACGCGACATCGTTGATCTCGTGGACCACGTCCTGCTGACCCGAGATGGCGGTCTTGAACTTGCGCGGCAGGTTGGAGTACTCGGGCTTGCCGATGTAGCGGCGGACGATCTCGTCGATCGCGGGCGTCGGATCGAGGACCTCGGTCAGCGACTCACCGGCGAGGGGCGAACCCAGCACCACGCGCGGGCAGTCGCCGCACGCTTCGGTGGTCTTGAGACCGACACCTTCGAGGCGCTTCCAGATCTCCGGGACGTTCTCGACCTCGATCCAGTGGTACTGGACGTTCTCGCGGTCCGAGAGGTCGGCAGTGTCGCGAGCGAACTCCGTGGAGATACCGGCGATGGTGCGGAGCTGTTCGACGTTGAGTGCGCCGGCGTCGCACCGCACCCGCATCATGAAGTACCGGGCCTCGAGCAGGTCGATGTTCTCGTCACCGGTGAAGGTGCCGTCGTAACCCTGCTCGCGCTGGGTGTAAAGACCCCACCAGCGCATGCGGCCACGCAGGTCGCTCTTGTCGATGCTGTCGAAACCTTGCTTCGAGTAGATGTTCTCGATGCGCGCTCGGACGTTGAGCGGGTTGTCGTCCTTCTTCGCCTGCTCGTTGGCGTTGAGCGGCTCGCGGTAGCCGAGGGCCCACTGTCCCTCGGCCCGTCGGCGGGTCGGCTTCGCCGTGCGGGTGCGAGTGGGCGCGGGAGCTGCGTCGGTGGCAGCGGGGGAGGCGTCGGTGGTCGACGTCATGGAGCACTCCTGTGTCTCACGGTGCACCGGCTGAGGCCGAGGAGGAACGCTGTTCCTCGCTCGGGGCGTACGAATCCGGCCGGAAGTCGAGAAGAATGATGAACGGGCTGACAGGCTGGTTTACTGCGCGCAGCAGGGCAGACAACAACAGCTGCAGACACGCTTGAGATCGACGTGGCGACGTGCCACCAGTCGCACTCCGGGTCCGGTCATGCGGTCCATTGTGCCACGTCAGATCGCTGACTCCGAGCCGGGGACCGATTTCCACCATTTTTGCGGGAAATATCACGCTTGGGTGCATTTCTTCCGGTCGGTCGGGCGGTGGCCACGTCCCGTGGAATCGCCGCAACGCAACACCGTGGACACTGGAGGAGTGAGCGGAACCAGTACGACCCCCGGCAGTCTGCGCGAGGCGGGCCCATTCGTGCTGCCGGAACGGTCTCTCTCCGGCGTGGGGAGTCGTCCGTTCGGCATCTACATCCACGTTCCGTTCTGCGCCACACGCTGCGGTTACTGCGATTTCAACACCTACACGGCCGGTGAACTCGGCACCTCTGCGTCCCCGCAGTCGTGGATGGAGGGATTGCGCCGCGAACTCGACGCGGCAGCGGAGCTGACCGGGGCGCCGGCCGTCGACACGGTGTTCGTCGGCGGCGGTACCCCTTCACTGCTGGGCGGTGACGGTCTGGCCGACGTCCTCGGCGCCGTCCGCGCGAGCTTCGGGCTGGCCGATGGCGCCGAGGTCACGACGGAATCGAACCCCGAGTCGACATCGCCGGCGTTCTTCGACCGGCTCCGCGCAGGCGGATACACCCGTGTCTCGCTGGGCATGCAGTCCGCGGCCCAGCACGTCCTGAAAGTGCTCGATCGGACGCACACTCCCGGTCGGGCGGTCGCCGCCGCCCTCGAAGCGCGGGCCGCCGGGTTCGAGCACGTCAACCTCGACCTCATCTACGGCACACCGGGCGAACGCGACGAGGACCTCGACCTCTCGCTGGATGCGGTGCTCTCGGCGGGGGTCGACCACGTCTCGGCCTATGCGCTGATCGTCGAGGACGGTACCGCGCTGGCCAGGAAAGTCCGTCGCGGTGAACTGCCGGCACCGGACGACGACGTGCTGGCATCGCGCTACGAACGGATCGACGCCCGCCTCGCCGACGCCGGCCTGACCTGGTACGAGGTGTCGAACTGGGCTGTGAGCGGAGCGGAATGCCGGCACAACCTCGGGTACTGGGACGGTGGTGACTGGTGGGGAGCCGGCCCGGGCGCCCACAGTCACGTCGGGGGCGTGCGCTGGTGGAATGTCAAACACCCGGCCCGCTATGCCGAGCAGCTCGCGGCCGGATCGCTACCGGTCGGCGGAAGTGAACACCTCACCGACGACGATCGCCACCTCGAACGGGTGATGCTGACCGCACGGTTGCGGACGGGCCTGCCGGTAGCCGAGCTCGACGCCGGGGAACGCCGCTCCGCCGATGCGGTAGTGAAGGACGGGCTTCTGCTGCGAGACGGCGATCACCTGGTGCTGACCGATCGGGGACGGCTCCTCGCCGATGCCGTTGTCAGGACCGTTCTCCGGTAGCCGGACCACGATCAGGCGGTCACGATGCCGGGCATCTCGTCGTAGTCGAACACCCGCGCGTGCAGCACCACCCGGTTTCGCAGGGCCGACCGCACCGCCCGGTGTAGTCCGTCCTCGAGGTACAGCACCCCATGCCACTGCACGGCGTGCGGAAAGAGGTCGCCGTAGAACGTCGAATCCTCGGACAGCAGCCGGTCGAGTTCCAGAACCTTGGTCGTGGTGACGATTTCGTCGAGTCGAACCTGCCGCGGCGGGATCTTGGACCAGTCGCGCAGCGACAAACCGTGGTCCGGGTAGGGCTTGCCGTCCATGACACCTTTGAAAATCATCGCCTCGTCATCCGCCCGTAGTCGTGCCGTGCGCTCATCGACGCCCGAATATCCAGCTGGTCACCGATGCGCGACTTCCGGTCACCACAGTAAGGCCTCGGCGGGTGCGGGCGTCCGGACGATTAGACTGGATCGAGCCGCGATGCACGTGCCTACGCACGGAGCTCAGGGGACGTGAGGGCCTCACCGAACCCGGTTCGGTGAGGGCCGTATTCGTGATGATCGAGAACTGGAGGTGGATGGCGGTGTCGAGTACTGACGACAGACGTTTCGAGGTTCTACGCGCGATCGTCGCCGACTACGTCTCCACACAGGAGCCCGTGGGGTCCAAAGCGCTGGTCGAGCGGCACAACCTGGGGGTTTCCAGCGCCACCGTGCGCAATGACATGGCCTTCCTCGAGAACGAGGGATACATCGCCCAGCCGCACACGAGTTCCGGTCGCGTGCCCACGGACAAGGGTTACCGGCAGTTTGTGGACCGCATCGCCGAAGTGAAGCCACTGTCGACCGCGGAACGGCGCGCCATCCTGGAATTCCTCGAGTCGGGTGTCGACCTGGACGACGTGCTCCGGCGGGGCGTGCGGCTCCTCGCGCAACTGACGCGGCAGGTCGCGGTTGTGCAATATCCCACACTTTCGGCGTCGAGCGTTCGTCATCTCGAGGTGGTCGCCTTGACACCCGCCCGGCTGCTGCTGGTGTTGATCACCGACTCCGGCCGCGTCGATCAACGCATCGTCGAACTCGGTGACGTCCTCGACGACGAAGACCTCGCACGACTGCGCAGGCTCCTCGGCGGCGCTCTCGAAGGCAAGCGGCTGGCGGCGGCGTCGATCGCCGTGTCGGAACTCGCCGAAGAGGCTCCCGAAGACCTCCGCGACGCGGTGGTCCGTTCGGCCACCGTGCTCGTGGAAACGCTCGTCGAACACCCCGAGGAGCGGCTGGTGCTCGGCGGCACGGCGAACCTCACCCGCAATGCCGCCGATTTCACCGGTATCAGCGGGCTGCCCGGTTCGTTGCGGGCCGTCCTCGAGGCGCTCGAGGAGCAGGTGGTGGTCCTGAAACTGCTGGCCGCCACCCAGGATGCCGGCACCGTCACCGTGCGGATCGGCGAAGAAACACAGGTGGAGCAGATGCGCGGCACCTCGGTCATTTCCACCGGCTACGGCGCCGCCGGCACCGTGCTCGGCGGCATGGGAGTGCTCGGACCCACCCGAATGGACTATCCGGGAACAATCGCGTCGGTGGCAGCCGTTGCCAGATACATCGGCCAGGTACTCGCCGAGCGGTAACCGCCGGACCCATGAGCTCGACGGGAGCCGGGGACGCGAAGACGGATCAATAGCGAGATGACGAAGTAGAGAAGGACGAGAGACTCAACGTGGCACGGGATTACTACGCAACGCTCGGCGTCGACCAGAAGGCGACCGACCAGGAGCTCAAGCGCGCCTACCGCAAGCTTGCGAGGGAACTGCATCCCGACGTGAACCCCGACGAGTCGGCGCAGGCTCGGTTCCGGGAGATCTCGACGGCCTACGAGGTGCTGTCCGACCCGGAGAAGCGGCGCATCGTCGATCTCGGTGGCGACCCGCTGTCCTCCGGTGGTGGTGCGGGTGCCGGCTTCGGTGGCGGTTTCGGTGGCGGCCTCGGCGACGTGTTCGAAGCGTTCTTCGGTGGCGGAGGTGGCGCGGGACGCGGTCCCCGCGGCCGGGTGCAACCCGGAGCGGACTCCCTCCTGCGCACCCGTCTGACGCTGGCCGAATGCGCGACCGGCGTGAGCAAGCAGGTCGCGGTCGAGACGGCGATCCTGTGCGACAGCTGCACCGGCTCCGGCACCAACGGAAACTCCAAGCCCGTGCGCTGTGAGACGTGTGGCGGTGCCGGTGAAGTGCAGTCGGTCCAGCGTTCGTTCCTCGGTCAGGTGATGACCTCCCGTCCGTGTCCGACGTGCCGCGGCGCGGGCGAAACCATTCCGGATCCCTGCCACAAGTGCGGCGGCGACGGCCGCGTGCGCGCCCGCCGCGACATCACCGTCAAGGTCCCTGCCGGCGTCGCCGGAGGTATGCGGATCCGGCTCGCCGCGCAGGGCGAGGTCGGCCCCGGCGGTGGTCCGGCCGGTGACCTGTACGTCGAGGTCGTCGAGCAGGCACACGAAGTATTCGTCCGCGACGGCGAAGATCTGCACTGCACCGTCCGGGTGCCGATGGTCGACGCCGCGCTCGGAACCACGGTCACCATCGACACCATCATCGACGGCCCCAAGGACATCGTCATCGAACCCGGCACCCAGCCCGGGTCGGTGACGGTCCTGCGCGGACACGGCATGCCGAAGCTGCGCTCCGGTGTACGCGGCGACGTGCACGCGCACCTCGAGGTCGTCGTCCCCTCGCGCCTCGACCACAAGGAAGCCAAGCTTCTCCGCGAGCTGCGCGATCTGCGTGACCGGGACGTCGCCGAGGTCGTCTCCACCCAGTCGCAACACAGCGGTGGGCTGTTCTCCCGCCTGCGCGAAGCATTCAGCGGCCGCTGACGGTGGCGGCCACCGTCTTCTTCCTCGACCCCCTGCCCGAGGTCGGGCAGACCGCGGTGCTCGACGGCCCCGAGGGCAGGCACGCGGCCACTGTGCGCCGAATCGGTGTCGGTGAGCGGATCGTCCTCGCCGACGGGCGCGGCGGCCTCGCTGACACCGAAGTCACCGCAGCCGGAAAGGACCGGCTCGAACTCACCGTCCACGAGCGTCGTCAGGTATCTGCAGCGTCGCCCACGGTCACGGTGATCCAGGCACTGCCGAAGGCGGACCGCTCGGAGCTGGCCGTCGAACTCGCCACCGAGGCCGGTGTCGATGCGATCATTCCCTGGCAGTCGTCGCGGTGCGTGGCCAAGTGGGAGGGTCCCAAGGTGGCGAAGGGCGTCGCCCGCTGGCGTAGCGCTGCACTGGCCGCCGCCAAGCAGTCGCGGCGGGCGATCGTGCCCGAGGTGTCGGAGCTGCACCGCACCGCCGGAATGCTCGCCGTCGTGCGTGAGGTGGTCGGCCGCGGCGGAGTCGTCGCGGTCCTGCACGAAGCGGCCACACAGGGTCTCGCCGAACTGCCACTGCGTTCGGCCGCAGAGATTGTGCTCGTCGTCGGACCCGAGGGCGGCCTCGCCGACGACGAGGTCGCCTCGTTGACGGAGGCGGGCGCCGTCCCCGTACTGCTGGGACCGCACGTCTTGCGAACCTCCACGGCGGCCGCGGTCGCCCTCGGGGCCCTCGGCGTGCTCACGGACCGCTGGGGCGCCGCCCCCATCGCCTGACGCTGCATCTTCGTCGGCGATTAATCTGACTGCCCGTGGACCGCATTCGTATCGCCTACGGCACCGAACCGCAGCAATTCGGGCACTTCTACGCCCCCGAGGAGCCGGTCGAGGGTCCCGTCCCCGTGGTGATGGTCGTGCACGGCGGGTTCTGGAGCGGCAAGTACCACCTCAACCTGGGAACGAGCTTCTCGGTCGATCTGGCGCGGCACGGAGTCGCGGTCTGGAACATCGAGTACCGCAGGTTGGGTGCGGGTGGGACGTGGGACGAGATGTCCGTCGACGTCGTCGCCGCGCTGGAGGCAATCGCCGGTCCCGTCGCCGAGCAGTCGCCGGTGGCCTTCGACTTGTCTCGCGTTCGGGTGGTCGGGCACTCGGCCGGGGGACAGCTGGCCGTGTGGCTCGCAGGCCAATCGCACACCGCGGTGCGGCCCGACATGGTGGTGGCACAGGCCGGGGCGCTCGACCTGGCGTCGGCGGGGGAGCGCGGGCGGCGTATCGGGTACATCGAGGACCTTCTCGGCGTTCCCTTCGGCGATGATCCCGAGCGCTACCGCTCGGCGTCTCCTTACCACCGGATTCCGATCGGCATACCGGTCGTCTGCGTGCACGGCACGGAGGACGTGCAAGTGCCTGCGAAGGTGAGTGTGCGGTACAGCGAGGCCGCGCGGGCGGCCGGTGACCCGATCGCGCTGCATGTCGTCGAGGGTGAAGACCACTACGCCTTCCTGAATCCCGAGACCGACTGTTGGAAGATCTCGCGGCATGCGCTGTTGGCCGGTCCGGCCGACCGGTGACGTTTCCCGCCGCTGTCGCCGATCACGCCGGTGTTGTCGCGTAATCGGGTGGGCGCGCTGACCTGCGAGCGATAGACTGCGGAGAGCACGGCGACCGCCGTGAATCGCCGGGAACCGGAAGTAGGCCATATACCTCACGTGAGCGAACAAGACCAGAATGGCGAGACGTTCGGCGCCACGCGCCCGGCGGAACGCACCGTGCGTTCGAGTATCGATCTCCCACCCGAAACGGTCCCGCCTCTCCTCGGTTCTGCCGACGAGAATCTGCGAGCTCTCGAGCGGGTCCTGGATGCAGACATCCACGTACGCGGCAATGCGGTCACACTCACCGGGAAACCCGGGGACGTTGCCCTGGCCGAGCGGGTAATCACCGAGCTCGCCGCCATCGTGGGCCGGGGACAGCCGCTAACACCCGATGCGGTGCGGCGTACCGTCGGGATGCTGACTCAGGGGTTGAGCGAGTCCCCCGCCGAGGTACTCACTCTCGACATCCTGTCGCGGCGCGGCAAGACCATCAGACCCAAGACGCTCAATCAGAAGCGGTACGTGGACGCGATCGACGCCAACACGATCGTCTTCGGCGTCGGCCCCGCCGGCACGGGCAAGACGTACCTGGCGATGGCGAAGGCCGTGCAATCGCTGCAGACCAAACAGGTGTCGCGGATCATCCTCACCCGCCCCGCGGTCGAGGCGGGCGAGCGGCTCGGATTCCTGCCCGGCACGCTGCACGAGAAAATCGACCCCTACCTGCGGCCACTGCACGACGCGCTGCACGACATGATGGACCCCGAGGCAATCCCGAAGCTGATGCAGTCGGGCATCATCGAGGTCGCGCCCCTGGCGTACATGCGCGGTCGCACGCTGAACGACGCCTTCATCATTCTCGACGAGGCACAGAACACCACCGCCGAGCAGATGAAGATGTTCCTCACCCGGCTGGGCTTCGGTTCCAAAGTGGTCGTCACCGGTGACGTCACCCAGGTGGACCTGCCGGGAGGCGCGCGATCGGGCCTGCGGGCCGCCAGCGAGATCCTCGGCGACATCGACGACATCCACTTCGCCGAGCTGAACAGCAGCGACGTGGTCCGGCACCGGCTGGTATCCGACATCGTCGACGCCTACGAGCGTTTCGAGGCGGACCGCGACGGCAAGGTGGAGCTCGGAAACCGCGCACAGCGGAGAGCGGCGCACTCGCGTTCTCCGCGACGGTAGGGTGAGTGTCGCCGGAACCAGGAGGAAGCGACACACATGAGCATCGAAGTCTCGAACGAATCGGGCATGGACGTCTCCGAAGAGGAGCTGATCAGCGTTGCCCGCTTTGTGATCGCACGGATGGATGTCCATCCCGCGGCCGAGTTGTCGATGGTCCTCGTGGACTCGGCCACCATGGCGGACCTGCACATGCGGTGGATGGACCTGCCGGGCCCCACCGACGTGATGTCCTTCCCGATGGACGAGCTCGAGCCGGGTGGTCGGCCGGATGCGCCGGACCCCGGACCGTCGATGCTCGGCGACATCGTGCTGTGCCCGTCCTTCGCAGCGGATCAGGCCGACAAGGCCGGTCACCCGCTGGCCCACGAACTCGCTCTGCTCACCGTCCACGGAGTGCTGCACCTTCTCGGCTACGACCACGCGGAGCCCGAAGAAGAGAAAGAAATGTTCGGGCTGCAGAACCAGCTCCTCGAAGAGTGGTACGAGGACCTTCGCCGCGCCGAACGGGACGCGGCACTCGCTGCCCGCGATCAGAAGTTGCTCGGCAAGGCCGGGTTCTTCGACTCGCCGGATCAGTAACCGCGACGTGAAGGGTTCTTTGTGACTAGCGCCATCGCGCTGATCGTCCTCGCGATCGTTCTCGTCCCCCTCGGCGGTGTGTTCGCCGCCGTCGACTCCGCTCTCAACACCATCTCGTCGGCGCGCGTCGAGGAGATGGCCAAGGAGGATCGGGCCGGCGCCCACCGGGTCCTCCGCATCCTGTCGGATCGCCCGCGCTACGTGAATCTCATGGTGCTGCTTCGCATCCTGTGCGAAATCACCGCCACGGTGGTGCTCGTCGGCGGGTTGATCGACCTCCTCGAACCGGTGTGGGCGCTCACGGTCACCGCCATCGTCATGGTGCTCGTCGACTATGTGGTGATCGGCGTCGGTCCGCGCACACTCGGCCGTCAGCACGCCTACTCGATAGCGCTCATCGCGTCGTTCCCCCTGCAGGTCATCGGTACCCTCCTCGGCCCGATCAGTCGCCTTTTGATCCTCATCGGTAACGCGATCACGCCGGGCCGTGGTTTCCGCAACGGCCCCTTCGCTTCCGAGATCGAGCTTCGGGAACTCGTCGACATGGCGCAGGAGCGTGGCGTGGTGGCCGACGAGGAGCGGCGCATGATTCAGTCGGTGTTCGAACTCGGCGACACCTCGGCCCGCGAGGTGATGGTCCCGCGCACCGAGATGGTGTGGATCGAGAGCGACAAGAGCGCCGGACAGGCGACGTCCCTCGCCGTCCGCAGCGGTCACTCACGGATCCCGGTGATCGGCGACAACGTCGATGACGTCCTCGGGGTGGTCTACCTCAAAGACCTGGTCCAGCAGACGTACCACTCGCGTGACGGTGGGCGCAGTGTCCGCGTCCGCGACGTGATGCGCCCGGCCGTGTTCGTGCCGGATTCCAAACCACTGGACAGCCTGCTCGCCGAAATGCAGCGTGACCGCAACCACATGGCGGTGCTGGTGGACGAATACGGCGGAGTCGCCGGGCTCGTCACCATCGAAGACGTCATCGAGGAAATCGTCGGGGAGATCGCCGACGAGTACGACCAGGACGAGACACCGCCGATCGAGGACCTCGGTGACGGTATGTACCGGGTGTCGGCGCGGTTGCCCATCGAGGATCTCGGCGAACTGTTCGGACTCGAACTCGAAAACGATGAGGTGGAGACCGTCGGCGGGTTGATCGGATACGAACTCGGTAGGGTGCCCCTTCCCGGCTCCGAGGTCGTGTCGGAGGGGCTGATCCTGCGCGGCGAGGGCTCGCCCGACGTGCGGGGCCGGGTGCGGATCAGCACGGTCTTCGTGCAACGCGCCCCCATCTCGGAAGACGATCACGACGACGACCGCGAACGGGAGAGCGACGATGCCTGAACTCGATACCGAGGACGCCAAGCTGATCGTGCTTGCGCGGGGAGCCTTGGGCCGCAGCGGAAGCGGGCAGGGCGCTGCCGTCCGTGACCTCGACGGCCGCACCTACGCCGCAGGCGCCGTCACCTTGGCGGCGTTGTCGCTGACAGCTCTGCAGGCGGCCGTCGCCGCGGCGGTGTCGAGTGGCGCCGAAGGGTTCGAAGCGGCTGTCCTGATCGGCGCAGCCCCGGACGACCCCGGCATCGCCGCGCTACACGAACTCAGTGCGCAGGCGGCGATCGTCTTCGCGCGAACCGATGGATCCGTGATCGAGGAGAAGCATGAGTAAACCCGAATTCCGTTCCGGATTCGTCTGTTTCGTCGGGCGGCCCAACACGGGCAAGTCCACGCTCACCAACGCGTTGGTGGGCAGCAAGATCGCGATCACGTCCTCGCGTCCGCAGACGACCCGGCATACGATTCGCGGCATCGTGCACCGCGAGCACGCGCAGTTGATCCTCGTCGACACCCCCGGGCTGCACCGCCCCCGGACGCTCCTCGGCCAGCGCCTCAACGACCTCGTGCGCGACACCTACTCCGAGGTCGACGTGATCTGCCTGTGCATCCCGGCGGACGAGAAGATCGGCCCCGGCGACCGGTGGATCGTGCAGCAGGTCCGTCAGATCGCGCCGAAGACCACGCTCATCGGCATCGTCACGAAGATCGACAAGGTCAGCAAGGACATGGTCGGGCAGCAGTTGCTGGCCGTGTCCAAGCTCCTCGGTCCCGAGACGGATGTCGTGCCCGTCTCTGCCGCCTCCGGTGAGCAGGTGGAGGTGCTCGTCGACGTCCTCGCGTCGAAGATGGAGGAGGGCCCGGCGTTCTACCCGGACGGCGAGCTCACCGACGAGCCCGAAGAGACGCTGATGGCCGAACTCATCCGCGAGGCCGCACTCGAGGGGCTCGGCGACGAACTGCCGCACTCCCTGGCTGTGGTCATTGAAGAGATCATCCCCCGCGAGGGACGCACCGAGAAGCAGGGCGAACTGCTCGACGTCCACGCCCTGCTCTACGTCGAACGCCCGTCCCAGAAGGGCATCGTGATCGGCAAGGGCGGCGCCCGCCTCCGCGAGGTGGGGACCAAGGCCCGGCTGCAGATCGAGAAGCTGCTCGGCACCAAGATCTTCCTCGAACTGCACGTCAAGGTGGCCAAGGACTGGCAGCGTGACCCGAAACAGCTGGGCCGCCTGGGGTTCTAGGCGGCTGCGCCACCCGTGCGTGGTGAACGAGTCCAGAGGCTCGTCAGCCACTCACGGGGCGGCGGCCCTGAGCAGAAGGAGCACCGACGTCGCGAAGTCGTGATCGCCGTCGCTTCCGGTCGCGAGTCTCCTGAGCTGCAGGCCGGCGATGGTCGCGACGATGGTCGGTGCGACGGACGCCGCGTCCGGGACGCCGAGGGCGGTGAGGATCGTCACCGTCAAATCGTCGTACGCGGCGAAACATTCGGCCGCGGCCTGACGCAGCTCGTGGTCGCGTCCCGCCTGGATGTACAGCTCGAACGGGGCGATCCGATCGGCGGAGAACGCCAGGTCCTTCGCGACCTTCCCGGTGAGCGCGGCGGCGTCCTCGAGGCTCAGCCCCTTGTCCCGGTACCCCTCCGCCAGCTCCCACAGGCGCTGCGTCTCCTCCGTCACGAACCCGGACAACGCGGCGCGCAACAGGTCCGTCTGCGTGGGGAAGTGGTACGTGATGGAGCCGAGCGACACGCCGGCCTGCGCGGCGATCCGCCGATTGGTCACGCCGGGAATGCCTTCCGTGCCGACGATGTGCAGCGCCGCCGCGAGGATGCGGTCTCGAACGTCCGTCGAAGCCACCGGTCACCACCATTCCTCGGGACGTTCCAGGTCCCACCGCAGCACCGACTCGAGCTGGGCCGCGACCGACACCAACAGTGGCTCGGCACCGTCGTGTCCCATCAACTGGGCTCCGGTCGGCAGGTTACCGGACGTGAACCCGGCCGGCACGTTCACGCTGGGCCAGCCCAGCACATTCCACGGCCACGCGTACGGGCAGACCGCGGTGATCACCTTGTCGGTGGCCCACGAGCTGATGCCGTCGATCCCGTCGACCCTCGGTGGGGGAGTCGCGGTGGTCGGGGCGAGGACGAGGTCGTACTTGTCGAAGATCGCTCCGACCCGTCGCTGCATCCTCGGCTCGGCGGCGCGGGCGGCACGTAGCGGTGCCCCGCGCAACAGTCGGCCGGTCCGGGCGTTGCCCTTCGTGCGGGGGTCGACGAGTGACGGGTCCGGGACCTTCCGCATCCAGTCGTCGATACCGACCATCGACCGCGGGAGGAAACCGAGCCCGAACATGATTCCGTAGTCGGGGTCGTCCACCACGACGCGATGCCCGAGCTTGCGCAGCGCCTCGGCGATCCGTGCGACGCCCTGGCGGACCTCGGGATGCAGCGTCGTGGGGGTCGCGGTGAACGGGATGCGCAGAGACAGTGCGATGCGCAGCGGTCCGAGGTCGCGGCCGACGGCGTCGCTGACGGTGACCGGTGCGGGCGTGTGCAGGTCGCCCTCGTGCGGTCCCGACGCGACGTCGAGGAGCAGGGCCGCGTCGGCGACCGTCCGGGCCAGCGGGCCGTTGACGGTGAGGCCGTAGAACGCCTCGGCTGCCGGCCAGGTGGAGATTCGGCCGCGCTGAGGCTTGATCCCGACGAGGTTGGTCCAGGCGGCCGGGATGCGGATGGACCCGGCGCCGTCCGAACCGATCGCCGCGGACACCACACCGGCGGACACGGCCGCCGCGGCGCCGCCGGACGACCCTCCGGGGGTGTGGTCACCGTTCCAGGGATTGCGGGTGTACCCGAAGGCGGGACCGCCGGTCAGCGGCCACTGTCCCAGCTCCGGACTGTTGGTCTTGCCCACGACGACGGCGCCGGCGGCACGCAGGCGTCGCACCAGCTCGGAGTCCCGCGCCGCGGGCGGGAAGTCGCCCGGGCACCCGAAGGCGGTCGGCTCCCCGGCCACGTCGACGTCGTCTTTCACGGCGATCGGGACCCCGAGCAGCGGCATGCGCTCACCGGCGGCGATCCGGCGGTCGGCCTCGGCGGCTTCGGCCAGTGCCTTGTTCCGGCGGATCACCTTGAACGCGTTGAGCGTCGGCTGGCTCGCATCGATGCGGTCGAGGGCGGCGCGGGTAGCCGCGACCGAGGTGGTGGCGCCCGAGGCCAGCGCCTGCGCCTGCTCGACGAGTCCCGGGGACCGATCCCCGTCGTTGTCGCGCTGCCGTCGATCGTCCAATTGTCCCGCGCTCATGTCGCCCCTCCCCGTTACTGTTCGTTCGAACGAACAGTATCAGCCGAGATGTCGCCGGACCACCCTCCCGATCGCCTCGGCCGCCCCGCGAGCCTGCGACTCGGGGAGTCGGGCGTACCCGCAGACCAGCCCCCGCGGGCCCCCCGCTGTGGTGCGGTAATCGGCGAGGCTCGGGACCGTCACACCGTGGTCCTGCAGCTCAGCCGACACGGCGACGTCGTCGACGGAATCGGGCAGCGTCAGGACGACGTGGAGGCCGGCCTCGATGCCGGCCAGCCCGGCACCGTCCGTGTCGACCGCGGACAATTGCTGCTGCAGTGCGGTGACGAAGGCCGCCCGGCGGGCCGAGTAGGTGCGGGAGGCGCGGGCGAGGTGCCGTGACAGCGCACCGGAGTCGATGAAATGCGCCAGCGCGAGGGCAGTGGTCGCGCAGCACGCCTCACCACTCGCGTCGAGGGCCCGGACGAGTCCCTGCCGGAGCGCCGGAGGCGCGATCACCCACGCCACCCGGATCGAGGGAGTGAGGATCTTCGACGCCGTGCCCACGTACGCCACGCATTCCGGCCCGCGGTCGATGCTGCGCAGGGCGGGCAGCGCCGACACGTCGTAGCGGAACTCGCCGTCGTAGTCGTCCTCGATGATCACCGTTCCGGAGGCCGCGGCGTCGGCCACGAGCCGCGCCCTGCGGCCCACCGGCATCCGGGCCCCCATCGGGTACTGATGGGCGGGCGTGCAATAGGCCGCGGCGTCGGTGGCGCGCAGCAGGGCGGGGTCGAGGCCGTCGCCGTCCACGGACACGCTGCGCGTCCGCACCCCCGAATCGTCGAGGACGGTGCGGGCCCGGCTGTAGCCGGGCTCCTCGAACACCACGTCCCGGCCGCCGAGTTCTGCTGCGGCCACGAGGGTGCGGAGCGCAGCGGCGACTCCGGGAACGATCACCAGTTCGTCGGGGCGCGCCGCGATCCCCCGGGTGCGGCGTAGATGTACCGCGAGGGACCGTCGCAACTCCGGGTGCGCGCCGGGGCCCGGGACGTCCGAGGTCACGGCCGCGGCGGCGGCCGTCCGCCACGCCCGGCGCCAGTCGACAGTGGAGATCAGGGCGGGATCGGGGTGGCCCGGAGTGAGATCCCACCGCGCCGCCGGTGTCCCGGGAGCGGCGGCGAAGGCCCGATCCGACGTTCGGGTGACCGTGTGCGAGGCGACGTGCGCGCGGGCCGCGACATCGGCGCCCGGTGCGATCCGGGTGCCGGAACCGGCGCGGGCGTTCGCGTATCCGGACGAGCAGAGTTCGTCGTAGGCGTCGACCACCGACGCCCGCGCGACCGTCAGGTGTGCGGCCAGCGCCCGCGAGGAGGGCAGTGGGTCGCCGGGTCGCAGGCGACCCACGCGGATCTCGTCGAGGATCGACTCCGCGATGCGGTGCCGCAGCGGCGCGTCGGTGTCGGGGAGCCGCAACGTCAGGTGCAGTTCGGGGCTGATCCGGGGCATGGTCCCCACAATACTGGTCTGTCGATAATGATGATTGTGGATCTGGAAGCTGATCCACATAGGGGTGAGGATGGTCTCGTGGACAAGATCATGAGATACCCGGACCGTGCCCGCACCGAACGCGCGCAACTCGACGCCGTCCTCGACGCCGCGCCGATGGGCACCCTCGCCACCGTCGTCGACGGGCTGCCGTGGGCCGTGCCGATGCTGTACGCCCGCGACGGCGACAGGATCCTGCTGCACGGCTCCACCGGAGCCGGCGCGCTGCGGCAGGTGGCGGCAGGTGCACCCGCGGCGCTGTGCGTCGCGATGCTCGACGGAATCGTCGTCGCGGACACCCTGTTCGACTCGTCTGCCAACTACCGTTCGGCGGTGGTGCGGGGCAACCTCGTCACTCTCGGCGAAGACGAATCCGCCGACGCACTGAACGCACTGTCGGACGTGCTGATCCCCGGCCGCAGCACGGAGGTCCGGGGGCACCGGCGCAAGGAACTCGCCGCGACACTGGCCCTCGCCCTCCCGATCACGCCGGGCCAGTGGACCGTCAAGGTGCGGGACGCACCACCGGGCGAACCGGCCGAAACCAGCAGCGCCTGGGCCGGCGTGGTCCCGGTTCGGTCGGTCGCCGGCGCGCCCGTCCCGGCGCCGTGGGTGACGAGCGGGACACCCGTACCCGCGTCCGTGACGCGGCTGACCCGGACCGCGTAAGGAAAGCGTCAAGAGCCGGAGGAGTCCCGTAAGCGCTTCGTCAGCGCCGCCTCTTTCGCCGAGATCCGGCGTGATGCTGGCATGACACCCCACAACCGTGGGGTGTCATGCCTGCGCTGAACCGCAGGATCAGTACGAAGAGGGATCCTCACATGGCCGATGTGGCCTACGTCGCGCTCGTCCTCGGCGGATTCGCCTGTTGCGCGCTCGTTCTCCGTGCCCTGCAGACCGGACGCGTGAAATGACGGGCGCCGGAACACTCGCCGTCGCGCTCGTCGCGATTGCCGCCGCGCTCGTCGTGTACCTCCTGATCGCGCTCATCGACCCGGAGCGGTTCTGATGACGCCTGCCCTGGCGGCCGGACTGCAGGTCGCCTTCGTCCTCGCGGTACTCGCGGTCGCATATGTGCCGGTGGGCGACTACATGGCGCGCGTGTACGAATCACGCCGTCACCTGCGGGTCGAATCCGTCCTGTACCGCCTGTGCCGCATCAACCCCCACACCGAGCAGACCTGGTACGGCTACGCGGGCAGCGTGCTGGGATTCTCCGCGGCGAGTGTGCTGTTCCTCTACGCCCTGCAGCGCATCCAGGGCGTGCTGCCGCTGTCCGGGGATCTCTCCGGGGTCAGTCCCGCGGTGGCGTTCAACACGGCCGTGGCGTTCGTGACGAACACCAACTGGCAGTCGTATGCGCCCGAGACCACGATGAGCAACCTGACCCAGCCGGTCGGGCTCGCCGTGCAGAACTTCGTGTCCGCAGCGGTGGGCATGGCCGTCGCGGTGGCGCTGATCCGCGGGTTCGTCCGGGTGTCGCGCGGCGGTGAGATCGGCAACTTCTGGGTGGACCTCACCCGGGGCAGCCTGCGTATTCTGCTGCCGTTCTCCTTCGTGATCGCGCTGATCCTGCTGAGCCAGGGCGTGATCCAGTCCTTCCACCCGGGCTTCGCGTCCACCGGTCTGGACGGCAACTCCGTCACCAATGCACTCGCACCCGTCGCCTCGCAGGAAGCGATCAAGGAACTCGGCACCAACGGCGGCGGGATTCTCGCCGCCAATTCGGCGCACCCGTTCGAGAACCCGACGCCGATCAGCAACATCGTCGAGATCCTCGCGATCCTGCTGATCCCGGTCTCCCTCACCCGCACGTTCGGCACCATGGTCGGCGATCCTCACGACCGAGCGAGCGAGGTGTCCGGGCACCGCCAGGGGCTGACCCTGCTCGCCGTGATGGGCATCCTGTGGGGATCGCTCCTCGCGGTCACGCTGGCCGCGGAGTCGGGTCGGCGCGGCGTCGCCGCCACCGCCGCGGGCGCGATGATGGAGGGCAAGGAGGTTCGTTTCGGAGTCCCCGGCACGGCACTGTTCGCCGTGAGCACCACCGGAACGTCCACGGGCGCGGTGAATTCGGCGCACGACAGCCTGTCGCCGCTCGGCGGCGGAGCCGTACTGCTCAATATGCTGCTCGGCGAGATCGCGCCCGGCGGTGTCGGCACGGGGCTCTACGGAATTCTCGTCCTCGCCCTGATCGCCGTCTTCGTCGGCGGACTCCTCGTCGGCCGCACACCCGAATATCTGGGCAAGAAGCTGCGGCAGCGGGAGATCACCCTCGCCGCCCTGTCGGTGCTGGTGATGCCGGCGCTCGTCCTGATCGGGACCGGAAGCACCGTGATCCTGTCCTCGACCACCGGCTACCAGGGCAACAGCGGCGACCCCGGAAGCCCCGGATCCATCCACGGGTTCTCGGAAGTGCTGTACGCGTTCGCGTCGGCCTCGAACAACAACGGCAGTGCGTTCGGCGGGCTGACGGTGACGAGCGACTGGTTCCAGACCGCTCTCGGCCTGTGCATGCTGCTCGGCCGGTTCCTGCCGATCATCCTCGTCCTCGCGCTCGCCGGATCCCTGGCGTCGCAGAAGAAGACGGCCGCAGGCGCCGGGACCCTGCCGACGGCGGGCCCGATGTTCACCGGGCTCCTCACCGGCACCGTCGTGCTCGTCGCAGCGTTGACATTCTTCCCGGCCCTCGCGCTGGGACCGATCGCGGAGGCTCTGCAGTGAGTGTGAACGTGACCAGTCGTCCGGAATCCGGGACGGCGACGACGCCCGAGGCCGGCCACGACCCGGCGCCCGTGAAGGCGGGAATCTTCAGCCCCGCCCAGCTGGTGACGGCGCTCCCGGGCGCCCTGCGCAAACTCGACCCCCGGGACCTCGCCCGCAACCCGGTGATGTTCGTGGTGTTCGTCGGCTCCGTCGTCACCACCGTCATGGCCGTCGCCGACCCGTCGGTGTTCTCCTGGGCCGTCGTCGCCTGGCTGTGGTTCACGGTTCTGTTCGCGAATCTGGCCGAGTCGGTCGCGGAAGGGCGGGGCAAGGCGCAGGCGGCGAGCCTGCGGAAGGTGAAGCAGGACACGGTCGCTTACCGGATCACGGCGAGCGGCCGGGTGGAGTCGGTGGCGGGTACCGAACTCACCGTCGGCGACCGGGTGGTCGTCGAGGCGGGAGAGGTGATACCCGGCGACGGTGACGTCGTCGACGGAATTGCGACCGTGGACGAGTCAGCCATCACCGGCGAATCGGCGCCCGTAGTCCGCGAATCCGGTGGCGACCGGTGTGCCGTCACCGGTGGCACGACCGTGCTGTCCGACCGGATCGTCGTGCGCATCACCGCGGCCCCCGGACAGTCGTTCGTGGACCGGATGATCGCCCTCGTGGAGGGGGCGGCGCGGCAGAAGACGCCGAACGAGATCGCGCTGAACATCCTGCTGGCGTCGCTGACGATCATCTTCCTGCTGGCCGTCGTCGCGATCGGCCCGATGGGCCTGTACGCGGGCCAGGAGCAGGATCCGATCAAGCTGATCGCGCTGCTGGTCTGCCTGATCCCCACCACGATCGGGGCCCTGCTGTCGGCCATCGGCATCGCCGGGATGGACCGGCTGGTGCAGCGGAACGTCCTGGCGATGTCGGGGCGGGCGGTGGAGGCCGCCGGCGACATCGACACCCTGCTGATGGACAAGACCGGCACCATCACGTTCGGCAACCGGCAGGCCACGGCCCTGCATCCCGCACCGGGTATTTCCGCGATCGAGTTGGCCACGGCCGCACGGTTGTCCAGCCTCGCGGACGGCACGCCCGAGGGGCGCAGCATCGTGGACCTGTGCGCCCGCGACTTCGGGTTGGACCCGGCACCGTCCGAGGCGGAGAGAGCGGCGGAGTTCGTGCCGTTCACGGCGCAGACCCGGATGAGCGGACTCGACATCGACGGCGCCCGGATCCGCAAGGGCGCGAGCGACGCCGTGCTGACGTGGGTGCAGGCGCTCGGCGGGCAGTCGGCGCCCGCGGTCACCGACAGTGTGAACCAGATCGCGCAGACCGGGGGAACGCCGTTGGTGGTCGCCACCGTTCACGGAGACGCAGCGACCGTCCTCGGCGTGATCGCGCTGTCGGACGTGGTGAAACCGGGCATCGCCGAGCGGTTCGCGGAACTGCGGGCCATGGGGATTCGCACGGTGATGATCACCGGCGACAACCCGTTGACGGCGAAGGCCATCGCGGCCGAGGCCGGTGTCGACGACTTCATGGCCGAGGCGACACCCGAGGACAAGCTCGCGCTGATCCGCAGAGAACAGGAGGGCGGCCGGCTCGTCGCGATGACCGGGGACGGCACCAACGACGCCCCGGCGCTGGCCCAGGCGGATGTCGGGGTGGCGATGAACACCGGCACGTCCGCGGCGAAGGAAGCCGGGAACATGGTGGATCTCGATTCGGATCCCACCAAGCTCATCGAGGTGGTGGAGATCGGCAAGCAACTGCTCATCACCCGCGGGGCGCTCACCACGTTCTCGCTCGCCAACGACCTGGCCAAGTACTTCGCGATTCTCCCCGCCCTGTTCAGCGGAATCTATCCGCAGCTGGACACGCTGAACGTCATGCGGCTGGCCACCCCGGAATCGGCCATCCTGTCGGCGGTGATCTTCAACGCCGTGGTGATCGTCGCGCTGACCCCGTTGTCGCTGAAAGGCGTTCGCTACCGTCCGTCGCCGGCGTCGACGCTGCTGGGCCGCAACCTGCTGATCTACGGTCTCGGCGGTGTGATCACGCCGTTCGCCGGTATCTGGCTCATCGACCTCGTCGTCCGTCTCATTCCCGGAATTGGGTGATCCCGCATGCGATTTCTCATCGGCCTGCTCCGGCAGACCTGGGCCGGACTACTCGTCCTGCTCGCACTCACAGCAGTCCTCGGTGTGCTCTATCCCGCCGCAGTGTGGGGGGTGAGCAGGATCGGCGCAGGAGCGGCCGAGGGGTCTGCGGTGCGCGACAGCACCGGGTGCGTCGTCGGGAGCCGGTGGGTCGGTGTCGACCCGCAGGTGCCTGCGGGGGAGCCGGATCCGTTCTTCCACAACCGGGTCACCGGGTCGGTGGCCGAACAGGATCCGTTCGCGCCGGGCGATCCCGCCGCCGCCCTGCCCACCAACCAGGGGCCGAGCAGTGAGATCCTGGCGACGTTCATCGCCGACCGGCGGGCGGCGATCGCGACCCGGGAGGGGGTGGACCCCTCCAAGGTACCGGCGGACGCGGTCACCGGATCGGGCTCGGGCATCGACCCGCACATCAGCCCCGCGTACGCGGCGTTGCAGGTGCCGAGGGTGGCTGCGGAGAACGGTCTCAGCGAGACCCGGGTCCGGCAACTCGTCGACGAGAACACCGAGGGAAGGCAACTCGGCTTCCTCGGTGAGGAACGGGTGAACGTCCTCGAACTGAACCTGGCCCTCGGCCTGACCGCTCCCGAGTGCACCGCCCCGACCGCTGGTGGATGATGGCGAGGTGAGTGGTACCGGAACCGAGGGCGTGCGCCGGGACGCCGAACGCCGACGCGGTGAACTGCGCATCTATCTCGGAGCCGCACCGGGTGTCGGCAAGACGTTCGCGATGCTCGGTGAGGCGCACCGCCGCCGGGAGCGGGGGTGCGACGTGGTCGCGGCCGTGGTGGAGACCCACGGCCGTGACCGCACGGCGGCGCAGCTCGGCGACCTCGAACTGATTCCGCCCAACCTGATCGCCTACCGGGGCACGCTCGGCCGGGAACTCGACGTCGAGGCGGTGCTGGCCCGCAGGCCGGCGCTGGTCCTCGTAGACGAGCTCGCGCACACGAACACACCGGGCAGCGTCCACGAGAAACGCTGGCAGGACGTGGAGATACTCCTCGCCGCGGGGATCGACGTCCTCTCGACGCTCAACGTCCAGCACCTCGAAAGCCTCAACGACGTGGTGCAGCGGATCACCGGAGTGGTGCAGCAGGAAACGGTTCCCGACGAGGTGGTGCGCGCCGCCACCCAGGTCGAATTGGTCGACATCACTCCGGAGGCTCTGCGCCGCAGGCTGTCCCACGGCAACATCTATGCCGCGGACAAAGTCGATGCGGCACTGAGCAATTACTTCCGGAAAGGGAACCTCACCGCACTCCGCGAACTGGCCCTGCTGTGGGTGGCAGACCAGGTGGATGCCGCACTCGCGAAATACCGTGCGGAGAACAAGATCACCGACACGTGGGAGGCTCGGGAACGGGTGGTGGTCGCGGTGACGGGCGGACCGGAATCGGAGACGCTGGTTCGGCGCGCCGGCCGGATCGCGTCGCGATCCAGCGCCGAACTGATCGTCGTGCACGTGGTGCGCGGCGACGGCCTCGCGGGTGTCTCGGCTCCGGAGATGGGCAAGGTACGGGCCCTCGCCGCAAATATCGGCGCGAGTCTGCACAGCGTCGTCGGCGACGACGTCCCGACCACGTTGCTCGACTTCGCCCGGACCGCGAACGCCACACAACTGGTGCTGGGCACGTCGAGACGCTCACGGTGGGCGCGGATCTTCGACGAGGGCATCGGCGCAAGCGTGGTGCAACAGTCCGGGTCGATCGACGTGCACATGGTGACGCACGGCGAATCCCACCGCCCGCGGCGGTTGTCGCCGGTGGGCTCCCGTTCGCGCACGGCGATCGCCTGGATCGCCGCCGTCCTCGTACCGTCGGTGGCCACGCTGGTGTTGAGTGCCGTCGACCGGTGGCTCGGATTGGTCGGCGAGGGAGCCCTGTTCTTCATCGTGGTGCTGCTCGTCTCGCTGCTCGGGGGTGTCGCCCCCGCCGCGTTCTCCGCGCTGATCTCGGGTCTGTTCCTCAACTACTTCTTCACGCCGCCGGTGCGGAGCTTCACCATCGCCGAGCCGGACAACTTCATCACCACGGTCGTGCTGCTCGTGGTGGCCGTCGCCGTCGCGGTCCTGGTCGACGCGGCCGCCAGACGTTCACGGGAAGCCCGCCGGGCGTCGCAGGAAGCCGAGCTGCTGGCACTGTTCGCCGGATCGGTGCTGCGCGGCGCCGACCTCGACACGCTGCTCGAGAAGGTGCGCGAGACCTACGGCCAGGATTCGGTCAGCGTGCTGCACCGGGACCGCGGTCCGGTGGGGTCCGTCGGGCCGCACCCACCGGTGAGCATCGCCGACGCCGACACCGTCTGCGAGGTGGGGGAAGGGGAATACGCGCTCGCCCTGCGCGGCAGCGAACTGCACGCCCGGGACCGTCGGGTGCTCCTCGCCGTCGCCAACCAGGCGGTGGGCATGATCCGGCAGACCGAGCTCGCGCAGGAGGCGGGGCAGGCGCAGGCGCTGGCCGAGGCCGACCGGTTGCGGCGGTCGCTGCTGTCCGCCGTCAGCCACGACCTCCGGACCCCACTGGCCGCGGTCAAGGCCGCCGCGTCCAGCCTGCGCAGCGACGACGTCGACTTCTCCCCGGAGGACACCGCCGAACTGCTCGCGACCATCGAGGAATCGGCCGACGTGCTGACCTCTCTCGTCGGGAACCTGCTCGACTCCTCCCGTCTCGCGGCGGGAGTGGTGACCCCGACGCTGCGGCCGGTGTACCTCGACGAGGTGGTGCACCGGGCGCTGGTGGGTCTGGGAATCGGCGGCCGGACCGGGACCCGGGCCCGGGAAAGGGTGGAAGTCGACGTCGGAACGGTGACGGCGATGGCGGATCCGGGCCTGCTCGAGCGGGTGCTCGCCAATCTGATCGACAACGCACTCCGCTACGGTGAGGACTCCGTGATCCGGGTCGGTGCCGCGGCGGTGGGCGACCGCGCCGTCATCACCGTCGCCGACACGGGGCCGGGAATTCCGCGTCGGCGGGCAGACGAGATGTTCGCCCCGTTCCAGCGGCTGGGGGACCGCGACACGACCACGGGAGTCGGGCTCGGGCTCTCCGTCGTCCGCGGATTCGTCGACGCGATGGGCGGAACCACCAGCGCCACCGACACCCCCGGCGGTGGTCTGACGATGGTGGTGGAGCTGGCCGGGGCGGGAGGGAAGCATCCATGACGAGGGTCCTCGTCGTCGACGACGAACCGCAGATTCTCCGCGCCCTGCGGATCAATCTGAGCGTGCGCGGGTACGACGTGGTGACGGCCGCGTCCGGTGCGGCCGCCCTGCGTGCCGCGGCCGAGCGACCGCCGGACGTGATCGTGCTGGACCTCGGGCTACCCGACATGGACGGCACCGAGGTGCTGGCCGGGCTCCGCGGATGGTGCCCCGCACCGGTGATCGTGCTGTCGGCGCGGACGGACTCCGCCGACAAGGTCGACGCTCTCGACGCCGGCGCCGACGACTACGTCACCAAGCCGTTCGGGATGGACGAGTTCCTGGCGCGGGTGCGTGCGGCCGCCCGCCGGGCGACGACGGTCGTCGACACGAGTGAACCTGTGGTGGAGACGGATTCGTTCACGGTCGATCTGGCGGCGAAGACGGTGCGGCGGGCAGGGACCGAGGTGCACCTTACGCCGACCGAGTGGGGAATGCTCGAGATGCTCGTGCGCAACAAGGGCAAGCTGGTGGGGCAGAAGGAACTGCTGCGGGAGGTGTGGGGTCCGGCGTATGCCACCGAGACCCACTACCTGCGGGTGTATCTGGCGCAGCTGAGACGCAAACTCGAGGACGACCCGTCCCACCCGCGTCACCTCATCACCGAGGCCGGGATGGGCTACCGGTTCCAGGTGTGAGTCGGCGAATAGTTGGGGCCGGAAGCAGCACCCGACCGGGTGTTGGTTAGGCTTGCCTTATGCGAATGAGGAGTCTCTTCTCGGTGTCACTGCTGGCCCTCGCGTTGGCCGGCTGCGGGAGCGACAGCGAGGGCGAACGCGAGGCAGTGGCAGGCACCGGCGATGCCGTGTTTCCGGCCGTCGTCGCCACGAAATTCGGCGACGTCACAGTCGAGTCGAAGCCCGAGCGCGTGGTCGCCCTCGGGTGGGGTGACGCCGAAACCGCGCTGGCGCTCGGTGTCGAACCCGTCGGGGCCAGCGACTGGGTCGCCTTCGGCGGCGACGGCGTCGGACCGTGGGCGGACAACATGTACACCACCGCGCCGGCCATCATCGGAACCCTCGAACCGTCGTACGAGCAGATTGCGGCGCTCGAACCGGACGTCATCCTCGACACGAAGAGTGCCGGCGACAAGGAACGCTACGACCACCTGTCGCAGATCGCGCCGACGATCGCGCTGCCGGAGGGCGCCGACAACTACAAGACTCCGATCGAGAGCCAGGTGTCGATGGTCGCGAACGCTCTCGGCGCGGCGGAGCAGGGTGATGCGCTGCTCGCCGACATCGACCGGCGATTCGCGGAAGCGGCCGCGGCCCATCCCGAGTTCGCGGGGAAGACGATCACCGTCGGCGCGTTCTCGGGGGCGGGATGGGGCGCCTACACGGCCGACACCGAGCGCCTCCAGTTCATGAAGAAGCTCGGATTCGTCAGTAATCCGGCGGTGGACGCGCAGCCGGCGGTGAAGTTCTCCGTCCCGGTGTCGGAGGAGAATCTCGGCGTGATGGACGCCGACATGGTGGTCGTCTTCCCGGTCGGCAGGCCGGCCGCCGACGTCACGGACCGGCCGCTGTTCCAAGCGATCCCGGCGGTGCGCGACGGACGGTCCCTCGTGTTCGACGATCCGAACGTCGCGAAGGCGTACTCCACGAACTCCGTGCTGTCGTTGCGGTACGCACTCGACACCGTCGTGCCTCTGGTGTCCGAGCGGCTGCGGTGACCTGGCCCGGCACGCCCCTCGGTAGACACATCCCTCAGTAGAGCAGCGTGCGGTAGAACTCCTGTCGGCGAGGCGTATCCGGGCTGTGGTCCAGCCCGTGCTGCTCCGAATGCATTTCCCGCAGCGACGGGATCTGGTCGGGGTCCGGCCACGACTCCGGGTCCCACATGCGTGACCGGAGGATCGCCCGGGCGCAGTGGGTGTAGACCTCGTCGATCCGGACCACGACACCGAGGTTGGCGGGTTTGCCGTTGATCGACATCGACTGCAGCAGTTCGGGATCGACGGTCAGGGTGGCGGTTCCGTTGACGCGGACCACCTCGTCGATTCCCGGTACGACGAACAGAATGCCCACGTGCGGGTTGTCGAGGATGTTGCGGTACGAATCCGCGCGCCGATTGCCCGGCCGGTCTGGGATCACCAGGGTCCGGTCGTCGAGGAACATCGTCTTCGGTGTGATGTCTCCGCGCGGCGAGCAGTCGCAGTGACCGTTCGCGTCGGCGGTGGCGAGGACGAAGAACCGCGCCTCGGAGATGAAGCGGCGGATCAGGGGCATCGTGTGATCGGTGTGCTTGGTGACGATGGAGGGGTGGGGAACGCCTAGTACCTGCTGAAGTTCGTCGAGGGTGGTGATCGTGTGCTCCGGTGAGGGGGCGTGCGCTGCCACGGGAGTGTTCCGTTCGTCGAGGGCCGTTCGAGTTAGGGTACCCTTCGGCGCTTTCGGGTGTCCCGTGGCCTTCGGACTCACGACCGATGATTCCGGCCCGCTCCGGGAGTCCTACCTTCGACCGCAACATCACACTCGACCGGAGGAGCCACGAATGCCCGCACCGAAGACCCCGCAACCACTCGCGCACACCTTCACGGCGCCGATCCAGAAGGACGGGGCGTTCGCGACGTACCTGACCGTGCCGGGCTCCGCCGAACTTCTCGGAACGCGACGGCCGGTGAAGGTCGGCGGGACGATCGACGGCCACCCGTTCAACGCCACCCTGATGCCCTCGGGTGAAGGTCCGCACTGGCTTCCTCTGAAGATCGCACTGTGCACGCTGATCGGTAAGGACGGTGCCGGAGTGGAGGTGACGGTGCACCTCGAGCAGCGTTTCAGCTGACGCGGGCGGCGCCGGGGTGTGCGGGCGCAGGCGCACCGAGCCCTGACCGTCGCATCCGGCTCGGCCTGCGGAATGTGGTCGCCTCGACGTGGGAGACTGAACCGGTGAGGTTGTATCGAGACAATGCGGTGGTCCTGCGCCAGCACAAGCTGGGCGAGGCCGACCGTATCGTCACACTCCTCACCCGGCAGCACGGTCTGGTACGCGCGGTGGCCAAGGGGGTGCGCCGCACGAAGTCCAAGTTCGGCGCCCGGCTCGAGCCGTTCGCGCACATCGACGTGCAGTTGTACCCGGGCCGCAACCTCGACATCGTCACCCAGGTGCAAACTGTCGATGCGTTCGCCACCGACATCGTCGACGACTACTCCCGGTACACCACGGCGTGTGCGATCCTCGAAACCGCCGAGCGACTGGCCGGTGAAGAGCGCGCTCCCGCGCTGCAACTGCACCGCCTGACGGTGGGTGCGCTGCGCGCCGTAGCCGAACACCATCGGCCGTGTGAGCTGATTCTCGATGCCTTCCTGCTGAGGGCTATGGGTTACGCAGGATGGGCACCTGCACTCGACGAGTGTGCGCGGTGCAGCGCGCCCGGACCCCACCGGGCATTCCACGTGTCCGCTGGGGGCGCGGTGTGTACCCACTGCCGCCCACCCGGTGCGGCCACCCCGTCTCCCGGAGTGCTCGCGCTGATGGATGCACTGTTCCGTGGGAACTGGGCGGAAACCGAGAATGTGGCGGCGCCGCTGCGCAGTCAGGCCAGCGGACTCGTCGCCGCGCACCTGCAGTGGCATCTCGAACGCCAGCTGCGCACCCTTCCCTTGATCGAACGGTCCCGTCCGCATCCGGCCGTCGGGCCGGAGAGTTCGGTCAGGCAGGATGGGGACCGTGATTCGACGACGCGAACCTCGAACTCCGCTTGACGGTGCGGCCGAACGCCACATTCGGCCGCCCGACCCGCATCCGTCGGGGGCTCGGCCGCCGGGCCTGCAGACCGAACTGATACCTCGGCACATCGCGCTGGTCATGGACGGGAACGGCCGTTGGGCGCAGGAACGGGGGCTGCCCCGGACTGCCGGCCATGAACGCGGTGAAGCCGTGCTGATGGACGCGGTCTGCGGTTGTATCGAGATGGGTGTCGAATGGCTGTCGGCGTATGCCTTCTCGACGGAGAACTGGAAACGCAGTCCAGAAGAAGTCCGCTTCTTGATGGGCTTCAACCGGGACGTGATCCGCAGGCGCCGTGACGAAATGCACGAGATGGGCGTGCGCGTGCGCTGGGCGGGGCGTCGACCACGGTTGTGGCGCAGCGTGATCAAGGAACTCGAGATCGCCGAGGAGTTGACGAAACACAACACGGTGATGAACCTGACGATGTGCGTCAACTACGGTGGTCGCGCCGAGATCGCCGATGCGACGAAAGAAATCGCACGCAGGGTTGCCGCGGGACAACTCGATCCGGAGAAGATCACCGAGGCGACGGTGGCCC
Source organism: Rhodococcus sp. USK13 (assembly GCF_018343855.1). Lineage (NCBI taxonomy): Bacteria > Bacillati > Actinomycetota > Actinomycetes > Mycobacteriales > Nocardiaceae > Rhodococcus > Rhodococcus sp. USK13. Next base: position 5,074,330 of record NZ_CP069242.1, on the reverse strand, counting down.
GGTACCTCGACGAGCCGGACATGCCGGATGTCGATCTGTTCCTGCGGCCGTCCGGTGAGCAACGAACGTCCAACTTCTTGATCTGGCAGTCCGCGTACGCGGAAATGGTCTATCAGGAGAAGCTGTTTCCCGACTTCGACCGGCGAGATTTGTGGGCGGCCTGCGTCGAATACGCCTCTCGGGACCGCAGATTCGGTGGCGTCAAGTGACGGCCGACGGAGCGCCGGCACTTCTGGCGCGCGCCGAGAATGCACTCGCTCATTTCGCCACGGTCGACAGGGCGGACGACGGCTCGCTCAGTTTCGAGTACGCCGGAGCGCTGTGCTCGATCAGTGCGATGACCCTGACCGAGGGACTGGACGTGTTGTCGATGACCTGTGTCCTCGCCTGGGATCGCCCCGTCAGTGCGTCACTGCACAAGAAAGTGGCCGAACGAAACAGTGCCCTCCAATTCGGCTCGATCGCCGTGTTCGGACACGGCAGACTCGCCGATGTCATCCTGCGCTACACGTTCCCCGCTGCAGGCCTCGAGGACGAGGCCCTGACCACGATGCTGCTTCTGGCGCTGTCCGGGGCGGACACGGCTCGGCAGGGGCTGATCCCTTGACGCTCACCGCGGCGCGTTGCAGTCCTTGCAGACGCCGAAGATCTCGATGGTGTGGCTGACGTCGGAGAATCCGTGATCGTCGGCGATCGACTGCGACCACTGTTCCACGGTGGGTCCTTCGACCTCGACGGTGTAGCCGCAACTGCGGCACACGAGGTGATGGTGGTGCCCCGACGAGCACCTGCGGTACACCGATTCGCCCGTGTCCGTTCGCAGGACGTCGACTGTCCCGGCATCGGCCAGCGTCTGTAGCGTGCGGTAGACGGTGGTGAGACCGATGCCTTCTCCACGCTTCCGGAGTTCGTCGTGGAGTTCTTGTGCCGAGCGGAATTCCTCGATGTCGTCGAGGAGGGCGGAGATCGCACTGCGCTGCTTGGTGGCGCGCACTCCGACGACCACAGGTTTGCGATGCTCGGCGTTCTGGGTGGGCATTCTCATCCTTCCTCGGCGTGCGCGACGGCGTCCACGACGATGTGTGCGAGGTGGTCGTCGACGAGCCGGTAGAGAACCTCGCGCCCGGTGCGTTCGCCGCGCACCACCCCGGCAGCCTTCAAGACGCGAAGGTGCTGGCTGATCAGCGGCTGGGTGACTCCCAGCGCCCCGACTAGTTCGTGCACGCAGCGCTCCGATTCGCGGAGTTGCAGCACGATGGCGATTCGGACCGGTGCAGCGAGGGCGCGCAGAATGTCACCTGCCGCAGCCAACGTCTCCTTCGACGGCACAGGCGCGGGCGGCGCGGTGTCGAACGGATGAAGATCGCCGGTATCGGTCACGCTCACAGCGGATCTCCTTCGGTATGCCGGACACGAAGCGACAGAATGGTCGGGCGGCACCTTCGGTCAGCTCGTCGCCCATCTTATTGCAAATCGATTCCATTTTGATATGCATGAATTCGCATGTCAACCAGGCGGGTGAACCGGACGGGAACGGGCAGATAGGCTAGGAGCCGAAAACTGCACGTAAACCATGCATCTATTACCCAGATGGAGAGCACTCGAGTGGCACCGAAATCCAAAGTCGAAACCGTCGTCAACCTGGCCAAGCGTCGTGGCCTCGTCTATCCGTGCGGTGAGATCTACGGGGGCACGAAGTCGGCCTGGGATTACGGCCCCTTGGGTGTCGAACTCAAGGACAACATCAAGAAGCAGTGGTGGCGCAACATGGTCACCAGCCGCGAAGACGTCGTCGGTCTCGACTCGTCGGTAATTCTGCCGCGTGAGGTATGGGTGGCGTCCGGCCACGTCGGCGTGTTCAACGATCCGTTGGTCGAGTGTCTCAACTGCCACAAACGTCACCGTCAGGACCACCTGCAGGAGGCGTACGCGGAGAAGAAGGGTCTCGATAACCCCGACGACGTCACCATGGACGTCATTGCCTGCCCCGACTGCGGCACGGTGGGGCGTTGGACCGAGCCCCGCGACTTCAACATGATGCTCAAGACGTATCTCGGCCCGGTCGAGAGCGAAGAGGGAATGCACTACCTGCGCCCCGAGACGGCGCAGGGCATTTTCGTCAACTTCGCGAACGTGCTCACCACGTCGCGTAAGAAGCCGCCCTTCGGCATCGGCCAGATCGGTAAGAGCTTCCGCAACGAGATCACCCCCGGCAACTTCATCTTCCGCACCCGCGAGTTCGAGCAGATGGAGATGGAGTTCTTCGTCAAGCCCGGTGAGGACGAGGAGTGGCACCAGTACTGGATCGACTACCGCATGGACTGGTACACGGGCCTGGGTATCAACAAGGACAACCTGCGCCTGTACGAGCACGCCGCGGACAAGCTGTCGCACTACTCCAAGCGGACCGTGGACATCGAGTACCGGTTCCACTTCCAGGGCAGCGAGTGGGGCGAGCTCGAGGGTGTGGCCAACCGCACCGACTTCGATCTGTCGACGCACTCGACGCACTCGGGCACCGACCTCAGCTACTACGACCAGGCCAGTGGTGACCGGTACACGCCATACGTCATCGAGCCCGCTGCCGGCCTCACCCGGTCGCTGATGGCCTTCCTCGTCGACTCCTACACCGAGGACGAGGCACCCAACGCGAAGGGTGGCGTCGACAAGCGCACGGTGCTGCGGCTGGACCGTCGCCTCGCGCCGGTGAAGGCCGCGGTGCTGCCGCTGTCCCGCAACGCCGATCTGACGCCCAAGGCCAAGGATCTGGCCGCGACGCTTCGTCAGAACTGGAACGTCGAGTTCGACGACGCCGGCGCCATCGGACGCCGTTACCGTCGTCAGGACGAGATCGGTACGCCGTTCTGCATCACCGTCGACTTCGACACCCTCGAGGATCATGCGGTCACCGTCCGTGAGCGTGACTCGATGGCTCAGGAGCGTGTCGCGCTCGACCAGGTGGAGGGCTACCTGGCCCAGCGCCTTCTCGGCTGCTGATCCGGAAGACGAGCAGGGTGAGCAGATCCCCGGTTGCGGTCGATTCCCGACCGCAACCGGGGATCTGTTGTAATTGCCTCAGACGAAACGGGGGCATTGATGAGTGATGTGCTGGTATGCGGTGCGCTGCTGATCGGGAGCGCAGGTTTTCTGGGACTGGCGGTGGCCCTGTTCGGGTCGGCTGGTGCCCGCTCGTACAGCGACGTCGAGTAGGCCCGCGGAACGTCAGAAGCGGCCGCCTCCGCTGATTCGGCCCGAGCTGCGCGGACCACCGAAAGAGCCCGGTCCACCCCCGAAACCGCCACCACCGAATCCGCCACTACCGAAACCGCCACGGGAGCCTCGGCCTCCCCAGCTGCCGCGGCCGCTGAATCCGCCTCGCATGACGCTGTCGATCAGGATTCCGCCCAGTACCGCGCCGGCGAGGTTCCCGCCGGTCCCCGGCCCGGCGCCTTGACGAAGTTCCCAGTCCTGCACGTCGTTTCGGGCAGAACTCAGGGCGTCGACGGCGAGAGTCGACGCGGCCTGCGCATGCTGCAGGGCGCCGGAGACATCGGTCTCGCGGAGCTGACGCGCGGCGGCGAGATGACGCTGTGCCTCGGTGAGCCGGGTCCTGGCCTCCGCACCGATTGCACCGCGCCGGGTGCCGATGAAATCCGAGGCCGCGGTCACCTGTGACTGCGCTGCCACCAGGTTCTGGTCGAGATGCTGCTGCGCGCGTTCGGTCTGTCGGCGGGATTCCTGGGCTGCTGCCAGGACGGCGTCGAGTTCGGCGTCTGCCTTGACGATCGCGGTGAAGGTGCCGAGCGGGTCGGCATCCTTCGAGGTGCGTGCCGATGCGAGCGCTGCCTGGGCCGCGTCCCGCGCCGACTCGAGCGGGGGTGCACCCTGCTCGGTGAACTGGGCGGCAGCGGCCACCCCGTTCTCGAGGTCGGTGATCACCGTGGGCAGGGCGGTGATCGCGTGGCGAATGTTGTCGGCTGCGTGATCGACGGCGTCGAGCAACGTCCGGGCTTGCTCGAGTGCGCCCTCGGCACGGCGGATCGCCGACACGGCCGGCCCCTGCTTTCCCGGGGGCAGGGCGATGGTGTCCCGCGCCTCGCTCACTGCCTGCTCCGCAAACGCCAGCCGTTCCTGCGCCATCGTCACATTGGCCGCGACGGACGCCAGCGTCTCGGCCGGGAACTGGGTATGCAGTGCCTCGAGTGTGCGGGTGGACTCCGGAATGCGGACGCTTGCTGCGACGATATCGCGGGTCAGCGCGTCGAGTCGCTCTGGTGCGTTGATCAAGAGATTTCGTAGACCGTCGAATTCCTGAACCCGTTCGTCGAGTTCCCGGTCTGCCCGGCCGCAGGAGGAGATGATGTCGATCAGCATCTCTCGCTGCTGCTGGGGACTCTCGGGAATCGCGTCGTCGAGTCGTTGACGGACGGTGAACGCGGCGGCCAGGGCCGCCTCCGCCTCCTCGAACGCCGTGGTGAACGACGCGGTCGACTGCTCCCCGAACTCGCCGCGGGCGAGGTCGAGTTCTTCGCGGCTGGTACGCAGCGCGTTGTCCGTGTCGACCAGAATTTCCCTGGCCCGCTCATCCAGCGTGGGCAGCGGCAGGGCGGCAAGTGCGTCGGTGTCCTCGGGGTCGATGTTCCTCGCGGCCGCGACAGCGTCCGCGGCACGGTCGTTCTTCTTCTTACGGGAGTACAGGACGATTCCGCCGACGCCCGCCGCCACCACGCCGCCGCCGATGAGCAGTGTGCGCACCGACATTCCGCCGCTCGCGCTCATCGCATCGCCGAGACCGCCCGCCGCGGCGATGGCGCCACCCGCCCAGTCATCCTCGCGCAGAGCGGGTTCGACGGCGTCGACCCGGATGCTCTCCGCTTCATCGGGCGTGATGTCCTCGAGGCCGTCCGAGGCGATGAGAGCGTATTCGCGGTCGACGGTGGCGACAGCCAACAGCGCGTCCCGGTCGCCGAGCGAGGAGGCCTGCGCGGTGCGATCGGCCCACGGTCCTGCGCCGAGACCGTCGAAGTCGGCGACGTAGACCACCCACAACCGCACCTTGTGGTCGTCGTAGAGCTGATCGATCGCGGCCTCGACCTCGGTTCGCTGATCCTCGTCCAGCGCGCCCACGTTGTCCGTCACCTGGGTGGGCAACCGGAAGGGTGCATCGGCCGACGCGACCGCCGGTCCCCACAGGATCGTCACCACACCGAGGACGGCCGCGACCGCACCCAGGACCGAGAACCGTCGAGCGGGTGGAGCGAGGATTCGTCGGCGGGACGACGGCAACTGCTCGAGTGGCGATGCGACTGGCATGGCAGCAAATCTATCCGGTGTGGCGAGTCGTCAGCGGGACAGTTCGACGGCAGCTGGCAGAATCGGGGAGTGAATACTGCACCGAGCCGTGAACGCCACGACCTGCCGCGCGCCGAGGCGCGTCTGGGTTTCGTCGGCACGTTCGCGCGGTGGACCCGCCGGGTGATCGTCGGAGTGGTCCTGATCGCCGTCGCCCTCGTGTTCGGCACGGCAGTCCGGGTGTGGCAGGTGGCGCGGATCGACGACAGCTCGAGCGCCGACGCCATCGTCGTCCTGGGAGCCGCGCAGTACTCGGGGACCCCGTCGTCGGTGTTCGAAGCCCGACTCGAACAGGCCTACAAGCTGTACGAACAAGGCGTGGCTCCCGAGGTCATCACCGTCGGCGGGAAGCAGGAGGGTGACGAGTACACGGAGGCGGCGTCGGGTAAGAACTACCTGATCTCGCGCGGGGTCCCCGCGGACAGCATCACCGCGGTCGAGGAGGGGTCCGACACCCTGCTGAGCATCGAGGCCGTCAGCGAAACCATGGGGGAGCAGGGCATCAACTCGGCGGTCCTGGTCAGCGACCCCTGGCATTCACTACGCACCCGCACGATGGCGCGCGACGCCGGACTCGATGCCTGGACTGCGCCCACCCGGCAGGGCCCGGCCGTGTTCACACGCGAATCCCAGCTACACGGGATAGCGCGGGAAACCGGGGCCCTGATCTGGTACCAGCTCACCCACTTCTCCGCGGACTTCCCCTACACGGCAGGACAATGATGGCCGGATACTCGACCCATGACGTCGCACGGCGCGTCGCCGAGCCGCCCAAACGGGCCGGTCTGCCGGGGAGCCGGATCGCCGCGGCCCAGCACCGCTCCGATTTCTCCCGGGACCGCGCCCGCGTGCAGCACTCCGCTGCGTTACGCCGGCTCGCGGACAAGACACAGGTGGTGGGACCCAGGGACGGTGACACACCCCGTACCCGGTTGACTCATTCGATCGAGGTCGCGCAGATCGGGCGCGGAATTGCGGACGGACTCGGATGTGACCCCGATCTGGTGGATCTCGCGGGGCTCGCGCACGACATCGGCCACCCGCCCTACGGACACAATGGTGAGAAGGCGCTCGACGAGGTGGCGGCGAGCTGCGGCGGCTTCGAAGGTAACGCCCAGAATCTGCGAATCCTGACCAACCTCGAACCCAAGGTCCTCGACCCCTCGGGCGTCAGCGCCGGACTCAACCTCACGCGCGCGGCGCTGGATGCGGCCATCAAATATCCGTGGACGAGGCCCCGGCCGGGTGCCAAATTCGGGGCCTACGACGACGACGCCGAAGTGCTGATCTGGGTGCGCAGGGGCGCACCGGAGAATCGTCGGTGCCTCGAGGCGCAGGTGATGGACTGGGCCGACGACGTGGCGTATTCGGTTCACGACGTCGAGGACGGGGTGATCGCCGGGCGCATCGATCTGCGCTCCCTCGCCGACCCGGTGGAACAGCGGGCGCTGGCGGAACTGGGTGTCTCCGAGTTCCCCGGGCTGGTCGTCGACGATCTCGTCGAGGCGGCGCATCGGCTCAGCCTTTTGCCCGTGGTGGTGGAGGTGGGCAGCTACGACGGAACGCTGACCAGTGCCGTCGCGTTGAAGAATCTGACCAGCGAGTTGGTCGGCCGTTTCGCCACGGCCGCAATCAGCGGCACGCGGAAGGTCAACGGGGACGAACCGCTGGCCCGGTACGACGCGGACCTGGTGATTCCCCCGGTGGTGGCCTCCGAAGTGGCCCTTTTGAAGACCGTTGCGCTGTATTACGTGATGTCAGACTCCGGTCACAAGGCGCGGCAGGAGCGGCAGCGCGACCGCATTCACCGAGTGGCCGAATGGCTCCTGGCCACCGCTCCGGCGGGACTCGATCCCCTGCTGTTGCCGGCCTGGCACAAGGCCGGCGACGATTCCGCGCGGGTCCGGGTGGTCGTCGACCAGATCGCGTCGTACACCGAGAGCAGGCTCGAACGCGTCGACAAGGCCAGCCTGGGAGCGCAAGCGAGCTGGGGCTGACGAGAAACGGACCAATCCGCCCGCTCCGGTGCTACGAATACGGTGCGAGAGCGCTCACACCACCTGCACAGGGAGCCCGGATGAAGTCTGTACTGCGCAAGATCATCGGTTCGACGTCCGCTGCCCTGGTGGTTGCGGTCGGCGCCGCTGTGCTTGCTGCTCCGAACGGATACGCCGCCCCGGCATATCCGTTCGCCGACCCCGACCCGTTCTACAACGCGCCCGCCGATGTCGGGACACGTGCCGACGGTGACGTACTGGCCAGCAGATCCGTCGCCGCGACCGGTTTCCCGACGGCCGAGGCCTGGCAGATCCAGTACAAATCGACCAACTCGGCCGGCGTCCCGATCGCCGCCGTCACCACCGTGCTCGTGCCCCGCGGCGCTCCCGTGAACCGGCCGCTCGTCTCGTACCAGCCGTTCGTCAATTCGCTCGGATTGCAGTGCGCGCCGTCGCATCAACTGTTCGTCGGCGGACTGCAGGAGACACCGGCCCTCAACGCTCTTCTCGCGCGCGGATGGGCCGTCGCGGTGCCCGATCATCTCGGGCCGTCCAGTGCATACGGTGCGGCGAAGCTGGGCGGGCGTCTGGTCCTCGACGGGATCCGGGCAGCGCAGCGGCTGCCGCAGACCGGTCTCGGCGCCGGCCCGGTCGGGTTGGCGGGCTACTCCGGTGGCGCCATGGCAACGAACTGGGCGGCGGCACTCGCGCCGACCTACTCGCCCGAGCTCAACATCGTGGGCGCAGCCCAGGGCGGTACCCCGGTGAACATCGGCGAGTTGGCCGACCGGTTGGGCGGCACCCCCTCGGACGCCTTCGGTCTGGGTTTCGCGGCCGCCATCGGACTCGAACGCGAGTATCCGACGCGCTCGCCCCTGGGAAACGGCCTCAACGTCGAGGGTCTCCAGCTCCGCGACCGGATGAGCAACCTGTGCACCGATTCGATCCTGGCTGCCGGTGCCGGCATGTCGCTGGCCGAACTCACCGACGGTCCGAGCATCCTCACCGATCCCTCGGGACGGTCGGTCATGGACGAGAACAGTGTGCAGCTGTACCCGGGCGTGCCGAGAACGCCGATGTACGTATGGCACGGCAGTGCGGATCCGCTGGTGAACATCGGGCCGGTACGCGAGACCGTCGACAAGTACTGCGCGCAGGGCGCGAGGGTTCAGTTCGACGTGATCCCGGGCGCCGACCACGGCAGCGCCACCGTGCTCGGTGTGGGGCCTGCGTTCAGCTACCTCGGTGACCGGTTCGCGGGGATTCCGGCGCCGTCGAACTGCTGATTCCGAGTCGGAAATTGCGGCCCCGGCGGAGCGCCTAGACTGTGTGCCGTGGCTGGCAGAATCCCTGATCGAGACGTTGCGGCCATTCGCGAGCGCACCCGCATCGAGGACATCGTGGGGGAGTACGTGTCCCTCAAGCGTGCCGGCGGTGACTCGATGAAGGGCCTGTGCCCGTTCCACGACGAGAAGTCGCCGTCGTTCCATGTTCGGCCCAATCATGGGCACTATCATTGCTTCGGCTGTGGTGAGGGCGGCGACGTCTACTCGTTCCTGCAGAAGATTGACCACATCAGTTTCGTCGAGGCCGTCGAGCAGCTGGCCGATCGCCTGAACTACTCGATCTCGTACGAGGGTGGCGGCACCTCCGTCCAACGCGACCGCGGCACTCGTGCGCGGCTGGTGGCGGCCAATGCCGCCGCCCAGGAATTTTATGCCGCGCGTCTGCAGGAACCGGACGCGCAGGCGGCCCGCGACTACCTGACGGAGCGCAACTTCGACGCGCACGCCGCGCAGCAGTTCGGTTGTGGTTACGCGCCCGACGGCTGGGACATACTCACGAAGCATCTGCTGGGCAAGGGTTTCGACGTCAAGGAGCTCGAGGCGGCGGGGCTGTCGAAGGCCGGCCGCCGCGGTCACATCGATCGCTTCCATCGTCGGCTGCTCTGGCCGATCCGCAACCTGTCGGGTGACGTCATCGGCTTCGGTGCGCGCAAACTCTTCGACGACGACACGATGCCGGGGAAGTATGTGAACACCCCGGAAACCATGCTGTACAAGAAGTCTCAGGTGCTCTTCGGTCTGGATCTCGCCAAGCGCGACATCGCCAAAGGGCATCAGGCGGTCGTGGTCGAGGGCTACACCGATGTGATGGCGATGCACCTCGCCGGGGTGAAGACGGCCGTTGCCGCCTGCGGAACCGCGTTCGGTGAGGACCACCTCGCCATGCTGCGTCGTCTTTTGATGGACGACAGCTATTTTCGCGGCGAGATCATCTACACGTTCGACGGCGACGCAGCCGGGCAGGCCGCGGCGATGAAGGCTTTCGAGGGTGATCAGAAGATGGCCGGGCAAACCTTCGTGGCCGTCGCCCCCGATGGTATGGACCCGTGCGAACTGCGGCAGAAGTCCGGTGACGCGGCTGTCCGCGACCTGGTGGCGCGCCGGACACCGATGTTCGAATTCGTGGTCAAGTCGATCCTCACCGAGCACGACCTCGAGACCGCGGAGGGACGTGTGGAGGCGCTGCGCCGCACGGTGCCGGTGGTGGCTCAGATCAAAGAAGCGACGCTGCGTGACAGTTACGCCGTCCAGCTGTCCGGCTGGGTGGGTTGGGACGATATCGCCGCCGTTCGTCAGCGGGTGCGCGATGAGGCGCGCAAGCGGGCGTCGACGCGGGGTTCGGTGCCTGCTCCGCCGCGCCGCAAAGCGGGCAGGGACGACAGCGATGCGCCGCAGCTTCCGGTGGGCCTGTCCCGTCCCCGGCCCAGCGACCCCACGCTGTGGGCGCAGCGGGAGGCGCTGAAGAGCGCGCTGCAGCACCCGTCGATCGCCGGCACGGTGTTCGACTCACTGCCCGTCGAGACCTTCACCCATCCGGCGTACGTGATGATCCGCGAGTCGATGATCTCAGCAGGTGGAACCAGTGCAGGCCTCGGCGGCGGCGAATGGGTCGACGCCGTCAGCAAGGGAGTGGGAGACATCACCGCGGCATCGCTCGTCTCCGAGCTCGCCGTCGAGCCGCTCCCCGTCGAAGAAGAGCGAGTGCCCCGATACATTTCGGGCGTACTCGCACGCCTGCAAGAGGTGTGGGTCGGTGAACAGGTGGCCGAGCTGAAGTCCAAGCTTCAGCGCATCTCCCCGGCCACCGAATCGGACGAATTCCACTCGCTGCTCGGCGACCTCGTCGCGTTGGAGCAGTACCGCCGCAGCCTCCTCGATCAGGCGATCGGCGACACCACCAGGGACGGGATGGCCGGCTGACCGCCTGCGGCGCTCACCGGTTCTTCAACTGCTCGTGCGGGACGAACACCGTGGTGTCCTCGTCGATCGGCTTCATCGGCTCGAGTTTGGGCTGCGTGTTCAGGGAATCGGACAGCTTCTGACGCGACACCTGCAACACCTTCTTGGTGGCCGGACTGGTGGCCACAGCCCTCGTCGCCCGGCTGATCTGTTCGTAGCGTGCACGTCCCGCCCGCGTACCCAGCACGTACCCCGCCGCGATACCGATCAACAACCGCATCATTCCCGCTTCCTCCCGGTGCACATCGACCGTCCCCATCCTGCCTGATACGTCGACAGGCAGCCGATTTGGTACTGGGGTAGGGCTATGCGCTACAGTTTCTCAGGCGTCGCCGGGAACGGCGAAGCTAAGCAGAATAATCCCCTGTAGCTCAATTGGCAGAGCTTCCGACTGTTAATCGGACGGTTGCTGGTTCGAGTCCAGCCGGGGGAGCAACAGAAACCCCCGCCCGGATCTTCCCGGGCGGGGGTTTCTGCTGTCCCGGGCCAATCCCGATCGGTGTGCGTGCCAGGCGGGTACATTCCCGCTGTATCGGCAGCAAACGACCGCGGGGTGTGCGATGAGCGAGGACGGCGGCCAGGCGGAGCGGACCCGGTCAGCCGGAGGCATCGGTCCGCGCGACGCCCCACGCTGGCTGCGACCGGCCGTCTTCTACGTGCTCCTCGCCGTCGCCGCCTACCAGATGTCGGGCTGGCTGTTCCATAACCTGCGAGGCTTCCTGGGACTGCTGTTCCTCGCGTGGTTGTTCAGCATCACCATCGAGCCGGTCGTCGATTGGATGGCCTCTCGAGGTGTTCGCCGGGGCGCCGCCACCGGACTGGTTCTGTTCGCACTGTTCGTCGCGGCCATCGCCTTCCTGGCGCTGTTCGGAACACTGCTCGCCCAGCAGCTGGCCCAGCTGCTGAAGGCACTGCCCGGCGCGCTCTCCTCGGTCACCGAATGGTCCAATCGCGTTCTCGACACCGACTTCGCGACGGGCGACGACTTGATTCATCTCACCCCCGACACCATCCGCGACCTTGCGCAGCGTTTCACCCCAGGGGTTCTGGGCGTCTTGTCCTCGCTACTCGGCGTCGTGTTCCAGATGCTGACGCTGCTGTTGTTCGTGTTCTACATGTCCGCGCAGGGACCCACCCTCCGCCGGACGATATCGAGCTGGTTCCCGGCACGGCAACAGCGCGTCATCTCCACGGTCTGGGAAATCTCCGTCGAGAAGACCGGCGGATACATGGTGTCGCGACTGATCCTTGCCGCGGTGAGTGCAGTCGCCACCGGAATCTTCCTCGTGATCATCGGCGTCCCCTATTGGCTGCCGCTCGCGCTGTGGACCGGGGTCGTCTCGCAGTTCGTCCCCACCCTGGGCACATATCTCGCCATTGCCCTGCCGGCGATCATCGCGGCGGCGGCCCAGCCGATCGACGGCGTGTGGGTAGTGGTGTTCGGAACGGTCTATCAGCAAGTCGAGAACTACATTCTTCACCCGCGAATCACCTCGCGGACGGTGTCGATCCACCCTGCGGTCGCATTCGGATCGGTCATCGTCGGCGCGTCGCTGTTCGGCGCGGTCGGGGCATTGATCTCCGTGCCCGTGGTAGCGGCGATCCAATCGCTGGTCGAAACCTACGGGCGACGTTACGAACTCGTCGCCGACGAGAGACCGATCGACCCAGGGCAGCCCGATGAAGGGCCGCCCGACGAAGGGCAGCCCGCCCAAGGACAGTCGACAGTCACCTCAGTCGAACAGCGCGAACACGCGCGCGACGAAAAAGGCCGCGATCCCCAGGATGAGTAGGCCGACCAGCACGAAAGTGAGCACCGGCAAACTGCGTCCCGGCATCGGTTGAGGATGAGACAAGCCAGAGGTCTGCCCCGCATCTGGTGGTGTATCCCCAGCGGGAACGCCACCGCCCTCGTCGAGTGCGGGTGCATCATCCGGGTCCGGTCCTGGATTCTGAGTGCTCACCTTGCTCCCTTCACGAACCGCGATCACGTAGCGACGACGGCTGACAGCAGAGGTACCCGCGACCGCGTCATCCCACACACCCAGCGCCACGACCGACAGCCGAAGCGGGGCGTCTCGAAAGCCCAAGGCGACAAGGACGCGACGCCGCGGAAGCCCCGAGATTCGCGCCGCATCCCGCGTGCCACCTCACGGCGGCGGCACGGTAACATCGGCTCGCCGCAGTCCGGACATGCCGCGGCGATGGGGCGGTAGCTCAGTCGGTTAGAGCCGTGGACTCATAATCCATTGGTCGCGGGTTCGAGCCCCGCCCGCCCCACCCCTTTCACTGTGGCGCGGAATTCGCGACCGGCGCCCGGAATTCCCTGCCACAGCGATGAGCCGATCGCCTGCGTCCGAGCCGTGGTCGCGGATAGAATCGGGTTTCTGCGCTGGACCGGGGGGGCTCTCGGATTGGAGCTGATCTCGGATGGCCGATCAGGCGAAACTCCTCGACTATTTGAAGCGGGTCACCGCAGAGCTCTATCAGGCGCGGGCGAAGTTGCGCGAGGCCGAGGGGGTCAGTCGCGAACCGATCGCCGTCATCGGAATGGGCTGCCGGTTCCCTGGCGGGGTGCGGTCACCGCAGGATTTGTGGCGCCTGGTGGAATCGGGTTCCGATACCGTCACCGAGTTCCCCGAGGATCGCGGCTGGGAGCTGGCGGATCTCTACGATCCGAAAGCCGAGCAGGCCGGCAAGACGTACACGGTGCAGGGCAGCTTTCTCGACGATGCCGCGGGCTTCGACCCGGAGGTCTTCGGCATATCACCCCGCGAAGCGCTGGCCATGGACCCGCAGCAGCGGCTTCTTCTCGAAACGAGCTGGGAAACGTTCGAACATGCCGGCATCGATCCGCGGTCCATGCACGGTCGCCAGGTCGGCGTCTTCACCGGGTTGTCGGGAATCGACTATGCGGCGCGGGCGGGCGGCATGCCGCCCGAGGACCTCGAGGGGTACTTCATCACCGGCAACGCCATGAGCGTTGCCTCCGGCCGGGTGGCATACAGTTTCGGCCTCAGCGGACCGGCGATCACGGTCGACACTGCCTGCTCGTCGTCGCTGGTCTCCATGCACCTCGCCATGCAAGCGCTGCGCAGCGGTGAGTGCGAACTGGCTCTGGCCGGCGGCGCGACCGTGATGTCGACCCCCGCGGTGTTCGTCGAGTTCAGTCGCCAGCGCGGACTGGCTCGCGACGGGCGGTGCAAGGCGTTCTCGGCCGCGGCAGACGGCACGGCGTGGGGTGAAGGCGCGGGGATAGTGGCGCTGGAACGTCTTTCCGACGCAGAGCGCAATGGTCGCCGGATCCTGGCCGTCGTCCGCGGCAGTGCGGTGAACCAGGATGGCGCGAGCAACGGCCTGACCGCTCCGAACCGGCAGGCCCAGGAGCGGGTGATAGGGCAGGCACTGTCCAACGCGGGGCTGGGACCGGCCGACGTCGACGCGGTCGAGGCGCACGGAACCGGCACCAAGCTGGGCGATCCGATCGAGGCATCGGCCCTGCTGGCCGGCTACGGCCGGAATCGTCCCGTCGACCAGCCGCTGTGGCTGGGCTCGGTGAAGTCCAATCTCGGACACACCCAGGCCGCCGCCGGCGTTGCCGGCGTGATCAAGATGATCATGGCGATGCAGCACGGGGTTCTCCCGCAGACGCTCCACGTCGACCGGCCGACCCCGCACGTCGACTGGTCGGCCGGTGCGGTGTCTCTGCTCACCGAGCAACGGAAGTGGCCCGAGGTCGATCGGCCCCGCCGGGCAGCGGTGTCGTCGTTCGGCATCAGCGGCACCAACGCCCATGTCATTCTCGAGCAGCCCCCGACGATCGAGCCGGTAGCCACCGGATTGCCTTCTTCGGCAGGCGAAGTCGTGGCGTGGTGCGTGTCCGGGCACACCGAACCCGTGCTGCGCACCCAGGCCGCGAAGTTGCGCGACTACCCCGCAGACCATCCCGAACTGACGCCTGCCGCGGTAGCCGGCGCACTGCTCGGCTCACGTGCCACCTTCGACTACCGGGCCGCGGTGATCGGGGCGGAGCCGCAGGTGCTGCTGGCCGGCCTCGACGCGCTCAGCCGAGGCGTGCCCAGCCCTCACGTGGTCAGTGGCGTGGCCTTGGAAGCCGGGGACCGGCCGGTGTTCGTCTTTCCCGGGCAGGGCTCGCAGTGGGTGGGGATGGCCACGGAGCTACTGGATTCTTCGCCGGTCTTCGCCGACAGTGTGCAGGAGTGTGCCGACGCGCTTGCCCCCTTCACGGACTTCTCGCTGCTCGAGGTACTGCGGGATCGAGATCCGGCCTCACTGGACCGGGTCGATATCGTGCAGCCGGCGCTGTTCGCGATGATGGTCGGGCTCGCGCAGTTGTGGCGTGCACACGGCGTCGACCCGGCGGCGGTGGTCGGTCACTCGCAGGGCGAGATCGCGGCCGCCTACGTCGCCGGCGCACTGAGCCTGTCCGACGCGGCGCTGGTCGTCGCGGCGCGAAGCAAGGTGATCGCCGCATCGGCCCGGCGTGGCGGTGGGATGGCCTCGCTGGCATTGCCGCACGACATCGTGCGGGAGAAAATCCAATCCTGGTCCGGTGCCATCGAGGTTGCGGCAATCAACGGCCCGACTGCGACGGTGGTCTCAGGTCCCGTCGATGCCCTCGACATCCTCGTCGGGCAGGTGCAGGGCGACGGCGTCCAAGCAAGGCGGATCGCGGTGGAATACGCCTCCCATTGCGCCGACGTTTCGGTGCTGCGCCAACCGATTCTCGACGCCCTGGCCTCGATCGAGCCGCACCGGTCACAGATTCCGTTCTACTCGTCGGTGTCAGGTGGTGCGTTGGACGGCAGCGCGCTCGACGCGGACTACTGGTACCGGAATCTGCGCCGCACGGTTCGATTCGAACAAGCGACGAGAGCCCTTGTGGCAGACGGATATCGATTCTTCGTGGAGTCGTGTGGCCACCCTGTCCTGACCGTGCCGTTGCAGGAAACGCTCGAGGCGGCGGGCGTCGCCGGACGAGCCATCGGCACCCTGAGGCGCGACAATGCAGGCCTGCGCCAGTTCACCGTCGCACTCGCCGAAGCCCATGTACACGGAGTGCACGTCGAGTGGGACCGGGTGCGGTGGGCTCACCGCGACGATCGGCAGCAGTGGGTCGACCTGCCCACGTACGCCTTTCACCACCGCCGCTACTGGCTGGAAAGTTCGGTGCCGCACGGCGATGTGGCATCGGCGGGCATGGAGACCGGGGGACACCCGATGCTCGGTGCGTCGGTCGAACTCGGCGACGGGCGTGGCGCTGTGTTCACGGGAGTGCTGTCGCCGCAACGTGTTCCGTGGCTGAGTGATCACGCGGTGAACGGCACGGTCATCCTGCCGGGCACAGCTTTCGTAGAGCTCGCCCTGCACGCAGGAAGCCGTGTCGCGTGCGGACGCCTCGAAGAACTCACCATCGAGGCGCCCTTGATGATCCCCGGCGACGGTGAGGTGGCGGTGCAGGTGAGCGTGCTCGCCGACGGCGAGGCCGGCCATTCGACGGTGTCGGTGCATTCTCGATCGGCGGATGCGTCGGGAGATGCTCCGTGGACCCGGCATGCCACCGGCGTGCTCACCGCAGACGTGGACAGCGCCGACCCCCCCGAGGAGTGGCCGCCGGCCGATGTCACACCGATCGACGTCAGAGGGCTATACGAAGTGCTCGACGACGCCGGCTACGGGTACGGCCCGATGTTCCGGGGGTTGCGCGCAGCGTGGCGCCGCGGCGACGAGCTGTTCGGCGAGGTGCGGCTGGGCGGAGAGGACCCGGCCGCGGCGGTGGCGGGATACGGTATTCATCCGGCCGTGCTCGACGCCGCGCTGCACGTTATCGCGTTCGGAGTCGCAGACACCGGCGCACGCGACGTCCGGCTGCCGTTCGCCTGGGGGACAGTGCAACTGCACGCGGTAGGCGCAACCGCCTTGCGCGTGCACATCACCACCATCGGGCCCGAGCGATATCGGGTATCGGCCTACGACTCCGCCGGCAAGTCGGTGCTGACCGCAGACTCGTTGGCGCTCCGGCCGCTGGGAGAAACCGGGGTGTCACCCGCCGGGGCCGGCGAAAGCCTCTACCGCGTGGAGTGGATGCCCGTCGGTGCATCCGCTGCGGCCCCGGCCGAGCTGCTGCCCCTCGCGGAGGCGCTCTCCGGAGCCGATCCCGACGGCCGCGTGCTGTGGCTGGCCGACGAACCGGGTGATCAGTCGGACGTGCCGACGCGGGCGCACGCCGTCGCCGAGTCGACGCTCCGAGCGGTCCAATCCTGGCTCCGGGACGAGCGTCTCGCCGAGACCCACCTACTGGTCACGACCCGGCTCGCGGTAGCCGTCCGCGACGACGAACCGATCGACAACATCTCTGCCGCGCCCGCGTGGGGACTGATCGGGGCGGTGCAACACGAGCATCCGGACCGCGTCACCCTGGTCGACCTGGACGTGCCGCCCGCCGACCTGTCCGATCCCACGCTGTTGTCCATGGCGCTGGGGTGCAACGAACCCCAGCTGGCCATCCGCGAAGGGGTGCTGCTGGCACCCATGCTCGCCGCGGCAGCGCCCGCCGCGGCGCCGCCCGACGCGGGACCGGCACCCTTCGGTCCGGCCGGCACGGTCGTGATCACAGGTGGGACCGGGACTATCGGCAGACTGATCGCGCGCCACCTCGTGGCGCGGTACGGGGTGCGGCGGCTCGTGCTGACGGGCCGGCACGTGCTCGATGCCGAGAGCGCGGCACGACTGCGGGAGGAGGTTGCCGAGCCGGGTGTAGAGATCCGCGCAGTCGCCTGCGACGTGGCCGACCGCGCAGCTGTGGCGGACCTGCTCGCCGACATTCCCGACCTGTCCGGCGTCATCCACGCTGCCGGTGTGCTCGAGGATGCCACCGCCGCTGCCGTGACCCCGCAGCAATTGCACGCCGTTCTGCGTCCCAAGGTGGACGGTGCCTGGCATCTGCACGAACTCACCCGCGACCGTGAGTTGTCGGCTTTCGTGCTGTTTTCCTCTGCGGCGGGTGTGCTCGGCGGCGCCGGCCAAGCGAATTATGCAGCGGCGAATGTTTTTCTCGACGCACTCGCGCAGCACCGCCGCCTCCGCGGACTGCCGGCGATCTCCATGGCCTGGGGATTGTGGGACCGCCCGAGCGGGATGACGTCCCATCTCAATGCGGCCGACCTCGACCGGTTGCAGCGCACGGGCATCGACACCCTCAGCCCGGAGTCGGGGCTTGCGCTGTTCGACGCGGCGCTTGCCGTCAATCGTCCGTTGATCGTGCCGATACGGCTGTCGGCGCGTTCCTCGAAGTCCGACGGTGAGTCGGTGCCGCCCATCCTGCGTCGCGTGCTGGGTATCCGTCACCGCCGCGCTGCCGCCGCCGACGCGCCGACCGGCCTGGCCGACGAGTTGCGCGCACTCGGTCCCGCAGAGCGGCACAGCCGGGTGCTGGACATCGTCACCACCCACGTTGCGGCCGTACTCGGGCACGAGGGGAAGGAGGCGATCGACCCGGAACGGGCGTTCAAGCAACTCGGTTTCGACTCGCTGACCGCCGTGCAACTGCGAAATCAACTGACCACTGCCACCGGCGTGCGGCTCGCGGCGACAGTCGTTTTCGACCATCCCACTGCTGACGCGCTGACTCAGGAGTTGGTCGCGCGACTTCTCGGCAGTTCTGCTGCTCCGCAACCGACCCAGAAAGCGCGAACCCGCAGAGACGACGACCCGATTGTCATTGTGGGAATGGCGTGTAGATATCCGGGGAAGGTGTACGGCCCGGACGACTTGTGGCGGCTCGTCCGCGACGGTCACGACGCGGTGGGGGCGTATCCCGACAATCGAGGCTGGAATCTCGACGAGGTGTACGACCCGGACCCGGATCGCAGCGGCACAACGTACATGCGTGAAGGAGGGTTCCTCTACGACGGCGACGAATTCGACGCCGCATTCTTCGGAATCAGTCCGCGCGAGGCCGTCGCGATGGACCCCCAGCACCGCCTGCTGCTGGAGTGTGCCTGGGAAGCGTTGGAAGCGGCGGGGATACGGCCCGATTCCCCCGACCTCACCGACACCGGCGTGTACGTGGGGATGATGGGCGGTGACTACGGCTTCCACCTGATGAGCCAACGCAATGTCGATGCCGAGGGCTATCTGATGACCGGGACCAGCAACAGCGTGGCCTCCGGTCGGATTTCGTACTCCCTCGGATTCACCGGTCCCGCAGTCACCGTCGACACGGCCTGCTCGTCGTCGCTGGTGGCCATGCATCTCGCGGCGCGGGCGCTGCGCGACGGCGAATGTACTCTCGCGCTGGCCGGTGGAGCGACGCTGATGGCTACGCCCGGTGTTCTCATCGAGTTCAGCCGCCAGCGCGGGCTCGCCGCGGACGGGCGGTGTAAACCGTTTTCCGATCGGGCCGATGGCACAGGGCTCAGTGAAGGCTCGGGGATGGTGGTGCTCGAGCGGCTCAGCGACGCAGAACGCAACGGTCACCAGGTATTGGCGATCGTCCGCGGATCGGCGGTCAACCAGGACGGTGCCTCCAATGGATTGACCGCACCGAACGGGCCGTCGCAGGAGCGGGTGATCCGCCAAGCGCTGGCCAATGCCGGGGTCGGACCCGCGGACGTCGACGCCGTGGAAGCACACGGCACCGGCACGACGCTCGGTGACCCGATCGAAGCGCAGGCACTGCTGGCTGCGTACGGGCAGGAGCGGGACGGACGGCCGCTGTGGCTCGGTTCGGTCAAGTCGAACATCGGCCATTCTCAGGCGGCGGCGGGCGTGGCCGGTGTGATCAAGATGGTGATGGCCATGCGGCACGGGATGCTGCCCCCGAGTTTGCATGGTGACGCCCCGACGCGGCACGTCGATTGGACGGCGGGTGAGGTCTCTCTCCTGGGCGAATCGGTTGCCTGGCCTGAGACGGGACACCCCCGCCGGGTCGGGGTTTCGTCGTTCGGCATCAGCGGCACCAATGCGCACATGATCCTGGAGCAGCCGGCCGGCTCGGCCACGCCGAAGGTCTCGCCTCCGTCGGCATCGCCGTTGGTCTGGGTGATCTCCGGAAAGACCGGGGAGGCACTACGCGCGCAGGCCGCACGGTTGACCGCCTTCCTCGATCGCGATGACGCGGAACTCCCGGATCCCGCCGACCTCGCCTACTCGCTGGCCACCACTCGATCCGGTTTCTCCCACCGCGCCGCGGTGGTCGGGGAAACGCTGACCGATCTGCGCGACGGTCTGGCTCGCATCGCCCTGGGCCGACCTGGCGGCAACGTCCTCAGCGGGACGAGTTCTCGCGGCAAGACTGCGTTCATGTTCACTGGCCAGGGTGCGCAACGGATCGGGATGGGCCGCGGTCTCTACGGTGCCTACCCTGTGTTCGCCAGGGCCCTCGACGAAGTCTGCTCCGCCCTCGACGAGCATGTGGAAAGCGCTGTCCGGCAGGTGATGTGGGACGAATCCGACGGTGGCGGCGCAAAGCTCGACAGTACCGAATACACCCAACCGGCGCTGTTCGCGGTGGAGGTCGCGCTCTCCCGGTTGCTGCGGGACTGGGGTATCACCCCTGACTACCTGATCGGTCATTCGATCGGCGAGATCACCGCAGCGCACGTCGCGGGAGTGTTCAGCCTGCCCGATGCCGCCGCCCTGGTGGGTGAGCGCGGACGGTTGATGCAGTCCACCCGTCCGGGCCGGATGATCGCGGTACGGGCACGCGCGGACGATGTCGTGGCGCAGCTCGACGGCCGGGTAGATCTCGCGGCCGTGAACGGTTCCGAGTCGGTGGTGCTCGCGGGCAGCGAGCACGACATCGACGCCGCCGCAACCGAGCTGTCCGCCGCGGGAATGAAGACGACGAGCTTGCGGGTGGAGCGAGCCTTCCATTCGACCCTGATGGAACCCATCCTCGACCAGTTCGTCTCCGTAGTGTCGAGGTTGACCGCGCAGCCGCCGAAGATTCCGGTCGTCTCCAACGTGACCGGGCGGATCGCCTCCGCCGAGGAGCTCACGTCCCCGAGATACTGGGCGCAGCACATCCGCCAACCGGTGTTGTTCGCCGACGGCATTGTGGCCCTGGACGATCTGGGCGTCACCCGACTCGTCGAAGTAGGTCCCGGCGCAGCCTTGGCCGCGAACGCCGCGGAGGTCGTCCCGACTGCATTCGCCGCACTGCCCGGACGCGGCGACGAGGCGCACGAAATCATGGAAGTCGTCGCGGCGGCCTATGTGTCGGGTGTCTCGGTCGACTGGGAGCGGGTGATGCCGGGTCGTCGCCGGGTACCTCTGCCCACCTACGCATTTCAGCGCCGTTCCTTCTGGCCGTCCGCGGCGGCGCGTAACGCCGGCGATCCGACGGAGCTGGGGCTGAGTCCGGCGGATCATCCACTGCTCGGCGCGGCGGTGACACTCGACGACGACGCGACGTTGTTCACCGGACAGCTCTCGCTGCACCGGGATTCATGGCTCGTGCCGCCGCCGGCCGAAGACGGTAGCCCATCGACGGCCGACGATTCGCACACGGTAATGCCCGCAGTGCTGGTCGAGCTCACGTTGCACGTAGCCCACCACGTCGGTCTGGACCATATCGACGAACTCACGCTGCACCACCCACTTACCCTCCCGGCGTCCGGGCTGGCCTCACTTCGCGTGCTGGTGTCGCCGAACAACGACACCGGCGGCCGCACCGTCACCATTTCGTCGAACGTGAGTGAGGCCGGCAGCGTAGACACCTGGGTTCGGAACGCGTCGGCGACCATCGACGACGTCGTCAGCTCCGAATCGGATGTACGCCAGCACGTTTCCGCGGACGACGATGCCGAAGTTCGCCTCGGTGAAGGCGTCGACACCAGCGGCTTCGGCATCCATCCGGAGCTTCTGCAGGCAGCGCTCGAGCCCCTCCTCGGAGGCGACGGCTGGCCACTCACATGGTCGGGAATCCGTCTGCACACCGTCGGTGCGGAGGCAGTATCGGTACGTTTCTCGACGACCGAGGACGGGCGATACCGCATCGTCACTGCGGACCCCGAGGGTTCGCCTGTGTTGACCATCGATGCGCTGAAGGTGGTGCCGCGGGCGGTCAGCGGGGAAGGAGCGGGCCGCTCGGCAGGCCTGCCGCTGCACCGGCTCACGTGGATTCCGGTCGAGGGCGGAGCCGCCGAGCCGGACCTCGGCCCGTCGGTCATCCTCGGCGCAGAGGGATTCGGCGACGACGGGATCGGTTCCACCTTGCCGAACTATCCCGATATGGCGGCATTGCGGGCCGCACGGGAGTCGCTGCCCGACGGAGACGACCGACGTCCGTGGACGGTGCTCGTCGGGTGTGGCACCGAGGGCGGAGGCGGGCCGGAAGCGACCCATGCGCTGTGTGCTCGGGTGCTGCGACTGCTGCAGTCGTGGCTCGACGACGACGAGGTTGCCGACAGCGCGCTCGTGATCGTGACCCGTGATGCGATGGTCACCGAGGACGGTCGGGACCGAGGCGATCACCTCGAGGCTGCGGCAGTGTGGGGTCTCGTCGGCTCCGCGCAGAACGAGAACCCGGGCCGGATCGTCCTGATCGACCTCGACGATGCGTCGGACGTCGAACCCGCCGTTGCCGCGGCGGTGGCGAGCGGAGAACCTCAGCTGGCAGTTCGGAACAACACCTTGCTCGCGCCTCGGCTGCGGCGTCTTCGCGCCGTCGACGAATCCGGCTCGGCCCTCGATCCCCGCTCGCCCTTCGATTCCCGCGGGACCGTTCTCCTCACCGGCGGCACCGGCACCGTGGGATCACTGGTCGCTCGCCACCTGGTCACCGAGCATGGGGTCCGGCACCTGCTGTTGACCAGCCGGCGCGGACCCGACGCCGAGGGTTGCGAACAACTGCGGAGAGAACTGAGCGGCCAGGGAGCCGAGGTGAGCATCGTGGCGTGCGATACCTCCGACGAATCGGCAGTCGCCCACTTGCTGTCCCGAATACCGGAGGAGCACCCACTCACGGCTGTGATTCACGCGGCCGGAGTGATCGACGATGCCACCTTGTCCTCGCTGACCCCCGAGCGACTCGACGCCGTGCTGCGGCCCAAGGTCGACGCGGCCTGGAATCTGCATCGGCTGACCGCAGCCTGCGATCTGCGCGCGTTCGTCATGTTCTCTTCGCTCGCCGGAGTCCTCGGGGCGCCCGGGCAGGCGAACTATGCTGCCGCGAACATGTTCCTCGACGCGCTCGCCCGTCACCGCAACGCCCTCGGACGGCCCGCGCTGTCGATCGCCTGGGGCATGTGGGCACCGCCGAGTGCCATGACCGACAACCTCGGTGCGATCGATCTCGCTCGTGCCCGTCGCAGCGGGATGGTCCCGATGACCGCTGCCGAAGGCCTGGCTCTCTTCGACAGTGCGTTGACCGCCGGTGTGCCGACCGTGGCGGCGGCTCGGCTCGACCTGTCCGGTTCGGCCGCTCCGTACGTTCCCGCGCCACTGCGTGGTCTGATACGGGAGGTGCGTCCGCGCGCCGCAGGTTCGGACTCGGTGGCGACCGGATCCAGCGGGTCCGGGACCTCGGATTGGGGTCAGCGCCTTGCTGATCGGTCGACGCCCGAGCAGCGGCACCTGATGCTCGAACTGGTTCGGGGTGGGGCTGCAGCCGTCCTCGGCTACGACTCTCCGGACGCGGTAGACGCCGACCAGGCCTTCAAGGAACTCGGCTTCGACTCGCTGGCCGCCGTTGCGCTCCGCAACTACCTCGGCGCCGCCACCGGCCTGCGGTTGCCGCCGACAATGGTGTTCGATCACCCCAGTCCGCGTGCCGTCGCCGAATTCCTGCGCGGAGAGCTCGTTCCGGATCCGGTGTCCGTCGCCTTGTCCGACGTCGACCGACTTCGCGCCGCCATCGCCGAGCTCGGCACCGACACCGAGGCGCGGTCGGCCGTCGCGAAGCGGCTGGAAAATCTGCTGGCAGAGGTGGCGGCGCCCGAAGAGGCGCACGCCGACACGGTCGACAAGATTCACGCCGCCACCAGTGAGGAGATCCTCGATTTGATCGACCGCGGTTTGTGAACCGCCGGACTACAGACTGCGCGCGAGGGTAGGTTCGGACGAGTGGCCAGCGAGGATCCCGATCGGCTCTCCGCCGATGACGCGCGCATCCTGGCGCTGGAATCGGCGGCAATCACCGGTCATACGCTGAAGTTGGTCGTCCTCGAGCCGGATGCCGGACCGCTCGACCTCGACGCCCTGAGATCCTCGGTAGCGGCGCGACTTCCCGGTCGACCCCGCGCGAGGCAGCGGGTCGACACGTCGGGACCGGAGCCGCGCTGGGTCGACGTCGCCGACTTCGCGATCAGCGACCATGTCCGGCGTCTGGCAGAGCCCGCCTGCGTCTCGCGGGCAGATCTGTGGCGGGCCGTCAGCAGGCTGATGTCCGAGCGACTCGACCATGACCGACCGTTGTGGACAATCGACGTGATCGGCCCGCTCGGTGACGGCCGCGAAGCGATCGCGGTCCGGATTCACCATGCGATGGCCGACGGGATCACGGCGGTCCGCTTCCTCGATGCCGTGCTCTGGGATCCGCACCCGCATCCGGACTCCGGCCAGGGGGCGCGACCGGGCATTCGCCCGGCTCCGGCGAAGCGCTCGTGGTTCGCCGAGGCCCGGCGGATGCCCGGAGCGATCTGGCGGGAACTCGTCTCGCGCGGGTCGCGCTCTCCTTTCGACCGCCCGATCGGTGTCTCCCGGGAGGTGGCCTTCACGGTCGCCCCGCTGGCAGAGCTGAAGTCGATCGGGAAGTCACGTCCCGTCCACGCAACGGTCAACGACGTTCTCCTCGCGATCGTCGCCGGCGGGGTGCGCCGATGGCTCGGCGACGGCGCGGCGGGGCTTCCGCGACTTCGTGCCCAGGTTCCGGTCAGCCTCCATCACCGAACGGAGAGCGCGGGGGAGTTCGGGAATCGGGACTCGTTCCTCAACATCGATCTGCCGCTCGGGGAGACCGACCCGCTCGAGCGGCTCGACCGGATTGCCCGAGAGACCACGGAGCGCAAACTCCTCGGCGATGCCGAAGAACTCTACGACCTGTTCCATGCCCTCGGGCGCACGAAGCACCTCGGCAGCGCTGTGGAGCGGCTCGCCGGGAGCGCGCGAGAATTCAGCCTGTCGATTTCGAACGTTCCAGGCCCGGCCGTACCCGTGGGGGTGGCCGGTCGCCGGGTCGAGCATCTCTTCTCCTCTTCGGAGCCGGCCGCGCACCACGCCCTCCGTATCGCCGCGATCTCGTGCGCCGGGAGCATCGGGATCGGGCTTTGCACCGATCCGGCGACGCTGCCCGATGTCGCCCGGCTTGCGGTCGCGATCGACGACTCGTACGCGGAACTGCGCAGGGCGGCGATCGGGTGAGGGTGATCGCCGAACCCTACGATGACGGACATGGCGATCACTCCCGACACCAAGAACTGGACCTGGGTTCTCGAACGGGCTTGTCCCGACTGCGGGTTCGACTCCGCGGAGGTCCGGTACACGGACATTCCCGATCTCGTGCGCGCGAACGCCGCGGCGTGGGTACCGGTTCTGGAGCGGCCAGACGTGGCTGTGCGCCCGGACGAGGGGACGTGGTCGGCGCTCGAGTACGCCGCCCACGTGCGTGACGTGTTCCGCATCTTCGACAAGCGACTGCAGTCGATGCTGGACGAGACGGATCCGGTGTTCCTCAACTGGGATCAGGACGAGACAGCTGTGGCGGAGCGGTACAACGAAGAGGACCCTGTGGTGGTGGGGAGGGAGCTCGCTGCGGCGGCGGCCCGCGTGGCGGATGCCTTCGACGCCGTCGAAGCCGAGCGACGCCACCGGACCGGGCGGCGTAGTGACGGCGCGTCGTTCACGGTGGAGTCGCTGGCGAAGTACTTCGTCCACGATCCGATCCACCACCTCCACGACGTGACCCGGTAACAGTTTCGGATTCTGGGGCCCGATTCGGTAGAACGTGTTCCAATTCGGGTTGATTGTGTCTATCGTCACATCAGCAGATGCGCAGACATGAATGAAGGGTTGGAAGACACATGAAGACCAAGGGTGCGATCCTGTGGGGCCTGAACGAGCCGTGGTCGGTCGAGGAGATCGAGATCGGCGATCCGGTTGCGGGCGAGGTGCAGATTCGCATGGAAGCCGCCGGCATGTGCCACTCCGACCATCACATCGTCACCGGCTCGATGCCCATGGCATCCTTCCCGGTGATGGGCGGCCACGAAGGGTCCGGCGTCATCACCAAGCTCGGGCCGGAGGTGAAGGACCTCGAAGTCGGCGACCACGTGGTGCTCTCGTTCGTGCCTGCCTGCGGACGCTGTCCGGCGTGCTCGGCGGGACACCAGAATCTCTGTGACCTCGGGATGGGGCTCCTGAGCGGGTTGGCAATCAGTGACGGCACCTTCCGCATCCACGCGCGCGGCGAAAACGTCATTCCGATGTGCCTCCTCGGCACGTTCTCGCCCTACATGGTCGTGCACGAGACCTCGGTCGTGAAGATCGACAAGGACATTCCCTTCGACGTCGCCGCCCTCGTCGGCTGCGGAGTTCCCACCGGGTGGGGGTCGGCCACGCGGATGGCGGAGGTGAAGCCGGGTGAATCCGTCGTCATCATGGGTGTCGGCGGCGTCGGCATGAGCGCCCTGCAGGGTGCGGTGGCGTCCGGAGCGCGCCAGATCTTCGCCATCGATCCCGTTCCGTGGAAGCGGGAGCAGGCACTGAAGTTCGGGGCCACCCACGCGTTCGAGAGCGCCGCGGCCGCCATCGAGCCGATCATCGCCCTCACGAACGGGTTGATGGCGCAGAAGACGATCATCACGGTCGGGGAGATGCGCGGCGAGTATGTCGAGGAAGCCCTGCTGCTCACCAGTAAGTTCGGCACCTGTGTCGTCACGGCCATGGGCGCGATGACCGACATGGACGTCAAGCTGAACCTGTTCCTCTTCTCGATGCTGCAGAAGGACCTGAAGGGCACCATCTTCGGCGGCGGAAACGCCCGGGTCGAGATCCCGAACCTGCTGGCCATGTACAAGTCGGGGCAGTTGAACCTCGACGACATGATCACCCGCACCTACACCCTCGAAGGGGTTAACGACGGGTATCAGGACATGCTCGACGGCAAGAACATTCGCGGCGTCATCCGGTACACCGAAGCCGACTGGTGACGGCTCGCCGCAGCAGACCACGGGGTGCTCTCGTAGGCTGACCGGGTGCAGAGTCTCGATCAGATTGCCCGATGGCCCGTGGACAACGCTGCGGCGGTCGTCCTGTCGCGAGACGAAGGGGTGATCGGCGAGTACGGCGACCAACAGCGCGTCTTCCCGCTCGCCTCGGTCACCAAATTGCTCTGCGCGTACGCAGTCCTGGTGGCCACCGAGGAGGGGGCCGTCGAACTCGACCAGCCCGCAGGCCCTGAGGGTTCGACGGTGCGTCACCTCCTGGCGCACGCGTCGGGCCTCGCCTTCGACGACAATCGGGCGCAGACCACGCCGGGGCGTAAGCGGATCTACTCGAGCGCAGGCTACGAAGTGCTCGCCGAGTTCGTCACCGCCGAGACGTCGATCGACTTCGCCGACTATCTGGCCGAATCCGTCTTCGCGCCGCTGAAGATGGGGGCGTCCGCGCTCTTCGGTCCCGCCGGCCACGGCGCGGAGTCGTCGGCGGGCGACCTCGGACGTTTCGCCGCCGAGTTGCTCCGGCCTGCGCTGTTGTCGCAGGAGACGGTCGATGCGGCCACGTCGGTGCAATTCCCGGGCCTGGACGGCGTTCTGCCCGGCTACGGGTCTCAGCGTCCCAACGACTGGGGTCTGGGATTCGAGCTCCGTTCCCACAAGAGCCCGCACTGGACGGGCCTGAGTAACTCGCCGCGCACCTTCGGGCACTTCGGCCAGTCGGGCACGTTCCTGTGGACCGATCCCGCGGCGGGGCTGGCGTGTGTGGTGCTGACGGATCGCCCATTCGGTGACTGGGCCAAGCCGCTCTGGACCGAGGTGAGCGACGCGGTGCTGGCGGAGGGCAGGCGATCATGACACACCGAATATGCGAATCACTGGCGCAACACGGGCAACACAAGGCACACTGGTCCACCGAGCGTGCTGCACGCATCGACTGAGGCCGTTGGGGAAGACGTCCCTCGTCGAAGCAGGAGGCTGGAGTGCGCGCATTGGATCAGTTCGCGGACGCGACGGCTGGAGTTGTCTACATCCACTCGTCGCCCGCCGCGTTGTGCCCCCATATCGAGTGGGCGTTGACCGCAACCCTCGACTGCCCACCCAATCTCAAGTGGACCTCGCAGCCGGCTTCCAAAGGGGTTCTGCGCGCCACCACCAGTTGGGTCGGCCCCGTCGGCACCGCCTCCCGACTGGTCAATGCGCTTCGAGCCTGGCCGATGCTGCGATTCGAGGTAACTGAGGATGCCAGCGAAGGTGTGGACGGCGAGCGATACAGCCACGTTCCCGGCATGGGTCTGTGGCACGGTTCCACCAGCGCCAACGGCGACGTCGTCGTAGGGGAGATGCGACTCCGGGCCCTGATGGAGGCCGGTGGCGACATCGCCGCCGAACTCGACTACGCGTTGGGCACTGCGTGGGACGAGGAACTCGAGCCCTACCGCAGCGGAGGGGAAGGCGCAGAGGTCACCTGGCTGCGCAGGGAAGTCGGCTGACCGCGGGTCATTTGGCCCGGAAAGATATTGGCGGAACTTCGTGTTGGAGGACGCCGGCATACCTCGTCTGGGGAGACGGGGACGCCGTCGCAGCCGCTGCGCGTACGCCTCGGCGTCGTCCCGAATCGGGTCGACCTCCGCGGCGATGATCAGCGCGGGCCGCAGATCACGCAGCGACTCGGCGCGCAAAGGGGCTGCGAGGTGGTCACCGCCCGGGTGGTCCACACCGCCGTGTAGGTAGACGAGGGCGGGACTGTTGCTCTTCGCACCGACGTAGGCACTCCGATATGACTCACACCGAATCGACCGCGGTGTGGTCTACCGAATCAGAGCGGGATGTTCTTGTGATCGCCGCGATGCGCGGGGGCGGCCGCGAGGGCGGCGGTGATGACGCTGCGTGTCTTGGCCGGGTCGATCTCCTCGTCCACCACGCCGATCGCAACGGCGCGATCGACACCACCGGCGATGCTCTCGTGCTCGATGGCCAGACGCTCGTGCAGCGCCTCACGCTCTTCTTCGGGAGCGGCGGCGAGCGCACGCTTGTGCAGGATGCCGACAGCAGCCTTGGCGCCCATCACGGCGACCTCGGCGTCGGGCCAGGCGTAGACGGCGGTGGCCCCGAGCGCGCGAGAGTTCATGGCGATGTAGGCGCCACCGTAGATCTTGCGCGTGACCACCGTGACCCGCGGAACCTTGGCCTCAGCGAAGGCGTGGAGCAGCTTGGCGCCGCGACGAACCACGCCTTCCCATTCCATGCTGACGCCGGGGAGGTAACCGGGGACGTCGACGATGACGACGAGGGGGATCCCGAACGCGTTGCACAGGCGCACGAAACGCGCCGACTTCTCCGCACTTTCGGAGTTGAGGCAACCGCCGAGGCGAAGCGGGTTGTTGGCGATGACGCCGACCGTGCGGCCGCCGAGGCGGCCCAGCCCGGTGACGATGCTGCGCGCGTAATTGCCCTGCAGCTCTTCGAAGCTCGACTCGCCCTCGACGTTGTCGAGTAGTTCGTGCACGATCGGGCGAACATCGTAGGCGCGCTTGGCCGACTCCGGCATGAGGGCGCGGAGATCGGTGTCACCGTGTTCGGCTGCGGCCTGGTCGAATTCGCCTTGCTCACAGAACATCGACACGAGGCGGCGCGCCCGATGCAGGGCATCGGCCTCGTCGTGGGCGGCGATGTGCGCCACACCCGACTTCTTGGTGTGAGTGTCGGGGCCGCCGAGGGACACCATGTCGACCTGTTCGCCGGTGACACTGCGCACCACGTCGGGGCCGGTCACGAAAACGCGGGCCTCGGGCGCCATGATGACGATGTCGGTGAGGGCGGGGCCGTATGCGGCTCCGCCGGCGGCGAAGCCGAGGACTACGGAAATCTGGGGGATGCGACCGGAGGCACGCACCATGGCCTCGAAGACGAGTCCGACGGCGTGCAGCGCCTCGACGCCTTCGGCGAGGCGCGCACCACCCGAATGCCAGAGCCCGACGATGGGGGCATCTTCCTCGAGGGCGGTGTCGATCGCCGTGACGATGTGCTTACAACCTTCGACCCCCATGGCACCGCCCATGACGGTGGCATCGGAGCAGTAGGCGATGGTGCGGACACCGTCGATGTTGCCGGCCGCAGCCAGCACACCGGACTTGTCACGCGGGTGCAAGGGGACGACGGTCCCGGCATCGAACAGCTTTTCCAGGCGCGCAAGGGGGTCGCGTGGATCGACTGACGCATCGGACTTCGTTGCGGGTGCCAAGATTGTCATCGCGTCTCCTTGTAGCGGCCCTGAGGGGCTGTCGATGGGTGGAGACCCCCTGAGGAAGGAGGTCTCCACCCGCGATCTAGCTGGACCGGCTTGTCAGACCCGGCCGAAGGCGAGCGCGACGTTGTGCCCACCGAAACCAAACGAGTTGTTGATCGCGAACTCGATCTCGCCGTAACGGGCTTCGCCCTTGACGACATCCAGATCGATTTCTGGATCCTGATTCTCGAGATTCAGCGTGGGCGGAATGACTCCCTCACGCAGACTCAGGACCGTGAGCACCGCCTCGAGCGCACCGACGGCGCCGATCGAGTGCCCCAACGCGGACTTCGGTGCGTACACCGCAGCATGGTTGCCGACAGCAGCCTTGATGGCGTTCGCCTCTGCTGTGTCACCGATCGGCGTGGCCGTGGCGTGCGCGTTGATGTGCTGGATGTCCTTCTTCGTCAACCCAGCAGTCTCGATTGCCCTCGTCATGGCCCGCGCAGCGCCCGAACCCGAAGGATCGGGAGCGACGATGTGGAACCCGTCGGAGGTGATTCCCGCGCCCAGCAGACGGGCGTGGATGGTGGCACCGCGAGCCTTGGCGTGCTCCTCGGTCTCGAGAACCATCATTGCGCCGGCTTCACCGAAGACGAAGCCGTCGCGATCCTTGTCGAACGGCCGCGAAGCCGCCTTCGGATCGTCGTTCCGGGTGCTCAGCGCGCGCATCATCGCGAAGCTCGCGATCGGCACGGCGTCGAGGTAACCCTCCACACCACCGGCGACGATGATGTCGGCGTCACCCATCACCAGCATGCGGTACGCATGGGCGATGGCCTCGGAGCCCGAAGAGCAGGCCGAGACGGGTGTGATGACCCCGGCGCGGGCCCCGAGTTCGAGTCCGACGGTGGCCGACGGACCGTTGGGCATCACCATCTGCACCGCGAACGGCGACACCTTGCGATAGCCGCCGGCCTTCATCTTCTCGACTGCGTCGATGAGAGCCTCGCCGCCGCCCAATCCGGTGCCGATGACGACTCCGAGTCGGTCCTTGTCGACCTCCGGGCTGCCGGCGTTCTCCCAGACCTGACGGCCCAGGACGAGCGCCAGCCGCTCGACGAAACTCATCCGGCGAATCTCGACCCGGGACAGCGACTCGTCGGGCGACACCTTGAGCTTGCCACCGATCGTCACCGGAAGGTCGTTCTCGGCGACGAAGGGCTCCTGGATGGTGTCGATGCCGCTCTCGCCGGCCAGCAGGCCCTTCCACGTGGCATCCACATCACCAGCGATCGACGTCGTGGCCGCGAGGCTCGTGACGACGATGTTGGGGAACTGTTTCCCGTTGGTCGAGGCGGAAGTCACGGTTGAGCTCACTCCTCGTCGTTCTTGGCTGCTTCGAGCTTGGCCTTCACGGCGTCAGCCTCGGCGCCGCCTTCGGCTTCGAGCTTCTGGATGTAGGACACGGCGTCACCGACGGTGCGCAGGCCTGCGAGATCCTCGTCGGGGATCTTCACGCCGTACTTGTCTTCGGTCTGAACGGCGATCTCAACCATGGAGAGGGAGTCGATGTCGAGGTCGTCGACGAAGGACTTTTCGATGGTCACCTCGGAGGGTTCAATGCCGGTGACCTCCTCGATGATCTCCGCGAGTCCGGCGATGATGTCTTCCTGGGTGGCGGCCACTGAGTGGCTCCCTTCTGATTCGGTGTAGATGTATCTGGAGTTGTGCGGACGCGTCCCCATCGGCCGCGCCCGCGGGCCCTGCACGCACCTGAGGTGCGCGCAGCAAACTAGCCGACTTGTGTGAGTTCGGCCAGCGCGGAGATATCCCCCGGGGTCTTGAGTGCCAGAGTCGGCGTACCGCGCATTTCACGCTTGGCGATGCCGACCAGGGTTCCAGCTGGTGGAAGTTCCGCGATCGCGGAGACCTGAGCGGTCCGCAGACTCGCGGTGCACAGGTCCCAACGCACAGGTCGGGTCACCTGCGCAGCCAGCTTAGTCAGTGCGTCGGCTCCGGATGCGACCGGTGCGCCGTCGGCGTTGGAGAGCAGTGTGCGAGTGGGTTCGTCGGGCTTGATCTTGGACGCCGCTTCGGTGACGGCTTCCTGGGCGGGTGCCATGAACCGGGTGTGGAAGGCGCCGGCGACGGGGAGTGCGCGCACCCGTGCCTTCTCCGGTGGGTTGGCGGCGAGCTCTTCGAGCGCGGAGAGCAGACCCGCTGCCACGATCTGGCCGGCAGCGTTTCGGTTGGCCGGCTCGAGGCCCAGCTCTTCGAGGCGGGCGAGGACCACGGTTTCGTCGCCGCCGAGGACGGCGGACATTCCGGTCGGTTCGAGGGCGCAGGCCTTGGCCATCTCCGCGCCGCGGATCGCGGCGAGGGCGACAGCATCATCTGTGGAGAGCACACCGGCGATAGCCGCCGCGGCGAGTTCCCCGACCGAGTGCCCGGCCGCGATGGCGTCGGCGGGGATCACACCGCGGGTGTCGAGCTCCTCGAAAGCGAGCAAGGCGGCGGCCACGACGAGAGGCTGAGTCACCGACGTGTCGGTGATCTCCTCTGCCGTCGCTGTGGTGCCGAGCCGGACCAGATCGAGGCCGGAAGCCTTCGACCACAGTGCGACACGGTCATGAGAACCCGGCAGCTCCAACCAAGGGATGAGCATGCCGGGTGTCTGAGAGCCCTGACCCGGGGCGAGCAACGAAATCACTCTTCAAGAGAACACCGTCAGGTACGTACTGCGAGATGTCGTTGCGGATGAACCTTTGTCAGCGGATTTGTTGGGTTCCTACAAAATTGCACGTGGGCCCCTCGCATCGAAATTGGACAACCGTTCGTTACAGCCCTGGTTCTCCGAATGGGAAGCCTGTGACTGGTGTTAAACGTGTGATGGGTTCGTTATGGGAACGTGTCAAACGACCGACTGTGGCGGCCACCCGAAGCACGTACGCATCCCTCGGATTCGTCGGATCTCGGCCCGTGACTTCGGCGATTCGCTTGAGTCGATACCGCACAGTATTTGGATGAACAAACAGCTGCCGTGCACAAGTCTCAACCGCACCTCCACAGTCGAGATAGGCGTCCAACGTGTCCGTCAGGACCCCGCCCGCGGCCGCCAGCGGAGCTACGAGATGTTCGTTGAGGGCAGTGACCGCCGCGTTGTCGCCGAGGAGCGCGCGTTCGGGGAGAAGTTCGGCGGCGTGGACCGGCCGGGGGGCGCCTCGCCAGCCTGCTACCGCCTGCATCGCGGCCAGCGCCTCGACGGCACTGAAGTGGGCTGCGCCGAGCGTCGGGGTGGTCGGACCGATGATCACCGGCTCTTCCGAGAACTTGCCGAGCAGATCCGACATGAAACTCGAGTGCCCCGACCCCTCCTGTAGTTCACCGCTGACCACCATCACCAGGCGGGAGCCCTGCACCACGGCCAGCGCTGCACGGCCGTGTTTCTGCGCGATGGTGTGCACCGTCCCGACCACGGACACGCGCTCGTCCTCCGGCGGTGTGCCCACGATCACGGTGGCGGGCGCGGTGGCGTCCCAGTTGAGGGTGGCCGCCCGCGACAGCATGTCGGACCCGGTGTCGCCCCGGACGACGGCATCGACGACGAGTGCCTCGAGCCGGGTGTCCCAGGCGCCGCGGGATTCCGCGGCACTCGCGTAGACGGAGGCGGCCGCGAAGCCGAGCTCGCGTCCGTACCGGAGCACGGCCTCGGTCAGTGCGATCAACTGCTGGTCGTTGCGGGCGAGGGCGGGAAGCCACTGCTCGAAGAACTCCATGGCCACCCGGACCATGTCGACCGTTTGCCGGAGAGTGAGTCGGCGGGCCAGGTCCTGGGGGATGACCTGGAAAGCGTCGAGGCTGAAGCGGATATCGCTGTCCGGGTCCTTGAGCCACTCCAGAAAGTTGACGACCGCCGTCTGCACGAGCAGTTGCACGTTGGAGCGTTGAGCGGCATCGAGGTCGTCGAAGAAGGGCAGTTGATCCTGCATGGTGGTGACGGCCTCGGTGGAGAGGCGGCCGGAAAACTGCTTGACGCGGCGCAGGAGAGCATCGGGCAACGGATCTCTGGGCTGTCGTCTGCGGGAGACCATCGGACTCTGCTCGACCATGGTCAAGAACCTACGCTCACCGCCGCCCGAGATGTCCGACGGACACCCGGGCGGCAGTGAGTCGAGGAACTATCTGTGGGTTACGCGCTTCCGGTGTCGGTGTAGGACACCTCCGCGGCGCCGACCTCGTCGATGCGGTACCTCGACGCAGCCTCGACGGCCTTCGACCGGTCGACCGCTCCTTCCCCGGCGAGCGCGCTGAGGACGGCGACGACGATCGATTCGGCGTCGACGTTGAAGAATCGACGCGCGGCCGGACGGGTGTCGGAGAAGCCGAACCCGTCGGTGCCCAGGGTGGTGTACGAGCCGGGGACCCACTGACGGATCTGGTCCGGGACGGCGCGCATCCAGTCCGAGGCGGCGACGAACGGGCCGGCCGCATCGGAGAGTGCCTGCGTGACATAGGGCAGTGGTGCATCGTTGCCCGGGTCGCGCAGTGCCTGCTTCTCACACTCGACGCCGTCGCGGCGCAGCTCGCCCCACGACGTCACCGACCACACGTCGGCGGCCACACCCCAGTCGTCGGCGAGGAGGTCCTGCGCGCGCAGAGCCTCGGGCATCCCGACGCCGGAGACCAGGATCTGGGCCTTCGGGCCGGAACCTTCCGACTTCTTGAACAGGTACATGCCCTTGAGCAGGCCCTCGACGTCCAGGTTCTCCGGCTCGGCCGGCTGCGAGTACGGCTCGTTGTACAGGGTGATGTAGTAGAAGATGTTCTCGCCACCGAAACCGTCGACGCCCTCGGTGCCGCCGTACATGCGGCGCAAACCGTCCTTGATGATGTGCGCGATCTCATAGGAGAACGCCGGGTCGTAGGCGACGGCCGCCGGGTTGGTCGACGCCAGCAGCAGCGAGTGCCCGTCCGCGTGCTGTAGTCCCTCACCGGTCAGCGTGGTGCGGCCGGCGGTGGCGCCGAGGACGAATCCGCGCGCCATCTGATCGGCTGCTGCCCAGAGCCCGTCGCCGGTGCGCTGGAAACCGAACATCGAGTAGAAGATGTACAGCGGGATCATCGGCTCGCCGTGCGTGGCGTACGAGGTGCCGACTGCCGTGAACGACGCGGTCGACCCCGCCTCGTTGATGCCCTCGTGCAGGATCTGCCCGATCTCGCTCTCCTTGTAGGCGAGCATCAGTTCGGCGTCCACGGCCGTGTACAGCTGGCCGTTGCGGTTGTAGATCTTCAGGGACGGGAACCACGAGTCCATACCGAACGTGCGCGCCTCGTCGGGAATGATCGGCACGATGCGCTTGCCGATCTCCTTGTCCCGCAACAGTTCCTTCATGATGCGGACCAGTGCCATCGTGGTCGCGACCTGCTGCTTGCCGGAGCCCTTGCGTACCACGTCGTAGGTCTTGTCGGGCGGCATCGGCAACGGGGCGACGTTGGAGCGACGTTCGGGGAGGAACCCGCCCAGCGCGCGGCGACGGTCGAGCATGTACTGGATCTCGGGTGCGTCCTTGCCGGGGTGGTAGTACGGCGGCATCTTGGGATCTCGCTCGAGCTCCTCGTCCGAGATCGGGATGCGCTGCAAGTCGCGGAAGTTCTTCAGGTCGTCGAGCGTGAGCTTCTTCATCTGGTGGGTCGCGTTGCGGCCCTCGAAGTGCTTACCGAGGGTGTAACCCTTGATGGTGTGCGCGAGGATCACCGTCGGCTGGCCCTTGTGTGCCATCGCGGCAGCGTAGGCAGCGTAGATCTTGCGGTAGTCGTGACCACCACGCTTGAGGTTCCAGATGTCCTGATCGGACAGGTTCGCGACGAGTTCCTTGGTCCGCGGATCGCGGCCGAAGAAGTGCTCACGCACGTAGCCGCCGTCGTTGGCCTTGTACGTCTGGTAGTCACCGTCCGGGGTGACGTTCATGAGATTGACCAGGGCGCCGTCGCGGTCCGCATGCAGGAGCGCATCCCACTCGCGTCCCCACACGACCTTGATGACATTCCAGCCGGCACCGCGGAAGAACGATTCGAGTTCCTGGATGATCTTGCCGTTACCGCGGACGGGGCCGTCGAGGCGCTGCAGGTTGCAGTTCACCACGAACGTCAGGTTGTCGAGACCTTCGGTAGCGGCCACGTGGGCGAGGCCACGCGATTCCGGCTCGTCCATCTCGCCGTCGCCGAGGAACGCCCACACGTGCTGATCGGAGGTGTCCTTGATGCCGCGGTCGTGCAGGTAGTGGTTGAACCGTGCCTGGTAGATGGCGTTCATCGGGCCGAGACCCATGGACACGGTCGGGAATTCCCAGAAGTCGGGCAGCAGCCGCGGGTGCGGATACGACGGCAGGCCGCCACCCTCGTCGGCGTGGGATGCCTCCTGACGGAATCCGTCCATCTGCTCGGCCGGAATACGGCCCTCGAGGAACGCGCGGGCATAGATGCCGGGGGAGGCGTGACCCTGGATGAAGATCTGGTCGCCACCACCCGGGTGGTCCTTGCCGCGGAAGAAGTGGTTGAAGCCCACCTCGTACAGGGCCGCCGAGGACGCGTACGTGGAGATGTGTCCGCCGACGCCGACGCCGGGACGCTGCGCACGCGTCACCATGATCGCCGCGTTCCAGCGGATGAAGGCGCGGTAGCGCCGCTCGACTTCCTCGTCACCGGGGAACCAGGGCTCGTTCTCGGTGGGGATGGTGTTGACGTAGTCGGTGGATGTCAGCGCGGGAAGAGCGACGTGCTTCTCGCCGGCGCGTTCGAGCATGCGCAGCATCAGGTAACGCGCGCGGGTCGGTCCGGACCGATCGAGCAGTCCGTCGAACGATTCCAGCCACTCAGTGGTTTCGTCCGGGTCGATGTCGGGCAGATACGACGCGACACCCTCACGGATGACGCGAACGCGGCCGTCGGAGCCCGGGGTCGCACTGGGGGAAGGTTGGGCCGCTCCGGCGCCGGGTGTGGCGGAATCCGGTTGAGACGCGGGTCCCTGGATCAGGTCTGACAACGTTGCTCCTCATTGTGGTGGGACGCGCGGTGTGGCGTCCTCTCCATGTGATCGGGACCTTGTTAGGTCCGACCCATCTCCTTTATGAAATATGGCGCAAGCCCCATCTTTCCCCATCGCGACGCAGTCGGCACACTCCGCTCGGGTTACTCTCCGGTAGCGTTTGCGCAGTTACGGGGCCTGACGGTTCACTTGTGGGGGGTCGTCGTGGAACAGGGGAGCCGAATGCGCGCCGGAACCGAAAGAGCAGCCCTGCTCGGCGCTGCCGCCGCGGTGATCGGACTGGCCCTGGTCGTGGGTTGCTCCGCCCCGGTCGAGGGTCACCCACAAGAGAACCGAGCGCAGGCGGCCGAGTACGCCGCGGAAGTCACGTCGTCGATGGCGGCAGCGTCGTCCTCCCAGAAGGCCGCGGACGAACTCGCCGCGCTGGAGGCGGAATGCGCGCTGTTCCTCACCCGCGCCGGCGACACCATCGACTCGTACAACGCCTTCATCGACGCGGCCAACACCGACGCCGCGGACGCCGGCGCGAAAGCCGCTCAGGCCGTAGGGGCTCTGCGTTCCGCGGCGGACCGGGCCGAGGAGGCGGGCCCGGCACTGCCTCCGGATCTGGCGGGTCTCTTCGTCGACTACGCGGCCACGTATCGCGACCTCGCCTCCGCGGTCGAGAGCGGCGAGCGAGGCGACTATCTGAACACGCTCGCGGGTCGTGGGGACGAACTCCGCGACTCGATTCGGGCAGCCTGCCCCACTTCCTGAGCTCCGCACCGTAGGCTCGGTCGATGACCACGCGGCACTTTCTCCACAATTTTCGCGTGGTCGGCTTGCGCGAAAGCGTCCGAGCATGTTCGCTTTCACCTAATTGATCTTCATTCGGCCGGTGTTCGGGTACCCGAGCACCGTCAACAAAAGGAGGACCCCACCGTGGTCGCCGCGGCGGACGCCCAGAACTACGCTCAGAAACTCGGGATCACTGCTGACATGGCAGTACAAGAACTGGGCTGGGACGAGGACACCGACGACGACCTGCGTGCCGCGGTCGAGGACACCATCGGTGGAGACATGCTCGACGAGGACTCGGACGAGGTGATCGACGTCGTGCTGCTGTGGTGGCGCGACGAAGACGGCGACCTCGTCGACGCCCTCATGGACGCGATCGGCCCGCTGGCCGACGACGGGTTCGTGTGGGTCCTCACTCCGAAGACCGGCCAGCCCGGTCATGTGGAACCCAGCGAGATCGCAGAATCAGCCCCCACGGCCGGGTTGACCCAGACATCCGCGGCCAACCTCGGAGACTGGTCCGGAAGCCGCCTGGTGCAGCCGAAGTCACGCCCCGTGAGCAAACGCTGACCCGCCGGAACGTTCATCACACATCGAAGGATCACCTCATGCCGCTCGAGGTGGGCACCACCGCCCCCGATTTCACCCTCAAGGACCAGAACAACCAGCAGGTGACGCTGTCCGACTACCGCGGGAAGAAGAACGTCCTGCTGGTGTTCTACCCCCTCGCCTTCACCGGCACCTGCCAGGGCGAGCTCTGCAAAGTGCGCGACGAGCTGCCGAAGTTCGAGAACGACGACACCGCCATTCTCGCACTGTCGGTCGGTGCCTCGCCCACGCACAAGATCTGGTCCGCCGAACAGGGGTACACCTTCCCGCTGCTCGCCGACTTCTGGCCACACGGCGAGGTCGCACAGGCATACGGCGTCTTCAACGAGAAGCTGGGCTTCGCCAACCGCGGCACCTTCGTGATCGACAAGGAAGGCATCATTCGGTTCGCCGAAATGAACGGCCCCGGAGAAGCCCGTGACCAGGGAGCTTGGGAGAAAGCGCTCGCCACGCTAGAGTCCTGATGCACATCCGGCGAGCCTCTCGCCGGATGTTCGGGCGTGTAGCTCAGTGGTAGAGCTCTGGTTTTACACACCAGCGGTCGGGGGTTCGAAACCCTCCGCGCCCACCGTTTTCGTCTTGTCCGCATTCGCGCACCGATTCGCGCGACTCGCCGGCCAATTTCTCAGCATCCGACCAATCGGTGCGCGGATGCGTCGCGGGCAACCGCGCGCATCGGCTACCGCGCGCGGGTGCCCGGGCCGACCGTCTCGTAGGCCTCGGTCAGAAGCGCGGCGAGGGTGTCGTCGAGCTGGCCGTCGGCGGTGATCGTGAGCCGATGCGTGATCACCGTTTTGGTGGTGGGGAAAGCGTCGCGCAGCTGCGGGTGGTGCACGCGTCGACGAAGGTCGAGGGCGATCTCGAGTCGGGACGAGTAGATGAACGCGGCGGCGAAGACGCGGGTGCGCGCCCACGCGATCTCGGTCCGGTGAACTCGCTCGTCCACCTCACCGCACGCCAGCACCAGGTCCCGGAACTGCAGAAGACGCTCCGTGGCGTCCGGATCTTTCCCGGCCAGATACTCGTCGATCACGGCACTCATGGACGCTCCTTCACTCCCCTGCAACGTTAGTTGATACAAATAGCGGCGTGTATCCAACCTCCCGCCCCGGCACCGCGCGTGCAGTAGGCCTGCTGCTCGGCTTCGGCGCCGACCGACTGCTGGCCGACCCGGCCCGGTGGCATCCGGTGTCCGGATTCGGCAGGGCGGCAGCAGCATGCGAGAAAGCTATCTACCGCGACTCGCGGCTGTCGGGCGCCCTGCATGCAGCGGCGCTCGTGGGCGTCGTCGGGGCACTGGGGATGGTCACCACGCGGGCTGCGCAGCAGGGAGGCTGGGCAGGCGAGGCAGGCGGGACCGCGATCGCGACGTGGGCCGTGCTCGGCGGAACGTCCCTCGGCCGCACCGGCGCGGCGATGGCCGAACACCTCGCGGGTGAGGACCTCACCGATGCCCGTGCACTGTTGCCGTCGCTGTGCGGCCGGGATCCCAGCGTGCTCGACGCCCGGGGAATCACGCGGGCGACGCTCGAGTCGGTGGCGGAGAACACGTCCGACGCGGCAGTGGGACCACTTTTCTGGGGTGCGCTGGCAGGCATCCCAGGCCTGTTCGTCTACCGGGCGTTCAACACACTGGACGCGATGGTCGGGTATCGCTCGCCGAGATACCGCAATTTCGGGTGGGCCGCGGCGCGCGGCGACGACGTTCTGAACCTTCTGCCCGCCCGGCTGACGGGCGCTATTACCGTGGCGCTCGCCCCGGCAGTGGATGGTTCGCCGAGGCAGGCCTGGACGGCATGGCGCCGGGATGCGGCGGGGCATCCCAGCCCCAACGCGGGCGTCGTGGAAGCCGCGACCGCGGGTGCTCTCGGGATTTCCCTCGGCGGCCGGACCCAGTATGCGCACGGAGTCGAGATGCGCCCGCAGCTGGGGAGTGGCCGTATGCCCGCGCCTAGCGACCTGCGCCGTGCGGTGCGGCTGTCGACCGCGGTCC
This sequence comes from Rhodococcus sp. USK13, assembly GCF_018343855.1. Classification (NCBI taxonomy): domain Bacteria; kingdom Bacillati; phylum Actinomycetota; class Actinomycetes; order Mycobacteriales; family Nocardiaceae; genus Rhodococcus; species Rhodococcus sp. USK13. The sequence goes on along the minus strand of NZ_CP069242.1, from coordinate 5,033,842 downwards.
AGTGCGGTGCGGCGTGTGTCTCAGCGGCTCTTGCCGTAGCGGTCGGCCATCTTCGCTTCTGCCGCCGTCCGCGGGGCTGAGTCGGCGGGCTTGGCCCGCGTGAACGGCGTCTTCTTCGCGGCGGGAACGGGGGCGGAAGCCGGGGACGTGCCGCCCGTGGCAGCCTTCTCCTTGCGACGTTCCCGCAGTTCGGCGCGGACGAAGTACGCCAATCCCAGGGGAGCCATGATCCCGAACGCCAGCCACTGCAGTCCGTAGGACAGGTAGGGGCCGGCGTCGAGTTGAGGGAGCGGAATGGTGCCCAGTCCTCCGGGCTGATCCGGTTCCAGCTGCACGTAGGCGTCGAGAAGGTCGATGTCGATGAAGTCGCCGATCTGACCGGCGTCGATGAAGTAGACCTGCCGCAGACCGTTTTCCGTGATCGGGTCCTTCCCGGCGACAGTGCCCTCCGACTTGCGGATGCGCCCGTCGAGCGTGACCTGTCCTGCGGGGGGCGGTCCGACGGGAGGCGCTTCGGTCCCCTGGACCGGTCTCACATATCCGCGATTGACGAGAATGGCGCGGCCGTCAGTGAGCTGCAGGGGTGTCAGTACCTCATACGCGGGCTCCGACCCGATGGACCGCAACCGGACGAGGATGTCACTGTTCTGCACGTACGAGCCGGTGGCGGTGACGCGGCGCCACTCGTCGTCCGGATTCGGCGCCGACCCGGGGATCAGGCTCTCCAGGGATACCGGCTCGGCCTCCACCGATTCGGCGATCAGCTGGTTGCGGTGTTCCGTCGAGGTGTTCTTGCCGAGCTGCCATGGGGCCAGTACGTAGAAGCACATGAATGCGAATCCGGCGACCACCACGGCCAACACCAACCAGCCGGGTCGCAACAGAAATCTCAGCCTTCGCACCCTTCCACGGTAGCCGCTCGCAGGTGAGACCCCTGATCGCGGGTCAGCGACCGCGTACCCACTCGAGCAGTCCGGGCACCGCGGCCTCGATCTGGCGGCGCACCCGTTCGAAGTCCTCGAGACCGCCGTAGAACGGATCGGGGACGGACGAGGAGTCGGCGTCCGGGTCGAAGCTGCGCAGCAGCCGGCGACGCTCCTTGGGTACGCCGAGGTGAGCGAGTTCACGATCATGATTGGCCGCCAGGGCGACGACGAGGTCGGCGCCGAGGTGGTACGGCCCGACCTCGGCAGCGGTGTGGCCGGTGGGGTAACCGTTCAGCTTCAGGATCTCGTTGGTCCGGAGGTCCGCCTCCCGGCCGACGTGCCACCCGTGCGTGCCGGCGCTGCTCACCCTCACCCGGTGGTCCAGGTCTGCACGTCTGAGGTGTTCGCCGAAAATCTTCTCGGCCATGGGGGAGCGGCAGATGTTGCCGGTGCACACGAAGGTGACGTGCAACCGCGGGTCAGGCTGCGCCATCGAGCATCTTCCCGAGCTCGGTCACCGTGCGCGCCGAACGGTGCGCACCCGACGCCTCGGCCGGCGAACCGTACCCCCACTCGACGAAGACCGCGGGAATACCCCACCGCGCCGCACCGAGCACGTCGTGGTCGCGGTCGCCGATCATCAGCACATCGGACGTCGCACCCTCGGTGGCGGAGACACCCAGGGCCTGCAGAGAATGCGCGATCACGTCTGCCTTCGCGCGGCGCTGCCCGTCGTTGCTGGCGCCGCCGATAAATTCGAAATAGTGGGCCAACTCGAAATGCTCCAGGATGCGGACGGCGAACCGCTCGGATTTCGACGTGGCGACGGCGAGCCTCCTGCCGCTGTCGCGGGCGCCGGCCAGCACGTCCGCGATGCCGTCGAATACAGAGTTCTCCGCCCACCCCACACTGTCGTAGCGGTCGAAGTACGCCGCCAGTGCGCGCTGGACATCGGCCTCGTCGAGGCCCAGTGAACGGAAGGTGTCGATCATCGGCGGCCCGATCACGTTGTCGAGCATCTCGTGGGTCGGTTCCGGCTGCCCGATGGTGGCGAGCGCGTGGCGGAAACCGCCGTGGATACCGGGAGCCGAGTCGGTGAGCGTGCCGTCGAGGTCGAACAGCACGATCGGCGCAGACAGGGCCGAGGGGGCGGACAGGGTCGACTGGGCGGTGGAGAGCGAAGTCACCGGACCATTGTCCCTTAGGCTCGACAGCTGTGGACATTCGTGCCGGTAGCCGGGAGAGCCTGCGTCATCACGGAGATGTGGAAGCGGGGCCAGGTCTGCTCGATTTCGCAGTGAACGTGCAAGGCGACGGCCCACCGGAATGGTTGCGCCGCCGCCTCGCCGACGCGCTAGGGAGTCTGGGCACGTACCCGACGGTGGCCGCCGACCTCGCTGCCCGCACCGCGGCCGCCGAGCGGCACGGACGGTCACCGGACGAGGTGTTGCTCCTCGCGGGTGGGGCCGAGGGATTCTCGTTGCTGCCCCGGCTCGGTGTGCGGCAGGCAGCACTGTTTCATCCGTCGTTCACCGAGCCCGAATGGGCACTGCGGGAGGCCGGGGTCCCTGTCACCCGGGTACTGCTCGAGGATCCGTACCGACTCGAGCACGCGCCGGTGCCCGACTCGGCGGACCTCGTCGTGGTCGGAAATCCGACCAATCCCACGTCGGTGCTGCACCCCGCCGAGGACATTCTCCGGTTGCGCCGTCCCGACCGGATTCTGGTTGTCGACGAGGCGTTCGCCGACGCGGTGCCCGGTGAAGTGGAATCGCTGGCCGGTCTGTCGCTGCCCGACGTCCTGGTGTTGCGCAGCCTCACCAAGACCTGGGCGCTTGCGGGACTGCGCTGCGGGTACGTCCTCGGATCGCCCGAGCTTCTCCAGCGACTGCAGGTAGGCAGGGCTCACTGGCCGCTGGGAAGCCTGCAGGTGGAGGCGATCGCGGCCTGCAGTAGTGCCGCCGCCGTCGCCGCCGCCCGGGACCGTGCCGTGCTCCTGGGCTCCTGGCGGGACGACATGATCCGGCGACTGCACGACCTCGGTGTGGCAGTGCACCAGCCCGCATCTGCTCCTTTCCTGCTGCTGCGATTCCCGGACGGCGAACTGATGCGCAAGCACCTCCGGGAGCGGGGCATTGCCGTCCGGCGGTGTGACACGTTCCCAGGCCTGGATGCGAACTTCCTGCGGGTGGCCGTGCGGCCCAGCGAGCAGACCGACGTACTGATCGACGCGATGAAGGAGATCCTGTGAATCCTGTTCGTCTCGGCGACATCATCGCGGTCCTGAACGACGCCTATCCTCCGGCCCTCGCGGAGTCGTGGGACTCCGTCGGCCTGGTCTGCGGCGACCCCGAGGACTCCGTCACCACGGTGATGATTGCGGTGGACCCGACGGCTGCGGTGGTCGCAGAGGCCGTCGACGCAGGCGCCGACCTCCTCCTCGTCCACCACCCGTTGCTGCTGCGCGGCGTCGACACCGTCGGCGCGCACACGCCCAAAGGCGCGTTGATCCACCGGCTGATCAAAGCGGGCTGCGCCCTTTTCACCGCGCACACCAACGCGGATTCCGCAGACCCCGGCGTGTCCGACGCACTGGCGGAGGCGCTGGGCCTGAACGTCACCGGGCCGATCGAGCCGCAGCCCACCGAGCCACTCGACAAATGGGTGGTGCCGGTGCCGGTCGACGATGCCACGAAGGTCCGCCGTGCGATGTTCGACGCGGGCGCAGGCCACATCGGCAACTACCGAGACTGCAGCTGGTCGGTCACCGGGCAGGGACAGTTCCTTCCGACGGAAGGCGCGCAACCCGCCCTCGGCTCGGTCGGGGAGCTCGAACTCGTCGAGGAGAGCCGGATCGAGGTGATCGCGCCGCGGCGGATCAGAGCCGGAGTGCTCGCGGCTCTGCGGGCCGCGCACCCCTACGAGGAGGTCGCATTCGACGTCTTCGAGACCGCCACGTTTCCCAGCCCCCGCGGACTGGGCCGGGTAGGGGAACTACCCGAACCGGTGTCGCTGAAGACCTTCACCCAGCAGGTCGCCGACGCGCTTCCCGCTACGTCGTGGGGAGTGCGGGCGGCCGGCGACCCGGACGCGACGGTACGCACGGTCGCTGTGTGCGGGGGATCGGGCGACTCCTTCCTGGACGCCGTCTCCCGGTTGGGCGTCGACGCATATGTGACCGCGGACCTGCGTCACCACCCCGCCGACGAGCACCTGCGCGCCGGCGGTCCCGCGCTGATCGACGTCGCCCATTGGGCCAGTGAGCAGCCCTGGTGCGCGCAGGCGAAGGGCGTACTGGACAACGCCTTCGGTGACAGGCCCGGATGGCAGGCGCGGGTGTCGCAGGTACGGACCGATCCATGGTCGGTCGGCGCGACATCGGACTGCTCGCGGTAGCGCCGATCGACGCCCACGGCCGGGGTACGGTTGGCCTACACATCTCCAGAGAAGAACCCTTCACAGAAGACAGCAGGAGTTACCACGCGTGAACGTCGAACCACAGGTCCAGTCCAAGCTCCTCGACCTCGCCGGCGTCGATGCGGAGCTCTCGAGGATCGCCTACCGCCGCACCGCGCTCCCGGAACAGCAGGAAGTCGAGCGACTCGAGGCCGAACGACTCACCCGCAAGGATGCGGCGGTGGCCGTGGAGATCATCCTGGACGACCTCGACCGCGACATTCGCAAACTAGAGGGCGAGGTCGACGCGGTGCGCAAGCGGGAGGATCGCGACCGCGCGCTGCTCCAGAGCGGCTCGGTGGGGTCGAAGCAGCTCACCGAACTCGAACACGAACTCGGCAGCCTGGTCCGACGGCAGGGTCTCCTCGAAGACGAACTGCTCGAAGTGATGGAACGGCGTGAAGCGTCACAGTCCGATCACGACCATGCCGGTGCCCAGCTCTCGCAGATCGAGGACGAACTGATCGACGCACGCCGCCGCCGCGACGATGCGGTGGCCGACCTCGATTCCGCGGAGCAGCGGTGCACAGCGGACCGAGCCACACTGGCGGAGTACCTCCCCGCGGACCTGATCGCGATCTACGAGAAGCAGCGTAAGCAGAACAGTGTCGGCGCGGCACTGCTGCAGGCGCGGAGGTGCGGCGCATGCCGTATCGAACTGGACCGCGGCGAAATCTCGCGCATCACCGCCACCGCACCGGAGGTCGTGGTGCGGTGCCCGGAATGTGGGGCAATCCTGGTGCGTACCAAGGAGTCCGGTCTGTGAGTGTTGGGCGGGTGGTCGTCGAGGCCGACGGCGGGTCGCGGGGCAACCCCGGGCCGGCCGGCTACGGCGCCGTCGTGTTCGATTCGGCACACGGCACCGTTCTGGCGGAGCGGAAGGAAAGCCTCGGTGTCGCCACCAACAACGTCGCCGAATACCGGGGACTGATCGCCGGTCTCGGAGCGGCGGCCGAACTCGGTGCCTCCGCGGTCGAGGTGCGGATGGATTCGAAACTGGTGGTCGAGCAGATGTCCGGGCGCTGGAAGGTCAAGCATCCCGACATGATTCCGTTGCAGCGACGCGCCGCCGACCTTGCCGGACAGTTCCAGCAGGTGACGTACACGTGGATTCCGCGGGCGGAGAACGCGCATGCCGACCGCCTCGCGAACGAGGCGATGGATGCGGCCGAGGGCGTGCCGTCTCCCACGCTTTCCTCGGCGACACCCTCCCCGGCGCCGGCGCAATCCAGCCCTGCCGCGCCGGGCTGGATGGACGCACACGGTGCACCCACCCGAATGTTGCTATTGCGGCATGGGCAGACGGCGTTGTCCGTCGACCGCCGCTACTCCGGGCGCGGCAACCCGTCACTCACCGAACTGGGGCAGGCGCAGGCGGGGGGCGCCGCCAAACGTCTCGCCGGCCGCGGCGGAATCGCGGCGGTCGTCTCTTCCCCGCTGGGGCGCGCGCAGCAGACGGCGGCCGCGGCTGCCGAAGCGCTCGGGCTTCCCGTCACCGTGCACGAGGGTCTCACCGAAACCGACTTCGGGAAGTGGGAGGGGTTGACGTTCGCGGAGGCCGCGGCCCGCGACCCCGAACTTCACCGCAGCTGGCTGTCGGACACCTCTGTGCGTCCGCCGTCCGGGGAGAGTTTCGACGAGGTGCGCGAGCGGATCGAGCGGGTGCGGGAAGACCTGACCTCCTCCTACGCTGGCTCGACCATCCTCGTGGTAACCCACGTCACCCCCATCAAGACGCTTCTCCAGTTGGCGCTCGCCGCCGGACCGTCGCTGCTGTACAAACTGCACCTGGATCTGGCGTCGCTGAGTATCGCCGAGTTCTACCCCGACGGCGGCTCGTCGGTACGCCTGGTCAACGACACTTCGCACCTCTGACCCGGCTCACCGCAGGACCAGCCACAGCGCGGTGACGGAGGACAGCAGTGTCAGCGGCGTGGTGATGAGGCCCAGCGCGGTGAACGTCCGCAACTCGGGTGGCGAACCGGCGCGCGCGGACACCCGCCGCCACAGCATGATGGCCAGCGAGCCGACGTAGGTGAGGTTGGGGCCGAGGTTGACACCCAGCAGCATCGCGAGAACCAGGCCGGGTGGGGCCTGAGTGCCCAGCCCGGCCAGCAGGAGAAGCGTCGCCGGAAGATTGTTGACGAGGTTGGCCGCCACCGCCGCCACTACGGCCATGCCGAGCAAGCCGAGGAAGGTGGCGCCGGTGGGAAGCCGCTCGCTGATCCACTGACCGATCGGACCGTTCGCCACCCCGGTCACCACGACGCCCAGGAGAAGGACGAACAGGCAGAACCACGCGTCCAGCGCGTAGATAATGTGACGGATCCTGGTTCGCCCCTCCCGTAAGGCGAGGACACCCAGAGAGAACGCTCCGAGAGCCGCCACCCATGCCGGGGCGACGTCGACGACGCCGGACACAGCGAAACCCGCCAGCGTTGCCCCCACGATCACCAACGCCGCAGTAGGCGCGGGTACGTCGCGTTCCGCCGCCGGTTCGGCGCCTCGCCGAGCGAGTAGTTCCCGCCGGAAGAATACGCGGAACAGCGCCAATTCGACGCAGACCGACACGATCCAGGGCAACGCCATCACCGCGGTGAAGTGGAGGAAGGTCATGCCCGTCGCGGAAAACGCGATGAGGTTGGTGAGGTTGGACACCGGCAGGAGTGTCGACGCGGTGTTCGACAGATGTGCCGTGGCATACGAATGTGGACGTGGATCCATCTGCAACGCCCGCGCCGTGGCGATGACCGCAGGCGTCAGAAGCACCACCGTGGCGTCGAGGCTCAGAACCGCCGTGGTGAGCGCGGCGGCGCCGAACACCAGCGTCAGCAAACGTGTCGGCTTTCCTCGTGCGCCGCGCCGTAACCGGCTCGCGATCCAGGCAAACACACCCATCGCGTCCGCCAGGTGCGCCAGGACGAGTATTGCGGCGAGGAACCCGACGGTCGGCGCCATCTCCCGTACCTCGTCCCAGGCCTGCGACGGCGTCACCAGACCCACCCCGACGGCGACGGCCGCGGCCGGGGCGGCCACCACCACCTCGGGGAGGCGGTACGGGCGGACGACCGCGAACAGGAGGACTACGGCGACCAAGGCCGCTGCCAGAACTGTCACCGCCGAATTACTTCAACAGCTTCTGCAAGGTGCGGAGATTGCGAGTCGTCGTGGACCCCTTCAGCCGCGGCGTGCCCGTGCTCTTGCCGAACGCGCTCTTCAGCGTCATCCCGCGTTCGACCTCCCAGTACAGGACCCCGTTCCCGGCCTGGACTCGCTCGACTGCCGGATCCAGTTCCTCGCCCTTGGCGATCAGCCCCGCGAGAACGTCGGGATCGGGCGTCACGAGCACGTACGGATGCCAGCCTTCCCGCTCGGGATCGAACGGGTAGTCGTCGACGATCCTTCGGACCGTCTCGAGGTCCAGCACGAAAACCCACGCGTCGTAATGGAACTCGGCCCTCAAGGCCTTCTCGATTTCACTTTTCAACGTGGGGACGTCGGTGCGATCGGAATCGAACAGCACGTTGCCGGACGCGAGCACCGTCTTCACGTTCTCGAAACCCAGATTGCTGAAGGTGCGGCGCAGATCCACCATCTTGATGTTGATGCCACCCACATTGATCCCGCGCAGAAGGGCGACGTATCGAGTCATGAATCCGACCATAGTGCGAAGGCACGACACCGCGAGTTCGGAGGCCGAGCGCGTGACGCGTATCCTGATCGGGCGGACGAGTTGGCCGGGCGGCCGCGGCACGGGGAACCAGCATGCAGATGCACAGGCCCCGGGCCGAGGAAAGTCCGGACTCCACAGAGCAGGGCGGTTGTTAACGGCAACCCGAGGTGACTCGCGGGACAGTGCCACAGAAAACAGACCGCCGACGTCACACCCCTTCGGGATGTGCGTCGGTCAGGGTGAAACGGTGCGGTAAGAGCGCACCAGCACCCCGGGTGACCGGGGTGGCTAGGTAAACCCCGCCCGGAGCAAGGTTGAAGACCGCACCAGGCCTTTCGAGGTCCCGGTGCGGTTGCGCAGGTGTTCGAGGGCTGCTCGCCCGAGCCTGCGGGTGAACCGCTCGAGGTACCCGGCGACGGTGTGCCCAGATGGATGGTCGCCACCCGGCATTTCGGTGCCGGGGACAGGATCCGGCTTATACGCCAACTCGTCCGCGCTCCTCGTTTCTCCGGAGCTGTAAGTGTTACCGGTGGGAGCGCTAACATCTGCCCATGGACTTGCCTCATGACATCGCCGGCTCCGGCCCCACGCTCGTCCTCGTGCACGGCGTGGTGCATCGCCGCCAGGCGTGGAACGCCTTGCTGGATCAGTTGACGCCCTATCGCCGGGTGGTCACGGTGGATCTTCCGGGCCACGGGGAGTGCCCGGCTCTCGAGCACGACGGTGTGGATGCGATGGCCGCACTCCTCGAGGAGCTGAGCGGGTTCGTCCGGTCGGTGACGCCGCCGGGAGAACGCGCACACATCGCCGGGAACTCTCTCGGGGGCTGGCTTTCCCTCGCGCTCGCGGCCAGGGGTGAGGTGGCCTCCGCCACCGCCCTCTCGCCCGCCGGGTTCTTCGTCAACAAGGCCGATCAGGCGCGCACCATCTACACCTTCCGTGCGCTCCGCAGGGTGGCGAGGGCAATGGGGGAGAATGCGCCGAAGGCGCTGAGCTACCGCGCAGTCCGCTATCCGTCGCTGGCCGCCTTCTTCGCCAGGCCGAGCCACGTACCGTACGAGGATGCAGTGATCGACGCCCGATCCCTCACCACCAACGTGTTGGTCGACCAGGGACTGACGGCGTCGTTCGCGCTGCCGCCCGTCGTCGACGCCACAGTCCCCGTCACCGTGGCGTGGGGGCGGCGCGACCTCATCCTGCCGGTGTACCAGGCGCGACGCGTGCGCAAATCCTTCCCGCAGGCCCGGCTACTGGTGCTCCCCGGAATCGGTCACGTTCCCATGAGCGACGACCCTGATCTCATCGGCACCATTCTGCTGGGCGGTAGCTCGGCGACATCCTCTGCGCCGCGCTGACCGGTACGCCCTCAGCGAAGCGAAATCCACACCTGGGACTTGCCCAGCACCGTATGGCCGTCGCACGTCACGGTGAGATCGATCCGGGCGCTCCCGGCGTCGGCGTCCACTCGAGCGGCCTTGGCGACCACATCGACGACCGCACCGTCCTCGGCATGAACGATGACCGGTTTCGTGAAGCGGGCCCGGTAGCCGGTGATTCGCGCCGGGTCGCCGAGCCACTCGACGACACACTGAGTGGCGAGCCCCAGCGTGAGCATCCCCTGAGCCAGGACACCGGGAAGTCCGACCGTCGCGGCGACGTCGTCCCGATAGTGAATCGGATTGAAGTCGCCGGAGGCGCCGGCGTAGCGAACCAGTGATTCGCGAGTCAGGTGGTATCGCGCCTTGACGACAGTGTCGCCCAGCAGGATTCGCTCGGGCGAACTCACTGTTCACCTCGCACGAAAAGACTGGAGGTCATCGTGCTGACCACAGCACCGCTCGCGTCGGTGATGTCGATGCCGGCCACGATGAGGGTGTGCGGACCTCTTGGGGCCACCTCGGTCACGGTCAACACTGCCGACAACTCGTCACCGGCGACTACGGGGCGGAAGGACGACGCGTGTTCGGTGCTGTGCACCAGGTTGACGGGCTCGATTCCCGTGGTCGGATCGGCGACCAACTGTGCGAGGGCCCGCTCCTGCACGATGACGGGAAATGTCGGCGGCGCAACGAGATCAGCGTGTCCGGCGGCTCGGGCGCGCTCCACGTCGTAGGACGTCGGGTTGGTGGCGAAGACGGCCCGTGCGAACTCGCGAATCTTCTCACGGCCGACGAGGTACGGCTCGGTGGGCGGATAGACCCGTCCCTCGATCGCTCGATTGACTGCCATCATGACAGCGTAGAGAGACTACGGGCGCCGGGCGCAGAGAAACGGCCGGAACTCTACGCCTCCGGCAACGGCGAAGCCCCCGTCGAGAAGTTCGGCGGGGGCTTCGTTCGAATCAGCTGACCGGCATCCCGTCAGACGGGATCGACCATCAGAAGCTGGGCCCAGTAGGAGGCGCCTTCGGCGCCGAGGTAGGGAAGTAGCTGATCAAAAATGATCGTTGACATGCTCGCTCCATTCTCTGTTCGGGCACTGCACGCGGGACACGCTGCCACGACACCGCACGTACCGGCGCCGGGGAACGAATCACCGGACAGGCCCCGAGGGTAACAGTCTGAGCATGATCCACAACTCCAGACGCCCCGCCGGTGCGACACTGGGAACATGACTGACGAAGATCAACTCTGGTACTACAACGTCGACGACGGATCTGTCACGCAAGGGAAGGCGGCTTCGTCGATGTCCAGGATGGGCCCGTACCCCGACCGGGCTTCGGCCGAGAAGGCGCTGCAGATCGCCGCCGAGCGGAACAAGGCGGCAGACCGCGCCGAAGAGGAATGGAACAACTGACAGCGCGCACCGTCAGGGTGCCTACGGCGTGAAAGGGGCGACCCCACGGTGCCGATCACTCGTTTTCTCGCGCATGGGATCGATTTCGGTGCCGTGCGCGAGGAGTTCAACCTTCCGCACGGTTATCCGCCCGAGGCGGTGGCCGAGGCCGTGCGGGCTACGGACCGCTGTTCCGCCGAGCGTGAAGACCGCACGGATCTGCCTCTCGTCACCATCGACCCGCCGGAGTCGATGGACCTGGATCAGGCCCTCCACCTCGAGCGCACCGCGGACGGATTCGTCCTGCACTATGCGATCGCGGACGTCGGCGCCGTCGTCGAACCCGGTGGTGCCCTGGAGGTGGAGAGCCGCAAGCGGGGTCAGACGTTCTACCTGCCGGACGGCAAGGTTCCGTTGCACCCGAAGGAGCTGTCGGAGGGGTCGGCGAGCCTCCTGCCGGACCAGATCCGCCCCGCAGCCCTGTGGCGGATCGAGCTCGACGAACAGGCAGCACCGGTGTCGTGGACGGTATCCCGCGCGACCGTCCGCTCGGTGGCGCGGCTCGACTATCCTGGGGTCCAGGCGGATTCGGACGCGGGCCGATTGCACCCGTCCATCACCTCGCTGCCCGAGTTCGGCCGGCTTCGCGCCGCAGCCGCGGTGGCGCGCGGTGCCATCGAGCTGCGACTGCCGGAACAGGACGTGGTACCGGACGGCGAGGGGTGGCGCATCGATCTGGCGCCGCGCACCGAGGCCGACGACTGGAACGCCGAGGTGTCCTTGCTCACCGGAATGTGCGCCGCTGCCATGATGATCGACGCGAGGATCGGGCTGCTGCGGACGTTGCCGCCCGCCGGACCCGACGCCGTCGCCGCGTTGCGACGCACCGCGGCGGCACTGGGCATCGAGTGGCCACGCGACGTCGGTGTGGGCGAAATGCTGGCCGGGCTGGACCCCAATTCGGCGCCGACGCTCGTGCTGATGACCGAGGCCCCGTCCTTGCTGCGCGGCGCCGATTACGCCGCTTTCGACGGCAGCGTTCCGGAGCTCACCGTGCATGCGGCCATCGGCGCCCCGTACGCACACGTGACCGCACCGCTGCGGCGGCTGTCGGACCGCTATTCGACGGAAGTGTGCCTGGCCATAGCGTCCGGCGCCGCGGTCCCGGCGTGGGTGCGCGGCGCCCTGGGGTCGATGCCCGAGATCATGGGCGGCTCCGACACGCTGGCCGGGAAGGTGGAACGCGCCTGCATCGACCTTGCCGAGGCGACAGTCCTCGCCGACCGGGTGGGGGACGTGTTCGATGCCACCGTTCTCCGCTCACGCAACGGCAAGCGCACCGCCGACGTGTTCGTCCCTTCCGTGTCGGTGATGGGCAAGTGCGTCGGGGACCCCGCGGAAGGGGAGCAGGTCAAGATCCGGCTCGTCGCCGCCGACGTCCACAAGCGGACCGTCGAGTTCAGCTACCCGGCGTAGTTCGTCACGGGCGGAACCGGTCGGTCGCCCGGACAAGACGGTCGACGATCCCCGGCTCCAGCGCCGAATGACCGGCATCGCCGACGATGTCGAGCTGGGAGCCCGGCCACGCCCGGTGCAGCGCCCATGCGCTCGTCGCCGGGCATACCACGTCGTAACGACCCTGCACGATCACCCCGGGAATACCCTCGAGCCTCGCCGCGTCACGCAACAGCTGTCCCTCCTCGAGGAACCCGCGGTGGTGAAAATAGTGGTTTTCGATGCGGGCGAACGCGAGCGCGAACCGAGGCTCCGAACTTTCGGCGATACGCTCCGGCTTGGGCAGGAGCGAGCTGGTCGCCCCTTCCCAGGCCGACCACGCGATCGCGGCCCGCGTCGCAATCTCCACATCGTTCGCGTGCAGCAGCCGGTGGTAGGCCTCCACCAGGTCGCCGTCCCGCTCTTGCTCGGGAACCGGGGCCAGGAACTGCTCCCACAGTTCCGGAAAGAGATGTGCGGCACCACCGTTGTAGTACCAGTCGATCTCGCTGCGCCGCAGCAGGAAGATTCCCCGCAGCACCAATTCGGTGACCCGGTGCGGATGCTTCTGCGCGTAGGCGAGGGCCAGGGTGGAACCCCACGAACCGCCGAACACCTGCCACCGCTCCACGTCCAGATGATCACGCAGCATCTCGATGTCCGCCAGCAGGCGGTCCGTCGTGTTCACCGACAGATCGGCCCCATCGGCGACGTGCGGTGTGGAACGACCACACCCGCGCTGGTCGAACAGAACGATCCGGTAGGCGGCCGGGTCGAAGAACTGCCGATACGCAGGGTCGGTGCCGCCGCCCGGGCCGCCGTGCAGGAACACGACGGGTTTTCCGTCGGGATTGCCGCTCAGTTCCCAGTACACCTGCTGTCCGTCACCCACATCGAGATGCCCGAACCGGAAGGGTTGGATCTCGGGGTAGAGAGTGCGCAGGTCCTGCTCGCCGGACACCTCAGAACCCGATCAGGCCGGATGCCAGATCGGGTATCTCCAACGCGGTCACGGCTTCCTGACGGATGTCCGGGCAGGCCGCCGTCGTGATCACGTCGATGCGACCGCGATCCTGCAGGAAGTCGAGGGCATTGAGGTTGTTCTGCGCGATCCAGGTGCCGACCAGCCCGTTGAGTCCGGTCTTCCCGATGGTCGGCGTGTACGTACGCCAGCTCTGCAGCTGCCCCTCGAGATCCCGGCACAACTGGGCGGCCTGGGCCTCGGTCACTCCGCCCGGGACCGCAGCGACTCCCGGCTCGACGGCGCGGGAACTGGTGGGAACAGCGGATTGAGGCGCGGGTGCGGTGCCCTGTCCCGCGCACCCCGTGAGCGCGGCGGCGAGTGCGACCGCCCCGGCCGCGAGTGCGGCCGGGCGGCGACGGTGGCCGGTCTGCGACGCACGTCGTACTCGCATGAACACCTCTCTCGAATTGTGGAGCCGGACCGGATGAGAAGAGATCAGAAGCTGTGCTCGTCCGCGGGGAAGGCGCCCGAACGTACTTCGTCTGCGTAGGCCGCGGCTGCCGCGCGGAGCTCGTCACCTACGTTGCCGAAGCGCTTGACGAATTTCGCCGTCTTCCCGCTGGTGTAACCGGCCATGTCCTGCCACACCAGCACCTGGGCGTCGCATTCGGCGCCGGCACCGATCCCCACAGTGGGGATGGTGAGCTTGCGGGTGACCTGCCCGGCGATCTCCGCGGGCACCATCTCCATGACGACCGAGAAAGCGCCTGCTTCCTGGACGGCGATGGCGTCGGCCACCAACTGCTCGGCCGCGTCACCTCGGCCCTGCACCCGGAAGCCGCCGAGTGAGTTGACGCTCTGCGGGGTGAAGCCGACGTGGGCCATGACGGGAATGCCGGCGGCGGTAATTGCGGCGATCTGGGGTGCGACGCGTTCGCCGCCCTCCAACTTGACGGCGTGGGCCAGGCCTTCCTTCAGGAACCGGGTGGCGGTGGCCAGGGCCTGCTCGGGCGAGCTCTCGTAGCTGCCGAACGGGAGGTCGGCCACGACGAGGGCGTGGGGAGCGCCTCGAACGACACCTCGTACCAGGGGAAGGAGCTCGTCGACGGTGACCGGAACCGTGGTCTCGTACCCGTAGACGACATTGGCGGCGGAATCGCCGACCAGAAGGACCGGGATGCCGGCTTCCTCGAAGATGCGGGCGCTGGAGTAGTCGTAGGCGGTGAGCATCGCCCAGCGTTCGCCCTCGGCCTTCATGGCCTGCAGGTGGTGGGTCCTGGTCTTGCGTCGGGGTGCATCGGGGGAGGGGGCTGATCCGTAGAGCCGATTCTCGGACGTGCTCTCGGAAGTCTTGCTATCGGACATCGTTGTCCCTTTCTGGCCTCGAGGCCCTTGGCGGGTCCCCGGGTGCGGGTGATGACGCCTACAGTCTGCCACCGGGCCATGAGGGTGCGAACCCCCGGCGCAGGTGCGATAGGTCACATCGATCTCCGGGGTCTGACCTGCCCTCGAGGCGCGCACCCCGTGAACCCTGGCACGATCGTCGTATGTCTCGCAGTGCTCGCGTGCCGGCCGCGTTCGCGGGTGCCGTCGCCGTTGTCCTCGTCTTCGCAGGATGCAGTGGGAGTGGAGGGGATTCCGGCGAGGCCGTCGCCGAGCCCTCGTCTTCTGCGGCGTCGCCGGGAGCGTCCGCTCCCGACGGACTGGAGGCCTTCTATACGCAACAGGTGAATTGGGGTTCGTGCGAGGGATACAGCACGGACGGCACACCGCTCGGGGACAACCTCGACTGCGCCAAGGTGACCGTGCCCAACGACTACGCGGACCCGGGCGGCGCCACGGCGCAGATCGCGATCTCCCGTTCCCGGGCGGGTGGACCGAAACTCGGGTCTCTTCTGGTCAACCCCGGCGGTCCCGGGGCATCCGGTCTGGCTCTGGCATCCGTGGCCGACGGCACCGAACTCGCCGAGAAGTTCGACGTCGTCGGATTCGACCCGCGCGGTGTCGGAGCGTCCACCCCGGCAGTGACCTGCTTGACCGACCCAGAGGTGGACGCCAAGCGCAGGGACGACGACGTCGACATGAGCCCTTCCGGGATCGCGCAAACCGAAGCGGAGAACCGTGACTACGCGGCCAAGTGCGCAGAGCGGACAGGTCCGGATGTACTGGCCCACGTGGGCACCTACGACGTCGTCCGCGACATGGACGTCATCCGGGCGGTGCTCGGCGACGCGAAGCTGAACTACCTCGGATATTCCTACGGCACCCGGCTGGGGTCCTCCTATGCGGAGACGTTCCCCGGCAACGTGCGGGCGATGGTGCTCGACGGCGCCCTCGACCCCGAGCAGGATCCGACCGACGAGGTCATCTTGCAGGCCGAAGGCTTCCAGAAGGCATTCGACGCCTTCGTCGCGGACTGCATGAGGCAGCAGGATTGCCCCCTGGGCACCGACCCGGCACAGGCCGACGAGAACTTCCGCGCTCTGGTCGATCCGCTGATCGCGAAGCCGGCGGCCACGACCGATCCACGAGGACTCAGCTACACCGACGCGATCACCGGCGTCCAGCAGGCGCTGTACTCACCCAACCTGTGGGGACCGCTGCGCGGCGGATTGCAGAGTCTGCGGACGGGCACCGGGGATTCGCTGCTGATGCTGGCCGATCTGTACGAGGGCCGGGCGGACGACGGCAGCTACTCGAACCTCAACGACGCTTTCAACGCCATCCGGTGCGTGGACGATCCGCCGGTCACCGATCGCGCGAAGGTCGGCGAGGCCGATATGCGGTACCGGCAGGCGGCTCCGTTCCTCGACGACGGTCGCGGCACGGGCAACGCGCCGCTCGACGTCTGCGCGTTCTGGCCGGTGCCGAGCACGGGTGCACCGCACACGGTGGACGCCCCCGGAATCCCGACGATCGTAGTGGTCTCGACCACAGAGGATCCGGCCACTCCCTATCAAGCGGGAGTGGACTTGGCGAAGCAGATGAACGGCGCGCTGATCACGTACCGGGGCACTCAGCACACCGTCGTTCTCGATGGCGAAGCATGCGTCGACGACGCCGTCATCGACTATTTCGTGACCCTCGAGCCGCCGCCCGCAGACCTCACCTGTTGACACGCGCGTCCGCGGTGAGAGGTCGAGGTGGCCACACGCTGGCACGATGCGGAATCGTAGCCGGGTGAATTCACGAAGTAACACAGATTTAACGAACTTTGCTTACTCTCGCGGACATGGATCGCCAAAAGGAATTCGTGCTTCGCACCCTGGAAGAGCGCGACATTCGGTTCGTCCGATTGTGGTTCACGGATGTTCTCGGATACCTGAAATCGGTGGCGATCGCCCCCGCGGAACTGGAAGGTGCCTTCGAGGAGGGCATCGGCTTCGACGGATCCGCGATCGAAGGGTTCTCGCGGGTGTCCGAAGCCGACACCGTCGCGAAGCCGGACGCCTCCACGTTCCAGGTTCTGCCCTGGAGCTCGAGCAAGGGTCATCAGCACTCCGCCCGCATGTTCTGCGACATCGCCATGCCCGACGGGTCCCCGTCCTGGGCCGATTCGCGGCACGTGCTGCGACGGCAGCTGAACAAGGCCAGCGACCTCGGCTTCAGTTGCTACGTGCACCCCGAGATCGAGTTCTTCCTGCTCGAGAACGGGCCGATCGACGGCACGCCGCCGAAGCCCGCAGACTCCGGTGGGTACTTCGACCAGGCAGTCCACGACTCTGCCCCCAATTTCCGCCGCCACGCCATCGACGCGCTCGAGTCGATGGGAATCTCCGTCGAGTTCAGCCATCACGAGGCGGCACCCGGCCAGCAGGAGATCGACCTGCGGTATGCGGATGCCCTGTCGATGGCCGACAACGTCATGACCTTCCGGTACGTGGTGAAGGAAGTCGCCATCGCCGAGGGGGTGCGGGCCACGTTCATGCCCAAGCCGTTCAGCGATCAGGCCGGCTCGGCGATGCACACGCACATGAGCCTGTTCGAGGGCGACACCAACGCGTTCCACAACCCGGACGATCCGATGCAGCTGTCGGAGACCGGTAAGGCGTTCATCGCCGGCATCCTCGAACACGCCAACGAGATCAGCGCGGTCACCAATCAGTGGGTGAACTCGTACAAGCGGCTCATCCACGGTGGAGAAGCTCCGACCGCGGCCTCCTGGGGTCCGTCGAACCGGTCGGCGCTCGTGCGTGTCCCGATGTACACGCCCAACAAGGCGTCGTCGCGTCGCGTCGAGATCCGCAGCCCAGACTCGGCGTGCAACCCGTATCTCACCTTCGCGGTCCTGCTCGCTGCGGGACTGCGCGGTATCGAGAAGGGTTACGCACTGCCGCCGGAGGCCGAGGACGACGTGTGGGCGTTGACATCGGCCGAGCGGCGCGCCATGGGGTATCGCGAACTCCCCGGGAACCTCGACGGGGCGCTGCGGGAAATGGAGAAGTCCGAACTGGTCGCGGAAGCACTCGGTGAGCACGTGTTCGACTTCTTCCTCCGCAACAAGCGTCGCGAGTGGGAGGAGTACCGCAGCCACGTGACGCCGTTCGAACTCAAGACGTATCTGGGGTTGTGAGCAAGAACATGGTGAAGCCTCCGGCAGCGCGTTCTGCCGTTCCCGGCCCGGGTCGACTGGGCCTCGTCGAACCGACCGCTCCCGCCGAACTTCGAGATCTGGGCTGGGTAGGCGAGGGCAGCGTCGAGCTGCTCTGGTCCCTCTCCCGCGCAGCCAACGCCGACCTCGCGCTCCGCACGTTGGTGCGGATGAAGGACGGTCTGGGCGACGGGTGGGAAGCCCTCGACAAAGCCCTGCGCACCGACAAGGCCCTGCGCGGGCGCTTGTTCGGCTTGCTGGGTGCTTCCAGTGCGTTCGGCGATCATCTCGTGGCGGACCCTGCGCTGTGGACCAATCTCGCCGGTGACGTGACCCTGCCGACGAGGGAAGAGGCGAACGCCCGGATGTTGGCATCCGTCGACGCCCACCCGGAGGAAGGCGTTCATCCCGAGGCGAATCTGTACCGGGCCGCCGTGACGGGCTCGGACGCTGTCGCCGCATTGCGCAAGTCGTACCGTGACCAGCTCATGCTCCTGGCCGCCGTGGACCTCGCGGCCACCGTCGAGAACGAACCGGTACTTCCGTACCAGACCGTCGGGCATCAGTTGTCAGATCTGGCGGACGCCGCACTCAATGCCGCTCTCGCAGTCGCGGTCGCAACAGTGTGTCCGGAAGCGCCCTGCCCGGTGCGGCTCGCCGTGATCGCGATGGGCAAATGTGGTGCACGCGAACTGAATTACGTCAGCGATGTGGACGTGGTCTTCGTCGCCGAGCCCGCCGATACGATCGCCAGCCGGATCGCGGGTGAGCTGATCCGCATCGGATCGACGGCCTTCTTCGACGTCGATGCGGCACTGCGGCCCGAGGGTAAACGCGGCGAACTCGTCCGCACCCTCGAATCTCACGTCACCTACTACAAGCGGTGGGCCAAGACCTGGGAATTCCAGGCGCTCCTCAAGGCTCGGCCGATGATCGGCGACCTCGAGCTGGGACGGCAGTACGTCGAGGCCCTCAGCCCGATGGTGTGGACGGCCTCCGAGCGGGACGACTTCGTTCCCGAGGTTCAGGCCATGCGCCGGCGGGTGGAGGAGATGGTTCCGCCCGAACTGCGCGAGCGGGAGCTCAAATTGGGCCGGGGCAGCCTGCGCGACGTCGAGTTCGCGGTGCAGCTGCTCCAGCTGGTCCACGGACGTGCGGACGAGGCGCTACACGTGCAGAGCACCATCGACGCCTTGACGGCGCTCGCCGCGCGCGGGTACGTCGGGCGCGACGACGCCGCGAACCTGGCTGCGTCGTACGAATTCCTGCGGCTGCTCGAGCACCGGCTGCAACTGCAGAAGTTGCGACGCACCCACACGCTTCCGCCCGCCGAGGACGAGGAAGCATTGCGGTGGCTGGCGCGGGCCGCCCACATGCGGCCGGACGGCAGCAAGGATGCCCTCGGCGTCCTCAACGCCGAAATCAAGCGCAACGCCCACCGGGTGCGGCGCCTGCACGCCAAATTGTTCTACCGCCCACTGCTGGAATCGGTGGCTCGGATCGACAAGGATGCTCTGCGGCTCAGTCCCGACGCGGCAATCCGTCAGTTGGCGGCGCTGGGATACACGGCACCCGAGAACGCCCTCGGACATCTGACGGCGCTCACGAGCGGTGCGTCCCGTAAGGGCCGCATCCAGGCGCTGCTGTTGCCGACGTTGCTCGAATTCCTCGGTGACACACCGGACCCCGACGCGGGGTTGCTTGCTTACCGCAGGCTGTCGGATGCGATGAACGACCAGACGTGGTTCCTGCGTCTGCTCCGTGACGAGGCGTCCGTGGCCGAGCGACTGATGACCGTGCTGGGTTCGTCGGCCTACGTTCCGGACCTGCTGATCAAGGCCCCCGATGTGGTGCGGTTGTTCGCCGATTCCCCGGGCGGCCCGCGCCTGCTGGAATCGAAACCGGAGGACGTCGCGCGGGGAATTCTGACGGCGTCGGCCCGCCACGACGATCCGGCGCGCGCCATCGCGGCCGCGCGGTCCCTGCGCCGGTACGAACTGGCCCGGATCGCCTCCGCCGACATTCTCGGCATGCTCGATGTGCCTGGGGTGTGTCGGGCGTTGTCCTCGGTGTGGGCGGCCGTCCTCAACTCCGCGCTGACCTCGGTGATCAATGCGAGCGAGAAGGAGCTGGGCGAACCGGCGCCCGCAACGTTCACGGTGATCGGGATGGGCCGGCTCGGTGGCGGTGAGCTGGGCTACGGATCCGACGCCGACGTGCTCTTCGTGTGCGAGCCTCGCGAGGGCGTCGACGAGACCGTCGCCGTCAAGTGGGCCAACGGAGTCGCCGACAAGGTGCGTTCGCTCCTGGGTGCGCCCAGCACGGATCCACCACTCGAGGTCGACACCGGGTTGCGGCCGGAGGGGCGTAGCGGTCCCGTCGTGCGCACGCTCGCGTCGTACGAGGCCTACTACGCACAGTGGGCGCAGGCCTGGGAGATTCAGGCGCTGCTGCGAGCACACCACGTCGCCGGCGACGCCGACCTCGGACTGCGCTTCCTCCACATGATCGACAAGACGCGTTACCCCGAAGGTGGGGTGTCCGAACAGGCAGTACGCGAGATCCGGCGCATCAAGGCGCGGGTCGACTCGGAGCGGTTGCCTCGCGGCGCCGACCCCGCCACGCACACCAAACTCGGTCGCGGCGGGCTCGCCGACATCGAGTGGACTGTGCAGCTGATCCAGCTTCGGCACGCCCACGACATCGAGTCGCTCCACAACACGTCGACCCTCGAAACTCTCGACGCCATCGGGGCCGCAGAACTGCTCAGTGAGGCAGACGTCGAACTGCTACGCGACGCGTGGATCACGGCGACGAAAGCTCGCAACTGCCTGGTGCTGGTACGCGGTAAACCCACGGATCAGCTGCCCGGCTCCGGTCGCGTCCTGTCCGCTGTCGCGCAGATTGCCGGATGGGGTAGTGACGACGCGGGCGAGTTCCTCGACCATTACCTGCGCGTCACCCGACGGGCCAAAGCAGTGGTGGAGAGGGTCTTCGGCGGGTGATCGCCGTCTGGGGGGTGCGAGCGCTCACCGCCCTCGGGTGGTGCGCGGTGCTCGTCGGGGTGTTCGGTGTGGTGCTCCGATTCCTCGACGTACACAACCAACGACTCCTCGTGCTGGCGTCGGCCGCCCCCTATTTGATGGCCGCGGCAGCGGTCGGGGTGCTGGTTCTCGGTGTGACGCGGCACTGGGTCGGATTCGGGGTGGCCCTGACAGTCGCGGCGGTAGCCACGCTGTCGCAGGCGCCGCTCTATCTGGCGAACGGCTCGGCGCCGGCATCTGGTCCGGAAGTGACTGTGATGCAGGCCAATATCTGGCTCGGCAACGCCGATCCCGATTCGCTGAGGAGGCAGATCGAGGACAACGACGTCGACGTGGTCACCGTGAACGAACTGACGCCCGAGGCTGTCGGGCGGCTCGAGGCGTCGGGTATCTCGTCCGTGTTGCCTCACTCGTTTCTGCGGCCCGGGACCGGCGGGGTTGGAACCGGGATCTGGAGCCGGTATCCGCTGTCCGAACAGACGCACCACGAGGAGTTCCTGCTGACGGCGCTGTCGGCGCGGACAACCCTTCCGGACGGCGCGAGTGCGGCCGTGTACGCCCTGCATCCCGTTCCGCCCTGGCCGGTGGATTCCGCGGTGTGGGCGGGGGAGATGGACCGCATCAAGGCGTTGCTCGACGGGATCCCCGAGGACTCGGGTCCGGTGATTCTCAGCGGCGATTTCAATTCCACCCGCGATCACGTCAAGTACCGCAATCTGGTGAGCGGCCGCTTTCGGGACGCCGCCGACCAGGTGGGTGCCGGAATCCAGAACACGTATCCGGCAGACCGGCAGCCGTTTCCGCCGATGATCGCGATCGACCACATCGTGACGAGCGGGGCCCGGGCGCAGTCGGTCGAGTCGGTGGCGATCGCCGGTTCGGATCATCGGGGCTTGATCGCAACAATCACCCTCGGACCGTGAGATCAGGGGAGTGTCACAAATCCCTTGTCTGCCAGCCAGTTACGAGCGACGTCCGCCGGTTCCTGTCCTTCGACGTCGACGAGCCGGTTCATCTCGGTGACCTCCTCGTTGGTCAGGGCGTCCGAAATGGGCGCCATGACCTCCGCCACCTGTGGGTGGGCATCGGCGAAGTCCTTACGCATCGTGATAGCAGGGTTGTACTTCGGGAAGAACTGCCGGTCGTCCTCGAGAAGGACCAGATCGAGCGCGATGATGCGCCCGTCGGTGGTGAACACCTCACCGAACTTGCATTGTGTGCCGTCCGCGGTGGCTTGATAGATGATGCCGGTCTGCAGGATCTGCCGGTTCGCTCTCGCGGGATCGAAGCCGTAGGTGGCGGCCAGCCCGGGGAAGCCGTCCTGTCGCACATTGAATTCCGTCTCGACGCACGTGGTGGCGGCCGCAGGGTCGCGGTTGACCAGGTCTGCGTACTGCGACAACGTGGTGATGCCGGTCTGCTCGGCGGTCTGCCTGTTCATCGCCAGGGCATAGGTGTTGTTCATGGGTGCGGGCTCCACCCACACCATGGCATTGCGTTCGAGGTCTTCGTCCCGCACGGCCTCGAATTGCGCGACGGGGTCGGGCACAGGAGTCTCGTTGCCCAGATAGTTGATCCAGCCGGTTCCCGTGTACTCGTAGGTGACGTCGATCTGCCCGTCCAACTGCGCGTCCCGGGTGCTGTTCGATCCCTGGATGTTGGTGAGATCGCGCACGTCGGCGCCGGCGGCGCTGAGCGCGAATTCGATGATGTACCCGAGGATCACCTGCTCGGTGAAATCCTTGGACCCGACGGTGATCTTCACCCCCTCGAGTTCGGGGACAGGTTGAATACTGCCGGGGAGTACGGACAGCGGCAGCGCGCCACCGGATTCGAGACCGCAGCCGGCCAGGAGAGTGACACTGCACGCCAACGCCGTTGCCGCAAGTGTGCGCCGGAGTCCTCGTCGCAAGGCCATCAGCGTAGTCCCTTCGGGCCCAGGAACTCCTCGGCCAGTGCACCGCACCAGTCGACCAGAAGCGCGAGCGCGACCGCGAGCACCGCGCCGACGACCAGTGTGACGTTGTCGCGCAGCTTGTATCCGGTGTCGATGAGAATGCCGAGACCGCCGGCGCTGACGAGGAAACTGAGGGTCGCGGTGCCGACGGCGAGGACGAGCGAGGTACGCAACCCGGCCAGGATGTACGGAACGGCCAGTGGCAACTCGACTTTCTGCAACACCAGGCGTGCCGTCATTCCTTGCCCGCGCCCGGCGTCGATGACGGCGGGATCGACCTGCTGCAAACCGAGCATGGTGTTGCGAAGCACAGGAAGCAGCGAATAGAACGCTATGGGCAGAACGCCGATCCAGAACCCGGTGGTGCTGGTGGCCAGGAACAGCAGCACGAGTAGCCCGATCGCCGGCGCGGCCTGACCGATATTGGCGATACCGATGAAGACTGGTGCCAGCCTGGTGAAACCGGGGCGCGTCAGAAGGATTCCCAGGGGAACGGCGATGGCGACGACGATGGCCACGACCACGACCGTGATCAGAACATGCTGCCACGTCAGGGTGGCGATGTTCGCGGCGTTGAGACTGCCCTTCTGAGTGGCCGTGAGTTCGCGGTTGAATGCCCACCCGAGGACCCCGGCCACGAGTACGAGCACGATCACGGGTTGGACCAGCAACCGGGCACGTTCGGATCGGCGGGCGGCGGGGATGTCCTGTGCGACAACGGCGGTGGTCATGACGGCGGCCCCTCTACGCTCGTTTCCCCGTTCTCGCTGTTCGGCCCGTGCTCCTCCCGCATCGCGGCGAGGTGGTTCACCAGCGTGTCGATACTGATGAGACCTTCGTATTCGCCCCGCCGGCCGGTGACGACGGTCGAGGCGCTACTCTCGGCGAGCAACGCCTCGAGCGCATCCTGCAGCGTGGACTGGGTGGAGACGACCTCCTCGATCGGGTCACCGATGTCGTGCAGTGAGGTGGCGTGTGCCAGGTGGCCGAGGGACACCCAGCGGATGGGGCGATCACGTGCGTCGAGGATCAGACCCCACTTGATCTTGCGTGGTGTGATGGCCGCCCGCAGCTCGTCGACCGAACCGTCGGCATACGCGGTGGGGCAGTCGAGGAGCGGCACGTCCCGGACCCGGGTCAGCGTCAACTGTTTGAGCGACGCGTTCGCGCCGACGAAGCCGGCCACCATGTCGTTCGCGGGATTCGCGAGAATCGCATCCGGGGTGTCGTACTGCATGATGTGCGACTGATCCCCGAGAACGGCGATGCGGTCGCCGAGCTTCACGGCCTCGTTGAAGTCGTGGGTGACGAAGACGATGGTCTTGCCCAGATCCGACTGCAGTCGCATCAGTTCGTCCTGCAGCAGTCCGCGCGTAATCGGATCCACCGCGCCGAACGGCTCGTCCATGAGCAGGACCGGGGGATCGGCGGCCAGGGCCCGGGCCACCCCGACACGCTGCTGCTGCCCACCCGACAGCTGCCGGGGATAGCGGTCCCGGTAGACGTCGGGGTCGAGCCCCACCAGGTCGAGCATGTCGTCGGTGCGCTGGGCGATCTTCTTCTTGTCCCACCCGATCAGCCCCGGCACGGTGGCGACGTTCTTGGCGATGGTCAGATGCGGGAAGAGCCCGGCCTGCTGTATCGAGTAACCGATGCCCCGTCGCAACCTGTCGGGATCGATGGACAGCGCATTGTTTCCGCCGATCGTGATCTTGCCCGACGTTGGTTCGATGAGGCGATTGATCATCCGCATCGTCGTGGTCTTACCGCAGCCGGACGGGCCGACGAATACGACGATCTCGCCCGCCGGGATGCGCATCGAGACGTTGTCGACGGCCGGTCGGCTCTGGCCGGGATAGTTCTTGACGACATCCTCGAGGACGATCTCCACGCCTGAGACGGTGTCAGAACTGGTGCGTGCTGTGTCGAGTTCAGTCACGGATCCCCCTGGAAGTGGTGAGTCGGCCGACGACCACGAAAAGACCGTCGAGCACGAGAGCGAGAAGGACAATCAAAACGGTGCCCGTGAGGGCCTGCGGGACTGCCGTGGGGCTTCCCACCCGCGACAGTCCGGAGAAGATGAGGTTGCCCAGTCCGGGCCCCTTGGCGTACGCCGCTATGGCGAGAATTCCCATCGACATCTGGGTGCTCACCCGCATGCCGGTGAGGATCGACGGCCACGCGAGCGGCAACTCGATCCGGCTCAGCACAGCGATCCGGCTCATACCGACACCTCGTGCCGCGTCTGTCACCGCCGGGTCCACCGACGACAGACCGAGGATCGTGTTCCGGATGATCGGCAACAGGGCGTACAGGACCAGGGCCGTCACGGTGGGAGCCACACCGAGACCCAGGATGGGGATCAGGAGGCCGAGTAGGGCGAACGACGGGACGGTCAGGATAGTGCTCGCGAGCGCTGTGGCGACGGCCGAGCCCGCCGGACTGCGATACACGACGATGCCGACGACCACCGCGACGACCGTGGCGATGACCACCGATTGCACCACCGCGCTGACGTGCAGATAGGAATCCGTGAGCAGTTGCTGCTTCCGCGCGGAGACGAAATCCCACAGCTGCGCGATGTCCACTGTGCGACACCTTTCACCCGTCGAAACCTGTTTCGAGATATTTCACAGTGCTATGCGCCCGCCCTGTACGCAGGCAAATGCGAATCTTCGGTGGGTTGGACACAGTCAGTCGGGGCAGGGATCGTCGATCTCGGCAGGACGCTCGCTCACTCGGTCAGAACATCAGGAGCCGGTCAGCCAGGACAGCAAGCGGCCCCGCGACCAGCAGCGGCCGATGGCCTCGGCGCGCAGAGTCGACGCGTCGAACACTGCCAGCCCGATGATGCTGTGGCCGGAGGCGCGACGATCGCCGAGCGTCGGTATGGACGGCGCGACCCCGACTCCCTCCGCCGACACCCACGCCACCGCCCGGCCGGCAGCTGCGTCACCGAGGCGGTGCAGGAAGCGCAGGCGGCTTTCGAGGGGCAAGCGCGACAGCGCCCACGTCGTGGTCGCGACGGGCAGGGCGTCCGCGGGCACACGGGCGAAGGCGTCGGGCATCACCTCGGCGGCGTCACCTCGGAGCAGCAGCGGAGGCTCCGTCGCCGCCAGCGCGATCTCCGCATCGAGCCTGGCGAACCGCTCAGGCTGATCCGGCCACACGCAGGCGCGTAACCAGCGGGCTTCGTCCGCGTCGGTCACGTCGACCGGATCGAGGTCGATGCCCACCCGGGCGACAACCGTGGGCATCGCGCGCGTCGGGACGGGGCGATCTCCCACGATCGAGGACGACAGCTGTACCGGAGATGACGGGTCGCCCAGGAATTGTCCGTTGCTGTAGGTGATGCCGACGCGATCGACGGTGAGATCGAACCCGGCCGAACAGCCCACGTCGATCAGCGCAATCCTCTCCGCACCCACGCGGCGCGCAGCCTCGGCGATGGCGGGATACAGCACAGTGCAGCGACCGGTGTCGTCGGCCCGCATCGGCCGGCGCACGGCGGTGGCGACCACAGAGTCGGTCATGTGCACCAGCGTGTCGATCGCCGCGCCGGCGGCAGCGTCGCGGTCCGCGGCGGCATAGGCGGCGGCAAGCGCGGGGGCGCGTCCGGCGAGCGCGAGGTCGTGGAGTGCGGCGAGAATGATCGTGGGGTGCCGCTTGCGCGCAGGAGCTACTTCGATCGCGCGCAGCGCTTCGGCGGACTCGCTCAGGGCGACGGCGATGCGATGGTACAGCGGCGATGTCGGGGCGGCATCGACCTCACCGAAGTCTCGGTACAGCTGAGCGAGTGTGCGGGCCCTACTCACGATCCCGACCTTCACCTGGACGAGCTCGGCGCTCACCTACCCGGAACATCAGGTGGTGGGAATGGCGAAAAGCAGGGTGGACACGGCGATCGAGACACCGAACAATGCGATCATCACGGCGTATCCGATATTGCGCCGGCGAGGAGAGATCGCCGGGTCCATCCACCATCCGAAGGCCTTGAACGCGGCCGGAACCGCCCACCACCCCAAGATCTGGGTGGTGACGACATTGCCGATGAACAGCGCGACGGCAACGGGGACACCGCGACCCTCGATGAGCGGTGCACTGACGAAGTGGCCCCAGATCACCACCATCGGATACAAGACGAGGAGTACAAGGAGGTTGCTCCGCGCAACCGGAACCTCCGCGGACTGTTCGCCTTTCGCCCCGCGAAACCAGAAGTCGAAACCGTAACTGGCCCTGCGGACTCGAAGGTCCTGATTGAAGCGCGCCCCCTGTTCGAGAAGTTCGGCGCGCTCCGCCGAGTTCATCCATCGCTCGAGATTCTCTTCGGTGTCGAAGCTGAGAACGATCGTCCAATCGTCGGTGACGCCGCGGACAGGCCGCTCCACCTTGTGCCCGCGAAAGCCCGTGAACCGGGCTTCGGCGGCGGAAATCCGACGCTGCCAATCCATGAAGGTCGACTCGTCCTCCGGATCGATGCGGCAGGAGATGACCACCGACGACGCGGCCTGCGCGGCAGTCTGTTCACCGGTGAGTAGATGGACGTCCTCGTTGCCGATGAATGCGTGCTTGATCTCCGCGACGAGGGCGGTCCGTTCGGCACTGTCCAGCCACGCTCTGGCGTCGTCGATCGTGGTGAACCGCTGGACCGTTACCCAGTCGTCCTGCACGGGCGGTGACGGCGGGATGATGTCCTGATCTATGAATCCTGGACGATCCGACAGGATTTCGACTGAGCGGTGCTCCCAGCGCAGGTACTCGTCGAAACTGGCGTCGTCGATTCTGCGTCGGAAGATTATCGATACCGGCGATTGCGCCGAATCGCGGGTGGAGCGAGGCACCGCGTTCACCCCCATCGGTTCGGCCAAGGCAGTCTGCGGCCGGGTTTCCGGATCATAACGCCGGTCTCGGTGGCGGTGAGGAGATTCCTGTACTTCTGGGAAGTCCTCCCATCCACGGCCGTGGCGGTGACGAATAATGGAGTGTCGGAGATTCACGGAAGGTGCACGATGAGCGGAGTGAGTGGGGACGGACTCGCTGATCACCAGTTCGACGCGCTGAAGGATGCGCTCCACAGCTTGTACTCCGAACTGGACTCGGCGGGGCGAACGGACCAATTCCTCGAAGAAGTCAGCCGGGAGGCCCTCGCCCTGGTGCCGGGCGCCCACCTGGCAGGCGTCACAGTCCTTCTGGACAACGGAGACGCCACGACGAGAGCCGCCACCGACCGCTTGGTCGTCGACGTGGATCGTGTCCAGTACGACGCCGGCGACGGGCCGTGTCTCGAAGCTGCCCGTACGCAGACGATCACGCGGGCCGATTCCGAAGAGGCGACACGGCGATGGCCGTCGTTCGCACACAGCGCCCGGCGCTTAGGTGTCGCGAGCTACCTGTCCGCGCCGATACTGCTCGAGGGAAAGTACCTCGGCGCACTGAACGTATACAGCCGGGAGGCACACGGTTTCACCAGGGCCGATGCCGCCGTGCTCAACGTGCTTCTCGTTGCCGTCCGATACGCCCTCGACGGCGCCTCGCGACTCGAAGAGGCGCGCAGGCGGGGTGAGCAACTGGAGACGGCAATGAAGTCGCGTGCGGTGATCGAGCAGGCGAAGGGTGCCATCATGGCGGCCCGCCGGGTCTCCGCCGACGAGGCGTTCCAGGTTCTGGTCACCGAGTCGAAGAACCGCAACATCAAGCTGCGCGTCATCGCCGAGGAGATGCTTCGGACGCTGCAGGAAGGGTGAGGCGGCGGCGCCGCCTCGACTTCTGAACCGGCGCCGCCTGGACGATCCAATGGTCCGGAACACTGGAACGCCTGGTGTGGCGGTTACCCGAGTCGCCTGGAGTGAAACAGGTGTGCCACAGGAGAGACGAACGAGCCCATCCGCGGGCATCGGCTGCAGGCAGCCGAGACCACGGATGGGCTCGTCGGAGAAACGACCCGCGCGAAGGCGGGGACCTACGACTTACACGTCGTAGTACAGCTGGGACTGCCTTCTCGCGGTTTGCTGCGTTTGTTGGTGATGATCAGAGTCGCTGACCTGCGGAAATTGCGTTGGCTGTGTTGGCTGCAACTGCGGCTATTGATCGCTACTGCGTACTGACTGCGTACCCAGCTTCCTCGCGTCGATACCGCGCAGCGATGAACGCTCGGAGATCAGCCGGAACAATCCGATGCTTGCGCGGCGAGAGGACGACGCGGGGGAGGTCACCGCAACGCGTCATGTTCGCCACGACCTTGGCGGAGACGCCGAGGCGTTCGCCTGCGGCGGCATAGGTGAGGAGCGGCTCGTCGGATACCCCGTCGGTCATCGACTCAGCCTAGGTATCTGGGATCCTCCGGTGGTCCGGAATGCCGACAGCCCCAGCCGTGATGGCTGGGGCTGAGCGATCCTGGGCGGGTCATGCGATCATCTGCGCATGTCTATCAAGAAGGTTCGCGTCACCGCGACATACGAGTTTGAGATTGTGGACGAGCTGGCAGTCCGTGACGCCGGGTTTAAAGCGCGCATGGGTAATCCGGCGTTTGCCGCAACATACGAAGACCAGTCGGACGACGACGTGATGCGGGCGGTGGCGATCCTCTTCGGGCACAAACTTCCGAAGTCAGTAGACGGCATCGCCGTCGTACGAACCGAGGTTAGGCCGGAGGACATCACCAACGTGTCGTGAGTAATTCGGGGCGGGGTCTGTAACGCGTCCGAGTGGACTGGCGATCATGATTCGAGGGCTACGGCGCATCGCCGGCCACATCGAGAAAGCCAGGCAACATGGACACCGCACTGATTAACCTCGCCAACGCGCTCGCCGTCGACCCTGCCGTGTCCGAAGAGACGCGGGCCGCGGCGAAGGCGTTGTTTGTGGCGGTCGAGGCGCAACTCGAGGATGAGCGCCAGGCGGCCGACGCGGTGTTCTCCAGCTTCGCCTGACGTCCTCGACTACTTCGGGGTGAGCGCGGCCGTTGCGAGCGCGGACATGTACGCCATTCCCACCGAGGACGGGTGCACCGAGTCAGCGCGGAAACCATAGGTGTCCGTCGTGACGTTCGGAATCCGCAGGCTCATGTCGTACACCGCACAGTGCGCGTTCTCGGCGGCCAGCTCGTGCAGCTTTCCGATGTAGTTGTCCCACGGTTCGATCAGCGTCTCGGTGTCGATTGGCCGATACGGCGGGATGAACAGCACCGGCAGGCTCGGCACCTTCACGCGAGCCTGCGTGATGATCGACTGCGCGTAGCCCTTGTACAGGGCGGACGAGTACCCGTTCGATGACGCACGGCAGTCATTGGTGAGGCAGCCCATCAGGAGCAGCTTCGGCGTCACGAACTGCAGGTGTTCGACCCAGTTGGTATAGGTCTCGGCGTACAGCTTCATCGTGGCCCCCGAGTGCGAGGCGTCCCAGATGGACACCCCCGCGGTCTCGTCACCGTCGTAGAACACACTCCCACAGAACGACGTACCGGCACCCGTCCCGGTGATGACGATGGTGTGATCGCCCGATGCCAGACCGGAGATCGAGTATGCCTGTTCGCGAATGCTGGTGTTCATTGTGAAGGTGACCGGTGCGCCGCCGTCGACACTCACCGTCACTACGTCGGCTGCTAGTCGGTAGAAGAACAGCTTGAACGACGTGCACTTGCGCGTGATGGTCGCGGTCACCGTGTCGTTGATTCGGGCCGCCTTGTACCCAAGCCCCTGCGGAAGCGCCGGAGGTGTGGACGAGTACGCCCACGACGGGAACTTCGTGGCGTTGGGTCCAGCGGCGTAGACCGCAGGGACGAAACCTGGACCGCCTGCGCCGGTCATCCATCGCAGACGCAGGTCATCCTGGCTCTTGTTGATCCATCGGTCGGGAACGGTCGCCGCACCCTGGCCTTCCATGATGGAGTCGCCAAGCGCGAGGATGTCGCACCGAGCCAGTCGGGCGCGGGCGAGTGACGCGTAGTAGCCGTACAGCGGAGCGAACGCGCCGGTTGCGTAGCGGAAGTCTGCCTGCGCCCGAGAGATTCCGGGTACGTCGAGGATGCCCATGTCAGCTCACCACAATCGCGGGTACGGCAGTCGCGGCCCCAGCGGCATTCCGGGTGACTGCGGGTTGGGTATAGGTCCGGGTCACGGGGGAGCCGTACGTGATCGTGTAGGCGTCGACCGCGCCAGGGAAAGCCGTGCTGAGCGTGGTCGCTGTGTACGTGCCAGGGCTGCCGTCCGGCCACACCACCGGGGCGCTCGTCGCGGCACCGTTCCCGTTCCGTGTAACCGTGCCGACGATAAGCAGATCGGGGTTCCGGGCGAGGTTTGCGTGCGTGGCGTAAGTGGCGTCCAGGGCCGCCCGGGTGTCGGACTCCGCGTCTGACACATTCGAGGCAATGACGGTATCGGTGGCGTCATCGAGAGTCACCGCGTAGACAGTCGCCTTCGGGGGCGGGTTGTAGTTCTGGATCTGCGGCCACAGACGCACCGGTGTCGGGCTGTCCGGAATGACGACGTCGTACTTCTTGCCGTTCCACTCGACCTTCGCTGGGCCGGGCTCGAGCGGCGGCGTGGTGAGCACCCCGTCGACAGGTTTGATGCGCACACGATTCGACGTCGCGATGCCGTTACCAGCAGCGTTCTCGCTCAGCGACTCGCGGTAGAAAACGAACATCGTCGTATCGTCGGCGCCCGCAATGTCGGCAACCGGCTCAGAAAACACCGTCATAGCTTCTCCTTCGGAGTGGTGGTTGTAGGCATGATTCACCGCCTTCCGCTTCGTGGAAAAAACGGTGTGGATAGAAGACCGCCTATGCCGTGAGAGGCGGACGCGGGCCCCTCAGGGGTGCCTCCCCTGGGGCCCGCGTCCGCGCCGCCCGCAGTCCTCCAGCGAGGACTGCGGGCAGTGCAGCGCTGGCGGGATCTACGCCGCGAAAGGGGCACGACTCTTCCGCCATCCATCCCCATTGTCAGGGGTGAGGTTGACGCCACGACTTCATCGCGCATTTCACGTCGCCTTAGCGCGAGAATCCAGCCTTCTGCTTCTCTTCAGCGCGCTGGGCCAGCTCGGCCCGCTGCTGCTCGATGCGACGGCAGCGCTCGGTGACCTCCTGGGGCATGGCGTAGTCGAGCCGGTGCCCGGAGTGCGCGACGGCGGTTGTCCAAGATGCAGGACTGTGCGGCACAAGCGGCAGCGCGTCCAGTTCGTCGAGGTCGACGTCGAGGAAGATCAGGGATCGCCCCCGCTGGTCGTGTGGGATGGGGGCGAGTCGGCACGCCGCCACTACGTAAACCCACACCTGTCCGACGCTATCGAGCCGAATGGCAGCCTCGCGAGCGTGCGCCCATACCGACGCATACTTGGGTGCGATGGCGGTGACCGCGGATGGTGATGTGAGGTCGAGGTCAGTGATTACGGCGTGTGCCGCAGCGAGAGTCTCGTCGGCTGAGGTAACGATGCCGGCCATCTCGTTGAGGACGTCCTCGGCGTGACGGGTGAAGGCCTCGGCGCGCAGTCTGTCGGCGTACTCTCCGAGCCGGAACCCGAGGTTCTGCTGTGCCAGCATTCCGGCCATCAACGCGCCGGTGACCGCCTTGTCTGCCACCAAGTCCCGACCGGCGGCGAGTGCGTTCCACGCCGAGGTGACCAGTGTGTCGCTGCTGATACCTGCGGTCGTGCGCTTGCTGAGGACTGCGTCGACCTCGTCGAGTTCCTTCAACAGTGCGGGCGGGAGGGTGAGGTCGAGTCGACGAAAGTGCTGGCGGGTCTGCTGTAGTGCGGTGGTTACGTCCATCGTGAGTGCGCTCCTTCAGGAGTAGTCGGGAAGGTTGTCTTGATCGGGGGTGTCGAACAGTCGGGCCACAAACTCCCGCTCGGCGAGGCGCGGACGCGGGCTGGCAGGACTACTGCCTTCTCTCAAGACTTGGTTGCCGGTGGTTCCGGAGTCGAAAGGCTTTGGCTCGGGCAGCGGCTGTCGACGTCGGGTGTCCTCAGGCTCAGCGCCGAAGATGCTGCGTGCGAACGCGCGCATCTCGTCTCCTGTGTCGCGTGCCTCTGCGACGAGTTGGGTGAGTTCGGTTTCGCTGAGCGCTGCCAGGTAGTCGGCGATCGCTCGGCGGTCAGGTGGGGTCATGCTGCCTTCCGTCCTTCGAGATGTTCGGTGACGGCCTGGTGGTCGAGCATCCATCGGCCGGCGTGTAGTTGGCCCCCGAGTGCCGGCGCTTTGCGTCGGGCCTGACGGTTACTGCATCCGAGCATCTTCGCCGCCTCCTCGGTCGTTATCCATCGCGTGGCCTGTGGACGAGTGTTGCTGTTCACCAGTACTTTCGCGTCCGTCTGTCCGCCTGCGGCCAGTTCTGCTGCGATTACGGCGAGGTGCGCGGGGACGGGCAGTCCGTTGCGGCGGCGCGCAGCGAGCGCGACGGCGACGGCGAACCGCACCGCCTCGACCGCAGGGCCGGTGAGCAGGACGACGTCGGGCGCGAGCCGCTGTACGAGAGGTCTGCTCATCGTGCGGACCTCTCAGCAGCGTCGTGAAGATCGTCAGCCAGGGCGCGAGCTTCTGTAGCCGTCATGACCACGCAGAGGCCGGCCAGCCGCAGAGTCACCGGGCGATTGGATGCGCGGTCGGTGGTCACCACGGCGGCGAGGTTCCGGGAGAGGAGCCTCATCGCACTGACTCTGCTTCCAGTCTCGAGCACGTCGGCTCATCGATTCCTTGAGTGATCGGAACTCGGTAGCGCGCGAGCAACAGCCCGCGATTGACGACGTCGAGATGCTCGTCACTGACCATTTGGATAATTCGATAGCGCTCCGCGCGCATCGCGCGGACTTGTCCCCAGTGGACTACCGGATTGAACTCGGGGAGCACCTTGCCCACGCCGTAGCCGAGCGTAGCGACGAACGCAATCTCGTTGGGCCTCTTCGGCAACTCTGCGAGCGGCTCCGCGAACAAATTCGCACCCGGGACGAAATGGGCACCGCACGCGCACGTGGCGTCCGGGATCGCGTTGCCGTGCAGGCATGAGGCCTCGTACAGCGCCGACTCCGCGCTGTGCATCCGAAACGCTGGCCCGAAGGGTGAGAGCAGCATTCCGGGGTGCTCGTAAGGGAGAACGAACCAGAGCCGCCATCCCCAGGTTTGAACGGGTTGCCCGACGGCTCGGCCGAGCGCGGTCCCGCGACTCTCAGTGGGGTCCGAGAACCATGATGGTTGGCTTCTTGTTCGGTAGGCAGCTTTTGTCACTTGCATGGCCCAGTAGACGAAGATGGGCGTGAATTCGAGCCGTCTCATCGCGTCGACAGATTCAGTCACGATGCGAGTTCCTTTCTGGGACGGCCGACCTTGCCGGCCTGTGGTGTCGAGTTCTGCAGCTGGCCAGCCCACACGCCCTCGATGTGCTGGGTGTGCTCGGACGCCACGTCGCGGCAGGCTGTGCGGACCGGGCACCGAGCGCAGATGCGAACCGCGGCCGCATGCCTCGCGGCGCGCTCGGTCTCTTGCTCACGCTCGTGGCGATCGTCGAACAGCTCGTGATGCCCGACGCAGGCAGCACCGACGAGCCGCGGGTTGAACAGAGCGGCGAGAACTGGTGGCGCTTTGCGCTTTCGGCGTCCGGCTGGGTTCTGCAGCTGGGCGAGACCGCGATTCCTCGGAGTCAGGCCAGCGCGCTCCCTACGGGCGTTGAGGGCAGCCCGCAATCGATCAGTACCCGTGCCACGGTCAGCGTTGCGTAGCGCCTGCTGAGCCTCCGCACGCGATGCCGTTACCGGAACGCCCAGGCGCTCGAGGTCGGCGATCGTCTCGGCGACTTGCTCGGGGGTCGGAGGTGGCACCGTCCGGGCTGAGCTCAACGCTTCGAGCAATCGTTGACGTCGGCGGTACGCGCCAAGTGCGGACGGCACTGCAGGCATGGCACGGGCCGCCCGTCGAGGTCTTCACCGAGCCAGCCACTGCGGCAACGTGGATCGTGTGGCGCATTGAGCACTCGGCCCGCCTCGGCTTCCTCCCCGTATCGATCGAGGGTCATTGCGGTTCTCCTCTCGCCGCACACGCGCGGTCGTAAGTTGCGTTCACAGGCCGCCGACTGTGGGTTGGTAGGTGGGTGGTGATTACTGGGTTGGTGACTATGGGTTGGTGGGGTATCACCGGTGATCCCCAGACTTCGCCAAATGATCCCCAGACTTGCCTCAAATGATCCCCAGACTCGGTCCATATGATCCCTAGACTTTCTCGGCGACAATGAGTCTGGGGATCATGGGTGATCTGTAGACCGTGGTCTGTGGATAGATCTCTACGTCTCATGGATGATCCCCAGACTCTCGGTCTCATCCGGTGACAACTGGTCGAGCTCGAGCAGCATTGGCGGCACTGAGAGGTGGTACTCGTCGGCTTGTTTCGCCCATCGGTTGCCCTGCTTCGTGCGGTCGATGAATCCGTGATCCCGGAGCCACGCGAGGCTCCGCTTCACGGTTGGGAGCGAGACGCATGTGACCCGCGCGAGGCGTTCGGTACCGGGACGCACGCGGGTACCGTTCTGGTCCGCATAGGTTGCCAGCGTGAGTGCGACGAGCTTCGTGGTCGAAGGCATCTTCACCCGACGCACGATGCGCTCCCACTCGAACCGCTCCACTGGCCCGATTGGGGCCGTGTCGACTGGGGCGGTGAACTCCGCTGGCTCTGCTGTCATGGTTCAGCGGCCCTCACCGGACAGCTCGAGGAACGCGAGCCGGTTCTCGTCGAGTGCCAGGCGTTCGACCTCGGCCGCGCGACGGATCGCGGCGGCCACCGCGGAGTCGTCGATCATCACGGAGACGACTGTGGACCAGTACTCGCCGGTCTCGTGGCGATGGAAGGTCCACGCAGTGTCTTCGCTGGGCTGCTCTCCACGCCACACGTCGGTCGCGGTGCCACGGAGCACGCCGAGCATGCGCTGGTCGGCGCCGACGAATGGAACGATCGAGATCGTGCCTGACGTCCGGACGTAAACGGTGCCAGCCTGCGCCCATACGTGGCCGTTCTCGCTCCAGTACGTCATCTCACCGCGGGGTTCGTAGACATAGATGCCGACCATCTCGACTGCGGCATCAGAGGTCACGAGCTCGGTGCGGTACGTGAACGATCGTGGGACACTCATCGGGACTCCTTCTCATTGGTGTGGGTGGGGTCTGCATTGCCCTCGAGCCGGTGGCCGCCGGTCTCGGGGGCGTTCTCGTAGATGGGCGAGGGTGACATCAGGCGACACCTCCGCGCGTTGTGGCGGCCTCCTGCGCCGCGAGCCAAGCGAGCAACGCTGAGCGCTTGTAAACGATGCGCTTACCGAGGGCGAACGATGCCGGTCCCGTTCCGACGTGCCGCCAGTAGCGAAGCGTCGCGGCGGCGATTCCGGTCTGTTCACTCACCTGTTTCGTGGTGAGGTACGTCTCGACACTGTCTGCCGTCTGATCTGCCATTACAACCTCCTGTCGGTGATGACCTGCAAACAGTTGTATCAGCCGCAAACGATGCGCGCAACAACGCGTGTAGCCCATACCTACAAAACGTTGTAATCTCTGCTCATGTCCTCAACCGAAACCAACGATCGCGCCGAGCGCCCGCAGGGGTCGAC
This sequence comes from Rhodococcus sp. USK13, assembly GCF_018343855.1. Classification (NCBI taxonomy): domain Bacteria; kingdom Bacillati; phylum Actinomycetota; class Actinomycetes; order Mycobacteriales; family Nocardiaceae; genus Rhodococcus; species Rhodococcus sp. USK13. Next base: position 4,997,385 of record NZ_CP069242.1, on the reverse strand, counting down.
GCGCTGGGAAACCAATTTCCGGACGCAGATGACCCGACTGCGCAAGGCTCATGGGCTGAATCAGACCGACCTCGCTCGGAAGATCAGCAAGTGGGAACTCCCTTTTCATCAGCAGACGATTCAGCGAATTGAGGCGGGGGAGAGGCCAATTCGACTGAATGAGGCGCACGTCATTGCTCAGGTTCTCGACACGACCGTGGCAGCGATGACGAGCGAGGTCGGTACCGACGAGCGAGAGCTGGTATACGCCGTCGAGGCCCTCCGGATCGACGCGAGTGGTCACATGGGCGACGTCGCCGCTCTGGCGAGTCAGTGGGCGAATGATCTCCGTCGGCTCGATGACCTGATCTCCGAGATCGCCGAGCCCAAGCTGGAACGTGCCGCTGATGTCGAGGCGGACGAATGGGATGCGCCCGCGGTCGTTCGGTGGGCATACGCGTGGCTACAGGTCGGCCTCGGGGCGCACCGCGAGTTGCTGTCGGCCCAGCTCATGCTGAATCGGATCGTCTCGGGCGCTGGGCCGGTGAGCATCTGGGACGTGGAGCAGGCGGGGCAGAAGTTTAGAGCGGATGGCCTCTGGGCTAGGGAGATGAGTTGGCCAGACGACAGTCCGCCGTTCGATCCGCCGAAGGATGAATCTCGTGACACCGCGTCGTAACCGTCGAGCGGGGGTCGAGGATCTCTGGTGGAAGACCGTTCGCGAGGGTGGGGCAGAGAAGCGCGTCGAGTCGAAGCTGCACGGCACGGGCAAGCGGTGGCGGGCTCGCTACGTCGACGATCAGAGTCGGGAGCACACGAAGCGGTTCGATCGGAAGGTGGACGCGCAGCAGTGGCTCGATAGTGCGACGTCATCGCTGGTGCAGGGTACGCATGTCGCTCCACGAGACGCCCAGCTGACAGTTCACGAATGGTGCGAGCAGTGGCTCCGCGGGTACTCGGTGCATCGCGAGTCAACGGTCCGGCAGGCTCGCACGCACATCGCGCAGATTACGAGCGAGTTCGGAGCGATGCACCTCGCTGGCGTGCGGCCGTCCCAGGTGAAGGCATGGACGTCGAGGTTGAAGGCGGACGGCTTCGCCGAGTCTTACGTCTACGCCCTGCACTCGAGGCTGTCGCAAATTCTCGGGGACGCAGTGCACGACGGGCTCTTGGCCCGAAACCCATGCTCACGGCGGACATCTCCGCCGATGGGCAAGCAGAAGGTCTATGTCATCAGCACGGAGCAGCTCTGGGCGCTGCATGATGCGACGCCGGAGCACTTTCGCGTGGCGATACTCCTCGGCGCGTTCGCCGGCCTCCGCATAGCCGAAGCCGCGGCGTTGCGCGTCGGCGACGTCGACTTCATCAGAGGTGTGGTGCACCCGCAGCGGCAGTGGCCTGACAAGCCGTTGAAGACACGGGGGAGCGATGCCCCGATCCCGATTCCGCGTGAGCTATCGCTGATGTTGTCGGCATCAGTTCAGCGGTGGCCGCATGAGCAGATGGTGACGAATGGTTTCGGCAAGCCCGGCGCGCCATGGTTGATCGAACGGGCCTTGCGTGACGTGAAGGATTCCGGCGACGCCCTGGACTTGCCTGAGGAGTTCAGCTACCACGATCTGCGCCACTACCTTGCGTCGCTGCTCATATCGTCCGGCGCCGACATCAAGACCGTCCAAGCGCGGATGCGGCATGCCAGCGCGAAGACGACGCTCGACGTCTACGGCCACCTCTGGCCGGATGCAGACGAGTCCACCCGCAGCGCGATCGGTGCTGTGATCGCGGCGCGGGTGGACTCGGAGAAGGCTACTGCGTACTGACTGCGTACCGAGGTGCTCCGAAAAGTGCCCCGGTGCAGGTCAGATCGTGGCTACGACCTACACGTCGTAGTACAGCTGGAACTCGTAGGGGTGCGGCCGCAGGTTGACCGGAGCGATCTCCTGTTCACGCTTGAGCGCGATCCAGGTCTCGATCAGGTCGGAGGTGAACACGCCACCCTCGGTGAGGTAGTCGTGGTCCGCCTCGAGGCGGTCGATCACTGCCGACAGGCTGGTGGGGGCCTGCGGGATGTTGCGGGCCTCCTCCGGCGGGAGCTCGTAGAGGTCCTTGTCGACCGGAGCCTGCGGCTCGATCTTGTTCTTGATGCCGTCCAGGCCGGCCATCATCTGCGCCGCGAAGTTCAGGTAGGGGTTACCCGAGGAGTCGGGGGCGCGGAACTCGAGGCGCTTGGCCTTCGGGTTGTTGCCGGTGATCGGGATACGCACGGCCGCTGAGCGGTTGCGCTGGCTGTACACCAGGTTGATGGGGGCTTCGTAGCCCGGCACCAGGCGGTGGTACGAGTTGACGGTCGGGTTGGTGAACGCGAGCAGCGACGGAGCGTGATGCAGGATGCCGCCGATGTAGTGGCGTGCCATGTCGGACAGACCCGCGTAGCCGGCCTCGTCGTGGAACAGCGGCTTGCCGTCCTTCCACAGCGACTGGTGGACGTGCATGCCCGAGCCGTTGTCGCCGAACAGCGGCTTCGGCATGAAGGTGGCGGACTTGCCGTGCTTCCACGCGGTGTTCTTCACGATGTACTTGAACAGCTGCAGGTCATCTGCGGCTGCGAGCAGCGTGTTGAACTTGTAGTTGATCTCGGCCTGACCGGCGGTGCCCACCTCGTGGTGACCGCGCTCGAGCTCGAAGCCCGCGTTCTGCAGGTTGGTCGAGATCTCGTCGCGCAGGTCGACGTAGTGGTCGTACGGTGCGACGGGGAAGTAGCCACCCTTGGGACGGACCTTGTAGCCCAGGTTGGGGCTGCCGTCGGCGTTGAGTTCGGCGCCCGTGTTCCAGGATGCGGAGACGGAGTCGATCTCGTAGAAGGAGCCGTTCATCTGCGAGTCGTAACGGATCGAGTCGAAGATGTAGAACTCGGCCTCGGCGCCGAAGAACGCCGTGTCGGCGATGCCGGTCGACTTCAGGTATTCCTCAGCCTTGCGGGCGACGTTACGGGGGTCGCGACTGTAGGACTCACGCGTGAACGGGTCGTGGACGAAGAAGTTCACGTTCAGTGTCTTGGCGGCACGGAAGGGGTCGATCTGCGCGGTAGCGACGTCGGGCAGGAGCATCATGTCCGACTCGTGGATCGACTGGAAGCCGCGGACGGACGAACCGTCGAACGCGAGGCCGTCCTCGAAGACATCCTGGGTGAACGCAGAGGCCGGGATCGAGAAGTGCTGCTGGACGCCGGGAAGGTCACTGAACCGAATGTCGACGTACTCGACGTTCTCGTCCGCGATGAACTTGATGACCTCTTCGGCCGTGGTGAACGCCACGCTTGTGCTCCTTAAGTCGCTTCAGCCAAGTAGATATTGGCGAATTCGTCGTGCCAGACGGTATGGACCTGGTGTTGCCCGCTGGTCAACCTTTTGTTTCCGGCATGTTACGCGTCGCAACGTCCTGGGCTTTTGCGGCCGGGTGTGACTGCGCACACAGGCCCGAACGCCAGTGTGAGGTGCCCCGAGCGGCGACGCCTATCCTGGACAGCATGGCACGTATCACCGGCTCCTGGCTCTCCGGACCCTCGGCTGCCCTGCCGAACGGGGCAGCCGAGGCGCAACAGTCCCATCGAGGTGAACGTCTCGGGCTGCCGGCGGACGGGCCCGGCGCGCTCGTCGGCACCGGCCGCCGTCTGGCGGCCCTCATGATCGACTGGGTGTCGTCGGCGGGCGTGGCCGCGCTGATCATCGGAGACAATCCGCTCGAAGGCCCGTTGTCGAGCGTCACGTTGCTCGTGTGGTTCGTCGTCGGGATCGCCGCCGTCACCTTGTTCTCCTTCACTCCCGGGCAGTTGTGCCTGGGAATACGGGTGGCGCGGGTGGACGGCCCCGTGCGTGTCGGCTTCGTCCGTGCGCTGGTGCGTCAGGCCCTGCTCGTCTTCGTCGTGCCGGGCACCATCACCGATGTCGACGGCCGCGGCATGCAGGACCGCGCCACAGGCACCGCCCTCGTGCGCACACGCTGACCTCGACGAAAACGCCGATGCCGGGCCGATGCAGTCGAGCTGCATCGGCCCGGCATCGGGCTTGTGTGACAGAGGCGAACTCAGCGACGACGGATGGTGCGCTGCACCCCGCGCATCTTGGCGCCGCCCGGCATGGGGCCCTTGGGTAGTGCGGCACCGCCGCTCCGGCTGCTCAACGCCGCGAGACGCGACTCGATAGCGTCCATGCGCTTGGTGTCGATGTTCTTCGGAAGCTTGTTGAGGTACTTCTGCAGCTGCGAGAGCGGTACCTGCCCCTCGTCGTTGCCGATGACGATGTCGTAGATCGGCGTGTCACCGACGAGTCGAGCGGTCTTCTTCTTCTCCTGCGCGAGTAGCGATTTGACCCGCTGCGGTGATCCCTCGGCGACGAGGATGACGCCGGGGCGTCCGATCACGCGGTGCACGGCATCGAGCTGAGTGGTACCTGCGACAGCGCTGGTCACTCGCCAGGCACCCTGCATGTTGTCGAGCGCCCACGCCGCGGCGCCCGCCTGGCCTTCGGCTTTTCCGTACACCGTCTTCTGCACACGCCGGCCGAAGATGATGAACGCTCCGAGGACGCCGAGCAGGAGACCGATGGGCAGCAGAAGCCACTGGATGCCCCAGATCAGACCGACGAGGAAGAACACCACCGCGAGTCCGACCAGGGTCCCGAGCATGAGCGGCAGCAGCAGCTTGTCTTCCTTGCGCTGCATCTGGAAGGCCTGCCAGAGCTGGGTTCTACGCTCCTTCGATGCCTGCCTGCGAGCTGCCTTGGCGGCTGCTTTCGCTTCCTTGCCGGGTTTGCCCGCTTTACCAGATTTACTGCCGTTCGCCATGCTGTTCAGGATACGTCCCCAGCACTCGGGACCGATGACCCGTCCGGTGTTGATCGACGTCGCCGGTTCGCGTTACTGCGCGAGCCTGGCCATGAGGGAGCTCGCCTCCTGCGACGCACTGCCGCCCTCCGCGAGATGTGCTTGCCCGGCGGGCAGTTCACGGCCGTGGTGGGCCATCGCCTGTGCGTACAGGCGGCCGGCCCGGTAGGAGGAGCGGACCAGTGGTCCGGCCATCACGCCGGCGAAGCCGATCTCTTCGGCGGTGGTGGAGTGCGCCACGAATTCCTCGGGCTTGACCCACCGCTCGACGGGGTGATGCCGCGGCGAGGGACGCAGGTACTGGGTGATGGTGATGATGTCGCAGCCGGCGTCGTGCAGGTCGTGCAGTGCCTGGGTGACCTCGTCGGGGGTTTCGCCCATTCCCAGGATCAGGTTCGACTTGGTGACGAGTCCGTCCTCGCGGGCGGCAGTGATCACGTCGAGGCTGCGCTGGTAGCGGAAGGCCGGGCGGATGCGCTTGAAGATGCGGGGCACGGTCTCGACGTTGTGGGCGAGGACCTCGGGGCGGGTGGAGAACACCTCGGCGAGTTGCTCGGGTTTGGCGTTGAAGTCCGGGATCAGCAGTTCGACGCCGGTGCCGGGGTTGAGCTGGTGGATCAGGCGCACCGTTTCGGCGTAGAGCCAGGCGCCGCCGTCGGGGAGGTCGTCGCGGGCGACGCCGGTGATGGTCGAGTAGCGCAGGCCCATGGCCTGGACGGACTCGGCGACGCGGCGGGGTTCGTCGCGGTCGAGGTCGTCGGGTTTGCCGGTGTCGATCTGGCAGAAGTCGCAGCGGCGGGTGCATTGCTCACCGCCGATGAGGAAGGTGGCCTCGCGGTCTTCCCAGCATTCGTAGATGTTGGGGCAGCCGGCTTCTTCGCAGACGGTGTGCAGGCCTTCGCGTTTGACGAGGCTTTTGAGCTCGGAGTATTCCGGGCCCATCTTCGCTCTCGTCTTGATCCAGTTCGGCTTGCGTTCGATCGGGGTCTCCGCGTTTCGGATCTCGAGGCGGAGCAATTTGCGTCCTTCTGGGGCCACAGTCACGCAGACGATGGTACGCCCGGCCCGAGGCACCCGGCGGGCCGGGGACGCCGGTCAGCCGTACTGAACAGTAGTGAAGGTGGGGGTCGACGAGGTGCGCTGGGCAGCCGCGGCAGCGTCGAACTCGACCCGTTCGATGTCGTGATCGGTGATCGGCAGAGTGCCGTCGAGTGCCGCCAGGACCGCCTCGGTCACGGCGGGAGTGACCTCGTCGACCGTCACGTCGCGGTCGAGTTCGCGCGAAAGCGTGGTGACTCCGGCGTCGCGCAGGCCGCAAGGAATGATGTTGTCGAAACCCGTGAGGACCGAGTTGCAGTTCAGCGAGAAGCCATGCAAAGCGACGCCCCGCTGCACTCGGACGCCGATGGCGGCGACCTTGCGCTCCGGTAGCCACTGCCCGTCGGTCAGGGAGGCAGCCAGCCATACTCCGGAACGACCCTCGACCCGGCCGCAGTCCAGGCCGAGGTCGGTGCAGACGGTGATCAGTGCCTGCTCGAGGCGGCGCACATACTTCACGACGTCGACCGGTTCGGCGAGCTTCAGGATCGGGTAGCCGACGAGCTGGCCGGGGCCGTGCCAGGTGATTTTCCCGCCGCGGTCGACGTCGATCACGGGCGTGCCGTCGCTCGGCAGGTCCTCGGGTTGCGTCCGACGCCCGGCGGTGTACACGGGCGGGTGCTCGAGGAGTAGCAGCGTATCGGCGCCGATGTCCTCCGCGCGTTGGGCAGCGAGCTCACGCTGACGATTCCATGCATCGACGTAATCGATCAGGCCGAGGTTCTCGACGGTGATCGGGTCGCGGCTGAAACGGGCGGAAAGTGGCACGCTGCTCATGTGCTAGAGATTACGCCCGGCTCGAGTTCCCGCGGACGTGACCTCCTTCACCGCACGAGGCAGGCATCGAGTGCCTCACCGATCGTGTTGTGGCGAAAAGAGAAGCCGCACGCCTCGAGAACGGTGGGGATGGCGCGCTGGCCCGCCAGGATGCCTTCTCTCGCGAACTCGCCGACCAGTGCGTTCAAGGCGAAACCCGGGACGATCCAGGGCGCCGGACGGTGCAGGGTCCGCGCTACCGCACTAGTGAACTCGGCATTTGTCACGGGTGCGGGCCCGGTGAGATCGACTGGTCCGTCGACGTCGTCGCGGGCAAGGAGGAACTTGATGGCATCCACCTCGTCCTCCAGCGAAATCCATGACAGGTACTGGCGTCCGTCCCCGAGGCGTCCACCGAGGCCGATCGAATACAGCCGCCGCAGCCTGCCGAGCAGCCCACCCCGCGGTGAAAGGACGATCCCGCTGCGGAGCAAAACCGTCCGGACGTTCGACATGACCGCAGGAGCTGCGGCCGCCTCCCAATCGCGACAGGTGTCGGCGAGGAACCCGGTACCCGATGGCGAGCTTTCGTCGACGACGGTATTGCCCGTGTCGCCGTAGTAGCCGACAGCGCTGGCACTGACGAACGCGGGGACGCGAGCCTCCGCAACCGCCTCGGCCAGGACGTCGGTGGCCGCGATGCGGCTGTCCCGGATCAGTTGTTTGTACGCCCCGGTCCATCGTTTGTCACCGATGCCGACACCACACAGATTCACGACCGCGTCGGCGTCGGCGAGGATCGCCGTGTCGAGCCGGTCCTTCTGCGGATCCCACCGAGATTCGTCGGGTCCGGCCGTCGCCCGCCGCACCAGCCGGACGACGTCGTGGCCGTCGCCGCGTAGAGACGAGACAAGTGCAGTTCCGATCAGCCCCGAGGAGCCGGCGATGACAACGCGCATGTGCAACAGCCTCCTTCACAAGGCAGGGGCACCATTCCGGAATGAATGGTGCCCCTGCGCGAATCCGAACCGTACCGACTCGGTGTGCTCCGCGAACTACAGGCCGAGATCAGCCTCGAACGAAGCCTCCTCCAGGCGGTGCTTGACCGTGGTCAGGAAGCGTCCGGCATCGGCGCCGTCCACCAAGCGGTGGTCGTACGTGAGCGGCAGGTAGCACATCGAGCGGACGCCGATGGATTCGCTGCCGGACTCGTCCGTCACGACGACCGGGCGCTTGACGATCGCGCCGGTACCGAGCATCGCCGCCTGCGGGGGCACGAGGATCGGGGTGTCGAACAGGGCGCCCTGGCTACCGATGTTCGTGATGGTGAACGTGCCACCCGACAGTTCGTCGGGCTTGAGGCCACCGGACCGGGCACGCTTGGCGATGTCGGCGATGGCGCGGGCCAGCCCGGCGAGCGACAGATCACCGGCGTTGTGGATCACCGGGGAGAGCAGGCCCTGCTCGGTGTCGACCGCGATGCCCAGGTGCTCGGCGTCGTAGTAGGTGATCTGCTTGTTCGCCTCGTCGTAGCTGGCGTTGACGTTCGGGTGCGACTTCAACGCCTCGACGACAGCCTTCGCGAAGAACGGGAGGAACGTGAGCTTGACGCCCTCGCGCTCGAGGAAGGTGTTCTTGGCCCGCGCACGCAGTGCGGCGATCCTGGTGACATCCACCTCGAAGGTCTGGGTGAGCTGCGCCGTGGTCTGCAGCGACTCCCGCGTCTTCGTCGCCGTGATCTGGCGAATACGGTTGGCCTTCTGCGTGGTTCCGCGCAGGTGGGCCAGCTCCGGGCGGACTCCGGCTGAGGTGGGCGCCGGTGCCGAGGCGGCCGCCGCGGGGGCCGATGCCGGTGCTGCAGCGGGAGCCTTCTTGGCCTCCGCGGCCGCGAGGACGTCCTGCTTGCGGATGCGTCCACCGACGCCGGTGCCCGTGATCGAGGACAGGTCGACGCCGTTGTCCGCGGCGAGCTTGCGGACGAGGGGAGTGACGTACGGGGTGCTGTCGCCGGACGGTGCAGCGGGTGCCGACGTCGCGGCCGAGGGTGCCGGTGCGCTCTTGGCGGGCTCCGCCTTCGCGGGCTCAGGCTTGGGTTCGGGCTTCGGCTCCGCCTTCGCGGGTTCGGGCTTCGGCTCCGCCTTCGCGGGTTCGGGCTTCGGCTCCGCCTTCGCGGGTTCGGGCTTCGGCTCTGCCTTTGCGGGCTCCGGGGTCGGCTCGGGTGCCGCAGCAGGCTTCGCGGCGGGAGCGCCGGATCCGATGACGGCGAGCTGACCGCCGACCGAGACCGTGTCGTCTTCCTGCGCGCTGATCTCGAGGAGGGTTCCGGCCACGGGCGACGGAATTTCGGTATCGACCTTGTCGGTCGAGACCTCGACGAGCGGCTCGTCGACGGCAACCTCGTCACCGATGGCCTTGAGCCACCGGGTCACGGTGCCTTCGGTGACCGACTCGCCCAGTTCGGGCATCGTCACCGGGGTGCCGTCGGAGCTCCCGTTGCCGGACGAAGCCGGTGCGGATTCAGCGGCCGGTGCCTCCTGAGCGGGTTCCGCGGCCGGCTCTTCGGCCGGCTCTTCCGCGGCAGGCTCGGGTGCGGAGTCGGACGACGGCGCTTCACCGTCGTCACCGATCACGGCAAGCTCGCCACCGATTTCCACGGTGTCGTCTTCCTGAGCGACGATTTTGCTGAGCACGCCGGCCACGGGGGACGGGATCTCCGTGTCCACCTTGTCCGTGGAGACTTCGAGCAAGGGTTCGTCAACTTCGACCGTGTCTCCTTCCTGCTTGAGCCATCGCGTGACAGTTCCCTCGGTGACACTCTCACCAAGCGCTGGCATCTGGACGGAGAAGGCCATGTCTTTTGACTCCTCGACAGTTGTGTTCGGGTTGTTGAATTTTGTCGACTTGTGGTCGTGAACCATTGTGCTCGAGATGCACATATCTTGCGGCTACTCGCAGGTAATTCCGATTCGTCGTCACCCACTCGCTGTGTCGGCGCTCCACATCTTTCCATTGATCGGAGGCGCGCGTCCGTCGAGGGTTCCCCCACGTCGGCTCGGGTGTGTCGCGACGTTCGCCCTACTGGCGAGTAGTTTCCGATCGCGGCACCGAGCGGAAGTTGCCTGGCAAACTGGGGGAACCGTGCCGGCACCGATCGGCGCACGCTCCCGAGGAGGCCCGACGTGGGGTTGTTCGACCGTTTCTCGCGGCCACGACCGGGCCGCCGATCCCAGGCATCACCCGAGGACGCTTCCTATCTGGCGAACTGGGCGCGCACCCACCTCGGCGTCGAGGCCTATGTGGAACCGCAGACCACGGTGACCGAGGTCACCGTGGTCTTGGTCGCCGCCGACGGGGAATGGACCCGGCGCCGCGTCGGCGGCGAACGGGGCGCCCGCAAGCTCGGCGAAGATCTGCAGATCCCCGTCTACGACGTCCGCAAGACCGGTTACCCGCAGCGCATGCGCGACCACGACGCGCGGCGGCGCATCGAACGCCGACGCGAGCGGGAACGCGACCTCTAGGCGGCTTCGCCGCCCGTGAGTGGTTGACGAGTCCTCGGACTCGTCAACCACTCACGAGCGCGGGGCGCCTAGCCGTTGGCTGCGATGTCCTCGATCACCGAAATCATGGTGCGCACCGGGACTCCGGTCCCACCACGCCCGGTGTACCCCCACGGGCCCGACGAGTTGTAGGCCGGTCCGGCCACGTCGATGTGTGCCCACTGGACGCCGTCGGCGACGAACTCTTTGAGGTACAGCCCCGCGGCCAGCATGCCGCCCCAGCGGTGATTGGTGACGTTGGCGAGGTCGGCGACCTTCGAATCCAGGTCCGCACGCAGCTCCGCCGGGAGCGGCATCGCCCAGGCGTTCTCGCCGATCGCCTGCGAGATCGACGCGACCCGGTCCCGGAATTCGTCGGTGCCCATCACGCCGGGTGTGCGAGTGCCGAGCGCAACCACCTGCGCGCCGGTGAGAGTGGCGGTGTCGATGAGGTAATCCGGGTCGTCCTCGCAGGCGCGGACAATGGCGTCGGCGAGAATCAGGCGCCCTTCGGCATCGGTATTGATGACCTCCACCGTGGTCCCGCCGTACTGGGTCAGCACGTCACCGGGACGCTGGGCGGTGGACGAGGGCATGTTTTCAGCCATCGGCACGGTGGCGATGACGTCGACGGGCAGTCCGAGTTTCGCCGCGAGGACAACCGTGGCGACGACCGCTGCCGCGCCGCCCATGTCGGAGGTCATGTTCTCCATGCCCGCAGCAGGCTTGATCGAGATGCCGCCCGTGTCGAACGTGATGCCCTTGCCGACGAGCGCGACCTTGGGGGCGTTCCGCTTCTTCGCCGAGTAGCTCAGCCGGACCAGTCGAGGCAGGCGCGACGACCCCTTGCCCACGCCGAGGATCCCGCCGAAACCGTTCTTCTCCAAGGCCTTCTCGTCGAGGATCTCGACCTTCAACCCGGCCTCTGTGCCGAGTGCCTTTGCGCGCTCGGCGAATTCGGCCGGAAACAGGTGGCTCGGGGGAGTGTTGACGAATTCGCGTGCGGTGGCGACGGCCTCGGCGATCGCGGCCGACCTGGCCAGCGTCTCCTTCGCTTCCTTCGCGCGGGGGGACGACACGAGAAGCTCGACCCGCGAGACCGGCTGTGCCTCCGGTCCGGGCGCGGATTTCGCTGACTTGAACTCCGTGAATCGGTACGCGCCGAGCGCGAAACCCTCGGCCGCGGCGCCGAGATCCAGCGACGACAGGGTGGTGGCGACGGTATCGACACCGCCGAGTGAGCGGGCCGCCGCCCCAGCGGACCGGCGGATCTGCTCCGCGTCCAGCTTGTCGGCCGCACCGAGCCCGACCGCGAGGACGCTGTCGACCGGAAGCGTGTCGGGAGCGGGGATACGCGTGGTCTCCTCCGCCTTGCCCTTGGCTCCGACCGCGACGAAACGGTCGAGGAGTCCGGCGAGGACCGATTCGTCGACGATGCCGTCGCCCAGCGCGATCTCGGGGCCGTTCGACGTCGACGTCAGCCCGATCACCAGCACGTCCACCCGCTTGCCGACAGTGCCTGCAAGGGCGAGTTGTGGTCCGAGGGGTCGAGCTGTGCGAGTGCTCACGGTGTCTCCTGAAGCAGTTCGGGGTTCGGGTCGTGCCGGGCCGGTCCGGCGCTCGTCCCGATGGTAGTGCGCGTGTGCCGTCACCGACGCGGGGTGCTGCGGGGTCCGATAGGTTTGAGGCCATGACCGAGGAGCAACTCTCGCAAGGGCCGATTCACGCCGTTCACGTCGAACTCGGGGCCACGTTCGCGCCCTTCGGTGGATGGGAGATGCCGGTGTCGTATGCGGGGGTGGTCGCCGAACACACCGCGGTGCGGGAATCGGTGGGCGTGTTCGACGTCAGTCATCTGGGCAAGGCTCTCGTGCGCGGCAAGGGAGCTGCAGCTTTCGTGAACTCCGCGTTCACCAACGATCTGGACAAGATCGGCCCCGGTAAGGCGCAGTACACGCTCTGCTGTACCCCCTCCGGCGGGGTGATCGACGACTTGATCGCCTACTACGTGAGCGCCGAAGAGGTGTTTCTCGTTCCCAACGCCGCCAACACCGCTGACGTGGTTGCGGCGCTCGCGGCCAAGGCGCCGGAAGGTGTCACCGTCGACGACTGCCACCGCGATTTCGGTGTCATCGCAGTTCAGGGGCCGAAGTCGCCGGAAGTGCTCGCCGCGCTGGGTCTGCCGACCGACATCGAGTACATGGGCTTCGCGGACGCCACCTGGGAAGGCGTGCCCGTGCGGGTGTGTCGTAGCGGGTACACCGGCGAAATCGGATTCGAAGTCCTGCCCCGCTGGGAGGACAGCGAGAAATTGTTCCGGGCCGCGGTCGAGCAGGTTCGGACCTGCGGTGGTCAGGTCGCGGGTCTCGGTGCCCGCGACACCTTGCGGACCGAAATGGGATACCCGCTGCACGGTCACGAGTTGTCCTTGGAAATTTCTCCGCTCGAGGCGCGGTGCGGCTGGGCGATCGGGTGGAACAAGCCGAAGTTCTGGGGCAAGGAAACCTTGGCCGACGAGAAGGCCGCCGGACCCGCCCGCAAGCTGTGGGGCATCAAGGCGCTCGACCGCGGGGTGCTACGCGCCGGGCAGAACGTCCTTCGTGACGGTGAGCCGATCGGTGAGACGACGTCGGGCACCTTCTCGCCCACACTCAAAGTCGGTATCGCCCTCGCTCTGCTCGATTCGGATGCCGGTGTCGCGGCCGGTGACGCTGTCGACGTGGATGTACGCGGACGCGCGTTGCGGGCGGAGGTCGTGTCTCCGCCCTTCGTGAAGACCAGCACCAAGTAGCCGCCGCGGGTCGACCCTCTCGGGCGCTGGCGAGCAAGAGGCGTTCGATAGGATCACCGGCATGACAGGTGTCACCGAGTTCCTTCGCGTCCCACATCCTTCCCCCGCCTCGGATGAGGCGCGGCGAGAGATATTGGCGGCGCCCGGATTCGGTCGGTACTTCACGGACCACATGGTGTCGATCGCCTACTCCGCCGTCCACGGCTGGCACGACGCCCGGGTGGAACCCTACGGTCCGCTCCAACTCGATCCGGCGGCCATGGTGCTGCACTACGGGCAGGCCATCTTCGAGGGCCTCAAGGCGTACCGGCAGCCGGACGGTGGCATCGCGACGTTCCGCATCGAGGCGAACGCCGAACGACTCGTCACCTCGGCTCGTCGGCTCGCGATGCCCGAACTTCCAGCCGAGTTGTTCGTCAAGTCGATCACCGAACTCCTCGACGTCGATCACGAGTGGGTGCCTGCCGCCGGCGGTGAGGATGCGCTGTATCTGCGTCCTTTCATGTTCGCCACCGAGGCCGGCCTGGGTGTGCGGCCGGCCGACGAGTACCGCTACCTCCTGATTGCCTCGCCTGCGGGGGCATACTTCCCGCGGGGGGTGAAGCCGGTCAGCGTGTGGCTTTCGACGGAGTATGTGCGCGCGGCTCCCGGAGGAACCGGTGCGGCCAAGTTCGCCGGCAACTACGCGGCTTCGCTTCTCGCCCAGGCGCAGGCGGCCGACGAAGGCTGTGATCAGGTGGTGTGGCTCGACGCCCTCGAGCGTGCGTACGTCGAGGAAATGGGCGGGATGAATCTCTTCTTCGTCTACGGGTCCGGTTCCGACGCCCGCCTCGTCACACCCTCGCTGTCCGGCTCGCTACTTCCGGGCATCACCCGGAATTCGCTGCTGACCCTGGCAACCGACGCCGGTTTCGCAGTCGAGGAACGTCGTATCAGCACCGAGGAATGGCGAACCAAGACCCTGTCGGGAGAGATTACCGAGGTATTCGCCTGCGGCACCGCGGCAGTCATCACCCCGGTGGGACGGGTCAAGTCGGCAGAGGGCGAGTTCGTCGTCGCCGACGGGGAGCCGGGAGAGGTCACGATGGCCCTGCGGGACACCCTTACCGGGATTCAGCGTGGCACGTTCGCCGACACCCACGGGTGGATGCACAAGCTGCGCTGAATCAAGGCTTCTCGGCGGTCGCTCAGAGGAGGAAACCGACCGCTGAGGCCGCAACCGTGATCTCGATCGCGGCACCCAGCACGTCACCGTTCACGCCCGCGAACCGGCGGACACAGTGCGCCACCAACAGAGCCGACAGGGCGAGAGTCACCGCGACGACGATGATCCCGTGCCACCAGTCGGGGCCGCACCACCACGCCGCTGCTGCTAGTAGCGGGACCATCCAGGCGAACGCCGTCCACCACGACTGTGTTTCGGCAACGAGTGCGCCGAAACCTTCGTTGGCGGAAGCCGGAACTCCACGGCGGCAAGCAAATACGACGGCGACGCGACCGGTCGCTACTGCGACTGCTACGGCCCCGAACTGTCCTGCAACGGCGAGTGAACCGAAAGCAAGAGCCTGTGTCCCGAGGCAGATCAACAGGGCGCACACGCCGAACGGGCCTGCGCCGCCACTGTGCATCACAGCCTTTGCGCGTTCCGGCGGCCCGTAACACCCGAGACCGTCGACCGTGTCGGACAACCCGTCGATGTGCATGCCACGAGTGGCGAGCGCGAGAGCCCCGACCGTCAACAGCCCTCCCAGGGCCGGGTTCAGTCCTGCCGACACCAGGAGCCACAGCAGGCCGGCTGCCAATACGCCCAGAGCCGCACCGGTCACGGGTGCATATCGGATCGCGCGCCCGCCTGCCGCACGGTCCACGCTGTCGGGGCCGCGGAGCGGGAGCACGGTCAACCAGGAAAACGCCAGCAACAAGCCAGACACGATCAGTCCACGTCGGCGACGTCGGCCTCGGTGACGTCGCCGGTGCTGACTCCCGCCTCGTCGAACGTCGCCATGAATGCGAGTGTGGCCACGGCGCCTTGCAGGATCGGTAGTGCGGCCACCGCGCCCGACCCCTCACCCAAGCGCATGTCGAGTTCGAGGAGAGGGTCCAGCTGCAGGTGTTTCAGGGCGATCGTGTGTGCCGGTTCGGTCGACCGGTGTCCCGCGAGCCACCACGCGCGGGCGCCGTGGGCCAGTTCCTCGGCAACCATGGCAGCGGCCGTGACGACGACGCCGTCGAGGATCACCGGCGTCCGGCGCGTGGACGCCTGCGCGAGAAAACCTGCCATCGCTGCAATGTCCGCGCCCGACACGGTGCGTAACAAGGCCACCGTGTCGCGGACGACGGGCCGAGCGCGGCGCAGGGCGTCGCGGATCACCGCCGTCTTTCGTATCCACCCGGCGTCGTCGATACCGGTTCCCCGACCCACCGCTGCGACGGGCTCGGTGTCCGTCAGCGCCGCGATGAGCACCGTGGCAGGGGTGGTGTTGCCGATTCCCATGTCTCCGGCGATGAGAAGATCAGCGCCGGAATCTATTTCGTAATCCGCGATGGAGCGACCGGCTTCGATGGCCCGCAGGGTCTCTTCGGAAGTGAGTGCGTCCTCGCGGTCGATCACCCCCGACGAGCGCCGCACCTTGTACGCCGACACCGTCGGATCGGTGTCGCCGTCGACCGACA
Organism: Rhodococcus sp. USK13; assembly: GCF_018343855.1. Taxonomy (NCBI): domain Bacteria; kingdom Bacillati; phylum Actinomycetota; class Actinomycetes; order Mycobacteriales; family Nocardiaceae; genus Rhodococcus; species Rhodococcus sp. USK13. The sequence continues at coordinate 4,981,668 of NZ_CP069242.1, read as the reverse complement.
TGTCGATGACGCGCACACTGGCACCCGCGCGGTCGGCAAGAGTGTTGACCGCGGCCCCGCCGCCGAGAAAATTGGCGACCATTTGCGCCGTCACCTCGGGGGGATACGCCGACACCCCGGTGCGCGCGACTCCGTGGTCCCCGGCAAAGACGACGACGCGGGCCCGTTCGAAAGGTGCGGGCGGACATATTCCCTGGCATGCCGATGCCCAGCATGCGAGTACCTCGAGCCGTCCCAGTGAGCCGGCCGGTTTGGTGAGCTGCAGTTGACGGGCTTCGGCCGTGCGGCGGATCGTGTCGTCCGGCGGGGGAACTGGATCGAACCGACCGGGGTCGTTGCTCACGGACTCGCTCGTCACGCTTGGCCTCTCGTTCGACTGGGAACTGTTGTCCCGGATGCATTCGCGGCGGGTAGGTCTTTCAGGGTCATGGTCAGCCCGGCCACCACGAGGACTGCCCGATCGCATACCTCGGCCAGCCGGGCGTTGAGGGCGCCGATTTCGTCGCGGAAGAGGCGTCCGGAGCGGGTCTCCGGGATGACCCCGAGGCCGACCTCCGGTGTCACGAGGACGAGGTCACCGGGGTAGTCGCGGACGCTCGTCACCAGTTCCTCCACCTCACCTGCGAGGGCGCCTCGCGGCAGATCCCAGGCGCCGGCGGCGTCGAACTCCACGGTCAGCCAGGTGCCCAGATCGTCCACCAGCGTGACAGGGGCGTCGGTGGACGACCGCAATTGCTCGGCGAGGTCGCGGCCCGGGGCCGTCTCGATCGTGGTCCAGGTGGCGGGACGGCGGACTCGGTGCTGCTCGACGCGGTCCTCCCAATCGACATCGCTGGGATCGCGGCGACTGGTGGCGAGGTAGCGGACCGATTCGGTACCCGCGAGAGTGTGCGCCAGCCGTTCGGCGTATGCCGACTTCCCGGATCGTGCGCCGCCGAGAACCAGGGTTCGCGAGGACCTGTGGGGGAGATCCGGTCGGTTCGGGGGCTCGGCAGGGGACACAGACCCAAACGCTACCAACCCGACAATTTGGCAGTATTTTGACGTACATCGTCATTTGCGCCACTGTTGGCCGGAAGTAGTCGAGCGGAGACTTTCAGCCATGACTGAGTTCCTCGCCCTTGTAGCGCTCTTGGTAGCGCTGAACGCGGCCGTGATGTTCGCCGGGAAGCGCCTGGGCACGCCACGCCCGTGGCTTCGCCGCAGTTTCCGCGACAACTTTTTCCGGCCGGCCGACCCGCCTGCGGATCAGTCCGATGGCCACGACGCCGAACTGGGCCGACTCCTCGCCGAGTCGCACCGCGCGCCGCATCACTGACGCGAAGAGGGTGAGTCCTAGATCGCGTCGCCCGGACGAACCCTGGGCTTCGGAGCGCGAAGCTTACGAATCTGCGACGCCCGAACGAACGCATACCAGCCGAGTTTGAAGCCGCCGTCGATCGTATCCGGGAAGCGCTCGCGCACCCGGGAGTTGATCTTGCGACCCAGCCACACACCTTCTGCGGCCATGAACAGCATCATCACGAGCATCGCCAGCGTCACGATCGCCTGCAGGGCGGGGCTGACGAACATCGCCATGATCAATACCAGCGCCAGTGGCATGAAAAGTCCGACGAGGTTGCGCCGGGCGTCGACGATATCGCGGACATACGCGCGGACCGGCCCCTTGTCGCGCGGCAGGAGGTACTTGTCCTCCCCGGCGAGCATGCGGGCGCGTCGCTCGGACGCCGTGGCCCGCCGTTCCGCGGCAGCGATCTTGCGTTCTTCCTTGCTGCCCCGCGTGGCTTTGCGTCGTGCCCGCGCCTCTTTCGCTGTCAGAGGTGCCGGTGCCACAGGTCCTCGCCGCCTCGCTTCCGCGTCGCGGCGTTTAGGAGTCGGACGGCCCTTGCCGACCTGTTCGGCGGACTCGGGTTCCGGTGCCGTGGACGGCGCGGCCGTCTCGGCATCCCGCTTGTCTGAATTGTCCGAATCACCGCGGCGTAGCAATTTCACTCTTCCAGCCTATGGGAAGACGCGGCCACGAGGAAAACTGCCCTCGCACCGAAATGCGGGGTGGCCTCGGCGGGCGAAGGCTTCGTGGGTGCGAGGACTTACCCGGTTTCGGCAGAACTGTGCGTTATTATCTGCGTATGAATGCAGATAACGGTTCATGCCGTCGGCGCTTGCCGGACGATCAGGTTGATCTGGTGGTCGAGGTATTCCGCATGCTGGCCGATTCCACCCGCGTCCAGGTGCTGTGGGCGTTGGTGGATCGCGAGCTGTCGGTCAACGACCTGGCCGAGCATGTGGGAAAGCCCGCCCCGTCGGTGTCGCAGCATTTGGCGAAGCTGCGGATGGCGCGTTTGGTGCGTACGCGGAAGGAAGGCACCCAGGTGATCTACCGGCTGGAGAATGATCACATACGCCAGTTGGTGACCGACGCGGTGTTCAATGCGGAGCATGCCGGGCCGGGTGTTCCGGGGCATCACCGCACCGGTGACGAGTTGCGGATTCTGCATCCCGAGCGAAAGTCGGGTCCGGCTCCGTCTTCGGCAGGTGCCGATATTCCGGCTCCCGCACGTGCGGAGGGTGGCCAGGCATGAGTCACGCACCGAAACCACCGACTCACACCCACGGTCACGGTCACGGTCACGAGCATGAGGGTGGTGGCCGGTTCCGGGCGGCGGTGCGGGAGGTGTTCGCCCCGCACAGTCACGACGCAGCGGACAGTGTCGACGACGCCCTCGAATCGAGCGAGATCGGCATTCGGGCGGTGAAGATCAGCCTGGTCGCGTTGGGTGTCACCGCGATTGCTCAGTTGGCGATCGTCGCCGTGTCGGGTTCGGTCGCATTGCTGGCGGACACGGTGCACAACTTCTCCGACGCACTGACCGCGATTCCGTTGTGGATTGCGTTCGCGCTCGGGCGTCGGGCGGCCACTCGCCGCTACACCTACGGGTTCGGGCGGGCCGAGGACTTGGCGGGGCTGTTCGTGGTCGCGATGATCACGCTGTCCGCGGTGATCGCCGGAGTCGAAGCCGTGCGGCGACTGATCAACCCGGTATCGATCGAGCACGTCGGGTGGGTTGCCGTGGCAGGCCTCGTCGGATTCGTCGGTAACGAACTCGTCGCCCTCTACCGCATTCGGGTGGGCCGCCAGATCGGCTCCGCCGCCCTGGTCGCCGACGGATTGCACGCACGCACCGACGGTTTCACCTCTCTGGCCGTGTTGTTCGGCGCCGGGGGTGTGGCCCTGGGCTTCCCATTGGCGGACCCGATCGTCGGACTGGTCATCACCGTGGCGATCCTCGCGGTCCTGCGCACCGCGGTGCGGGACGTGTTCCGCCGTTTGATGGACGGGGTCGATCCGGAACTCGTCGACGCCGCCGAGGGATCGTTGTCCGTAGAACCCGGGGTGCGTGAGGTGCGCAGCGTGCGGATGCGGTGGATCGGGCACCGTCTGCATGCCGACGTCGAGCTCGACATCGACCCCGAGATCAGCTTGGCCGAGGCGCACCGGTTAGCGCACGAGGCCGAGCACACCTTGACCCATGCGGTGCCGAAATTGTCCACCGCACTCGTCCATGCCTACCCCGCCCACCAACACGTTGTCGCCGGCGCGCCCTGATGCGCGTCGGCCGGGGTAGCTCACCGAAGGGAAAGTCGTCATGGGACTCGGTCGACGACTGCTCAGCGGATCTCACGGACACGCCGACCACTCGAGCGGAGGACTGATTCGGCGCGCCCGGTTATACGAGTGGTTCTCCGTAGTGGGATTCGGCGGTGTCCGTCGCCGGGTCTTCGACGGCCTGCGCACTATCCGGTGCGGAGCCGGGTGATGAGGTGCTCGACATCGGTTGCGGAACCGGCATTTTCTCCCGCCGTGCTGCCCGCGTGGTGCGTCCGGGTGGGCGCGTGGTGGGCATTGATCCGTCACCGCCGATGATCGAGTACGCCACCCGGCGAGCCCTGGCGAACTGCACCTTCGTCATCGCCGGTGCCGAAGACCTTCCCCAGCCGGACGTGTCCTTCGACCTCGTGATCTCCAGCCTGGCCATTCATCACATTCCACCCGAACTGCGCGCGAACGCGCTTGCAGAGGCGTTCCGGGTACTCAGGCCCGGCGGGCGGCTGTTGATTGCCGACTTCCGGCCACCGCGTAACCGCATCGCCTACCACCTCGTCGGAGCTGTGAGCGGGCATGCAATGCAGCACAACCCGATCCACGAATTGGCCGGTTCGATTCGCGGCGCCGGATTCGCGGTCCCGGACAGTACACCGTCGCCCTCCGGGTCGTCTCCTCCGACGGTCATCCGATCGCCGGCACAAACGCCTTCGACCTCACCCGGGCGGGGGTCGCGGCTACTCCCACCGCCGGTACAGCGCTTTCGGCGACCACGGCTGCGAACCCCTCCCAAGCGCAGCCAGCGGAGGAGTCCGGTGGATTCCCCGTCTGGATCCTGCTGGTGATCGGTGTGGTGGTCGTCGGCGGCGCGGTCACCTTCATGCTCGCCAGAAAGCCGAACACCCGAAAATAACCGCACGTCCGGTCGTGTTTCCTGCCTCCGCTGGACGGCCCGATCTCGGTAAACTTCGGGTACAAGCGAGGTGCTGACGATGTGGACGGTAGCGAAGCTCGAGGTCGAGGATCTGCGGTGGTCCTGGTTTGCGATCGCCCTTGGCGCCGGCATTCTGGGCCTGCTGGTTCTGCCCCCGATTTACCTCTTCTTCCTCGCGGCCATGATTGGCTTCGTCGGGATGACCATGTTTAGCAGTCGCACCCACCGAGCCATCGGTGCCACATTCGCATCTATCGGTCTCGGAATGCTGATTCCTGCCGCGGCAGCACTCGTCCTACAGGGGATCAATTCTCTCTGACGACGGCCGTGGGGGCACGGCGTTGGTTAATGGGAACCCCTTCGGTAGTAACCGGATATCGCGACGTCGGATACCATGGACGGTGATTGCTGTGCGGTCGCCCCGCAGAGGCAATGAAACCCGGGAATAAGTCGGGCGCGGAGTACCGTTGAAGCGTTCACGGGTTTGTTACGAACTACAGGGAGAGCCCATGACTGTGCAGAACGAGACCGCCACCCACGGCGTCAAGATGACCGAGGCTGCGTCCTCCAAGGCAAAGGCGCTGCTCGATCAGGAGGGTCGTGACGACCTCGCACTGCGTATCGCCGTGCAACCCGGCGGCTGCGCAGGACTGCGTTACCAGCTTTTCTTCGACGATCGCAACCTCGACGGCGACCTCATCGTCGACTTCGGCGGCGTAGCCCTCGCTGTCGACCGGATGAGCGCGCCGTACGTCGAAGGTGCGTCGATCGATTTCGTCGACACCATCGAGAAGCAGGGGTTCACCATCGACAACCCCAACGCCACCGGGTCCTGCGCCTGCGGCGACTCCTTCAACTGAGTCCCGGGCCGGCCGACAACTGAATCGAAAAGTCTGATGCGGAGCTCAGGTTCCGTGTCAGACTTTTTGGTGTCCGGACACCACTGTCCACCTCGCCGTGCTCCCACCCGATCATGGGTGGTACTGCGGGTACGGTGAGAAATCCCGCCCCTCACCGAAAGGCATCCGCCCGTGACAATTGCGGTAACCGGTTCCATCGCCACCGACCACCTGATGCGGTTCCCCGGCCGGTTCGCCGAGCAACTGCTCGCCGATCAGCTCAGCCATATCTCGTTGAGTTTCCTGGTCGATGACCTTGTGGTCCGGCGTGGGGGAGTGGGCGGCAACATCGCGTACGCCATGGGTGTCCTGGGCGGCTCGCCGCTCCTCGTCGGCGCCGTGGGGGCCGACTTCGCCGATTACCGTGAGTGGCTCGAGAGCAACGGCGTCGACTGCACCGCCGTTCGGATCTCCACGACGGCGCACACCGCGCGGTTCGTCTGCACCACGGACGAGGACATGGCGCAGATCGCGTCGTTCTACCCCGGCGCAATGAGCGAGGCTCGCGAGATCGAGCTGGAACAGGTCACCGGAACTAGTGGAAGTGTCGACTTGGTGCTGATCGGCGCCAACGACCCCGAGGCGATGATCCGCCACACGGACGAATGCAGGCAGAAGAACATTCCGTTCGCGGCCGACCCCTCGCAGCAGCTGGCCCGGCTCAACGGTGACGAGGCAACGGCGCTGATCCGAGGCGCCAAGTACCTGTTCACCAACGAGTACGAATGGGGATTGCTCCAGCAGAAGACCGGGCTGTCCGAGGAGCAGATTCGTGCGCAGGTCGGCGTCCGGGTCACCACGCTGGGTTCGAAGGGCGTCGACATCGTCGAGTCGGACGGCACCCATACCCGGGTCACCGTCGTACCGGAGAAGGGCAAAGTCGACCCCACCGGTGTCGGCGACGGATTCCGGGCAGGATTCCTCCTCGCGCACAGCGCCGGCCTGAGTTTCGAGCGCTCCGCCCAGCTGGGATCGCTCGTCGCCGTGCTCGTCCTGGAGACAATGGGAACCCAGGAGTGGACCTTCGACCGCGACGAGGCCGTCAAACGACTGGCCGATGCGTACGGCTCCACCGCGGCCGACGAGATTGCGGCGTTTCTCCCGTAAGAGCCGGCTCTGCCGCTCGTGAGTGGTTGACGAGTCCAGGGACTCCTCAACCACTCACGGGCGCGGAGCGCCTAGAGGGACACTGGGTACGCAGGCTCCGCAATCTTCGGCGTGATCCGGTTCTCCACGAAGATGCCGTGCCAGACCATGAAGGTCAGGACGGTCCACAGGCGACGGCTGTGATCTGAGACGCCGTCCCGGTGATCGTCGAGCATCTTCGCGACGGCGGCCTTGTCGAGCAGATGGTCGGTGCCGGACGCAGCGATCTGCTCGTGCGCCCAGTCGAAGAGTTCCGTGCCGCGTAACCAGTGCCGAAGCGGCACGGGAAACCCGAGCTTGGCCCGGTGCAGCACGTGGCCGGGCACGATGCCTTCGAGAGCCTGCCGTAGCGCGTACTTCGTGGTGTTCTTGGTGATTTTCTGTTCCAACGGCACCCGGGAGGCCACCTCGAACACTTCCGGGTCGAGGAACGGCACCCGCAGTTCGAGGGAGTTGGCCATGGTCATCTTGTCTGCCTTGACCAGGATGTCACCGCGCAGCCAGGTGAACAGGTCGAGGTGCTGCATGCGGGCCACGGGGTCCCATCCCTGCGACTGGGCGTAGATCGGGTCCGTGACGTCCCGATGCGTCCATTCGGGACGGAAATCGCGCAGCACCGTACGCAGCTGGGCATCGTTGAAGCTGCGGGCGTTGCCGTAGTACCGCTCCTCGAGGGTGAGGGAGCCGCGATTGAGCAGGCTCTTTCCGCGTGTCCCGTCGGGGATCCGTTCCGACAAGCGTCCCGCGGCCCGCCGCAGACCCTTCGGTAGATACTCGAACGGCTTCAGTGACAGCGGCTCGCGGTAGATGGTGTAGCCGCCGAACAATTCGTCGGCGCCCTCGCCCGACAGCACCACCTTGACGTGCTTGCGGGCTTCCTTCGCCACGAACCACAGCGGAACGAGGGCCGGATCGGCGACGGGATCATCCAGGTACCACACGATCTCCGGGATTGCCGCCGCGAATTCTGCGGGGCTGACCACCTTGACGACGTGCCGTGCCCCGATGGCCTCTGCCGACTCGGCCGCGACGTCGACCTCGGAATAGCCCTCCCGCTCGAAGCCGGTGGTGAAGGTGATCAGGTTCGGATTGTGGCGCATCGCGAGCGCCGCAATGGCCGTCGAATCGATGCCGCCCGAAAGGAAGGAACCAACCGTGACATCGGCCCGCATGTGCTTGGCGACAGAATCCTCCAGAGCCGCCGCGATCTCCGCATACCGGGCCTTCTCAGTTCCCGCGGTGAAGGGCTGCACCGGGAAGGTAGGGGCGAAATACCGGGTGATCACCGGTGCCTCGGCCGGACGCACCCGGGCGAAGCAGCCTGATTCGAGTCGGCGGATGTCCTTGTGCAACGTCTCCGGTTCCGGCACGTACTGCAACACGGTGTAGTGCTCCACGGCCCGCGGATCGAGGTCCGTACCGATACCGATGAGGTCGGCCAGCTCGAGTAGGCTCTTCTTCTCGCTGCCGAACGCGGTGCCGCCCGTCCCCGTCGCCAGAAACAGAGGCTTGATGCCGAAGGGGTCGCGGGCAATGAACAGCTCCCGCGTCTCGGTGTCCCAGATCGCGAACGCGAACATGCCGCGCAGGCGCCGCACAGCGTCCTCGCCCCAGTAATGGAACGCCGCGACGATGGCCTCACTGTCGCCTTCGGTCACGAACTGCGCCCCGAACTGCTCGGCCAGTTCCGCGCGAACCTCGAGGTAGTTGTAGATCTCACCGTTGAAGGTGAGGGCGTACCGCTGCGGGTTCTCGGCAGGACCCCACCGCAACGGCTGGTGGGAGTGTTCGATGTCGATGATCGACAGTCGATTGAAGCCGAACACGAGGTGATCGTCGTGCCACGTCCCGTGCTCGTCCGGCCCGCGATGCCGCAGGCAGTGCATCGCCTCGTCGACCTGTGAGACGGCGTAGTCGCTGGTTTCTCCAGAGGTCAGTAGCCCGAGCAGTCCGCACACAGCGTCCGGTACCTCAATTCAGAATCTGGGATGCTCCACACGGGTGTGGAGAGGTCAGGGAACTCTGCCGGAAAGTATGCCGCAGATTTCCGCGGCGGCCGGTTCCGGCCGTCGAGGACACCGCCCCGGCAGCGGTGGCGACACGACCGCCCGACCCGAGGAGGGACAGCCATCCGCTTTGGTCTACGCTGCGTAGTAATTGGGCCTTCCCATCGGGTGTGCCCTAGTGGAATTTGCGGCGATCAGGAAGGCGTGAACGTGGCGCAAGGTCGGATCCTTCGGCGGGCAGGGTTGGCAGCATCTTTGGGCGTTGCTGCCTTGCTGCTGTCGGGTTGTTCAATCGACAACGAAGTGCTTCGTTTCGGGTGGCCTTCGGGCGTAACCCCGCAGGCAGAACGCATGCGTGAGCTCTGGACCTGGTCGGTCATCGCCGCCCTCGTCATGGGCATCCTGGTGTGGGGCCTCACATTCTGGGCGGTGATCTTCCATCGTAAGAAGAAGGACTCTCCCGAGTTCCCTCGCCAGACTGCGTACAACGTGCCGCTCGAGTTGGCGTACACCGCCGTCCCGTTCGTCATCATCGCCGTTCTGTTCTACTTCACGGTGGTCGTGCAGAACCACGTCCTCGACAAGGAGGACAACCCCAACGTCGTGGTCGACGTCACCGCCTACCAGTGGAACTGGAAGTTCGGTTACCGCTCCATCGATCTCGGTGACGGCCAGGCCAAGTACGACGGCATCGACCAGGAGGCCCAAGCGGCCGTCGAGGCAGGCGCGGCGTCCGGAACCGAGCACGGGGGCGAGGGCGGTCATGCTCAGCCCGGTGCAATCCACGGCAAGTCCCCGCAGGACCTGTCCTACCTGCACTACGACAAGATCGAGACCATCGGATCCAGCCAGGAGATCCCGATCCTCGTCTTGCCGACCGGTAAGCGGATCCAGTTCGAGCTCGCTTCCTCTGACGTCATCCACTCCTTCTGGGTGCCGGAGTTCCTCTTCAAGCGGGACGTGAACCCGAACCCCAAGGAGAACCAGTCCGACAACGTCTTCCAGATCAGTGAGATCGAGAAGGAAGGCGCCTTCGTGGGACGCTGCGCCGAGATGTGCGGAACGTTCCACGCGATGATGAACTTCGAGGTTCGCGCCGTGAGCCCGGACAAGTTCGCGCAGTACATCGATCTGCGTAAGCCTGCCGACGAGGGTGGCCGTGCGCTGACCACGGCGGAGGCTCTCGAGGCTATCGGCGAGTCGCCTGTGGCGACCTCCACCTCACCGTTCACCACCGATCGCGGCTACCAGCAGGCGAGCGGTGTCGAAGGTAACTGACCCCGCTGCTGATACCTCATTGACCAAGGACAAGTGCTGATATGAAGATCGAAGCCAAGCTCTTCGAGATCCTGACGGTATTCTTCATTCTCGTCGCGATCGTCTACGGCGTGTTCACCGCCGTCTCCCGGACCGGCATCGAGTGGGCGGGTCTGACCGGCATCTGCCTGTCGGCGGGCCTGACATTGATCATCGGTACCTACTTCCGGTTCGTCGCCCGCCGTCTCGATACCCGGCCCGAGGACTACGAGGACGCAGAAATCGCCGACGGCGCCGGCGACCTCGGGTTCTTCAGCCCCGGAAGCTACTGGCCCATTCTGCTGGCCGGTGCAGCGGCCCTCGCCGGCCTCGCGCTGGCGTTCTTCCAGCCCTGGATGATCGTTGTTGCAGTTGTTGCCGTGTTGGCGGCAGCGGCAGGCCTGGTCTTCGAGTACCACGTCGGACCCGAAAAGCACTGAGCCAACACCCCACGGCGGGGCGTCGGAATCCTAGGGGATTTCGGCGCCCCGCCGTTGTTGTCGCATCACTAACGCGAGGCCGCGGCGGCCGCGCGCAGCAGTGCCTGTGACCGAGCCGACGCGAGGGTGAGCGCGTCCTCGAACACGTGAAGACCATGTGCCACCAGAGCCCCCTCGTGGAGCAGCATGAAGGTGCAGGCAAGTTCGTCGGCGTCTACCACTCCCGCGTCGGTGCATACCTGCGTGAACAGTGCGAGCATCCACCGCTTCTGCTCCACGATGACGCGGTACCCCGGATGGGCTGGGTCGCTGATCTCGGCGTGTGCGTTCACCATGCTGCAGCCCCTTGTGCTGTGCTGACCGGCCCAGTCGCGGGATGCGTCGAAGATAGCCTTCAGGCGTCCGTCCGGTGAGCTGCCCGCTGCGTCGAGATAGCCGGCAAGGAACAGTCGCCAGCGCTCGTCGCGGTCGGCGAGGTACTCGACCACGAGCTGTTCCTTGGACCCGAACCGGTCGTACAGTGTCTTCTTCGTGACGCCCGCCTCCGCGGCGATGAGATCGACCCCCACAGCGGTGATTCCGCGTTCGTAGAACAAGCGGTCGGCTGCGGCCAGGGCACGTCGGGCCCCCGGGGTCAGCGTGACACGTCTCAGTTCCGGCACTGTGCTCATGACAAAAGTATACAGATCGGTATAGCATGGGTTGCTAGACAGATCTGTATACCCGGGGAGAATCTTCGTGAATGTACTTCTCGCTGCGGCCTTCGTCGTGTGCTGGAGTTCCGGCTTCATCGGAGCGAAACTCGGTGCCGGCACCGCCGATCCCATCACCCTGCTCATGTGGCGGTTCCTGCCCCTCGCCGCGGTGCTTGTCCTCTGGGCAGTGCTTTCCGGACTCCACCTCTGGAGTGGCATCCGAATGCACACGGTGCGGCGCGAGATCGTCATCGGCGCCCTGTCGCAAGCGGGCTACCTCCTCACCGTCTACCAGGCAATCGGCCTGGGGGTCTCCAGTGGGACCACGGCGCTGATCGACGGTACTCAGCCACTCGTCGTCGCTGTACTTGCCGGACCGCTGCTGAGGGAGTATGTCGGGCCGCGTCAATGGTGGGGTCTGGCGCTCGGTGTGGTCGGCGTCGTGACGGTCACCGTCGGCGATGCCGCCTCGTCCGGGGGAGTGGTGTGGTGGGCGTATCTGGTGCCGTTCGCAGGGATGCTCTCACTGGTAGCCGCGACGTTCTTGGAGCGCCGCTCACCTCGGGACACCGATCCCACGGTGTCGCTGACGATCCACTGTGTCACCAGCGCGGTGTTGTTCACCGCGATGGCCGCAGCGGGCGGAGATGTGACTCCACCGGCTGACGCCACATTCTGGCTTGCCGTGACCTGGTTGGTGGTTCTGTCCACCTTCGGCGGCTACGGCCTGTACTGGCTGGTGCTGCGACGCAATGGTGTCACCCGGGTCAATACGCTGATGTTCCTGATGGCACCCGTGACCGCGGTGTGGGGGGCCGTGACCTTCGGTGAACCCTTCGGAATCCTCACCGCCACAGGCCTGCTGTTGAGCCTCGGCGCGGTGACAGTGGTGTTCCGTGGGCAGCCGCGAGAGGAGGGAGGAGATGCAGCTCGTCCCATAGAGGCAGGGCCCCGAACCACAAGTGGTTCGGGGCCCTGATCAGTGCTGGGTCAGCCTCAGTGGGCCTCGCCGTTGCCGGAGCTGCCGTTGCCTGAGCTTCCGTTTCCGTGCACCCGATTCTGCAGCTCGGTCAGCATGGTGAGCTGTTCGCGCTCACCATGATGCAGAGCGGCCTCGAGAGCTTCGCTCTCTTCGATCGGGTCAGCGGTGACAAGGCTGCCGGAGCCGGGCTTGCCTGCGGAGCCGAGCTTGTTCATCTTCTTCGGGATGGCCGCACCCTGGTACTCGAGCGGAATCGGGTGGCCATGGCCGTCGACCGGGCCGAGCGGCTGGTGGATCTCGATGTACTGACCATTGGGCATCCGCTTGATGATGCCGGTCTCGATGCCGTGCTCGAGAACCTCACGGTCGCTGCGCTGCAGACCCAGGCAGAACCGGTACGCCACGAAGAACGCGAGGGGCGGCAACAACACCATGCCGATACGGCCGATCCAGGTCATCGCGTTCAACGAAATGCTCAGGTGGTACGCGATGATGTCGTTGATGCAGGAGATCGTCAGAACGGCATAGAACGTCAGTGCCATCGCGCCGATCGCCGTGCGGACCGGAACGTCCCGCGGACGCTGCAGCAGGTTGTGGTGAGCATCGTCCTTGGTCAGACGCTTCTCGATCCACGGGTAGGCGATGAGGACGGTGAAGACCAGTCCCATGATCAGCGCCACCGCGAACACGGCCGGGATGGTGTACCGGTCGAACAGGTAGATCTCCCACGCGGGCCACAGACGGGCCAGGCCGTCCGTCCACATCATGTAGATGTCGGGCTGCGACCCGGCGGACACCTGTGCCGGGTTGTACGGGCCGATGGTCCACACCGGGTTGATCTGCAGCACGCCGCCCATGACCGCGAGAACACCGAAGGTGATGGCGAAGAACGCACCCGACTTGACGGCGAAGACGGGGAGGATCCGGACGCCGACGACGTTCTGCTCCGTGCGGCCGGGGCCGGGGAACTGCGTGTGCTTCTGGTACCAGACGAGCGCGAGGTGACCGGCGATCAGCGCGAGGATGATGCCGGGGAACAGCAGGACGTGCGCCACGTAGAGCCGGGGGATGATCAAGTCGCCGGGGAAGTCGCCGCCGAAGATCAGCCAGTGCAGCCAGGTACCGGCGATCGGGATGCTCAAGGTGATACCGGAGAACGCGGCACGCAGGCCCGTACCCGACAGGAGGTCGTCGGGAATGGTGTAACCGAAGAAGCCCTCGAACATGGCCAGGATCAAGAGAAGGCAACCGATGACCCAGTTCGCTTCACGCGGACGCCGGAAGGCGCCGGTGAAGAAGATGCGCATCAGGTGCACCACGATGGACGCCGCGAACATCAATGCCGCCCAGTGGTGGATCTGCCGGACGAACAATCCGCCGCGCACCTCGAAGGAGATGTTCAGCGTGGTCTCGTATGCGCGCGACATGGTGACGCCGCGCAGAGGCTCGTACGCGCCGTTGTAGACCACGTGGGCCATCGACGGGTCGAAGAACAAGGTGAGGTAGACACCCGAGATCAGCAGAATGACGAAGCTGTACAGCGCGATCTCACCGAGCAGGAACGACCAGTGGGTGGGGAAGACCTTGTTGATCTGCCGCCGCATGCCGGCTGCGAGGTGGTAACGAGAGTCCATTGCCTCCGCCTGGCCGGCGGCCATGGCGTTCAGTCTGGACGGTTTGTTGTTGGTCACGGTCGACGCTCCCAAAATGCCGGGCCGAGAGCTTCGATGTAGTCACCAGTGGCGACCAGGAAACCCTCTTCGTTCACTGTAATAGGCAACTGCGGAAGTGCACGAGCAGCGGGACCGAAAATCGGCTTTCCGTAGGTCAGCGCGTCGAACTGCGACTGGTGGCACGGGCAGAGAATTCGGTTGGTCTGCTGTTCGTACAGCGACGTGGGGCAGCCGAGGTGGGTGCAGATCTTCGAAAAGGCGAAGTAGTCGCCGTAGTTGAAGCTCTCCTGGCCCTTGCGCTTGGTGACCCTTTCGGTGTCTTCCGTGCGCAGACGGATGAGCATCGTCGCGTTGCGGATGCCGCGCAGGCCCTCGAGAAGGGCGTCGTGGTCTCCGCGGTCGGATTCGCGGAAGGGGAAAACGGTTTCCATGGCACCGGCGTCGAGGTCTTCCGGACGGACGAGGACGACGTCCTCGGGACGACCGGTGTCTCGGCGCAGGTAGATGGTCTCGCCGGCGTAGCGGGGCGTCCAGCCGGACACCCAGAGCGGCGAATCGTCACGCTGTGCCCATGGGTTCTTGACCAGGCCACCGAGCGGCATCACCGACATGATTCCGAGTGCGCCACCACCGAAGAGGAGGCTGCGCTTGATGAGCTTGCGGCGGCCGAGCGTCGAGGTGTCGAAGGAGTCTCCGAGTTCCGCGACGATGGTCCGGCGGTCAGTCTCGGACGATCCGCCGTCGTGGCGGTCCTGGACGGACAGCTCTTCCGGGATGAACTTCTTGGTGAACTGGACGGCGCCGACACCGAGGCCGAGGATGGCCAGACCCATGGTGAGGCCGATCAGGGGGGTGTACAGGCTGTACGCGGAGTAGTTCTCTTCACCGGCGCCGGCGTACTCCCACGGCCAGAACAGGTAGATCGCGATGAACGCCACGGCCGAGACGCCGGCGAGGGCGAACCAGAACGCCACGGAGCGTTCGGCGCGCTTCTCGGCCTTGGTTCCTTCGACCGCCCAGCGGTTGCGGCGGAACGCGACATCGACCCCGTCGAGGTTGGTACCGAGTTCGACCAGCTCGTCGCGGCTCAGGTTCTCGAGTTCCGCGTCCGTGTACTTCTTTGGCGTAGCGCCGCCCGGTTGGCCAGCGTCGCTCATGACCTTGCTCCGATCCACAGTGCTGCACCGACGACAGCGATGATTCCGACGACCCACATGGCCAAGCCCTCGGATGCCGGACCGATGCCGCCGAGTCCGTATCCACCGGGCTGCTTCGTCTCGCCCGACGACTTGATGTAGGCGATGATGTCCTTCTTCTCCTCGAGGGTCAGCTGACGGTCCGAGAACTTGGGCATGTTCTGCGGTCCTGTGACCATCGCGGTGTAGATCTGCTGCTCGTTGGCAGGGTCGAGGACGGGCGCGTACTTACCGGAGGACAGTGCTCCGCCGCGACCGGTGAAGTTGTGGCAGGACGCGCAATTGAGGCGGAAGAGTTCGCTGCCTCGTCCGATGTCGCCGCCGCGCAGCGAGGACTGGGCGATTTCGCCATTCTCGTCGCGCACGACCGTGGGGCCGCCGCCGTTGGCCTGGATGTAGGCGCCGATGGCGTCCGTCTGCTCGGCGTCGAACTTGAGCGGCTTGCGCTCGACCTGC
Source organism: Rhodococcus sp. USK13 (assembly GCF_018343855.1). Taxonomy (NCBI): domain Bacteria; kingdom Bacillati; phylum Actinomycetota; class Actinomycetes; order Mycobacteriales; family Nocardiaceae; genus Rhodococcus; species Rhodococcus sp. USK13. The sequence goes on along the minus strand of NZ_CP069242.1, from coordinate 4,966,341 downwards.
GCCTCGTTACGCGACGCGGGCATGCGTCCCGACGACACCTGGAAGTAGACGGCGGCCTCACCGACACCGATCAGGCTGGGCCCGCGGTCCTGCACACCCTGCAGGTTTGCACCGTGGCAGGTGATGCACGACGTGTCGTACAACTGCTTGCCTTCGCGGATCAGTGCTGCCTGATCGTCGGTCGCGGTGGCCACCTGCGGGGTAGGCGTCAACGCGGACGCGAGGAAACCGGCGCTGACCAGTCCCATCATCAGGACCAGGGCGCCCGTGACGCGACGGCGTAGCTTGCGCTGGCGACGCGTCTTCTCGGCAGACGCCGTGGTATCGGATGCGGGCGGGGGGGATGAACTCATCTGTATCCCTTTGGTATGTCGGGACGGACTGGACGTCAGGGGGCTGCCTGGGCGTTCAGCTGATCAACGGATGAAATAGATCGTGGCAAACAGGGCGATCCACACGATGTCGACGAAGTGCCAGTAGTACGAGACGACGATCGCGGCGGTGGCCTGGGCGGGCGTGAACTTGCTGACCTTGGTGCGGGCGATCAGGAAGACGAACGCGATGAGACCGCCGATGACGTGGAGACCGTGGAATCCCGTGGTCATGTAGAACACCGAGCCGTACACGCTGCTCGAGATGGACGTGCCGTGCTCGACGAGGTGCACGTACTCGTATCCCTGGCCGAGCACGAAGAACGTGCCCATGGCGAGGGTGAGGAGGTACCAGCGACGCAGACCGAAGACGTCACCGCGCTCGGCCGCGAACACGCCCATCTGGCACGTGAACGACGAGGCGATCAGCACGAGCGTCACCGGCACGGCGAGGAAGAGGTTCAGCTCGGTCGGCTCCGGCGGCCAGTTTCCATTCGCCTGTGCTCTGGCCACGAAATACATGGCGAAGAGCCCTGCGAAGAACATGAGCTCACTTGACAACCACACGATGGTGCCAACGCTGACCATGTTTGGTCGGTTCAGCGAGTGCACGCGTTGGGTGATTGCTGATCCTGAAGTCCCTACTGCGCTCGTCACAGACAGAAGTATGACGCTTCGTCGTAAGAGACGACTACCCGGGTCCACCCTCGGCGCGCCGAGGCGTCCCGGTTGTCCGATTCTGCCTGCTGACGCGCTGGTGGCGGGCATGAAAGGGTGGAGGAATGCGAACTCGTGACAACAGTACGGGGTGGTTGCGGAGACTGTTCGGCGGTGGCAGGTCAGCGCCCCCACTGGACCCGGACCGGGAGGATCTCGTCGTGGTCGCCTCCTGCTTCGACGACGTGGAGGCGTGCTCCACCACTCTCGAACGCGCGGCCTCGGAGACTCCGGTGTGGCGGGCCGACGAGGAGGCCGTGCTGCGTCACCATCTGCGACTGCCGGCGACCACCCTCGGCGACGCGGAGTCCATTGCGGCGCAGGACGGATACCGGCCACGGCGCACCGGCGTCGCGGTTGCCGACGCCTCCGGGGCCGCCGAGGGGACCGTGGAGTTGGTGTTGCAACGGGTCCAGGTGCTGGACGCGCTGCACTGTTCCCAGGAGCGGTCGAGAATGGCCGGGCTGGCGCAGCGTCTCGGTGGGGACGTCGCGGGGTGGGACGCAATGCAACCGGTGCGCGAGACGGATACACAAGGCAACTAGGCTGCGGAGAGCGGATCACACGAGTACACATCGCTACGAGTTTCGAGGGGACACGACGATGCAGAGCCCGACCGTGCAGGGCCCGGACGCCCAGGGGACGAACGACACGACCCCGCCGGTCCGCACGTGGCCGTCGGTTCTCGGGGCGCTCACCGAGGGACGCGATCTGTCGGTGGAAGACGCGACGTGGGCGATGGATGAAATCATGTCCGACAATGCCACGTCCGCCCAGATCGCTGCGTTCGGTGTCGGCCTCAAGATGAAGGGTGTCGTTCCGGAAGAACTGCGCGGACTGGCCGACTCGATGCTGGGCCATGCGCGCAAGGTGCCGGTCGATGCCGATGTCGTGGACATCGTGGGTACCGGTGGCGACCGGTCCAACACCGTCAACATCTCCACGATGGCGTCGATCGTGGTGGCCGCCAGCGGCATTCGGGTGGTGAAGCATGGAAACCGGGCCGCCTCCTCGAAAAGTGGCGGCGCCGACGTACTCGAAGCACTCGGTGTCCGGATCAACTTGGGGCCCGACGAGGTAGCACGCTCCTTGCGCGAGGCCGGTATCGGTTTCTGCTTCGCGCCGGTCTTCCATCCCGCCCTCCGGTTCGCGGCGGCCCCGCGTAAGGAAATCGGCATTCCGACGGTGTTCAATGTGCTGGGGCCTCTCACCAATCCGGCGCGGCCGCGCGCGGGACTCATCGGCTGCGCGTTCCGCGATCTGATCCCGGTTGTCGCCGGGGTGCTGGCGCAGCGCGGTAACTCCGCACTCGTGGTGCGGGGGGATGACGGCCTCGACGAGCTGACGACGTCGAGCACGTCGACCGTGCATCTCGTGTCCGAGGGATCGGTGACGGTGCGTCAGCTCGATCCTCGCGATCTCGGTATCGCCCGGGTGTCGCTGGACGAGCTGCGGGGCGGGGACGCCGAAGCGAACGCGCTGGTGGCACGGCGCCTCCTCGACGGCGAGGCCGGGCCGGTGCGTGACGCGGTGCTGCTCAACGCTGCCGGCGCCATCGCGGCCTTCCGTGGTCTCGGCGACCGCCCGCTCGAAGAAATCTTGGCCGAGGGTATTACGACGGCAGCTCAGGCAATCGACAGTGGGGCGGCGGCGGCACTTCTGGCGAAGTGGGCCGCAGTCACCTCGGCGATGACGGCGACCAAGTAGCGCGCCGCCCGGCGCCGGTCATTCGCCGATGGAAAATCCGGCCTCGACATCGGCGCTCGAATAGGACTGGAACGCGATGTGTGTTGCCGTCCTGGACACTCCGTCGACCTTGTTGATCCCCTCGGTGACCACTTCGGCGATCTTCGCGTGGTCCCGGACCCGCACGATTGCGATCAGGTCGATGTCGCCGGCGCAGGAGTAGACCTTGTCGACGCCGTCGATATCGGCGACGGCTTGCGCTGTTTCCGGGATGCGGCGGGCTTCGGCGTGGATCAGGACGATGGCGTTGATCATGAGTGCCACCCTATGTGGTGGTGAACAGCGTCGGGCAGAGGCGCTCGGGACTCCGGTTCGGGTGTCGGTTCACTGCCGGCGCGGGCCCGCTCGCACCACTCCGCCCACGATCCGGCCCCCCGGGCGGGTTCGCAGTATCCCGCGGAGGCGCTGACTATGCGGGTGCCCTCGCAATCGAGCCAGCGGGCCAGCAGACCGGCTTCCTCGGGCGAGGCCCCGCGGAGCGGTGCATCATCCGGAACGACGGTCTCGGCAGCGAGCACCAGAGCCTCGACCACCGGCATCGGGTGTATTCCGCGCCGCGCACGCCCGGAGGATGCGAGCCGGCCGTGCCGGATCACGGCGAACTCCCAGCCTCCGGTGGCGGCCGGGCGGGCCGCCACGATTTCCTCGAGCGCGGTGAGGGCAGCCAGCCGTTGCATCCTGCGCAGTGCGAGGGCCACGTCTGCAGTGCGGTCGCGCAGCCGGGCGGCGTTCTCGAACAGCTCGCCCGCCGCGAGCGCGTCCAGCCGTGTGCGCATCCGCCGCAGCGGCGTGTCGTCGACGCCTCGCAGCAGATGACGGAAGAGTCGGGGGCCTGGGCTGTAGTCGTCCTCGGTTTTCAGACCCTGCACGGCCGCCGGGCACCGGGCGAGTTCGCGCGGCGGACATTGCGGTCCATGCTCGCGCCCTTTCGGTATCCGGGTGGTGCAGGTGCGCAAGACGCAGTACTCGGCGAGCGTCTCTGCGACCTCGACCGCTGTGGAGCGGGACCGGAACGGGCCGAGTGAATCCGGAGCGGGAGTGCGTACGACGGACAGTCGGGGAAAGGCCTCGACTGTGAGTGTGATCCACCATCCGCGCTTCGGATACTTCGATCGCCGGTTGTACGGCGGCGTGTGTGCGGCGAGTAGGCGCAGTTCGCGGACACCGGCCTCGAGCGCGTGCGAGCACTCCACATGATCGATCCGCGTGGTGAGCGCCACCATCTCCTTCATCCGTCCGCGCGTCTCGGACCCGGTGAAGTAATTGCGTACCCGGCGCCGCAGATCTGTCGCCGTTCCGACGTAGAGCACCTCGTCCGAGGGGCCACGGAACAGGTACACCCCCGGGGCATGCGGTAAGTGACTGGCCAGGGTGCGCTTGGCTCGCTGGTGGGAGGAGACGTCGGGAAGGTAATCGACGAGTTCGGTGAGACTGTGCACTCCCTGGTTGCCGACCCGATCGATCAGAGCGTGCAGGACGTCGACGGTGGCGCGGGCGTCGTCGAGTGCGCGGTGAGTGGGCTGTGTGCTGACGTCGAAGAGCCGGGCAAGGGAGGACAGCTTCACCGAGGGCGCTTCGTCGCGGGTGAGGACGCGGCGCGCCAGCTTGACCGTGCACAGCACCGTGAACTTGGGCCAGGGGGTGTCGGTGGCCGCGGCGGCGGCCTTGAGGAAACCGGTGTCGAAGGGAGCGTTGTGCGCAACCAGCACCGAGCCTCGTGCGAATTCCAGAAAGGCGGGCAGTACCCGCTCGATACGCGGGGCGTCCACGACCATCGCCGTGGTGATTCCGGTGATCTCCACGATGTGCGGCGGGATGGAGCGACCCGGATCCACGAGGGTGGCCATCTCGCCGAGTACTTCGCCCCCACGCACCTTCACGGCGCCGATCTCGGTAATCGCGTCCTCCCCGGGCCGTCCACCGGTCGTTTCGAGATCGACGATCACGAAGGTGGTATCTCGCAGCGGGGTGTCGAGCTCGTCGAACCTCAGTTGCTCGAACTTCGGTTGCACGAATTTCGGTAACTCGGGTACGCCGGAAACTCTCACGGCCCGGAGCGTATGGGCGGGTACCGACAAGCCACTTCCGACGAACACTTCGGGGGTGGGGAGACGAGGATCACACTGCCTTTTCCCGGCTCGTCCCGGAGTGCGGTAGCGGGCAGCGATTGTCGCGCAGTGAGTGTGCCTCGGGCGGACGACGACAGGTGTTCGGCCTCGGCGACGCGTTGCGGGTCTCGTATCGATGAAGGGTATGTGAACTGCAAGGATGCGGGGGCGGCGAAGGCTCGTCGCGAAAGGGTCGGGGCGAAATCGCCACAGCCGCTATCGAAAAGAGATCGGAAACCAACCGACTGTTATCTCGCTGTTATCGGAACCCGGTACAGGCGACCGCAGCGGGTATCCCTGCGCCCGATGGGCAATCTTCGCGTGTCCCGGTCGACATCCGGGTACTCCATTTCGTAACCTTCCTGAGACCTAGCGGAGTCTTGCCGCCCCACACCGGGACAGCATCGCTAGTCACCGCCTAATCGGCTTCTCGTGAGAGGGCCGTACCGGGAACCCAAGTTTCTACTGGGGTGAATCCTGCCGGGACGTTCGTCGGACCGGTGGGTAGGGCTGATCTTCCCAGCCCGAACCCGTCAGCTAACTCGGTCGGCGGACGAATGGAAGAAACGGAGTACCCCTTTCGTGGCGTCACAAGTTTCCAAGCGGAATGTGCGGCGGGCAATCGTCGCCAGCGCTCTTGCAGTAGGTGCGCTCACCGCTACCGCAGCCCCGGCCGCTGCGGACCCCATCACCATCCCCGGAATCGGAACCTTCGAGATCCCGGGCGTCGTCATCCCGCAGGTCCCCGGAGCGCCCGCGCTGCCCGCGCCGCCCGCGTCCTCCACCGGCGACAAAGCTGTTCAGGCAGCTCAGAGCAAAATCGGTGCTCCGTACGTCTACGGCGCCGCCGGTCCCAATTCGTTCGACTGCTCCGGTCTCGTGCAGTGGGCGTTCAAGCAGGCCGGACTCAACCTGCCGCGCACCAGCTACGACCAGGCCGCGGCCGGGACTCCCGTCGCGCAGTCCGATCTTCGTCCCGGCGACGTCGTGTCCTTCTACGGTGGGTCGCACTCCGGTATCTACGCCGGCAACGGCAACGTGATCCACGCCTCGACCGAGAGCCAGCCGGTCAAGTTGGCGCCCATCGCGTCGATGCCTTTCGACGGCGCACGCCGCTACTGATCCAGCCGCGTGGCACACACATCTCCGGGACTCGTCCGGGGATGTACGGGGTAGCTTCGCAGGATCGCGCACGACCACCCAGGGTGGGTTCGAATCGCCATTCGAACCCACCCTTTGTGACATCTCGGCGCCCTGTCACCGCCGGAAATGCGCGCCGATGTCGTCTGTGCCACGAGGCTGCGTCGGAGGTGGACACGAACGTATGCCATTCCGTAACCTATCCGAGACCTTGCGAACTCATGTCACCCGAACCGGACGACAACGCGGGTCGCCACCTCTTCAGCATTCCGTGGCCCTGCGCGACCGCGGACCCTCGTGTCGCGCATCGCATCGCGTCTCGGGTGGTGGAGATCGATGAACGGAGAACCGCATTCCGTGGGCTCGAACAAGATGAAGCGCTCGCTGCGCAGCATGCTGACCGTGGGCGTCCTGTCCTTGACACTCACCTCTCTGCCCACCGTGTCGGCGGGCGCGGACCCGGTGGTAACCAACCCGACGGAGGCACTGGCCAAACTCGGTGATCTCTCCCGGCAGTCCGAGCAGACGTCCGAGGCACTCCACAACGCGCAGATCGACCTCGACGCCAAGTTGGCGGCACAACGTGACGCCGAGGCGAAGCTCGCCGGTGATCAGGGGGCTCTCGACGCCGCCAACGCGCGCATCGCGGTGTTCGAGCCGGTGGTCAACAAATTGGCGACGGCCAATTACCAGGGAGCCCGCACCAATCGGCTCTTCGCGGTGATGGTCAGTGATTCGCCGCAGCAACTTCTGGACCAGATGTCGGCTCTCGACGTCATCTCCAACGAGACCCGCAACCAGGTCGCGCAGTTCCAGGCAGCGACGTCGGATGCGGCGAAGGCCGCGGAAGCATCGAAGCAGTCCGCGGACACAGCCCGGTCCGCAACCGAGCAGGCCAAGGCGCTCAGCGACGATTTGCAGCGCAAGCAGAGTGACCTGCAGGCACAGATCGGTGAGGTGATGAAGGCGTTCGGTGACCTCACGGGCGCCGAGCGCGACCAGTTGGCCGGTACCCCGTTCCCGCCGGGATTCGATCCGAACACAATCCTCGCCCACCTCACACCGGGCTCCGGGTCGAGCGCACTCCAGGCCGGGATGACCCGCATCGGCGACCCGTATGTCTGGGGCGCCACCGGTCCGAACGAGTTCGACTGTTCTGGTCTCGTGGTGTGGGCTTACAAGCAGGTCGGGAAGACGTTGCCGCGGTCGAGTCAGGCGCAGGCAGGCGGGGGCACCCCGGTGTCTCGCGATCAGCTCCAGCCCGGCGACGTGGTCCTCTTCTACGACGACGCCTCTCACGTCGGCCTGTATGCGGGCAACGGCAACATCCTGCACGCGTCCACATTCGGTGTCCCGGTGAAAATCGAGTCGATGGCCAAGTTCCCGTTCTACGGAGCACGCCGCTACTGACGGTGACCGTCCCGCACCCGCGGAAGGGCATGCTCATACACTCACCGGCGTGCCCGAATCAGAGCCGGCGACCGCCGGGGAGCCGACAACATCACGCCGCCGGGCGCGCCCCTGGGAACTCGCCGCCCTGGTGGGCCTCGTTCTCGCCGTCCTCGTCGTACTGGCTTTGACTGGATTCTCGCGAACCGGCGAACGCACGGACGGCGCCGTCGGCAACGCCGACACGGCGGAGCAGAGCCGTCGCATCGAGGTGCAGGCCCTCCTTGATCGTTGGGCGAAGGCAGTTCGCTCGAACGATCCGGCAGCCTTGTCGCAGCTGATGGATGCGTCGGCATCACCCGGATTTCTCGCAGCGGAGACGCGGCGAGCCGCGAATCTCGCGGCTGTCGAATTTTCCGACTGGGGATACGAGCTCGCCGACGGTACCGGGACCGAGGTGCCGGAGAGTGAGGTGCCGGAGAGTCTGGTCGACGCGCTCGGCGCCGACGAGGTGTGGTCACCCGCGGTTCGACTCCGCTATGCGATCGCGGACGTGGACGTGCTTTCCACCCGTAAACCTGTGTCACTGGTCGTCGCCCGGCGCGGTGATCGTTGGACCCTGGTGAGCGACAACGCCACAGTGGACGGGGATCATCGGACCTGGCGGGGGCCGTGGGATTTCGGCCCCGTGGTGTCGCGCCGCGTCGACACAGGCGACGGACTGACGTCGGTGGTGCTGGGGCACCCCGACAACGCCGCAATGGTGGACCGGCTGGCCGAAGAACTCCCGTCTGCAGTGGTCAACGTCACGCAATTGTGGGGGCCGGACTGGGCAGGTAGGACGCTCGTGTGGGTGGCGGCGTCGCAAGACGAGTTCACGGCGCTGGTCGGCCCGGATCACGACGGACGTGACATTGCCGCCGTCGCGATCTCGGATGCCGTCGACCCGGAGGCAGCAGCGGTGAGCGGACAGCGGATCGTGTTCAGCCCGGCGTCGGCGGAGCGCCTCACCGAGGTGACCCGCCGGGCGATCCTGCGGCACGAACTGACCCATGTGGCGGCGCGGGCCGACACGGTGGATCGCTCGCCGATGTGGGTGCTCGAAGGGTACGCGGAGTACGCGGCATACCGCGGTTCCGACGAGGAGAAACGCCGGATCGCACCCGCGCTCACGGCGCTGGTGGACGAGGAAGGCGCACCGCAGGAGTTCCCCCGTGACGAGGACTTCTCTGCGGCAGGTGAGCGCGGGTCCATCGCCTACGAGACGGCGTGGTCCCTCAACGCGTTCGTGGCAGAGGAATTCGGTGAATCGAACGTGACGCAGCTGTATCGTGCGTTGGCCGTCGGGGAGAGTGACCCCGTGCAGGTCGACGACACACTGGCCGAGGTCCTCGATGTCGATGCCGATCAATTCCGGGACGAGTGGGCCGACTGGGTGGGCGCCCGACTGGGGTGACCCTGCGTCGCCCAGCGCCTGGTCAACCGCCTACGGTGGTCACATGCGTCGAACCCTGTTGGTGACGAACGATTTTCCGCCCCGCCCGGGTGGTATCCAGTCGTACCTGCACACCTTCGCCAAGCACTTTCCGGCGGACGACTTGGTGGTGTATGCCCCGCGGTGGCGGGGCGACTCGCATGTCACCTTCGATGCGCGACAGCCCTTTCCGGTGGTACGTCATCCCACCACGCTGATGGTGCCGACACCGTTCGTGGCCCGGCGCGCCGCGCGGCTGATCGAGGAGTACGGGTGCGTGAATGTGTGGTTCGGGGCCGCCGCGCCACTCGCCTTGCTCGCTCCGACGCTTCGCCGTGCGGGCGCGCAGCGCGTCATCGCCAGCACGCACGGGCACGAAGTGGGCTGGTCGATGCTGCCCGCCGCGCGGCAGGCGTTGCGGCAGATCGGTGAGCAGACGGATGTCGTCACCTACGTGAGCCGCTACACCCGCGGCCGCTTCGCGTCCGCATTCGGTGCGGGCGCCGCGCTCGAGCACCTGCCGCCGGGGGTCGACACGGAGCGGTTCGCGCCCGACAGCGGCGCTCGCACGGAATTGCGGGCCAGGTACGGGCTGGGGGAGCGGCCGACTGTCCTGTGCCTGTCGCGTCTGGTGCCGCGCAAGGGGCAGGACGTTCTCATCCGGGCCCTCCCGAACATCCGTGAGCACATCGATGGTGCGGTACTCGTAATCGTCGGCGGCGGGCCCTACGAGGACCGCCTCCGGTCCATGGCCCGGGCGGTGGGTATGGAGGACCACGTGGTGTTCACCGGAACGGTCCCGTCGGCGGAACTGGCGGCACACCATACGATCGCCGACGTGTTCGCCATGCCGTGCCGCACGCGGGGCGCGGGACTGGACGTGGAAGGCCTGGGGATCGTGTTCCTCGAAGCATCCGCCAGTGGAGTCCCCGTGGTCGCGGGACAGTCGGGTGGTGCACCGGAAACGGTGCGCCAGAACGAGACCGGGCTCGTCGTCGACGGCACGTCGGTGAACGAGGTGGCCCGTTCGGTGATCGCGGTTCTCGCCGACCGCGATCGCGCTGCCGCCATGGGTGCGGCAGGACGCGAATGGATCAAGGCGGAGTGGCGATGGGACGTACTCGCCGCGCAGCTGCGGGCACTGCTTGCGTGACCACCGTGAGTACTTCTCAACCGCGGGCGGTTGAGAAGTACTCACGAGTCCGGAGGGGACTACTTGGCGTAAATGGCGGCGATCTCCTCGGAGAAGCTCTCGTGCACGACGTTCCGCTTGAGCTTCATCGTGGGCGTGAGTTCGCCTGTCTCCTCGGTGAAGTCGACGGGCAGGACACGGAACTTCTTGATCGCTTCCGCGTGCGAGACGAGTTTGTTGGCTTCGGCGACCGCCTCGTCGATCTCGGCCGTGAGATCGGCGTCGGCGAGCAGATCGCCGACCTTGGTCTCGGCGGGCTTGCCGTTGCGCTCGTTCCACGCGGGGAGGGCGTCGGCGTCGATCGTGATCAGAGCGCCGATGAACGGCTTCTGGTCGCCGACGACGATGGCCTGGCTGATGAGCGGGTGCGCGCGGAGGTGATCCTCGAGCTGCGCGGGGGACACGTTCTTTCCACCGGCCGTGACGATGATCTCTTTCTTGCGGCCGGTGATCGTGATGTAACCGTCCGAATCGACCGACCCGAGGTCGCCGGTGTGGAACCAGCCGTTGTCGAGTGCCTCGGACGTGGCGGCCTCGTTGCGCCAGTATCCGTGGAACACCACCGGTCCCGACAGCAGGATCTCGCCGTCGTCCGCGATGCGAACCGAGTTTCCTGCGAGGGGTTTGCCGACCGAACCGACCTTCTGTTCGCCGATCGTGTTGACTGCGAATGCCGCTGAGGTCTCGGTGAGACCGTAGCCCTCGTAGATCGTGATGCCGATGCCGCGGAAGAAGTGGCCGAGCCGGGCGCCGAGCGGTGCGCCGCCCGAGATCGCCAGCTGGCACTTTCCGCCCAGCGCCGCGCGTAACTTCGAGAACACCAGCTTGTCGAACAGTGCGTGCTTGGCCTTGAGGACCAGTCCCGGCCCGCCCTTGTCCTGAGCTTCGCTCCAGGCGATGGCCGTCTCGGCGGCCGCGTCGAAAATCTTGCCCTTGCCCTCGCCGTGGGCCTTGGCGCGGGCACTGTTGTACACCTTCTCGAAGACACGGGGCACCGACAGGATGAAGTCGGGGCGGAACTCGCCGAAAGTGGGGACCAGGTTCGGGATGTCGCTCGTGTGTCCGAGCGCAGCACCCGCGTCGAACGATGCGATGCTCACTGCCCGCGCGAGTACGTGCGCCATCGGGAGGAACATCAGCGTGCTCACACCGGGGGACTTCAGCAGGGTGCCGAGGCTCGAGTCGAGGATGCCCTTCGACTCGGCGATCAGATTCGAGTGCGTCAGCTGGCAGCCTTTGGGGCGACCGGTGGTACCGGAGGTGTAGATGAGAGTCGCGGGGTCGCTCGACTTCAGAGCCGCGACCCGGGCCTCGATCTCCGCGTCCGGGACGTCGATGCCGAGCGTGGTCAGTTCGTCGACGACGCCGCGCTCACCGCCGGCCGCCTCGATCTGGTAGACCCCACGCAGCCCCGACGCCGCGGCGGCGACCTCCTTCACGATTGCCGCATGCGTGGCGTTCTCGACAATCAACTGGGTGGCTTCGGAATCGCCGAGGATCCAGCGGACCTGCTCCGCCGAGGAGGTTTCGTAGATCGGGACGGTAACGCCGCCGGCGGACCAGATGGCGAAGTCGAGGAGCGGCCACTCGTACCGGGTGGCGGACATCAACGCGACCCGATCACCCTGCTGGACGCCCAGGGCGACAAGGCCCTTCGCGACCGCGGTGACCTGTGCCGCGAAATCGGCGGCCGTGACATCGGTCCAGGTTCCCGCGACCTTCCGCTTGTACACGACCAGCGCCGGACGGGCCGCTGCGTGGGCGAACACCGAGTCGACCGCGGACGCGTCCTCCGCGATCGTGAACGACTGTGGCGCGCTGAACTCGGGCACGAAAAACCTCCGACGCTGAAAGATACTGACGAGTAGGATTGTCTGGCTCAACTTTAGACCTTCGCCTGCACCTCGCTGGCCCAGCCCGACCGACCCCTGCTCAGAGCCTGTTCGCGGCCGCCGGAGGAACCACGCGGCAATCGCGGCGCGGCAGTGTGTGAAGCTAGTCGCTGTGAGCAGTATTCAGGTCGCAGACCAGACGTTCGTTGCGGCGCCACCCGCGCAGGTAGCGGCGGCGATTGCCCCGCCCACCCGCTGGCGCCGGTGGTGGCCCGACCTCACTCTGTCCGTCCGCGAGGACCGTGCCGACAAGGGGATCCGGTGGGTCGTGGCCGGGTCCCTCACCGGAACGATGGAGGTGTGGCTCGAACCGGTGCTCGACGGGGTGATCGTCCACTACTTCCTGCATGCCGAACCGGCCCGGAGCGAGGGCGACGGTTCACCCGACCTGGCTGCACTGAACCGTCGCCGCCGTGTCGAGGGGAAAGTGATGTCCTTCGAGGTCAAGAAGGAACTGGAAGCGGGTCGCGCACCCGGGGAACCACCATCCTGACCTGGTGCCCTTTCCCGGGGGCGCCGTCAGCATTGTGTCCGAGCACGGGAATCGTGTGTGATAGTCGGGCACGACACAGTCACGGAACCAGGTAACAGTGTGGCCCGGCCATCGGCGCGCGGGTTCGCACACGCGAAAGGAAGCGTTCAGTCCATGCCCGAGAGGACCAAGAGGTCGATCAGTATCGAGGCGCCGGCCGCCCGGGTGATGGATGTGATCGCCGACTTCGACGCGTATCCGGCGTGGGTGACGGCAGCGAAATCCGTGGAGGTACTGGACCCCGGGCCGAACGGCCGGGCCGATCGGGTGCGCTTCGTCCTCGATGCGGGAATGGTCAAGGACACCTATGTGCTCCGCTACCGATGGGCGCCGGACGGCAAGGCCGTGAGCTGGGAGCTCGAGTCGGGCGAGATACAGAAGGCGCAATTCGGTTCGTATGTGCTCGAGGAAGAATCGGGCGGCAGTACCACCGTCACCTACGAACTGACCGTGGACCTCACCATCCCGATGATCGGTCTGTTCAAGCGCAAGGCCGAAAAGGCCATCACCGATACAGCGCTCAAGGAACTGAAGAAGCGGGTGGAAGGCTGATCAGCGAGGGCGGTAGCGGTCCCGCACGGGTCCAGTTCTTCGTTGGCAAGGGCGGTGTGGGTAAGACCACACTCGCTGCCGCGACGGCGCGGGCGGCTGCAGACAGTGGTAGTCGGACACTTCTCGTTTCCCTCGATCAAGCGCATTCACTCGCCGACGTCCTCGGCGTCGGGTCGGCACGAGACCTCGTGTCGGCGGCCGACTGTCTCGACGTCATCGAACTGGATACTCTTGCCGTGCTGGAAAGGCGCTTCAGGAGCGTGTCGGCACTGATCGCCGCCGCAGGAAACCACGACCACGGCGCGCAACTGTCGGCACTGGAACCCGAGGAGTTGACGGGGCTGCCGGGTGTGCAGGACGTGCTGGGTTTGCGGGAGGTCGTCGGCTTCGCCACCAGCGGGCGGTACGACACCGTCGTCGTGGACTGCCCACCCACCGCGGATGCGCTGCGGATGCTCGACGCGCCCGCGATGACCCTCGACTACATCGAGCGGGTGTGGCCGCAGCATCGTCGGATGATCGCCCTGGTGGGCACGGATCCGCGGCTGGTCATGCTGGTCTCGTTGCTCGAGCAGGTGGTCTCCGCCGTCGGCGAGGTCCGAGCGTTGCTGACGAACCGCTCGAAAACGACTGTGCGACTGGTGACCGCGCCCGAGCGGGTGGTGCTCACGGAAACTCGCCGTACCCTGACAGCGGCGGCACTCTCGGACCTGCGGGTCGATGCCATCCTCGTGAACAACCTTCTGCCGCAGTTCGATTCGACTGATCAGGGAGATGGTCCCGGAGTCGCCTGGCTGACGCGGCGACGGGCGCTCCAGCAGAGGGTGCTCGCCGAGCTCACCGCGTCGGTCGGAGCGACCGTGATCCGCACGGTGACCCGTTCGGTGACGGAGCCGGTAGGGTTGGCCGATCTCGGCGATATCGCCAGGGAGTTGTATACCGACGGCGTGGACGCGGTTGCGGTGCTGGGGAAGAACCCTCCTGCAGTGCGGGTGGGGCTGGAATCGGGGGCCGGTGTGGATTCTGTGTACACGATGCGGATGTATCTGCCGCTCGTGAATCCGTCGACTCTCACCTTGGGTCGAGTGGAGGACGATTTGGTGGTGGGTGCCGAAGGGGTGCGCCGGCGGATACGGCTCGCCTCCGTCCTGCGCAGATGCGTCGTTGCAGGCGCGGAACTGGACGGCACCGACCTCGTGGTGCGCTTCACCCCGGACCCTCAGGTGTGGCCGGTATGAACGACGATCACGCCCAACTCGTCGCGGAACTGCGGGCGCTGGCCGAAAATGCCCTGGAGCGACTCGAACCGATCCTGCAGCGCGCCGCGGCACCCCACGCGCAGGACGGGCCGAACGATCCGGCGGCGGGCACCGGCGAGTGGTCGGGGTGCACGTGGTGCCCGGTCTGTGCGCTCGCGGCGTTGATTCGCGGAGAACAGCACGACCTCGTGACACTTCTGGCGAATCAGGGGACCGTGCTCATCGCGGTTCTCCGGCAGATACTCGACGAGCATCGTGTGCACGACACCCCGGACGGCCCGCAGGCCCCGGACCCTCCGCCGGGTAACGCCGAGGACGCACCGCACGGTCCCGCCGGCTCGGCGTTCGTCCCCATTTCGGTCACCATCAAGCAGTGACCGCCGACGCCCTGTCCGCAGATCTCGTGCGCGCGGGCGGCCCGGCGTGGGCACAATCATGTCCATGAACAACGGCGCGGGCAGCGACACGGGCGGCAGCTCGCCACTGACCATCGGCATCGACGTCGGCGGGACCAGCATCCGTGCTTCGGTAGTCGATGCGAGTGGCGAGGTTCTGGACTCGCTCCAGTCGCCGACACCGGCGTCCGCAAAGGCTCTCGAGAACGGCCTCGACCGGGCCGTGCGGGAGCTGTCGGGGCGACACAGTATCGCCGCTGTCGGGCTGGCGGTCGCCGGATTCATCACCCCGGACCGCACCACGGTGCGGTTCGCGCCCCACCTGCCCTGGGTGGGTGCACCGGTAGGGCGGGACCTGGGCGAGCGGCTGGGCCTCCCGGTGATCCTCGAGCACGACGCCAATGCCGCCGCATGGGCCGAGCACCGTTTCGGCGCTGCGGCCGGAGGTCGGAATGTCGTGATGCTCGCCGTCGGGACCGGCATCGGGGCCGCGCTCCTCGCGGACGGGCAGCTCTACCGCGGCAGCCATGGTGTCGCACCGGAGCTCGGGCACATTCAAGTCGTTCCGGGCGGCCGTCCGTGCGCTTGTGGGAAGCGCGGGTGCTGGGAGCGGTACTGCAGCGGCACGGCCCTCGTCGACACGGCGATCGAGCTGCTGGCCGCCGACCCGACGACCTCGACCATCCTCGCCCGTGAAGTCGCCGTCGATCCGGGTGCGCTGACGGGACGCCGGATCGCAGGCGCCGCCCAGGACGGGGACCCCCTGGCCCAACAGACGATGCGGGAATTCGCGCGCTGGCTCGGGGTGGGGCTGGCACTGATCGGCGACGTGTACGACCCTGATCTCATCGTGATCGCAGGCGGCGTGGCAAGCTCGTCCCCGTTGTTTCTCGACGCGGCACGCGAGCACTACGCTGCATTGACCACCGGCGCGGGCCACCGGCCGTTGGCACGAATCCGGTCGACTCAACTGGGCGAGGCAGCGGGCATGATCGGGGCCGCGGAACTCGCCCGAGCCGTCCTGCCCGACCGGGTAGGTTGACTCCTCCTCGACACCTGTAAACCTGCAGTGTGATGCTGTGCGGGGTACCAGGGCGTATGTAGCGGCCCTCACCTACCCGAAGTAGAGTCGACCCGAACGAAGCTTGGGTTGCAACGGGAGGGACGCCATGTGGTACTGGCTCTTCAAGTACGTGTTTTTGGGGCCGGTTCTCTGGGTGTTGGGTAGGCCCACGGTGGAGGGAACGGAGAACATTCCGGCCGAGGGTGGTGCCATCTTGGCGAGTAACCATCAGGCAGTGCTGGATTCATTCTTCCTTCCGTTGCGTGTCTCGCGCAGGATCACCTTCCTCGCGAAGAGCGAGTACTTCACCGGGACGGGACTGAAGGGCGCCTTCCAGCGCTGGTTCTTCTCCGTCGCCGGGCAGGTGCCGATCGACCGCACGGGGGCCGACGCCGCGCAGGACGCACTGAATGCGGGTCTGCGCGTGTTGTCGCAGGGGAAGTTGTTGGGCATCTATCCGGAGGGCACCCGTTCTCCGGACGGCCGGCTCTACAAGGGGAAGACCGGACTGGCGCGGTTGGCGCTCGAGTCCGGGGTGAAGGTCATCCCGGTGGCCATGATCGGAACGGCGAAGGTCAACCCGATCGGTTCGCGACTCTGGCGTCCCGCGAAGGTGACCGTCCGGATCGGGGAGCCGATCGATTTCTCCCGGTTCGAGGGAATGGGCGGCAATCGGTTCGTCGAGCGGGCCGTCACCGACGAGGTGATGTACAAGCTGATGAAGCTGTCCGGTCAGGAGTACGTCGACATCTACGCGGCGACCCTCAAGAAGTCGACGCCGACCGGCCCGACTGCGGTGCCGGAGGCAGGACTCGCCCCGGCCACCGATGTCACGCGGATGCCGGACACGCGCGCGAGCTGACTTGCCACGGTCTCAGGCCACGGACACGTCGCCTCAGGCCACGGGGACGGACACGTCGCCGGACGGTGTCCGGCGTTCGTCCCCGTCCGGCCGGGACGCGGCCGTGCCGAAGGTGACGAACGCCACGGCTACCACAGCGAGGCCCCACCACACGTAGGACGACGCCAGGAACTGGTCCCACACACTCCAGTGGACGCCGCTCCAGCGGCCGACTCCCAGTTTCCAATGGGCGGCCACCTTGATGACGGCCAGACCCGCGACTGCGACGAGTCCGAGCGCGATGCTGCGCCGCCGGTAGGCGAGGACCCCGAGCGTGAGGATGATCGGCACCGACCACACCCAGTGGTGTGACCACGACACCGGGGACACCAGAAGTCCCAGCACCGCGTTCACCCCGAGCGCGAGCGCGGCCTCCCCGGCGCGGAGCGTTCGGAGCATCGCGACGATCGCCACGGCGAGAACCCCGAGGCTGAGCAGCAGCCAGATCGGGGTGCGCAACGACTCGCTCACGTCGAAACGTGCCAGCACCCCGGTGATGCTCTGATTTGCCGGATACGCGGGAGTGCCGATCCGGCCCGAGTCGAAAAGAGTGCGGGTCCAGTAGGTGACCGAGTCGCTCCACGTTGCGATCGCGCCCACCGCGCTGAATGCAACGACGGCGGCCGCTGTCGTCACTGCCGCGCGAAAGTCTTTGCGCAGCAGGAAGTACAGCACGAACACGGCGGGGGTCAGCTTCACGGCGGCGGCCAGTCCGATCAACACACCGCGGGGCAGGGGTGTGCGCTTCGCGAGGCAGTCGAACGCCACCAACGCCATCAGCAGGATGTTGATCTGCCCGTAGTCGAGAGTGGACGACACCGGTTCGAGTGCCGTGGCCACGGCCAGCCCGCCGAGCGCCGTCCACACCAGGGTGGTCCGCGGGGCGATTCCGAGGGAGTCGAGAGTGACGAGGAGTGCGCCGAACAGGGCGACCAGGGACAGCACGGTCACCACCACGCCTGCCGCCTCCAGCGACACCAGCGACAGTGGACTGAAGACCACCGCCGCGAGCGGCGGATAGGTGAACGGAAGGAAGTTACCCATCTGCGTGGGCGGCATCGATCCGTAGAGAGTGGGCCCGTGGAGGAACACCGACCCGCCGAGACGGTAGACGTCCAGGTCGAGCCGGTAATAGAAACCGAAGTCGCGTAGACCCGGCAGACCGACGAGGTTGTACGCGAAGCCGGTGACGAGTCCGGCGACGATCAGGACCCGGATCAACACACCTGCCACGCGTTGTCGCGGCGGCGTCCGCGGCGCTTCCGAGCGGTCCGCGGCAGTGCCCGCGGACCGACGACCGTCGGGGGTAGCGCTCACCAAGGTCTCCTTCAGGAGTGAGGGGTGGATCCGGTCGACGCCGACGAATGAGGCATAGTCTGCGGGCGTGCGTTACTTCTACGACTGCGAGTTCATCGAGGATGGTCGCACGATCGACCTGGTGTCGATCGGGGTGGTCGCAGAGGACGGACGTGAATTCTACGCCGTGTCCACCGAGTTCGATCCCGCGCGCGCCGGAAAGTGGGTGCGGCGGAACGTTCTGCCGAAATTGCCTCAACCGTCGTCCCCCTTGTGGAAGAGCCGCGCGCGGATCCGGGACGACCTGTACACGTTCCTGATTCCCCGGCCCGGCGTGGTGCCCGAACTGTGGGCGTGGGTGGCCGCCTACGACCACGTCGCCCTGTGTCAGCTGTGGGGAGACATGACGGCGTTGCCGCAGTCGCTGCCCCGCTACACCCGAGAGCTCCGTCAGTACTGGGAGGACAACGGTAGTCCAGCCCTTCCACCTGCACCGGGAGACGCCCACGACGCACTGGCCGACGCCCGGCACAACATGGCAAAGTTCGAAGCCGTGCGGGTGGCGCGGTCGCTGCGGTGACCTGACTCGCCATCCGTCGTGCCGAGCGAATATCCTGTATGGGTGAACTGGACTGTCGACGTGCCGATCGACCGCTTGCCCGAACTTCCGCCGCTTCCTTCCGTGATGCGTGAGCAGCTCGACGCTGCCCTGGCCAAGCCGGCTGCCCAGCAGCCGCAGTGGCCGGAGGGGCAGGCCGCGGCGATGCGGACCGTCCTCGAGAGCGTTCCGCCGATCACGGTCGCCAGCGAGGTCGTCGCGCTGCAGGAGAAGCTGGCGCAGGTGGCCCGTGGGGAGGCATTTCTCCTCCAGGGAGGTGACTGCGCGGAGACCTTCGCCGACAACACCGAGCCGCACATCAAGGGCAACATTCGCACGCTGCTGCAGATGGCCGTGGTCCTCACCTACGGCGCGAGCCTGCCGGTGGTGAAGGTTGCGCGCATCGCCGGTCAGTACGCGAAGCCGAGGTCGTCGAACGTGGACGCACTGGGACTGCAGTCGTACCGCGGCGACATGATCAACTCCCTCGTCGCGGACGAGGCGGTGCGCGCCCACGACCCGTCGCGGCTGGTGCGCGCCTACGCGAACGCGAGTGCAGCGATGAACCTCGTCCGCGCGCTCACCGGCGCGGGCATGGCCGATCTGCACAAGGTCCACGACTGGAACCGTGAGTTCGTGGCGTCCTCACCCGCAGGTGCCCGCTACGAGGCACTTGCCGCGGAAATCGACCGTGGCCTGCAGTTCATGAACGCGTGCGGCGTCACCGATCCGAGCCTGCACCAGGCGCAGATCTTCGCCAGCCATGAGGCGCTGGTCCTCGATTACGAGCGAGCGATGCTCCGTCTGGACAACGACGACGATCACCCCAAGCTGTACGACCTGTCGGCCCACTTCCTGTGGATCGGTGACCGCACCCGTCAGCTCGACGGAGCGCACATCGCGTTCGCGGAACTGGTGTCCAACCCGATCGGACTGAAGATCGGTCCCAGCACCACCCCCGAGATGGCCGTCGAATACGTCGAGCGTCTCGACCCCACCAACAAACCGGGCCGGTTGACGCTGATCTCCCGGATGGGCAACAACAAGGTGCGCGACCTGCTGCCGCCCATCATCGAGAAGGTGCAGGCCACCGGTCACCAGATCATCTGGCAGTGCGACCCGATGCACGGCAACACACATGAGGCGTCCACCGGCTACAAGACCCGTCACTTCGACCGCATCGTCGACGAGGTTCAGGGTTTCTTCGAGGTCCACCACGGCCTCGGCACCTACCCGGGCGGCATCCATGTCGAGTTGACCGGCGAGAACGTCACCGAGTGCCTCGGCGGCGCCCAGGACATTTCCGACCTCGATCTCTCGGGCCGGTACGAGACCGCCTGCGACCCGAGGCTCAACACGCAGCAGTCACTCGAACTGGCGTTCCTCGTCGCGGAGATGCTGCGCGGCTGATCCGGACAGAGTCAGGGCAGCGACACCAGGGTGACGGTGCTCCCGGGTTTCACCAGGTCGCCGCCGCCCGGGTTCTGGCTGATCACCACCGACCGGTCGGTGTCGGTGACTTGACGCACCTTCACCTCGAGTCCCAGTCGTGTCAGCTCGTCGCGTGCGGATCCGACGGTGCGTCCCAGCATCGACGGCACCCGCACAGCGTTGGACACCGTCAAGGTGACACTGGTGCCTGCGCTGACCTGGGTACCGGCCTTCGGGTCGGTGGCGATGACATCGCCTTCCTCGACCTTCCGGTCGAAGTCGGTGGCGGTGTCCTGCACCACGATGCCGACCGCTTCGAGGGACGCACGTGCCTCAGCCTCCGACATTCCCCGCACGTCGGGGATGTCGACGGGGGGAGCGCCCTTGCTGACGATGAGTTTTACCTGCGAGCCCGTGGGGAGTGAGGTACCGGGCGCCGGATCGAGCGCGGCCACCGCACCGATCGGAACCTTCGCGCTGAATGCCTGACCCCCGTCGACGGGCATGAAGGTCCGGTGCCGAAGCTCCCGCTCGATCTCGGAACGATCGCCGCCGGCGGGCAGGGGCGGGACGGTCGGCCGTCCGAGTGACACGACGAGCGCGACAGTGCCGTCCCGGGAGATTCGCGAGCCGCCCGGGGGATCCGTCCCCAGCACGGTGTCGAGTGCGGCTGTATCCGAATACTCGCCGCGAATCTCCGAAGAGAGCCCTGCCGCCTCGATCGCCGACACCGCGGCACCTCGATTCAGCCCGTCGATCGCCGGGACCGCGGTGTACCGGCCGGAACCCATCCACCAGCCGCCGAACCCCACGGCGAGGGCGAGCATCAGTACCACCAGCAGCCACAGGATCGTCGTCCGCCGCGACCGCTGACGTTCGGCGGCGAAATCCGGATACCGGTACCCCCCGTCGGGTTCGTCGTCGCTCTCCGATCCGTGCCCGTCCATCGGGGGACGCGGGGTACCCGCCGTCACGATGCGGGTGTGCTGGATACCGGGGTGTCCGCTGTGTTGCGGGAGCGGTGCGTGGAGAGGAGCAGCGGGAAGGTGCGCGGTGGGTGGGGCGAGCGGGCTGGGCGGCGAGGTGAGCGGAGGTGCGCTCGCAGCGGCGGCAAGATGCTGGGCCGAGCGGCGGGGTGCGGGCACCCGGTAGGTGGGCAGCTCGAGCGCCGCCGCGATGCTACGGAGCGCCGTTCCCATCTGTTCGGCGTTGGCGAAACGGTGTGAGGGTTCCCGGTGGGTGGCCTCGGCGACGAGTTCGTCGAACTCGTGCGGAACCCCGGCGATGTACGACCCCGGTCGGGGAACGTCCTGGTTGATGCGCTGATATGCAACGGACAGGGAGGTGTCCCCGGTAAAGGGTGTGCGCCCGGTGAGAAGCTCGAACAGCAGGATCCCGGTGGAATAGACGTCGCTGCGGGTATCCGCGACCCCGGACGTGACCTGCTCCGGAGACAGGTACGCGGCGGTACCGAGGATGACGCTGTTGGACGTGGTGTTCGACGCTGCTGCGGCACGCACCAGACCGAAGTCGGCGATCTTCACTTCGCCGCCGTCGGAAATCAGAATGTTCTCCGGTTTGACGTCCCGGTGCACGAGTCCGGCACGGTGAGCGACGGCCAGCGCGTCGAGAACCGGTCCAGCCACCGCGGCCACGGCATGTGGAGGCATCGGCCCGCGCTCGCGCAACAGTTCCCGTAGCGTTCCCCCATCGACGAGTTCCATCACGAGAAAGGCGTGTTCGCGGTCGTGTCCCTGGTCGTAGACGGCGACGAGTGAGGGATGCCCGAGCCGGGCCACCGAACGGGCTTCGAACTCGAAGCGGGAGACGAAGGCAGGGTCGGCAGCGAACTGCGGGTCCATCACTTTGATTGCCACCGGACGGTCGAGGCGCATGTCGAGCCCCCGATACACGGTGGACATACCCCCACGCGCGATCAGGGCATCCACCCGATAGCGCCGGTCGAGCAGTTCGCCGATCAAACGTTGACCTCCATCGTGCACTGTGTCCGTCCCCCGTATGTCCGCGCAGTCCGGCCACGCGCCCTCCAATCGTAGCCAGCCGGACCGACCGGTAGCGCCACGGCGGAACCGACCAGATAACGTTAGGGGAGTGAGTGCCATCCCTTACTGTGACGATGTCCTGGACCCTTCCGTCTCGCTACTACAGCTGGTGGACGTGGCGAAGTCGTTGGGTGTACCCGTCACACGCGTGCAGCAGCTTCTACGGGATGAGCAGCTGATCGCTGTTCGCCGCAACGGTGTGCTCGGCGTTCCGGAACTGTTCTTCGGCGAAGACGGGCAGACGCTGAAGTGGCTGCCCGGCCTCATCGCGGTACTACACGACGGCGGCTTCCGCGACGAGGAGATTCTGCTGTGGCTTTTCCGGGAGGACGACACCCTTCCGGGGACGCCCGTGCAGGCGCTGCACGGGGACCTGGCTCGAGAGGTCATTCGCCGGGCACAGGCGATGGGTTTCTGAGCGCCGTTTCACTGCGTGCTGCGTGTGGGCATCGCGAGCCGGGCGAATTGTGGCACAGCGGTGGACCACCGGTTCCTGCGCGGCACCGTCGCACGCTGGTGCAAGACGGCATAGCCGCTGCGTTCTATTTCGTCGAGAATCCGTGAGTACAGCACGAAGGCCGTTCTGATCCCGGGCTGTACCCGGCGGTCCAGCATGCCGATTCCCGGCTCCGCATCCCGGTACACCGCCCGGGTGACCGCGATGAGGTGAGCGAGCGCACGAACGATGCGCTGATCCGTTGTCCCGGTGCGTCGGCTGGACATCAATAGGTCGGTGTCGACACCGAAAGCTGCCAGCTCGTCAGCGGGAAGGTATACGCGTCCCCGGTCGAGGTCTTCTCCGACGTCCCGGAGGAAGTTGGTCAGCTGGAAGGCTTCGCCGAGCGCAGCGGCGTGGGACTCCGCCTCGTTCGCGGGACAGATCGTGCCGAGCACGGGCAGCATCTGCAGCCCGATGACGGCGGCGGACCCGTACATGTACTCCCGCAGTGCGGGCATCGTGTTGTACCGGGCACGGTGCGACGGGGTGCCCGGAATATCCATCCGCATCGACTCGAGGAACGCGAAGAAGTATTCGGGCGCGATGTGGAAGGTCGCGACCGAGTCCAGGAAAGCGGGAAGGACGGGCGCCAGCTCGGGAACCGCTCGCGGGTCGATTGCAGTCGGGTCGTCGAATCCCCGTCGAAGCATCGATTCGATTCGATTGAGCTCTGCTGCACAGTCTTCGGTCGACCGCACGCCGCCCATCTCGACATCGACGATGTCGTCGACGGTGCGGGCGAATGCGTAGAGCGCGTGAACCGCATTGCGGCGGTGCCGGGGAAGTAACCGGGTGGCGAGGTGGTACGTGCGTCCATGCTCCGCTGTCAGAGCACCGCAGTAGCGATAGCTCTCCACCAGCTCCGTCATGGCCCGGCTATTCCACGCCGGGTGACGCGGCTACGCGTCGGAGTCCGGAGGAGGGGACCTCCGGCGACGGCCGGGATGCGCGCAAGCGCAGAGGGTCGACCGTGCGCAAAGACACCGCCGCGACCACAGCCGCGAACGTGGCGAGAGCAACGTGGGGGAAGGTGTAGAGGCCGATCGAGCCGTCGGGCTGGAATACCAGCATCAGCCAGGTGGACAGCCCGACGAGCACCATCAGCGTGCGTGTGGACAGGGCGAAGCCCGCTGCGATGGCGACGGGCCAGGAGTAGTACCAGGGCAGCGCGGCCGGCGAGAGAATGACGATGGCGACGAGGACGATCAGGATTCCGAGTATTGCGTCCCGTTCGGTGTTTTTGAATTTCCACCAGACGGTCAGGACGATCGCGACGAGTGCGGCTGCGCAGATCGGCCGGGTGATCGCGAGGATTTCGCCGAGCCGCAGATCCGCGAACCACGACGTTCCGACGGTCACGACATGGGCAAGGATCGTCGGCAGTGACAACCAGTTGATGATCTTGTTCGAACCCGACAGGGCCGTCATCCAGCCCAGTCCGACCCCGGCCACCGCCGACGCTGCGGCGAAGATGACGACGAACACGGCGACCCCCGAGCCGGCAGTTTTCGCGAACAGTGCCAGCGGCGATGCCGGAGTACGCCCTTCGGCCTCCGCTCTCTCCTTCTCGTGCAGCATCCAGATCCACACCATGAAGGGGAGTGCGGCACCGGCGGTCGCCTTGATCGCCACCGCGATCGCGACGAACCCGATGCCCGCGAGATGGCGTCGCTCGAGAACGAGCGCAATGCCCGCCGTCATCAGGCCGACCATCAGCATCTCGTTGTGGACTCCACCGATGAGATGGACCAGAACAAGGGGGTTGAGCACTGCCAGCCACAGGGCGATGGCCGGGTTTCCGCCGAGGTGACGTGCGAGGTGGGGGACCGCCCAGATCATGAGAGCGAGCCCCGGCAGCATCGTCAGACGCAGCAGCATGGTGCCGGCGATGACGTTGTCACCGGTCAGGGCGGTGATTCCCTGACCGAGAAGCAGGAAGACCGGACCGTAGGGCGCCGTCGTCGTGGTCCACACGTTGCTGACGTTGTCGAGCAGAATCCCAGGATTGACCACCGGGCCCACGGCGTAGGGATCGAAGCCGTCGCGCAGGAGGGCGCCCTGGGCGAGATACGAGTAGGCATCGCGGCTGAACATCGGCACCGCCAGCAGCAGGGGCGCCGTCCAGATCGGAACGATCAGGCGCAACTGCCGCAGAGCCACATCCCCGGCCAGCGTGCCGCGCCCCAACCGGACCCAGGCGGCGATCATCGAGATGACGCCGATCCAGACGATGGCGGTGGACAGTATCTGGCCGTGCCCGAACCGCAGCCACGACAGATGCATCGCCTCGAGCAGGGGATCCTCACGGCGGACGCTTCCCGCACCGAAACCACCGAACGTGATCATGATCGCGCCGGCGAAACCCAGGATCGCCGCATGTCCCGCCTGGCTGCGGAGGAAATCGGCCGTGGTCTGAGGCCACGAACGGTGCGGCGGTGTCGTCGCAGGGGCGACGGTTGCCTGCGGGGCAGAGGACGTCATGGGTGCAGATTCCTCCCCCGAGGTGAGTTCGGTTGCGATCGGTGCACCGATCATCGCGCGCACCACATGGTCGCGCCTAGTTTAATTGCTCCCGACACCACTTATTGCCACGCCTCGCTCATATATCTGCCTTTGGGGCTCCTGCACACCGGTGATACGGCGAGCGGCGAGCTTCCCCGACAGCAGAACGGTCGGAACACCGACACCGGGGACCGTGCCCGAACCGGCGAGGACGGCGTTGTCCACGCCCGGCACCAGATTCGGGCGCCGGAAGGGGCCTGTCTGGCGGAAGACGTGTGCTGCCGCGAACGGGCTGCCCGCGCTCATGCCCTTGTTCAGCCAGGTCAGGGGCGTATCCACGTGGTCGATCTCGAACTGCGCGGCGATGCCCGTGTATCCGCGGTCCTCGAGCACCCGCAGGAGTTCGCGCGTGTAGGGGCCGGTCAGCGACGACCACTCGAGCGGGGCGCTGTGCAGATTGGGGCAGGGTGCCAGCACCGACAGCGGCCCGGACGGAACACCCGAGCGGTCCACGAGGAGGCTCGGGTCGGACAGCGCGGGCCGGGTGATCAGCAGGGAGGGGTCTGTCATGAGGCGACCGCGGCCGGCTTTCGCGGTGATCTCCGCGAAGGTTCTTTCCCACGCTGCGCCGAAGTCGATGGTGTGGTGACGCTGCGCCGGCCACCGGGCGGTCACCGCGGAGGGGATCGTGCCGTGGAGCACCACCGCGGACGGTGACACCCGTACGCGGCGGGGGATCCTCCGGGCGACCGGCCGAAGGAGTTCGTCGACGATCGCGGTGTCCGGGGTGAGGACCACGGCGTCGCACCCGACGCGTTCACCGGTCGCGGTGTGGAGGGCGCGCACCCGGCCATCGGACGTTTCGAGCCGCGTGACCGTCGTGTCGAGCCGGAGGTCGCCGCCCGCCGTGGTGAATGCGTCGGCGAGTGCGAGAGCAATGGAGCGCATGCCACCCTGCGGGAAGTAGACGCCCAAAGAGGTGTCCATGTGGGCGATGGCGCCGTACACCGCGAGCGCATCGGCGGGCGCCACCCCGGCGTACAGCGCCTGGAAGGTGAAGATCCGGCGTAGCCGCGGATCGGTGATCGTGCGATCGACCCGGGAACCGAGCCGGCCGAACCCGCCCAGAGCAGTGAGCCGGACGAGATCCGCCGCGGCCGCCCTGCTTGACACGAGGTCGAGAGGCGAGTCGAAGTTCGCGTCCATGAAACGGGAGTACTCGGCGTCGAAGATGCGACCGAGCCAGCGTCGTAGCTTCAGGTAGCGATCGGATTCCGCGGGTCCGCACACCCGGGTGATCTCGGCGACCATCGCCGCCGGGTCCGAGTGGACGTCGAGCGAGGAACCGTCGGTGAAGCGCGCGTGATAGGCCGGGGACAGTTTCTCGAGAATCAGGGCGGGCCGGGTCGAGATGAAATCCGCTCCGACCGCAGCGAGGGCTTCACGGACCAGTTCGGGCATGGTGAGCACGGTTGCGCCGTTGTCGATGTCGTAGCCGGGACCGCGGTAGGTGCCCACCCGGCCGCCCGGCAGTGGATCCCGTTCGAGGACGGTGACCCGCCGGCCCGACCCCCTGAGGTGCAGAGCCGCCGACAGGCCCGCGAGACCGGCGCCGACGACGACGACGTGATCGGTGGGGCCCGGAACGGTGCGGAGCGTGCGTGCCATCGGGGTGCCTTCAGGAGTTGCGCCGCGTCGCCGCGACAGCCATGTCGGTGAGGTGTTGTTTCGCCACCGGCGTCGCGGTGCTTGCCGTCAGGGTCGTCAGCGCGGAGTCGACGAGGTCGTCGATTCGTTTCTCGAGGTCGGCGACCGCGCCGAGCGAGGTGATCGTCTCGCGGAGCGTATCCACGTCCGCGTCGGACAGGTCGGTGCCGATGCTCCCGCGTAGCGCTGCGGCCGCTCCGGGATCATCGCGGTCGGCCCGCTGAAGGGCCAGCGCGAACAGCACGGTGCGTTTCCCCGCCCGGAGATCGTCACCCGACGGCTTTCCGGTCACGGCCGGGTCACCGAACACACCGAGGAGATCGTCCCGCAGCTGGAATGCGATCCCGATGTCCGTACCGAATCTTCGGTAGGCCGACACGAGGTCCTCGCCGGCACCGGCGAGTGCGGCACCGAGATGCAGTGGCCGCTCGATGGTGTACGCCGCGGTCTTGTACCGATTGACCCGCATCGCTGCGTCGATCGACTCGTCGGCCCGGGCCTCGTTGCTGATGTCCAGAAACTGGCCACCGAGAACCTCGGTGCGCATCGCGGACCAGACGGGGGAGATGCGTGCGGTGGCGTCCGGGCCGATACCGGATTCGCGGATCATGTCGTCCGCCCAGGCCAATGCCAGGTCGCCGAGCAGGATGGCGACAGCCTCCCCGAAGTGCGGAGACTCGCCGCTCCAGGAACCGGCTCGGTGGCGTTCCTCGAACTGGACGTGGACGGTGGGGAACCCGCGTCGCGTGGTGGAGGCATCGATGATGTCGTCGTGAACCAGGGCGCAGGCTTGGACCAGCTCCAGGGCTGAGCAGGCGCGCAGCACCGGCCCGGCGTCGGGACCCTGCGGGTCGCCGCCCGCGCCGATCCACCCGGTCCAGGCAAAGGCCGGGCGTACTCGCTTTCCGCCGCGGAGGACGAAGTTCTCCAGCGTGGTCACGGCGTCGCGGTAGCCGCCGCCCACGGTGTCGACCAACTCCGTCCGGCCGGCGAAGAACTCTCGAAGCGCATTCTCGACCTCGGCCGTCAGAGCGGAGGGGCGCGTTTCGACGGACAGTGTTGCCTCCCAGATCGACGTTCCGCGTGCGCACCGGTAACGGCAGCAGGCCTCGTCACCACCATAGTGGGCGTCGCCCGGTAGGACCCGATGCCCTGTTTCCCACGAATGCCTCGTTCCCGCGATCGAGGAGGATCGGCGACGCGGTGGGCACACCCGGCGCGGCTGTACCTATGCTTGTCGGGTGACATTCGATTCCGTCAGGGGGCGGGCCAGCGAAGGCTGGGTGACCCGCACTCCCTCCATCGTCGACCGCATCCGGTCGTGCCGTGACGGTCGGGTGCCCTTCTCCGTCGAATTCTCGCCCCCGCGGGACGAGGCCGCCGAGGCCCGCCTGTGGCGCGCGGTCCGGGAGTTCGAACGTCTGGGACCGGCCTTCGTGTCCATGACCTATGGCGCCGGTGGCTCCACCCGTGACCGCACCGTCCGTGTCACCGGTCAGCTTGCCGAGGAGACGACGCTCCTGCCCGTGGCGCATCTCACCGCGGTGTCGCACAGTGTCGACGAACTCCGGTCGATGGTCGGCGCCTACGCAGACCGCGGAATCAGCAACATTCTCGTCCTTCGTGGTGACCCACCGGGCGATCCGCTGGGCGAGTGGAAGAAGCATCCGGAGGGTGTCGAGTACGCCGAGGAACTGGTCCGGCTCGTGCGTGAGCTCGGTGACTTCCATGTCGGCGTCGCGTCGTTCCCGGAAGGTCACTACCGGGCGCCGGACCTCGACCACGACACCCGGTACCTGGTCGCGAAACTCCGGGCCGGCGCGGAGTACTCCATCACGCAGATGTTCTTCGACATCGACGACTACCTGCGCCTTCGGGACCGGGTCGCGGCTTTCGACGCCGAGCAGGGTGCGAAGCCGATCATTCCCGAGATCATGCCCATCACGTCCCTGCGGTCGGTGCAGCGTGTGATGGAGCTGTCGGGGTCCCGGCTTCCGGTCGCCCTGGAACGCCGGTTGAGCCGGGCGGCTGGTGACGGCCCCGAGGAGAATCGGGCCGCTGTCCGTGAGATCGGCATCGATGTGGCCACCGAGATGGCCGAGCGGCTCATCGCGGAGGGTGCGCCCGGCCTGCACTTCATCACGTTGAACTTCGCCCGGGCGACCAGTGAGGTGCTGGCGAGGCTGGGGGACAAGGTCGGATCGCGAACCGACCCTCGGCCGGTCACTCCGGCCCGCGTGAGCTGAGGGCCCTCCCCTTCCAGCTGGTTCGTCCACGGTGGTGGGCAAGGTGTGACGACATGATCAGTGCTGCTGTCGCCGCGACCGAGAGCGGGTGCGTCACCGCCCCGGCCACGTCCGTGGCGGTCGGCGACGCACCACGCTCGAGTGTTCGTGCGCACAGTCTCGACGTCACGGCAGCGAAATACCCCACTGCACCCCACCGGCGCACCAGCCCACGGCCCAGCGCGAGCGCCACCGGCGGTACCAGGTAGGCCATACCGCCCGCGCTGACGGCTGCCACCGCCCCCGGCCTCGAGCCGAAGGCCGTCCACAGCCAGCGGTCGTATCCACTGCGCAGCGCAGCGGCGTTCTCGTACATCCGGCAGGTCGCGGCGCCGCCTGCGAGGACAACGTGGGTGGAAACTCCGCGGCGCCGCAGCAGTCGGGCAATGTCGAGATCCTCGGTGAGACTGTTCACCACCCCGCCGTGCCCACCCGCCCGGCGGTACGCCGCGGAGTCGAAGACCATGAACTGTCCACAGGCGACGGCCATGGATGGGCGCAGCGAACGATTGCCGAGTCGCACGGGTAGTGAGGCCGCCCACGACCAGGCCAGAAGCGGCTGGACGGCGATTTCGGCGATCGACCCGGACTCCTGGAACGGCCACGGGCAGATCAACCCGGCCCCGCTCTCGCGAAGCGCGGAACACGCCGCGGCCAGCGCGCCCGGCTGCAACCGCACGTCGGCATCGAGGAACACCAGCAGTCCGTCGCGGCGGGGATGCAGGGCTTGGGCGCGATCGTAGGCGCGGTGGCAGGCGGCGGGCTTCCCCACCCACCCGGGAAGCGGCTCCTCGGTGCTCCTGACGACGGTGAACCGCGGGTCGCCGGCACACGCAGCTTCGGCTGCCGCGGCCGTGTCATCGGTCGAGGCGTCGTCGAACACGAGCACTCGGAGATCGTGGATGCCGCGCTGACCAACGAGATCTTCGATGAGGGCGGGTAGTCGCTGGACCTCGTTGCGGGCAGGGATGCAGACCGTGACCGGTTCGGTGAAGGTGCGGCGCGGCACCCGCAGACGCGGGGCGCTCCGCAGATTGACGGCGGCGACGGCCATACCGGCCACCGACAGCAGCGAACCAGTGCGGACCAGCTGCACGATCGGCGTGGGCGTCACACCGTCGACGAGTCCTTCCGGCGTCCACTGCCTACGGCAGGCTCCCTGTTGCGGGCCAGCCATGCCAAAGCCCCCACGATCACGGCCACGCCGAGCGTCACCCCGGCCATGATCCCCGCCCAGCCCGCGAAGCTCCGGGTGCTCGGGTCGGAGTAGCGCACCTCGGCGCGGATCGTCGACGTGTCACCCGCAGGCAGCTTCCACGACACGATGGAGTCGCCCTCCCGCGTGCCGTTGGTCGTGGCCACCCGGGCCGGGAAGGCGATAGTGAACTGCACATCGGTGCCCTGGGCGGGAACCGAGCTGAGATCGGCCTTGCCTTCCAGGGTCACGAGGTCGCCGGTCCGGCGCAGCGAAATCTGGAAGCTGCCGGTGGCCTGTTCGGACATCGAGCCGAGTTGCTGTACGTCACCGAACGTGAGATCGCTGAAGAACGCCTGGGTGCCGACGTACCCGTCCTTCTTGTACTCCTGTACGCGAATCTTGCCCGACAGCGCATCGGGCGGGGTGAGCTGCGGACCCTTGTCCTGATCGTCTGCGGGTACGGCCGCAGCCACGATCTGACCGGAGACCCGGTCGTCGGCGGACACTCCCATCGACACCTGGACGCGCAGGCAGCCCGCGAGCAACGGGACGATCAGGAGTACCAGGGCCGTCAGGGAGAGGGCCCGGCTCCGCGCGCGGGTGATGTTCGGGGCAGGGAGTGAGGGCGGCTGCACAGTCGTATCGTGCCAGGGGAGTGAACCGGTGTCAGGCGCGAGGGGGCGTGTCGGGGATGTCGGGTCGCCGGACCCGCGACCGCACGAGGACGATCAGGAGGGGAATCCCGAGAACTCCCATCGTGATCCACCCGTAGATCGCGGAGAATCGGAGTCCCGGTCCGTCGAGAAACACCGAGTGGGCCAGCGCCGAACCCAGCCAGGTCCACAGGAACAAGGCGATCGGGACACCGTCCCTGTGTGGCGGCGTTCCGTGCGGTTTGGCGGCGGTATCGGAAATGCGGTGATCGAACCATTCCATCGCCGCAGCCATGGTGGCAGCCACCGCACACCATCCCACGTAGTTGGTCAGCGGGATGTGCTCGACACCGGGAAGACCCGCATCGGTGACGCACCATGTCCACTGTCCATCCGCGACCATCTGGGGGTCGAGATACAGATCCCATCCCACGACGCCGACCGTGGTGAGGACCATCCGAATCAGGTGCCGATATCTGCCCCCCGCCAGTAGGGAGGCGACGCACCACACCGGATAGAAGCCCGCTGTCCAGGCGAACGGCACCACGAGGGGGACACCGGCCAGTGCAGGACCGAGTCGGTCGACGCTGTAGTCGTAGCAGCCGTAGGGCACGCCGGTTGACGTCCCGACGACCTCCGAGAGCAGGCCGAAACCCGCTGTGACCAGAACCAGAGCCGCGGCCCAGCGCGGACCGCGCGTAAGGGTGGCATGCGTGATGCTCGCCGCCGCGAGCAGGAGCACGACGCAGACCGTCACCGCGTCACGGAGGTCACCGCGCACCAGAGGGTAGACAATCTGCGCCGCGATCGCTGCTGCGGCCGTCAGGGCGGGGATGCGCGCGGTCACGTCCCCGGCCACATGCGGCGCAGTCGCGCGGTTCTGGAGGCGCGGCGTGCGTCGTGGAGCGCGACGTGTGCGGCGCTTCGCCCGCTGGCACCGGACACCCCACCGCCCGGATGCGTCGAGGCGCCGGTGAGGTACAGGCGTTCGGCTCCGGGGACCCGGTGCCCGGAGAGTTCGGGAAGGGGCCGCCACATCATCATCTGGTCGAGCGACATCTCGACGTGCATCACGTTGCCCCCGATCAGCCCCATCTCGTCCTCGAGGTCCTGTGGTGACTGCACATGACGGTCCAGGATCGACGTCCGGACACCGGGGGCGAGTTCCTCGATCTCGTCGACGATGCGCTCGGCCTCGGCCCCTGCCAGGTCGCTCCACCGACGGCCCCCGCTGAGCCGGTAAGGCTGCCACTGGGACCACAGGGTGATCTGATGCCGACCCGCGGGCGCGATCGTGGGATCGAGGCCACTGAAGCTCATCCCCAGCACCGCGGGCCGCGGCGGGAGTTCCCCTGCCAGCGCGGCACCGTGGGCGAGGCGCAGGTTCGCGCGATCGGACACGAGGAGCTGCAATCCGCTGGTCACCGAGGTGTCAGGGGCGCTCGGATAGGACGGCAGGGCGTCGGTCGCCAGCCGTACCACCATCCCGATGCCCGGTCCGACGCGGATCCGCCGGCGCCAGCTATCGAGGATCTGCCTGTCGTAGCCGCCTGCTTCGAGGAGATCGAGCGTAGTGAGCACGTGGCACCCGGCAATCACGGTCCGCGAACGAATTTCCCGCCCCACCGACGTCCGCGTGATCCAGGAAGTCCCGTCCCGGCGCAGCGCGACGACCTTCTCACCCAGGGAAAGCACGCCGGAGTCGGCCCGCAACCGCGACGCCAGGGCCGCCGTCAAGGCGCCGCTCCCACCGACGGCACGGCCGGGCGGAGTGGTGTGCATCAGTGCCGCGAATCCCACCATCGGGGCGGTGCCCGGCTCGGACATCGGCGGCCCGGACTGGGCGCCGAACCATGCGAGTGCGGCCTTGAGTCGTTCGTCGTCGAAGAATTCGTCCAGCAGGGCGTCCCCCGACGCGAGGAACTGCCGCGACAGGTCGCTGCCGCCGCCCCCCGTATCGAGACCCCAGAACGACGACAACAGCGCGGGGGCGGTCGGCGGCCTGGTGAAGGCCCGCATCACGCGGGCGCTGCGCGGCCCCCACACGTCGACGAACCGCCGATACGCGTCGGCCTCGGCCGGTCCGCAGGACTCCTGGATGGACAGGCAGGTCGCATCGAGGCTGCGCCGGAACACGATGCCGGGCCGGCCGGTACCCGCAGGCGCCGGGGCGAACGCCCACGGATCGCAATCCAGGTAGCGCAGACCGTGCGCGTGCAAACCCAGTTCCTCGACGATGCCGGTGTGACGGACCATGATGTGCGCGGAGGATCCGCGGTCGACGCGGTGACCTGGAAACCGTTCCACTGTCGAGACCGCTCCGCCCGGTACGGTGTCGCGTTCGATCACCTCGACCGACCATCCCGTTCGAGCCAGGTAGCACGCCGACACCAGGGCGTTGTGTCCCGACCCGACCACCACCGCATCGATCATCGGGTCAGGTTAACGGTTCTTCTCCGGAGGAAGGCTTCTCGGTGGAAAGGCTTTCCAGTGGAAGGCTACGGCCGAGGACCGCGAAGGGACGGTTGTCGCCTGCGAACCGGAAGTGGCGCAGTACATCCCGGAATCCGAGCCGACGGTAGAGCCGCCACGCTCGATTGTTCTCGTCTGCGACCTCGGGGGTGGACAACAACACGCCGCGTTCGGGTCGGCGGTCGAGCAATCGGAGAAGGAGTGTTTCGCCGAGACCGTGTCCCTGGGCGTCGGGATGGACGTGGAGTTCGGTCAGTTCGAAATAGTCGTCGAGAACTGTCTCGATCCGGTCCCGGGTCCAGCCGGTGTGCCGCAAACCGGTGCGGACCTGCTGGTGCCACCACTGTTCGGGGGCTCCGCGGTAGCCGTAGGCCACGGCCACGAGGCGGTGAGTCGCATCGGATTCGGCGGACGGATCGGCTGGGACCACGGCGCCGACACCACTCCACCCCGATCGCTGCACATGTTCGGTCCACATCGGCGCGCGGTGGTATTCCGTGCCGCGGGGAT
This sequence comes from Rhodococcus sp. USK13, assembly GCF_018343855.1. Lineage (NCBI taxonomy): Bacteria > Bacillati > Actinomycetota > Actinomycetes > Mycobacteriales > Nocardiaceae > Rhodococcus > Rhodococcus sp. USK13. The sequence continues at coordinate 4,932,396 of NZ_CP069242.1, read as the reverse complement.
AGCCCATGGCGGCGACATAGATTGCGAGGGCCTCCTGGAGGCGGTCGCGGAACTCGGCAGCCGAGAGTTCGACCACGAGCGGTATCTGGTCAGCGTTCGTGTCGACCGGTCTCACCTTTCTCTTGACGACGTGTCGGTGGGTCCAGCTATATTGAATAGGTCGAACGGATGTTCGATAGCGGGGATCCGGCGATGCTCGAGGGAAGCGAGCATCGCCGGGACCCCGGCTCACGACAGGACTACGCCCGGCGGGGTGGACACACCGGGGTTGTGGAGGTGTTCGAAGTGATGAACAACTCGGTTTCAGGACCGACCTCTGGGCCCTCGCGGCGACCGGGGGAGGTGCGTGCGCCGGCATCTCGGCGCGCCGCCTCCCTACTCGACCGGGCCGACGCTCTTCTGTCGCAATCGGTCGGCGCCGACTCGCCTGCGGATCGCTTTCACAGCGCGTATCTCGCCGCACTGCGCGGTGCCGGTGCCGTGCTCGCCGCTGCCGATGGGTCGCCGGGAGGTCGACGGACACGAACGCGTAACGCTTGGGTTCTCATGGCAGACGCCGCGAGCGACTTCGGCGCATGGGCCGACTATTTCGCTGGGCACTCCGCCACTCGTGCCGCGATCGAGGCCGGGATGTCGCGCACGCTCACCGATCTCGAGGCGGACGAGTTCTTTGTCGAGGTGGGGCGGTTTTTGCAAGCGGTGGAAGACCACATCGGTCGCGGTGCAGACGTCGATCTTCGGGCGTCGTAGCTGCTCGTCTCGCCCGGAATCCGGGTCGGCTGCCCGCAGTGTCGGCGACGTAGTGAAAGCCCGGAGCAGGGTTCGGTGCGGGAGTCCGTAAGGTTGGTGTCGAACTCGTGCACCGAGTAGGTGGTACCGGGGTCGAACTGCTCGTATTATTAAATCTAGGTAGCCGCCAAAGTCGGTTACCCACCGCCTCGCACCGTGAGGCGGTGGCCAACACTCCAGTGCCGGGGGAGGTACCGTGCCACTCTCCGAGCACGAGCAGCGCATGCTCGACCAGATCGAGAGCGCTCTCTATGCCGAAGATCCCAAGTTCGCCTCCACTGTGCGAGGCGGTCGCATGCGTGCGGCATCGAGTCGTCGTCGTTTTCAGGCCATAGCCCTGTTCGTCCTGGGGCTGGTCCTGCTCATCGCCGGCGTCGCCCTGCCGATCAAGCCGGGTGGATTCCCGGTGATCAGCTTGATCGGCTTCATCGTTATGTTCGGTGCGGGAGTCCTCCTCCTGTGGGGTGGGGGAAAGAACAATTCCCGACAGTCGTCGCGAGGCGGCTCGACCACGCCCGACGAGACCAAGAGGTCCGACCGTGGTAAGCCCCGTGGCGGACGAAAGAGTGGCGGGTTCTCGTCGCGAATGGAAGATCGCTTCAAGAAGAGATTCGAGCAGGAGTAGCAGAACTCGCTGGGGCGTTGGCGGCGTGGCATTTCGATGCCACGCCGCCAACGCTATTTTGTGGCTGTGAACGCGCCCACGCCTCCCGCCGCGACTGGCTGGTGCTCTCAGTGAATGTCTCTGTGTGATCCCCGGCCCCCTACTCGCCCCACTTTCCCCCATCGCGTGCGGACTGATCGACGCGTGACCGCCCGGGACGTCGCCGTCCTCACCTCACCTGGCCTTTTACGGCGTTCACCGCGTGCGTTGGCTGGTTCGCCCCATGAGCGGGCCGTGTTCGTGATCACTGAGGGAATTTTCCCCCACCTTCACGAATCGGCTTGACCAGCAAGTATTGAGCAAACAGGAGGGAAACACCCCGGCTTCCGCCTTGTCAGTGGGGGAAAGTGGGGTACTGTGGTGCGCAGCGGGGAACGAAGGTGAACCGCCCGGGCATGCGGCGTTCGATATGGACGTAGTGGGAGGTGTCGAGTGTTTCTCGGTACCTACACGCCGAAGCTCGACGACAAGGGGCGGCTGACGTTGCCCGCAAAGTTCCGGGACGCACTGGCGGGAGGGTTGATGGTCACCAAGGGTCAGGATCACAGCCTCGCGGTGTATCCCCGGGAGGAGTTCACCGCGCTCGCGCGCAAGGCCGCGGCCGCGTCGAGAAGCGATCCGGAAGCGCGAGCTTTCGTGCGCGGTCTCGCTGCCGGCACCGATGAGCAGCACGCAGATGCCCAGGGGCGCATCACCCTCTCGGCAGATCACCGTCGTTACGCAGGTCTCTCCAAGGATTGCGTAGTGATCGGTTCGGTCGATTTCCTCGAGATCTGGGATGCGCAGGCATGGCAGACCTACGTCGAGGAGAACGAGGAGAACTACTCGCAGGCAACGGGAGTCGCGCTCGGCGAGATCGTCTGAGCATGACCGCACGCACGCGAATGCAGCGAGGCCTCTGTCCGACGGAACCCTGACGCACTTCCCCAGCGCCAGGTTTTCATTTCGGGCAGGGACCTCGAAGCATTCGCACCGGCAACCGGCCGAGAAGAGAAGTTCGACATGTGGACTCCGGCTTCGGACATGTCCACCCGCACCACAGAAGCAGGAGCCGGAGGGATCATGGTGGATCACGAGGGGGAAGAATCCTCGCCCGCCGACGGTTTCGGCCATATCCCGGTCCTGCTGCACCGAGCCGTCGAACTCCTCGGCCCCGCGCTCACTCTGCACGACCCGGAGGGTGGGGGAGCCGTCATGATCGACGCCACCCTCGGCCTCGGGGGGCATTCCGAGCATTTTCTCCGGACGTACCCTCGGTTGAAGCTCGTGGCCCTCGACCGGGATCCGCACGCCCTCGAGATTGCCGGGGCTCGGTTGGCCCCGTTCGGGGACCGCGTGACCTTCGTCCACACTCGGTATGACGGCATCGAAAATGCACTTCTCGAAGCGGGACTTCCTCCTCGAGATTCAGTTCACGGCATCCTGTTCGACCTGGGGGTGTCGTCGATGCAACTCGACGAGTCCGATCGCGGGTTCGCCTACTCCATCGATGCGCCGCTCGACATGCGGATGGATCCCACTACGGGGATCACGGCGGCAGAGGTACTCAATACATACAGCCACGGTGATCTGGCCCGGATCCTCAGCACCTACGGTGAAGAACGGTTCGCGGGAAAGATCGCGTCGGAAATCGTCCGGCAGCGGGCGAAACAGCCTTTCACGACGAGTGCCGAACTGGTCGAACTGCTGTATCGCGCCATTCCGGCGGCGACCCGCCGGACCGGGGGACACCCCGCCAAGCGGACCTTCCAAGCTCTTCGCGTCGAGGTCAACGGCGAACTCGATTCACTGCGAGCGGCGATACCGGCGGCACTCGACGCGTTGACTGTCGGGGGACGCGTCGTGTTCATGTCGTATCAGTCGCTCGAAGACCGGGTCGTCAAGCAGGAGATCACTCCCCGCTCGAAGTCGAGGAGTCCGGAGGGGCTCCCTGTCGAGTTGCCGGGTATGGGGCCGGAGTTCCGCATCCTCACCCGAGGGGCGGAGCGAGCGTCCGAGCAGGAAATAGAAGAGAACCCACGATCAGCCCCGGTGCGCTTGCGTGCTGCAGAAAGAATTGCCAGGAGGTCGGCGGCATGACGGTTCAGGTGAATTCCCCCGAGGTACGGCCTGCACGTGGGGGTAACCGTTCGGGCGCTGCCCAGCGCGCGTACGAGCGGCGAACTCAGCGTGCGGCAGTGCACAGCGGATCGCCGACCGCCGTGGCCGGCATGAACCGCGCCGGTTCCCTTGCTGCCCGGATTCCTTTTGTGGCAACGATTCTCGGACTTCTCAGCTTGGGTCTCGCTGTCACTCTCCTGCTCACCACCCGCTCGGCGGAGGATTCCTATCAGCTCAGTGCTGCGCGGGAACACAATCAGTCGCTCGCGGAGGAGAAGGCGGCGCTGCAACGGGATGTGGAGACGGCCAACTCTGCGCCGAAACTCGCGGAGGAAGCGGCGAAGTTGGGGATGGTTCCGGCGAACGATCCCGCTCGTCTCGTGGTGCATTTGGACGGGAGCGTCGAGGTGGTCGGGAAGCCGGCTCCGGCATCCGGGTCACCTGTGCCCCCGCTCGATGCCGCGGCCCCGTCCACCCAGGCGGGGAACACGGTCGCGACAGCTCCGAATCGGGGCACCACCACCACTACGCAGGCGCCGCGCGCCACGCCGCGACCCGGCAATGGCCCGGAGATCCAGGCCCGAGGTGAACAATTGGTTCCCGTGATGCCTTCGACCACTGCACCGACGACAGCACCACCATCGGGTGGTCGCCGGTGAACCGAAACGCACCGAGAAGTCGTCCCCGGCGCCCCAAGGGCGCCGGCACGGGGTCCTTTCCGTTCAGGCAACGGATCGGACGCGGGATGATGTTCGGAGCGCTCGGCCTCGCCGCGGTGCAACTCTTGTGGATTCAGGTCATCGAAGCGCCGCAACTGTCGGCCGAGGCGGCGAATCAACGCACGACCACCCAGGTGGATCCAGCGCTGCGCGGGTCGATCACCGACCGCAATGCCAACCCCATTGCTTTCACCATGGAAGCGAAGGCACTGACTTTTCAGCCTGCGCGGGTCCGTAAGGAGCTCGAGGAGGCGCGCGCCAAGAGCGGGACCGCCCCCGAGGTCGATTCGAGGCTCGATGCCATTGCCAAGGAAATTCACGACCGCCTCGGTGACGCGGCGCCGGAGAAAGAACTGAAGGAGAAACTGCGCAGCGACGAAACGTTCGTCTATCTCGCCCGCAGTGTCGACCCCGCGATTGCCGCCGAAATCAGTGAAAAGTATCCCGAGGTGGGTCTCGAGCGTCAGGACATCCGCGAATATCCCGGCGGATCCCTCGCCGCAAACCTCGTCGGCGCGACCGGCTGGGACGGGCACGGGCTCCTCGGCCTCGAGGACTCACTGGACTCCACTCTCGCCGGCACGGACGGCTCCGAAACCTACGACCGCGGGTCCGACGGCGCCGTCATTCCCGGCAGTTGGCGTGACAAGCAGCCTGCGGTGGACGGGTCGAGTGTCGAACTCACCATCGACTCGGACCTTCAGTACTACGTGCAGCAGCAAGTGCAGATGGCGAAGGACAAGTCCGGCGCCAAGGATGCGTCTGCGGTGGTGCTCGACTCTCACACCGGTGAAGTCCTGGCGATGTCGAACGACAGCACGTTCAACCCGGCGATCGGGGTGGGCAATAATCCGCGATCTGTGGAGATGGGCAATCTGTCCGTCAGTACCCCGTTCGAGCCGGGATCGGTGAACAAGATCGTGACCGCCGCGGCGGCCATCGAGTACGGACTGACCACCCCCGATGAAGTCCTCGAAGTTCCCGGCACCATTCAGATGGCAGGCGTGTCGGTGAAGGATGCCTGGGATCACGGCGTGGCTCCCTACACGTCCACCGGGGTGTTCGGTAAGTCGTCGAACGTCGGCACGCTGATGCTCGCCCAGCGCGTCGGCGAGGACCGTTACGCCGACATGCTGTCGAAGTTCGGACTCGGTCAGCGCACCGAGGTGGGGTTACCCGGCGAGAGTGCGGGCAGTGTGCCGAGCCGCGACCAGTGGTCGGGCGGCACCTTTGCGAACCTGCCGATCGGCCAGGGTCTGTCGATGACGTTGTTGCAGATGACCGGCATGTATCAGGCCATCGCCAACGACGGTATTCGCATTCCGCCGCGAATCGTCCGGGCCACCATCGACGCGGACGGCGACAGAACCGAGACGGAGCGACCGGAAGAAATCACCGTGGTCAGCCCGCAGACGGCCGCCACCGTGCGCGACATGTTCCGTTCCGTCACGCAGAACGACACCGGCAACCAGCGCGGCACAGGGGTTCAGGCTGCTGTCGACGGCTACCAGATCAGCGGTAAAACGGGAACAGCGCAGCAGGTCGACCCCGCCTGTAAGTGCTACTCGAATTCGAATTACTGGATCACGTTCGCCGGGATCGCGCCCGCGGACAATCCGCGGTACGTGATCGGCATCATGCTGAACGCACCTACGCGGAGCGCGGACGGCACCGGTGGGCAGTCCGCCGCGCCGCTGTTCCACAACATCGCGTCGTGGTTGCTCCAACGTGACAGCGTCCCGATGTCCCCGGATCCCGGACGCAGGCTGGTGCTCCAAGCCGATTGAGCGATGGTCGGCCGAATCCGGGTTTCGGAACGGTCGCGGTAATCTGACACGTCGGCCGTTCAGTGGGCACAGTCGTTCAGTGAACACAGTCGCGTGAAGATGCCCAGGTCGCGCACTGTAGAGCCGTGCACGACGCCCGTAGTCAGTAGAGAGTCGACACCCGAGAGGAGCCCGGTGCCTGTTCCGCCCCGCCCGCAGTCGACGTCCGCGCCACTGAAGTCTGGAGAAGATCTGCAGTCCGGAAAAACTCTGCAGTCCGGAGAAGATCTGAAGTCTGGCGGCGATCTGCGCCCTAGTCTGCCGGTTCGTACCCCGGTGAGCGTTCTCGCGGCAGCTGCCGGAGCCAGAATCGAGGCTTCCGCAGGTGGTGCTGCCGACGTCGTCGTCACGGGAGTGGATCTTCGGGCTCAGGCCATCGCCCAGGGCGATCTCTTTGCTGCCTTGCCCGGTGCCCGGGCGCACGGGGCGGAGTTCGCGGCAGACGCTGTTGCACGCGGAGCAGTGGCGATCCTCACGGACGAGGCCGGGTTCGACATCGTGTCGGGGCTGGAAGCGGACGTGCCGGTCCTGGTCCACCATGATCCCCGCGGAGTTCTCGGCGAGATGTCGGCCACCATCTACGGCCGTCCGTCGGAGCGCATGCAGGTGATCGGTATCACCGGCACTTCCGGTAAGACCACCACCTCTTACCTTGTGGAGGGCGCCCTCACCGCGGCTGGGCGCACCACCGGTCTGGTGGGAACCATCGAAACGCGGATGAAGGGGCGCCGGGTGCCGAGCGCACTGACGACGCCCGAGGCCCCGCAACTGCACGCCCTGTTCGCTGTGATGCTCGAGCAGGGGGTCGACACGGTGGTGATGGAGGTCTCCAGTCACGCGCTCGCGCTCGGCCGGGTCGACGGTGTGCGGTTCGATGTGGGTGCCTTCACCAATCTCTCGCAGGACCACCTCGATTTCCACCGCGACTTCGAGGACTACTTCGCCGCCAAGGCCAGGCTTTTCCGCGCCGAATCCTCGGTCCACGCGCCGCGGGCCGTCATCTGTGTCGACGACGTGTGGGGGCAGCGGATGGCCGAGGTTGCCGCCGACGCCGGCTCCGTCGTGTCCACGGTGGCCACGGGGCCCGGCCGTGTGGAGGCGGAGTGGACTGCAGGTGCGCCGACGGTCTCGCCTTCCGGTTCGCAGACCTTCTCTCTCACCACACCGGACGGCACGTCGCTCGAGGTGTTGCTACAGCTTCCGGGACGGTACAACGTTGCCAATGCCTCGGTTGCCGTTGCGTTGAGCGCCTCACTGGGGGTCGATCCGCTCGTCGCAGTGAAGGGCATCGCGGAGGTCGACGTGCCCGGGCGGGTGCAGCGCATCGATCGCGGCCAGGACTTTCTCGCCGTCGTCGACTACGCGCACAAACCCGCCGCCCTCGAAGCTGTGATCGCGACCCTTCGGAGCCAGGTGTCCGGCCGTGTCGCGGTGGTCGTGGGTGCGGGAGGTGACCGCGACGCCGGGAAGCGCCCCCTGATGGGGTCGGCGTCGGCGCGAGGCGCGGATCTGCTGATCATCACGGACGACAATCCGCGCACCGAGGACCCGGCGACGATCAGAGCCGCGGTCCGGGAGGGTGCCCTCGCGGTGCCCGAATCCGAGCGGGGAGAAGTTCGGGAAGTGGGGGACCGCGCGAGGGCGATCACCGAGGCCGTCAGCTGGGCGCAGGCAGGCGACGTAGTTCTGGTCGCAGGTAAGGGACACGAGTCCGGTCAGGAGATTTCCGGGGTGAAGCACCCATTTGACGATCGCGAGGTTCTGGGCGAAGCGATCGAGCAGGTAATCGGAGGAAGCAAATGATCCCGATGACACTCGCTCGCATCGCCGAAATCGTGGGAGGCGAGCTCCACGACGTCGTCGATCCCTCGACCGAGGTGACCGGCAGCGTTGAATTCGATTCACGGAAGGTAGGCCCAGGCGGCCTCTTCCTCGCGCTGCCCGGTGCCCGCGTCGACGGTCACGACCATGCGGCGGCCGCCGTTGCGGCAGGTGCAGCCGCCGTCGTGGCTGCGCGGCCGGTCGGGGTTCCGGCCGTCGTGGTCCCGCCGATTCCGGTGGACGTCCCGAGCCGGGCGATGGCACTCGAACACGATTCGGACGGGTCCGGCGCCGCGGTGCTCGCCGCTCTGGCGAAGCTTGCCCGTGCCTCTGTCGACGAACTGACCGACAAGGGCTTGACCGTGGTCGGAGTGACGGGGTCAGCGGGCAAGACCTCGACCAAAGACCTCCTCGCGGCTGTTCTGCGCCCCCTGGGCCCGGTGGTGGCGCCGCCTGGATCGTTCAACAACGAGCTCGGGCACCCGTGGACGGCCCTGCGCGCTGATGCCGACACCCGGTTCCTGGTTCTGGAGATGTCTGCGCGCGGGCTGGGGCACATCGCGTCCCTCGCGACCATCGCGCCTCCCCGGATCGGGGTCATTCTCAACGTGGGCACGGCACATCTCGGTGAGTTCGGGTCCCGGGACGCGATCGCCCTGGCGAAGGGGGAGCTCGCCGAAGCGCTGCCGACTGCCGCGGACGGCGGCGTCGCCGTGCTCAATGCAGACGACCCTCTGGTCGCCGCCATGGCCTCACGGACCTCTGCGCGCGTGGTGCTCGTCGGTCAGTCGGAGGCGGCGGATATCCGGGCCACCGACATCGTGCTCGACGAGAAGGCGCGTGCGCGATTCACGCTCACCACGTCTTCGGGCAGTGTTCCGGTCGAGCTGGCGGTGCACGGCGAACATCAAGTCGGGAACGCACTCGCCGCTGCCGCAGTGGCTTTCGAGTGCGGCGCAGATCTCGGCCAGGTTGCCCAGGCACTGTCCGGGGCCGCTGCGGTGTCGGCTCGCCGTATGGATGTGCGAGACCGGCCGGACGGTGTGACGGTGGTCAACGATTCGTACAACGCCAATCCTGATTCGATGCGCGCAGCCATCAAGGCGCTGGTGTCGATGGCGAAGACCGGCCGCGGCGCGGCGCGCCGCAGTTGGGCGGTACTCGGAGAAATGGCGGAGCTGGGGCCAGAATCAGTGGTCGAACACGATGCGATCGGCAGATTCGCGGTCCGGCTGGACGTGAGCAAGTTGATCATCGTCGGAACCGGCAGACCGGCACGGGCCATGCATCAGGGCGCGGTCATGGAGGGCTCGTGGGGCGACGAGGCGATACTCGTTCCCGACGCCGCCTCCGCGATCGCGTTGCTCGAGGAGGAATTGGCGGCAGGTGACCTGGTATTGGTCAAAGCGTCGCAATCCATCGGACTGTGGGAGGTCGCGGACGCGGTGCTGGCGGGACACACGGGACAGAAGGGTTCGGAGGCCATGCGGTGAGACAGATCCTCTTCGCGGCGGGCATCGCGCTTGCCGTCTCGATTCTGCTGACCCCGGTCCTCATCAAGGCCTTTTCCCGTCAGGGTTTCGGCCAGGAGATCCGCGTCGAAGGTCCGGCCAGTCACCAGTCGAAGCGCGGGACCCCGACGATGGGCGGAGTCGCCATCCTCGCCGGTCTGTGGGCGGGGTACTGGGGATCGCACCTGATCGGTATCGGCTACAACGCGGACGGCCCCTCGGCGTCGGGTCTGCTGGTGCTGGGCCTGACCACTGCGCTCGGTGGTGTCGGGTTCCTCGACGACTTCATCAAGATCCGCAAGCAGCGCAACCTGGGACTGAACAAGACCGCAAAACTGGTCGGCCAGCTGATCGCGGCGGTGGCGTTCGGCATCCTTGCGCTGCAGTTCCGCGGGGCCAACGACCTCACCCCCGGCAGTGCCCACCTGTCGTACGTCCGCGACATCGCGACGGTGACACTGGGATCCGTGGTGTTCGTCGCGTTCTGTTATCTGCTGGTCAGCGCGTGGTCGAACGCCGTCAACCTCACCGACGGACTCGACGGCCTGGCGGCCGGCTCCATGAGCCTCGTGCTGGGTGCCTACGTCATCATCACGTTCTGGCAGTACCGCAACGCATGTGAGACCAGCCCGGGAAAGGGTTGCTACGACGTCCGGGATCCGCTCGACCTGGCCCTGATCTGCGCCGCCGGGGCGGGCGCCTGCATCGGCTTCCTCTGGTGGAACGCCGCGCCCGCCAAAATCTTCATGGGCGACACCGGCTCCCTTGCGCTGGGCGGCATGCTCGCCGGGCTGTCCATCACGACGCGGACCGAACTGCTCATGGTGGTGATCGGCGCTCTCTTCGTCGCCGAAGCGGCGTCCGTGGTGATCCAGGTCGCGGTGTTCAGGTCGAGCCGGAGACGAGTGTTCCGCATGGCGCCTTTCCACCATCACTTCGAACTCGCCGGGTGGGCGGAAACCACGGTGATCATCCGCTTCTGGTTGCTGGCGGCCATCGCCTCGGCGATCGGCCTCGCGCTGTTCTACAGCGAGTACCTGGCAGCGATCGGCGGCTGACCCAGTGGCCGAGGATCTGGAACTCGATCGGTTGCGGGGTCGTGCCGTACTCGTCGCGGGGGCAGGGATCTCGGGCCGGGCGACGATCGAACCGCTCCGTGAACTCGGAGCCCTCGTCACCGTCACCGATTCGAATGCCGACGCCCTTGCCGAATGCGCGAGGCTCGGCGCAGCCACCGTGCCCATCGACGACCTCCTCGCCGACCGCGAACGTGTCCGTGACTTCGCGCTGGTGGTGACCAGCCCCGGATTCCGTCCCGACGCACCGCTGCTCTCGGCTGCCGCCGGAGACGGTATCCCCATTTGGGGAGATATCGAACTCTCCTGGCACGTCGACCGATCGGGACTCTACGGCCCGCCCCGCCGATGGTTGGTGGTTACCGGGACCAACGGAAAGACGACCACGACCTCGATGCTGCAGTCGATCCTGTCGGCGGCAAAGGTGCCCAGCACAGCCTGCGGGAACATCGGACTTCCGGTCCTCGCGGCCCTACGCCAGACGTCTCCTCGGCCCGAAGTGCTGGCGGTGGAACTCTCGTCGTTCCAACTGCACTGGGCACCGTCAGTTCGGCCGGCGGCCGGAGCCGTCCTGAACATCGCCGAGGACCACCTCGACTGGCACGGCGGTATGCAGTCGTACATCGAAGCGAAGGCGCGAGCGTTGACCGGCGATGTCGCAGTACTGGGTCTCGACGACGACGTGGCCGCGTCCCTCACATCCTCCTCACCCGCCGAACGCACGGTGGGCTTCCGGGTGGGGATCCCGGGGCCGGGGAGTTGGGGATCGAAAACGGCCACCTGGTCGATCGGGCGTTCGCCGACGGACTGCGGCTGGCCCCGACGGAGGGGATTACCCCGTCCGGTCCTGCTGGGTTGATGGATGCGCTCGCTGCGGCAGCGCTTGCGCGTGCCGCCGGGGTGGGGCCCGAGGCGGTGGCCCGCGGTCTGGCGAGTTACGTCGTCGGCCCGCACCGGGGTGCACGCGTTGCCGAGATCGGCGGGGTCACCTTCGTCGACGACTCGAAGGCCACCAACCCGCACGCGGCCGGGCCGTCGATTCTTGCGCACGAACACGTGGTGTGGATCGCCGGCGGCCTCCTCAAAGGCGCCCAGGTCGACGATCTGATCGTCGAGGTGGCCGACCGCCTGACCGGAGTCGTGCTACTCGGGCGTGACGCCACCCACATCGCCGAGTCGCTTGCGCGACACGCCCCCGAGGTTCCCGTGGTCAGTGTCGAAACGGGAGACGATGCTGGAGTGAGTGCTGTTGCTCGAGCCACGACCCGACGGGTGCCCCTGCCGCCCGGTACCGACAGCGACGCGGTCATGGCAGCTGTCGTGCGTGAGGCGGCTGCCCTGGCGACGGCGGGTGACGCTGTCGTACTGGCTCCTGCCGCGGCTTCGCTCGACATGTTCGACAGCTACGGTCATCGAGGTAGGAGCTTCGCCGACGCGGTCGGCCGGCTGCGTGCATCGGACATTACCGGGCAGCCGCGATGACGTCGGCCGATCCGCGCCCACGCCGGGTTCCCGACGCGCAGCGCAGCCGAGTGTCCGACGCGCAGCGGGGCCGCGGTGGTGAACGGGGTCGCGGTGACGCACCTCGGGGCCGTGCCGGTGATGCGGGAAGACCTCGCTCTCCGGAAGGCCCGCGCTCGCAGGACGGTTTTTCGCGCTCGGCTACGCCCCGCCGCCCGCCGCAGGGTCCGCGAACCCGCACTTCGCCGCCGCGCGCTCCCCGCACCCGGATCGGTGCGTGGCTGGCCAGACCACTGGCGTCGTTCCACCTTGTCGTGACCATCGCGTTTCTGCTCACGGTGCTGGGGCTGGTAATGGTGCTGTCGTCGTCGAGCGTCGAGGCGTATGCCAGCGACGGCTCGGCCTACACGCTGTTCACCCGGCAAACAATCTTCGCCGGCGTCGGCATGATCCTGTTCTTCGTCGCGTTGCGCATCCCGGTACGGGTGATGCGCGCGCTGTCCTTTCCCGCCTTCGCGGCAACGATCGTTCTTCTGGTTCTGGTGCTCATACCCGGTATCGGAACGGTGTCGCAGGGCACCCGGGGATGGTTCGTCGTCGGCGGTGTTTCGCTGCAGCCGGCCGAGTTGACGAAGATTGCGCTCGCCATCTGGGGTGCGCACATCTTGGCGTCACGCCGGAGCGACCTGGTCGGGATCCGCGACATGCTGGTCCCACTCGTTCCCGCGGCGCTGTTGGCGTTCGTGCTCATCATCTTGCAGCCCGACCTCGGAACGACGGTTTCGTTGGCCATCATCTTGATGGCCTTGCTGTGGTTTGCAGGTCTGCCGCTCAAGTTGTTCCTGAGCATCGTGGGAACCGGTCTCGCCGGGGTGGTCGTTCTCGCTCTCACAGCCGGTTACCGTTCGGCGAGGGTCCGGGCCTTCTTCAATCCGGACGAGGATCCGCAGGGTATCGGTTATCAGTCACGCCAGGCGATGTACTCGCTGGCCGACGGCGGAATTCTCGGGCGTGGACTGGGGCAGAGTCGCGCGAAGTGGAGTTATCTCCCCAACGCGCACAACGACTTCATTTTCGCCATCATCGGTGAGGAACTGGGCTTCCTGGGTGGTGCCGCCGTGCTGGGGCTCTTCGGGTTGTTCGTGTACACGGGGCTGCGCATCGCCGCACGATCGGCCGATCCCTTCCTGCGCTTGCTCACGGGTACGGCAACGGTGTGGATCACCGGTCAGGCATTCATCAATGTGGGGTACGTCATCGGGCTGCTCCCCGTCACCGGACTGCAGTTGCCGCTCGTGTCCGCCGGGGGAACGTCGACAGCTACGACGCTGTTCATGTTCGGCGTGGTGGCGAACGCGGCCCGGCACGAGCCGGAGGCGATAGCGGCGCTGCATTCGGGTCAGGACGGCCGCTTCGGGCGAATGCTGCGTCTTCCGAAGCCCGAGGCATATTCACCGGTGCGGGCGGACGCTGCCCGGGCGGAGGCGGTGCGACGGGCCGAGGCACGGCGGCAGGCCGGACGCGAGATGGCAGCCCGCACCCGGAGCATCACATACGACAAGGGCCGCGCGGAACGCGGCAATGCCCGCACACCCGACCGCGGTGTGCGCCAGCAGCGAAGCTCGGGTGGCCGAGCAGGAGAGCGAGGATTTCGTAGGTGAGCGGCGAGAAGCCCACTCTGTCGGTGATCGTGGCCGGTGGTGGAACCGCCGGACACATCGAACCGGCTCTGGCGGTGGCCGATGCGATCAAGGCGATCGACGGGGATGTAGTGGTGACGGCGCTGGGGACGGCGCGCGGTCTCGAAACCACTCTGGTTCCGGAGCGCGGTTATCCGCTGAAACTCATTCCGCCGGTGCCACTTCCCCGCAAACCCACCCTCGACCTGCTGCGGCTCCCGCGCCGGGTGCTGCATTCGGTTCGGCGTACCCGTGCGGTGATGGACGAGACCGGGGCAGACGTGATCGTCGGTTTCGGCGGTTACGTCGCTCTTCCGGCGTACCTGGCCGCGGGTGCCGGTCTACTTCGGCGGCGACGCAGAATCCCGATCGTGGTGCACGAGGCGAACGCGAGCGCGGGCATCGCCAACAAGATCGGCGCTCGCCGTGCTGCACGGGTCCTCGCGGCTGTGGCAGGTTCCGGTGTGAAGGCGCGCGGCCGGGCGGAGGCCGAGATCGTCGGTATACCGGTGCGGGCATCCATCACCGGTCTCGACCGGGCGGGATTGCGCAGTGAGGCTCGGGCCCACTTCGGGCTTCCCGCCGACGGACCGGTGTTGCTCGTGTTCGGTGGGTCGCAGGGTGCGCGTTCCCTCAACGAGGCGGTGTCGGGGGCGGCGGAGTCGCTCGCGGCGGCAGGGATCGCCGTCCTGCACGCACACGGTCCGAAGAACACCCTGGACGTCCCCGACTCCGCAGGCGGTCCGCCCTACGTGGCGGTCCCGTACCTGTCGCGGATGGATCTGGCGTATTCGGCTGCCGACGCGGTGATCTGCCGATCGGGTGCGATGACGGTCGCGGAGGTGTCGGCCGTGGGTCTCCCCGCGCTGTATGTGCCGTTGCCGCACGGTAACGGTGAGCAAGAACTCAATGCGCGGCCAGTCGTCGAAGCGGGAGGTGGGATGATTGTCCGTGACGGCGACCTGACCGCCGCCTTCGTCGCGGACACCGTGATCCCGCTGCTGCGCGACCCCGTGCGGCTCGCGGACATGGGGCGGCGCGCGGCGGGAGCGGGTCACCGTAGCGCAGCCGCCGAGGTTGCGCAGATTGTTCTCGACGTGGCCGCGCTGACGAAGGAAACCCGATGACCGACCTGCCCGCGCACCTCGAACGTGTCCACATGGTGGGGATCGGTGGCGCCGGAATGTCCGGGATCGCCCGGATCCTGCTGGCCCGAGGGGGCCAGGTGTCCGGATCCGACGCCAAGGAGAGCCGCGGCGTGCTGGCCCTCCGCGCTCGCGGCGCGAACGTGCGCATCGGCCACGACGCCAGCGCACTCGATCTCTTGCCCGGTGGACCCACCGTGGTCGTCACCACGCACGCCGCCATCCCGAAGGACAACCCGGAACTGGTCGAGGCCGCGCGGCGCGGCATCCCCGTGATTCTGCGCCCGGCGGTGCTCGCATCGTTGATGCACGGTCACCGGACCCTGCTCGTCTCGGGCACCCACGGTAAGACGTCGACGACGTCGATGCTCGTGGTGGCGCTCCAGCATTGTGGTTTCGACCCCTCCTTCGCGGTGGGCGGTGAGCTGAACGAAGCCGGGACCAACGCTCATCACGGCAGCGGTGACGTGTTCGTCGCCGAGGCCGACGAGAGTGACGGTTCGCTTCTCCAGTACGACCCCGATGTCGTCGTCGTCACCAACGTCGAGGCCGACCATCTCGACTATTTCGGGAGCCCGGAGGCATATACCCAGGTTTTCGACGATTTCGCCGATCGGCTCTCGCCCGGCGGGCTCCTCGTCACCTGTCTCGACGATCCCGGTTCGGCGGCGCTCGCGTCACGGGTGAGCGCGCGGAACCTCCCCGGTGTGCGAGTGGTCGGCTACGGCAGCGCAGAGTCGTCCGCCGCTTCGTTCGACTCCGTCGACGGAATCGAGGTCGGTGCCCGGCTGCTGAGTTTCGAGGCCAGAGATGTGGGGGGAGTGCTGCAGTTCCAGCTGGCCGGTGAGCGGAGTCCGCGGACCATCCGGATGGGTGTCCCGGGACGGCACATGGCACTCAACGCGCTGGCCGCACTTCTCGCTGCCCGCGAGGCCGGTGCCGACGTCGACGAGATACTCGAAGGAATCGCCGGTTTCGGCGGTGTACACCGCCGGTTCCAGTTCACCGGTCGTGAGCGTGGCGTTCGGGTGTTCGACGACTATGCGCACCATCCCACCGAAGTACGTGCGGTGCTCGGCGCCGCCGCGGATCTGGTGCGCCAGCCGCACGAGGCGGATCGGCAAGAATCCGAGGAATCGGTCCGCCGGGGCAAAGTGATCGTCGTGTTCCAGCCACATCTCTATTCGCGGACAGCAACTTTCGCGGAAGAGTTCGGGCATGCTCTCGATCTCGCCGACGAGGTCGTGGTGCTCGACGTGTACGGGGCGAGGGAGGAACCCATGCCCGGTGTCAGTGGCGCCCTGGTCGCACTGTCGGTGACCAAGCCGGTGCACTATCAGCCCGACCTGTCGCAGGCGCCGCGTCAGGTGGCGGGGTTGGCAGAACCCGGTGACGTCGTGATCACGATGGGTGCCGGTGACGTCACGATGCTCGGAAACCAGATTCTCGACGCGCTGCGCGCGGCCCCACACAACGCCTCCCGATGAGCCGGGAGCGCCGAGGTCGCCCGGAACGGCCGGATCGCCCGGTTCGCCGCGACACCCAGCGCAGTCCGCGGCCCGGTGGCGCCTCCGCGCGTAGTTCCGGCACCAGGACTGGGTCGCGCCGGACGCCGCCGGGCGGTGACCCGTCCACTCGCAGACCGCGCGGATCGGCCGCAGCATCTCCGGATGTGGAGCAGGAGCCTGGGCGGCCGTGGCATCGCAGGCCGGCGGTGACCGGTCTGATCGGTGTCGCGGTGGTCGTGGCGCTCGGTCTGGTGGCCTGGTTCACGCCGCTGTTATCGGTGCGGTCCACCGATGTCGCGGGTGCCACGACCATTCCCGAGGAACAGATTCGACAGGTACTCGCCGTGCCGCAGGGGCAGCCACTGCTGCGCGTCGACACCGTGGCGGCCGCGCAACGGGTTGCCGCGATCCCCAAGGTGGCTACCGCCCGCGTGCAGAGAATGTATCCGTCCACCATCCGGGTCACGGTGACCGAACGCGTGCCGGTCGTGTTCGTCGATACTCCCGACGGCACGCATCTTCTGGACGCCGACGCTGTCGACTACGAGATCGCGCCACCGCCTCCCGGCGTTCCTCGCCTGGTGACCGACACTCCCGGGTGGGGCGATCCCAGTACCGCGGCTGCGCTCGAGGTGCTCGAGTCGATGCCGCCGCAATTGCGCGGGCAGGTGGGTGAGGTTGCGGCCGAATCCATTTCGGACATCTCGGTGACGCTGCTCGACGGCCGCGTCGTGGTGTGGGGCGGCACGGAGAAGTCCGAACGCAAAGCGGCGGTCACCTTGCCCCTGCTGACTCAGCCCGGGCAGACGTACGACGTGTCGAGTCCTGATCTCCCGACGGTGCGGTAGGGGAATGGAATTCGGAGGCGGCTGTCCGCGAGCGAGTTCGTCAAATAACTGGGCGAGTCTCGGCGCGCCTAATGGCGTATCCCGATGACGGTGCATAGCGTTTCGCTCTAGTCGAGCACTTGACATAACCGTAACCCTATGGTTCAGGTTGAGAGTTTACCCCGACTGATTTGTACGAAAGCGTGATACACCCTCATGGAAGGCGAGAGCCGATGACGCCCCCGCACAACTACCTCGCCGTAATAAAGGTCGTCGGCATCGGCGGCGGCGGCGTGAACGCAGTCAACCGGATGATCGAGCAGGGACTCAAGGGAGTCGAGTTCATTGCCGTCAACACCGACGCGCAAGCGCTGCTGATGAGTGATGCCGACGTCAAGCTCGACGTCGGCCGCGAACTCACCCGCGGGCTCGGAGCCGGCGCGGATCCCGAAGTCGGCCGCAAGGCCGCAGAAGACCACAAGGACGAGATCGAGGAAGTGCTCAAGGGCGCCGACATGGTGTTCGTCACGGCCGGTGAGGGCGGTGGTACGGGTACCGGTGGCGCCCCCGTCGTCGCGAGTATCGCGCGCAAGCTCGGGGCCCTCACCGTCGGTGTGGTGACCCGGCCCTTCTCGTTCGAGGGCAAGCGTCGCGGCGGTCAGGCGGACACCGGCATCCAGTCGCTGCGCGAATCGTGCGACACCCTCATCGTCATCCCGAACGACCGCCTTCTCCAGCTCGGTGACGCCGCGGTGAGCCTCATGGATGCGTTCCGCAGCGCCGACGAAGTCCTCCTCAACGGTGTTCAGGGGATCACCGACCTCATCACCACCCCGGGTCTGATCAATGTCGACTTCGCCGACGTCAAGGGCGTCATGTCCGGGGCCGGCAGCGCGCTGATGGGCATAGGGTCCTCGCGCGGTGAGGGGCGTGCCATCAAGGCTGCCGAGTCCGCGATCAACTCACCTCTCCTCGAAGCATCGATGGAGGGTGCGCGCGGCGTCCTGCTGTCGATCGCGGGTGGCAGCGACCTCGGACTGTTCGAGATCAACGAGGCCGCCTCGCTCGTCCAGGAAGCGGCGCACATCGATGCCAACATCATCTTCGGCACCGTGATCGACGACTCGCTGGGTGACGAGGTGCGGGTCACCGTCATCGCCGCCGGATTCGACGGCGGCACGCCTGCCCGTCGTCCGGTCGAGTCCACCGCCGCCGGCCGCAGCGCCATCGGGGCCGGACGCGCGGGTGAAGTGAACCAGGGCGCGGAGCCGCAGGGCGGTGAGCCGATGTCCGTGACACGCGAGACGATCAGCTCGCACAGCGCGAGCAGTCTGCCTCCTTTGTCCGGAAACGGCTCTTCCCGGCCCGTGCCGGTGTCCGACGAGGAGGGCGAAGACGACGTCGACGTGCCCTCCTTCATGCGTCGTTGACTTCGCCGTCGGGTCCCGGATTCCGGGTTCGCCGCGTCGTCACCGCACGTGCGGGTGGGCACTCCGTCGGACCGTACGAGTCCTTCAATCTGGGTGACCACGTGGGGGACGACCCCGGCGCGGTAGAGGCCAACCGTCGTCGGCTGGCCGACAAGATCGGTGTTCCGTTCGACCACCTGATCTGGATGGAACAGATCCACAGTCGCACGGTGACGGTGGTCGACAGACCTACCGATACGGCTGTGCCGGCAACAGACGCGTTGGTGACCACGGTCCCGGGTTTGGCGCTGGCCACACTCAGCGCCGACTGTGTGCCCGTCCTGCTCTCCGACGAGGAGGCGGGCGTCATCGCGGCCGTGCACGCCGGGCGGATCGGTGCACGCATCGGTATCGTCCCCCGGGTTCTCGAGGTGATGGTGGAGCAGGGCGCCCGGATCGGACGGATCGGTGCCTTCCTCGGCCCGGCCGCGAGTGGACGCCAGTACGAGGTTCCCGCCGCGATGCAGGCGGATGTCGAAAAGTACCTTCCCGGCAGTGCCACCCGCACGGTGAAGGGGACTCCCGGTCTCGACCTGCGGGCCGGCATCCGCAGGCAACTGCTCGACGCGGGAGTGTCGGGTGTCGCCGAGGATCCGCGCTGCACCATCGAGGACCGGACCCTCTTCAGTCATCGGCGGGAGGCACCGACCGGCCGGCTCGCAGCGGTTATCTGGATGGATACTGGGCAGGGCGGCAGGTAGGCGCGCGAGAGGGTGTGGGAGTTGACGGCGATGGATCGTGTGCCGGAGGTGAGCGGAGCGGGTGACCGTGTTCCGGAGGCGAGCGGAGCGGGCGACCGTGTTCCGGAGGCGAGCGGAGCGGGCGACCGTGTTCCGGAGGCGAGCGGAGCGGGCGACCGTGTTCCGGAGGCGAGCGGAGCGGGCGACCGTGTTCCGGAGGCGAGCGATCGTGTCGCGCAGATCTCGGGTGCGCTCGGGGCTGTCCGCGAGCGGTTGGATGCGGCGTGCCGTGCGGCGGGACGTGAACCCTCGGAAGTGACGCTCCTCCCGGTCACCAAGTTTTTCCCGGAGTCCGATGCCCGCATCCTCTATGAACTCGGTTGCCGCGAGTTCGGTGAGTCGCGGGAGCAGGAAGCGACCGCGAAGATCGGCGAGTTCCGCGCCCGAGTTCCGGACCCGGCGGTGCGGTGGCACATGATCGGCCACCTGCAACGCAACAAGGCCCGGGCGATCGCTCAGTGGGCGTACGCAATTCACTCGGTGGACAGCGAGCGACTGGTCGGCGCGCTCGGTAAGGCAGCGACCGCTGCCGTCGAGGCGGGAGAACGCACGGAGCCGCTCCGGGTTTTGCTCCAGGTCAGCCTCGACGGTGATCCCCAGCGTGGCGGCGCTGTGGTGGGCGATCTCGAAAACCTTGCGGCGCAGGTTCGGTCGGCTCCACACCTCGAATTCCGGGGTTTGATGGCCGTCCCGCCGATCGAGGCCGACCCGGATGCGGCATTCGAGGAGCTGCACAACATTCACGCCCGGTTGTGCCTGGAGCATCCCGATGCGACGGAGCTCTCAGCGGGGATGACGAATGATCTCGAGCACGCTGTCCGACACGGGTCGACGTGCGTGCGTGTCGGAACCGCTCTGTTGGGCGCGAGGCCTATAACCTCGAAATGATCGCCGAGGCGAGCCTCGAAGGAAAGTCGGCTGGGTGATCGCCAACCCGTCCACACCGCTGCGACCGGTCGTAGCGGGATCCTGTCCGCCGCGCCAAGGAAGGTCGATCAATGAGCAGTCTGCACAAGTTCAAGGCTTACTTCGGCATGGTTCCCCTCGACGACTACGAGGACGAGTACCTGGACGAGCCGGAGCCTGCGCGCAGGCCTGCACGCCCGGTACGGGACGGTGGACGTGATCCGTATCTCGACCGCGACGACCGGGACTTCGCCGAGCCTTCGTTCAGCAAGGCGGCGTATGCCCCGGGTAGGCGCGACGATCTCGACGACGAGTTCGACCGCTACGAAGGCCCGCGGCACGCGTCGCGGGTCGAGCCTGTGGCTGTGCGTTCGGCGCGCCCCGGCGTGAGTGGGTCGGTCCGGGGAAGCACCCGCGGTGCGCTCGCTGTCGATACTCGATCCGAGCGGGTGGAAAGCCGCCGCGGACCTCTCTTCGACGAGGGCGGTCCGCTCTCGAAGATCACGACGCTGCGGCCCCGCGACTACAGCGAGGCGCGCACCATCGGTGAGCGGTTCCGCGACGGCACCCCGGTCATCATGGACCTCGTGGAGATGAGCAACGCCGACGCGAAGCGTCTCGTCGACTTCGCGGCGGGCCTGGCGTTCGCCTTGCGGGGCTCCTTCGACAAGGTGGCAACGAAGGTGTTCTTGCTCTCACCTGCCGACATCGACGTCTCGGCCGAGGAGCGCCGCCGGATCGCCGAGACGGGCTTCTACAGTCAGAAGTAGCACGGCGTGCAGCAGACATAGGCACTGCGGGCAGCAGACATAGGCGAAGCGGTCAGAGAGAACCGAAGGGCGATCATCGGGATCAGGGCGGTCGGACATCACGCGGGCTGCGATGGCTGAGGTGCAGAGTGCCCTGGCCAGGCGGCCCGTTTTGATAGACCGAACTGTTTCAGGCAGAGTGAAGGTGTGGCCTTGTTCTCGGTGATCTATTTGATACTGTTCGTTTTCTGGCTGCTTCTCATCGGCAGAATCATCGTCGAGTTCGTACGGACCTTCGCTCGGGACTGGCGGCCGACCGGCGTCGTGGTCGTCATTCTCGAGGCGATATTTACGGTCACAGATCCGCCGGTCAAGCTGCTGCGGCGGTTGATCCCCCCGATAAATCTCGGCGGGGTGCGGTTGGATCTATCCATCATGGTCTTGCTGTTCATCGTCTTCATCCTGATGTCGATCGTTCAGGGGCAAGCGCGTGCTACGGGTCTGGTGTGACAGAATGGACCCCATTGATCCAGTGTTGGTTCACCGTTACGTAGACTGCGCTGTAACTGAATGCTTGCTAGACCGCCAAATGACGCGTGAAGGGATCCTTCCATGCCGCTGACTCCAGCTGATGTGCACAATGTCGCGTTCAGCAAGCCGCCGATCGGTAAGCGGGGCTACAACGAAGATGAGGTCGATGCGTTTCTCGACCTTGTCGAGCAAGAGTTGTCGCGCCTGATCGAGGAGAACGCCGACCTTCGGCAGCGAGTGGGTGAGCTCGACAAGGAACTCGCCGATGCGAAGAAGGCCCCGCGTCCGTCCGGCGCAGCATCAACACCTGCGCCCAAGGCGGAGCCCGCTCGTGTCGTCGAGCAGCCCAAGGCGCCGGCGCCCGCACCGGCCCCGGCCGCTGCGGCTCCGCAGGCGGCACCGCAGGGAGCGGACGCTCACATGCAGGCCGCCAAGGTGCTCGGGCTCGCCCAGGAGATGGCCGATCGTCTCACCAGCGATGCGAAGACCGAATCCGAGCAGCTCCTCGGCAATGCTCGCACCAATTCGGAGCAGCTGGTCAGCGACGCGCGGCAGCGTTCGGAATCGATGATCGCGGATGCTCGGCAGAAGTCCGAGGCGCTGATCACGGACGCGCAGACCCGTTCCGAGACCCAGCTGCGGCAGGCCAAGGAGAAGGCCGACGCACTGCAGGCCGACGCGGAGAAGAAGCACACCGAAATCATGGCGACGATCAACCAGCAGCGGTCGGTGCTGGAGGGTCGTATCGAGCAGCTCAAGACCTTCGAGCGTGAATACCGCGTGCGGCTGAAGTCGTACCTGGAGTCGCAGCTCGAGGAGCTGGAGCAGCGGGGTTCCGCCGTTCCGGTGGACGGTGGTCAGGATTCGTTCGCGCAGGGCGGATCGCAGTCGAATTACAGCCAGTCCTACGCCAAGGGCAATAGCTGACTGAGCGTGCGGTAGTTGCCCAGCCAGCGGCCCGGATAGAGGTTGAGCCGTGCTGGTCGTGACACTCGTTCTTGCAGCCGTGGGGTTCGCCCTCCTGGTGGTCGCTCTGATGACCGGTTCGGTCATCTGGGCCTGGGGATGCATCGTGGTGTGCGTCGCGGGTGCGGTGCTGCTGCTGATCAGTGCCCTCGCGGGCAGGCGGACGGCAGCGGTGTCCGGCCGCGGTACCGATTCAGTTCCGCCCACCGACCCGTCGAGTGACTGACCGCGCCGGTTTCCCCACGGCGAGGACGACTACACTACGTAGAGCGAGCAATTTCAGATAGCGAGACAACCACGGCGTCGATCCGGCCATCACCGGGGAGCCTTCGGAAGAACGGCCGTACGCGGGCTCAGTAGAACCGAACGGGTGGGCCCGTCACAGCCCGCTAGTGAGAGGCACTCCTCGGAGTGCAAGCGGGGTGGTACCGCGGTGGTGACGCAGGAGGCGTCCCCGTCGTCCCCGTGCCGAGTACGTCAGGCACGAGGAGATCGCGGTGAGCACCACCAGTAACGTCACCAGCACCAACGAGTCCTACCCGAAGGTCGATTACGGCGTTCCGCAGGATGCGGGCGTCAAGTTCCCTCAGGTGGAGCAGCGTGTGCTCGCAGGGTGGGACGAGGACGACACATTCCGGGCGTCCGTGACACAGCGTGAAGGTGCCGAGGAATTCGTCTTCTACGACGGCCCGCCGTTCGCCAACGGTCTTCCGCACTACGGTCACCTGTTGACCGGGTATGTCAAAGACCTCATCCCACGTTTTCAGACCATGCGCGGCAAGAAGGTCGAGCGCCGGTTCGGCTGGGACTGCCACGGCCTTCCGGCCGAACTCGAGGCGGAGAAGCAGCTCGGCATCAAGGACAAGTCCGAGATCGACGTCATGGGTCTCGAGAAGTTCAACGAGTACTGCAAGTCCTCGGTTCTGCGATACACCGACGAGTGGCGCAACTATGTCACCCGTCAGGCCAGGTGGGTCGACTTCGACAACGATTACAAGACCCTGGACCTCGACTTCATGGAGTCGGTCATGTGGGCCTTCAAGGAGTTGTTCGACAAGGGGCTGATCTACCAGGGTTTCCGTGTGCTGCCGTACAGCTGGTACGAGCAGACGCCGCTGTCTAATCAGGAGACCCGACTCGACGACGCGTACAAGATGCGTCAGGACCCGGCCGTCACCGTCGACATGCCGCTGCGCGGTGAGGGCCCGCTGGATGGCGCGAACGCGATCATCTGGACCACGACGCCGTGGACTCTGCCGTCCAACCTCGCGATCGCGGTGCACCCCGACATCGACTACGTGCAGGTGTCGGGTCTCGACGGGAAACGCTATGTGCTCGCCCGCGATCGTCTGGGCCACTACGCGCGGGAACTCGGGGACTCGCCGGACGTGCTGTCCGAGCACACGGGGGCCGACCTCATCGGACTGCACTACGACCCGCCGTTCGACTTCTTCGCCGGTCACGAGAACGCGCATCGCGTCATCTCGGCCGACTACGTCACCACCGAGTCCGGTACCGGAATCGTGCACATGGCCCCGGCTTTCGGTGAGGAGGACTACGACTACTGCCTCCGCAACGGCATCGAATTGGTCCAGCCGCTCGACGCGGGTGGCAAGTTCACGTCGATGGTGCCGCCCTACGAGGGGCTTCAGGTGTTCGACGCGAACCCTGCGATCATCAAGGACCTCAAGGCTGCTGGAAAGTTGCTGCGGCACGAGACGATTGAGCACTCGTATCCGCACAGCTGGCGCAGCGGGCAGCCGCTCATCTACATGGCGGTCCCGTCGTGGTTCGTTGCGGTCACCAAGTTCCGCGATCGCATGGTGGAACTGAACCAGGAGATCACCTGGGTGCCGGAGCACATCCGCGACGGACAGTTCGGCAAGTGGCTCGAGGGTGCCCGAGACTGGAACATCAGCCGTAACCGGTACTGGGGCAGCCCCATCCCGGTGTGGGTCTCCGACGACCCGGCCTATCCGCGGACCGACGTGTACGGCTCGCTCGACGAACTCGAGCGCGACTTCGGGGTGCGGCCGACGGATCTGCATCGGCCGATGATCGACGACCTGGTGCGCCCGAACCCGGACGACCCGACCGGGAAGTCGATGATGCGGCGTGTCCCCGAGGTCCTCGACTGCTGGTTCGAGTCCGGCTCGATGCCGTACGCGCAGGTGCACTACCCGTTCGAGAACCGTGAGTGGTTCGACGGCCACTTCCCGGGCGATTTCATCGTCGAGTACAACGGGCAGACCCGCGGCTGGTTCTACACGCTGCACGTGCTGGCGACGGCGCTGTTCGATCGTCCCGCCTTCAAGACCGTTGCGGCTCACGGCATCGTCCTGGGTGAAGACGGACTGAAGATGAGCAAGTCCAAGGGCAACTACCCGGACGTGAAGGAGGTGTTCGAGCGGGACGGCTCGGACGCCATGCGCTGGTTCCTCATGTCCTCGCCGATCCTGCGCGGCGGGAACCTCGTCGTCACCGAACAGGGCATCCGCGAGGGTGTCCGGCAGGCGCTGCTGCCGCTGTGGAACGCGTGGAGTTTCCTGCAGCTGTACGCGCCGACGTCCGGTGAGTGGCGCACGGATTCGACGAACGTCCTGGACCGGTACATCCTCGCGAAGCTGGCCGGAACCCGGGACGCCATCACCGGCGCGCTCGAGACGAACGACATCGCCGGGGCGTGTGACGAACTGCGCACGTTCTGCGACGCGCTGACGAACTGGTATGTGCGGCGGTCGCGTTCGCGCTTCTGGGACGAGGACAAGGACGCCGTCGACACCCTCCACACGGTGCTCGAGGTGGTCACCCGGCTCGCCGCTCCGTTGCTGCCCCTGATCAGCGAGGTCATCTGGCGGGGACTGACCGGCGGACGGTCCGTGCATCTTGCGGACTGGCCGGCCCACGGTCAGCTGCCGGCGGATGCGGAGTTGGTGTCGGCGATGGACGAGGTGCGGTCGGTGTGCTCGACGGTGCTGGGACTGCGGAAGGCCCAGAACCTGCGGGTGCGGCTGCCGCTGCCGGAGGTGACGGTGGCCGCGGACGACGCCGAGCGTCTGCGCCCCTACCTGGGACTGATCGCCGACGAGGTGAATGTGAAGAAGGTCGACCTCACGACGGATGTGGACGTGCACGGCCGTTTCGAGCTCGTCGTCAACGCGCGTGCCGCGGGGCCGCGCCTGGGCAAGGACGTGCAGACCGTGATCAAGGCCGTGAAGGCCGGTGACTGGTCGGAGAACTCGGACGGCGTCGTCACCGCGGCGGGGATCGAGTTGCTGCCGGAGGAGTACACGCAGCGGCTGGTCGCCGCCGAACCGGAGTCGACGGCAGCCCTGCCCGACGGGGCCGGCCTGGTGGTCCTCGACTCCGCCGTCACCGAGGAACTCGAAGCCGAGGGCTGGGCGAAGGACCGCATCCGTGAGTTGCAGGATGCGCGCCGGGCGGCGGGCCTCGACGTGTCGGACCGGATCACCGTGGTGCTCGAGGTCCCGGCCGAACGGCGGGACTGGGCACGTGCTCACCGCGACCTGATCGCGGGCGAGATCCTCGCTGTCGAGCTCGAACTCGCCGAGGCGCCCGCCGACGCGGTCGAGCTCGGTGAGGGTGTGCGGGCGGCCATCTCGAAGGTGTGATCTGTCGGACCGCGCGGGTAGGTTGCACCAGGTGAGTCGTCGATGGGTGCTGCACCTCGACATGGATGCCTTCTTCGCCTCCGTGGAGCAGCTCACCCGGCCGACGCTGCGTGGCCGCCCGGTGCTCGTCGGTGGACTCGGCGGTCGCGGGGTGGTCGCCGGGGCCAGTTACGAGGCGCGGGTGTTCGGTGCCCGTTCCGCGATGCCGATGCACCAGGCCCGGCGGCTCGTCGGGCCCGGTGCCGTCGTATTGCCACCGCGCGGCCGGCTGTACGGGATGTTGAGCAAGTCCGTGTTCGATGCGCTGCGTGGCCCCATGCCCGTGCTCGAGCAGCTGTCGATGGACGAGGCGTTCGGCGAACCGGCGGAGCTGGCGGGGGCGGATCCGGCCACTGTCCGCCGGTACTGCGAGGGACTGCGCGCCCTGGTCTTCGAAGAATCCGGACTGGTCGCGTCGATCGGTGCGGGATCCGGCAAGCAGGTGGCGAAGATCGCGTCCGGTCTTGCCAAGCCGAATGGAATCACCGTCATCGCGCCGGAGGAGCAGCAGGAGTTGCTCGACGGGTTGCCTGTGCGGAAGTTGTGGGGCATAGGTCCCGTCGCCGAGGACAAGCTCAAACGCCTCGGCATCGAGACGATCGGAAGTTTTGCGCGCACTCCCGAAGCCGAGGTGGCCTCCATTCTCGGCACCACGATCGGCCCGGGCCTGCACCGGCTGGCGCGGGGGATCGACAATCGGCCCGTCGCCGAGCGGGCCGAGTCGAAACAGGTCAGTGCCGAGACCACCTATGCCACCGACATCGTCACCCTCGCGGAGCTGCGGGGAGCGGTCGAGTCGAGTGCGGGTTCCGCCTTCGCGCGCCTGCAGAAGGACGGCCGCGCGGCCCGGACGGTGGTGCTCAAGCTGAAGAAGGCGGACATGAGCATCGTCACCCGGTCGGTCACCTTGCCCTACGCCACCCTGGACCGTCCCACCCTTGTTGCCGCGGCTCAGCGGCAGGTGATCGACCCTCTCGAGCTCGGTCCCGTGCGCCTTGTCGGGGTCGGCTTCGCCGGTCTGTCGACGGTGCGGCAAGGTTCGCTGTTCCCCGAACTGGATCTGGACGTGCCCGGCTATCCGGACTCGGCGGCGACGCGAAACGAAGGCGGCGACGCGGTGTCGCCCGGGCAGCCGATCCCGGCACGCGAACCCGATCGACGATGGCATCCGGGTCTGGATGTGAGGCACCCCGACTTCGGGCACGGGTGGGTCCAGGGGGCGGGGCACGGTGTCGTGACCGTCCGATTCGAAACGCGCACAACAGGTCCCGGCGTAGCCCGCACCTTCAAGGAGAACGACGAGCACCTCGAGCACGCGGGAGTGGAAGGCTCCCTCGCCTGAGGCTCCGGCCTGGCTGGGACGGAGTGGAGGGTGGCTCGGCGAGAAGGTAGCCTCGGGGGCTGGTGCTTACCCTTGGGTAATGTTGCCCCAGGATGCAGCACTTCGATGCTGAGTTCGCCCGAGAACGAACACCCGAGAATGAAGAGGTTATTCAGTTGAAGCTTCGTAAGATCACGGTTGCCGCAGTAGCGATCGCCGCAGCCCTCACGATGTCCGCCTGTGGTTCGGACGACAGCGACACGGCGACCAAGACCACGACCACCACGACTTCCGCAGCCGAGACCTCGGAAGCCATCGAGGTGCCCACCGCCGCCGAACTCAACGCTCTGCTCGTCAAGGGTCTCGACCCCAACACGCCCCTCGAGGAGAAGTCGGCCATGGTCGAGGGCTCCGAGCAGGATCCTCAGCTGATCAACCAGGTCGCCGCCGCAGCCAAGGCGAACAACGCCGAGGTCACCGTGCTCGACCCGGTCATCGACAACGGCGACGGCACCGCCAGTGGCCAGCTGCAGCTGATTGTCAACGGCCAGGTTCAGCAGGGTGGTCTGCCCGCGATCTTCATCCCGGGCGAGAACGGCGAATGGAAGCTGTCGAAGGTCACCGCGTGCCAGATCGTGTCGCTCGCGCAGCTGACCTCGCCGGCGTGCCCCGCCTGATCGAAGACATTCCGGTCCCGACGGACCGATAGAGATGAGGTGCCGATGCCGGCGTCCCTTTCACGGGACGCCGGCATCGGTCGTTTCGAGTCGGCCGCTCAGCTGGCAGGCGCGGACGCGAGCTTGCCCACGGCGGCGTGCGTCATGTCCTCGAAGACACCCTCGTCGATCGGCTCCTGCCCCGTGGCTACCAACTGGGTCACGGTGCTTCCGGTCATCGCGACGGCTACATCCGAGACGAGGCTGAAGCCGTCACTGGTGGTGACGAGCCGGAACCCGATCGACGCATCGCCCGCCGGTCGTCCGTCCCGGCCGCCGACCCGGTACTGCACGTCCACCCCGTCGGCGTCCGTGCCGGAGTAGCCGGTGCACTGGGCGAGGGTGGTCTGGATGTCGGTGAACGCCTGTGCCGCGTCGGCGGCCGTCGGGTAGCTCGCTGCATCTTGATCGACGGTCGTGAAGTTCGGGCCCTGAAACCAGGCGGACGCGGACGCGGCGGCGCCGGGATGCTGATCCGCAACGGGGGACAGGACGGCGCTGCACAGGGCCGGGTCGGTGCTCGACTGGTCGGACTGCGCAGCCTCGGAGGCCGGCGGGAGTCCGAGGTCCTCCTCGGGGTCGGCGACGGGGGAGAAGCCGACGGGAAGGTCACCGACGTCGATCAGTGCGGCCCGCAGCACAGCCGAATCGGTGAACGGAGCACCGGCGGCGCCGGGGGGCGCCGTGACCATCGGGCCGAGCGGTGCGAGGAACTCGTCGGGTCCCGGTTCGCCGTCTGCGGCCGACGAGCACGCCGACACTGCGAGGGCTGTCAGTACGGCAGCGACGGCACTAACGCGCATCAGGATCCCCACTGCACCCGGTTCGAGGTGGTCTGCCGCAGAAGGGTGGCGCCTTCCGGGTCACTGTATTGCTGCTCACCGGACACGGTCACCGTCCCGGCGACTGGCAGCGGAAGGCCGAGATCGACGGTCGTGGTGCCCGCCCCCCGCATGACGTACTGGTCGACGTTGAGGGTCCCCGCCTCACCGGGGAGCTGCCAGATCGGTGACTGCGGTGTCTGGTCGACGGTGTAGTCGATGGTCACCCGGTTCCCGTCGCGGGCGGTGAGGGTGGCGACAGTGGTTTGATCCAGGGCGATGCCGCTCATGACTTTCTGATGGATGGTCCACTGCGCTCCTATGCCGACGGGTTCGGCGGGGAAGGCGATCGTGCGGTACACGGCCTGATAGAACGCCTGCTCGATCGCTGAACGCGCTATGTCCTGCGATTCGGCCGCCGGACGGAGGCGAAGGGCGGTGATCGCGCCGGTCGAATCGAACGTGAAGCCGGCTCCGGATCCCTTGCTCGCTTCCAGGGCGCTCGCCAGGCGGGAGTCCGGGCTCGTCACGGCGCCCAGCGTGAGGTCGAGGGCGATGGCCCCGTCGGCGTCCTCGGTCGGGCGTGTGACCACCGCGGTGAGGGGCACCGTGATCTCGGGGGAGGAGAAGTCCTGGACCGGCTGATCGTCGATCCGCTGAAATACCTCGGCGCCCGTGGTGAGCTGCACCTGCTGGGCGACGTTTACCGCAGGCCGGCGCTGAAGCACCTCTCGCGGCTCGTCACCGGGCCGAGTCAGCCGGACGGTCGTCGCGGAGATGGGGACCGTCACCTCGGCGGTGGTCGACGTGGTTCCCGCGGGACCTGCCTGCGAGGAGTCGTCGTCACTTCCACAGCCCGCGGCCAGAGCGACCAGGGAGAGTGTTGCGGCGAGTAGAGAGGAACCGGGTCGCGAAGCTTTCGAGAACAGTGGCACGCCCCCAGGTTAGTGGGCACGGGAGCGCATGAACGGCGGCTTGCCCGCGTAGTGGATGATGGACGGGTGAGTCAAGACCCCGCGGCCGAGAACGACACCGCCGCCGAAGACCCGAACGACACCGACACGACCACCACCTCCGCGCCCGCGGCTGCACGGTATCAGCGCATGCGGTTGCTGTTCGTGATCGCCGGTGTCGTGCTGATCACCGACCTCGTGACCAAGGTGCTCGCCGTTGCCAGAATCGAGCCGGGGGAGTCGGTTCGGGTGATCGGCGACGTGGTCACGCTGCGTCTCGTGCGCAACCCGGGTGCCGCGTTCTCGATGGCCACGGGCATGACGTGGTTGCTCACGCTGGTGGCCGTCGGTGTGGTCATCGGGGTCGTGCGCATCGGACGGACTCTGCGGTCACCGTGGTGGGCGCTCGGTCTGGGACTCGTCCTCGGTGGCGCCCTGGGCAACCTCGTCGACCGCTTCTTCCGGGCACCGGGAGTGATGCAGGGGCACGTCGTCGACTTCGTCTCCGTCGGCTGGTGGCCGGTGTTCAATGTGGCCGACTCCGGCATCGTGTGCGGTGCGGTCTTACTCGTCGTGCTCACCCTGATAGGCCTGGAACCGGACGGAACTCGGAAGGTGGAGAAGAAGTGAGGGAAACTCGGTCGATGCCGGTCCCGGACGGGCTCGACTCGATGCGGGTCGACGCCGGCCTCGCGCGACTGCTCGGGCTCTCGAGGACCGCGGTCGCGCAGCTCACCGAGGACGGGTCGGTTCTCGTCGACGGAGCGCCCGTCGGAAAATCCGATCGACTCTCGGCCGGGACGTGGCTGGAGGTGGAACTCCCGGAGCCGCCGCGCCCGCTGACGATCGAGGCGGAACCCGTCGAGGGTATGGAAATTCTGTACGCCGACGACGACGTCGTCGCAGTCGACAAGCCGGTGGGTGTGGCCGCCCATGCCAGTGTGGGCTGGACCGGCCCCACGGTGATCGGCGGCCTGGCCGCCGCAGGTTTCCGGATTTCGACGTCGGGTGCGCACGAACGGCAGGGCATCGTCCATCGACTCGACGTCGGCACGTCGGGCGTGATGGTCGTGGCCACGTCCGAACGCGCCTACACGCTTCTCAAGCGCGCATTCAAACAGCGGACCATCGACAAGCGGTATCACGCCCTCGTGCAGGGCCACCCCGATCCGAGTAGCGGAACCATCGACGCACCGATCGGGCGGCATCGCAGCAACGACTGGAAGTTCACGGTCACCGCGGACGGCAAGCCCAGCATCACGCACTACGACACCGTGGAGGCGTTTCAGGCGGCGAGCCTGCTGGACATTCACCTCGAGACGGGACGGACCCACCAGATCCGCGTGCACTTCGCGGCTCTGCGGCATCCGTGCTGCGGTGACCTCACCTATGGCGCGGACCCCCGGCTGGCCGAACGGCTCGGTCTCGAGCGCCAGTGGTTGCACGCTCGATCGCTCGGCTTCGCGCATCCGGCGGACGGGCGGTGGGTGGAAATCACGTCCAAGTATCCGAAAGACCTCGAGGATGCTCTCGAGGTTCTCCGGTCCAGCTGAGGTGATCCGCGGCCGCCCGACCGGAGTCGCCGTCCCGGTCGGTGTCACCATCGCGGTGGTGTTGCTCCTGGTGATCGTGCTGGGAATCACCAATCCGGTTCGAGCCCCGCTCGTCACGTCAGATGCTCTCGGTCCGGACAACGGCGAAGTGGTGTCCGATTATGTGGCTCGTGCGGCCGGAACGCTGAAACAGCCACCCGGGAACGAGCACTGGGCCCTCGTGTCGTTCGCCCGGCCGGTGTCCTCCGGAACCGTGCTCGAGGTCGCGGCCACGGTGCGGGTGTCACAGCTGCTGTTCCGGCTTCCGCTCGACCGGGTCCAGACGCCGCTCGTTCCGGTGTCGGTCGCCTCGGGTGCCGCAGCGATCGAACGCGCACACGTCCTGGCGTCCGCCCGGGTCCAGCGCATGACCGGCGAGACGGTCCGGCAGGGGAACATTGCTGCGGTGTCCTCCCAGCAGTTCGCGCGCGACTGCGCCTGTGTGATCGGCATCGTGGTGCGCGGGGACCTCGACCGGTTGGGTGCACTGCGCTCGACCTCGGCGGTTCGCGCTGTCGAGGCGTTGCACGCCGACGCGGTGTTCGGGCGTTTCGCAGTCCGGCCTCTTCTGCCTGAGCAAGCCGAGACGGTCTCGCCCGGCCCTGACGACGGTGCGGTGGTATCCGGTGGTAGCCCGTGACAGCGCGGAAGGCGGAAACCGTCGGCGTGGCCTGCGGAGTCGGTGCCTACGCGCTCTGGGGTGCGTTTCCCGCGTTCTTCGGAATTCTCGGCCCGGCAGGGTCGGTCGAGATTCTCGCCCATCGGGTGGTGTGGACGCTTGCCCTGATGCTCGTGGTGCTGTGGGCTTCCGGGCGCATCCGCTCGCTGCGCGGACTCGGGGTGCGGACATGGCTCCTCGTCGCCGCGGCGTCGGCGTTGATCGCGATCAACTGGGGCACGTACATCTACGGCGTGACGTCGGACCGGGTGGTCGAGACTGCGCTCGGCTACTTCATCAACCCGCTGGTGAGCGTTCTGCTGGGTGTAGTGATCTTCCGGGAGCGTCTGGTGCCGGCGCAGATCGTGGCCCTCGCGCTCGCCGCCGCGGCGGTCGTCGTGATCACCGTCGACTACGGACATCCGCCGTACATCGCGCTCACCCTGGCGCTGTCCTTCGCGCTGTACGGGCTCTGTAAGAAGGTGATGCCTCTGGATCCGAGGACCAGTCTCACCGCCGAAGGCATCGTTGCGGGACCGATCGCGCTCGGCTACCTCGTCTACCTGTCGGTCATCGGCACCGGCACGTTCCTCGGGCACGGGCCAGGTCACAGCCTGCTCCTCATCGCCGCCGGCCCGGTAACCGCGCTTCCGCTGCTGCTGTTCGGCGCTGCCGCGCAGCGGGTGCCGCTGCGCACCCTCGGAATGTTGCAATACTTGACACCGGCCCTGCAGATGATGTGGGGCGTCGCCGTCCTGCACGAGGACATGCCGGCCTCCCGGTGGATCGGATTCGCGTTGATCTGGGTGGCACTTGCAATCTTCACTACCGATGCGCTGGTGCGTGTTCGGCGCGGGAGACGGTCAGCGCGATCGTCACAGGAGCCCGTCCAGTAACTCTCGTCACGAGTTCGCCGACACCCCGCCGCAGCGACGGGTGGTGTCGGTCCGAGGGCCTACACTCGTGAGGCTCCCAGACCTTCAGAGAGGCGCACGTGGCTGACTCGTTCGTACATCTGCACAATCACACCGAGTATTCGATGCTCGACGGTGCGGCCAAGGTCGGCCCCCTGTTCGAAGAGGCCGAGCGGTTGGGAATGACCGCGGTGGGAATGACCGACCACGGCAACATGTACGGTGCCAGCGAGTTCTACAACGTGGCGAAGAAGCAGGGCATCAAGCCGATCATCGGGATCGAGGCCTACGTTGCTCCCGAATCCCGTTTCAACACCAAAAGGGTTCTGTGGGGCGACCGCAGCCAGAAGTCCGACGACGTCTCCGGTAGCGGTGCGTACACCCACATGACGATGGTTGCGGAGAACGCCACCGGTCTGCGAAACCTGTTCAAGCTGTCCTCCCTCGCGTCGATCGAGGGGCAGCTCGGCAAGTGGGCGCGCATGGACGAGGAGCTGATCGCCACCTACCACGAGGGCATCATCGCCACCACCGGGTGCCCGTCCGGTGAAATCCAGACGCGCCTGCGGCTCGGTCACGACCGGGAGGCCCTCGAAGCCGCCGCGAAGTGGCAGGAGATCTGGGGCAAGGACAACTTCTTCCTCGAACTGATGGACCACGGTCTGTCGATCGAGCGGCGGGTCCGGGAGGGACTGCTCGAGATCAGCAAGAAACTCGACATTCCGCCGCTCGCCACCAACGACTGCCACTACGTCACCAAGGACGCCGCGGAGAACCACGAGGCCCTCCTTTGTATCCAGACCGGTAAGACACTGTCCGATCCCACCCGGTTCAAGTTCGACGGCGACGGCTACTACCTGAAGTCCGCCGCGGAGATGCGGGCATTATGGGATGACCAGGTGCCCGGCGCGTGCGACAACACGCTGCTGATCGCCGAGCGTGTCCAGTCGTACGACGACGTGTGGGCGCACCACGACCGGATGCCGATCTTCCCTGTTCCCGAGGGCGAGACGCAGGGCACCTGGCTGCGCAAGGAGGTCATGCGCGGACTGGACCGCCGGTTCCCCGACGGACCGCCCGAGGAGTACCTCGCCCGCGCCGATTACGAGATCGGCGTCATCCTCGAAATGGGTTTCCCGGCATACTTCCTCGTCGTCGGTGACCTGATCAACCACGCGCGTGAGGTGGGGATCCGCGTCGGTCCCGGCCGAGGTTCCGCCGCAGGGTCGCTCGTGGCGTACGCGATGGGTATCACCAATATCGATCCGATCCCGCACGGTCTGCTGTTCGAGCGGTTCCTCAACCCCGAACGCGTGTCTATGCCCGATATCGATATCGACTTCGACGACCGTCGGCGCGGTGAAATGGTGCGCTACGCCACCGACAAGTGGGGAAGCGACCGGGTGGCTCAGGTCATCACGTTCGGCACCATCAAGACGAAGGCGGCCATCAAGGACTCCGCCAGGGTCCAGTTCGGTCAGCCGGGATTCGCGATCGCCGATCAGATCACCAAGGCGCTGCCGCCGCCGATCATGGCCAAGGACATCTCGGTGTCGGGTATCACCGATCCGAATCACGAGCGGTACAAGGAAGCGGTGGAGGTTCGTGCCCTCATCGACTCCAACCCGGACGTCGCGAAGATCTACCAGACTGCCAAGGGTCTCGAAGGCCTGATCCGCAACGCGGGCGTCCACGCCTGCGCGGTGATCATGTCGTCCGAGCCGTTGATGGACGCCATTCCGGTGTGGAAGCGCGCCCAGGACGGCGCCATCATCACCGGTTGGGACTACCCCTCGTGTGAGGCCATCGGCCTCCTCAAGATGGACTTCCTCGGCCTTCGAAACCTCACCGTCATCGGTGATGCCATCGACAACATCAAGGCCAACCGAGGCATCGACCTCGACCTCGACACGCTACCGCTCGACGATCCGGCAACCTACGAATTGCTCTCGCGGGGTGACACTCTCGGTGTCTTCCAGCTCGACGGCAGCGCCATGAGGGATCTGCTGCGCCGCATGCAGCCCACCGGCTTCGAGGACATCGTCGCGGTGCTCGCGCTGTATCGGCCGGGCCCGATGGGCATGAACGCGCACAACGACTATGCCGACCGCAAGAACGGCCGCCAAGAGGTCAAGCCCATCCACCCGGAGCTCGAAGAGCCCCTGAAGGAGATTCTCGCCGACACCTACGGGCTGATCGTCTACCAGGAGCAGATCATGCAGATCGCTCAGAAGGTGGCCGGGTACTCGTTGGGGCAGGCCGACATTCTCCGTCGGGCCATGGGTAAGAAGAAACTCTCCGTGCTGGAGGAGGCGTACGCCGGGTTCCGCGAGGGCATGCTCGCCAACAACTTCTCCGAGCCGGCGATCAAGGCGTTGTGGGACACCATCCTCCCGTTCGCCGGCTACGCCTTCAACAAGTCCCACGCCGCCGGGTACGGACTGGTGTCGTTCTGGACGGGATATCTCAAGGCCAACTACCCCGCGGAGTACATGGCGGGCCTGCTCACCTCGGTGGGTGACGACAAGGACAAGGCCGCCATCTATCTCGCCGACTGCCGCAAGATGGGTATCACGGTGTTGCCGCCCGATGTGAACGAGTCGGAGGTCAATTTCGCCTCGGTCGGCGAAGACATCCGCTTCGGCATGGGAGCGGTGCGCAACGTCGGGGCCAATGTGGTCGCGTCGATCATCAAGGCCAGGAAGGAGAAGTCCAAGTTCGTCGACTTCTCGGACTACCTCAACAAGATCGACGCCGCAGCCTGCTCCAAGAAGGTCACCGAATCGTTGATCAAGGCGGGTGGGTTCGACTCGCTCGGCCATCCCCGCAAGGGACTCATGCTGGTCCATGCCGACGCGATCGACGCAGTGATGGGTACCAAGAAGGCGGAGGCCATCGGCCAGTTCGACCTGTTCGGGGGCGACGACGCCGACGAATCTATCTCGTCGGTGTTCAACGTCAAGATTCCCGACGAGGAATGGGACAGCAAGCATCGACTGGCGTTGGAACGCGAGATGTTGGGGCTCTACGTTTCGGGGCATCCACTCAACGGCGTCGAGCACGTCCTGTCCGCCCAGTCGGACACGGCGATTCCGACCATTCTCGAAGGCGATGTGAAGGACGGCACCCAGGTCACCGTCGGCGGTATTCTCGCCTCGGTCAACCGGCGGATCAACAAGAACGGTCTGACGTGGGCGTCGGCACAGCTCGAGGATCTGTCGGGCGGTATCGAGGTGCTGTTCTTCCCGCAGGCGTACTCGGTCTACGGGATGGACGTCACCGAGGATTCCGTCGTCCTCGTCAAGGGGCGGGTGTCTGTGCGTGACGACCGCATCTCACTTATCGCGAACGACCTTGCAGTGCCGGACCTTTCGGCCGTCGGTGTCGCCAAACCGCTGGCGGTGAGCCTCCCGTTGCGTCAGTGCACCAAAGACAAGCTGGGCGCACTCCGGCAGGTACTCACTCGGCACCCGGGAACCTCGGACGTGCATGTGCGGTTGATCGGTGGAACCGAGATCACGTTGTGGAAGGTCGACGACGTGCTGCGTGTCGAGCCGTCGTCGGCGTTGATGGGCGACCTCAAGGCGCTGCTCGGGCCCAGCTGTCTGTCGGTGTGACCTATTCGGGTGGGGCGTCGGGAAAGAGCCGGCGCACCCACCAGACCACCACTGCGACAGCGGCTGCGGTGAGGACGGCCACCGGCACGGCCTCGGTGATGATCAGAACGGCCAAAAAGACCAGCAATCCGACGGCGAGAGCTTCGAGTTTGTAGAGGGGCCACGCGGTACCTGCGAGATCGACGGTGCGGGGAGCCCGGCTGCTGGTGACGTGAGGGATCGGCGTGTCGGATGTCGTCATCGCGGGTTCACCTCGCTGTTCGTAGATCCGTGTGTGTCGATCAGGGTACGCGCAACTGGGAGTTCGGTCCAACGAACACTAGAGGTCGCGCTGTCGATTCGGAGCGTTCGGTGGCGCAGACCGGATGGTCGCGGTTCACTGGACGCATGCCACTCACAGGTGAATACGAACCCAGTCCGTCCAAGTGGGCCGCAGATCAAGCGGAGTTGATCGAATCGAGCAACGGCACCGAAGGTACGACGCTCAATGGATTGCCCGTCGTCCTGTTGACCACCCGTGGCGCCAAGTCCGGGAAGCTTCGCAAGACCCCGCTGATGCGCGTCGAGCACGACGGAAAGTATGCGATCGTGGCGTCCCTCGGCGGCGCTCCGAAGAACCCCGTGTGGTACTACAACGTGAAGGCCGATCCGCACGTCGAGCTCCGGGACGGTCACATGAAACGGGACATGGTGGCCCGGGAGGTGACCGGCGAGGAGAAGGCGTCCTGGTGGGAGCGCGCAGTCGCCGCGTTCCCCAACTACGCCGATTATCAGAAGAACACCGACCGGGAGATTCCCGTCTTCGTTCTCGAGCCCGCCTGAGAATTGCCCCGGCTGGTACGACGGGCTGTGGTGGTGGGAACATATGCGGGTGTCCACATCGCCCGATACCGCAGCCCGCAACACCACTTCGCCCCTGACCGTGGGCGACATCGACGCGGCGATCGAGCGAATTTCCCACGTGATCGACGCCACGCCGCTGCAATGGAGCGAGCGGCTGTCGGCGCTGACCGGAGCAAATGTCTACCTCAAGCGCGAGGACCTACAGGTTGTCCGCTCCTACAAGCTGCGCGGCGCCTACAACCTGATGGCTCAACTCGCCCCGGACGAACGTGCGGCGGGTGTGGTGACGGCCAGCGCGGGCAATCACGCGCAGGGAGTGGCCTTCGCCTGCCGCGCAATGGGAATCGTCGGACGAATCTATGTTCCGTCCAGTACGCCGAAGCAGAAGCGCGACCGCATCCGCGCGCACGGCGGCGAGTTCGTCGAACTCATTCTGACGGGGGAGACCTACGATGCCGCGGCCGCTGCCGCCACCGCCGATGTGCTGCGCACCGGGGCGACGATGGTCCCACCGTTCGACGACGCACGCACTGCGGCGGGCCAGGGGACGATCGCCGCCGAGATCCTTGCGCAGCTCGACACTGTTCCCGACGCGGTGGTCGTCCCGGTCGGGGGAGGCGGGTGCATCGCCGGTATGGCGACCTATCTTCACGCTCACGCGCCGCGGACTGCGCTCGTCGGCGTGGAGCCGACCGGCGCGGCGTCGATGACCGCCGCCCTGGTGGCCGGGGCGCCGGTCACACTGTCGGAGATCGACCCGTTCGTCGACGGTGCCTCGGTGAAGCGGGTCGGCGACCTGCCCTTCGCCGTCGTGTCCGCGCTCGGCGCCGAGGTCGTTTCGCATACGGCGCTGCTGCAGGCTGACGGGTCGACGATCCGACTCGATCCGGAGAGCTTCGTCATGACGAACCTCGACGAAGGTGCCCTGTGCACCACGATGCTCGAGCTGTACCAGAACGAGGGCATCATCGCCGAGCCCGCCGGCGCACTGTCCGTCGCCGCCCTCGGCAGCATCACGTTCGAACCCGGTTCGACGGTGGTGTGCCTCGTCTCGGGCGGCAACAACGACGTCTCGCGCTATGGCGAAATTCTGGAACGGTCGCTGGTGCATCTCGGTCTCAAGCACTACTTCCTCGTCGATTTTCCGCAGGAACCGGGCGCGCTGCGACGATTCCTGGACGAGGTGCTCGGTCCCGAGGACGACATCACGCTGTTCGAGTACGTCAAACGGAACAACCGTGAGACCGGCGCCGCCCTGGTAGGTATCGAGTTGGGGAATGCGGACGGTCTCGGCGACCTCCTCGAGCGGATGGAGCACTCGCAGATGCAGGTGGAGCGGCTGGAACCGGGTAGCCCGGCGTACCGCTACCTCACCTGAGTTACTTCTGCAGAAGTCGCTCCACGACCTTGCTGTACAGCTCGGGCTCGGGCAGGGGGAGTCCGAGTAGGGCCGCGAGGTAAATTCCGTCGCCGACCAGCCGGACGATCTCGGCCTGCACCGGGTCGTCGATTTCGCTGTGCAGGCCTTCGTCCCAGCCGCGCATGACCTCGATCACCGCTCGCTGGATCTCGTCGTGTTGTCCGTCGACGCTGCGCAATGCGGCGATGGTGGATCGATAGAGGGCCAGCTCTTCGGTCGTGCTGGCATCCGGAACCTGCAGATACCACTCGGACAGCGAGGTGCCGCCGGAGACGGCGTCGGCGAGCTGGGCGTCGGCGCGCTCGCCCAGGCGACGCACCATCGCCGCGAGGAGTGCTTCCTTGCTGGGGAAGTGGTACAGCAGACCACCCTTGGAGACCTCTGCTTCGGCGGCGACTGCTTCGAGTGTCACCTGGGCGATTCCGACGTCGAGTAACAACTTCTCGAGGGCGTCGAGTATTCGATCGCGCGTACCGGCAGCCATGAAGAGGGACTGTACCCGGAAATAACTTTACCGTCCGGACGGTTCAAGCTACAGTAGCCAGCTGTACCGGCTGGACGGTTTACCTATCGTGTCGGCCCTCCAAGGAAAGTCGTAGGAAAGAAATGTCTGTCTCCACGGATCGCGGGATCAACGACGCCTTCGGCGCGCCGGATCAGGCATCCGCGTCACGCCGAGACTGGCTCGGACTCGTCGTTCTGGCGTTTGCCGTACTTCTGATCGCCGTCGACGGCACGGTGCTCGATCTCGCTCTTCCCTTCATCAGTGCCGACCTCGAGCCGAGCAGCACGCAGCTGCTGTGGATCATCGATGTCTACTCCTTCGTGCTCGCCGGACTGCTCATCACGATGGGCACCCTCGGTGACCGCATCGGCCGACGGCGCCTACTGCTCGTGGGCGCTGCCGGTTTCGGTATCGCCTCGTTGATTGCGGCGTGGGCGCCCACCCCGGAGATGCTCATCGTCGCGCGGGTTCTGCAGGGAATCTCCGGTGCAACCCTCATGCCGGCGACTCTCGGGCTGATTCGGACGATCTTCGCCAACCCTCGCGAGCGCACACTGGCGATCGGTGTGTGGGGCGCGATGGCCGGCGGCGGAACCGCGGCCGGCCCTCTGATCGGTGGCTGGCTACTCGAACACTTCTGGTGGGGTTCGGTGTTCCTGATCAACATCCCGGTGATGCTGGTCCTCATCGTCGCCGGACCGCTCGTGATCCCCGAGTCGAAGGATCCGACACCGGGTCGCTTCGACCTGCTCAGCGCTGCGCTGTCGATGTCGACGATGCTGCCGCTCGTGTATGCGGTGAAGGAAACGGTCGTCCACGGGTTCGCGCTGGAACTCCTTGCGATCGGCCTGGTCGGCGCGGCGTCGGGCGTGGCATTCGTGCGCAGGCAGCGCGCGATGAAAGATCCGATGATCGACGTC
This sequence comes from Rhodococcus sp. USK13, assembly GCF_018343855.1. Lineage (NCBI taxonomy): Bacteria > Bacillati > Actinomycetota > Actinomycetes > Mycobacteriales > Nocardiaceae > Rhodococcus > Rhodococcus sp. USK13. The sequence goes on along the minus strand of NZ_CP069242.1, from coordinate 4,891,958 downwards.
GCGCTGTTCGCCAAGCCGGCCTTCTCGACGGCCGTGCTCACGAACCTACTGTCTATCTTCGCCCTGGCAGGCGTGCTGTTCTTCGGATCCCAGTATCTGCAGCTGGTGCTGGGTAACACGGCATTGGAATCGGGTGTGCTGATGCTCCCCGGCATGCTGCTCAGCGCTGTCACCGCGCTCGCCGCCGCCTGGATGGTGCGCCGGTGGTCGACATCCCACGTCCTCGGTGGGGGCCTCGCGGTCGCCGGACTCGGTGCCGCGATGATGCTGACACTGAGTGTCGACGGTGCACCGACGATGTTCGTCGTCGGCTTCGCCCTCGCCGGGGCCGGTGTCGGGATTGCCTTGACCCTGACATCCGACCTCGTCGTCAGTGCGGTCGAGCCCGAGCGGGCGGGCGCCGCCTCGGCCGTGTCCGAGACGGCGTACGAACTCGGTGTCGCACTGGGTGTCGCAGTCCTGGGCAGCGTGGTGATGGCCTTCTTCCGCGGCGGCCTCGACACATCGATGCTGGCACCGGAACGGGTGGACGCGGCCCGCGGCACGCTCGGTGCGGCGGTCGCGGAAGCCGAGCATCTACCCGATACGTCGCGATCGGTCTTTCTGGAGTCGGCGCAGTCGGCGTTCGTCGAGGGCATGCACGTGGCCGCAGGCGCCACCGCGCTGATTCTGTTCGCCACCGCGGTGCTCGTGCTCCGGATGCTGCGCGGCCGTCAGCCCGAGGCGACAGTGCGCGAGGCATCGAGCATCACGAACGAGTGACCCGGCACGATCGTCGCCGACGCGGTCTCGTCCTGCTTCGGCGGCTCCCACCACAACACGGGGGAGCCGCCGACCGGCACGGTCACCGGGTCCGCTCCGAGATTGCACGCGAGTCGCAGCGCACCGCGATGCACCACGACCCAGCGTTCGTCCTCGTCGTAGTCGACGGTGAGGTCGTCAAGCCACGGATCGGTCAGCTCCACGCGTTCACGTCGCAGGCGAAGCAACGCGCGGTAGCACTCGAGTAACCGGGCATGGGGTTCGCGCCCTCGTTCGTCCCAATTGAGCTTCGAGCGCTCGAAAGTGAGCGGGTCCTGCGGGTCCGGGACGTCTTCGGTACTCCAGCCGTGCTCGGCGAACTCGGCCTTGCGGCCTTCCGCGGTTGCCCGTGCCAGCTCGGCCTCCGGATGCGAGGTGAAGAACTGGAAGGGTGTGCTCGCGCCCCACTCCTCGCCCATGAACAGCATCGGCGTGAACGGCGAGCACAACACAAGTGCCGCCTTCACGGCCAGCTGCCCCGAGTCGAGGTAGGCGCCAGGGCGGTCACCGATCGCCCGATTACCCACTTGATCATGTGTGCAGGTGTAGGTGACCAGCGAACTGGCCGGAATCTGCCGCGTGTCCAAACGACGCCCGTGGATGCGTCCGCGGAACGTCGAGTACGTGCCGGCGTGAAACCAGCCCTGCCGCATCGTTTCCGCCAGGCACGCGAGTGACCCGAAGTCACCGTAATAACCCTGCCGTTCACCCGACACCGCGGCGTGGACGGCGTGATGCATGTCGTCGTCCCACTGCGCGTCGAGGCCGTACCCACCGGCAGAACGCGGAGTGATCAACTTCGGATCGTTGAGGTCGCTTTCGGCAATGAGGGTCAGTGGCCGACCCAGATGAGCAGAGAGGCGGCGCGTTTCCACAGCCAGTTGTTCGAGGAGGTGGGTCGCGGTGTGGTCGACGAGGGCGTGGACCGCGTCGAGACGCAGCGCGTCGACATGAAACTCCTCGAACCAGCGGAGCGCGTTGTCGATGATGTAGCGCCGCACATGGTCGCTGCCGGGGCCGTCGAGGTTGATGCTGCGACCCCACGTGTTCGCGCCCTGCGCCAGGTAGGGGCCGTAGCGGTCGAGGTAGTTCCCCGACGGTCCCAGGTGGTTGTAGACCACATCGAGTACCACCCCGAGGCCACGGGCGTGGCAGGCGTCGACCAGGGCCTGCAGGCCGTCGGGACCTCCGTAGGCCTCGTGCACGGTGTACCAGAGGACGCCGTCGTATCCCCAGTTGTGGGTTCCGTTGAAACCGTTGACGGGCATCACTTCCACGAAGTCGATACCGAGTTCCACGAGGTGGTCGAGCTTGTCGACGGCAGCGGCGAAGGTTCCTTCGGGCGTGAAGGTTCCGATGTGAAGTTCGTAAATCGAGGCCCCGGCGAGCTGGCGGCCGTGCCACTGCGAGTCCGTCCACGCGTCTCGGTCGACGGTGTGCAGCTGTGACGGTGCGTGCACGCCGTCGGGTTGGCGTGGCGAACGGGGGTCGGGGAGGGCGGTGTCGTCATCGTCGAGAAGGAAGGCGTACCGCGAGTCGGGAGACGCGTCGACCTCCGCTCGCCACCAGCCGTCCGGAGAGGGTGTCATGTCGTGACTTCGGCCGTCGACGTCCACGCGAACGGCGCTCGGAATCGGAGCCCATACCTCGAAAGTGTGCACCCGACAAGCATGCCTTGCCCTCGCGCGGCGTGCAGGGTTGTCGGCCCTGGCTGGTCAGGCAGCGTTACCGCCGACGCGACTGGGTCATGGTTACATGAAATCGAAGGCGGGGGGCACCGCAATCATGGCGAGAGCTGCCCACCCGCCGTATACGGGCAGATATCGGGTTTGCCAGCGCTCGACGGCGCCGAACCCGCACCGGCCGCGGACGAAGCCGAAACCGAGTCGAGCGGACCACACCAGGTTGACCAACAACACCACGTTCAGTCCCAGCGCGGTTACTTTGTTCGGTGTGAAGCCGAATTCCGCGATGCGACTGAGCATGGCGGTCAGCATCAGCACGTCGACGGCGAGTGCGCTGACGACGAGGACGAGTTGCAGCTTGTCGAACAGGTCGGGAGGTGCCAGCGGATCACGTGCGGAGATGGCATACAACAGCAGGCCGAGCACGAGCACGAGAATGAGATCCATGAGGATGAGCAGATCTCGGTCGACGCCGACGACGCTGCGGGCAGCCGCGAACGCCGTCAGCAGTGCCAGCAACATGAGAATGGTGAGTGGCGTGAACACGCGAGTGAGCACGGGGGCGATGTTTTCGATGACGTCCTGCTTCGCCTCCACAAGCCAGGCCGCAACGAGAATCGCGCCGGCAATGCCGAACGGCAGGATCCACTGCTCGATGACCCACTCGACATCGAGGTCCAGGGAGGCGAATGCGCCGACAGTCAGGCCGATCAGCACGCCGCCACCGAGCGCAAGCAGGGCCATGTAGACCACCCACTCGCCGGTGAACCGGACGAAGTCCATGCGGCGCCGTTGGGATCGCCAGTCGCCACCGACATAGGCCAGCCCGGCGACGAACCACAGCGCAATGGGCGCGTGGATCGCCGCGATCACTTCCGTCGACCCGTTGTCGACGAACGGAAAGAGATTCAGGACGAGTGCCGCGACCACGAAGGGGACAGCGAGTGCTGCGGCGCCGCGCACTGTCATCTTCCGTTTCCACGCGAAGTATGCCGTCAGGAAAGGCAAGACGAGGAGGCTGATGTTTCGGGCCAGGGCAAGCTCGGGCAGCCACTCCATTCCAGCCTTGACGGCCAGTCCCGCTCCGACGGCGAGGGTCAGGACGACGCTCAGTTCGCGTTTGGACGAAGTGGTTTCGGGTTCCGCGGTGGCCGGCATCAGCACGAGTTGCTTCCACAGTCGGTCGGAATGCTCGAGCGCGAACTCGCGGGAGATCGCGTCGAGGTTGCCCATACGTCCGACGGCGACGAGGAAGGCCTCGGCCGCCGTCAGCCCGACCGCGGACAGGTCCGAGACCTGATCGCGGAGGTGACCTTCCATTTCGTCGACATCGGCACTCGAGATCACGCGGTGGCCCCGAACGTAACCACGCCACTGGCCGATCTGCGATTCCAGCTCTGCGTCGGTATCCATCACGACCACCCCTCGGCGGCGGCCGGTGGAAGCTGAGCGGACTGCCACACTCGATGCAGGGCTTCCGCAACGACGGTCCATTGCATGCGCCGGTCGGCGAGCATGTCCCTGCCGGGATCGGTAATGGCGTAATGCTTACGACGCCTGCCGTTGTCGGCCGTGCGCCAGGTTGCCGTGACGTACCCTGATCGCTCGAGACGATGCAGGAGCGGGTACAGCATCCCGTCCGTCCACTGCATCCGCCCGCCCGACAACTCGTTGACGCGCTTGATGATGGCGTAACCGTACGACTCGCCGTCGGCGAGAATGCCGAGCACGAGCGGGGTGGCCGAGGCTGCCACCAAGTCCTTGTCGATGAACATCCGACCTCCATACCTAGTTCCTCTAGGGTTCGAAATTGACCCTAGCAGATCTAGGTATGAAGTGAGCTCACCGTTCTCCGGGTGATTCGATGCGATCGAGCAGCCACCGGGGTCCGACTGTGCCGGCCCCGAGCGCCTCGACCCGAGCGCGGAGTCCGCGATCTGCCGTCACCACCCTGACCGGCCGGTCGCTGTTCGTTTCGACCGCTTCAGCCACAATGCCGACGATCGCGTCATCACCGGATCCGTCCGCCAGCACCACCTGCAGGTGGTGCGAATTCACCTCCTGCTCGTCGGCGACCGCGACTCGCGCCGCGCCTTCGAGCACGGCAATCACCTCCCGTGGTTCATCGAGGCGTTCCTGCCACCGGGCCAGCTTCACGAGCAATCGCCGGGCGGCACCGCCGCGATCACGCCACCAACCATCGGGCCTGGAACCGACGACGTTCGCGGCATCCACCACGATGAGAACGGATCTGGCATCGGTCATGAGCGACGGTTCGAGCGCGTCGGCACGGGACGCTCAGTCCTTGCCGGAGTCTTCGACCTTCTCGATGATTTCGGCGCCGAGGACCGACAGTCGGTGTTCCTCGGCATCCTGCACGGTGCCGAAGTCGTGCTCTTCCAAGACGTTGTGGTCCTTGTCGAGGTATCGGTAGGTTGCCATGTCCCCACGATGGCACATCGAGTCTGCACATGCCGGTGAGTCAGCCCTTTCGCCGGCGGTCGCGAAGTAGCAAGCTTGAGGTGACGAGTCCAGTATCGCGAGGAGCAGTCATGCACGTAGCAGTGGGAGACCGGTTGCACGTCCAGGGCAGGGTTGTGGGAGCGCACGCGCACACCGCCGAAGTCGTGGAGGTACATGGGGAGAACGGCGAACCGCCCTACCTGGTCCGGTACGACGACGGTCGCGAAGCGCTGGTGTTTCCAGGGCCCGACGCCTGGGTGGAACATCCGCAGTCGTAGGGCATCGACGCGTGGGTGGACCACGGTGACTCACCGCATTGGTTGCAGGGGCGCTGCTTCCAATGCGGTTAGCATGAGTTCGTGCTGGAACCGGTCAGAAGGACCTACAGTTCGCCGTTGCGGGCGGAGTCGGCGCGCCGCACCCGCGTCCTCGTCCGGGATGCTGCGGCCCGACTGTTCGTGGACCGGGGCTATGTGAGCACCACGGTGCGCACAGTTGCCGAAGCAGCGGGAGTCGCAACGCGGACGGTGTTCACGGCGTTCCCGGGTGGGAAGGCCGATCTGTTCCACGAGGCGCTCGCCGCCGCCATCGAGGGCGGCGACGACAGCATGCCGACCGTGTATGCGTCTGCCTCTCGCGACGGCGATCCGGTCGAACGCATCCTCGACGAAGTGGTGGGGTACGGCGCTGACGTCCTCGAACGGGCCGGGACTCTCATGTTGACGTCGATCAAGAGTTCGGGCGCCGACGAGGACATGAGGCGATTCGCCGAGGAGGGCGCCCGAGCGTCCGCCACGAACGCGATGACCCTTGCCGAAGGGCTTGCCGCGCACGACCTGCTGCGACCGGAGATCTCCGTGCAGCGAGCGGCGGACGTCCTCTTCACCGTCGTCTCACCCCAGGTTCATTCCATGCTTCGGCACGACTGCGGGTGGGACATCGACGAGTACCGCAACTGGGTCAAGGCGATGATCAGGGCAAGCCTGCTCCATTGACCCGGCACGCTCTGTGGTTTCATGGGCGCAGTAATTCCATGGACACAGTAATTCCATGGACACCGCCGTTTCACGACACGTCATTCCGTGGGACACCGCGCTCGGCATTCCCGGCGCGCTTCTGAGGGGGAATCTCGGTGCCGTACTTTGTCTTCGGTCTCGTCACTCTACTGTTGTGGGTCTACTGCCTCGTCGACGTGATCACGCGGAACGAGTCGGATATTCGGCACTTGCCCAAGATGGTGTGGCTGCTGATCGTGCTGCTCCTGCCGACCGTCGGGTCGTTGGTCTGGTTGTTCGTCGGCCGCGGCGCGGGAGTCCGCAGACCGGGCACGACAGGTGGGTTCGGCGAGTACGAGCGCCCCGGCCGTCACGTGGCACAGAACCCGGACGACGACGAAGCGTTTCTCCGCCAGTGCCGCGAACGCGCCGAAGAGCAACGCCGTATCGCGCGACGTCGGAGGGAAGAGTCCGGCGAGCCCTGAGGCGGCGCAGCGGTTACGGAAGCAGGACGAACTTCCCCGCAGGGTGGGGACCGGCAAGTTCGGTGTGGGCGCGTCCGGCCTCGGCCAGCCAGTATGTCCGGGCGACCCGGACCCTGAGGTCGCCGCGGTCCGCGAGATCGACGACCACCGCTCGGAGGCGTCTTCGAACTTCTCGACTGGCAGGATTCTTGCCACCCACGCCGAGGAAGCCGGCGTCGACCGCACGCGGTACTGCCAGGGTGGTGACCATCCGGGACGGGTCGCGTACCGATGCGACGGACACATCGACAGCCTCCTCGCCGCCGACCGTGTCGATGACGGCGTCCACGCCGTCCGGCGCGAGGATGCGGACGCGATCTACCAGACCGTCTCCATAGGACACCGGGGTGGCGCCGAGCGACCGGACGTAGTCGTGATGTCCCGGCCGGGCCGTGCCGATCACCGTCGCGCCCCGGCCGCAGGCCACTTGGACGACGCACGACCCGACAGCGCCGGCCGCTCCGTGGACGAGAACCAGATCTCCCGAACCGACCTGGATGACGTCGAGTGTCTCGACCGCGGTCGTACCGGCCACCAGGAGCCCGGCGGCCTCGTTCCACGGCAGCGACGGCGGTTTGCGGACAACGGAATCGGCGCCGACGACGAGTCGATCCGCGTATGCCCCGTCGACCGGGTATGCGATCACCTCGTCACCGGGCGAAAGGGGCCCGTCCGGACCCGTCGCGTCCTCGCCGACCTCGACGATCACGCCGGCCGCCTCGGCACCGAGGCCCATGGGTAGGGAATCGGGATCGGTACCGAACGCGCCGCTGTACCGCTTGTAGTCGATGGGATTGACGCCGATCGCCCGGACTTCGATCGCGACCTCACCGCGCGCCGGGGGAACCGGATCAACCTCCACGACAGTGAGGACCTCGGGACCGCCGTAACCTCGGGCAATGACGCGTCGCGTCATGACCCTGGCAACTCGGCTACCGAAGTTCGGCTGAGCAGGGCCACCGGGTAGCGATCGAACAGGCTGGACAGCCGAACATGGCCGGACTCTACGTCCTCGGCGGTCAGCAGGTTCGTCCACGAACCCTCCGGCAACGTGAATCCGGTGTCGCCCCAGCCGCGTTCGCTGAGCCGGACGCTGTGCCGGGTCGCGAGAGCGATGACATCTTGGGCCGCACCGGATCGGCCTCGCGCGAAGCCGATCAGGTGGGCGGACGCACTTCCCGAGGCGAACACCGGTGTGTACGTGTCGAAGCTTTCGGGACGTGTTCGGCGCAGCCTGAGTGCGGTACGAACAACGTGGAGCTTGGCCGCGCCGGTGGCGTCGACAGGAGGGAGGGCCAGTCCGTCGAGCGCGCGTCGGCGAACGTCGTAGTCCACCAGGCGCCGGTTGTCGGGGTCGACGAGCGAGTCTTCCCACAACTCCGTTCCCTGATAGACATCCGGTATTCCGGGTCCACAGAGCTGGAGCAGCTTCTGGCCCAGAGCGTCCGACCAACCGTGGGGTGCCAGCTGGGTGCAGATCGAACCGAGAGCCTTGCCGACGGCACCGTCGATCACCGTGTCCAGCCAGCGATGGAGATCGCGTTCGAATTCTTCGTCGACATCGTTCCAGGATGTGCGGGTGCTGGCCTCGCGGACCGCCTTCTCGGCGTAGGCGTGGATGCGATCGCGGAAGTCCGGAACGTCCGCGGCCGCCCGACCGTCCACCGGCCAGACCCCGAACAGGTTCTGCCACAGAAACAATCCGAGGGTCGGGTCGGGACTGGGGGCGATGCGCTCCCATTGATCCACGCACTCCGCCCACAGGCTCGGCACCTGGGACAAGACGCCGATACGTGCGCGGACATCCTCACCGCGCTTCGTGTCGTGGGTGGACAGGGTGGTCATCGCCCTCGGCCACCGCGTCGCCCGCCCGGCGAACGCCAGGTGGAACTCGGCGGGGGACACGCCCACCGTCGCGGGATCGCCACCCACTTCCTGGAGCGAGACGAGGCGAGCGGTGCGATAGAACAGGCAGTCCTCGACGGATTTCGCCATGACCGCACCGCACACCTGGTGGAACCGCGTGGCCGCCTCACCCCCACGAATGAGGGCCGACGCCAATGCCGCCAACGGCTCCGCCATGCGCGGCTCTTCGGCGACAACGCTCCCGATCACCCGGTGCGCCAGGCCGGCGAGGGGACTGTAGTCGGACCGGTACACGGGCATGGCTGCGACCACCGCGATGACCGCGTCTCGGACGTCCTCGACGACGTAGTCGCCGTCGGCTTCCCGAAGGATCGCCCGCACCAGCCGCCGGACCTCCGGAGCGAGCATCGTGCTCGCCACTTCACGTTTGATCTCGGGTTCGCGCTGTCGAAGCCAGGCGCTGTCTCCCCGCTCTTCGGTCCGGGCCGCCGACAGCGCAGTCAGCGCGGGCGCCCCGGCCGAATCGAGGAACACCCCACCCAGTTCAGCCAGCGCGTCGTATCCGGTGGTGCCGTCGATCGGCAGGTGATCGTCGAGTGGTTCCTCATGACCCAGGATCTTCTCGATCACGAGCCACCGATCCGGGCCGATCATGGCGCGGAGCCGATCGAGGTAACCCGCCGGATCGGCCAGCCCGTCGGGATGGTCGATGCGCACACCGTCGACGAGGTCGTCCGCGATCCAGCTCTGCAGCTCGCGGTGTGAGGCGTCGAACACGCGTGGGTCCTCTTGACGGATCCCGGCGAGATCGCTGACCGCGAAGAACCGCCGGTACCCGATGAGTCCGGAGTTCCACGGGACCAGGCGATACGACTGCGCCTCGTGCACGGCCCGCGCGTCTTCCGAGTCGGTGCCCGGGGCGATCGGGAAGCGGTGCTCGTAGAACGCGAGCAACGGTTCTTCGCCGGTGCGGTCGACCGTGAGCGAGTCGAGGTCGGAGTCCGATCCCAGAACGGGGAGCGCCAGCTTCCCGTCCGCACCGTTGTCCGGCCGCCAGTCGACATCGAAGAAGTCGGCGTAGTCAGACAGCTGTCCGTGGGTGAGAACGTCCCACCACCAGGCATTCTCGCGGGGGTTGGCGACGCCCACGTGGTTGGGAACGAGATCGACGACGAGTCCCATTCCCCGCCGCCGTAGCTCCTCGGACAGGGCTGTGAGCGCGTCCCGACCACCGAGTGCCGGGGACACGGTCGTCACATCGGTCACGTCGTACCCGTGTGTCGAACCCTTGCTGGCGGTGAGGATCGGCGACAAGTAGACGTGCGAGACGCCGAGGTCGTCGAGATAGTCGGCGACCGCAGCGGCGTCCGTCAATGTGAAGGCGTCGCCGCGCAACTGGAGCCGATAGGTCGCGGTAATCGTCGGATTCCCCATGCTCGCCCGGCCTCAGGCGGTCCGTCGCAGCACGACCAGCGAGCGCGCCTCGACCTCGAGCGGCTTCCCGGCCTCGATCACCGCGTCGTTCGACCCCGTCGGCACCGCGGTGTCGAGCACCACGGTCCACTCGTTCGCGTAATCGGAGTTCGGCGTCGAGAACTCGATGGCGTCGTCGTGGGCGTTGAAACACATCAGGAACGAATCCCCGACGACCCGCTCGCCGCGATGATTGGGCTCAGGGATCCCCTCGCCGTTGAGGAACACGGCCAGCGACTTGCCGAACCCGCTGTCCCAGTCCGCGGGTGTCATCTCCTCACCGGACGGGGTGAGCCAGGCGATGTCCCGAGTCTGGTCCCCGCTGCGGATGGGGGTGCCATCGAAGAAACGTCGCCTGCGGAACACCGGGTTCTTGGCCCGCAGGTCGATCACTCGTTTGGTGAACTCGACGAGGTCGGCGTTGGTGTCTGCGAGCGACCAGTCCATCCACGACAATTCCGAATCCTGGCAGTACACATTGTTGTTGCCCTGCTGAGTCCGGCCCATCTCGTCGCCGTGCGCGATCATCGGAGTGCCCTGGCTGAGCATCAGGGTGGCCAGGATGTTGCGGCTCTGACGGCCACGGAGGTCGAGCACCTCGGGGTCGTCCGTCGGTCCCTCGACACCACAGTTCCACGAACGGTTGTGACTTTCGCCGTCGTTGTTGTCCTCGCCGTTGGCCTCGTTGTGCTTCTCGTTGTAGGAGACGAGGTCGCGCAAGGTGAATCCGTCGTGAGCGATGACGAAGTTGATGCTCGCACCGGGACGGCGGCCCGTCGCCTCGTAGAGGTCCGAGGAGCCGGTGAGGCGGGAGGCGAACTCGCCGAGGGTGGCGGGCTCACCGCGCCAGTAGTCCCGAACAGTGTCGCGGTACTTGCCGTTCCACTCGGTCCACAGTCCCGGGAAATTGCCCACCTGGTAACCACCCTCGCCGACGTCCCACGGCTCGGCGATGAGTTTCACCTGGCTGACGATCGGATCCTGCTGCACGAGGTCGAAGAAGGCGGACAGTCGATCGACGTCGTGCAGTTCCCGGGCCAGCGTGGAGGCGAGGTCGAAACGGAAGCCGTCGACGTGCATCTCGGTCACCCAGTAGCGCAGCGAATCCATGATCAGTTGCAGTGTGTGGGGGTGTCGGGCGTTGAGGCTGTTGCCCGTTCCCGTGTAGTCCATGTAGTGCTCGAGGTCACCGTCGACGAGCCGGTAGTAGGCGGCGTTGTCGATGCCGCGGAAGCTGATCGTGGGGCCGAGATGGTTTCCCTCGGCCGTGTGGTTGTAGACGACGTCGAGAATCACCTCGATGCCGGCCTCGTGGAAGGCACGCACCATCGCCTTGAACTCGGACACCGCGCCACCGGGCTTCTCGGCGGACGAGTAGCCCGTGTGGGGAGCGAGGAAGCCGAAGGTGTTGTACCCCCAGTAGTTACGCAGACCTCTATCGAGAAGCGTCTGGTCGTGCATGAACTGGTGCACCGGCATCAGTTCGATCGCGGTGACGCCGAGATCGACCAGATGATCGATGATCGCGGGATGGGCGAGACCGGCGTACGTGCCGCGGAGCTCTTCGGGCACATCGGGGTGCGTCGCGGTCATCCCCTTGACGTGGGCTTCGTAGATGACCGTCTCGTGATAGGGGCGTTTCGGCGCCCGGTCGGTGGCCCAGTCGAAGAACGGGTTGATCACCACGGTCGTCATGGTGTGGCCCAGCGAATCGTGCCCGGGCAGGGGAGAACCGGGGTCGTCCTCGTTCTGCGCACCGCTGCTCTGCGCGTCTTCGCCCTGGTCGCTGTCGGCCGCGGCAACGCCCTCGGCGTCGGTGCCGGCAGCGCGATCGGCCTCTTCCGCCGGCTCGGGCAGATCGATGTCGTACGAGAACAACGACCGATCCCCGTCGAACTCCCCGTCGAACGCCTTGCCGTACGGGTCGAGGAGCAACTTGCTGGGGTCGCAGCGATGTCCCGCCGCGGGATCCCACGGGCCGTGGATGCGGTATCCGTACCGCTGTCCGGGTTCGACGGTCGGCAGATAGGCGTGCCAGACGTACCCGTCCACCTCGTCGAGACGCACCCTGGTCTCGGTTCCGTCCCGGGCGATGAGGCAGAGGTCGACCGCCTCCGCGACCTCGGAGAAGACCGCGAAATTCGTCCCTGCGCCGTCATAGGTGGCGCCCAGTGGGTAGGCCGTTCCGGGCCACACGGGGATGTGTGTGGTGCCGATCTCGTCGCTGGCAGTCATGAGAAGAACATTAGCCCGCGGCGCCCGGGCGCTCAGCTCGAGGCGAGAGGGCTTCCGGCGCCGCGCGAGCTACCTGCCGCGGCAAGCATTCCGGCTGTGATGTTCCGCACGTCGTCCCCTGTGGACACGTAGGGAGGCATGGCGTAGATCAGATTGCGGAACGGTCGAAGCCAGACCCCGGCGTCCACCGCCGCGTCGGTCGCCGCCTGCATGTCGACGGGGTCGGTGAGTTCGATGACGCCGATACCGCCGAGCACCCGCACATCCCGCACGCCGGGCAGGTCGCGGGCAGGAGCGAGGCCGGACTCGAGTCCGCGGTGCAGCGCCGCGACCTCGCCCCGCCAGTCGCGTGCGAGCAGCAATTCGACGGCGGCGACGGCGACAGCGCACGCGAGGGGATTGGCCATGAACGTGGGACCGTGCATCAGTCCACCGGCATCCCCGGCGCTGATGGTCTCGGCCACCTCGGTGCTGCAGAGGGTGGCCCCGAGGGTGAGATACCCGCCGGTGAGCGCCTTGCCGATACACATGACGTCCGGGCTGACACCCGCGTGCTCGGCGGCGAACAGCTCACCGGTCCGGCCGAACCCTGTCGCGATCTCGTCGAAGACCAGCAAGAGTCCCTGCTCGTCGCAAATTCTTCGTAGTTCCGTCAGGTAGCGGGAATCGTGGAAGCGCATACCGCCCGCACCCTGGACCACCGGCTCCACGATGACCGCCGCGAGCTCGTCGGCATGCGAGCGTGCGAGGCGCTCGAACTCGTCGACGTACTGCGGATCGAAGTCGCGTGGGGGCGGTCCTGCGAACACCTGCCGGGCGAGCACGTCCGTCCACAGCGAATGCATCCCGCCGTCCGGATCGCAGACGCTCATCGGGGCGAAGGTGTCACCGTGATAGCCGCCGCGCCAGGTCAGGAGCCGGTGCTTCTGCGGCTTGCCCCGGCTGCGCCAGTACTGCAGGCACATCTTCACGGCCACCTCGACCGACACGGAACCGGAGTCGGCGAGGAAGACCTTGTCGAGCCCGCCCGGCGTGATGTCGACGAGCAGTCGTGCCAGCCGCGCCGCAGGCTCGTGGGTGAGACCCCCGAACATGACGTGGCTCATCCGCCCCAGTTGCTCCGCGGCCGCGGCATCGAGAACGGGGTGGCGATAGCCGTGCACTGCCGCCCACCAGGAACTCATTCCGTCCACCAGTTCGCGCCCGTCCGCCAGGACGAGGCGCGTGCCCCTGGCCTCGGTCACGACCAGCGGGGTGGTGGAGGAGGGAAAGGCGCCGTAGGGATGCCACAGCAGCGAGGCGTCGAGGGACGTGATCTCTTCGGCGGTCAGGCTGGGACGGGTCACGTTCGTGACCCTATCCACTGGACGAAAAGGGGGCCCACCCGGGTTGAACACTGTTCAAGTCCCGTATCGTTCCGGAGGTGAGCAACGATCGCACCTTCTCCACGTGGCTCGACGACGTCGAGCATCGACGTCGCGCCGCCGGACTGCGCCGTGAGCTGCGTCCGCGGACGGCCGGAAGCGCACTCATCGACCTTGCCTCGAACGACTACCTGGGTCTCGTCCGTCATCCCGAGGTACTGCACGGAGCGATGACAGCTCTACGCAGATGGGGTGCGGGAGCGACGGGTTCTCGTCTTGTCACTGGATCGACCACCGAACACCAACTGCTGGAATCGGAACTCGCCGAGTTCGTGGGCGCAGAGGCCGGCTTGGTGTTTTCGTCCGGCTACACCGCCAACCTCGGGGCAGTGACCGCGCTGTCGGGGGCGGGGTCGTTGATCGTCAGCGATGCAGGCAGCCACGCTTCCCTCGTCGACGCCTGCCGGCTTTCCCGCGCCCGCGTCGTCGTCGCGCCGCACTTGGACATCGAGTTCGTCCGGGCCGCGCTGGCCACCCGGTCTGAAGAACGCGCCCTCGTCGTCACCGATTCGGTCTTCAGCGCTGACGGCGATCTGGCACCGCTTGTCGCAATGCACCAGGTGTGTCGCGACACCGGCGCCCTCCTCGTGGTCGACGAGGCCCACGGTGTCGGTGTGCGCGGCGAGGGCGGGCGGGGGCTGGTCCACGAGGTCGGACTCGCGGGTGAACCGGACATCGTGATCACTGCAACGCTGTCGAAGTCCCTCGCCAGCCAGGGCGGTGCAGTCCTCGCCTCCGAGAAGGTGCGCGCCCATCTGATCGACGCCGCCCGCACCTTCATCTTCGACACCGGCCTGGCGCCCGCCGCGGTAGGAGCGGCGAGGGCGGCGCTGTCGGTGCTGACACGCGAACCGCACCGCGCGGCCGCCGTGCTCGACCGCGCGCGGGACCTCGCGCGTTTCACCGGCGCCGCGACTCCGGAATCCGCCGTGGTGTCCGTGATCCTCGGTGATCCTCAGCGCGCGGTCGACGCGGCAGCCGCATGCCGGGAGCTGGGTGTGCATGTCGGATGCTTCCGGCCGCCGTCGGTGCCGGAGGGCACGTCGCGACTGCGGCTCACCGCCCGGGCGACATTGGGCGAAGAGGAATTGGCGCTGATCGAGACGGTGCTCACCAGCGTGGTGGCGGGAGCCTCGGCATGAGTGTGCTCATGGTGACGGGAACGTCGACCGATGTGGGCAAGACCGTCGTGACCGCCGCACTCGCTGCGACGGCTCAGGCTGCGGGCCGTTCCGTCGCCGTGTGCAAACCGGCGCAGACGGGCGTCGCCCCGGGAGAGCCGGGTGACCTCGCCGAGGTGACCCGGCTGTCCGGTGTCACCGCGGTGCTGGAACTCGCGCGTTATCCCGAGCCGCTCGCCCCCGACACCGCTGCCAGGCGGAGCGGTATGCCGCTGCTGCACTGCGCCGACGTGGTGGCGGCGGTCCGGGCGCTCGATGCCGGGCACGACCTCGTCCTCGTCGAAGGTGCCGGTGGTCTGCTGGTCCGGATGGGGGAGGCCGGGTTCACGCTCGTCGACGTTGCGCGTGCGCTCGATGCGCCGGTCGTCGTGGTCGCGGCCGCCGGGCTCGGCACCCTCAATCACACCGAACTGACCATCCGGGCCCTCACCGGAGCCGGGCTGTCCTGCGCCGGCACGATCATCGGGTCGTGGCCCGATCAGCCCGGGCTCGCCGAGCGCTGCAACCTCGTCGACCTGCCCGTCGTGACGGGAAGCGGCGTGGTCGGCAGTGTGCCCGCGGGCAGTGGCAGCCTCGACGCGGAGACGTTCTCCGCAGCAGCACCGGAATGGTTCGACAGCGGCTGGCGGACGTCGGTGCTCACCGGAGACTTCCTGACCGGACACTGATCGGGCACCGGGCCAGCGAAGCCGTGGTGCCGGGTCAGGACTCGGACAGCACCGACAGGATGTTCCCGGCGGGGTCGGTGAACCAGGCGATGTCGGGGCCGTTGCCGCGCATGATCCCCTTGTCGTCCTGCTCGAAACCGTCGTACCGCAGGAAGTGCACCCCGCGTTCGGTCAGCGCGTCGACCGTCTTGTCGACGTCGTCGACGGCGAAGTTCACGATGGTGTACGTCGCCGGTGTGTGGTCGGGTTTCGGGTAGATGAGCACCACTGGTCCGTTCGGCAGATGCAGCCCCAGTAGTCCCATCTCCTCTTCGGTCACCTCCAGTCCCAAGGTGTTGGTGTAGAAGGACTCGGCGGCGGCAATGTCGTTCACCGCGAATCCACTGAATCCTCGGGATCGGGCCAACACGTCGGTCCGCCCGCTTTCCTGTCGAGTGGTCATGACATCTCCGCTCGCGCACGCTCGCTGAGCTCGATGATCTGTACGTAGTTACCGTCCGGGTCGATCGCGGTGCCGAACCAGCTGCCGTCGCGATCTTCGAGCGGCGACAACCACGTGACACCCAGGTCGTCGAGACGCCCGGCGGCGGCGCGCGCATCGGCGACCTCCACGTTGAGCAGGATGCGACCGGGTTCGGGGTTCGTGTCGCCGACATCGTCGCGGCGGTCGATCATGATGTAGAAACCGTCGAAGTCGAGTACGTAGTACCCCGGCTCGCCGGGCGTGCGATCGACCTTCGGTGAGAAGGCTGCGGCATACCAGTCCCGCAGTCGCTCAGGATGTGTACTGGCGAGCAAGATGCTGCCGATGGATGCGTCGGCCATGATTTCCTCCAGATGTTCGAGAGTGCTGTTGCCTTTCCGAAGGTATGGACTCGTGCGATCTGGGAAAGTCATCGCGGCGGGACTCGCCGGGCCGAAAAGCCGCCCGTATCCGGCGGGATGTCGGTAGTGTGATACGCGTCACGGGTTCATCCGTCTGGGTTGGGAGGGGTCCAATGTCGACCTCCGAAATGCTCGAATTGAATCGTACGATCAACCACCTCCGGCGGTGTGTCGGGTCGTTGCGTTCGATGTATGGCGACGCTGCACAGGTGCGCCGGCTCAGTAACGATCTCGAGCGCCTCGAGATCGACGCCCAGGAACTCGACACCTCGCCGCCGCATGTCACGCGCCGCGAACCCGTCGAGCGGATCAAGATCCCCGACGTCCCCTATGACGCCTCGATGTGGGCGGGTGTCGACGACGAAGGTCTCGGCGGCTGCCACTACGAGCGCGGATGAGCGCGCCACCGAAAAATTCCGAAAATCTGGGTGTTGCGTCCCCGAGGCGTGCCCGAATCGCGGAGCGGACACTACGGACCGACAGGTGGTGGCAGGCGCCCCTGCTGACCGTGCTCGGACTCGCGGCGTTCGTGATCTACGCGTCGATTCGTTCGTGGGTACGGACCGCCTACTTCGCCGAGGAGTACCACTACCTGACGCCGTTCTACTCACCCTGCCTGAGTGATTCGTGCGTGCCCGGGTCGAGTGACTTCGGAACTCCGATCGGCGAATTGCCGATGATCATTCCGCTCGGGTTCCTCGTGTTGCCGTTCCTCTTGGGGTTCCGGCTCACGTGCTACTACTACCGCAAGGCGTATTACCGCTCGATCTGGCTCTCGCCCCCGGCGTGTGCTGTGGCCGAACCCCACCGAACCTATACCGGTGAGACACGCCTTCCCCTGATCGTCCAGAACGTCCACCGATACTTCTTCTACGTCGCGGTGATCGTCTCGCTGATCAACACCTACGACGCCATCCGAGCGTTCCACGGCGCGGACGGGGGTTTCGGCATCGGGCTGGGCACGCTCATCCTGGTCGGCAACGTCATCCTGCTCTGGGCGTACACCGTGTCCTGCCATTCATGCCGGCACGTCGTCGGCGGGCGGCTCACCCACTTCTCGAAGCACCCCGTCCGCTACTGGTTGTGGACCCAGGTGAGCAAGCTCAACGCACGCCACATGCAGCTGGCCTGGACCACCCTCGCCACGCTGATGATCACGGACTTCTACGTGATGCTCGTGTCCAGTGGGACTCTGTCGGACTTGCGACTGATCAACTGACCGCGCATCGAAGCCGCCGAACACGAGGGGAGTGGAATGACGGAAGTCGAACGGCACCGGTACGACGTCGTGGTGATCGGTGCGGGTGGCGCCGGACTGCGAGCGGTCATCGAGGCACGCGAGCAAGGCCTGTCCGTGGCCGTCGTCTGTAAATCGCTGTTCGGCAAGGCGCACACCGTGATGGCGGAAGGTGGCTGCGCGGCCGCGATGGGCAACGCGAACGACAAGGACACCTGGCAGACCCACTTCCAGGACACGATGCGTGGGGGGAAGTTCCTCAACAACTGGCGGATGGCCGAGTTGCATGCGCGTGAGGCGCCCGACCGAGTCTGGGAACTCGAGACCTACGGGGCGTTGTTCGACCGGACCCCGGACGGGCGGATCAGCCAGCGCAACTTCGGGGGCCACACGTATCCGCGGCTGGCGCACGTCGGTGACCGCACCGGTCTCGAACTGATCCGGACGATGCAACAGAAGATCGTGTCGCTGCAGCAGGAAGATTTCGCCGCCACCGGCGACTACGAAGCGCGGGTCAAGATTTTCGCCGAATGCACCATCTCGGAACTGGTCAAGGATGGCGACCGCATCTCGGGTGCGTTCGGGTATTGGCGGGAAAGCGGCCGATTCATCCTCTTCGAGGCCCCTGCCGTGGTGATGGCGACAGGGGGGATCGGCAAGTCGTTCAAGGTCACCTCCAACTCCTGGGAGTACACCGGCGACGGACACGCTCTCGCACTGCGTGCGGGGGCCAACCTCATCAACATGGAATTCGTCCAATTCCACCCGACCGGCATGGTGTGGCCGCCGAGTGTCAAAGGCATCCTCGTCACCGAGGGCGTGCGCGGCGACGGCGGGGTCCTCAAGAACGCCGAGGGTGAACGGTTCATGTTCAGCTACATTCCCCCGGTCTTCAAGGGCCAGTACGCGGAGACGGAGGAGGAGGCCGACGGCTGGTACAAGGACTCCGACAACAATCGCCGTACCCCCGATCTGCTGCCCCGCGACGAGGTCGCGCGTGCCATCAACTCCGAAGTCAAAGCCGGGCGGCAGACCCCGCACGGCGGCGTGTATCTCGACATCGCCTCCCGGATGCCCGCCGACGAGATCGTGCGCCGGCTGCCGTCGATGTACCACCAGTTCAAGGAACTCGCGGACGTCGACATCACCAAGGAACAGATGGAAGTCGGACCCACCTGCCACTACGTCATGGGAGGCATCGAGGTCGACCCCGACAGCGGCGCGGCCAGTGTTCCGGGTCTCTTCGCGGCGGGGGAGTGCTCGGGCGGAATGCACGGGTCCAATCGGCTCGGCGGAAATTCGCTCTCCGACCTCCTCGTCTTCGGGCGTCGCGCCGGGCTGGGCGCCGCGACGTACGTGTCTTCACTGACGGACCGGCCAACCGTGTCGGACGAGGCCGTCGATGCGGCCGCACGAATGTTGCTGTCGCCCTTCGACTCCGGGCAGGAGGGGGAAGCGGTCGAGAATCCGTATACCCTGCACACCGAGTTGCAACAGAACATGAACGACCTCGTGGGCATCATTCGCAAGGCAGACGAAATCGAGCGCGCACTCGACAAGCTCGCCGATATCAAGAGCCGGATCGGTGCCGTCGTCGTGGAAGGGCACCGTCAGTTCAATCCCGGATGGCACCTTGCCGTCGACCTGCGCAACATGGTCCTCGTCAGCGAGTGCGTGGCGCGGGCGGCATTGACCCGCACCGAAAGTCGCGGTGGGCATACCCGGGACGACCACCCCGCCATGGATGCGCAATGGCGCAACACCCTGCTCGTCTGCAGTGTGAACGGCGACATGGCATCCCATCCCGATGCCGTGATCCCCGACGTGGTGGTCACGCGGGAGCAGCAGGAGCCGATGCGAGCAGACCTGCTGGAGCTCTTCGAGGCCGACGAACTCGCCAAGTACTACACCGACGCGGAACTCGCCGGGCATCCCGGGAGAAAGGCCTGACATGGGGTACGACGCACAGTTCCGGGTCTGGCGCGGTGACGTCGACGGGGGCGCCCTGCAGGACTACTCGATTCCCGTCAACGAGGGCGAGGTGGTCCTCGACATCATCCACCGACTCCAGGCCACGCAGGCACCCGATCTGGCCGTCCGCTGGAACTGCAAGGCAGGTAAGTGCGGGTCGTGTTCGGCCGAGGTGAACGGTCGGCCCCGGCTGCTCTGCATGACGAGGATGTCCACCTTCACTCAGGACGAGGTGGTGACGGTAACGCCGCTGCGGACCTTCCCGGTGATCCGCGACCTCGTCACCGACGTGTCGTACAACTACCTGAAGGCACGAGAAGTCCCGTCGTTCACGCCGCCTCCCGGACTGGCGCCGGGCGACTACCGGATGAAGCAGATCGATGTGGAACGGTCTCAGGAATTTCGTAAGTGCATCGAGTGCTTCCTGTGCCAGAACACCTGCCACGTCGTGCGCGATCACGAGGACAACAAGGCGGCGTTCTCGGGTCCGCGATACTTCATTCGCGTCGCGGAACTCGAAATGCACCCACTCGATACTGCAGACCGCCGCAATGCGTCGCAGGACGAGTTCGGTCTCGGTCTGTGCAACATCACCAAGTGCTGCACCGAGGTGTGTCCCGAGGGTATCAAGATCACGGACAACGCCATCATCCCGATGAAGGAACGGGTGGTCGATCATCGATACGACCCGCTGGTGTGGTTGGGTAACAAGCTCTTTCGCCGGGATTAGCGCCTCCGGCGCCCGTGAGTACTTATTAACATTCCGAGGTTGACAAGTACTCACAGGGGCGTCAGTGCACGGTGTGGAGGCTGCGAGCGGTCGGCGACTTCTCCACCGACTCGGGGTCGGGCGCGGTGCCGAGTAGACGGTCCGCCGTTCCCGTGGTGGTCACCGTAAACCAGTAGTGCTCGTTCTTGTAGTGATGGTGCCGGTGGCTGCGCCAGATCGCCCGATAGAACCGGGATTTCGGCTTGTAATCGCTGTGGATCAGATAGTGCGTCCACTCGTACACAATGCCCAGAGCGCTCAGTGTGACGAGGAACGTCAGCCCCAGGCCGAGGCGCGGGAAAGCCAGCACGGACAGACCGGCGAGAACCGGAATGAGCCACGTCAGGGTCTGCCAGGGGATGAAGACCAAAGGCACGTCCCGGGGATCGACGTGGTGCTCGCGATGCTTACGGGCAAGCAGCGAGTCGACGGTCAGGCCCAGGACTCTGCGGGGCTTCCAGTGCAGGATGCAGACGTGAATGACCCATTCGGCGAACGGGAACAGCGCCAGCATCACCACCGGCAGGACGGCATCGCTCAGGTGCCAGTCGCCCACCGCCAATCGTGCCGCGACGGCGACCGCCAGCATGCCGCCGACCATCCACGGGGACGGGTGGCGCCGGAATTGATCGGCGGCCTCACGCAGGGTGAGTGACCGACGTCGGCGGCGGTCTGCCGAAGAGTGTGTCGTCATGAGTGCTGCTCCTGTTGTTGGAGTTGGTCGATGGCGGTCGTCACCGCAGCAGTCCCGAGGTCGAGAAGGGTGGCGGCGACACCGGTGGCAGTGTCCTCGTCGTGCGTGGCGACGGCATCGGCGAGTGCGTGATAGAGGTCGGATCTCCCGACCTCGGCAACCATGACGCCGGCCATGGCCGCCATGGTCGGCTCATAGGCGTTGCGCAGGCTGTTGAAGATGAGCCGGAAGGCGATCGAATCGGCCGCGTCGACCACCCTCTCCCAGAATGTGAGGGCGTGCACCTGTTGCGAGACCGGATCGCTCGCGGCCGCCAGGGCCTCGGCCGCGTTCTGCACGGCGGCCGCCGCGTCGGGGGTCGCCCTGCCCGCGGCGAGTCGGGCCACCTGCGTGCCGATCATCCGGCGTGCCTCGAGGACGCTCCGCACGACCGGCCAATCGGGTTGTCCGTTCCGGATCAGCAGCTGCGACAGCAATTCGGGCCCACCGTGCTGCCGAAAGTCGCGCACCGACGTCGCATCGCCCTGACGCACTTCGACGAGGCCGGCCTGCGCGAGCTTCTGGATCGCTTCGCGCACGGCCGGCCGGGACACACCGAACGCCTCGGCGAGTCGCCGCTCGCTGGGCAGCGATTCGCCTGCGGCGAGGTCCCCGCCCAACACGCGTGCGGTGATCTGGTCGAAAACCTCGGTGGATGCGGACTTCCGCGCGATCGGTTCGAACATCATGCAGCAACGATAGAGCGGTCATAGGTAAGAGGTCAAGTGGTAAGACCAGTGGCGTGCCGCGTGACGCGCTGAGCCTATGCCGGCGGGGTGTAACTGCAGCTAGGAGAAGGCTTGCCGGACGAACGGTGTGGTGTCGGGAATGGACGCCGGCATGGTCTGCAGATGCCCGGTCGGGTAGGTGCGGTAGACGAAACTCTGTCCGTTGGCGGCCAGGTCGGTGGTCAATTTCCAGCTGAACGCTGCGGGGACGATGTCGTCGAGCAGTCCCTGGCCGATGAAGAGTGGCCGGTCGTATCCACGGATGGGAACTCCGAGGGTGCCCCGAATCGCGTCGAGGATGGCAGGGTCGTCGAGGTTTCGGGACATCAGTTGTCCAATGGTGACGCCCTGGAGCTGCGGCGCTGCGTCTTGGTAACAGAGTTCCTCGAGGCGGTCGAGCGCGGAGATGCCGAGGGGGCTGAGGTAACTGTCGACGTCGAGGTCGGGACGAGATGCCCGCAGTCCGGCCAGGGCATACGCGACGAACACGGTGCTCCCGGTGAGGGGAAGCGGTGGGAAATTCGGACCCACCAAAGGTGCCAGCTGTTCGAGATTCGACGGCGCCCCGGTTGCGACCGTGCCGCGGAAATCGAGTTCCGGCGCATATCTGGTCGCCATCGAAGCGGCGACCAGCGCTGCGTGTCCGCCCTGAGACTGTCCGAGCGCAAGCCAGCGGTTCGACAGTGACGGCGTCACGCTGCGAGCGGCGCGCACCATGTCGATCATGCTGTGCGCCTCGGTCGGACCGTCCAGATAGGGATGGACACCGGGTGTGCCGAGGCCCACATAGTCGGTGGCCACCACGGCATATCCCTCGCGGAGCCAATGCTCGACATATTGCCCGCCGAAGTTCCCGGTGGCGGTGGGAGCGCACGCGTCGGCCAGCCCGACCGTTCCGTGCGCCCACGACACCACGGGCCACCCACCAGGGGGCGGTCCGCCAGGTGGCAGAAATGTCGCGCCGGTACTGAGCGCGGGCCGGTTCAACGGCCCCGTGGTCCAGTAGGTCAAGAATGAGCCCGTGGCGGCACCCGGCGGCCACATCTGCTGCGGGATCGACGAAGACACGACCACATCACCCGGTGCTCCGACGGCTTGCGACGGGCTCGGAGCCGGACCGGCGAAAAGGGAGAAGGCCAGTACCGTCGCGACAACGATTCCGGCACGGCGGCCGACTGTCGACCTCATCGTCACCCCCTGGCCTGACCGGGTAGCCACTCGGTCTCGGATGTGAGTGTGCCCACCCAGCTTTCGATTCGAGTGTGCCCACCCAGCTTTCGATTCGAGTGTGCCCACCCAGTGTGCCCGTTCAGGGGTGCTGCGCGGGGTCTTTCAGCCGTGCACGGATGCCGTCGACGAACAGCGAGAGCCCGAAGTCGAATCGGACCGCGGGATCGCCGTCGAGGAGGTCGTCGTCGTAGGCGCCGATCTCCGATGCCGGGGCGTCAGGGGAGAGTGCAGCGCGGGTGAGGGCGCCGACGGATTCCATCTGTGCGCGCGACTGCTCGTCGACCGTGTGTCCGAGGACGTAGTAGAGGAGCGAGTACGACGCGAGCTCTGCGTGCTCGCGGGAAAGTCCGGATCGCAGCCCGACGGCGGCGAACGTTTCCCGCACGCGGGAGTTGGTCATCCGCGAGGCGTAGGTCGCGGAGACGAGCTCGGCACCGTCGCGGTGCGACAGCAGAGCACCACGCAGGCGGTGGGCCAGCTCGGTGAACTCCTCGTTCCAGCCAGTAACCGTGGTGGGCGCGTCGACATCTTCGAGGATCTTGTCCGCGAGAGCGCCGAGGAGGGTCTGCTTGTTGGGAAAGTGCCAGTACAGGGCGCCGGGTTGGACGCCGAGGGCGGTCGCGAGCCTCCGCATCGTGAGGTCGGCGAGGCCGAATTCGTCGAGGATGGCCAGTGCGCCGTCGAGTACGTCGCCGCGTCGCAATTGCACTGCTGTTCTCCTCAGGTATTCGGTCCTTGCTTTGACAGTATTCCATCACGGATCTAACCTGAACGCCGTTCAACTTGTACGGTGTTCAATTCTTGCTCATGTCGATCCACGACGCGTGATCGGCCCGCTTTTCAGGAGATACGTGTGACGTCGGCCCCGGTACAGACAGACATTCTCGCCCTGGCGCGTGACCAGGTTCTCGAACGTGGGGAAGGGCTCACGCAGAGCCAGGTACTCGAGGTCCTGCAACTGCCGGACGAGCGACTCGAGGAGCTGCTCGCGCTGGCGCACGACGTGCGGATGACATGGTGCGGTCCCGAGGTCGAGGTGGAGGGAATCATCAGCCTCAAGACCGGCGGCTGCCCCGAGGACTGCCACTTCTGCTCGCAGTCCGGCCTGTTCCAGTCGCCGGTGCGAGCCGCCTGGCTCGACATCCCCTCGCTCGTGGAGGCTGCCAAGCAGACCGCCAAGTCCGGCGCCACCGAGTTCTGCATCGTCGCTGCGGTCCGCGGACCCGACGAACGGCTGCTCGCCCAGGTGGCGGCCGGTATCGAGGCCATCCGCAACGAGGTCGACATCCAGATCGCCTGCTCGCTGGGCATGCTCACCCAGGAGCAGGTCGACCAGCTGGCCGCCATGGGTGTGCACCGGTACAACCACAATCTCGAGACGGCGAAGTCGCACTTCCCGAATGTGGTGACCACTCACTCGTGGGAGGAGCGGTGGAACACGCTGCGGATGGTTCGTGAGGCGGGCATGGAGGTGTGCTGCGGCGGCATCCTCGGGATGGGGGAGAGCCTCGAGCAGCGCGCGGAGTTCGCCGCGAATCTGGCCGAACTCGAACCCGACGAGGTTCCGCTGAACTTCCTCAACCCCCGTCCGGGCACACCGTTCGGCGACCTCGAGGTGCTGCCCGCGAGCGAGGCGCTCAAGTCGGTGGCCGCCTTCCGGCTTGCGCTGCCGCGCACCATCCTCCGCTTCGCCGGTGGTCGTGAAATCACCCTCGGCGACCTCGGCGCAAAACAAGGCATCCTCGGCGGAATCAATGCCGTGATCGTCGGCAACTACCTGACGACGCTGGGACGGCCCGCGGAACAGGACCTCGACCTGCTCGTCGACCTGCAGATGCCGATCAAGGCACTGAACGACACCTTGTGATGACCGGCACCGACGGTTCACCGGGCAGTGTCGCTGTCGAGCGCGCTGCAGAGGAGCGGTACAACCCGTACACGGGCCGCCGAGTCGTTCCCGGAGTCGAGGACAGTGTCCCGACCGCGGCGCAGCTCGGGCTCGAACCGCCGCGCTTCTGCGAGTCGTGCGGTCGGCGGATGGTCGTACAGATCAGTCCCGACGGCTGGTGGGCAAAATGTTCACGCCACGGTGTGTTCGACTCGATCGGGCTCGCCCGGCGGTAGCGTCATCGGTGTGACCAACTTCCCGCGCATCAGGCTTCGATCTGCCGCCGGAATCGTCTGCGGAACGGTCGTGGCAAGTGCACTCGTGGGGGCGATATGGGGAGTGCTCGCGCCGGCAGAACACCTGTTGGTCGTTGCGCCCGACCGCGGCGTGACGCTGACGGGTGAGAGTGTGCACCGGTTCGATGCGATCGGCATGTTCGCGTGCGCGGGGCTGGTCGTGGGCATCCTCGCCGCGGTTGCGGCGTGGACGGCGCGGCGGAGTCGTGGTCCGGTAGCTCTCGCGGCTGTCCTCGCCGGCAACATCGTCGGAGCGGGTGTCATGGCCCTCGCAGGGCTCGGCGTCGCTGCACTGCGGTTTCCCGGCGACGACGTGTCGACGCCCGGAACGATCGTCGCGACGGCACCGGGGATCGGGACGCTGCTCGTACTGGTGTTCCAGCCGCTGGCTGCCTGCGTCGTGACGTTGGTACTCGCCGCGCTCAACCCATTCGACGACCTCGGAATCAGCGATTCCCCGGTCGAGCTCGACGTATGGGACGAGCGCGACGCGACACTTACTTCATGACCGAGGTTCGCATCCGGACGTCTCCGAGGAGACGCCCACTGGCGAGAGCGCCGATGCGGCGAGTCGCGAACCGGGTGCTGACGGACGACACCCAGTTCATCAGCCCGGATACGACGCTCGGTGGTGTGCTGCGCCGATCCAGAGCGCGCAGTGCTGTCGTCACCACCTGATCCGCGGTCTGCATGCGGCCGACGGCGGCGTCCTCCGAACCGACGACGTCGAAGAATTCGGTGCGGGTGGGGCCCGGGCAGACGGCGAGCACGGTGAGGCCCGTGCCTCGGGCCTCTGCCCACAATGCCTCCGTGAAACTCAGAACGAACGCCTTGGTCGCCCCGTACACGGCCATGCCGGGAGTCGGCTGGAACGCGGCGGTGCTCGCCACGTTCACGAGTGCTCCGCGTCCTCGCAGCAGGTCGGGCAGGAATGTGTGCGACAGCTCGACGAGGGTGGTGACGTTGAGCTGGATCTCGGCGGTGAGGCGCTCGAGGTCGGCGGACGCGAAGTCTCCGTGCGTCCCGAATCCCGCGTTGTTGATCAGTGAATCGATGCGGATGTCGCGGGCAGTCAGTTCGGTGCGCAGCCGCTCACCGGCGCCGGGAGTGGCGAGGTCGAACGGGATCACGGTGACCGACACGTGATGCGCGGTGCGGAGTTCGGTGGCGAGTTGTTCGAGTCGATCGACGCGACGGGCGACGAGGACGAGATCTGCACCCCGCCCGGCGAACCGGCGGGCAAATTCGGCACCGAGGCCCGCGCTCGCGCCGGTGATGAGGACGGTGGTTCCGGATACGTCGAAGGACATGTCAGCTCCTAGCGGTGGGGTGGCCTCGAATGTAGTCAGTGTCATCTATGTAGTCAATGACAACATTTGGTTAGACTTGCGGCATGTCCGTCGCCGAACAGCCCTATCACCACGGGAGTCTTCGTCAGGTGCTGCTCGCGCGCGCCGAGAGCACGCTCGAGCAGGACGGCGTCGACGGCATCTCCCTCCGCCGGCTCGCCCGTGAGGCCGGCGTCAGCCACGCCGCACCCAGCAAACACTTCCGGGACCGTCAGGCCCTGCTCGACGCACTCGCGGAGTCCGGTTTCGTGCGCCTCACGGCCGCCCTCGCACGCGCCGTCGAGGAGGCCGATCCTCACGCCCGGGCCCGCTTCGGCGCGCTCGCCGGCGCGTACGTGAGCTTTGCCCTTGCCCACCGCGAGTTGCTGGCGCTGATGTACGGCAACAAGCACGCGCCCGGAGCCGCCCCTCGGGTGGTGGAGGCCGGTCACGCCGCGATGGACCTCACGGTCCGGATCGTCACCGAAGCCCAGGCCGCCGGCGACATCGGGGGCGGGGACGCGTCCCGCATCGCCCTCGTCGCGTTCGCGACATTCCACGGAATCGCCACCCTCGCCGCCGGGGGGATGCTCGACGGCGCGCCGGTGGACGAGGTTGTCACCGCCGCATCGGACACGTTCTGGCGGGGGCTCGGACCGAGGACCGAGGCCGACTCACGGTGACGTCGTAGGTCCCTGATTGCACGCGGGTCAGGCCGGTGGTCGAAGCGCCGCGAATTCGTCGGTGACCCGCAGGGTGGAGTCGGTGAACCGGTAGAGCGCGGCGGGGCGTCCGCCGGTGCGGCCCGACGGTGCGGTGTTGCCGGTGGGCTTCAAGACCCCGCGCCGCCCGAGGACGCGTTGCAGATTCGTGGCGTCCACCTGGTAACCGAGTGCTGCACAGTAGATTTCGCGCAGCGTCGACATGGAGAATTCGCCGGGCGCCAGCCCGAACGCGATGTTGGTGTAGGAGAGCTTGGCGGCCAGGCGTGTACGCGCATGCTGCACGACGGTGCCGTGGTCGAACGCCATCTCGGGCAATTCCGAGACCGGGTGCCACGCAGTGTCCGGAGGGAGGGTCGGATCGGCGGGGAGGGGAACGAGCCCGAGGAAGGTCGAGGCGATGGTGCGCGGCCCGGGGACCCGATGTGGATCGCTGAACACGGACAGCTGCTCGAGGTGTGACACCTCCCGCACGTCCACCTTTTCGGCGAGTTGCCGCCGGGCGGAGGTCGTGAGGTCTTCGTCTTCGCCCAGCAGGCCGCCCGGAAGCGACCAGGCGCCGGCCTGAGGGTCGAGGGCGCGTTGCCACAACAACACGGCGAGTTCGCCCGCGCCCGTCGCGTGACGCGCATCACCGGCGTGACCTGTGCATATGCGATCGGCGAAGTGACGAACCTGGAACACCGCGGTGAGCACTTCGTGCCTGGTGTTACTATGGGGCATGTTTTCGATCCTAAGTCGAAAACCTCGATTTAGGAATTCGGGCCAGCCCGCCCGAGGCCACGGTGAAGGAGCAGCCATGACGACCAGCACGTTGTGGGCGGGAACGTACCCGCAGATTCAGGACGGTCCCGGCGGTTACGGGGGTGTCGAGGCGAGCGAGGAGTGGGCTGCCGAAATCAAACGGCTGGCGCGTGAGCGGGGGGCAACCCTGCTTGCGCACAACTACCAGTTGCCCGCCATCCAGGACGTCGCCGACCACGTGGGTGACTCCCTCGCGCTCTCGCGCATCGCGGCGGAGGCGCCCGAGGACACCATCGTGTTCTGCGGTGTGCACTTCATGGCCGAGACCGCGAAGATTCTCAGCCCGGCCAAGACCGTGCTGATCCCCGACGAGCGCGCGGGGTGCTCGCTTGCGGACTCGATCAACGCCGATCAGTTGCGGGAATGGAAGGCCGAATTCCCGGACGCCGTGGTCGTCTCGTACGTCAACACCACCGCCGAGGTGAAGGGACTGACGGACATCTGCTGCACCTCGTCCAACGCCGTCGACGTGGTGGCGTCGATCGACCCGGACCGGGAGGTGCTCTTCCTGCCCGACCAGTTCCTCGGCGCACACGTCAAGCGCGTCACCGGGCGCAAGAACATGCAGATCTGGGCGGGTGAATGCCACGTCCACGCCGGCATCAACGGCGACGAACTCACCGCCCAGGCGAAGGCACACCCCGGCGCCGAGCTGTTCGTCCACCCGGAGTGCGGCTGCGCCACCTCGGCTCTGTACCTGGCGGGAGAAGGGTTCGTCCCCGAGGACAAAGTGAAGATCCTGTCGACGGGTGGCATGCTCGACGCCGCACGAGCGACCGGCGCCAAGCAGGTTCTCGTCGCGACCGAGGTCGGGATGCTGCACCAGCTGCGCAAGGCGGCGCCCGATGTCGACTTCCAGGCTGTCAACGACCGCGCTTCCTGCCCGTACATGAAGATGATCACCCCCGCGGCGCTCCTCCGGTGCCTGCTCGAAGGCAAGGATGAGGTTCACGTCGATCTCGAGACTGCCGAGCGTGCCCGTAAGTCGGTGCAGCGCATGATCGAGATCGGAAACCCTGGCGGCGGCGAGTGAGCAGCCCGGCCCGGGGGATCTCCTGGGAAGAGCATGCCGACCTGGTCGTGGTGGGCGGTGGGGTGGCCGGACTGACGGCCGCTCGGACCGCCTCCCTGCGGGGATTGAGGGTCCTCACCGTCAGCAAGGGCGGTCCCACGGACACGGCGACGCAGTATGCGCAGGGTGGGATCGCGGTGGTGGGAGATGCGCTCACCGACTCGGTGGCCTCACATGTGGCGGACACCTGCGAGGCCGGAGTCGGCCTCTGTGACGAAGACGCCGTGCGGTCGATCGTGGCCGGTGGTCGCGATGCGGTCGCCGCCCTCACCGACCTGGGCGCGGTGTTCGATCGTGGACGCGACGGCGTCGTCTCCCGCACCCGTGAGGGTGGGCACAGCACCCGCAGGATCATCCATGCCGGCGGCGATGCCACGGGGGCCGAGGTGCAACGGGCACTGGGCGCCGCAGGTCTGCCCGTGCTCTTCGGCGCGTCCGCGGTGCGGGTCCTCACCGATGCGCGCGGGGTCACGGGTCTGCTCGTCGATGCACCGAATGGCCTCGGCGTGATCCACACGCCCGCCGTCGTCCTGGCAACGGGCGGACTCGGTCAGCTGTACGCGTGCAGCACCAACCCACCCGGCGCGACGGCGGACGGCATCGCGCTGGCGTTGGATGCGGGCGCAGCGGTGGCTGACCTCGAATTCGTGCAGTTCCACCCGACCGTCCTGTTCACCCCGGGCGGACTCGGGCGGCGTCCGCTCATCAGTGAGGCCGTTCGAGGGGAGGGGGCACGGCTCGTCGACGCGAACGGCGATTCGGTGACCGAGGGCGTCCATGCCCGCGG
Source organism: Rhodococcus sp. USK13 (assembly GCF_018343855.1). Taxonomy (NCBI): domain Bacteria; kingdom Bacillati; phylum Actinomycetota; class Actinomycetes; order Mycobacteriales; family Nocardiaceae; genus Rhodococcus; species Rhodococcus sp. USK13. Next base: position 4,862,193 of record NZ_CP069242.1, on the reverse strand, counting down.
TGATCTCGCTCCCCGAGACGTCGTCTCCCGGGCGATCGCCTCCCGGCTGCGGGCAATGGGGCACGACCACGTCTATCTCGACGCCCGGCACCTGCCGGGGTTCGCCGAGCGTTTCCCGACGGTGACGGCGTCCTGCCTGCAGGCGGGGATCGATCCCCGCGCGCACCTGATTCCGGTGGCGCCGGCCGCGCACTACTCGTGCGGCGGTGTGGTCACCGACGTCTCCGGACGTACCGAGGTGCCGGGCCTCTACGCCGCCGGTGAAGTGGCGCGCACCGGGCTGCACGGCGCCAACAGGTTGGCGTCGAACAGTCTGCTCGAGGGTCTCGTGGTCGGTGAACGTGTCGGTGTCGCGGCGGCCGAGCGTGCCGGTCTGCGCGTGGAGGTGACGGACACGGTCCGGCCGGGACTGTCGTACGCGTCTCGCGAACTGGTGCAGCAGGTGATGACCGCGCACGCCTCTGTGGTTCGCGACGGAGCGGGCCTCGCGTCGGCGGCGGTTGCGCGCGCCGACGCACCCCGAAGTATTCCGGACGGCCCGGCCGAACTCGAGGACGCCGCGCTGACCACCACGGCGTCTGCCCTGGTGCTCGCTGCCGGTGCGCGAACCGAGAGCCGGGGCTGCCACACCCGCAGCGACTATCCGGAGTCCAGCGAACAGTGGCGGCGGAGCACGCACATTCGCTCCCGAGACGGCGAACTCGAACTGCTCGAACCCCAACTGACAGGAGTGCTGTGATGTCCGGCCATGTCCTTCCAGACGGTCTCGACGCGGACGAAGTGCGGGCACTCGTGCGACTCGCGCTCGACGAGGACCTGCGGTACGGCCCCGACGTGACGTCGACGTCGACGGTCCCGGCGGACGCGGTGGCCAAGGCGTCGGTCGTGTCCCGCGCGCACGGCACCGTGGCTGGTCTCGATGTGGGCCTTCTGGTGCTCGACGAGGTGATCGGTGAGGGCAGCTACCAGGTGCTCGAGCGCGTCGCCGACGGCACCCGTGTGAGCCCCGGGCAACCGGTCCTGAGCGTGTCCGCCCCTACGCGAGCCCTGCTCACTGCCGAGCGGACCATGCTGAACCTGGTGTGCCACCTCTCGGGGATCGCCACCGCGACGGCGGCGTGGGTGGACGCGGTCGAGGGAACCGGGACGCGGATCAGGGACAGCCGCAAGACGCTGCCCGGGTTGCGTTCGCTGCAGAAATACGCGGTCCGCGTCGGTGGTGGCGTCAATCACCGGATGGGGCTCGGGGACGCGGCGCTGATCAAGGACAACCATGTCGCCGCAGCAGGCTCGGTGGTGGCGGCGCTGCGGGCGGTGCGTGCGGCGGCCCCGGACATCGAGTGTGAGGTCGAGGTCGACAGCCTCGAGCAGCTCGACGAGGTACTGGCCGAAAATGTCGAACTCGTCCTCCTCGACAACTTCCCGCTGTGGCAGACGCAGATCGCCGTGCAGCGCCGCGACGCGAAGGCGCCCGGCACCAAGCTGGAGTCCTCCGGAGGTCTCACGCTCGACGTGGCAGCGGACTACGCCGGTACGGGCGTCGACTATCTCGCGGTCGGGGCTCTCACCCACTCCGTCACGGTGCTGGATCTCGGGCTCGACATGTAACCACCCGTGAGTACTTGTTAACCGCCCGCGGTTAACAAGTACTCACGGGTCAGACGGCGCGGCGGACTGTCGCCAGAAACGTTGCCGCGATGAAGAACAAGCCGGAGAACGTCCGGTTGGTTGCGCGCTGTTGGCGTGGTGACCGCATCAGCCGCAGGACCTTTGACGCCAGCCCGGTGTAGCCGGTCATGACGGCGACGTCGACCGCGATCATGGTGGCGGCGATGATCAGGTACTGGGGGAGCAGGGGCGCCGACGGGGTGATGAACTGCGGGAGCACCGCGAGCATGAAGACGACGGCTTTCGGGTTGCTGGCATTGACCAGGAACCCGCGCAAGGTCATCGCGGGCCCACCTGTCTCGGCGACCTCGCCGTCGACGCCGGACACGTCGGTCGCACTCGCCCGCCACTGGCGGATGCCGAGATACACCAGGTAGGCGACGCCGAACCACTTGATCACCGTGAACGCGAGGGTCGAGTTCGCGAGCAGCGCCCCGAGTCCGGCGGCGACCACCGCGATCTGCAGCAGCAACCCCAGCTGCAGGCCCGCGATGTTCCAGTAGCCGCGTCGGAGCCCGAAGCGCATCCCCGTGGCCATCGACGCGATCGCGCCGGCTCCCGGGGACAGACTGATCACGCACGAGGCCCCGAGCACTGCCCACCACATCTGCCACGACACCAGGTGATGGTACGTCGCGCCCCGGGCGGCAATCGTCCTACGGGGGATCGATGCAGCTGGTGGGCAGATCCACCAGTGAGCAGAATCCCGGTTTCCGCGCCGGGACGTAGCTGTCCGGCAGCCCTGCAGCGATGATGTCGCGGTAGGTCGCGACCGCATCCGTGGGGCGCCGGGTGAGCGTCGGATCGGTGAGCGCGTCGACGGTGTAGAGGCCGAACCGGGGCCGGTACGTTCCCCACTCGTAATTGTCGGTGATCGACCAGTAGTTGTAGCCGATGACCGGTGCTCCGTCCTGCCGGGCCCGTTCCATCCAATAGATGTGGTCGCGGAGGTGATCGGAACGGGTGTACCCGTCTGGTCGCGGTTGGCCGTTGTCGGTCGGCATACCGTTCTCCACGACGTACAACGGCAGTCCGGGGAACTTGCGGGTGTAGCGCATCAGCGCGGAGTAGATGCCCTCCGGTTGCGGATCGATGCGGTAGAAGTCGTCGGTGATTGCGTTGACGGCGGTGACGTTGTCGAGAGCGAGGCCGTAGTAGTAGTCGACACCGAGGAAATCGAGCTTCTCGCGAACCCGGTCCACGAACATTGCATCCACGGCGTCGGTGGCGGCCGGGATGTAGGAGAGATTGCCGCTCACCCGGGCTCCCGGGTCGTACTTGTGAATCAGGTCGTAGGCGCGTCGGTGGACCTCGACGAGCCGGTCGAGCATCTGGGGACCCTGAGCGGCGGTGACGCCGCCGAACGTCAGTTCCTTCTGCAGATACACGGTCGGTTCGTTGATCGTGATCCAGAGCGCGCCGAGACCGGAATAGCGTGGAACGACCCTGCGGGCGTACTCGAGCCAGTGGTCGACCGTCGCCTGATTCGTCCACCCACCCTTGTCTGCGATCCAGCCCGGATACACCCAGTGGTCGAGGGTGATCATCGGTGTCATCCCTCGGCCGGTGATCTCCCGGACGACGTCGTCGTAGTACCGGAGTTCGGTGTCGTCCCAGGAGCCGGGCGACGGCTGTACCCGCGCCCATTCGACGCCGAAGCGGAACACGTCGACACCGAGATCTGCCGCGCGGGCGATGTCCTCGCGGTAGCGGTGACGGAAGTCGACCGCGTCGCCGATTGCATCGTCGGTCCTGCCCGACGCCGCGTAGCGCGCCCAGTTGCTGTCGGGCGACGAACCCTCCGATTGGAAGCCGGAAGTGGCGACGCCCCAGAGGAACTCGCCCGGTAGCGGTTCGGCGCCCGATGTGGCCGGGGGCGTCACGAAGCACAGGAGAAGCACGCCGGCGCCCAGGAGAGTCGACGGAGTCCGCATCGGCCGAAGAGTAACCGAAATGCTGTGTCGACTCCGTCGATTTGGGGGATACTCGTCGGTAGGACTACCCGCCAGTAGGAGGCGCGTCATGGTCGACACATCAGCTCCGAAGGTCACCGAGGAAGAAGCACGAGCTGTAGCGGAGGAGGCGAGGGAATCCGGTTGGGACAAACCCTCATTCGCAAAGGAACTGTTTCTGGGACGGTTCCGGCTGGATCTGGTTCACCCGTTTCCCCGGCCCGCGGCCGAGGACGCTGCCAAAGCCGACGAATTCCTGACTCGTCTCCGCGCCTACTGCGAGGAGATGGACGGCAGTGTCATCGAATCCCAGTCGCGAATCCCCGACGAGTACGTTCGTGGCCTCGCCGACCTGGGATGTTTCGGGCTGAAGATCTCCGAGGAGTACGGCGGACTCGGGCTTTCCCAGGTCGCATACAACCGGGCGTTGATGCTGGTCGCGTCGGTGCACCCCAGCCTCGGCGCACTCCTGTCGGCGCACCAGTCGATCGGGGTACCGGAACCGCTCAAGCTCGCCGGCACACCCGAGCAGAAAGCAGAGTTCCTGCCGCGGTGTGCCCGAGGTGCCATCTCCGCGTTTCTCCTCACCGAACCGGACGTCGGTTCCGACCCGGCCAGGCTGGCGTCGTCGGCTACTCCCATCGAAGGCGGGGCGGCCTACGAATTGGACGGCGTGAAGTTGTGGACGACCAACGGCGTCGTCGCGGAACTGCTCGTCGTCATGGCACGAGTTCCGAAGAGTGAGGGTCACCGCGGCGGGATCTCGGCGTTCGTCGTCGAGGCCGACACCCCGGGCATCACCGTGGAACGGCGCAACGCCTTCATGGGGCTACGCGGGATCGAGAACGGCGTGACCCGCATGTACAAGGTTCGCGTTCCCAGAGAAAATCTCATCGGGCGCGAAGGCGACGGACTCAAGATCGCGCTCACCACACTGAACGCCGGCCGGCTCGCGATACCCGCAATGTGCGCGGGCGCCGGCAAATGGTCGTTGAAGATCGCCAGGGAATGGTCCGGTGTCCGGGTGCAGTGGGGCAAGCCGGTCGGTGAGCACGCGGCCGTCGCCAACAAGCTGTCATTCATGGCCGCCACCACCTACGCCCTCGAAGCCGTGGTGGACCTGTCGGCGCAGATGAACGACGAGGGCCGCAACGACATTCGGATCGAGGCGGCGCTCGCCAAGCTGTGGTCGTCCGAGATGGCCTGCGTTCTGTCCGACGAGCTTATCCAGGTGCGCGGCGGTCGGGGATACGAGACTGCGGCGTCGCTGGCGGCGCGAGGAGAACGGGCAGTTCCGGCTGAGCAACTCGACCGGGATCTGCGCATCAACAGGATCTTCGAGGGCTCGAGCGAGATCATGCGTCTGCTCGTCGCCCGCGAGGCCGTCGACGCCCATCTCACGGCGGCAGGCGATCTCGCCGACCCTCACGCAGACACCGGCGCGAAGGCCCGGGCGGCGGCCAAGGCGAGTGGCTTCTACGCGAAGTGGTTGCCGCAGCTCGTCGCCGGCAAGGGACAAATGCCGATGGCATACGGCGACTTCGGCATTCTGGCCAAGCATCTGCGCTTCGTCGAGCGACATTCCCGCAAACTGGCCCGCTCCACGTTCTACGGCATGGCCCGCTGGCAGGCGGCGCTCGAGAAGCAGCAGGGATTTCTCGGTCGGGTGGTGGACATCGGCGCAGAACTGTTCGCGATGTCCGCCAGCTGTGTCAAGGCGGAGATGCAGCGCGAGGAGAACGAGGCCGAGGGAGCCGCGGCCTACGAACTCGCCGACGTGTTCTGCCGGCAGGCCGCACTCCGTGTGGAGAAACTGTTCGACGGGTTGTGGCACAACACCGACGACGTCGATCGGCAGGTCGCGCATTCCCTCCTCGAGGGACGGTATGCATGGCTCGAACGGGGAGTGGTCGACCCCAGCGAGGGCACCGGTCCGTGGATCACCGAATGGACGCCCGGCGCGTCCACCGAAGAGAATCTCGCCAGGAGGTTCGTCGAATCGACTCGTCTCTGACCGGAGCCTGCCACGACGCTGACCCCCGGGCTGCCGCGACTCCGCCGCGGGGGTGCCCCGACCTCGCGTAACGGGTGGAACTGAGGTCGACTCTTTGCGTCTTCACGGTCGGCCTCGTCGCGCGACCCACGGTCGGCAATGTCGTCCGCTCATGGACGAAACCGCCCTCGAACTGGGCCATTGAGGTCCGCCCGGGGGTGGTTTAACGTGGAGGTGCGGGCCGTATCCCGTCGGGTCGAGACTTGGCATTCCGGGATACGACTCGCCGGGGGGGCACCGACGACGAAGTCGCGCGGCAGGCCCGCCGCCGATTCGAAGTTCGGTGCGAGCCGCCCGACACTTCTCCTGCGCGCGATCTCCAACGACCGGACGAGCGGGATCTGCCGCCCGCCAAGGCAGCCACCGACCGGTGAAAATGCGGTACGCCTATCCTGGATAATCGGTGCAGAGCGCTGTTCTCCAGAGGACAGCCAGCTCGTCAGTGACCTGCCGGCTCATCCGTGACCTGCGTGTCAGTGACACCGTGTCCCGCCAGTCGCAGAGAGGACCTCTCATGCTCGCCCGCACCGACCTTCGTGGTCGTACCCCTTCCACGGCCGAACTTCGTGCCGCACTTCCTCGAGGTGGAGTGGATGTGGACGCGGTGCTGCATCAGGTTCGCCCCGTGGTCGACGCCGTGCGCGAGCGTGGCGCCGCTGCCGCCCTCGACTTCAGCGAGCAGTTCGACGGCGTCCGGCCTGCGCAGATACGTGTCCCGCAGGCAGAACTAGACCGTGCGCTCGCCGAACTCGATCCCGCAGTCCGCGCCGCTCTCGAAGTCGCGATCGAACGCACCCGCAAGGTGCACGCCGACCAGCGCCGCAAGGACACCACTACCCAGGTAGTCCCCGGCGGCACCGTCACCGAGCGGTGGGTGCCCGTCGACCGGGTCGGCCTCTACGTGCCCGGCGGCAACGCCGTCTATCCGTCCAGTGTCGTCATGAACGTCGTGCCGGCGCAGGCCGCCGGTGTGCGGTCTCTCGTGGTGGCCTCGCCGCCTCAGGCGGAGTTCGGCGGGCTCCCGCACCCGACCATCCTCGCGGCGGCAGCATTGCTGGGCGTCGACGAGGTCTGGGCCGTCGGCGGGGGGCAGGCTGTCGCCCTGCTCACCTACGGCGGCACCGACACGAACGGCGCCGAACTCGCCCCCGTCGACCTGATCACCGGTCCCGGCAACATCTACGTCACGGCGGCCAAGCGCCTGTGCCGTGGCCTCGTCGGCATCGACGCCGAGGCCGGACCCACCGAGATCGCGATCCTCGCCGACCACACGGCAGACCCGGTGCACGTCGCGGCAGACATGATCAGCCAGGCCGAGCACGACGTGATGGCGGCGAGCGTGCTCGTCACCACCAGCACCGAGCTCGCCGACGCCGTCGACACGGCGCTGGCCGCGCAACTGGAGATCACCAAACACAAGGAGCGCGTCACTGCCGCGCTGTCCGGCACGCAGTCGGGCACCGTCCTGGTGTCCGATGTCGAGGCGGGACTGCGGGTGGTCAACGCCTACGCCGCCGAGCACCTCGAGATCCAGACCGAGAACGCCACCGCCGTCGCCGCGAAGGTGACCAGTGCGGGTGCGGTGTTCGTCGGGCCGTGGGCGCCGGTCAGCCTCGGCGACTACTGCGCCGGATCGAACCACGTCCTGCCCACCGCGGGCTGCGCCCGGCACTCCTCGGGTCTGAGCGTGCAGACGTTCCTGCGGGGCATCCACGTGGTCGACTATTCGGAATCCGCGCTGAAGGAGGTCTCCGGCCACGTCATCACCCTCGCCAACGCCGAGGATCTGCCCGCGCACGGTGAGGCTGTCCGGCTGCGCTTCGAGGCCTTGCGGTGACCGCGGCGAACGTGCCGGGTTCGTCCATCGGCGTGGACGCGCTGCCGATCCGGGAGAGTCTGCGCGGCAAGTCGGCGTACGGCGCGCCGCAGCTCGCCGTGCCGGTGCAGCTGAACACCAACGAGAACCCGCACCCGCCCACGCAGGCGCTCGTCGACGACGTCGCGGAATCCGTGCGGGAGGCGGCGCGGGAACTACACCGCTACCCGGACCGCGACGCGGTGGCGCTGCGCACCGATCTCGCCGCCTACCTGGCCGGCCAGACCGGCGTGCCGGTCACGGTCGACAACGTATGGGCGGCAAACGGCTCGAACGAGATCCTGCAGCAGCTACTGCAGGCGTTCGGAGGCCCCGGGCGTAGCGCGATGGGATTCGTGCCGTCGTACTCGATGCACCCCATCATCGCGGACGGAACGCAGACGGACTGGTTGCCGATCTTCCGCCGCGCCGATTTCGCCCTCGACGTCGACGCTGCGGTGGAGGCGATTCGGGCACGCCGTCCCGATGTCGTGTTCGTCACCAGCCCCAACAACCCGACGGGGCACAGCGTCGGCATCGCGGAACTGCGCCGGGTCCTCGACGCCGCGCCGGGCGTCGTGATCGTCGACGAGGCGTACGCCGAATTCTCCGACGCCCCCAGCGCCCTGACATTGATCGACGAGTACCCGTCTAAGATCGTCGTGTCGCGGACGATGAGCAAGGCGTTCGCGTTCGCCGGCGGCCGGCTCGGATACCTCGCCGCCGCTCCGGCATTCATCGAGGCACTGCTCCTGGTCCGGTTGCCGTACCACCTGTCGGTGGTTACGCAGGCCGCCGCCCGCGCGGCGCTGCGGCACGCGAACGAGACACTCGGCAGCGTGCACGCGCTCGCCACGGAACGGGTGCGGGTGTCGAAGGCATTGGAGGACACGGGCTTCCGTGTCATCCCCAGCGACGCCAACTTCATCTTGTTCGGTGAGTTCACCGACAGCGCCCACGCCTGGCAGGCCTACCTCGACCGCGGAGTCCTCATCCGGGACGTCGGGATCCCCGGATACCTGCGTGCCACCGTCGGATTGGCCTCCGAGAACGACGCCTTCATCGTGGCGAGCGACGCGATCGCCGCCACCGAACTCACGACCTCAGGAGACCGAGGATGACCGACCGCATCGCCAAGGTGGAGCGCACCACCAAGGAATCCAGCATCACCGTCGAACTGAACCTCGACGGCACCGGCATCGTCGACATCTCGACGGGTGTCCCGTTCTTCGATCACATGCTGACCGCGCTCGGCTCCCACGCGAGTTTCGACCTCAGCGTTCAGGCCCAGGGCGACGTCGAGATCGAGGCGCACCACACGGTGGAGGACACGTCGATCGTGCTCGGCCAGGCCCTGGGTCAGGCGCTTGGCGACAAGAAGGGCATCCGGCGGTTCGGTGACGCGTTCATTCCCATGGACGAGACGCTCGCCCACGCGTCGGTCGACGTGTCGGGGCGGCCGTACTGCGTCCACACCGGCGAACCGGAACACTTGCTGCATGCTGTCATCGGCGGTTATCCCGGAGTTCCCTACGCGACCGTGATCAATCGGCACGTGTTCGAGTCGATAGCACTCAACGCCCGGATCGCCCTGCACGTGCGGGTGCTCTACGGCCGCGACCAGCATCACATCACCGAGGCCGAGTTCAAGGCCGTCGCCCGCGCCCTGCGGGAGGCCGTCGAACCCGATCCCCGGGTGTCCGGGGTGCCGTCGACCAAGGGCAGCCTGTGAGCGGATCGCCTTCGTGAGCGTCGTCCTGGTGTACGTGCTGTTCATCGCCGCCGGAATAGCGGCGGGCGGCGCGTACTCGATGTGGAAGTTCAACAAGCTGGCCTCGGGTGTGCTGCTGGCACTGGCTGTGCTGGCGGCAGTGGCGGGCGTCGTCAGGCTGCTGTAGTGCCTGTCGCCTCCGTGACCGGACCCCGGTTGCTACGCACTCCTGGTCTGCTCACCGCGCTGGTGATGGGTGCGGCGGCGTTCGGTGGGTGGGCGGTACTGCTCCCTGTGGTGCCGCTGATCGTGTCTCTGTCGGGAGGGTCGGACACCCTCGCCGGTGGTGTGACTGCCGTTTTCATGGCCGCCACGGTGCTGACCCAATTCGGCGTGCCCCGGCTCCTGCGCAGGTGGGGGTACCGATGGGTGCTCGCGGCCGGATGCCTCCTCCTGGGGCCGCCGTCGTTACTGTTCCTGCTGTCCACCGAGGCGATTCCGGTTCTCGCCGTGTCCGCGGTGCGGGGTGCGGGTTTCGGGATGCTCACGGTGGCGGGCAGCGCTCTCGTCGCCGAACTGGTTCCGCGGGAGATGCTCGGCCGGGCCACAGGCGCGCAGGGGATCGCGGTGGCTGCCGCGCAGATGGTGGGCCTGCCCGCGGGGTTGGCGATCATGCAGCACTGGTCCGCTACGCCGGTCTTCGTACTCGGTGCGCTGATTCCCTTGCTGGCGGTGGGCGCCGTCACTCGGCTGCCGCACCTGCATCCACGCCCGGCCGGTACCGCACGAGGGCGTCTTCCGCTGTCGGTCCTGCTCGTGCCGTGGCTGTCCATTGCCACGGCGGCTGCAGCGTTCGGCGGTGTGTCGAGTCTCCTGCCGATCGCCATTGCCGAGCGGGCGTCCCTCGCCGGCGGGGTCCTCGCGGTGGTCAGCGGCGCCGCAGTGTGCGGACGTTACGCGGCGGGATCGTTCTCCGACCGGGTCGGAGTCGGCCGGGCGTTGATGCCCGCGCTTGCGTTCACCTGCGGCGGTCTGGCGCTGTTCGCGTTCGCGGCAGCACGGGACGGGGACGGGATCCTCCTGGTCTGTGCGGCAGTAATTTTCGGGTTCGGATTCGGCGCCGTTCAGAACGAATCGCTGGTCATGATCTTCACCGCAGCCGGGCCCGCCCGATTCGGTGCCGCGAGCGCCGGATGGAACATCGGATTCGACGCCGGCACGGGATTCGGGTCCCTCACCCTCGGGGCCGTCGCTTCGGTGGCGGGGTATTCGTGGGTCTTTGCGGTGGCGGCGATGACGGTGGCCGTCGTCCCGGCGACGGGAATGCTGGTCGGCCGCGCCCTAGGAGGCCGGACACGGCCGGATAGAATCGATTCATGACCGTCCCCACCATTGCAGTCCTCGATTACGGCTCCGGCAATCTCCATTCGGCCACCCGCGCGCTGGCTCGCACCGGTGCACAGGTCGAGGTGACGGCAGACCACAAGGTGGCTCTCGCGGCGGACGGCCTGGTGGTTCCCGGGGTCGGAGCTTTCGCCGCCTGCATGGACGGGCTACGCGCGGTGCGCGGTGAGCGACTCATCGGCCAGCGCCTCGCCGGTGGCAGGCCGGTTCTCGGCATCTGTGTGGGCATGCAGATCATGTTCGAACGCGGAGTCGAATTCGGTGTGGAGGCGGAGGGCTGCGGTGAATGGCCGGGCACCGTCGAACGGCTTCAGGCCGCCGTCCTGCCGCACATGGGATGGAACACGGTCGACGCGCCCGACGACAGCACCTTGTTCAAGGGAATCGATCCCGACACCCGGTTCTACTTCGTGCACTCCTACGCGGTGCAGAAGTGGGAGATGCCCACGCCGGAACGGCTGGCACCGCCCGCGCTGACGTGGGCGGATCACGGTGGGAAGTTCCTCGCGGCCGTCGAGAACGGTGCATTGTCCGCCACCCAGTTCCACCCGGAGAAATCCGGTGACGCGGGAGCGGAGCTGCTCCGGAACTGGGTGCGCAGCTTGTGACGCCATCGCCCGGTGATGGGAGCGGTGACCTGTCGATCGGCCGGCTCGCCGTGTGCGCGCTGGGTGCGGCCACCGTGGTGCTGGTGATCGCGACCACCGTCATTCTCGTCGTGAAGCCGGGGCCGGTCCTGGGCCTGGTCGTCGGACTTCTGGGAGTCGCGGGGGCGATCGCGTCCATGGGGTACGTGTCGAAGCGCATGACCCGCAACGCCTACGGTGACGATCCGCAGGACCCCGAGCCGGGTTCCGGGCGCTGAGCGACTAGGGTTGTCGCACGTGAGCCTGGTCCTTTTGCCTGCTGTAGATGTCGTCAACGGTGAAGCTGTTCGCCTCGTCCAGGGGGAGGCAGGGAGCGAGACCGGGTACGGCTCGCCTCGTGATGCCGCCCTTGCGTGGCAGAACGACGGTGCCGAGTGGGTGCACATCGTCGACCTCGACGCCGCATTCGGTCGCGGTTCGAATCGGGAACTCCTCGCCGACGTGGTGGGTGAGCTCGACATCCAGGTCGAACTGTCCGGGGGGATCCGCGACGACGAGTCGCTCGAGGCCGCTCTGGCCACCGGGTGCGGCCGCGTGAATCTCGGTACCGCCGCCATCGAGAATCCCGACTGGTGCGCCCGTGCGATCGCGAAGTATGGCGACAAGATCGCCGTCGGCCTCGATGTCCGGCTGATCGACGGTGAGTATCAGCTCCGTGGCCGCGGCTGGGTCACCGAGGGCGGAAACTTGTGGGAGACCCTCGCGCGCCTCGACCGGGACGGTTGCTCGCGCTACGTCGTCACCGATGTGAGCAAGGACGGCACACTGACCGGCCCCAATCTCGAACTCCTCGCGCAGGTGTGCGCGGCCACCGACGCGCCCGTCGTGGCGTCGGGTGGTGTGTCCACCATCGACGATCTGACGGCGATCGCCGGACTCGTCGACCAGGGCGTCGAGGGCGCCATCGTCGGCAAGGCGCTCTACGCGGGGCGTTTCACGCTCCCCGAGGCGCTCGCCGCGGTCTCGGGCTGATCCGGTCATGAGCCCGGACCGCGATCCTCAGGAACTGCTCGCCGTTGCCGGTGAGCTGCTCGACGGCGTCCACGACCGGTTCGTTGCCGGGGTGGGGTCGCCGAGTGCCGTGCACAAGGGACCGGACGACTTCGCGACTGCTCTCGACCTCGAACTCGAGAAACGGCTGACCGGAGAACTTCAGGATCGGACCGGCATCGCGGTTCACGGCGAGGAATTCGGCGGCCCGGATCTCGACGCGGGATTGGTGTGGGTTCTCGATCCCATCGACGGCACCTTCAACTACTCGGCGGGATTGCCGACGGCGGGCACACTTCTCGCCCTGCTCGACGACGGTGTCCCGGTCCTCGGTCTCACGTGGTTGCCGCTCGTCGGGCGACGGTACGCGGCCGTGGCGGACGGGCCGCTCCTCGAGGGCGGTCTGCCGCTGCCGCGTCTCACCGAGACGTCGCTGGCGTCGTCGATCGTGGGAATGGGCGCACTGAACATCGACAGCCGCGGACGTATCCCCGGGCCTTATCGGCTGCAGGTTCTCGCTCAGCTCAGCCGGGTGTCGTCGCGGATCCGGATCCACGGCTCGACCGGCGTCGACCTCGCCTTCACCGCGGCAGGAATACTCGGTGGCACGGTGGTGTTCGGCCACAATGCGTGGGACAACGCCGCCGGTGTGGCTCTGGTGCGGGCGGCGGGTGGCGTGGTCACGGATCTCGCCGGTCAGCCGTGGACGATCGCTTCGGATTCTGTGCTGGCCGGTGCCCCCGGAGTGCACGGTGAGATTCTCGACATTCTCGGATCGCTGGGTGACCCCCGCGCCGATCTCTCGGAAGGGCGTACGTAATGACTCTGGCAGTGCGGGTTATCCCTTGCCTCGACGTCGATGCAGGACGCGTGGTCAAGGGCGTCAACTTCGAGAATCTGCGTGATGCAGGTGATCCGGTGGAGTTGGCGGCCGCCTACGACGCACAGGGTGCGGACGAGCTCACCTTCCTCGATGTCACAGCCTCGACCGCGGCTCGTGGCACCATGCTCGATGTCGTGAGCCGGACGGCGGAACAGGTCTTCATTCCACTCACCGTCGGCGGCGGCGTCCGTACCGTCGAGGACGTCGACCGGTTGCTGCGTGCCGGTGCCGACAAGGTCAGCGTCAACACCGCGGCCATCGCCCGGCCCGAACTGCTTCGTGAACTGAGCGAGCGTTTCGGATCCCAGTGCATCGTGCTGTCGGTGGATGCGCGCACGGTCCCGCAGGGTCAGCCGGACACCGCGTCCGGATGGGAAGTGACCACCCATGGCGGCAAGCGCGGAACCGGGATCGATGCGGTCGAGTGGGCGGTGCGCGGCGCCGAACTGGGTGTCGGCGAAATTCTGCTCAACTCGATGGACGCCGACGGGACGAAAGCGGGCTTCGACCTCCCGATGATCCGCGCCGTGCGGGCGGCCGTGCATGTGCCGGTGATCGCGAGCGGGGGAGCGGGTGCTGTGGAGCATTTCGCACCCGCCGTCGAGGCCGGCGCCGACGCGGTGCTGGCCGCAAGTGTCTTCCATTTCGGCGACATGACGATCGCCGAAGTGAAGAAGTCCATGCGCGAAGAAGGGATCACCGTCCGATGAGTCTCGACCCCGCTATCGCCTCGCGGCTCAAGCGCAACGACGCAGGCCTGTTCAGCGCCGTCGCACAGGAACGGTCGACGGGTGACGTCCTGATGGTGGCGTGGATGGATGACGAAGCACTCGCCCGCACCCTCGACACCCGCAAGGGCACCTACTACTCCCGTTCCCGCCAGCAGTACTGGGTGAAGGGGGAGACGTCCGGGCACACGCAGTACGTCCACGAGGTGCGGCTCGACTGCGACGGCGACACGGTGCTCCTGATCGTGGATCAGGAAGGCGCTGCATGTCATACGGGCACGCACACGTGCTTCGACACCGACGTTCTGCTCGCCGCGCAGTAGAGTTCCGGGCGCTCGGGCAGAATGTCTCGCATGCCCTCGGGCAGAATGCCTTCATGCCATTGATCCAGATCAGTCAGACAACCGGGCTCACCACCGAGCAGAAGCGTGCCACCATCGAAGCGGTCACCAAGGCGTACGCCGAGGCGACGGGTAAGGACCCGGCGAAGGTCTGGGTGACGATCGCGGACGTGCCGGCCGAGAACTGGGGTGTCGGCGGGTCGCCGCTGGGGTGACGTGCGGGCGGGTCGCCGCTGGGGTGAGCAGGCGGGTCGCCGCTGGGGTGAGGTGCACTCGGCGCGTCACGCTCTTCCGGTGCCGGCGGCGATGCCCTTGTCGAGTTGGGTGAGCATGGCGCTGCCGAGTTCGGAGAGCTGACGTACTTGGTCCGTGGAGAGGCCGTCGAAGACGAGTGCGCGGACGGATTCGACGTGGGGTGGTGCGGCGTCCACTACTTTGGCCATCCCTGCGTCGGTGAGGACGGCGTCGGAACCACGGCTTCCCCGGATGCTCTCTCGCCGTACCCAGCCGGCTTTTTCCATCTTGGTGATGACGTGGGACAGCCGCGACAGTGATGCGTTGGCCCGCTGGGCGAGCAAGGACAACTGAAGTCGATGGTTGTCTTCGCCGGACAGGGAGGCGAGGACGAAGTACTCGAAGTGGGTGAGCGCCGAGTCGCGCTGCAGCTGGGCGTCGAGGGCCGCGGGGAGGCGGGTGACGAGTGCGATGAGGGTGAGCCACGCCTGCTGCTGATCGGTGTCGAGCCAGCGTGTCTCCGTCTGTGTCGAGCTGTCCTCGTCGTACCCACCCATGAGTGGTGTCCTCCATTTCGTGCGCCGAACCGCTGTGCGACCTCTTCACCATAGGCAGCACGCCGCCTGCGGAACGGTACCCGGGAATAGTTGTCGCATCCGCGTGTTGACTCCTATACTAACTTGAAGGTTCAACTTAGGGCCTTGTGAGTCGAACCTCGAGGAGTCACGATGACGAACGTCATGCCCGCGCTGTTCCTGAGCCACGGAGCACCGCCGTTGGTCGACAGCGAACTGTGGGTGTCGCAACTGGCGAAGTGGGCCGGCGAACTGCCGCGGCCGAAAGCCATCCTCATGGTCTCGGCGCACTGGGAGTCCGCGCCGCTCACCATCGGCTCGACCACCACCGGGACCCCCCTCGTCTACGACTTCGGCGGTTTCCCCAAACGTTTCTACCGGGCCACGTACGCCTCACCGGGTGCGCCGGAGCTGGCCACGCTGGTCGCGGCACTCATGCCCGACAACGAGACGGTCGCGCATCAACCCGATCGGGGCCTCGATCACGGCGCCTACGTGCCGCTCACGGTGATGTATCCGGACGCCGACATTCCCGTCCTGCAGATCTCCTTGCCGACGCTCGACCCCGAACGGCTGCTGCACCTCGGTGAGCGGCTGCGCCCACTGCGGGAGCAGGGAGTCCTGATCGTCGGCTCCGGGTTCACCACCCACGGGCTGCCGTTCCTGCGCGACCCCTCGCCGGAGGCGAAGGCCCCGGGATGGTCGGCGGAGTTCGACGCGTGGGCGAACGAGTGCCTGGCCGCAGGCGATGTCGACTCGCTCATCGGCTTCCGCTCACTCGCCCCGGGCATGCCCTATGCGCATCCGACGATCGAGCATTTCGCTCCGCTGTTCGTGACGCTCGGCGCCTCCAGCGACCCCGAGCAGATTCCCCGCCAAGTGATCGACGGGTTCTGGATGGGCTTGGCGAAGCGGTCTTTTCAGGTGGCCTGACGGGCACGAAGGAAGGTCAGCGCCTGATCGCCGTGGGCATTCGCGCGAAACTCGCTCGAGATCACCTCGAGCACCGTGCGGTCGGTGTCGATGACGAACGTCGACCGTTTGACGGGTGCTAGTTTGCCGAGCAGTCCTCGCCGGACCCCGAACTTCTCGGCGACCGCGCCGTCGCGGTCCGACAGAAGGGGGTAGTCGAACGACTGCGCCTGCGCGAACGACGCCTGCTTGGCCACCGCATCGGTGCTGATCCCGGCGCGGGAAGCCCCGACGGCTGCGAACTCGTCGGCGAGGTCGCGAAAATGGCATGCCTGGGCGGTGCAGACCGGGGTGGACGCCGCCGGATAGAAGAACAGCACCAGCGGACCGTCCTCCAGAAGGCTCGACAGCGAACGTTCGTTGCCGTCCTGGTCGGGCAGGGTGAATTCCGGGGCGAGCTGACCTGGCTTCATGACAGCCGAGGCTACCCGCGCACGCAGACGCGCCGAACGCGCCTGGGATGATGGTCGGCATGCACGGTGAGCCCACCACGATGTCCGCGCCCAAATCCGCCGCCACCCTGCCGGATGGCGGATCCGACTCGACCACCACGCGCGAGCAGTTCCACGCTCTCGCCGCCGAGCATCGGGTCGTCCCGGTGACTCGTAAGGTGCTGGCGGACGCCGAAACTCCGCTGTCGGCGTACACGAAGCTGGCGGGAAACAGGCCCGGTACGTTCCTGCTGGAATCGGCGGAGAACGGCCGCTCGTGGTCACGATGGTCGTTCATCGGCGCAGGAAGTCCCGCCGCGTTGACCGTCGTCGACGGGGAGGCGGCGTGGTACGGGAACGTTCCGGCGGGAGCGCCGTCGGGTGGGGATCCCATCGCGGCACTCGGTCAGACCCTCGAGCTCCTGCGGAGCGAACGGTTGCCCGACCTGCCGCCGCTGACCGGCGGCATGGTGGGCTTCCTCGGCTACGACGCCGTGCGGCGCATCGAACGCATCGGTGAGCACGCCGTGGACGACCTGCAGATCCCGGAAATGGTCATGCTGCTCGCCACGGATCTGGCGGCCGTCGATCACCATGAGGGGGCCATCACCCTCATTGCCAATGCGGTGAACTGGGACGGCACGGACGAGCGGGTCGACGAGGCGTACGACAATGCCGTCGAGCGCCTCGACCGGATGACGGCCTCGCTGTCGGCGCCCGCGCCGTCCACGGTGTCCACGTTCGCCAAACCCGCACCCGACTACCGCCGGCAGCGCACCACCGAGGGATTCGGTGCGGACGTACAGCGCCTGGTGGGGGAGATCGAGGCGGGCGAGGCGTTTCAGGTCGTGCTGTCGCAGCGTTTCGAAATCGATTGTGCCGCTGCACCTATCGATGTGTACCGCATGCTGCGCGCCTCGAATCCCAGCCCGTACATGTACCTCCTCAACGTTCCCGGTGGTGACGGCGAGACCGCGTTCTCGATCGTCGGTTCCAGCCCGGAAGCGCTGGTGACGGTCAAGGAGGGTGTCGCCACCACCCACCCGATCGCCGGCACCCGGTGGCGCGGTGCCACCGAGGAGGACGACATCCTCCTGGAGAAGGATCTCCTCGCCGACGAGAAGGAGAACGCCGAGCACCTCATGCTCGTCGATCTCGGCCGCAACGACCTCGGCCGCGTGTGCGAACCCGGCACGGTGAAAGTGCACGACTATCGGCACATCGAGCGGTACAGCCACGTGATGCACCTCGTCTCCACGGTGACAGGCCACCTCGCGGCCGGCAAACAGGCACTCGACGCCGTCACCGCCTGCTTCCCGGCCGGCACGCTGTCGGGCGCGCCGAAGGTCAGGGCCATGCAGTTGATCGAGGAACTCGAACCGACGAGGCGCGGGATCTACGGCGGAATCGTCGGATATCTCGACTTCGCCGGCGACGCAGACACGGCGATCTCCATCCGGACGGCGCTGATCAAGGACGGCATCGGGTACGTCCAGGCCGGTGCCGGTGTGGTGGCCGATTCGAATCCCGAATACGAGGACACGGAGGCGCGGAACAAGGCCATGGCCGTGCTCAGCGCCATCGCCGCGGCGCACACGATGAAGACCCTGGGAGGCGGCACGCAGTGACCGAAGGGACCGGAGCGGGAACCGAGACTCCAGGACGCCGCCGGTCGATTCTCGCGGTGCTCCTTCTCGCCGTCGCGGCGGTGTGCTTGTGGGGAGCATCCCGGATGACGTGGGTGGAGGTCACCTCCTCCGACGGACTCGGTGAGCAGCGCACCACGGCGCTCGACGGGGGCACCTGGGCGGCGGCGCTCACGCCGCTGGCCCTGACCCTTGTTGCCGCCATCGCAGCGTCCTTCGCCGTCAAGGGGTGGGCGCTCCGCATTCTCGGCGTACTCGTCGCCGCCGTGGCCGTCGTAGCTGCCGTCCCGGCGGCAACTGTGCTCGTCTCCGGCGCAACGGACGAGCAGGCGGGACGGCTGGCGGAATTGCCGGGCCGTGCGGTGATCGATTCCGTGTCGGTGAATCAGGGGCCCGCGGTGCTGGCTCTCGCCGGTGCTGTCGCCGCCCTCGCCGCCGCCGTCGAACTGGCCCGCCGTCCACGGGTACGCGCCGGGCTCTCCTCGAAGTACGACAGCCCGGCCGCACGGCGCGCGGCGGCCAAGAAGACCAGCGCTGATTCCGCCGACGAGCCCCTCACACAACGCATGCTGTGGGACGCGCTCGACGCGGGCGAAGATCCGACGGTCGACGGCTCCCGCGCAGACAAGAAAGCCGATGATGTCGATCGGCTGGACGGCGACACCAACGAGCCGGGTACCCGATCGTAAACAGAATCAGAGTGCCATCTACGCTTGCTTCACCCCTGATGATGTTCCTCACATCGGGTTCCTGCCCAGAAAGGACTCGGGCCACGATGACCGTTCTCGACTCGATTCTCGACGGAGTGCGCGCCGATGTGGCCGCCCGCGAAGCCGTCCTTGACTTCGCCGCTGTCAAGGCCGCCGCGGCTGCCGCACCGCCTGCGCTCGACGCGGCAGCTGCTCTGCTCGAGCCTGGCATCGGAGTCATCGCCGAAGTCAAGCGTGCAAGCCCGTCGAAGGGCCCGCTCGCCGAGATCACCGACCCCGCCGAACTCGCCAAGGCCTACGAGGCCGGAGGCGCCCGGGTCATCAGCGTGCTCACCGAGGAACGACGTTTTCAGGGATCCCTCGCCGACCTCGACGCCGTCCGGCGTGCGGTCAGCATCCCGGTTCTGCGTAAAGACTTCATCGTCGGGCCGTACCAGATCCATGAAGCCCGCGCGCACGGCGCCGACGTCGTCCTGCTCATCGTCGCCGCGCTCGAGCAGCATGCGCTGGCGTCGTTGATCGACCGCACCGAGTCGTTGGGAATGACCGCGCTTGTCGAGGTTCACACCGAAGAGGAAGCCAACCGGGCACTCGAGGCCGGCGCCAGGGTGATCGGCGTCAACGCCCGAAACCTCAAGACACTCGAGGTCGACAAGAACACCTTCGGGGAGATCGCACCCGGACTGCCCACCGAAACCATCAAGATCGCCGAATCCGGTGTCCGGGGTACCGCTGACCTCCTCGCCTACGCGGGTGCCGGAGCGGACGCCGTACTCGTCGGCGAAGGCCTCGTCACCAGCGGAGATCCACGCAAGGCCGTGGCCGATCTGGTCAATGCCGGGGCGCACCCCTCCTGCCCCAAGCCGTCGCGCTGAAGCGACTGCGGCCGAATTGACCCGGACGGCGGCAGCACCCGGCGTTGGGGCAGACTGGACCTGTGACTTCACGTAATCAGGACACCGTCTTCAAGGGTGGCGATCTGCCGACTGCCAGCGCCGGAATCGCCGAACGCACGTCGCACGACCCCGACTCCGGAGGACACTTCGGCGTCTACGGCGGACGCCACGTGCCCGAGGCGCTGATGGCGGTGATCGAGGAGGTCACGGCCGCGTACGACAAGGCGCGGTCGGATGACACCTTCCTGTCCGAGCTCGATCGGTTGCAGCGCGATTACACGGGCCGCCCGTCACCCATCTTCGAGGCCACTCGGATGAGTGAATTCGCCGGGGGCGCGCGGCTGATCCTCAAGCGCGAAGATCTTAATCACACCGGCTCGCACAAGATCAACAACGTGCTCGGTCAGGTGCTGCTCGCCAAGCAGATGGGCAAGACCCGCATCATCGCGGAGACCGGTGCCGGTCAGCACGGTGTGGCCACGGCGACGGCGTGTGCACTGTTCGGGCTCGAGTGCGTCATCTACATGGGCGCGGTCGACACCGAGCGGCAGGCGCTGAACGTGGCCCGTATGCGGTTGCTCGGTTCGTCGGTGGTTTCGGTGGAGTCCGGCTCCCGGACGCTCAAGGATGCCATCAACGAGGCGCTGCGGGACTGGGTGACCAACGCCCACAACACGTACTACTGCTTCGGCACCGCGGCCGGACCGCATCCCTTCCCGACCATCGTCCGCGACTTCCAGCGTGTCGTCGGGCTCGAGGCGCGGGCGCAGGTGCAGGCGCTGACGGGCAGGCTGCCCGACGCCGTCACCGCGTGTGTCGGCGGTGGGTCCAACGCCATCGGAATCTTCCACGCCTTCCTCGACGACCCCGGGGTGCGGCTGGTCGGGTACGAGGCTGCCGGTGACGGAGTCGAGACGGGGCGCCACGCCGCCACCTTCGCGGCCGGCACCCCGGGCGCCTTCCAGGGTGCCTACTCGTATCTGCTGCAGGACGAGGACGGGCAGACCATCGAATCGCATTCCATCTCGGCTGGTCTCGACTATCCCGGCGTCGGACCGGAGCACGCCCTGCTCAAGGACATCGGCCGCGCCACCTACGAGCCCGTCACCGACACGGAGGCCATGGATGCCCTGCGCCTGCTGTCCGAGCGTGAGGGAATCATCCCGGCCATCGAATCAGCGCACGCCGTCGCAGGATCGTTGCGACTCGGCCGTGAACTGGGGGAGGGCGCGATCATAGTCGTCAGCCTCTCCGGGCGCGGCGACAAAGACATGGACACGGCGGCCAAGTGGTTCGGGCTCTTCGACCCCGACGCTGCCACCGAAACTCCCACGACCACCGACAAGGAAGGTTCCGCCAAGTGAGCGAACGACTCTCGCGCCTCGCCCCGACGTTCGCGCAGTGCCGTGAGGAGAAGCGTGCCGCTCTGGTCGGATACCTACCCGCCGGGTATCCCACCGTCCCCGAATCCATCGACGTCTTCAAGGCCATGGTCGACTCGGGCTGTGACATCGTCGAGGTCGGTATCGCCTATTCGGACCCGGTGATGGATGGACCCACCATTCAGGCGGCCGCCGAGAAGGCGCTGAGCAACGGCGTCAAGGTGCGTGACGTGTTCACGATCATCGAGCAGATCGCGTCGGTGGGCGGCAAGGCCGTGGTGATGACGTACTGGAATCCGGTTCTGCAGTACGGTGTCGATCGGTTCGCCCGTGACCTCGCGAACGCCGGCGGCCTCGGACTCATCACCCCGAACCTGATCCCCGAGGAGGCCGGCGAGTGGATCACGGCGTCGAAGGAACACGACCTCGACCGGATCTTCCTTGTTGCCCCGTCGTCGACCGAAGAACGACTGGCGATGACCCTGAAGGCGAGCAGCGGATTCGTGTACGCGGCGTCGACGATGGGGGTGACCGGCGCGCGTGACGCGGTGTCGTCGATGGCGCCGGAGTTGACCGCGCGCATCCGCGCCCATTCCGACATTCCGGTGGGTGTCGGTCTGGGTGTCCGTTCGGGGGCGCAGGCCGCCGAGATCGCCGCCTACGCGGATGCAGTCATCGTCGGGTCTGCCCTCGTCACCGCGGTCGAATCCGGGCTCGACGCTGTGCGCTCGCTGACGAGGGAACTCGCCGAGGGCGTTCGCTCCGCTACCGTGGCGTCGTGACTTCCACTGTGGACGTGCTGGCGTATATTCCGAGTCCGCCTCAGGGCGTCTGGTACGTCGGCCCACTGGCCCTGCGCGCGTACGCGCTGTTCATCATCGTCGGCATCGTCGTCGCGATCTTCTGGGGCGACCGCCGCTGGGTCGCCCGGGGCGGCGAGAAGGGCACCGTGCTCGACATCGCCATCTGGGCGGTGCCGTTCGGGTTGATCGGTGGCCGGCTGTATCACGTCCTGACCGACTGGCCCACCTACTTCGGGGAGGGCGGGGATCCCGTCGACGCCCTGAAGATCTGGCAGGGCGGTCTCGGTATCTGGGGCGCGGTGGCGCTCGGCGGCGTCGGCGCGTGGATCGGCTGTCGCAGGCGTGGGATACCGCTGCCTGCGCTCGGCGACGCGGTAGCGCCTCCCATCTTGCTGGCCCAGGCGATCGGCCGAATCGGCAACTACTTCAACCAGGAACTGTACGGCCGGGAAACCGACGTGGCGTGGGGGCTCGAGATCTTCGAGCGCCGCAATGACGCCGGGCAGGTGCACCCCGAGTTGATCGACGGTGTCTCCACCGGGCAGGTCGCCTTCGTCGTGCACCCCACCTTCCTGTACGAAGCGCTGTGGAACGTGCTGATCGTGATCCTGCTGGTGTGGGTGGACCGCCGCTTCCGTATCGGGCACGGCCGCCTCTTCGCCCTGTATGTGGCCGGGTACTGCGCCGGTCGGTTCTGGATCGAGCTGATGCGCAGCGATCACGCCAGCCTCATTGCCGGCGTCCGCGTCAACTCGTTCACCTCGGCGATCGTGTTCGTCGCAGCGGTGGTGTATGTCTTCGCCGCGACCAAGGGCCGGGAAGACCCGGCGGAGTTGCAACCGCATCATCCTGCCGCGGCGGAAGACGGGCCACCCGAGCAGGAGGCTCCCGCCCAGGACAACGGGGAGAAAGACAAGCCTGCGGGTGACGACAAGGCTGTGAGTACTGCGATTGCCGGCACCGACGCGGGCACGACGACCACCGACAGCAAGAAGGATGACGCGAATGACTGATCCGGGGAAAGCATCCGACGATTCCGCCAAGGCCGACACCTCCGGCGACGACACCCAGCGGGTGGATCTGGGGAAGAAGGGCGGGAGCGCTGAGTCGAGCCTTCCGCCCGAGTTCGGTTCGCCCTTCGATTACGACGCCACCGCCGAGGCATCGCTGTCGCAGCCACCCGCCACCTCGGACGCAACGCCCTCACCGGCGTCGTCGGGAACCGGGCCCGGATGGGACACCTACTCCGGGGTCGGCAATGGTCCCGGCTGGGGTTCGACTCCCACCTACCCGTCGCCGAGCGGGACCGAACCCACCACCGCACTGCCGAATGTGGGCGACACCCCGCCGCCGACCGCCCCGTACACCGGTTACGACAAGCCGCAGCAGCCTGCGGACGGCCCGACGTACGGCACCCCCGATCCTTACTACAACGCGCAGTACGGGACGTCGCCGCAGTCAGGGCAGGACTATCAGCAACCCGGCTACCCGCAGGCCGGTTACGGTCAGCAGGGTGCCGCACCCCAGAGTTACGGTCAGCCGGACTACGGCCAGCAGAATTACGGCCAGCAGAATCCCGGACAGCAGTATGGCCAGCAGGGGTACGGACAGCAGGGATACCCGCAGCCCGGTTATGCCCCGGCCGGGTACAACGCCTACGTCGATCCGTCTGCGCCGTTCGGCCGGCACCCGGTCAGCGGTGAGCCGTACTCCGACAAGTCGAAGCTCACCGCGGGACTCCTGCAGATTTTCCTGGGTGCCTTCGGTGTCGGACGGTTCTACCTGAACCAGCCCGGCATCGCGGTCGCGCAGATCGCCGTCACCTGGCTGACGTGCGGATTAGGCGGGCTCTGGCCGCTGATCGACGGCATCATGATGCTGACGGGCAGCGTGAAGGACAAGTACGGACGACCTCTCCGGGACCAGTGACGACGTAGCGTCGCCGCTCGATTCCACCGCTGTGGCCCCTGTTGCTCCTGCGACGGGGGCCACAGTGCTGTCCTGTCCGGAAATCGGCATATCCGAGGCTTATCGGTGCTGGTAAGCTGAGCGCGCCGGATGTATGTCCGGTAACAACCTTCACGGGCCGAGGCTGTCCCGGTAGACCCCCGAAATGCAGTTAGCGCCCGTCGTGGCGACCCCGCTAGCGGAGGCCGCCGGCAGGGACGCGCAAGCGCCACCGGTGGTCCCCTCGGCCGATGTGGAGGTATATCGGTGCTGTTCTCTCAGTCGCCCGGTCCGCAAGGTCTCTACGACCCGGATCGCGAAGTCGATTCGTGCGGTGTCGCCATGGTGGTGAACGTGCACGGCCGCCGTTCGCACTCCATCGTCGCGGATGGTCTCGTCGCTCTGGACAACCTCGAGCATCGCGGCGCTGCCGGCGCCGAGACGAACAGCGGCGACGGTGCCGGAATTCTGGTGCAGCTGCCCACCGAGCTCTTCGAGGAGGTCGTCGATTTCGACCTTCCTTCGCCCGCCCCGGACGGAAGTAGTACTTACGCCGCGGGTTTCTGCTTCCTTCCTCGGGACCCGGAGGCGCGATCGACGGCCCGGAAGCGGATCGAGGACCTCGCCGAGGAGGAGGAGCTCGACATCCTGGGGTGGCGGGACGTGCCGATCGATTCGGAGGGCGCCGACCTCGGGGCCACGGCACGCGGATGCGAGCCGCACATGAGTCAGCTCTTCGTCGCGGCGCCGCCGACCGGCGGACGGCGGCCCAGTGGTCTCGACCTCGATCGCCTCGTCTACCCGCTGCGCAAGCGCGCCGAGCAGATCACTCCGGAGGTCGAGTCGAGCGGGTCGGGCGTCTACTTCCCGTCGCTGTCGAGCCGCACCATCGTCTACAAGGGCATGCTGACCGTTCCCCAGCTGCCTCTCTACTACGTGGACCTGCGGGATCCCCGCATGATGAGTGCGCTCGCGGTGGTGCACAGCAGGTTTTCCACAAACACGTTCCCGTCCTGGCCGCTTGCGCACCCGTTCCGCTTCGTGGCGCACAACGGGGAAATCAACACCGTTCGAGGCAACCGGAATCGGATGCGGGCGCGGGAGGCGATGTTGTCGAGTGCCGCCATCCCAGGAGACCTCCGAAGGTTGTACCCCATCTGCACCCCCGAGGCGTCGGACTCTGCCTCGTTCGACGAGGTGCTCGAGCTGCTGCATCTCGCGGGACGCAGCGTGCCCCATGCGGTGATGATGATGGTGCCCGAGGCGTGGGAGAACGACACGAAGATGTGTCCCGATCGGCGCGCATTCTACCAGTTCCACGCATCGCTGATGGAGGCGTGGGACGGGCCGGCGTGTGTGACGTTCACCGACGGAACCGTCGTAGGGGCAGTGCTGGACCGTAACGGTCTGCGGCCCGGCCGCTGGTGGCAGACCGTCGACGGGCGGGTGATCCTGGCGAGCGAGAGCGGTGTCCTCGACGTGCCCCAGGACGAGGTCGTGGCGAAGGGGCGCCTCGAGCCGGGGCGCATGTTCCTGGTCGACACGTCGGAGGGACGTATCGTTCCCGACGACGAGATCAAGTCGCGGCTGGCAGCCGAGAAGCCGTACGCTGAGTGGCTCTATGCAGGGTTGCTCGACCTGAGGACGCTGCCCGAGCGACCGCACGCCCAGAACAACCACGAGTCGGTGGTCCGGCGACAGGTGGCGTTCGGCTACACCGAGGAAGATCTGCGGATCCTGTTGTCGCCGATGGCGGCGTCCGGCGGGGAGCCGCTGGGCTCGATGGGAACCGACACGCCCATCGCTGTGCTCTCCGCCCGGTCGCGGCTGCTGTACGACTATTTCGTCGAACTGTTCGCCCAGGTGACCAATCCGCCGCTCGACGCAATCCGCGAAGAGATCGTGACGTCGCTGTCCCGGGTCATGGGTCCGGAACAGAATCTGCTCGAGCCCACTGCGGCGTCGTGTCGTCAGATAGTGCTGCCGTGGCCGGTGCTCGACAACGACGACCTGAACAAGATCATCAATGTGAACGCGGACGGCAACCACCCCGGTCTGGCGGCGACCGTTCTGCGCGGTCTCTACGAGGTGGAGCGCGGCGGTGCGGGCATGGCCGATGCGCTGGAAGAACTGCGCATCCAGGCGAGCGCTGCGATCGCGCAGGGATACCGCACACTGGTGATCTCGGACCGCGACTCCGACCACACCCGCGCACCCATCCCGTCGTTGCTGGCCGTGGGCGCGGTGCATCACCACCTGATCCGCACCAAGGAACGAACGAAGGTGGCGCTGGTCGTCGAGTCCGGCGACGCCCGCGAAGTCCATCATCTGGCGCTGCTCATCGGCTACGGAGCGGCCGCGGTCAATCCGTACCTCGCGATGGAGTCGATCGAGGACCTGGTGTCGGAGGGCGAGCTGACGGGAGTCGATCACACGATCGCGGTGCGCAACTATCTGACGGCACTCGGCAAGGGTGTGCTGAAGGTGATGTCGAAGATGGGCATCTCGACAGTCGGTTCGTACACCGCCGCCCAGGCTTTCGAGGCACTCGGCCTCGACCGCGGCCTCGTCGACGAGTATTTCCGGGGGACCACCAGCAAACTCGGTGGCGTGGGACTCGACGAGATCGCGCGGGAAGTGCTGCTCCGGCACCGGCAGGCCTACCCCGACAATCCCACCGAGTACGCGCACCGCCGGCTTGCCCACGGCGGCGAGTACCAGTTCCGCCGCGACGGCGAACTGCATTTGTTCACGCCCGAGACCGTGTTTCTCCTCCAGCACGCCACCCGCACCGGCAGGCACGAGGTTTTCGCCCAGTACAGCGACGAGGTGAACAGGCTCGCTGCAGCCGGAGGTGCACTGCGCGGCCTCTTCAGCTTCCGTGAGGGCCTCCGGCCTCCGGTGCCGCTCGAGGAGGTGGAGCCGGCGGAGCGGATCGTCACTCGTTTCAACACCGGCGCGATGAGCTATGGGTCCATCTCCGCCGAGGCGCACGAGACGATGGCTGTGGCAATGAACAATCTCGGTGGGCGATCCAACTCCGGGGAGGGCGGGGAGAACGTCGACCGCCTCTACGACCCGTCCCGTCGCAGCGCCGTGAAGCAGGTGGCGAGCGGAAGATTCGGCGTCACCAGTGATTACCTCGTCAACGCGAGCGACATCCAGATCAAGATGGCCCAGGGAGCCAAGCCTGGCGAGGGCGGGCAGTTGCCCGCCTACAAGGTGTACCCATGGGTGGCGGAGACCCGGCACTCGACTCCGGGCGTGGGGTTGATTTCACCTCCGCCGCACCACGACATCTACTCGATCGAGGACCTCGCACAGCTGATCCACGACCTCAAGAACGCCAACGACCAGGCCCGTGTCCATGTGAAGCTGGTCAGTTCGGTGGGTGTGGGGACAGTGGCGGCCGGTGTCAGCAAGGCGCACGCGGACGTGGTCCTCATCTCGGGCAACGACGGCGGCACCGGCGCGACTCCGCTCACGTCGATGAAGCATGCGGGTACGCCGTGGGAGATCGGACTGGCCGATGCGCAGCAGACACTCGTGCTCAACGGTCTGCGCGATCGGATCACCGTTCAGTGCGACGGCGGCATGCGTACCGCGAAGGATGTCGTCGTCGCTGCGCTGCTCGGGGCGGAGGAGTTCGGCTTCTCGACGGCGCCGTTGATCGTGGCAGGGTGCATCATGATGCGTGTGTGCCACCTCGACACCTGCCCGGTGGGTGTGGCCACTCAGAACCCCGAATTGCGTAAGCGGTACACCGGCAAGCCCGAGTTCGTCGAGGAGTTCTTCCGCTTCATCGCCGAGGACGTGCGGCAGTACCTGGCGCGTCTCGGCTTCCGCAGCATCGATGAGGCGGTGGGGCACGCGGACATGCTCGAGACGGCCGAGGGAATCGCGCACTGGAAGAGCCGCGGACTCGACCTCTCGCCGATCTTCGCGTTACCGAAGGGCCCCGACGGGACCCCACTCACCCAGCGGCGCAAGGTGACCGACCAATACCATGCCCTGGACCGGGCGCTGGACCGCACGCTCATCCAGCTGGCCGAAGGTGCCCTCGAAGACGCGCATCCCGTCGAGATCGAGATGCCCGTGCGCAATGTGAATCGGACGGTCGGGACGCTGCTCGGTGCCGAGGTCACCCGTCGTTACGGTGCGGGTGGTCTCCCCGACGACACCATCCGGCTCACCTTCACCGGGTCGGCGGGTCAATCACTCGGTGCGTTCCTGCCGCCGGGCATCACCATCGACCTCACCGGCGACGCCAACGACTATGTCGGGAAGGGGCTGTCGGGCGGGCGAATCGTGGTGCGACCGGCCGCCGACGTCCTGTTCGTCCCGGAGACTCAGGTGATCGCCGGCAACACACTGCTCTACGGTGCGACCTCGGGTGAACTGTTCCTCCGCGGACGGGCCGGCGAACGGTTCTCGGTGCGCAATTCCGGAGCGACCGCCGTGGTCGAGGGAGTGGGCGATCACGGGTGCGAGTACATGACGGGCGGACGGGTCGTCGTCCTCGGTCCCACCGGACGGAACCTGGCGGCCGGAATGTCGGGCGGGATCGCATATGTGCTCGACCTGGACCCCGCCGACGTCAATCCGGCCATGGTAACCCTGCTGACACCCGACCCCGAGGACCTCGACTGGCTGTGCCGTACCGTCAGCGACCATCTGCACTGGACCGGCTCCACCGTCGCGGCTTCGATGCTCGCCGATTGGCCCCGGCGGTCGGCGCTGTTCACCAAGGTGATGCCGGTGGACTATCAGCGGGTTCTCGAGGCCACTCGGCTGGCCCGCGCCGAGGGGCTCGACGTGGACACCGCAATCATGGAGGCGGCTCGTGGCTGATCCGCATGGTTTCCTGCACATCCCCAAGAAGGAAGCACCCAAGCGACCCATTGCGGAAAGGGTGCACGACTGGCGCGAGGTCACCAGTCCGCTCAGTCCCGAGGAGCGCAACGCCGAGGTAGCCGAGCAGGCCACCCGCTGCATGGACTGCGGTATTCCGTTCTGCCACTCGGGAAGTGCGGGCTGCCCGCTGGGCAATCTGATTCCGGAGTGGAACGATCTCGTGCGCCGCGGCCGCTGGTCGGCGGCGAGCGAGCGTCTGCATGCGACCAACAACTTCCCGGAGTTCACCGGTAGGTTGTGCCCGGCGCCGTGTGAATCGGCGTGTGTGCTCTCGCTCGCCGACACCCACACGACGGGCAGCGTCACCATCAAGCGGATCGAGCAGACGATCGCCGACGTCGCTTGGGAGACCGGAACGGTGGAGCCTAAACCGCCGATGATCGCCACGGGCAAGAAGGTCGCGGTGGTCGGTTCCGGTCCGGCCGGGCTCGCGGCCGCCCAGCAGCTCACCCGCGCCGGACACGATGTCACCGTCTACGAGCGCGACGACCGGCTCGGGGGACTCCTTCGCTACGGCATCCCCGAGTTCAAGATGGAGAAGTCGGTTCTCGATCAGCGACTGGTCCAGATGCGCGCGGAGGGAACACATTTCGTCACCGACTGCGAGGTGGGTGTCGATCTCACCGTGGACCAGTTGCGGGCCAACTTCGATGCGGTGGTCCTTGCCATCGGCGCCCTGCGTGCCCGCGACAACACGACGGTTGAGGGCCGGGAGCTGGGCGGTATCCATCTCGCAATGGAGCACCTGGTGACGTCCAACAAGGAGTGCGAGGGTGACGGCCCTGCGTCGATCACCGCGAAGGGCAAGCACGTCGTCATCATCGGTGGCGGTGACACCGGCGCGGATTGCCTCGGAACTGCGCATCGACAGGGAGCGTTGTCGGTGACCCAATTGGACTACCGCCCGGAGTTGCCGAGCGAGCGGGACGAGTCCGTGACTCCGTGGCCGGCGTCGCCGATGGTGCTGCGCACGTCGCCGGCCCACGCGGAGGGCGGCGTCCGCCGGTATCAGGTTGCGGTGCAACGGTTCCTCGGTGACGAGAACGGAAACGTCAGGGCCATGGTGCTCGCGGAGGTCCGGGTGTCGAGGGAGGACGGCAAGCGCATCATCACCCCGGTGGGGGAGGAAATCGAATTACCCTGCGGATTAGCCCTTTTCGCGATCGGTTTCGAGGGCGTCGACCTCGGCCCGCTGCTCGACGACTACGGTTTGAGCCCCACCCGTCGGGGCGTGCTGTCCTGTGGTCCCGACTGGCAGACCACCGCACCGGGAGTGTTCGTGTGCGGCGATGCGCATCGCGGTGCCTCGCTCATCGTGTGGGCGATCGCCGAGGGCAGGTCCGCCGCGCATGCTGTCGATGCGTACCTCACAGGGGCGTCCGACCTCCCCTCGCCGGTGCATCCGACGGCGCTTCCGCTGGCCGTAGTCTAAATGGAGATGGGCGGGCGGGACGACTAGGCTTCAGGCCGTGAACCGACGGACGAAGATCGTATGCACTCTTGGACCTGCTACCGCCACCGGTGACCGTATTCGCGAACTCGTCGAAAGCGGTATGGATGTGGCCCGGCTGAACTTCAGCCACGGGGAACACTCCGACCACGAGGAAAATTACAACCGCGTCCGAGCCGCATCGGATGCGACGGGAAAGGCGGTCGGAGTCCTCGCCGACCTCCAGGGGCCCAAGATTCGGCTCGGCCGGTTCGCCGAAGAGCGCACCACCTGGGCCAACGGTGAGCTCGTCCGGATCACCGTGGACGAGGTCGTCGGCACGCACGACCGGGTGTCGACCACGTACAAGCAGCTCGCGGAGGACGCAAAGGCGGGTGACCGGCTGCTCGTCGACGACGGCAAGGTCGGCCTCGTCGTTACCGGCGTCGAGGGCAACGACGTGGTGTGTCGTGTCACCGAGGGTGGCCCGGTCAGCAACAACAAGGGTGTATCCCTGCCGGGGATGAACGTGTCGGTGCCCGCGCTGTCGGAGAAGGACATCGCCGACCTCGAGTTCGCGCTGAACCTCGGTGTCGATTTCATCGCCCTCTCGTTCGTGCGTTCACCTGCCGACGTGGAGTTGGTGCACGCGGTCATGGATCGCGTCGGTCGCCGCATCCCGGTCATCGCGAAGCTCGAGAAGCCGGAGGCCATCGACAACCTCGAGGCCGTCGTCCTCGCGTTCGACGCGGTCATGGTCGCGCGTGGTGACCTGGGCGTGGAACTCCCGCTCGAGCAGGTCCCGCTCGTGCAGAAGCGGGCCATCCAGATCGCCCGCGAGAACGCGAAGCCGGTCATCGTTGCCACGCAGATGCTCGAGTCGATGATCGAGAACTCGCGCCCCACGCGCGCCGAGGCGTCCGACGTGGCCAACGCGGTTCTCGACGGTGCCGACGCGGTCATGCTCTCCGGGGAAACCTCGGTGGGTAAATACGTGATGGAGACCGTGCGCACCATGGCCCGCATCGTCGAGGCCGTGGAGGGTGAATCGACCCGGGTGCCTCCGCTGACCCACGTTCCGCGCACCAAACGGGGCGTCATCTCCTACGCCGCCCGCGACATCGGTGAGCGACTCGACGCGAAGGCGCTCGTTGCCTTCACCCAGTCCGGCGACACGGTGCGGCGACTCGCTCGCTTGCACACCCCGCTGCCGTTGCTCGCGTTCACTCCGCTCCCGGAGGTGCGCAGCCAGCTCTCGCTGACCTGGGGCACGGAGACGTTCCTCGTCGACCCCGTCGAGAGCACCGACGCGATGGTCCGTCAGGTCGACCACGCACTTCTGGGTCTCGGCCGTTACCAGAAGGGTGAACTGGTCATCATCGTGGCAGGTTCGCCGCCCGGCACCGTAGGATCGACCAACCTGATCCACGTCCACAGAATCGGTGAAGAGGACCACTAGGTGAGCGAAGTCGCGGCGAAGACCGATCTCGAGACTCTTCTCGAACTCCTCGATCTGGAGAAGATCGGGGAGGACACCTATCGAGGTCGGCATCCCGCGCAGGTGGGCAGCCGGACGTTCGGCGGCCAGTTGATCTCGCAGGCTCTGGTCGCCGCCGGCCGCACCGTCTCCGGTGAACGGGCGGTGCACGCGGTCAACGCCCACTTCATTCGCGGTGGTGACGTGAAGGAACCGATCGAGTATCGCGTCGATCGTCACCGCGACGGCCGAGCCTTCGCCAACCGGCAGGTCACCGCCCTGCAAAACGGTCAGGAACTGTTCGTGATGCTTGCGGCGTTCCAGGACTGGGGCCAGGGACTCGAACACGCGGTCGCGGTTCCCGATGTTCCGTTCCCGGAGACACTTCCGCCCCTGGGTGATCATTTTCTCGGTTACGAGGACCGGCTGAAGATGTTCGTCAATGCCCTGAAGCCGATCGACATGCGGTATGCGAACGACCCGTCCTGGATCATGAAGGGTACGGGGGAGAAGCTCACCCACAACCGGGTGTGGATGAGGGCGGACGGCGATCTTCCGGACGATCCGCTGATCCACGTCGCCGTCATGGGTTACTCGTCGGACACCACGGTGCTCGATTCCATCATCACCACGCACGGGTTGTCGTGGGGCCTCGACCGGATCGTGGCGGCCACGGTCAATCATTCGATGTGGTTTCATCGCCCGTTCCGGTTCGACGACTGGGCACTCTATGCCACCGAGTCGCCTGTGGCCGCCGGTTCACGAGGCCTCGCGACCGGGCGCTTCTTCTCGCTCGAAGGCGAACTGCTCGCCACCGTGGTGCAGGAAGGTCTGATTCGTCATTTCCCGCCCAGGAAGTGACGGTTCGGGGCGTATCGTCGATTCCGGATCTCCGACGGAACGGACGTGCACCATGAGCGCAGACGACACCGAGCAGAAGAACACCGGCGAGCAGACCGAGGGCGAAGTGCCCCGTCCCGACGATGAAGCGATGGAGAAGGCCAAGAAGAAGGCCGAAGAAATCGACGCTCGGTACGATCCGGGCGCCCGGGAGACGGTCGTACTCCCCGGCTCCGGAGGCACGGTCTCCGGCACCGCCTTCGACGATTACGTCGACGACGAGGGCAACCTCAAGGAAGAGTATCGAGACCGAGATCCGGACACCGAAGAAAAGCAGGAACCTGCACAAGACGGGTAGCTTTCCGGGCGACGACGGACGTGTCGTTCACGTTTCTCTCGCCGATCACGCCGAACCAGGGTTAGACTTCGCCATCTTTTCTCCTGAGCTTCATCTCGTGATCGGGGACCTGGGTCGTGGACTGGAACAACGTTGTGTGGGACAGCGCGGTATGGCTGTTGAAGGCCTACGTGATGACTGCCGTCGTCTTTGTCGTCGTCATCGTGCTGCTCGCTCGATTCACCAAGTGGGGCAGGCAGTTCTGGCGTTTCGCGGCGGCGTATTTCAATCCGCGGCGTAGTCCCAAGCCGCTGGTGATCCTCGCGGTCCTACTGCTGTTCACGGTGTTCGCCGTGCGGATGAACGTGTTGTTCTCCTATTGGTCCAACGACTTCTACGACTCGATCCAGAACCTCGACGAGACCGCGTTCTGGCACTTTCTGCGGGTGTTCGCGTTCCTCGCGGCCATCCACGTCGTACGCGCCCTGATCGAGTTCCTCATCGGCCAGACCCTCGATATCGATTGGCGTGTCTGGCTCACTCACCACCTCACGGACGACTGGCTCGACAGTCGCGCCTACTACCGCGACCGTTTTCTCGACGACGCGATCGACAACCCCGATCAGCGGATCCAGGCTGACATCACCAATTTCGTGACCACGGCCCGGGTGCTGTCCATGGGCGCGGTCACGGCGGTGCTGTCGATCGTGTCGTTCACCGGAATCCTGTGGGACCTGTCCGGTCCGATGACTATCTTCGGCACCGAGATTCCGCGGGCGATGATCTTCCTCGTCTTCGTCTACGTTCTCGTCACCACGCTGGTGGCGTTCTGGATCGGCAAGCCGCTCATCAGGTTGAACTTTCTCAACGAGAAGCTCAATGCGAACTTCCGCTACGCACTGATCCGGGTCCGTGAGTACGGCGAGAGCATCGCGTTCTATCGCGGCGAGAACGTCGAGCGGCGAACGCTGGCAGGCAGGTTCGCGCACGTCATCCGCAACATGTGGCACATCGTCTTCCGGACTCTCAAATTCAATGGCTGGAACCTCTCGGTGAACCAGACAGCGGTCATCTTCCCCTTCCTGATTCAGGGGCCGCGGCTGTTCAGCGGTCAGGTCTCACTCGGTGACGTCATGCAGACCTCGACGGCGTTCTCACAGGTGCACGACTCACTGTCCTTCTTCCGCGAGTCGTACGACGACTTCGCGAGTTTCCGCGCCACCCTCATCCGACTCACTGGTCTGGCCAACGACAACATGCACTCCGCCGCACTCCCGATCCTGAAGACGGGCAAATCCGGGAACGAACTCGACGTCGACAAGCTCGACGTGCGCACTCCGTCCGGAGCGACGCTCATCGAGGGTCTCGATCTCACCGTCGGTCCCGGTCAGTCGCTGTTGGTGAAGGGTCCGTCCGGTTCCGGCAAGACGACGCTGCTCCGAACCCTCGCCGATCTGTGGCCCTACGCGGACGGCACGGTGTCGCGACCATCCGGGGATGCCATCTTCCTGTCCCAGCGGCCGTATCTGCCGCTCGGTTCGCTCCGGACAGCGCTGGCGTACCCCAGCGAACCGACAGCGGCGGACGGCACTCTCCGTGAGGCGCTGTCGAAGGTATCGCTCGGCAATCTCGGCGACCGACTCGACGAGACAGCCGACTGGACCCGCATCCTGTCCCCGGGGGAGCAGCAGCGGCTGGCTTTCGCGCGGGTCCTGACCGCGCGGCCGGCCGTCATCTTCCTCGACGAGGCCACCTCGGCGATCGACGAAGGGCTCGAGCACACGCTCTACACACTCCTGCGGTCCGAATTGCCGGACAGCATCGTGGTCAGTGTCGGGCACCGCAGCACGCTCGACCAATTCCACTCGCTCGGAGTGGAACTGGAAGGCGAGGGCCGGTGGACCGAAACTTCGCTCGTGGGTTGACCGGTCTCGCCCGGGTGCCGGGTTGAACGGCTCCGCCCGGGTGTCTCGGCGGCACCCGGGCGGACTGTCAGTTGGCCTTGCGGTAGGCCGATGCGAGTTCGTCGGCCCGATCCCACGGTGACCAGTTCACCTCGCGGCCGTCGAGTTGCGCCTCCACCACTTCGAGGCCGGCGTGCCAGCCCGCGGCGTGTGCATAGGCGGAGTCTTCCTCTTCCACCGTGTGCGTGAGCGTCAACCAGCAACCGCCGCTCCCGTCGGGACTCAGCTCCCAATGCAGGGTCTCCGCATCCCACAGATACTCGAGGATGTGGCCCGGGTGCACCGAAATGACCGTGCCGGTGGTCGTGTGGTCTTCGGGTAATCCGAACCGGCGGACCTGCTCCGGGGTTACGCGAAACACCAGTTCCGCGCCGGGGGTGAGGTCGAAGTCGACGTCGGCAGGGAACCAGACTTTCAAATACTGGGGGTCCGTCAGTACCCGCCACACCTTCTCCGGCGAATGCGACAACGCTTGCTGGAATCGAAGAGCTACGCGCCCGTCGTACGTGAAGTTGACGGTGCCGAGATCCATGGGTGACCTCCGTGCTCGAGGGCGGAACCGTGCCACCATGGTACTGGCAGGCACGCGCCGAACCACAGGGTTCCGGCACAACAAAGCCGCCACTACCTGCGGCTCAGTTCTCTTCGCGCGTACGCAGGTCGACAAGGAGGTACAGCGGATGGCCGTCAGAATGATCGACCACTTGATGCAGGCTCGGCAGGAGCTCCGATACCAGCCGACTCCCAAGCGCGTGCGTGCGCGTCTCGGCGGCGCCACGGTCGTCGACACGCGTGACGCCGTGCTGGTGTGGGAGCCACGACGCGTCGTCCCGTCCTATGCGGTGCCGATCTCCGACGTGACGGGCACCCTCGCGGAGGCGTCGGACGATTCCGCCTCGGAGCTGCCGGTATCGCTGGAAGAGGGCGGCCCGCCGGTCATCGACCCGCGGACGGCCTTCGGGTTTCACACGACCGCAGGGACGCCGATGACGGTCACTGCCGGTGCCGCCACCGGGCAGGTGTTCCGGCCCGCCGAACTCGACTCGATGGTCATCCTCGACTTCGACGGCTTCGACTGGCTCGAGGAGGACGAACCGATCTTCGGGCACCCCCACGACCCGTTCTCCCGAATCGATGTGCGGCAGAGTTCGACGTCCATCCGCATCGAACTGGACGGCCGACTCGTCGCAAAGTCGGCCCGCCCGCTGATCCTCTTCGAATTCGTGCTCCCGGCGCGCTATTACCTGCCCCTCGCCGACGTCGTCGCGGCGCTCGAACCGAGTCCGACCTCGACGGTCTGTGCGTACAAAGGCCACGCGTCACATTGGTCGCTCGTGGGAGGCGGTGACAAGGGCGTCGATATCGCGTGGAGTTACGAACAACCGCCGCTCGAACTCGGCCAGATCGCGGGGATGGTGTGCTTCTATCAGGAACGTGTCGACGTCGTCCTCGACGGCAAGGCGCAGATCAGACCCGTGACACCGTGGTCGTAGCCGTCCGCGGCGATACGCAGCCGGCAGGCAGTGGTGCGGACGGTGCGATAGCAGTACATTGCGCGAAGTGCAGGTCAGGGATGACCCTGGCCTGCACTTGATGCGACTGTCCGGCAGTGCCCTCGGTGAGACTCGAACTCACACTGGACGGGTTTTGAATCCGTTTCCTCTGCCAATTGGGATACGAGGGCGTGTTGCGCTGTACCACTGTAGAAGATCGTCGTCGGGAGTCAACCACCGGTACCCTCTAACCGTTCGCTCCCCGGCTTCGGGGTCGTCCGAGCAGAGGAGAATGGTGACCATGAACGCTCCGCAGCCGCAAGGCGTGCCGACCCCGCCGCGACGGGTCGTGGTGGCCGAAGACGAGGCGCTGATCAGGCTGGACCTCGTCGAGATGCTGCGTGAAGAGGGTTACGACGTGGTCGGTGAGGCCGGTGACGGACAGACTGCGGTCGATCTGGCGGTCGAGCTGAAACCCGACCTCGTCATCATGGATGTGAAGATGCCGAGGCGTGACGGCATCGATGCGGCGTCCGAGATCGCCGCGAAACGTATTGCTCCAGTGGTTATTCTCACAGCGTTCAGTCAGCGAGACTTGGTCGAACGGGCCCGTGACGCCGGCGCGATGGCGTATCTGGTCAAACCGTTCTCCGTCGCCGACTTGGTGCCCGCCGTGGAGTTGGCAGCCAGCCGGTTCAAGGAAGTGACCGCACTGGAGCGGGAGATCTCCGACCTGTCCGAACGGCTCGAGACACGCAAGGTCGTCGAGCGCGCCAAGGGCGTGCTGATGGACAAGCAGTCACTCACGGAACCCGAAGCGTTCCGGTGGATTCAGCGGGCAGCGATGGATCGCCGTTCGACCATGAAAGCGGTGGCCCAGGTGGTCCTCGAGACCCTCGGCGGCGAGAAGCCCGAGTAACCCTTTACGGCCGCGTTAACACTGACCGCATCAAGGTCACAGTAAGGTCACGAGCCGTTCGCCGAGGGTCGCGATCGCCGCCGGACAGCTAGCGTCTGATCCCACAGCGGACGCCAACTCGGGTGGCGTCCGTACACAGGTGATCTAAGGAGACTTTGGATGGCTAAACGGACCCTCGTGCGGGCGGCTGCGGTTCTCGGCGCGGCGAGCCTCGCACTCGCAGGTTGCAGTTCGGACAGTGGCGACGAGTCCGCAAGCGGAGGCGACGGTGCCGCCGCCTCGGCCACCACGGTGACCACCGACTGCACCCCCGAAGAGGCGACGGCCGGAACGACACCGTCCACGGCGCCACTGAAGATCGGCACCCTGCTGCCCGACACCGGTAGCCTCTCCTTCCTCGGACCGCCGATGGTGGCGGGCACCCAGCTCGGTGTCAACGACGTCAACGCGGCAGGCGGAGTGCTCGGTCAGCCCGTGCAGTTGATTCCCGGCGACTCGGGCGACACCACCACGGATACGGCCAACTCCACGGTCGACCGCGAATTGGCCGCGGGCACACAGGTGATCGTCGGTGCGGCGTCGTCCTCGGTGTCGCTCAAGGTCATCGACAAGGTGGCCAGCGCGGGTGTCGTGATGTTCTCGCCGGCGAACACGTCCGACCAGTTCGTCTGCTACGCCGACAAGGGGCAGTACTTCCGTACGGCCCCCACGGACGTGTTGCAGGCTCAGGCTGTGTCGCAGCTCATCTCGGACGACGGCGGCCAGCGGGTGTCCGTCCTCGCACTGAACGACCCCTACGGCACCGGGCTCGCCGACAACATCGTGAAGAACCTCGCCGACGCCGGCATTCCGGAAGATCAGATTCAGAAGATCATCTACGACCCCAACGCGCAGTCGTTCAACTCGGAGATCGATCAGGTCAAGGACTTCGCCCCGGATGCTGTGGCAGTAGTGGGATTCGAGGAGTCGGCCAAGATCATCACACGTATGCACGAGGTGGGAATCGGCCCGTCCGACGGCATGAAGGTCTACGGTGTCGACGGCAACATGGGTAATGCGCTGGGGGAGGCCGTGGCGCCGCCGCTGCTCGACGGGATGCAGGGCACCACTCCGCTCACCGACGTCGGTCCCGCGTTCCAGGATCGCCTCAAGGGCATCAACGGTGCGCTGATCGACTTCAACTACGCCGGTGAGTCTTACGACGCCGTCGTGGTCTCCGCGCTGGCTGCGGAGGCGGCGAAGTCGACGGCGGGCCGCGACATCGCCGCCAACATCAACAACGTCACCGAGGGTGGCACGCCGTGCACGTCGTACCAGGAGTGCCTGCCGCTCGTGCAGGCCGGAACGGACATCGACTACAACGGCGTCACCGGCAAACTCGACTTCAGTGATGCGGGCGAACCCTCCATCGGTTCGTACGGAAAGATGAAGTTCGGTGCCGACAACAAGCTGACGACGGACGGATACATCGTCGTGGGGGAGTGATCCTTCCCAGCTGAAACGTTCTGTGTATCAACGAACTGTGGGCCAGGGAAACCTGGCCCACAGTTCGTGTATGCGGACTATTTCTTCTCTCGACTGCCCGCCAGTGTGCCCAGGTACAGTTCGATCACCTTGGGGTCGTGCATGAGGTTGGGTCCCGAGTCGGTGTAGGCGTTGCGGCCCTGGTCCAGAACGTAGCCACGGTCGCAGATCTGGAGGCATCGACGGGCGTTCTGCTCCACCATGATCACCGAGACGCCCGCGGCGTTGATCTTCTTGCAGCGAATGAACACCTCGTCCTGGAACATCGGGGAGAGTCCGGCGGACGGTTCGTCGAGGAGCAGTACGGACGGGTCCATCATCAGCGCCCGGCCCATTGCCACCATCTGCCGTTCACCGCCGGAGAGGGCGCCGGCCTTCACTTTCCTGCGTTCGATCAGCAGCGGGAAAAGATCGCCCACGAAGGCGAATCGCTCGTCGAATGCCTTCGGGCGCAGATACATTCCCATTTCGAGGTTTTCCTCGATGGTGAGCGAAGGAAAGACGTTCTGCGTCTGCGGAACGTAGCCCACACCCTTCTGGACGAGCACGTGCGCGGGCTTGGCCGTGATGTCCTCGCCACGCAGCGTCACCGAGCCCTGCCGGACCGGAATGAGTCCGAACAAGGACTTCAGCAGTGTCGACTTACCGGCGCCGTTGGGGCCGATGATGCCGACGATTTCGCCTTCGCGAAGGAAGAAGTTACATTCGCGCAGAATGTTGACGCCGGGAATGTATCCCGCGACCACACCGTCGGCCCGGACGAGAGCGCCCTCGGCGAGCCGTGCGTGCTCCTCGGGCGTGGCCGCGAATTCCGCTGGGGTCAATTCGGTCATGGGTTCTCACGCCTCAGCTCGGTGATGTCGGGTTCGGAGAGGTCGCCGCCGGTCTCGAGGGTCTGTGCCTCCGCAGTCTCGAGCGCCTCGGCGAGCGCCGCAGTCTCGCCGACGGGGTTTCCTTCCTCGTCGAACTCCAGGGCCTGATCGTGGTGGCTACCCAGATAGGCGTCGACGACGGCGTTGTTCGACGAAAGGTGAGCGGGTGCGGATTCGGCGATGACGCTGCCCTGTGCCATGACCACCACCCAGTCGCTGATGTCGCGGATCACATCCATGTCGTGTTCGACGAAGACGACGGTCATGCCTTCGTCGCGCAGCGATTTGATGTGTCCGAGCAAGCTCTGAGTGAGGGCCGGATTCACGCCCGCCATGGGTTCGTCGAGCATCACCACGGTCGGCTCGGTCATCAGCGCGCGCGCCATTTCCAGCAACTTGCGCTGGCCACCGGACAGCGAGCCGGCGAGGTCGTCGGCCTTGGTGTCGAGCTTGAATCGTGCGAGCAGTTCATTGGCCCGTTCCGTGACGTCCTTCTCCTGCGCCTTCCACATCCACGGCAACAGGCTGGTGAGCATGCGTTCACCGCGCTGGCCGGTGGCGCCGAGACGGACGTTGTCCAGCACAGTCAGCTTCGACAGCGCCTTCGTGAGCTGGAAGGTGCGTACGACCCCTCTGCGCGCCACCTGATGCGGATACATCCGGCCGAGGGACTGGCCGTCCATCGACCAGGTGCCACTGTCGGGCCGATCGAAACCGGTGAGGAGGTTGAACAGGGTGGTCTTGCCCGCACCGTTGGGGCCGATCAGCCCGGTGATGCACCCACGCTGGATCTCGAGGTGCGCCACGTCGACGGCCTTGAGTCCGCCGAAGGTACGGGACACGTTGTCCACCACCAGTATCGGGTCGGGCTTGGGCGCGCCGGGGACCTGGGGCACGTCGGCGAAGATCGCCTGCCGCTCCTCGGTCGTGAGGGTGGTGACGGTCTGCTGATCGTCGGGCAGTCTGTGGTCAGGCATTGAGCTGCACCTCCCGCTTGTTGCCCAGTATGCCCTGAGGACGGAACACCATCAGGACCGCGATCATGATTCCCAGCAGGACGAACCGCATCGCGCCGACCTGCTGTTCCGTCAGCGGCAACAGGGGGTCGGGGCCGGAGATGGCCTGCCGCAAGAGCGCGTCGGGGATGGCGAGCAGGAACCAGAACAGCATCGCGCCGATCACGGGTCCGAATACGGTGGCCGCGCCGCCGAGAATGAGGGCGCCGAATGCGAAGAAGGTCTGGGCGGTGGAATAGAAGTCGGGGTTGATCGACTTGGTCTGCAACGCGTTGAACACGCCGCCGAGCCCGCCGATCATGCCGCCGAGAACGAGCGCCTGCATCTTGTAGACGAAGACGTTCTTGCCGAGCGAACGTGCGGCGTCCTCGTCCTCGCGAACCGCCTT
Organism: Rhodococcus sp. USK13; assembly: GCF_018343855.1. Lineage (NCBI taxonomy): Bacteria > Bacillati > Actinomycetota > Actinomycetes > Mycobacteriales > Nocardiaceae > Rhodococcus > Rhodococcus sp. USK13. Next base: position 4,821,192 of record NZ_CP069242.1, on the reverse strand, counting down.
GAGTACGCGACCCCACGGGCTGTGGGTGAGGAGGTACACGAACCCGCAGAGGACCAGCACGAGGGTCCACCCGACCACCATGGACCACAGGTCGTCGCCGTAGAACTTCACGCCGAGGAAGTTGTACTGCTTACCGGAGTCGAAAGGGCTCAGCGAGGTGAACGGGTCGGCGAAGCCGAACAGCCCGTTGGTCGAGCCGGTGATGGAATCGGATGCGGTGGAACGGAAGATCAGCCGCAGGATCTCGGACGCCGCGATGGTGACGATGGCGAGATAGTCGGCCCGCAACCGCAGTGTCGGAATACCGAGAACGAGAGCGAGGAGGCCGGCGGCGGCGAGACCGACCAGGATGCCGAGCCAGAGCGGTTGCTCGTAGGTGACGGTCATGATGCCCACGCCGTATCCGCCGAGAAGTGCGAAACCGATCTGGCCGAAGTTGAGTAGACCGGCGTAGCCGAAGTGGAGGTTGAGACCGATTGCCAGCAACGCGTAGAAGATTGCCGAGGGGCCTATCAGCTGGGCGAGTGAGACCTGGAGTGCTCCGGGAATGTCCATACGATCACCCGATCCTTTGGCGGCTGCCGAGAATGCCCTGAGGCCGGACGACGAGGATGACGACCAAGATGAGCAGTCCTCCGATGTACTTGAGGTCGGGGTTGATCACCAGGGTCGACAGCTGTACCAGCATGCCGACGATCACGCAGCCGAGCAGTGCGCCGTAGGCGGTGCCGAGTCCGCCGAGGGTGATACCTGCGAACATGAGCAACAGGAGTTTGAAACCCATCTCCCACTGCACGCGGCCACCGAGTTCCGAGATGCCGAACAGGACGCCACCGAGCGCGGCGAGTCCGCCGCCGAGCCCCCAGACGAACCGGATGACTCGTTCGACGTCGATGCCGGACGATGCAGCGAGGTCGCGGTTGTCGGCGACGGCACGCATGGCCTTGCCGATGCGGGTCTTCTGCAGCAGGAGGGCAACGCCGACCAGGACGACGAGGCTGATTCCGATGGACACGAGGTTGGCGTCGGTGATGGCGATCGGACCCCAATGCCTCTCCACCTGGGCTTGGTAGTCGACGAAAGGTTCGGCGCGGTCGGAAAAGAAGATGAGGATCAGGTACCGCAGGGCGATCGCGAGGCCGATCGACACCACGAGCTGGGGGATCAGTCCGGTCTTGCGCTTCCGAAGGGGTCGCCAGATCCCGGCGTCGTTGGCGACGCCGATCAGGATACCGACGATGATCGCCAGGATCGTGGCCGGGATCAGCTGCACCCCGAACGACACGTTGATGACCCAGGCGGCGACGGCGCCGAGCGTGACGAGTTCACCGTGCGCGAAGTTGGTCAGGCCGGTGGTGCCGTAGATCAGGCTCAGCCCGACCCCGGCGATGGCGATCACGAGGCCGAACCTCAGGCCGTCGATGAGCTGGCGGATCAGCTTCTCGTAGAACGGAACCGCCGAACCTGTCCGGGCCTCACCGAAGGAGAAGATGACCGTGTTCGCGCGGCCGGCCACCACCTGACGATCCACGGTTCCCTGCACGCTGACGCCCTCGGGGAGCGACTCGGCGACGATCTCGAAGGTGTACTTGCCCGGCGCGACCCGGAGTTCCCAACGCCCGGTTTCCGCGGACTCCGTCGAGGCGACCTCTGTTCCGTCGGCGTCCAGCGCCCGCACCGTCACACCCGCGAGCCGCTCTCCGGCGTTGTTGAGATTGCCGCTGACCGGAACGGCATTCTCCGGGGGCGCAGGTTGGCCGGTGGCAGGCGGCGGCGCCGGTGTCGGGGTGGGTTGCTGTGCTGCCGCGGAACCGCCGAACGCGATCGCCGCGACGAACCCGAGCAGGAGGAGGACGAACGCACGGCGCAGTTGCCGGGTGACCGGCCCCCGTCTCGTGCGTTCCCTCACGGACATCGGTCGCGCACTCACTGCTGGGAGTCGCTTCCTCACGGTTGGGGCCACGCAGGTCCTCCGAGGACGTGTAGTTCGGTCAGGTCGTGCAGCGTCGGGCCCGTCTTTCAGCCCGGGCTGCGATTTCCGGACTCTAACGGGTCGAGTCGCGCGAAATCGGGTTCTACGATTTCCGGCGCGTTTCGGTTGAGTTTCGAACCGTCCGGCTGATCGGTGTCGGATCCGCTCCCTAGACTGGGCAACCGTGAGCCCCGCAACCACACCCCGGTCCACCACGTCCCTCGCGTCCGTCACGGCCGCGCCGGACGAGACTCGCCCTACCCTGATGCTGCTCGACGGCCATTCGCTGGCCTTCCGTGCGTTCTACGCCCTGCCCGCCGAGAACTTCAAGACTCACAGCGGGCAGGTCACCAACGCCGTCTACGGGTTCACGTCGATGCTGATCAATCTGCTGCGGGACGAACAGCCCACGCATGTCGGCGCCGCCTTCGATGTGTCGCGGCAGACGTTCCGGGCCGAGAAGTTCCCCGACTACAAAGCGAACCGCAGCAAGGCTCCCGACGAGTTCAAGGGGCAGGTCGAGATCACCAAAGACGTCCTGGGTGCTCTCGGTATCCCGGTGATGGCCGAGGAGGGGTTCGAGGCAGACGACATCATCGCCACGCTCACCACCCAGGCCGAGGCGCTCGGTTACCGCGTCCTCGTGGTGACCGGTGACCGTGATTCGCTCCAGTTGGTCAGCGACGGGGTCACGGTGCTGTACCCGAAGAAGGGTGTGTCGGATCTGACCCGGTTCACCCCGGCCGCGGTGGAGGAGAAGTACGGGCTCACTCCGGCGCAGTACCCCGACTTCGCTGCCCTCCGCGGCGACCCGAGTGACAATCTGCCGGGTATCCCCGGAGTAGGCGAGAAGACCGCCACCAAGTGGATCCGCGAGTACGGGGATCTGGTGGGCCTCGTCGACAACGTCGATCAGGTGCGCGGCAAGGTCGGTGACGCGCTGCGCGCCAACCTTCCCAACGTCCTGCTCAACCGGGAACTCACCGAGATGGTGCGGGACGTGCCCCTGCCGTACACCCCGGACCAGCTGATTCTGGCCCAATGGGACCGCGAGAAGATTCACGCGCTGTTCGACGACCTCGAGTTCAAGGTCCTGCGGGATCGGCTGTTCGCCACGCTGGCGCCGGTGGAAGCAGAAGCAGAGGAGGGCTTCGAGGTCCGCGGCGGTGCGCTCGAACCGGGTGCCGTCGCAGACTGGCTGGCGGCCCACGCGTCGAGCGGTGCGCGCTCCGGTGTGTCCGTCGTCGGCACCCGCACCCCGTACGGCGGTGACGTGACAGCCATCGCGATCGCCGCAGCAGACGGGGAAGGTGCCTACATCACCACGGTCGGTGCTACGCCGGAGGACGAAAAGGCACTCGGCTCCTGGCTCGCCGACGCGGAGCAGCCGAAAGCTCTGCACGAAGCGAAATGGGCAATGCATGCTCTGCGCGGACGCGGCTGGGTACTCGGCGGGCTCACCAGCGACACCGCCCTGGCGGCCTACCTGGTCCGCCCGGGTCAACGCACCTTCAACCTGGACGACCTGTCTCTGCGGTACCTGCGCCGGGAACTGCGCGTGGAAGAGACCGGGCAGGAGCAGCTCTCACTGCTCGACGACGCCGACCAGGTAGATGCCGAGGCCGCGGAAGCGGAAATTCTCAGTGCCAGGGCCGTACTCGATCTGGCGGCGGCACTCGACACCGAACTCGCAGACATCGAATCGACCGCCCTGCTGTCCGAGATGGAACTGCCGCTGCTCGAAGTACTGGCAAATATCGAAGCCGCGGGCATCGCCGTCGATTGCGAGCACCTCAACGACCTGCAGAGCCGCTTCGCGGCCGAGGTGTCGCAGGCGGCGGAGGCGGCCTACGGCGTCATCGGCAAGCAGATCAATCTCGGATCGCCGAAGCAGCTGCAGGTTGTGCTGTTCGACGAACTGGAGATGCCGAAAACGAAAAAGACCAAGACGGGATACACCACCGACGCCGAGGCGCTGCAGAGCCTTTTCGAGAAGACGTCGCATCCCTTCCTCGAACATCTGCTGGCTCACCGCGACGCCACCCGGCTGAAGGTCACGGTCGACGGGCTGCTCAAAACGGTGGCCGAGGACGGGCGCATCCACACCACCTTCAACCAGACGGTGGCGGCCACCGGCCGATTGTCGTCCACCGAGCCGAACCTGCAGAACATCCCCGTACGCAACGACGCCGGCCGACAGATCCGGGACGGGTTCGTGGTCGGTGAGGGGTTCGACACGCTGCTCACGGCCGACTACAGCCAGATCGAAATGCGCATCATGGCCCACGTCTCCGGCGACGAGGGACTGATCGAGGCTTTCAACACGGGGGAGGACCTACACAGCTTCGTCGGGGCACGGGCCTTCGGCGTGCCCATCGAGGAGGTCACCCCCGAGCTGCGCAGACGCGTCAAGGCGATGTCGTACGGCTTGGCATACGGGCTGAGCGCTTTCGGCCTCGCCGCTCAGCTCAAGATTTCGACCGAAGAGGCGAAGTCGCAGATGGAGGCATATTTCGCACGATTCGGCGGGGTCCGCGACTACCTGCACGCGGTAGTCGAGCAGGCACGCAAGGACGGGTTCACGTCGACGCTGTACGGCCGTCGCCGCTACCTTCCCGACCTCACCAGCGACAACCGTCAACGGCGTGAGGTGGCGGAGCGGGCGGCGCTCAACGCCCCGATTCAGGGCACCGCAGCCGACATCATCAAGGTCGCGATGATCAATGTGCAGCGTTCACTGCGCGAGGCGGGACTGAAGTCGCGGATGCTGTTGCAAGTCCACGACGAACTGGTACTCGAGGTGGTCGAGACGGAGCGGGAGCAGGTCGAGCAGCTGGTCCGCGACAACATGTCTTCGGCCATCGAGCTCTCGGTGCCGCTCGACGTGTCGGTCGGCACCGGACGCAGCTGGGACGCCGCCGCCCACTGAGCTGAGCCTCACAGAGATTCGGAGCTGAGCCTCACAGAGATTCGGTGCTGAGCCTCACAGAGATTCGGTGCTGAGCCTCAGAGGGATTCGGGGCGACGACGTCCTTCGCGTTATTCGGCCGGCGTCTGCTCGGCGATCTGCTTGCGTACCTCGTCCATGTCGAGGGCCTTGACCTGCGTCACCAGATCTTCGAGCGCCGCCGGGGGGAGAGCTCCCGGCTGGTTGAAGACGAGAACGCCTTCCCGGAACGCCATGATGGTCGGGATCGAGCGGATGTTCGCTGCCGCCGCGATTCCCTGTTCGGCCTCGGTGTCGACCTTCGCGTGCACCACGTCCGGGTGTTGCTCCGAGGACTTCTCGAAGGTGGGCGCGAAGCTGCGGCACGGGCCGCACCAGGACGCCCAGAAGTCGACGAGGACCACATCGTTGCCGGTCACGGTCTCGTCGAAATTCTGTTGAGTCAGGGTCTTGGTGGCCACGAGGGTCCTTTCGTTCGGGAACGGTCGTGCCAGTACAACGCGGGAGTGTCGCCGATTCTTCCCCCGCAACCGCCTCAGCCGACGCGCTCGGTGTTCCGGAAGGTGCGCCGGTACGCCTGTGGGGTGGTGTGCCGTAGGCGGAGGAAGTGCTGACGCAGCACAGCCCCTCCGCCGAAGCCGACCCGTTCGGCGATGACGTCAACCGACAGATCGGAATTCTCGAGGAGCTGTTGTGCGGCCAGCACGCGCTGATCGCTGAGCCACCGCGCCGGGGTGGTGCCGGTCTCGGCCTGGAATCGCCGCGCGAACGTACGCGGCGACATATTGGCCTTCGCCGCGACGGCCGTCACCGAGAGGTCGAGGGCGAGGTGTTCGGTCATCCAGTCCAGCACCGGCCCGAGGGTGTCGATCGACGTCGACGGCAACGGCATCGCGACGTACTGGGCCTGGCCGCCGTCGCGGTGCGGCGGGACCACCATGCGGCGGGCGATACCGTTGGCCACCCTGCTGCCCTGTTCCTTGCGCACGATGTGCAGGCACAGATCGATGCCGGCCGCGGTGCCCGCGCTCGTCAGCACGGGGTCGTCGTCGACGTAGAGGACATTGGGATCGACGGTGGCGCCGGGATGCAGTGCGGCGAGCCGCTGGGCGTGCCGCCAGTGGGTGGTGCAGCGGCGGCCGTCGAGAAGTCCCGCGGCGCCGAGAACGAAAGCGCCGTTACACAGACTCGCGACCTTCGCTCCGCGCTCGACGGCGGCACGAAGTTTGTCCAGCAACGGGTCCATGCACGGGTCGGGATCCTTCGCGCAGACGTACGACCCGTCCGCTTCCGCGTAGGTTCCGCCCGCCGGGACGACGATGAGGTCTGCGTCGTCGAGCCGGTCGAGGTCGTACGGGACGTCGATGCCGTAGCCGAATCGTGTGCGGATCGGTTGGGAGACGCCGGCGACGAGTGAGAAGTCGTAGGTGGGAAGTCCGTCGTCGGATCTGTCGAATCCGAACACCTCGCAGGCGACGCCGAGTTCGAAGGCTTCGGTAAGCGGCATCAGCGGTACTACGACCTTTTTCAACACCGCACCAGTATGGCAGAAATAAGTCGAACTATGACGTTTCTGCCACTATTTCTCGGAAGCTGCCGGCGTAAGGCTTAGGGCATGACAATTCTGGTTGTGGTTCTGCTCGTGTTCCTGGCACTGGCTGCCTTGGCGCTCGCCGACCGCACGCCCGACACGCACAACGACGTCACCCAGCACGGCGATTTCCGGTTTTGAGGGCGAGTCCGGTCACGGCGGGGCCGTCACGGTCCACTCGCGTTTGGCATCTCCGTCCCATCGCCGTACCACCGAGGCGCGGCCGATGATGTCGCCGCCGTCGAGTAGTCGCACGGCGTCGGCGATCTGATCCGCGGGCAGTCGCCGCGCCAGAGTGACGTGGGGAGTCCATTCACCCGGACGGATGTGCGGCGTCACCTCGGTGGCGTGCTCGGCGAGATCGAACACCGACCGGTGTAGCGACAACAGAGCCTTGGACGGCACCACCAGACGCGACAACGTGACGTGCCTGCCGCCGAACATGACCAGTCCACCCAGACGGACATGGAACGACGGGGTGGGGATACGGCGCCCCAGGAGCTCGTCGATCTCGGGCGGGATATGGCGCGCGACGAACAGTGTGACGTGCGGCCGATTCGACAGTGCGCGAACGCGAGTCCTGCTCGGCAGACCGGCGTCCCAGAGGAGTTTCCACTCGGCGCGCACGGCGTCGTCGGTCGCCTCGTCGAACAGCAGTTCCACCGACTGGACCATGGTAGGCAATGATGGCCTCATGGGCGGTCCTACGGCAAACAACTCGGATAAACGCATCGGCGTGATCCTCGGTGACGGCATCGGTCACGAGATCGTTCCGGCAACGCAGCGCGTGGTGGCCGCGGCCGTCACCGCCGCCGGTGGGGCCGACGTCGACTGGGTGACGTTGCCCCTCGGGCTCGATGCGATCGACTCCCACGGCACGCCGCTGCCGGACTCCACCCTGGCGGCACTGGCGGAGCTCGACGCGTGGATCCTCGGTCCGCACGACAGCGCGGCCTATCCGGAACCGTTCCGCGGGCAGCTGACCCCGGGAGGAGTCATCCGCAAGGAATTCGACCTGTTCGCCAACATCCGCCCGGCCCGTTCGCTGGAGGGGGTCGCCTCGATGGTGCCGGACATGGATCTGGTGATCGTTCGCGAGAACACCGAAGGCCTGTATGCGGATCGAAATATGTTCGCCGGCAGTGGCGAGTTCATGCCCACGCCCGATGTGGCCCTCGCGGTCGGCGTCGTCACCAGGCGGGCCTGTGAACGCATTGCACACACGGCGTTCGCGCTCGCCCGGACCCGGCGGCGCCACGTGACGATCGTGCACAAGGCCAACGTCCTGTCGTTGACGACGGGACTGTTCCGCGACGTCTGCCGGGACGTGGGCGAGCGCCACTACCCGGATGTTCAGATCGATGACCAGCACGTCGACGCGATGACCGCCCACCTGGTGCGCCGCGGACGCGACTTCGATGTCGTCGTGGCGGAGAACATGTTCGGCGACATCCTGTCGGATCTCACGGGTGAGCTGTCCGGCTCACTCGGCACCGCGCCGTCGATCAACAGCTCCGACACCCAGGTCATGGCGCAAGCGGCACATGGTGCGGCCCCGGACATCGCGGGACACAACCGGGCCAATCCCACGGCGCTGATGCTGTCGGCCGCGATGATGCTCGACCTGCTCGGCGAGCGCCGAGCCGACCGGCACCTGGTCGGTGCCGCGACCCGGATCCGGGATGCCGTCCGGTCGACGATCGCGTCCGGAGTGGCCACTGCTGACCTGGGTGGACTCGCGTCGACCAGCGAGTTCACCGAGACCGTCCTCGCCCGTACCCTGCGTCGGTGAAAGCGCGGTCACGGCACGGCACGGGCCGTTAATGTTCGGTAACGACGTCTGCAGATGTGGGTGCCGTAACCTACCGTTCGACTATTCGGAGTTCGCGAGTTCTCCGTCGCCGTAGCTCGTACGGTGCAACACGATTTTCGATGCATCACGATTTTTCTGGAGGACATGCCAGTGTCTGGTCGATCCGTCTTCACGCGTCGGCGCGTGGCCCGAACCATCTGTGCACTGGCGGGAAGCAGCGCGCTGCTCCTCGCCGGCTGTGCCAGCAATACCGAAGGTGGCGGTTCCCCTTCGGGTGACGCCGCCGCCACGGTGGAAGTCGAGAAGGTGGATGCCATCGCGGCCGAGTTGCCGGAGAAGATCGCGTCGTCGGGCAAGATCGTGGTCGGCGTGAACATCCCGTACTCGCCCAACGAGTTCAAGGATCCCAGCGGCAAGATCGTCGGCTTCGACGTGGATCTCGTTGACGCCGTCGGCAAGGTACTCGGGGTCACGCCGGAGTACACCGAAGCCGACTTCGACAAGATCATCCCGTCGATCCAGGCAGGCAGTTACGACATGGGCATGTCCTCGTTCACGGACACCAAGGAACGCGAGCAGTCCGTCGATTTCGTCACGTACTTCAGCGCCGGTGTGCAGTGGGCGCAGCCTGCCGGTAAGAATGTCGATCCCAACAACGCGTGCGGTCTGCGGGTCGGGGTGCAAACCACCACCATCGAGGACCTCGAGGAAGTACCTGCCAAGAGTGCCGCGTGTGTGGCGGCCGGTAAGCCGGCGATCGACATCGTGAAGTTCGACAGTCAGGACGACGCCGCCAACGCGGTCGCCCTCGGCAAGGTCGATGCCATGTCCGCGGATTCGCCCGTCACGGCCTACGCGATCAAACAGAGCGACGGAAAGATCGAGGCGGCAGGCGAGGTCTTCGACGCCGCGCCCTACGGCTGGCCCGTCGCCAAGGGATCGCCCCTCGGACCCGTTCTCCAGAAGGCCATGCAACACCTCATCGACGACGGCACCTATCAGAAGATCGCGGAGAACTGGGGCGTCCAGGCCGGCGTCATCACGACTTCGCACATCAACGGCGCCACGAGCTGAGCGGTTGACGAGTGTCTGATCTGGAAAAGGTGCCCGGCGAAGTCTCGACCGCGACGGGTTCGGATCCCGAGCCGATCAAAGCGATCCCGCTGCGACGGCCCGGGCGCTGGATCGCTGCGATCGTCGTCGGGTTACTCCTCGCTCTGTTCGTCAACGGTGCCCGCACCAACGAGGCGTATCGCTGGGACATCTACATCCGCTACCTGTTCGACGCGCGAATTTCCGCAGCGGCCTGGAACACGATTCAGCTGACGATTCTGTCGATGGCGATTGCCATCGTGCTCGGCGTGCTGCTCGCTGTCATGCGGTTGTCGCCGAACCCGGTGCTCAAGGCGTCGTCCTGGGGTTATCTGTGGATCTTCCGCGGCACCCCGGTATACGTCCAGTTGGTGTTCTGGGGCCTGTTCCCGTCCATCTACAAGCAACTCGACCTCGGCATCCCCTTCGTGCACCAGTTCGTGCACATCGACCTGCAGGGCATCAACGCGGCGTTCCTGTTCGCGGTGATCGGCCTAGGTCTCAACGAGGCCGCGTACATGGCCGAAATCGTCCGGGCCGGCGTCAACTCGGTCGCCGAGGGGCAGACCGAGGCGTCGGTGGCGCTGGGCATGACGTGGTCGCAGACGATGCGGCGGACAGTGCTGCCACAGGCGATGCGGGTCATCATCCCGCCCACCGGCAATGAACTGATCAGCATGCTGAAAACCACCTCGCTGGTCACCGCGGTCCCGTACAGCCTCGAACTGTACGGCCGTGCCAGAGACATTTCGGGTGCCAACTTCCAGCCGATTCCGTTGCTGATGGTCGCGGCCACCTGGTACCTCGCCATTACGAGTCTCCTGATGATCGGGCAGTTCTACCTCGAGCGGTACTACTCGAAGGGCGCGACGCGCAAGCTCACCGCCCGGCAGTTGCAGGCGCTCGCCGACGCGCAGGGCAAGCCGCTGGTGATCGAACCCGGCCCCGAGACGCTGCCCGACACACCCGGAGGGGAACGAAAATGACGCCGATGGTCAAGGCGGACCAGGTGTGCAAGAACTTCGGTGCGCTGAAGGTACTCAAGGGCATCTCACTCGAAATCGGCCGCGGGCAGGTGCTGTGCCTGGTCGGCCCCTCGGGGTCCGGCAAGTCGACATTCCTGCGCTGCATCAACCACCTCGAGCAGGTCAATGCCGGGCGGCTCTACGTCGACGGTGAACTCGTGGGGTACTCGGAGCGGAACGGCAAGCTGTACGAACTGCATCCCCGTGCGGCGGCGAAGCAGCGGCGCGACATCGGCATGGTCTTCCAGCACTTCAATCTGTTCCCGCACCGGACCGCGCTCGAGAACATCATCGAGGCGCCCACCCAGGTCAAGCGGATCAGCAAGAAGAAGGCCGTCGAGCGTGGACGTGAACTGCTGGCCCAGGTCGGGCTGAGCGAGAAGGCCGACGCCTACCCTGCCCAACTGTCGGGTGGTCAGCAGCAGCGGGTCGCCATCGCCCGGGCACTCGCGATGGACCCGAAGCTGATGTTGTTCGACGAGCCCACCTCGGCGCTCGACCCGGAACTCGTCGGTGAGGTCCTCACCGTCATGAAAGACCTTGCGGCAGGCGGCATGACCATGGTCGTGGTCACTCACGAGATGGGTTTCGCCCGCGAGGTGGCCGATCAACTGGTGTTCATGGACGCCGGCGTGGTGGTCGAATCGGGAGAGCCACGCGAACTGCTGGCCAATCCGCAGCACGACCGCACCAAGGCGTTCCTGTCGAAGTTGCTGTGAGCGAGCCGGCGCTCTTCGACTTCGTCGGTGTCGACGTCGAGCAGGGCGGGACCCGTGTGCTGCGCGACATCGACGTGACCATTCCGGAAGCGGGAATCACTGTGTTGGTGGGGCGTTCGGGAGCCGGGAAGTCGACGCTGCTGCGATGCTGCAACCGGCTGGAGGTCCCGACCACGGGCGTCGTTCGGTTTCGCGGACGGTCGCTGTCCGACGTGGACGTGCTGGCGCACCGGCGGACGGTGGGCATGGTGTTCCAACAGCCCACCGCATTTCCCGGAACGGTGCTGGACAACCTCCGTGCCGCCGACCCCGGTGTCGACGAGGCGCGCGGAGGTGAGTTACTCCGCCACGTCGGGCTCGAACCGGCAATGCTCGGGCAGGTGGCCGACACCCTGTCGGGAGGCGAGATGCAGCGCATGGTCCTGGCCAGGGCGCTCGCGACCCGTCCGTCGGTTCTGCTCGCGGACGAACCGACCGCGGCCCTCGACACGGAATCTTCGGCACAGCTCGAGTCGCTCGTGCTGCGACTGGCGAAGGAAGGGATGCCCATTCTCTGGGTCACCCATGATCTCGCGCAGATGCGCCGGCTGGCAGATCACCTGGTGGCCCTCGAGTCGGGTCACATCGTTTATTCCGGTGCCCCAGGCGACTATTCGGACCGTCCCATGGCGGGGGAGACCGAAACGTGAGCTCGACGATCATCGGATGGGCCGGTCTTCTCGCATCGCTGATCTTCGTCGCTGTGGCTGTCGGACTCTCAGCGCAGCAACGGCTTTCTCTGACGACGCCGATCGTTGTCTCCGTGGTGCGTTCCCTCGCGCAGATGATGATCGTCGGGGTCGCGCTGGTTCCACTCGTGCGGCCACAGACCCCGCTGTGGTGGTCGTGGCTGTGGGTCATCGGCATCGTGTTCTTCGCCGCGTACACGATCACGCGTCGGGCACCGGCGGTCCCCGAGTTGTATGTCATCGCGCTGGCCGCCATGGCGGCGGTGGCCGTGGTGGGCCTGGCCGTGATCTTCGGCGCTCGGATCTTCGAGCTGAACGGGCGGACGCTCGTGCCCGTCGCCGGCATGATCGTCGGGAACTCGATGAAGTCCGCCGTCATCGCCGCCGCGCGGGTCAGTGAGTCGGTGGCCGATCATCGCGCGGAGATCGAGGCCGGACTCGCTCTCGGGATGACACCTCGCCGCGCCTTCGATCGGCAGTTGCGGTCGGCTCTGCGAACGGCTATTTCGTCCCAGGTCGAGCAGACGGCAGCTCTGGGCATCGTGTTCCTGCCCGGCGCGATGACCGGTCTGATTCTCGCGGGCGTCGACCCCATGGAAGCGGTGTTCGCCCAGCTCGCATTGATGTACGTCATTCTGGCCGGCGTCGTCATCGCTGTGGTGGTGACGGGTCTCGGCACCCTGCGGAGGCTCACCACGGCCGATCAACGACTGGTTTCCGTCGCCCGCGTCCGCTGACCTCTCGGGTGTCCGTGGCCGCCCCCGGCTACGGGCTGCCGACGACAGGTTTGCGGCAACTGAAAATCGCCGTGCCGGGGAAGAGCTGGCCACGCAGTGGGCTCCATTGACCCCACTCCCGATCGAGCCATTCGGGCCATTCGGGTTCGATGATGTCGCGCACCTCGAGTCCGGCGGCGACGATCTCGCGAACCCGGTCACCGATGGTGCGGTGGTGCTCCACGTAGGTCGGCACGCCGGCCGAGTCCACCTCCACGTAGGGCGTGCGATCGAAGTAGGGGAGCGTGGCGGTGAGGCCGCGCGGCCCGGGATCGTCGGGGAAGATCCAGCGGATCGGATGGTTGACGGCAAACACCCACAGACCGCCGGGCCTCAGGACCCGGCCCACCTCACGCATGACCGCCGCCGAATCGGCGACGAACGGAACTGCGCCAAAAGCCGAACATGCGAGGTCGAAGCTTCCGTCCGCGAACGGGAGGTGCTCGGCTCCTGCTTGAATCAGCGGCACCACCGGTCCTCCCGCCCGCATGGCGTCGACGCCGCGGTCGAGCATCGCCCGCGAAATGTCGAGTCCCACCGCCCGCGCCCCCTGGCCGGCAAGCCATCGTGCGCAGGGAGCCGAGCCGCAGCCGACTTCGAGGACGTCCTTGCCGGCGACGTCGCCCAGTAGGTGGTGATCGCCCTCGTGAAGTCCCTCCGGGCACCACACGAACGCGCCGTCCGCCGCGTCCACCCCGAGGAACTCGCCATGGGTGCGGTGGTAGTCGTCGGCGTCGGCGTCCCACCACGCTCGGCTCGCGCGTTCGCTGGCCTCCGAGTCGACCCGGATGCGGCTGGCTCCGGCGGTTCCGAGGACACTGTTGGCGGTGCCGTGGCGGTCGTCTTCGGGGGAGTGGGCGGGATCTGTCGCACGAGAGTCGGGCATGCGCAACAGACTAGAGCGTGGGAACGTACCCGGGTTTGCCCAGCTTGCCCAGGGGCGCGTAGCCTATTGCACGCGAGTGTCTACGTGCGCGACATCCGATTGGGTACGGTTCGAGTTTTCGTTCGGTTCCGGTCAGGTGTCGTTGCCCTGTTCTCGTGCTTTGTCCGACAGAACACCATCAACCGACCACAACCCGTCCGGAGCAACTCAACATATGCCCTCCACAACCGTCACCTCGCCGCAGGTAGCCGTCAACGACATCGGCTCCGCCGAGGACTTCCTCGCCGCCATTGACGCAACGATCAAGTACTTCAACGATGGTGACATCGTCGAAGGCACCATCGTCAAGGTCGATCGCGACGAGGTTCTGCTCGACATCGGTTACAAGACCGAAGGCGTCATCCCTTCCCGTGAGCTCTCCATCAAGCACGACGTCGACCCCAACGAGGTCGTCTCCGTGGGCGATGAGGTCGAAGCTCTCGTCCTCACCAAGGAGGACAAGGAAGGCCGACTGATCCTGTCGAAGAAGCGCGCTCAGTACGAGCGTGCCTGGGGCACCATCGAGGAGCTCAAGGAGAAGGACGAGGCCGTCAAGGGCACCGTCATCGAGGTCGTCAAGGGTGGCTTGATCCTCGACATCGGCCTGCGTGGCTTCCTTCCCGCTTCGCTCGTCGAGATGCGCCGTGTCCGCGACCTCCAGCCGTACGTCGGCAAGGAGATCGAGGCCAAGATCATCGAGCTCGACAAGAACCGCAACAACGTCGTCCTCTCGCGCCGCGCATGGCTCGAGCAGACGCAGTCCGAGGTTCGCAGCGAGTTCCTGCACCAGCTCCAGAAGGGCCAGGTCCGCAAGGGCGTCGTGTCCTCCATCGTCAACTTCGGTGCCTTCGTGGACCTGGGCGGCGTCGACGGCCTGGTGCACGTGTCCGAGCTGTCCTGGAAGCACATCGACCACCCGTCCGAGGTTGTCGAGGTCGGCACCGAGGTCACCGTCGAGGTTCTCGACGTCGATCTCGACCGCGAGCGCGTGTCCCTGTCGCTCAAGGCCACCCAGGAAGATCCGTGGCGTCAGTTCGCCCGCACGCACGCCATCGGCCAGATCGTGCCCGGTAAGGTCACCAAGCTGGTTCCGTTCGGTGCCTTCGTGCGCGTCGAAGAGGGAATCGAAGGCCTCGTTCACATCTCGGAGCTGGCCGAGCGCCACGTCGAGGTCCCGGACCAGGTTGTCGGCGTCGGCGACGATGCGCTGGTCAAGGTCATCGACATCGACCTCGAGCGTCGTCGTATCTCGCTGTCGCTGAAGCAGGCCAACGAGGACTACAACGCCGAGTTCGATCCGTCCAAGTACGGCATGGCGGACAGCTACGACGAGCAGGGCAACTACATCTTCCCCGAGGGCTTCGATCCCGAGACCAACGAATGGCTCGAGGGCTTCGACAAGCAGCGTGAAGAGTGGGAGAACCGCTACGCGGAGGCTGAGCGTCGCCACAAGATGCACACCGCTCAGATGGAGAAGACCGCTGCAGACGAGGCCGCCGAGGCTGCCACCGCTGCTGCCGGCTACTCCTCGGAGTCGGGCGCAGGCGATGCCGATACCGCGTCGTCGTCCGCATCTGCGCCGGCGTCCGAATCTGCTGGTGGATCGCTTGCGAGCGATGCACAGCTCGCCGCTCTGCGCGAGAAGCTGTCGGGCAACGCCTAGTAGGCCCGCCTGACGCAGTCAGGCACAGAAAACGAGACCCCGCTCCTGCCACGGCAGGAGCGGGGTTCTTTTGTCGGTGCTGCCGCCCAAAACGACTGTGGCCCGGCCTTTGGTGAAGGCCGGGCCACAGTCGCGTGGAAGAACGCTGGGGGTTCAGTTCGCGGTGACGGGAATCCAGTAACTCGACGACGACGCCTGGCCCTCCGAGCGTTTACGCATCGACGCGAAGCTGTGCTTGCCCTGGCTGATCATCGCGGTGAGCCACGTCCGACGATGCTCGGCGAGTGCCGACGCGACCGCAGGTATCTCGAGGCAATGCACGCCACCCGCGGTGCCGAGGCGGTGCCGACCGGGCTGAAGGCGTTGCTCGCGCATGGCGTTCCTCTTCTTCGAGAAGGTGCAGGTCGGACCGTTCGCTAGAACATAACCGACCGTGCTGCCCATCGGTGGTATTTGGGATCGGTGAGTCTGCCGGTAACGGTGGGGGAGATGATGTCGATGGGGTCGCGCAGGCGAGGGCAGGATGGATGCCACACTGGGTGACGTGTTGAGAATCGGCCTCACCGGAGGCATTGGAGCCGGCAAGTCCACCGTGTCGAAGATCCTGGCGGAACTGGGAGCCGTGATCGTCGACGCAGACCTGATCGCCCGTGAGGTCGTCGAGCCGGGCACCCCAGGCCTGACCGCTCTCGTCGAGCGATTCGGCAACGACATCCTTACGGAGGCCGGAGCGCTCGACCGGGCTGCCCTGGCGGCACGTGCCTTCGCGGACGAGGAATCGAGGTTGGCGCTGAACTCGATCGTGCATCCACTCGTCGGTGCGCGCACGGCGGAACTCATCGATTCAGCAGCTGCAGACGCGGTGCTGGTACAGGACATTCCGTTGCTGGTCGAGGGCGGTATGGGCGCCGCGTTCCATCTGGTCCTGATCGTGTTGGTCGACGCGGAGGAACGGGTGCGCAGACTCGTCGGGTCCCGAGGGATGCCGGAAGCGGACGCGCGGGCGAGGATCGCCGCGCAGGCGGACGACGAGCAGCGGCGGGCAGCCGCGGACGTCCTACTCGACAACAGTGGGGAGCCCGGGGCGCTCGAACCCGTGGTCAGGGCCCTGTGGTCGGAGCGGATCGCCCCCTTCGCGTCCAATATCCGTACCCGCACCGTCGTGCGGCCGTTGCCTGCACTCGTGGCGCCGGATCCGCGGTGGGCGGGAGAGGCCGCGCGGTTGATCGCCCGACTGCAGTTGGTGTGCGGGGACCGGGCGGTGCGGGTCGATCACATCGGGTCTACCGCGGTCGAGGGTATGCCGGCACAGGATGTCATCGATCTGCAGGTCACCGTTGCCGACCTCGCGACGGCGGACAACCTCGCCGAACCGCTTGCCGAGGCGGGCTTTCCCCGCATCGAGCACATCACGGCGGACGAACCCAAGCCATCCTATCTCGGTGGCGAGACCGATCCAGCGTTGTGGGACAAGAGAATTCACGGGGGAGCCGATCCGGGCCGGCCGGTCAACATTCATCTTCGGGTCGATGGATGGCCTGGACAGCAGTTCGCGCTGGTGTTTCGCGACTGGCTCCGAGCCGATTGCGATGTCCGGGCCGAGTACACCGATATCAAGGAGGGCGCGGCAGACAAGGCCGCCGGCCACAGCTCGTACGAGGATGCGGTCACCGCCTACATCGACGCGAAGACTCCCTGGTTCGACACGGCCTACTCCCGGGCCTGGGAGTGGGCCGAACGCGCGGACTGGAAGGCCTGACATCACCGCCAGTCGATCGGCATTCCGAGCGAGGCCAGCCACCGCCCGAGGTCGTGGCCGTGCGTGGCCAGGCCCTCGATGGCGGCGACGGCGGTAGTGATCGCCTTCTCGGCGGTGGCCGTATCGAGCAGACCGGCGCCGTGCGCCTCCATCAGCTCGTCCACATCCAGTAACTCGGTGCTCCGCCCGGTACGCACGACCAGATCGAGGTAGTGGTCCTCCGACGTCCAGACATCGTCCCCCCGGGTGAACACGCCGATGTCGACGTAGTGGTCCTGGTCCCGTTGATGCTCCGGCCGGAAATGGAAAATGGATGCCCGGAGTCCCAGGTCGGGAAGCAGCCACGACTCGAGGTAGTCGAACTGCCGATGGTCGGCCGTCCGCGCCATGTAGAGCCCCCACGGCTCGACGCGGAATTGCTCCACCGGACGGACGAATCCTTTCGGATCCGTGTTGGTGCTGTTGCGGAGATCGAAATATTCGATCTTGGGTGGGTGCGGATGAGCAGCGCCTTCCATGAGGCAAAACCTACGGCACTGCGCTGCCGCCGGCGCAGGTCGGGACCTTGTCGGTCCCTGCGCTTACCCTGGTGACATGGCGTTTGCATCCGAGCACCCGGTGGTAGCACATTCCGAGTTCCGACCCATCGGTGAGATCGAGCGGTCGGAGGCGCGGTTCGAGGTCGTCAGCGATCACAAACCCGCGGGTGACCAGCCGGCGGCCATCGCGGAACTCGAGAAGCGGATCAACGCGGGCGAGAAGGATGTGGTCCTGCTCGGCGCCACCGGTACCGGCAAGTCCGCCACCACGGCGTGGCTCATCGAGAAAGTGCAGCGCCCCACGCTGGTCATGGCGCCCAACAAGACTCTCGCGGCGCAGCTCGCCAACGAACTGCGCGACATGCTTCCTCATAACGCAGTCGAGTACTTCGTGTCGTACTACGACTACTACCAGCCCGAGGCGTACATCGCGCAGACCGACACCTATATCGAGAAGGACTCGTCGGTCAACGACGACGTCGAGCGCCTTCGCCACTCCGCGACGTCGAGCCTGCTCTCCCGTCGAGACGTGGTGGTCGTGGCTTCGGTGTCGTGCATCTACGGCCTGGGCACTCCGCAGTCGTACCTCGACCGGTCGGTGCAACTCGAAGTAGGTGTCGAGGTCCCGCGCGACGCGCTCCTCCGGCTTCTCGTCGATGTTCAGTACACGCGTAACGACCTGGCGTTCACCCGCGGTTCCTTCCGGGTCAGGGGTGACACCGTCGAGATCATTCCGTCGTACGAGGAGTTGGCCGTCCGCATCGAATTCTTCGGTGACGAGATCGAAGCGCTGTACTACCTGCATCCGCTGACCGGCGACGTCGTCCGTCAGGTCGACTCCGTGCGCATCTTCCCGGCAACCCACTACGTTGCGGGTCCCGAACGGATGGAGCGGGCGGTCAAGGACATCGAAGCCGAACTCGAGGAACGCCTCGCCGACCTCGAGAACCGGGGAAAGTTGCTCGAGGCGCAACGGTTGCGGATGCGCACCCAGTACGACCTCGAGATGATCAAGCAGGTCGGATTCTGCTCCGGAATCGAGAACTACTCGCGGCACATCGACGGACGCGGTCCCGGTACCGCTCCTGCCACGCTCATCGACTATTTTCCCGAGGACTTCCTGCTCGTCATCGACGAGTCGCACGTCACCGTGCCGCAGATCGGAGCGATGTACGAGGGTGACATGTCCCGGAAACGGAATCTCGTCGAGTTCGGATTCCGGCTCCCCTCGGCTACCGACAACCGACCGCTCACGTGGGAAGAATTCACGCAGCGCATCGGGCAAACGGTCTACCTGTCGGCGACACCCGGTAAGTACGAGCTGGGCCAGGCCGGCGGTGAGTTCGTCGAGCAGGTGATCCGTCCCACCGGTCTGGTCGACCCGGAGGTGGTGGTGAAGCCGACCAAGGGGCAGATCGACGACCTCGTTCACGAGATCCGGGAGCGGGCCGACCGCGACGAGCGGGTGCTCGTCACGACATTGACGAAGAAGATGTCGGAAGACCTCACCGACTACCTGCTCGAGCTCGGTATCCGGGTCCGGTACCTGCACTCGGACATCGACACGCTGCGTCGCGTCGAACTCCTCCGCCAGTTACGGCTCGGTGAGTACGACGTGCTCGTCGGTATCAACCTTCTGCGTGAGGGACTCGACCTGCCGGAGGTGTCCTTGGTGGCGATCCTCGACGCCGACAAGGAGGGCTTCCTGCGCAGCTCGACGAGTCTGATTCAGACGATCGGTCGCGCAGCTCGCAACGTGTCCGGTCAGGTCCACATGTATGCCGACAAGATCACCGACTCGATGCAGCACGCCATCGAGGAGACCGAGCGGCGCCGCGAGAAGCAGATCGCCTACAACAAGAAGATGGGCGTCGATCCGCAGCCGCTGCGCAAGAAGATCGCAGACATCCTCGATCAGGTGTACGAGGAGGCCGAGGACACCGCTGCCGGCGTCGACGTGGGTGGTTCCGGACGCAACGCCTCGCGCGGTCGCCGCGCCCAGGGTGAAGCCGGCCGCGCGGTCAGTGCGGGCGTCTACGAAGGCCGCGATACCAAGTCGATGCCGAGGGCCGAGCTGGCCGACCTGGTCAAGCAGTTGACGGATCAGATGATGAACGCTGCACGCGACCTCCAATTCGAGCTTGCCGGACGGTTACGCGACGAGATCGCGGACTTGAAGAAGGAGTTGCGTGGGATGGACGCCGCGGGCCTGAAGTAGCCGAGGCAGTACCGTCTGACTCATGGATGCACAGAGCGCCGGTCGAGCCGCTCGATCGTTGGAGTTGCTTCATTCCCTGAGCTATTTCGTACCCGAGGTCGGGGAACGACTGGCCGAGGTGGGGTTGGAGCCGGGCCGGATGGGCTACTTCGCCGGTCGGGCGGCTCCCATGGGTGCGGTGAATGCAGGGGTCGTCACCGCCGCTTTCTTCAATTTCAGCCCCGACGCCGTCGCCGCGGTGATCCCGCGGGCGTGGGATCTGGCTGCGCCGCACGCCATCGTCGAGGCTCGCTACCGTGCGGTCGGTGAGGCGTATGTCCGCCTGCTGGGGGAGTCCGTCATCGCGTCACCGGAGATGGCGGAGGCGGCCGACCTGTTGTCGACCGCGGCGCGGGGCATCCCCGGGGTCGAAGGCAGGCCGCTCTACGCCGGTTACGCGGCGTTGGAGTGGCCGTCGGCGCCGCATCTCAGCTTTTGGCATGCCCTGACAGTGTTGCGCGAGTATCGCGGCGACGGGCATACCGCTGCGTTGCAGACCGCCGGTCTGAGCGGGCTCGAGGCGCTGATCACCCATACCGCGACGGGCCGCGGGTTCCAGAAAAAGTTCGCGCTGACCCGTCGCGGGTGGAGCGAGGAGCAGTGGAACGCCGCCTGCGACAGCCTTCGAGATCGGGAGTTGCTGGACGCTCGCGGTGAACTCACCGCGGACGGCAGCGACCTGCGCAATCTGATCGAGGACCTCACCGACGATATTGCGGTCACACCGTGGGCGGCGCTCGGTGAAGACGGGGTGGCACGCGTGGTCGAGCTCGCGACGCCGTGGCGCGACACCGTCGTGGCCGCCGGGGTATTCCCCGCAGGAGTGTTCGGTCCGAAGGTCCGCACCGCGAGTTGATTTCTCGTCGGGGGAAGTCACAGACGCGGACAGCGCGGCAATGTGACTGATCACGCAGGGGGGCGGTGCGTTGTGGCTTGTGCTGCAAATACCCCTATCCACGCACCGATACCGCTAGGGTCAGCGCAGTGGCCGCTGGGTCCGGACACGACGTGTGCGGGGCCCCGGCCAAGTGACCACCCCAGACATGGAGGAATGAATGAGCGCCTACCGGACCGTTGTCGTCGGAACCGATGGCTCCGAGTCGTCATTTCGGGCCGTCGAGAAGGCTGCTGCCATTGCGGGGGACGCCGGCGCCAAGCTGATCATCGCGTGTGCGTACTACCCGGCTGATCCCAAGGACGTCGGCCATGCGGCTGATGCGCTGGGCGACGAGGCCTACCAGATCACCGGTTCCGCGCCCACATACGAGATCCTGCGTACCGCGAAGGAGCGCGCCCACGCCACCGGGGCCAAGGATGTCGTGGAACGCGCAGTCGTGGGTGCGCCCGTCGAGTCCCTTCTCGCGTTGGTCGACGAGGTCGACGGCG